>NZ_RRCO01000009.1 GCF_003862475.1 Lachnoanaerobaculum gingivalis | reverse complement strand
AAAGCAAGCGAAGCGAAGCTTGAATCTTAGTGAAAAAGCACACCTTGCGCAGCGAAGCGGAGCAATGGTGTTACCACAAGTGGGGACTACATCAGATATTCCTTTGGAGAGGATGAAAGATGTTGAAGTTCGAATCTTTAAGTCTCATTTGCAGAGAAGTTCTCTGCATGATGTACCTTGAAAACTGCATACCAAACGAGAAATTATATAAATATTTTATAATTAGACATCCGAGGTATTAATTGCTTTAAGTAATTAATATTTAATAACAAAAATAAATTTTTAAACAAAGTGTATGATACACGCTAGTGTCATACAAAACACTAAATCTAAAAGATTTAAGAGGTTAAACATAAAGAGCGTAGGGTGGATGCCTAGGCACTGACAGCCGAAGAAAGACGTGACAAGCTGCGAAAAGCTGCGGGGAGAAGCACATATTCAGTGATCCGCAGATGTCTGAATGGGGAAACCCACTTGGAAGAACTCCAAGTATCTGTACGCCAATACATAACGTACAGAGGGGAACCCGGTGAACTGAAACATCTAAGTAGCCGGAGGAAAAGAAAACAACAGTGATTGCGAAAGTAGCGGCGAGCGAAATCGTAAGAGCCCAAACCGTGGTGCGTGCACTGCGGGGTAGAGGACTGCAACACGAGTAAGATATATTACCTGAACCGTTTTGGAAAAGCGGGCCAAAGAGCGTGAGAGCCGTGTAAGGGAAAATATATTGAATCCAGCAGTATCCGGAGTACCACGAGACACGAGAAACCTTGTGGGAAGCAGGGGGGACCACCCCCCAAGGCTAAATACTAGTCAGTGACCGATAGCGTATAGTACTGTGAAGGAAAGGTGAAAAGAACCCCGGGAGGGGAGTGAAAAAGAACCTGAAACCCTATGTTTACAAACTGTGGAACACCGAAAGGTGAACCGCGTACTTTTTGTAGAACGGTCCGGCGAGTTACATGTACAGGCGAGGTTAAGTATTAAAGATACGGAGCCGAAGGGAAACCAAGTCTTAATAGGGCGAGTTTAGTCAGTATGTGTAGACCCGAAACCGGGTGATCTATCCATGTCCAGGTTGAAGTTCGCGTAAAAGTGAATGGAGGACCGAACGCACATCCGTTGAAAAGGGTGGCGATGAGGTGTGGATAGGGGAGAAATTCCAATCGAACCCGGAGATAGCTGGTTCTCCTCGAAATAGTTTTAGGACTAGCCTCGTTATTAGTCTACCGGAGGTAGAGCACTGAATTTTTGCGGGGGCGTCAAAGCCTACCAAGAGATATCAAACTCCGAATGCCGGCTAGATGATTGACGGGAGTCAGACTACACGAGATAAGTTGGGTAGTCAAAAGGGAAAGAGCCCAGACCTACGGCTAAGGTCCCAAAGTGTGTGTTAAGTGGAAAAGGATGTGGGATTTCGAAGACAGCTAGGATGTTGGCTTAGAAGCAGCCATACATTAAAAGAGTGCGTAACAGCTCACTAGTCGAGAGGTCCTGCGCCGAAAATGTCCGGGGCTAAACACAACACCGAAGCCTAGGAATGTATATTATACATTGGTAGAGGAGCATTCTTAGAGGCGTAGAAGCCATACCGGAAGGAATGGTGGAGTAATAAGAAGAGAGAATGCCGGAATGAGTAGCGAGAAAGAGGTGAGAATCCTCTTGGCCGAATATCTAAGGTTTCCTGAGTAAAGCTGATCTACTCAGGGTAAGTCGGGGCCTAAGGCAAGGTCGAAAGACGTAGTCGATGGATAACAGGTACAGATTCCTGTACTACATATAATCAGAACTGTGGGGACACGGAGACTAAAAACCGAACCCGGGAGGACAAAAACCGGGGCAAGCGAAGTACCTGTATGGGAGGAAAAACCACCATGCAAGGGGAAAACGTGATGCGTACCGAAAATTAGTAGGGAAGTCGGTTAGGGAGCCGTCAAGAAAAGCCGCTATTGTGTTATATGTACCCGTACCGCAAACCGACACAGGTAGATGAGGAGAGAATCCTAAGGCCGGCGGGAGAAGCATTGTTAAGGAACTCGGCAAAATGACCCCGTAACTTCGGGAGAAGGGGTGCCACTAGGAATAGTGGTCGCAGAAAAAAGGCTCAAGCAACTGTTTAGCAAAAACACAGGTCTATGCGAAACCGCAAGGTGAAGTATATGGGCTGACGCCTGCCCGGTGCCGGAAGGTTAAGAGGAGAAGTCAGGAAACGAAGCTTTGAATTGAAGCCCCGGTAAACGGCGGCCGTAACTATAACGGTCCTAAGGTAGCGAAATTCCTTGTCGGGTAAGTTCCGACCCGCACGAAAGGCGTAATGATTTGAGCGCTGTCTCAACAATGCACCCGGTGAAATTGAAGTACCAGTGAAGATGCTGGTTACCTGCGCCAGGACGGAAAGACCCCATGGAGCTTTACTCCAGTTTGGTACTGGGATTCGGTAATACTCGTACAGGATAGGTGGGAGACATAGAAGCATGGACGCCAGTTTATGCAGAGTCGCCGTTGGGATACCACCCCTGTATTGCTGGATTTCTAACCTGCGGCCGTAATCCGGCCGGGGGACAATGCCAGACGGGGAGTTTGACTGGGGCGGTCGCCTCCGAAAGAGTATCGGAGGCGCTCGAAGGTTCCCTCAGAATGGTCGGAAACCATTCAAAGAGTGCAAAGGCAGAAGGGAGCTTGACTGCGACACCGACGGGTGGAGCAGGTACGAAAGTAGGACTTAGTGATCCGGTGGCATAAAGTGGGATTGCCATCGCTCAACGGATAAAAGCTACCCTGGGGATAACAGGCTTATCACTCCCAAGAGTTCACATCGACGGAGTGGTTTGGCACCTCGATGTCGGCTCATCGCATCCTGGGGCTGTAGCAGGTCCCAAGGGTTGGGCTGTTCGCCCATTAAAGCGGTACGCGAGCTGGGTTCAGAACGTCGTGAGACAGTTCGGTCCCTATCCGGCGTGGGCGTAAGATATTTGAGAGGAGCCGTCCTTAGTACGAGAGGACCGGGACGGACTGACCGCTGGTGTACCTGTTGGAGAGTGACTCCATGGCAGGGTAGCTATGTCGGGACGGGATAAACGCTGAAGGCATCTAAGCGTGAAGCCCCCCTCAAGATGGGATATCTCATGTGAAAACAGTAAGACCCCTTGAAGACTACGAGGTAGATAGGGCCAAGATGTAAGTACAGTAATGTATTAAGTTGATGGTTACTAATAGGTCGAGGGTTTAACCAAAAGGATAAGGAATTTATTTTTAAGTTTGGTAGGCAGTTTTGAAGGCACATATTTTTCTTAGTGGGTACGAGCAAAGCGAAGTACAAAGTTAGAAAAATAGCGTACTTGAACTTACGAAGTAAGTTCATAGTGTTACCTTTTATAAAAAAAATACTTGACATTTTATTGTACAAAGAGTAAAATATTACAGTGTTCGGCCCCATGGTCAAGCGGTTAAGACATCGCCCTTTCACGGCGGTAACACGAGTTCAAATCTCGTTGGGGTCATTGGCGAAAGCCTTTATTGGGAGCTTTAGCTCAGTTGGTTAGAGCAATCGGCTCATAACCGATCGGTCCCGGGTTCGAGTCCCTGAAGCTCCACTGCCCTTAGTTTTCTAAGGGCAATATTCCTTGATAGCTCAGTCGGTAGAGCATGCGGCTGTTAACCGCAGTGTCGTAGGTTCGAGTCCTACTCAGGGAGCTAAGATATTTATATCTTAATATTATGGCCCGATGGCTCAGTTGGTTAGAGCGCCGCCCTGTCACGGCGGAGGTCGTCGGTTCGAGTCCGATTCGGGTCGCTTTTATGCCGTAGTGGCGGAACAGGCAGACGCCCGGGACTTAAAATCCCGTGGGTAGAAATACCCGTACCGGTTCGATTCCGGTCTGCGGCAGTTTGAAATTTAGCACAGTCCTTATAATGAAGGATTTGTGCTTTTTTTGTATTTTTTAATTTATCAGGAATCAGGATGATAATAAAAGTACTGTTTAAAATATCCGATTCAATTTCTAATAATCTTAGGTAAAACTTCGGACAATATAAAGGAAAATATTACAATAGCTCCTCCTATAATGAGATTCGGAGTAAAAGACTCGTGTAAAAGTATTATTCCCATAAACGCAGCCATCACACTTTCAAGAGAGAGCAATACTCCGCTTGTTGTGGCGGATACATGTTTCATACCGTACAATATTAAAAAGAAAGGTAAGGTTGTACAAAATATGGTAAGATATATTAACTGAAAGCTGTCTGCCGGACTTAAGGAAAACCTGTTATTTCCTATTAAAACTAATGACAGGATAGAAAGAACGGCTGTAGTGGAAACCTGCAATACATTCAATATTCCCGAATCATAAAGTTTTGAGTACTTTGATGAAATAACAATATACAAAGCATAGTCAACAGCGCAAAGTATGCAATATATATCACCGATATGAAAGCTTCCAAGATTATTACCTAAAATAAAGGATACGCCTATCATACAGATAACTGAAACAATTATATCGGATAATGAGGGCCTTTTTCTCATTATAACAAGGTATGCGGGAGGCAACAGTATAATATACGATGCAATAAGTAAAGACGAGCGTGAAGTTGTTGTATACTGTAAGCCGACTGTAAATGTAAAAAATTCTCCGAAAAGAAATATGCCCATTATTATACCGGCTTTTAATATTTCAAAATTAATCTTCAAGAGCTTTTTATTATAAATAAATACAAGTATTATTGCGGCAAAAGAAAATCTTAAAGATAATATCATATAAGGTGACACATCTTCTAAAAGCTGTTTTACAAAAATATAGGCTGAGGCCCAGAAAAATGTAGCAGTAAATAATGCCAAAAAAGCCTGAATCTTTTCTCTATTCATTTTATTCCCCCAAATAATAAAAAAATACTGATATAAGCTTTATTATAACGAATATTTGTTGTAAAATATATATTTCCTAAAACAACTTTTTAGATCATAAAGCCGATTATTGTATACTATAAACATAATAAATACTTGTTTAATTAACATCGGTTACAGATTTTTTACCGTACTCAAACTAGAATATGATTTACCTATAGTATTAGCCGGGACTTTCTTATCCGGCTTTGTTTAATCAGTTAAAGGAGTTATTATGAATAAATACTTTGATATAAAAGATAAAGTATATGATGTTACGGAAAAGTACCCTGAGCTTATAGAAGTATTGGCAGGTGCAGGATTTGAGAATCTAAAAAACGATATGATGAGAAAATCAATGGGTAAACTTCTCAGCCTTGAAACCGCATTAAAGAGTAAGAATATAAATGTTGAGGTATTTGAAAAGCAACTTGTAGAGGCCATAGAGAGAAAGACTGTGATGTCCGATAATAACGGCATTGTAAGAAATCAGGATGAAAATGCAAAGACCTCTATAAAGGGAATATTGCCATGTCCTGTAAGAATGCAGTTTATAGAGAGATTTGAAAAGTTTGTGGAAAGTCAGAACTATGAAATCAACTACAATCTGAATGCTGCAAGTATGGGAATGGAAGTTATTGAAGAAGAGATAAGGAATGCAAAGACAGAAGACGATTTGTCGGATGTATATATGTCAGCAGGATTTAATCTGTTTTTTGATAAGAAGTTGATGGGTAAATTCAGAGATAAGGGTGTTTTTATAGACTATAGACAGGGAAAATTAAATAAATCTCTAGATAACGGAATGATTTCCTTAAAGGATCCGAAAGGAGAATATTCTATAATAGGTGTTGTTCCTGCAATTTTTATTGTAAATAAAGACGTACTGGGAGACAGAAGTTTACCTACCTCATGGGAGGATCTGTTTAAGCCTGAATTTGAAAACTCCATAGCACTTCCTACCTCGGATTTGGATATGTTTAATGCGATTATGCTTGGAATATATTCAAAATACGGAAGGGAAGCTGTTGAGGCACTTGGAAGAGGTCTTTTAAAGTCAATGCATCCGGCACAGATGGTAAAGACAGGAGGAAGAAAAGATTTTAATACACCTGCAGTAAGTATTATGCCTTATTTCTTTTCAAAGACCATAAAGGAAAATTCAAACCTTACAGTAGTTTGGCCAAAGGACGGAGCTATAATAAGTCCTGTATTCCTTTTGACAAGAAAGAAAAACTATGATAACAGTAAACCTTTAATAGATTTCCTTTTATCAAAAGAAGTGGCGGATATATTGGGTGCAGACGGTAAATTCCCACAGACAAATCCTGAATATGATAATAAACTTGCAGAAGATCAAAACTTCCTTTGGGCAGGATGGGAGTTTATTCACTCAAATGATATTGGAGAAATCCTTTTAAATACGGAAAAATGGTTTTACGGTCAGACAGAATAAGGAGAGATTAATATATGAATTTAGTTATATTTTCAGGTCCTCCTTCGTCGGGAAAGACCTCTGTTATTTTAAAAACTATTGAAGCAATGAAGGATAGAGGTATAAAGGCGGGAGTTGTAAAGTTTGACTGCTTATATACCGATGACGATATCATATATGAAAAGGCAAACATTCCTGTAAAGAAAGGACTTTCGGGAGGACTTTGTCCCGATCATTTCTTTGCATCAAATATTGAAGACGTTGTGAAATGGGGAAGGGAACAAGGTCTGGATCTGCTTATTACAGAGTCTGCAGGACTTTGTAATCGTTGTTCACCTTATATTACAGATATAAAAGGTGTATGTGTAATAGATAATCTCTCAGGTATAAATACACCTAAAAAAATAGGACCTATGTTAAAAGCTGCGGATATAGTAGTCATAACAAAGGGCGATATAGTAAGTCAGGCGGAGAGAGAAGTATTCAGCGGCAGAGTAAGTGCGGTAAATCCGAGAGCCATAGTAATGAATGTAAACGGACTCAGCGGTCAGGGTGCATTCGAGTTGTCTACATTAATATATGACAATGAAGTAAATATTGAGTCGGTACAGGGAATGAAGCTCAGGTTTGCAATGCCTTCGGCAATGTGTTCTTATTGTCTGGGAGAAACCAGAATAGGAGAAGATTACCAATTAGGTAATACTAAGAAGATGCAATGGGAGGCAAATAAATGAGTGAAATAAAATTAAAAGAGTTACTGGAAAAATATCCTTTTGCGACAGATTTCTTTGAGAGCGCAGGCTTTGATATCACTAAAAGTTTGGATGCAACTTTTTCTGATTTTTTGGATGGATTTACCGAAGAAGAACTTGAAGAAACAGCAATAAATAAGGAAGAATTAAAAATCCAGCTTGACACATTCATCAAGCAAATGCTACAATTCCTTGGTGATAGTAAAGAAAAAATAGGAAGTTTAACTATTTTTCCAGGTCATAACAAAAGTGGAGAAAGAGAGAATTGTGAAAAATTTGACATTTTTTCTTCACAAATTGTGTCTATAGTTGGACCTACAGGATCCGGAAAGAGTAGATTGTTGGCTGACATTGAATGGGCAGCACAAAATGATACCCCTACCGGTAGAACCATATATATAAATGGTAAAAAGCCGGATCCGAAATGGCGATATTCTACAAATAATAAATTAGTTGCACAATTGTCACAAAATATGAACTTTGTTATGGATCTTACAGCTCGTGAATTTATAACCATGCATGCGGAAAGCAGAATGGTGGAGGATATTGAGACTGTGGTTGAGAAGATCCTTTATGAAGCAAATAAACTTGCCGGAGAATGCTTTGCCCCCGAGACAGCAGTTACAGCTCTAAGCGGAGGTCAGTCCAGAGCTCTTATGATTGCCGATACGGCAGTGTTAAGTTCTTCACCCATCGTTTTGATTGATGAAATTGAAAATGCCGGAATAGATAGAAAAAAGGCTTTAGACCTTTTGATTTCACAGGATAAGATAGTCCTTATGGCTACTCATGATCCCCTTTTGGCATTGATGGCGGATAAGAGAATTGTTATAAAAAACGGCGGGATTGATAAGATAATCGAAACAACGGCAGAAGAAAAAGAAGTTTTAGTGCAACTGAATTATATTGACGGAATTATGCAAGAATCTAGAAAAAGATTGCGTGCGGGTATGACGCTTGAAGGAGATATATGTCAGGAAGTTATACACAGTCCCCACTCTTTAGGGGAATGACTAAAGAGGAAATAGAGCTTTGCTTAAAAGAGGCAAAAGCAGATATTGTGGGCTTTAGAAAAGGCGAAATGATTTTCAATCAGGGAGATAAGCCCAGATATATTACAATGTTGGTTGAGGGTAGTGTGTCGGTAGGCAATGACTCTGTGAACGGAAAAAGAAGTATATTGGGAATGTTTTCAAACCCGGGAGAGCTTTTTGGAGAGGTTTTTTTATTTTTAAACTATGATGAATATGCCAATTATGCATGTGCAAGTGCGCCAAGTAAGATTTTAGAGATACCAAAGGAGTATCTTACAAGACTTGGAGATAAGCCGTCAGCACTTCAAAATAAAATGCTCTCAAATTTGCTTACAATATTTGCGGAGAGAACATACTATTTAAATAACAGATTACAGGTACTGTCATGCTCAACATTGAAGCAGAAGATTGCCAGATTTATATTGCAGAATATGAATGACAGAGACAGAGTTACTTTAAAGATGAGTAGAGAAGAGTTTGCGGACTTTTTAAATGCTGCAAGGCCTTCACTCTCAAGAGAACTTATGAAAATGCAGGAAGACGGTTATATAAAGGTTGTGAGAAAAGACCTTATAGTAAAAAATCTGGAAGGACTGAAAAGTCTTTAAAAAAAAACATTGCTCGGTAACTAAGGTTACAGTTTTTAGATTTCCTTTCTGTTAATATACACTCATGCACAAGATGCAAGAGAAAAATAAACTTAAATCTGTAGAGACAGATTGCTCATAGACTGTAGAACAGTCATAGTAAGAGGAGGTACAAATGGAAAACAAAATGTTTTGTTATCAGTGTCAAGAGACAGCGGGTAATACAGGATGTACACAGGTAGGTGTATGTGGTAAGAAGCCTGAAGTTGCAAATATGCAGGATTTACTTATATATGTAAGTAAGGGCATATCAGCAGTTACAACAAGACTTCGTGCAGAAGGAAAGGAAGTAAGCAAGGAAGTAAACCACCTTATTACATTAAACCTTTTTATAACTATTACAAATGCAAACTTTGACAATGATGCTATTATCGCAAGAATCAAGAGAACATTGGATGTTAAGAAGGAACTTCTTGCAGAGGTTTCACAGCCTGAGTTCTTGCCTGAGGCAGCTTTCTGGGAGTCATATGATGAGAGCGAGTATCTTACAAAGGCTGCTACAGTAGGTGTGCTTGCAACAGAAAACGAGGACATCAGAAGCCTTAGAGAGCTTATTATATACGGTCTTAAGGGACTTTCAGCATATTCAAAGCATGCAAATGCACTTTTACAGGATGACGGTGAGGTAGACGCATTCTTACAGAGAGCATTGGCTGCAACACTTGATGATACTCTCGGTGTAGATGAGCTTGTAGCACTTACACTTGAGACAGGTAAGTATGGTGTAAACGGAATGGCTTTGCTTGACAAGGCAAACACAACAGCTTACGGTAACCCTGAGATTACAACAGTTGATATCGGTGTAGGTACAAATCCGGGTATTCTTGTTTCAGGACATGACTTAAGAGACCTTGAGATGCTTTTAAAGCAGACACAGGGAACAGGAGTGGATGTTTATACTCACTCAGAGATGCTTGCAGGTCAGTATTATCCTGAACTTAAGAAGTATTCAAACCTTAAGGGTAACTACGGTAATGCATGGTGGAAGCAGAAAGAAGAGTTTGAGAGTTTTAACGGACCGATCCTTATGACTACAAACTGTATCGTACCGCCTAAGGCAAGCTATATCGACAGACTTTATACAACAGGTTCAGCAGGTTATCCGGGATGTAAGCATATCGCAGGTGATATCGGTGAGGAGAAGGATTTCTCAGAAATCATCGAGCAGGCTAAAAAATGTGCACCTCCAACTGAGATCGAGAGCGGAAATATTGTAGGTGGTTTTGCACATGCACAGGTTCTTGCACTTGCAGATAAGGTAGTAGATGCTGTTAAAACAGGTGCTATTTCAAAGTTCGTTGTAATGGCAGGTTGTGACGGTCGTTCAAAGGCAAGAAACTACTATACAGATTTTGCTAAGGCTCTTCCAAAGGATGCCGTTATCCTTACAGCAGGATGTGCTAAGTACAAGTACAATAAGCTTGACCTTGGAGATATCGGTGGTATTCCGAGAGTTCTTGATGCAGGTCAGTGTAATGACTCTTATTCATTGGCAGTTATCGCACTTAAGCTTAAGGAAGTATTCGGACTTGATGATATCAATGATCTTCCGCTTGAGTTCAATATTGCATGGTATGAGCAGAAGGCAGTTATCGTTTTACTTGCGCTTTTATACTTAGGAGTGAAGAATATTCACCTCGGACCTACACTTCCGGGATTCCTCTCACCAAATGTAGCTAAGGTATTGGTTGAGAACTTCGGTATTGCAGGTATCGGAACAGTTGAGGATGATATTGAGCTTTTCTTCGGAAAGGTTGAGAAGGAAGTTGCTGACGGAAAGTACAGCCCTGATATGCTTATCGGTGAGGTACTCGCTGAGAACCCTACTGCAGCAAGCGTTCTTATGGATATCGGTATGCACTGCCTCGGATGCCCTTCATCACAGATGGAGTCACTTGCAGAGGCCGCTATGGTACATGGTATAGATGTAAACGAGCTTATCAGCAGATTAAACCAGTTAGGATAAATTTATATAGATTAAAAGACAGCCCGGATTTAAAAGTCCGGGCTATTTTTTGCTTTTTTATCCATATTTTTTATAAATCTGTTAAACTCAAGATCCGACATTTTATCATTTTCATATTTTAATTTTCTGTATACTGAAGGTGTCAGACCGTATTTATGTTTGAAGGCCTTTGAAAAAACAGACAGAGAATCATAGCCGCAAGAATATGCGACATTTTCTACAGACAGAGCGGAGTCATCAAGCATGTGGCAGGCTCTGTTAAGTTTACAATATGTCAGGTATTCAGATGGTGAATGTCCCATTGCATTTTTAAAAAGTGTAAAAAGATAATTTCTGCTTATACCTAAATGAGAGGAAACATCGGTAACACCTATCTGATTGTAGAAATTATTCTGAATAAATTCTACTGCTCTTACAAGATAATTATTGTTCCTAAGCTCTGTAGATTGGCTTAAAGATTCCGAATACATTGTATCCGGACATATATCGCTTAAAAACTCATATAAAAGTGACTGTCTCTTTAATTCCTCTTTAAATCCGCTTGAATCAGTATCAAGTATTGCTTCTGTAATAGCTATTATTTTTTCTCTGTTACCGGTTAAAATAGGGTTATCGGAGCTTATTCCTATACGTTTCATTATTTCTACGGCTTTATCACCTTTAAATGCGACCCAAAGATAATGCCAAGGATCTTCAAAATCAGCCTGGTAAAAAGTCATTGCGCTGGGCTCTATTAAAAAAGCCTGATTTTCACCTAAATCATACTCTACATCCGAACAAAAAAACTTACCCTTACCGCTTAATATAAAATGTATTATATAGCAGGGTCTTATAGCCGGGCCGAATCTATGTCCCGGACTGCATTCTTCATGACCTACAAAATTTATAAAGCAATCAGAGAATGTCTGATCGTTAAACAGTTTAAAATTTATACCTTTCATAATTCTCCATTTTAATATAAATACATATTGAAAATATACTCATAAGGTATATTTTATTTTGTTGAAGTTTTAATTGCAATAAAGAATTTACGTAAATACATTCAAAATTATAATTGGTTAACGAAATAACAATCAGTGGATATAGTATAAAAATTAAAAGTACATATAAATGCGCTTTAAAGGGATAAAAATAAACAAAGACTTTGAAACTAATTACAAATTGACAAATTTATATAACATTTTGAAATGCAGGCCAAAAATAATTATATTATTATAAGACCATGAAATTTAAGGGAGGACTTAAAATGATTAAGAAAAAATTACTTGGTTTAGTACTATCTTCAATGATGGTATTATCTTTGGCAGCTTGTGGCGGATCATCAGGCGGAGCCGATAAATCATCTGCAGCGGCAGACAGCTCACAAGGAAGCGCTGACGGCGGAAAGATAACAGTGGCTATATGGGATAACGGACAAAAGCCCGGATTACAGGAAATTATAAATGATTTCACTGCAGAAACAGGATATCAGGTAGATCTTCAGGTAATCACATGGGACTCATATTGGACATTACTTGAGGCAGGTGCTTCAGGCGGAGATATGCCGGATGTATTCTGGATGCACTCAAATGAGTCACAAAAATATATGGAAAACGGTATCCTTATGGATCTTACCGAAAGAATTAAGGCAAGCGACAAGCTTGAGATGGATAAATTCCCTGAGGATGTTAAGGAATTATATGTAAATGACGGTAAGACCTACGCAATACCTAAGGATGTGGATACAATAGCGCTTTGGTACAATAAGACTATGTTTGATGAGGCAGGTCTTGCATATCCTGATGAGAACTGGACATGGGATGATTACTATGATGCGGCTGTAAAGCTTACAAAGCCTGACGGAAGCCAGTTCGGTACAGCTATGAATCCTTCAAACAACCAGGACGGTTGGTACAATATAGTATATTCAATGGGTGGCAAGGTTATTTCAGATGATAAGAAAAAATCAGGGATGGATGACCCTAATACATTAAAGGCAATGGAGTTTGTTGATAAGCTCAGAAAAGATGCTATGCCTGATGCTACCGTAATGTCTGAGACAGGTACAGATGTACTCTTACAGTCAGGTAAAATCGCTATGCTCCCACAGGGTTCATGGATGGTTGCGCCGTTTAAGGAGAATGAGTATCTTGTTGCAAATTGTGATGTAGCTGTACTTCCAAAGGATGCAACTACAGGTAAGAGAGTCAGCCTTTATAACGGTCTTGGATGGGCTGCAAATGCCGGTACAAAGAATCCTGAGGCTGCATGGAAGCTTATCGAGTGGTTTTCAACAAAGGATAATCAGGAAAAGCAGGCAAAGCTTGGTGTAACAATGGCGGCATATGAGGGTGTATCTGATTTGTGGAAAAACAATACAGATAAGTTCAACCTTCAAGCATACTTAACAATGTTAAATGACAGTGACCTTGTAATCAGACCACACTCAAGAGCAACAGTAGTTTGGGAAAACAAGAACACAGCAAATCTTGTAGAGGCTTGGAGCAATAAGGTAAGTATAGATGAGGCATGTAAGAAGGCTGCATCCGATATGAATGAACTGTTGTCACAGGAATAATTGATGCATTTACCCGGAGCTGCTACATTTTGTAGCGGCTCTTTGTCATAAGGAGAATATATGAATAAAAGTAGAATGACACCAAGACAAAAGAGTGAGTTAAGATGGGGATGGGCTTTTATGTTTCCGACAGTCTTAGGACTATTGGTACTCAATATTTACCCTACATTTAGAACGATATATCAAAGCTTTTTCAAAACAGGAGATTTTGGAAAGGGAAATAAATTTGTAGGATTCGGAAATTATATAAAACTTTTCAAAGGGACCGAGATATGGCAGGCAATTATAAATACCTTCAAATATGCAATAGTTGAAGTGCCTTTTTCTATAGCTATAGCTTTGGTACTGGCAGTATTCTTAAACGGAAAAATAAAGGGAAGAGGTATTTATCGTACCGTTTTCTTCCTTCCGATGGTTGCTGCACCTGCTGCAGTGGCAATGGTATGGAGATGGCTTTACAATTCCGAGTTCGGTCTTATAAATAATATTTTCCATTTGAAAGTAAACTGGATATCAGACCCTAATCTGGCTGTATATTCTATTGCCATAATAGGTATATGGTCAATAATCGGTTATAATATGATACTTTTTATCTCGGGATTGCAGGAAATACCAAGTGACTACTACGAGGCATCAAGTCTTGACGGTGCAAGTGGAATACATCAGTTCTTTAATATTACTATACCTTTACTTTCACCTACTATATTCTTTGTAAGTATTACAAGAGTAATAGGCGGATTCATGGTATTTGACCTTATATACATGGTAATGGACAGAGATAATCCTGCACTGCCAAGGACTCGGTCTTTAGTATTCTTATTCTATCAGTATACTTTCAGAAATCAGGATAAGGGAATGGGAGCGGCAGTTGTGGTAATTTTATTGTTAATTATCATTATTATCACCATATTGCAGATGTTGGCACAGAAAAAATGGGTTCATTATAATTAGGAGGAGATATGAAATTAAATAAACTTTTAATTCATGTGATACTTATCATGGTATCCATAACTATGATCGTACCCTTTGCATGGATGGCACTTACAGCTTTTAAAACGGTAACAGAGTCCACATCTGTGAATCCGTTTACTATATTTCCTGCAAAATGGATAACTTCAAATTTCACAGAAGTTATAGGCAATATGGACTTTATGAAATTATATCTGAACACATTATTGCTTATAGTCGGAAGAGTATTTTTTGCGGTGATGACATCCACTATAGCAGGTTATGCATTGGCAAGACTCGATTTTCCGGGAAAAACTGTGTGCTTCGGACTGGTACTTTTCCAAATGATGGTTCCAAGTCAGATATTTATTATTCCTCAGTACCTTATGGTAAGTAAGCTTGGAATGCTTGATACAATATTTGCCCTTATATTCCCTGGACTTGTATCGGCTTTTGGAACATTTCTTCTGAGGCAGACATTTATGTCTTTGCCTAGAGATTTGGAAGAAGCGGCAAGAATAGACGGATGTAATATCGGACAGACATTTTTGCTTATTATGATGCCGCTTGTGCGTTCGGGAATGATTGCACTCGGTATCTTTACAGCGGTTTTTGCTTACAAGGACCTTATGTGGCCTATGATTGTAAATAAGAATGTTATGCCGCTTTCAGCTGCACTTGCCAAAATGCAGGGACAGTATACAAATAACTATCCACAGTTGATGGCAGCATCACTACTTGCTTGTATTCCTATGATAATTCTATATCTGATATTCCAAAAGCAGTTTGTAGAAGGTATAGCGACATCAGGTGGAAAATTATAATATTAAGAGGTTATTATGTCTATTAAATTAAACGGTAATTTAATTACTCTTTCAACAAAGAATACATCATATCAGATGAAGTTTGATGATTTAGGTTATCTCTTCCATACATGGTATGGTGAAAGAATAGAAGACAGTGACGATATGTCCTATAGAATCAGCAGTATAGACAGAGGTTTTAGCGGAAATCCGTATGAAACACCGGATAGAAGCTATTCTTTGGATGTATATCCACAGGAATATCCTACTTTTGGAAACGGAGATTACAGAGTCGACTGCATTCAGGTAATAAATCCTGACGGTACAAATGTAGTGGAATTAAAATATGACTCATGTGAAATCAAAAAGGGAAAATATGATTTGCAAGGACTTCCGGCTTTTTTCTGGAATGAAGAAGAGGGTGAGAGTCTTAAAGTAAACCTTATAGATAAGGTAAGCGGAGTAAGAGTAGAGCTTTTATATGGTGTACTGGAAAAATATGATATTATCACAAGAGCTGTAAGAATAGTAAATACATCAGTAAATGAACTCAAAATAGAAAAGGCACTTTCAGCATGTATAGATATGGTGGACGGTGACTTTGATCTTATACATTTCCATGGAAAGCATGCTATGGAAAGAGAGTTTGAGAGAAGCCCTTTGGCTCATGGAAAGCTTGTACTTGAAAGTAAGCGCGGCACATCAAGTCACCAGCAAAATCCTTTTGCAATTCTTGCAAAAAAGGATGCTACAGAAACTTTCGGTGAATGTGTGGGTGTTGCATTTGTATATAGCGGTTCATTTGTAATCGAGGCTGAAATAGATCAGGTAAATCAGACAAGGCTTGTTGTAGGACTTCATCCTGAGCAGTTTGAATATATTTTGAATGCAGGTGAAGAACTTGTGCTTCCTGAGGTTGCATTTACATATTCAAATGCAGGATTTGAGAAAATGACACATTCATTCCACGATGCTGTAAGACAAAATTTGCAGCAGGGTGAGTTTGTACATAAGCACAGGCCGATACTTATAAATAACTGGGAAGCTACATATTTTGACTTTAATGCAGATAAAATCTTTGATATCGCATCAAAGGCAAAGAGTCTTGGAATAGAGCTCTTGGTTATGGATGACGGATGGTTTGGTGAAAGATATGATGACTTTAGAGGGCTCGGTGACTGGTATGTAAACGAGGAGAAACTCGGTTCATCATTAAAGGAATTGGTTGACCGTATCAATGCAATTGATATGAAATTCGGTATCTGGTTTGAGCCTGAGATGATAAATGAGGATACAAGACTTTACAGAGAGCATCCGGATTTTATGATCAGAGTACCGAACAGAAAAGGAGTAAAGGGCAGAGAACAGTTTATTCTTGACTTTACCAGAAAAGACGTCAGAGATTATATTAAAGATATGATGGTAAAGATCCTTGATAATGCCAATATTGAGTATATCAAATGGGATATGAACAGAAGTTTGTCTGCGGTATATTCTGCTAATCTTTCAGCAAAGAGTATGGGAGAGTTCCACTACAGATATGTACTTGGACTTTATGAATTACTTGATGAACTTACAAAGAAGTATCCTAATATTTTGTTTGAAGGATGTTCAGGCGGTGGCGGAAGATATGATCTCGGTATGCTTTACTACCATCCTCAAATCTGGTTAAGTGATGATACCGATGCTATTGAAAGATTGAAAATACAGTACGGAAGTTCATTTGCATATCCTATTGGAAGTGCAGGTGCACATGTATCCGCATCACCTAATCATCAAACTACAAGGAAAACACCTTTTGAAACAAGAGCTACTGTAGCTATGGGAGGCACTTTCGGATATGAGCTTGATTTAAACAAGGTATCTGAAAAAGAGCAGGAGCAGGTGAAGTCTCAGGTTAAGGATTATCTGAAATATGATGAGATTATACATGAAGGCGATTACTATAGAATTACAAGTCCATATGATAAATCAAGAGTAACTGCTTGGGAGGTTCTTTCAAAGGATAAATCCTTCGGACTTTTAAGTGCGGTGGTACAAGCTGTAGAGGCAAATGAGTCAAATATTTATATTTATCCGAGAGGCCTTGAAGACAGTGCTTATTATGAGATAGCAGACGAGAAAAGAAGAGGAAAAGTTTGGATGAACGGAGGAGTGCTGATTCCAAGAATCAAGGAAGAGTACGAGTCATTCAGATTTGAAATAAAAAGAGTATAGTAATTAAAAAACAGTAAGCCAAATCGGTTTACTGTTTTTAGTATTAAACTTTAAGTTTTTCACTTAGCCATTTGCACAGATTATTATATCTGCTTTCAAGGTTTTCATGGTGTCCATAATTATCAAATACAGATGTAACACCCACAAGCTTTTCTTTGATTACACTGTGCAAATCTGTAGCAGTCTTCGGTGCATTTTATAAAATATTATTATGTTTATCCCCCTCAAGTTTCCCGTTTTGTAAATAAACGGAAGCTTTTTTATTTTTAAAATCGGTAGCTTTGCAGTAGTTTATAAAATCCGGATACCAGAATGAACCACAAAGTGAAAATACTATGCTCGGTATATCAATAGTTGAAAGAGAATATACTGCAGCCAGACCGCCAAGAGAATATCCGCCATAAACAATTCTTTCATAATCAATACTGTATTCCGACATGGTTTTGGGAAGAATAATTGATGTCGAAACTAAAAGCAGTGTGGAGAGGGCAAGTTTTGACGATCAGGTGCATAACAGTATTATTGCTCAACAACTTATTCTAAGTTCATTCGGCTATTCTATGATAAATCAGGAAATATTACAGCTGGAAAATGCCGTGGAATTTATGGAAAAATCCTATAATAAAAATTTGATGCTTGAAGATCCGGCCGATATTGCAGGTATGAACAAGGCTCATTTTTTATATACATTCAATAAGATTTACCGTATAAGACCTATATATTATCTTATAAGATTACGCCTAAGAAAGGCTGTAAATCTACTGTTATCGGGGGTATCCGTTACTGAAACGGCTATAAATGTGGGGTATCGTGACCCGCTTTATTTCAGTAGATTATATAAAAAATATTTTGGTATATCACCAAGTCAAACGTTAAGAAAATAAGGCAAAATGTTGCTTATTATCGAATACATAAATAAAAAGAAGTTTATTTATTCCAAAAATTATGCTATAATGTCAACAATACATTGTTGAAAAAAGTGAATAAGATTACGGGATATTTTCTTTAAGGAAGATATATCTAAAATTTTTTTTGGTAAAAATAACATTTATATCTTAAGTTCAAAATCTGAAATTAAATGTTATAAAGCCGAACGAAATTTGCAAAACAATCATATATGCCGCGATTTTAAAAAGATAAAATCAGCAACGTATTTAATGGCATATAAATACATCGTGGAGGGAATTTTGATGTACAGTTTTACAGTTAACGGTAAATTGGTTGAAACTGAAAAAGAAGTGTCACTTTTAAGATTTTTACGTGACGATTTAAAGCTCAAATCTATAAAAGACGGATGTAGTCAGGGAGCTTGCGGTACTTGTACTATTATAATTGACGGAAAAGCTACCAGAGCCTGTGTTATGACTACAAAAAGAGCACAGGGAATGAACATTGTTTCAGTTGAGGGATTAAGTGACTTTGAAAAAGAGGCATTTGTATATGCATTCGGATCAAAAGGTGCTGTACAGTGCGGATTCTGTATTCCGGGTATGGTAATGTCAGGTAAAGCTCTTATTGACAGAAATCCTAATCCTACAGAAGACGAAATTAAAGAGGCGATAAAGGGAAATATCTGTAGATGTACAGGATATAAGAAGATTATTGAGGGTATCGACCTTGCCGCTCAGATACTTAGAGGCGACAAGAAAATTGATGAAGAACTTGAAAAGGGTGATGACTTCGGTGTAGGATCAAATGCATTCAGAATTGATGTAAGAGAAAAGGTTCTCGGTATCGGTGAGTATGTTGATGACGTGGAACTTGAGAATATGCTCCATGCTTCAGCAGTCAGAACAAAGTATCCTAGAGCAAGAGTACTTGATATCGACGCTTCAGAGGCATTGGCGTTTGAAGGAGTTGTTGCGGTTTATATGGCTGAGGATGTTCCGAACAATAAGGTAGGACATATTCAGCAGGACTGGGATGTAATGATTGCAAAAGGCGATATCACAAGATGCATGGGTGATGCTATCTGTATCGTAGTTGCTGAAAGTGAAGAGATATTAAAAAAGGCTAAGGCTCTTGTTAAGGTTGAATATGAGGTTTTGGAGCCTGTAAGAAATATAGACGAAGCTAAGGCGGAGAACGCACCTAAGGTTCATCCTAACGGTAATCTATGTCAGTCAAGACATGTTAAAAGAGGTGATGCCAAGGAAGCGATTGCAAATTCAAAGTATACAATTACAGAGACTTTTGATACACCTTTCACAGAGCATGCATTCCTTGAGCCTGAGTGTGCAATAGCTCTTCCATATAAGGACGGTGTAAAGGTTTACTCTACAGACCAGAGTGTATTCGATACAAGAAAAGAGATAGCTATAATGTTCGGCTGGGATCCTGAGAAGGTTGTCGTTGAGAACAAGCTTGTAGGTGGCGGATTCGGAGGTAAAGAAGACGTTTCAGTTCAGCATATAGCGGCACTTTGTGCATATAAGCTTGGAAGAACTGTAAAGGCTAAGTTTACCAGAGACGAGTCACTCGCATTCCATCCGAAGCGTCATGCTATGCATGGTACATTTACTCTGGGATGTGATGAAAACGGTATATTTACCGGACTTGACTGTGATATCTATTTTGATACAGGAGCTTATGCATCTCTTTGCGGACCTGTACTTGAGCGTGCATGTACTCATGCTGTAGGACCTTATTGCTATCAGAATCATGACATTAGAGGATATGGATACTATACAAACAATCCTCCTGCAGGTGCGTTCAGAGGATTCGGAGTGTGCCAGAGTGAGTTTGCACTTGAGTCCGTTATAGATTTGCTTGCAGAAAAGGTTGGAATATCACCTTGGGAAATTAGATACAGAAATGCTATCGAGCCGGGCAAGGTATTGCCTAACGGACAGATTGCAGACTGTTCAACAGCTCTTAAAGAGACATTGGAAGCTGTAAAAGATGCTTATGAAGCGAACTATCCGAATGTAGGTTTGGCATGTGCTATGAAGAATGCCGGCGTAGGTGTAGGACTTCCTGATACAGGACGTGCAAAACTTGTTGTTAATGACGGTGTTATAGAGATATACTGCGGTGCTTCAGATATCGGTCAGGGTTGTGCAACAATATTTATACAGATGGCGGCGGAAACTTTGAACTTGCCTAAGTCTAAGTTTAAAAATATGGGATGTAACTCTGAATTTGACCCTGACTCAGGTACTACTTCAGGATCAAGACAGACTCTTATAAGCGGTGAGGCTATAAGAAGGGTTTCACTTGAACTTAAGAAAGATCTTGATGCTGTTGGCGGAGATTTAAATAAGCTTAACGGCAAGGACTACTATGCAGAATACTTTGAGCCTACAGATAAGCTTGGAGCAGACGTACCGTTCCCTAAATCTCATGTTGCATACGGATTTGCAACACATCTTGTTGTACTTGATGATGACGGTAAGGTTAAGAAGGTTTATGCGGCTCATGACTCAGGAAAGGTTGTAAACCCTATTTCCATCCAGGGTCAGATAGAGGGTGGAGTGCTTATGTCACTCGGATATGCACTTACTGAGGACTTTAAGTTACAGGATTGTGTACCTAAGTCAAAATTCGGTACACTTGGTCTTATGAGAGCTACAGATATACCTGAGATTGAGGCGATATATGTTGAGAAGGAAGAACTTCTTGGAGTGGCATACGGTTCAAAGGGTATCGGTGAGATTGCAACAATTCCTACCGCACCTGCAGTACAGAACGCGTACTACAAGAGAGACGGCAAATTAAGACCGAAATTACCGATGGATGACACATATTATACAAATAAAAAGAAAAAATAATAAAGAATAATTTTTGTTGGGATTCGATATGGATCCCAACTTTTTTGTTTAAAAAATAATAAACAGGTGTTGAAAAATGCTTTCGAATATACTATAATACCAGAATAATAGTCACATGTCTAAAAATATACATATATATAAAGAATAGGAGAGAGAAAGATGTTTGAAAAGATTGCTTCATTTATAGTGAATAAGAGAAAAGCTTTTCTTGTATTTTTTATTCTTGCCGCAGTATTCGGAGTGTTCAGTTCATCATGGGTGAAGGTCAGTGATAAATTATCGGATTATTTACCGGAATCCTCCGAGACAAAGCAGGGGCTTGATATTATGGATGAGAGCTTTACGACTTTCGGAACGGCAAAAGTAATGATTTATAATGTTGATTATGACAGAGCCCTTGAAGTATCAAAGGAAATTGAGGATATCAAGGGAGTTTCAAGAGTGGACTTTTATGATAAATCTGATAAGGATTATGAAAATAAGGATATAGAAGATTATTATAAAAATTTTTCCGCTCTGTATACAATAAGCTTTGACGATGTTGAAAGCTCAAAATTAGTTCAGGATGCAATAGTTAAGGTAAGGGATTTGGTTTCACCCTATGACAATGTTGTATATACAACCATTGATAAGGATGATGCCAAAGATTTGAACAAGGATATGAAGGTTATATTTGTCCTTGTAATAATCATAATAATTGCAGTATTATTGTTCACCTCACAAACATATATGGAAATACTGATTTTCATGCTTACATTCGGAATAGCGATAGTACTGAATATAGGTACAAATTTTATATTCGGAAGAATTTCGTTTGTAACAAAGGCTGTAGGTGTAGTATTGCAGTTGGCGCTTGCCATTGACTATGCAATAATACTTTTCCACAGATTTATGGAGGAAAGAAGGTATTATAAGCCGAAGCATGCTCTTATAAAAGCACTTGCAAAGGCTATACCTGAGATATCATCAAGTTCTCTTACCACTATGGCAGGTATGGTGGCACTGATGACAATGCAGTTTCAGATAGGTATGGACCTTGGAAGAGTTTTACTTAAGTCAATTATATTCAGTATGCTGGCAGTGTTTGCATTTATGCCTGCACTTATAATGATGTTTGAAAAACAGATTGAAAAATCAATGCATAAAAATTTTGTACCGAATATAGAAGTATTTGGAAGCGGAATTTTAAAGTTAAAAAGAATTATACTTCCTTTATTTATAGTTATTACAGTCGGTGGAGTTATACTTTCAAGTAAAACCGGATATATATTTGATGTAAATTCTATAGAGTCGGATAAGAAGACCGAATATCTTGAAGCGAAGGAAAAAATCGAGGAGCAGTTTGGAAGAAGCAATATAATGGCGATAGTTATTCCAAAGGAGGACTACTTGCGAGAGGCGGCATTGCTTAAAGAGGTTTCAAATATTCAGGGAGTAAAGAGTGTTACAGGACTTGCAAATATTGAAGTAGGTAATAACGGCGAATATGTACTTACAGACAGTTTGAATCCAAGGGAACTGGCTGAGGTTGCAGATGTGGATGTGGATCTTGTAAAGGCGGCATACAGATTCTATGCATTAAAGAATGAGCAGTATGGTGCATTTATGAAGAGTATTGACAGCTATAGAATACCTATAATAAATATGGTGGACTTTTTATATGACCAAATTGAAGAAGGAGGTCTTGATATAGATGAGGATACTATCAGCGATATAGTAGATATACATAAGAGCATAACAGATGCAAGAAAACAGCTGGAAAGTGAGAAGTATTCAAGAATTTTACTTATATGGGATAAGCCTCTTGAAGGTGAAGATACCTTTACCAATATTGATAATGTGCAAGAAATAGCAAAGAAATATTATGATGAAGCATATGTGGTTGGTGACAGTTCAAGTGACTATGATATCAGCAAATCATTTGGAGGTGACAATTTAAGAATCAGTATTGTAACAGCACTTTTGGTTGGTGTTATATTACTTTTTACATTCCAAAATGCAGCATTGCCTTTTATATTGGTACTTACCATACAGGGAAGTATCTGGATAAACTTCAGTTTGCCGTATCTGACGGGTGAGAATATGTTCTTCTTAAGTTATTTGATAGTAAGTTCAATACAGATGGGAGCGACAATTGATTATGCAATTGTTATCACAAGCAGATATCTGGCTCTAAGAGAAGAGATTTCAGACAGAAAGAAAGTGATTTCAAGAACTTTAAATGAGGCCTTCCCTACAATAGTCACATCGGGAAGTATTATGGCGGCTTCAGGATTTGTAATAGGAAATATCACATCAAATCCGACCATTGCATCTCTTGGAAAAACTCTTGGAAAAGGAGTTGTTATTTCTATGATAATGGTAATGGTGGTGTTGCCTGTATTGCTTTATACTTTTGATTTCATTATTGACAAGACATCGTTTTCAAGAAAAATAAATGAGGAGGAGAATAAGAGAGAAGATGAAGAAGAAAATATCATTATTACTGAGTCTTAGTTTAATATTCGGAAATGCTTTACCGGTATATGCGACTGCAAATGTCGATATTAACTCTGTGCAAAATACACAGGATGTTATAAATATAAGCAGTGCCGATGAACTCATAAGTCTTTCAAAAGGTTCTACTGTTGAGAATTTTACATTAAATAAGACCTATGTTTTAACAAATGACATTGATCTGTCCGATAAGGATTTTAAGCCTGTTGCGATATTCTCCGGAACTCTTGACGGCAGCGGATATACAATAAAGGGACTTAATGTAAGTGAAAAAAGTACAGGTGCAGGTCTTATAAGTGTACTCGGAACAAAGGGAAGCGTTAAGAACCTTCATGTGGAAGGAAATATAAGTCCTGAGGGTGGAAAGACACTTGTAGGAGGAGTCGTAGGAACAAATAAAGGTGTTATAGAGAATGTAAGCTTTGCCGGATATGTAACAGCTTATAAAAGAGTAGGCGGTATAGCAGGTGTAAATGATGAAAGCGGATTTATAATCAACTCAAAAAATCATGCCGTGGTAGACGGAACAAAAATAGTCGGAGGTATCTGCGGATATAATAAGGGAAGTATTGTAGGTTCACAAAATCTTGGAAGAATTGCAGGTGATAATGAGAGTGTACTTCCTGATGATGATAAAATGAAAAGTGTACCAAGTATTAACGCTTTGAATACCGTTACGGATGATGTAAAGCAGGAGATGATAGGCGGAATTGCAGGAGTATCAAGCGGAATTATAAGAGATTGTACCAACAGTGAAAAGGTAGGATATTCTCATATAGGATATAAAGTCGGAGGTATAGTCGGTTTACAGACAGGAGCTTTAAATAATTGTATAAATGAAGCCTCAGTTTACGGCAGGAAGGATATAGGAGGTATAGCCGGATTATTAAAGCCTTATATAGAGATTTCATATGAAGGGGATACTATAGACAGTCTTGAAAGACAGACTGAAACTCTCTCAAAGTTATTGGATGCTTTTGAGGCCGAGGTGGATAAAAATGCAACCATATTGGAGAATAATGTAGACGGCATTGATTCCAAAAAAAATGAGCTTGAAGACAGTATAAACGAAAGAAAAAATTTCCATACTGAAGAGGCGGATAAATTTGATGACGGGTTGAAAGAAAAAAGAGACGATATAAAGGGTATAACCGGTAATATAAACTCCGATGTTTCAGATATAGGAGATAATGTTGGAGATTTAAGGCATGGAGAAAGTTATAAGGATATCATAAATGACAGAAATACCAAACTTCAAAATCTTATTGCGGGTATAAAAAATATCAATGAGATATCTAAAAGAATGAAAAGTGATATTGAAGATAAAAAAGAAAGTGCCGACAATATTGCAGATGATTTTCAGGCAATTACTCATGAAATTGACGATTTGTATTCAAAATCAAATGAGCTGCTTGACTATCTGGATGATGAGAAAAGTGATTTAAGACAGAATCTTGATAATTCCTATGACACTGTAAGCGGGAAAAAGGATGAGCTTGAAGCTGAGATAAATAAAGCCAGGCAGGACTTAAGAAGCAGCAGACAGGATATAAAGGGGAGTGTTGACGGAGTAAAGAATGAAATTGACAATATAAGAGGCACTATTCAAAATGGAGGAGACAGGCTAAAAGAAAAAATTGATGACGGAAAAATTTATTTTGACGTATCTGTGAATCCACCTAAGGAATATGCATACGGTAGACTGGAAAACTCCGTAAACAGAGCAATTATAAACGGTGACATAAATACTGCAGGAATTGTAGGTAGAGTCGGCATAGATCCGGAGGATGGCATTATTACGGAAACAGATATTAAAGATAATGTCGATAAAAGAGGAGAGACATCTCTTAATTTTTCAAATAATGTATATGCTCTGATACAGTCAAATACAAATGAAGGCGAAATAAATGTAAAAAATGACTATGCAGGAGGTATAGTGGCAAAAGCCGACTATGGGGCAGTAATTTCAAACAAAAACTTTGCTGATGTCAGTTCACAAAACGGATCTTATATAGGAGGAATTGCCGGTTACAGTAAGAACCTTATTAAAGATTCTTATATGCTTGGGGATGTAAAAGGAAGCGATTATATAGGAGGAATTGCCGGAATTGCAAAAGATTTGACAGGAAATACCGCAATGAGTACTGTAGTAAGTACCAACTCCGGAAGATTTGGAAGTATTGCCGGAGATGTTTTAAAAGACGCCTATGTAAATTCAAACAGATATGTTGATGAAGGCGTAGGAGCGATAAATGATATGACTTTAAATTCCGAAGCAGGTATTGTCTCATATGAGGAACTTTTGCAGGATAATAATACTCCTGAAGGATTTAAAACTTTAAGAGTAAATTACTTTGTGGGAGATGACATTATAAAGACAATAAATGTAGCTTATAATTCGTATGTCAGCGGTGCCGATATTCCGAAGGCTCCGGAGGTTGAGGGGTATAATACATACTGGGAGAATAAGGAATTAAATAATATAAAGAGGAATATAAACATATATTTGGTTGAAGAAAGATGGAATAAAAATATCTCTGCAAATACAAATATTAACGGTAAACCGGTTTTACTTGCAAGTGCATTATTCTATGAAGGGACAAGTATTCAAGTGGAAGAGATAGACGTACCAGATAAAGATGTGATTAGGGCATATAAATACAGTATAATACCTGAAGGAAGATATATGAATGAGGGTATTGAGCTTAGAGTTTTAAATGAAGACTGTAAGGCAAATGCTGTAGGAATAAAGACTGAAAACGGAATTATAATAGCAGATACAGTTAAAGTCGGATCTTATCTGAGCTTTAAAGTAGAAAGTCCACAAGGAGAAATTGTTCTGATTAGGACTGAGAGTATAAATAAATATATTATTATACTTTCTTTCATAGCGGCGGCTGCCGTAATAATTTCAGGATATCTTTATTATAAGAAGAAAAAGAAATAAATACTTTAAATACAATTGGGACTGTCGGGAAATAAGTAATTTTACTTCCCGCAGAGCGAAATAGAAATATCCTGACAAATACAAGGCGTTTTGGCTTTGTTACTTTGTCAGGATATTTTATTTTTCTATAATACTGTCTATTTTTGGGCATAACCCCCCCTTATCTGAAGAACGATAGTTAAAGCGTCGGAAATCTTCATTTTCTTTAATATCTCCAAAATGACCTTCTGTTTGAATAGAGCGTGTCTGTCGTTTTAAGATACCTTTTCACTCTGTATGTTAGTATGTGATGTCTCTCTAAGCTCTTCCCATACTTCATTGATCTTCATTACTTACATAACAATGTACAATAAAATAATTCTCTACTGCTATCTGCACATTGTATGTAGGCTTTAGCTGCCCATTCAGCATATGATCTTCCTTCATTCGCATAAAGGTTGCTTCCAAATCAGTTTTGGAATAGCTGTTTCTACCTTTCCCCATAATCTCAAAGTATTCTTTATAGTGCATTAATCGCTGTCCACAATGTTCAAGCTCTTTATAGAGTTGTTGAAGTTTTGGCTTTCTCCCTTGAGTAAGCCAGATAAAAGCAATATCTCTTTCACATAAATCCACAATACAATCGATAGTACGTATTCCTCGCATATTTGCATAAGTAATAACTGCATACATCAAGACCGGGTTGTACCCTGTTCTTCTCTTATCCGAACAATTGGCTAACAGTCCGGAAAAATCTAAATCCTCCATAACTTTTTTTAGGGTATAGACCGGATCGTCATCGGGTAAACTCAATTCATAGAAACTAGATTTTTTTTAAATTATATTAAAAAAATGAAATTAGATTGACATAAAAAACAGTCATGTATATAATTACAATATAAATATTTAAGAACGGAATAGAAAGTCCTTTGTATAGAAGATGTAAATAATTGTGAAATAATGGACAATACAAAGATTCAAAGTATATAATTGTATTCTATAGTTTGAAAAAACTATTAGAGAATATATTTTTTAGTTTTAACTGTTTTTTCATCAGTCTTGGGAAGGATAATATATGAAGAAGAGTTTTCTTATAGTGTTTGGGATGTTGTGGGTTGGTCATAAATGTTTAGATGTATAATAATTTTAATAATTTCATTTGTATTAGGCTTATATTTTTTATTTTGCAAAGATAATAATATATCCAGAGCCTTGGCAAATATGAAACCAGGATATTATAATTATAATAAGATTTCTAAACTACTATCTATCTACTTTTTTGGAATAGCTGCTTCAATGGCAGTATGTATAATAGGAATAATTGTTGATAGTTTATTTTTGGAAATATCAAGTTTTTTTCTTCTACTTGCTCTATATATATTTGTTTATATATATGAAGCAAATGATCATTTAAGATGATTTTTTGAAACATTATTTTTGTACAATGGTATATCAATGTTTTATATATAAGGGGCTGTCGGGAAATAAGTAATTTTACTTCCCGCAGAGCGAAATAGAAATATCCTGACAAATACAAGGCGTTTCGGCTTTGTGACTTTGTCAGGATATTTTGTTTTTCTATAATACTGTCTATTTTTGGGCATAAAACTCTCTTGGCTGAAATTTTGCTTTTGCATTTTTTACTATGCTGTTTTCTCCTGTGGTTTTCCTTCAAATTTTTTTAGTTTTGCGTAGAGAAAACGATGATATTTATTTATATTTCTTCCTATTGCAATAACTGCATACATCAAGACCGGGTTGTACCCTGTTCTTCCCTTATCCGAACAATTGGCTAACAGTCCGGAAAAATCTAAATCCTCCATAACTTTTTTTATGGCTGCCATTTTCCGACAGCCCCATTTTGATAAATTACCTGTATTGAAAAAGACTGTGAAGTTTTAGTATAATAAAAGAAAACTGTAATAATAGGTAGGAAAAAATATGAAAAAGAGAGTTGTTATTTACGGAGATTCAAATACATGGGGGTATGATGCTGTAACCGGAGGGAGATTTAATGAAGACATCAGATGGCCTATGGTAGCTGCCAAGCTCCTTGGAAGTGAATATAGAATATATGAAGAGGGGCTTTGCGGAAGAACCACCTGTCTTGACGATCCTTTTAATGAGGGACTTTCAGGGTTAACATATCTTTTACCATGCTTGCAAACACATTCACCACTTGATATGTTGGTTATAATGCTTGGAACAAATGATTGTAAAGAGAGATTTTCTTTGACAGCAGCCAATATTGCACTTGGAATGAGAAGACTTGTAAAAAAGGCTCTTGAGGCGGAAGTTTGGAGAGATAAGCCTAATATACTTGTAATAGCTCCGGGACCTATATTAAAGGAATGTGAGCTTTCAGATGTGGGTAAAAATATGGGTATATGCTCCGATAAGTCCTATGAAATTGCAAAAGAATATGAACTTATAGCAAAGGAACTTGGGGTGGGATTTTTTGATTCAGCTTCATGTGTTACTATGAATGATATTGACTTTATGCATTTAACGGAAGACTCACATAAGGCACTTGCAAATAGGGTGAGCGAAATTATAAAGAATACTTTGGAAAGTAAAGAATTGAAGGCATAGTATGACTTTAACTCAATTAAAATATGCTATAGAAGTAGCAAATGCAGGCTCTATAAATAAGGCCGCAGGAAATCTTTTTATTACACAGCCGAGTCTTTCGTCAGCAATAGCTGAACTGGAATCGGAAATAGGAATAAAACTGTTTTCAAGGAATAACAGAGGTATATTTCTTACACCGGAAGGCAGTGAATTTGTAGGATATGCAAGACAGGTAGTTGAGCAGTTTGATTTGATAGAGGCAAAATATATTTCAAGTACCAAGCTTAAAAAGAAATTCAGTGTATCAATGCAGCACTATACATTTGCAGTCAGTGCCTTTGTAAATCTGGTAAAGCAATTCGGTATGGACGAATATGAATTTGCAGTAAATGAGACAAAGACATTTGATGTTATTAATGATGTAAAGACATTTAAAAGTGAGATAGGAATACTTTATTTGAATGATTTTAATAAAAATATTCTGACCAAGCTTTTTAAGGAATCAAATCTTGTCTTTACTCCGCTGATGGAGTGTAGTATTTATGTTTATTTGTACAGAAATCATCCTTTGGCAAATAAAAGTAAGATAAAAATGGAAGAGCTTATGGATTATCCATGTCTTTCTTTTGAGCAGGGAGATTACAATTCGTTTTATTTTGCGGAAGAGGTTCTTTCAACCTATGAATACCATAAGCTGATAAAGGCTAATGACAGGGCAACTTTACTCAATCTTATGGTAGGTTTAAACGGATACACACTTTGCTCAGGTATCATATGTGAAGAGTTAAACGGTGATGAATATATGGCTGTAAAGCTTGATTCTGATGAAAAAATGACCATAGGTTATATTATGAGAAAAGATATTGCAATCAGTGAGCTTGGCAAAAAGTATCTGGAAGAGGTATCAAAGTTTAATGATAAGATATTGGAATAGGAGATAGAATGAAATTAGGTGTAATAGGCTTTGGAAATATGGGATCCGCCATTGCAAAAGGATTTGTTTCGAAAAAGGCGACGGATATCAAAGATATAGGTGTTTTTGATACATATGATAAAACAAGAGAGAGGGCAAAGACTGACGGATTTAAAGTATACAATGATGAGACGGATCTGGTAAAAAATTCCGATACCATACTTGTAGCAGTAAAGCCGATACATGCAAAATCTCTTTTTGAAAAGATAGCTGCAGAGCTTAATGATAAACTTATTATATCAATTGTTGCAGGTCTTGAGAGCGAGACTATAAAGTCATGGATAGGAAGAGATAAAAGAGTATTAAGAATAATGCCGAATACTCCCGCTATAGTAGGTGAGGGTGTATTTGCTCTTGACAGTGACAGCAATGCATATGATGAAGAAAAGAAAGCTATTGACGGCATGTTTTCGGCGATAGGTCTTGTGGAATGGGTGGAAGAGAGACTTTTTCCGGTCGTTACAGGACTTTCAGGAGGAGGCCCGGCATATGTTGCAATGTTTATAGAGGCATTGGCTGATGCAGGTGTACTTCATGGACTAAAAAGAGATGTGGCCATAAAGATGGCTGCAAAAACAGTACTTGGAAGTGCGGCACAATTACTTGAGACCGGTATACATCCGGCGGTACTAAAGGATATGGTGTGCTCACCTTCAGGTACTACTATAGAAGGTGTAAAAGCACTTGAGGATTACAGTTTTAGAGCAGGAGTGATAGAAGCAATCACTGCAGCCACATTAAAATCGAAGAAATAAAAAAAGAGTCAGCTACATTTTGTAGCTGACTTAAGATTATATAAGATTATTTCGCTACTGTAGCAGCATCTGCAGCAATAGAAGAAGCAGCGTCAGCAGCAGTTGATGCGATGTTGGCAGCATCTGAAGCTAAACCGTTTGCAGACTCCATAACATTTGCAACATCAGCGGCAGCGCTTGAAAGATCTCCACCTACTGACTCCATAGCAGAAGAAACTTCATTTGCAGCTGATTCTACAGCAGAAGAAGCATCAGCCTTACCTGCTTCAACACCTGAAGAAGCAGCGTCAGCAGCTGATTCCATAGCAGAAGAAACTTCTTCTTTAGCAGACTCAACAGCAGAAGAAGCATCAGCCTTTTGTGAGTTTGAACCACAAGCGGTGAAAGCAAGCATAGCTATTGCAGCGATTGAAAATAATTTTAATTTTAACATTTTAAATACCTCCCATAAACAGACTGAGCAATCAGTCTTAAGTTTGACAAGGAACGATTTTATACCTATTTATCAAGAATGTCAAATAAAATAGCATTTTATATCTAAAAAAAGAAAAATAGTTTCGAAAGATTGAATTAAAATTCTTAAACAAAATTTTTATGGCTTATTACGCCTGTACGTGTAGTAATAGTAATAAAGAAAAGATATGGCATGGAATAAAATCCATATTTTCGGATAGGAGAATAATGATTAGATTTGAGACAATAGATGAAAATACAAAAAATCTGGAAGAAATAAAACAACTTTACTTCGATGCTTTTCCTTTTGAAGAGAGGATACCTTTTTATATCATGGTATTAGTCGGAAATGACAGAGGCGTGGAATTTTTGTCAATTTATGATGACGATAAATGGCTTGGATTTATACATACATTGGTTGGTGATGAACTTTCATATATCTTTTATTTTGCAATAGAAAATTCTTTGAGACAGAGTGGATACGGAAGCAGAATACTGCATGAGTATAAGAAAATTCATCCAAGGCTTTCTCTGGCAATAGAGCCGATAGAGGAAAGCGATAATTTAAAGCAAAGAAAAAAGAGGCTTGAATTTTACAGAAAGAACGGCTTTGAAACTCTTGATACCAGAGTTGTAGAGATGGGAGTTGAATTAGAGCTGATGGGCGCCAAGGGCATGGAGATAAGGGAGAGCGATTACAAAAAACTTGTAAAAAAATTTTTTGATTCATTTGAGCAAAAACGAGTGCTGTCAGTAAAAGAAATGAGAGATGCCGACAGCTATACTATTGCAAATTTTGTAGACAGTAAGGAGTTAATGTACAGGGCCGGAGAGGCAATATTTTATGTGGGAGACTGGAATATAGGTGATAAAGTCCTTGTAGTTGCCGGAAGTGGAAATAATGCAGGTGACGGATATGTGGTTGCCGATTTGTTAAATACGGAAGAAATAGATGTAGAGATACTTTTGATAAAGGAAAAATTTTCAGAAGACGGGCAGTATTATTTTAATATTTGCAAACAAAACGGAATAAAATACAATATTTTAGATGACAGTATGGACTATCAGGCTTTACTTGATAAATTTAATTCATATGATTATATTCTCGATTGTATATATGGCACAGGTTTTAGCGGCGATGTAAAAGAACCGGTATATTCCCTTATAAAGGCTATAAATGATTCAAATGCAAGTGCGGTAAGTGCAGATATAAATTCGGGAATGAATGGCGATACCGGGGAGTCGGATATATGTGTGAATTCGGATATTACGGTAAGTATAGGCTTCTTGAAAAAAGGTCTTATTACAAAAGAGGCTTCAAAACATATAGCTGAGCTTGTAAACATGGATATAGGTATTGTAATTGAAAACAGCGATACTAAGACTGTCTGATGTATTATTTTTAAGTAGAGGTTCTATCTTATTGCAAATAATTTCTATATTATGTATACTTAAGAGTAGACTTTATGGAAGTGGAGAAGTGAAGTGGCAAGTCGAAAACAAACAACAAAGAAAACAGGAAAAACAAGTAGCCGTAGCAGAGCTAAGAAGAAAATAGATAATAATGAGCAGTTGGATTTCCTTAATTCGGAAATTCTTATGATTGCATTATGTTGTGTATCATTGGTACTTTTCTTAAGTCATTTCGGACTTATGGGAGTAGTGGGAAAATATCTCAGAATATTCCAGCTTGGAGTATTCGGAATACTGGGATTTGCAGTGCCTATGTTTGTATTTGTCGGTGGAACATTTTTATTGTCAAATATAGGATCAAGTCTTGCAAAAATTAAATTTGCAGGTGTTTTGATGGCTGTGCTTGCTGTTGATGCACTTATATCGCTTTTTGGAATTCCGAATTTAAAAGAGTTCGGTCTTATGAGATTTTATACAGAGGGCTGGTATGGCGGCTTCATAGGTGGAGGTCTTGGACTTCTTATATCATCGGTACTGGGTAAAATCGGGGCTATCATATTCTTTATTGCAGTACTTATAATATCAATTGTTATATTAACCGGAAAATCATTTGTATCCATAGTAAAAACCGGAGGCCGGATGACCATATCAAGGGCAAAAAATGATGTGGCGAGGGTGATGGAACAAAGAAAACGAAGAAGAGAACAGCAACTTGCCGAAGAATGGGAATATGAAGAAGAGCCGGAGTTTGAAGAAGAGTTTGAAGAACTTGATATTGATGATAAAAATGAAGGATATATAGGTGAACTTTTAGACTATGACTACAAGCCTAATAAGGGTAAGATTGACCTGGGTGCTATTGATTTCTCAAAGAAGAAAAAAAAGCATGTTGTGGATCTTCCGACGGCAAATGCAGAAAATCATGAGCCCATAGGCGGTATTTTTGATGCTAAAAATGATGAAAAATTTGAAAAGGACAGCTCGGACAAGGGCACTATTCAGAGTAAATATGAGGCCAGCTATGAGCCTAAAAAATCCGGTACACAGTCTTCAATTATTGTAAATAAACGACCTGATACCTTCTATGGAAATATAAACAGAGGTAAAGAAGAGTCAAGATTTGAAAATGATATAGATGAAGAAACATTGAGAAGAGCCAATGAAATACTGGCAAGAAAGGATGAAATAGATATATATGAACAGCCTGTTTCAACTGTAAGAATTACAGATGACGAAACACATGAAGACTTCCGCTATATAGACGAGGATCACAGTTTTACAAGAAGAGAAGAAAACTCGGACAACAGCATTGAATTTATAAAAGCTTATGGTGATGAATATGATGAGCCTAGGGGAACATCATATGGAAACAACACATTTGATGATATATACTCATATAATAAAGCGGAACAGAGTGAACCTGTAAATAACGAGAGTTTCAAAAGAGAAGAAACTAATGTCACAGACAAACTTAAAAATACCCTGGTAAGCAATGACGGTGAAAAGACTTTAGTAACTGCAGGCGGAAAAGTTATAGTTTCGGACACACAAGCATTGCAAAAGAAGATGGAAGAGCAAAGAGCAAACTCGCCACAGGGTAAGATAAGAAATGAAATTGCAAAGAAAGTTCAAAGACCTTATATATATCCGGGTACATTCCTGTTAAATAAGAATACCGAAGCGGGAGAGGCAATATCGGACAGTGAATATAGAAATACTGCAATTACATTGCAGGAGACATTGGCAAGCTTTGATGTAAATGTAACTGTGGAAGATATAAGTGTGGGACCTTCCGTAACACTTTATGAGCTAAAGCCTGAGCAGGGTGTAAAGGTATCTAAAGTACTTTCACTTGCAAATGATATTAAACTTGCATTGGCGGCAAGTGATATAAGAATCGAGGCACCTATACCGGGTAAATCCGCCATTGGTATAGAGGTACCGAATAAGCAAAAGCAGACGGTATTCTTAAGAGATCTTTTTGAGAGCAGAGCTTTTAAAAACGGAAATGAAAGTATCGGTTTTGCCGTAGGTAAGGATATTTCCGGTAAAGTAATAGTTTCAGATATTGCAAAGATGCCTCATGTACTTATTGCAGGTGCTACAGGCTCGGGAAAATCGGTATGTATCAATACTTTGATAATGAGTATTATATACAAGTATTCACCTGAAGATGTAAAACTTATCATGGTGGATCCTAAGGTTGTAGAGCTTTCGGTATACAACGGAATACCTCATCTTTTGATACCTGTTGTAACAGAGCCTAAGAAGGCGGCTTCAGCACTTAACTGGGCTGTGGCTGAAATGGGTGAGAGATATAAGAAGTTTGCGGCTACAGGTGTAAGAGATCTTACAGCATATAATAAGAGAATAGAAGAGGCGAGAAGAAGAGGCAATATTGAAGGCTTGCCTGAGAAATTGCCGAAGATAGTTATAATTATAGACGAGTTGGCGGACCTTATGATGGTTGCAAACAATGAGGTTGAAGATGCAATAGTAAGACTTGCACAGCTTGCCAGAGCATGTGGAATTCACCTTGTTATAGCTACACAAAGGCCTAGTGTAAATGTTATTACAGGTATAATAAAGGCAAATATACCTTCAAGAATTGCGTTTGCGGTATCTTCAGGTACGGATTCCAGAACAATACTTGACAGCAACGGTGCTGAAAAGCTTCTCGGAAAGGGCGATATGTTGTTTGCACCATATGGATCGGCAACACCTATGAGAGTACAAGGTGCGTTTGTATCTGACGAAGAGGTGTCTGCAGTAGTTGACTTCCTAAAAAATCAGGGAATGCAGGCGACATATGATGAGAATACAATCAAGCAGATAGAAGAAACGCAGAATGCGGCAAGTGCCGGAAATAATATTTCTGAAAGAGATGAGCTGTTTGAGGCAGCAGGAAGATATATAATAGAAAAAGACAAATCTTCTATAGGTAATCTTCAAAGAAACTTTAAAATAGGCTTTAACAGAGCCGCAAGAATTATGGATCAGCTTGCAAGTGCGGGGGTTGTAGGTGGTGAAGCCGGAACAAAGAAAAGAGAAATATTGATGAATATGGACGAGTTCTTGGATATTTTATAAATATCCGGGAACTTATCTTTAGGAGGATATATGCGTAGCGATATTGAGATTGCAAGAAGTATAGAAATGAAAAATATTGTCGATGTGGCAAGTGAATACGGGATAGATGCCGATGACTTGGAAATGTACGGTAAGTATAAGGCAAAACTTAGCGAAGATTTTTTAAAGGCTCATGAAGATAAAAAAAGAGGTAAGCTTGTACTTGTAACGGCAATAAATCCGACTCCTGCAGGAGAGGGAAAGACTACAACTCTTGTAGGTCTTGGACAGGCATTTAAGGAGATGGGAAAGAGTGCGGTAATAGCACTTAGAGAGCCTTCTCTCGGACCATGTTTCGGTGTAAAGGGTGGAGCTGCCGGAGGCGGATATGCACAGGTGGTACCTATGGATGAGTTAAATCTTCACTTTACAGGGGATTTTCATGCTATAACATCTGCAAATAATCTTTTGGCCGCAATGCTTGACAATCACATACAGCAGGGAAATGCACTTGGGATAGATACAGGAGCAATAATTCATAAAAGATGTATAGATATGAATGACAGAGTGCTGAGAAATATAGTTGTAGGACTTGGAAATAAGACCGACGGAGTGGTCAGAGAGGATCATTTTGTAATCTCGGTGGCTTCAGAGATAATGGCAATACTATGTCTGTCAAAGGATATGAACGATTTGAAGGAAAGGCTTTCAAATATTATAGTTGCATATAATTTTAAAGGAGAGCCTATATTTGCCAAAGATTTAAAAGCTGTGGGAGCTATGGCCGCACTTTTAAAAGATGCAATAAAGCCGAATATCGTACAGACTCTGAATCATTCACTTGCACTTGTTCACGGTGGTCCTTTTGCAAATATAGCACATGGATGTAATTCAATAAGAGCTACAAAGATTGCAATGGGAATGGCCGATATAGTGCTTACAGAGGCAGGATTCGGTGCGGACCTCGGAGCAGAGAAGTTCTTTGATATAAAATGCAGAAAGGCAGGTCTTTCTCCTGACTGTGTGGTAATAGTAGCTACAGTAAGAGCTCTTAAATATAATGGCGGAGTGGCTAAGGAAGATTTATCAAATGAAAATCTTGATGCATTGAAAAAAGGTATAGTAAATCTTGAAAAGCATATTGAAAATATAAAACTCTTCGGAGTACCTGTAGTGGTTACCCTAAATAATTTTGTCAGTGATACAGAGGCGGAAGTGAGCTTTATCAGAGAGTTTTGTGAAAGCAGAAATTGCGAGTTTGCAGTTTCAAAGGTATGGGAAGAAGGCGGAAAGGGAGGCATGGAGCTTGCCGAAAAGATCCTTTACACACTTGAAAACAAAAAGAGTCATTTTACTTTTCTTTATCCTGATGATATAAGTCTTGAAGATAAGCTTCATACTATTGCAACAAAAATATACGGAGCAAAGAAGGTAGTATATTCACCTGCGGCAAAGAAGGCTCTTGATAGGGCAAAAGCACTTGGATTTGATAAATTTCCTATATGTGTGGCAAAGAATCAATATTCACTTTCAGATGACCCTAAGAAACTTGGAAGACCTGAGGATTTTGAGATAAATGTAAGGGAAGTATATGTGAATGCGGGAGCAGGTTTTGTGGTTGCAATAACAGGAAATATTATGACCATGCCGGGACTTCCGAAGGTGCCTGCTGCAGAAGCGGTAGATGTAGATGATAACGGAGATATAGTAGGATTGTTCTAAAAGACCTTAAAGTAAACATATGTAAAGGGAGAAAAGATGAAACTGATTGAAAACGCCAAGGGACTTGATATAGAGATAATATCGGGAGAATTACAGGATGATTTTTCCGATTTGGTATTTAATACAAAGAAAATAGTAAAGGACTGTATCTTTGTATGTATAAAAGGTGCGAGATTTGATACTCATGATGTGATTGATGATATAGTAAAGCAAGGTGCAAAGGCGATAGTGGTAGAAAGAGATATAAAAAGAGATGATGTATGTGTTATAAAGGTGGCAGATACCAGAGTGGCACTTGCAAGACTTTCAGCCGCATTTTTCTCACATCCTGCACAAAAAATGAAAATAATAGGTATTACCGGTACAAAGGGAAAGACAACTTCCTCTCATATGTTAAAGAACCTTCTTGAGCAAAATGCCAAGGTAGGACTTATAGGTACAAACGGAATTACCATAGGAAATATACACAGACCTACATTAAATACCACACCTGAGTCATATGAGCTGCATGAAACCTTTAAAGAATGCCTTGATGCAGGCTGTGAATATGTGGTGATGGAAGTCTCTTCACAGGCGGTAAAGATGAAAAGAACGGAAGGTATCCGTTTTGATACCGGAATATTTACAAATATTTCACATGATCATATCGGGCCTGATGAACATAAAGATTTTGATGAGTATTTGATGTATAAATCACTTTTCTTTACACAATGTGATAAAACAATTGTAAATATAGAAGACGAACATTCAGATTTTGTCTTAAAGCAGTCTACATCATCAGAAAAGTATACATTCGGAAAAGGCGGAGATTTTGAAGCAAAAAATATTGAATATATATCAAATAAAGATTTTTTAGGTACAAAGATAGATATAAGCTGTTCAAATACCGTCAGAGAAAAATATAATGTAGCTGAAACCGTATCAGATATTTATATAGGAATTCCCGGAGAATTTAATGTATATAATGCATTATCTGCACTTGCCGCAGCTATTATACTCGGAGTAAAAGCTGATGATTTGAAGACGGCACTAAAAAATACAAGAGTAAACGGCAGAATGGAGGTAGCATATACTTCACATGAATTCAATGTGGTAATTGACTATGCTCATAATGCAATCAGTACCGAAAGCCTTATACATACTTTAAGACATTATAATCCGAAGAGACTTGTAATAGTATTCGGTTCCGGAGGAAACAGATCAAAGGACAGAAGATATTCAATGGGAGAAATCTGCGGAAAACTGGCTGATTTTTCAATAGTGACTGCTGATAATTCAAGATATGAAAAGACAGAGGACATAATCGCAGATATAATATCAAAACTAAAGCCTACAGGAGGTGATTATATTACCATACCAGACAGAAGAGAGGCTATTTATTATTCTATAGAGAATGCAAAGCAGGGTGATCTCATCGCTATAATCGGAAAAGGACATGAGGACTATCAGGAAATAAACGGAGTCAGAACTCATTTCTTAGACAGAGAAGTTGTGGATGAGTGCTTGGAGAAGATAAAAAGATGAATGATACAACAATAAAGGAGCTTGCATTTGCCACAGGCGGAGAAATTATCTCGGGAAATGAGAATGCCGTATTTTCAAATATAGTTATTGACTCAAGACAGGCTGATAAAGACAGTCTTTTTGTTCCGCTGGTCGGAGAGAAAAATGATGCCCATAAATTTTTGGAGTCTGTATATGATATGGGTTGCAGAGCGGCAATAAGTTCAAAAAAAGATATTTTTCTTAAAGATGATTTTAATATAGTACTTGTAAATGATACTACTGAAGCACTTCAAAAGCTTGGAAAATATATCAGAAGTAAGTTGACATTGCCTTTGGTCGGAGTTACAGGAAGCGTAGGTAAGACTACAACAAGAGAAATGGTGGCACTTGCGCTTTCAGATTTGAAAGTTTTTAAGACACCTAATAATTTCAACTCGCAAGTGGGTGTACCGATTACTTTAAGCAGAATAAATGACGAAGAAATTGGCGTAATAGAGCTTGGAATGAGTCAGTTCGGAGAGATGGAAAGAATTGCAAAAATAGTAAACTGTGACTGCGCTCTGATCACCAATATAGGTACGGCACATATTGAAAATTTGCATACAAGAGAAAATATAAGAGCCGAGAAGTTCCATATAATGGACGGTATGAAAGAGGGCAGTGTAGTATTTTTAAATGCCGATAATGATTTGCTTTTTGATCCGCCTAAAGAAAAGGGTATAGTATATAAGTATTTCAGTGCAAAGGGAAATACATCATGTGATTACTATGCAACCGATATAGTATTTAATAATGCAATGCCTGAGTTCACAGCTCATATAGGAGGAAAGAAGGTAAGAGTTCATTTGAATGTTTTCGGTGAGCATCAGATTTCAAATGCTTTGGCGGCAATTGCAGTAGCGGATCATTACAATCTTTCGATAGAATCTGCGGCAAAACATTTGGAGGAATTTAGGGGATTTTCTCACAGGCAGGAATTAATAAAATTAAAAGATTTTACAATTATAGATGATACATACAATGCCTCACCGGATTCCATGAAGGCTTCTATTTCAATACTTAAAGATTTCGAGGCCGAAAGAAAAATTGCAGTATTGGCTGATATGAAGGAACTCGGTACGGATGAGAAAATACTCCACAAAGAAATCGGGGATTTTATTAATGAGAATGTGAAACTCGATGCTGTATTTACTGTGGGAGAATTGGCAAAGGAAATTATAAAAGATATCAATAAAGATATATATACAAAGAGCTTTGAAGATAATGAGAGTTTGGAAAAATTTATGTCCGGATATCTCAAGGCGGGAGATGTATGTTTGCTTAAGGGCTCAAACAGTATGAGACTTTTTGATGTTGTAGATAAAATAAAAAATTATGAAAAATTTATTCGCTGATATAATAATAGCAAATACAAATGTGGACAGACCATTTACATATATTATTCCCGAAAAAATGAGGGATAGTATAATTCCGGGCTGTCCTGTTTTGATTGAATTCGGAAAAATAGTAAAAAAAGGCTATGTAATTGATATAAGGGAAAATACAAATGTAGATGTTTCAAAATTAAAATCCATACTTTCAATACCTGAAAGAGAACTCAGTGCTGATGAAAATCTATTAAGTCTTGCCATATGGATAAAGCACAGATATGGTGTAAGCTTTGATAAGGCAATAGCAACGGTAATGCCTGTAAGGTCGGAGGCAGCGGAAAGAGTCAGCAATGAGATTTCCTTAAATATTGATGCAGAGTGCCTTGATAAAAAAATAGAAGAACTTATAAAGTCAAGAAAAACAGCCTGGGCAAGAGTTTTGGAAGAGCTGAAAACAAAAACAAGCCTGCCGCAAAGCTTTATAAATAAAGAGCTTAAAGTAAATTCCGCTACATTAAAGAAAATGGAGGAGGAAGGCTATATTGTAATAGGTTCCAAGAAAAGAAAGGTAAATCCACTGTTGCCTATACTTCGTTCTCTGGGAATAGAAGACTTTAATGATGTAATAAAGCCTAAAGAATATACTTTAAATGTCGAGCAGGAAAATGCTGTAAATACTTTTAAGTGCGACTTTGAAAATTGCAGCAGGAATACCTATCTTTTACATGGTATTACCGGAAGCGGGAAAACCCTAGTTTTTATAAATATGATAAAGTATGTGATATCAAAGGGATATAAGGCAATAGTGCTTATACCGGAGATTTCATTGACATATCAGACAGTGCTTAGGATGGCGGAGCATTTTGGTGAGAGAGTTGCAATCATAAATTCAAAGCTTTCCAAGAATGAAAAATTTTATCAATTTGAAAGAATAAAAAATGATGATGCGGATGTAATAATAGGGCCAAGGTCGGCAATATTTGCTCCGGTAAAAAATCTTGGGCTTATAGTAATAGATGAGGAGCATGATTCAGCCTATAAAAATGAAAATGTACCTACATTTAATGTAAGAGATGTGGCACAAAAACTTTCGGAAATTACAAATGCATCCTTGGTTTTGGCATCGGCAACTCCAACACCCGAGACATATAACAGAGCAATGGAAAAAGAAATTAAGCTTTTGGAATTAAAAACGAGGGCTAAAAATACCGCTTTGCCGAAGGTAAGTATAGTTGATATGAGGGATGAGCTAAAGCGAGGAAACAGGAGTATTTTCAGCGATAAGTTAAGAACGCTTATAGAGGACAGATTAAGAAAACATGAGCAGATTATGCTGTTTATGAACAGAAGAGGTTATTCAAGCTTTGTATCATGCAGATCTTGCGGTGAAGCTATAAAATGTAAGCACTGTGATGTTACTATGACATTGCATAACAATAATCGACTGGTATGTCATTACTGCGGATATTCAATAGACCTGCCAAAAACTTGCCCAAGCTGCAACTCAAAGTATATTGCAAATTTCGGTACCGGAACACAAAAACTTGAAGCTATGACAAGAGCGGAGTTTCCGAATGCGAAGGTACTTAGAATGGATACCGACAGTGTTTCAAAAAAGAACAGCGCCAATGATATGATAAGGGATTTTGCAAAAGGTGATGCGGATATTTTGATAGGAACACAGATGATAGTAAAAGGCCATGATTTTTCTAATGTTACCTTGGTCGGAATAATGGCTGCGGATACATCGCTTTATGTAAGCAATTATACAAGTGCACAAAGGACATTTGAACTTTTGACACAGGCTGCGGGGCGAGCGGGAAGAGCCAAGGACGGAGAGGCTGTTATCCAGACATATAAGCCTGAAAACTATGCTATAGTTGCCGCTGCGGCACAGGACTATAAAAGATATTTTGACAATGAGATAGCTTACAGAAGTCTGGGAGGATACCCGCCTGCATGTCATATGCTTACAGTAATGTTTAGCAGTATTAAGGAAGAAGAATTAAATAAATGTGCAAGTGAGACTGTAAAAATCATAAAGTCGGAAGCCACATTTAAAAAATCAATGATAATAGGACCTACCGAACCGAGTGTAAGTAAGGTCAAGGACTATTACAGAAAACTGGTATACATAAAAAATGCTAATTATGATATACTTTTAAATATACAAAAAAAGATAGAAGAAAGTCTTGGCAACTACAGAAATGTCGGTGCGATATATGACTTTAATTAAGGAGATAGATAATGGCAATAAGAGCAATACGAGTAATGGGCGACAGTGTGTTAAACAAAAAGTGTAAAGAAGTAAAGGAAGTAAATGACAGAACGAAAGTTTTGATAGATGATATGATAGACACTATGAGAGAGGCTAACGGTGTAGGACTTGCGGCACCTCAGATAGGAGTTTTAAAGCGTATAGTTGTAATAGAGACAGAGCCTGAAAATGTACATGTACTTATAAATCCTGTTATACTTGAACAGGACGGTGAGCAGGTAGGATATGAAGGTTGTCTCAGTGTTCCCGGAAAGAGCGGAGTGGTAAAAAGACCTAACCATGTTGTGGTAAAAGCATTCGATATAGATATGAATGAATACACTCTTGAAGGAGAAGGACTACTTGCAAGAGCTATATGCCATGAATGCGGACATCTTGAGGGTGAGCTATATGTGGACCTTGTAGAAGGCGAACTTATAGACAATGAAGAGCTTGAAAGAATGTACGAAGATGAGGAAGATGAAGAATGAAAATAGTTTTTATGGGAACACCGGACTTTTCTGTTGAACCGCTTAAAGCACTTGTAAAAGCGGGGCATGATGTAAGTCTTGTGCTCACAAGAGAAGATAAGAAAAGAAACAGAGGAGAGCTAAGCCCTACACCTGTAAAGGAATTGGCATTAAGCCTTAATATACCTGTGCTTACACCTTCAAAGATGAAGGATGAAGCACTGATTGATAGACTTAAGTCTGAAAATGCCGATTTTTTTGTGGTTGTGGCATATGGAAAGATTTTACCGAAGGCTATTCTTGATATACCGAAATTCGGATGTATAAATATTCATGCCTCACTCTTGCCTGAGTACAGAGGTGCTGCGCCTATACAGTGGTCAATTGTAGACGGAAAAGAAAAGACAGGTATTACAACTATGTTGATGGATGAAGGTCTGGATACAGGTGATATTTTAAAACAGTATGAAATAAAAATAGACAAAAAAGAGACCGGAGGTTCGCTGTTTGACAAACTGGCAGTGCTTGGCGGCGAGGCGATAGTGGATACCATAGCAAATTTTGACAGCATTGTACCGATACCTCAAGGTGAGGCTACTACAGAATATGCAAAGATGATCTCAAAGGGCATGGGTGAGATAGACTTTAATAAAACCGCCGTTGAAATAGAGCGATTGATAAGAGGAATGAATCCGTGGCCAAGTGCATATACAAGGTATCAGGGCAAGGTGCTTAAGATATGGGAAGCCGAGGTGGCAGAGAATATATCGGAATTACCAAATATAAACTTAAGTGAAAATTACGGCAAAATATATAGCTTTAACAGCAGGATTTTTATAATATGTAATCAAAGTATCCTGGAAGTTTTATCTTTGCAGCTTGAGGGTAAGAAAAGAATGTCTGCAAAGGACTTCCTGATGGGAAGAGATATAGAGCAGGGATATAAGTTGGGATAAAGGACCTGATATAAGAGGAGGAGCTTATGTATTACGGATTTGATATAACCTATATTTTTGTTATTATAGGAATGCTTATAACATTGATTGCATCATGGAGAATGAAGGCAACATTCGCAAAATATGAAAGAGTGGCATCACAGTCAAGACTCACGGGAAGAGAGGTTGCCGAGAGAATCTTAAGAGCAAACGGAATATATGATGTTTCCGTAAGACCTGTTTCAGGCAGACTTACAGATCACTATGACCCGAGAGATAAGACTGTAAGTTTAAGTGAAGTGATTTACGGATCAACTTCCGTAGCGGCAATTGCAGTTGCGGCACATGAGTGTGGACATGCAATACAGGATAATGTCGGATATGTACCTCTAAACTTGCGAAGTGCGTTTGTACCGGTAGCAAACTGGGGAAGCAGACTTTCATGGCCTATTATATGTATAGGATTTTTACTTGGGTATGGAAATATGTCAAATATACTTATTCAAATAGGTATAGCAATGTTTTTACTTGCAGTAATCTTCCAAATTATTACACTGCCTGTAGAGTTTGATGCTTCAAGAAGAGCTTTAATAGAGTTGGAAAACAATGAAATTCTCTTTGACAGAGAAGATAAGAGTGCAAGAAAGGTGCTTTTTGCGGCGGCTATGACATATGTGGCTGCAGCGGCTACAGGGGTATTGCAAATGCTTAGACTTATGCTTTTATTCAGCGGTAGAAGCAGAAGAAGGAACTGATAATGGAAAAAACAAATATAAGGGCTTTAGTTTTGGAAGCTCTCTTATTGATAGATGTTGAAAAAGAGTACAGCCATAAGGTAATTGATATGGCTCTTGAAAAATATTCATATTTATCAAAGGCGGACAGAGGCTTTTTTTCAAAAGTGGTCCATGGAGTGGTTGAGTACAGACTGCAGCTGGATGATATTATAAAAAAATATAATAACGGAAAGCGTGTAAAACCTGTAATCAGAGAGATACTCAGAATGTCTGTATATCAAATGCTTTATATGGACAGAGTTCCTGACAGAGCTGTAATAAATGAGGCTGTAAATCTTGTTAAGATTAAAAGACTGCAGGGGCTTACAGGCTTTGTAAACGGAATACTCAGAAAGATAAGCAGTGAAAAAGAAGAACTGAAATTTGATGATTTAAGTATCAGATATTCAATGCCTGAACTCATTTTAAATATAATAAGAGATAATACAGGTGAGTATTTTAACGAAACCTTGGAGTATTTCCTTAATACAGGGCATTTGTCAATAAGAGTAAATACTTCAAAATCAAGTGTCGAAGATGTAATAAAAGATTTGGAAGCTGAGAATATCAATGTCAAAAGATCAAAGCTTAATTCGGATATATTATATATTACAGGATTTGACAGAGTGGATGATATTGAGGTTATAAAGTCCGGAAAATGTTATATCACAGATACTTCATCATCTATGATATCAAAGGTACTTCGAGTAAGGGATATTAAAAAATGTGTGGATGTATGTGCCGCACCGGGAGGAAAGTCATTTCTTCTGGCGGATAAGCTTGATAAGAGTTCAAAGATATATTCCTGTGATGTAAGTGAAAATAAGGTTGAATTGATAAGAGAAAATGCAAAAGTACAGGGATTTTCAAATATAATTCCTTCAGTTGCGGATGCAAGAATCTTTGATGAAAGATTTAGTGATGCTGATTTGATTTTGGCTGATTTACCATGTAGCGGAATAGGCATTATAGGGAAAAAGCCCGATATAAAGTATAGACTTGAAGAAGAAGGGTTAAAATCACTTTCAAACTTACAAAAAGAGATACTTGATAATGTGTCCAAGTATGTAAAGAAAAACGGCGAGTTGATATTTTCCACCTGTACATTGAATAAAGCGGAAAATGAAGACAATATGCTTTTGTTTCTAAAAAACCACAAAGATTTTAAAGCCGTTGATCTGACAGAGAGAATGGACAAAGAAACAATAAAAATGCTTGAAGAGAGCGAATTGAAAAACGGGTATATGAAACTGATACCCGGAAGAGACAACTGCGACGGATTTTTCATTGCAGTATTTAGGAGAGATAATGACTGATATTAAGTCAATGGATTTAGATGAATTAAGGACATTTGTAAAGGAGATGAATGAGCCTGAGTTTAGGGCAAAGCAATTATTTGAGTGGATGCATAAATCACTTATATCCTCCTTTGATGAATGTACAAACCTGTCAAAGGCATTCAGAGAAAAGCTTAAGGAAAGTACAAGCCTTACAAATCTTAAGGCTGTAGAGATATTTAAGTCAAAGCTTGACGGTACACAGAAATATCTTTTTGCACTTGAGGACGGAAATATTATAGAGAGTGTAAGGATGAAATATGAGCATGGAAACTCGGTTTGTATATCATCCCAAGTGGGATGCAGAATGGGTTGTAAGTTCTGTGCTTCGACTCTTGACGGTCTTGTACGAAACCTTTCAGCCTCGGAAATGCTTGATCAGATATACAGTATACAAAAACTTCTCGGAGAGAGAATATCAAATATTGTTGTAATGGGTTCGGGAGAGCCTATGGACAATTATGATAATATAGTAAAATTTGTAAAAATTATAAGCAGTGATATGGGACTGAATATCAGCCAAAGAAATATCACCGTATCAACCTGCGGTATTGTACCGAAAATAAGAGCTTTGGCAGATGAGGGACTGAGTATTACTTTGGCACTTTCCTTACATGCACCTAATGATGAAATAAGGAAAACTATAATGCCTGTGGCAAATAAATATGCTCTAAAGGATGTTATTTCAGCATGTGATTATTATTTTAAAAAGACCGGAAGAAGAGTATCATATGAGTATTCACTTGTTGCAGGTGTAAATGATAATATAAAAGAGGCGATGAATCTTGTAAAACTTGTAAACGGAAGAAATATTCACATTAATCTGATTCCGGTAAATCCTATAAAGGAGAGAGATTTTAAACAGTCCGACAAGCTTAAGATAAAGGCTTTTAGGGATTTCTTGGAGAAACATAAGGTAAATGCAACAGTCAGAAGAGAGATGGGTAGAGATATAGACGGTGCCTGTGGACAATTAAGAAGGAGATTTATTCAATCAGAAACGAATTCTTAAAAATTGGAGGTGTAATATGTATTCGGTTGCTTTGACCGATGTAGGCAGGAAAAGACTTGTAAATCAGGATACGGTATATATAAGTGATACGCCGGTAGGAGTATTGCCGAATTTATATATTGTGGCTGACGGAATGGGAGGAGAAAAGGCCGGAGACTATGCGTCAAAGTCTTTGATAGGCTATATGCTTACATATATTGAACATACAATAAAAATGCCTGTAACGGCAATACAAGGAGCCATAGAATATGCAAATGCAAATCTGTTTGCGGAGGGAAGTAAAAATCCGAATCTGTCGGGAATGGGAACAACCGTTGTAGCGGCAAGCATTATAGATAATACTTTGCATGTATTCAATGTAGGCGATTCCAGATGTTATGTACTTGATGAGAACAGTATTTCACAGATAACAAAAGATCATTCCCTTGTGGAAATGCTTGTTTCAAAAGGTGAAATAACAAGAGAGAGTGCTGAATATAAAGAGAATAAGAGTAAGATAACAAGAGCTGTGGGTGCGGAAGAAAGGATACTGATAGACAGTTTTGAGTTGGATCTTGCCGGTATTGAATATGTATTATTGTGTTCGGACGGACTTACAAATATGGTGGACGACAGGAAGATTTTCAATATAATATCTTCAAGTGCCGGTGTAAAGTCAAGTGCAAAAAGACTAGTAGAGGAGGCAAATCTATCAGGCGGAAATGACAATATATCAATTTTGCTTATAGATATAAATGAGGGGTAGTATTATGAATCTTGAATCAGTTGTTTTGCAAGGAAGATATGAAATTATAGAAAAAATAGGCTCGGGAGGCATGTCAAATGTATTCAGAGCCAAGGATTTGAAGCTTGGCAGAGCTGTAGCAATAAAGGTCTTAAAAGAAGAATTTTGCTCGGATGCGGAATTTGTAGAAAGATTTAAAAGAGAAGCTCAGGCGGCGGCAGGACTTTTAGGAGAGAATATTGTCAATATCTACGATGTGGTAGATGAGGGCAAGTACCATTTTATAGTTATGGAGCTTGTAGACGGTATCACTCTAAAAGAATATATAAAAATAAAGGGTAAGCTGGATATTACAGAGGGTGTAAGTATTGCGATACAGGTAGCAAAGGCCCTTAAGCCTGCCCATGCACAGCATATAGTGCATAGAGATATAAAGCCTCAAAATATACTTATAACAGAGGAAAGCAAAGTAAAGGTTGCGGATTTCGGTATAGCAAGAGCGGTGTCGGAGCAGACATTAAATGCGAATGCTATAGGTTCCGTACACTATATTTCACCTGAACAGGCCAGAGGCGGAAGATGCGATGCAAGGAGTGATATATACTCTTTGGGTATCACAATGTATGAGATGTTTACAGGAAGAGTCCCTTTTACCGGAGATTCCACTGTTTCAATAGCTCTTGCACATCTTGAGCAGGCTATAACACCGCCACATATATATAATAATCAAATATCCGCAAATCTTGAAAGAGTTATATTAAAGTGTACAAAGAAGGATCCGGCAAACAGATATCAAAATATCACTGAAGTTTTGGATGATTTGGAAAATGTGCTGCTAAATCCGGATGAGCCTTATGCTCTGACAGGAGCTACAAAGGTAATAAAGTCTGAGGATACTGCGGTTTTAAATCAGGTAGAGCCCATAGATGATATGGAAGATGATGAATATGACAATGACGAAGTTGATAATGATGAAGATGATTATGATGAAGAAGACGAAAAGATGGACAGAATCATGTCCATTGTCGGAGTCATTGTAGCTGTAATCATAGTTATACTTTTAGTATTCTTTGTCGGAAGATTTACAGGAGTATTCGGAGGTAAAAAGAGTGATAATTCTCAAAGTACGCTTGACTCCACACAGACTGTAATGCCTGATGTAGTAGGACTTTCAGAGAAAATGGCCGACAAGAAGCTTTCAGACAACAATCTTCAGATGCAGGTAAAGTCAAGTGAATACTCGGATACTGTAGAAAAGGGAAATGTTATTTCACAGGATCCTAAGGCCGATGAGGTGGTTTCAAAGTATTCAAAGGTAAGTGTCGTAATAAGTCTCGGTTCCGATACGGTTGATATAACAAAACTTGGTATTGCGGGAAAGACTAAGGAGGCGGCAGAGGCTCTGCTAAAGGAAAACGGTTTTTCGGTAGAATCAAAAGAGGAAAATTCCGATACTATTGAAAAGGGAAAGGTAATATCCTACAGCCCGACAAAGCCTAAAAACGGTGACAGAATTACTCTGATTGTCAGTAGCGGTAAAAAGGTTACAAAGGTTATTGTGCCTAATATTATAAATATGAGTGAAGCGGATGCAAAAGCTTTACTTGAGAGCAACGGACTTGTACTCGGAACAAAAGCTGAACAAAACAGTCAAAGTATAGCGGCAGGAATTATAGCCGGACAGTCGATAGCGGCAGGTTCAAGTGTGGACAGCGGTACAAGGATCGACTATGCTGTAAGTACAGGCGTGGCGGAGTCAAGCGAATCAAAAAGTGAAAGCTCCGAGCAGGCACAAACCACAAAGGCTACAGTTGCACCTGCACCGACAGCCGCAAGCTACAGATATGTGGCTTCAATAGATACAAACTACTCTTTACAGGATGTTATAGGACCAAGCTCAGGATTTACCAGTGTAAAGGTTATGATCAGGCTTAAGCAGACTGTAAACGGAAGTGATGTATATTCTACATTGATGGAAGCAAGAACCGTTACAGGCGACACCATACTTCCTGTAAGGTTTAGAACTATTGTGGGCGCTAACGGAGTAGACCAGGGAGAAGTTGAGATTGTAAATGTAGACAGCGGCGAGGTAATGAAATCATATACAGTGGAGTTCTTTAGAGTTGAGTAAAGAAGATATGAGCAAAATTTATTTTGCAAAGATAATAAAGGGGATTGCAGGTTTTTATTATTGTATAATCCTTGATGAGGGAGAAAGAAAAGGTCAGATTTTTGAATGCAAGGCAAAGGGCATTTTCAGAAAATTAGGCGTAAAGCCGCTTGTGGGTGACAATGTAGACTTTGAAATCACGGACACAAAAGATTTTGAAGGAAATATTGTAAAGATATATAAAAGAAAAAATGCCCTGATAAGACCTGCAGTAGCCAATATAGATAAAGTTGTGCTTGTTTTGGCGGTGGAATCACCGTCTCCGGCATTTTACTATTTGGACAAATATTTGATAAATATGTCAAATGCCGGAATAAAAGTGGAGATATGCTGGAACAAGACGGATCTTAACATGGATAAGGCCTTGGAATATGCAAAAATATATAATGATGCGGGATTTAAAAATATTATAGCTTCAACTTTTGAAGAAAAAGGACTTGAATATTTAAAAGAGGCTCTTAAAGGTGAGGTAAGTGTACTTGCCGGAGCATCGGGAGTCGGAAAGTCCTCTATAACAAATATACTTGCACCGAAAGCAAATATGGATACAAATACTGTCAGCAGAAAAATAGAAAGAGGCAGGCATACTACCAGACATTCCGAGCTGTTTATGATTGACAGTGACACCTTTGTATTTGATACTCCGGGATTTACAAGTGTGGAATCACCTACATTTGATAAGGAGGAGCTCAGATTTCATTTCCATGAGTTTGAAGAGTATGAGGGGAAATGCAGATTCGCAGGTTGTATGCATATAAATGAGCCGGATTGTGCCGTAAAGCAGGCCTTGGAAGAAAAACTTATCGGTGAATCCAGGTATCAAAGCTATAAAAAAATGTATGAAGAGCTTTCTGAAAGGAGAAAGTATTGAAAAAGAATATTGCACCATCACTACTTGCAGCTGACTTCTTTGATTTATCATCACAGATGAAGCTATTAAAAGAAGGAAATATAAAAGTTTTACATCTGGATGTAATGGACGGAATGTTTGTACCGAGTATTTCATTTGGAATGCCTGTTATAAGTTCATTAAGAAAATCTGTAGATTTTTTCTTTGATGTACATATGATGGTAGAAAATCCGGAGAGATATATTGAAGATTTTTACAATAGTGGAGCCGACGGTATAACGATACATTTTGAGGCTTGCAAGCATATAGACAGATGTATATCACAAATAAAGTCCTTTGGACTTAGAAGCGGTATATCCATAAATCCAGCAACTCCGGTTTCACTCTTAGAAAATATCATTTCAGAAGTGGATATGGTACTTATAATGAGTGTAAATCCGGGATTTGGAGGACAAAAATTTATTCCCTACAGTTTGGATAAGATAAGAGAACTCTCAAAAATGAGAGAAAAGAAAAATCAGAAACTTTTGATACAGGTGGACGGAGGAGTAGGTATAGATAATATAAAAGCTCTTTCAGATGCCGGAGTCGATGAGTTTGTGGCAGGTTCTTCAGTATTTAAAGGTGATATTTTAAAGAATATAAAAGCTTTAAATGATGCACTGGGAGAGGTATAGATATTGTAAATGAATGCAATAATTGTTACCGGTGGGGATATAGATATATCATTATTGGAAAACTATATAGCCGAAAATAAAGAAGATATTATTATCAGTGTGGATGCGGCAATTACAAAGCTTGAAAAAATAAATTTAATCCCTCATATAATGGTTGGAGATTTTGATACACTGTCTGACGATGATAGGTTAAAAAAATATGCAGAACTTGATGTTGAGATAGTAAAACATGATCCGGTAAAGGATTTCTCAGACAGTGAACTTGCGGTGGACAGAGCCGTAAAAGTCGGTATAAAAAACATCGCAGTTTTTGGGGCTCTCGGAAAGAGATTTGACCATGCCTTTGCCAATATTTTGATACTTCAAAAGTATAAAAAACTTGGAGTGGATATAACCATATACGACAAATACAATAAGATATATGTCAAATCAAATCATTTCATCCTGGAAAGAGGAAAACTTTGGGGAAAATACATAAGCTTTTTTTCACTTGAAGAAAAAAACTTTATGGAGAAACTCGAAGGAGTAAAGTATCCTATTGAAAACAGAATAATTGACAATATAGCGACTCCAAGCCTTTATATAAGCAATGAGATAAAAGGTGATAAGTTGAAAGCCACTTTTAGCGGAGACTTACTTGTAGTGGAGAGCAGAGATTAAAGAATGTAAAGCAGACTTTCAGTAATTGAAGGTCTGTTTTTGCATAAAATATAGTATAATAAATATATAAAAAGGCTTAAAGGAGTATTCTATGTTTATAGAGATGATAAAGAGTGAATTTAAGCAATTAATGGGAGTATTTAAACTCACATTGTTATCAATAGCTATTGTGACAGGAATTATTTTTTTGGTTGTGCATTTTATATTTTTAATTTTGGGGGTAGAGAGCGTAGGAACAATAGTATTATGGCATTTACTCTATGCTATTGCTAATATGTTTTTGCAGTTACTATATCCTTTTTTGTCAATCATTTTGTATGTTTTTGGAGGAGATGTTTTTTATAGAAATATTTATTCTGTAGATACATTATCTGCAAATAAACTTATATTAAGTAAATTTATTCCTATGGTAATATTTCAGATAACAGTAAGAGTTGCACTATTTATATCGACAGAAAGAGTACTAGGTGGATTTTATTCGTTAAGATATGGCTATGGATATGGAATTTCATTTGCTGATCTGGTGGCTTTTTCAGAGTTTGCTTTTATTGATGTTTCCAATGACTGTAGTACTATAGGCCGTTTCGGATTTGAAATTTTTACAGCTAAAATTCTTGGGATTTTTGCAACTACATTGCTTTTGTGGTTATGTGTCTCTATAGGAAAATCAATAAAAAAAATAGGTGGCGTGATTACAATAGTACTTTTCACGGCTATATTCGTTTTATTTTTTGGTGATGAAATTATAGAACCTATAATTATGAACATAATTCGTAGCTATCCAAAAGAAGCGCTGGAGACCGGATTAAATGAAATTCACTGCCATGTAAGAGCAATAGCATCAATATTAAAAAATACTGTATTGATAATAATATATTACATTCTAAGCTATATTATTGTCAAAATAGGACTTAAAAGAAATAAGGAGCAAGGTAAACCGGCCAAAGAATTAATGTAAATCATTATTAATAAAAAAATTATTTACAAATATTAAATATTTGTTTATTCTTATAGTGTATTAATGAAGTAGTACAATAAACGGAAGGGGAGTATATGGAATGGAAGGTGAAATCTGACAGAGCCGTGTATTTGCAGATTATTGATTATATAAGAATGCAAATATTTTCAGGTGAGATAGGATGCGGAGATAAGCTTCTGAGCGTAAGAGAGCTTTCAAATGTGTTGAATGTAAACCCAAATACTGTCCAAAGGGCGTATGCGGAGCTTGAGAGAACGGGGCTTGTAGATACTATAAGAAATACAGGTAGAGAAGCTACAAATAATAGGGAAATAATTAAGCAAAGCAAAGAGGAAATGGCAAGAGAATATACATCGGAATATTTTTTTAATATGGTTAATATGGGGTTTTCAAAAGAGGAAATAATTAAGAACATAGAGAAGATGGAGGAAGTGAAAAATGCTTGATTTACTTAGTTTAAAGGCTGTCAGTAAAAAATATGGAATTAAAAAGGCACTGAATAATATAAACCTGAATATACCGTCCGGAAAAATTGTAGGGCTGTTCAGTCCTAAGGGTGGAGGTAAAACTACTTTAATGAAGATAATTACAGGTGTATTAAAGCAGACTGAGGGAGTAGTGAGTGTTGACGGAGTTGAACCGAATGAAATAACCAAATCCTATGTTGCATATCTTCCGGATAAAATTTTCCTTGATGAAAGTATGACGGTTAAAGATACAATATGTATGCATGCCGATTTTTATGAGGATTTCTCCAAAGACAGAGCCTATGATATGTTTAATGATTTAAAGATTCCGGATAAATTCAAGATAAAGGCTTTGTCAAAAGAAAACAGAAGAAAGTTGCAAGCTATACTTGTTATGAGTAGGAATGCAAAGCTCTACGTTTTGGACGAACCCTTCATTAATGTAGACGCTGATGCAAGAGATTATATACTGAAAATAATTTTAAGTAACTATAATAGGAATGCCGGCATTTTGATATCTACAAGTATTACTCCGGAGGTGGAGAGTATGCTTGACGAGGTTATATTTATAAGGGACGGAGAAATCATATTATATGATACTGTAGACCGTATAAGAAATGAAAAAGGCTGTTCTATAGACGAATATTTCAAGGAGGTATTAAATGTCGGGTAAATTGATAAAATATGAATTTAAGCAAATGAAATCTGCACTTTTACCGGTAGCAATAGCGCTTGCTGTTATTACGGGAATAATTTTCTGTGTAGTAATAGTTCCGATGTTGGTTTTTGGAATTAATGACTCGGAGGGAGGTATATTATCGATTTTTTTGGCATATATAACTTTTATTTTATACGTAGTTATATTGATTGTTACAGGAATAGGTATGAATATATATATAGGAGTCAGGTTTTATAAAACTGTGTATTCAGGTGTAGGATATTTTACAAATACATTGCCTTTAAAGAAACATGAGATTATTTTGGGTAAGGTAATACCGGCGGTAGTAGTACAAACAATTGTAACGCTGATGATTGTTGTATCGGCAAGTATCATATTGGGTGGATATATATTGGTAACAGACGGATTTGGAGATTTGATGCTTTATATAGCAAGATTTAAAGGTGCAGTACTGGGTGATTTTACAATGTTAAACGGTATGGGAATTGTACTTGGAATAGTCTTTGGCTGTTTATTTGCAATTATACAAACAGTTTCCAATACATTGCTTTTATTTTTAGCAGTTTCAATCGGGCAGCTGTTTAATTCACATAAAATCTTGATGAGTGTAATAATATTTATAGTTATGAACAGAGTATTTAATGCTGTTGACGCAATAATAGAAGTGATAACAAAAGCATTTGTATACGGGCCTTTTATACATAGTCCAGGTGTATATAGTATCATTACAATGATTTTAATTGGTACAAAGAATATAATAATAGCTGTAATTGCCTATGCAATAAGCTATCGCATACTCAGAGATAAATTGAATTTGGAATAATAATTAAAATAAAAACGAGGAAAATATATTCAAATAATATAAGTGGTATGATTGAAACTATTCAAAGTGGATATTTTAATCATACCACTATTTTTATATACTTATGTCAGCCAAAAATGATGGAGGAAAGATCATGGAAAGAACAAAAGACAGTACGGTTTTTAAACTTGTAGCAACGGCACTTATGGCGGCATTATGTTATGTGAGTTTCACATATTTAAAGATACCGATTCCTACAATATCAGGTGATATGACAGCCTTACATATAGGAAACGCTTTTTGTGTTATTGCTGCGATATTGCTTGGAGGAGTATATGGCGGTATAGCGGGAAGCCTTGGAATGACCATAGCTGATATTTTAGATCCGGTATATATAACATCTGCACCTAAGACATTTATATTAAAGCTTTGCATCGGACTTATTGCAGGTTTTGTCGCACATAAAATAGCACATATTACAGAAAATCATGATACAAAGTATATTATGAAGTGGACTGCAATATCTTCAATTTGTGGACTGGGATTCAATGTTATATTCGATCCTATAGTAGGATATTTGTATAAGGTATATATTTTGGGAGTTCAGGCGGATGCCGCAAAGATCATGGCTACATGGGCGGCAGGTACAACTCTTATAAATGCAATAGTAAGTACAGTATTGATAGTAATACTTTATGCGGCTCTTAGGCCTGTGCTTATTAAGTCGGGATTATTCCTAAAAATAAAATAGATACTCCGTTTTAGAGGATATTTCTATTCACTCCCAGGTGAATAGAGATATCCTTTTTTTCCTAATATATTGCCACATCCTTTATAGTGGTATATAATACAACCGTGGTATCTGCCCGCTTTGTTTTATTGGTGGACAGAGGGATATTGTAGATTTTGAAAGCAAATGGAGGTGTACAATGGAGAAGTTGGAGCAGCTGTATGAAGGAAAAGCTAAGAAAGTATTTAAGACTGCGGACCCTGATGTGCTCATAGTTTCTTATAAGGATGATGCCACAGCATTTAACGGAGAGAAAAAAGGAACAATAGTAGGAAAAGGTGCGATTAATAATCGTATGACAAATCATCTATTTAAACTTTTGGAAAAGAAGGGCGTTCCTACTCATTATATCGAAGAGCTTAACGACAGAGAGACTGCTGTAAAAGCTGTAAAGATAGTACCGCTTGAGGTAATAGTGAGAAACTACTCTGCAGGAAGCTTTGCTAAAAAGCTCCGCATGGAAGAGGGAATCAAGTTAAAAACTCCTACCTTGGAATTTTCCTATAAAGATGATGATCTTGGAGATCCTTTTATAAACGGTTATTATGCATTGGCGCTTGATCTTGCAACTCAGGATGAGATTGACAAGATTGCCTCATACGCTTTCAAAGTAAATGAAACACTGATTAATTATTTTGACGGACTTGGAATAGACCTGATAGATTTTAAAATAGAATTCGGCAGATATAAGGGAGATATAATTCTTGCTGATGAGATATCACCGGACACATGCAGATTATGGGATAAAGAAACCCATGAAAAACTGGATAAGGACAGATTCAGAAGAGATTTGGGCGGAGTGGAAGATGCCTACGCCGAAGTATTTAAAAGACTTGGTATACAATAGGAGGAAGGCTTGAAAGATAGATATATTAGTCCGCTTTCAGAAAGATATGCAAGTGCAAAGATGCAATATATTTTTTCACAGGACAAGAAGTTTAAAACTTGGAGAAAACTGTGGATTGCTCTTGCAGAGACGGAAAAAGAACTCGGCCTGAATATTACTGATGAGCAAATAGAAGAATTAAAGAAATTTCAGGATGATATAAATTTTGATGTGGCAAAGGAAAGGGAAAAGCAAGTAAGGCATGATGTAATGAGTCATGTATACGCCTACGGAGTACAATGTCCAAAAGCAAAAGGTATTATTCATCTTGGAGCAACCAGCTGTTATGTAGGAGATAATACGGATATTATCATAATGAAGGAAGCACTGGAGCTGGTAAAAGAAAAGCTTATCAATGTAATAAACGAACTTTCAAAGTTTGCTTTAAAATATAAGGATTTGCCTACTTTGGCATTTACTCATTTCCAACCGGCACAGCCTACCACAGTGGGTAAGAGAGCTACACTTTGGATAAATGAGCTTTTGCTAGATTATGAGGATGTAAATTATACTCTTGAGAATTTAAAGCTTTTGGGATGTAAGGGTACTACAGGTACTCAAGCCTCTTTTGTGGAACTTTTTGACGGAGATGATGAGAAGATAAATAAAATAGATCCTATGATTGCAAATAAGATGGGATTTAAGGAATGTTATCCTGTTTCAGGGCAAACATACTCAAGAAAAGTGGATATCAAGGTATTAAATGTGCTTGCAGGTATTGCGGCTTCGGCACATAAGTTCTCAAATGATATCAGACTTTTGCAACATTTAAAAGAGATTGAAGAGCCTTTTGAAAAGTCACAGATAGGCTCATCAGCTATGGCATATAAGAGAAATCCGATGAGAAGCGAGAGAATTGCATCCTTGGCAAACTATGTAATGAGTGATGTTATGAATCCTATGATGGTGGCATCCACTCAGTGGTTTGAAAGGACACTTGACGATTCCGCAAATAAGAGACTTTCAATACCTGAAGGCTTTTTAAGCATAGACGGTATACTTGATTTATATTTAAATGTAGTGGACGGATTGGTGGTATATCCGAAAGTTATAGAAAAACATTTGATGTCAGAATTGCCTTTTATGGCTACAGAGAATATAATGATGGATGCGGTAAAAGCCGGTGGAGACAGGCAGGAGCTGCATGAAAGAATTAGAGAGCTTTCAATGATTGCCGGAAAGAATGTAAAAGAACTTGGTGAAGAAAACAATCTGCTTGATTTGATTGCAAAAGATCCTATGTTCAATCTTTCAAAGGAAGAATTGAAAGAGTCTATGAAGCCTGAAAAATATATCGGAAGAAGCAGCGTTCAGGTTGAAGATTTTATAAAAAGAATTATCAAGCCTATACTGGATGAAAATAAAGATATTCTGGGATTAAAGGCTGATATAAATGTGTAAGGAGAATTAAATGGTAAGAGCTATTGTAGGCGCCAATTGGGGCGACGAAGGTAAGGGCAAAATCACAGATATGCTTGCGGCAAAGGCGGATATTATTATTCGTTTTCAGGGTGGCAGCAATGCAGGTCATACAATTATAAACAATTACGGTAAGTTTGCTTTGCATCTGTTGCCGTCAGGAGTATTTTATGATCATACAACAAGCATTATAGGAAACGGTGTTGCACTTAATATTCCATATCTTGTTAAAGAGATAAACGAACTGGTTGAAAAAGGTGTACCGAGACCTAAGATTTTGGTATCAGACAGAGCACAGCTTCTGATGCCATATCATATTTTGCAGGATACCTATGAGGAAGCAAGACTTGCCGGAAAAGCATATGGCTCTACCAAGTCAGGAATAGCTCCTTTTTATTCAGATAAGTTTGCAAAAATCGGAATACAGGTAAGTGAGCTTTTTGATGATGAAATATTGGAAGAAAAGGTTGAAAAGATTTGTACATTAAAAAATGTTATGTTCAAGCATCTTTACAATATGCCTGAGCTTGATAAAACAGAACTTATGAATACACTTCATGAGTACAGAGATATGGTTGAACCTTTTGTATGCGATGTGAGTTCATATCTTTACAAGGCTATAAAAGAAGGAAAGAATATTCTCCTTGAGGGTCAGCTGGGTTCACTAAAGGATCCTGACCACGGAATCTATCCTATGGTTACATCATCTTCCACATTGGCTGCATACGGTGCTATCGGTGCAGGTATTGCTCCATATGAGATAAAAGAAATCACAACAGTGGTTAAGGCCTACTCATCAGCGGTAGGCGCAGGAGAATTCGTCAGTGAGATAGAGGATGAGGCTGCTGCAGATGAACTTAGAAGAAGAGGTGGAGACGGTGGTGAGTTCGGTGCTACCACAGGAAGACCCAGAAGAATGGGATGGTTTGATGCTGTAGCATCCAGATACGGTGTAAGAATTCAGGGTACTACAGAGGTCGCACTTACAGTACTTGATGTACTCGGATATCTAAAGGAGATTCCTGTATGTGTAGGCTATGATATAAATGGTGAGATAACCAAGGACTTCCCTACGACAAATAAATTAAAGATTGCAAAACCTGTATATGAATATCTTCCGGGATGGAATTGTGATATCAGAGGTATAAAGAAGTATGAGGAATTGCCTGAGAATTGTAGGAAGTATATTGAGTTTATAGAAAAAGAACTTGAAGTACCTGTAAAGTTGGTAAGCAATGGACCGGGTAGAGATGATATTATCTATAGATAGGACTTTTGCCGGCCCCATATTAGTTTAAACTGATATGGGGCATGACTATTCATTAAATAAGGAGAAAAAATGCTGGACATAATAGAGAAACTTCAAAAAGAAGCTTTAGAAAAGATAAACAGTGCAGAAAACAAAGAAAGATTGAATGAGCTTAAGGTAGCATATCTTGGTAAAAAGGGCGAACTTACCGCTCTTCTTAAAAATATGAAAAATATAGCTCCTGAAGAAAGAGCTGAATTCGGTAAAGTAGTAAATGAAGCAAGAGAAGCTATTGAAAATACATTAAATAATGTCGGAAGCGAGCTTGCAAAGCTTGCGCTTGAGGCAAAGTTAAAAGCGGAGACTATAGATGTCACATTGCCTGCAAACAAGAGAGAATTCGGGCACAATCATCCGAATGTAATCGCATTACATGAAGTTGAAAAAATATTTACAAATATGGGATATGAGGTTGTGGAAGGACCTGAGATAGAGTTTGATGAATACAACTTTACAAAGCTTAATATTCCTGAGGATCACCCTGCAAAGGATGAACAGGATACCTTCTACATAACAAAGGATATAGTGCTTCGTACTCAGACATCACCCGTACAGGCAAGAATTATGGAGACAGGAAAGCTTCCTATAAAGATGATAAGCCCGGGAAGAGTGTATCGTTCAGACGAAGTGGATGCCACTCATTCACCTACATTTAACCAGATAGAGGGACTTATTGTAGATAAGGATATCACATTTGCAGATCTTAAGGGAACACTTGAGGTATTTGCTAAAAAATTATTTGGAGAAGATACTAAAGTTAAGTTCAGACCTCACCATTTCCCGTTTACAGAGCCAAGTGCAGAGATGGATGTGACCTGTTTTAAATGTCATGGAAGCGGATGCAGATTCTGTAAGGGCAGCGGTTGGATAGAGATCCTTGGTTGTGGAATGGTACATCCACATGTATTTGATATGTGTGGTGTAGACAAGAATGAATACAACGGTTTTGCATTCGGTATCGGACTTGAGAGAATCGCTCTATTAAAGTATGAAATCGATGATATGAGACTTTTATACGAGAATGATATCAGATTCTTAAAGCAATTCTAATAAAGCTTGTACAAAATATTATATTTACAGTAAATAACAGAGGTGAAGAATGGATACAGCATTATCATGGATAAAGGCCTATGTGCCTGACTTGGAAGTCACTCCAAGTGAATATACAGATGCAATGACTCTTACCGGAACAAAGGTAGAGGGTTATAAAGAATTGGATAAAAATCTCGATAAAATAGTTGTAGGAGAGATTCTTTCAATAGAGAAACATCCTGATGCGGATAAACTTATTGTTTGTCAGGTGGATGTCGGAAATGAAAAAATACAGATAGTTACAGGAGCGCCTAATGTTTCGGTAGGTGATAAGGTGCCTGTAGTTTTAGACGGCGGAAAAGTTGCAGGAGGACATGACGGAAGTCCGTTGCCTGAAAATGGCATCAAGATAAAGAAAGGTAAGCTTCGCGGAGTTGAGTCATTCGGTATGATGTGCTCTATTGATGAGCTTGGACAAGATAAGAACTACTTCCCTGATGCACCTGAAAACGGAATATATATCTTGCCAAAGGATGCGAAAGTCGGCAGCGATGCTATAGAACTTTTAGGACTTAGAGATACAGTATTTGAGTATGAAATCACATCAAACAGAGTGGACTGCTACGGAGTAATAGGAATTGCAAGAGAGGCTGCTGCTACATTTAAGAAAAAGCTTGTTTTACCGCAGGTAAATACAACAGGAAATTCTGAGAATGTAAATGATTATTTGTCTGTGGAAGTGAAGGATGAAACTCTTTGCAAGAGATACGTGGCAAGAGTTGTAAAGAATATAAAGCTTGCACCGTCACCGGCATGGATGCAGCAAAGACTTCGTGCAGTGGGAATAAGACCTATAAATAATATAGTGGATATAACAAACTATGTTATGGCAGAGTACGGTCAGCCTATGCATGCTTTTGATTACAATCTTATCGAAGGACAAAAAATAGTTGTAGACAGAGCAAAGGACGGAGATGAGTTTGAAACTCTTGACGGAGTGGTAAGAAAGCTTGACAGCAACATACTTATGATAAATGATGCTAAAAAAGCTGTAGCCATTGCCGGAATTATGGGTGGTGAGAACTCAAAGATTACAGATGATGTAAGCACAATGATATTTGAATGCGCTACATTTGACGGTACAAATATCAGACTTTCATCAAAGAGAATAGGACTTCGTACAGATTCATCAGGAAAATTTGAAAAGGGACTTGATCCGAACAATGCTTACGATGCTATGATGAGAGCATGTTCCCTGGTGGAAGAACTTGGAGCGGGAGAAGTAGTAGGCGGAACTGTTGATGTTTACCCGATAAAGGCGGTAGAGTCAAGAGTAGCCTTTGAGCCTGAAAGAATCAATAAATTACTTGGAACTTCCATATCAAAGGAAGATATGCTTGAAATCTTTGACAGAATTGAGTTAAAATACGATAAAGAGACTAATGAGATTGTGGCTCCTACATTCAGACAGGATATTCACTTCATGGCGGATTTGGCCGAGGAAGTGGCAAGATTTTTCGGATACGATAAGATACCGACAACATTGCCTAAATCAAGCGCTACTATAGGCGGTATCAGTATGAAGCTTGAAATAGAAGAATTTGCAAGAGAGGTGGCAAAGTTCTTAGGATTCTCAGAGGCGATGAACTATTCATTTGAGAGTGCAAAGGTTTTTGACAAGCTCGGATTATCAAAGGACAGCCATTACAGAAAAGCAATAGAGATTTCAAATCCTCTTGGTGAAGATTTCAGAATGATGAGAACTCAGGCTGTAAACGGTATACTTAATTCTCTTTCAACAAATTACAACAGAAGAAATAAGGATGTGCATTTATTTGAGCTTGCAAACATCTATATTCCTAAGGAGCTTCCTTTAAAGGAATTGCCTGATGAGAGAATGCAGTTTGTACTTGGATTCTACGGTAAGGAAAACTTCTTTGATATGAAGGGTGTGGTAGAGGAATTCTTATATACAATAGGAATTGCATGTAAGCTTCACTATGATCCAAGTTGTAAGGAAGAGTTCTTACATCCGGGAAGAAAGGCCGATATAGTACTTGACGGAGTTCGCCTCGGATATTTGGGTGAGGTGCATCCGATTGTATGTGAAAATTATAAATTGGGTGAGAAGACCTATATAGCGGTACTTGATATGCCGAATGTAATTCCTTTTGTAAACTTTGATATTAAATATACAGGAATAGCAAAATATCCTGCAATTTCAAGAGATATTTCATTGGTAGTGCCAAGAAGCGTTTTGGTAGGTGAGATTGAGGATATAATTTCTGAAAACGGCGGAAGCAATCTTGAGTTCTTTAATCTGTTTGATATCTACGAGGGAGATCAGATAGAGGCAGGATTTAAGTCGGTGGCTTATTCACTTACATTCAGAAACAAGGAAAGAACTCTTCTTGATGCGGATGTGAATGAGGTTATGGATAAGATATTAAAGAAGCTTGAGGAAAAGAATATCAGAATCAGATCCTAGTTTAAATTAAGCTGTGGGGTAATCTTTGACAGATATGTGCTTTGTTTTAGAAAAGTGAGAGATAGATATGGTTAGAAGTAGAGGAAGGAAAAAGAAAAGTAAAGCTTTTATCAGGTACTTTTGTCTTTTTGTGTTTTCAGTTATATTGCTTACTTCTGTGCTAGTCGGAGATGACACCAGAGCTTATGGAGAAGGAAGAAATGCCGTATTTAAAAACCCTATAAATCCGGATTATGAAAGCAATGATAACGGAGTTAAGACATCATTCAGAATTAGAGTACTTAATAATCTGAGTGGAGAAACCGAATATGGTTCAAATGCTATGTCCTTGATTTCCGTGAGCGAGAATGATAATAGAAGAAGTATTATAAAAAATTTTGCTGATATACTGGATATGGATATTTACAGTAATCTCTGTCTAAGTGCAAATATTGAAAACAGTTCGGATGTGGAAAGAGATATAAGTTTTGATATAACACTGCCTCCTAAGACGGAGGGCAGTGTGTCTGAGCTTAGACTTATAAACTCAAGTCTTGATATTTTTACCGGAGATCTATCAGGTGTTGATATAAAGTATGTGACTGACGGAAAGACTGTCACAGAGACTGAAAGAAAGTCCGGAAAAAAGGTGGATTTTAATAAGGTTAATTCTGTAAAGATAGATGGGAAATTAGCTGCAGGACAAAAATTTGAAGGCATTTTGCCTATGGAAATCATAGAGCGAAGAATGGTAATAGAAAAAAAAGATGATTTTGTGGATGATTTGAAGACTATTGAAGAAGTTAATACAAATAATATCTTTGTTTTCAAATTGGATTACAGATATCCTATCAAGAAAGAACTTAATATGAGTATAGCAACCTGCCACGGAAGTGACAGGGCGGAAGATTTTTTAAACGGAAAAACAGTAGGTATAGTAAGGCGTGATGAGGAAAGCTATGATATATTGCCGAATGATATAATTGAAAAGCTTCCGGGAGCCAATGCGGCATTCTGTTCGATGTTTACTACAGATGAAAAGAAAGACGCATTTGTAAACGATTACAGCTATATCAGTGTCAATACAAAGGATTTACAGAGCCTTGTAAATGACAGAGGATATTCCCTCCTTATAAAAAACGGTTCATTACAGGATAAATACAGTTTTATAGTCGGAGAAAAAAAGCATATATACGATGAAGGACTTGAATTACATCTTGGTAAAAAGGATAAGTATAATCATTCTCTTTCAAAGGTATATGTAGAGTTTCAAAAGATTCTTGATTGTAAAGACCTTGAGATTACAGTCGGAAGTGAGTGGAAAAACTTTGACAATCTTGTAACCGCAAAGATTCAAAATGATGATGAGATTACGGAAATTGACAGGAGAAAAATAAAGGTTGAGTCTAATGTGAACACAAGTAAAACAGGTGACTACTCTGTAAAATATTCTTATGAAATTTTGCCGAGTATATGGGTAAGTAACAGTGCTAAGGTAAAGGTCACAGGAAACAAAGAGTCTTCACAGACTGAGAAAGAGAAAAACAGTGACAGCAATGTAAGGATTGAGTAATAAAATCCGGCTTGCAATTAGTACTGTTTAGTGATATTATAAGAACAGTTTTGTATTTTAATGGAGTGTAAATATGTTAATGTTAAACAGGATTATTTCAATAATATTTATTTTAGTATGCGTTTTCCTGACTGCAGTAGTATTATTTCAGGAAGGAAATGAGCAGGGACTTGGTTCAATAGGCGGTATTGCCGATACATATTGGGGTAAGAACAGAGGCCGTTCGGTTGAAGGCTTACTTGAGAAGCTTACAAAGGTTGCTGCGGCATTATTTTTGATTTTATCATTGGTTTTAAATATTGTTAAATAACAAAAAGCACTCAAAAGAGTGCTTTTTATTTATAAAGGTTTATATGGATAAGAATTTAGAAAAAAGAAAAAAGATAGTGATGGACTTTATAGAAAGCCCTCTGTACGTGCCTATGAAGGCAAAAGAACTGGCGGTTTTTTTTAACGTTGATAAAGAAAGAAGACCTGAGCTGGATGAAGTATTGAAAGAATTGCTGCTTGAAGGCAGACTTGAAATAAGCAAAAGAGGTAAGTATAAAAAACCTGAGAATAAGTTTTTAATCGGTGAGTTTATGGCAAATCCAAAGGGATTCGGTTTTGTAAGAGTGGAAGGAAGAGATTCGGATATATTTATTCCTGCCGATTATACAGCAAATGCCATGAACGGAGATCAGGTAAAAGTTGTTATAGATATTGAAAGCAGCGAAAAAAGAGCTGAAGGACATATTATAGGTATAGAAAAGCATGCCAATATTCAAATGGTAGGTTATTACAAGAAGAATAATAAATTCGGCTTTGTATTGCCTGACGACACAAAGATTTTAAAAGATATATATATTCCTGCAGCAAGAGATAAGGGTGCAAAAACCGGAGATAAGGTGGTTGTTGAGATCACAGATTTCGGTGGTGATAAAAAGAAGCCTGAGGGCAAGGTCATTGAAATTCTTGGAAAAAGCACGGATGCAGGAGTTGATATACTTTCCATAGTCAGAGCTTTCGGTCTCCCTGAAAAGTTTGGCGATGATGTGGAAAATGAATTGAAAAAAATTCCGAGTACGGTTCTTGAAAAAGATATAAAAGGAAGACAGGATTTCAGAGATCTGGTTACCGTTACAATAGACGGTGAGGATGCAAAGGATTTGGATGATGCCATAACACTTGAGAAGAATGGAAATATATGGCATTTGGGGGTTCATATAGCGGATGTTACTCATTATGTGAGAGAGAATACAGCACTTGATAAGGAGGCATTACACAGAGCTACAAGCGTATATCTGGTAGACAGAGTGATTCCTATGCTTCCGAGAAAGCTAAGTAACGGAATCTGTTCATTAAATCAGGGTGAAGACAGACTTGCACTTTCATGTTTGATGGAGATAGATGAAAAGGGTAATATAATAGGACATAATATCTGCGAGAGTGTTATTAATGTAAATGAGAGAATGACATATACTGCGGTTAATGAAATTATTACAGATTCAAATGAGGAGACAAAGAAAAGGTACAGCGATTATATTGAGCTTTTTAATAATTTCAAACTTGTATCCGAACTTCTAAGAGGCGCAAGAACAAAACGTGGATCTATAGATTTTGACCTGCCGGAGAGTAAGGTAATACTTGATAAAAACGGTAAGGCGGTAGATATTAAGCCATATGAAAGGAATTCGGCTACAAAGCTTATAGAGGATTTTATGCTTGCTGCAAATGAGACCGTAGCAGAGGATTTTTTCTGGCAGGATTTGCCGTTTCTTTATAGAGTCCATGAAAATCCGGATCCCGAAAAGATAAAGAGTCTGGCAATTTTCATAAATAACTTCGGCTTTACGCTCAGAAGAAAAAATGATGAAGTATCTCCGAAGGAACTTCAAAAGCTTCTGGCAAGCATTGAAGGAAGTGATGCCGAGGCCATTATATCAAGGATTGCGCTCAGAAGTATGAAGCAGGCAAGGTATGATACATCATGCATAGGTCATTTCGGTCTTGCGGCAAAATATTATACTCATTTTACCTCACCTATAAGAAGGTATCCCGACCTGCAGATACATAGGATAATAAAAGAAAATATAAAAAACGGACTTTCCGAAAGACGGACAGAGCACTACAGAGCTATTTTGGACGGTGTAGCTTTACAATCATCACAGATGGAAAGAAGAGCCGAGGAAGCCGAAAGAGAGACTGTAAAGTATAAAAAATGCGAATATATGCTTGGGCATATGGGAGAGGAATTTGACGGCATAATAAGCGGAGTTACAAGCTTCGGTATATTTGTAGAGCTTGAAAACACTGTGGAAGGGTTTATAAGAATGGCCGACTTGGAAGGCGATTACTTCGTCTATAATGAAGCCGGATATGAACTTGTAGGAGAAATTACAAAAAAGAAATTTGTTTTGGGTCAAAAGGTAAGAGTAAAAGTCTATGATATAGACAGACTTGCAAAGAGAATTGACTTTAAACTTGTAAAGGAGAGAGATGGCAGAGGGGATTAAGATAATAGCAAATAATAAAAAAGCATATTTTGATTATTTTATCTTGGAAAACTATGAAACAGGCATTGAGCTGTTCGGAACGGAGGTAAAATCTGTAAGAATGGGTCATGTTTCAATAAAGGAATCATGGATAAGAATCGAACGCGGTGAAGTCTTTATCATGGGAATGCATATCAATCCTTATGAGAAGGGAAATATATTCAATAAAGATCCCTTGAGAGTAAGAAAACTTCTGATGCATAAGAAAGAGATATTAAAGCTCGATTCAAAGCTTAATGAAAAAGGACTGACCATAGTACCTTTAAAGGTGTATTTAAAGGGAAGTCTTGTAAAGGTTGAAATAGGTTTGGCAAGGGGAAAGAAAAACTATGATAAGAGAGAGACACTTGCCAAAAAGACACAGCAAAGAGAAATAGAGAAGGCGATGAAGAGAAGTATGAGGTAAAAAAACATATGTTCGATTTTCTCTTGACAAACATATGTTCTTATTGTAGACTTATTACATAGAACAAATGTTTGGAGGAGAATATGAGAAAAGTATTTTTAGCATTCATTTTTACATTGTTTTTAATAAGCTTTTTACTTGGCAGGGCAAATACTACAAGAGCCGGCATGGATACAGAGAATATAAGATATACATCAGTTAAAGTTGAGTACGGCGACAGCCTTGAGAGTATATCTGAAAAATATAATAATACAGGTATATCTAATGGCAAGTATATAGAACAGATTATGGATATGAACGGAATGGACAGCAATAAGGTGCATCCCGGTTGCTTTATACTTGTAAGCTATAAGGTCGACAGATAATTCCAAATATATTGAGGGAGAAATAAATTATTTCTCCCTCAGCTTTACCACATTTCTGGCGCTTCTTCGCCTGTCATCTTCTATAGCCGCATAGTGTTTTTTGGTTGTGTTTACATCACTGTGACCCAGAACATCAGCCACCAGGTATATATCACCTGTTTCCTTATATAGATTTGTGCCATATGTGGAACGAAGCTTATGTGGAGTTATTTTCTTTAAAGGACTGATTATCTTGGCATATTTTTTCACAAGATTTTCAACACTACGAACGGATAGTCTTTTGTTTTGTATTGATAAGAAAAATGCACCTTCATGTCCGCTTTCTTCCAGAATTAAAACTCTTTCATCATAATAGTTTTGCAGAGCTTCCTTTACCTCATCTGAAAAATATATTGTAACATCTTTTCCACCTTTTCTATGAATCAAGATCCCGTTATTTTTAAAGTCCACATCGGATATATCAAGTCCCACACATTCGGATACTCTTATTCCTGTACCGAGCAATAAAGAGAGCAGTGCCACATCACGTACTTTGGTCTTTCCATGATAGGCTCTTTGTCTGTCACTGAGTCCTTCGCCGTTTTCAGCTTCATCTATCATCATTGCGACTTCATCAATATCAAGTCTAATAATTTCTTTAGAATGTAATTTCGGCAATTGCACTCTTTCCATGATGTTTTCGCTTAGCTTCTCGGTACGATAAAAATATTTAAATACACTCTTTAGTGTGGATATTTTTCTTTTTATGGCATTTTCCTTATTTGATATTTTCTTACCGTCAGTGTCACGATATTTTAAATACTCCATATACTCCTCAATATCTGTTACAGTAAGACTTTCAAGTACTGAAATAGGTATATCGGTTAGATCGGTATAGGATTTTTTAATACTTGGATTTTCTTCAAGCAGAAACTGCAAAAATATTTTTATATCATAGGCATAGGCAATTTGAGTTCTTGATTGTGTACGAGGCTCAATTCCTCTAAAAAAGTCTTTAAAAAATGCAGGCAGCTCTGAAAGCATTGTTCTGAGCTTCTTTATATTCTCTATATCGACTTGTTCATTATACTTATAGTCAGGCATAAATTCCCCTTAATATATCTAAAATAGTGAAGTAATCATCGAAGTTTACATTTTTGTACCTGATTGCTCGGCACAATATAATCTAATATTCAACAGTATAACAAAATTATATATTTTTATATAGAGTTATCTTGAGATTTATGTTATTATACTATCGTCGCATAGAGTTATAATTTTATCATATAGGTTAAGCGATATATGAGACCAAAAGGAGGTTTTTACCAATGAACTATTTAGAAATTGAGAAGGTTATCGGAAGAGAAATACTTGACTCAAGAGGAAATCCGACAGTTGAGGCTGAGGTTTATCTTGTAGACGGAACAATCGGAAGAGGAACAGCTCCATCAGGTGCATCTACAGGTGAGTTTGAGGCGCTTGAGCTTAGAGACGGTGACAAGTCACGTTACCTCGGAAAGGGTGTTTCAAAGGCTGTTGAGAATATAAATACAACTATCAATGATGTACTTGAAGGTATGGATGCATCAGATATCTATGCTGTAGATAAGGCAATGATCGAGGCCGACGGAACAAAGGATAAGTCAAAGCTCGGTGCTAATGCAATCCTTGCAGTATCAATAGCTTGTGCAAGAGCGGCAGCTATTTCACTTGATATTCCGCTTTACAGATTCCTTGGTGGTGTAAATGCAAACAGACTTCCTGTACCGATGATGAACATCTTAAACGGTGGTGCTCATGCATCAAACAACGTAGACGTTCAGGAGTTTATGATTATGCCTGTAGGAGCTCCAAGCTTCAAAGAGGCTCTTAGATGGTGTGCTGAAGTATTCCACAACCTTGCAGCACTTTTAAAGGCTGAAGGACTTGCTACAAGTGTAGGTGATGAGGGTGGTTTTGCTCCAAACCTTACAGGTGGCGATGAGGAAGCTATCGAGTTCATTCTTAAGGCTGTTGAGAAGGCAGGATATAAGCCGGGCGTTGATTTCATGATCGCTATGGATGCAGCATCAAGTGAGTGGAAGACAGGTACAATCGGAAAGTATAAGCTTCCAAAAGCAGGAACAGAGTTCACATCTGCAGAGCTTGTTGAGCATTGGAAGAAGCTTGTTGAGAAGTATCCTATCATCTCTATCGAGGACGGTCTTGATGAGGAAGATTGGGAAGGATGGAAGCTTCTTACAAAGGAACTTGGCGGAAAAGTTCAGCTTGTAGGTGATGACTTATTCGTTACAAATACTGAGAGACTTAAGAAGGGTATCGACAACGGTTGTGCAAACTCAATTCTTATAAAGCTCAATCAGATCGGTTCCGTTTCTGAGACACTTGAGGCTATAAAGATGGCTCACAAGGCAGGATATACTTCAATTTCTTCACACAGATCAGGTGAGACAGAGGATACAACTATAGCAGACCTTGCTGTAGCTCTTAACACATGTCAGATTAAGACAGGTGCACCTTCAAGATCTGAGAGAGTTGCTAAGTACAATCAGTTACTTAGAATCGAAGAGGAGCTTGGTGAGAGCGCTTGCTACCCTGGTATGGCAGCATTCAATGTAAAGAGATAATTTACATATAAATTTGAATAAAACAATATTGCCGGTTTCGGGCTTTGCCCGGAGCCGGTTTTTTGTTGTGCTTTTTTAAAACTTTATTTCTGACGAAAATATTAAGAACAGGACTTAATGAATAAGGATATGGATAAAAGACATGTGTACAATAGCTTGACTATTTGAGTAGATGTATAATACATTGCAAACAATCTTGCTTCTGTTTTAATCACTAAAAATAAGAGCTAAAAAATAAAAAAATATATTCAAATATGCTGTTTAATTTATAAAAACTGAAAAAAGTATTACAGCAAAAGATATAAAAACAAAACGATAATTAAAGATTTGACTTATTTGACAAAACACTAAAATAATAATATTATATGAATATAATATTAACGTAACCTTAAAGCATTAGAGTGTGGAGTGAGATATGCGTGGAATAAACTTATATAGGACATATTATGTCAGATATCCGTGTTGGCATTAAATAACTGACAGGACGGTAACTTGCAAAAATTTTAAAAGGACTGTAGAAAAATTTTCTGAAATATCTATAAGAACAAACAGTATAAAAAACATAATTTAGGTTTTTACAGTAATAACATGATATAAATTTCTTTATACAAAAATTACTTACAAAGATATTTTTTCATATCTTTGCGAGTTGTTTTGTTTGCATAGAGAAAATATATAAATAATTTAACCGGATATAGAGACTGATTTAATGCAGACACATTAAACAGTGATATGGGAGTATGCATGTAGAGCATGGTATAGGACCTTATATTCATGTTGATACACAATCAAGGAGGTGGTTTGATGAAGAAAAAGAGGGTAGTAAGTCAAGCAGGCTTGCTGGCGGTTTCCGCTTTGTTCCTCTGGGCCAATCCGTTCACTGTACATGCAGAAGGATGGGATAACTCAGGCGGTGAGTGGAGATATTTGGATAATGCCAATAACGCAGTGTCCGAGGCTTGGAGAAAGTCG
>NZ_RRCO01000008.1 GCF_003862475.1 Lachnoanaerobaculum gingivalis | reverse complement strand
GTATGTAGTATCAACAAACGGACCTGCAGACAACTTTGTGCTTACAGTAAAGTATACTCAAGATCCTAATGCCGTTACAGAGTTATCGGCAGCGTCTTTGGAAGGTGGAGATCTTTATGTAACAAGTGGCGGAAGCAGCATTACATATGACAACTATCTTACAAACGGAGGAACATTCCCAAGATTGATAAGAAAGAATATCAATCCTGTTACACTTAAGTATGATCTTGACATAAAGAGAAGCGACTTACCTACACCTGTTCCTAATGCAGGATATTTATTTGACAAATGGACATATAAAGGTCAGGAAGTAAGCTTTAATTCAAACGGTGAGGCAACTTTAACACAGATAACACCGGGAACTACAAATATAATCTCTCTTATAGCCAGCTTTAAGAAAGATCAAAANAACAATACAGGTTCAGCATACAACATGACAATAGAGGCACCTGAACTCACAAGTTACCTGGCACATCCAAGTATAGAGGTAGATGATGCGGCAAGCTGGTCATCATCATATACAACCCCTATATCAAGTTTATATGCCACATGGAGTGCTGCAAGTCCTAAGTATGTAGTATCAACAAACGGACCTGCAGACAACTTTGTGCTTACAGTAAAGTATACTCAAGATCCTAATGCCGTTACAGAGTTATCGGCAGCATCTTTGGAAGGTGGAGATCTTTATGTAACAAGTGGCGGAAGCAGCATTACATATGATAACTATCTTACAAACGGAGGAACATTCCCAAGATTGATAAGAAAGAATATCAATCCTGCTACACTTAAGTATGATCTTGATATAAAGAGAAGCGACTTACCTACACCTGTTCCGAATGCAGGATATTTATTTGACAAATGGACATATAAAGGTCAGGAAGTAAACTTTAATTCAAACGGTGAGGCAACTTTAACACAGATAACACCGGGAACTACAAATATAATCTCTCTTATAGCCAGCTTTAAGAAAGATCAAAATGCATGGTATAAATACACTCTCCATGAGGGAGACAGCCATATAGGACTGTTAAACGGAAGTGTAGCGGAGATACCTAGAAAAGATGCTTCAGGTGTGGATAGAGTTAATATTCCATGGAGTGAGATTCAGGATTATACAGATGAGGCTCATAACGGTATAAGCGTGGAAAGCGGATATACACCGAAGTGGTATGAAGGTACTGTGGATCCGTCAACAGGAAGATTGAACCTCACACCTATAGATACGGCAACTGTAGATCTTTCAACACTTGCAGGAAAAGATTTATATGTTTATGGAGAGAGTACAACACCGGTAGCAGCATATGTACCGAATGTTACAGGAAGCTTAAATTCTACAACAGGAGCTCCTACAATAACTATAGATCCTGCAACACCTGCACCGATGGATTTAAGACTTACGTATGTTATAACGGATCCTTCAGGAAATGTTGTAGCAACAATATCAGGCGCAGATGTAATGAGAGAGGGAGGTTTAGTTACAGATCCTGCAATACAGGCAGGAAATACTTATCATGTAAGTACAGTTCCTACAACAGATGCGGGAGGTATAGTAGTAGGAGCACCGATACCTTCAAGTATAACAACTGTAGCAGGACCTTCAGCACCGGCTACAATACCTGTAGCTGTTACACCTACAGTATCACAGGATCCTTCAAATGCAGGGCAGGCGATGATAACAATAAATCCTACATCACCAAATACCGACTATGCATTGGTAGATCCGTCAGGAAATGTAGTGCACCCGTTTACAACACCAAGTGCACCGGGAGCACCTATAACATTTAATAACTTAAATCCGAATACAATATACAGAGTTGTACCACGAACAACAGGAACAAATGTGACACCTGCAGCACGTATAGCAGACGGAGCAGCATTACCTGTTGATACATCAAACATCGGATTGGCTGTAAACAGATTTAATATAACAGCTATTGCAAACAATGCACCTGCAATAAGTAACTTCAAGATAAACGGAGTTGCATCAACAGATCCTGCAGTTTTACAGGGACTTTTAAAAGATACACAGGTAGAGATAGAGGCAAGCGGTCTTGATAATAACAGTCAATTATTTGATCATTGGAATATCGTTAGTGGTGGACCTCTGCCAAATATGAATGCGGCAACAAACCAGCGTTTGACATTTGATATGCCGAACAATCCTGTAACAATACAGGCAGTATATTCAACACCGGGACAGACATGGGCTCCTGTACAGTATAATAACGGAGTAAGTCCGAGCAGAAATGTGGGAATTATACAGCCGGTTATCACAGACTCAGGAAATTTCCGAATAGTAATTGATAAGACACCGGTAGGAAGTACTTTGAGAACTCAGATGGCGGATGCTATAGGAGATGACTCATATAGAGGAGAATTCCAGGTAAGTGCAAGAGTACAAAAGGAAAATCCTTTAACAAGCACATGGGAAGATTATGCTTTACCAAGTGGAACAAAGTTATCAGGAGTAGTTGAGACAGGAGTATTGATGCAGGATAGAGAATATAAGTTCTATTCAGCAACACCGTCAAATGCAACAGCAACAGCTCCTACCTTTAATGAGGAACATGGAGATTATGAGAATGCAGGAAGTGCATATACAGGAGAGTTCAACTTTGAATTTGAGAGTGGAATGAACTATGTATTCGGATATGTTTTACCGGCAAGTACATTTAAGGTAAAAGTAATAGACGGAAGAGATAATCACCTTGTAACAAGACTTACAATAGCAAGTAATAAGGTAGTAAATGATTATGCATCACTTTATGCAAGCGCAATACAGTCAGACTATGTAGACAATGACGGTATTACATGGCATTACGAGGGATTAAGTAAGGACAGAGGAATGTATGATCCTTATGACCCTACTCTTCGTGTGACAGCTGATGAGACAATCTATGTTTACTATTCAAATGATAAGGCTGAGCGTAGAAAAGCGGAGTCTGATTTAAAGACGGCTATAAAGAATGCAAACAATCAGTTAAACAGAATCAATGACCCTGTAAAGAGAGCAGCACTTCAGGCGGCTATCAATGCGGCACAGGCTGTAATTGACAGAATGAACAGAAAGTCATCTACACCTGAGCTTATAGCAGCTATTAAGGCACTTAATGATGCAGTGGTTGATGCAGGCGGAAGAGTACCAAACGGTGGCGGCGGTCGAGGAGGCCGTGGCGGTTCAGGCGGCGGCTCAGGAAATGCAAGCAGAAGATCAAGCGGATATACAGCAGGTCTTAGAGTTGGCTACGACGGTAACTGGGAGCTTACAAATCCTGTAGAAGCTACAGCAAATCCTGACAGCAGCAAGTGGGTATTCAACCTTACAAATGGCACAAGAGCTAAGGGTTGGGCATACTTAAGCTATACTTACGAAGGAAAGACAAAGTCTGAGTGGTATCACTTCGCTGAGGACGGAATCATGAATTCAGGATGGTTCTTAGACGGAAGTACATGGTATTATCTGTCAATGAATCACAACGGATTCTTTGGTGAGATGATTAAGGGATGGCATCATGACGGCCAGGACGGAAGATGGTATTACCTTGATTCTTCAAGCGGTGCTATGCATACAAACTGGAGCAAGATAGGAGGAGAGTACTACTTCTTGAATCCTACAGCACCTGCACAGACATGGTTCTTTGATAATGCAACAGGTAGATGGAATTTTGGTAATGTGAACTCAAGACCGCTTGGTTCAATGTACCAGAATGAAACTACACCTGACGGTTATCATGTAAATGAAAGCGGAGCTTGGAGATAATCTATAGTTTATAAAACTTGTAGATATTTCAATCCGAAAATAATAAAGGGGAGTCACACGAAAGTGTGGCTCCCCTATTTACATATATAGGAATAACATGTAATATAGTAGTATATAGACTGTGTAGATTGTGTTAGAATACGATATGGAAATATAGTATTTTTATACAAAATATTAAATTTTGGGAGGGCTTATCATATGAGTAAATTTGAACTTAAAGATTTTGAACAAAAAATGAATGAATTGCTTGATTTTGACGGTATTGTGCTTGCTGTATGGGGTATGAAGCCGAATTACAATAAAGAAAAGTTTGCTGTAAGCTTTGATATCGGTATAGATCTGATATTAGATTTATTATCATTTACAGAGTATGATTTTGAAGAGAAAACTTATGAACCGAATGTAAGCGATATATTTATAATAAATACATTCTATGAATGCCTGATGAATTTTTCCAATATGACAGTAGAATATGTAGGTGAAAATGAAATAAATATATATGTACCTGTGGGAGATGCATATGCAGAACTTGAGATAAGGGATATAGAGTATCTTACTGTGACTGTTACAAGTTATAAAAAAGTGGCATTTTGTAAAGGTGACAAGCCGATCAAGGTAGGAATATATGATTTTGATGCAATGAGGTATGAAAAATTCCCTGAAAATTTTGTTAAGGGAGATTCTAAATTTTATTGTTTCGGATAGAAACAAAATAGAATAAAAAGGTGGTAAAAAGGCTTTTTTAAGCCTTTTTTGCCACGCTGTCTCTAATAATTAAATTTCCGGTAATTAAAGTTTTGACCGGTTTATTTTTTTTGTCTTTTTTTATTTTTAAAAGTTGTTCCACAGCAAGTTCTCCTATTTGCCTTCTTTGTACATGAACTGTAGTAAGAGCAGGTGAAGAAACTGCAGAGTAAGGTATATCATCAAAACCTATTATAGATAAGTCTTTTGGTATTTTTACACCCTTTTCTTTTAAAGCCTTTATAGCACCAAGAGCAAGAGTATCATTGTCCGCAAAGAAACAGTCGGGAAGTGTGCTTAGATCACCTAGTTGTTGTAGCATATCATTATAAGCTCCAATCATAGTGGGGGAGATCATATAGGTATGCTCTTTTACATAGTTCATTTCCAGTCTTTCCACACTCTCAATGAATCCCTTTTTCCTTAGTTGAAAATTTTCAGAATATATATTTCCGCCGATATATCCTATACTCTTATGTCCGCATTGCTTAAGATAGTCTATAGCAATATAAACATTCTCCTCATTATTCATACATACACTGTTACAGGTAGTATACGGGCATACATTGTCTACGACTACATAGGGAATGGATATTGAATCAAATAAAGGATATAGCTCCGGAGTAAGCTCCGTACCTATCAGTATAATGCCTTCATATTGGCTAAGATCGGTTTCGGATAAGAACTTTTCAAAGCTCTCCTTATGTACTCTTAAAACCATATTTAAATTTTCTTTTTGAAGTCTGCTTTCTATGGCATCCAGTATTCCGGCTATAAAGCCCTGATTTTCTTCAACAAAAACACCGCTTCTGTAATATTTCAGAACCAGTACATTTTTATTTTCTGTAATTCTTTTTCTTTGTTGAGGGTAATAATTATATTCCTTCATCGCCGCCAACACTTTTTCTCTTGTTTCCTCACTGACGCCTTTTTTTTCATTTATTACTATGGAAATAGTGGCAGGAGAAACATTTATCAGTTTTGATAACTCTCTAATGGTCATAGTATTCTCCAAAGAAATATTGTTCACTAAACAATAATTGTTTTCAGTAATCATAATACTATTTCAAAAATATATTGTCAAATAATTATAAGTACAATATTTTACTTTAAATGTGTAGGGTATTAAACAACAAGGTTGCCTTTGGTGATTATATACTATAAAAAATATTATTTTTGTTTATAAAAATATGTTAAACAGTTTGAGTTTAAGTTTATTAAACGATAAATAAAACATATAAATATCGCCTGTACTATATGCATAAAAATAGAATAATAATTTATGCAATAAATAGAAATAGTCAGACTGTATTGACATTTAAACATAATACCTGACTTCCGTCGTTTCTCTCAAAACCTAGTACTCTAGGTATCCAAGAGCATGCAGTTTTGAAAGAAATTGTCGACTTCAGCTTTAGTTAAATAGAGGGCATCAAGGTTACTAAAACCAACCAGTTTTTTAACCTTTTCGTTAACGGACTGGTCTCTTGATATATTGATATATGTATTATCACCTTTATTTACCACCCTAAAATCACGCATAAAGTTAATCAAGTCATAAGAGTTTATTTTATTCTTGAAGCACTTGATTTCTAATACTCTTAAAAGAAACAAGCTAAGGTAGCATATCAAAAAATGCCCGTAGATTGTTTCTTTTTTCTGTAAATAAACAGGCCTGGCATCCAGGTATGATTTTGTAAGTCTAAAAGATTCTTCGATTTTCCATAGGCTATGGTATGTCTTATATACCTGTAATGGCTCCATGTCTATCTCAGATGTCACTAAAAGGTTATATCCTGCATATTTAAGATCTTCATCAATCTTAGATTTATTTAAGTCTATTATAGGCTTTATTGTCTTGCCTGTGCTATCTTTAGTTATGATGTCTAAATATTTAGCACAATCTCCAAGTTCATCTTTAGCGATATTTTTGTATGTAGAAAACTTTGAAGCTTTATCGACCATTTTCATTATTTCAAGCCTTTGTTTCTTTGCAAGGTTAGGATTATAAGAGACGATACGCTTTTCTTTTACAGAGAACTTTGTAACACTCTCTTTTCCTGTTTCCGAATCAATCTCTTTAAAGCTGTAGTCAAAGCTGTCAATACATGATTTAAGACGAAAAGATATATTACCTCTTTCATCAGTGTAATTAGAAAAGACATTTGTATCATTCTCAAGTAGAACCCATTTCTTTTCCTTTTCGCTTAGATTCTTACCATGTATTGATTTTGAAAATATATAGCCGTCATTAGCTTCTTTAACTGCAGCATAAATATTTCTTGCACAATTAAGTCCTTTATCAGCCACCTGAATAGTCTTGCCTGATATGTTGTGTCGTTGCTTCATTTCTTCAATAACTTTTCTAATATATGGCTTTTCCGATTCATTTCCGGGATACATTTGCATGGAGACAGGTACGAGATCGGCATCTAAAAGTAAAGCTTGCCCTATTATCGGGGAGTGCCTATTCTCTTTTGAAGGTCCCTTTTGCTTGTCATCACTAGGGATATCAATTTCAAAGTAATAATTAGTGCAATCAAAAAATACACTGCTAAGATCCCTTTTAAAATACTTTTCATAAGAGTGATTAAATAAATCAATATACTTTTTATAAGACTCTCCTATGAAAGAACACCCGTCATATACCTGGTCTTCAGAGATTGTAGAGCTGCCATAAAGGTATGGAAAGACATGAGAGGCTGTCTTTGACTTAGAGCATGGAGATATAACCCTTGCATAAATAAGTTGTGTAATTAAGTCAAATACAGAGAACTGAAAACGCATTTGAGAAGCAAGTATATCAATAGTTTCTTTAACATCAAGCTCATCAATTAATGAGTAAAGTAAGAAGTGCCCTATATTAAGTTCAACAGGGGTGGAAAATGCACGAGGACGGGATTCTTCAGAAAGAATCTTTGTTCTATTCTCATTTTGCTCTTTTACATAGTCACTGTAAAATTTAACAGGATCAGGAATCTCACCTGAAATCAAATCCTCAACATAACCAAAAGATTTTACATTTTTTGTTCTTGGTTGCTTTTTATCCTTATCCCAAAATGATTCATACATCTGAAGATAAGTACCTTTTTTCTTCTTTTCTTTTCTCAAAAAATAAGCCATAAACACCTCTAAAAGTAAAGTACTATGAAGTACTATGATTATAACATACTCAAAAAAATTTTTCAACTTTTTTTAAATATTTTTTATGGCAGAAAAGCCTTTAAAATAAGGGACTTAAAAGAATTGTGTAAAATCAAATAGTTTATCAGGAATTTAAAACGTCGGAACTTTCATAGTACTTCGACGGAAGACGGGTATGCATAAAAATAGAATAATAATTTATGCAATAAATAGAAATAGTCAGACTGTATTGACATTTAAACATAATAATATTATTGTTTATATAAACGATAGTTCTTGATTTGTTAAATATTTAGTAAACAAGGAGGATGATATGAGAAAGGTCAAGAAATTAGTTAGTGCATTATTAATCGGTGCAATGGTTAGTGCTCCACTAATCGGATGTGGTGGAGGAGCTACAAAGAGTGCGGATACTACTACTGCAACTGTAGCGGACTCTAAGGCTGAGGAGAGCAAGACAACTGACACAAGCAATCCTGTAGCAGGAAAGAAGGTAGCATATATTATGATTATGCCTTCAGCTACTATTTTCCAGATGTGGAAGGATTCATGTAAGAAGCTTTGTGATGAGCTTGGAGTACAGTTTGATTTCTTCTTCTGTGACGGTGACTTCAATAAGTGGCAGGACACTATAAGAACATGTGCATCTGCAGGCTATGACGGACTTATTGTAAGTCATGGAAACCAGGACGGTTCATATGTATTCTTAAAGGGTATCTTGGATGAGTACAAGGATTTAAAGATCGTTACATTTGATACACAGTTCTATGCAGACGGTGAGTACAAGAAGCTTGACGGTGTTACTCAGATGTTCCAACAGGATAAATCTTTGGTAACAGTTCTTTTGGATGAGATGATAGCTAAGTATGGTGAGGGCGTAAGACTTGTAAAGGTATGGAGAGGTCCTAACTACAACAGTCCGTTTGACAGAAGAGAAGAAGGCTGGCAGGAATATGAAAAGGCAGGAAAGATTGTAACTGTAGGTGAGGTACAACCGTTACAGGATTCCGTAGACTCTGCAAACACTGTAACGGCGGCTTATCTTCAGAGCTTAAAGAGAGAAGATGTTGACGGTGTTATTGCATACTATGATATGTACGGACAGGGTGTATATAATGCACTTATCGAAAATGACAATATGAACGGTAAGAACGGTGATGCACTTCCTATGGCATCGGTAGATATTGATCCTGTTGATATTACAAATATGCAGACAAGACCTGATATATGGACAGCGGCAGGAACAACAGACTGGACATTAAACGGTGAGATTGCTATGAGACTTCTCTTACTTGAGATGGCAGGAGAGTATGATAAGATCTATGATCCGGCAACAGGAGAAATGGGAGTTGATGTTGTAGAGGTTCCGGGTACAGCTATTAAGGCAACAGACTTAAAGACAGATTCAAATGTAGAGAATCTTGGAAATGTAGCAGGAGAAACTTACGGCAACCTTAACTATCTCTCAGAAGCGGATTGGATGCCAAAGAATCTTTTACACAAATAATAGGGATGTAAATATAAGTCTAACAAAGATTAGCGGCTTATAGAATTAATGAATGAGGTGAGTTTATCAGATACATTTACTTTTATTTTTAAAAGTCATTGAAATTTTGATGACTCACCTGTTTTAGATTGGATGATTATGGACAGAATAAAGTTAAGCACAAAAAATGTGTCGATAGAATTCCCGGGAGTAAAGGCCTTAGAGGATATAAACTTTGAGGTAAGTACGGGAGAGATAAGGGCTGTTGTAGGAGCAAATGGTGCCGGAAAGTCCACACTTATGAAGGTATTATCAGGTGCCAACCCTACATATACCGGAGAAGTATTATTAAATGATAAAGATGTGGAGCTTAGAACTCCTGTAGATGCAAAAAAATGCGGTGTTCAGATAGTGTATCAGGAAGTAGATACAGCACTGTTTCCAAACCTTACCGTAGCTGAGAATATTATTCAGGGTGATTTGGTAATGGATAAGGGAAATGCCATCTTAAACTGGGGAGAGGTTTATAAAGAGGGTAGAAAAGCTCTTGACAGACTTCATATCAGTAAGGAAAGAATAAATGAAAAGGATCTGGTTTCAAAGCTTTCACTTGCAGATAAGCAGATGGTACTTATAGCAAAGGCAATCAGAAGAAGGTGTAATTTCCTGATACTTGATGAGCCGACGGCTCCACTTAGTAATCAGGAGACAAAAGAGCTTTTTGAAGTTGTGGAGCATTTACACAAAACGGAGAATATAGCAATACTGTTTATTTCACATAGATTGAACGAGATACTTGAGATATGTGAAAGTTATACAGTAATGAGAAACGGAAAGTTGATCGGTACATATCCTATAGTCGAGTCAACTACTACAAAGGAAATAGTGGAGCTTATGCTTGGAAGAACCTTTGAGGAAGCATATAAAAGAGAAGAAATTTCTATAGGTGACACTATTTTTAAAACAGAGAATTTGAGTGAAATCAACGGAAGAATAAACGATATAAACTTACATGTAAGAAAAGGTGAAATACTTGGTATAGCAGGGCTTGTCGGAGCGGGTAAGTCTGAACTTTGTAAAACTCTTTTCGGTGCATATAAGAGTACCGGAAAAATTATATTAAACGGTAAAGAACTGAATCTAAAAAATCCTGCACATGCAGTTAAAAATAAAATAGCACTGGTACCTGAGGAGAGAAGAAAAGAGGGTGTACTTGTAGAAGAAAGTGTAAGCTTTAATTTATCTGCGGCATCCTTGGAAAAGTTTTGTAAATTGTCTTTTATAGACAAGAAAAAGGTAACCGACAATGCAAAGAGTTATATACAGAGCCTTAATGTATCAACACCAAGTCCAAGACAGCTTGTAAAGAAACTTTCAGGCGGAAACCAACAAAAGGTTGCTGTAGGAAAATGGTTGGCTGCAGATTGTGAGCTTTATATATTTGATGAACCTACAAAGGGAGTTGATGTAGGTGCAAAGCAGGATATTTTTGATCTTATCCATGAGATAGCAAAAAAAGGAAATGCGGTTATATATGCAACTTGTGAGAACCAAGAGCTTTTGGCCCTCACAGACAGGATTTATGTAATGTACAATGGCGGTATAAGTGCAGAACTTATTACAAAAAATACAAATGAAGATGAAATAATGTTTTACAGCGTAGGTGGTAAGCAAAGTCAAGAGGAGGTAGTTTGATGGAACGCAAAAAATTAATAAAATTTGGTATAGATTGGGCTGCTATCCTGGCACTTGCTCTATGTTTCATAGCATTTACAGCAATTAAAGGCAGTGCATTCATGTCACAGAGTAATATGGTGAATATTCTCAGAGCAATGGCGATAACCACGGTATTCGGTATTGCGGCTACAATTACCATGGCACCTGACGGATTTGATATGTCGGCCGGAACTTTGGGAAGCTGTTCAGCTTATGCATTTGTATCATCATACCTTTGGTTTGGTCAGTCACTGTTTATGTCAGTAGTAATAACTATAGTAACAACTTTGATTTTATATCAGCTTACCATGTTTCTTATTCTGGTATGTAAGATACCGGATATGCTTGCAACTTGTGCTTTGATGTTTGTTCATCAGGGACTTGGACAGTGGTATATAGGAGGTGGTGCAGTATCCACAGGTATGAGAACACCATGGAATGCAGAACCTCTTAGAATAGCTCTTTCAGATTCTTTCTCTGCAATAGGAAGAGCGCCTTGGATCATTATCATTATGCTTGGATGTGTATTGGCCGCATATATTTTCCTTGGTTTTACAAAGTTTGGCAGATACCTTTATGCAATGGGTGGAAATAAGGAAGCCGCAAAGCTTTCAGGTATTGATATTAAGAAATACAGATATGTAGCAGGTATGATAACTGCTGTATTTATAGCTATAGGCGGTATTTTAGTTTCATCAAGAGGAAGTTCTGCACAGGTTATGTGTTGTGACAACTATTTGATGCCTTCACTTGCAGCAGTTTTCGTTGGAAGAACTGTAGGAGGTGCTGAAAAACCTAATGCACTTGGAACAATGATAGGCTCAATGCTTGTATCTACACTTGAAAATGGACTTACTATCTGTGCAGTACCTTTCTTTGTATTGCCGGCGGTAAAGGGCGCAGTACTTGCTTTGGCACTTATAGCGGCATATGCATATAAGAGAGAATAATATATAAAAGGGAGTCATTATGAGTAGATTTGACACATATTTTCAGATGGAAGAAAAAGATATAGTTGAGTATACCTTATTAAAAGCTACATCTATAGACTGGGATAAGGACAGCATGAAGGTAATTATACCAAAGGAGCATGGTAATCTTAACTATGTTTATAGAGTAACGGATGATAAGGGACATTCAATTTATATAAAGCAGGCAGGTACCGAAACAAGAATCTCAAAGGACATGAAGCCTTCAAGAGACAGAAACAGGCTGGAATCGGAGATTTTGATGTTGCAGGAAAGATTTGCAAGCGGGATGGTGCCATATATTTATTTTTATGACACTGTTATGTGTGCCTGCGGTATGGAGGATTGTTCAGACTTTTCGGTAATGAGACAAGCAATGCTTGAGCATAAAATATATCCTCATTTTGCAGAAAAGATAACGGATTTTTTGATAGAAACATTATTAAAAAGCAGTGATGTGGTAATAGACCATAAAGAGAAGAAGGTAATCGGAGGAAAGCTCGTTTCACCTGATCTTTGTGATATTACTGAAAAGCTGGTTTTTATGGAGCCATACAATGATCTAAATCATAGAAATAATGTTTTTCTTCCTAATGCAGACTTTGTAAAGAAGGAGCTTTATGAGGATAAAGCATTACATTTTGAAGTTGCAAAGCTTAAATTCAATTTCATGACAAATGCACAGGCATTGATTCATGGAGATTTGCATACAGGTTCTATTTTTATAAAAGAAGACGGTTTAAAAGTTTTTGATCCGGAGTTTGGTATACTTGGACCTTGTGGATATGATATCGGAAATGTTATAGCAAATCTTATTTTTGCCTATGACAACGGAATTGCTTACGGAAAGAAAGAATTCACTGACTGGATTCTTAAATCAGTGGAAGAGGTCATAGATTTATTCATAGAGAAGTATAATAAATTCTATGATGAGTGGGTAAGTGAGCCGATGGCAATGGTAGAAGGCTTTAAAGAATATTATTTAGACGGTATTCTTAGAGACACGGCAGGATTTACCGGAACAGAGCTTCACAGAAGAACTGTAGGAATGGCAAATGTTACCGATGTAACTACAATAGAAGATGAGAAAAAGAGACTTGTGGCTGAAAGAATAAATATTTTGGCAGGTAAGGAGTTTATACTGAAAGCGGACAGCTTTAAATGTGGTAAAGATTATGTAGACACTATACTAAAGTGCAAAGCTTTGGCAGAGGAGTTATAAATGGGTATTGAAGAATTTTTTGACAATATAATCTCAGTGAAATTGACAGAAGGTGGAGAACTGAATATTATTGACCAAACCCTTCTGCCCGGAGAGATAAAGAGAATAAACTTAAATACAAAGGAAGAAATCTGGGAAGCTATAAAGAAGCTTAGAGTACGTGGTGCTCCTGCAATAGGAGTATGTGCGGCATATGGTATTGCAAAGACGGCTTCACAGATAGAGGCAGGAAACTATGCTGATTTTGAAAAAGAGTTTTTAGAATTAAAAGAGTATTTTGCCTCTTCCAGACCTACAGCAGTAAATCTTTTTTGGGCACTTAACAGAATGGAAGATGCCCTGAAAGCAAATAAAGAAAAAAGCATTGATGAGATAAAGGACGCTTTATTTAAAGAAGCCGAGGATATCAGAAATGAGGATGTTGAAATAAGCCGTGGAATAGGGGCTTTAGGATTTAAACTTTTGAAAAAGCTTAAAAGAAACGGAAAAGAGATCGGTATAATGACTCACTGTAATGCCGGAACACTCGCTACAGCAAAGTACGGTACGGCGACAGCGCCGATGTATATGGCACTTGAAAACGGATTTAGCGGTGATGATATGCATGTCTACTGTGATGAGACCAGACCTCTCTTGCAGGGTGCAAGACTTACAGCATTTGAGCTTAGTAATGCCGGAATAAAGACAACATTGCAATGTGACAATATGGCATCTATTTTAATGAAATCGGGTAAGATAGATATTATATTTGTAGGTTGTGACAGAGTGGCAAGAAACGGTGATGCGGCAAACAAGATCGGAACATCCGGACTTGCCATTATAGCAAAGCATTACGGCATTCCGTTCTATGTATGTGCACCAACATCAACTATTGATATGAAGGCTGAAAGTGACAAGGACATACCTATAGAGATAAGAGATGGGGAAGAGATTACAGAGATGTGGTATAAAGAGAGGATGGCACCTGAGAATATAGGTGTATATAATCCTGCATTTGATGTTACAGATCATTCCCTTATAACAGGTATTATTACCGAAAAGGGTATTTGTAAATATCCTTTTGATAAGGCATTTAAGGAATTGGGACTTTAGGACAGATAGGAGAAAATATGAAGAAGATAATCAATGTTCCTGAGAATTATACAGATGATATGTTAAAAGGCATTTACAGTGCACATAAGCAGGTTAAGTATGTAGCAGATGACCTCAGATGCTATTGTATAGCAGATAAAAAACCCGGTAAGGTGGCAATAGTTACAGGTGGAGGTACAGGGCATTTACCTCTATTCCTCGGATATGTAGGTGAAAACTTGCTTGACGGTTGCGGTGTGGGAAGTGTTTTCCAGTCACCTTCGGCAGAGCAGATATATGAGATATCAAAGGAAGTGGAAGCCGGAAGCGGAATACTCTATCTATATGGAAATTATACCGGAGATATTATGAACTTTGATATGGCGGCTGAAATGCTTGAGATGGATGATATCAAGACAAGAAGTATTGTAGGTGCCGATGATGTGTTGTCAAACAAGCTTCCTGAAACCAGAAGAGGTGTTGCAGGCATATTCTTTATGTATAAGTATGCAGGTGCGGCTGCAGCCGAGATGGGAAGCCTTGATGAAGTGTATGAGGCTGCAAATACAGCAAAGCAGAATACCAGAACTGTAGGATTTGCATTGACACCATGCGTTATTCCTGAACTTGGACATGCCAATTTCTCTTTGGCAGAGAATGAAATGGCCTTCGGTATGGGAATTCACGGTGAACCGGGAGTTTGGAACGGTGATATAAAGACTGCAAAAGAGCTTGCAGATGAAGCAGTGGGAGAAATCCTTGATGATATAGAAATAGGAAACGGTGATGAAGTCGCAGTACTTATAAACGGACTTGGTGCAAGCAGCATAGAAGAGCTTTATATACTCTCAGGAGAAGTGAGCGAGATATTGTCATCAAAGGGTATCAAGATCTATAAAACATTTGTAGGTGAGTATGCAACAAGTATGGAGATGGCAGGTGCATCTATATCTATTTGTAAGTTAAACAGTGACAAGGAAAAGGCTTGGCTTGATATGGAAGTAAAGACTCCATTTATCAGATTATAGGAGTTGTTATGACAGAGATTAGAATAGAGGATTTTCCGGAATTATTTGAGTCTATAGCTAAGGTGTTTGTCGAGAAAAAAGATGAATTATGTGCAATGGATGCAAATATGGGCGACGGTGATCTTGGGCTTACTATGAGTAAGGGCTACAGTGCAATGCCTGATCTTATAAGAGAAAATACAGTAGAAAATAATGTGGGAAAGACATTGTTTAAGGCAGGAATGAAGATGGCTTCAGTGGTACCGTCTACTATGGGTACATTGATGGCAAGCGGTATAATGGAAGCCGGCAAGTCATTAAATGAAAAGGATAAAATAGACGCCAAAGATTTAGCATTGTATTTTGAAAGCTTTGCAGCAGGAATCAAGAAAAGAGGAAAATGTGAGGCGGGAGATAGAACAATCTATGACGCACTTGTGGTAGCAGGCGAAAGAGCAAAAGAAGCAGAAAATGGAAGTTTGTTTGATGTAGCAAGTGCAGCACTAAAGGGTGCCGAGGAAGGCGTGGAAGCTACAAAAGATATGCTTCCTAAGTTTGGCAAGGCTGCGGTATTTTCTGCTAAAGCCAAGGGTATTGCAGACCAGGGTGCTGTAGCAGGCTATCTGATGGTAAAAGGAGTATGTTTATTTTTAGAAAGTAAGAGTTGACAATGAAGGTACTTAATTTTGGTTCACTAAATCTGGATTATGTATATGATGTAGACCATTTTGTGAGAGAAGGTGAGACAATTTCTTCTACAGATATGAATATATTTTGTGGAGGAAAGGGGCTTAACCAGTCTATAGCATTGGCAAAGGCAGGAGTTAAAGTATACCATGCCGGAGCAGTCGGAAGTGCAGACGGAGCTATGCTGTTGAAGGCACTCTCAGATGTAGGAGCCGATATATCTTACATAAAAAGGTACGATATGTCATCGGGACATGCTATTATACAAAAAAACAGATCAGGTAATAATTGCATACTTTTATATGGAGGTGCAAATCAAAATATAGGTGTTGACTTTATCAAAGAGGTATTAAAAGATTTTGATAAAGGAGATATACTTTTACTTCAAAATGAGGTGAGTAATCTTTCATTTATTATAGATGAGGGATATAAAAGGGGAATGAGCATTGTATTAAACCCATCACCTATAAATGAAAAAATATTTGAATGTGATTTGGAAAAGGTGGAATATCTTATACTGAATGAGATAGAGGCGGCGGATATACTTGGAGCTTCAGACACAGGTGAAGATGAGCTGATAGAGAAGTTGACAAAAAGGTTCCCGGGAATGAAGATAGTGTTGACTTTGGGAGAGAAGGGCTCTGTATATGTGGATAAGACTCAGAAGATAAGGCAGGAAATATACAAGGCTGATGTTGTTGACACTACGGCAGCAGGTGATACTTTCACAGGTTATTTCATAGCCGGCATAGTTGCAGGAACAGATGTATCGGAAACACTCAAACAAGCCGCGAAGGCTGCAAGTATAACAGTCAGTAGAAAAGGTGCCTCACCAAGTATTCCGTTTGCAAAAGAGGTTTGCGAAAGATAATATATTTCATCGTTGTTTATGAGCAACGTATTCATGATTCAGATATGGCTTAAAATTTATATAGTGGGTACAGTATAAACCGGTGATAGAATCGTTAAGAAATATGATTTTATCACCGGTTTATCAGTTCCAATATTTTATATAAATTTATTCAGTACATTTACAGGAAATAATATATTAAAACATTACTGCAATATATTATATTCCCTTAACAACTTATATCTGTAATCTTTGTCGGTGTTGGCTTTGCGAAGTTTATCAATATTGCCTTCGTTTAACAGCAGTTCATTAAGCTTACTGACCATATCGGCACCTTCCTGTCTGCCCTTCTCCAGACCTTCTTCCAGACCTTTTTCCAATCCTTTTTCAATCCCTCTATTTTCAATAATATCAAGAACTTCACACATATATTTTGCCTCCTTTTCATTAGCTTCATTTATCGAATCTTCAAATCTTTTATCCCCTGTCATAACGGACATAAGGGTAAGCAATTCATTTATATGCTTTATTGTATAATCTTTTGGATTATATGAGTTGTTTGTCCGCAATTGATGTAAATAATCCACCAGAATCCTGAAATCACTTTTAAATAATGCTGTCTTTTCCTCATCCAGATATGCTATCTCAAAAAGATTGATTCTATAATCATTGACAAAAGGTTTTAATCTGTCATCAACTTTAACTATATCGATTATATTAATCGGATAGTTCCATCTTTTTTTATATCCTAAATATAATACCAAGGTAATCACGGGGTATTTAGTTTTATATCGGTATCGCTTTTTAGTTTGTCGTCCATACTCGGTACCGTCATAGCTGATTACTCTTAAAGGCATCAACTTATCAGGTACGGTTTGATTTTCAAAACCGAACAAAGCAATATTTATAAGGCTGTGTTGCCAATACTTGGCAACATCTCTATCCTGAGAATGAACTCTACCGTCAATCTTTAGCATGCCGGTTGTAGGTGTATCAAGTAGAGAATTTTCATCCACTACATTCTCACCATTAAATAAAAGTACATTTACTATGTCTGAAAAGACATCATTGAATTGTTCCAACATCTTTTGTGATATATCTTTCTCTTGCATATCTCGCTCCTTTATTATATCAAAGAAATATTTTTGAATCCACGTTACGGTGAAACTTAAGAATATAAGTATAGAAATTTTAGAAAAAAGCCATGTGGGATTATTGTTAAATCCGTTTATATGTTTATTATACCAATTACAAATTTTATTACAATACTGTGATTGAAGACTAATATTATTTTGATATACTAAAAGTAAGTAGTATAATATAAATTATTTTATTACAGCAGGCTAATCCCTGCTTTTTTTGATGAACATTTATATTCTTGCAATATATTTTCGATAATATTTATATTAATATATGTTATAATATGGACATGATTCTATGTAGAAGGAGGATGATATGGCAAAGTATTTTCCGCTGTTTATTGATATAAGTAAAAAGACATTTCTGGTGGTAGGGGCCGGAAATATAGCTGCAAGAAGAATTCTGAAACTTAAGGAGTTCGGTTGCAAAATAATAGTCGTAGCAAAGTCTATAGCAGTGACTATAATGGATTTGCAGGATGACAGGTTGATTTTAAAGGAAAGAGCTTATGACAGTTCGGATGTTGTAGGTGTTGACTATGTTATAGCCGCTACCAATGACAAGGAGCTGAATGAAAAGATAGTGTGGGATTGTAAAAAAGCCGGTGTTATAGTAAATGATGCCTCGAATTATAAAAATTGTGATTTCTATTTTCCGGGGATTGTTACAGAGGAAGAGATGGTGATAGGAGTAACATCATCCGGAAGTAACCATAAGTTGGCAAGAAGGGTAGCAAGCGCAATCAGATATAACATAAAAGATATAGTTGAGGAATGTAGGAGAGAGCAGGAAGAAAATCCGAAGCAGGAAGATTTTGACTGAAACAGGGAGGACATATGTTTAGGACCAGAAGACTGAGAGCAAATGCAGGTATAAGAAATATGGTCAGAGAAACGAGGATAAGCAAGGACGCCCTTATTTATCCTATGTTTTTTGAAGATGGAGAAAATATATTTGAAGAAATAGAGTCCATGCCGGGACAGTATAGAATGAGCATAGACAGATGTGACAGTGTAATAGAAGAACTTTTAGATGCAGGAGTCAGTGCTGTAATGCTCTTTGGTATACCAAAGCATAAAGATGAAGTAGGCAGTGAAGCATACCATGACCACGGTATTGTTCAGGAGGCAATCAGATATATAAAGAAAAAATATCCGGGGATTTATGTAATAGGTGATGTATGTATGTGCGAGTATACTTCACACGGGCATTGCGGAATATTAAACGGAAGTGATGTAGATAATGACACAACAATAAAGTATCTTGCAAAGATTGCTCTTTCACAGGTAGAAGCCGGAGCCGATATGGTGGCTCCTTCAGATATGATGGATGGCAGAGTTGAAGAGATAAGAGCAATTTTAGATGATAAAGGATATAAAAACATTCCTATAATGGCATACTCAGCAAAGTATGCTTCTGCGTTTTACGGTCCGTTCAGAGCGGCGGCAGATTCCGCACCTGCTTTCGGTGACAGGAAGAGCTATCAGATGGATGTGCACAATTCCAGAGAAGCATTAAAGGAAGTGGAAGAGGATATTTTAGAAGGTGCCGATATTGTAATGGTAAAACCGGCTATGAGCTTTTTGGATATAGTGACAAAAGTCAAGGAGATTACGAATGTTCCGGTAGCCGCATATTCAGTCAGTGGAGAATACGCAATGGTAAAGTCCGCTGCCAATAACGGTTTTATAGATGAAGAAAAGATAATGTGTGAGATGGCGGTATCGGCATTCAGAGCTGGAGCAGATATTTATATTACATATTATGCGAAGGAATTGGCAAAATGCATAGATAAGGGGATAATAGGATGAAAAAGGGAGTTATAGTTGCAAGTTTTGGAACAACACATGAGGACACCAGAAAAAAGACAATAGATGTGATAGAAAATGATATAAGAGAAGCCTTTAATGACAGTATCTTTATCAGAGCTTGGACAAGCGATATTATCAGGTCGAAATTAAAACGTCGTGAGAATTTACATATCAACAATATAAAAGAAGCCTTGGATGAGGCTGTACAAGAAGGCGTGGAAGAATTATTGGTGATAAGTACTCATATTATAAACGGTGTGGAACATAATAAAGTCAAGGATGCAGTATTAAGCTATAAGGACAGATTTAAGAAAATAAAAATAGGGGCTGCACTTTTGGAAAATGATGATGACTTCAATTGCATCATAAAGGAACTGGATGAGATCTACAATAAAGAAGCTGACAGTGCATATCTTTTGATGGGGCATGGTTCGGACCATGAAGCAAATGAGATATATGAACAGCTTAGGAACAGATTTGTAGATACGGGAAGAGATGATATACATATAGCCTGTGTAGAGGGGTATCCTTATATTGAAGATATTCTACCGGAGCTTTCTGAATATAAGTATGTTCATCTGTCACCTTTTATGATAGTGGCAGGCGATCATGCAAAGAATGATATGGCAGGTGATGATGAAAGCTTCAAAACGATTCTTGAAGAAAGAGGGAAAAATGTGAGTTTTGAACTTAAAGGACTTGGAGAATATGATTTTGTAAGAAATCTTATACTTAAGCATGCAAATGAGGCGGTATATGTTTCATAAAGATACAATAAGAATAGGTACAAGAAAAAGTGCTTTGGCACTGGCACAGAGCAAATTGGTGGGGGATGCTATAATAAATAGCTTCCCCCATATAAAAATAGAGTATGTTCCTATGAATACTGTAGGTGATAAAAGGCTTGATATTTCATTACAGGAAATAGGGGGAAAAGGTTTATTTACAAAGGAGCTGGAAGAAGCACTGATAAATGGAGATATAGATCTGGCGGTGCATTCAGCCAAGGATCTTCCCTTAGAGTTTGATAACAGATTAAAGCTTATGCCGGTTTTAAAAAGAGCGGCAGTCAATGATATTCTTGTAGTTAAAAAAGGTTTAAATACAGATATAAGAAACTTACCAAAGGGATTTAGAATAGGTACAAGCTCAAAAAGAAGATCCGAACAGCTAAGAATTTTAAATAAGGATATTGAAATATTTCCAATCAGAGGAAATGTGATCACCAGAATAGGAAAGATATTTTCGGGTGAAGTGGATGGAGTTATTTTGGCAAAAGCCGGTATTGACAGGCTTTTATCCGATAATAAATATGCCGGAGAATATAAGGATATTTTGTATAAGATAAGTCTTTTTGATATCAAGGAATGTGATATATTGCCGGCACCTGCACAAGGAATACTATGTGCAGAATATGCAAATAATGATATGGTAAAGATACTTGAAAAAATACAGGATAAAGAATGTGAGTCTTTATTTGTTGCAGAGAGAAGGTATTTAAGTGTATTGCAGGCTGACTGTCATACAAGTGCAGGTATTTTTATATCCGTCGCTTCAGAAAAATATAGCATAAAAGCTTACTTTGACGGTAAATATATGGAAGCCGATAATATAGAAAAGATATTAGAAAAATTGCTGATTGCCATAGAGGAATTGGCAGGCAAATTAAAGAGGGAAAATGTTTGATAAAGAAAAAAAATGTGTATCACTGGTAGGTGTTGGACCCGGAGATGAAAAATTGCTTACAGTAAGGGCATGTGAATGTATCGAAACTGCAGATGTTATAGTCTATGACAATCTGGTAAATCCCACCATATTAAACAGGGTGAAGATGAGCGCAAAGCTTATATATGCAGGTAAGATATCGGGAAATCATTATCTTACACAGGATAAAATAAATGAGACTATTGCAGAACACGCACTTACAGGTGAATATGTAGTCAGACTAAAGGGGGGTGACCCCTATATTTTTGGTAGAGGCGGTGAAGAGGCCGAGTATCTTTTAGAAAGAAATATTGATTTTGAAATAGTGCATGGAGTCAGCTCGTTTTATGCAGGTCTTGGATATGCCGGAATACCTGTTACATTCAGGGGAGAAGCGGCAGAATTTCATGTATTCACCGGCCATAAAAAGCAGGGAGAAGAACTTGATTTAAATTTTAAAAATATAGCAAGGCTTGAGGGCAGCCTGGTATTTTTGATGGGAATATCAAACTTAAGTTTGATAGTACAAGGTTTGTTGTCAAACGGAATGAATTCGGATATCGGAGCTGCTGTAATTGAGAACGGAACCAGATATAACCAAAGAGTATTCAGAGGTAAACTCTCAAATATAGAAGAGATTTCAAAAAGAGAAAATATTATTTCTCCGGCACTTATAGTAGTGGGAGATGTATGTAAAAAAAATCTTACCTTTTTCCAAAAACATACATTACCGCTTTCAGGTAAAAATATACTCTTGACTGCGACCAAGGGTTTGGTGGAAAAGATGTCACCTGAGTTTAAAAATCTCGGAGCAAATACTTGTGAGATGAGCGTGATTGCTACAAAAGAGATAGAAATTGATAAAAATACTTTTGTTTCACAGCTTGAACTTGCCACACATATTTTATTTACCAGCTCAAACGGTGTGGATATATTTTTTGAAAAGATAAAAAGCTACGATATCGATATCAGAAGCCTATGCAATAAAAAGATTTGTGTAATAGGTAGCGGAAGCTCTGAGGCGCTTAAAAAATACGGAATAAATGCAGATTTTGTTCCAAGTAAGTTTGACTCCAAAAGCTTTTTGGCAGAAATTTTGCCAAAGCTTGATAAAAACAGCAGAGTGCTTATGCTAAGAGCAAAGCTTGGAAATGACAATCTACCAAGAGGCCTAAGAGAAGCAGGTATAGAATTCAGTGATATTCCTGTCTATGACACAATTATTGACTACAGAAGAAGTTTCGAGCTCAATAAGGAAATAAAGAAATTTGATTATGTGGTCGTGGCAAGTGCAAGTGCCGCCAAGGCTTTGTGTGAAATGATAGAGGATAAAACCGCTCTTTTAAAAAGAGTGGTATCGATAGGGCCTGTAACAACAAAGGCTCTTAGAGAATTTGGTATAGAGGAATTGATTACAGCAAAACAATATGATGTAAAGGGGATAGTAGATGCAATCAAGGGATTATAAAAAATCGGAAAAATATTTTGATATATCAAAAAAATATATTCCGGGCGGTGTAAATTCACCGGTTCGTGCGGCAAGGGCGGTACACAGAGATCCGGTATTTATAAAATCAGCTTTAGGATCAAAAATATTTGATGTGGATGGCAATGAATATATAGATTATGTATGCTCATGGGGACCTGCAATACTAGGGAGCGCTCATCCATATGTACTTGAAAAGGTGAAAAAAGCATTAAAAAAAGGCCTCAGCTTCGGCGCTCCTACAAAGAAGGAGTATATATTGGCTGAAATGATAAATGAAGCAATGCCTGTTATGGAGCAGGTAAGACTGGTAAATTCAGGCACTGAGGCTACAATGAGTGCCATAAGACTTGCAAGAGGATATACAAATAGGGACCTTATTTTAAAATTCACAGGTTGTTATCATGGACATTCTGACGGACTTTTGGTAAAAGCAGGAAGCGGTGTGCTTACAGAGGCAATTTCTTCAAGCGGTGGAGTACCTAATGACTATGCAAAAAATACCGTTGTTGCGGAGTTTAATGATAAAGAAAGCGTCAAAGCATTATTTGATAAATATAATGATAAGATTGCGGCGGTTATTGTGGAGCCTGTAGCGGCAAATATGGGTGTTATCCCTCCAAAGGACGGATTCCTTGAATTTCTTAGAGAAATCACAAAAAAGAATAACGCTCTTTTGATATTTGATGAAGTTATTACAGGATTTAGACTGGCAAAGGGAGGAGCCTGTGAATACTTCGGAATAAAGCCGGATTTGATTACTGTAGGCAAGATAGTAGGTGGAGGTATGCCACTTGCGGCTTATGGTGGAAAGAAAGAAATAATGGCTCATATCAGTCCCATTGGAGATGTATATCAGGCGGGTACTCTGAGTGGAAATCCGATAGCAACAACAGCGGGTATTGCAACTCTTGAAGTATTGTTTCAAAATCCTGAGATTTATGCAAATATAGATGAAAATGCTAAGCTTTTGGCTGAAGGCATAGAAAAGATAATGAACAAGGATGAGAAAAAAATACATATAAACAGAGTGGGTTCTTTGTTGTCGGTGTTTTTTACATCAAAGAATGTAGAATGCTATGAGGATGTATTAAGCTGTGATCTTGATAAATATGCAAGCTATTACAGCTTTTTAAGAGAGAACGGTATTTATGTGGCGCCAAGTCAATTTGAGGCGGCATTTATATCTAATGCACATACAGCTCACGATATAAATATTACTTTGGATGTAATAGCAGAGTTTGGGGGAAAAGGATGATTTTACTCCTAAGCTTAAGCTTTAGAAATACACCTCAAAAGATAAGGGAATATTTCGCCTTCGGTAATGAGGATAAGGAAAGACTCTTAAAATCCTTATGTAGTGAAGAACTGATAGATGAAGCTGCAGTACTTATCACATGTAACAGAACCGAAATATATGTAAGTGCGGGAAATGACAGGAGTACAAGCAGTATAATAAACATTATTTTGGAAAAATGTGAAGAGATAATAGGTATAAATATTGAAAACCTCAGAGATTATTTGCTTTTCTACACCGGAAAGAGTGCAGTCTCCCATCTTTATAAGGTCAGTGCAGGTCTGGATTCAATGCTTATAGGTGAAGACCAGATACTTGGGCAGGTAAAGGATGCTATTGAGTTTGCAAGAGAGTGCGATACTGCACATTTATATCTTAATACATTGTTTAGAGATGCCGTTACGGAAGCTAAGAAGATAAAAACAGAAACTTTAATTTCAAAATCAGGAGTATCTACAGCTACATTGGCACTGAAAGCGGCAAAGGATGTACTTAATTCGTTTTCAGGAAAAAATATACTTGTGATAGGTGCATCCGGAAAAATCGGAGATATCGTATTAAAAAATGCACTAAGCTATGACTTTGTACAAATATATGTCACAAGAAGAAGACATAATATAGATATGTCTCCAAATGTAATGGAGAGGGTAAGCATTATAGAATATAATGACAGATATGATTATATAAAGAATGCGGATGTTATAGTTTCGGCTACAAGCGGACCGCATTTCACGCTGACTAAGGAGCATATTCAGGAGAATATTTTACCCGGAAGTAAAAAAGTATTTATTGATCTGGCTGTTCCATGTGATATTGATGAAAGAGTAAGCAAACTTGACAATATATATTATTACAATATGGATGATATGAAAAAGTTTGCAGATGAAAATAATGAAAAGAAGAAAATGAGCATTGAAAAGGCTTCCTTGATGGTAGAAGAAGGGGTGGAGAAGTTTTTGAAATGGGCATTGTTTCAGGAAAATCTAAAGGTATTTTCAGATGCTACAGAAAATCTTGAAAAAGAGATGGCTAGAATTGGAGAAAAAAAGACTCTGGAACATCTGTTTTACAAGATAAGGGACAATGGAAGTTTGGAAGCATTGCAGTCTATCATTGATATTCTTTCAATATGATATAGCAGATTGTATAATTGTTTAATAGCTGAACTATAATTTTCTATATTGAACAAATATATCTAATATATATGTTTATATAGTAAAATTACTTTTTTTCAAATCTTTTTGCGAATAAAAAATAGCATAAAAAACATAAATCAAACAATAAAATATTGAAAAATAGCCTAAAAGTATGTTATTATAGAGTTGCAGAAGAATTTGCAAATTGACATTAGATTGACTTGATATGTAAAGACAGAAAAAAGGATTGACCGGTCCTTATATCAGAGCATTTTTAATGGGCGTAAATGATGCTTTGGTATCAAATTCCATTTGGTTAGGTCACAAAAAACGTTAGGAGGTATAGTCATGGAGGACTATATTTTATCATGCAGCTCCACCGCAGATATGACTAACGGGTATTACTCTAGTAGGGATATTCATCATATAGACTGTAAATATACCATAGGTGGCAAGACATATGATGAAAGTATGGGAGAGAGCGTGCCTTTGTCGGAGTTCTACGAAAGAATGAGAAACGGTGAAAGTCCGACAACAAGTCAAATCGACATGGCAGAATACAAGGAATACTTTAAGAAGTTCTTGGAAGATGGCAAGGATGTATTGCATATTTGCTTATCATCAAGTATATCCGAATCGTATCTATCAGCGATGGCAGCAGTTAAGGAACTTAAAGGGGATTATCCTGAAAGACAGGTACATGTAGTAGACTCTTTGTCTGCATCAGCCGGTATTGGACTGCTGGTAGACATCCTGGCAGACAAAAGAGATGAGGGAATGCCTATTGACAAGCTGAAAAGTTATGCGGAGAATTCCAAAAAGTATATCAATCACTGGTTCTTTTCTACAGACTTAACCACCTACTTGAGGGAAGACAGCCTGACTAATTTTACATTTAAGATTGGAAAGACATTGAATTTCTGTCCTCTTATGTGTGTGGACGGAGAAGGTAAGCTGGTAGTTATTGAAAAAGTAAAGACCAAGAAAAAGACTATGGAGGCTATAGTTTCAAGAATGGAAACACAGGCCGTAGACGGAAAGAGATATACCGGAAAATGTTTTATCAGCCATGCAGATTCAGAAAAAGAAGCAAACAAGTTGGCAAGTATGCTTGAGGCTCGTTTCCCGAATTTAAAGGGAAATGTAGAAGTAAAAGATATAGGCCATGTGAACGGTGCACACACAGGTCCCGGAACAGTTGCAGTATTTTTTGTCGGTGACAAAAGATAATTAATTAGAATTTTGATAATTTTAAAAGAATGAAAAAGATGCTTATACCGCTATTGAAAGATTTCTTCTTAGGATGTCGGTATAAGCATTTTTTGTTTATATTAACACTATTGTTCCATTTGCATTTAAGATATATAATTAGATAAGAAATATTATTGAAAGGATATACCATGGAGGCATTTGCGCTTATAAGGAGAAATGAAGCAAAAATTATAGATTTGCCAAGTCCGAAATTTTCAGATCCATATAATGCTATATTGACACCGGTAGCGATATCGGTTTGCACATCTGATGTAAATACCGTATACGGATCCGGATCAAAGAAAACGGATAATCTTATTTTGGGACATGAAGCAGTTGCAAGGGTTTTAAAAGTCGGTGAAAAAGTCAGAGATTTTAAAGTAGGAGATATAGTGGTGGTTCCTTCTATGACACCGAATTTTCATGACAAAGATATACAGGACGGAAATTTTTTACATGCAGGTGCAAACTTCAGTGCAAATACTTTGGGAAGAAGTACGCCGGGAGTTTTTGCAAGAGAGTTTGAAGTGGCTGATGCGGATTTAAACTTGGCTATTTTGCCTGAGGATGTAAGTCTTGGAAACGGACTTATGTGCACGGATATGGCAACCACAGGCTTTACAGGTGCCGAAAGGGTAAATTTCGGAGATACAGTTGTAGTGCTTGGAATCGGCGGTGTAGGGCTTATGGCAATATGTGGTGCCGCCCTTCGCGGTGCCGGAAAAATTATTGCGGTCGGAAGCAGAGAAGCAAGCGTACCTTTGGCGTATGAGTACGGAGCGAGTGAAGTTATATCATATAAGAATTACGATATTACGGAATATGTTCTTAAAGCAACAAACGGTAAGGGAGCAGATGTGGTAATCATAGCCGGAGGAAATGATAAGACTTTTTCAGATGCCATAGATATGGTAAGATATGGTGTCGGGAAGGTTGTAAATTTGAAACTTTTTACAGGAGAGGGAAGTATGGAGATACCGAAGTTTTCTTCGGGTAGAGGTATGTCGGGAAAAACCGTATATATGGAGCTTGGAAAAGGCGGTAGAGTCAGAATGGAAAGACTTCTTTCAATGGTAAAGCATAAAAGATTTACACCTGAAAAACTGATTACACATACATTTGAAGGTTTTGAAAATGTAGAAAAGGCTCTTGAACTTATGAGAGACAAGGGCAATACTGTTATAAAGACAATGATACTTACGGGATGGTAGAATGAAAAAAATAAGTATAGTGGTACCCTGCTTTAATGAAGAGGAAAATGTGGTACCTATGGCGGATGCCATAAGAGAAGAGTTTAAGAAAAATCTTTCATCATATGAGTATGAAATTATTTTTATTGATAATGATTCAAAAGATAATACAAGAGAGTTGATAAGAGAACTTTGTAAATCGGATAAGGGTATTAAAGGCATATTTAATGCGAAAAACTTCGGACAGTTTAATTCACCTTATTATGGAATGCTGCAAAGTACCGGAGATGCTACAGTGCTGATGGCTGCAGATTTTCAAGATCCGGTGGAGATGATACCTAAATATGTGGCGGCTTGGGAAGAAGGCTATAAAATAGCTATCGGAATCAAAAAGTCAAGTCAGGAAAATAAGATAATGTATCATCTTAGAAGTCTGTATTACAAAACTATAAAGAAACTCTCGGAAGTCGAGCAGATAGAACATTTTACAGGTTTCGGACTTTATGATAAAGCATTTATAAATGTTATGAGAAATCTTGACGATCCGGTTCCTTTCCTTAGAGGAATAGTTGCGGAACTGGGATTCAGAAGAAAAGAGATTCCATATGAACAGCCGCAAAGAAGAGCCGGAATTACAAGCAATAATTTATACAGATTATACGATGCGGCAATGCTCTCGGTTACGGCATATACCAAGGTAGGACTGCGACTTGCCACATTTGCGGGAGTTATACTTTCAGGCATATCAATGATTATTGCCATAATATATCTTATATTAAAGCTGCTGTATTGGGACAGATTTCCGGCAGGTATGGCGCCTATACTTATCGGCATGCTTTTCCTAGGTTCAATACAGATATTCTTTATAGGACTTATAGGAGAGTATATACTCACTATTAACCAGAGAGTAATGAAGAGACCGTTGGTTGTGGAAGAGGAAAGAATCAATTTTGATGAATAAAGGCTGTACTAAAGCACAGAATATTATAAAAAAGGAATGATACTTTATGAAATATAAGGTTGACTATGTTCGTATACGCGAGAATTATATCACATTAAACGGTTGGGTAGTGGGTAAGAAACCCGGTTCACAGCCTGCTTTTTGTGTTTATAACAGTAAAATGGAAAGTGTTGATTTCAAATATGTTAAGACCAGAAGAGATGATGTAAGTCAGGTGTATTTTGGGAAAGTATATGATGAAGATTATGGATTTGATATCAAATTTGATTATAAAAGGGGTGAAGATTATTACCTTGAGATAGCGATTGATAATCAAAAGAAAAAGATAAAATACAATGAGGAGCTTATATATAAGCGATCAAGTGTGGCCTATAAAAGGATGGAAAAGCTTAAAGACCTTTGCAATATGGAAACTGTAAGGGTGGCTTTTAATTTCATGAAAAAGAACGGCCTTAGAGCTCTTATCAGAAAGTCAAAGAGTAAAATAAAGGGCATGGACAATGATTATGAGTACACTGAATGGTATGAAAAGACCAAGCCTACAAAGGAAGAGCTGGCTGCACAAAGAGAAGTTAAATTTGCTTATTCACCTTTATTTTCAATAGTAGTACCTCTTTATGCGACTCCCGACAATTTCCTCAGAGAGTTGCTTGACTCAATTCTTGCACAGACTTATACAAACTTTGAGGTTTGTCTGGCTGACGGAAGTGAGAACGGTAAGGATAAAGAGGAATTTGTAAGAAAGTATATAGAAGAAAAAAACATAGGAAGCAAGATAAAATATAATAAGCTTGGGAAAAACTTAGGTATTGCCGGAAATACAAATGAAGCACTTAAGATGGCAAGCGGTGATTATATAGTACTTGCAGACCATGATGATGTTATTACCGAAAATGCATTGTATGAATGTGCAAAGGCAATAAATGAAGAAAACTGTGACTGTTTATACTCCGATGAGGATAAGCTGGATATGTACGGAGGATCACTATTTGATCCGCATTTTAAGCCTGATTTTAATATCGACTTACTTGAGAGTGTGAATTATATCTGTCATCTCTTTGTAGTGAAGAAGGAACTCGTTGATGTGGCAGGAATGTTTGATGCGGCATTTGACGGTGCGCAGGACTATGATTTTATATTCAGAGTTACTGAGAATGCAAAAAAGATTGTACATATACCGAAGGTTTTATACCATTGGAGATGTCATATGAATTCAACAGCTTCAAATCCGCAAAGTAAATTATATGCATTTGAAGCCGGGGCAAGAGCAATAAAGGCACATATAGAAAGAGTGGGGATTTCATTGCCTGTAGAGAAGATAGACAAAGGCGTTGACTACGGTATTTACCATAAATACTTTACTATGGAAGATAAACCTTTGCTTTCAATCATCATTCCGAACAAGGACCACAGAGAGGATCTTGATTTGGCAATCCGCTCCATAATGATAAAGAGCAGTTATAAGAATATTGAGTTTATTGTCGTGGAAAACAACTCTACCGATAAAAAGACTTTTGAGTACTATGATAAGGTTCAAAAAGAGTTTGACAATGTAAAGGTTGTACGTTGGGAGAGAGAGTTCAACTATTCTCTTATCAATAATTTCGGTGTGAATTTTGCAAGCGGTGAATATCTTTTCTTTTTAAACAATGATATAGAACTTATAAATCCGACTTCAATAGAGGAGATGATGTGGTATGCAGTGAGAAAGGATGTCGGTATAGTAGGTGCAAGACTTCTCTACAATGATGATACAATACAACATGCAGGTGTTGTAGTTGGATTTGGAGGAGTGGCAGGACATACCTTTATAGGTCTTTCAGAGGTTGAAAACAGCTATTTCCACAGAGCACTTACATTGCAGGATTATTCTGCCGTAACGGCTGCCGCACTTATTACAAAGAAATCGGTATTTGAAGAAGTTGGCGGATTCAGTGAAGAACTGGCGGTTGCATTTAATGATATTGACTTTTGCATGAAGGTGAGGGCTAAAAACTATCTTGTGGTTTATAATCCTTATGCACTCTTCTATCATTATGAGTCAAAGTCAAGAGGACTTGAGGACAGCCCTGAAAAGATTGAAAGATTTAACAGAGAGACTGCTATATTTATGAAGAGATGGCCTGAAATACTGGCAAAGGGAGATCCGTATTACAATCCTAATCTTACACTACGTAAGTCAAACTTTGCACTTAGAGATTTGTTGAATGAAAAAATAGGCGAACCGTTTATTGACGAGAAGATAAAAAAATACCTTTAGGTATTCGGGAGAAAGATGAGTAAAGTAACAATAATAATACCGAACTATAACGGTATAAAGTTTATGAAGGATTGCATTGAATCGCTTAGAACTCAAACTTATAAAAATTTTGAGATTTTGGTGGTAGACAACGGTTCGAAGGACGAGTCCGTAGATTATTTGAGAGATCTTGAAAGTTATGAAAGCAATCTGAATATAAAAGTGATTTATCTGGATGAAAATCTTGGGTTTGCAGGTGGAGTAAATGTAGGACTTGCAGCCTGTGACAGTAAATATGTTATTTTGTTGAACAATGATACCGAAGTATTTCCGGACTATGTGGAAACACTTGTTAATGCAATAGAAAAGTCTGAGAAGATATTTGCAATAAATCCACTGATGATAAATGCTCATGATAAGGAGCTTGTGGATGATGCCGGAGACGGATATTCTCTTCTTGGTTGGGGATATCAGATAGGTGTTGGAGAAAAGGTGGCGGATTTTACAAAAAGAAGAGCTGTATTTTCAGCATGTGCGGGTGCAAGTATATACAGAAAGAGTATCTTGGATGAAATAGGTTATTTTGATGAAATGCATTTTGCATATTTGGAAGATATGGACTTAAGTTTCAGAGCAAGACTTAGAGGATATATTATAGGTTTTGAGCCAAGGGCCAAGGTATATCATCTCGGAAGTGCGACTTCAGGATCAAAATACAATTCCTTTAAGGTAAGACTTGCGGCAAGGAATAATATTTATTTGATTTATAAAAACATGACAAACCTGCAGATAGCATTTAACTTTTTCCCTCTTTTATTGGGAACTTTAATTAAAACGGTATTTTTCTTTAAAAAAGGATTTCTGACAGATTATATAAGCGGACTAAAAGAGGGCTTTAAAAATCTTGGTGAATGTGAAAGAGTCGATTTTTCGGAAATCAGAAAAACGGATATATTGGCTCTTGAGGGCGAAATAATCGCAGGAACATTTGAATATGTGTATAGATTTATAAAAAGGCATAGCAGTTGAGAACTGTTACTAAAGATTAAGTAAAATGTAATAAATGATTTTGCGTTTGGTTGTAAAATTAATATATGATTTTACGAATAATGAAAAGAAGTCTATCGCATAAGATTGCGATATGGAGCAATGTATGATTAAAGAAAACCAGAAGAGATTAAACAGGCTGCATATACTCCTAGATGCTCTGGTTATATTTTTAAGTTATTTAATAGCTTATCTTATAATGTATTATAATGATGATGCCTTGCTTGCATTGTCGGCACAGGAGTATTTCAGTGCTCTGATAATAATTATACCCGGTTTTTTGATACTCTATGAATTCTTTGAACTGTATACGCCTAAGAGAGTTTCGGGAAGAAGAAGTGAGATAGCAAACATATTCAAAGCCAATTCCATAGGATGGTTGATATTTACATTGACACTCTATTTGGGTGGTAAAAATATGAATATGCATCACTTCTCAAGAAGATTGGTAATTATCTTCTATATTCTGGCAAATGTACTTATGATAGTTGAGAGAACTTCAATACGAATTTTCTTAATGAATATAAGGCAGAAGGGGTATAATCAGAAGCATATTTTATTAATCGGGTATTCAAGGGCTGCTGAAGGATATATAGACAGAGTAAAACAAAATCCTGAGTGGGGATATAATATCAGGGGTATTTTGGATGACAATAAAGAAAGAGGATTCAGTTATAATGGTGTAAAGGTTATAGGAACCGTAGCGAATCTTCATATGATATTAGAGATGAATGTACTTGATGAAATAGCAATAACTCTTAGTATAAAAGAATATGAACATCTGGAAGCTATAGTAAATGACTGTGAGAAATCCGGTGTTCATACAAAGTTTATACCTGATTACAATAACTTTATTCCTACTATTCCATACATAGAGGACCTACAGGGACTGCCGGTTATAAATATCAGGCATGTACCGCTTACAGAATTGCATAATGCATATATAAAAAGAATTGTTGACATATTCGGGGCATTATTTGGTATAATACTGTTTTCACCATGGATGTTAATTACCGCAATACTGGTAAAGCTGACAGACGGTGGGCCCATAATATATGCTCAAGAAAGAGTCGGTTTACACAATAAACCTTTTAAAATGTATAAATTCCGCTCAATGGCCGTACAAAAGCCGTCAGAGGAAAAGTCAAAATGGACTACTCCGAATGACCCGAGAGTCACCAAAATAGGTAGATTTATAAGGAAAACAAGTATTGATGAAATGCCTCAGTTTTTCAATATCTTAAAGGGTGATATGTCACTTGTGGGTCCAAGACCTGAGAGACCTTTTTATGTGGAAAAGTTCAGAGAAGAAATACCGCATTATATGATAAAACATCAAGTCAGACCGGGACTTACAGGTTGGGCGCAGGTTAACGGGTTTAGAGGAGATACTTCAATACAAAAGAGGATAGACCATGACTTATATTATATTGAAAACTGGACCTTAGGTTTTGATTTCAAGATAATGTTTTTGACGATATTTAAGGGATTTATTAATAAGAATGCTTATTAGCAGGAGGATCATAATGAGCGAAGAAAAAAAGAAGTCCAGAAAAAAGAAAAAATCAAAAGTTGCTTTTTTCATTACTATGCTTATAGCAGAGATGCTTGTTCTGGGTGTTATATTTGCATATGCCTATGTGTTGAAACAATATTCTAAAATCCAACGACCGGATTATGATGTGGAAGAGGTGGCAAATACCGGATTGTCGGAAAAAAAGCTTCAGGAGATGAGAGGATATAGAAATATTGCATTATTCGGTGTAGACTCCAGAGACAACAGTGTCGGAAAAGGAAACAGATCCGATGTTATAATTATATGTTCAATAGATCAGGCCACAGGAGATATTAAGCTTGTATCTGTATACAGAGATACATACCTTGATGTAGGTAAGAACTCATTCCAGAAGGCTACACATGCATATAGCTATGGTGGACCTGCAAGAGCTGTTAAGATGCTGAATGACAGTTTGGATCTTAATATTACAGACTATGTTACATTTAACTGGAAGGCGGTTGCAACCGCAATCAATATTCTGGGCGGTGTAGATATAGAAATTACAAAGCCGGAGTTTAAATACATAAATTCTTATATTACAGAAACTGTAAAGGGAACAGGAATAGGTTCTGTACAGTTAAAGGCACCGGGAATGCAGCATTTGGACGGTGTTCAGGCTGTCGCATATGCAAGACTTAGATATATGGACACAGATTATCAGAGAACGGAAAGACAGAGAAAAGTTATTGAACTTGCTTTTGAGAAGGCAAAGAAGGCCGACCTTAAGACTTTGAATGATTTGCTTGGAAATATGCTTTCTATGGTAGCGACAAATCTTACATGGCAGGACGGTCTTGATGTAATAAATGATTTCGGAAAATATAACTTAAAAGACACTGCAGGTTTTCCGTTTAAATTTGATGATATGACTCTCGGTACAAAGGGATTTATAGTAGTTCCTGTAAACCTTGAAAGTAATGTATTGGAGCTGCACAAGTATCTCTTCGGTGATGAAAATTATGAAGTTTCCGCAAAAGTAAAGGCCTACAGTGACAGAATCTCATCCGATACCGGAGTTTATAAAGACGGTGACAGTATAAAGCGAGTAAAAACCAGCGGCGGATATAAGTCGAATAAAAATAATGACGATGAAGATGATAAAGAAACCAAGAGTAAGAAGAAATCTACTACTGAAGCTGAGACTAAAAAGAGTGTAGATATCTACATAGATAATAACGGAAGATATTATCAGCTTGATAAAGACGGCGAAACCGTTTGGATAGATAAAGATGAAGAAAATGATTATTACACGGACGGTGACGGAAATAAGTACTATATAAAGCCTACCGAGAAGGGAAGTGCGGCTGAAAGGGATAAGACCACAAGCAACTCAAAAACCGGAGTAAATGTAGGTCCGGGAGAGACCACACAGGCCTCAAAGGGTTCAAATGTGGAGATTATAACTTCCTCAACCGAGGCTCAGAATAAGAAAAACACTACTGCCGAGACTCAAACAAAGAAGATAAACGGTCCGGGAGAGACTACTGCAGCAAGCGGTGAGGCTCAGCCCAGAAAATCAAACGGCTCGGGTGAATCTACTCAGGCTCAGACAAAGTCAGGAAAGAGTCCTAAAGAATCTACAGTGGAACCTTTGACTACTACTGCAAAAGAAGAAACAGTAGCACCTGCACCTAATGTAGTGGGACCGGGAAATACAGTTTCACAGACTGTGGAAGCAAAACCTGAATAAAAAACACAATTTAAACTAACTTTGAACACAAATAAGACACAAAGCATTGGTAGACTATAAACCATAAAAGGAAAGCTATCAATGCTTTTTTAATATATGAAAGGAGCGCACGTAATCGTGCGAATAAGAATATGGGATTTGATAGAGATGAATTTGATAATGAGATAAACAATGCAGAGGAGCATACAACAAACACAGCAGAGATTTCAAATACAAATACTGCAGATGAAATCGGCATTTATACTCAGTCCGAGCAAAAGGATATAGACAGTATTATAAAAAGACATACAGACAGTCTTGCAAAAGCTGCAGAGAATATAGCCAAAAATGAAACAGAGTCAGGCGGCAGCGCTAATACGGTAAGTTTAGATAAAACAAATACAAATGATGAGGTAAATAATAATGCAAACATTGAGGGAAATAGTAGAGAAACTTATAGAGGAACTCAGTCAGAAGATGTACGAGCAAGGGCTCTTACCGCACAGCCTCAAAAAGTCCAAGGTAAGGGTAAGGAGCGAAAGAAATCAAAAGTAGGCAAGGCTGTAGGTCTTGTAGCAAGTGCGGCGGTATTCGGACTTGTTGCCGGCGGAGTAATGGTAGGTGTAAATACTGTTGCCAACAGCTATATTTCCAGTAATGTAGAAACTAAAGACAATATTGTTATAGGAAATCAAACAGATATCAAGAGTGACAGTGAAAGTACTGCGGCACCTGCAACAAATCTTTCAAATATGGATGTGTCTACAATTGTAGACAAGGCTATGCCTTCAGTAGTAGCTATCTATGGTAAAGCTGAGATTACACAAAACAGCTTCTTCGGACCACAAAGCTATGAAGCACAGTCAAGCGGTTCAGGTATTATAGTCGGAAAAACAGATTCAGAACTTTTGGTAGTCACAAACAATCATGTGATTGCAGATACCGACAGTTTGGAAGTTGAATTTAATGACGGAACAAAGGCTGCAGCTTCCGTAAAGGGCGGAGACAGTGACAATGATGTTGCGGTTGTGGCGATTAAGCTTTCAGATCTTTCAGAGGATACATTGTCAAAGATAAGTATTGCAAATATAGGTGACTCAAATGATGTAAAAGTCGGTCAGGGAGTAGTTGCCATAGGTAATGCACTTGGTTACGGACAGTCTGTAACTGTAGGTTATATATCGGCATTAAACAGAGAAGTGAAAACTGAGGGAGGCACATCAAGAAATCTTCTTCAAACAGATGCAGCTATAAATCCGGGAAACTCAGGTGGTGCGCTAATTAATATGAAAGGCGAAGTAATCGGTATAAATTCAGCTAAATATTCTGATACCGATGTTGAAGGAATGGGCTATGCCATACCTATTTCTGCAGTAAAGGATCTTATAGCGGAACTTTCAAGTAAAGAAACAAGAACGGTTGTTGCTGCAGAGAATCAGGGATATCTTGGAATACAGGGAAAAGATATAGATGAGGAAATGGCTAAGGCATATGATATGCCACAGGGCATATATGTTTATAAGGTTGTAGAAGGCGGAGCGGCAGCTTCTTCAGACTTAAAAGCTAAGGATATCATAACAAAGTTTGACGGGCAGAGCGTAAGATCTATGGAAAGTCTCAAAAATATGCTTACATATTATGAGAGTGGAAAAACAGTGGATTTGACCGTTCAAAGATTGGATGAAAGCGGTAATTACGTGGAAAAGACTGTAACAATAACTCTTGGAAAGAGAGAAACTACAGAACAATAAGTTATTTTATAAGCAGCAGGTTAAATGCCTGTTGCTTTTTTTATCAGATATAATGTATACTAAATTGCTATATAGGAAATGGGGTAGTAATAATGAGACTTAGACATATAAAGGGCTGTGAGGACTTTATAACAGATGCAAAGGAATGTATCAGAGAAGATAAAGCAATAGAATTAAAGGGAAGTATACAGGATATCTTTGAGGAGAAAAGACCTTTGCAGATAGAGATAGGAATGGGCAAGGGACAGTTTATCAGAAATATGGCGATAACACATCCGGATATAAACTTTATCGGTATAGAAAAGTATGAAAGTGTACTTATGAAAGCAATACAAAGAAAAAGAAACCTTGAAAAAGAGAAGAGCATAGATAATCTAAGATTTCTATGTGCAGATGCAAAGAAGCTTTCAGAGATATTTGAGGCAGGAGAAGTGGATAAAATATTTCTTAATTTTTCCGATCCGTGGCCGAAGGACAGACATGCAAACAGAAGACTGACATCACCGGATTTTTTAAATGTGTACGATATTATATTGAAAAAGGACGGCGTAATAGAATTTAAGACCGATAATGTCGGGTTATTTGAATATTCTTTGGATGTAGTAAAGGATTCAAAGTGGAAACTTGATTTTTGCAGCTTTGACTTTCATTCGGAAAAGGAATCTGAAGGAAATATAATGACGGAATATGAGGAGAAATTCTCAAGTCAAGGAAATAAGATTTGTAAAATGATTATAAGCAGATAAAAAATCACCTGCCAAAATCGGCAGGTGAAATAAAAAACTCCAATGATGACGGTCATTGGAGTTTGTTTTATGCATTGATACTATCAACAGCCTTTGAAAGTCTTGCAACCTTACGAGATGCATTGTTCTTGTGATATACACCCTTTGATGCTGCCTTTGTAATCTCAACGATAGCATTCTTAAGGTTCTCCTGTGCAAGCTTCTTGTCATTTGCTGCAACAGCACTGTCAACTTTCTTAATAGCAGTCTTTACTTTTGATCTGATAGACTTATTTCTTTCAGTTCTAACTAAAGCAACTTGAATTCTCTTCTTTGCTGATTTGATATTAGCCACATTTACCTCCAATAAATAAATAACTTTTTCTGTTGAATTAAATTTTAATTTTAAAAGTTTATATTGAAGCCTGGACACGGACAGTTCAATCTAAACGCGAATATAATTTTAGGATATTCTAAGTGGAATGTCAAGGTTTAAAAGGAAGTTTTGTTGAAGTAGATTTGATATTTATTTTATATGTATTTATAATGAAACAAAGTAATAAAATATACAGTATGGGGAGCATGAAAAAATTTTTTAAAAAAATTAGCACTCAGCTATTGACAGTGCTAATAATTAGTGTTATAGTATGCATATAACAAATAAGACACAGATAACAATATCGGTACAAAGTTTTATTTGTAAATAATAATGAATATATAGAAGGAGATATAGATATGTTATTACCTGGAAGAAGTTATAATTTATTTGATGATTTTTTTAATAATGATTTTTTTGGAAGAGATTTTAGAAAGTTTGATGCTCCAAGCATGAAGACAGATGTAAAGGAAGTTGAAGGTAACTATGAGCTGAGTATTGAGATTCCTGGATTTAATAAGGAAGATATAAGTGCAAGCTTAAAGAACGGATATCTTACAATCAGTGCAAAGCATGAGGAAAATAAAGATGAAAAAGATGAACAGGATAAATACATCCGCAGAGAGAGAAGATTCGGTTCATGTCAGAGAAGTTTCTTTGTAGGAGATGCGATAACTGAGGAAGATATCAAGGCTTCATATAACAACGGTATTTTAAAACTCACTTTGCCAAAAGAAAAAGAGAGACTTCCACAGGAGCCGAAGACAATTGCAATTGAATAATTTTTAAGACTGCTGTAAAAGGCAGTCTTTTTCTTTTGTCTTTTTTATTAAGTTATGGCATTATATCTTGTATATTGCGGTACTTAGTGCTATCATAATTCTTTTAAAGAGTATGAATTTATATATCGGAGGTTGTTTATGGCATTGATTTTACCAAAGGGTTATGATCCCGTATTAAGCGTAAGGCAGACGCAGGAAGCGATAAAATATATAAGAGATACATTTCAAAAAGAATTCGGAAAAGAAATGAATCTGGAGAGGGTTTCAGCCCCTTTATTTGTATCAAAGTCAAGCGGGTTGAATGATAACTTAAACGGAGTGGAGCGTCCTGTAGCATTTGATATACTTGGAGTCCCTAATGAGGAGTATGAAGTTGTTCAATCACTTGCAAAGTGGAAGAGAATGGCTCTTGGTGAGTATAATTTTGCGCCGGGCGAGGGCCTTTACACAAATATGAATGCCATAAGAAGAGATGAGGAACTTGACAATCTTCACTCATGCTATGTGGATCAATGGGACTGGGAAAAGGTAATAAGAAAAGAAGACAGAACTATTGAAGTTTTGGAAGAAACGGTAAGAACTATTTTTAAAGTGATTAAGCATATGGAGCATGAGGTGTGGTATAAATATCCTGAGGCCGTGAATCATTTACCGGATGATATATTCTTTATAACTTCAGAGGAACTTAGACAAAGATATCCTGATAAGACTCCGAAGGAGAGGGAAAATCTTATCGTTAAAGAACATGGCTGTGTTTTTGTGGAGAAAATCGGCGGTGCTTTAGGTGACGGAAAGCCTCATGACGGCAGAGCACCTGACTATGATGACTGGGAGTTAAACGGTGATATTCTATTCTGGTTTGAGAATTTAAACTGTGCATTGGAGATATCAAGTATGGGTATCAGGGTGGATGAAGCGGCAATGGAAGCTCAGTTAAAGGCCGCAAATGCACTTGACAGAAAGAGTTTACCTTTCCACAAGTCTCTTTTGGCAGGAGAATTACCATATACAATAGGTGGAGGTATAGGACAGAGCAGACTTTGTATGCTTCTACTTAACAAAGCACATGTCGGAGAAGTTCAGTCAAGTGTATGGCCTGCCGATATGATTGAGGCTTGCAAAAAGAACAGAATGATACTATTATAAAGTCAGTAGCCGCTTAAAAATATGTCAGTTTTTAAATAAAGCCGACACCGGAATTTAAAAGGAGTGTTTTTATGGCGAGAAAAAGAAAGAAAGCCGGCGCAATATCGGAAAATAAATTTGCGATAATTTTTGTCACCGGAGTAGTTTTATCTGTAGCGATTATTCTAGGAGTAAAGGTAAACAGTATAAAGCAGGAATTGGCAAAAAGAGAGTCCTACAATCAAAAAGTAATTGAAGAACTTGAGAGTGAAGACGAAAGATCAAAGAAACTTGAAGAACAAAGAAAATATGTTCAAACCGACAGTTATATAATAGAAATGGCAAGAGAAAAACTGGGACTTGTTTTTCCTGATGAAATTGCTATAAAGGCAGAAAAATAATATGTTAGATATAGATACGTTTAGTCATTTCATAGAGGATAATAATCTGATCGAAAAAAAAGATAGAATAGTACTTGGTGTAAGTGGAGGTGCGGATTCCATATGCCTGTTGCATACATTGAGTCGTATACAAAAAGCCTTAGAAATAAGGCTTTTTGTCGTACATATAAATCATGGTATAAGAGGTGAAGAGGCAAGTCGTGATGAAAATTATGTAAAGAAATTTTGTGAAAAACTTGATATTTGTTTTTTCAGCTTTCACTATGACATACCGAGGATTGCAAAAGATCTTAAACTAAGTGAAGAAGAAGCCGGAAGAAAGATGAGATATGAGTCGTTTGAAAGTGTATCGAAAGATATAGCAATAAAGGAGAACTTGGATTTTAACAAAATCAAAGTTGCAGTGGCTCATAATAAAAATGACAATGCTGAGACCATACTTCACAATCTGTCAAGGGGTAGCGGCATATCGGGGTTAAAGGGTATTTTGGTAAGAAATAAAAATATTATAAGACCTTTACTGGCATTTTCAAGGGATGAAATAGAGGACTATCTTAAAAGAAACAGTATAGATTATATGACGGACAGTACAAATCTGAAAAATGATTATACAAGAAATATTTTAAGGAATGAGGTCTTTCCGATACTAGAAAAAAATGTTAACGGTAATGTGATCAATAATTTTTATAAGTCCTCTAAAATTGCGGCTGAGGCCGATGAGTTTTTTGAAAATTCAGCTATAAAATTTTGTGAAAAGAATTTAAAAATCAAAGGTAAAGATGAATTTTTATTAGACAAAGAGGCCTTACTTAATGAGCCTCATATTATAAGTACATATATTATCAGGTATACTTTAAGAAAGGTATTAAAGAGTAAAGAACTTGGAATAAAAGATATCGGTATGGTGCATATAGAGGATATATGGAACCTGGCAAAATCGGAAAACGGAAAAAAACTTGATTTAAAATACGGAATAAAAGTATACAATGAATATGAAAACATAAGATTTGTAAATGAAGATAAAAAAGATACGGATAATGATAAATATGTATTACCTGAAATAAACTACAATATTTTGGATAATTTCAATATTAAGGATATTCCGAAAGCCGGTAATGTCAGGTGGCTTGATTTTGACAAAGTCCTTGAAAATATAGTAAAATATAATAGAAAATCTATATGTATAAACAGTATTATTAATAAAGATGATATGATAAAAATTATACAGGAAAATATTGTAATCAGAGGATGTGAAAGCGGAGATTTTATACATATAAAATCCGGTAGAAAGGCTGTCAAAAAACTTTTCACGGATGATAAGATACCTTTAAATATCAGAGGGGAATATGTAGTTGTTGCGATTGGCTTTGATATACTTTGGATATTTAGAGAGAGCAATATTTTCGGAGAGGAAGCCGGGCTTGACAGAACGGGAGAACTCTACAGAATAGATGAAAACACAAAAAATATTTTAAAAATAGAAGTAAGTAGGAGATAAAGATGAAAGAAAAGGTTGAAGTACTGATATCGGAAGAGGAGATAAGTAAAAGGATTCTGGAGATTGCAGGAAGAATCAATGCTGATTACAAGGGCAAAGACTTGATACTTATATGTGTGTTAAAGGGTGGAGTAATGTTTATGTGTGACCTTGCCAAGAGACTTGATTTGAATGTAAGACTTGATTTCATGAGTGTTTCAAGCTACGGTGCTGAAACTACAAGCTCAGGTGTTGTAAAGATAATAAAGGATCTGGACGACAGTATAGCGGGTAAGGATGTACTTGTGGTAGAAGATATCATTGATTCGGGTAATACTTTGTCATATCTTCTTGATATATTGGAAAAGAGAGGACCGAAGTCAATAAGGCTTTGTACTCTTTTAGACAAGCCTTCCAGAAGAGAAAAGGATGTTAATGTAGACTATGTTTGCTTTGAAATAGAGGACAAGTTTGTGGTGGGATACGGACTTGATTACGACCAGAGATATAGAAATCTTCCATACATCGGGGTTATGGAGCTTTCTGACCAGATTGGAGAAAAATGAAAAAAACGGATAATCCGGTAAGAATGTTTTTCTTACTGTTTGTTGTGGCACTTATAGTATGGCTGATATTTAACATGGGAAATCAGCTTAGTATTACAAAACTTAACTCTGCTGAGTTTAACAGCGTAATTGAAGAAAATAATATCGGACTGATCGAGATAAGACAGAATTCACAAACCCCTACAGGTGAGGCTATAATTTACTTCAAGAATCAGGAGAAGTACGGGAAATCGGAAGTACATTATTTTATATCTGATGTAAATGAGTTCATCAAAAAAATGGAATCTAAGAATATAACATATATCTTAGATGATGTTCCGAGAGAGAGCGTATTTACAAATACCATATTGCCGGTATTACTTGCGGTCGCTATGGTAATGTTTTTCGTTATGTATATGAACGGAAAGATTGCGGCAGGCGGCGGTGGCGGCAACAATAAGATGATGAATTTCGGAAAGAGCAGAGCCAGAATCGTAAAGACGGCAAATATAAACTTTTCAAAGGTTGCAGGACTTGAAGAAGAGAAGGAAGAACTGGCTGAAGTTGTAGACTTTTTAAAGGACCCCGGTAAGTACACAAGGCTTGGTGCCAGAATTCCTAAAGGAATTATATTGGTTGGACCTCCGGGAACCGGAAAAACTCTTTTAGCCAAGGCGGTAGCAGGCGAAGCCGGAGTACCTTTCTTTACAATATCAGGTTCCGATTTTGTGGAGATGTTTGTGGGTGTCGGTGCAAGCAGAGTCAGAGATCTTTTTGAGGATGCCAAGAAAAACGCTCCATGTATTATCTTTATTGATGAGATTGATGCGGTCGGCAGAAGAAGAGGCTCAGGACTTGGCGGAAGTCACGATGAGAGAGAGCAGACTCTAAATCAGCTTCTTGTGGAGATGGACGGCTTTGGAGGAAATCAAGGTATAATAGTAATGGCGGCTACAAACCGTGTTGATATTTTGGATCCGGCACTCCTTCGACCGGGAAGATTTGACAGAAAAGTTGCAGTAGGCAGACCTGATGTGGCGGCAAGAGAAGCAATATTGAAGATACATGCTTCATCAAAGCCTTTAGGTGATGATGTAGACTTACATTCAGTGGCGAGACAGACTTCAGGGTTTACAGGTGCGGACCTTGAAAATCTTATGAATGAATCGGCAATACTTTCCGCAAGGGAAGGAAAGGCTTATATTTGTGCAGATGATATAAACAGAGCGTTTATAAAAGTCGGAATAGGTACGGAGAAGAAATCAAGAGTAGTAAGTGAAAAGGAAAAGGCAATTACAGCATATCATGAAGCCGGACATGCTATACTTTTCAGAGAACTTGAAGGAGTAGGACCGGTACATACTATTTCCATTATACCTACAGGTGTAAGTGCTGCAGGATATACAATGCCTTTGCCGGGTGAGGATCAGATGTTTAATACAAAATCCAAGATGTTAAAGGATATAATGGTAAGTCTTGGAGGAAGAATAGCGGAAGAAATCATCTTCGGTGATATTACGACAGGTGCAAGTTCAGATATAAAGCAGGCGACAAAGGTTGCAAAGGCAATGGTGATGGAGTTCGGTATGAACGAGAGAGCCGGGCTTGTAAATTACGGCAATGAAGGTGATGAAATTTTTATAGGAAGAGACTTCGGCCAGACAAAGGGATACAGCGAAGAGACTGCAAGTATGATTGATGAGGAAGTCAGAAATATTATCAATGACTGCTACAAAAAGGCGAAAGAGATAATATTGAATAGAAAGTATGTGCTTGAGTCATGTGCAAAGCTTCTTATAGAGAAAGAAAAGATAGGTTTTGAAGAATTTGAGGCGTTATTTTAAATGAATATTGAAGGTATTTTTAGTGATGAAACGATAGATTATATATCATTACAAAGCCTTAAAAATAGACAGGAAATAAGAATACAGATAAGGGTTTTTAAGGAGGATAAGCCGGAGATTTTTCTGGTAAATCATTTTGACGGCAGTGAATCAAAGATGGAAAAGCTTCGTTCAAGTGAATACTTTGATTATTACTACGCTGATTTGAATGATGTAAATTATTTTAAATATTATTTTAAAATAAATGAGGGTGGAAGAACTCTCTTTTATACGAGATTCGGAGTTACGGATTATTTAAAAGAAGACACATTGTTTGAATATAATAAAGATTTCTCTTTGCCTGATTGGGCAAAGGGGGCTTTGATGTATCAAATCTTCATCGACAGATTCAATCGTGGAGACGAAACAAATGATGTTGTGGATGATGAATACATATATATAGGTTTACCTGTAAAACATAAGGAAAATTGGAATGAATATCCTTCAAATTTTGATGTGGGATATTTTTATGGCGGAGACTTGGAGGGCGTTTTACAAAAACTGGACTACTTAAAGGACTTTGGGGTTGAGGTGATATACTTTAACCCTCTCTTTGTATCACCTTCAAATCACAAATATGATACGCAGGACTATGACTATATCGATCCACATATTGGAAAAATTGTGGAGGACACGGACGGAGTTCTGGGAGAGTTTGACAGTGACAATAAAAATGCTACAAAGTATGTAAAAAGAGTTACAAGTAAAAAAAATCTTGAAGCAAGTAATGAAGTATTTGTAAAACTTGTAAATGAAGCTCATAAGAGAAATATCAAAGTGATTATAGACGGAGTATTTAATCACTGCGGATCTTTTAATAAGTGGATGGATAAAGAAGGAATCTATAAAAGAGCAGATGAAGAGTATCCGATAGGTGCATATTGGTCAAAAGAAAGTGAGTTCAGATCATATTTTAACTTTATCGGAACAGAGTATGACGGCTGGTGGGGACATGATACTTTGCCGAAGCTCTACTATGAAAACAGTCAAAAGCTGGTTGATGAGATACTTAGAATTGCAAAGAAATGGATATCACCACCTTTTAATGTGGACGGTTGGAGACTTGATGTAGCGGCAGATCTTGGTTATACAAAAGAGTTTAACCATAAGTTTTGGACAATGTTCAGAGAAGCGGTAAAATCCGTAAACAAGGATGCAATTATTCTTGCCGAGCATTACGGAGATCCGAGCTTTTGGCTGGACGGCAAGTGTTGGGACGGAGTAATGAACTATGACGGCTTTATGGAGCCGGTGAGCTGGTTTTTGACAGGCTTGGAGAAACATTCGGACAGAGAGGATATGAGCCTTAAGGGAAATGCGGATGTGTTCTTTATGATGTTAAAGAATGCACTTGGAAAGATGCATTATGATGTAGCACTTGTATCCATGATTCAGCTTTCAAATCATGATCATTCCAGATTCTTAACAAGGACAAACGGTATTGTAGGAAGAATAAATACTCATAAATCAGAGGATGCAAGTTCAGGTGTAAAGCTTGAGATTATGAGACAGGCCATAATGATGCAGCTAACTCTGCCGGGTGCACCTACAGTATACTACGGCGATGAGGTCGGAGTATGCGGTTTTACAGATCCGGACAGCAGGAGAACGTATCCATGGGGAAATGAAAATCTTGAACTTTTAGAGTATCACAGATATATGAACAGATGGCATAGAATAAGAAAAGAGTTAAAACATGGATCTTTGATAAAACTTATTTCAAAAGACGGTATAGTAGGTTATGCCAGAGTTTTAAAAGATAATGTATCTGTAATTATAATTCATACCGGAAGAGAAAAAAAGAAAATAGATATTCCGCTCTATCTCACAGGCATGAGAGATAATGCGGCTATAAGCAGAGTAATATATACAAATACTACAGGTTACAATGTAGGAATAGTAACATATTTTAATGATAACGGCCATGTGAGCATGGAGATAGAACCACATTCGGGATATTTACTGGTGAGTGAGAACTTATAAAGCGGCAGTTATATGGAGAATATATGGAACAGGATAATAAAAAATATGCCGGAAAATTATTCAGTAATACTGATTTGAAACTACTTATAGTTCCGCTGATTATCGAGCAGTTTCTGGCCATAGCTGTAGGAATGTCGGATACCGTTATGGTAAGCTTTGCAGGTGAAGCGGCAGTATCCGGAGTGTCGCTTGTTGATATGGTAAATAATGTGCTTATATCTTTGCTGGCTGCACTTGCAACCGGTGGTGCCGTAGTAATCAGTCAGTTTATAGGTGCAAGGAAAAACGATGATGCATGCAGGGCGGCGGCTCAGCTTGAGATTATGACATTTTCTGTTTCCGTGATTATTTCCATAATTGTTATAATATTTGCTCATCCTCTTATATCAATACTTTTCGGTAATATAGATAACGAGGTGTTTGAGGCAAGCAAACAGTATTTGACAATAACCGCAATAAGTTTTCCTATGCTGGCAATATATAATTCAGGTGCGGCTATATACAGAAGTATAGGAGATTCAAAGACTTCAATGAAAGTCAGCATACTTATGAATATAATAAATGTGGTCGGAAACAGTGTTGGAATCTTTGTATTACATATGGGAGTGGCCGGTGTGGCTATACCAAGTGTTATCTCAAGAGGTGTAGCCGCTATTGCTATAACAATACTTGCATCAAGAAATAAAAATGCTATAGTTTATTTGAAGATAGAAGAGGTATTCAGACTGAGAATGGACTATATGAGAAGGATACTTTATATAGGAATACCTTCAGGAATTGAAAACTCATTGTTTCAGGTCGGAAGAGTTGCTGTAGTTTCAATTATTTCAAATTTCGGAAGAGTGGAGATAGCTGCTAATGCTATAGCCAATAATCTTGACGGACTTGGTGTAAACATGGGCAATGCAATCAGTATTGCCATGATTACGGTCATAGGAAGATGTGTGGGCGCAGGAAACTATAAAGAGGCCAAATACTATGTGAAAAAACTGATGTTTATAGGATATGTGGTCATTATAATTCCTACTATATTTATATTGGGATTTCAAAATGTATTTATTTCCATATATAATGTATCTGATGCCACAAAGGAGTTGACTGCTGTATTGGTATGGATACATATGGGAATGGCGGTATTCTTATGGCCTTTAAGCTTTATACTTCCAAATGCACTAAGAGCAGGAAATGATGTGAAGTTTACAATGACAGTAAGCCTGTTTTCAATGGCGGTATTCAGATTTGCAACATCACTTTTTATAGCCAATGTTTTTCATATAGGAGCGATAGGTGTATGGTGTGCAATGATTATAGACTGGGTATTTCGATCGTCAAATTTTGCATATAGATTTATATCAGGAAAATGGTGGCATAAGGATTTGAAAAAAGGGGAAACATGACAGTTGATTTACATTGTGATACAATCAGTGAAATATATAAAAATAAGGGTATAAGTCTAAAAGAGAATGATTTAATGATTGATATAAACAAGCTGAAAAAATCAGATGTACTTTTACAATGCTTTGCTATGTTTACATATTTAAAAGAGGTGGACTCACCATATAAATATGTAAATGAACTGATTGATTTGTATGAAGACGAAATAGAGAAAAATTCATCTGATATTGCTTTTGCAAAAAGCTACAGTGATATTCAAAAAAATAAAGACAGCAATAAGATATCGGCATTCCTCACAATAGAAGAGGGTGAGGCGATAGAGGGCAGTATAGAAAATCTTATACACTTCTACAACAGAGGTGTAAGGATGATAACTCTTACCTGGAATTTTGAAAACTGCATAGGCTTTGGCAATAAACGAATTATAGAAAACGGTGAATGTGTAGGATATATTCCGGATAAAGAAAACGGTCTTAAACCTTTCGGATTTGAAGTTGTGGAAAAAATGGAAGAGTTGGGAATAATAGTTGATGTTTCACATCTTTCGGATGCGGGAATTTATGATATAATTGATATTGCAAAGAAGCCTTTTGTTGCCAGTCATTCAAATGCCAGAACCATATGCAATCATCCAAGAAATTTGACTAATGATATGATAAAGAAGATGGCAAATAAAGGATGCATTTCGGGTCTTAACTTTTATCCTGAGTTCTTATCGAAGAATTTTTCAAACAGAGAAAGAAAAGCTTATATAGACGATACTATAGATATGCTGAAATATATGGTAAATGTTGGAGGAAGCGAGTTTGTAGCTTTAGGCTCAGACTATGACGGATTCAGTGATGTTTTAGAATGGAAGGATGCCGGGGGAATGGGACGTCTGACAGATGCGATGGAGAGGGAAGGCTTTAGCGCAAGTCTTATTGAAAATATAACATATAAAAATGCACTCAGAATTATAAAGGAAGTGGTTAAATGATCAGAATAGCAGTGCTCATCTTGATACTTGTCTTTGTATGTGCAGTCTATGTACTTCATGCAAAGATGGAAGAAGATGAAGAAAAAAGCGGAAATGATATCATAGATGATATGATTAAAAACAATGTAATTGATGAAATAGCAAAGGGTAAGGATAGAGGCTAATGAGTACAGCGGTTGTATTGGATAGTAACAGTGGTTTGACAAAGGAAGAGGCAAGAGAGCTTGGAATGTATATTTTGCCTATGCCGTTTATGATAGACGGAAAAGAATATCTGGACGGTAAGGATATTACATATGATGAGTTTTTAAGATTACAAAAGAACGGTGCCGATATAGTGACATCACAGCCGTCACCTGAAGAGGTGATGAATCTGTGGGCTGAACTTTTAAAGGAGTATGATTCAATAATACATATACCTATGACATCAGGGCTTTCCGGTTCATGTGATACTGCAATAATGCTTTCAAATGAGGACGAGTTCTTCGGAAAGGTATTTGTAGTTGATAATAAGAGAATATCAATCACACAGATAAGTGCCGGTTTGGATGCAATAGAGATGCTTAAAGAGGGCATGTCACCTGAAAAGATAAAGGAAAAGCTTGAAGCCGATGCGGGCAAGTCGGGAATCTATTTGATGGTAAGTGATTTGAAATATCTTAAAAAGGGCGGAAGAATCACACCTATGGCGGCCGCTCTTGCTTCATTGCTAAAGATAAAGCCTGTACTTCAAATTCATGAATCAAAGATTGATGCTTATGGAAAAGCCAGAACATTTAAACAGGCAAAGCAGATAATGCTTGAAGCGTTAAAAAAGGATCTTGCAGAGAGACTTGATGATCCGGATGCTAAAAATTCCAGAGTAATGATAGCACAGTACGATGCGCTTGATTTTGCGAATGAATTTGCAACAGAGCTTGAGCCTGTTTTTGGAAAAGTGGATATAGTTAATCTCTCACTTTCGGTGGCAACACATATCGGACCGGGAACAGTAGCTATTGCTGCAGCAAGGAAGTCAAGTAATAAGTAAGATTATGGATGTTGAAAAGAAAAAAACGAAATTTAAACTGCCTCCTATAAATTTGAGAGTGCTTTTGTCTGTAGTATTTTTACTTTTCGGTGTCTTACCTATATTTATATATGGAGGAATTGTAAGTCGTACAAATTTCACCTCAAGAGTTGATGCCAGAAAAATAGAGTTGCAGACAAAATGTCTTATGCTCAGCAATAAGCTCACAAGAGGAAATTTTTTGAAAAATTCCGATAACAGAGAGGTTATAAGATCCGAGATAGATACAGTGGCGGATATATATAACGGTAGAATAGTTATAATAGATAAATCCTATACAACTATTGAAGATACTTTTAATCTGGCAACAGGTAAGATAAATATCTCTCCGGAAATAATAGAAACATTCAACGGAAACAATACAAATATATACAATAAGACCAAATCATATATTTTGCAAACAATGCCGATATATGAGAATATTGATAATCAGAATATAGACGGAGTCTTAATGTTTATTGCGTCTACAGAGAATCTGGTCTCAGTAGCCGAAGGTGTTGGAAATACCGAGAGGTTTTTATATATAACTCTTACAGCAATAGTATTTGTGCTTTCCGTTATCATAGGTGGAAGACTGTTAAGACCGCTTATAAATTTAAGAGATGACATATCAAGCATAGGTTATGGAAAGCTTGATCAAAAGATAGAACACAATGAATATCAGTTGACCAAATCTATTTCCGAGAATATCAATACTACTCTTGCAAAGCTACAGGATGCAGATAAATCCAGAGATGAGTTTGTGGCCAATGTGTCTCATGAGTTAAAGACACCTATTACATCTATAAGAGTATTGGCAGATTCTTTAATGAGTATGGAAAATGTACCGAATGAGATGTATGCGGAGTTTATGCAAGATATTTCAGATGAGATAGACAGAGAGGCAAAGATAATAGACGATCTTCTCTCTTTGGTGAAGCTTGATAAGTCAGCCAACACTTTGGTAACCGAGCAGGTTGATATAAATCAGCTTATAAAACAAATCTTGAAAAGACTGAGACCTATAGCACAAAAGCGTGATATAGAAATGACTTTTGAGACCATCAGAGATGTAAGTGCCGATGTGGATGAAACCAAGTTGTCATTGGCCATAAATAATCTTATAGAAAATGCAATCAAATATAATAAGGATGGCGGTTTTGTAAAGGTAAGTATTGACGCGGATCACAAGTTTTTCTATATAAAGGTAAAAGACTCGGGAGACGGAATAGCCCCTGAGTATAGAGATCTTATCTTTGAAAGATTTTATCGTATAGATAAGGCAAGGTCCAGGCAGACGGGAGGTACCGGTTTGGGACTTGCTATCACAAGGAATGTAGTTCATTTACATGACGGTATTATAAAAGTTTCCGGTAAAGAGGGTGAGGGAACCACGTTTACAGTCAGAATTCCTCTAAATCATGTAAAAAGGAGGGATAAGAAGTGAGAAACAAATTTGTGATTATAGTAATGGTTCTACTTTCTATAACTCTTGTATCCTGTAAGAAAAAGGAGATACAGCCTTTAGCGGAAAATGAATACAATATTTATTATTTAAATACAAATATTAATACCCTGGTGGAGAGCCGATACACCGCAGCTTCAGGTAAGAGCGATACAAACGGACTGATAAAAGAACTTATGACACATTTTTTAAAGGTGCCGGATGATTTGGAGGCGGTGGGTGCTTTACCTGACAAGGTTACATATCAGGGATTTGATATAGATGGAAATATTTTGTATTTAAACTTCGATACAAACTATCAGGGAATGGATGTTACCAGAGAAATACTTGCAAGGGCAGCTTTGGCAAAGACATTTACACAGATAGAGGGAATAGAGTACATAAGTATTCGTTCTGGAGACCAGCCTCTTGTAAACGCCTTGGGAGAAAATGTAGGACTTATAAGTGACAACAACTTTATAAATAATGTTTCAAATATAAACAGCTTTGAAAAAGCCACACTTATGCTTTACTTTGCAGATGAATCAGGGACAAAGCTGGTGCCGGAGGCAAGAGATGTGTTTTATGATATCAATACATCAAAAGAGCGAATCATTGTTGATGAACTTATAAAAGGACCTGAAACAGCCGGTTTGAAGGCTACTATACCAAGTGACACAAAGGTAGTAAGTGTTACAATGAATGAGGGTATCTGTTATGTGAATTTTGATGAGGCCTTCCTCAATGCAATACCGGATGTTCTTGACAGTATAACAATATACTCAATAGTGGATTCACTTTCCGAATTGCCGAATATAAGCAGAGTGCAGATACTTGTAAACGGAAAATCCGATAAAAAATACAATACAATCTCTTTGGGAACTTCTGTGGAGAGAAATCTTGATTATCTAAAAGAGGATTAAAAATGAAAAGACCATGTGTACTTATAGTAACGGCCTGTTTGCTTGGAGAGCTTTTAGGGTATTATTTCGGTATATATAGGCTCGCGGTGGGAATTCCCATCGCGGCTGCGGTCTTAATTATTCTGAAATTCAAAAAAATTATAAAATTCAAATTAATTTACTTTCTGATATTTTTTCTAATATGCAGTATCTTTATTCTAAGAATCAAATATGAAATCCGATATATGAATAACTTTATAGCTGATGTGGATAACGATGAAAAAAACACTTCATTATGTGGAAGAGTAAAAAATATTATCTTCAAAGATGATAATGTAATGATTATCTGTGAAGGAGTAATCTACTATCTAAAAGATGAAATCTTTTTAAATGACATTCACATTGGAAATAAGGTGGAGTTTGAAGGGAGGCTTGAAGAGATAAGCAAAGGGACCAACCCCGGTGAGTTTGATGCAAAAAGTTATTATAAAACCAAGGGCATATATGTAAAAATGTCGGTGAGTGACTATAGGGTGGTTGATAAAAGCTATGATAATATAGGTGAGTTTTTCTTTTCATTAAGACAATACCTTAATACAAAAATAGATGAGACTTTTGAGTCTGACAGAGCCGGATTTATAAAAGCTGTCATACTTGGAATGAGGGGAGAACTTGATAAAGGTACTTATAAACTGTATCAAAGAAGCGGAATAGCCCATATACTTGCTATTTCAGGTCTTCATGTTTCATTGTTCGGTATAGGCCTTTACAAACTTCTAAGAAAAATACTGCAAAGAAGTTTTTTACTTTCAGCAAGTCTTGCAAGTGTATTTTTGGTGTTTTACGGATTATTGGTAGGTGATAGTGTGAGTATTGTAAGAGCAAGTACTATGCTTATACTTTACTTTATTGCCGAGGTAATAGGAAGAAGTTATTGTATTATATCCGCACTTAGTATCAGTGCGGTAACCATAAGCCTTATTTCACCGTTTGAGCCTTTCGGATTAAGTTTTCAACTCTCTTTTTCGGCGGTTTTGAGCCTTGGAGGACCTATTGCATTTATTATAAAAAGATTTAAGCCTATGGAAAAGAAGGACAAATCCTCCTGTAGTTATAGAGTATTTAAAATTCTTGTCGTAAGTATCGGAGTTCAGCTTTTGACCTTACCGGTTACATTGTATTATTTTTATACATTCCCATTATATGCTTTCTTAATTAATATTTTAGTTATACCACTTATGAGTTTTGTACTTTATTCTTCTATGCTTTCTTTGGTTTTAAATATATTAAGATTGATTTTATATAAATATATAAGTGTATTTACCGTCGCTATTTTAAGATTCTATGATTTTCTGTGTATTATTACAAAGTATTTACCTTATCATTATATTGTATTTGGCAGGCCGAAGCTGTGGCAGATATTTATTTATTATATTTTACTGCTCGGTATAATTGCAATATCTGTATTAAGTTGTAGAAAAATATATCTTTTACTTTCTTTGTTTACTGTTCTTATTTTATATCCTTTTTTAAAAACTGAGAGTGTTGTGTATCTTGATGTGGGACAGGGTGACGGCATTTATATGCATATTGACGATTTGGATATATTGATAGATGGAGGCAGCACATCAAAGCCTTCTTTGGGTGAATACAGTATGGAGCCTTTTCTTTTATATAAGGGAGTGGATGATATTGAGATGAGCTTTATTACACATTCAGATATTGACCATATAAGCGGAATACTGTATTTACTTGATACAGATATAAAAATTGAGAACATTTTTCTTCCGTATCAGGCAATGAAAGATAAGTCATATGATAAACTAAAGGAAAAGGCGGTGAAGGCCGGATGCAATATAAGATATTTGAGTATGGGTGATTGTTTTGAAAGAAAAAATTTAAAGATAGACTGTCTATGGCCTGATACATCGGATAAGGAAAATGTGAATGAGCAAAGTCAGACATTTGTTATAGAGACTTATGGGAAAAGACTCTTATTTACAGGGGATATAGGAAAGAGCAGTGAGGAGAGCATATTAAATTATTTTGATATAGGGAAAGTGGATATATTAAAGGTGGCTCATCACGGTTCAAAGAATTCTTCACTGAAAGCTTTTATAGAAAATGTAAGCCCTGAGTATGCCGTTATATCCTGTGGAAAAAATAATCACTACGGACATCCAAGCCCCGAAACAATAGAGACATTAAAAGAAAACGGTTGTATTATATTTGAAACTTCAAAAATGGGTGCTATAGAAGTGAAACTTAGATAAAAGTATTTGTAATCAGTCTTTAAGGAAGTTGATATTGGTTTTTTATCTTAGCTATAGTATGATATTAAGTAATTTTATTATATTGAAAAAATAGAGAGCGAGATGAAGATGAAGAGAACGTGGTTTAGTAGACTGATCGGTAAACTTATAGCTATATTGTTGGTAATAAATACTTTGGCATCTCTGCAAGTTTATGCGGCGGTTACACCTGTAAAGAGAAACAGTGAGGTTAAAAGTATAGTTACAGAGCAAAAAGAACTTAGAGGAGTATGGTTTTCATATATTGATTGGAGTGAGATGCCGTCAGATGTTGAAGCATTTAAGAAACGTGCAGATCAAGTTATGGCGGATATAAAAAATCGTGGAATGAATGCTATATTTTGTCATGTGCACAGTCATTCGGACAGTTATGGTCAGAAATTAAAATCTTTCCCATTGTCAAAGTTTATGGTCACAAAAGATTCGGCTCCGAGTTTTGACCCTTTAGAGTATATGATTGAAAGTGCTCACAAACAGGGACTTTCATTCCATGCTTGGGTAAACCCTTACAGAGTTACCAATTCTATGATGAAAAATATACCGGATAATTCGATAGTGAAGCAGTGGATGGGAGATCCTTCAAAACAGAGAAATGTATTATTACATGACGGCAGTTATTATCTGAATCCTTCAAGTGCGGAGGTTAGAAGCTATCTTGTGAATTCAATCAGTGAAATTTGCAAAAACTATGCGGTTGACGGTATACAGTTTGATGATTATTTTTATCCTTCATTAAATGACGGTGATCCGGCAAAGAGTTTTGACAAGGCGGAATATGATGCTTCAGGAAGCAGTTTAGGTATTACACAGTGGAGAAGAGAAAATGTGTCAATGCTTGTAAAAGATGTACACAAGGCAGTACATGAGGCTCGCCCTCAGGCGGTTTTTGGAATCAGCCCTGTAGCCCTTTTATCAAATCTTAGAAGTGATAAATCATATTTTGTAGACATTGATAAATGGATGGTGTCAAATGAATATATTGACTATATAATGCCACAGCTATACCATGGTTTTGAAGCAAAAACAAGAACAGGTATATTGGCACCGCATTCATATATAAATTGTTTAAACAGCTGGGTGGATTTAAAGAGAAAGAGCAACAGTAATGTAAAGCTGTATATAGGCCTTGGACTTTACAGAACCGGAAAGGATATAAAGGACGGCAATGCAGTTTCAGAGTGGCTACGATATAATGATATTTTACTAAGACAGGTAAAGGCGGCAAGAGAAACCGGAGAAGTTTCAGGATTTGGAATCTTTGCATATCAAAACTTTAGAGAAGCACCTGCTGTTTTGGAACTTAATAATTTACAAACAGCATTTACAAATCAGTAAAATCATGGTGTGTAAAAGTTTAAAGGGGGATCTAATGAAATATAAGGGGGTATATTTTAGTTTAATTAGTTTTTTATTAAAAAAACCTATGATAAAAAAATTCGGTAAGGATAAGACTGAAGAAGGTTTGAAAAAGGCTCGTGGTTTATACAAACATATGATTGAGGATACTGAGGATATAGGCTCCGGTAACCCTATGTCAGGCAATATTTATTCGGCATATGTTTTTATGGCTGTATGCAGAGCAGGTGGTTTCAGTGTAGATGAGTTTAAGGAAGTAATCGTTGAATTTTTAAACAATAGATTAATTAACAAAGCGATGAGTAGATTTGATCTAAACGATCCAAAGGATATGAAAAGGTTTTCCGACAGGATGCATAAGATGGCAGATTGGGCAGATAAACATCCTGAGTATAAGGATAAAACTTGGGACTTTAATTTTAATGAGGAACTTCACAGAGACGGCTTTTATTATCACTTCACACGATGCCCTATTGAAAAATTTGCAAGAGATAACGGTTATCCGGATCTGTTACCGATGTGCTGTGATATCGACCATCTTATGTTTAAGAAAGGAAGAGGAATATTACATAGAGAAAGCACACTGGCATCAGGCGGTAAAATATGTGACTACTGGGTTGTAGGTGATAAGAATAAAGATCCTAAATGACAAGGGATATAAAAAAGACAGCGATAGCTGTCTTTTTTATGATTAATATTTTATTAATCATACTTTCTCAATAAGTGATTAAATACTATTATTCCGATAAATAATTGGCTAATCAAGTATATTGATAAATGGATCACGATATATTCTGTATCCATGATGTTTAATACTCCAAGTAAAGAATATGCCATAATAGATAGAGCAGTGATAAATATCCCAATCAAATAAGCATATCTTCCTGATTTATCCCTAAGCTTTTGTTTTAATTCATCTTGCTGTTCTATTCTTTCAATTTCTAATTTTTCCTCATATTTTTCATTATGCTTTTTCCAATAAAAATACTGAGCTATATTGACAATGCAGCCGACTCCTAACGCACCTGTTAGTCCGTAAAATACTCCCGACATTTTATTAGCATCAAAAATAATAGCTATATATAACGATATTCCGGATAATACAATACAAGTCAGCCCATAAATTATATTACTTCTTTTCATGGTTTTCCTCCTTTTCATATATAAATATTTCTTCTATTGTCTTGTTGAAATATAAAGCTATTTCAAAAGCTAAATCCAAAGATGGATTATACTTTCCGTTTTCTATTGCACTGACAGTCTGCCTTGATACTTTTAATTCATTTGCAAATTCTTCTTGGGTTAAACCTTTGAGCTTTCTTAATTTATCTAAGTTATTTTTCAAATACAATACCCCTTAATGTAAAGCTTACTTTACATTAAGCATAAATAATTTTTTGATTTATGTCAAGCTATCTTTACATAAATTATATTTCAATATTGTAAGAATATTGAAAGCAGTTTGGCAAGCACAATAATAAGATTGTTGTTGTATTTTGAAGATATATACATTAGAATTAAAGTGTCTTATATGGTTTTAATTTCTAAATTTCTAATTTTTCAAAAAATAATCCAACAGTAAATTTTTTTGGTATAATAAGGAGGAGATGTGCAAGGTAAAGACATAACAGAGAAGATGCTTGAAAAGTACAATGATGTGTTTGCTGATATCTTAAATGTACTTTTGTTTGCCGGTGGAGATGTGGTTGATGAATCCGCACTTACAGATGCATTGCCGATGAGTATGTTAAAGATTGACGGAAGAGTCAGAACACAGGAAAGAGATATAGCAAAGTATTGGCGTAAAAATAAAATCAATGTCGCATTATTTGGACTTGAAAATCAGACGGTACCAAATAAACTTATGCCTCTTAGAGTATTTGGTTATGACGGTGCAGAGTATGTAAAGCAAAGTAGAAAAGAAAATAGTGACAGGGCAAAGTACCCTGTTATTACCTTAGTACTGTACTTGGGATATGAAAAGAGGTGGAATTATCCAAAAAGACTTTTTGATGTTCTTGATATAGACGAAGATATTCGTCCTTATGTAAACGATTTTAAGATAAACTTATTTGAAATAGCATATCTGGAAAGAGAAAAGGTAGACTTATTTAAAAGTGATTTTAGGATATTGGCTGATTACCTGTATCAAATGAGAAAAAGTAGAGATTATATAGCTGATGAAACCAATATTGCTCATGTAGAAGAACTTTTAACATTAATGTCTGCGATGACCGGAGATAACAGATTTGAAGAAACCATAAACGATTTGAAGGGGAAGGAGAAAGTCAATATGTGTGAAGTGCTGGATAGAGTAGAGGCCAGGGGGATAGAAAAAGGAAGGTTGGAAGGTAGACAGGAAGGTACCATAAATACACTTATATCATTGGTAAAGGATGGAATACTTAGTCTTGATGAAGCGGCAATCAGAGCAGATATGAGTGCCAAAGACTTTAAAAAATATATAAAATAAAATGGTAGAAACTTAATGGGGGCAGCATAGGCTGCCTTTTTTATAAGTTAAAAGACAAATATATTCGTATAAAATTAGAGTTCTTTCTTATGCTGAAAGGTGTTATACTAAAAATATTGTGAAATTATTATTGTGTATACTACTTATATAACTATAAATCAAAGAAGGAGATCTTATGCAAAAAACTTATACAAATTCATATTTGCTCAAGAGATTTTTACCATATTACGGTAAGTATTATCCTACACTGATACTTGATCTTATATGTGCAGGTTTTTCAACCATGTGTGATTTGGTGTTGCCGATAATACTTAGGTATTTGACAAATACTGCAAGACAGGATTTAAGCCTACTGACAGTAAAACTTATACTGACACTGGGAGTAATATTTGTTTTACTCAGAGTGGTGGATACCATAGCAAACTACTACATGCAAAACATAGGTCATGTAATGGGGGCACAGATAGAAACGGATATGAGATATGATATTTTCTCTCATATACAGCAACTCCCTTATTCCTACTATAATACAAATAAATCAGGTCAGATATTATCAAGAATTACTACAGACCTGTTTGATGTTACAGAGTTTGCACATCACTGTCCTGAAGAGTTTTTTATAGCAGTTGTAAAACTTGTAGTTTCATTTGTAATACTGATAAATATAAATATAACTCTTACACTTACCATATTTATTATGATACCGATAATGGTGTTCTTTATGTCTTCCACCAATAACCATATGAGAAAGGCACAAAAGGAACAAAGAAATCATGTTGGCGAGATTAATTCAGGTATTGAAAATAATATTCTGGGTGCAAAGGTTGTAAAATCATTTGCAAATGAAGAGTTGGAAGTAAAGAAGTTCCATAAAGAAAATTTGAGATTTTTGGATATTAAAAAAGAGTTCTACAAGCATATGTCAAATTTTCAGGTGGTATATAGGATATTTGACGGCATTATGTATCTGACAGTTATAGTACTGGGAAGCTACTATATGAAGGTCGGGAAAATAAATGCGGGAGATATGTTTCTTTATACACTGTATATAAATATGCTTTTAAATACAGTAAAGAAAATAGTTGACTATATGGAGCAGTTCCAAAGGGGAATGACAGGCATTGAAAGATTCATTGAGATAATGGATGTAAAGAACGATATAGTCGATAAGGAAAATGCTAAGGTGCTAACGGATGTATCCGGAGATATAGAATTTGAGAATGTAAGTTTCGCATATCCCGACAGTGATGCAAAGGTACTTGATGATATAAGCTTTTCAATAAATAAAGGTGAAAATATTGCGATTGTAGGTTCTTCAGGTGTAGGTAAAACAACTATATCTAATCTTATACCTAGATTTTATGAGGTTACTGAAGGCGCAATACTTATAGACGGCACAGATATAAGAGATATTAAGCAAAAATCTTTGAGAGATAATATAGGAATAGTGCAACAGGAAGTTTATTTGTTCTCAGGAACTATATATGAAAATATAGTTTACGGAAAAAAAGATGCAAGTTTTGAGAATGTGAAAAAAGCCGCCGAGATGGCGGGTGCCTATGACTTTATTATGGAACTTCCGGATAAGTTTGATACATATATAGGAGAGCGTGGTACAAAGCTTTCAGGTGGACAAAAGCAGAGAATAAGTATAGCAAGAGTATTTCTAAAAAATCCGCCGATACTTATACTTGATGAGGCGACTTCAGCACTTGATAATAATTCTGAAGCTATAGTGCAGCAGTCACTTGAAATACTAAGTAAGGGCAGAACTACAATCACAATAGCACATAGACTTTCAACTATAAGAAATGCAAGCAAGATTTTGGTGCTTACAGAAAACGGTATAGAAGAGTCAGGCACACATGAAGAGCTGATGAATAAAGAGGGAATATATTTTAATCTGTATAATAAGAATATTGATGAACTAAAGGAATAAATATTATGGAAAGTATTTTTGATTTGATAGATAAAAAAGAGCTGGTAGACATATTTTCAAAAGCAGTGGACATACCGAGTACAAATCCGAAAGGAAATGAAAAACCGATGTGTGAGTATGTGGAAAGTCTGCTAAAACAAAACGGTATTGAGTATTTTAGTGTACCGGTGGAAGAGGGTAGATATGATATCATAGCAAAGCTTAGCGGAAAAACAAATAAGGATGCTATTGTTTTCACCGGTCATATGGATGTGGTTCCGGTATCTGATGATGAGATAAAAAGATGGAATACACCGCCGTTTAAATCAACTATAAAAGACGGAAAATTATATGGCAGAGGAAGTGCCGATATGAAAAGCGGACTTATAAGTGCTATATATTCTATGATACTTTTGAAGAGAAATAATATTATTCCTGAAAGGGATATAATAATTGCGGCTACCATAGATGAAGAAAACTTTATGAAAGGATCAAAGGCATTATATCAAAATAAGGTGTTCGATAATGCAAAATATCTTATTGTATGTGAGCCTACGGATATGAAGATATGTAATCGTCAAAAGGGTAGAACATGGGCTGATGTATGTGTACATGGTATGACTGCTCACGGTTCACAAAAGGGTGTGGGTGAAAATGCCATATATCTTGCGATAAAGCTTATAGAAAAGATAAAGAACACTGAATTTAAAGAGTATCCTGATACCTTCTGGAGAACATTAGCTATAAACGCAGGTGTGGAGCCGCAGGTAGTGCCTGACAGATGTGTGTTTACAGTGGATGCCAGACTACAGGTTGGACATAAGCCTGAGCATATATGGGAAAAGTTGGATGAACTTATAGATGAAATAAAAGCTGAAAATTCTCATTTTGATGCTACATATGAGATAGCCGATATGAGAACATCATGGGATACATCAAGGGAAGATAGACTTATAAAGACTATAGAAGCCACACTAAAAAAACTCGGTATAGATCCGGAGTTTGATACTTTTACAGGCTCTACAGATGCAAGTATGCTTATAAAAAATGAACTTATACCTGTAATTATAGGACCGGGAGATTTATCGGTGGTACATAGGGAAAATGAATATGTAAAGCTCTCACAGCTCTTTGATTCATGTAAGCTGTATATTGACATAATGTATACTATGTAATAAGCGCTTCATTTCCCACTATTATTGTAAGAATGCCGAAAAAATGTTATTATAAGCATTATTATTCAAGGTTTAATGATAGGAAGAAAAGATGATTGTTGATCAAAGTAAAATTAGAAATTTTTGTATTATTGCACATATAGATCATGGCAAGTCTACACTTGCAGACAGAATTATAGAAAAGACAGGACTCTTGACCAGCAGGGAGATGCAGTCTCAGGTTCTTGACAATATGGACCTCGAGAGAGAAAGAGGAATTACCATAAAGAGTCAGGCGGTAAGAACTGTTTACAAGGCAAATGACGGGAATGAATATATATTCAATCTTATAGATACACCGGGACATGTAGATTTTAACTATGAGGTTTCAAGATCTTTGGCTGCCTGTGACGGTGCCATACTTGTAGTAGATGCGGCACAGGGTATAGAGGCACAGACTCTTGCCAATGTTTATATGGCACTTGATCATGACCTGGAAGTATTTCCTGTTATAAATAAGGTGGATTTGCCAAGCGCCGATCCTGATTTGGTTGCAAGCGAAATAGAAGATGTTATAGGAATAGAGGCACATGATGCACCTAGAATTTCAGCCAAGGTAGGACTGAATATAGAGGATGTTTTGGAAGCAATAGTTGCAAAAGTTCCGGCACCTGAGGGAGATCCTAAAGCACCTTTGCAGGCACTGATATTTGACTCAATATATGATTCATATAAGGGAGTAATAGTATTTGTCAGAATCAAAGAGGGCAGTGTAAAAAAAGGTGATCCTATAAGAATGATGGCAACAGGTGCCGTGGAAGAAGTCGTTGATGTAGGGTATTTCGGTGCAGGCCAGTTTATCCCATGTGACGAGCTTTCTGCAGGTATGGTAGGCTATATTACAGCAAGTATAAAGAATGTAAAGGATACCAGAGTCGGTGATACTATTACATTAAACAATAATCCTTGTGAAAAGGCATTGCCCGGATATAAGAAGGTAACATCTATGGTTTATTGCGGACTTTATCCGGCAGACGGTGCAAAGTACAATGACCTTAGAGAGGCACTTGAAAAGTTGCAGTTAAACGATGCTTCGCTTTTCTTTGAGCCGGAGACTTCACTTGCACTTGGCTTCGGATTTAGATGCGGTTTCCTTGGACTTTTACATTTGGAAGTAATACAGGAAAGACTTGAGAGAGAATATAATCTTGATCTTGTTACTACTGCACCCGGTGTTGTATATAAGGTATTTAAAACTAACGGAGAGGTTATAGAGCTTACCAACCCTTCAAATCTGCCAGATCCTTCAGAGATAGAGCATATGGAGGAGCCGATAGTTTCTGCCGAGATAATGCTTACAAAGGAATTTGTAGGATCGATTATGAACCTTTGTCAGGAGAGAAGAGGTATTTATCTTGGTATGGAATATATTGAGGAAAATCGTGCGATTTTAAAATATGATTTACCTTTAAATGAAATAATCTATGATTTCTTCGATGCACTAAAGTCAAGATCCAGAGGTTATGCTTCACTGGATTATGATTTAAAGGGCTATGTACCATCAAAGCTTGTTAAGCTGGATATTTTGATAAACAAGGAAGAAGTGGATGCCCTGTCATTTATAGTGCATGCGGATTCTGCTTATGAAAGAGGCAGAAAGATGTGTGAGAAGCTTAAAGAGGAGATACCTAGACATCTGTTTGAGATTCCTATACAGGCGGCAGTCGGTTCAAAGGTAATAGCAAGAGAGACTGTTAAAGCCATGAGAAAAGATGTTTTGGCAAAGTGTTACGGAGGAGATATCTCAAGAAAGAGAAAGCTTTTGGAGAAGCAAAAAGAGGGAAAGAAGAGGATGAGACAGATCGGAAATGTTGAAATCCCTCAAAAGGCGTTTATGAGTGTACTTAAATTGGATGAGGATTGATAAAGTATGTCAATGAAAAAGTTGGAATTATATGTGCATATACCATTTTGCGAAGAAAAATGTAGGTATTGTGATTTCTTATCCTTTAGAGCTGATGACAGTGAAAAGAAAGCCTATGTCAATCAGCTTATAGAGGAGATAAAAGCGCAGGGACAAAATTACGGTGAATATCTTGTGAGTTCAATTTTTATCGGTGGAGGTACTCCGACTACACTTAGCGGAATCTGGATACTCGATATTATGAATGCTATTCGAGAGAACTTTATAGTCGAAACCGATGCGGAAGTTTCTATTGAGTGTAATCCGGGGACATTATCAAAGAGCAAGATAATGCATATCAAAAAGGCCGGAATTAACAGGATAAGCTTCGGTTTGCAAAGCAGTATTGAGGAGGAGCTTAAAGAACTTGGAAGAATACATACTTATAAAGATTTCTTACAAAGCTATCAGCTTGCAAGAGAGTATGGGTTTACAAATATAAATGTAGATCTTATGAGCGGTTTGCCGAATCAGACAATTGACAGCTATAAGACTACATTAAAAAGAGTATGTGCGCTAAAGCCTGAGCATATAAGCGCATATTCACTTATAATAGAGCCTGACACTCCATTCTTTGACAAGTATGGAAGTGAGGAAGGAAGTTTACTGCTGCCGGATGAAAATATTGACAGAGAGATGTATGCTCTTACAAAGAACATTTTAAGAGAACATGGATATGAAAGATACGAAATAAGCAATTATGCAAAGCTGGGAAGAGAGTGCAGACATAATATAGGCTATTGGACAGGAGTTTCTTATCTTGGTCTTGGAGTAGGAGCTTCAGGATATGTGATGAACAGACGTTTCCATGTGGAATCAGATTACAGAAAATATATGAGTGTAAAGATGCAGCAAGATATTACACCGCTCTACCGTGATTTGGAGGAACTTGACATCAAGGCAAATATGGAGGAATTTATGTTCCTCGGCCTACGACTTACAAGAGGTGTATCCAGACATGAGTTCAACGAGAGATTCGGTGTGGATATGTTTGAGGTATTTGACAGACAGATAAAGAGAAATATGATGTTAAAGCTTATGGAATATAATTCACCAAACTTAAGACTAACCGAAAAGGGACTTGATCTCAGCAATATGGTAATGTCCGACTTTTTACTGGATTAAAATACTAAGAGGAAGTATGTTATATTTTATAAATGATTATAGCGAGGGTGCGACACCTGAGATTTTAGACAAATTAAGGGAAAGTAATTTAACCAAGCAAGCAGGTTATGGAAGTGATGAGTTCTGTATTTTGGCAAAAGAAAAGATAAAAGAAGCTATAAAGACTGATGCTGAAATTTTCTTTGTAAGCGGTGGTACACAGGCAAACAAAATAGTTATCGGAAGTATTTTAAAAAACTATGAGGGTGTAATTGCGGCAGATACCGGACATATATCGGTACATGAAGCGGGAGCTATAGAAAATACCGGACATAAGGTATTCGGATTGAGGTCAAAGGACGGTAAGCTTGCGGCAGATGATATAAAGAAATTTTGCAGAGATTTTTATGTAGATGTAAATCATGAGCATATGGTATATCCCGGAATGGTCTATATTTCCCAGCCTACTGAGTATGGAACTTTGTATTCAAAGAAGGAAATAGAAGAGATAAAATCGGTTTGTAATGAATATAATATTCCTCTTTTTATAGACGGAGCAAGACTTGCATATGCAATTGGAAGCAGTGAATGTGATATCGGTTTGGAAGATATTGCGAAGTTATGTGATGTATTTTATATAGGCGGTACTAAATGCGGTGCACTGATAGGCGAAGCGATAGTATTTACAAATAAAGAGCTCAGTAAACATTTCTTTACAAATATGAAGCTCTTTGGAGCAGTATTGGCGAAGGGAAGACTTCTCGGAATACAGTTTGATACATTGTTCAGCAATGATTTGTACAAAAAACTTGGGAAAAAAGGTGTAGATACCGCTATTAAGATAAAGAAGGCTTTGATTGAGAAGGGATATGAACTCTATATAGACTCACCTACCAATCAACAGTTTATTGTGGTGGACGATGCTACAAGGGAGAGACTTTCAAAAGATATAGGATTCGGATTTATGGAGACTCTTCAAAACGGAAAGCATGTTATAAGATTTTGCACAAGCTGGGCAACAGAGAATGAGGATGTGGAGAGGCTGATAGCTGTATTGTAAATTAAATAGGCTTTATTTTACAATCCAACAGATTACAAGGAGGCGTATGAAGGAAGAAAAGAAAATATTTGTCACGAAGGCTACATTGCCTCCTAAGGAGGAATTCCTTGAGTATGTAGATAAGATATGGGAGAGTGCCTGGCTCACCAATATGGGTGATGTACACAATAAGCTTGAAGATACTTTAAGTAAATTCATGGATGATATGGATATAGTCCTTACAGTAAACGGACATCTGGCATTGGAACTTGCGTTACAGTCTCTAAAGATAGAAGGTGAAGTTATTACAACTCCATTTACCTTTGCCTCTACAACTCATGCCATAGTAAGAAACGGGCTAAAGCCTGTTTTTTGTGATATAAAAGAAGATGATTTTACAATAGATCCTGAAAAAATAGAAAAGATTATAACAAAAGATACCAAAGCTATAATGCCTGTGCATGTATATGGCAATGTATGTGATGTGGAAGCTATTGAAAGCATTGCAAAAAAGCATGGATTATACGTAGTCTATGATGCGGCACATACATTCGGTGAGAGATATAAAGGAAAGAGCGTGGCGGATTTTGGAGATATGAGTATATTCAGCTTCCACGCAACAAAGGTATTTAACACCATAGAAGGCGGTGCTATAGCTCTAAGAGATAAGGACAGAAGAAAGTCTTTGGATTTTTTGAAAAACTTCGGTATTGCGGATAAGGAAAATGTTCCGTATGTGGGCAGTAATGCAAAGATGAATGAGTTTGCTGCAGCAATGGGACTTTGCAATATGAAGCATCTTCCCGAGTACATAGAAAAAAGAAAGAGGATCTGTGAGCTTTATATAGAGCGACTATCAGATATAAAGTCGATAAGACTTAATAAATATAATGATGATACAACATACAATTACGCATACTTTCCGATAGTGGTGGAAAAGGGCAGCAGAGATGAACTATATGACAAATTGGCAAAGGAAAATATTTTTGCAAGAAAGTATTTTTATCCATGTACAAATGCCTATGAATGTTATAGTGAAAACTTTGATCCAAACGAAACACCTATTGCCCTCGATATTTCAAAAAAGGTTTTGACTTTACCGATATATCCTGATTTGGAAGAGGCTGATGTAGAGAGGATATGCAGTGTCATACGGAGAGAGCTATGAAAGCAAGAAACTTAAAGGTTTTGGAAGAAAACGGCTTTCAGGTTCCTAAGTTTAAAATAGTCTATCCGGGAGAAGGAATCGATTTTTCATACTTTGATTCGGAACTTTTTGCCGTTCGCTCAAATGATGCACATGAGGATGGCAAAAAGTTTTCCTATGCGGGACAATTTTTAACTGTTTTAAATGTTTCAAAATCAGAAGTGGATAAAGCTATAAAATCAGTGGTAGACAGTTATAAAAACAGATACTACGAAGAAAAGCTTGGTATACATTCAGAAAACAAAATATCAAGTGTAATAATTCAGGAAATGGTGGCTTCCGAATATTCAGGTGTTTTATTTACTGCCAATCCTAAAGGCATCTTAAATGAGATGGTGATAGTGGTAGGAAAAGGACTTGGAAGTAGTATAGTAGAGGATAAAGCAGAAACAATTACTTATCATCACTACAGAGACGGATCTACATATAAAGAGGGAAATGCCTTGAACTTTCCTGAGAACCTTGTAAAAGAACTTGAAAAAATCGGGGAAAGAATTGAAAAGCTTTTTGGAAAGCCGATGGATATAGAGTTTGCCGTCAAGGATGAAAAAGTATATATTCTACAGGCAAGGGAAATTACGAGTCTTGATTTCACAAAGAATATTCGCATTTTAGATAACAGCAATATTGCAGAAAGTTACCCCGGAGTGAGCTCTAAGCTTACAAGAAGCTTTGCCGGGGAGGTATATACAAGGATATTTACAAGACTTATAGGAAGAGTAATCGGAAAATCAGCTAACCGGTATGAGGACTTGTTTACACATATGGTCAGTGACTTTGGTGGAAGGATGTACTATGAAATCAGCAGTTGGTACGATATTTTAAGATTATTACCTTTCTCTTCAAAGATTATTCCTATTTGGCAGAAAATGCTTGGTGTAGAGGATGAAAAAATCTACTTTTCTAAAAAAAGACCGAGCTTATTTATAAAAACAAAGCTTTTCTTTTCAACTCTTTATCTGTTTGTAATCTCACAAAAAAAGATGGTGGAATTGTCTGTATTTTTCCAAAAAGAATTCCAATGCTATAATGTAAAAGTCGAAAATGAAGACGATCCAAAGAAGCTGTACAATCTTTTTTTAGAAATGGAAGATGTATTCTTTAAAGAATGGGACTGGACCTTGATAAATGATATGGTGTCATTTTTGTCCACGCATTTTGCAGGAAGCAAGGTGAAAAATACATTGGCACTTGAAAGTAAAAAGCCGGTAGATGCATTGAATGAATTGGTGTATACATATTTAAAATTCGGGATGGAATCGGATGAATACAAAGAAAAGAAAACAGATTATATCAAATACTATGGTGACAGAACTATAGGGGAGTTAAAGCTTGAAACAAGGACATTTGCCACAAATCCGGAACTTCTGGATAAAATGGTAGAAGAAAGAGCCGCACTACCGATACAGGATACAAAAGAAAGCCCTGTAAATATAAAGAAATCTCTGGCAAGAAGCTCAACTAATTACCGTGAGATATCAAGAATGAACAGAAGTAGACTCTTTGGACTTATGAGAAAACTTATAGACAAAATAGGTTCAAAGACTGTAGGTGAAGACATTTATTATTTATCTCTTCCACAAATAAGAGATATGATATTTTCAGGTAAAGACTTTACTGAGGACATAAAAGAAGAAAAAAGGCTGATGCTTGTATACAATGAGCTTCCGAATATTAAAAAAATTGAGCTTTTGGGTAATCCGGTTATTGATTTTTCACTTATGGACAGGAGTATTTATGATGAAGAATCCGAGAGAGATTTTCTTGTAGGAAGGGGAGTTTCAAGTGGAAAGCTTAGCGGTGAAGTTATAAAAATCACTGATATGAGAACTGTGTCATTAAAGGATGTTAAGGATAAGATAATAGCTACGTATTCCACAGATCCCGGATGGTTTCTTCTCCTTGATGTGGCAAAGGGGATTCTTGCAGAGAGAGGTTCCTTGCTTTCACATACTGCAATAGTTGCAAGAGAGTTAAAAAAGCCTGCAGTGGTTGGAATTCCCGATTTGATGAGTGAAATAAGAAGTGGTGATATGGTGGAACTGGATGGTGATAAGGGCTATTGTAAGGTAATAAGGGAGAGTAAAATTGAGTGAGATAAATGTAAGCATAGTGAAAAAGAACAACGATAAAGAATTGTTCCTTAGATTTCCCTCAAAAGTCTATGATGATAAACATATAATGCAGGATAAAATCTTTGAAAGAGAGGTTTTGGAAAACACCAATATTTTATGTAAAGGTGTAAAGACAGTACCGCTTATAGCAAAGAATAAAAATGATGAAGTAGTAGCCAGATGCCTACTTTCATTTTATGAGGACGATACAGCTTATATAGGTTTTTTTGAATGTATCAATAATAGTGAAGCGGCAAAAGAATTACTTACAGCAGGTGAAAGTATTGCAAGAGAAGAGGGAAAGAAGAAAATTTTGGGGCCTATAGATCTTTCATTTTGGGCGAGGTACCGCTTTTGTACCTCTGAAGATCTGCCATATATAGGAGAACCTGCAAATAAGGTATATTATAAGGGACTTTGGGAGGAAAACGGTTTTAAAGTATCTGAGGAATATATTTCCAATTTCTTTGATGTTGCTGATGAAAGCTTTGACAGTGAAAAGGCGAGAAAGAGACTTCAGAGTGCAAAAGATGAGGGGTATGTATTTACACATCCGAATGTAGATGATTTTGAAAAATACTTAAGGGATATATATCCTGTTCTAATTGAAGGGTATAAAGACTTTTGCGGCTTTAAGATGATATCTGAGGAGGACTTTGTAAAGCTCTATTCACAACTGAAAATGGTAATAGATCCGGAGACGGTTTTTCTTGCGTACAAGGATGGAGATTTAAAGGGCTTTTTAATATGCCTGCCTGATTACGGAAATTTACTTTGTAAAGCAAGAACACCTGAACTCTTACTCAGTGTGATGAATGTGAAGTCTCATGCAAAAAGATATGTACTTTTGTATATGGGAATTAAAAGAGACTGTCTTGGACTTGGATCAGCACTTTCACAACAGGTGGTGGACAGTCTGAAAGAAAAAAAGGCGAGCGGAATATCTGCACTTATTCACAGCGGTAAAGCGAGCGGAGGATATTTTAAGGATAAGATAAAAGAGCAAAGAAAGTATGTGATGCTTGAAAAAATGCTTTAGAATTTGAGGATATGTATGAAGAATAAAACATTTTTAAAAAGTATATATTGTGCCATAGAGGGGCTTATATTTGCTCTAAAGACAGAAAAAAATTATAAATATTATATTGTGATAAATATTATATTTTTTATTTTGGATTTTTTTGTATTTAAAATAGATAAGTCCGGTTGGCTGGCGTTTGTTATTACATCTGCGGCTGTTTATGGCATGGAATGTGTAAACACTTCCATAGAACATATTTCAGACTTTATTTCAGAGGATGTCCATCCTGAGATAAAAGCAATTAAGGATATGGGAGCGGCTGGAGTACTCTGTTTCGGTATCGCATTCTTTGCCGTACAAATTATAGAGCTTCTAAATTATATAGGAGTGGCATTATGATAATATCACTATATACAAGTATGCTTCCAGTAATTATAGGCGGAGTTTTCAATATGCTCTTTGTAAAGATAAAGGCATTATCCTTTTTAAAGGTTCCGGTAGACGGAGGCAAGAGTTTAAACGGCAAAAGAATTTTTGGTGACAGTAAGACGCTTCTTGGATTTATAGGAATGATGCTTGGCACTGCCATTGCAGCCATACTTTGGGGAGCATTTTTAAAGTTTATGGGACTTGAGCATTACAATCTTATTTATAAAAATTATCCTAATACAGCCTGCTTTAATCTTTTATCGGGTGCTGTATTTGGATTTGCATATATGATTTTTGAGTTGCCAAACAGCTTTTTAAAAAGAAGATTTGATATCGATGCAGGTTCAAGAGGAAGGTTTCCTGTAAATGTATTTACATTTGTATATGATCAGATAGATTCAATGATAGGTGTAATGTCGGTGCTTGCAATACTTGCAAGGCTAAGCTTCATGCAATATATTTTGGCTGTTATTCTTGGAGGCATTACCCATGTACTTGTAAATATGATTTTGATTTTATTTAAAGTAAGAAAGTATTTGTAATATGAAAAAGATATTTTTGGGAGTATATCATCCAAGTGTTATACTGACCTATATAGGAGTATTGATATCAATATTCGGGATTTTCTTTGCAGACAGCTTATATCTTGCAACTATCTTGCTGATGCTTGCAGGGCTTTGTGATGCGTTTGACGGAATATTTGCAAGAATGTATAAAAGAACCGAGCTTGAAGAAAACTTAGGAGTGCAGATAGACTCATTTGCGGATCTGATCTCATTTGGATTATTTCCGGCAAAGATATATATAAGTTATTTCAGTAAAAATATCTATATGTCCTTTGTGCTTGTGAGTCTTTATATTTTGGCTGTAATTATCAGACTGGCATATTTTAACTGTAAGGGAAGCGAGGATAAACTGTATTTTACAGGACTTGCGGTAACCTACTCGGCATTTTTTATATCGCTTTATGTGGTTATCTCAAAGTATGCAGAAAGCTTTTTTGTTCTTCCCATAGAGTGTTTATATGTATTTTTGATATTGGCATTTTTATGGAATAAGAAAATAAAAAAGCCGAATCTATATATTAGAGTAGCCTTTCTTGTTCTTGCCATAGTATTTATAGCTTTATTGCTTATGTAGGTGATACTTTGAAAATAATTGATAGAAAAACAGGCAGAATAATAAAAGAAGAGGAAGACTCGTCAAAGATCATAGAGTTTTTATATCACAGTTTTATCGGCAGGATATTTTTAAAGCTTTTCTTTGCAAGGCCATATTTTTCAAAATTGCTGTCGATATATTATAAAAGTCCGGTATCAAAAAAGAAGATAAAAGGATTTGTAAAAAAATACGGCTTGGATGGAGCATTATTAAAAAGAGATTTTAAAAGTTTTGACGACTTTTTTTCAAGAAAAGAAAAGATAAATGTGGACAAAGAGGGTTTTCTTGCAACTGCAAGCGGAAAACTTCGAGTATTTAAAATAGGAGAAGATAAAGAACTCTATCTTGGAAATAAAAAACTTAGTATAATGATAAAGGGCAATGTTTATAACATCGATAAATTGTTGAAAGCACCATTGCCTGACTGGGCAAAAGGTGGATATCTTTTATTATACAGACTGAGTCTTTGCGATTATCACAGGTATATCTATCCGATAGCGGGTAGATGTGAGAAAAGAAAAGAAATTGCCGGAAGGCTTGAGAGTGTAAGAAGAGATGCGGCTTATTGGAGAGCATTTGCAGAGAATAAAAGGGTGCTGGAATATTGGAAGACTGAGAGCGGAGAGATGCTTCATATGGAGATAGGAGCAATGCTTGTCGGACATATTCATAACTATAATAAACTGCTCTTTTACAGAGGTGAGGAAAAGGGGTATTTCTCATACGGAGGTTCAACTATAGTTGAGATTGTCGGTAAGGAAATAGAGATAGATGAAGATATCTTAGAAAACAGTAAAAGAAATTTTGAAACTAAAATCCGAATCGGGGAGAGGATAGGATATGGAAAGATTAAAGAGACTTAGAGTTTATTTTAATGAAATGTTTCCGCTGATTCCAAGATTATGCCTTGGGTACATTGTATTTTTGGAAATATACTTTATTGTACTTCTAAATCACGGAGTAACGGGAAAACAACTGCTTTTATTTGATAAGGTGGAAGGTCAGTCCGATTTGATATCTTATTTAATACAGCATGATGTAAGAGGTGTAATAATCGGAGGATTCACAATATTCAGCTTTTTACTTTGGCTTCGTATTGCAGATGACTTTAAAGATTATGAGTTGGATTGCAGACTTTTTGCAAGCAGACCGCTTCCATCAGGTAGAGTACATAAGGATGATTTGAGGATTTTTGCAACAATACTTATCGGAATAACTGTTTTCATAAATATACTTTTTATGAGGAACTTTATATTCTGTCTGATACTCTATACTTATGGAAGTTTGATGGCGGTATGGTTTTTCCAAAGACATAAGATAGCAAAGTCTCTGCCACTCGCCTTGGTTACACATAATCCGGTGCAGATCATATTGAATATCTATGTTATCTCATATGCGATAATGAAGTATAAGCTGCCGATATTTGATATTACAAATTTGATGGCTGTAATGACACTTTACTTCCCTGCACTTATTTGGGAGATCTCAAGAAAGATTCGTGCACCTAAAGAGGAGACAGAGTATGTGACATATTCGAAGCTTTTCGGATATAAGAAATGCGTTGATTTTGTATTTGTTCTTACCTGGCTTGATATACTTACAAATGTTGTACTTGTATGGAATCTAAATAAGATATCTGTAGTGGCATTGCTTGTAAATACCGTATGGTGTTCTATGAAATTCATTGAATATAAGAAGGATCCTACTAAATACAGAATTGTCAGCAAGGTGGAAAGATACACATATATACAGGAAAGTATGATGATTGCAACTATAGTGATTTATCTGATAGTTGGAAAGATATAGATAAGGAGTAGTGTATGAAATACGATTTTTTAGTGGTTGGAGCAGGGCTTTTCGGAGCAATATTTGCATATGAGGCAAAGAAGCGTGGCAAGAGTGTTTTGGTAATTGATAAGAGAGATCATATAGCCGGAAATATCTATACGGAGAATGTGGACGGGATAAATGTACATAAATACGGAGCGCATATTTTCCATACATCAAACAAAAAGGTTTGGGAGTATATCAATAATTTTGCGGAGTTTAATAATTATATCAATGCACCTGTTGCCATTTATAAGGATGAGCTTTACAATCTTCCTTTCAATATGAATACATTCAGCAAGCTCTGGAATATAAAGACACCCGACGAGGCAAAAGCAATTATAGAAAAACAAAGACAGGAATCAGGTATTACAGATCCTAAGAATCTGGAAGAGCAGGCTATATCTTTGGTGGGCAAGGATGTATATGAAAAGCTTATAAAGGGATATACAGAAAAACAATGGGGAAGAGATGCCAAGGAATTACCGGCATTTATTATAAAGAGATTGCCGCTTAGATTTACATTTGATAATAATTATTTCAATGACAGATATCAGGGTATTCCGATAGGCGGATATACAGGTATAGTTGAAAAGCTTCTTGAGGGTATAGAGGTAAGGACAAATACCGAATACAGAGATTTCATAAACGAAAATCCTGATTTTGAAAAAAAGACTGTCTATACAGGAATGATTGATGAGTTCTTTGACTATAAACTTGGAGTGTTGGAGTATCGAAGAGTGTACTTTGAGGATGAGAGACTTGATACCGAAAACTATCAGGGAAATGCAGTGGTAAATTACACTGAAAGAGATGTGAAATTCACAAGAATAATAGAGCATAAGCATTTTGAGTATGGCAATCAGGATTTTACCATTATTTCAAAAGAGTATCCAAGTGAGTGGCAAAAGGGAGAGGAGCCTTATTATCCTATCAATAATGAAAAGAACAATGCTCTCTATGAAAGCTATGTGGAGCTTTCAAAAAAGAGACCTGAGATAATCTTTGGCGGCAGACTGGGTGCCTATAAGTATTATGATATGGATAAAGTAGTGGAAGCGGCACTTGAGTGCGTGGAGAAGAATTTATAAAATATGAAATATAATCAAAAAACACACCCTTTGTTGCTGGGTATATTTTACGGTATAGCAATATATGGTTTAATAGTTTTGACTATGGTGTATCATATAAGCGATGATACTGCAACTGTATTAATAATTCCTTTTATCCTGTTTGTATTTGTTTTGATATCACAAATGCGAAATATTTCATCTGCTAAAAAAGAGGAAGATGTAGATTATTGTTTAAAAACATATTTTATATATAAATATATAACTATGCCTAGTGGATTAATCTGTGCAGGAATAGTAGGTACTTTTATTGTTGCAATAATAGGAATGTTAATTCGGTGGTTAGAAGGACCACTTATAATTGTTTTGGTTTTTTACTTGGTTATTCTTTTTATAGGGATAATACCATGTGTTTTGATAGTATTTACTGTAATAGAGTTGCCGTGCTTTACATCAATTGCTTTCATCTTAGATATTACGAAAAAAAAATATGGTATGTCTTCTGCAGAAAGAAGAATACATTTTTTATTGCAGATGATACCGGTGTTGGATATTATAGACGGATTGTATATAAGTATAAAGTATTGGAATAGAGGCAGGAGGTTGGCTATTGTGTCTGCCGCTTTTACCTTTAGCGAAATATTGTTAGTATTGTGGATTTATTTGGCAGATATGTTTAAATAAAAAAGTCAGGGAGTATATCAAATACTCTCTGATTTTTTTATTTAGAATGTAATTTCTCATAAAAATCCAACCACATTGGATTTTTTTGCTCTATTACCAATGTAGAAGACTTGATATAGTATTTATATCAAAGGAAAACAAGGGAGGTGAACCGGGTGTGAAAGATACAAATAATATAGGGGGGATGATAAAGCGTTTTATTAAAAACAGAAACAGGACGGCAAAACAGATTGCAGGTGAACTGGGAATAAACAACACGACATTTTCAGCACAGCTTAATAATGATACCGTCAGCGCTGAAACACTTTTTAGATTATCTGTATTGCTGGATATAGATCTGAATTGGATGAAATATGCTCTGGGGTATCATGGTCCGGTAGGCTTGCTTGAAAGAGAGCAGATACCACGAATGCAGGAAGATTTTAGAGAGAATGAACGAAAATTTGTTTTAAAGAGGATAGATGATTTGATAGATGAGAATCCTAACAGTACTGCGGATGTAAGAAGAGAACTTCTAAAAGAGTTTCATGATAATATGTTTTATCTGTTGGATGTACTTGTTCCTGAAGAATTTGAGCTCTTTTTAGTAGTAGAGAGGGGTAAGGCAAAGTACTATGTTGATACAAAAGAAGCGCTGCCAAAGAGGATATCTTATTTTGCAAGTATGCGAAATAAGCCTATTGCATGCTTGAAGGATGGGAATAATGCATTGAATATTGTTATTGAAGAGAGAAAGGATGAGTTATGTATATAATATTTTGTAATATTGCGTATTTGAGATACTATGACGGTCGTATTGCCGGAGAAATAAAGCCGACAACAGGAGGCAGATGGGTTCAGGAAAATGAGGATGCACATGAAAAGTGGAACTTCCTAAATATGGACGGTCGTTGCTATGGCTTTGTCAGAACTATTGGAGATGAATTTCATATAGAGAAATTTGACAAGAAGTATCGCCATTTTGATGAAACGAATAATGTATTGGTTGTTTGGTGTGCTACTCATCCTGAAAGAGGTACTGTGGTTGTCGGATGGTATGAGAATGCAACTGAAAACAGATTTTTGAAAGAAATGCGTTGTACACCTGCAAGCGGTATTGACAGATATTATTGGTTTGAATGTAAGGCGGAGGATGCATATCTTTTACCGGAAGATAAGAGAACCTTTACTGTTGGAAGAGCGGCAAAAGATGGAACAGGAAAGGGATTTGGACAATCCAATGTGTGGTTTGTACAATCAGAATATGCCAAAGAGGCTATCATTCCTAAGTTACTGGAATTCATCAGTTTACATAAAGAAGACAGGATAAATATATTGACAGATGAGTTTTCGGACTCGGGAGATAAAACTCCACTCACAAAAGAAGAGGAAGATTATGCAAAGGGATTAACAGATGATCAAAACATGGAATATCTGCCATTTGCATATAGAATGTATGCAAATGATCCATCTGCCGATAATGCATATGCTATCGCTATATCTCTAAACAACTGTTATCAATACAGCATGGCAATACCTTGGTTTGAAAAAACTGTTGAATTGGACCCTGATGATATAGAGACAAGGGGGAAAATGGCGTATATATATCAGCAACTTGAGATGTATGAGAAATCTACAGAAACAGTCAAAGAATTGCTGGATATATTACCGGATGAAGAAACCGACTTAAGAGATGAGCTTTATTGTATAGTTGCGGATAACTACTATTTTGATAACAAGATTGAAGAGGCAATTATATGGCTGGAACGAATTTTGCAAGAGAGTAAGAATAAAGATTTGATTTCTTATACCACTGATATGATAAAAAAATGGAAAAAGCGTTTGTAATAACTTTGGTTAATTGTTTGATAAAAAAGGGTTAGTGAGGCAAAAGGGGGCTGTCGGGAAATGGCAGTCATAAAATAGGGAGGAGTAACTCAAAATGAGTCGCTCTTCCCTAAATTTTTACATAAAAAAAGATGGCTAACGACAACCATCTTTCTCCGTTACATGTTATAATGTAACTATGCTCACAGTTAATTATTATAACGACTTTTTTGAAATAGGTCAACAGAAAATCAACTTTAGCTTATATGAATTGAGTTT
>NZ_RRCO01000007.1 GCF_003862475.1 Lachnoanaerobaculum gingivalis | reverse complement strand
GCATACAATGTACAGATAGCAGTAGAGAATTATTTTATTGTACATAGTTATGTAAGTAATGATCGTACAGATTATAATACATTAATTCCGGTCCTTGAAAAGCATAAGGAAGCATTTGGAGAAGTACTTGAAGAAGTGACAGCAGACAGCGGTTATTGTAGTGAGAAAAATCTCTTATATCTAAAAGAAAATAAGATAGACAGTTATATAAAACTGCAGGATCATGAGAAAAGAAAAACAAGAGCATACAGTAAAGATATAGGTAAATACTACAACATGAAGACAATGGCATTTGAGGATGAACAAGTCTATATCTGCCATGACGGTCGTGAACTGAGACATATCAACACTGAAAAGAAAAAACAGAATGGTTATACACAAACATATGAAGTATATGGATGTTCAGACTGTAGTGGATGTGAACATAAGTCTAAATGCTTATACAAATATAATCCTGATAAAGATATTGATAAGAACAAAGTGATGAAGATCAATGAAGTATGGGAAGAGCTTCGAGAGAAGTCACATGCTAACATACAGAGTGAAAAAGGTATTCTGAAACGACAGACACGCTCTATTCAAACGGAAGGTCATTTTGGAGATATTAAAGAAAATGAAGATTTCCGACGCTTTAACTATCGTTCTTCAGATAAGGTATATAAAGAATTTATGCTTTTTGCAATAGGAAGAAATATAAACAAATATCATCGTTTTCTCTACGCAAAACTAAAGAAATTTGAAGGAAAAATACAGGAGAAAACCGCATAGTAAAAAATGCAAAAGCAAAATCTCAGCCAAGGGGGTTTTGTGCCCAAAAATAGACAGCATAATAGAAAAACAAAATATCCTGACAAAGTCACAAAGCCAAAATGCCTTGTACTTGTCAGGATATTTCTATTTAGTTCTGTAGGGATTAAAATTCAGTATTTCCCGACAGCCCCTTTCTTCTTGTTTTAGGACAAGTCACTATCTCTTCTTAAATACCAAAAGCATTGCTCCGCATGAAGATATCAGTAATATCATATATTTGAAAAGGTCTGTATTATCTGAGGTCTTAGGTACCGGTCTTCAACATTTTGTTACATGCAAACAGCCTCTAAAGCCTTGTAAACAAAGGATTTTCGATGTCAAATTTTTCTTATTTTATTGTTGTATTATATGATACCTGACTTCCGTCGTTTCTCTCAAAACCTAGTACTCTAGGTATCCAAGAGCATGCAGTTTTGAAAGAAATTGTCGACTTCAGCTTTGGTTAAATAGAGGGCATCAAGGTTACTAAAACCAACCAGTTTTTTAACCTTTTCGTTAACGGCCCGGTCTCTTGATATATTGATATATGTATTATCACCCTAAAATCATGCATAAAGTTGATCAAGTCATAAGAGTTTATTTTATTCTTGAAGCACTTGATTTCTAATACTCTTAAAAGAAACAAGCTAAGGTATCATATCAAAAAATGCCCATAGATTGTTTCTTTTTTCTGTAAGTAAACAGGCCCGCTTTGCAAGGTTAGGATTATAAGAAACGATACGCTTTTCTTTTACAGAGAACCTTGTAACACTCTCTTTTCCTGTTTCCGGATCGATCTCTTTAAAATTGTAATCAAAGCTGTCAATACATGATTTAAGACGAAAAGATATATTACCTCTTTCATCAGTGTAATTGGAAAAGACATTTGTATCATTCTCAAGTAGAACCCATTTCTTTTCCTTTTCACTTAGATTCTTACCATGTATTGATTTTGAAAATATATAGCCGTCATTAGCTTCTTTAACTGCAGCATAAATATTTCTTGCACAATTAAGTCCTTTATCAGCCACCTGAATCGTCTTGCCTGATACGTCGTGCCTTTGCTTCATTTCTTCAATGACTTTTCTAATGTATGGCTTTTCCGATTCATTTCCGGGATACATTTAAAAAATACATTGCTTAGATCCCTTTTAGAATACCTTTCAAAGGAAAGGAATTGACCGTATTTCCCTAAATATAAGATTTATGGCGATAATGGTTAATTCCTTTTTGAGTACAGTTTTGTATTGGTTAGGTAAGATAATATTTGCAATATAGGGGTGTAAGTTGCAGTGTTTACTATATGCAAAGAAATAACTGCTGATATAACCTGCCCACGCAATACCGTCACCTGCTTAATATATCCTGCAGGGCATCTGAATCCAGTATTTTGATTACGGGGGGATTATAAAAAATAATTTTCTCGGATTCCAGGTGGCTTAATTCCCGGTGCAGGGAGGTTCTGGATACATTCATAAGCATTGCCCATTTTGAAATGCTGTCAGGAATTGTGACAGTATCTTTACCTGATTGACAGGACTGCATTAAAAGCCAAAATGCCGCTTTTTGTGCGATGCCTCCATAGGAGAGCAGCTCAAGTCTTTGTTGAAGCATATAAGTTGCAGTGGAAATTTCGGTGGTGAAATTTTGTAATATGCATAGATTTAATTGCATAAGCTTTAAAAGCTCATCTCTATGTAAGAGCATTATCTTTGCAGGCTCAATTGCAACTATATCGCAGGGATATTTTCGACTTTTGGAAAAAACGGCGGCAGGTCCTATAATATCTCCGGGATTTCGTACAGAAACATCCACCTGCCTGCCGTTTGGAAAATTCTTCCTTGCCTCTACGCGACCTTCTAAAATAATCCCTATACGATTGGCGGTATCCATAAAATTAAACACGGTATTTCCTTTGTCATAGTATTTAACGGTGGGGGAAATAATTCCAAAGATATCTGAAATTTCATCTTCTCCCAAACCCTTAAATAATGAACTGTTTTGAAGAATTGAATAATACATATTGTCTCCATAGTTTTTTGTTGTTTTTATTATACATGAAATCTGTATCTGGGAATACAGATTTTTTGATATTATAGTAGTATAATAAAGACAAAATAAAGGAGGTCAAGATATGAGCGTTACAAATTGGAAAGATAAAGTTTCAAGTTTTAAGCAAATTGATGTAAGAGGAATTCAAGGCAATTTCTTTTTGGGATTAAAAAAGCAGGCTATGGATGTAGCGGCAGGCGAGGGAATAACCGTTATTCAGTCCTTTGATCCCATACCTCTTTATGAAGTAATGGAGGGGTTGGGTTTTGAATATTATACGGAGAAAAAAGCCGAAGGTGAGTACCATGCTTATTTTTACCGAGTGGAAGTAAAGCAGGAAGAAAAAGATATTCCTATGCGTCCGGCGGCACTTACAAATATGCCTTTGATTGATGAGAAATTAGGGGATATAGCTGTAAGTTTCTGGGATTTGACATGGAATGATGAACATAGATATCTGCCGTATGAAACAAGGCTCTTATTGTCATTGACCAATGCAGTGGGAGCAGGCAGAATGCGTCAGGCAACAAGAGAGCTTGTAAAGGCATATATTCACGGGCTTGACAGTGCGGCATTTGATGATGTTTTTGAACTTCTTGTATGGAATCAGGGAATAGGTTATTTTAGTTCGGAGATAGGTCCTTCCACACTTTTTGCAGCATATAAGACCATAAAAAATATGGAAAAGCAAAACAAAGCAAGGGGCGAGATTTGTGAAACATTAAAGGAAAAATTCGGAGAGAAGAATCCGGATGTAAAGGTGTGATATATGAAAGAAAAAGTGGGTGAAGTATTTTCTATAGCAAGGGATAATGAACCTGTTGCCGGTTGTACTGTTTCAAAGGCGGTATATGAGGGAGCAAATGATATAATATATTTTTCTTTGGCAGAGAATACGGATATAAGTGCCGAAATATATCCCTACCATAAGCTACTTATAGTGGCTGAGGGAAGGATGAGTGTTTATGGTGATAAGGGTTTTATAAGAGAGCTTGAAACAGGAGACTGTATTATAACAATGACAGATACACCTGTGGGAATGAAAACAAATAATGGAGCCGTGTATACGGAAATATCAATAAGGAGAGAAGATATTATGAATAACAGTGTTAAAGCGGGAGAAGTTTTTAAATTAGCGGATTTAGTACCATATGCGGATGGAAAGATTGTAAATATGGATGTGGTTCATAATGATAAAATGAAATTTATTGTTATGGCATTTGATGAGGGTGCGGCACTTTCAGAACATGCAGCACCGGGGGAGGCAATAGTTTTTGCCCTTGACGGCGAGGGCGTAATAGGTTATGAGGGAAAGGAGCATGTTATAAAAGCAGGTGAAAATTTCCATTTTGCAAAGGCGGGACTTCACTCGGTAAGAGCAACAAAGAAATTTAAAATGGCATTATTACTTACACTTGAATAAAAGAAAGTGGGTGGGCACATGAGAAAAAAAGTAAAGGGAAATGTAAGCTGGGTAGGATATATTGATTGGGAACTGGAGAGTTTTCATGGCGATGATTATTCCATAAAAAACGGTTCCAGCCAAAATGCCTATCTTATAGAAGAAGAAAAAACAGTATTGATTGACACTATATGGACACCTCATAGATTTGACTTTGTAGAGAATCTAAAAAAGGAAATAGATTTAAGCAAGATAGATTTTATAGTTGCCAATCATGGAGAATGTGATCATTCAGGTTCCCTTACCGCACTTATGGAGGAGATACCTGATACTCCGATTTATTGTACTGCATCAGCTGTAAAAAGTATTGAAGGTCAGTACGGAAAGCGTGGCTGGAACTTTAATGTGGTAAAGACCGGAGACAGCTTGGATATAGGAAACGGTAAAAAGCTTGTATTTGTAGAAATGCGTATGCTTCACTGGCCGGACAGTATGGCGACATATATGACAGGAGACAATATTTTATTTTCAAATGATGCCTTCGGACAGCATTATGCAGTAGAGGAATTGTTTAATGACAAGGCGGATCAGTGTCTTTTGTGGAAGGAGGCAATGAAGTATTTTGCAAATATATTGACTCCTTTTGCTCCTATACTTACCAAAAAGCTGGAGGAAATCACAGGTTTTAATCTGCCGATAGATATGATTGCACCTTCGCATGGTGCAATATGGAGAGAAGATCCGCTGAAAATAGTTAAAAAGTATGGGGAATGGGCAGCTGACTATCAGGAAGATCAGATAACCATAGCGTATGATACAATGTGGGAAGGAACTACAAAGATTGCACATAAAATAGCTGAAGAAATTCATGCTAAGAGTCCCGATACTGTAGTAAAGGTATTTAATATCTCAAAGTCGGATAAGAATGAGGTTATGACTGAAATCTTTAAGTCAAAGGCAATTGCGGTGGGTTCTCCTACAGTCGGAAACAGCATATTAAGCAGTGTGGCAGGCTGGATGGAATTTTTAAAACAGCTTAAGTTTAAAAATAAAAAAGCGGCAGCTTTCGGTTGTTATGGATGGTCGGGAGAGTCTGTAAAAATTCTTAAAGAGCAGCTTGCAGGAGCCGGATTTAAAGTGGCTGAAGAAAATATAAAAGTTTTATGGAATCCTAAGGAGGAAGATTTTAACAAGGTACCGGAACTGGTTGAAAGTTTATTATAGTATAAAGGAAATCTAAAGCTTCATTAACCGAATAGATTGAAAGGTTAAAATTTATTAAAGAATCGGGTAGGGGATGTCTCTACTCGATTTTTGTTGTAAAATCATAAAAAAAATTAACATATTCCGAAGGTATTTTTAATGTACAGCTTATATAACCTGACTTCCGTCGTTTCTCTCAAAACCTAGTACTCTAGGTATCCAAGAGCATGCAGTTTTGAAAGAAATTGTCGACTTCAGCTTTGGTTAAATAGAGGGCATCAAGATTACTAAAGCCAACCAGCTTTTTAACCTTTTCGTTAACGGCCTGGTCTCTTGATATATTGATATATGTATTATCACCTTTATTTACAACCCTAAAATCACGCATAAAGTTAATCAAGTCATAAGATTTTATTTTATTCTTGAAGCACTTGATTTCTAATACTCTTAAAAGAAACAAGCTAAGGTAGCATATCAAAAAATGCCCATAGATTGTTTCTTTTTTCTGTAAGTAAACAGGCCCGGCATCCAGGTACGATTTTGTAAGTCTAAAAGCTTCCTCGATTTTCCATAGGCTATGGTATCTCTTATATACCTGTAATGGCTCCATGTCTATCTCGGATGTCACTAAAAGGTTATATCCTGCGTATTTAAGATCTTCATCAATCTTAGATTTATTTAAACCTATTATAGGCTTTATTGTCTTGCCTGTACTATCTTTAGTTATGATGTCTACATATTTAGCGCAATCTCCAAGTTCAGCCTTAGCGATATTTTTGTATGTAGAAAACTTTGAAGCTTTATCGACCATTTTCATTATTTCAAGCCTTTGTTTCTTTGCAAGGTTAGGATTATAAGAAACGATACGCTTTTCTTTTACAGAGAACCTTGTAACACTTTCTTTTCCTGTTTCCGGATCGATCTCTTTAAAACTGTAATCAAAGTTGTCAATACATGATTTAAGACGAAAAGATATATTACCTCTTTCATCAGTGTAATTGGAAAAGACATTTGTATCATTCTCAAGTAGAACCCATTTCTTTTCCTTTTCACTTAGATTCTTACCATGTATTGATTTTGAAAATATATAGCCGTCATTAGCTTCTTTGACTGCAGCATAAATATTTTTTGCACAATTAAGTCCTTTATCAGCCACCTGAATCGTCTTGGCTGATACGTTGTGCCGTTGCTTCATTTCTTCAATGACTTTTCTAATGTATGGCTTTTCCGATTCATTTCCGGGATACATTTGCATGGAAACAGGTACGAGATCGGCATCTAAAAGTAAAGCTTGCCCTATTATCGGGGAGTGCCTATTCTCTTTTGGAGGTCCCTTTTGCTTGTCATCACTAGGGATATCAATTTCAAAGTAATAATTAGTGCAATCAAAAAATACATTGCTTAGATCCCTTTTAGAATGCATTTCATAAGAGTGATTAAATAAATCAATATACTTTTTATAAGATTCTCCTAGAAAAGAACACCCGTCATATACTTGATCTTCAGATATTGTTGAGCTGCCATAAAGGTATGGAAAGACATGAGAGGCTGTCTTTGACTTAGAGCATGGTGATATAACCCTCGCATAAATAAGTTGTGTAATTAGGTCAAATACAGAGAACTGAAAACGCATTTGAGAAGCAAGTATATCAATAGTTTCCTTAACATTAAGCTCATCAATTAATGAGTAAAGTAAGAAGTGCCCTATATTAAGTTCAACAGGGGTGGAAAATGCACGAGGACGGGATTCTTCAGAAAGAATCTTTGTTCTGTTCTCGTTTTGCTCTTTTACATAGTCACTGTAAAATTTAACAGGATCCGGAATCTCAGCTGAAATCAAATCCTCAACATAACCAAAAAATTTTTTCAAATTTTTTGAAATATTTTTTATATCAGAAAAGCCTTTAAAATAAAGGATTTAAAAAATTGTATAAAATTAAATAGTTTATCAGAAATTTAAAACGTCGGAATTTTCATAGTACTTCGGCGGAAGACGGCATTGGCAGTTTTCTTATCATCAGTATTTTTCATCGTAATGCTTGACTCAAATACTGTATTCCACCCTATATTGGCATTTAGGAAATCTATTATTTAAAATCTAAATATATACTTTACTTTTTTGGTTTTATATAATAAAATTAGTAGGCTATTAACACAATATATTGTGCTGATATCGTATTACTTCACAATATATATGTATAATTTTAAGGAGTGTTTAGAAATGATAAAAGTTTATGGCAAGGAAAACTGTGGTAAATGTGTATCTTTAAAGGGAATATTGGAGAATAAGAACCTTGAATTCGAGTACATCGAGGACATGAAAACACTTATGATAGTTGCAAGTAAAGCAAGAATTATGAGTGCTCCTGTAGTGGAATACAATGATCATGTGTACTCAATGGAAGCCTTCTTACAGGTGATCTGATGTCAAACGAAAAAAGAAAGGTTATCAATCGAGATAACATAATCGAAGATCTTAATATAGAAAAAATCAGAGAAAAGCTCTTAAGGGCCTGTGACGGCCTTGACGTGAATATGGTTGAGCTTGAGAGTAATATAGACTCAATATATGAGGAAAACATCACCACTCAAAAGATCCAGGCATCTTTAATAAACACTGCCGTCACCATGACAAGCTTTGAAGAAAGTGACTGGGCATATGTGGCAGGTAGACTTCTTATGATGGAAGCTGAAAGAGAAGTTTTCCACTCAAGAAATTTCTCTTACGGTGATTTTTCAAGAACTATAAAGCATATGGTTGAACTTGGCCTATATGATGAAAGACTGTTAACCTATAGCAAAGAAGAATTGGATCAAATTGCCCCACTTATAGATATAGACAGAGATATGGTCTATGACTATGCCGGGGCAAACATGCTTGTTAACAGATATTTAATTAAGCATGAAGGCAAAACTTATGAACTTCCTCAGGAAACATTTATGGCAATATCCATGATGTTGGCTTTAAATGAAGAGCCCGGTGAAACCAGAGTAAATATAGTAAAAGAGTTCTATAATGCATTGTCACTCAGAAAGCTCTCACTTGCAACTCCTATGCTTGCAAACCTTAGAGTCCCTAACGGAAACTTGTCATCATGCTTTATTACAGCAATAGATGACAATATAGAGTCTATCTTCTACAATATCGACTCTTTGGCAAGAATCAGTAAAAACGGCGGTGGAGTCGGTGTAAATGTCTCAAGAATAAGAGCAAAGGGATCTATGGTAAACGGTTATTACAATGCAAGCGGCGGTGTTGTACCATGGATCAGAATAATAAATGATACGGCTGTTGCCGTAAATCAGCAGGGAAGAAGAGCCGGAGCCGCTACAGTGGCTTTGGATACCTGGCATTTGGATATCGAGTCATTCCTTGAACTTCAAACCGAAAACGGCGATCAAAGAGGAAAAGCCTATGATATCTATCCACAGGTAGTATGTTCCAATCTCTTTATGAAGAGAGTTAAAAATAATGAATCCTGGACTTTACTTGATCCATATGAAATAAGAAGAAAGTACGGTGTTGAACTTTGTGAGCTTTATGGTTATGAGTTTGAATCAATCTATGAAAAGATTGAAAAGGACGATAATATCAAGCTTAAAAAGGTTTTAAATGCCAAAGATCTGTTTAAGAGCATTATGAAAACTCAGCTTGAAACCGGAATGCCTTATATCTTCTTTAAAGACAGAGCAAATGAGGTGAATCACAACTCTCATATGGGCATGATAGGTAACGGAAATCTCTGTATGGAGAGTTTTTCAAACTTCAAACCTACTATAAATTTTGAGGAAAAAGTTGATGGCAATACGGCTGTCAGAACAAGTGATATGGGTGAGATTCACACTTGCAACCTTATTTCTCTTAATCTGGCCGAACTTACCTCTGATGAGATTGAGAAGCATGTCTCCCTTGCAATAAGAGCTTTGGATAATACTATAGATTTGACAGTTACTCCTTTAAAGGAATCCAATAAGCATAACTTGCTTTATAGAACTGTAGGTGTCGGTGCAATGGGACTTGCCGACTATCTGGCAAGAGAATATATGATTTATGAAGACTCTATAAATGAGATAAATGAGCTGTTTGAAAGAATAGCACTTTATTCTGTAAAGTCTTCCGCATTGCTGGCAAAGGAAAGAGGAGCTTACAAGGCCTTTAAGGGTTCTAAATGGGATCAGGGTATATTCTTTGGCAAGAAAAGAGAATGGTACGGAGCAAACTCTAAATTCAAAGATGAATGGAATGAGGCTTTTTATCTGGTAGAGGCTAACGGTCTAAGAAACGGTGAGCTTACAGCAATAGCACCTAATACTTCCACATCTTTGTTAATGGGATCGACAGCTTCTGTAACTCCGACATTCTCAAGATTTTATATTGAAAAGAATCAAAGAGGGGCAATACCCAGAACGGTTAAGCATTTGAAGGACAGAGCATGGTTCTATCCTGAGTTTAAAAATGTAAACCCTATCAGCTATGTAAAGATAATGGCAAAGATAGGTTCATGGATAACACAGGGTGTATCTATGGAAATGGTCTTTGACTTAAACAAAAATATTAAAGCAAAAGATATTTATGACACTTTAATGACTGCCTGGGAAGAAGGCTGTAAGAGTGTTTATTATATAAGAACAATTCAAAAGAATACGAATACTATTTCAGATAAAGAGGAGTGCGAAAGCTGTAGTGGATAGAAAGAAATTATTTAATCCGGCAGGTGATGATACATTAAGTGCAAGGAAAATTATAAAGGGTAATTCAACAAATCTTTTTAACCTCAATAATGTCAGATTTCAGTGGGCCAATCATCTTTACAGAACTATGATGGCAAATTTCTGGATACCTGAGAAGGTGGATTTAACCAAGGATAAAAATGACTATGAAAATTTGACCTTACCTGAAAGGGAAGCCTATGACGGAATACTTTCATTTTTGATCTTCCTTGACAGTATACAGACAAATAATATTCCTAATATTTCAGACCATGTTACAGCACCTGAGGTGAATTTATTGCTGGCTATACAGACTTTCCAGGAGTCCATTCACTCTCAATCTTATCAGTATATAATTGAGTCAATACTTCCAAAGCAGAGCAGAGATCTGATCTATGACAAATGGAGAGATGATAAGATATTATTTGAAAGAAACAGTTTCATTGCAAAGATCTATCAGGATTTTATAGATAATCAGTCCGATGAGAACTTTGCTAAGGTCATAATAGCAAACTACTTGCTTGAGTCACTGTATTTCTATAACGGCTTTAACTTCTTCTATCTTCTTGCAAGCAGGAATAAGATGGTGGGTACCTCTGATATTATAAGACTGATAAACAGAGATGAGCTCTCACATGTTGTTTTATTTAGAAGTATTGTTAAAGAAATAAAGAATGATTATCCTGAATTTTTCTCTACAGAAATAATCTATTCCATGTTTAATACCGCTGTTGAGCAGGAAATCAACTGGACAGAGCATATAATAGGAAATCGTGTACTTGGCATAACTTCTCAGACAACTGAGGGTTATACAAAATGGCTGGCTAACGAAAGATTAAAGTCTTTAGGCCTTGAGCCTCTATATTCAGGTTTTACTAAAAATCCTTATAAGCATTTGGAAAGATTTGCCGATACCGAAGGCGAAGGTAATGTTAAGTCCAATTTCTTTGAAGGAACAGTTACCAGTTACAATATGAGTTCTTCCATTGACGGATGGGAAGATTTCTAAACAGTAATCAGGCTGTCTGCTTACAATTAATAATCGTAAGCCGGCAGCTATTTTTTATTTCTAATTATCTACATCATTTATTCTGCAAATACCATATTCTTTTCAATAATGAAAAAAGCCCCCGACTTAAAGTCGGGGACCGAAAAATTATCTTTCTTCTTTTTTCTTGAATGCCAGTGCCATTGCAGCTGCGATTGAACTCATTAGAATAAATACATATCCTCTTACGTCCTTTCTGTCCTCTGTCTTTGGTACTGCAAGTGCCATTCTTGTACTGCTTGGTACAGGAGTCACTTTCTGTGGCTGTGGATTCTTGCTAGGTGTTGGTGTATCTATCAAGATCACAGGATCTTCTATTGCATTCTTTGATGTTACCTTGTTATCTACACTTGCCTGTCCCGGTCTTACACTCGATGTTCCGCCTGAACTGCCGCTTCCACCTCTGCTTGTATTTGAGCTTGTCGCTATTGACGGTGTCGCTAAAGGTCTTGTCGGTCTGATAACTACATCATCATCTCTTCCCGGTATTGTGATCTGGCTTGGGGTTGCCACTCTTATCGGGGTCGTCGGGGTGGTTGGTGTTGTAGGTGTACTTGGATTTACCGGTGTTACAGGGGGTACCTGATTAATCGGGTTAATCGGATTTATCGGGCTTGGGTTTATCGGAGTTACAGGCGTTACAGGTCCCGGTATTACTACCACGCTTGGGTCCTTCTTATAGATGTATGTTACTTCTATTCTTCCTGTTGTGAATACTCCTGTCTCTGCTCCCTGTACAAGGTATAAACTATATCCGTTTATTGCCTTTGCCGCTGTCGCGTATGGCAGGCCGAGGCTTCTGGTTCCGTCAAGTATCTCATCACTTTCTATCGGTATTCCTGCAGTATTTACGTAATGGGCGATTACATCTCCTGCATCTCTTCTTCTGTATACATATGTTACAGTCTGACTACCGCTTGTAAATGTTCCTGTTGCGTTACTTGGTACACTTATCAGATCGTAATTGTCAAATACTTTTGAACTTGTTGTATAGTTCTCTCCAAGTTTCTCTCTTCCGTCAAGTACCTCAGGGCTCTCTAAAGGTACATTTCCGTTTTCATCTATATGCTCTACTACAACATCTCCAGCATCATCACGCTTATAGATATAGTTTACAGTTATAGGATCTACTGTAAATGTTCCGTTTGCGTTATTCGGTACTACTATAAGTGTGTAATTAGGTATTACCTTAGGGGTTGTTGTATATGGCAAGCCTACATTATCTGTTCCTGTTATTGTATCAGGTGTCTCGATTCTGTTTCCATGATTGTCCAGATAATTTACTGTTACTCCGCCTGACTGCTTTCTCTTATAAAGATATGTTACAGTTTGGCTTCCGCTTACAAATGTTCCTGTTGCGTTAGACGGTACTGTATCTATCTCATAGTCTGAGTAAGTCTCAGGGGTTGTTGTATATGGTAATCCAAGCTTTCTGCTTCCGTCAAGTACTGTCGGTGTGCTTAAGTCGCTGTTATCATATACTGATTTGTGGTATACGGTTACATCTCCCGCATCAGCTCCTCTATATACATAGGTTACTGTCTGTGGTCCCGGTGTGAATGTTCCATTTGCGTTAGACGGTACGCTCACTAATGTGAAGTTCGGTATTGTCTTTGATGTAGTTGTGTATGGAAGGCCGAGCTTTCCTATTCCGTTTTGGGTCTCAGGTATATCTATCTCATTTCCGTCCTCATCTACATATATAGTTGTCACATCTCCGGCAGGCATTCTTCTATATTCATAGATTACTGTCTGTGGTGTGTTTGTATATGTTCCGTTCTTATTAGCAGGCTGTGCTACCAACTCATAGTTAGGGATGTTCTTCTCTGTTGTTGTATATGGAAGTCCGAGTTTTCCTGTTCCTCCCATTACATCGTCTGTATCCAGAGGTGTTCCCGTTCCCTGTTCTACATATTTTACAGTTATACTCTGAGCATCATTTCTTGTGTAAAGATATGTTACTTCTGTTGTTCCTGTAGCAGGATATGTTCCTGTATGTCCTGTTGGAGTCGCACTTACTACTGTAAAGTTTGTTACTGTTGCAGGAGCAGTTGTATATGGAAGTCCTGACTTTCCTGCACCACTTAAGTTTTCATCAGGTGATACTGAATTTGTAGTTCCCTGCTCTAAGTGATGTACCACTACATTTCCTGCATCATTTCTCTTATAGTAATAAGTTACTGTCTGATTACCGGTTGTATATGTTCCGTTCTTATTTGTCGGTTGGGCTACCAAGGTAAAGTTTGGAATACTATGCTCAGTAGTTGTATATGGTAATCCGAGTTTTCCGCTTCCGTTTAGAGTGATATCAGGTACGAGCGGAGTTGTTGTTCCATCCTCATAGTGATGTACTACTACATCTCCTGCATCGTTTCTCTTGTACTCATATGTTACTACTGTTGTTCCGGTATTCGGATATGTTCCTGTGTGGTTTGTTGGAGTGCTGCTTACTACTGTGTAGCTTGCTACTGTTGCTGCATTTGTTGTATATGGTAAACCTGCTTTGCCTGCACCGTTTAATGTCTCATCAGGGGCTACTGATGTTGTTGTGCCTTGCTCTACGTGGTGTACCACTACATTTCCTGCATCATTTCTCTTATAGTAATAAGTTACTGTCTGATTACCGGTTGTATATGTTCCATTCTGATTTGCCGGTGTGCTCACCAATGTAAAGTTTGGAATATTTTGATCTGTAGTTGTATATGGTAATCCAAGCTTTCCTGCACCGTTCATTGTGATATCAGGTACTAGCGGGGTTGTTGTTCCATCCTCATAGTGATGTACTATAACATTTCCTGCATCGTTTCTCTTGTACTCATATGTTACTACTGTTGTTCCGGTATTCGGATATGTTCCTGTGTGGTTTGTTGGAGTGCTGCTTACTACTGTGTAGTTTGCTACTGTTGCAGGGCTTGTTGTATATGTAAGTCCTGACTTTCCTACTCCGCTTAAGTTCTCATCAGGGGATACTGATGTTGTTGTTCCTAGTTCTACGTGATGCACCAATACATTTCCCACATCTTTTCTTCTATATTTATAGATGACTGTCTGTGGTGTATTTGTGTGGGTAAGGGTTGTTGCTCCTGTTGCACTTGGGGTTGTTGCACTTGGTGCTCCGCTTACATCCACTCTTACAAACTCGTAGTTTGCTATATCTGCAGACTTGTTTGTAAGGTTTTCATTTATTCCAAGCTTTCCGCTTCCTGAGATGACCACTGCACTTGGGCCGGCAGCTCCTGCAGGTGTGTAAAGCTCTGTATTTGTTCCATCCTCTACGTGATGTATTGTTATATTTGAAGCATCTTTTCTCTTGTAGTAATAGTTTACTACCTGATTGCCTGTCTGATATGTAACTGTAGTATCTCCGCTTGCTGTCGGTGTGCTTGCACCGCTTGCTCCTGTTACATCTACATTTACAAACTCAAAGTTGGCTATATCTGCTTCTTTATTTGTGAGGTTTTCACTTAGTCCAAGCTTTCCTGTTCCGTCAAAAGTCTGTGCACTTGGTGCAGTCGCTCCTGCCGGTTTGTAAAGCTGATTTGTTGTTCCTGCCTCGTAATGATTTACTGTGATATTTCCTGAGTTCTTACGCTTATATACATAAGTTACTGTGATATCATTTCCTGCCGGCGGATAGTTTCCTGTATGGTTGGCAGGTGTTGCACTTACAAGCTCATAGTTTGCGAAAGTATCAGGTGTTGTTGTATATGGTAAACCAAGCTTATTAGCTCCGTTCATTATAACAGGACTCTTAAGTGGAGTATTTGTTCCCTGCTCTACAAAGTTTACTATAACATTTCCTGCATCTTTTCTTCTGTACTTATAGATTACTGTCTGTGCATTGTTTCCATGTGTAAGAGTTGTTGCTCCTGTGCTACTTGGGCTTGTTGCACTTGGTGCTCCGCTTACATCAATTCCTACATAATCAAAGTTTGCTATATCTGCCGCTCTGTTATTTAGGTTTTCATTTGTTCCAAGCTTTCCTGCTCCTGAGATTGTCTCTGCACTTGGTGCAGCCGCTCCTGCAGGTGTGTAAAGCTCTGTTGTTGTTCCGTCCTCGTAGTGATGGACTGTTATATCTGCTGCATTCTTTCTTCTGTATCTATAGGTTACTGTCTGAGTTCCTGCCCTGTATGTAACTCCTGTAGCTCCTGTAGCTGTTGGGGTACTTGCTCCCGGTGCTGCAGTTACTTCCACATTTACAAACTCATAGTTAGCTATATCCGCTTCCTTGTTTGTAAGGTTTTCAACAAGTCCAAGCTTTCCTGTTCCGTCAAAGGTCTGTGCACTTGGTGCTGCAGCTCCTGAAGGTGTATAAAGCTGTGTACTTCCTCCAACCTCATAGTGGTTAACTACGATATTTCCTGCATTCTTTCTTCTGTACTTATAGATTACTGTCTGTGCTGTATTTCCATGGGTAAGAGTTGTCTCTCCGTTTGTTCCCGGTGTTGTTGCACTTGCAGCGCCACTTACATCCACTCCTACAAACTCATAGTTAGCTATATCTGCCGATCTGTTTGTAAGATTCTCTGTAAGTCCTAACTTTCCACTTCCGTTTATTGTCTCAGGTCCCGGAACTGTCGCTCCTGCCGGTGTGTAAAGTTCTGTTGTTGTTCCGTCAATGTAGTGATGTACTGTGATATTTGCCGCATCTTTACGCTTATATCTGTATGTCACTACCTGATTTCCTGTCTGATATGTAACGTTTGTAGCACCTGTAGCTGTTGGTGTGCTTGCACCGCTTGCTCCTGTTACATCTACGCTTACATACTCATAGTTGGCAATATCTGCCGCCTTATTTGTTAAGTTTTCAGCAAGTCCAAGCTTTCCTGTTCCGTTAAAGGTCTGTGCACTTGGTGCTGCAGCTCCCAACGGTGTGTAAAGCTGTGTACTTCCGCCTACCTCATAGTGGTTGACTGTAATATTTCCGGCATTTTTTCTTCTGTATACATAAGTTACAGTGATATCATTTCCTGCCGGCGGATAGTTTCCGGTATGGTTTGTAGGTGTTGCACTTACAAGCTCATAGTTTGCGAAAGTATCAGGTGTTGTTGTATATGGTAAACCAAGCTTTCCTGCTCCGTTCATTGTAACAGGACTCTTAAGCGGAGTGTTTGTTCCCTGCTCTACGAAGTTTACTATAACATTTCCTGCATCATTTCTCTTGTAGTAGTAAGTTACCGTCTGTGTTCCCGGTTGGTATGTACCGTTTTGGTTTGTCGGCACTGTTACTACTGTAAAGTTTGGAATTGTCTGTGTTGTTGTTGTATATGGCAATCCAAGCTTATTAGTTCCGTTTAATGTTACATCAGGTACAAGCTGTGTTGTTGTTCCTAGCTCATAGTGATGTACTATAACGTCTCCCGCAATCTTTCTCTTATAGTAATAAGTTACTGTTTGTGGGCTTGTTCCGTGAGTTAGTGTTGTTGCACCTGTCGATGTTGGTGTTGTTGCACTTGTTGCTCCTGTAACATCTGTACTTACATACTCATAGTTTGCAATATCTGCAGCTCTGTTTGTAAGATTTTGTGTTGTTCCAAGCTTTCCTGCTCCTGAGATTGTCTCTGCACTTGGTGCAGCCGCTCCCACAGGTGTATAAAGCTGGGTACTTCCTCCCACTTCATAGTGGTTTACTGTTATATTTGCAGCATCTTTTCTCTTGTATCTGTAGGTTACTGTCTGTGGTGCTGTTTGATATGTAACTGTTGTATCACCTGTAGCTGTTGGCGTTGTCGCTGACGGTGCTCCTGTTACTTCTGTGCTTACATACTCGAAGTTTGCGATGTCTGCTTCTTTGTTTGTAAGATTCTCACTTAATCCAAGTTTTTCAGTTCCTACATAAGTTTCCGCACTTGGTGATGTCGCTCCCGCAGGTGTATAAAGCTGTGTACTTCCACCTACTTCAAAGTGGTTTACAGTTATATTTCCCGCAGTCTTTCTCTTATATTTTAATACTACGACATTTTGTCCCGGATTTAATGTTCCTGTAAGCGGTCTGCCGTTTGTAAGATCAGGCTCCGCATACTCATAATTAGCCACACCTGTAAGTGTTGCAGGCGGTGTTACCGTATATGGATCTCTAAAGCCGTGAACGCTGTCTGTATCGGCCACATTTCCACTTCCGTCATCAAGAGGTATCGGATTGCCTGCCATATCTACATATTTTACTTTCAATGTAGAATTACTTGCCACAAGTGCAGCATTTGCTGTTTTCTTATCATCACTTGGTGTAAGTGTAACGCTTGTTTCAAATACAGGATTGCTTCCCTGAGTTCCGTCAGCAAAGTCATTTCCTATTATAAGTGATGTAGATGTAACACGGTTTGTACTTATTGTATCTCCTACTCCCGGTGTTATCACCACTTTGTATGTTCCCGCTTTTGAGATGTTGTCAAATGAGTAGTCTCCGTTTGCATTGGCTGTAGTAGTCATCGGATTACCTGTTTCATCAAGTACCGGATTACCGCCAGCATCATAAAGACTTACTGTTCTGCCTGCTGCAGGAACGTCGTCATCAGTTGTAAGATATGTACCGTTTCCGCTGCCTCCTGCAGGTGGCACATCATAGTAGATCTTACCGCTGATCTTATATTTCTTTGGTACTACAACATTGCTGAGTGCCTCAAATGCACCTGTATAGCTGTCTCCGGCAAATCCCGCAAAGGTATTTACCGCTTTGTTTGTGGTATCAAGAGGAGTGGTATCAGGCATCTTTGCTCTGAATGTAATATCATCTGCCGCTCCGCTTGCCAGTGTATATCCCGGCTTCATCTTTATCCTGAACATAGTAACCGCTGACCAGTCTGAAACTGATGAAGTCCATGTAGCTCCTGCATAGTTTGCAGCTATATTTCCTTCTGTAACAGGGGTTGTACTGTATTCATATGTATAGTTCGGATTAGGATCAAGAGGACCTGTAAGTCCAAGTCTGTATGTTGAACCTCTGTCCGCATAACTACCCTGCTGATCAGGTGCTATTGCCTTATCACCCACATGTGGCAGGATATCAAAGAATGTAAATCCGCTAACGCCTGTTATAGAGTTATTGAAGATGTTCAGCTTATAGTCTACTATCTGCTCACTGTCAGGTGTTGTAAGCGATGAATATTGAGCAACACTTGAATCCGCTCTCTTTGATCTCTTTGTAAGGATTAACTCAAGTGGTGGTGAGTAAAGATATGTAGCCTTTTTGCTACTGAACTTCTCTGTGGTATTTCCGTCATTATCAAGGTCAAGTACATCTTCGTACTTACCGAGTACTTCATTAGAAGTAGCCTCTTCATTATTATCCCATGACAAATATGTGTCGATAGTATTCTGACCGCCTGCCATATTTCTTGTAGTCTTAAATCTTGGGCTGAAATATACATACCGATAACGGTCATTTCCCTCAGGAATATTTATATCCGGAAGATCCCAAATATAGGCTGTCTTTCCTGTGTTCTTGAAGTTGTATTCCACTCTATAGTTACTCATAACGGACGGTGTAAGTTCAGGATTCTGTCCTGTACTTGTCTGAATACTCTTAAACTCAAGTGCCGGATCTGCAAGTAAGAAGAACTTAGGATTTTTTATTTTTCTACCACCCGGTGGTAAAAAGTAATGGAATCTTATATTGTCAGTCATACTGAACTCTTCGTTCAGATACTTTGTTCCAAGATTCTGATTCTGTGTATCATGCTCATACTCTGCCGCAAAAGCCTTTGTCCATGTAACATAATCACTTCCGCTGGCTGTCCATGTTCTTCCGGCACCGTTATCTCCGGTTACTGTAGCAATATTTCTTGTCTGAACATTACTGCTTGCATTATTCGGCTTTGACGCCAACTGTGCTTTTACATCATTATATGAATTTTCTTCAAAACGGAATCTGTATCTTACATCTATTACTCTTCCAGTAGGAGCCTGAATCTCTATAGGATTTGTAAACTTAAGCTCTATCTTCTTATAGAATTTAGGAACCGGAAGTCTGACCTCATCTGCAGTACTTGTAATTTGAATATTTGTAGCAATTACTTCCTCACTACCGTCAGCCTTTATACCTATAAGCTTGTTGTTTGAAAGAGCTGCAAGCTGTGTATTATCAAGTGCAGGTATAGTATGTATATTTCCTAAGGTATCTTGAACCTTACCTGTAGGATTAAGAGCTCTTATCTGATATCCCACAAATTCCATATCTGTAACCGGTGTATCTACTAAAGAACTTACTCTTGTATGATATGCTCCCATAGTAGGGTATTCTTCAGGATTACCTGCATACCAGTTCCAGTTAAATCCCATGTTATAAACATGCTCTGATTTATCTCTATCTGTAAATGTAAATCTCCATGGACTCGCACTCTTACTTGCTGTCAAACCTCTGTCAGTTGCCGGAACTCTAGGAAAGGACCAGTATCTTACAGAGCTCTTTGACTTCTCAATAGATGCTGTATCCAATGAACCGTCATCATTTACATACTGCCATGTAATAGGAAATTCCACTGTTACAGGAGACGCCTGTGTACCTACGGTCTGATTATTATATCTGATATTGAAACCGTCATTTGTGTAGTTTAAGTTACTTTGAAACTCTACATCCTTAGTTATAGTGTGATTTGCAGCATTATATGTCCAAATGCTGTTTCTGGTATCTGTAGTATCAAAGTTTTCATTTGCAGGAAGCTGTACAGTAATTCTTGTCTTTCTTCTGTCACCACCCACAATTTTTGTCTCCGTACCATGGTACGTACCTGCTGCCGGCCAGTTTGTTCTTCTTGTATTGAACTGAACAAATGTAGCCAAATCATTTGCCAGAGTTGTATTGTTTTGTAAACTGCTTGTACCCTGTGCATAGTAGTAATCTCTTCTGGTATTTTTGTTTTCATCCGTATATCCTACCGGATATGTCTTTGCAGAAAAGGTATTGATGGTACTCTCAAGCAAATTATCATTTGCATCATATACCTGATATGGGATCACATAGGTCTCATCATTTGCCAATGAACGATCTTTTATTATTCCTTTAAAAGGTACTGTCTGAGTGGTACCTCCTCCAAGGCTTATAAATTTAAGTTTAACCTTGTGAAATTCACTGTCTGAGCTGTCAATACTCAAATAGTTGCTTGCCGGTCTGTTTATCCAAGTAGAAATATTACTTGAATTTACAATCGGGAAAATGTTCTTTGGTAGATAAAGTACTCCATATGCTCCCGGAATACTTCTTGTAGTGGACGATATCGTAGTATTTGCATAGAACGAAACCTCCTCTCCAACATAAAAATCGCTGTTTCCTCTGCTGTTGACAACATTTCTGTCGTATGTAACCTCTGCCAGAATATCCGGATCATTTACTATGCCGGGCGGACCTGCATAAGCTGTAAATAATTCGCTCATTGACAGAAATACCATCGCAAATGACAAAAAAGCGGATAACAGTCGCTTTCTAAAATTATTCATTATTCCTCCTATATAATTTAGTAAAAACATTAAAACTGTAAAAATCTTTGAGTCTCCTTTTTGATTGCTCCACTATTCATATCCTGCTCAATACTTTACCATTTATGTGCACTTTTCATGACTGCCTCCCCTTACTCTACAATCAAAATATCTCTTAAGACTTTTTCAAAGGGCTTTGAAAACACTTAGGTTTATCATATTTTCCATATCATTAAACCTCTCCGATATCTTCTTAAAGCATCCATTTATCAACAGTGCTCGATTATCATAGCATATGTTTTATAAAAAATCATTAATAAAGTTATACAGTTTTTAAAAAAACAATAACACATTTTAAATGTGAAATTTAAAAAATTTAAACGGTCTTAAAGCTAAAAAAGCCGAGATTTTCTTATCCCGACTCTGATATTATTCTATGTTTTTATCCTATCTAAAGTGCAATGTGCCTCGTTTTTCCTTGGCTATAAGGTTAAATATAAATGCCGCTGCCGGTATAATTCCCTGCTTAAATATTATAGCATAGTCCACACTGTAGGCTCCATATACTGCAGCCGCTATAATACAAAAAAGTGACAAAAGTACTATTTCTTTATTCTTCCTTATCATACCGAAGATAATACCCAAACCCAAAAAACCGTTATACAGACCCTGATTTGCAGCCATGGTCACTGTCTGAGAAACAAAATCCGCAGTCATATTAGGATTTATTTTCGTTCCGGCCTGCTGCCAGAAAAACATTTCCAAAGCCATTATTCCAAAACATTCAATTGCCGCCAATACAGCTAAAATCTTTGCCGCTTTTAACATAAATCCTCCTATATAATATTTTCGAGTTTTTTATTTTATATATATTAATGTAATAATACTATACGCTACTAAAGCCGTTATCATAAACAGTGATATAAATGCCGATATAAAATTCTCTTCGTCTTCACTTTTTACAAGCGGCTTTATCTGTAGCGGCACCGGAAATCCTGTAGGACACATAAAGTATAATAATACTCCGGCTTTAAATATATTATCCGCCATATATGTCGGGAAGAAAATAAAAAATCCAATAATTATAACTACACATCCGCACATCCTTATTATACCCAGCTTCAAAAGCGGAAGCAGTAGAGATTTTTCCATCTTCAGCTCATACCCCAATGTAAAGAGAATTATTCCGGTAATCGGTGTTATTACCATATCTATTGTTGATGTATAAACACTTCCAAATCCGCTGTTCATCAAATGGCCTTGAACTCCTGTTATATTGGAAACTATTCCAAATATAACCGCCAGCATAAACGGACTTAAGATTATTCTCTTTAATAATACCCTTATATCCGCTTTTTCTGAAAGCTCCCTCGTAACAAGTATGGGAAGCAATCCGAAGTTTATTAAAATACCTGCCACATCAAATGTTAATATATTTACCGCATTTGACTTTGCCACCATGCTTAGGTATAGAGGCAAAGCTACATTTCCACCTTCACATGTAAGTAAAAGGAAGGGTGAAATCTTTTCATATTTTCCCCCTTTACCCACAATAAGCTTTCCTATTACATATATTATTATCCATAATGCATCCACATATATTATCTGTGGCACAAAGCTTTCGGAAATCTTTGATTCTGCAAGTACATGATATACCAGTAAAGGAAATAATATATTAAATACTATTTTCTTGGCCCCTTCATTTTGCTCCGGCTTTATCCACGAATACTTTCGAGATAAAAATCCCAAAAACATCATAAAGAAAACCGGAAATAATACTTCAACAGCTTTCATTAAAACTCCTTCTATCGTTTTACTGTTAAATTCTGCTTAGTCTGTCAGTCATCAAAGCATATATATCTATTCCGCTTTCAAAAGTTGTCTTTATAATATTTGCAATTTCATTTGTATATCCCGGTGCAACTATTATTATAGCCTCAAGTTTTCTCTTCCTTGCCTCATCTGGTGAAATAATCGGAATATGTGATGCCGGTGCATATTTTCCCTGCTTAAAAGGTGCTGAATCTATTATACAGTCTACATAATCTGCAATACCTGTGGTTGCACAGAGGGTAAATCCCTGATGTGACGCTCCCCATATTGCTATTTTTCCCTTTTTTGCATATTTTTTTACAGTTTCCACTACCTCTTTTGTAATATCGTTTTTCTTTGAAATAATACCGCAAATATCCGGAAGTTTTCTTTTCTTTACTATCATTGATATGGTGTCTCTGTTTACCATCTCTTTTTCAAGTACTTCAAATCCGCATATGTTCAAAAGATGTGTAAGGCTCTCAAAGCTGTAATAAGCTATGTGATCCGGAATTATCTCATAAAAGCTGTTTTGCTCCATGATATATTCAAAGCTTGGTACCGTAATCAGTCCATAGCCTTCATCACATAGATTATTATATATTGCTTTTAAATATGTTCTCGGATGTGGCTGATGCTCAAGAAAATTAAAAGACATAAAAGCATCAAAAGGTCCGTTCTTAAAAATATGATCTTCACTCTCCGGGAAATCCTCATCCACCCTGAGTCCTGCTTCTTTTGCAATCTCTACAAGATCTTTTTTATGCTCGGTGCCGTACCCCTCTACCGGAAAATCTGAGAGCATTCCAAGGAATTCTCCTCTGCCACATCCTACCTCTATTATCTTCTTTCCTTCCAATGATGCAAACTCTATAAAATGTTTATACTGGCTTTTCCTTAAGCCTTCCATTGTTGTGGAATAGCCGCCGGCTCTTATAACATCTCTATAGTAATAAACCGCATCATTTTTTAACTGCACAAGACCACAGTCCTCACAGACACATAGTGATACTTCTATACCGCCGTCTTTATCAAGTTCTTCCTTTGTCGGAATATCCTGTGCACTTGCCGGCATATTTTCTATTTTCATAAGTTCATGTAATGAACCTTTACAACTGATACATTTTTTCAAAAATATTCTCCTTTATAGCTTCTAATCTCTGATATCGCACATATCCATGATACCGCCTTCAAAGCCGTAAGCTTCTTTAAAGCCGATTTCCTTTAATACACTGATACTCGGATTTAAAAAAGGTGTGCCCTCACTTGCAGCCTCTCTTTTTTCAACTATGATATTGCTTTTGCTTTTCAATATCCTTTTCATATCCTTTACATAGTCCATAAGCCGCTTATTATCTTCACCTGCTATATTAAACACATACTTCCCTTTTAAATTCTTCGTCGAAAGCAGATATATGGCATTACAAAGATCCTTGATATATATATAATTCCAAGACTGTAAACATTCCCCCGTATGTACATCAATATTTTCTCTAAAATTATTGATACAAGAAGATATTAAAGAGGTCTCATGATCTCCTTTTCCAAACACTGAGAAAATACGCATATGTACATATTCTATGCCTAAATTATCTCCAAGTTTTTTAAGCTCTGTCTTTAATTCAAGCTTTGCCTTGCCATACTCCGATTTTGGTGAGGTGGATGAGTTTTCATCCTGTAAAGGTATTTGTTTGATGTCAAAATCCTTACCGTATACTTTTTGTATATCTTCCAGAGTCTGTCCGTATTCTGCCTGAGATCCCGCAAAGAGCATTCTTTTAGCATACTTCTCCTTACATACTTTCATAAGCCTTTTTGCAAACTCTATATTTTCAGACTGAACGGCTTTATCCATTCTTCCTGTCTTGCCTATTCCGCCCCATGCCAGATGTACGCATATATCAAAATCTATGTCCGACTTTTCAATATCCTTCATGTCAAGGACTATAAGTTTGAATTTATTATTTTTTTCATACTTTAAAAGCTCATCTTTGCCTCTTGCATTTTCTCTGACCAAAGCAAGCACTTCTTCATCTTTTGAAAGGAAGTATTCCACCAAATGTCTCCCCAAAAAAGAAGCCGCTCCTGTAATAAGTACTCTCATAGTTTACTCCGGCATCCTCGGTATTATCATATTTTCTTCCATTTCCTCATCTGAAAGGAAAGGCACCAAATCTTCAAGCGGAGGACTTACCATTCTTCCGTCAGGCATTTGCTTGCCTGATGACTTAGGCTCAAAGTTTTGCTCCGTAGTTACAAAGGCCTCACAGATTACAGGTCCCTCAGCTTTAAACGTATTATTAACCGCATCCGCAATTTCCGAATTTGTCTTTGCACTGATATAATTTATACCGTAAGCATTTGCTATTTTTTCCATATTTGGGAATGAGAGGTCTCCACTGTCAGGTCCGATTCCAACCAAAGGCTTGTCACCGAAAAACTTATTTTGAGTCTGTCTGATACTGTGATATCCTTCATTATTTATCAGGAATATTTTTATATCCGCCTTATGATGCACTATTGTCTGCAACTCCTGCAAATTCATCTGTATGCTTCCGTCACCTGTAATAAGTATCAGCTCTTTATCATATCTCTTCCCGTCAAGATTTGCTATATATGCCCCTATTGCGGCCGGCAAGTCATATCCCATAGATGCCACTGCAGAGTTTGATATAAATCTCTGGCCTTTTTTTATAATGTATGAATGTCCTCCAACCACACAGGCAGATCCGTTTCCTACCACTGTAATCTGATTTTCTTTTGCCCTGTCACTTATCTCTTTTATAAAGGCATATACATTCGCCTTTTTGCTGTCATCTGTTTCAAGGAATTCTTTCCTGCACACCGGATATTTCTTTAACCAATACTTCACAGTTTCATTCCAGCTCATTCCTTTAAGACCTTCTCCGCCTTCAAATACAGGTGTCTTTTGCTCTTTTAATACATCTATAAGTTGTCGCATAAATACCTTACAGTCTACATGAACAGGTATATCAATATGTACGGTAGGCTTCTTCAGCTCTTCTTTATCAATATCATTTACTATGGTAAAGGCTTCTCTTGCCCATCCTTTGTAGTTAAATCCTACCTGCCGTAGGCTAAGTCTTGAGCCTACAGAAAGTAAAAGGTCTGAGTTTTGTACAGTAAAGTTTCCGGGTCTGTCACCGAAATTTCCCGGTCTTCCGGCGTATAGAGGATGGTCTACTTCTATACAATCCTCCGAGTTCCATCCTACCACCACAGGAATATTTAGAAGTTTTGCCAACTCCATAAACTCTTTATGTGCATTTCCTATTCTGATACCGTTTCCGGCATTAAATACAGGTCTCTTGGCTTTTCTTATTCTGTCAATAATTTCTATAAGCAAATCCCTTGATAAAGGTCTCGGCTCATTACCGAGATCTAACTTTGTTCTGTCATCAACATCAATCTTATATGGTGAGGGCTTTGCCCAACCGTCACCACCGGACTCATAATTTCTGATATCAAAACCGATCAGTTCATCTTCATCTATAATACTTCCCTGTACATCAAGCGGTATATCAAGCCAAACCGGTCCCGGTCTGCCATGTGTTGCAAGATAAGCACATTTTTCAACCAGATACCTGATTCTCATAGGTTCCGATATCATTTCACTGTACTTACTCATACACCCTATTGATTTACAAATATCAAACTCCTGATCTCCCATAGCTCTGATACCTGTTCCCGAGTATCTGGCAGTCCAATCATATCTTACCTGTCCTGAAATAACAAACATCGGTATCGAATCAAGCCATGCACCGAGCACGCCTGTTATTGCATTTGTTCCCCCGGGACCTGTGGTAACACATAGCACCGCCATTTGGTTATTTATTCTTGCATATGCCTCAGCCGCCATTGCACAGGCCTGTTCATGATGATTATATGTAATGGTAAGCCCCTTTTGATGTCCCAGTCCGTCATTCAGATGCATTGCTCCTCCGCCTGTCACACTGAAGCCATGGCTTATTCCAAGTTCTACAAGTCTTTTAGCAATATAATTGCTCAATTTGATTTTCATAGTATTCTCCCTGAATTCTAAGTACTTAAATTTTATATCAAGTCAAAATCACGACCAAAATATTTATAAAATATCAATTCGATTATACCATAAGATTTATAAGTATTATAGCTTTTCACAAAGCCTTTTGATTTTATTACAAATTTTATCAATCCTTTTTTAATTCAAAAATTGAAATTCCCCTGAAATCTCTTTCTTTTTTCTTACAGTTTCTTACCATTATATTTATTCCCTTTTCAATCGGAAAAATATTGTTATAATGATAGAACAAGCTACAAAAATGTAGTTTGAATATATTGATGGAAAATGAGGTCAGTTATGTTTAAGAAAACTATATCTATGCTATTGCTTACTGCCACTATTTCCATGACTGTTGCTGTACCCGGCTATGCTGCCATGAAAATTACAGACGCTAACTCCTTTAAATGGAGTCAGACAGGCAGTGAGTGGAAAGTTGTTGATGGTTCAGGTAAACCCGCTACAGGCTTTATCAGTTACAATGATCAGACTTATTTTTTAGATAAGAACGGCATCATGAAGACAGGTTGGATTAAGTCTTCAGGCTCTTGGTATTACTTAAATGACAATGGAACATTAGCTGTGGATCAGTGGATCGACAATTACTATGTGGACTCCACCGGTAAAATGACCAAAATACAGTAGGATAAAGATAAAGAGGCATTGATTTATTCAATGCCTCTTAGTGGTTTTTAGCTTATAATCCGTTTGCCACTCTCTTCAAACTTACTATACCCGACAATTTTTCCCTCGACTAAAAATATTATTAAATTTGAAATGTCTTATTTGAATTTATTACTTCAGATATTCTTTGATTTTATTTTTTAGAATCGGTATGACATCTTCTTCAAACCACGGATTTTTCTTCAACCATATCATATTCCTTGGTGAAGGATGTACTATAGGCAAATACTTTGGTAAGTATTCATTATATGCTTTTACTGTCTCTGTCAGATTGGACTTTTCTTTATCGCCCAAATAGTATTTCTGAGCATATTGTCCTATTAGAATAATTAGATCTACTTTAGATAATTCTTTTAATATTTTTGGATGCCACTTGGCTGCAAAATCTTTTCTTGGAGGTAAATCACCACTTTTACCTTTTCCCGGATAATAAAAGTCCATCGGAACAATGGCGAATATATCTGATTCATAAAAAGTCTTTTCATCTACTCCCATCCATTCTCTAAGCCTGTCACCGCTTTTATCAAACCAGTATTTTCCTGCCTCCTGTGCTTTAATTCCGGGAGCCTGACCTACAATCATTACTCTGGCATTCTCCGGTGCCGAAAACAGCGGCTTTATTCCGGCTTTTGTAAACTTTTCATTTTCCTTGTCCGACATTATCTCATCAAATATCTTTTGAACATTTCCTGAAAACATAAGTCTCCTTATCCACTTTTAAAAATTATTATCAATATCTGTCTTGCAGCGCATATACTCCCGTACACATCTTCATATATGATATGCCATAAAATAGAGATTTTCAAACTGAAAATAAATTCGTAATTCAAAAAAAAATACAGATTGCCTTTCTACATTATTCTTGACATCATTTTCGTTTTCAAGTATAATTTTTCAAGTATGCGGGTGTGGTGGAATTGGCAGACACGCAAGATTTAGGTTCTTGTGGGCGACCGTGCAGGTTCAAGTCCTGTCACCCGCAGTAAAGCTGTTACTTATGTAGCAGCTTTTTTAATATTCTGAATTTCTTATATTTTTCTTTATACTTACTAAATCATTTGACTAAACTATCCTGTATTAATTATAATTATAATAAAAAAAATACCGGATTGCATACAAAACACCTAATGCAATCCTGAAACGGGAGTTTCTTATGGCGTTTTTGGATCATTATAGGGCCACTAAAACATTAACCTATAATCAGAGATTTCTGCTCATCTCTACTGTACCTATTTATTTTATGGTTTTTGCATTGATTTTTTCCCCGATAGATGAAATCTTACCGGGATTATGGCAAATAATCATACAACCAGACCTCTTAATTACAGATTATATTGTGGTAGGCGGAATAGGTGCGGCATTTTTTAATGCAGGATCGCTTACACTTATTTTACTTTTCCTTTTACACCATTTTAAGGTCGAGTTTGACAGGCATATTGTAGTGAGTTCCTACCTTATTTTCGGTTTCTCACTCTTTGGCAAGAACGTGGTAAATATATGGCTGATACTCTTCGGCTTCTTTATTTATGCCAAACTTCATGGATATTCACTTAAGAAATATATATATTACGGCTTATACGGAACCAGCCTTTCACCTGCAATTACTTTGGTAATGCAGACCTTGCACAAAAATCCTGTATGGCAGATAGTTCTCGCAAGTATTACCGGACTTCTTATAGGTTATGTATTGCTTCCTATATCCATTCATGTAAAGTCCTCACATAAGGGATATTCTCTTTACAATGTAGGATTTTCATCCGGTATTATAGCTACCGTGCTTGTATCCATATTCCGCTCTTTCGGTATTGATATTGAAACAAGGCTTATTTGGGATGAATCACATACTCTGCTTTTTGCCGCCGCATTATTTGTACTGTTCTCATATATGATTATACTTGCAATAATACTTGACGGTAAAAAGTTGATGCCTTCATACTTTAATCTTTTAAAGGAAACCGGAGTACATGGAACTTATAACCACGAATATTCAGATGCAGTATATATATTTAATATGGCTGCAAACGGAATAATCGCTACTTTATTTGTCCTGTTTACAAAAGGTGATTTGAACGGACCTACTATCGGATCTATATTTACAATCGTAGGATTTTCTCCTGCAGGTAAGCATATGAGAAATATACTACCTGTAATGGTGGGGGTATGCTTCTCGGCATTCTTAAAACAATGGTATATCAATGATCCTGCACCTACACTTACCCTCCTTCTCTCCACCACTTTGGCACCTATTGCAGGAGAGTTCGGTATTATAGCAGGGCTTATAGCAGGTTTTATACATTCCTCAGTAGCTTTAAATGTAGGTATTGTTTATAAGGGATTGAATCTTTACAATAACGGCTTTGCCGGCGGTATTGTAGCTATTTTCATGGTTCCGGTCATAGAGTCGATTATTGAAAAAAGGAAAAATGATAAAGAAAAAAAATTAAATAAATCGTAGTTATTAAGTATAGGCTTTAGTTTATAATAAATTTATTGTAAATTAAAAGCCTATAAATTTTAAACAGGAGTAAATATGGAAAATATAACTGATGATATGATTCAAAATCTTTCACCATGGAATGACGGTATAAAACCCGGCGATATTACAAAGACTGTAAAAGAATCCGCTTGTGAGCAGGCTTATCAAGTCAGTCCGAGATATTTAAATGCAGCAGGCAGACTCTTTGGAGGAGATCTGCTCTCATGGATAGATCTTACAGGCGCTCTTGCCGCAAAGAGACATTGCAATATGCCTGTTTCCACTGTTGCCATTGACAATATACATTTTGCCAAACCCTTGCATCTTGGTGATATTGCCATTCTTATTTCAAATGTAACCCATGTTGGCAACAGTACTATGGAAGTCAGAGTAAACAGCTATGTTGAGGACCTTGCCACCGGTCACAGATCGCTTGTAAATACGGCATATCTGGTATATGTAGCATTAAAAGATGAAAAACCGTCAAGAGTACCGAGACTTATACCTGAAACCGATATAGAAAAACGTGAATGGTTTGCAGGTGAAAAAAGAAATGAGATAAGAAAGTCACGCAGAAAAGAGGGAATATAATGCAAAATTATATAAGAAGCGTCGGTTTTTCAATGTATAAAAAGAAGACGGAAGTCAGGGAACTGCTTGATAAAATTCAGAGAGAAAATATAGCCTCTGCAAAGATTATAGTCACTACTGAAAAAGAAAGACTCTGGGAGATACGAAAGAGTATCTCTCCTTCACTTGGACTTTGTATATTCGGTTATCTCGAGAATCTGGGTATCTTTGTCAGAGAAGGTTATTTTCCATATATTAAAAATACTGCTGTCACTTCTACTGCCAATTGCAGTATTGAAAGACATATCGACAGTATTGTTTATTCAGGTATGATTGATGATAACAGACTTGGTATGTCTTTGATATTCAGACTTTCAAACAGCTTTGACTATCTGGACAATATAAGTACAAGAATAAAGTCAACCGTTCTTTACGGATTCTGCGCAGACGGAAAAATCTTATTGCCGATAAAAAAGACCTTGGCACAGATGGAAGTCTCAAAGCAGAAACTTATGAACAGAAATATGCTTATAGAAGCAGCAAAACTTGGGGATGAAGCCGCTATAGATACCTTATCCACCGATGATTTAATCACATACACCACTTTAAACACAAGAATACAAAATGAAGACCTATACAGTATAGTAGATACTCTCTTTATGCCTTTCGGTATGGAAACCGATATGTACAGTATTATAGGCAATATTTTAGATATAAGTCAGGAAGAAAATTCCATTACCGGAGAAAGCGTTTTGCTTCTTAAAATAGAATCAAGTGATATTATATTTACAGTAGCTATAAAAAAGGATGATTTGCAGGGTGAAGCCCGAATAGGACGACGTTTTAAAGGCAATGTATGGCTGAATGGTAAAATAAATATTTAAATAAAAAAGGACTCCCGAAGGAGTCCCTTTTTTATACGCAGGTATTATAAATTACCTAGTATCCAAAGATACATCACTGTATAACCGATATAATACCCTTTGTTTTATTTTAAATTACTCGATGATAGATGCAACTCTACCTGAACCTACTGTTCTACCGCCCTCACGGATAGCGAATCTAAGACCCTGCTCACAAGCAACAGGATGGATAAGCTCGATAGTCATCTCTACATTATCACCAGGCATGCACATTTCTGTACCTGCAGGAAGGTGACAAACACCTGTAATATCTGTTGTTCTGAAGTAGAACTGTGGACGATAGTTATTGAAGAAAGGTGTATGACGTCCACCCTCGTCCTTTGTAAGAACGTAAACCTGAGCTGTAAACTTCTTATGGCAAGTTACTGAACCCGGCTTAGCAAGAACCTGACCTCTTTCGATCTCTGTTCTCTGAACACCTCTAAGAAGTGCACCTATGTTATCTCCGGCCTGAGCCTGATCAAGAAGCTTTCTGAACATCTCGATACCTGTAACAACTGTTGACTTCTTATCCTCATGGATACCAAGAATCTCTACTGTATCGTTAAGGTTAAGTGTACCTCTCTCTACTCTACCTGTAGCAACTGTACCACGACCTGTGATTGTAAATACGTCCTCAACAGGCATAAGGAATGGCTTATCTGTCTCTCTCTCAGGATCAGGAATGTAGCTGTCAACAGCATCCATAAGTGTCATGATCTTATCACCCCACTCACCGTTTGGATCCTCAAGAGCCTTAAGAGCTGAACCCTGAACGATAGGTGTATCATCACCAGGGAACTCATACTCGTTAAGAAGATCTCTGATCTCCATCTCTACGAGCTCAAGAAGCTCCTCATCGTCAACCATATCACACTTGTTCATGAATACAACGATATATGGAACACCTACCTGTCTTGAAAGAAGGATATGCTCTCTTGTCTGAGCCATAACACCGTCTGTAGCGGCAACAACAAGGATAGCTCCGTCCATCTGTGCAGCACCTGTGATCATGTTCTTTACATAGTCAGCGTGTCCCGGACAGTCAACGTGTGCATAGTGTCTCTTCTCTGTCTCATACTCGATATGAGATGTTGAAATTGTGATACCTCTCTCTTTCTCCTCAGGAGCCTTGTCGATCTTATCGAAATCAACGATCTTGTTTGTCTCTGAAGGTAATCTTGTAGCAAGAACCTTTGAGATAGCAGCTGTAAGAGTTGTTTTACCGTGATCTACGTGTCCGATTGTACCAATGTTAGCATGAGGCTTTGTTCTATCAAATTTTGACTTTGCCATTGTTAATTCCTCCTTGAATTAAACCTAAAATTAATAGTAAATTTTGTTATATTATATAGTATTAGCCGAAATTTATCAAGTTAATAAACTTTATCAACCCGGCTTTTTAAGATTTCTTATCATTAAGAACTTTTTCTTGAACAGACTTTGGAACCTGCTCATATTTTTCAAAGAACATAGAGTAGTTTCCACGACCCTGAGTTCTTGAACGAAGATCTGTTGAGTATCCGAACATCTCTGAAAGCGGAACATATGCATTTACCTGCTTACCGCTTGGGATATCCTCCATACCCTCTATACGACCTCTTCTTGAGTTGATATCACCGATAACATCACCCATATACTCCTCAGGCATTGTTACTTCTACCTTCATGATAGGCTCAAGAAGTACAGCACCCGCCTTGCTCATAGCATCCTTAAATGCCATAGAACCTGCTATATGGAATGCCATTTCTGATGAATCGACTTCATGGTATGAACCGTCATATACATTTGCATGTACACCGAGTACAGGGAATCCTCCAAGGATACCTGACTTTGTAGCCTCCTCGATACCTTCGCCGACTGCAGGTATATATTCCTTAGGAATAGCACCACCGACAACGGTTGATTCGAACTTGAATGTCTCTTCTCCGTTCGGATCCATAGGTTCAAACTTAACTTTACAGTGACCGTACTGACCACGTCCACCTGACTGTCTTGCATACTTGGAATCAACGTCAACAGCCTTAGTAAATGTTTCCTTATAAGCAACCTGTGGTGCACCTACATTTGCTTCTACATTAAACTCTCTAAGAAGTCTGTCTACGATAATCTCAAGGTGAAGCTCTCCCATACCTGATATAATGGTCTGTCCTGTTTCAGTATCTGTCTTAACTCTGAATGTAGGATCTTCCTCAGCCAACTTAGCAAGTGCATCAATCATCTTTGCCTGACCTGCCTTTGTCTTAGGCTCGATAGCGATATCGATAACCGGCTCAGGGAATTCCATTGACTCGAGTATTACAGGATGTTGCTCGTCACAGATTGTATCACCGGTTGTTGTAACCTTAAATCCTACTGCCGCTGCAATATCTCCTGAATAAACCTTGTCAATCTCTGTTCTCTTATTTGCATGCATCTGAAGGATACGACCGACTCTCTCCTTCTTACCCTTTGTAGCGTTGAGTACATATGAACCACCGTTAAGTGTTCCTGAGTAAACTCTGAAATATGCCAACTTTCCTACGAAAGGATCTGTCATAATCTTAAATGCCAAAGCTGAGAAAGGCTCATCATCTGATGAATGTCTCTCAATTTCATTACCGTCAAGGTCAACACCCTTAATTGCAGGGATGTCTGTCGGTGCAGGCATGAATTCAACTATAGCATCAATAAGCTTCTGAATACCTTTGTTACGATAAGCTGTACCGCAACATACAGGGATTGCTCTGTTCTCACAAGTTCCCTTTCTGAGTGCAGCCTTAAGCTGTTCTACTGAAGGCTCCTCACCCTCAAGGTACATCATAGTAAGTTCGTCATCAAGCTCACAAATCTTTTCAACAAGTTCCCCATGGTATAACTCAGCTTCGTCTTTTACCTCATCTGGTATATCAACGATAGATATGTCATCACCCTTGTCGTCATTGTAAATATAAGCTTTCATTTCGAAAAGATCTACAATTCCCTTGAAATCATCTTCTTTTCCGATAGGAATCTGAAGCATGATTGTATTTTTACCAAGTCTTGTGTGGATCTGCTCTACCGCCCCAAAGAAATCAGCTCCCATAACGTCCATCTTATTGATGAATGCCATTCTTGGTACATGGTATGTATCCGCCTGTCTCCAAACATTTTCAGACTGAGGCTCTACACCTTCTTTTGCAGAGAATACACCTACCGCACCGTCAAGTACACGAAGTGATCTCTCTACCTCTACTGTAAAGTCAACGTGTCCCGGAGTGTCGATAATGTTTATACGATTTTCCTTCTCACCCGGCTTTACTTTGTTAAATTCCTGTAATGTCCAGTGGCAAGTTGTAGCAGCTGAAGTAATTGTAATACCTCTCTCTGCTTCCTGCTCCATCCAGTCCATTGTAGCAGTACCCTCATGGGTATCACCGATCTTATAATTTACACCAGTATAATATAGGATACGCTCAGTAAGTGTGGTTTTACCGGCATCTATATGAGCCATGATACCAATATTTCTGGTTCTCTCTAAAGGATATTCTCTTCCAGCCAATTGGTTTCCTCCTATTAGAATCTATAATGAGCAAATGCCTTATTAGCCTCTGCCATCTTATGCATATCTTCTTTTCTCTTCACTGCAGCACCTGTGTTGTTTGCTGCGTCCATTATCTCATTTGCAAGACGATCGATCTGTGTCTTCTCGCCTCTTTTTCTTGAAAAGAATGTAAGCCATCTAAGAGCAAGAGCTTGTCTTCTTTCAGGTCTTACCTCGATAGGAACCTGATATGTAGCTCCACCGATTCTTCTCGCTTTTACCTCAAGTACAGGCATGATATTGTTCATAGCTTCCTCGAAAACCTCTACAGGATCCTTCCCTGTCTTATCGGAAACCTTATCAAATGCTCCGTACACAATCTTCTGTGCAACACCCTTTTTACCGTCTAACATGATAGTATTTACAAGTTTTGTAACTACCTTGTTATTGTATAAAGGATCTGCTAATACATCTCTTTTTAGTGTATGTCCTTTACGTGGCACGTTTCTTCCCTCCTTAATATTTAATTAGATCTTAGGTACTCGCTTTTTGCGTCCTCGTGCCTATATTTTTTGCAACCAACAAAAAATCGGCACTATCTAATTTGAAAGCTTTGCTTTCTTTTTAAAGACTAGCTTTTTTCTTATTTCTTATCTTTTGGTCTCTTAGCACCGTACTTTGAACGGGCCTGTTTTCTGTTAGCGACACCTGCAGTATCTAAAGTACCACGAATAATATGGTATCTTGTACCGGGTAAGTCCTTTACTCTACCTCCACGGATAAGCACAACGCTATGCTCCTGAAGGTTATGTCCCTCTCCCGGGATATAGCTTGTTACTTCGATTCCGTTAGAAAGACGAACTCTGGCAATCTTACGAAGCGCTGAGTTAGGCTTCTTAGGTGTTGCAGTCTTAACAGCTGTACAAACTCCTCTTTTCTGTGGTGAAGAGATATCTGTTGACTTCTTGTGAAGTGAGTTGAATCCCTTCTGAAGAGCAGGAGCTGTAGACTTTTTAACTGAAGTCTGTCTGCCTTTTCTAACTAACTGGTTAAATGTTGGCATTCCTTTTTCCTCCTTTTTTATTGGTTGCTTTACATTTTTGTTTTAGTGAACATCATCGCCTATTCACTATATGTGCAAATATCATCGCCTACTTACACAGTATTTAATTCTACTAAAATAAATCTGTATTGTCAATTGTATTTAACATTGATAAATCTGACTATTTTCTTACAATATAACAATAAGTCCCGACCTTTTTAGTCGGGACTCATTTAAAAGATTTAGTTTTTCTTATTCTTTACTCTTGCAAAAGCCGTCAAAGATAATGTAAGCATCAACAGATAAATATATATATTGTCTCTGTCCTCTGTCTTTGGTACAGGCAACTTTTCTCTTCCTACCGCACTTGTCTTTGCGGCAACCTGTCTATCTGCGGTTGCAGGCTGTGCATTTGGAATTTCTATAGGTTTAGCTTCCTGAGTTTCTTTCTTTACTCCTGAATCTATTAATTGTACTACCTTCTCTGCTCTTATATTTGCATTTGAGCTTCCGCTTCCGGAACCCCCTCTGCTTGAGTTGGATCTTGTCGCTATTGACGGTGTCGCTCTGTTCGGTCTTATGATGTAATCATTGTTTCTGTCTCCCGGTATTGTTACATTGCTTGGGGTTGCAGGTATCAATGGGTTCGGTATTATGATTACACTCGGATCCTTTAAGTATACATAGGTTACTTCCTGATCGTTTACTCTAAAGATTCCGTTTGTATCTCCTTCCGATCTTAAGAAGTGATAGCCGTTTATCTCTATTGCTCTTGTACTGTATGCTAAGCCAAGCTTTCTGTTTCCGTTTAATACATCATCTGCACTTAAGCTTCTTCCTGCCGGATCTACATAATGAATTGTTACATTTCCTGCATTCTTTCTTCTATATACATACACTACTGTCTGCTCATCTTCAATAAATACTCCGCTTGCATTTGTAGGCATACTTATCAGATCAAGGTTTTCTATTGTTTCTACATCTGTTGTATAGTTAAGACCAAGCTTTCCTGCTCCGTCTATTACCTTTGGTACCACCAGGTCTTCTCCGCTTTCCTCATCCACATAGAATACTTTAACGTTTCCTCCGTTCTTTCTTCTATATGTATAGGTTACTGTCTGTGGACTTGATGTTATTACTCCACTTGCATTTGCAGGCATACTTATAAGGTCATAGTGAGCTATTGTCTTTGCTGTTGTTGTATATGGAAGTCCTGCATTTTCAACTCCTGATATACTTTCACTGCTTGCAAGCTCTACTCCCGCCTCATCTACATATACGGCTTTTACTTCTCCTCCATCTTTTCTCTTATATACATAAGTTACATTCTGGCTTGAAGTTGTATATACTCCGTTTGCATTTGCAGGTAAAGTATATATCTCATAGTCCGGTATTGTAGCCATACTTGTACTGTATGCAAGGCCAAGCTTTCTGCTTCCGTCAAGTACTTCATTTCCTATAAGATCACTTCCATCATACTTTGATATATGATGGACTGTTACATCTCCCGCATTCTTTCTTGCATACTCATAGTTTACTGTCTGGGCTGTAACACTAAACACTCCTGTTGCATTTGCAGGTACTGTTATAAGATCGTATAGATTTATGTTTTCACTGTTTGTACTGTATGGTAAGCCAAGTTTTCTTGTTCCGTTAAGTATTGTAGAGGCATATAATACATTTCCTGTTCCAACCTCTATATGATTTACCGTCACATCTCCCGCATCTCTTCTTCTGTATACATATGATACCGTTACATTTGTATTTGAGAAGGTACCTGACTTATTTGCAGGTAAGGCTACCAAGTCATAGTCCGCAAAGTTCTTTACCTCCGTATCATATGGGAGACCAAGCATTCCGTCTCCGCTTTGTCCTACCGGGGCATGTAGGGCGCTTCCGTCCGCTTCATCAGTATATGTTGCTATTACATTTCCTGCATTCTCTCTCTGATAACGATAGGTTACTACTATCTCTGCTCCTGAACTGTATGTTCCTGTTGCATTTGCAGGCATAGCGCCTACAAGCTCATAGTTTGGCAAATCTGCGGTTGTCTTTGCTGATGTTGTATATGCAAGACCAAGTCTTCCTGTTCCGCTTAATACTTCATCAGGCGCAAGGCTTGCTCCTGTTATTGCATTTATATGCTTTACCCTTACATTTGCTGCATCTTTTCGCTTATATTTATATTCCACAAGCACACTTCCGGCTCCAAAAGTTCCGGATTTGTTTGCAGGCACCGCTATAAGATCATAGTTTGCAAAGCTCTTCTGATCTGTATCATAAGGTAATCCAAGCTTATTTGTACCGCTTTGTATCTCAGGGGCATGTAATACATCACCTGTTATATCGTCTACATAGGTTGCCTTTACATCACCTGCATCCTGCCTCTTATAAAGATATATTATCTCTACAGGGGTTGCCTGCTCTATATAGCTTCCTGTTACCGATACAGGAATTCCTGCTACCAACTCATAGTTTGGAAGTTCGGCCGCTGTCCTTGATCTTGTTGTATACGGAAGCCCGAGTTTTCCTGTTCCGTCTAATACCTCATTAGGATGAAGTACTGCATTACTTCCCTGCTCCAGATGCTTTACTATTACATTTGCGGCATTCTTTCTTCTATATACATAGGTTACTGTCTGCTCTGTTGTAGTAAAGGTTCCTGTTGCATTTGCAGGGTTTGCTGTTAACTCATAGTTTGCTACTGTTTTTGCTACTGTAGTATATGGGAGTCCAAGCTTTCCTGCTCCATTTTGTGTCTCTTCACTTGCAAGTACCGTATTTGTTGTATCCTCTAAATACTTTGCTACTACATTTCCCGCATCCTTTCTCTTATAGTAATAAGTTATGGTTATAGGTGCTGTAGTATATACTCCATTGTCATTGCTTGGCAAGTTTGTAGTATCAAGATCAAAGTTTGCTATAGTTTCTGCACTTTCTGAATATGGGAGGCCAAGCTTCTTTGTTCCGTCAAGTATCTTATCCGCATGTAACTGAGTATTTGTTCCTGTTTCCAAGTACTTTACTGTTATATTTCCTGCATTCTTTCTTCTATAGTAGTAGTCCACTGTCTGTGGTGCCACTGTGAAGGTTCCGTTCTTATTTGCCGGTTGGGCTACCAACTCATAATTATTTATGGTCTCTTCTGTTGTGGTATAAGCAAGTCCAAGCTTATTTGCTCCCGGCTGTACTACTGTTGTTGCAAGCTCTGTGGTAGTGTTCTCCTCATAGTGATGCACTGTCACATCTCCCGCAGCCTTTCTTACATAGTAGTAAGTTACTGTAGTATCTGTCAGTCCATACTCTCCGTTTGCATTTGTCGGAAGTGGAGTCTCCGCCTCATAGAAGTTATCTGTTACTGGGGCTGTTGTATATGGTGTGCCGTTTGGCTGTCTTGTTGTCACAGTCGGTGAAAGTTCGGTATTATCCTCCCTCTTTATATGCTTTACAACAAGATTTGTATATACGGACTTAAGTCCCAAGTTCTTTATTTTACTTGTATTTGTTCTTGTAAGAGGAACTTCAAGTTCTACCCAGTTTACATTCGGTACAGGTACCTGATTTTCCTTCATCTTTGACGGAAGACTTACTGTATTTGTAAAATCATTTCCTATAAGTGTTGCTGTACTTGCATTTAAAGGTCTGATAATATCTCCGGCTAAGGTCTCGATATATACCTTATAATCACCCTCTGTACTTATCTTATCTTTAAATGTATAGTTTCCGTCATTATCTGTAAGTATCGTATCTATAACAGTCTCAACACCGCCGTCTACCTTTACAAGTCTTACAGGTCTGTTTGCCGCTACAATATCTCCTGTATTGTAGCTACCATTTTCATCTACATCATAGTATGCCTTACCGGCTATGATGTATTTGTTTATAGTTACCTTTGAAATAAGTGACTCTGAAGCACCGTTTAGGTTGTTTCCATACCATGATGCTACTGAGTTATTTGCACTTGAGCCTGCTTCAAGTTCCTTTGTCTCAGGTATCTTCACTCTATAAGTGAATACATCTGTACTTCCCGGAACCAGCTGGTAGGTATTATCCATAACCGCCTTAAACATAGTAACTGCTGACCAGTCTGCTATAGCACCCGCCTGCACCCAGTTGGCTGCCGCATTTGCTTCAATAGTTCCTGCAGGGGCATCTGTAGAATAGTAAACTGTATATCCTGCAGGAGCAGTTACAGGTCCTTGCAAGATAGGATACATCTTTGAGCCTCTGGATATATAGTTTCCATGCTCATCTTTTACTATTTCCTTATCATTTTCATATGGGAATATATCCATTACATTGAGAGCTCTTGCATTATCTATGGAGTTATTCCATGCTGATAATTTATACTCTACTATATCTCCGCTCTCTGCATTGATAGCACTGTTATAATTTGTCTCTGTAGTAAGCTTTTGCTTCTTTGTTAAGATAACTGCTCTTGGCGGTATAAAGTTAAACTTAAAGCTCTGGTATGAAAGTCTGTCAGTAGTACTTCCGTTGTTATTAGCATCATACTTATCAAGGAAATCTACTGTTGAAGATGAATATACTGTATTTGTAGCAAAACCGCTTGCATCTGTTGAGTTATTATCCCATGTCATAAATGACTCTACAGTATGCTCGCCTTCTTCAAGGCTTGTAGTAGGCTTGAAGTTAAAATACAATCTATCTACACCGCTGAAGGTACTTGTTCTCTTTGGCAGTGTAAAATTATCCAAATCAAATATATATGCAGTCTTACCTGTACCCTTATAATTATCCACTCTCTGAGGTGTGGTATTTAGGGTAAATCTATATTGAGCCTGATAATTATGGTGCAATGCACTGTCAAACTCCAACTCCGGATCCACAAGAAATATAACCTTTGCATTTTGCACAGTTCTATCTGTACCGACAAATGCATCATAAACCGTATATACATGATAATTTATATTATCACCTAATTGAACATTTGTAAGAGAAGGATTACCATTGATATTCTGTGAGTGCTTATCCATTCTGATTTTTGCATAATCTCTTTGATAATGTCTCCTTATCACAGCGTATCTCATACTGTCTCCGGTATTTGAAAGAACCCTTCCTCTATTATATGCTGTATAGAGCTGTCCTGCAGCAAGTCTGTTTTCAATAGTTGTTACTGCCTGAGGAGTAAGTTTTGTCTCTAAAAATAAACCGACAGCGTTTTCTGCATAACCTGAAATAGTTATCTCATCATTAAAATCAAGTCTTACTGCTTTATAATGCTTTGCTGTCATAGAATGGTCGGTATCCCACTTAAAGTAATCAACCTTATTTGTTACAGGAGTATAATTTATATTGGTAGCAATAACTTCTTCACTGCCGTCATCATTTATTCCTATAAGCTTATTTTGATTTAACTTTGCAAGATTTGCCGCATCAAACATTGATTCCCAAACTCTGAAACCATAACCGGTAAAATCCACCATTTCATTAGGGGTATCAAGTATTGATTTAAAATTTACTGTTGATCCTGTAACAGGAGTAGCACCCCAATACTGTGATACATTTATCATCCATTTGTTTTTACCGTCATTATCTCCCAAGTGTACATATCTGTCACCTGCATTATTCTGGCCGTTTGAATCTGTTTCAGGTAATATATTCCATTTAAACATATAAAGTTTTTGAGAGTATCTATAGGATTTATAAATCCTTGATTTTCTTTCAGTACTCATATCCACAGTACCGTCATCATTTATAAGATAATTTGTCTGTGGTATATAAATAGTTGTATAATTAGATGCACTTACACTTTGAGTACCATTATGTTTTGCGGTAAACTTTGTAAAATAGCTTATTGCACCATTTGGCATATCTATATCTTTTGTAATTGTGTGAGCCACAGGATTATAAGTCCAGTCTGCATTATCAGGCAAACTTGGATCCCATATGATACTTGATGGCAAAGTAAGAATCGTTCTGGTCTTTCTTCTATCTGCACCATAGTTACTGGCTGTTATCTCTGTATCATGTACATGCTTAGTACCATTTTGTGCATATGAATACCAAGTATCTGTAAATCCGTTCTTTATATGTGTATGACTTGCATCCGTCTCATCATCGGATATGATTACATTTGTATCTGTTCCACCTCTACTCCAACCTCTAATAGTTCCATCATCAGGACTGTTTACACCCATAACATAGGTTTCCGCAGTAATTTGCTTTGTGTTATTTGCAAGCTCCACACCATCCTTTGTAAAAAGTCTGGTCTCTATAGTAGCTGTCTCACCATTTGCAAACTTACGACTTGTCATAGTTGCTCTGAAAGGATTTGATACCATCGGTCCCGGCGCAAGTAAATTATATGTAACTTTTATTTTCCAATATGTAGCATCCCATGTCACAGACACATTCTTTATCGTAGGAGAGCCTGAGACATCTGTAGGTCTTGGCTGATTGAACTCACTTCTTTTTAAATATATTATTGAATATGGTTCCGTATAATTATCACTTGATACAGTCACATTCAAATAATACGATTCCGGCTTTCCAGGAAGGGAAACTGTTTGACCGGCGTCAACATACGATATGTCCGTAGTTGCAGCAGTTCCTCCTCCGGTTGCCAATGCTTCAATAGCTAAGAATTTCGACATAAAAACCAGAATCATTAATAACGTAAATAATATTATATTTACTTTTTTACTAATTCTAAACAAAATACACCTCCATAAGTTTTTCTTTTATCACTCTATATTTTCCAATCACCAAGTATAAATACTGAGTCTTTTGCATTAAATAAAGAGCTACATTTCCATAAATATGCATATAATATGTAACTCTTTAAAACACTTCTTTACTTATATAGCATAACATTTTAAAAACTTTAATTCTATGTTTTTCTTTTAGTTTAATTAATTTTGGCAAATCGCATTATTTATATAAAAAACCTCAAATATTTTTTATCCGAGGTTTTTACAAATAATCATATAATCTTTTTGTGATGATTTTCTATTCTTGCATTTATATAATACTGAAAGTTTTTATCAAATCAATATTCATCTTTACTTTTGTGTACAGAATAATTTTATTTTTAATATTAATCATATTATTAAATATAGCTGAAATGTAAAGTTTAATTAAATTTAAAAAAGTACGATTATATAAGTTACATTTAGTACTACAGAAGCAAGTAAATATAACATTTGTAGTACTAAAATGATGCAATAAGTGTTATTGAAGACAGTTTAGGTGTATAGATGCAATTTTTTGGCATCATAAATAAGTGGACTTTAATCTAAATTTTTTAAGTGTAGGACTAATTTCCCTTGTAAAATACCATTATGAGACACCCTGACAGCTACCAATAACTAGAGTTGTCTATTTTTTAGAAGATATGGTTTTAAAACAATCCTATCTTTTTCTATTTCCTTGATACCATATGCTATAAGTTTTTCATAGATGTCAGGACACATAAAGGAAGCAACCTCTAAAGGACTCTTGCCATCAAATTTTTCAACATGTACAGAATTTATATGGCTTATAACAAGGTTAAGGGAGTTTTGATTGATTAAGCCAATAGACGTCAAGTCTGTTTGCTTTGGAAGTATGTAAGTTATTACATTCAAGAGGCATACTACATCTGTGAGTTAACTTACGATGCAATTTAATTTCTTTACAAACAGTGGACTTATTTTTACCTATAGTTTTAGCAATAGCAGTTTTAGTGGAACCATTAGTTATGCCGGAGAGTATAATGTGTCTATCTTCAAGTGTTAAGTGATAAAAATGATTTAAAAATTTTATATTTACCTACCTTTCCGGTAGCTATCTTGCATAAAGTGTACTACTAAATACAACTATTGTAATAGTGGAAATAAACTTTTCACCCTAGGTTTTATTTAAAATGTCAACTCGATTTTATTTTAAGTGTCAAGCATAAATGATTATGTCCCAAAAAAAATATTTTATAAGCCCCACAAAAGGGGCTTTTGTCATGCGCTTTTTAAGTCTTCTTCAATTCTATGTGGCTGAGAATGTGCGAATTTATTAAAGGCATTTAATCTCCAAGGATGGTTCATCGGAGGAATATAAGGCTTTCTATGCTTAGTCTGTTTGTAGTCAGCATCCAAGTCCTTAGATTTATGTTTATGAGCCGGTATTTCTTCCAGAGCGTAAATATCTTTGTCATTTACGCACGCAAACATAGACCTATCAAATGCTTTGATAAGCATAACCTTGGTACCTTTTCGATAATGGGTCTGCATTCCTTTATTATCTATCATCTTATAAAATTTCTTCTCGAATTGAATCGCATGTCCGGCATCAACAGTTCTCTCGGTTAAAACCGCCAAAGTAAGATTTATTTTTTCTTTAGACGGTTGCTTTTCAAAGACAGATTTGATACCATTACGTGGAAGTGAGAACTTCTCATTGAATTCTTTTATGTAGAGGTAAAGGAATTCATTGGCATTATTGATGTCGGTTACGCCTGCGAGTCTAAACTCAATAGGCAGGCGTGACTGTAAGGTTTGATTCAATCGTTCTATGCGTCCTTTAGCCTGTGGTACGCTGCTTGATTCAAGTTGTATACCAAGTTGCTTGCAGGCGTAAGCGAACTGTGTATAGGTGTCTTTGTCGTCAGATAAGGCACCTTTTTTCTTGTATGTAAATACAGTTCGTTTATCAGTAAGAAACTTATAGGGAATACCATAATCAGTAAGAATCTGTTCAAACACATGGTAGTAGCCGTTAAGAGTCTCTTGAGTATCAAACCATGCACCCGTAACAACACCTGAGGCATCATCAATGGCCAAATGTAGATGCCATATCTGTCCGGGCACCCATTCATAAGGTGTAGCATCCATTTGAAGCAATTCGCCGAAATAAGCACATCTTGGACGACGACTGTGAGCATCTTCAACTGCTACTAAGTTAGCTTGTATCTGTGATAATTCCTTTTTTGATGTTGCAGCTTGCTTCTTGGCTCTGAGAGCCTGCTTAATGCGTCTACGCTTAGCTTTTGTAGCCTTTGGAGATAGAATGTACTCTGACTCCAAAATACTCATTACAGAGGAAGAAGAGATGCTTATACCCTCATGCTTTTTAAGAAGCTCCGTATAGTGTTCAAAGTTAGCCTCGTAGTATTTAGTTCTGTATAGATCAATAACCTGACTTCTGACATCAGGACGGATAGTGGTGGCAGGCTTCTTACCTCTGTTACCATGGATAAAGAATGCCTTACCATCTTTAATATAACCTTGTATCATACGGTTTATATGCCTCTTGGTGCATCCTAGGATAAGAGCAGCTCTATCCTTATTAGCTGTATCCGGGTGATCTACCAGCCCTTTAATAACCTCATATTTTCTTTGTTCATTCATTGATAAAATAACCTTTCTGATAAGTCAGTCCCTCCTAGTGTTAGAATATACAAAATACTATTCTACCATAAGTGGGACATTTTTATTTGTGGTATACCAGGACTTTATCATTTATGGCTTATAAAAATGTCAACTCGATTTTATTTTAAGTTGACATTTGTTTGATTTTATAATATTATTCTCTTATATTTTATTTTTACAGTAGGAGATTTTTATGGAAAAGACTATTACAATAAAAAAAATGGCCATAATATCGCTTATGGCAGCAATACTATGTATTTTATCACCTATTTCCGTACCTATATTTATAAGTCCGGTACCTATTTCTTTGGGTGTACTTGCAATTTATCTGACTGCATATGTGCTTGAACCTGTGGAAGCACTTATATCGGTAGTTATATTTTTATTACTTGGTATATTCGGTTTACCTGTATTTTCAGGATATTCAGGCGGTATAGGCAAAGTACTCGGACCTACAGGTGGATATATTATCGGATTTTTATTTACCGTATATGCAAGTTCTGTTTTTATTCATTTAAAAAAGGGTATTGCCTTTGATATTATAGGAATGATCATTGGACTTGGAATTTGTTATTTCCTTGGTACAATGTGGTTTTCATTACAGCAGGGAAAGGGATTTATAGCTTCACTATTATTATGCGTAGTACCTTTTTTAATAGGAGATGCAATAAAAATTGTTGTTGCAGCTATTATAGGACCTGAAATAAGTAAAAGATTAAATAAAGTAAATATATAAAATAACGGCTATGAAAATTATTTTTCATAGCCGTTATTTTATCTTTCTCTGTAGCCCAAAGCCTGCTCCAATACTATTTTTTCTTCATCTGTAAGTACCTGATCTGTCTGACCGTTTTCAACTATTTTTATATAATTAAAAGTAGTCTCTCTGGAGTGAATACTGTTTATTATATATCCGGAATTTCTGTAATCCAAAAGACAGAGTGCAAAACTTAATTTTCCACCCATTCCTTCAAATGCGTCATATTTCAATATTCCTATTTTTTGCAGACAGTTTCTTTCAAGTATGTTTAGCTCCCTGATGGCATCTCTGTTTAATCTGCTTTCGCTTTTTAAACTACGTATATCTTTTCTAAGCAGAATTATAATATCCTCAAGATTCTTTGCAGATTTGCCTGCCATAAAATTATCATAACTCTTGAAAAGTCTTCTGTACTTTACTCTATGTTTTACCATAGATATAAATAATATAAAGTTAAAAATAGCTACCACCAGGATAAAGCCAAACAAAACCCTATTATCAATTGTCAAATTTATCATCTTTTTATCCTAATGTCTTAAAAATATCCATTATTCTATCAAGCTCCACTTGAGAATAATATTCTATTTCAATTCTTCCCTTATTTTTATCTTTCTGATTTATATGTACCTTAGTTCCAAGAACACCCTGAATACTGTCTTCATACTCCTTATAAAATAAAGATAAATCTCTTGCAGTATCATCATCCCCATTACTTAACTCTTCAAGATCCACCTTTTTCTTTTTTGACAAAGCCTTTGCAGCTTTTTCAGTATCTCTTACACTGAGACTTCTCTTAATTATATCCAGAGCAAGCAATTCTCTTTTCCCTTCATCCTCAAGACTTAACAAAGCCCTTGCATGCCCTGAAGATATCTGACCGTCAATCATATACTGCTGTATATTTTTACTGAGTTTCAAAAGTCTTAGAGAGTTGGTAATAGTAGAGCGATTTTTTGCCACCTTATCTGATAATTCTTCCTGAGTTAAATTATATTCCTCAATCAAACTTTTATATGCCAAAGCTTCTTCAATAGGATTTAAATCAGTTCGCTGAATATTCTCTATGATAGCAATTTCCTTAGCCTTTTGCTCATCATAATCTCTTACAACTACCGGAACTTCTGAAAGTCCTGCCGCTTGTGCGGCTCTCCATCTCCTTTCACCGGCAACTATTTCATATCTGTTTCCTACTTTTTTTACCAAAATAGGCTGTAATACTCCATATTGTTTAACTGAATTTGCAAGTTCATCAAGGCTTTCCTTATCAAACATCTTTCTGGGCTGATTTCTGTTCGGCTCTACCAATGAGATTTTTACCATTAACTCACCGGCACCTTTACCTTCTTCTTCTATATTTCTGTCCGTTGTTTCGTCAATAGCCGCTTTGGTTCCGTTGATATTTCTAAGAAGAGCATCAGCTCCCTTTCCAAGTGCCATTCTCTTTGCCATTTTTACCTCCCACTTTTACTTAGTACTTCTGATGCCAACATTCTATATGCCTGTGCTCCTGTTGAAGTAGTGTCATATTCTGTTATTGGCATACCGAAGCTGGGAGCCTCCGCCAATTTAACATTTCTCGGTATTATAGTTTCAAAAATATTCTCATCAGATATAACACTCTTAACACCTTCTATAACCTGTCCGCTTAAGTTATTTCTTGCATCATACATTGTAAATACAATACCTTCAATTTCAAGAGTAGGATTAAGTCTTTCTCTTATAAGATTTACAGTTCTAAGCATCTGATTTAATCCTTCAAGAGCGTAATATTCACATTGAATAGGAATAATTACACTGTCAGACGCCATAAAAGCATTTATAGTCAAAAGACTCAAACTTGGTGGACAGTCAATCAATATATAATCATACTGCTTATATATTTCACCTATTTTTCTTCTTAAAGTTCTTTCTCTGTCTTCAAGTTCCAAAAGTTCAATTTCTGCACCGGATAAATCTACATTACTTGGGATAATATCAAGATTTTCCACCTCGGTATTTAGTATGGTATCATTTATGTCTTCATTACCTATAATAACCTCATATATAGTCTTTTCCGTATTTAATTTATCTATTCCAAGTCCACTTGATAAATTCCCCTGTGGATCAAAATCTATTGCCAAAACACTTTGCCCTGCCTCCGCTAAAGCAGCTGAAAGATTAACAGCGGTAGTTGTTTTACCTACACCACCTTTTTGATTTGCAAATGAAATAATTTTTGTCATAATATCATTCAAGCAATTGCTTGTCCTTTCTATATTTATGTTTCCCGTGAAACATTTTTATTTTTATTATTTTCGTTCTTTATTTTGTCCGAAAAGAGCTTATATATTTCCTTGTCTTTTTCGAATTTCCACTATAATATCTTTTTAAATAAATGTTTCCCGTGAAACATTCTCTATAGATATATATTCAAAGCTTTTAAAAATTCCTTTTCATTCTCTATGTGGGGATATTTCTTGGAATCATCTATTATCACAGCTTCAATAGCAGGATTTATCTTTACATATTCTTTGGTTATATCCGAAGAATCTCTATTAAATCTGCCCTCAAATATTATAATACTGTTATCTATTTGAGATAATTCAAACTTTATGTTATTCTTAGTATAGAAACATACCAGACTTGAATATAGTGATTTTGGAGACAAACCTCTATGTGCAGCTTCATAACATTTATCCAACATATCATCTGTAAATTTTTCTTTTTTATAGAAGTCCTGCTTTATATTATGTTTTATATTGATTTTGTATACCGCTATATTATATAGTAGAGTTCCTAAAATCGATGTACAGAGTATTGCCTTATATGTTCTGGCCCTTTTTCCCGGTATAAGATGACCGTTTGACAATTTTTCAGGTGAAACAAGTATTATTTTCTCAAATAATGTGCTGTCATTATCACATGCTGAAATAACAAAAGAAGAGCTGTTTCCACTGGTTATTACTGTTGTCCTTTTACCTATAACCACCTTTATAAAATCAGAAATTAACTGAGAAAATATATGATTTGTATATGTCATAAAAGGCTTCTCAGAAAGGCCGCAACCAATCAAATCAATAGTATATACAGTATGTGTTTTCGCAAGATTATCTATCACCTTGAACCATTCCTCAGATGACGATGCCACCTCCAAAGAGTGTACAAGCAGAATAGGATTACCATGCCCTTTTTTTCTGTATTTTATATTTCCAAATCTCCATTCAAACTCTTTTGTTTTATCTTTCTCAAGAAGATTTTTTGAAACTGCATGAATTTTTGTAATTTTATTTAATAATGATACACCTATCAATGTAGAGGATGAAATCACCATAGCAGTCAAAATTTTTAGGTATTTTTTCACTTTTTAAACCCCTTATTTTATAGAATAATATAAGCACAACACATAAATTCTGTACTTACATTCATTCGATATTGTAATTACTTTTATATTTTATCATACTAGTATTTTCTAATCAATGCGATACAGTTAAAATAAATTTATTATTTTTCAATGTTTCATGTGAAACAAATTGTTTGATTATTTATAATTATATATCAGCAATTCTATATAAATCTATATTTACTTATATAACTGTAATTTGCTCATGTTAAAAAATACATTGTTATAATAATATATGCATATTAAAAAAATCCATACGGTGATGTTTCACATGAAACATTACTGTATGGATAAAATATGTTTCATGTGAAACATATTTTTACTTTATAGGTTCCTTGGTCGGTAAACCTGCTTTTCTGGGATACTTATTAGGTGTGGATTTAATTTTCTTTATATCAATTAAAATTCTTTCACCATATTCGCCCAACTCAAACTTTTCAATATTTCCTATTTCCCCGCCAAGCACTTTTATTGCCTTTTGTGCTTCAGCTATTTCTACTTCATATCCCTTTGATTTGTATGATATAAAACTTCCGCCGTTCTTTACCAGAGGTAAACAATATTCTGAAAGTGATGCCAGATTTGCAACGGCTCTGGATACACATATATCAAATTTCTCTCTGTAGTCTTTATTTCTGTCTATATCCTCAGCTCTTGAATGTATTGCATTAACATTTTTGATATCCAAAATATCACAGGTTTCTTTTATAAATTTTATTCTCTTATTTAAACTGTCTATCAAGGTAAGATTAAGATTCGGATACACTATAGCCAAAGGTATTCCGGGAAAACCTGCACCTGTTCCCAGATCGGCTATATTATAGTTATTACTGCCAAGGTCTTTTACTATTTTTTCCAAAGCAATACTGTCTATAAAATGCTTATATGTAAACTCCTTGATTTCTGTTATTGAAGTAAGATTCATAACCTTATTTTTCTCTACCAAAATCTCATAGAATTTATACAGTTTTTCTTTTTTTTCATCAGATATATCTACATCCGGAATATTGCTTTCTGATAAGTATTTTACCATATCATTATACATTCTTTTTCTCCTTATAGGTCTCTAAATATACCAATAGTACGGTTATATCTGCAGGTGATACTCCCGATATTCTTGATGCCTGACCGATAGAGCTTGGTCTTACTTTACTTAGCTTTTGTACCGCCTCTATTCTAAGACTGTTTACATTATTATAGTCTATATCTACAGGTATTTTCTTGTTTTCAAGTTTTTTAAACTGCTTTACCTGTGATTCCTGCCTTTTTATATAGCCCTCATATTTTATATTTATATTTACCTGATCCCTGACTTCTTTTCTAAGTTCTTTTCTATTCTCATCAAGTTCTTTTGTAATATCGTAATTTAACTCAGGCCTTCTTATTATTTCTGCCAAGTTTGCCGAAGTTTGAAGCGGTGTGGATCCGTTTCTTACTAAAAATTCCTGTACTGTAGCATTTGCTCCTATATGTATATTTTTAAGTCTTTCAATTTCCTCATCTATCTGTCTTTCTTTTTCAAGAAGTCTTTGATATCTTTCCTTAGATATAAGTCCTACTTCATAGCCTATTTTTGAAAGTCTGATATCAGCGTTATCCTGTCTTAAAAGAAGTCTGTATTCAGATCTTGATGTCATCATTCTATATGGCTCATGACTTTCTTTTGTAACAAGATCATCTATAAGTACACCTATATACCCTTGATCTCTACCTATTACAACCGGTTCTTTTCCCATAACTTTCATGGCTGCATTTATACCTGCCATAAGTCCCTGAACAGCAGCCTCTTCATATCCTGAACTACCGTTAAACTGACCTGCTGCAAACAAACCTTCAATAGCTCTAAATTCCAAGCTGTCTTTTAGCTGTCTGGCATCTATGCAATCATATTCAATTGCATATCCGTTTCTTACTATTTCCGCATTTTCAAAACCTTCTATACTTCTGATCATTGCATACTGTACATCTTCAGGCAGAGAGCTTGACAGTCCTGACAGATACATTTCATTTGTATAAAGTCCTTCCGGCTCTACAAAAATTTGATGTCTGTCTTTTTCAGGGAATTTTACAACTTTATCCTCTATGGAAGGACAATATCTTGGGCCTGTTCCTTTTATAGCACCTGAAAACAATGGTGATCTGTCTATATTTTCTCTTATTATTTCATGAGTCTTTTCACCGGTATAAGCAAGATAGCATTTAACCTGTTCTTTTTGTACACTGTCAGGATCTGTTTCAAAAGAGAAAGGTACTACCGGATCATCTCCATATTGCTCCTGCATCACACTGTAATCTATAGTTCTACCGTCAACTCTGGCAGGAGTACCTGTTTTAAATCTGTTTAAATCAATACCATATTCTAAAAGAGAGGATGTGAGATGATTTGCCGATTTTAGACCGTTCGGTCCTGTATATTCAGCCACCTCGCCATATATACATCTTGCATTCAAATATGTACCTGTCGCCAAAATGACCGCTTTAGCAAAGTACTTACTTCCTGATACGGTTTCAACACCTTTACATATATTATCCTCAATTATAAGCTTTGTTATCTCTTTTTGACATATAGTAAGATTTGGAGTATTCTCCAAGGTTTTTCTCATTTCTTTGGAATATTCCTGCTTGTCAGCCTGCGCTCTGAGAGAGTGCACTGCAGGACCCTTTGATGCATTCAACATCTTTGACTGTATAAATGTTTTATCAATACATTTCCCCATTTCTCCGCCAAGTGCATCAAGTTCTCTTACAAGGTGTCCTTTTGAACTCCCACCTATATTTGGATTACATGGCATCAAAGCTATTGAATCCACGCTTACTGTAAATATCACTGTCTTTAGTCCAAGTCTTGCACTTGCAAGTGCCGCCTCACATCCTGCATGGCCTGCTCCAACTACTACAATATCATATACTTTTTCTATTATATTCATTAACTACCTCTATTTAATTGTATACAATCAAATTACTTACCCATACAGAACTTTGAGAATATTTCATTTACAACATCATCATCCACTGTTTCACCTATTATCTCACCCAATGCTTCATAGGCATTCAAAAGATCTATTGTAAAGAAGTCCTCTTCATATCCTTCTTCGATACTTGAAAGACACATTTCCAAAGATTCCGATACTTCATTTATTATTTCCTGATGTCTTATATTTGTTATAATTACTTGATCATTGAAATTTATCTCTTTTGAAATAAACTTAGCCTTGATCATATCCTCTAATTCATCTACTCCTATATTTTCCTTGGCTGAGAATATTATAACGTCCTTATCGCTGTACTTCTTGATATCTTCAATACTTAATTTAAGTTCTTTATCTGATTTATTAAGCAATATTATTGCATTTTTATCTTTTACACTTTCAAGTAGCTCTATATCTTCTTTATCTAAAGGTAAAAGCCCGTCTATTACTACCAAATTCAAGTCTGCATTATTACTTGCTTCTATTGCCTTTTGCACTCCTATACTTTCCACCACATCATCAGTCTGTCTGATACCGGCTGTATCCGTGATATTCAAGCTGATACCTGACAGTTTGATATTCTCTGTCAATGTATCTCTTGTTGTTCCGGCTATATCGGTAACTATTGCTCTGTCTGTTCTTGAAAGGAGATTTAAAATGGAAGATTTTCCGGCATTCGGCTTTCCTATTATGACCGTATTTATACCTTCCTTTATAATACTTCCATCTTTAAATGATTTCTTTAAGTATTCTATTCTTGTATATAATTTCTTTACTATTTTTTTGAGTTTATCACTGTATCCGTCCAGTGAATAATGTTCAGGATCGTCAAGTGCGGCTTCTATAAATGCAATCTGCTCCAGTATCTGAGCCCTTATTGTCTTTATATTTTCTGTCACAGCTCCGTTTAGCTGTCTGATTCCGGCTTTTAATGCCAGTTCATTCTTTGCCTCTATTATATCTATGACCGCTTCCGCCTGACTTAGATCCATCTTTCCGTTTAAAAAGGCTCTCTTTGTAAATTCTCCAGGAAGTGCCATCCTTGCCCCCGACTCCAGTACTGCATGCAATACTTTTTCAAGTATCAATATACCACCATGACAGTTTATCTCTACTGTATCTTCGCCTGTGAATGTTCTCGGTGCTTTCATCAGCATTACCAAAACTTCATCTATTATCTCTTCACCGAAAAATATATGTCCGTAGTTGATAGTATGTGAGTCCGCCTCAATCAGTCTTTTCTTTCCGCTGTATATCTTATCGGCTATACTTATGGCATCTTCTCCGCTTATTCTTATTATGCCTATTCCACTTTCTCCAAGTGCTGTTGCTATAGCGGCAATAGTATCTGTTCTCTTCATATTTATATAATCCTACTTTTATTATAATTATTACTAAAATAAAAGAGGACTATCAATAACTATGTTATTAACAGCCCTCTTTCACAAGACCGGTTCTTATTGTATTTCCCTTTTAGGGCTTCTTCTGTTTTGTTTGAAATTCTTCTTCGGATAAACTGTTATATGTCTGAAAGGTTCCTCACCTACACTCTTTGTGGATACCATATTGTCTCCTTGGAGTGCAGCATGTATGATTCTTCTCTCATAAGCATTCATAGGTTCAAGCTCTGTAAACTTGCCTGTTTTCTTTACCTTTGCAGCTATATTCTTTGCAAGCATTTCAAGTTTATCTTTTCTCTTTTTTCTGTAGTTTTCAGTATCAAGCTTTATTCTTATATAGCTTTCACTGCTCTTATTTACTACAAGGCTCAATATATACTGAAGTGAATCAAGAGTCTGACCTCTTTTTCCTATCAATACGCCTAAGTCTTCTTCACTCTCTATTACGATAGAAAGCTCATTTGTCTTAAATGAGAAATTATATACCGCATGTGCAGGAAGATTCATTGCTGTGAAGAAATCCTTTAAGAAAGTATCTGCTTTGTCTCTTATCTGCTCAAGCTCATCATTTGTAAGTACTCGTCTGCTTGCAGAAGAAGGCTCTTCCTCACCGTAAAACTGTGTATATTCATCTACAGCTTCTTCAGACTTTGGCGAAGTCTCTTTTTCTTCTACTATAGCTTCTTGTACAACAGTCTCTACCTTTTCTGATGCGGTTTCCTTTTTCTCTACTTCTTTTTTCTCAATAGGAGATTTTTGTTCCCTCTGCTTTTCATGTTTCTTTTCTGATGAATTCTTTTTCTCAGTATCAGCAGATTTCTTTACTGTAACCTTAAGAGTCCAAGGCTTTGCACCGAAAACTCCCAAAAATCCATTAGTGCCTCTTTCAATTATCTCTACATCCACATTATCACTTGTGGTTCCAAGCTCTATTAAAGCCTTGGTTAAAGCTTCATCATAATTTCTTGCTGAAACTCTAGCACTGTCCATCTCATTCCTCCTATTTATTTTTCTTAGAATTTGCCTGCTTCTCATTGTACTTGGCTACCATATTAGCCTTTGAAGCAAGTGAACCCGGTTTTGCATCCTTATTGTAATACTCTGTAGAATCCTTTAAATTCTTGGCATTCACTTCGTATTTCTTAGCTCTGTCTTCTTTTTCCTGCTTTTCTATCTCATCCATATGCTTTGCATTTTCAATAACTTTCTTATTTGCGCTTAATGCAGGAAGTCCTTGCTTTGCTCTCTTTGCATTTTGCTTTGCAAGATTTGACTCTACAAGCTTATCAATATCAAGATCTTTAAGTCTGTAGTTTACAAGTAACTGAATAACTGTTCTTGCAAGTGCGGAAGCTATCCAGTATATACCGATACCTGCAGGGAGAGTAAAACAAAATACTACAGACATAATAGGCATTACAGTATTCATACTCTGCATCTGTTTTGCCATTTCATTCTCAGGCTCTCCATTCTTCGGCTGGTTTGTTGTCATTACCTTAGTTGATATAAACTGTGTAACTCCGGCCAATATCGGTATTATCCATGCTATATTTATATTGTTCATTCCCTGCCATGGTGATACTGATAAATCAATACCAAGGAATGAATTCATCTGCTTAATAAGAGGAACACTTGTCTCCAAGACACTGCTCATATTTGGGAATGTCTCCGACAATGTAGTCCATTTTTCAGGTGTAAATTTATATAATAAGTCTATTACTTTATTTGGAATTGTATAATCATTATTTTCTACAGGAAGTCTTACAGCTTTTGCCAAATCACTTATCTTATTTATATAATCAGACTGTTGCATAAGTGAAGTAGCTACAGTTTCAAATACACTGCGAACACTTGTTACATATGCCGGTATTCTGTATATAACCTGATAAAGGCCGAACAGTATAGGCATCTGTATAAGAAGCGGAAGACATCCGCCGGCCATACTTGTACCATACTTACTGTATACGGCTCTGGTCTCAGCATTCATCTTCATTGCCGATTCATTATCTGTTTTTCCTTTATATTTATCCTGTATGGCCTTTATCTCAGGCTGAATTACAGCCTGAAGTTTTTGTGACTTCTGCTGATTTATAGTCAAAGGTATCATTATTATATTAATTACCAGTGTAAAAATTATAATAGCGACACCGATATTTGTAATTCCCAAATCAAATATCAGATTCATTATAAATCCAAGTATTTCAGCAAACCAACCTATAATAGGTGTGGATGACTTTGTTAATAATACAACGTCCAAGCTAATTCCTCCAAATTTCATTAGATTTTCTAACTTACTAAATTCCATAAATATACTTATGGTACAGGATCGTATCCACCTTTGGCTAAAGGATTACATCTGAGTATTCTCCATATGCTAAGCAGTGACCCCTTTATTATGCCATGTTTTTTTAAAGCCTCTATGGCATATTGTGAACAGGTAGGAGTATAAATACAATGTGTTCTGACCTTTAACGGTGACAGATATTTTTGATAGAATCTAATAAGCTTAATCATACCCTTTAATACTAAGCTATTTATTTTCTTCAACATTTTCTCTATCCAGTCTATGTGATTTCAGCAAATGTAAGTAGGCACTCTCCAATTTATGATAATCACCTACATCTGCGCCTACTCGTACTACTACTATTATATCTAATCCCTTTTTCTCAATCTTATTCAACCTGAAAATTTCTCTGATTTTCCTTGCAAATGTATGTCTTACTACACTGTTACCGTTTTTCTTTGAAACCGATATACCTATCCTGTTGTAATCCAACTCATTTCCATATACATACATTACAAGAGTTTTATTGGCATATGACTTTCCGTTCTTATATACCCTTTGAAAATCAGCATTACTTCTTAAAGAAGGAAAATTTTTCACATAAACTCCTCAAATGCAAAACGCATCTTATATTAGATTAAATGTAATACTACCATAAACTAAAAGGATAGTCATAAGACTATCCCTAAGTAATCTTCGACAGATAAATCCTTTACTACATAATGTAGTACTCATCTGTTTTCCGGCTATTGCCTTATTTTTTTAAGCTGATAATCTAGCTCTTCCCTTTGCTCTTCTGGCAGCTAAAACTTTTCTACCGCCTGCTGAACTCATTCTTGCTCTAAAACCATGAACCTTAGATCTTTGTCTCTTCTTAGGTTGGAATGTCATCTTCATGATCTGATACCTCCTTATTTCTTTTCGTTTGTCCAGTCTTTCTCAAGTCTATGTTCTTTACTTTTCCAAAGAACGCACCCTAGTATTATATATAAAGAAGGTATACAAGTCAATAGCTTTATCGCTCTTCACTGATTTTTAATAATGTACCTGCTACAGCTAAAGTAAGGATTGCAGATACTATTGCCTCTGCTACTCCCTGTGTTCCTATTATACCTACTATTATAACCGGCAACTGTGCAATCTCTCTTCCTGTTGCGCTTGCATAATGCTCTCCGAACAAAAAGTATATACCGCTCATTACCAATATTGTGTTTGTTATTGCCGCCATGGCTCCTGATACCAGGAGTGCTATTTTCACCTTACCTGTTTTTCTCATTGCTCTGAAAACAAGTGCAGCCACTATACCTACCAGTATTCTCGGAAGAAAGCACACTATAACCGATCTTATTCCACCTGTGTATCCCGCTATGGCCGGTGCAAACGGTGAAAAACAAAATGATGTCGGGTTCGGCATAAATGTGTTCTTCCACATACTGCCAAGTCCGAATACAAATCCCAGTCCTGCTCCTTCTTTCCATCCAAGTAATATCGCCCCTATGGCTACCGTTACATGAATGATGGTTGCGTTCATTATACCAAGCGGTATAAATCCCAAAATAGGTACCAATGTCTGAATAATAATTATAGCTATAAAGATAGCCATGATTACCATTCTTTTTGTCTTCTGATAAGAATCTCTCTTCATTTTTTTCTCCTCTCGCTACTACTCCTATTGGATATAATGCACTTAATATTATATATTTAATACTGCGTTTTATCAATATTTTTATTATCTCAAAGTATTAATATTGTTACCCGGATTTCCGGCTGTTAAAATTCTTATCAACATAATTATCCACATTTACAGATATATTTTCATTTCTTAAAATCTAAATGTTTATATTTTAGTTATCCACATTTTGTTGATAGTGTGTGGATATTTTATTTTATCTCAATGTTGATATCTCTTGTTTTATTATATTTTAAGCCATTTTTCTTTGTCAACATCGTTATCAACATTCTGTGTATAAGGCTTTTTTATATCTGTTTTTATCATTTTTTAATATGGATAATTTATTTTATAGTTTTTAATCAACTACGTTGTCCATAACTTTGTGAATATCTATGTTGATAATTTTCTTTTTTACTTTTTCTTTACATTGATATGAATACCTTTTTTTGATATACTTTACCTAGTTTATACTTATCCTAAAGGAGTAAAAAGGATGATAGATAAGATAAAATCCAGTTGGGAGGAAATAATCACGTTTTTAAGAGATGATTATGAGCTCTCACCTGTATCATACAATACATGGATAAAACCCATGATTCCTACATCAATCGATAAGGACTCAAAGGGAAATTATACCTTGATCATCACTGTTCCTTCACAACCTTTTAAAACTTATGTTACAAAAAAATACTCCCTATACCTTTCGGTATCCATAGAGGAAGTTACCTTAATAAAATGTAATGTTGTTTTTAGAGAAAAGTCGGAACAGGAAACAAAAAAATATCAAAATACACTGATAGATAATAAGAGACATCCGGTAAACAACCTGAAGCTTTTAAGTGCAAATCTGGATCCGCTTTATACTTTTGATACATTCGTAGTAGGTAAAAGTAATGATCTGGCACATGCAACCGCTATAGCTGTAGCTGAATCTCCGGGAAGTCAAAATCCCGGGGAGCATTACAATCCCTTCTTTATATATGGAGGCGTTGGTCTTGGAAAAACTCACTTGATGCATTCTATTGCTCATTACATATTGGAACACAATCCGGAGGCAATAATTTTATATGTCAGCAGTGAGAAATTCCTTAATGAATATATTGATGCGCTTAAAAACAGTAATTTACAGGAATATCGCTCAAAATATCGTAATGTTGATGTGCTTCTTATTGATGATATTCAGTTTATCGGCGGTAAGGATGCAATACAGGAAGAACTTTTCCATACTTTCAATGCATTGTATGAGCAGAAAAAACAGATAATACTTTCTTCAGACCGACCTCCTATGGAGCTTAAAAACCTTGAAGAGAGACTTCGTTCAAGATTTGCCTGGGGTGTGGCAGTAGAGATTTTTTCTCCGGACTTTGAAACAAGAATGGCAATTCTTAGAAGTAAGGAAGAAAGAGACGGCAAAAACATTGATAATGAAGTTATTCAATTTATTGCTACCAATATAAAGAGTAATATAAGAATGCTTGAGGGAGCACTGAATAAGCTTTATGCCATGAGCAGACTTAATAAAAATCAGGAAATTGATATAGAGCTGGCAAAAACGGTACTAAAGGATATGATTACTCCCGATGCTCCTACAAAAATAACTTCAGAATATATTGCAACTGTGGTGGCGGATCATTTCAATATCACCGTGGCGGAGTTAAAAGCCAAGGGCAGAAAAGAGCCTGTAGCCACTGCAAGACATATTACAGTTTATCTTTGTAGGAAAATGACCAATGATACTCAAACTAAAATAGGCCAATTTTTAGGTGACAGAGATCACTCTACGATAGTCAATTCCGAGGATGTAATTACTAAGAGAATCGTCTCCGACAGTGAGCTGAATCAAACTGTTGAAACTATCAAAAAGAAGATTTCTCCACAGTAATCCAAATTATACGGGTAGTTCCCAAACATGGTGATGTTTACAAAAATCAGCTAAAAAGCAAGTATTTACAAGGCTTTTTAGACTTTTACACTTATCCACACACTATAATAATACTAATACTAAAATATATTTAATTATTTATCATGGCGAGCGAGCTCTTTTTTTGAGTAAAAATTGCCAACCGGAGGAACAATGAATTTAAAATTTCAAAAAGCACAATTGGTAAATGCTCTTGGCATTGTAATGAAGGCTATATCTACTAAGACTTCAAGTGTTATTTTAGAATCAATACTTATAACGGCAGCTGATAACAGAGTTGTTTTAGATGCTACAGACACAGAACTTTCAATCCAAACAGAGGTGGATGCGATTATAGTAAATCCGGGTGGAGTGGTTTTGAATGCAAAACTCTTCTCCGATATTGTAAGAAAATTTGATAATACAGATTCTTTAATAGAACTTGACGTAGATAAGGATTTTAAGACAACTATAAGATGTGACCAGGCGATATTTAATATCATGGGAATAGACCCTGTAGAATTTATACCTATGCCGCAGGTAGACAGGGATGATTTTATAAAGCTTTCACAGTTTAGTTTAAAAGAAGTTATCAGACAGACGGAGTTCTCAACAGCTATAAGCGATATCAACAGAATGATGGGCGGAGAGCTTATAGATATTAAAGATAATGTGGCTAAATTCGTTACTCTTGACGGACATAGAATGTCTATAAGAAATATCGAATTAAACGGAAGTTTCGAGAATCAAAGATGCGTGGTTCCTATCAAGTCCTTACAGGAAGTTATGAGGATAATTGACAGTGATACTCAAAAAGATGTTAATATTTATTTTTCAAAGGATCATATACTTTTTGAGTTTGACAGAACGCTGGTATTATCAAGAATTCTTGACGGTGAATATTTCAGAATTGAGACCATGCTCTCAAATGACTATGATACCAAAGTTACCGTCAGCAGAAACAGATTCCAAAGTGCAATAGAGCAGGCTATGATACTTATCAGGGAAAATGAGCATAAGCCTTTGATTCTTGATATAGAAAACGGAACACTTACATTGTCTGTAAATTCGTCACTTGGATTTATGGATGCCAAAGTAAACATTGAAAAAAGCGGAAGTGATTTAAAGATTGCCTTCAACCCTAAGTTCTTAGTGGATGCATTAAAGGTAATTGATGATGAGTTTGTAGATATTTATTTTACAAATGCAAAATCTCCATGTTTTATCAAAGATGATAAGAATTCATATACATATTTGATATTGCCGGTAAATTTTGTAGGATAAAGGTGAAGTATGCAGGAAGTTAGAATTAGAGATGAATATATAAAGCTTGAGCAGGCTATGAAGCTTGCAGGTGCCGTATCAATGGGTTCAGAAGCTAAGATGGTAATACAGGCCGGAGAGGTTTTGGTAAATTCGGAGGTAGAGCTTAGAAGAGGCAAGAAACTTAGAGACGGCGATATATTTACATACGAGAACAATGATTATAGAATCGTTGGAGCTTAAGGACTATAGAAACTATGAGAGTTTGAATATCAAGCTTTCAAGCGGTGTAAATATATTTTATGGTGACAATGCGCAGGGAAAGACAAATATTTTGGAGTCAATATATCTTGCCACCACTTCAAAGTCTCATAGAGGAAGTAAAGATAAAGATATTATAAAATTCGGAAGCAATGAATCGCATATTAAGCTGATGATAGAAAAAAACAACTCATCGGTAAGGCTTGATATGCATTTGAAAAAGAGCAAGTCTAAGGGAGTCGCTATAAACGGCATTCCGATAAGAAAGCTTAGTGAGCTTTTCGGTACCTGCAATGTTGTATTTTTTTCTCCTGAAGATTTGAATATTATCAAGAGAAGTCCTAAAGAGAGAAGAAATTTTGTGGACATGGAGCTTTGTCAGTTAAATAAGCTCTATGTTTCCACTTTGGTTACCTACAATAAGGTGCTTGATCAGAGAAATAAGCTTTTAAAAGAAATCGGTTTTAAGAGCGGTGTTGAGGATACTTTGGATATCTGGGATATGCAACTTGTAAAATACGGTAAGGATTTGATTGCTTACAGAGAAGCCTTTATAAAAGAATTAAATGAGGTCATTTTCGATATACATTCTTTACTCTCAGGTGGTGAGAAGATAAATGTAGTATATGAAAAGAATGTGGAAAAAGATGATTTTGAAGAAGAACTGAAAAAATCAAGAGCAAGTGATATAAGGTATAAGACTACAAATGTAGGACCGCATAGGGATGATTTTTCATTTTTTTTAAACGGTGAAATGGATTTGAAAAAGTTCGGATCTCAAGGTCAACAAAGAAGTCTTGCCTTATCATTAAAATTATCTGAGATAGAGCTTATAAAATCAAGATATGGAGAATTTCCGGTACTTTTACTGGACGATGTATTATCCGAACTTGACGGAAAAAGACAGTCACATCTACTTGAGTCCATAAAACATATTCAAACTTTGATTACCTGTACAGGCGTTGAAGACTTTTTGAATAAATCGTTGGATATTGGAAAGGTATTTAAAGTAAAAGCAGGAATAGTAACAGAAGGTAAAATTTAGAGGTGTTTTGCACCTCTTTTTTCTTATTATATGTGGTAATTTTATTCCACATTTTCAAAAAAAATGTTATAATATATAGATATGACATTAAGAGTAAATTTTCCTGAGAATGTATTCTCAGATGATTTAAAGGAGATAGTATGAGTACAGAGTATGATGCATCCCAAATTCAAATACTGGAAGGTTTAGAGGCCGTTAGAGTAAGACCCGGAATGTATATTGGTTCAATATCATCAAGGGGTCTTCATCATCTTGTTTATGAGATAGTAGATAACTCTGTAGATGAGGCTCTTGCAGGATTTTGTACAGAGATTAAGGTAAAAATAAATGAAGATAATTCAATCACTGTAAGAGATAACGGTAGAGGTATACCGGTAGACATTCAGCAAAAGGCTGGAAAGCCGGCACTGGAGGTAGTATTTACAATACTGCATGCCGGAGGAAAATTCGGCGGTGGAGGATATAAGACCTCAGGCGGACTGCATGGAGTAGGTGCATCTGTAGTAAATGCATTATCTACTTGGCTCGATGTAAAGGTTTACAAAGAAGGCAAAATCTATCATATGCGATTTGAAAAGGGTAAAGTCGTAGAGAATATGCATGTGATAGGTGAATGTGATCCCGGTGAAAGCGGTACCGAGGTAAGCTTCTTACCGGATGCAACTATATTTGAAGAAACAGTGTATGACTTTGATATATTGAAAGTCAGATTAAGAGAGACAGCTTTTCTTACCAAGGCGTTAAAAATTGTTTTGATTGATGACAGAGAAGAAAAGAAAGAAATGTCTTTTCACTATGAGGGTGGTATCAAGGAATTTGTTACATATCTCAATAAGGGTAAGGCACCTATATACGATGAAGTAATATACTGTGAGGGTGTGAAAGAAAATGTGGTTGTTGAAGTTGCAATGCAGCACAATGACACTTATACAGAGGGAATTTATACTTTTGTAAATAATATAAATACTCCTGAGGGTGGAACTCATCTTTCAGGATTTAAAAATGCACTTACAAAGACATTTAATGAATATGCCAGAAACAATAAACTGCTAAAGGAAAATGAGGATAATCTTTCAGGAGAAGACATAAGGGAAGGACTTGTAGCTATAATCTCTGTGAAGATACAGAACCCACAGTTTGAAGGTCAGACCAAGCAAAAACTTGGAAACTCCGAGGCACAGACTGCGGTGAATGCTATAGTAAGTGAGAAGCTTACTTATTTCCTTGAGCAAAATCCCGGAATAGCAAAGCTTATAAGTGATAAGGCTATTACAGCGCAAAGAGCAAGAGCTGCAGCAAGAAAGGCAAGAGATCTTACAAGAAGAAAGTCTGCACTTGACGGTATGAGTTTACCGGGTAAATTGGCGGACTGTTCAAGCAAGAATCCTGAAGAATGTGAGATATTTATAGTCGAGGGAGACTCTGCGGGAGGTTCCGCAAAATCAGCCAGAAAGAGAGATACACAGGCTATTTTGCCACTTAGAGGAAAAATACTCAATGTGGAGAAGGCAAGACCTGATAAGGTATATTCAAATGCCGAGATTAAGTCAATGATTACAGCATTCGGTACAGGTATACAGGAAGATTTTGATATCAGCAAGCTTCGCTATAATAAAATTATTATAATGACTGATGCCGATGTGGACGGAGCTCATATTGATACATTGATGCTGACATTTATATATAGATTTATGCCTGAACTTATAAAGGAAGGTCATGTATATCTGGCTCAGCCTCCACTGTATAAGTTAGAGAAGAATAAAAAGGTATGGTACGCATATTCTGATGAAGAGCTTGATAATATCTTAAAAGAAGTCGGAAGAGATCAGAATAATAAGATACAAAGATATAAAGGTTTGGGAGAGATGGATGCCGAGCAACTTTGGGAAACAACTATGGATCCTGAACGAAGAGTACTTAAAAAAGTGGTACTTGACGAGTCTATGCTTTCAGAAACAGATTTAACATTTAATACTCTTATGGGAGATCAGGTTGCTCCGAGAAGAGAGTTTATAGAGACAAATGCGAAGTATGTATCGAATTTGGATATTTAAAAAGGTAGGTTAAAATATGGAACCAAATGTTTTCGACAAGTTTAATGAAATCGACTTAAAGAAAACCATGGAAAAGTCATATATTGACTATGCAATGAGTGTTATTGCAGCAAGAGCGCTTCCCGATATAAGAGACGGTTTAAAGCCTGTACAAAGAAGAGTGCTCTTTTCTATGATAGAACTAAATAACGGTCCTGACAAGCCGCATAGAAAATGTGCTCGTATTGTCGGAGATACAATGGGTAAATATCACCCACACGGAGATTCTTCAATATACGGATCATTGGTAAATATGGCTCAGGATTGGTCCATGAGATATCCTCTTGTGGACGGACACGGAAACTTCGGATCTGTGGACGGAGACGGCGCGGCAGCCATGAGATATACAGAGGCAAGACTCTCAAAGATTGCCATGGAGATGCTTGCCGATATAAATAAGGACACTGTTGACTTTGCTCCAAACTTTGATGAGACTGAAAAAGAGCCTACAGTACTGCCGTCAAGATATCCGAACCTCCTTGTAAACGGTACCACAGGTATTGCGGTAGGTATGGCTACAAATATTCCACCTCACAATTTAAGCGAGGTAATAGATGCCGTAGTAAGAATAATAGATAATAAAATAGAAGAAAAAGAATCCACTATCGATGAGATGCTTGATATCATAAAGGGACCTGATTTCCCTACAGGTGCGCATATACTTGGACTTAGAGGAATCAGAGAAGCCTATACTACAGGTAGAGGAAAGATAAAGGTAAGAGCGGTATCTGAAATAGAAGCAATGCCGAACGGCAAAAACAGAATTATAGTTACCGAGCTTCCATATCTTGTAAATAAAGCAAAGCTTATCGAAAAGATTGCCGAACTTGTAAAAGATAAAAGAATAGACGGTATTACAGATCTTAGAGACGAATCAAACCGAGAAGGAATGAGAGTTGTTATAGAACTCAGAAGAGATGTAAATGCCGGAGTTATTTTAAATAGATTATATAAGCATACACAGTTACAGGAAACTTTCGGTGTAAATATGCTTGCACTTGTAAATAATCAGCCAAAGGTGCTTAATATTTTACAGATGCTTGAGTATTATCTTGCACATCAGGAGGATGTAGTAACAAGAAGAACAAAGTATGATCTCAATAAAGCTAAGGAAAGAGCTCATATTTTGGAAGGTTTGCTTATAGCCCTTGATAATATTGATGAGATTATAAAGATTATCAGAGGCAGTGCAAATGTAAGTATTGCAAAAGAAGAACTTATAAAGAGATTCGGACTTAGTGATGCACAGGCACAGGCAATAGTTGATATGCGTCTAAGAGCGCTTACAGGTCTGGAAAGAGAGAGACTTGAGTCTGAGTATAATGAGCTTTTATCAAAGATTGCATATTTTGAGGGTATATTGGCAGATAACAAAAAACTTCTCGGAGTTATAAAAGAAGAGATTCTTGTAGTTGAAGATAAATTCAAAGATGACAGAAGAACAGGCTTTATACAGGATGATGATATGGAGGATGAGGATCTTATCCAAAGAGAAGATATTATCATTGCAATGACAAAGCTTGGATATATAAAGAGAATGAGTCCTGACAATTTCAATGTACAAAACAGAGGCGGTAAGGGCATCAAGGGTATGCAGACTATTGATGACGACTTTATCGAAGATATTGTTATGTCAACCACTCACAATGATATATACTTCTTCACAAATAAGGGTAGAGTTTATACTATAAAGGGATATAAGATTCCGGAAGCTTCAAGAACTGCAAGGGGTGTTGCAATAGTAAACTTGTTGAATTTGCAGCCTGATGAGAAGATTTCAGCTATTATTCCGAGTGAGGCAAAGTCAAAGGATGGATATCTCTTTATGGTAACAAAGAAGGGTACTATAAAGAAATGTCAGATAAATCTGTTTGACAATATAAGAAAGAACGGACTGGCGGCCATAAATCTCACAGAGGATGATGAGCTGATAGAAGTTAAGGTAACTCATGGTGACGACGATCTTATCATAGTTTCAAAAGACGGTATGTGTATAAGAATCAATGATAAAGATATAAGAGCTATGGGTAGAGGTGCTACCGGAGTTCACGGTATGAGACTGAACAAAGATGATGAGGTCATCGGAATGCAGCTGGCATCTCAAGGGGAATATTTGCTTCTTGTTTCTGAGTATGGATATGGAAAGAGAACAAGGATATCCGAGTTCAAAGTCCAAAACAGAGGCGGTAAAGGTATCATATGCTATAAAGATAATGAAAAGACCGGAAAGTTGGTCGGAGCAAAACTTGTTGATGAAGACAGAGAACTTTTGCTTATAACCACAGAGGGAATCATTATCAGAATAGAAGTAAGCGGAATATCAGTGCTTGGAAGAGCCGCATCAGGTGTTAAGCTTATGAATATAGACAGAGAAAGTGATACCAAAATTGCAAGTATTGCGAAGGTCAGAGAAGAGAAAAACACCGAATCTGAAGAAGAAAGCAATACATAGAAAGGAAATAAAATGCAAAAAATACCATTTTTGACATTAGATAAAGTAAGAGAAATTGTAAAAACATATCCGACGCCATGGCATATATATGACGAAAAAGGAATCAGAGAGAATGCAAAAAAATTAAATGAAGCGTTCAGTTGGAATAAGGGATTTAAAGAATACTTTGCCGTAAAAGCCACTCCGAATCCTTTTATAATGAATATATTAAAAGAATGCGGTTGTGGTATGGACTGTTCTTCTATGACAGAGCTTGAATTAAGTGATGCATGCGGTTTTAGAGGAAAAGATATAATGTTTTCCTCAAATGAAACTCCTATAGAAGAATTCAAGTTTGCAAATGATCTCGGAGCAATAATAAACTTGGATGATATCACACATATAGAATATGTAGAAGAAATTTGTGGAAAATTGCCTGAGACTATGAGTGCCAGATATAATCCCGGCGGAGTCTTTACTATGTCAAACGGTATAATGGACAATCCGGGAGATGCCAAATACGGCATGACTCCGGATCAGATTATAGAAGCATTCAATATAATGAAGTCAAAAGGTGTAAAGTACTTCGGTATTCATGCATTTCTTGCAAGCAATACGGTTACAAATGAATACTATCCTAAACTTGCAAAGGAACTGTTTGAGTTTGCGGTAAGAATAAAGAATGAATGCGGTATATGTGTAAGCTTTATAAATCTGTCAGGTGGAGTGGGTATACCATATACCCCCGATCAAGAGCCTAATGATATATTTGAGATAGGCAAAGGTGTAAAAAAGGTCTATGATGAGGTACTTGTAGCAAATGATATTAAAGATGTCGCTATATTTACAGAGCTTGGAAGATATATGCTTGGACCGTATGGCGCTTTGGTAACAAAAGCCGTACATGAAAAGCATACATATAAGGAGTATATAGGTGTGGATGCCTGTGCGGTAAACCTTATGCGACCTGCCATGTATGGAGCATATCATCACCTTAGCGTACTTGGTAAGGAAGGAAAAATTGCAGAACATACATATGACGTTGTAGGTTCACTGTGTGAAAACAATGATAAATTTGCTATAGACAGAAAACTTCCGAAGATAGATAAGGGTGATTATATCTATATTTATGATACCGGAGCACATGGATTTGCAATGGGATATAATTATAACGGAAAGTTAAAGTCGGCAGAGCTTTTATTACAGGAAGACGGAAATGTAAAACTTATAAGAAGAGCCGAGACTGATAAGGATTACTTTGCAACCTTTGATTTCTGTGACATTATGGATAAATATTTGAAATAAAATGAAAAACATTCTTTTCAGGTTTAAGAAATAATTCATAATAAGTTCAACAGTATTTCAATTCTTTTACGAAGAAGTATGATAATATTACATCATCATAACGAAGCACTTACAATGAATCCTATATATAGAAATCCTTAAGAAGGCACCCCGTAAAAAGGGTGTCTTTTTAATTTGTTGAAATATCATTCTTGTATTGCTTAAAATAATATAACTTGATAGAATGTACAGTATATAGCTGTTGGATTTTGATCCTGCAGAGGATATCAGTAGGTATGTTTTAAGAGGAGAACAAAAATGATTGATAATGTATCATATCTCTTTGGATTCTTAGGCGGTCTTGGACTTTTCCTATATGGAATGCATATCATGGCGGACGGTATGCAAAAGACTGCCGGAGGAAAGATGCAACAGTTCCTCAGTAAGATAACGGATAACAGGTTTACAGCCATCTTACTGGGTGCGGTAATAACAGCCATAATACAAAGCTCAGGTGCTACCACCGTAATGGTAGTAGGTTTTGTTAGTGCCGGAATGTTAAGCCTTGTCCAGGCTGTAGGTGTAATCATGGGTGCCAATATCGGTACTACAATTACAGCGTGGATAGTATCACTTGGAACAATAGGCGATTCACTCAAGCTCTTTCAGCCGGGATTCTATGCACCGTTAATGATTGGTATAGGTGCGATATTTATACTGTTTTCAAAATCCGACAAGAAAAAAACTATAGGTGAAATAATTCTGGGACTTGGAATGCTGTTTTTGGGACTTGATCTTATGGCAGGCAATATAAAGCCTTTCACAAGTGCTCCTATATTCTCGGAAGCATTCAGAGTACTTGGTGGTAATCCGATACTTGGTATCATAGTAGGTATTGTAGTAACAGCTCTTATGCAAAGCTCATCAGCGTCGGTTGGTATTTTGCAAACACTCGCATTTAACGGTGTGGTAAATACTGCGGCAGCCATATATATAACTCTAGGACAAAATATCGGTTCATGTGTTACAGCGATTATTTCAAGTTTGGGAAGCTCAAGAACTGCAAAGAGAGCCGCAGCTATACATCTTTTATTCAATACAATAGGTGCTATAGTCTTCGGTATACTTGGATTTATTGTATTTACAGTGAATGTAAAACTTGCAAATCACACTATCAATGCTGTAGAGATTTCAATATTTCATACATTTTTTAATCTTACAATGACTACACTACTTTATCCTTTTGCGGGATTGCTTGTAAAACTTTCAGGAATGATTGTAAGAGGTAAGGATGATGAAGTTGAGGAAGAGGTAAAAGAGCCTGTACTGCAGCTTGATGAAAGAGTTCTTCTAAGCCCTGCTTTTGCTGTACAGACTGCAAATAATGAAGTTGCCCGCATGGGAGAAATTGCTCTAAAAAGTTTAAATGCGGCTATGAGTGCTATCAACAATAAGAGCCTTGAAGATATAGAAACAGTTGCAAAATGTGAAAAAAAGCTTGATGATATGCAGGAAGCTTTGACGGAATTCCTTATAAAGGTAGACAATCTTTCACTCAGTGAAAATCAGAAGAAGCATATTAACAATCTCTTCAATATGGTAACCGATATAGAAAGAGTCGGTGATCATGCCGATAACCTTTCTGAAAATGCAAAGTATATAATAGACAACGATCTTGAATTCAGTGATCTCGGTAAAGAAGACCTTGCAGAAATTTCAAAAGACAGTATTGAAGCCTTTGAAATCGCACTTAATGCAAGAAGCGGTGATGCTCTTAGAGCTGTGAGAAAGGTCAATAAGCTTGAGGATGAAGTGGATATGCTTGAGGATGAAATGAGAGAGAAACATATTGAAAGATTGTCAAAGGGAGATTGTAATCCACAGGCCGGAATCGCATTCCTTGATATCATAAGTAATTTGGAGCGTGTCTCAGATCATGCAACAAATATTGCGGGATATGTAAAGAATGAAATATAAATAAGAAGTTTTAAAGATTTACTTGCAATTATGTTTATAATTTTGTACAATTAAGAATGATTGATGAATAATTATCAATTGAGATAAACATCATTTTAAGTACTAATTTTAGGAGGAACTAAAATGTCAGTAAAAGTAGCAATTAACGGTTTTGGACGTATTGGTCGTTTAGCTTTCAGACAGATGTTTGAGGCTGATGGATATGAAGTAGTAGCAATCAATGATCTTACAGATCCTAAGATGTTGGCACATCTTTTAAAGTATGATACAGCACAGGGAGGATTTGCAGGACGTATAGGAGAAGGAAAGCACACAGTAGAAGCAGGTGAGGATTCAATCACAGTTGACGGAAAGAAGATTACAATCTACAAAGAGGCAGATGCTTCAAAGCTTCCTTGGGGACAGATCGGAGTAGATGTTGTACTTGAGTGTACAGGATTCTACACATCAAAGGAGAAGTCACAGGCACATATCAATGCAGGTGCTAAGAAAGTTGTTATTTCAGCTCCTGCAGGAAATGATCTTCCTACAGTTGTATTCAGCGTAAACGAGAAGACACTTAAGGCAAGTGACACAGTTATTTCGGCTGCTTCATGTACAACAAACTGTCTTGCACCTATGGCTGATACACTTAACAAGCTTGCTCCTATCCAGAGCGGTATCATGAGCACAATTCATGCTTATACAGGTGATCAGATGATCCTTGACGGACCACACAGAAAGGGTGACCTTAGAAGAGCAAGAGCAGGTGCTGCAAATATCGTACCTAACTCAACAGGTGCTGCAAAGGCTATCGGACTTGTTATCCCTGAGCTTAACGGAAAGCTTATCGGATCTGCACAGAGAGTTCCTGTTCCAACAGGTTCTACAACAATCCTTACAGCTGTTGTAAAGAAGGCAGGACTTACAAAAGAAGATATCAATGCTGCAATGAAGGCTGCCGCATCTGCATCATTCGGATACACAGAGGATGAGATTGTTTCATCTGACGTTATCGGTATGCAGTATGGTTCATTATTTGATGCAACACAGACAATGGTAACACCTATAGCTGATGATTTATATCAGGTTCAGGTTGTTTCATGGTACGATAACGAGAATTCTTACACATCACAGATGGTTAGAACAATCAAGTACTTTGCTGAATTAGCATAATTATAAATAGTATAAGAGACCAAGGTGGTCCGGTCATATTGGGCCGGACCGCCTTTTTTATTAATAAGGAGAAACTATGCTTAACAAGAAAACAGTAGATGATTTAAAGAATTTAAAAGGTCAGAAAGTATTGGTTCGTTGTGACTTCAATGTTCCTTTAAAGGACGGAGTTATCCAGAACTACAATCGTATAGACGGAGCAATCCCTACAATAAAGAAACTCCTTGACGGCGGAGCTAAAGTTATTCTTTGCTCACATCTTGGAAAGCCGAAGGGTGAGCCGTTACCTGAGATGAGCCTTGCACCTGTAGCTCCTGCACTTTCAGAGAGACTTGGAGTAAATGTAAAGTTCGTTTCAGATCCTAAGGTAACAGGAGAAGAAACAAGAAAGCTTGCTGCAGAGCTTAAGGACGGAGAAGTTCTCTTATTGGAGAATACACGTTACAGAGCTGAAGAGACAAAGTACGGTAAGGAAGATTCAGCTGTAGAGTATGCAAAAGAGCTTGCTGCACTTTGTGATGACAATATCTTTGTAAACGATGCATTCGGTACAGCACATAGAGCACATTGCTCAAATGTTGGTGTAACTAAGTTCTGTAAGGAGAATGTTGTAGGATACCTTATGGAGAAGGAAATCAAGTTCCTCGGAGAGGCTGTAGAGAACCCTGTTCGTCCGTTTGTAGCAATTCTTGGCGGAGCTAAGGTTTCAGATAAGATCAATGTTATCAACAACCTCCTTGAGAAAGTAGATACACTTATCATCGGTGGCGGTATGGCATATACATTCTTAAAGGCAAAGGGAGAGGAAATTGGAAACTCACTTTGTGAAGAGGATAAGCTTGACTATGCACTTGAGATGATAAACAAGGCTAAGGAAAGAGGAGTAAACCTTTTACTTCCTGTAGACCATGTAGAGGGTAAGGAATTCTCAAATGATACAGAGTCTAAGGTAGTTGATACTATAGATGCGGGATGGTCAGGATTTGATATCGGACCTAAGACAATAGAGAACTATAAGAAGGCTCTTGAAGGCGCAAAGACTGTAGTATGGAATGGACCTATGGGTGTATTTGAGTTTGAGAAGTTTGCAGAGGGAACACTTGAAGTATGTAGAGCCGTAGCAGATCTAAAGGATGCTACAACTGTTATCGGTGGTGGAGATTCTGTAAATGCGGTAAAGAGACTTGGATTTGCAGATAAGATGACACATATTTCTACAGGTGGCGGTGCTTCACTTGAATTCTTAGAGGGTAAGGAATTACCGGGTGTAGCTGCAGCTGACAATAGATAAAAATTTTAAAATATAGGGGAATGTCGAGGTTCCCAAAAAGAACGGAGAATATTATGGCAAGAAGAAAAATTATTGCAGGTAACTGGAAGATGAATAAAACTCCTTCAGAGACAACTGCATTAATCAATGAGTTAAAGCCTTTAGTTGCAAATGATGAAGTAGATGTTGTATTCTGTGTACCTGCAATTGATATAATACTGGCTATAGAGGCTGCAAAGGGAAGCAATATTCAGATCGGTGCAGAGAATATGTACTATGAAGAGAACGGTGCATATACAGGAGAAATAGCACCAAATATGCTTACAGATGTAGGTGTAAAGTATGTCATCATCGGACATTCAGAGAGAAGAGAATACTTTGCGGAGACAGATGAGACTGTAAACAAGAAAGTACTTAAGGCATTTGAGCATGGTATTACACCAATCATATGCTGCGGTGAGACTCTTACACAGAGAGAGCAGGGCATTGCAATAGACTTTATCAGAACACAGATAAAGATCGCATTCCAGAATGTAAGTGCCGAGAACGCTGCAAACGCTGTTATCGCTTATGAGCCAATCTGGGCAATCGGTACAGGTAAGACTGCTACAACTGCACAGGCTGAGGAAGTTTGTAAGGCTATCAGAGAGTGTATCAAAGAGGTATATGGAAGCGATGTAGCTGAGAAGATCAGAATTCAGTACGGCGGTTCAGTAAATGCAGGAAATGCGGCAGAGCTTTTCGCAGAAGCTGATATCGACGGCGGACTAGTAGGTGGAGCAAGCTTAAAGCCGGATTTTGGAAAGATAGTAAATTATAAATAATAGAAAAAATAGGGAGGAGTAACTCAAAACGAGTCACTCCTCCATAATCTTTTAATAAATTTATAATGATGAATACTTTTCTCTGTAGCTGGATGGAGATATGCCTAATTGTTTTTTAAAACTTGTGCTGAAATAATATTGGTTTGCATAACCGCATTTAATACTTATTTCTTTTAAAGATAAGTTTGTTTTAATTAAATATTCCTTTGCTGCATCAATGCGGTATGATGTAATAGTATCGCTTATACTTTGGTTGTTATTTTTTTTATACAATGCACTTAAGTATGATGGACTCATATTTGCATATTTTGCTATGTCATTCAGACTGAGAGTATTATCCTCAAAATTATTTTTAATATAATTATCTACCAATTCATATGTATGTTCATGGTAGGATTTTAGAGAAAAATTTAGTTTATCACATACCAAATTGCAAAGTTCTCTCATCCATAATAAAAATTGCTCATATGTGTGAAATGTATCAAAACGGCTATATACAGATATTACTCTTTCTTCCAAGTCCTTAGTATCAATATTTATTTCATATAGAAATCTCAATATTTTGCCAAGTAGAGAATATATACGTATAAACATAATATTTTTGTTTTTATATTTTGTTGATAAATCATCAAAGAAGTTTTTAAGCCATTCTTCAATTGATGAATTATCTTTTTTGCATAGCAGTCCGATAAGTTCATCATCATCTGAATCTGATGTGGATAATAAACTGAATTCTTTACCGGTAGCTTCAACAGCATCAAATATACTTTGGTTAGGATAAAAAAACCTATATTTTAGAGCATGACATGCATTTTCATATGATACATGAAGCTTTGATATACTATCAACAATAGTACCAATTCCAACATTTATATTTAATATTGGAGATTTATAATTATCTATAAAAGATGAAATTACATTATGAATTACATACTGGAAATGTGCAGGTGTTTTACTGTTTTGTGCTATTATAAAGATTAAATTATTTAAGTCCTGTATATAATAGACATTATCAAAAATTTTACATTTACTTAGGAATACATCCGATATATTTAGTATTTCCGTTTGAAATGTTAAAACCCCGTTATTTTCTTCAAGCATAGAAGAACTTTCAATTTCCATTTTGATTATATTAAAATGCGAATAACTCATATCCAATTCCAGATAGCTTATATATTTATCAAAATATCCTAATGTTTTATCAGTTGAGAAATATAGTAACTCCTGGAAAAATTTGGTTATCATAAGTTGTCTGCTTTCCTTTACAATAGACAGATTACGTTGCTCTCTATCTATTATTTCAAAAGAACTTTTTATCTTTTTATATAAGAAATCATAATCTATAGGCTTTTCAATATAATCACAAACTCCAATACTGACAGCCTGTTTTGCATATTCAAATTTATCATATGCACTAATCAAGATTATTTTAATATATGGATTAATTTTTATAGCCTCACGGCTTAGAGAGATTCCGTTTAAGTTCGGCATTTCAATATCAGTTATTATTAAATCAACATGATTATCAATTATATAATTAAGTACTTCCTGTCCACTTTTTGCAATTAAAACTATTTCTGCATTTAATTCATTCCAGTCAATATTTAATTTTATACCTTCTGAGACAATATAATTATCATCGGCTAAAACTACTTTTTTCAAGAGAAATCCTCCATTTGAGCATATTTTATTATAATTTTTGTACCTTTTCTTTCTTCACTTTCAATCAGGACAATACCGTTTCCAAAGTCAGTATTTGAAATTCTTTTATTAACATTACAAATGCCGAAATGTTGGTTATAGTCTACTATATGATTACTTAATTTATATCGGATTTGTTCTAACTTATCATTTGGAATACCACAGCCATTATCCTCTATAGTAATAATAACTTCATCATCTCCATAGCAAATATTTATATTGATATGTATATTTGTTTTTTCAGATGAGTATCCATGTAAAATTGAGTTCTCCAAAAAAGGTTGTAATGTAAACTTACATATTAAAAAGTTCTCTATACCTTCTTCAGCATTTATAGTCCAGCTAAGTGTATCTTGACGACAAAGTTGTTCCATTTCCAGATATAATTTAGAAATTTCCAATTCGTCTTTTATTTTTATCTTTTCATCAGATTTTCTAAGTGACATTCTATAAAAACGAGTAAGGTTACTGATCATACGATTGGCTATATCTATTTTTCCTATTGTTTGACAAGTTTGTATTGTTCCCAAAATATTATATAAAAAATGAGGATTTATCTGGGATTGAAGAAGCTGGTACTTAAGCTTTTCTTCGGATAAAGTAAGCTCCAAAATAGATTGCATATTTTTATTAATCGATGATTGCATATTTAAAAATGTCAGTCCAAGTTTATCCACCTCATCAAGAGAATAATTGTTATCTAATGCAGATATATAATCCACATCAATACTTTTTTTACCAAGTTTAAAATTATCCATAGCGGAAGACAGTTTACTAATTCTATCGGTTAAATTAATTGAAGTAAAAAAAATAACCAACAGTATTACAGGGACAGATAAAAATATTATTATAATAAACGTTCTAAGTAATGTGTATATATGCTTAAAAATGTAATTTTTAGGAATTTCGGTTATATGATACCATCCATTATCAAGAACAACTATGTGATAATATAAGCTGCTGTTCTCAACTATAGTATTATCAGAATTTATATTTAAATCAATATTATTTATCTTGGTACCTATAAGTTCCTTGCTTGTATGTGAAATAACGGTGCCATTTTGATCTATTATATATCCTGTTAAATTAACGTTGTCAAAACTTTCTTGTAGCATTTTGGAAAGTTCATCAGTACGTAAGAGTACTAAATAAACATATTCAGTATTACCGGAAACTTGATTATTTAATACATTGAAACAAGCTATTACATCTTGAGTATTTTTTGTGTTATTAATGACATAAGGAAGATTGTACTGTTTTTTATAAATCCATTTTTGATTTGAATTTATAATATCTTCAAGACCTGTTTTTCTTAAATCAGATAGAGGATGAAAAAAAAGTCCTTCTGAAGCTGCAATATTTTTATCGTCTAAAAAAATATCAATATGATAAAAATCAAAAGTTGATTTTAATAGAGAAATATTGTCCCTAACATTCGAAATTATTGCAAAATCTTCTCGAGTATCAGACATTTTTTGCATTAATGAATACATGTCATATTGAATTGTATTAGATACTTTTTCAGCTTGATTTAATCTGTTATTAATTCTTATACTTAGTTGATCATCTGCAAGTATAATAGAATTTAATATGCTGTCACCTGCAATTTTATGTGTAATACTGTACAACACTGAGCCCATTAAAATAAGAGGCAGTAAAGTACAAATCAAAAAAGAAAAAATCAATCTATGATGATATTTTGAAAATATAAAATTTTTGACATATCTTATAATAGGCATAAGAACCTCCTTGTAAACATATAAGCAATTATAGACTGTAAAAAAAAACAAAACAATATAAACAAAAATAATATAAATGAATCATAATATATTGTATTTTTGAAAATTATAAATTCTACTATGATGTAATTATCAAAAAGCGTACGTCCTATATGTGTAAGTGAAGTGTTTTAGGGACAATAAGGAGGAAAGATGAATAAAAGAATAAAGAGTGTAATGTTAAGTACAGTACTATTAACAGGTCTGTTAGCCGGGTGTGGGTCAGGAACAACTCAGTCAAGCAAAAACTCGGAAAACGGTGGAAATTCCAAATATGATTTGACATTATATAGTATCAATACTACAGATGCCGATTTTGATGAATGGTTAAATAATGTTCAAGATGCTACAGGATTAAAGATTAATGTAATTGCGGCACCTACAGACTCAGATACGAGACAGCAAAAAATCACAACAATACTATCTACAGGTGATTCAAGCGTAGATATATTGGAAATAAATGATGAAATGAGTGCATCATTTAAAAATTCAGGTTGGCTTGAAGGACTTAATGATACAGTTATGACTGATGATATTCGTGGTGAATTTGCAAAGGGATATTTGGAGCAGATGATTACCGATAAAGGAGGAAATGTTATCGGAGTACCCGGATATTCAGGATATTTAGCCTTTTGGGTAAATCAAAAAATAATGGATAATGCCGGAATAACTTCTATAGATACAAAGGAAGATTTTAAAAAATATATGTCAGCTGCTTCAGTAAACGGTACTTATGGGTATGGTGGATCTTGGGAAAAAACATATGTGTTTAATGAAATAGCACAATTTGTAAATATGTTCGGTGGCGATTATTTTGACTGGACAAGACCTGAAAATAAGGAAGCAATACAATTCTTATATGATATGGTAAAAAATAATGAAACACCAATTGATCAAATTGCGGATAAATATGAGCAGATGAATCCAAAAGCAAATGATGGAAAATATGGTTGTTGGTTTATGTGGGGACTTGGATCCGATTATCAGAAAGCAGGTATGCTTGGTGATGACAAGATTCATATGGCTATGGTGCCTTCAATGACAGATGACGGTAATAGAGCTATATTTACAGATTCATGGAGTTATGTATTGAATTCTGCATCAAAAAATAAGGAAGCGGCAATAAAATTTTTAAAGTATATGGCATCTGAGGGTGGAATGGAAGCGTCATATAAGGCTTTTGATCGTTACCCTGCAAGAAAAGATGTTGCCGAGAAGGTGGTTCCTGACAGTGATCCTGCAAAGGAGATGTACAGCAGATACGCTTCAGAATGTAATGTAAAAGGACGTCCAATGCTTCCGCAAACTATGGAGTTTATCACAGATATGGGAACAATTTACCAGTCTTGTATGAAGGGTGAAATATCGGTAGATGATTTTTGCAAAAAAGCACAGGATTTGGTAGATAAATATAAATAATATATAATCCAAAGAGTGCTACAGTGTAGGAATTTATAAATAAAATATTACTGCAGCACTCATTTTATTTATAGGAGGAATTATTTTGAACATAAGTAAAAAGTCAATAAGGTATATACCTGTAATTTTGATTTTACCTGTACTTTTGATAAGGGGATTTACCACAATTTATCCTATAATTATTACTTTTAAAAATAGTATGTATAATATTAAAGTTCTGTCAGGTATAAACGAGTTTGTAGGATTTAAAAATTATATAGAGGTGTTTAAAGATGATAAAGTAATTTCCTCTATTGAATTTACTTCTATTTTTGTAGTAGTATCAATGTTCTTTCATGTCATATTAGGTACTATACTTGCATTGATACTTAATTTGAAATTCAGAGGTAGGAGATTTTTAAGAACAATAGTACTTATACCCTGGGCTATGCCGGCTGTAGTTATAGGAATGGCGGCAAAATGGGGATTTAATAATGATTATGGATTGGTAAATGATTTAATTAGAAGATTTATACCGGGTTTTCAATTCAATTGGTTAATAAATACCGGATCTGCCCGTATTGCTGTTATAGCAATGGATTTGTGGAAAGATTTGCCATTTTTTGCAATATTAGTATTATCAGGGCTTCAGTTCATTTCAGGGGATATTTATGAGGCAGCTAAAGTAGATGGAGCAAATGCTTTTCAAATATTCTTTAAAATCACATTACCTTTAATTATAAGGAATATTATTACATTATGTATACCTTTTACATTATGGAGATTAACATCATTTGATTTAGTATATGCAATGACATCCGGAGGGCCCGGAGAAGATACATCATTGATAGCTTATCGTATAGCAATGGAATCTTTTACAAACCTGAATATAGGGTATGCTTCTACTTTAGCTATAATGCTTTTTATTTTAATGGCTTTATTTAGTTGGTTTAATATCAGAGTTATGAATAAATACAGTGAATAAAAGGAGAAGAATATGACTAGTAATAATAAAAATAAAATATATAAAAAATGTTTATCTATAAGCAGATGGTTATTATTTATAGTGGTTGCATTTCTTATCTTATTTCCTGTATATTGGATTTTTATATCATCAATTACTCCTGCAGGAGAATTATTTAAGAAGCCTATAGATTATTTGCCAAATAATCCGACACTTGACAGTTATAAATTTCTTATTGAAAATGTAGGATTGTTAAGTAAAATAGGAAATACAGTAATAATAGTAGGAAGTACATTAATAATAAGCACAATATTATGTACAATGGCAGCTTATGGATTTTCAAGGTTTAATTCAAAATGGATAAGTGTAGCGTTTGCATTTATACTTGCAACTTTACTTATACCTGAGGTTGTTACTGCAAGGCCTTTATATGAATTTATGAAAAAGGTTGGATTGTTCGATACATATCAAGGTTTGATAATACTATATGTAAGTTCGGTTATTCCATTTACAGTTTTGATATTAAACAATTTCGTCGGTAAAATACCTGTTTCACTGGAAGAGGCTGCTGCTATAGATGGAGCAAATTTTATACAGATCTTATTTTATATAATATTGCCTTTGATGAAACCCGCTATTGCCACAGTATGTATTATTAATTTTATAAATTGTTTAAATAATTTTTTTACACCTTTATATTATTCCAACGGAATTCAGGTTTTATCTGTAGCTATAGTTCAACTTCCTTTAAGGGATAATATGTATGGAGTACCGTGGGATTTAGTTAGTGCTATGGGATGGATAATACTTTTACCTATAATATTATTTGTTGCTGTTTTTGAAAAGCAGATTATGGATGGAATTATGGCAGGTGGTGTTAAATCTTAATTTAGATAGGGAGTTAAGTTTATGTACGATTTATATGGAAGTTTAGGAAATTTAGCAATTTTAAAGAACAGAAAAAGTAGAGCAATAAATGCAGAAAATCCTACAGGAGAAAAAGGTAAAGGTGGAATGGCATCAAGCAATCTTGGACCTTCAAGAAAAGGAAGTCCGTGTTTGAAGGATATACCAAGTGGTGAAACTGTAACACTTGCAGATATAGCGGGTCCGGGTATAATAAATCATATATGGATTACAGTTACAAATAAAACAACAGAAGCGGATTGTTTTGTTTTAAGTGATCTGATTATAAGGATATATTGGGACGATGAGAAAACTCCTTCCGTAGAGAGTCCACTTGGGGATTTCTTTTGTTGTGGATTTGCAAGGGAATGTGTAGTGAATTCAATGCCGATTGTTGTAGTACCAAATAGAGGAATGAACAGTTATTTTCAAATGCCTTTTAATAAAAGAGCAAGAATAACTTTGGAAAACCAGCATCCAAATCCGATACCGGCATTTTTCTATCAGATTGATTATTGTCTTGTAGATAATCTTCCTAACGATATAGCTTATTTTCATGCTCAGTGGAGAAGAGAAAGAGTTACAACTTTAGGTAAAGACTATGTAATATTGGACAATGTAAAAGGAAAGGGACATTATATCGGGACATATATTGCATTGACCACATTGGAAAGATATTGGTGGGGAGAAGGAGAAGTAAAATTTTACATAGACGGAGATATAGAATATCCTACAATTTGCGGTACAGGAACTGAAGATTATTTTGGAGGTTCGTGGAGTTTTGCAAAACAGATAAATGGAAAAACAGTTGAACAAAATTATAGCACATCATATTTGGGATATCCGTACTATTCATCACATGATGAATTGATTCATAATGACTATCACAATGATGATTGCTTACCGATGAGAGGTTTCTATAGGTGGCATATACAGGATCCTATATGCTTTGATGAAGATTTAATGGTTACTATACAGCAAATCGGTGTTGGACATGGAGGTCTTTTTGAAAGACAGGATGATGTTGCAAGTGTAGCATATTGGTATCAGACAGAGCCTCATTCATCATTCTTACCTCTTGTAGGAAGAGAAGGTAGGCGTCCAAGATAGGAGCTGATTTGTATAAAAAAATTTTTTGTATTTTATTATGTATCGGTTTAATTCTATCTTCTTGTAATAATTATGAGAAGAATGAAGAAAAAGAAATAAGCAACTATTATGAAGATGAATTAAATATTATGCATATAGAAGCTGACAATCCTGATTTTAAAAATTATATTAACGATGTATCAAGAAAATTAAATATGAAAATAAATATAATTCCTTGTCCGGATGATGCAAATAATAGACAGGCGGAAATTTCAACATTACTTTTATCAGGAAATTCAAATATTGATTTGATTTCAGTTAATGATGAGATGGTAAGTGAGTTTAAAGTAAAAGGATATATTGAAAATTTAGATGATATAATGAGTAAAAATATTGTGGAATCATATCCTAAAGATTATGTAGAATCAGTGGCTATGTATAAAAATCATTTTTATTCTGTTCCATACCTTATGGATATTATGATGTTTTGGGTAAATGAAAAACATATAAAATATTCAGAACTCGAAGGAGTTAAAAATTTAGATGATTTTTCATTATTTGTAAGTAATGATTATGGTACAAACATGTATGGATATGGAAGTGCATGGGATGAAACATATATATATAATGATTTATCACAATTTATAAATATGTTTGATGGAGACTACTATAATTGGAATAATGATAATACAAAGGAAGCTGTTAAGTTTTTGCATGATATGCTGAAACATGGCTATACACCTCAAAATCAAATGATAGACAGATACGAACAAATGGAACAAAAATTTATTGACGGTAAGTATGGATGTGTATTTATGTATAGCGGTGCTATAAATATCTTTTTGAATTCAGGAAAGTATGGAGAAGATGGAATACATGTGGCAGAACTTCCTATGTTCAAAAAAAATGCAACTAATATAGCAACGTGGCAGTATGTACTTAATAAATCTTCAAAAAATAAAAATGCGGCAAAGAAATTTTTAAGTTATATTTCAAGTAGAGAAGGGAGCATTGATTATAGTAACGCAATGAATCAGATACCTGCAAGAATTGATGTTATATTAGAGGAAGATATAGATGTTCCTGATATTGATATTATAAGAAAATATGTTGAGAATACAAACTTTAAAGTCAGGCCGTTGTCATCTAATCCGATGAATGATATTTCGGAAATGGGCAGAATATTTCAAAAGTATTTATTGGATGAGATTACATTGGATGATTTATGTAATTTAGCTCAAAGTATTGTCGATAGAAAATGAATTTGAAATATAGAGGTTAAAAGATGGGGATGCGAAAAAACTCAATCGAGTTTTTTCACATCCTCCTTAAGTTTGATATTTGGTTTGAAATGCTATTCTAACTCTTATGGTATATTTTTCTGCCCACTATAATCATCAAAAGAATAATAAGACTATACACAAAAAACTCAAGCACTCCTCTTAGTTTCAAAACATAAAATACATAAGAAAGAGTAAACCCTACTACTACGACTACAATGGGATATACGATCTTAAGTATCTTAAGCATTTCACTTTTTTTAATTTTCTTCATATCGAAACCTCATGTTCTGCAAAATAAAAATCTAATCATATGAATACTGTTTTGTGTGGATGTTGTTCATGACCAACTACCTTTTATATATATATTGTTCTTTTATTGAAAGAATATTTAATAAAATGACAATGTATTAAAAAGCAACATATAATGGCAAAATGTTCCAATCATAATAAAAACATGAAAAATCTCATGTGAACCGAAATAAATATGTTTTTCATTAAAAGCTTTCAATTTAAAGGCATAGATTACAGCTCCGAGCGTGTAGGAGATACCTCCAAACAAAAGCCACAAAAATCCTGTCATAGGTAGTGCTTTGAATATAGGCTTTAATGCAAATACACAAAGCCATCCCATAATGAGATAAATTAAAGATGACAGCCACTTAGGACAGTTTACAAAGAAAATTTTCAGTATAATTCCGCCTATAGCGAGTGTCCATATAGCAGCCAGTAATATATATCCGACTTTTCCTCTAAGAGCGGTAAGGCATACAGGTGTATATGTTCCGGCAATCAATACAGAAATCATTATATGGTCTATTTTACGGAAAATCATTGTCTTTTTAAGGTCTAAAACTACGGAATGATATATTGTACTTGCTGCATACAATAATGTAGTTGATATAATAAAGATAAACATAGATATTGAAGTTAAAAAGCTTCCATGTTCTACAGTTCTTTGAATAAGCGGACCTGCTCCGATCCACAAAAGAATAAGCCCGATAAAGTGGGTAATTGCGGAACCCGGTTCTCTTATATATATGGATATAGTTCCCGGAAGTACACCGAATCTGGTCTTTTCTCTGTATTTTGAACTCATTTTAAAACCTCCTTAATGTAGTTTTTAAAACTATATGTAATGTGTTTCAATACTACATTATTTTTAAAGAGATTACAAGTAGTTAAAAATTAAAAAATAATAAAATATTGTTTATCTATATTATTGACTTATGTCAGTAATATAGATAAAATAATAAATGACATAAGTCAGAAAGGATATTTTATGCCAAGACCGTTCAGATGCCGTAAAATAGAACAGATGCCTGTATATCGCAGCTTTTCACCTGATGATATAAAAGATGCGGACAGTATTTTGATGACAGTGGATGAGTTTGAGACAATAAGACTGCTTGACTATGAGGGGCTTACTCAGGAAAATTGTGCAAACAAAATGAATATTGCCCGTACTACGGTTACGGCAATTTATGAAAGTGCAAGGAAAAAGATTGCAGAGGTACTTGTATCCGGAAAGAGACTTTTAATTACAGGGGGTTACTGTGAATTTGATCCGGTTGAGATAAATCAAAGTATTGTAGAGAAAGGAATTAAAACAATGAGAATAGCAATTACTTATGAAAACGGAGATGTTTTTCAACATTTCGGTCATTGTGAGAAGTTTAAACTTTATGATGTGGAAGATGGAAAGATAGTAAATGAACAGATTGTAGATACCAATGGCAGCGGTCACGGTGCTCTGGCAGGATTTTTACAGACATTAAAAGTGGATGCTTTGATATGCGGAGGTATCGGTATGAGCGCACAGACCGCTTTATCTGATGCGGCTATAAAGTTTTATGCAGGTGTAAATGGTGAGGCTGATAAGGCTGCAAAGGCTCTTATAGAAGGCAATCTTGAATATGATCCGAATGCATGCTGTGACCATCATGGCGGAGAACATAATTGTAAGCATTAAAGAGGAAAGAAAATCCACAAAATAAACAATAAAGCCGGTGCAAAAGCACCGGTTAAATTTCTTTCACAGTACTTTGAATTACGGTTTTTGAACATCTTTCATAGAACAGACTTCGATGTCTTGCTGATTTTATAATAGCCATCAACAAAAACAGGAAGTATAAAAGTGCGGTTAAAAGCTCTATGGTAGCATATGCCATATCTTTTGAGGGATCCTCATTCATCAAAATAAAATTCTCCAGAATTCTTCGAAGATGTATCGGAATAAAAAAATAAACTCCGAAGAAAAGCAAATATCTTAAAAAATAGGCATAAAATGGAGGTCGTCCTCCTTCAATAGAAAAAATAGCCGTACTGGTAATAAATTTCCCAAAAGTTTTACCCTTAAACAGTATGGGGAAAACTGAAAAATATGCCAAAACAGCGATTTCAAATGAAGAAAGCAAAGTGAAATTTCTAAGTAAAAACTCACAAAGTATTGTCATTATAACTACAAAAAACATATCAAAAAGGAATGCTATAAAGCGTCTCATCAAAGAAACTTCCACGCCTCTTCTGTAGCTGATTTCATCCAGTTCATCTCTTGACGGAAGCAGCAGCATAAGCGGTCCCATAAGAATATAGCCGAGAAGACCTCCAAAGGTGTTTACGATAAGGTCATCCACATCAAATAATCTGTAGCTGCCGGGGTATATAAAATAAAGTCCTGTCAGCTGTGTTATTTCAAAAAATAAGGACAGCAGAAATGAAAAGAGTACAGTTTGAAAAAAAGGCCTTTTAAAATAGTAACGCAGATACATACCGAAGGGTATAGCCAAAAACAGGTTTAATATATTTACCAAAAAGGCTTTATTAAGCACCAATGTCAGCCATGTCTTCGGTTGGCTTTTAATAATATGCGATCTTTTTAATATATCCTTTACAAATAAAAAAGGTTCAAGCTGCATTTTATGACTGTGAAGTGTAGCCGCCTTTTCCGGTGATGGAAGAGGAAGTATTACCAGGCAGTACATACATAGGATATAAAAGATAAAAGAATAGACAAGTATAACTTTTAAGCTCAGTACAGAGCCGTATTTATGGTAGTTATAAGCGATATAGGGCAATGTAAATACAGCTACCACAAAGGGAAACAATACAACCGCCTGAAAAGAAATCTCTAAATATTGATTCATATTTCCTCCCAAAAAATAAAACAGATTAAAATGATATAATACCGGCTGATAAATTAATGTATAAATCTTATATCAAAATATTTGTCATAAAATTATATGCTTTATTATACCCTTTAATAATATATTTAATCAATAAATATAGTTGGTATTATTTCTAAAGATTGGGGATAAGTATTATATTGTATATGGGTATGTTGTTGTCTACTAATCCGTTAAACGTATAGAGTTTAACACAGTAGTTTGACAGTTGAATAAAAGAAAAAATTGACAGGTATTTATACTATAATTAGCGTGTTGGAGGACTACTTTATGAAACTAACATGTTCCGGAACAAAAAAGTTACCTAGTTATTATGTTCAAAAATCTGTGCATATAGGAAACAAAACTACTACTAAGACTGTAGATTGACTTTGAAGTATCGAAGAAATTAGGGCACGATGCGCAGAGCAAGATCCCATTGAACTGGCAAAGGCATATGCCAGAAAGCTGACCATTGCTGAAAAGGAAGTTCTTTATTACGACTGCACAAACTATTATTTCGAGATTGAAGAGGAAGATGATTATGATAAGGTTTTTTATAATGACAGATGGATTAATGAGGACAACCTTGAACAGCATCTTATTGTTACTTATTCCATCAAATATCGTAATTATCAGAGAACCATAAGAGAACGTCAAGTTGAAAGAGTAATGAAGTACGTAGAGTCACCATCTAAGCTTACAAATAGCAGAGCCGATGACCCAAAACGATTTGTTGAACAGGGGCAACCACGCATGAAGACCGAATTTAAATTCAGACCTATATATCTATCCAGAAAAGGTAGAATAACAGCTCTGGTTATTTATAGAATTCTTGAGCAGAAGCTAAAGGAAAAGTACACCTGTGAAGAACTAATAGATACAATACGTTTCATGGATATGATGCTCTGCACGATGATTTTGGATTTGGAACAGATTACCGGATAACATCTCAGAAAAATATGAGAAAAATTTTGAATCAGACTCGAAATGGTAAGAAAAAAGAAAGAGATTCCGATATTATAAAATATATAAATACAGGGGAAATATGAAAATATATGGCAAATGTAAAAGCACTCCGTCTTGACTCATTTATATAAAGGTAGTATTCTTTTAGCATAAAGTCTTTACATTCTTTTTTTGTCTACTTATTTTCAGACAAAGGAGGAAGGCTCCTGACATCGTGAAAAAAAGAGACTTCCTCAAATGTCTATTATCAATACCAAAAGGAGGTATGGAATTGAAGAAAAAATGGTTCGTACGCTTTATACCGATGCTGGTTTGCTTTATGGGTGTTTTTTCACAGAGAGCAAAGGCATCTACAGGTGTTTATGTTCCGGATCCTGTGACAGGATTTGTGGCAAATGTCCGGGATGCGGCCTATGGTGCAGTGGCGGATGGTGTGAGTGATGATACTGTGGCGATACAAAGAGCCATTGATGCGGTTTCTGCGGCAGGCGGAGGAATAGTGGATATTCCTGCCGGTAACTATATGATCAATACTCTGCATCAGACAGGGTATAGCTATGAGAGAGCAGGACTTGTATTAAAAAGCAATATTATAGTGCGAATGGCCAATGGTGCGGTACTTAGGGCGATTCCAAACGGGGAGAGATCCTATCAGATATTCAGTATCACTCATGTGGATAATGTACATATCATGGGTGGTAAACTTATAGGAGACCGTGATACTCATATCGGAAATCTGGGACAGACCGGATATGGTGTTCGTATTACAGATGCGACCAATGTAGTTATTGAGGATCTCTATGCAGGTGAATTTTGGGGAGATGGTGTATTTTTAGGAGAGGACAGTAGAAATATTACTCTTTACAGAGTTATCTGTGATCACAACCGCCGTCAGGGAATGTCTATTGTAGGAGGACATAATGTAAAAATACTGGAATCCGAGTTTAAAAGATCTGACGGAACTCCCCCAAAATCCGGAATTGATATAGAGCCTGAGGGAGATCATCCGATTGTAAGCGGTGTTGAAATACGAAACTGTTTATTTGAAGGAAGCAGTACCGGTTTTGTAGTAAGCAATCAATATTCCAACAGTGTTGCGGAAAATATTATCTTTGCAGACAATATAGTACGTGGTAATAAAACTGCTATAAATCTTGTAGGTATACAAAGCGGCGAAGTTACCGGTAATACTATCTATCATGATCAAAGTATCACAGAAAATGATACGCATTGGGGCATCAGGCTTCGTAATGACGGACGCCACCCGACAAGAAATGTAATAGTCAGAGGTAATACCATCTACGGAGGTAATGTAGTTGATACTACAGGAGAGAGCAGCAATGTAATTCAAAATAATACCTTTAAGGCAGCTGTATATATTAGAGGTATTGCACATGCAGGACAGACACTTAAAGCCAAGGTATATGACGGTGATTACGGAGATCTTCATGTCCACAATGTGGTATGGGTTCCGGCTACAGCAATTTCTTCTTATCAGTGGTATGCTGACGGAACAGCAATTGCCGGCGCTACACAGTCAAGCTATATACCGACAGCCGCCGATACGGGAAAAGAGATCACAGTGCGTGTTCAGTATACTGATAAAGCAGGAAATGCGGAAGATGCTACCAGCCCTCCAACACTGCCGGTAAACTATGCAAATCATGCGCCGACCGATATCACACTTAATCCTCTTTTTATCTACAGTGATGAATATCTGGCAGAAGTAGGTCTTTTAAATACAACAGATCCTGATGCCGGAGATGTACATACTTATACCGTGGATGATGAGCGCTTTGAGATAGTATATGATAATCTGTTGCGCTTAAAAGGTGATAATTATATACCCTTCGGCTCTGTGGCAAATATAACTCTTAATGTAACGGCGACAGATGTACTGGGTGCTTCTTACACAAAAGCTTTTACAGTGGAAGTTACAAGACCGAAGAATCAGCCTCCTAAAAAAATCACAATTGATAATAATATTCTGATAGCAGGAAGACCGGGAGAAATTGTAGGTAAACTTACAACTCTTGATCTTAATGTAGGTGATACACATACCTATAATGTAAGTGATTCACGATTTGAGGTAAATTCTGAAGGAAAGTTGAAGTTGAAAGACGGAGTGAGTGTGGATGCCTCTTTAGAGTCAAGCATCAGCTTAAATGTGCAGGCAATTGACTCCGGAGCAAGAGCTTATACGGAGAAATTTACATTACAGGTACAGGCGGGAAGTTCCACAGGCGGAGCGGGAAATACAGGAGGCGGAAATGCCGGAGCAGGAAATGTCGGAGGCGGAAATACCGGAGCGGGAAATACCGGAATTGCAACACCGTCAGGGGCAAGACAGAGTGATATTGTAACACCTTCCACATCAGATCAGGACAGCGGAAATTCAAGGAGATCAAAAAGAAGTTCGGGCAGATCGGGCGGCAGTGATTCAGGAGATTCCAATAATCGCAATAAAAGTAAAAAACTTAGAAGCAGTAATGCATCTTCAGGCAGTTATTCCTATGTACAGACCAATGGAAAAAGATATGATAGAGGCAGCTGGAAGCAGGTAGGAAATATATGGCAGCTTGATGTAGACGGAACACAGGCAAAATCCGCATGGGCATTTCTATCAGATAAATGGTATCTCTTTAATGAAAAAGGAGATATGGTGACAGGCTGGGCAAATGTTGACGATAAGTGGTATTTTATGGACTCATCAGGTGCTATGTGTGACGGATGGCTGGAAGACGGAAATGGCGAATGGTATTATATGAATCCTATATCTGACGGAACCAGAGGAGCTATGAGAACAGGATGGCATCAGATTGACAGAAAATGGTATTATTTTAATACAGTTTCAGACGGTGCTCAGGGAAGGATGCTAAAGAATCAGAGAACACCTGACGGATATCTTCTCAAATCTGACGGAATCTGGGATGAGAGTGCCGCAAAGCAATAAACTTCTTAAAAAATCCATATTCAGTTTAAAAATAGAATTATTATAAGTGAAGAAGAATATACCTTCTTACTTAGAAAGATGGGACAGACTTAAAAATCTGTCTCATTTTTTATAATAGGGAATTTAATATTATAAGTTACAGTTCACAATACAATGTAATTTAGTTAAGCTTCAAGATTTCTGATGCTGTTAACCATGTTGCATCTAATATTTCGCTTTATACACTTGATCCGGACGGGGATCTGACATGTAATAGTAAATTAAATGCTTCCAAACTCATTTCTTTCATAGTTTTCTGTGGCTCTTACGGTACAAAACCATTTTTAATAAAAAATTCCTACGTCTGTCTCTCCAATCTGTCTATTTAGGTGGTTAGATTTCTATTTTACAAAAAAAATTCTTTTTTCCTAAATGACATTGATACCTGAAGTGTAACATGAAATATATTAAATCAGTAGGTATGTTAATGTATAAGATAGAATTATTTTATAAATTATGATATAATCCTACGGATTTCATTTGATTTAAGGCTTGTTTTCAAGTGATTTATAAAAAATGTAAATAGTAGGAGGATATTTTGGAGAGAGAGAGGTTAAAATCAAGGCTCGGGTTTATACTCATTTCAGCCGGATGTGCGATAGGTATCGGTAATGTATGGAAGTTTCCGTACATGACAGGAAAAGGTGGAGGCGGTGCATTTGTACTGTTGTACTTACTGTTTTTGGTTATGCTTGGACTGCCTATAATGACTATGGAGTTTTCAATAGGAAGAGCTGCAAGAAAAAGTCCGGTAATGGCTTATCAAAAACTTGAACCTACAGGAAGCAAATGGCATGTACATGGAATAGTGGCACTTATAGGAAATTATCTTTTAATGATGTTTTATACCACTGTATCGGGATGGATGTTGCATTATTTCTACTTGACGGTTACAGGAAAATTTGAAGGCTTGGATTCAAAGGGAGTTTCCGATGTATTTGAAAACATGCTTTCAAAGCCTACTATAATGATTTTTTGGATGGTGGTTGTAGTTGTTGCAGGTATGTTTATAGTATCAAGAGGACTTGAAGCGGGGTTAGAGAACATTACAAAAATAGTTATGGTTACACTGCTTGTGGTAATGATTATACTTGCAATAAATTCATTCTTCTTAAAAGGTGCTGCAGAAGGACTTAAATATTATCTTGTACCGAATATAAGCAGAATAGAAGAAACAGGTATCGGTAATGTAATAACAGGTGCTATGAATCAGGCATTCTTTACACTAAGCCTTGGAATAGGTGCAATGCTTATATTCGGAAGTTATATAAGTAATGACAGAAGTATGCTGGGAGAGTCTGTTACAATAGTTATACTTGATACTTTCGTAGCTATAGTTTCGGGACTTATTATTTTCCCCGCTACATTTACATATGGTGTAGACCAGACTTCCGGTCCGGCACTTATATTTATCACTTTGCCGAATATATTTAATAAGATGCCTCTTGGAAGACTCTGGGGAAGTTTCTTCTTTATATTTATGTCATTTGCAGCATTTTCTACAGTGCTTGCGGTATTTGAGAATATAGTTTCATGCGGTATGGATCTTACAAAGAAGTCAAGAAAACAGGTAAGTCTTTTCAATTTGATATTAATAACAGTACTTTCATTACCATGTATATTCGGATTTAGCAGTTGGAGTTTCGGATGGTTAGAGCCATTTGGTGGAACAATACTTGATTTGGAGGATTTCCTTGTAAGTAATATAATATTGCCTCTGGGTTCCTTGGTATATCTACTGTTTTGTGTCAGCAGATATGGATGGGGATGGGATAACTATCTAAAAGAGTGCAATAAGGGTGAAGGTCTTAAGATGAAGAACTGGATGAGAGTTTACCTTACATTTATATTGCCTATAATAGTATTATTTATATTCGTGTTTGGAATATATGATAAATTTTTTAAATAAAAAATAAAAAGAAATCAGCCGGTAACTTTTAAAGTTTTGGCTGATTTTTAAATTATTAAGAATATTAGCACTCAAACCTTGACACTGCTAATAAAAAGTGGTATAAAAGTTCATAGTTAAGTTTATAAACATTTAGGAGGAATACAAAATGAAGTTAGTACCTTTATTCGATAGAGTGGTTTTAAAGCAATTGGTTGCTGAAGAGACAACAGCATCAGGTATTGTACTTCCCGGACAGGCAAAGGAAAAGCCGTCACAGGCAGAGGTTGTTGCAGTAGGTCCGGGCGGAGTTGTAGACGGAAAAGAAATAAAGATGCAGGTTAAGGTAGGAGATAAGGTTATTTATTCCAAGTATGCAGGCACAGAGGTAGAACTTGACAAGGTTGAGTATATCGTTGTAAAACAGAATGATATTTTGGCAGTGATTGAATAATAATTTTATATAGATTAGACGGAGGTAAATATGGCTAAGGATATTAAATATGGCGTTGAAGCCAGAAAAGCATTGGAAGCCGGTGTAAATAAGCTGGCTGATACAGTTAGAGTTACATTGGGACCTAAGGGAAGAAATGTTGTACTTGATAAATCATTCGGTACACCGCTTATAACAAATGACGGTGTAACTATTGCAAAGGAAGTTGAGCTTGAAGATGCGTTTGAGAACATGGGAGCACAGCTTGTAAAGGAAGTTGCTACAAAGACAAATGATGTGGCAGGTGACGGTACAACAACAGCTACAGTTCTTGCACAGGCAATGATAAATGAGGGAATGAAGAACCTTGCAGCAGGTGCAAATCCTATAATTTTACGTAAGGGAATGAAGAAGGCTACAGATGCGGCAGTTGAGGCTATTGCAAAGATGAGCGAGCCTATAAAGGGAAAAGATCAGATTGCAAGAGTTGCAGCTATCTCTGCAAGTGATGATGAGGTTGGAAGCCTTGTAGCAGATGCTATGGAGAAGGTAACAAACGAGGGTGTTATCACTATCGAAGAGTCAAAGACTATGAAGACAGAGCTTGACTTGGTAGAGGGTATGCAGTTTGACAGAGGTTATGTTTCTGCATATATGTGTACAGATATGGAGAAGATGGAAGCAAATCTTGATGATCCATATATACTTATTACAGATAAGAAGATTTCAAATATTCAGGATATCTTACCTGTACTTGAAGAGCTTGTTAAATCAGGACAGAAGCTTCTTATTATAGCTGAGGATGTAGAGGGTGAAGCTCTTACAACACTTATAGTAAATAAGCTTAGAGGAACATTCAATGTTGTAGCTGTAAAGGCTCCGGGATATGGTGACAGAAGAAAAGATATGTTAAAGGATATCGCTGTTCTCACAGGCGGTACAGTAATAAGTGAGGAACTCGGACTTGACCTTAAGGATGCTACACTTGCAAGTCTTGGACGTGCAAAGAGTGTTAAGGTTCAAAAAGAGAATACTGTTATCGTTGACGGACAGGGTTCAAAGGCTGATATTGAAAAGAGAGTTGCTCAGATCAAAGCACAGCTGTCAGAAACTACTTCAGAGTTTGATAAAGAGAAATTACAGGAAAGACTTGCTAAGCTTTCAGGCGGTGTAGCGGTTATCAGAGTAGGTGCGGCTACAGAGACTGAGATGAAGGAAGCTAAGCTTCGTATGGAAGATGCACTCAATGCTACAAGAGCTGCTGTTGAGGAAGGTATTATTGCAGGAGGCGGTTCTGCTTATATCCATGCAAGCAAGGAAGTTGAAAAGCTTGTGGCTACTCTTGAAGGTGATGAGAGAACAGGTGCAAAGATCATACTTAAGGCACTTGAGGCACCGCTTTTCAGAATAGTTGAGAATGCCGGACTTGAAGGAAGCGTTGTTGTAAACAAGGTAAGAGAGTCAAGCGAAGGTGTCGGATTTGATGCTTTCAGAGAAGAGTATGTTGATATGGTAAAGGCAGGTATCTTAGATCCTGCAAAGGTTACAAGATCTGCACTTCAGAATGCAAACTCAGTTGCATCTACACTTCTTACAACAGAGTCGGCAGTGGCTAATATCAAAGAAGACGTACCTGCAATGCCTGCAGGCGGCGGAATGGGAATGATGTAATATAAAAATTTTATATTAACAATTTTTAAAGGGCATACTTTGGAAACAAGGTATGCTCTTTTTGTATTTAAATTTTTAAAAATTATGTAAAAAGCTGTACTTGTAATAAAACCAAAGTAATGTTGTATAAAATAAATAACATAAATTCGTTATTGTGCATAATATATTTTTGGCTGAATTAAGAATATAATCTTGTTAAAATGAATTTGAGCAATAGAGAACTTTTGTTAGAGTTTATATTTTGCACATGAGGAGGAAAAATGAAGAGGATATTTAAAATTTCTGTTATTGGATTGATGGCCGTATCTATGTTATCTGTGAGTGCTTGCGGTAAGAAAAACAGTGAAGATTTTGAAACAAAGGTAGAGGCTGCAAAAAAAGAAGAGTCAAATTATGTTGTAGATTCAGATACTTATAAAGAATTCTCAGTTGGAAAAGTAGAGAACGGCATATATACAAATAAAATGTTCAATATAAAAGTTAACGGAAAAGAAAATGAGTATAATTTTGAAAGTGACGATTCAATCAAAAATCAATTCGGATTCAATAATTCCGACAGATCCGATATTGATTCAGTAAAAGAGGTCTTGGATAAGGGTGATGCCTTTGTAGATATGTATGCGACTACACCAAAAAATAAAAGGGCTGTTTCAGTGATGATCCTTAAGTCTGATTCAGACCTTGATACTTTTTTAGAAAAGCAATTAGCGAAATTAGACACAAGTTTAGGTGCGAGTAAGACAACTGTAAATGTCCTTGGAAAAGAAGTTAAAGGCATAAGATACACAATAAACGGAAAAGATTCAAAAGTATATCAAAAACTTGCCTTTATAAGAAGGGGAGAATATATAATGGTTATTCTTTCAGGTGGGATTTATGCAGCTGCTCCACAAACAGGTTTTGATTCAATTGAAATATTGGATGATAAGGAAGAGGTAGAAAGTGCAGAGATAAAGGCTAATTCAAATGAAACAAAAAGCACCGCTGAAAGTGTGGAAACTTCCGGTGAAGATGTTGAACTCCAAATAGGTGAGATAGACAGTGATGTATATACAAATAAGATGTTCGGATTAAAGTTTGACGCAAAGTCAAATAATATGACATTCGTAAGTAAAAAAGAGGCAAATAAAAACTTTTATGATACAGGAAAAGAAGAATCGGATATTACAGCAGTAAAAGAATATCTTGATAAAGGTAAAAAATTTTCTGATATGTATGTTACAGGTGAAAAAGGATCTGTAAGTGTAATGATAAAGAAGGAAGAAAATATAAAAGATACCGATACTTACGCAAACAGAGCTGTAGTAGGAATAAAACAAGGTATGGAGAGAATGGGAATGGAGGTTGAAACACAAAAAGGCAGTGGTGAGTTTTTGGGTGAAATTATGCCTTATGTAACAGTCAGTGCAACTGAAAACGGAGAGACTATATATCAAAAGATAGTATTTTTAAAAGTCGGAAATTATGTCGCAGAGATAACATCATATGCAGAAAGTGAAGAAAAGGCAAGTGAATGCATAGATATGTTTACAAAGCTTGAGGAATAATTAAAATATCAAAGGGGAACTATGGGAAGAAATTTAAAGGGTATTATAAGCGGTATATTACTTGTATCTATGCTGTCTGTAGCAGGATGTAATAAAGGTGAGCGTAATGAAGGCGTGTCTGTTGAAGATGCAAAGAAAGAAAAGAAGAAAGATAAATTTGAGCTTGCATTGGGTGAAATAAGTGACGATGTGTATCTTAGCAAGATGCTTAATTTAAAGTTTGACGCGAAGTCCCACAATATGGATATATATTATGAGGAAGGTCTTATCGGAGAAAATGACGACGCAGTATATGACAGAACCGACATGGATGAGGTAAAAGAAAAGATAGCGGACGGTGCAGTAATCAGCGATATGGGAGCAAGTGATATGGACGGCCTCAGAAGCATCGGTATCACAATAAGTAAGGCTCCGGATTCTAAGACTTTGAATAATTATATATTTGACCGAAAGCGTGAATATGAGGACATGTTCAAAGAAGATGAGGAAGAATTTGACATGATGGAAAAGTCATATGTCAATCTTACGGACGGAAAGGTTGCAGGTAAGAAAATACCCGGTATTGAAATAAAGTCAGTATGGGAACATGACGGTATCAGGGATACGATGCTTTATGAAAAGCAGCTGTTTTTAAAATACGGGGATTATATAGTGACTATAGATGTATCCGCATACGATGCTGATGATGCACAAAGTTTACTTGATATATTTGAAAAGCCTGATGATTCGGATTTTGAAAAAGCGAAGAACAAACCTAAAGAGGATGAAACAAGAGAAAGAAAGTCTGAAAGAAGAGATAAAAGAAAAAGACAGGAGGAAAACAGGAAAGAAAGCAGTGATGAAACGACAGAAGAAAGCAGTGTTGAAGAAAGTAAAGAATATAAAGTATCAACAGGAGATTTTTGTGCAGGTATAGTTGAAGGAAATGTATATACAAACAGTGCGCTTAATATAAAAATTGATATTACAGGTAAACATATGGTCTTTGCATCAGATTATGAAATGGAACTTCTGGGAAGACCGTCCGGTATAGTGTCGGAAGAAGATAAAAAATATTATGTAGATAAAGGTAAGCCTGTGCTTGATATGGTTGCACATGATGTCACATTTGACAATACGGTTCTTGTTTTGCTGGACGGTGATGTGGATTTGTCAAAAGTGGATACAGGTGAGGATTCATATTTTGATAAGGGAGAAGATGCGCATGTAGAAAGAAAAAAAGAAAAGATTAACTTTAACGGTAAGGAACTGTTATGTTTAAGTAAGGTGGAGACTAAAGATAACGGCAGTAAGTATTATGAAAAATACATTATCATACCTTATGGAAAATATACGGCAACCATAGGTATAATGGGAAGCGATGAAGAATTTGTAAAAAATGCATTTAAGATGTTTACAATTGCAGAATAAATTGTTTGGAGGAGACTATGAAGAGAGTTTTAAAATTAGGTATGATAGCGGTTGCTTTATCACTTTGTTTTTCAGGATGCACTTCAAAATCCGATAAAAAATCAGGTGAGACGGTCAGTGAATTCAAAGATGACGACATTTCATTGGGGGAAGTGGTTGACGGAGTATATACAAGCAAAATGCTTGACTTAAAGTTTGACGGAAATACAAATGATATGGATGTAACAGCTGAAGGGGAATTTACAAACAGGCTTGACGGAAAAGTTGTAAAAAGATCGGATATGGAAGCCGTACATGACAGACTTGATAAGGGTTATTATATAAGTGATATGGAAGCTTATGATAATAAAAATAAGGGGAATTATGTAGAGGTGGAGATATATAAGGATATACACCATGAGATGAAAAACGGCTTGGAAAATTATATTGACAATGAGGTAAAAAAAGAAAAAAGTGAGCAAAAAGAGAGGTTTAAAAATCCTAAAGTAGAAAAGACAACAAGGGATTTTCTGGGAGATAAGTTACTTAGTGTGGATGTTATCATAGATGAGGACGGTATAGAATCTGCCGACACCACATTATATAAGAAGATGGGTGAATACTTTATAGAAATTCATGTAAGAGGTGACAGGTCAGAGGATATTGATAAATATTTGGGAATGTTTGAAAAGTACACAGGCTTCAATAACAATGCAAAGAGCAGTAAAGTGGATAAGTCGGATAATGCAGATAAAAAAGCCGATACGGAGTTTTCCAAGGGCGAGTATATAGGTGAAACATATATAAATAAGCAATTTGATATAAGTTTTGATGCAAAGTCAAACGGGTATAAATTTGATGAATTATATAAGAGTGCCACAGAAGCTTACCTTGAAAAAGATATGCTGAAATATATCGGAATGGGCGGCGCACCGGTAGTTGTATATGCAACTAAGGACGGAGATTCATCAAGTAAGTTAGGTATTTCAATAGATGATATTGAAAGCGATATAGATGATTATGTAGATAATGTTATTAAAAGTAACAAGAATTCTCAAAAAACAGAAATGGAATTTTGCGGCAAAGAAGTACCGTGTGTAGAAGTTGAGGCAAAAGACGGTAGCGGAAAAAAAATATACAGATACACAGTTTATATACAGTCAGGAAAATATGTAGCGGTTATTGATTCATTTGGTGAAGATAAGGATGAGGCAAAAAAAGTTTTGGAGTCGTTTACAAGTGTATCAGGCGATACAAATAAAGAATCCGTTGAGGATACAACCGAAGTTAACGACTCTGAAGGTAATCTTGTGCTTGGAAGTATAAGTGATAAAGTTTATTCAAATAAGATGCTTGATATAAAGTTTGATATAAGCAAAACAGGTCTGGAATTTGTAAGTGATGAAGGACTTAAAAATATGGGAAATGACGGTATAGAAAAATCGGATTTAGCTGCTGTGAAGAAGCATATCGAAGACGGCAAATCATTTACAGATATGTTTGCAGTTGACAATACCGATACTACAAAGAGAATCAGTGTTTCGTTGGCAAAAAATGATGTGTTAATGCCTATGGACGAATATTTGGATGCACAAAAAGAGATAATGGAAAGTCAACTTAGTAAAGTCCCTAAAGATCAGCTAAAAAGTTCAGAGGTAAAGAAATCGGATGTATATTTTCTCGGTAAGGAATTATCATGTTTGGATATTTATGTGGATACAACGGTTGGAAAACAGTGTCAGAAATATCTCTTCAGAGTAAAAGATGATTATATGATGATTATAGTATCAAGCGGAAAGGATGAAAAAGAGGCACAGGCCGGATTTGATTTATTTCAGAAATACGAATAAATAATACTAACCTAAATTATCTTAAATAAAAATTAATACAAATCCTAAAGCTTTTATATGTTCTGTCTTGTATAATCAGTACGAAAAAAGTTATATAAAACGGAGGACATTATGAGAAGAAGTTTTAAATTGGTAGTATTGGCTATAGCATCGGTATTGGCTGTAACCGCATGTGGAGGTAACAAAAAGGCTGAAACAACAGTGGGAAGTGAAAGTGTTTCTGAAGCACAAAGTAAAGAAACAAGCGCAGAAGCAGCTACTGAAGAAAAGAAAGATGAAAGCAGCGCAGAAGCTTCAAGTGAAGCTAATATATCTGCAGAGGATTTGGCAGGAGTTACTGCTGATAATGTTTATACAAATAAAGCATTAAATTTAAAGTTTGATGCCACAGCCAATGATATGAGATTAGCAGATCAAGCTGAGCTTGAAGCTATGGGAATTCAGTCTGAAGGAAAACTGGAACTTTATGCTTACAACAATAATTATACTAAAATAGCTATGATAGGCATATTGGATGAAGGTACAGATTTAAAGACCTATATGGATGAGTATATTGAAACAACAAAGAAAAGTAATGAATCCTTAGGAGAGGATGCTTTAAAGATTGAAAGCACAACAACAAAATTAATGGACAAGGATGTACCTGCTATAGTTGCAGATTTAACTATGGGTGGAGTAACTCAGTATACAACTCAGGCTTTTGTTGAGGTTGGAGGAAGAATATATACAATTGCTACAATAACAACAAATGCTGATGAAAGCTCTAAAGGACTTGATATGTTTACAAAGGCGGAGTAAATATTATTTATAATAAAGGGCATACCTTGATAAAATAAGGTGTGCCTTTTTGATTGAACAATTTATTTTTATTTTAATAGGTGATATACTAAAATAAAAAGTATATTTTGTACTCGGGAGGAAAAATGAAGAAGAATTTTAAGCTTATAATTATGGGTGTTGCAGTGCTGTCTGTACTTTATATAACGGCTTGCGCCCGTAAAGATAAAGCAAAAGAGAGTGCACAGGCGGATAAGGATATAGTGGTGATGTCTTTTTCGGATGACAAAAAAAATACTGAGCTTGACGGTAAGCTTGACGGGGATGTGTATACCAATAGTGTATTTAATGTTAAGTTTGATGCAAAAGCTGCAAATATGGAGATAACAAGTGCCGACGAGATTCATGCTATGAGTATAAGCCACAATGATTATTCATTAAAGATGGAGGTACAAAGCGGCGATTCGGGAAGTAGAGTGGATTTTACAGTTTTGGATGACGGTACCGATGTAGAGGCGTACATAGATGAAGATATCTCGACAATAAAAGAGGAAAATAAAGGTCTTGGTGATGAGAATGTTAAAGTGGAAAGCTCTACAATAAACTTTCTGGGTGAGGATGTAGAGTCTCTTCATGCGGAGCTTACTTCGGGAAGTGTGACATATTATCGTACAAAAGTATTTTTACAGTCGGACAACCATGTGGCTGTAATAGAAGTAAATTCACAAGATGCACAGAGTATTGATAATTGTCTCGGTGCATTTACAAAGGCAGAGTAAGTGTTTATAAAGGAGGAAAAATGAAGAAGAATATTAAACTTATAATGGCGGGTATTGTAGTTTTGTCTGCTCTTTCCATAACTGCTTGTGGAGGTAACAAGGCTGATAACAAAGCTGAAAGTAAGACAGAGAGTCCTGTTGCAAGTACTGTAGAAAGCACTGCTGAGCGCACAAACAATGAAGATATGAACGGTACATATGACGGCAGTATATATACCAATAAAGTATTTAATATAAAGTTTGATGCTAAGTCTGTAAATATGGAGATGGTAAGTACCGAGGATCTTAGTGATATGCAGAAAAAGACACATGATGATACATTAAAAATGTATGCACATGACACTGCAAACAGCAGCTCTGTATTATTCGGACTTGTGAATATAACCTCGGATTTAAAGGCATATATAGACGGAAATATAGCGAGAATCAATAAGGATAATGAGGGTGCGGGAGATATTAAGGCGGAAAGTACCACTATAAAATTTTTGGGTCAGGATGCTCCTTGTATAAATGCAAAGTTAACCGCAAACGGTGTTACACAGTATCATACACAGGTGTTTTTAGAGTCTGGAAAGGATGTATCAGTTATAGTTATAAATGCTAAAGACGAAAAGGTTGTTAAAGACTGTTTGAACGCCTTTACAAAAGCGCAGTAACTTGGAGTATATATGTTTTGGGATAAGATAAAAGATGCTTTTTCATCTGAAAAAAGTGTTGATGATAAAAAAAATAAACCTGTTGAAACAGGTAAAAACAGATTTACCATGTTGGTAAGTGGCTGTAAAGATACCGGAAGTATAATACTTGAAGGAGATGTGCACGGTACGGTAGGCAAAGAAGAAGTAACGGTACTTTTTAAAAGTGGAAAAGTATCTCATCTTAAAATTGCGAAGATTGCAGACAGTGCCGGAAATGACTTGGAAATAATAAAAGATTCATATGCAAATATAGGGTTTGAACATATAGACGAGTCGGATGATTTTAAATACGCTTTGCTTACAAATATAGAATTTCAGATAGAATCCGATGTGAATAAGGCGGTGGAAAATCCATATATACTTGGACTTTTATATGAATATGATAATTACTATAAGGATGAAGATTTTGTAAATCTATTTTTCCGTGAGATGGTAAGTGCACATTATCTGTTGCCCATACATATGTCGGGAGATTTTAAGGGCAGCGGAGAGACTGTTTTGAAAAAAGATACAAAAATAAATATTTATGGTATAAATCTTGAAGGTGGTGTGAATGCACTTCCTGTATTTACAGACTGGACTGCTTTGAAAAATTGGGCGGATAAAGGACCTGCAAATTGGAAACAGGAAACTATCATTGTAAGATTCCCGGATATTTTAGGATGTTTAAAGAATGGCGGTGGATTTATCATTAATCCTTACGGTCCGCAGTCGTTCTATATGAATTCGGAAAATATCAATAATATAGTGAATTCACCCGGATATCAAAGCCAATTTGGTGAGGCAAAAATAGAAAGAAAGGTGGCAAAGGGTGGAGAGCAAAATCTTTTAGTATATCCGGCAGATAATGAAGAAGTATCTGCCATAAAAAGGAGATTGATTAATTTTGGAAATACTCACAGTGAGATAAAATTAATAGACATGATGCTGAGGGTGGATGAAGAAGGTATAAAGTCATATCTTATAATAATGGATATAGATGATGAAGACGTCAGAAAATACTATAAAGAAGTTTATGATAGCTGCAGAGATCTACTCAGAGAAGTGGTATATCTTGATTTTGCTACTTTGGAGCAGGCGGATTTTGCAAAGAATATGATGACCAAACAACCTTTATATAAAAAGAATTAAAGTAATTCTTAATGATTACCGAAGGGGATTTAAAAAAATATTTACATTTTAATCACATTGTTGTAATATCTTATCAGAATTTAGTCACAGTTAGATTCTAGAATACTCGGAAATTATTTATTACACGGAGTGATGAAAATGAAGAAAAATATTTTTATTCCTATATTATTTTTATCGGTAATGATGACTGCCTGCAGTGGCGGAACTCATGTCGAGACAACTGCCTCACAGGCGGAAACAACTGTAGCCAAGACTACTACCGAAGTACCTACTACAGAGGAGACTACCAAACAGGCGGAAGTTATACAGGAAGAGACACATGCCGAAGATGATATACAATATTACAGAGGCAGAAAAGAAGATTCAGTATATACAAATGAGGTTTTTAATATCAAGTTTGATGCGCCTGCAAATAATTACAAGATGGAGAGCAGAGATAATATCGCTCAGATGAGAGATATTTTCATAAAGCAAGCCGGTATGACACAGGAGGAAGCGGATGAAAGTATATATATGGATTTATACGCTACCAGTGAGAACGGAACCGGAGTCAGCAATGTAAATGTTGTTATTGAAAAGATGGGTACACCTTTTGAAACTGAAACCGAATTGGAAAATGTAGTAGCCAAACTACAGGAGCAGTACAAAGCTTCAGGAATGGTAAATGTCAGTGTTGAGAGTGCCAAGGCAATGTTTAACGGTAGAGAAACCATAGCAATGAGCGCTACAGATACAAGTGGAGATTATACTGTGTACAGAAAGCAGATTTATATAAAGTCCGGAAACTTTATGGCGATTATTACAGCAAGCAGTACTTCTGAAGAAAAAGCACAAAAATGTTTGGATGCATTTACATCATTAAAGTAAATTTTAAGAGTATAGTTTATATAAAATATAGGCTATACTTTTTTTATTGCTTTAATTTATCGCTATAATAGTTTAAAATAAAGAGGAATTCTTTTAGATTAAGAGGGATAAAATGAGAAGATGGCAGACTTCAGAGTCCATAACGGTCGGGTTGTTCTTGGCACTTTCCGGAGGTTTTATGGATGCTTATTCATACATAAACCGTGGAAAAGTTTTTGCCAATGCCGAAACAGGTAATATTATATTGATGACATTAAAAATATGTGAAGGAAAGTTTTTAGAATCAATAAATTATCTTATACCCATAACATCCTTTGCCATAGGCGTGGCAATATCGGAAATAATAAAGCAGAGAAAAGAAAATATTAATATGATACACTGGAGGCAGATTCCTTTAATGCTTGAAATATTTGCATTTATTGTTGTGGCATTTTTACCGCAGGATATGAACCGAGTTGCCAATTCCATAATATCTTTGGTATCGGGAGTACAGTTTGCCACATTCCCTAAAATAAGAGATGTTGTAATAGCAACTACAATGTGTACCGGAAATTTAAAGAACGGAACACAGAATCTTTATCGTGGAATCAGTAAAGGTGATAAGTTATCTATAGAAAAGGGTTTATATTATTATATATGTATTTTGATATTTATCACAGGTACAGCTTTAGGATATTTTGCCGTAGGGCTTTTTAATGAAAAGGCTATTTTGATTGCTGCAGTAATGCTGACATTGATTTTTTTAATGATGTTCAAGGAATTTGAAAATTGATATTTGAAAGGGGTTTTTTATGTATTTTGCAAAGGAAGACAGATATGAGAAAATGAAATATACTCATTGTGGTAACAGCGGATTAAAATTGCCGTTGGTATCTCTTGGACTTTGGCATAATTTTGGAGATCATTCCAATCTTGAAAGTATGAAGGATATATTGTTTACGGCTTTTGACAACGGTATCACTCATTTTGATCTTGCAAATAACTATGGTCCTGCACCGGGAAGTGCCGAAAAGAATTTCGGAATTATCTTAAAAGAGGATTTCGGAAAGTACAGAGATGAAATGATCATAAGTACAAAGGCCGGATATACCATGTGGGATGGTCCTTACGGAGATTTCGGCAGCAGAAAGTATTTGATAGCAAGTATTGATCAGAGCTTAAAGAGAATGGGGCTTGAATATGTGGATATATTCTATCACCACAGAATGGATAAGAATACACCGCTTGAGGAGACTTGTGGTGCTTTGGCGCAGATAGTAAACAGCGGTAAGGCATTATATGTCGGAATCTCAAACTATGACGGTGAGACTTTGGAGCAGGCTGCAAAGATTTTAGATGAACTGAAGGTTCCTTTTATAATAAATCAAAACAGATATTCAATTTTTGACAGAACTATTGAAAATAACGGATTAAAAGATATTGCAGGTAAATTAAAGAAGGGCATCATATCCTTCAGTCCTTTGGCACAGGGACTTTTGAGTGACAGATATCTAAACGGAATACCTTCCGACAGCAGAATAGTAACAGATGGAAGATTCTTAAATGAGAATAATCTGACAGCAAATAAACTTGATGCTATACGAAGATTAAATGATATTGCAAAAGAAAGAAACCAGAGCCTTGCACAGATGGCACTTTCATGGGTACTTAAGGATGAAGTTATGACCTCTGTACTTATAGGCGCATCAAAATCTTCACAGGTACTTGATAACATATCCGCTATAGAAAATACTGTATTCAGTGAAGAAGAATTAAAGAAAATAGATGAAATAGTGAAAGAAAATGAATAAGAAGGTTCTTATTAAGCTTTTTCTTTCAACACTTTATTTGAGCGCATTTACCTTTGGCGGGGGCTATGTCATAGTTACATTGATGAAGAAAAAGTTTGTAGATGAATATCATTGGATAGAAAATGATGAGATGCTTGATTTGGTGGCTATCGCACAGTCTGCACCCGGAGCTATAGCAGTAAACGGAGCTATAGTGGTCGGGTATAAGATTGCAGGGATACCGGGGGTTATGGTGGCGATATTTGCCACTGTCATTCCACCTTTTTTAATTATTTCCGTTATATCTATGTTTTATATCATATTCAGGGAAAACAGGTTTATTGCATATATGCTTGAAGGAATGCAGTCGGGAGTGGGGGCTGTAATTGCTTCTGTAAGCTTTCAGATGGGTACAGGAATAGTAAAGAAGGGTTTTTTAAATATTGTTATAATGGCAACAGCCTTTTTTCTCAGCTTTTGTTTAAAAATAAATGTAATATATATTATATTACTCTGTATTGTGGCAGGAGTTGTAAAGACCTTATTATCCAAAAATGTGGAGGAAAGTAAATGATTTATTTAAAATTGTTTATAAGCTTTTTAAAAATAGGCGCCTTCAGTTTTGGCGGAGGCTATGCTGCAATGCCCATCATTCAAAGTGAAGTGGTGGATACATATAAATGGCTTACTGTGGAAGAGTTTACAGATCTTATTACCATATCACAGATGACACCCGGACCTATTGCGATAAATTCAGCTACCTTTGTGGGTATCAGAATAGGTGGAGTAGTTGGTGCCGCAGTTGCTACTTTAGGCTGTATACTTCCATCTACCATACTCCTTATTTTTTTGGCGTGGATGTATAAGAAGTATAAAAAATTGAATATGATACAGTCTATACTCTCCGTTTTGAGACCGGCTGTGGTAGTTATGATTGCAATATCGGGTATAAAGATATTAGAGTCGGCATTTGGAATAAATGGGTTTTCTATGGAAAATTTCAAAATTCATATGTTGGCTATATTTATTATATGCATGGTGCTTTTATTAAAATACAATAAGAATCCGATATTTGTAATGGTATTGGCAGGTTTATTAAATCTATTTTACAATGTATTATTTCTATAAAAATATGAACTGTTGTAATTGTGGATTTCTTGATTGATAATTGACTTGCAGATTGTTATATGTGAAAAAATAAAGAATTGATTTAGGGAGCAAAAAAATGATTAACAGGCTTATCAATGAACTTATGGCTTACGGTATGCGTGAGTATCTTGTGGATGAAGATGACAGAGTATATATTACAAACAGATTGCTGGATCTTTTCGGTCAGATAGAATTTGAAGAAGAAGAGGTGACCGAAGAAAGAGCACTTGTGGATATACTCTCCGATATGTGTAAGTTTGCCTATGAAAAAGGTATTATAGAGGATAATACCGTGACAATAACAGATCTTTTTGATACAAAAATTATGGGACAGCTTACGCCTATGCCTTCAACCGTAAGAAGAATGTTTAAAGAGATATATCATATAAGCAGTAAACTTGCTACAGACTTTTATTATAAATTCAGCAAGAGAACAAATTATATACGTACAGACCGTATTGCAAAAGATGAAAAATGGGTTACCGAAACGGAGTACGGACCTATAGATATTACTATTAATCTTTCAAAGCCTGAAAAGGATCCGAGAGATATTGCAAAAGCAGGACAGGCAAAGAAATCAGGTTATCCAAGCTGCTTACTTTGTGCGGAGAATGAAGGTTATGCAGGGCATTTCTCACATCCGGCAAGACAGAATCTTATAGTAATTCCCATCTCTCTTGACGGAGAGGATTATTTTTTGCAGTACTCACCATATGTGTATTACAATGAGCATTGTATTATATTTAATAAACAGCATAAGCCTATGAAGATAGATAAGGCTGTATTTAAAAAGCTTTTAGAGTTTGTAAAGCTTTTCCCTCATTATACAGCAGGTTCAAATGCGGACCTTCCTATAGTCGGAGGTTCTATACTAAGTCATGACCATTTTCAGGGTGGCGGCTATGTATTTGCAATGGCCAAGGCTCCATATGACAGAAACTTTGTGATTCCGGGATATGAGGATCTGATTGCAGGTATTGTAAAATGGCCTATGTCGGTTATAAGACTGCAGGGTAAGGATATTGACAGGATTGTGGAGGCTTCCGATCATATCTTATCTTTGTGGAGAGGATATACCGATAAGGATGCATTTGTATTTGCAGAAACTGACGGTACCATGCATAATACTATTACACCTATTGCAAGAATGCATGGAGATCTGTATGAGATAGATTTGGTGCTTAGAAATAATATCACAACTGATGAGAGCCCATGGGGGGTATATCATCCTTCGGCAGATCTTCACCATATAAAAAAGGAGAATATCGGTCTTATCGAAGTAATGGGACTTGCGGTTCTTCCTGCCAGACTGAAAAAAGAAATGGCTCTTTTAGAGGAATATATCCTTTTAAAGAAAGATATAAGAAGTAATGAGGAGCTTAAAAAGCATGCAGACTGGGTGGATGAATGGATCAAAAATTATGATATAAATGCTGAGAATATACATGGTATTATTCAGGATGAAATCAGTAAGGTGTTTGTAAAGGTTCTTGAATGTGCAGGAGTATATAAGAGAGATAAAGACGGTCAGGAAGCATTTGACCGATTTATAAAAACTTTATAATGTTTAAAAGAAAAGGTTTTATACCGAATATTTCTTTTGTGTAAATACAGGGCTGTCAATATTGGCAGCCTTATATATTTGTTGGAATTAAATTCTTAATATTTTTATAAATCATTAAAATTGTTGTTATAAACTGTAGTCGCAAATAATATATAATGAAGGCAATATTCTTAAAACTTATATAAAAACTCGATTGGATAATATTAAAAAGTATTTAGCATAGTAGAAGGTGATAATATGAGAGAAAATAAAAATTATTATAAGAAAAAAATATATCTTGTCATATTGATTGTAACAATTATTCTGGGATTTCAAAGTCTTTATGAATACTATAAAGTTAAGATAGATGATCCTATTCAACTGATTTCGGCTGTATTATACGGCATTATAAAGTTGTTTTTATTTGCACCGCCGATATCTCCGGGGGATAATACAACTATTTTTTATGAGCTGGCAAAGTGGCTTGCACCAATACTTACATCCACCTTTGTATTTACGAAGATTTCAACTACTCTGCTACATCTAAAGAATATAGTTTTTAATAAAATAAGCGGCAATCATATTTTAGTATTTGAAAACAGCTTTATAGGTGAGACACTCATTAATAATTTGCTAAATGAGAAAAACTCATATAAGATTTCTCTTATTTCAAAAAAGTTTATTGATGATAATTTAAAAAGTAAATACGAGAAAAAGGGCATAGCTACATATCAGCTTGATTTTGAAAACAGTGACAGAAATGAGATAAAAGAAGTTTTTTCCGCTTTAAATATCAATAATGCAAAGTATATCTTTTTTTGTTCGGAGAATGATTTGGAAAATTATGCTGTCTACACCAATGTTATAAAAAGAATCAAGCCCAAGAGGCATATAAACTGCTATATAAAATGTGAGTCTAAGACTGTATCTTCATATATTGAGGATATGATAAGCCTTGAAAGAAAAAATGAAGAGAAACTGAAAAGAATAGATACCATACATTTTGATCAGACAGATTTGACTGTCAGAATGTTAATATCCGATAAATGTGTAAGACAGAGTATTTCAGCCAATATGGAGGGGCTTTGTGATATAGGAGAGAATTGTTCGGTAGAGCTTATAGAAAAAAATATAAATAAAATGCATATACTCATAATAGGTATAAATGAACTTACAATTACTTTACTAAAGCATATTTCAAATGATATGACTATGTCATTAAATGAAAATACCAAGGTCAGCATTATAGATACGGATGCCGCCAACCGTATGAGAGAACTTTTATACAATAATGAGGGCTTAAAAAAATCTTTGGATATAGAGGTAATGAATCTTGGCTTTGGAAAAAATGCCATAAATGAACATTTAAGAAATATAAAAAATGATGATAATTTATCAATTATATTTTTAATGAATGAAGATGTGGTTAAGAGTCTTAAAAATCTTAAGATAATTGACGGGTATTTTGAGTCTGTACCAAAGATAATAAGAAATGTATCAAATGTGGATTTAAGCTATATACTTCCTAAAAATCAGGATAAAATCCGAATCTTCGGTGATGTTTCACAGATTATGACAGGTGATGTAATGATAAGAGAGTCACTTGATAATCGTGCAAAACAGTTTAATGAAAGCTATAATAAATCTTCCGTGGCGGCAGGTATGGGAGAAGGGCAAAAATGGAATGAACTCTCCTATGTAAAGAAGAATTCTTCAAGATTATCCGCATCACATGACAGAATAAAGGAAGAAATAGTAAGAAAAGTATTTTTTTCTAAAACGGAGGAAGAGATTGTCGATTATCTAAATAAAAAGTTTGAAGAGTTCAGTGATTTGCAGAAAAACCGAAGGGAAAATCCTGAAAAATTCAAGCAGGAATTTTGTAAATATTTAGAAGAAGCTCCATTACTTGATTTTTTATCAAGGCTTGAACATAAGAGATGGTGCAACAGCTATTATGCAATGAATTTTAAGTATGGAGAGAAAAAGGATGAGAACTTAAAGACACATCCATGCCTTATAGACGATTGGGATATTATAAAAGGGGAGAAGTTTGAAATCTGTCATCCCGAATATGATTTATTGTCGGTATTTACTCTCTTTCAAAAGGAGGAATAGAAATGGAAAAAGAGCAAAGGCATAGAAAGCCGTCTGATGAAATGCAAAGAGCGGCCTATGAATATAATGAAAAAAAGTATAAATATGATGCTTTTATAAGTTACAGACATGTAGAGCCGGATCAAAGCATTGCCAAACAGGTGCATCAGATGATAGAGACATTTAAGCCTCCAAAGGAGTTCTATGAAGACGGTAAAAAACCTACCTTTAGAGTGTTTCGTGACAGAGAGGAGCTGGCGGCGAGGGATCTGGGTGCTTCCATAGAAGAGGCACTTGAAACAAGCAGATATCTTATAGTTATATGTTCCAAAAGAACACCTTTATCAGACTGGTGTCAAAAGGAGATAGAGACCTTTAAAAGCTTACATGGAGATGAGAGAATAATACCGGTACTTATAGAGGGTGAGCCGGATGAGTCTTTCCCGCAGGCACTTAAGGAGCTTAAGCGTGGGGATAATGAGAGTCTACAGGATGTACTTGCAGCCGATATAAGACCTGATGAAATACTTAAGGCTGATTTTAGCGGATACGAAAATCTGCAAAATAATAATATTTCAAAATTAAAGGAGCTTACAAAGGAATCCTTAAAATTATTAAAAATTGAAAAATACAGGATAATGGCAACAATACTCGGTTGTAGTTTCGGAGACCTTAAGCAAAGGGATAAGGAGAGAAAAAACAAGCTGATTCTGACCGTATCCTCTATGGCGGGAGCGGTATTTTTGATATTCGGGCTGTTTATGGCAAATGCTTATCAAAAGGCGGAGCTTGCAAGGCAGGAGGCGGTGCAGTCAAATACCGGAATATTGATGAAAACTGCCAAAGACTTTTTGAGGGAGGGAGATTATATCAAGGCGGTATTGGTGGCAAAAGAGGCTATGCTTCCTATAAAAAAGGATATGAAGTATTATGATACTTTAAAAGCTGAGGAGTTTTCAATATTTAATAGTACCATATATCATAGTGGTGCTTCCACATTGACAAATATATCCACAAAAAATAAATTTACATATATGGCAATAAGTGAGGATGAAAAATATGTGGCATACGGACTTGATAATAATGACACCGCCATAGCAAGTGTAGAAAACGGAGAGGTATTAAAAAGATTTACAGGGCATACCCAACAGGTCAAATTTGTTGCATTTTCAAAGGACGGAAAATATCTGGCATCATCCTCTTTTGACAGTACCTGTATTATTTATGATATAGAAAGCGGTGAAGTGGCGGCAAAGCTTGAGATAGAAGGTATACCTATGCTTGCCAGATTTTCCGAGGATAATACCAAATTGTATTATGTTACGCTTGTAAATGACGATACCTGCTTTTATGTATATAATACCGATACCTGGCAAAAGCAGGGGGGTTTTGTGATCAACGGTCAGGTAAAATATGCCGATATAAAGCGTGACGGAAGTGAGATTTTGATAGCTCTGGAAGATAATACAGAGGATCAGCTTACAAGAAGAAAAATGGAAGATGGTAGCATAATAGATATTATACCAAGGATAAAAGGCATAGCTTTAGAGCAGGATGAATTTGATAAACCATATATAGCGGCAAGTTATTCAGCCGACGGCAAGAATATAATACTGCTTACAGAGGGTGATATTATGAAGATCTCACTTGAAGATAAAACGGAAATATTTAAACAGGATATTTATATCAGCCCAAATGATACAAGGGTATTAACTGAAAGTTACAATGGAGAAAAAATTGCGGTAAAAGCAGGTACACAGGTATATATTCTGGATGGAAACAGCGGTGAAGTAGTGGATGAAATATATTTTCCGAAAGTGAATATGAGATATTTTGCCTATAACTATGATACAAATACTGTGGTAGGTTTTGGAGAAAACGGAAATTATTCTATATGGAAGGATAAAATAATAGTTGAGAATAATTTAAGCTATGGAGGCGGAGTTCCTATAGAATTTATATATTTAAAAGACGGAAGTAAGATACTTGCAAACTCACATGAAAGTCAGACAATAAAGATAATTGATTTAAAATCAAGAGTTTTATCAGAGCCTATATATGCAAGAATAATAGCAAACTCCGATAATTTTTCACATATGCTGCTATTTGACGGAAGCGGTTTTGTTCTTTCCGATGATGACGGAAAGACAAGTAAAAAAATCAATCCTGATGAACCGACAACCTATGGCATTATGTCAAATCCAAAATATAACAGAATATCAAATGACGGCAGATATTATGCCTATATAGGTATGACAAAGGATAATTTATCAACTGCAAAGCCGATATTAAAATTGTATGATGTTCAAAATGATATAAATAAGCAGTTGGTTATAAATAATACTTCGACAGCATTTGTTTTCAGCAATGATTCAAAGCAAATATTGCTGCTTGACAGTGTAGAAGGACTGAGGATATATGATACGGAAAGTTTAGAACTGATAAAAAGCTATAATAATATAAAGGATGAATCGGGAGTCATAAAATTACTTATAAACTCCGAAATCCTTGTGATAAACAGATTTGCAGGTATAGCCTCCGTGTACAATCTTGATACTAATGAACATATAGTAGATATTCCGGGAGAGGTAGTAAATATACAAAAATCTGATGGTGGAATAAAATTAAGGGGAATACAGAATAATACTGCATTTTATTGGAGCGACAAGGACGGTTTAAGTAAATGGGAAATGGATGAGACATGTGCAGAAACTGCATTAAGTTTTAATGATGTCAACCTATATAATGAAGATGCAGATATACTGATGATGATAAGAAATAATGAAACGGATAGAAAATGTTATGTGGTTGACTTTTCAACCGGAAGACTGAATATGACACTTAGTCCATCGGTAAAGGATTATAATGTAAACGGTCATATTTCACCTGAAGGTAGGCTGATAGCAATAGATCAAAACTATTATGTAAATTTTGATAAAGACAGTACAAAATCCCAATACTATATGGCATCTGCAGTATATAAGCTTTTAAATGAGGATGAGGTAAATGCTGAGATAGAGGGTATTATTGCAGGAAGAAAACTCTCACAGGAAGAGAAGGTCCAAATAGGTATAATTGCAAAATAATATTTTTATAAAAAATACTGCCACAGCTTTTTAGCGGGCAGTATTTTTATTATATTTTATTTTTTTTTAAAAAGTTTTGCAAAGAACCCTTTTTTCTTAGGCTCTGTTTTTACAAGCTTTCCACCTTTGACACTCTTTATATCAGATATATATATGCCGCTTACTACAGCCTTTACCTCTGTCTTTAGCGGTATAGAGGCAAATACTTTTTCATCCGCCATCAAGGTCATGATTTTAGGTCCGACTTTTGCTTTTACAATAGGAACCTTGGTCCATTTAAGATACCAAGGGGTTTGTTCATATACAATCTTGGGTAAACCCGACTCTTTTATTTTCAGTTTCTTTTTATCTATAATAAGCATTGAAACCGTTTGCTTTGCAGCTTCCATAGCGGCTTGAGATTCCACCTGTCTGCTCTCCATCTTTCTTCCAAAGAAGTAAAGGGCAACCAAAGCGACAATCAATATAACCAGTATGACAATAAGAATTGTCAAAAATATATTCACTTTTAGTTCCTCCAAAAAATAAAAATTGTGAAGTATCACTGTCGTCAATTATATCAAAATCTTAACAATTTATCAACAATTTATCAAGATATGAAAGGTATCTTGTTAAGAACAAGAATTATTAAATGTACATTTTACAGTAAAAAAATACATTTAAAGGCTTATTTATTTGTAAGCCTTTTAAATCCTTGTATGGCAAAAACCGTATTTAAGGTTTATAATTTAATAAAATCGGCAGACAGTGAGGATGTGATATGGATTTTTTGCGAAAAAAGCTTTTTATATATTTTTTTATAGTGGAGTTATTATCAATACTGCTTGCTTTTTTATCTTTTGTTTATATAGCAGGATTTGAGTATATTTATGGGATAATCAGGCAAAATATGGCTGCTTTTATAATATCATTATTTTTTATATTTATTTTTATAATCTTGATTGCTGTTATTGCAGGGAATTTTATTATTAAAATTATTATTAAGGATTTAAGCAGCTGTATATCAGAGGGAGCAGAAAACGGTCAAAAAGTCAGAAAAGATTATAAATGGCTTTATATGATTCTTGAAGAAGAGAGGAATAAAGAAAAAGAAATTTACAATAATAAAATCAATGATTTAAAGCAGCGGATTAAAAGGCTTGAATATGACAGAAAAAAGGAGATAGATCCTGAAAGCTTTAAACAATTTATTAAAGGTATAGATGAACTTACAAAGACGGAAAGAAAGATATTTGATTTGCACAGGGAGGGATACAGTGTTCAGGAAATCCTTGATATTGCAAAGATAAAAGAGAGTACATTAAGATATCATAATCAAAATATTTATGCCAAATTATCCGTAAGTTCCATGAAGATGATGCTCAGATACTGTGCTTTAATGGAAAATGAAAAAAAGCTATAAATACAGTTGAGTAAAAGTGTCGGGGCAAATTTTATTCCGAGAGCGGTATTTTGGTGTAGAATTGCCCGATGGTATCAATTGAATAACAAACATTTATTCACTATCCACTGAATAGTTTATGTTTTGGATGCAGATTCCCCTATAAATAAGAAGATTTATAGGGGGCTTTTTATTTGTATAGATTATAAAATCTATTTTATAAAAAAGATTTTAAGGAGGGTATATGAAGTATAAAAGAAATCTTATATGGTTGATATTGATAATTGCAATGTTGATGGCTGTGGGCTGTAAAAAAAATGAGGAAACAAAGAAGGAAGCAGAGATAGAGGAAAGTCAGGAAACAAAAGAATCTAAAGCTGTTAAGGAGAGTAAGGTAAAAAAAGAGAAACAAGAAAAAAAATCAAAAAAGCCGCATATTCTTCTAAATGAGATGAATGAGCATGCCTATGATTCGTATGAGGGTGAATATTTATACAACTTAAGAAGTATAAAAATCAGCTTAAAAGAGGAGGAGGGCTTTGATTCTCTCAGAAAGGTAATAGAAGAGTATAATGAAAAAATGGAAGAAAAGTATGCCGGAATGAAAGAAGATATGGATTTTTTCGGTAAGCAGGAAATTGAAAACAGGAAGGACGGATTTAATTCGTCTATACTCAAAGATATTGTAAATACCTATATAATGAGATCTGATGAAAGCATTGTAAGTATATTAAACTATGAAGAGTACAATCATACCGGTGCAAAAACTATGTATTCCCGTGAATCCTATAATTTTGATACCCGGACAGGAAAAATCTTATCTTTTTTGGATGTGGTAAAGGATGATGAGAGCTTTTTTGAATTGGTGGATGACTTGGCAAAAAAGGATTATCAGGAGTCCAATATTACAAAGCCCTCAGAGTATGTAAAGGGGCTTAAGGAAAATGATTATAAAGACCTGGTTTGGACAGTAAGTCCGGAGGGAGTTACAGTGTATTTTGATACAGGAACACTGGGAAGCTTTACTGACGGACCTCAGGTTATTACTATATGTTTTGATGAGGATGATGCTTTGTTTGAATCAAAATATGTCAATAAAGAAAAGGACTATGTTTTTCCTATTCTTGCAGACAATATGACCTTGCATCTTGATACAGACGGTGACGGAGAGAGAGAATCGGTATATGTAAAGAATAAATATGAACAGGATAAAGAAAGCCTCGATATATATACTTCAGGCTTTGAGGTATTTGTAGGAGATAAAAGAAAAACTTTTACGGACTCTGAGGGAAGTACATATATAGTAAAAAAGTCAGGTAAGTATTTTATGTATGTATTTGAAGGGGAATCGGAGATTTCTATCCTTACAACTCTTGACCTCTCCGATTTAGAAAATGATGATGTTAATTTCAGCTATTTATCTCTTTTAAGCAGTGATTACAGCTTTGAGGCTGAAGATAATGTGGAAATTTATACATACATAGAAGAGACATTTACAGATACCGATACATTTATGGTTGATGAAGTGGGCTATGTATTAGGTACAATTATGACTGAAAGAGAATGGTATGTAGGAGATGAGGGCATACCGATGGCAAAAACTGAAAGAGCAAAGGTTAATATGCCCTATGTAATTCGTACATTAAGAGAAGTTGACTGTAAGGAAGTTGATAAAGACGGAAAAGAAAAAAAGTCTGCCTCTATACCTGAGGATTCATATTTGCTGTTTGTGTACAGTGATAATGAAAGCTATGTGGATGTGCGGATTGTAGACAAGGATGATGTGGAAGTTTCAGAGTGGTCTGATGTTGAGCGCTATTTTACACTGAAGGATGAAAATTTGCCGGACTATGATGGAAATTGTTACAGAATCACATTGGATAGCGAGGGAGATGAGATTTCATATACAATAGACGGTGTGGATATAACTGAAATTTTTGAAGGTATTTTATTTGCCGGATAAGGATTTAATTTTAAGGAGATTTTATGGTATTTAAAAACAAAAAATATTTTTGGCTTACAGTATTGATGATTTTAATGATATTTGTATCAGCGTCCTGTAAGAAAGAGGAGGAAGTAATAAAGGAAAGCAAAGAGCGGACAGAAAGTACTGAAGATAAAAAAGAAAATAAAAAGGAAGTCGGCTCTAAGAAAAAGGAAAATACCGTATCTAAAAAGCCCCATATAATTTTGGAAGAAGTTCATGACGGGAATTTTGATATGGAAAACTACAGATATTTATATACAATGAGCAGCGTACATTTTAAGCTGAGGGAAGAGGATAAAGAATTTGAATCTCTAAGAAATGCCCTTAATGAATATAATGATATGGTGGATATCAGGTTTAAGGAGATAAAGGAGGAACTGGAAGAGTACAGTCAAAATGATAAAGACAGCGAGTACCCCGCTACGACAAGATATATTGAAACAAAGAGTTATGTAATGAGGGCGGATGAGGATATAGTCAGTATACTGAATTATGAAATAGAGGAGCAGGGAATCAGACATCCGATTGAAACAAGAACATCCTATAATTTTGACACAAAAACAGGTGAACAAATAGAGCTTAAAGATATGGTAAAAGATAGAGAAGCATTTTTAAATCTGCTGGATGAAATGTCGGAAAAGGATTATAAGGAGCTTGAAATCACGAAGCCTTCCACGTATTTAAACGATTTTAATCAGGGTGATTTTACAGGTTTGACATGGACTGCCAATGCCGAGGGAGTTACATTTTATTTTGATACATATGCTCTTGGAAACTATGAAGAGGGGACACAGATGATTACGGTATATTTTGATGATGCCAAAGATATATTTGAACCCAAATACATTAGTAAGGAAAAAGATTATGTATTCCCGATTTTACACAGTGATATGACATTGCGTCTTGATGTTGACAATGACGGTGAAAGAGATATGGTCTATGTAAATAATATTTATGAGGAGCCGGATGAAACAGGTGAAAAATACACAGTGGGCTCTGTAGTGGTAAGAGGGGTTGATACACTGGAGTTTGAAGGATTCGGTTCAGAATCATATATTGTAAAAAAAGACGGAAAATATTATATGTATCATTTTACGGCTGAAGAAGGTGATATAAACGTACTTTATAAAATAGATCTTGATACACTTAATAAAAATGAAAAAGAATACCGGTTGTTAAGCTTATCAAGGAATTCACTATATAAGGAAAATGAAGAGGATGGTGGAAGCTATAAGATATTGGAGGAAACTCTTACAGATCCGGATTCATTTATTATGGAAACGACTTTTGATCTTTTAAGTACTGTAACCGGTGAAAGAGAATGGTCAATAGGTAAGAGCGGATATCCGAGAGAAAAGGATGATGCATATAAGATTATAGATAGAGTCGTTTTACGCACAAAGTCGGATATTTCCTGTAAGGAAGTGGATACCGACGGAAATATAAATGGAGATGCTATAATACCGGCAGAATCATATATTCTTTTTATAAAAAGTGATGCAAAAGAATATATGGATGTAAGAATTATCGATAAGAAATATGTGGAAGATAAAGAATGGGATGGGATGGATAATAAATACTTCTCACTTAAGGACTATACTCTTTTAGACTATGATGGTGACTGTTACAGGATCAGTGTTGATTTTGGGGATAATGAATGGATGGGCACTGTGGATGGAGTGGATATTGAAGAACTTTTTGAAGGTATACTTTTTGTAGGATAAAATTTTATTTAAAATTATTTTATTTTCATATATAATGAGGGGTAAAGGGGATTTTGCCCCTCATTGCGGTGTATAACCGCTGCAAGCTTAAAATTTACAGAGAATCTGTACGGTATGGAGGCTATATGAGAAAGATATTGATTGTAATAGATATGCAAAGGGATTTTATTGACGGAAGTTTGGGAACTGATGAGGCGGTATCCATTGTAGATGCTGTAAGAAAAAAGATATTGGAATATCCTAAGGAAGATGTGTTTGCAACTATGGATACTCATAAGGAAAACTATTTAGAAAGTCAGGAAGGAAAGAATCTTCCTGTAAAACATTGTATAGAAAACACATCCGGATGGGAGCTTTATCCTTGTATAGCCGAGCTTATATATTCCGGAAATATCTTCAAAAAGCCCGGATTTGGAAGCCTTAATCTGGCAAATAAGATGCTTGAATTGTCAAAGGTTGAAGATATTGAAATAGAGATGGTGGGACTTTGTACTGATATATGTGTGGCTTCAAACGCACTTTTATTAAAGGCATTTTTGCCGGAAACAAGGATTTTTGTTGATTCAAGCTGTTGTGCAGGTGTTACACCTAAAAAGCATGAGGCTGCACTGGAAACCTTAAGAAGCTGTCAGATAAATATAAAATAGAGATAAAATATGAAAGTAATAGATTTAACTCATATAATAAATGAAAAAATGCCTGTATATCCGGGCACTGATACACCGAAGCTTACGCCGGTAAATACTTATAAAAAGGACGGATTTAAAGAGACATTTCTTCAAATGTATACTCATACGGGTACACATGTGGATCCGCCGGCACATATTTATGAAGGAAAAAAGACTTTGGATGAATTTTCTATAGATCAATTTATCGGTAAGGCTCTTGTAATAGACTGTAGAATGTTAAAGGAAGGTGAGCCAATCACTATGGAGAATTTGAAAGTCTATGGAGAAAAAACCGATATGGCCGACTTCTTACTCTTTAATCTGGGTTGGGATAAGAGATGGGGAAGTGATGAGTACTTTGGAGATTATCCCTGCATTGATGATGAAGTGATGGATTATATTTTAAAGGGGAATTATAAGGGGATAGGTTTTGATGTTATGGGGCTTGATCCTATAGCGGATGAGAATCTCACCCGCCATAAAAAGCTTTTTGAAAACTGTGATATTATAAATATAGAAAATCTTACCAATCTGGAGCAGTGTGGAGATGAGTTGTTTTGGTTTGGCTGTTTTCCTTTAAAAATAGAAAACTGTGACGGTTCACCGATAAGAGCGGTGGCATGGTTTAATTAAGGTCAAACTTTGCATATCCTTCATTATACTGCACATAAACGGTATCTATGATATCCTGCCCTGTATTTGCATAGACAGCCTGTCCGACCTCAAGCCTGCAAGCTTTAAAATCTTCATCAGGCTTTTGACGGTTGTCTACGGCTTTTACTTCGCCAACTTTTGAGTAATTTTGTGGCAGGGTATCATCAAATCCGGTTGCATAGTAACAGTAAATCTGCTGATTGTACATTATTTGAGGCTGCTCTATCTCACCGTTTTTAAAACCCGTCTCATTCGTATCTGATTTTCTACAGGAGCTTAAAATAAATATCAAACAACATATTGTACCTATCATTAAAAATCTTAATACTTTTCTCATTTAGACCTCCTTACTTTATGCTTTGTATCTATAGTATAATAGATACTTATCTGTGATTCCATTATTTATTCTTAAATATATCAACTATTATCATAAAGATAGTCTGTTTTCTTATTATTAATCAGTTTAGATAATCCATAAATAAATGCAGCAGAAATTTCTTCACATTATCTTCACAAATAAGAGATTTTTTCAGCTTCATTTCAGCTTACTCGGGTATCCTTAGTGCATGGAAGGGAAAACAAAACATCCTTTCAAAAATGAAGTTAAAAAAGAGGGACTTATGCTTGGGCTGGGTGCATGCAATGCATCACAGAATGCAAGTGCGGCAACTGTAAGTGCAAATGTGAACAATGATAAAACTCAAAAAGTGCAGGGCACACAGACAGCTATAAATATTGAGAATAATAATATTACTATAACAGGTGAAGGTGCAAGCAGTGAAGGCAATATTATTACTATAAATAAGGCAGGTAATTATCGTCTTAGCGGTAAGTTGGATGAAGGGCAAATAGTCGTAAATGCAGACGGAGATGTAAACTTAAATCTTGATAATTTTGCCATATCAAATTCTAAGGATGCTCCTATTGTGGGAAAGACCGGAAATTTGAATATTAATTTGGCTGACGGCAGTGATAATAAAATAAGTGATACCAGAGCTGCGAATACTCAGATAGAGAACAGCTCCAATGATTCTAAAGCATATGATGCAGCTTTATACAGTGAAGCCGATATAAATATTTCAGGAAGCGGAACACTTGTCGTGGAGGGCGGATATGAGGATGCCATACACAGTAAATCAAATCTTAATATAGAGGGTGGCAATTACAGTATTACAGCCTCACATCATGGACTTAACGGAAAGAAAACTCTTGTTGTAAAGGGCGGTAAATTTGAGATTACAACTGTAGAGGATGCCCTGCATTCCAAGGGTGATGTTACCTTTGAAAACGGTGAACTAAATATCAATGCAGGTGATGATGCTCTGCATGCAGACAATACATTGACCGTTAAAGACGGAAATATCATGAAGATCCATTTCGTGCGGTTAACTTCAGAATTGATGAGCAAGGATTCATGAGATGTCCTAACGATAAAGCATTCCATTTTTTATGCAGAAAAAATGTGAGGGGAAATCAATACGGACACAAGGAAGAACTGTATGAATGCGAAGACTGCAGCGAATGTCCATATGCAAATAAATGTAAGAAGACAGACAAGAATCGAACCGTTCGGATCAATCATGAACTAACTTCCATGCATCAGGAAGTAATCGAAAACATGGAAAGTATCCACGGTGCGTTATTACGAATGAACCGTTTGATACAGGCAGAAGGTACTTTCGGAATTATGAAAAGCGACCGTTGGTACAAGAGAATTGTCCGAAGAGGTATTCATTCAGTCAAACTGGAAGTTTTACTCGTGGCCATAGGCCATAATTTATATAAATATCAAAAAAAAAGATGAGAAACGGAGCTGCCGCATAGATTCAAAAAAGAATTTCTATGGGGTAGGGGAACTGCGCTTTTTTGCGTATGATTTCAGTCATTTATACACAATAAATGTAAAAAGGGGGATGTCATTTCCAGACAGCCCCTTTTTTTCACATATTCTTCACAAATTAGTCTGTTTTTTTCAGCTTCATTTCAGTTTACTTTTGTATCCTTAATGCATCAAAGGAAAACAATCCTTTAAAAATAAATTCAGTATAAGAGAAATGAGGAGCTTATGAAAAGTAAAATAACAGATAATAAGAAGATAAACAGAAATATTGCATTCTCCTTAATGGGAATGGGACTGATGCTTGGACTTGGTGCCTGCAATGCATCACAGGATGCAAATGCGGCAACGGTAAGAGCAAATGTAACTAACAGTAAAAGTGAGAAAACTCAAGGTAATGAAACAAGTATAAATGTTGATAATAATACCGTTTCAATAAATGGAGACGGAGCAAGCAGCGAAGGAAAGATCATTACTATAAGTAAGGCAGGAAATTATAGACTGAAAGGCAATCTGAGTGAAGGACAGATAGTAGTAAATTCAGACGGAGATGTAAACTTAAATCTTGATAACTTTACAATATCAAATTCTTCAGATGCACCGATTGTAGGAAAGAGTGGAAATATAAATATCAACCTTATTGATGGAAGTGATAATACGATAAGCGATATGAGAGCTGCAAATACTCAAGATGAGAATTCCACAAGTGAAAACAATGTTTATGATGCGGCTGTTTACAGCGAAGAAGATATAAACTTAACAGGATCAGGTAAGCTTACAGTGGAAGGCGGATATGAGGATGCTATACATTCAAAATCAAACTTGAATATAGAAAGCGGAAACTACAGTATTACCGCTTCACATCATGGACTTAACGGTAAGAAAACACTTGTTGTAAAGAATGGAAATTTTGATATCACTACAGTAGAGGATGCACTGCATTCCAAGGGTGATGTTACATTTGAAAACGGTGAGTTGAATATCAATTCAGGTGATGATGCATTACATGCAGACAATACTTTGACTGTTAAAGACGGAAAAATAAATATAGCGACTTCAAATGAAGGTCTTGAAGGAATCACAGTAAATGTTGAAGGCGGAAATATACTGGTAAATTCAAGTGATGACGGTATAAATGCAGCAGGAGACTCAACAGACGGATCACAGGTCAGCTATGCTATCAATATCTCAGGAGGAGATATAAATATAATTCCGGGTGGTGACGGTATAGACTCCAATGGCGATTTAAATATTTCCGGTGGAAATATAATAGTAGACGGACCTTCAAATGGTGGAAATGCACCGATTGACTATGACGGAACAGGTACTATTACAGGTGGAAGCATACTTGCAACAGGTAATTCCGGAATGTTCCAAGGATTTAACGGGAACAATTCAACTCAGTCAAGTATTATTTACTACTTGGATAACAATGCGGCTACAGGAGCTACTATAAAGATCAGTGACGAATCAGGAAAGGAGCTTTTCACATCAGCAGATCAGACACAGAGATATAATGCAGTTTTATACAGCAGTGCAGAGATTGAAAGAGGAAAGAACTATAAGGTAAGTGTAGGAAATAGTGAGGGTTCTGTTACTGCAGGAAATTCACAGGGAGGAAACTTCGGCCAGCCTCCGCAGGGCGGAATGGGAGGAAATGGTCAGCGACCACAGGGTCAGCCACCACAGATGAATGGAAATTCACAGGGAAGAGGGGGAAATGGCCAGGGCCAGCCGCCACAGGGTGGAATGGGCGGTAACTCACAGAGAGGAAACTTTGGCCAGCCACCGCAGGGCGGAAGAGACGGCAACTCTCAAGACGGAAACTTCGGCCAGCCACCACAGGGTGGAAGAGACGGCAACTCTCAAGACGGAAACTTTGGTCAACTACCGATGGGTCAGCCACCTGAAATGAATGGAAACTTCCAGGAAAGAGGAGGAAATGGCCAAGGCCAGCCACCGATGGGTCAGCCGCCACAGAATGAAAATAATCAGAGCAGTGAAAATAAAACTGATTCTAAGAAGAAAAAGAATAAGAATAACAGTAATCAAAAGACAGGAGATACATCCGGAAAGGAGAAGTAATGAAAAGAAGATTTGCCCTAATACCGGCATATAAGCCAAATGAAAATTTGATATATTTTGTGCAGTCCATTGAAGCAAGAGGAATAGAGGTAGTAGTGGTGAATGATGGTTCAGGGGAAGAATATCTTCCCCTCTTTTCCCAACTTGAAAAGAACAGCAGAGCAAAGGTCATTCACTTTTATGTAAATAAGGGAAAGGGTGCCGCTATAAAAGAAGGATTGTCCTATTTAAATAAAATAGAGGATGATTTTGCAGTAATAACATTGGATGCAGACGGACAACATTCACTAAAGGACGCGCTATATCTGCTTGATAAATCAATGGAAAGTGAAGACAGCCTAATACTTGGATGCAGAGAACAGTCAAAGGATTCGCCACTCAGATCAAGAATAGGAAACTATATCACAAATAAGGTATTTGCTCTTTCCACAGGTGTAAATATTGAAGATACTCAGACCGGAATGAGGGCATTTCACAAAAGTCTGATTCCGGAGCTACTACTTATAAAGGGTGAGAGGTATGAGTATGAGATGAATATGTTACTTCATTTTGCAAGAAAAGGTATCAGGATGAAAGAATACACAATTGAAACGATATATATCAATGACAATGAAGAGAGTCACTTTGATACTATAAAAGACTCTGCAAGAATATACAGTCAGATCATCAAGTTTTGTGGCAGTTCTATTTTATCCTTTATTATAGATTTTTTACTTTACACTATATGCTTTTTGTTTTCAGGAAGCATAATACTTTCAAATGCGATTGCCCGCATTATATCACTACACTTCAACTTTTTTGTAAATAAAAAGTTTGTGTTTAATAATAATAAAAAAGACGAGAAGAATCTTGCGGGGGAATATATCTCATATCTGGGACTTGCGGCATTTATATTTGCAATGAATACTTTGATTCTTCGAGGAATGGTAGAAGCATTAAATATAAATGCATATTTGGCTAAGATAATAACAGAAGTGGTTTTATTTACAGTATCATACTTTGTGCAAAGACATTTGGTGTTTGCAAAGAAAAAAGAGACTGTAAGAGAGAATAATTATGCCGCTTCTTTAAAATAGACAGGGGTAAAATATATGAAGAAATTAAATAAAAAGGGTTTAGGCATATTATATGGTGTAGCCTTATTTTCATTCAGTACATATGCACTTTTAGATACATTTGTAATACCGCATCCGATGCAAAGTGTAATGGCTTCAAATGTAGTCGCAGAGACTACAAACAGCAATATAAAGGAAAGTGTTGAAGCTGCTATAGAAGAAAAACTTAATAGCGGAACAAGCACTTCAAATAATATAACATCAGGGACAAATGTATCATCTGACAGTACTGAAACCGAAAGTACTGATGAAATAAGCGGTGCTACAGTGGCTAATATGCAGACTGTTGAAGGAGGTACTGTTATAGGAGAATATTCCGACAGTAACACAAGTATTACACTAAAACAGTACAGGGCATATGATAGTGATATCTATGTGGCTGATGTAACGGTAAGTGATGTTTCAGTTTTAAAGACTGCACTTGCAAATAATACTTATGGAAGAAATATTACCGATACAACTTCAAATATAGCCAAAGAGAATAATTCCATACTTGCTATCAATGGAGATTACTATGGTGCAAGACAGGCAGGATATGTTATAAGAAACGGAAATCTTTACAGAAACACATCAGGAGACAGAGATGACCTTGTTATAACAAATACCGGAGAGTTTGAGTTTGTATCAGAGAATGAAACAACTGCTGAAGCTCTTTTACAAAGTGGAGCATATCAGGTGTTATCATTCGGACCGTTCTTGCTTGAAGACGGCGAAATATCTGTAGGTGAAAATGAAGAAGTAGGAATGGCGATGGCAAGCAATCCGAGAACGGCAATCGGATATCTTGGAAACAATCACTATGTATTTGTGGTATCAGACGGAAGAACAAGCGAGAGTGCAGGATTAAGCCTTTATGAACTTGCAACATTTATGAAAGAGCTTGGAATAACAGATGCCTATAATCTGGATGGTGGCGGTTCTTCCACTATGGTTTTCAAGGGAGAGATCATAAACAATCCTACTACAAACGGGCGATCAAATCAGGAAAGATCGGTAAGTGATATAGTATATATTGGAGGTGGAAACTGATGAAGAAATCATGGATTTATCTTGGTATTTCGGTATTTGTATTTATCTTCGGGCAGATATATGAATACTTCTCACATGGCGTATATTCAAGCTATATGATGTATGCATTTTTGATACCTTTTATAGGGCTTTTTATACCAAGCCTTTTAAACAATCTTATTTTAAAAAGAACAATTTCGGATAATGTCACTTTGCCTTGGAAATGCGGTATAGCAACTCTTAGTGCAGGTTCAATATACAAAGGTATATTGGAAATCTATGGTACAAGCGGAACCTTTGAAATGGTTTATTTGATAATAGGAAGTATATTTTGCATTATGGCAGCTGTATTCCTGGCAGGCGGAAATGGAAAAACAAATAAGGATTGTGAAAGCAGTTTATAGTAAAAAGGTGCAGATTTGACGGATTTCGAATTTGCACCCTTTTTTTATTAAAAAATATTTTGTTGTATAAAACATAAAAATATAATAATATAGAATAACAAACATGGTTTTTCTTTTTATCTAAAATATTCTTTATAAGGAGCGTTATGAAAAGCCTAGATTATTCATTGTTAACTCCATGAAAGTGGCTGAAAGCCACATAATTACTATATTTTAACAAAATATTGCTTTCACTTATTAAGTGAAGAAAAAAAGAGCGTCCATTTGTGGTAAAATTAAGGTGCTTAAACTCAAAAAAAATACACAAAGGAGCCCTTTATGAGTATTGTAAACACCTTATCACTTGAAAGCAATAGAAAAATTAAAATTAATTTCGATGGAGGAGATTTATCCTCTGATGCAGGCTTACTTCTTATAAAAGAATTCGTAAGTAAACTTGGCATTGATAAACTTTTCAGTCAATCATTTAAGACCAATGATTCTGCATTATTCCGTTATCACACTGATAAAGAAAATCTTCTTCAGATGATATATATGATCATTGCAGGTTATTTTGAAGATGACGCTTCAGATGAACTTACAAATGATCCTGTGTTTAAAGCAGTGCTAAATAAAGACACTTTAGCATCACAACCAACCATTTCAAGATTTCATAATCGAATGGATGAGGATTCGCTGAATCAGTTCCTTTCAATAAATCAAATTCTTCGAAAGAAAGTTTATAGCATTCAGATGCCGGAAGCTATCATTTTAGATTTGGACTCAACACTCCTTAATGCCTATGGCAAACAGGAAGGTAGAGCATTTAACTTCCACTATCAAAGTAACGGTTACCATCCACTTGTTTGCTATGATGGAATCACAGGAGATTTGATTAAAATTCAGCTTCGCGATGGGACTAAGTATTCAAGCACAGGAGTTGTGGAATTTCTTCAGCCTATACTTGATGAATATCTTGAAGATTTTCCGGAAATTAAACTTCTCCTTCGTGGAGATAGTGGCTTTGCAACACCCGGTTTATATAAACAGTGTGAAGAAAACGGCACCGGCTATGTAATTCGTTTGAAAGAGAATGCTATACTTCGTGATAAAGCATCATATCTTGTAGATGAACTTGATGAAATCACAAAAAACAACAAAGTAGATTATGCTGTAGTTTATGGTGAATTCATGTATCAGGCAGGTCCTTGGCCTTATGAAAGACGTGTTGTCTGTAAAGTTGAAAAACCTGAAAACCAAATTACTTACATGTATACATTCATTGTTACAAACATGGAATCATCCCCTGAATATCTTATCAAGTTCTATTGCAAAAGAGGCTTGATGGAAAACTTCATAAAGGAAAGTAAAACAGGTTTTGACTTTGCTTCTGTCAGCAGTCATACAAGAATTGTAAATGCCAACAGGCTTCAAATACATGCACTTGCTTATAACATATTTAATTGGTTTAGACGATTGGCGTTATCTGCAAATATGAGAAAACAACGCATTGATACTGTCCGTCTAAAACTGCTAAAGATTGCTGCAAAAGTAATTCGTTCAGCAAGGTATATAACATTCAAGCTGTGTAGCAGTTGCCCATATAAGGATGAGTTCTATGATACTCTATCAAATATCAGCAAGCTATGTATACAGCTTGAATAACAACTAATAATGAACCTTGACAGCTTGATAACTACTTGTAAACTCTACCTAGGGGAAGTCTGCCCATTTTTAGGTGTATCAAGTCAGTTATAGCGTCATGGATTAGGTTTAAAGATTTATAGCACGGTAATTAACTTAAATATCGTACCGTGAATAATGCAGGAAAAGTTCTAAAATATCTATAGAAAGGGTTCTAAAGGTTATCTTAGATTACCTCAAATATGAAATATCGCCTTAAATATTGAGAGAAGGGAGAAGATATGACAGAAGCATTAAAGGAATTATATGAAGATTTAAGAAAAGAAGTAGATGTAGTAGAGCTTGATAGAGCCAGAGAAAGTGGAATTGTAAGTACTCTGGTATCACTTGTAAAGGATGGTATATTGAGTGTTGATGAAGCTGCTAAGCGGGCAAAAATGAGTGTAAACAAATTTGAGAAGTATGTTAAGTAGAAGAGACAAAATTACCCGGTTTTATGAAATATATAGGAGGATATAATATTTGCTATATCCTCCTAATTACTTAGTTAAAATTACATATGAAAATAAACCTCAAAACATATCTTTTTATTCTTGCTTATTACCTTTATTTCACCCTTATGCATAAGTACTATTTCCTTTGCTATGGGAAGACCGAGTCCATAGCCGCTACCGGAGTGAGATTCGTCAAGTCTGTAGAAACGCTTAAATATATTGACAGTATCCTCTTTTGAAAGATCTTTTTCTATATCATTTTCTACAGATAAAATAATACTCTTTTTTGTCTTAGTTAAAGTAAGTGTGGTGTGTGAAAGCGAGTATTTCATAGCATTTTCTAAAAGTATCGAGATAAGATCTTTTATCTTATTTGCATCTCCCAAAACAGAAATATTATCCTCTATATTGTAATTAAGTTCCTTGTTATTCTCAAAAAACAATGGCTCAAAATACAGGCATTCTTTGGTTGCAATATCTGATAAAACTATTTTTTCCATCTGCTCTTTTCTATCCTGCCAGTTTTCAAGGCGGCTTAGGTCAAGCAAATCCTGTGTCAAATGCTTCATCCTTTCACTCATCTCATCAATACCGTTGATATTTTTCTTCAGCAATTCCATATTTTCTAATTGAATAGAATTCTTTGATATTGCCTTTTGAATATTTCCCACATTATTTATTATAACTGTGAGAGGAGTTTTTATCTCATGTGATGCATCTGAAATAAATTGGCGTTGGGAAGTAATGGCATCACTTACAGGCTGTATACTCTTTTTAACAAAATATTTTGAAAAGAGTATAATCACGGTAGAGATTACAAAGAATAGCAGTACAAGCAAAACTAAAAGATTGTTTAAGTTTTTTATTTCAGTACTGAAATCGGTTACTGCAATTCGATACAAAGTTGGCGGTCTGTTACTATCGGTAAGGTTATGGGGTATAGATTTATTCTCTGCAGAGTATATATTTGTATCGGATTTATCTGTTTTATTATGAGGTCGCCGTTCTTCATCATCAAAGCGATCAGGCGGGGCTTTGACTTCACAGATATATTGAAGTTTTCCACCATTTATTGATGAATAAAACCTGTTTGAATTTCCACTTATTTTGTTTAATGCATCTGATATTAAATCCTGTTTTATTTTGCTATCAAGAAAAAAATCAGCTCCACTTGTATCTATGATATTTCCGTCAGAGTCAAACATCATTTGAAAAACAGCATAGGATCCGGATACGGAGTCTTGATACATTGGAGTATTCATAGCTTCAGAAAGTGTGGATCTCATATCGCTGTAAATGCTGTTTCTGTTAAAAAGAAAAGGGAAGATAAGCATGAAAATAAGCAAAAAAATACTTACGGAAGATAAAAGCAAAGTGAGTTTTTTTTGTAATTTCTCAATCATTCATCACCTCTTACTTCCAAATGATATCCAAGCCTTCTGCTGGCAACTATTGATATATCTGATGACAATGTCTTAAGCTTCTTTCTTAGAAATCCTATATATACCTCCACATTGTTTTCTGTGGCATCACTGTCATATCCCCAGATTTTTTCAAGGAACAGATTTTTTGAAATATTGTTTTTGCCCTCCTTTAAAAGAAACCTCATCATTTGAAACTCCTTGGAGGAGAGTCGTATGGAATTATCACCGGATATAAGTTCTGATGAATCTATATCTAAAGTGGTATTGCCAAAGCTTATTTGATTGACTTCCTTTCCCTGTCTGCGAAGAAGAGCATTTACACAGGCTAAGAGCTCCCTTCTGTCAAAAGGTTTTGTAAGATAATAGTCTGCACCCGAATCAAGTCCTTCAACCCTGTCAAGGATATCTGATTTGGCAGTTAATATCAAAATGGGAAGTCCGTTTTTCTCTTTCCTGAGAGTTCTTGCCACCTCAAAACCGTTCAATTTAGGTAGCATTAAGTCAAGTACAAGCAGATCAAAATGTGAAGACCTTGCAAGTATCAGTCCTTCCATTCCGTCATAGGCACATTCTACAATATGCCCACATTCTTCTAAAATTTCTTTAAGAGACGAAGCAAGCAGTACTTCATCTTCAACTACTAAAATATTCATACACACTCCGCATTTAGGTGGTATTTACACCTTAAATTAACACTAAAAGTATAGAGTATTATTCTCTCATATAATTAACTTTTATTCAATTATATAGTCTTTTCTTTGTCTTATGTTTTAACAAAAGATTTCTGAATACTCCTTACCATAAAAACAGCTAAAGCAAATGAGAGTACATCTGCAATAGGTTGCAGCAGGTATATTCCATATTGGGAGAATAAGACGGATAAAATATAAAGCAGAGGTATAAAAAATATTCCCTGACGAGAAACGGAGAGTATGGAAGCCATAAGGTATTTTCCTATGTTTTGTAAAAGCATACTGCTTACTGCAAAGAAGCCTACAAAGGGCATAGTTATACATTGCATACGTAAAATCTGCACACTTATAGATATAACCTCAATATTGGATGTCATCGTCTTAACAAGTTTATATGAAAAGATACATAAAAGGATTGCAGAAAAAATCAAAAATATACTGCCGATTGTGGTTGTAAGTTTAAAAGCATCTTTTACTCTGTTATATTTTTTTGCTCCGTAATTCATTGCACAGATTGGCTGAAAGCCTTGAGACCAGCCTATCATTATCATATAGGCGATTGCCGATATTCTTGAGCTTACTGTCAAAGCCGCCAGAATGGAATCTCCATATTTGGCAGCAGTCATATTCAGTAAAATCAGAGCAATACTTGTAACGGACTGCCTGGAAAAATTCGGCATACCTCCGGCCAGTATATGATATATTCTCTCTTTATTAAAATTTAAATGTAAAGATATATTTCCCGATTTGAAAGAGAAATATGTCAGTATAAAAGAGCCTACTATCTGGCCTGTAAGAGTAGCATAGCCGGCTCCGATAAAGCCAAGTTTTAAAGTAAACATCATTACAGGATCCAGTATCATATTTGTAATCATTCCAAAAAGCAGTCCGGTCATCCCTTCTTTCACATTTCCACATAGTCTTAGCTGATTATAAATTGTAAGTGAATAAAGACCCAAGGGTATACTTAGAATAATTATCCGCAAATACTCTATAGTAAATTCAAATAAATCATTTGAAGCATTACCACCTAAAAACTTTGAGAGAGGAATAATAAAAATCTGCGATAAAAAGGCGATAATTAATCCGGTTGATATTGCAAAGAATATTCCTATGGAAGCCATATCTTTAGCCTCTTTATCATTTTGTTCTCCGATTTTTTTTGACATTATATTGCCGCTTCCATAGCCGAACCAAAATCCAAGTGCCTGTATAAAACTCATAAAGCTGAAAACTATACCGATTGCGGCAGTCATAGACTTATTGTTTAAGATACCTACAAAGAAGGTATCTGTAAGATTGTAAATGACCATTACCAGCATTCCGATAATAGTGGGAATGGAGGTTTTTATAAGTAGTGGAAGAAGAGCGTCATTTAAAATTGCCTTTCTTTTCATTTCTTTATCCATATCATAAACCTCGTACTGTTCCTTTATCACCGTCTACTTGAAGCATATCACCGTCCTTATATTTTGTTGTTGCAAAGCCTACTCCAAGTACTGCCGGAATACCGTATTCTCTTGCTACTATTGCAGCGTGACTTAGAGCCGCTCCGGTATCAGCCACCACCGCACTTGCCGATTCAAAAAGCGGAGTCCATTCAGGATCTGTAAGATGACATACCAAAATATCACCTTTTTGCATTTTATAAAACTCTTTCGGACTGTGAATAATACAGGCTCTTCCTACAGCCTTGCCAAAGCTTCCGCTCACACCCTTTAAAATATCGCCCTCTGCTTCAAATACAAGAAGCTTTGATGCTTCCCAAACCTTTATAGAGAGTGGAAATTTTTCGTTTCTGTTTTTGATATTTTCAAGGTCGGATTTATCAAGATATCCTCTATGCATAGCTTTTATCAGTTCATTAAAGAAAAGATTTGCTATACCGCTTTTATAGTCTTTATTTTCAAGAAGGAGCAGGTTTGACCTTGTTACACATTTTCTTACATAGAAAAATAAGCTCTCCCATAAATACTGGCTTTCTTCACGAACTATATGGAAGTATCTGAAGTTTTGTATATCAGCTTTTATAGACTTGTATTTTCTACCGGAAACAATTTCTAATTCCTTCATTAATTCATAAAAGTTTTCCGAATTTTGGTTTTGATCGGAAGCTGAAAGCAGTAGCGGTTTTAAAATATTTATAAGTCTGTCAGGATCTTCAATAAATGTCTTGGCTTCCAGACAGTAGCAGTTATAGTCTGATTTAAATCCGTTTTTTTGCAAAAATCTATCCACCATAGTTTTAAAATCATCAAACCCGGTATATAAACTTTTATAGCTTTCACCGGAAAGTAAGTCTTCCTTTAATTTGCTATGTTTTGATATCTCCTTTGCCATATCGAATATATCTTTATTTACAGTTGAGGTTTTATTATCCAGATTTTTATAAAGGTCAAAGGCGGTATATTTTGGGTTTATTCTTTGAAGTAATTTAGTGTATTTATCAAATACAAGCATTGTCGGAAAGAGGGCATATTTGAATCTGTCATAGGAAAGATCTTTGGTAAGTTTATAGCTGTACTCTAAAAATTCTCTACATTCTTGAAGACTAATATTTTCAAAGTCTTTAGCCTTAAGCATTGAAATCTCTTCTTCATATCTGCACATAAATTCCTTACATATAGTAGCACAGGAATCAAAGTCTTTGATTTGTTTCAGTATTTTAAAGAAATGAAAAATATTTTTGTTTATACCCTTTTTGCCCTTTGGAAGAGTCTGTATGCCGTCATTGTCGATCTGCGGATCCGAGTCAAAGATTATGCCGGCTTCTCCAAATATTTTTGATTTTTGGTCATTGATTGCCATAATAAAATCATAATCCAAAACTCTGTAAGCAAAGGGCATTTTTTCAAGTTGAAATGCCAGGTTTTTACGCATACTCTTAGTCGGCTTTGTGCCCTTTATATAATTTTTTATAAGAGCATCTTCATCGGTATTTTTTCTTAATGTGGTTATAGCTCTTGCCTGTAAAATATAGATATTACTGTCTTTGATGGCCCACTCAATATCCATAGGCATACCATAATGCTTTTCTATTTTTAGTCCACAGTTTAAAAGCCCGGATATTTCATTATCATCTAAAACTCTCTTTTTTTGTGCTTCCTCATCTACAGCTATTTCTACAGTATTTTTATTTCCATATACTATCTTTGTTTCCTTAGAGCCTATAGTGGTTTCAATTAGTTTGCCGGTTTTTGTTACAATATAGCTGTCGGGAGTTACTCTGCCGCTTACAACACTTTCCCCCAAACCATAGCTTGCATTTATCTGCATTTCATTTGTGTTTCGGCTTAGTGGATTTACAGTAAATAAAACTCCGGCCTTTTCACTCTCCACCATTTTTTGTACCACTACCGCAATGGCTGTAGAAGTCTGATCATAGCCTTGATGAAATCTGTAACTTACTGCTCTGTTCCCCCAAAGAGAGGCATAGCAGTTGCGAATCTGCAATAGAACATCATCAATGCCCACTACATTTAAATAAGTTTCCTGCTGCCCGGCAAAGCTGGCATCAGACAGATCCTCTGCAGTGGCGGAGGAACGAACGGCGACTCTTATATTTTCTCCAAGACTATTATATTTATCCGCTATAAGTTTTTTTGTCTCAGCGGAAAAATCCCCTGATCTTATCAGCTCACGAAAGCAGTCTGCAGCTTTTAAGAGTTTTATTTCATCACCGTATACTTCTCTTAGTTTATTTCTAATAATTTCTTCTATGCCGTTTTCTTTCAGGAAAGCTTTATAGGAATCTGCGGCAATTACAAATCCTTTTGGAACATTTATATCGGCAGATATAAGCTCTCCAAGATTTGCTCCCTTTCCTCCGGCAAGTGATATATCTTCTTTTTTTATATCAATAAAATCAAGTACCATATCTCCCCCTTTTATTTAAATAAATGACCTTACTGTATGTATAAAATATATAAAGCTTTAAAATATCACAGCTTAATGTACTTTTTGACTATTCCTGATATGTAAGTTTTTAGTATATCTTCAAAATATTTCTCATCAAAGAGATGATGTTCTGAACAAAATAAAAAGCTACCTATAAAGGCATTGGCAAGACCTTTCTCATCAGCATACTTTATAGCTTTATTTTCTCTCCAGTAAGCTACAAGTTTTTTTAAAAACTCTCCATACAGACTTTCTATTTGATTTATTTCATCAGCTTTTTTAACTTTGAGTATTTTAAAGGCTTCCTCATATATAGGCTGTGTTTTTATCTTTATCATCAAGTCAAGAGAGTATTTATAGATGACATCAGTTAAAAATCCTACAGGGTCATCAAGTGAACTTGAAAATACGGATTCAAGAGCTTTTAGTTTTTGTCCGGATCTATATGCCGCCAGGTCAATGATAAGTGAATCCTTATCCTTCCAAAAATTATAAAAGCTTCCCTGTGCAATACCGACTCTTTTTGTCAAAACTGAAATACTAAGTGACTTTGCTCCATTATTATGAAACAGCTCAAGAGCAGTTTCCATAACATCTTCTTTTATTTTTTCCTTTTCCTCTTCACTGAATGCTCTTCCCATACTACTCCTTTATAAAACAGCACTATGAATATATGCTTTATTATTCATAGATAGTATAATTCTAAAATCAACAATATGCAATGAATATAATTCACAATATTCATTGCATATTTTTTGTTAAAATATAACATTTTATTTCTTCAAAACTTTTAAAAAGGGCAGAGGGTTCAAAAAAAATTAAGCAAAAAATATCTTATATAAAAGAAAGCCTGTATGGATGAAGCGGCACTCGTGGGGTAAAATGTCTTTAATATTGATAACTTGATAAAGATGTGGGATAATAAAAATGTTAATATATTCAGAAGTTTACCAATAAAATAGAGACGAGGTGAAGGTTGAGTATGCAGGAAAAAAAGGATTGGAACGGTATCAGAGGTTATATAGATCATATTTTTGATGAAACGGATATAGGAAATAATGCAAAGAAATTTGCAGACAATGTTGTTGACAGCCTGAGGGAAGTGAACAATCTTACAAAGGAAAATTATAATAAGAATGCAGTGAGTGTAAAGGTAAATAAAAGCAATATGGCAAATATTTATTTAAGGACCAACAGATCGGATCTGTTTATAAGGATATTTGTCGGAGTACCTATGATGATATTTTTCGGTATTCCGATACTTGTACTTACACTGACTGTACTTCCTGCGTCATTTGTAGGCTGGATTGTGCCGATGATTGCACTTATACCATTTTTTGGAATAGGAGCATTTCTTGCATTTCCGGCAATCAGTGATCTTAGTCTGGTTGAAAAGGCGGACAAATATTATCGTATAATGAATGGTAGGACTTATATGAACATAGAAGACATTGCAAAATTTTCAAATGAAAGTCCCGAAGTCGTTGCAAATAATTTAAAGAAAATGATAGAAAAAAGGATTTTCACACAGGGGCATTTGGATAAAGAAAATAAATGCTTTATGTTAAGTCATGATGTATATAAAGGCTATTTAGCGCTGGAGGAGCAAAGAAAATCCGAACAAAGAAAGAATGATATAATTGAGAAAAAGGTTGATATTAAAGACGGAAGCCTTATATCTGAGGGTAGAGAGTATATAATATCTATCAAAGAATTACATCTTGGAATAACAAAGGAGCCTATGTCATCCAAGCTTACAAAACTGGAGACTATACTTACTGCAATAATTGACAGGGTAGAAAAGGAGCCTAAGGAAACAGAGAAGCTTTATAAGCTTATGAAGTATTATTTACCTACAACTGTAAAGCTTATAAAGACATATTCCGACTTTGACAATGTTTTATCCCCTGACAGTGATATTATAAATACTAAAAACGAGATCGAATTGACGATAGATTCTATAAATGAAGCTTGTGGTGAATTCCAAAACCGTCTTTTTAAGGATACCGCATTTGATGCGGACACCGATGCGGCATTATTAAAAGTTATGCTTGCAAAAGAAGGACTGATAGGAGGCGGAATTAAAGAAGATGAGAGGTGAGACTATGAATGATAATGAATTAAAGAACAATGAAATAAATATGGATTCACTGGATGATATGTTAAAGGAAGGTCCAAGTCTGACCTTCGACATTGAGGAGAAGGCACCTGAAACTGTTGTAGTGGAGGCTGCCAAGCCTGAGAGTACACCTCAGATAAAACTTTCACCTGAAGAAGAAAGACTTGTAGAGGAGTTTTCTTCTAAAATAGATATAAGCAATTCACAGGCTGTACTTACATATGGAGTCGGAAGTCAAAAAAAGATTGCCGAATTTTCTGAGAATGCTCTTGAAAGAGTTAAGACCAAGGATCTTGGTGAGATAGGCGATATGCTTGCCGGAGTGGTGGGTGAGATCCGTTCACTGGAGATTGATGAAGAGGACAAGGGATTTTTCGGATTTTTCAAAAAGAGCGGAAATAAGCTTGCAAATATTAAGGCGAAGTATGACAAGGTGGAAGTAAATGTCAATAATATTTCAAAGGCTTTAGAGGATCATCAGGTAACCTTGATGAAGGATGTACTGATGCTTGATAAGATGTATGAGCTCAATATGAACTACTACAAGGAACTGTCAATGTATATTATGGCAGGAAAGAAAAGGCTTGAGAGAGCAAATAATGTAGAGTTGCCTGAACTTATAAAAAAAGCTGATGAAAGCGGACTGCCTGAGGATACACAAAAGGCAAAAGACTTTTCACAGATGATAAACCGCTTTGAAAAGAAGATACATGATCTGGAACTTACAAAGACGGTATCATTACAGATGGCACCTCAGATAAGACTTATTCAAAACAATGATTCCATGATGTCCGATAAGATACAGTCAACCATTGTAAACACCATTCCGCTTTGGAAAAATCAGATGGTAATAGCTATAGGATTAAAGCATTCCACAGATGCCGCAAAGGCACAAAAGGCTGTGTCGGATATGACCAATGAGCTTTTAAAGAAAAATGCCGAAAGCTTAAAGGCCGCTACCATAGAAACAGCCAAGGAATCCGAGCGTGGAATAATAGATATTGAGACATTAAAGAGCACAAATAAAACTCTTATATCCACATTTGATGAAGTTATAAAGATACAGGATGAGGGTAGAAAGAAAAGAAAAGAAGCGGAAGCCGAGTTAAGAAATATAGAAAATGAAATGAGAAGTAAGCTTCTTGAAATCAGTAACAGACAGGTAAGTGATAATCAATAGATAGGAAATAAAATGAATAATTGGAGACAAAAATATCATATAGAACCAAAGAGCGGATGGCTGAACGATCCTAACGGGCTTTGCTTTTTTAAAGGATATTATCATGTGTTTTATCAGTACGCATATGAGCCGACAGGTGGTAATAAATACTGGGCACATCTAAAGTCAAAGGATCTTATAAACTGGGAGGAAGCACCGATATTCCTTTCACCTGAGTATGACTATAATAAAAACGGTGCATACTCAGGCTCGGCTATTATAAAGGATGATATCATGCATATCTTCTATACCGGAAATGTAAAAAAAGATGGAGACTTTGACTATATATACGAGGGTAGAGAGAATAATACCGTTCATGTAACAAGTAAGGACGGGATAAATGCGGATTCGGGTAAGGTAGTTATGTATAATAAGGACTACCCGGAAGGACTGTCCTGCCATGTAAGAGATCCGAAGGTATTTGAATATGAGGGCAAATACTACATGGTAATCGGTGCCAGAACTATGGAAGATAAGGGAGAAGTGCTGGTTTTTGAGTCTGAAGATCTCGATAACTGGAAGCATATCCGTACATTTGAGACCATGGCAAGAATCGGATATATGTGGGAATGTCCGGACCTTTTTGAGATAAACGGACAATGGATTTTGATGGCATGTCCACAGGGGCTTGAGGGAGGAAAGTATGAATTCCAAAATATTTACTCCTGCGGATACTTTATTATAGAAGGGGATTTTAGGACCAACGGTTTTATAACAGAGTATAAGGAAGCTGACTTCGGATTTGACTTTTACGCACCACAGACATTTGTACATGACGGAAGAAGACTGCTGCTTGGATGGATGGGTATGCCTGATGCAAGCTATACAAATCCCACTATAGAATACGGATATCAGCATTGTATGAGTGTATTCAGAGAGCTTGACTTTGCCAATAATACATTGTATATGAAGCCTGTTAAAGAATTTGAACACTTAAGAAAAGAGCTGTTTGAGTATGACGAAGAAAATACTTCTTATAAAGTTTTGGATGATAAGAGAGCATTTGATTTAGAACTTCAAAACTTCGGTGATAGGTTTGAGATAGAAATATTTGATACTTTAAAGCTTGATTTTGATGCAGGCAGAGGGGATTTGGAGCTTTCATTTATTGCAAACGGATATGGTAGAGAAAAAAGATTTTTAAGAACCAAGAGTATAGAAAATCTAAGACTTATGATTGATGCAAGTTCTGTGGAAATATTTGTAAATGACGGTAAACAGGTGATGTCTACAAGAATGTATCCGTCAGAGTATAAAGAGATAAAGGTGTCCGGAAATATAAGAGGAATGCTCTACAGTTTGGATATATAATTTTACAATGGCATTACTTGGTATATTAAAGAATTTATTTGATAAAGATAGAAAAGAAAGTAAAATGAAGTTAATAGTTGGTTTGGGTAATCCCGGAAGAGAGTATGTAAATACCAGACATAATGCGGGTTTTTATGTTGTGGAAAAACTTGCATATGAGCTTGGCGAGGATATATCCGAAAGAAAATATAAGGGACTTTTTGCAAAGGTCAGAATAGGTAATGAAAAGGCAATTATTTTGGAGCCGCAGACTTATATGAACAATAGCGGAGAATCTGTGAGAGCCTTTATGGATTATTTTAAGATAGAGGCGGCAGATGTAATAGTGGTTTATGATGATATAAACTTGGAACCGGGAAATTTGCGTATCAGATTAAAGGGAAGTGCAGGCGGTCACAATGGTATCAAGTCATTGATTGCACATATGGGAACATCCGATTTTCCGAGAGTCAAGGTGGGAGTAGGTGAAAAGCCGGCGAAGATGGATCTGGCAGATCATGTACTTGGCAGATTTGGCGATACAGACAAGAAACTTTTGGATGAGGCGGCATCTGATGCCATAGAAGCGATAAAGCTTATGGTGAACGGTCAGTACGACACTGCAATGAACAGATACAATACCAAAAAGACAAAGTAAGGAAGATTATGAGTTTATTTGAAAATCCCTTAAAAAGATTAGCGGATTTTGAATCTTTAGAAGAAAGTATAAAAAAAGAAAAATTCCCGGTACAGGTCAGTGATATGTCTGAGCCGGGAAAAGCACATCTGATTTCCGAGCTGATGAAAGAAGAAAAGGCTTGGAAACTTGTTATATCATATGATGAGGACAATGCGAGCAGGCTATATGAAGATATAGGCTGCTTTTTGGACGAGGTTTACCTGTATCCTGCAAGGGATCTTTTGTTTTTTACGGCAGATATAAGATCCTCACAGATAACAGAAAAAAGAGTGGAAGTATGGAAACATTTAAGAGAAGATAAGAGCGGAGTCATAGTAACAACTGTGGATGCCCTTATGGATAAGCTTGAAGATTATCATAAGTTTTGTGAAACTACTTTGGAGATTAAAAAAGAAGATATTATCGATATAGAAGAGATATCAAAAAACCTGACGGATATAGGCTATGAGAGAAGCTTTGAAACAAGCAATCCCGGACAGTTTTCCATAAGAGGTGGAATAATAGATATTTTTCCGCTTACTGAAGAATATCCTGTAAGAATAGAACTTTGGGATGATGAAATAGATGCTATGAAAAGCTTCGATCCCGCAAGTCAAAGATCAATAGATGAGCTTGAATATGTAAATATCTATCCGGCAAGAGAAAAGGTACTTGGAGGTGAACAGTCATTTTTAAGATATTTTGATTATAAAAATACTCTTATATATATTGATGAGCCTGCAAGAACAATGGACAAGGCAAGAAAAACGGAGGATGAATATAATCAAAGTGCAGCTGGAAGAATAGAATCGGGGCAGTACAAAAAAGAGGATATTCCCGATATATTCGGAGCTGATGAGGTGTTTCACAGCTTAAATAAAGCGCCGAGTATTGCACTTACAGGGCTTGATAACAGAATAAAGGAATTGGAAATCAAAGCAATGTACTCCGTGTTTTCAAGAATGAGCGGAGTATACCATGAAGATTTTACAAATCTTGTTGACGATTTAAAAAAGTACAGGTCGAATAAAACCAGAGTCGCTCTTGTTTGTGCCTCAAAGACCAGAGCAAAGAGACTTGCCGACAGTTTTAGAAATGATTATTCCTTGGATGCTTTCTTTTCGGAAGGGGAAAAAGATGTAAGTATCGCTCCGGGGCAGATTGCAATACTTGTTGGGAATATTCACTCCGGCTTTGAGTATCCGGCAATCAATTTTGCGTTGATCTCGGAAACTGATATTTTTAAAAGTCCTAAGAAGAAAAAGAGAAGAGAAAAAGAATATGAGGGAGACAGAGTAACCTCATTAAGCGAATTGCATATAGGTGATTATATAGTACATGAAGATCATGGTCTTGGAATCTATAAAGGTATAGAGAAGATAGAAAGAGACGATGTAATTAAGGACTATGTAAAAATCGAATATCAGGGTGGTGACAACTGCTTTGTACCGGTTTCAAAGCTGAACAGAATACAAAAATACGGCAGTGGAGAAATAAAAAAGCCTAAACTCAATAAGCTTGGCGGAGTGGAGTGGAGCAAGACCAAATCAAGAGTAAAGACTGAAGTCGAAGAGATGGCTAAAGAGCTTGTGGAACTCTATGCCGCAAGGCTTAAAGGACAGGGCGTATCATATGGCGAGGATACTCTTTGGCAAAGAGAGTTTGAAGAAATGTTTGAGTATGAGGAGACCTATGATCAGATAAAAGCCATAGAGGATGCCAAGAGAGATTTGGAGAGCGGAAAGATAATGGATCGTCTGATATGCGGAGATGTGGGATATGGTAAGACCGAGATTGCCTTAAGAATTGCATTTAAGGTAATACAGGAAGGATATCAGGTACTTTACCTTGTTCCGACAACTATTCTTGCAAGGCAGCATTACAATACATTTGTCCAGAGAATGAAAGATTTTCCTGTAAAAATAGGTTTGCTTTCAAGATTTAATACAAAGAAAGAGCAGAATCAGACTGTCAGTGATCTGGAAAAAGGGCTTGTGGATATAGTGATAGGAACTCACAGACTTTTATCAAAGGATGTAGTGCCGAAAAAACTCGGACTTGTAATAGTGGATGAGGAGCAAAGATTCGGTGTAAGGCATAAGGAGAAATTAAAGCAGCTTTGTGAAAATGTAAATGTGCTTACGCTTACCGCAACACCTATACCCAGAACGCTTCATATGTCACTTTCAGGTATCAGAGATCTGTCGGTATTGGAAGAGCCGCCTGTTGACAGAAAGCCGATACAAACCTATGTAATGGAGTATCATGATGAGACTGTTAAAGAGGCTATCAGAAGAGAGGTTGCCAGAGGCGGTCAGGTGTACTATCTGTATAACAGAGTCAACAATATAGAAGAAGTTGCCGCACATGTCAGAGCACTCCTACCTGATATAAATGTGGAATATGTGCATGGAAGAATGGATGAGAGACATTTGGAAGAAAGAATGGTCGATTTTATCAATGGTGATGTCGATGTATTGGTAACCACAACCATAGTGGAGACAGGCCTTGATGTTCCTAATGCCAATACCATAATTGTTCATGATGCGGACAGACTTGGACTCTCACAGCTTTATCAGCTTAGAGGTAGAGTAGGAAGAAGCAAAAGAAGTGCCTATGCCTTCCTTATGTATACAAGAAATAAACTTTTGTCCGAGGAAGCTTCAAAGAGACTTAAGGCAATAAGAGAGTTTACGGAACTCGGTTCCGGAATAAAGATTGCGATGAGAGATCTTGAGATAAGAGGAGCGGGAAATGTGCTTGGTGTAACACAGCATGGCCATATGGAAGAAGTAGGATATGATCTGTATGTGAAACTTTTAAACACTGCCGTAAGAGCTTTAAAGACAGGAAAGCCTGTGGAAGAGGAAGTGGAGGCAAGCGTGGAGATAGACAGCAGTGCCTACATTCCAAGCAGCTATATTTCCAATGAAGAGACAAAACTTGAGATATATAAAAAGATAGCATTGGTAAAAACCGAGGAGGATTTCCTTGATATGCAGGATGAGCTTATAGACAGATTCGGTGAGATGCCGAAGTCTGTTGCCAATCTTTTGTATGTTGCAAGAATAAAGGCCCTGGCAAGCAGTATGTTTATAACCGATATTATTGTGAATAAGTTGCAGATAAAGTGGACAATGAGAGAAAATAAGGATATAAAAATGGATAACCTGGATGCTTTCTTAAAGTCTTTCGGAAAGAATTTGTCTGTAAAATATGATAAGGTATTGAACTGGGAGTATAGGGATAAGGAGAAAATCTCAACCGAGGACAGGATGGAATTTACTATAAGTTTGCTTGAAAGACAGAAAGAGGAATTGTTTTAGTACGCTTATTAATACTATATATAAACTTGACAAAATTGTATAATATTATTATAATTAAGTAATCATATCAGTGAATATTTAATCAAATTTGTATTGATGTAGAAGTGTAATTGATATATTGTTCGTGAAAATCAAAAAATATCTTAAGAAAAGTCGCTTCAGAATATGAACTGAAAAATGGTAGAACCATTATAGGAGGATGAAATGAAAAAAAGAGGTTTAGCATTGGCAGTTGTATCAGCAATGTTGATCGCAACATTGGGTGCATGTGGCGGTTCAAATCCGGCAACAGGTGAAAGTACTACAGTGGCAGGACAGTCACAGGAAGCAGGAGAGTCAAAGGCACCTGCAGAGAATCTTACAGGAGTAGATGCGATTATTGCAGAAGCTCAGGGTATGACTTTAGAGGAGCTTGCAAAGAAAGCAATAGAAGAGTCTAACGGACAGACATTCTATGGCGTAGGAAACTCAAGCCGTGGAAAGACTGCAATACCATTATTTATTTCATATTTGCAGACAATTGATCCAAGTTACAATATGAATTTTGAGTGGCAGCAACCTAAGAACAATAAGATTTTTGAGCAGCTTAGTGCAGATTCATTAAAGCCTACAGGTACATTTGCAATGACTTTGATACAGGACGGCAATCAGATTCAGACTAAGATGGTAGATACAGGCATATTAAAGACCTTTATACCAAAGGATTGGGCAGATGCAAATAAAGTTACTGCGGACAGCTATAAAGGATTTCTTCCACTTCAGACATTGAACAAAGTATTTATGTTCAATAATACTGGAGATGCAAAGTTTACAAACTGCTGGGATTTCGTATATGAAGGTTCACATCCTCTATTTATGGATGTAGATTCAGAGCTTGTAGGTAAGAACTTTCTTTACATGCTTACAAAGGATACATATTCAGATAAGTTAAAAGAAGCTTATGACAAGCTTGATGCTACTAAGAAAGCATATTTTGATCCTGTTATAAAAGAAATGGAAACAGATGCAACAGACCTTGGATTGTCTGAGAACGGTAAGTATGCTCTTGCTTGGATCAAGCTTTGGGTTGAAAACTACACAGAAGAGACAGATGATGGCCCGATATGTAATACACTTGTAGATGCATCAGCAAAGAATCAGTCAGGACTTTTGGTATATTCAAAGCTTCGTTCCATAGAGGAATCTTCAAATATTTCAGTAAATAATGTAACTGTAGCAGCATATCAGGACGATTATACCGGTATGGGCGGTTTTGGATATAACCATTATCTCTTCCTTACAAAGAATAGCCCACTTCCTTGGACAGCATGTGCATTTATAGCATATATCACATGTACAGAAGATGGATTTAGTGCATGGGGTAAAGATATGGGTGGATATTCTTCAAACCCTAAGGTTATGGAAGAGACAGAGGCTAAGTATCATCATCAAAAGGGCGGATATAATGAGGCAGGTGAGGATCAGTTCCCTGCTAAGAATGATAGAGGCTATGAGTGGTGGACAACTGACGGTGGTCTTGTACTTGAAGATCCACAGTACTGTGCAGATGTTTCATTCACTGTAGGTAGCTGGATAGAGATGTTGAGTAAGGCTTCTGATAAGAATTAATATGACCGGTGCTGCCTTTGGCAGCACCTTTTTAAGGAGAAGATTATGGGAATACTAAAAAATAGAATACGAACATTTTTTAGCAAGCCACAGAATGTCATTTTACTTATATTTGGAATAATGCTTACATTCAGTACTGTGGCACCTGTTATAGCTATAATAAAAGATACTCTTCAGATACATCCGGGAACTATTGATCAACATCTTACAGGTAAGGCATCAGGTTATAGTATTGTAAATTATACAGACTTATTTACAAGTAAGCTTGCAATGTCAAATCTCTGGAAACCACTTTTAAATACAATGCTTCTGGCGGTTCTGACATGTATTATTTCAATTCTTTATGGTGGTTTTTTCGCGTTTCTGATTACTAGAACTAATATGAAATTCAAGAAATACCTGAGTTCAATTTTCATTTTTCCATATATTATGCCACAGTGGACATTGGCAGTTGTATGGCAAAATATGTTCAACTCAAATGCTGTGCTTGGCACATCGGACGGATTGATTGCTTCACTCACAGGAATAACATTTCCAAAGTGGTGGTGTCAGGGACTATTTCCAAGTGCGGTAGTACTGGGACTTCACTATGCACCGTTTGCTTATATTATGATTGGTGGAATTTTCAAAAACATGGATACCAATCTTGAAGAGGCCGCTACGATACTTGATACACCTAAGTGGAAGATTATGACAATGATTACATTGCCTATGATCACACCTGCTATACTTAATACTATTTTGCTGGTATTCGGTTCAGCTATGGGTTCATATCCGGTACCACATTACCTAGGACTTACAACACTTTCAACCAAATATATCTCTTTGAATAGTAAATACACAGGTGAGGCAAGTATACTGGCAATCATTATGATGGTATTTGGTATAATGATACTTGGAATAAATCAGCTATCGCTAAGAAGTAGAAAGAACTATACAACAGTTACAGGAAAATCCGGTCAGCTGTCTAAGATAAATATAGGAAAGATAGGGAAATATGTGGTAGGAGCTGTATTTGCAGTATTGACTTTCTTTACAAGTATATGGCCTATTATGCTTTTTGCACTTGAGACTTTCCTTCCAAACCCTGGAGATTACAGTTTCCTCTATACGCATGACTTTAGTAATCTGACTACAAAGTGGTGGCTGACAAGTGAAAATGTTACAGAAAATGGACTCTACGGTCAGTTTGGTATACTTCATAATCCTACTATCTGGAAGGCATTCTGGGGTACACTACTTTTAGCATTTGCATGTGCAGCTATTGCAGGAACTATCGGTACTTTGATAGGCTATGCTGTAGCAAAGAATAGAAGATCAAAATGGGCAGCCTATGTTAACAATATGGCATTCCTTCCGTATTTGATGCCATCTATAGCAGTGGGTGCTGCGTTTTTTATATTGTTTTCAAATGAACATATCAATTTGTTCAATACATATTATCTGCTGATTATAGCAGGTGTTATAAAATACATTCCGTTTGCGAGCAGGGCTTCTCTAAACTCAATGCTTCAAATCAGTAATGAGCTTGAGGAAGCCGCTATAATTCAAAATACAGGATGGTTTAAGAGAATGGTGAGAATAATCATACCGATTCAGAAATCTTCTATTATAAGTGGATTCAGCTTACCTTTCATGACCTGCCTCAGAGAGTTGTCATTATTCCTCTTACTTTGTACACAGGGCTTTATATTGTCAACTACGCTTGATTACTTTGATGAAATGGGACTGTATGCATTTTCAAGTGCTATAAACTTAATTTTGATTGTAACTATACTTTTCTTTAATACATTGGCAGATAAACTTACAGGCTCAAGCCTGGACAATGGAATAGGAGGTTGATATGCCGACAATTACATTAACTAATATTACCAAAAGATGGAAAAACTATTTTGGTGTGGACAATTTGAGTCTTGAGATACCTGACAATTCATTTATTACATTACTTGGACCTTCAGGTTGTGGAAAGACAACTATTCTTCGTATGATTGCAGGTTTGGAAACACCTACCGAGGGAAGAATCACTATAGGTGATAATGTAGTATTTGACAGCGAGAAGGGCATTAATGTACCGGCAAACAAGAGAAGAGTAGGATTCTTGTTTCAAAACTACGCTCTCTGGCCCAATATGACTGTTTATCAGAATATAATGTTCGGCTTAAAGAATATCAAAGAAGAACTTCCGGTAATAGATGTGGAAGCAAAAAGACATACAGATATTATAAGAGCATTACAAAACGGTAAGAGAATAAAGGCTGAAGTACTGGATTGCTGTGATAAAAATGGCAAACTTGATAATAACAGAGCCTATGTAAAGCTTATAGATGCCTTTGAACTTTCAATATTCAGTGCTAAGACTGTATTTGAGCTAAAAATTCATGAAAGCGATAACCCTGAAGAGGCTGCAAATAAGTTTAAAGCAGAATATGAACAGAAGCTATCTGCAATTTTAGATGCTCACAAGGCAAAGGGTGAAGAGATAAATAAAGATTTTGAGGTTGTAAAGTCAGGCAATGTTGTAAGAGAGGTTCGCAAGCTTACTGATGAGGAAATGGATTCAAGACTCCGCCAGGTTGCAAGAATTGTAAAAATCGGTATGTTTATGGACAGATATCCGGCCGAACTCTCAGGTGGTCAGCAGCAAAGAGTTGCCATTGCCAGAACACTTGCACCAAGACCACAGGTTTTATTTATGGATGAGCCGCTTTCAAACCTTGATGCAAAGCTTAGACTTGAGATGCGTTATGAACTTCAAAGACTTCATGTGGAGACAGGAAGTACATTTGTTTATGTTACACATGATCAGATGGAGGCAATGACTCTTGCGACTCAGATATGTTTAGTGGAAAATGGTGTATTGCAGCAGTATGCACCTCCGCTTGAGGTTTACAGAAGACCTGAAAATCTGTTTGTTGCCGATTTCGTTGGAAATCCGTCTATTAATTTTGTAGAGGCAAGAGGAAATCAGCAAGAAGATGGAAGTATTTCTCTAGATATCCTTGGTGGTGTAAAGGTAAAGCTTGTTACAAATGAGAATGTAAAACTTTCTGAGTGGTTTGAAAAAAGAGACATTGATGCCGCAAAGAAGCAGGAACTTCGCAAGGAGCTTATGAAGGGTAAGCACTATGTGGAGAAGGCAAACAAGGATGAGGTGTTTAAGTATCATATAGCCAAGGTTATGGAAGAGGACAGCAGTATACAAAGTGAGCCTGTTGTAAGCAATGAGGACTTTGTACTTGCAATAAGACCTGAGGCTATAGGTATAACATCAGGAGAAGGACTTCATACAACCATATACGGTGCGATGCCTACAGGTATGGAAAGCACACTGAAATTAAGATTCGGAGATTACCTTTTGACCGGTGTAATATTTGGAAATACAGCATATAAGATAGGTGAGAATGTAAGTATCAATATAAATGGAGATGATATACTGTTATTTGATCGCAAATCTGGAATGAGAGTCGCAACAGGACATCTAGTTTTAGAGAATGCTTAAATATTGTTAGTAATTTTGCTTATAACTATGGCTGTAAAGATGGGCTTGTAAAGATTTTTATTTAAATTTTACTTAATTGTTTTAGCACATCAAAAATCATTTGACAAATATAGATCATTGCAAGTATACTTGTTAATGCACAGCCGGGAAGATAGCGGTGTCCTGTACCTACAATCCGCTTTAGTAGGGGTGATGTCTTGCCTAGGGTGTTCATTTGCTTGGCAGTCTGGAGTAAGTGGTGTTGAAGCGGGGGTCCCCACGCAATGGAAACTTTCGAACCGTGTCAGGACAGGAATGTAGCAGCACTAAGGAAGACCTTTCATGTGCCGTGAGATAGCCGCCGCAGAGCTAACTGCTTTTGCAACGCTTGTGAATGGCATTCGAAGCAAGACGTGCATATAAAAGGGCATTATTAAGAAATCTGTTTTTAGATTTTTTGATAATGCTCTTTGCATTTTTATAATTAGAATTTGTTAATTCCATGACAAGACTATTGAAAAATTTTTTTTATTAATATAAAATGATGTAGATATTTATATATGTATATTCTTACCGAGATATACTATATAAATTATATAAAGAGAAAAAGAGTAGATCCGTTTTTTAAAATAGGAGGAAATATATGGCAATAAAAACTATAGGTGTTTTGACAAGTGGTGGTGATGCACCGGGAATGAATGCGGCTATCAGAGCGGTAGTCAGAACAGCAATACATAACGGAATAAATGTAAAGGGAATCATGAGAGGTTATGCAGGACTTTTACAGGAAGAGATAGTGGATATGGACAGCACCAGCGTGTCTGAAATCATTCACAGAGGCGGTACAATACTTTATACTGCAAGATGTCAGGAGTTTACTACAGCGGAGGGACAAAAAAAGGGCGCTGAAATCTGTAGAAAACATGGTATAGACGGAGTTGTCGTCATAGGTGGTGACGGATCGTTCCAAGGTGCCGGAAAGCTTTCAGCACTCGGAATCAATACTATAGGAATACCGGGAACTATAGACCTTGATATAGCATGTACAGACTATACAATAGGATTTGATACTGCGGTAAATACTGCAATGGAAGCTATTGATAAGGTAAGAGATACTTCCACATCACATGAGAGATGTTCAATAATCGAGGTAATGGGTAGAAATGCAGGATATATTGCACTTTGGTGCGGATTTGCAAACGGTGCCGAGGATGTGCTTTTACCTGAGAGATATGACGGAAACGAGCAGGTGTTGATAGACAGAATCATTGAAAACAGAAAACGTGGAAAAAAGCATCATATCATAATCAATGCCGAGGGAATCGGACATTCAACTTCCATGGCAAAGAGAATAGAAGCTGCTACAGGAATTGAGACAAGAGCTACAATCCTCGGTTACATGCAAAGAGGTGGTGCGCCTACATGTAAGGACAGAGTTTATGCGTCAATTATGGGCGCAAAGGCTGTAGAGCTTTTATTGGCCGGTAAGTCAAACAGACTTGTTGCATACAAAAACGGTGAGTATGTTGACTTTGATATTCAGGAAGCATTGGCAATGACTAAGGATATACCGGAAGATCAATTCAGAATAAGCAAGCTTTTGGTAAGATAATATGCCTGAAATGATGGACGGATATAATTACGATTGGACAAACAGTGAAAATATGGTGCTATGTGGTGCCAGCTCATATGTTCAGAAGTATTATTTCAATGAAAAGTTCAAGCTTTTGCCGGATGAGATAAAAAATGAACTCAAAATAATGTGTGTGTCTTTTGCCGAAGAGGCGGGAGGCATACTTACCATGGAGTTTGATAAGTTCGGAAATTTGAGCTTTTGTGTTAGAGTTGATGATGCCGATTTTTATTTTGACGAGATAGAGAGCGGCTTGAAGATAAGTTTATACCAAAGAAAAAAAGAAGAGCTTTTGTCGCAGCTGGAATTGTTTTATAAAGTGGTGATATTGGGAGAGAGTGCAGAATAATATGCTTGAAAGAATATCATATTATATAAAAAAATATGAGAGTGTAATACTGTATCTTATTTTCGGTGTGCTGACCACTCTCGTAAATTTTGCGGCATATCATATTTGCTATACAAAACTTCAATTTCCGAACTTGGTATCCAATACAATTGCATGGATATTATCCGTTCTTTTTGCCTTTATAACAAATAAAATATGGGTATTTAAAAGTAAAAGCTTCGAGTTTTCAAAACTGGCGGTTGAACTGTCAGGTTTTATTACAGCGAGATTGTTTACAGGTTTTTTGGACACGGCGATTATGTTTGTTGGAGTGGACTTATTAAAGAGAAACTGGATAATTGCAAAAATAGTTTCAAGTGTGGTCGTAGTTATACTTAATTATATTTTTTCAAAGCTGTTTATTTTTAGAAAGAATAAGGAATAATGCTAAAAGATTTTAAAATCGGAAATATAAATATAGAAGGCGGTTTGTGCCTAGGACCAATGGCAGGTGTAAGTGACTTGCCATTTCGTCATTTATGCAAAGAAATGGGAGCTTCACTTCTCGTTACAGAGATGGTGAGTGCAAAGGCTATCTATTTTAAAAACAAAAACACGGAACCACTTATGAAAATAGATAAAGGGGAACATCCTGTTGCGTTGCAGCTTTTCGGATCGGATCCTGATATAATTGCACAGATGGCCGCAAGTATAGAGGAAAGAGACTTTGATATATTCGACTTCAATATGGGTTGTCCTGTGCCTAAGATAGTAAATAACGGTGAAGGCTCGGCGCTTATGAAAAATCCGAAACTTGTAGAGGAGATACTCACAAAGCTTGTAAAGAGTGTAAAAAAGCCTATTACATTAAAGATAAGAAAAGGTTTCAATGACGACAATATCAATGCGGTTGAAATTGCTAAAATAGCTGAAGCGGCAGGGGTAAGTGCTGTTGCCGTACATGCCAGAACCAGAGAACAGTATTATTCGGGTAAGGCTGATTGGAGCATTATAAAGGCCGTAAAGTCAGAGCTTGATATTCCTGTAATTGGAAACGGAGATGTGGTAGACGGAAAAAGTGCAAAAGAAATGTATGAGTATACGGGCTGTGACGGAATAATGATTGCCAGAGCGGCAAGAGGAAATCCATGGATATTCAAAGAGATCAGAGGATATTTGAACGGGGAAAGTATAGAAAGGCCTACAAAAGATGAAGTTATAGATATGATACTTAAACATTGCAGACTGCAAATGCAATATGATGATGAAATTATGGCCATAAGAAAGATGAGAAAGCATGTTGCATGGTACACTCATGGTATGAAGGGCTCATCGGCATTAAGGGATAGGGTAAATCATATTGAAAAATACGATGAACTTGAAAGTCTGCTAAGGTCTGTATAAAAGATTTTATCTCTTAATATAAAATTATAAATACATATATTAAAAGTATGCTACAATAGTATCGGAGTGAGAGGTATTGGAGGAGATATGAATACAAAGGAACAGTATAAACGAATTGTAAAATTCGGTTCGGCGGCTATCATATTGCTAATAGAAATAGGGCTTTATTGGGCGCTATGGTATTTTCATCTGAATACTATTATAGAAGTAAGATTCTGGAGAAGAGGAATCTGGCTGCTGGCTGCAATGTATGGGGCATTGTTATTTTTCTTTTTACAAACATATGGCGGATTGAAAATAGGCTATTTAAAAAGGGGAAATATAATTTATTCTCATATTCTGTCTCTTTTGATAGCCAATGTAATAGGATATATTATACTTGCGTTGGTGGATAAAAGATTTCATGCACCGACATCATTTATAATTTTAACTCTTATAGATGCCGCATTGGTATGTGCCTGGGTTTTTTTATTTCAGTGGATATACAGTGTGCTCTTTCCGCCAAGAAGGCTTCTTGTAGTCTATGGAAACAGACCTGTATTTTCCATAATGGAAAAAATAGGTGCCAGAGATGACAAGTATATAATCGGCGGAGTAATAAGTACCAAAGTAGGTATTGATGAAATAATGAAAAGAGCGGAGGAGTTTGAAGGTATGGTTGTAGGAGATATACCTTCACATGATAGAAACCTGCTTTTAAAGAAATGCTATGATGCAGGTATCAGAGTATATATGATACCTAAGATAAGTGATATCTTGATCAGAACCTCCACAAATTTGAATCTTTTCGATACACCTATACTTCTTTCAAGAAATGAAGGACTTCAGGCCGATCAGATGCTTGTAAAGAGAATTATAGATGTTGTAGTCAGTGTAATAGGTATAATAATTACAATGCCTCTATTTGTTATTTTCGGTGCGGCAATACATCTTACAGACAGAGGTCCGATTTTTTATAAGCAGACCAGACTTACTCTTGACGGAAAGCTCTTTGAAATATATAAGTTCAGGACCATGAGAGAGGATGCGGAAAAAGACGGTATAGCAAGACTTGCAGGAGAAGATGATGACAGAATCACTGCAGTCGGAAAGATTTTAAGAGCCACCAGATTTGACGAACTTCCACAGCTTTTTAATATAATAAAGGGAGAGATGAGTCTTGTAGGTCCAAGGCCTGAGAGGCCGGAGATTGCCGCAGGGTATATGGAAGAGCTGCCGGAGTTTTCAATGAGACTTAAAATGAAGGCGGGACTCACAGGGTATGCGCAGGTTCACGGTAAGTATAATACAACACCTTATGATAAATTAAAGCTTGATCTACACTACATAAGAAATTACAGTATATGGATGGATCTTATATTGATAGTTTTGACACCTAAAGTTTTATTTATGAAGGAGTCTACAGAAGGCGTAGGTGAAGGTGAAATTACTGCAAACAGTAAGGATAAATAATATATTAAAGCAGGATGCATAATTAGTGCAATCCTGCCTTTTTTATGTTACAATCATATTACATGGCAGATATTCTATTTTTCAAAAAAATCAATAAGTATTTTATATTCTTAGTTTTTATGTCTTAATTTTAATTCCCTTTATATCATTGTTGACAAATAAAAGAGAAGCATATACAATAAAACAAGAACATACATTCGATGGAGGTTGTTATGAAGAAGGAAAAAAGTTCCAAAGCAGCACAACAGGTTAAAAGAGTAATGGAAAAAAGTGAGAAACAGGCGGCGCTTGAGTCTGCCTTGACACAGATAGAGAAAGCATACGGTAAGGGTTCAGTGATGAAACTTGGAGACGGAAATACAAATATGTTTGTAGAGACCATTCCAACAGGTTCACTGGGACTTGATATAGCATTAGGTGTAGGCGGCATTCCGAAGGGAAGAATTATAGAGGTATACGGACCGGAGTCATCAGGTAAGACAACAGTAGCACTTCATATGGTTGCAGAAGCTCAGAAGCTTGGCGGTATTGCGGCATTTATAGATGCGGAGCATGCACTTGATCCTGCTTATGCTGAGAAGATAGGTGTAAATATAAACGAGCTTTATGTATCACAGCCTGATAACGGAGAGCAGGCCCTTGAAATTACCGAGACAATGGTAAGATCCGGTGCTATTGATATTATAATAGTCGACTCTGTAGCGGCACTTGTACCAAAGGGCGAGATAGAAGGCGATATGGGAGATTCTCATATGGGCTTGCAGGCAAGACTTATGAGCCAGGGACTCAGAAAGCTTACAGGTATAGTAAGCAAGAGCAATTGTATAGTTATATTTATCAACCAGCTCAGAGATAAGATAGGTGTAATGTTTGGAAGCCCTGAGACCACCACTGGAGGTAGAGCTTTAAAATTCTATGCATCTGTAAGACTTGATGTAAGAAAAGTTGAGCAGATAAAGCAGGGTGGTGATATCATAGGAACCAAGACCAGAATAAAGGTCGTTAAAAACAAAGTGGCACCTCCATTTAAAGAGGCGGAGTTTGACATAATGTACGGACTGGGTATATCAAAGTCGGGAGAGATACTTGACCTGGCGGTTGCAAGTGACGTCGTGGAAAAAGGTGGTGCATGGTACTCCTATGAAGGAAATAAAATAGGTCAGGGAAGAGAAAATGCCAAGACCTTCCTTATGGAAAATCCTGAAATTTGTCAGAGAATAGAAGAACAGATCAGAGAAAAATTTGTACAGGAAGACGAAAAAAGCGACAAAACTTTAGATTATGACTCTGTAGATGATGATGAAGAGTTTGACGGTTCACTCATAGATGATGATGCGGATGAAGCAACAGGAATAGAGCTTGAGGAAGAAGATTGATTGTAAGTGAAATTATCCCTCTGAACACTAAAAAAAGTAAAGTTATATTTCAAGATGGAGAAAGCCTAGGATTGTACAATGGAGAGATCAGAAGACTAGATATCACTGTAGGAAAAGAGATAGATGAAGAGGAATATTATACTACCATCTATCCTGTTTTAAAAAAGAGAGCTTTTGCAAGACTGATGCATATACTTGAGAAATCCTTCAAGTCGGAAAATGATATAGTAAAAAAGCTGAAGCTCTCGTTTTATCCTGAAGAGGCCGTCAAAGAGGCTATAGAAAAGGCAAAAAAATTCGGCTACATAGATGATGACAGATATGCCGAGCGATATATCAATACATATAAAGATAAGTACAGCAAAATGAAATTGAAATATAAGCTGCTGGAAAAAGGCATAAAAAAGGAGATTATAGATAACGCCTTGGAATCATTTACAGTAGATGAAGAGCCTATGATAAAAAAGCTTCTTAATAAAAAACATTATTTTGAAACTGAGGAAACTGATAAAAAACAAAAGATAATTGCATCTATAATGAGACAGGGATTCAAATATCAAAAAATAAAAGATGTAATAAAAGACACTTCTATGAGTTAGAGACACTCAAGGAAGTGTCTTTTTTGTGAGATTATTAGCATATAACGCTAGTTAAATAACAAACATATTTGTTAAATAAAATACTTTTCAGAAAAGTATTACAAAATTTATAAAAAAAGTATATAATGCATGTATAAAGTTCGTATCAAATAAATATAAAGATATGTGCTCTTATTATTTCATGAAATATACAATTTAAAATCTATATATGTAATTCATTTACATATATTAATCTACCGGTAAAACGGTGAAATAATTCTAGGAGTAAGAGGTATGAGTAGATTAGAAATAGTCTCCCCAAGTAGAGCCAGAATTGTTATGGAGGAGCTATACAAAAATTTGGAAAGAAGAATCGAGGCATCTCCTCCGGGGCTTTGCCCGGTTGATATGTCCAGAGCTTTTCTGGAGTTGGCTCACGCTCAGACTTGTGGTAAATGTGTTCCATGCAGAATCGGATTAGGACAGCTTGAAAAGCTGATCGAGAACGTGCTTGACGGTAAGGGAAGTATGGCTTCTTTGAAGCTGATGGAGAAGACGGCCCTCAGTATTATGGAATCGGCAGATTGTGCCATAGGCTATGAAGCGGCAAATATGGTTTACAAAGGTATTATAGGATATAGAGATGACTATATAGAACATATAGCACATGGCAGATGTACATGCTCATACAATCAGCCTGTACCTTGTGTAAACTTATGTCCTGCACAGGTGGATATACCGGGATATATTGCTCTTATAAAGGAAGGCAGATATGCAGACTCTGTAAGATTGATAAGGAAAGATAATCCTTTCCCTACTACTTGCGGATTTATTTGCGAGCATCCTTGTGAGGCAAGATGTAGAAGAAATATGGTGGACGACTCTATAAATATTCGTGGTTTAAAGAGAGTTGCGGCAGATTTTGCAGGAGAAGTCGATCCTCCAAAATGTGCTCCGTCCACAGGTAAGAAAGTTGCAATACTCGGTGGTGGACCGGGTGGACTTAGTGCGGCTTATTTCCTACAGCTTATGGGACATCAGACAACAGTATATGAGATGTTGCCTGAGCTTGGAGGTATGTTAAGGTACGGTATTCCGAATTACAGACTACCGAAGAACAGACTTGATGATGATATCAAGGCTATTTTAAAGACAGGTGTGAAAGTTAAGCATGGTCTCAAGATTGGAGAAGATATTTCAATTGACGACTTGAGAAATGCTTTTGATGCGGTGCTTATAACTATAGGCGCAAGTACAGATAAGAAACTGGGACTTGAGCATGAAGACGCAAACGGCGTGGTATCTGCTGTAGAGTTCCTGCGTGATGTAGGAAAGAATATTATAAAAGATCTTACAGGTAAGAATGTTTGTATAATCGGTGGCGGAAATGTATCCATGGATGCGGTCAGAACTGCAAAGAGAATGGGTGCGAAGAAAGTAAGTATTGCATACAGAAGAAGAGTTGCCGATATGACAGCTTTACCTGCCGAGATAGAGGCTGCGGTTGCAGAGGGTGTTGAGTTAAGAACTTTGATGGCACCATCCGCTATAGATGTTGATGAGAACAATAATATAAAGGGTATATATGTAAAACCTCAGATGATCAGCTCTATTAAAGACGGAAGAGCAAGTGTAAAGGCTACAGGTGAGGAAGATGTTTATATCCCTTGCGACATACTTGTAGTTGCAATCGGTCAAAATATAGAGACAAAGCATTTTGAGGAAGCGGGAATCCCTGTATCTAACGGAAAGATCATTACAGATTCTACCGGCGCATTTAAAGAGATGCTTGGTGTATTTGCAGGAGGAGACTGTGCAAGCGGACCTTCTACAGTTATAAAGGCAATCGGTGCGGCAAAGGTGGTAGCGGCAAATATTGATGAATATTTGGGATATCATCATGAAATAAGTGTAGATGTGGTAATACCTGAGGCCGGTCTTGAGGACAAGAGCCCTTGTGGTAGAGTAGAGCTTACAGAAAGAGAAGCTTGTGAAAGAGTTCTCGATTTTGAAGGCGTTGAAAATTGCATGACAGAAAAAGAAGCAAAACAAGAGGCGGGAAGATGTTTAAGATGCGACCACTTCGGCTTCGGTATTTTCAAAGGAGGTAGGGAGAGTATATGGTAAACTTAACTATTGATAATGTACCTGTTTCCGTAAAAGAAAATACTACTATTATGGAAGCGGCGGCGAGTATAGATATTAATATTCCGAAACTGTGTTTCTTGAAGAATTTGAATGAAATAGCGGCATGTAGAGTATGTGTTGTTGAATTAAAGGGTAAAGAGAAACTTATCACATCATGTAATAATGTATGTGAAGAGGGTATGGAGATCTTTACAAACAGTAAAAAAGTAATCAGAGACAGAAGAAAGACTGTTGAGCTGATACTTTCACAGCATGATAACAGATGTGTTATATGTGCTAAGAGCGGCAACTGTTCACTTCAAAAAGTTGCCAATGACTTAAATATACTTGAGATACCATTTGCTGTTGAACTTGAAAAACAGCCTTGGAATAAGAATTTCCCTCTTATCAGAGATTCATCAAAATGTATTAAATGCATGAGATGTATACAGGTTTGTGATAAGATGCAGACTTTAAGTGTTTGGGATCTTCACGGTACAGGAGCAAGAACTACAGTAAACGTAACCGGATATAAAAAGATTGAAGAAGCCGACTGTTCACTTTGCGGACAGTGTATAACACATTGTCCTGTAGGTGCACTTAGCGAAAGAGATGATACTTCAAAGTTCTGGGAAGCTATTGCCGATCCTGAAAAGACAGTTGTTGTCCAGATTGCACCTGCTGTAAGAACGGCATGGGGTGAAGTGTTCGGGCTTAAGGATAAGGATGCAACTGTAGGAAAGATCGTTGATGCATTAAAGAAGATGGGTGCAGACTATGTGTTTGATACCTCATTCTCAGCAGACTTGACAATTATGGAAGAGGCAAATGAGTTTGTACACAGATACACAAGCGGACTTATCGGTGACAGACCTATGTTTACATCATGTTGTCCGGGCTGGGTAAGATTTGTAAAATCACAATATCCGAGAATGACAAAATCACTTTCAACAGCCAAGTCTCCACAGCAGATGTTCGGTGCTGTAATGAAGTCTTATTTTGCTGAAAAAATAGGTGTAAAACCTGAGAACATGGTATCTGTTTCTATAATGCCTTGTGTAGCTAAAAAGGGCGAAAGAGAAATGGAACTCTTCCATGGTGAATATGCAGGTCATGATGTGGATATTGCTCTTACAACAAGAGAACTTACACGTATGATAAGAGCTTCTCATATAGATCCTAAGAGTCTTGAGGATGTAGTAGCCGACAGACCGATGGGTGACTATTCGGGAGCCGGTGTAATATTCGGTGCTACCGGAGGAGTAATGGAGGCGGCACTCAGAACCGCATACAGCATAATAAAGAAAGAAAATCCGCCGGCAGATGCATTTAAGCCTGTAAGAAGTAAGGCATTCCAGGAGAATGACGGAACTGTAGAGGCTAAGTTTAATATTGATGATATTGAATTGAATATTGCTGTAGTGAGCGGACTCGGTAACACCAGAAAGTTGCTTAACAAGATTGAACGCGGTGAAGCAAAGTATGATTTTGTAGAAGTTATGGCTTGCCCGGGAGGCTGCGTAGGCGGTGGCGGACAACCTGTAAAAGATGGCTATGAGCTTGCATTTAACAGAGGAAAGAAGCTTTATTTCCTGGATGAGAACTCCGAGATAAGATACTCACATGAGAACAAAGATATTATTGCACTGTATGACGAGTATTTCCATAAACCTCTTTCACATAAGGCACATGAGCTTTTACATGTACACGAGTAATGTTTTTATAATAAAATTGTTTTGAAATTGTGATTTACTATCGGTACGAGTGCGTTAAATAAATTTATTTTCTAAGGAAGTGTTTTTACATTTCCTTAGAATTTTTGTATATAGTATTATTAAAATGGAGCTTAGAGTATGTTGTTTAATATCTTTGGCAAAAGAAAGTCTGATTGGAAACTTGATATTGACGGAGTAGAAAAGGGCGAATGTACAGTAGAAGATGTTAAAATAGATAATGTTGATGTCTATAGAGAACTTGTAAAGACCATATCGGATAATGAAGATTTTTTACAAAATATGGACAGTTGTTTTTGTCATCCGAGAGAGTACTTTAAAGATAATGCGGACAGGTATGATGAGAGGGGTATTACAAGCAGAGATGCTATAGATACCTTTGTTTGGATTGCCCTAGCGGATGAGATGATTGAGAGCGGGTTAGCAATAGAGCTTGATTGGAAAGAAGAAAAAGATGAATTTTTATCAAGTATAGAAGAATTGGCAAAAGAGAATAATCTTATTGTGGATGAGGTTATGCTTGATGATGAAGGGGATATTCCGTCTTGGTGTAAAGAGTTGGACAATAGATGGATGAAAGACGGGTATTGTGTATCATGCATTGATATAGACAGCGACAGTTATGTATTATTTGTATGTAAAACGGATAAGTTAAAGAGTTTAACAGAACTTGCCAAGAGTATAAATCACAGGATCGACTTTGCCCAAAATATGTAGTTTATTGATTTGCCGAAAATGTGCTAAAAAACTTTAAAAAAGTTATTGACAAGATAAGAGTTATTCTTGTATAATGTCTAGGCATTGCGAAAGCAAATGAGGAGAAGTACTCAAGAGGCCGAAGAGGCGCCCCTGCTAAGGGTGTAGGTCGGGCGACCGGCGCGAGGGTTCAAATCCCTCCTTCTCCGCTTCTTGTCAAAGAAGTTTAAAAATATTCTTGACAAGATAACATAGATATGATAATATATCAAAGTTGCTCCTAAAGAGCAAAAGCTTAAAGAAATCTCAAAAATAACTTAAAAAAGTTGTTGACAAGATGAAATGAGCTTGATATAATAGCTAAGCTGTTTCAAACGGTGAAGCAACATGAACCTTGATAATTTAAGATTAAACAGTACACACAACCCTGAAAAAATTCTAAATCAAAATGATTAAGAAGTTTCAGAAAAACAACGTTTAGATTCGAATAGAATTTAAAACCTTTAAAAAACAGTAGATCTGTGAAAACAGATGCAAGCTAGCGAGAAGGCTAGATTAAACTTTTGTATGAGAGTTTGATCCTGGCTCAGGATGAACGCTGGCGGCGTGCTTAACACATGCAAGTCGAACGAAGCTGCCTGGAGGAAGTTTTCGGATGAAATTTAGGTAGACTTAGTGGCGGACGGGTGAGTAACGCGTGGATAACCTGCCTTATACAGGGGGATAACGGAGAGAAATTTCCGCTAAGACCGCATAAGACCACAGCACCGCATGGTGCAGGGGTAAAATATTTATAGGTATAAGATGGATCCGCGTCCGATTAGCTAGTTGGTGAGGTAAAGGCCCACCAAGGCGACGATCGGTAGCCGGCCTGAGAGGGTGAACGGCCACATTGGGACTGAGACACGGCCCAAACTCCTACGGGAGGCAGCAGTGGGGAATATTGGACAATGGGGGAAACCCTGATCCAGCGACGCCGCGTGAGTGAAGAAGTATTTCGGTATGTAAAGCTCTATCAGCAGGGAAGAAAATGACGGTACCTGACTAAGAAGCCCCGGCTAACTACGTGCCAGCAGCCGCGGTAATACGTAGGGGGCAAGCGTTATCCGGATTTACTGGGTGTAAAGGGAGCGCAGACGGCGATGCAAGTCTGAAGTGAAAGGCGTGGGCTCAACCCATGAACTGCTTTGGAAACTGTATAGCTTGAGTGTCGGAGGGGTAAGCGGAATTCCTAGTGTAGCGGTGAAATGCGTAGATATTAGGAGGAACACCGGAGGCGAAGGCGGCTTACTGGACGACAACTGACGTTGAGGCTCGAAGGCGTGGGGAGCAAACAGGATTAGATACCCTGGTAGTCCACGCAGTAAACGATGAATACTTGGTGTCGGTGAGGTAAACTCATCGGTGCCGCAAGCTAACGCATTAAGTATTCCACCTGGGGAGTACGTTCGCAAGAATGAAACTCAAAGGAATTGACGGGGACCCGCACAAGCGGTGGAGCATGTGGTTTAATTCGAAGCAACGCGAAGAACCTTACCAAATCTTGACATACTCTTGAATAGTTTTGTAATGAAGCTAGACCTTCGGGACAAGGGATACAGGTGGTGCATGGTTGTCGTCAGCTCGTGTCGTGAGATGTTGGGTTAAGTCCCGCAACGAGCGCAACCCTTGTCGTCAGTAGCCAGCAGTAAGATGGGCACTCTGACGAGACAGCCGGAGATAATCCGGAGGAAGGTGGGGATGACGTCAAATCATCATGCCCCTTATGATTTGGGCTACACACGTGCTACAATGGCGTAAACAAAGTGAAGCAAAGCCGCGAGGCCAAGCAAATCACAAAAATAACGTCTCAGTTCGGATTGTAGTCTGCAACTCGACTATATGAAGCTGGAATCGCTAGTAATCGCAGATCAGAATGCTGCGGTGAATACGTTCCCGGGTCTTGTACACACCGCCCGTCACACCATGGGAGTCATCAATGCCCGAAGTCAGTGACCTAACCGAAAGGAAGGAGTTGCCGAAGGCAGGGAGGATAACTGGGGTGAAGTCGTAACAAGGTAGCCGTATCGGAAGGTGCGGCTGGATCACCTCCTTTCTAAGGATAAAAGTAGGGGTTGTGAGTACTGTTTAGTTTTACATTATCAAGGATAAAACTAAAAACATAACATTATTGGTGTCGATGCGTCTAGGGGACACACCCGTTCCCATTCCGAACACGATGGTTAAGACCTAGTCGGCCGATGGTACTATACTGGAGACGGTATGGGAGAGTAGGTGGATGCCAATTTATGGGGGTGTAGCTCAGTTGGGAGAGCACCTGCCTTGCAAGCAGGGGGTCAAGAGTTCGAATCTCTCCATCTCCATTGTTAAAGCAAAAGCTTTAACTACAAATGTACCTTGAAAACTGCATACCAAACGAGAAATTATATAAATATTTTATAATTAGACATCCGAGGTATCAATTACATAATGTAATTGATATTTAATAACAAAAATAAATTTTTAAACATAGTGTATGATACACGCTAGTGTCATACATAAACACTAAATCTAAATGATTTAAGAGGTTAAACATAAAGAGCGTAGGGTGGATGCCTAGGCACTGACAGCCGAAGAAAGACGTGACAAGCTGCGAAAAGCTGCGGGGAGAAGCACATATTCAGTGATCCGCAGATGTCTGAATGGGGAAACCCACTTGGAAGAACTCCAAGTATCTGTACGCCAATACATAACGTACAGAGGGGAACCCGGTGAACTGAAACATCTAAGTAGCCGGAGGAAAAGAAAACAACAGTGATTGCGAAAGTAGCGGCGAGCGAAATCGTAAGAGCCCAAACCGTGGTGCGTGCACTGCGGGGTAGAGGACTGCAACACGAGTAAGATATATTACCTGAACCGTTTTGGAAAAGCGGGCCAAAGAGCGTGAGAGCCGTGTAAGGGAAAATATATTGAATCCAGCAGTATCCGGAGTACCACGAGACACGAGAAACCTTGTGGGAAGCAGGGGGGACCACCCCCCAAGGCTAAATACTAGTCAGTGACCGATAGCGTATAGTACTGTGAAGGAAAGGTGAAAAGAACCCCGGGAGGGGAGTGAAAAAGAACCTGAAACCCTATGTTTACAAACTGTGGAACACCGAAAGGTGAACCGCGTACTTTTTGTAGAACGGTCCGGCGAGTTACATGTACAGGCGAGGTTAAGTATTAAAGATACGGAGCCGAAGGGAAACCAAGTCTTAATAGGGCGAATGTAGTCAGTATGTGTAGACCCGAAACCGGGTGATCTATCCATGTCCAGGTTGAAGTTCGCGTAAAAGTGAATGGAGGACCGAACGCACATCCGTTGAAAAGGGTGGCGATGAGGTGTGGATAGGGGAGAAATTCCAATCGAACCCGGAGATAGCTGGTTCTCCTCGAAATAGTTTTAGGACTAGCCTCGTTATTAGTCTACCGGAGGTAGAGCACTGAATTTTTGCGGGGGCGTCAAAGCCTACCAAGAGATATCAAACTCCGAATGCCGGCTAGATGATTGACGGGAGTCAGACTACACGAGATAAGTTGGGTAGTCAAAAGGGAAAGAGCCCAGACCTACGGCTAAGGTCCCAAAGTGTGTGTTAAGTGGAAAAGGATGTGGGATTTCGAAGACAGCTAGGATGTTGGCTTAGAAGCAGCCATACATTAAAAGAGTGCGTAACAGCTCACTAGTCGAGAGGTCCTGCGCCGAAAATGTCCGGGGCTAAACACAACACCGAAGCCTAGGAATGTATATTATACATTGGTAGAGGAGCATTCTTAGAGGCGTAGAAGCCATACCGAAAGGAATGGTGGAGTAATAAGAAGAGAGAATGCCGGAATGAGTAGCGAGAAAGAGGTGAGAATCCTCTTGGCCGAATATCTAAGGTTTCCTGAGTAAAGCTGATCTACTCAGGGTAAGTCGGGGCCTAAGGCAAGGTCGAAAGACGTAGTCGATGGATAACAGGTACAGATTCCTGTACTACATATAATCAGAACTGTGGGGACACGGAGACTAAAACCGAACCCGGGAGGACAAAAACCGGGGCAAGCGAAGTACCTGTATGGGAGGAAAAACCACCATACAAGGGGAAAACGTGATGCGTACCGAAATTTAGTAGGGAAGTCGGTTAGGGAGCCGTCAAGAAAAGCCGCTATTGTGTTATATGTACCCGTACCGCAAACCGACACAGGTAGATGAGGAGAGAACCCTAAGGCCGGCGGGAGAAGCATTGTTAAGGAACTCGGCAAAATGACCCCGTAACTTCGGGAGAAGGGGTGCCACTAGAAATAGTGGTCGCAGAAAAAAGGCTCAAGCAACTGTTTAGCAAAAACACAGGTCTATGCGAAACCGCAAGGTGAAGTATATGGGCTGACGCCTGCCCGGTGCCGGAAGGTTAAGAGGAGAAGTCAGGAAACGAAGCTTTGAATTGAAGCCCCGGTAAACGGCGGCCGTAACTATAACGGTCCTAAGGTAGCGAAATTCCTTGTCGGGTAAGTTCCGACCCGCACGAAAGGCGTAATGATTTGAGCGCTGTCTCAACAATGCACCCGGTGAAATTGAAGTACCAGTGAAGATGCTGGTTACCCGCGCCAGGACGGAAAGACCCCATGGAGCTTTACTCCAGTTTGGTACTGGGATTCGGTAATACTCGTACAGGATAGGTGGGAGACGTAGAAGCATGGACGCCAGTTTATGCAGAGTCGCTGTTGGGATACCACCCCTGTATTGCTGGATTTCTAACCTGCGGCCGTAATCCGGCCGGGGGACAATGCCAGACGGGGAGTTTGACTGGGGCGGTCGCCTCCGAAAGAGTATCGGAGGCGCTCGAAGGTTCCCTCAGAATGGTCGGAAACCATTCAAAGAGTGCAAAGGCAGAAGGGAGCTTGACTGCGACACCGACGGGTGGAGCAGGTACGAAAGTAGGACTTAGTGATCCGGTGGCATAAAGTGGGATTGCCATCGCTCAACGGATAAAAGCTACCCTGGGGATAACAGGCTTATCACTCCCAAGAGTTCACATCGACGGAGTGGTTTGGCACCTCGATGTCGGCTCATCGCATCCTGGGGCTGTAGCAGGTCCCAAGGGTTGGGCTGTTCGCCCATTAAAGCGGTACGCGAGCTGGGTTCAGAACGTCGTGAGACAGTTCGGTCCCTATCCGGCGTGGGCGTAAGATATTTGAGAGGAGCCGTCCTTAGTACGAGAGGACCGGGACGGACTGACCGCTGGTGTACCTGTTGGAGAGTAACTCCATGGCAGGGTAGCTATGTCGGGACGGGATAAACGCTGAAGGCATCTAAGCGTGAAGCCCTCCTCAAGATGGGATATCTCATGTGAAAACAGTAAGACCCCTTGAAGACTACGAGGTAGATAGGGCCAAGATGTAAGTACAGTAATGTATTAAGTTGATGGTTACTAATAGGTCGAGGGTTTAACCAAAAGATAGGAAAAAATTTATAAGAAATGCAGTTTGGTAGGCAGTTTTGAAGGTACATACCTTTATATGGCCCGATGGCTCAGTTGGTTAGAGCGCCGCCCTGTCACGGCGGAGGTCGTCGGTTCGAGTCCGATTCGGGTCGTTACTTAAAGAATTCCAGCCTTTAAGTTTATATATGGGATCTTAGCTCAGCTGGGAGAGCATCTGCCTTACAAGCAGAGGGTCACAGGTTCGAGCCCTGTAGGTCCCATTTGTCTTTGGAAAAAGATGGTATTGACATTATATTAGTCATATGATAGTATAGTGTACATGCCGATATGGCTCAATTGGCAGAGCAGCTGATTTGTAATCAGCAGGTTATCGGTTCGAGTCCGATTATCGGCTTTTACTCTTATGAGTAAAGGTAAAGAACTAAATAAGTTTGGGGGAATTCCCGAGAGGCCAAAGGGGACAGACTGTAAATCTGCTAGCACTGCTTTCGGTGGTTCGAATCCACCTTCCCCCATTGTTCAGTCACTCTTTTTAAGAGTGAGTTTTATTCTGAATATAGTTATCGCGGGGTAGAGCAGTCTGGAAGCTCGTCGGGCTCATAACCCGGAGGCCGCAGGTTCAAATCCTGTCCCCGCAAGTATGCCTTGATAGCTCAGTTGGTAGAGCAGAGGACTGAAAATCCTCGTGTCACTGGTTCGATTCCGGTTCAAGGCATTTATTCTTTTATGGGATACTAGCTCAGGTGGTAGAGCACTTGACTTTTAATCAAGTTGTCCCGGGTTCGAGTCCCGGGTGTCTCACTAGTATAGAATGGCGTATATAGGCTAGAAATGGCTTATATACGCTATTTTTAGCGTGTTTTACAGTATATAAAAGTAATTGTAATAAGCGAGAGTAAATGCAACTTTCTTGTAACTTTAGGGTAAAAATAGGCGTATGAAAATCATAATACAACTTTTTTGCAACCGTGGAAAGCCTTAAATAAAAGGAACTAAAGGAAGTAAGTAAAAGTAAATGCAACTTTTTTACATACTATGGCATAGGTTTTTAAAATATATTTTATGCTTTAAATTAACGCTTGATAATTAACTTAATTTGCTTTATACTTTCTATAAAGTAAAAAGTATTAAGGGAGAAAACACGAAAGAAGGAGGAGGTTTTATGCTAACAACATTTGGTAAGATATGCAGGAAGATAAGAATCGACCAAGGTATATTAATGTATGATATGGCAAAGGAACTGGGCGTGTCATCAGCATTTTTATCAAAGGTTGAGAATGGAAAGTCAAAACCGGTAAGGGAGTGGGCAGAGCGAATCAAAGAATTATATGATCTTGATGAAAATACTTATAGAGAATTAGTAGATGCAATAGAAGAGGCCAGAACTGAGGTTGTTGAAATGATAAGTGCCGGTAATCAGGATGATATGGATATGATTCTAAAGTTTGCAAGACAACTGGGTACAATGAGTGATAGTAAGAAAGAAACTTTCGCAAAGCTGCTGGAAAGAAAGAGAGGTGTTGATGAGTGATATAGCAGTACCACCAATGTCAAAAGATAAGATTAAATATATAGTAAATAAATTCAGGGAAATAATTGGATTTGGTGATGAGCTATACTTTCCAATAGTTCAGTTTTTGGAATACTGTTTATATGAATTAGGGTATCAAATGGAGATAGTGGAAGATCATGAGCTTAATAGGGCTTATGCTGTTACTTACCCAAATGAGAAGTTGCTGAAAATTAGAGAAAGTGTGTATAACGGAGCGGTAAATGATAATCCTAGGGATAGGTTTACTCTGGCACACGAACTGGGACATATAATATTGCATCCAGTTGAGATAATTGGTGATTTAAAACTTGCCAGAACTAATGATATAATTCCGGCATATAGAGACCCGGAGTGGCAAGCAAACACTTTTGCAGGTGAATTGCTAGCACCTAGTAAACTGATAGTAGGAATGGGTAAAAAAGAAATTTCTGAGAGATGTAAAATATCATTACAGGCAGCAGGAATTAGATATTCTGATGTTTCAGGCGAGAGCCTTTTACATAAAAAAAGAGCCACTGTATAGTGACTCAAAGTTAAAGCCGGTAAGCTAAAACTATAATTTTCTTAAGCAACTAAATTATAGCACAGCAAACTGGCCTTGACAATAAAAAGTTGAGGAAAGGAGGGTGCTTTATGTACATTTTCAGAGCATGGATTACCACAAAAAATGGTGATAGAATATATGCTAGAGATTATGGAAAGAGAGCGTTTAGAATTTGGGTAACTAAATAGTTAAATGATAAATGCAAATGGGCAGAGTCGGTATCATCGGCTCTGCTTTTATATATTTACTACAACTTAAATACTTCACTTATAGCAGCAGTTGTATTTTCTTTTTCTTCTATCAAATGATTATATATATCAAGGACCATCTTCTCGGTATCACCCATTAGCGAGGCTATTTTCTTTATACTGATTTTTGGAATTTGGTAGCAGAGGTTGCTGCAGTAGTTATGCCTGAAGATATGACTGGTTAGCCCGGTAATCTCTTCATCTGTTTCAAGATTCATCTTCTTTAAGATTCTTCTCCACATCTTATTAAAACTTGATTTTGTTATTAGCTCATCCCTTGTAGTAAACAGATAATCTGTCTTAAGAGCAGGAATATATTCCTTTAGGTATGATGTAAGCCAATCAGGCATAGGAATTGTTCTATAGCCATTATGAGTTTTTGGAGACTTAATAATAGGGATATTTACATCAAATACAACAGCTCTTTCTACTCTAAGTGTTCCATCTAAAAGATTAATATCTGATTTCATAAGTGCTAGTGCCTCCTCTCTTCTAAGTCCACAGCCATATAGTATAAGTACATAGGCTTTTTCATCAGGAAGAAAATCAGCTGTTTTGATAGCTTGTATTTCATTCTTCGTAAGCGGTCTCTTTTTAGATTTTGTATTTTTCTTTGGAAGGCTTATTCCGGTTGTCAGATCTAAGAGGGCAGTAGGCGGAATAATCTTATCTGATATTGCCGACTTTACTATTTGCTTTATAGTAAGCATTATTTGTTCACAGGTTATAGGCTGCTCACTATTTTTATTTATTAGCATCTGTATATGGAATCGTTGTAAGTCTTGTAATCTGACAGTTGAGAACATAGATAGGTGTTTTTCTATTATGTTCTCATACATCTTCCTGGTATTTAGTTCTCTGATTGCCTTATAAGTGATAAACCAATGCCTTGAGTATTCTAAAACAGAATAATGGCTTGGTTTAACATACTCATTTTCTTTTAATGTACGATTAAATTCAAAAACCTTTTTCTCAAGATCTCCACTTGATTTGGATGAGGATAGCTTATTTCTTTTCTTGGCTCCAGTAGCTGTATATGTTCCGTCCCATACATAAGCGTACCACTTACCATCTTTAGATTGGGTATATTTTGCTTTTGCCATATTGCCCCTTCCTTAATTTTACGCACAAAAATAACAGCCATTGCAAAAACAGCTGCTAATATGGTACAATATAGCTTGTCTAGGGCATATTGTAGTGAGCAGTAGCTTGCAATAGTATGTTTGGCCATCCTGTATTAGCGTACCGGGTGGCTTTTTTATTATCTTTTTTGCTTGTTTTCAAGCTTTTTCTGTTCTTTTTCTATCTGTTTAATACTCTTATCAGGTGTAGGTAAATCCTCCGGCATTGTTCCGCCAAGATCCTTTATAGTATCTCGTACTTTCTTACCTACTTCAAAATGAGTCTGATTTGCATTTGCTTTACCTTGAATATTTTCACGCCTTAACTTAGCTTCAGTTTGTGTAGCTCTAAAAAGATTGGCTGCAAGTTCTTCATAGCCCATGTGATCAAGAATCTGTTGCCCTTTTTTAAGTCCTTTTAGTTTGTGTATATCCGAAGCTTTAAGACCACCATAAAGACCTTGATAACCATAATTTTGAAATATAGCATAATCAAGAGAGCTTTCAACGCCGGCATCTTTTGCAGCAGCTACAAGTTGTTTATTATGCTCTGCCATTTCTTTACGGATAGCAAGTCTCTTCTGATCATCTGTAAGATGCTCATAGTCATCAATTAATTCTTGTTGCCTTGTTTTTACTGCAAAGTAAGTTTGCCCAAGTGCAACAATTTCTTTAGATGGTTCACTGTTCATTACAATAAGATAACAAGCATATCTGCTTAATATGTAACTTGAAACTTTTCGTTTTGCATTTGAGCCTATAGATACCATTTCGGTGGTTTCACCAAAATGGTCATTAAAATCAAAACCGCTATTTTTACACGATTCCATAGCTTTATAGATTGATAGCTCAAAGTTTCTAAAGTCTTTATACTCAAGAACCTTTTGCAACTCCCTTGCATACCAAAATTCCTGTCCATATTCATTTATATGCTTAATACTTTCAAATACTTCTTCTGTATAGTTATTAATCATATTATTATCTCCCCATTTTTATAAATAAAAAATCAAACTTTCCCTCTAAGCTCCCCTTACATCACTCTCGACCTGATTGCAGTCGGCATTGTCGAAATCTCTTCTTAATATGTGCTTTATCTCATGCAATTTGGTCTTTTTAGTTGTATCTGCAGACAAGGCAGGATTAAGTACAACCGTGTAATATCCGTCCTCTTCCATGACAAAGCCTTTGATTTTGGGCGGTATGCTGGGAAGATATACATATCTGCAGTTATCATTAGTCAATCTATACTTTTTAATTTAATCCCTATTTTTTAAATTTATCTATAATTGTCTTTACCATTTCTAAGTCGTCGGCCGATACATATTTCGCAGCGTCGAATAATACCCTGTATTCAGGATTTTTAAAAAGGAACTGTGCAAGTTCTTTGGCATACTCATCTATATAATAGGAGTTATCCTCTTCCTGAGTTCCCTTATTTTCTAATAAATCTGATTTGTTTATGCCGAAGTAGTCCGCTAAGGCCTGAACCTTATCCATTCTAGGCAATTTTATTCCTTTGCACCAAGTTGAAACCGCTGCTTGTGACACATTCAATAGCATAGCGATATCGGCTTGATTTTTCCCGTTAATTTTCAAAAATCTATTTAGATTACGGGCGAATATCCTTCTATAATTTTCGTCTTGCTCCTCGTACTCCCAGCCCATAAGTCGTGCTGGAGTGGTTTCTAGTATCTTTGCCAAGGGTTCTAATGTCCCTACAGGCAAATTTTCAATTTCATTACTTTCATATCTATAAACTGTTGCTCTATTTTTACCTAGTTTTTCAGCGACTTCATCAACTGATAAACCTAATTCCATTCTTCTTTGCTTTATTCTTTCTCCTATCGTCATTTACGGAACTCCTTTTATATTAGGATAGAGTAATTATATAACTTTATTTGCAAATATGCACCACTAAAAACTTGTAAAATAAAAAATCGCATATTACGCAAAAAATGTGTGACAAAAAATAAATAAGATTTATTATAAACTTGTCGTATAAATGCGATAAAAAGGAAATAGAGCTATGAATGTTAATAAGCTAAAGGGAAAGATTGTAGAGAATGGTCTAAATGTCTCACAATTAGCCTCTTACATTGGTATAGACAGAACAACCCTGTATAGAAAGCTTACTTCAAACGGTGATACGTTAACAATAAGCGAAGCTGAGAAAATATCAAAGGTCTTAAATCTATCAATGGAAGATGTGAATGCAATTTTTTTGCTGATTTTGTAGCATGATATGCGAATTTAAAAAGGAGTTGATACAAATGGATATCTTAGTAAAGATAGAAGTCAATGAGAGTTTAGAGCCCGTGGTAAGTGGCATAGAGTTGCACAAGGCCTTGGGAGTGGAAACACCTTACATGAAGTGGCTTCCGAGAATGGCAGAGTATGGGTTCACATAGTGGCAGGATTTCAACTCAGACAAATTTGTCCAAGTTCAAAACGAAGGCGATAGAGAAGTTAGTATAGAGCTTATCGACCACCTAATCAAGCTTGATATGGCAAAAGAAATCTGTATGATTCAGAGGACTGAGAGAGGTAAGCAGGCAAGACAGTATTTTATTCAGGTAGAGAAAGATTACAATTCTCCAGAAAAGATTATGGCAAGGGCATTGAGGATAGCAGAGCAGGAGCTTAGTAGGCTAAGACTTGAAAGCAAAATAAAAGACCAGCAGATAGCAGAATTACAGCCTAAAGCTACATACTACGATTTGATACCACAGTGGCTTGCCCGCTATGTTTACCTTTTGTGGGCAAAGTTATGATAGATGATGTATGGAGCGGTGGAAAGGCTACAGACGGACCTTATATGCTATTAAGCTCAGCCATGCAAGATGGGCTTTACCATCCCAACTGTAAAGATAGCCACAGTACATATTTTCCTATACTTGACGATAATCCTGAGGCTAGGTTTTCAAGAAGAGAGCTGAATGGGATTAAGGAAGATTATAGACTGGATCAGCTTGTAAATTATGCTGATAGACAGGTAAAGAAATATACAAGGCTATCTGAAAACTCACTGGGTAGTGAAAATGCAGATAGTTATAGAAAAAAGTCAAAGAATGGAAAAGTAAATTATATAGGTTTATAGATAAGACAACTGCAAGGAGTTTTTCGATCAATCAATTACCTACAGGTTATAGAGATGAAATACTAAGCATAATAGAAAGTGTACACCCTATAATTAAAGACATGATAAAACGCAATATGTATAGAATTACTTTTGCTAATTATGAAATATTAGGAGGTGCTTTTTACAATAATCAAGGTATTTTTGTGAATTTAAGCAAGGATTCAATGAACAGATTAGGTAAATTCAAGTCCACATTCCATGAACTGGAACATTATATAGACGACTTAGAATCATTGACTGATGGAAGTAAATACTTTGAACAGGCGCTATATAATGACTTTCACAATCTTGAAAAAAGTATACGGAATGGGTATAATCTGAATCAAGAAGAAGCATACAAATTTATAAGTTCTCATCTAATAATGGAAGGTAATCGTATAGGAGGTATACAGCCCTACGGGGAAAAGGCCGGTGCAACTCCGACTTACTTTCCTATAATTAAAATGGAGGTTTAGAGACACTTAGTATAGGTGTCTCTTTTGTCATACTTTTTATTAAATGCGACCAAAGCAAAGGCTGAGCTGCGGATCGGGATAAAAAAGATGAAGGTTAAATGGCTTGGTAAAACAGATTTTTTGGTATTAACAAATAACAAGATTTATGATGTAATATCTATAGAGCGTGGTTGGTATAGAATCATAGATGATTCAGGTGACGATTATTTGTATCCTCCTGATATGTTTGAAATCGTTGAGGAAGATAAATAATATGATGGGAAAGTAATTCTTACGGAGGTTTGTATATCATAATGAAAACTTTTTTACTTAAAAATGATAAAAACAGGATTTATTTTCAGAATCACGAGAGAATTTCGGCGGAAGAAGAACTGAAAAAATTACAAAGTATTTTAAAAAAGAAAAATATCAGTATCGGTAGAAAGCACGAAACACCATTGGATGATTTGTATGATTGCGAAATAGACGGAAATCCTTTTACTATTGTAAGAACTGAAGAGGAAACTTTTTTATATGCAGAATGCACGGATACCATTGAGAAGCTGTTAAAGATATTTGAGTAAAGTAAGAAAAAATGGCAGACAAGATCAGCATTGAAGGAATAGCCTATATTGTAGAAAGAATAGTAGAAAGAGCAAGGGAAGCAGCTGTAGAATCAAGAGGTGATAGAAAAGACTCGTTTAAAGATGGAAGAGCATTGGCATACTATGAAGTCTTGGATATTTTAAGAACAGAATTTGATGTTCGAGAAGTAAGCTTAGATAGGATCGGATTAGACTTTGATTTGGAGCGAGAACTACTTTAATACTATTTTATAGCAAATTATTGGTATATATCGAGGTGAAATAATGATAAATAAAAGTGAAGAAGAAATGCAAAAAGAATCTTATCAAGCTTATTTAGATAGGTTATCTATGCCGGGATGCCCTGTTAAATTATCGGATGAAGAAGTTGAAAAACTGATAAAAGAGGGGCGTATAAAACCGCTGTATGAAGTATAAAAGGGATTAGAACCGTTTATTGATTCAAATCCCTTTCTATATTTAAGTTGTATGATTATTCTTACCCCAAGGCAGCCTTGTCGTGCCTGATTCTATTATTTTATCAAAGAAATTATTTACATATTCCTTGCGTTTACTTAAATCAGTGTTCTCCAATACCTTGTCTACAAAACTGTTGAATTTACCTGCATCCTTGTTTATATCATCAACATACTCAAAGTTTGTTCTTATACAGTTCCAGTTGAGTATATCATGCTGTAGGAAAGCAATATTATCGGCTTTTACCACTTTTATATTTTTTGTATTGTTAAAAATCATGCCAACCACACAAAAGTCGGGAACTATTTTGATTATTTTATTCTTTATAGCATTCATTATATCGGTATTGATTACTTCATCACAAAGGTCTGGTCCGTCATTATTATAGATGGTTGTAATTCTATCCCTAAATAGTTCATCACACATTGCACAGGAGTAGATTGCAAGATTACCGCCCTTACTATGTCCTCCAACTATAAAATCTGTATTCGGATGACGAGAAATAACATGCTTTAGAAAATCCAGTGCAAATTTCTGAGCCGGAATAACTGAAAAACTCATCATAAAGTCTTCTTTCCAAGCAACAATACTGTCATCGGTTCCTCTGAATGCAATATACATCTGACTGTCGTCATACATAAATCCGGTTGACGAAAATTGATATTTTTTCTCATGATAGAGATCTATATAATCAAGGATCATAACCTTACCGAATCTCTCGGAAGTTGCCAGAGCATTCAAAAAATCAGAATTTATTTCACTCATATAACCGTAGTGATAATCATGAGTAATTAGATATCTGCAGGCATCTGCAAGAGAAACGCCTATTGAGTTTATTTCATTTTGTAAGTCTTTTAAGTCAAGATAGGAGAATAATGAAAAAACCGCATTATCAAGTTCATTAAAAGGAGAAACATCAAAAGATAAATCTCCACGCCATTTTATATAGTCAATGATATTTGCCATTATAACCTCCTTTTGTAAATACAGTATGTATGGCTGCAGAAAATATTGTTACTTAGATATACAATAATATAAAAGCAATTGATTGTAAACATAGATAAAGTGAAGTAAGTATTAAAAATAATTAATAAAGAAATAGAACAGTGTAGAAGATGAAAAGACTGTATATTCTGATTTAACAGGACATACAGTCTTTAAAGCGTATTACATATACTACTTAGTAGAGTTACATGTTTTAAGGATGACATATTTGACAAGGTGTATATCCTTTGGAAATAGCCTCATCTCTTGTTCCGCTAAAAGGTATCTTATTATGTTCCCTCATCTTTTGTACTGCAGTACAGTTTGAATAATGGAATACATGGCTGTTTTTATTTAATATATAATCAGTAGCTCTGTTATTTACAACAGTTCCTGTATTTGAACTGTTATTAGAAGCTGAAGTTGATGTATTCTGAGTATTTGATTTTGAGCTGCCTGTAGACTGTGAAGCCGGGATATATGCACCGTCTGCACCCACCTGATATCCGTCTACAACAGTATTTGTCAGCATTGCACCGGTAGAACCGAGATAATAGTTGCCAAGCCATTGATTAGATAGCATATAACCATTCTCATTAAAATAATACCATGATCCGTCTATCTGCTCCCAAATAGATTTAGGAAAGCTTTTATCGTCTCTTTCGTACCACCAGCCTACATTATCCTGTTTCCATGTTCCTGCAAATACAGGCATTGCAAGAATTGTACTGATAGCAAGAGTGGATAATGCCAAATAAAATCTTTTTTCATACTAGCTCCTTAAAATATAAATATAAATTTAATTATTAATTAATATTATATAACGTTTGCAAAAGCTGTCAACTTATATCTTATACTATGAATATAAGTTTCAGTAAAAGTTTTTGTTGGCAAATAATAAAAACTTTTATATAATGGTTAATGTATAAATAGTTTACGGGATGTGGTGCAGTTTGGTAGCACACTTGACTGGGGGTCAAGAGGTCGCAAGTTCAAGTCTTGTCATTCCGATATTAAAATGGCTTAAACATGTATGACACTTGTTTAAGCCATTTACAGCATTAGGGAGGAGCTTGCAGAAGAAAAAATAGGGATTCGCATGTTATTACCTGAAGAAATTGAACAGCTTAAAAAAGAAGGACGTCTAAAGCCGCTTTATGAAGTCTGATAAAAGTCCCTCGAGTACATACATTCACATAAACCTTAAATGAAAATTAATTTGTATAAATTTTAATATATGATAAAATGAACCTAAAGTAGATATAAAAAGCAAGCATAGTAGAGAGGAGAAAAGATATGAGTAGAAAGAATGATTTTTATTTATATTTCTGGGGAGGACTTATCATGCTGGTAGTAGGTTTGTTCTTCTTATCACAAAAGGTAACTGTGACAAATTCCTTCTGGGGCGGCGGCATTAGACTGATGGGTATGCACATCAGTTCAGGTTTGGTGATAGTACCGTTTATCTTTTCTTTAGTTTGGATGTTTATAAGACCGAATAAAGGTTCAAAGATTGCTATGGTGCTAAGTGTACTTTTGATTATAGCAAGTCTCATTCAGTCGACCAGGTTTTATATTCAGTATCTGACCCTCTTTGATTGGGTAGTGATGCTGGTACTTATTTTTGGAGGTGCGGCGTTTATAGCAAAGAGCATGCTTATTAAATTCTAAAATTAAACTTTAAAGATAAAAGAGCAGGTGACTTAGAAAAGTCCCTGCTCTTTATTGTTAGGGCAAGGCCCTGTTCTCGCAAGAGAACAAATAAACCGCCTGCTATGCGGGTGGTTGAAATAGCTTTAGCGTTATGTAAAAAAACCCCCAAATTTGATATAATATTAAAGGTTCGCCAACCAATAAATATATCAAAGGGGGTATCCAAATGGATAATAGTAGTTTATCACATACATCATGGAATTGTAAGTATAATATAGTATTTGCGACAAAATACAGGAGAAAAATAATATATGGAGAATTAAAACAGGACATAGCAAATATATTAAGTATGCTATGCAAAAGAAAAGAAGTACATATAGTAGAAGCAGAAGTATGTCCTGATCATATACATATGTTGGTAGAAATTCCACCTAAAATGAGTGTGTCAGATTTTGTAGGGTATTTAAAAGGGAAAAGTACATTAATGATATTTGAAAGACACGCAAACTTAAAATATAAGTATGGAAATAGGCATTTTTGGTGTAGGGGATATTACGTAGATACAGTAGGAAAAAATGCAAAAAAGATAGAAGAGTATATAAGGAACCAGTTAAATGAAGATATGGTGTATGATCAGATGAGTATGAAAGAATATATAGACCCGTTTACGGAGTTATAGAATTAAGAAGAACACTTCATCACTATTTGAGTGAAAGATGTTTTGCTTAATTCTTTTTTATTGGAGAATTTGAGTGAAAGGAGGTAATCGTGAGAAGTTATGAGAAAATAACCGCCTTGTATGAAAGGTTAAGCCGAGATGATGAACTACAAGGTGAGAGTAAGTCTATCATGAATCAGAAGAAAATCTTGGAAGAATACGCAAAGAAAAATCATTTGGAGAACATCGTTCATTTTACCGATGACGGAATCAGCGGGACGCAGTTCGATCGTCCGGGATTTATGGCAATGATGAACGGAGTCAATCAAGGAAATATCGGTTGTATCATCGTAAAGGATATGAGTAGACTTGGCAGAGATTACCTCAAAGTCGGTCAATGTATGGAGATATTAAGACAAAAGGGAGTAAGACTCATTGCCATAAACGACAATGTAGACAGCTTTTACAAAGACGATGATTTCACTCCTTTCCGAAACATTATGAACGAGTGGTATGCGAGAGATACCTCAAGGAAAATCAAGTCCACATTCAAAGCGAAAGGAGAAAGCGGAAAACACACAGGAAGCAGTCCACCCTATGGATATATCAAAGACAAAGACGATAAAAATCAGTGGATTATTGACGAAAAAGCAGCAGAGGTTGTCCGAAGAATATTTCATCTGACAATGGACGGAAAAGGACCCTATGCCATCGCAAGGATATTGGAAGCCGACAAGGTAGATATACCCGCCTATCATCAGCAGAAATTGGGATATGGACTGCATCAAAGCAAAGTGTTTGAATATCCATATCGTTGGTGTAGTTCCACGATTGCAAGTATCTTAAAAAAACAAGAATACTTAGGGCATACGGTCAACTTCAAAACAAGAAAGCATTTCAAAGATAAGAAAAGCAAATATGTATCTGAAGATAACTGGCTCATCTTTGAAAACACCCACAAGCCGATTATTGACCAAGAAACCTTTGATAATGTGCAGAGAATACGAGGAAATGTCAAACGGTATCCAGATGGTTGGGGCGAATATCACCTCCTTACAGGACTGATGTATTGTGCCGATTGTGGCAGTAAAATGTATGTTCACAGAACGAGCAACTACAAGAATATCCCCTATTATACTTGCAGTGCCTACACGAAAGTACCTTGTGGAATACTTTGCCCATCTGCTCACAGGATAAAAGCGGAAGTAGTCTTAAATCTCATTCAAAGCAACCTACAAGACATTAAGAAAATCCTTGATGAAGATAACGAAACCTTTCTCCATTCCATTCAAAACGAAATGGAAGAAAGCGAGAAAATGGAAATGGAAAAGAAAAAGACAAGGCTCACAGATAGTAAAAACAGGCTTCAGGAATTGGAACGCTTAATGTGTCGAATATACGAAGATATGATACTGGAGAAGATACCGAACACCCGATATGAAATCTTAAACAATCAGTATGAAACCGAGCAAAGGGAACTTAGAAAAGAAATCGATGGGTTGGAAAAAACCATCAAGCGATACGAAAAAGAAACAGACAGAGCCAAGAAGTTTATCCGATTGATCGAACGCTATGATAACTTTGATGAACTGACACCGACCATCATCAACGAGTTTGTAGAAAAAATCTTAGTCCACGAACGAGATCGAAAAGGCAGTCAAACCTCCAATCAGAAAGTCGAAATCTACTTCAACTTTATCGGCAACTATGAACCGTCGAAAGAAGAATTTAAGGGAGGAGGAAGAAAAAGAACGAGTAAGAAAAGACAGGCTTCATCAAAACTATTTGAAACGTAAAGCAAACGGCAAGCAAAAAGAATATGAGGACAGATATAAGGAGCAAAGAGAAAAACTTAAACAGGAGAAACTGAAAACACTGAAAAAAAGCGGAATACCACTAAGTGAATATAAGAGGATAGAAAAAAATTATCCTGCATAGATATTTCCTTTCATTGACTACTATAAAATGTAGTGATATAATTTATAGTAGTTTTTTATGGAGGAGAAAATATGTCAGCAATAGATTTGATTGTTTTAGGAATGATTAAAGAAAAAGAACAAAGTGCTTATGAATTACAAAAAAATGTGGAGTATCGAAATATTTCTAAATGGATCAAGGTAAGCACACCGTCCATTTATAAGAAAGTTGTTCAGTTGGAAGAAAAAGGCTATATCAAGGGAAATGTGTCAAAAGAGGGAAATATGCCCGAAAAGTCCATCTATCATATCACAGAGAAAGGAAATAAATACTTTCTTGAGTTGATGAAGAAAATTTCCGCTCAAATGATAAATATATTTTTGGATTTTAATGCTGTCATCATCAATTTGGAAATGGTATCTTCGTATGAACGAAAGGAACTGACAGAAAATATCGAGTGTCAAATTAGGGAATTTCAAAAAGCGGTATCAGGGTTGGAGAAAGAGAGGACGGATATTCCGTTTACGGGCAAGACTATTTTAAAACAACAAGTATTGTTATCAGAAGCATTGAATAAGTGGATTGAGAACTTTAGAGAATTGTATTTAGAGGAATAAAAAATGGCAAATAAAGATGAGGATAAAGAAACCCTGAAGGAATTAAGAAAAATAACAAAGAACAAAGAAAACTGGGGAGGAGTGATTGATGATGTTGCAAATAAACTAAATGAAAATCATTCTGTTATTGTAAAAGCAAAAATCTTGTGGCTTCTTGGAGAAATGGGATTAAATTATCCGAAGCAAGTAGAAGCATATATTATAGATATTGCCTTTTGTTTAGAGGACGAGCATCCAAAAATCAGGGAGCGTGCGGTTAATGCTTTAGGAAGAATAGGCAGAGCAGATAAAAACTTGATTATCCCTTATTTAGATAAAATAATGAAAATGAGAAAAGATCAAGCAGACGATGTTAGGCTTGCTTTTGTTTGGGCTTGTGAAAATATTGCAACCAACGCTCCTGAATTATTTTGCGAAAGAATGGATCTGTTTTATAAGATGATACAAGATAAATGTGTGCGAGTGCGGATAGAAGCACCGGAAATGTTTCGAGTAATGGGAAAGAGAAAACCGCAGTATATAAAACCTTATTTAGAAAAATTACAATGGTTTGCATATAATGACACACACCCTGTTGTTCGTATTCATAGTGCTGGTGCAATACGGATTACCAAAAGAACATTAAAGGAGAGTGAAGACAATGCCAAAGATGACTAAAGGCGGAAAATATATTTTTGGTTGGTCGAGGATAAGAGTAAATGGAGAACTGATCTTTCCTAGAATGGCGGTAGATGAATATAATTTACAAGAAGAAACCTATATTTATATTGTTTCCGGTAGCAAGCAGACAGGGGGATTTTGTGTAATGACAGACCCCTTACTTTCTCATTCAAAACTCAAAAATATATTAAAAGAAAATTCAAGTTTAGCAGACCGAAGTTTGAGCGAGGGAGAGTTGATTGCTTACAAAGGAAGAAAATACGGTTGGCTTGCACTAAAAGAAAATACGGTATACCTTTCAGATGATTTGATGAAGATGTTAGAAATAAAAGTCGGGGATAAACTCTTAGCTATTCGTAGCAGTGATATTGCTTTTACAATGGGTGTAAAGGGAAGATTGATAGAGAAAGCGAACGGCTATCGAGGAATTATTGAAGAATTTTGAGTAAGAAAATTACAAGGAGGTTGAAATAAAATGATATTTTGAAATAATAAAAAATAACAGGTTAATTTTAATAGAAAACTTTTTTTGATACGAGAGGACTGTTTACGCCAAAGTGTAGAAGTCCTCCTTTTTCTATTCTCAAAAACCAAAATCAGAGAACAGGAAAAGGAGGATTACACAATGGATAAAAAGGATTACTACCTTTATGTCAAAGGAAAAGCGGTTAAAGTAGATGAGGAAATATACAGAGCCTACTGGAGAATAACGGAACACGAAAAGTATCTTCAAAGAAAAGATTGGAAGTATAATGTACTTCCCTTTTCTGTATTTGACTATGACGGACATTTTATAGATAACATCGTAGATGAAAGCATTGATATTGAAAAAATTGTAGAAGTAAAAATGCAAATCGAAGAACTGAATAAGGCATTAAATTCTCTTACAGAAGAAGAAAGGGACATCATTACTGCCATATTTTTTAGAGAGGAGAGTTTACGGTCTATCGGAGAAAGAAAAAACAGAAGCTATCAGGTAATCGGGAAAAGGAGGGATAAGATTTTAGAGAAATTAAGAAAACTCTTAGAGGGTAAAATCTAATAAATCGAAAAGTTTAAGTGCGAAATGTGCTTAACCTTTTTTCATAAAAAACGAAAGCGAGGAATGGATATGAAAGACAATAGGACAGAACTACAAAAAGTAAAATCGGAAATTGAAATCAAAGAAAATGAACTTGAAAAGTACGAAAAAAAGTTGGTGTAGTTAAAAAATCAGGAAAAGAAAATCAGAAAGAGGGCGAGCCTTGAAGAACGGAAAAAGCGAAACCATAGATTGATAAAACGAGGGGCAATTTTAGAAAGTTTTATTGAGGGAGCAAGCGAGAAAAGTAATCAAGAAATAAAGGCTATTTTGCAAAGAGCATTTCAAAAAAGTTAAGAAAAGCAAGGACATCGTATAATTGCTGGTTCCCTTAGATTTTCTAAGTGCGCAATTATACACCCTAAAGAGTGTCCTTGCGTCCTGCTTAAGATTACCCTTGCAGGGAGCAAAAGAGGAATAGCGAAGATGTTCGCATATCCCCCATTCCCTTTTTTATCGTCAAGGGTAAAGTGTATTCGCTATCGCTCACCCTTGACCCTAAAAATTTGAAACGGATACTACTTATCAAGCCGACATACTGAAACAACAAACGAAGTTACAGTATAGTCGGATTTTTCTATTGTACCGTTTCAAAACGGTCATTCACCTTGCGGATTATCCAAGAAGAAAACCGCTAAGACCGACACCTGAAACAACAAAATAAAAGAACAAAGACAATCTAAAAGCGAAAGGAGTTGATAAGAGTGGCAGACAGTTTTCACTTTAATATTTCCATCATCTCAAGAGGAAAAGGAAAAAGTGCTGTGGCAAGTGCTGCCTATATTTCTTGTGAGAAACTGACGAATTAATGGGACGGAGTAACCCACGATTATCACAACAAAAAGGGTTTGGGGCATAAAGAAATTTTCTTGCCGGAAAATGCACCGAAAGAATTTTTAGACCGCTCCACCTTATGGAACAGTGTGGAATTGAATGAAAAAGCCATCAATGCACAACTTGCAAGAAACTTCATTATTGCCCTACCCAAAGAGTTAAGTTTGGAAGAAAACAAGGAACTTATTCGGGAGTTTATACAAGAAAATTTTGTATCCAAAGGAATGATTGCAGACCTTGCTATTCATCAAGGAAATGACGAGGGAAACGGAAATATTCACGTTCATATAAAATGACAACTGTTCGCCCCTTAAGTCAAGATGGCACTTGGGGAGCAAAGAGCAAAAAAAGAATATCTTTTTGATGAACAGGGAAACAAGATTTTAGGCAAGAACGGAAAACCTAAAACAAGGGAAATCGACCTCACTGATTGGAACAACAAAGAAAATGCGGAGAAATGGAGAGAACATTTTGCTACGCTTTGTAATCAGTATTTAGAAAAAGCTGGAGAACAAAAACGAGTGGATCATCGTTCGTATCAAAGACAAGGGAAAGAAGAAATACCGACCATTCATTTAGGAGCGAGTGCCGGTGCCTTAGAGCGAAAAGGAGTAGAAACTGAGAAAGGAAACATCAACCGAGAAATCAAAAAGCATAATTCCATTGTGAGAGCAGTCCGAGAAAGAATAGCTGAACTCACCTCTTGGCTGAATGATTTTACAAAAGTTTTATTTGAAAAATATGAGCAGTACAAACAGGAGAAAAAAGTGGAATATGAGGACAAAGCGGAACTCTTTAATCTCTATGAGTACATCAGCATTTACTATGACTTACAGGGCGAAAAGGCAAGAAAACTAAACCCCTATGCAAGCAACAAAAAGATAAGTGCAGACCTCAACTGCTTTTCCAAAGCAAGGATATATCTATCCGATAACAAATTGCAGACCATTGCAGATTTGCAAGGAAAAATCACCGAACTACAAGGCAAGAATAAGAACATCTATCAGGACATCAAAGCCAAAACCCAAAGAATAGAAACACTTCATCAATGCCTTGTCTATGCAGACATCATCAAAGCAAACAGAAAGATTTATGAGGAGTGGAAAAGCAAAACCTTTTTGTTCAAAGACAGCTTCTACAATACCCATCAAGAGGAAATCGACAAATACCAAAGAGCAAAAGGACGGATTGAAAAATTAAGCGGAGAAAGTGCCTTAAAGCCAAAGAGTTGGAAGAAAGAGATGGAAAGCCTTGAAAGTGAAATATCGAAACTCAACAAACAATCTCAATCTATCAAAGATGAATACGAGCAAATCAATCATATCAAGTATGCCGTCAAAACAGTCAATGACGATTATGGAATAGACCTATCCATTGAGATTGATAAGGCAATTAAGAGAGGAGAAAAACCAAGTGTCATTGCACAGATTAAGAAATATCAGGAGCAACAAGAAGCCTACGAAAAACGAAAGTAAAAGACAAAGAACTATTACAGGAATGAGGAAAGATGAAGTCCCAAAATGGGATAACATCGTAAATAAGATAAGCAGACGCACTGTTTCGGTGCATAAGAGGAACGAAAGGAGAGAAAAATGGCAGATAAAAGAATGTTTTCACTAAAGATAGTAGATAGCGATTTATTTTTAGATATGCCACTAAGTAGTCAATGCCTATATTTTCATCTATCAATGAGGGCAGATGATGACGGCTTTGTAAATAATCCTAAGAAAATCATCAAGATTATCGGAGCGAATGAAGATGACCTTAAAATACTCATTGCCAAAGGCTTTGTGATTGTCTTTGAACAAGGAATTATCGTCATTACCCATTGGAAAATCAACAACTTTATCTGTAAAGACAGGTACAAGCCGACCCTTTATGAAAATGAGGTGCAAAGCCTATCCCAAACTAAAAACGGAATGTATATCAAAGAGAGTGGTTGTCATTTGGTTGACCAAAGGTTGACAAGCGGTCAACCCAGTATAGATAAGGGTAGATTAGATAAGGTTAGTATAGATAAGGGGAGAGGAGAAGAAGAAAGTCCCCCACCCACAAACTCAAAAACCTACGGGGAATTTCATAATGTCAACTTAAGCGATGAAGAATATCAAAGACTAAAGGAAAAGTTAAAAGCCACACAAACACAATGATTGAAAAGCTATTAAGGTATATGCAAAGCAGTGGAAAGACCTATCAAGACCATTATGCAACCTTGCTTCACTGGTATGAGAAAGATGAGGAAGAATTGAGAAAGAAAACAAATGAGAGAAGCAAAGCTCCAACGATTGAGGAATATATGATAGGAGATCACCTTTAAGATATGCTTAAAAGACGGTGCAAGCACTCTGTTTTGTTTCTAAATGCAAAATAGGTACAAAGAGCCGAGAGAGAAAAAGAGCCTTAAAACGATTACCACCGTTTTGTAGTGAGTTAAATAAAAATATGGTTACAAGAATGAATATTCGCTGAAGTGTAAATGTTAGTTCAACTTAAAAAGTAAAATTATGTAAGTTGCATTTAGTGTTACAGAATCAAAGAAATATAACATTTATACTACTAAAAAGGTGCAATAACTGTTACAATATAAATATTATAGGGAGCTATTTGGGCGTATAGGTGTAATTTTTTGCATCACAAATAAGTGGATTTTAATCGAATTTTTTTGAGTGTAGGACTAACTTCCACTTGTAAAATACCTGTTTGAGACGCTCTTGACAGCTACCTATAATAAGAGTTATCTATTTTTTAGAAGATAGGGTTTTAAAACAATCCTATCTTTTTCTATTTCCTTGATACCATATGCTATAAGTTTTTCATAGAGGTCATGATACATAAAGGAAGCAACCTCTAAAGGACTCTTGCCACCAAATTTTTCAACAGGTGCAGAATTTATATGACTTATAACAAGGTTAAGGGAGTTTTGATTGATTAAGCCAATAGACGTCAAGTCTGTTTGTTTTGGAAGTATGTAACGTAGTTGTATGTGATTGTTTTCAAGAGAACCTTTCTGACCTGATTGCATCGGGTCACAGTAGAATACCCTGGTGCGTGTGGAGCCATCTATATCTGTTTCCATATCCTTTGCCGCATAAAATTCAGAACCTCTATCAGTTAGCAAGACATTTACATATTTTCTAAATACATCATTGCCGAGAATGTCTTCTAAAGTATCGACTCCATTCTTCATAGCAGTGGAAGTCTTTTCAGTTTGGTAGATTGCAAATAGGATGCCTGATGGAATAAACTTAAAAGTTTGGATAAATGGACCTGTGGTTTCGTTGTTATAGACTGTATCCATCTGCGTTATAAGAGCATTAGGATTTTCGTCAATATATTGCTTATAGTCATTGTAGTTACGTCCAATCAGATGTTTGTTGTCAGCCCTTTTCTTAAAACCATTAGACTTCTTTCTTGGAATTTTACGAGAGACTTGCCTTCTAAGGTCAAGAACGCTTATACCGGCTATTTCATGAAATACATCGCCTTCTATGTAGTTGTATAAAGTCTTTTCAGAAATACCAAGTTCAGGGTGAGAAGCAAGTATTTGATATGGAGATAAACCTTGTTTAAGGAGTGGTGCTATCACATCAGCAATGTCCTTAGCTTGTTTAACTGTAAGATTTACTCCTTGTCTGGAGTCTACCAGTGTATAACGATAATCATTCCATGCATCTTCCGGAGAATATTTATATTTGTTAAAACGACAATGACGCCAGTTTGTGCAGCCGTTACAGGCACCGGGAGAGCGGTCACGTCTTTTGCAGTGGAATGGAGAGTAAAGTATACAATCAGTTTTGCATTCACGTCCAAAAGGGCACTTCTTGTAGTTACTAAATTCAAGCGGCATGCTGCACCTGTATGTCAGCTTACGATGTGACTTGATTTCTTTACAAACAGTTGATTTATCTTTACCAATAGTTTCAGCAATAGCAGTCTTAGTGGAGCCGTTAGTAATACCCGTTAGAATAATTCGTCTATCTTCAAGGGTTAAATGTGAAAATGAGTTTAAAGATGTAATAGTGTTACCTACCTTTCCGGTAGCTGTCTTATCTGAATTGTACTACTAAACGCAACTATTGTAAAAGTTGAAATATGTGTAAGACTAAACGCAACTTTAGCATAGGGGTTGTGGAAATAAACTTTTCACCCTAGGAGAATGAATATTCAGCTTGATAGAATGGAAAAATATGAGAAAAGTGATATAATAGGATGGACGAGAAATTGACAAATCAGAATTTGTATAATTGGTGATGAAGGAGGAAAAGAAAATAATTTACTTTCATTTAAATACGACAAACTTTATTGATCCTATGGTTAATGGAGAAAAGAATAACTTAGGAATTATAGAATGTTTCTTTTTCAATACGGTATTTTCCGCCCTATCAAATGTGAAAGTCTATTCTAACAATTGGTCAGAATACCCTCCCTTTGCAAATGATGATATACTTAAAGGAAAAAAGTGGTTGTTATGTTCTCTAGATGATGAAAGTGTTGAAACTCCAATTGAAGAAATACTTGAATTAATGGAGACTGCACATTTGATAACGATTACAGATATAGGAAAATCTTTAAAAGATATGGGGATACATTATGATTATATAACTCGTATTCCTAACAAAGAAGTAGATCTCGCATGGAAAAATTATATGGCGGAAAATAATTATCAATACATTGAGGAGGCTGTTGGTAACAAAAATATGACTTTATCTGAAAAGATTTCTTTTCTTTCTGAAGAATTACTTAATATCGAAAGTGAAGGAAATCAACTAACAATTTTTGATCCATATCTTTTTCCTAAGAAATGTGATAAAGATTATATAGACTTATTTTTAGGAATTATTAGAGCAGCAAAAGTATCAAGTATAAAATTAATTATTGACACACGCAAATGTGATATTAATTCACATAAAAATATTTTTGAGAAGGTGTCCATACCGATGTATGTTTATGATTCTGAAGCTATACATGATAGATGGTGGATAGTTGAAAATGTAAAAAAGGGTATTTTATGTGGAACATCTTTGAATGGAATTGGTAAAGATAAACTTTCGACAATCACTCCACTATCTAAAGATGATATCGAGAAAATTATCAATGATATTAGTAATAATTGTATATTAATAAGCAAAACAAAATCTAAGTTGTAGGATAGATAAATAGGAAGTTATGGAGAGAAATTGATATTTATAACGGTGTTGAATAGATAAGTCCCAGTTTGTCGAAGTAAAAAAATCAAATAGGATATTACCAAGAGGAAGTAAAAGCGAATTGCCGATACTTCCTTTTTTGTTGTCAAAAATCCAAAAAACGGAAAGGAGAATTTATGGAAGAACTGAAAAATAAGGATAAAAACGGCATTAGCACAAAGAGAAAGATTGGAAAGACCACCTATGAGGTTGTTGTCCATTTCAATGAAAATGCGACAGAAACAATGCAAGATAAGTTGACAAGAATAATGTTGAGGGAGCTTAGGAGAAAATCGGACGAAAAAAAGATGATTTTGATTAAAAAGTCCTTGACAAGTAGCAACAGGGTGAGCCGGTAATAAAAGACAATAAGAAAAAATAAGCCTAAGGGGCTAAGTAAGTAAATGATGTGCGGTTGGCGAACTTTCGATGAGTCTTTAGACTCTAGCGCAGGTAAAGAGCCCTTATAGGGCGAAATAACAAACCACCGGCTTAGCCGGTGGTACTGATTTTTAATTTCTTTATTCTGCAACTGCATTTGTCTTACGTCCTGCTACCATAGCATGTCCTGTGATAAAACACATTACCAGTCCAACAACTGCTACAATTGCCCAGAATTGATGTTTCTTTAGCATATTAAATCCCCTTTATTATTGAACCCAAACACCGTCTTGATTTATATTATATCCGTCGATAGTTGTATTTGTAACCATCTGTCCGTTGGCATCAAGGTAATACCAATGTCCGTTGTACTCAATCCAGCCCTTTTTATAAAGACCTGACTCCTCAAAATAGTACCACTTATCATTTATAAGTGCCCAACCTACAGGCATGTCACCGTTTGGCTGATTGAGATAATATTTGTTACCATTATTCTCGATCCATCCTGTAAGCATATTTCCGTTAGCATCAAAGAAATACCAAAGGTTGTTTACCATAAACCAGTTGGTGGCATGTGTACCGTCAGCCTTTCTGTAATGCCATGTATTGTTTGTCTGATACCATCCGGTAACGGTTGCGTTGTTTGTTCCTGTAGAAGTGGTGCTGTTAGTATTGTTGTTAGTATTATTGGAGCTTGGAGTTGTACCGCTTCTTTTCTTTTTATATTCAGCTATCGCATCATAGTCAAAATACTCGATATCAGAATCTACAGTCATACTTGGACCACCCTTTAAAGGATAAACTTTAAAATGGTAGTTGCCTGCACCATTGTCGATGATCAGTTTTGTAAAATCATATTTCTCGGAGCTTGCGGCATTATTGGATCCAACCTTTTTGTTTCCCTTATACAACTGTACCTTGTACTTTGTTTTGTCCTCAGTCTCATCCCAGGTTGCCAATGCCTTGTCTCCTACATCCCATGAAGCACTGCCTATACTATAGTCGGCAGCAAATACCGACATACTCATAAAGAGTGAAAAAAGCAGTGAAAAAATTAAAATCAGTTTTTTCATAAAATTCCTTTCTTTTATACCGGATTTTTTTCACATCTCTTTTTTAAAGAGATATACCTTTTGTACTATTGTAGCACATAAATTGAGTAGTTAATATTACTTTTAATTAAAGATAATATATACTTTTTTAAATATCTGTAGAAATTTATTGCTGCTCATTTTTTACCGTTTCCAGATATCTGTACATGCTTGCAGGAGAGCATGAAAGCCTATGACCTACTGTCTTTATAGCACCTTTCATAGAAAAAATACCTTTTTGATAGAGCTGACGTATTATATCAAGCTTTTCTGAATGACTCAGTCTGCTGAAAGGAAGAGATTTATCGATTCTTTTTAATATTTCATCTATCGTATTTGAAATGTTTTCGGAAAAAATTGCCTGGTCATCGTTTCCCTTTATTTCGATAGAAATATTTTTGGACACATAATTATCCGGATGACATAGAGAAAAAACAAGGTTTGAAAGTTCTCTGTACCTGTTGTCGTCAAAGTTTATATTGAGAGCTCCTACAAGTTTGCCTTTTTCATCTTTTATATAAAATGTAGAACATCTGAGAATTTTGCCGTTGGCTGAAAGAGCTCTATAGTTTGATATCCATTTTTTATCAGCGGATTCTTTGTTCTGCAATAGGGTTTTCATCGTTGTACTGAGCACATCACCTGCTTGTCTGCCGGTTATATTTCCGTTTATTATATATATTATATGTTTTAGATCATATAATATGATTTCATAGTCCGGGCCCAGCAGAGTGCCCAAAAAATCGGAAATATCAATATATCGCTTCATATCAAATTCATTCATAAATACTCCAAATCATATTTGTATTGTACCGGCATATTAAAGCTTGAAGAAATAACTGTTATTATTATACCAAAACTTAAAACATTATGATATAAAATTTAAGTTTTAAGCAAAATCACGAAAATGAAAAATTAAGCAGAAAAGAGTTGATATTAAGAAAATGAGAAAAAATTCTCATAAAAATTCTCAAATATTATTTTATTTAAAAATATATATGAAAATAAAGGGCTTTTAACTATATATCTGTATATCTGCTTAAAGCCGAAGTTAAGAAAAATCCCGATAAATTTATCAAATAGCGATTTCTTTATTTCCAAAGAATTATCTTAAAATAAAAAATTAATGCAAAATGCACATAAATATACTAAAAATAAACCTCAATAAGCTTTTTATTAAACAATATTGACAATGTTCTAAAAAGGTGATAAATTATTCTCATAGCAATAATTAGATAATATTTCACATAAATATAAAACTTTTAGAGATTAAATGCATATAGTCTCGATAATCAGATGATATATTTATTGCTCAAAATGATTGTAATACCGTCCGCCAGTCGTTACTTACGATGACCGGGGTATCAAAATATATTTTTGTATTTGGAGGTATTAAAATGGAGTATGAGAAGATGTTAGGTGTAGAGGCACCGAAGTCATGGACACATGTAGTGAGAGAAGTTCCTACAGTTACACAGGAGCAAAGAAGAAAAGCCCTTGAAATGACTCATTATAATGAGTTTGCTTTCCCTGCAGGTCTTTTATATATTGACTGCCTTTCAGACTCAGGTACTACATCAATGACAGACACACAATGGTCGGCTATGTTCCTTGCAGATGAGTCTTACGGAAGAAATAAAGGATATTATGTTCTTTTGGATGCATTCAGAGATGTATGGGAAAGAGGAGACGATCAGAAGAGACTTATCAATTACATCAAAGAGGGAGTAGACAAGGATGATGTAGAGAAGATGATGAATGAAGTGTATCTGGTTGACTATGAAGGTGGATTTATCAATGGCGGTAAGTATCAGCTTTCAAGACCTAACACATTTATCGTTCCACAGGGACGTTGTGCAGAGGCACTTTTATTTGATGTATTAAAGCCGTTATTTGCAAAGAGATGGCCGGGTAAAGTATTTACTATTCCGTCAAATGCTCACTTTGATACTACAGAAGGTAATATCAAGCAGATGGGTAATGTACCTAGAAACCTTTTCCACAAAGAGATTTTATTTGAGGTACCTGAGAGCGGAAAGTATGAGAAAAATCCTTTCAAGGGAGATATGGACATAGATAAGCTCAATCAGCTTATTGAAGCTGTAGGTGTTGAGAATGTTCCGCTTATTTATTCTACAGTAACAAACAACTCGGTATGCGGACAGGCTGTTTCTATGAAGAATATCAGAGAAGTTTCAAAGATTGCACATAAGTACAATATCCCATTTGTTATGGACGGTGCAAGATGGGCTGAAAACTGCTACTTCATAAAGATGAATGAAGAGGGTTATGCCGACAAGTCTATCTGTGAAATAGCTAAAGAGATGTTCTCTTACTTTGATGTAGTTTCAGCATCACTGAAGAAAAACGGACATGCAAATATGGGTGGAGTTTTAGCTTTCCGTGACAAAGGTCTTTTCTGGCAGAAGTTCTCAGAGTTTAATGAGGACGGCAGCGTAAAGACGGATATCGGACATCTTTTAAAGGTTCGTCAGATATCAGCTTACGGTAATGATTCTTACGGCGGAATGTCGGGACATGATATTATGGCTCTTTGCCAGGGTATGTATGAAGAGGCAAGATTTGATTATCAGGATGAGAGAGTAAGACAGTGTCAGTATCTGGCAGACGGACTTACAGCAAACGGTGTTCCTGTTGTACAGCCTGCAGGCGGACATGGAGTTTATATTGATGTTGATAAATTCTTTAACTATAAGAGAGGACATGAGAGCTTTGCCGGACAGGCACTTTCTTTAGAGATGATCCATCGTTACGGTATTCGTTGTTCAGAGCTTGGAGATTTCTCTATGGAATATGATTTAAAGACTCCTGAGCAGCAAAAGGAAGTATGTAATGTTGTTCGTTTGGCTATCAACAGAAGTCAGTTCAGCAAACAGCATATGGATTATATTATCGCAGCATTGACACAACTTTATAAAGACAGAGATACCGTTCCTAATTTAAAGATTACATTCGGTCACACATTACCTATGAGACATTTCCATGCATGGGCAGAGCCATATGCTCCAAGCAAAGAAGAGATGTGTGATGAAGGAAATTACGGATACTGGGAAAATAAATAAGACATTTTGGCAGACGGTCTTGTAAAGACCGGACTGCTTTAAGTGGGACTTGCATTTTTTGGCAAGATGGAGGAAGTTTATGGGTTTAGATAATACGCCTGTAAAGCAGGATGGTTTTAACTCACAAATAGGTTTTATTATAGCATGTGTAGGTTCAGCTGTAGGTATGGGAAACCTGTGGAGATTTCCGGTGCTTGTGTCAGCCTGGGGGGGAATGACTTTTTTGATTCCCTACTTTATATTCGTTATATTGATAGGCAGTACAGGAGTAGTGGAAGAAATCGCACTTGGAAGGAGCACAGGAAAAGGTCCTATAGGAGCATTCGGTGCTGCTATGGCTCATGCCGGAAAGAGCAGAAAAGTAGGTGAGAGTATAGGAATTATACCTACAATAGGTTCTTTGGCTCTCGCAATAGGTTATTCATGTGTAGTAGGTTGGATATTTAAATATGTAGTAATGGCATTTACAGGTAAGCTTTTTGGAATGGGCACCAATATGGATGTCATTGGTGGAACTTTCGGATCTACAGCTACAGCATTCGGAAACAACACCTGGATAATAATAGCACTCGTTGTAAACTTTGCTATCATGGCATTAGGAGTTGCAGACGGTATAGAGAAAGCAAATAAGTTTATGATGCCGCTACTTTTCGTAATGATGATCGGACTTGCTGTTTATATAGGAATACAGCCGGGTGCAGTAAACGGATATAAGTATATCTTTACTGTAAATCCTGAAGGATTAAAGGACATAAGACTTTGGATATTTGCATTCGGACAGGCATTTTTCTCGCTTTCTATTGCAGGTAACGGTACCGTTGTTTACGGTTCCTATCTCAGTAAGAAAGAGGATGTACCTTTCTCTGCAATGAACATAGCTATATTTGATACCTGTGCGGCACTTCTTGCAGCACTCGTTATTATACCTGCTATGGCTACATCGGGAGCAGAACTTAGTGAAGGCGGTCCGGGACTTATGTTTATCTACCTTGTAAATATAATGAATCAGATGCCGGGCGGCATGATTGTAGGAATTATATTCTTTGTATGTGTTACATTTGCAGGACTCAGTTCACTTGTAAATCTGTATGAGGCGCCTGTAGCTACATTACAGCAGCAGTTTAAACTCAGCAGAGTACAGTCTGTAGGAATCATCGGAGTAATAGGTGTGGTTGTTGCAATAGTTATACAAGGAATTGTAGGAAGCTGGATGGATGCGGTATCTATCTATATTTGCCCGATAGGTGCGGTACTGGCATCGGTAATGTTGTTCTTTGTATTCGGAAAGAAGTATACTATGGAAGCTGTAAATACAGGTGCAAAGAAGCCGAAAGGAGAAATCTGGTTCTTCTTAGGTAAGTATGTATATACAGGTCTTGCATTGCTTGCACTTATAGCAGGTGCATTCTATGGAGGAATAGGCTGATAAGGCTATAATAAATAATATAAACTCTCAGACATATATGTTTGGGAGTTTTTTATTTTGTCGGTATAAAAAATGGTATAAAAAATTTAAAAAAGTTATTGACAAATATTCCTATATGGAATATAGTAACTAATAGAGTTAGCACTCTATATAAATGAGTGCTAACAAATAAAGAAGGGAGGAGCGAATGGATTCGGAAGACAGGAAAGCGATTATTTTAAAAGCTATTATAAAGAATTATATGGAAACCGGGGAGCCGGTAGGTTCAAGAACTATTTCAAAGCTCCCTGAGTTAAATTTGAGCTCTGCTACTATAAGAAATGAAATGAGCGATTTGGAAGAAATGGGTTATATTTTACAACCCCATACTTCTGCAGGACGTATACCTTCAGATAAGGGATACAGATTCTATGTAGATGAGATTTTGAGAGAAAAGGAGATAGAGACTGAGGCATTTAAGGACTTGATGTTTAAAAAAGTGGACAGATTGGAAACGCTCTTAAAGCACTTGGCAAAGATTATTGCAAGAGACACCAATTATGCCGCGATGATATCAGGACCGACAATACACTCCAATAAAGTAAAGTTTTTGCAGCTCTCAAAGATAGATAGGTTCAAGCTCCTTTTGGTAACGGTTGCCGAAGGTAATATTATCAACAATAAGATAATAGATATCGACAGCGAAATATCAGAGAGCGAAATCTTAAACCTGAATCTGCTTATAAATACTTCATTAAACGGACTTACTGTGGAAGAGATAAACTTAAGCATTATGAATAAGTTACGAACGGATGCAGGAGTTTATAGTGATATAGTAGATAAGGTTTTACGAGAAGTAGCGGCAGTGTTTGAAAGTGCTACCGACAACCTTGAGATATATACAAGCGGTACCACAAATATTTTCAAGTACCCTGAGATCTCCGACAGAGAGAAAGCAAGCCAGCTTGTAAACGCTTTTGAAGAAAAGGATAAGCTGAAGGAAATACTTGCAGGTGTAAATGATGATGATAATGACGGTATCAGAGTATATATCGGAAATGAAGTGCCGATTTCAGACATGAGAGATCTTTCCGTAGTTACAGCCAATTATGAAATAGGCGAAGGACTCAGAGGCTCTATAGGTATAGTAGGACCGAAGAGAATGGACTATGAGAAAGTATTAAAAACTATAAAAACTGTAATGGCATCGCTTGATGAGCAGTTTAAAAATGATGAATAGAGGAGAGGGCTGTGGAAGAAAAAGATTTAAAAAGAGAACAGGAAGAGAACAAAGAGGTTTTAGAAGGCGAAGAGACAGGGGAATTTGTTGAGGAAGCCGAAGAAACACCTGAGGAGGCCGCGGCAAAGGCTGCAGCTATGGAGGCTGAGGTGGAAGAAGCTTTCAGTGATGAAAATCTTGAAGGAAAGCCTGATAAAAAAGACCTTGCCATTGCTGATTTGACGGACAGACTTAAAAGAAGCATGGCGGAGTTTGATAATTTCAGAAAGAGAAGTGAAAAAGAAAAAGCTACCATGTTTGATATGGGAGCAAGAAGTGTGGCTGAAAAACTTTTGCCGATAGTTGACAATTTTGAAAGGGCAATGCTTGCAGCACCTGCAGATGGTGAAGGCAAAGCTTTTGCTGAAGGAATAGCAATGATATACAATCAGATGACAAAGACTCTTGAGGATTTGGGAGTTAAGCCGATTGATTGTGTGGGCAAAGACTTCGATCCTAACTTACATAATGCAGTAATGCATATAGAAGATGAAAGCTTAGGTGAAAATGTGGTCGCTGAGGAACTTTTAAAAGGATATATGTATAAGGACGGTGTTCTTAGACATAGCATGGTAAAGGTTGCAAATTAATTTTTGAGACTATATTTTGCTTTGTAAAGACAAAGTAAGATATTTTATATAGATTTAGAAAATACAAATTTTGATTTATTATGGAGGATAAAATAATGGGTAAGATTATTGGTATAGATTTAGGTACAACAAACAGCTGTGTAGCAGTTATGGAGGGTGGAAAGCCTGTAGTTATTCCAAACTCTGAGGGTTCAAGAACAACACCTTCAGTAGTAGCATTTACAAAGACAGGTGAGAGACTTATAGGTGAGCCTGCAAAGCGTCAGGCGGTTACAAATGCAGACAGAACAATCTCTTCAATAAAGAGACATATGGGTACAGATTATAAGGTGACAATTGACGGTAAGTCATACACACCACAGGAGATTTCAGCAATGATTCTTCAGAAGCTGAAGGCTGATGCTGAGAGCTACCTGGGTGAGAAGGTTTCAGAGGCTGTTATTACCGTTCCTGCATATTTCAACGATGCACAGCGTCAGGCCACAAAGGATGCAGGTAAGATTGCAGGTCTTGATGTAAAGAGAATTATCAACGAGCCTACAGCCGCAGCTCTTGCTTACGGTCTTGATAATGATGCAGAGCAAAAGATTATGGTATATGACCTTGGTGGTGGTACATTCGATGTTTCAATCATTGAGATCGGTGACGGAGTTATAGAAGTTTTGGCTACAAACGGTGATACACATCTTGGTGGTGATGACTTTGATAATAAAATTACAGATTGGCTTGTAAGTGAGTTTAAGAAGACTGAGGGTGTGGATCTTTCAACAGATAAGATGGCACTTCAAAGACTTAGAGAAGCTGCAGAGAAGGCTAAAAAGGAGCTTTCAACAGCAACAACAACAAATATCAACCTTCCGTTTATTACTGCAACAGCAGAGGGACCGAAGCACCTTGATATTACACTTACAAGAGCTAAGTTTGATGAGCTTACACTTGACCTTATTGAAAGAACAGCTTTACCTGTACAGAATGCTCTTAAGGATGCAGGTATTACAGCAAGCGATCTTGGAAAGGTATTGCTTGTAGGTGGATCTACAAGAATGATCAATGCACAGGAGAAGGTAAAAGCTCTTACAGGTATGGAGCCATCTAAGAGCATCAACCCTGATGAGGGTGTTGCAATCGGTGCAGGTATTCAGGGAGGTAAACTCTCAGGAGAAGCAGGTTCAGGAGATGTATTACTTCTTGATGTTACTCCGCTTTCACTTTCAATTGAGACAATGGGTGGCGTAGCTACAAAGCTTATTGAGAGAAATACTACAATACCTACAAAGAAGAGCCAGATATTCTCTACAGCTGCAGACAATCAGGAAGCTGTTGATATCCATGTAGTACAGGGTGAGAGACAGTTTGCAAGAGATAATAAGACTTTAGGACAGTTCAGACTTGACGGTATTTTACCTGCAAGAAGAGGTGTTCCACAGATAGAGGTTACATTTGATATTGATGCAAACGGTATCGTTAATGTATCTGCAAAAGACCTTGGAACAGGTAAGGAGCAGCATATCACAATTACAGCAGGTTCAAATATGTCAGAAAGTGATATCGACAAGGCTGTAAAGGAAGCTGCTGAGTTTGAGGCACAGGATAAGAAGAGAAAAGAAGGCATTGATGCAAGAAATGAAGCCGACTCTATAGTATTCCAGACTGAGAATGCTTTAAAAGAAGTTGGTGACAATCTTGATGCAAATGACAAGGCTGCAGTTGAGGCTGATCTTACTACATTAAAAGAGGCTATCAACAGAGCACCGATTGATGCTATGACAGATGATCAGATAAGTGATATCAAGGCAGGCAAAGAGAAGCTTATGGAAAGTGCTCAGAAGCTTTTTGCAAAGGTATATGAGCAGGCAGGTGCGGCTCAGAATGCAGGTGCAGCAGGTGCAGACACAACAGGAGCACAGGATGCCGGCACATCTTCAAATGATGATGTTATAGACGGTGATTTTAAAGAGGTATAATAAGGAGAGCAACTGATGGCAGAGAGTAAAAGAGATTACTATGAAGTACTTGGCGTTGACAAAAACGCTGATGACTCTGCAATAAAAAAGGCATATAGAGCGCTGGCAAAAAAGTATCATCCGGATTCAAATCCTGATAATCCTGAGGCTGAAAAGAAGTTTAAGGAAGCCAGTGAAGCCTATTCAGTGCTAAGCGACCCTGATAAGAGAAGACAGTATGACCAATTTGGTCATGCTGCCTTTGATGGTGGAGCAGGTGCCGGAGCCGGCGGATTTGGAGGCTTCTCCGGATTTGATTTTGGCGGTGAGGATATTTTCGGAGATCTCTTTGGAGGCATGTTTGGCGGTGGCGGAAGCAGAGCCACAAGAACAGGCCCGATGAAGGGAGCAAATGTAAGAGCATCTGTAAGACTTACCTTTGAAGAGGGTGTTTTCGGATGTAAGAAGGAAATTAAGGTAAACTTCAAGGAAGAATGTGCTACATGTCACGGTTCGGGAGCAAAGCCGGGTACATCGCCTACAACCTGTCCGAAGTGTAACGGAAAAGGTCAGGTGATATATTCACAGCAGACATTGTTTGGCACTATGCAGAATGTAAAGACATGTCCTGAATGTAACGGGACAGGAAAAATTATTAAGGACAAATGTCCTGAATGTAACGGTAAGGCATATATTCAAAAGAAGAAGAGCTTTGAGGTGGATATACCTGCAGGTATAGATAACGGTATGTCTATAAGAATGGCAGGAGGCGGAGAACCGGGAATAAACGGCGGTCCGAGAGGAGATTTGCTTGTAGAGGCGGTCGTAAGTCCTCATCCTATCTTTAAGCGCCAGGATACCAATATTTTCTCAACAGTGCCTATAAGCTTTGCAAAGGCTGCACTTGGCGGCAGTATCAGAGTAAAGACAGTAGACGGTGAAGTGGAAGTGGCGGTAAAAGCCGGAACTCAGACAGATACAAGAGTAAGATTAAAAGGCAAGGGAGTACCTTTCCTTAGAAATAAAAATAACAGAGGTGATCACTACATAACCTTGGTGGTATCGGTACCTACAAAGCTTACAAAGGAACAAAAGGAAGCACTGGAAGCCTTTGATGCAACAATGAATAAATAAAATATAAGAGAAAGCCACTATTTGGTGGCTTTTTTTACGTTCGTATTTGACTGAAATACTACTGTGAAGTATAATTTAGAACAGTAATAAAGCTAAAACAATGAGGTGTATTAATATGGGAAAAATCACAGTAGAGAGATGTGAAATAGAGGGGTTATGTGTAATCACTCCTACAGTATTTAAAGATGACAGAGGATATTTTGTAGAAACATATAATCAGAACGACTTCAAAGAGGCGGGACTTGATATGGTCTTTGTACAGGATAATCAGTCAAAGTCATCAAAGGGAGTGCTTCGCGGACTTCATTTCCAAAAGGAGCATCCACAGGGCAAGCTTGTAAGAGTTTTAAGCGGTGAAGTCTATGATGTGGCTGTGGATTTGAGAAATAACTCAAAAACTTATGGTAAGTACTTTGGAGTAGTTCTATCAGATGAGAATAAAAAGCAGTTTTACATACCTGAGGGTTTTGCACATGGTTTTGTAGTACTCTCAGATGAGGCGGTATTTGCATACAAATGTACAGACTTCTATCATCCAAATGATGAGGGTGGTCTTATATACAATGATACTGATATAGGAATTGACTGGCCTATAGAGGGAATTGAGCTGATAATGTCTGATAAGGATACAAAGTGGAAAGGCCTTAAAGAAACATTTAAGTTTGATTGATTTTAATGTTGGAAACCTGTGAGTTCGCAGGTTTTCCGACATAATTGTTGATAAAACCTTGTAAGAATAATGAATGGAAAAAGATATGAATATAATATCGCTTATACGAGAAATATTAAAATCAAGAGCAATCATATGGGATTTGGCAAAGGCTGATTTTAAGAAACGCTTTGTCGGGTCCTATTTTGGCATTGCATGGATGTTTGTTCAGCCGGTAGTTACCGTGCTTATATACTTTTTAATCTTCCAAATGGGATTTAAGAGTACACCTCCGGTACCGGGAGTTCCCTATGTGGTTTGGCTGGTACCGGGCATTGTGCCATGGTTTTTCTTTGCAGAGACTCTAAATTTGGGAACAAGTGTACTTTCAGAATATAATTACCTTGTTAAGAAGGTAGTGTTTAATGTATCAATACTGCCTGTTATCAAGGTGATTTCATGTCTTATAGTGCATGGGATTTTTGTTGTGATAATGATAACAATGACTTTGGCATTTGGCAGATTACCGATGGTAAGTTGGATAGGAATAGTGTATTACAGCTTCTGTTTGTCAATATTTGCACTTGCAATAATATATATAACCTGTGCCATAAATGTATTCTTTAAGGATATGGCACAGATAGTTGGAATTGCATTACAGTTTGGAATGTGGATGACACCGATTATGTGGGATCCTACAATGTTCTCATATTTCCCTGCAAAGGTTGAGAAGATAATGAAATTAAATCCGGTATATTATATTGTGGTCGGATACAGAGACAGCATACTGAGAGGGAACTTTTTCTTTGAAAGACCGGGACTTACAGTGTATTTTTGGGTGGTTACCGTACTACTGTTATTTATAGGACTTAGAATGTTTAATAAGTTAAGACCACATTTTTCAGATGTATTATAAGGAGAAGTATGCAGAGCAATTTAGCGATAAATGTCTGTGATGTTACCAAAATCTACAGACTGTATGATAAGCCTATAGACAGGTTAAAGGAGAGTATTTCCCTTACACACAAAAAATATCACAAGGAATTCTTTGCCTTGGATAAAATATCCTTCTCTGTAGAAAAGGGTTCTACAGTGGGAATTATAGGAACAAACGGTTCCGGAAAGTCAACTATATTAAAAATCATAACCGGAGTATTAAATCCGACTACAGGAAGTGTGGAAGTTGACGGAAATATTTCCGCACTTTTAGAGCTTGGTGCCGGCTTTAATATGGACTATACCGGAATTGAAAATATATATATGAACGGAACTATGATGGGCTTTAGCAGGGAGCAGATGGAGGCAAAGCTTCCTGAGATCCTAGAGTTTGCCGATATAGGCGACTTTGTGTACCAGCCTGTAAAAACCTATTCATCAGGTATGTTTGTAAGACTTGCATTTGCACTTGCAATAAATGTAGAGCCTGAGATTTTGATAGTTGATGAGGCACTTTCGGTAGGAGACGTTTTCTTCCAGGCAAAGTGCTACAGAAGAATGGAAGAGATAAGAAAGACCGGTACTACCATATTGATGGTAACTCATGATATGGGAAGCGTAATAAAGTACTGTGATAAGGTAATACTTTTAAATAAGGGAGAGTTTTTGGCGGAAGGTCCTGCAGGAGAAATGGTGGATCTGTATAAGAAGATACTGGCAGGAAGAATGGACGATTTGGAAGCCGACCTTGCTAAGAGACTTGACAGTAATTTCTCAGATATGATGGAATTAAACAATGATATCAATAAGACACATGCAAAAGAATATCATGGTCTTATGAAGGAAAAGATATCCATTAATCCGAATAAAACAGAGTATGGTGACGGCAGAGCTGAGATATACGATCTGGGACTTTTAGATTCCAAGGGAGAGCTTACCAATCTCTTGCTTAAGGGAGAAGAGTTTACAATCAGAGAAAAGATAAGGTTTAATGCAAATATAGAATCTCCTATATTTACATTCACCATTAAAGATAAAAAAGGAACTGAACTTAGCGGTACCAATACCATGTTTGAAGGAGTGGAAGTAAAACCTGTAAAGCCGGGTGATGAAGCGGTTGTGGAATTCAAGCAGAAAATGACTCTACAGGGCGGAGAGTATCTTCTAAGTATGAGTTGTACCGGATTTGAAAACGGCACACATGTTGTATATCACAGACTCTATGATGTTACATTCATAACAGTTATTTCAAACAAGAACACTGTGGGTGTTTATGATATGGAATCAAAGGTAAATCTTACTCAAACGAGTAATTAAAAGGGAGAGAAAATGAGTCTTTTAGAACTTTCAAAAAAGTATGGAAAAGATGAATATAGTCTTTTGAAAGAAAATCCCGGTTTGGAAAATTTGTCTTTCTTTTCATCCCTATCCCTTGGAAACACAGAATGGATAGATATAAAGGGTAAGACATTATTTTTAGGAAGTCAAATAGCTATATTGGATGATTTATGTAAAAAATCAAAAGTATATATTTATGAAGACGATATGGAAAGGCTTGGAAGTGTACAGGCGGTTTTCGGTATTGATATAGAATATATAGCTGATTTTGAGAGCATAAATTTTAATGATTTTGATACAGTTATTGCCTATGGCAGCGATATGGTATCTAAGTTAATGCAAAGAGAAAAGCCGAACACAAAGCTTGTTTTGATATTTGATAATAAATACGGAATGAACTACTTTGAAGAAGAGTTTGGTGATAAAGAAGCTTTAAGCGTAAAAGCCGTAAGAGAATGGGTAGGTGAGCATTCCACATACTATCCATATCCGAACTATAGATATGTATATAAGCTTTTCTCAGATAAGGAGATGCCGGGAGCAGGTGAGCTTTCACAGATAAAGGCATATGATTATCCAAAGTTTGCACTGAAAGATATCGGAGAAAGATTTTCCCAGGCTGCAAAAACAGGAGATTTTGACAGCTTTGCAAACTCATATATTATAGTTGCAGGTGGAACTGAGGAGAATGTCTATATCAAATACAACAGAACCAGACTTCCAAAGTATCAGATAAAGACGGAAATCAGACTTAGAGACGGTAAAAAGTATGTTGTAAAGTCCGCTTTGAAAAAAGAGGGTATTCCACATATTTTGGGTATGTATGACGGCGCAAAGCTTATCAGAAATGACAGTGTAAAAGTCCTTGAAGGCACTCTAAAAAATGCCGGAGAGATAAACTTTCCTTTCGTAAACGGAAAGTCTTTAAGCAGACTTTGTGAAGATTACATTGAAAAAGATATTAACGGGTTTATAGAAGGTGTTAAAGAGTATATTAAAAAGATAGTGGATGAGGATGCTCTTAATCTGGATGCTATATTTGATAATTTTATACTGGACGGAGATAAGCTTACAGCAATAGACTGCGAGTGGATATTTGATGAGTCTATGGACTTTATAAAGGACAGAGAGCTGTTTATAAAATATCGTGCATTACACAGTTTCTATCAAAATAATGCAGATGAAATTCAGAATAAATTCTGTTTAACTGAATCTGATTTTATGGAAAGTTTTTGTATAGATGATATTGACGGAATGGACTTTATCGAAAGGCGATTCCAAGATTATATACATGGAGATTATCAGGAAGTTTATCTTGATAATTACTTTGTGGAGACTGTAAGCCATGAAACTCTAAATGAGGGATTGGTAGCACTCGCCGAATTACCGCATGCAAAGAACAAAATAAATGAGCTTACTGAAATCAATAAGGACAGAGAGCTTGCCATCAAAGAGATGAACAGGCTTAAGACACTTACAGACAATCATGTAAACAATCTGGGTATTATAATAGATAATTTAAGGCATGAGAATGAAGAGCTTGCAAAGACTTTAAATGTTTATAATAACAATCTCTCTATTCCGTTCAGGATAAGAAGAAAGCTTAGTACTGTTTATAATAAGAAATATCCTAAGGGAAGCGTGGAAAGAAAGAAGTTAAACTACAGACTTATGAGTATTTTCCACCCTATAAAGTACTTTAAGTTGACCCATTCGGAACAGGGTAAAAACCTTATAGAGGGTGAATTTAAGATAGGCGATCTGTACAGAGAAAAGGGAAAGCTAAACTTCCCATATGTAGAAAACCCGAAGGTAAGTATTATTATACCTGTGTATAATCAAATACATTATACCTATGCCTGTCTGGTGTCAATCTTAGAAAATACTGAAGGGTTTGACTATGAGATAATTATTGCGGATGATGTGTCCACAGATGCGACAAAGGAAATCGACAAATTCGTAAGCGGACTTGTGATTGCAAGAAATGAAAGCAATCAGGGATTTTTAAAGAATTGCAATAATGCCGCAAAAAAGGCAAGAGGCAAGTATATATTCTTCTTAAATAATGATACAACCGTACAAAAGGATTGGTTGCCATCTCTGATAAGACTGCTTGAGTCTGATGAGAGTATAGGAATGGTAGGTTCAAAACTTATATATCCTGACGGGAGACTGCAAGAGGCGGGTGGAATCATATGGAGTGACGGCAGCGGCTGGAACTATGGAAGATGTGATGATCCGAATAAGCCTGAGTACAATTATGTAAGAGATGTTGACTACATATCCGGTGCCGCAATAATGCTTAGCAGAAAACTTTGGGAAGATATCGGAGGATTTGATGAGAGATATGCACCTGCATACTGTGAGGATTCCGACCTTGCCTTTGAAGTGAGAAAAAGAGGCTTAAGAGTGGTATATCAGCCGCTCAGTGTGGTAACACACTTTGAGGGAGTATCAAACGGTACAGATGTCAACGGTACAGGCCTTAAGAGATATCAGGTGGAGAACAATAAAAAGCTTCAGGAAAAATGGAGTGAGGAATTCAAAAATCAGTATGACAATGTAGGTGTACCGAATGCCTTCAGAGCCAGGGAAAGAAGCAGAGGTAAAAAGGTTATCCTCTTTGTAGATCACTATGTGCCTACCTTTGATAAGGACGCCGGCTCAAAGACCACCTTCCAGTATATAAAGATGTTTATAGAAAGAGGCTATGTGGTAAAGTTCTTACCTGATAATTTTGCAAAGTCTGAGCCATATACTTCCATACTTGAGCAAATGGGTGTAGAGGTATTATACGGCAATGAGATGAGAACGAATATATTTGAATGGATTGAAAACAATCAGTCAAATATTGATATTGCATATCTTAACAGACCGCATATAGCTACAAAGTATATTGATTTCATCAAAGAAAAGACAAATATAAAGGTTATATACTATGGTCATGACTTACATTTCCTGCGTGAAAGAAGAGAGTATGAGCTTACAGGTGATGTGGAAAGAAAAAATGCCAGTGCATATTGGAAGAGTATGGAGCTTGACCTTATGAGAAAGGCAAGCATAAGCTATTATCCTTCAAATGTGGAGGTAGACTATATACATACCTTTGACAAGAGGATAAATGCCAAAGCAATTACAGCATATGTTTTTGAAAAGTTTGGCAATATTGACTACAATCCCGATATCAGAGAGGGTGTACTGTTTGTCGGAGGATTTTCACATCCGCCGAATGCAGATGCATTGAAGTATTTCCTTGATAATATGTGGGATGAAATATATGCACAGATAAAAGCACCGTTTTATATAGTCGGTTCAAATGCTACGGATGAGATAAAGGCTCTTCACAATGAAGCAAAAGGAATTATATTTAAAGGTTTCGTAAGTGAAGAAGAGCTGAAAGAACTGTATGAGAAGGTAAGACTTGTTGTGGTACCTCTAAGATACGGAGCAGGAGTAAAGGGCAAGGTGATAGAGGCCCTATACTACAATGATCCTGTAATAACCACAAGCGTGGGAGCGGAGGGTATAGACAATTCATATAATCAAATGCTTGTCGCAGATGAGCCGGGTGATTTTGTAGAAAAGTGTGTGAAGCTTTATAATGACAAAGAAGCCCTTAAAGCTATGAGTAAGGCGGCAGATGACTATGTAAGGAATAAACATAGTATAGAGGCGGTTTGGGAGATCATAAGGGAAGATTTTTAGAGAAAGAGAGTCTTGGAAAATAAGTTTTCCGAGACTCTTTTTACCTTAAAGAGTTATTTTAATTATATATAATATTCAGATAATTAAAACAATACACACAATTAACACAGATTAAAATAACTATTTAAAGCAAATAATAAAATAAAATAATAAAAATATCAAAAATATAAGAAAATAGTATTGACATAAATAAAAAATCTGATATACTGTAGACATAAACAAAGAGAGAATATATTCTTAAAAGTTTGATGAATGCATATCCACAGGGAAAAAGTAGAAAGACTTTAAAAGTGGAAATTTAAGAAAGAGAGGTACAGTCCAAAGAAAACTTAAGTAATGATTAGACTTAGATCTAATCCGGAACCTATAAGAAGATTGATGAGATAATATATTATTGAAAACTCTAAAAGTTACTATCTGAAAAATCGGTTAGGATAGTACTCATACAGGTTTTATGACGAGAAAGTAGGATTTGAATGAGAGATGGACCGTGTAGATAGATTGATAACAACCATGTATTAGATGTGAAAGGAAGCTTATAGGAGGGGAAAAAATTAAAAACTGAATAGGAACACCTATATAGAATGTCCGGTAGAATCGTGATAGGACATCAAGAATATAGAAAAAAGGTTCTTTATGAAAGCGAGGATTAATCGATGGAACCAGGAATATTTTGAAGAGAGCATTAATGTGAAAGGTTAGTGCTCTCTTCTTTTTATGTAAATGTTGGGACAGAAAGTAAATAAATGAATAGATTTTCTTAATTTAGTTAGGTTTTACTAACTCAATAAGATCGAAGTTTGCTTGCCATATACAAAATATATATATTTTAAATAAATAAATGCAGATTAAAATACAGAAAGTTAGTATATAACTTGTTAAAATAAATTCTGAATATAAACACTTGTATAAAATTAATAAAATATGCAAAAATATATATAAATCTTATAAAAAGCTTTAAAATTTCTTTTTCATCTGATAAAATAAAAACAGATTAAGCGAATGTGTACATTGGCATAGGAACTTATATCAATAGATTATGAGGGAGAAATAAATGAGGAAGAAGACAAAGCTGGCAATACTTGTGGGCGCTATGAGTATTGCAGGTGCAATGACATCTTTTGCCGCAACAGGTTGGCAGCAGGAAAACGGTACATGGGTATACTATGATAAGAACGAAGAAAAAGTATCCCAGAAGTGGCAGCAGTCAGGAGAGTATTGGTATTACTTGGACGATATGGGAGATATGGCTACTGATGCTCTGATTGATGACGGAAACGCTACATATTATGTAGATATCAATGGTGCAATGGTAAAGAACAGATGGGTTGCTATACCGAATACCAATGACTACGATAAAAACGAACCTGATCAGTGGTGGTACTACTTCGGAGAAAACGGTAAAGCGTTTAAGAGAAGTGATTCCGCAACAAGTGATGTTACACTAAAGACTATCAATGGAAAGAAATATGCTTTTGATCTTGAAGGCAGAATGCTTTACGGATGGGTTTCACAGGGTGAAAGATTGACAGATCAGGATGCATGGCAGAATGCAAAGTACTATTTCGGTGATGAGAATGATGGAGCTATGACTACAGGCTGGAGAGAGATACTTGTTCATGACGATAATGCGAGAACAATGGAAGAGCAGCCTAATATAGATTACTGGGATACAGACCAGGTAAGATGGTTTTATTTTAAAGAGTCCGGAAAGAAGGAGATTAACAATCTCAGTAAGACAATCAATGGAAAGAAGTACGGATTTGATGAGTACGGCAGAATGATTGCAAGCTGGTATACAGAAGCTACACCGTCTACAGCGGTTTCAAGATCTGCAAGAGCTGAATACACAGAGAGCTTTATGTACTTCTCTACACCTGAGGACGGAGCAAAGGCTACCAAGGGATGGTTTAAGGTGGTTCCGGGATACTTCCTCAATAAAGGTAAATGGGAAGAGGATGGAACAGCTTGGTACTACGGAGATGGAAAGGGTCATATCAGTGCAAATGAGATAAAGAGCATTAACGGAAAGAAGTATGCTTTTGATGATAAGGGCGGTATGATATCAGGTCTTGGATTATTTGAGATGAAGCTTCTTGATAACGGAAAGTACTCTACTACAGAGTTTGTTGATAAACTCGGTTCAGGAAATAAAACGGTTCCATACAGTACTCAGGAAAAGTTTGTGGATGCTATAGGAAAGATTCATTACAGTGATTTCCTTTCAGGAAAGTATCGCATGATGTATTTTGGAGACGGTAAGGACGGTTCCCAGAAGTACGGAAAGCAGACTGTTAAACTTGACGGTGAAGACAGAACTTTCTATTTCAAGGAAGGCGGATCAAATAAGGGAAGCGGATTCAACGGTATAAAGGATGAAAGACTCTATATTGCAGGACTCAATATAAAGGCTGATCAATATGATAAATATGAGGTTGTTGTAGTTGATAAGAGCAATGACAATCAGCTGGTATACAAGGGAACTGTAGGAGAGCTTCTTACTATGACAGGCTACGTGGCTTCTGTAGAAGAAAAGGACAATAAGACTACATGGAAGATTACAGCTCCTAATTCAAATTATCAGGTAAAATTACTCGGTAACTCAGGAACTATCGTAAAGAACGGTACAAAGAGAGACGGAGAAGACTACAAGATCAAAGTAAATAATAAGGTTATTACAAGCGTAACTCTTGAATAAGAAAAAAGTACAGGCCTGTGCAAAATGCACAGGTCTGTTTTTATGCTCCGAATATTTCTTTTGTTTCTACCTTAAATTCACCATTGTCAGCTACTTCCATTATCATGTAAGTAGGAGTATGTCCGGCCTGTCTGGGATATCCGAGAGAGCCGGGATTTAATATGGTGACGCCGTCAATAGTTTTACAGAACGGTCTATGTGTATGACCGTACATTGCAAAATCACATCCTCTTGAAATAGCCTCATCTTTTAAGATATCTACATTCATACTTACACCGTACTGGTGTCCGTGGACCAAAAGGGCTTTGTGATTTTTTATATTTACTTCCTTTTCTCTTGGAAGCTGTGAAAAGAAGTCATTATTACCCTGTACCATATGGCAGGCGCAGTCAGGTTCAATCATATAGCTTATTTTTGTTTCGCTACTTTCTATATCACCAAGATGGATAAACATATCAAAAGGCTTTTCTTTACCGATTACCTTTTTTAGTATATCATCCATTCTATGGGTATCACTAACAATCAGTATCTTCATAAAATTCCTCTAGCTTTTTCTTCATTGCAATAAGTGCTTTTCCTCTATGACTTATCTTGTTTTTCTCTTCAGGACTTATTTCGGCACTTGTTTTACCGTATTCCGGAAGAAAAAGTATCGGATCATATCCGAATCCGTTTTCACCCGATATGGTATGAGCAATAAGTCCCTCCATACTTCCCTCTGTAAAGACAGTTGTACCGTCATCAAGTATAGCACAGATGAATGCTATAAATCTTGCACTTCTTTCATTACCCTGCGCATTTTTCAGTCTTGATATAATGTTTTGATTTTTTACAGTGTAAGAAGTGTCTTCTCCCATATATCTGGAAGAATATACTCCGGGTTCTCCCCCTATGTAATCTACCTCTAAACCGGAATCATCTGAGAGAACTATACCTCCGGTGATATCCCAAATGGCTTTTGCCTTTATATAGGCGTTTTCTTTAAATGTTGTTCCGGTCTCTTCCACATCAATAGATATACCGGCATCCTTTGCTGATATGATATCAAATCCCGGCAGAATTTCTTTGATTTCCTTAAGTTTATTTTTATTTCCGGTTGCAAAAATGATTTTTTTCATTGTTATTCCCGTCCGGTTCTCTTAGGTGGCTTTGGGCCCATATACTGATAGAACCTTGTCTGCATCATGCCGTTGTATATCTTTCGATTTTTATCGGATTCTCTTCCTATATATTTTTGAGCATCTTCATATGATGTGATAAGATATAGTGACCATGAATCAAGAGCCGCATATCTGTCGCCAAGACTCTTATAAATAGCCGGAAGATTTTCTTTTTCTTCCAATCTTTCACCATAGGGAGGATTTGTAATGATAAATCCGTACTTCTTCGGATGAGAAAGTGATGCCACATCTCTGTATTGTAAATGTAACATATCCATAACACCTGCCCTTGTTGCGTTGCTTCTTGCAGCTTCTACAACGGATTTATCGATATCATATCCCTGTATATCCACATTTGTATCGATACTTACCATTTCTCTTGCCTCTTCGTAAGCATCATCCCAAATTTGCTTGTCTATAAGATTTGACCATTTGCCGCTTAAGAAACCTCTTTTAAGCCCCGGAGCAATATTTGCAGCCAGCATAGCGGCCTCTATTACAAAAGTACCGCTACCGCAGAAAGGATCGACAAGTATTCTGTCTTTTTTCCAAGGTGTAAGCATAATAAGGGCGGCAGCCAAAGTTTCTGTAATAGGAGCTTTGGCGGTCATAGTTCTGTAGCCTCTTTTATGAAGAGATACTCCGGTGGTATCAAGTCCTATTGTGACAATATCTTTATTTAAAGAAACTCTAAGCGGATAATCGGCACCTGTTTCTTCAAACCATTCCTTCTTATAAATCTTTTTCATTCTCTCAACCATAGCCTTTTTGACTATTGATTGGATGTCGGAAGGAGAGAATAGTTTACTTTTAATGGAAGTAGCCTTACTTACCCAGAACCTACCGTCGGCAGGGATATAATCTTCCCAAGGTATAGCGGCAACGGAATCAAAGAGTTCACTAAAGGTTGTGGCTTTAAACTCCGCAACTTTAATCAGTACCCTTTCCGTAGTACGAAGCCACATATTGGCTCTGGCGATGGCTTCGTCATCACCTTCAAAATACACCCTTCCATCCTCTACTCTTGTAATGTCATAGCCTATATCTATTATTTCTTTTTTTAGAATAGCCTCAAGACCGAAGTGGCATGGTGCGTACAGTTCAAATATTTTTCTCAAGTTTTATCTCCTTTAATACATTGCCGTCAAAATCATATATAGAAAAAAGGTCATTATCAAGTATTGCATAGGAGTTTGGGTTTTGTTCCTTTGGAAGTGATGCCGATCCGGGATTTAATATATAAACATCTCCGACTTTTTTTGCGATAGGAAGGTGTACATGCCCGTATATGAATGCACCTGCCTTTGGCAGCTTCGGCAGTCTTTCTTCTCCATAAACATGCCCGTGAGTTATAAAAAAATAAATGTCATTAAAATTTCCGATACAATAATCGGATTGCATTGGAAATTCAAGTACCATCTGATCGACCTCTGAATCGCAATTTCCTCTTACCGCAATAATGTCATCTTTAAATTCATTTAGCATTGCAAAGACTTCCTTAGGGCAGTAGTCCTTTGGCAGATCGTTTCTTGGACCGTGATATAAGAGGTCACCGAGCAGTATAAGTTTGTCGGCATTGCTTTCTCTATACTTTTCTATTATCTTTTTTGTATAGAAAGCTGAGCCGTGTATATCGGATGCAAAAAAATATTTCATAAATAAAAGGTCTAAGACCTAGTCCTCCTGTTGTCTGAATTCTACATTCTGTGTAGCGGCATCCATAGAATCAATTATTGCAAGTGATTCCAAATGGAAACCGAGATTTCTTATAGTACGTCCACCGCTTTGGAATCCTTTTTCTATTGCAATGCCGATGCCCTCAACTGTTCCGCCCGACTCATTTACTATAGAGATAAGTCCCTGCAGTGCACATCCGTTTGCCAGAAAATCGTCAATAATAAGAACTCTGTCATCAGCACTTAAAAATTTCTTTGATACTATTACTTGATTTTTACATTTGTGTGTAAAGCTTTCAACTTCTGCGGTATACATATCACCGTCTATATTGATGGATTTTGATTTTTTGGCAAATACTACAGGAACTCCGAATTCAAGTCCTGCTATTGCGGCAATACCTATACCTGAGGATTCTATTGTCAAAATCTTGTTTATATTGTGTGAAGCAAATTTTGACTTAAACTCTTTAGCCATTTCTAAAAAGAGTTCCACATCCATTTGGTGGTTTAAAAAGGAATCAACTTTTACTACATTACCTTCTTTGATTACTCCATCTTTTCTGATACGCTCTTCTAATAACTTCATGAAAATCCTCTCTTTTTGAAAATACACAACAAATGCTTACACTAACGTGTAAGCATTAGCAACTCAAGTGCTAATTTCTCATTAATATTACCTTTTTTTATAGCTTCTTCCAACTCGATTGCATTTTTGACATAGGATAAAAGCAATGCCATGTCAAAGCCTCGGGCTTGACGCATAAGATTTTTAACTACATAGGGATTAAGCTTCAGATTTGATGCTATATCCTTTTCATTAAAACCTGCAGACATCAATTCCTTGATTTGCAAAAGTTGGTTAAACTGTCTTGTGATAAGAATCATTATTTTTAGTGACGGCTCTTTTAAAGCGACCAGGTCTTCATATATATCCAACGCCTCTTTGATTTTATTGTTGGTAATCATTTTTACCAGCTCAAAGATCCTGTTGGTAAGACTGATGCTTGTTATCGCTACTATATCTTCCTCTTCTATAATATCTTTGTCAAGAGTATAGGAAAGTAATTTATCCAATTCGCTCTTTATTCTTTCCATATCATTTCCAACTCTGGCAATAAAAAAATCCATGTTGGAAACAGTGATTTTTTTGCCGGATTTGTTTATGATATTTCCTGCCCAATTTTTCAGCTCATCATCTGTAGGATGATTGAGTTCTGCGATATATCCGATATCCTTGACCTTTTTGTAGAGTTTTGAACGCTTATCGATTTCTTTTTCTACAAAAATGATTTTTGTACTATCGGGTTTATCTGAAATATAGTTTAAAAACTTATCGTTTCCGGATTTAAACCATTGGCTTTCTTCTATAAGAATACATCTGTATTCTGAAAAGAACGGAAGCGTATTGGCAAAGTCAATAATAGCGTCTACATCTATCCCCTTTCCTTCAAAATAGGCATAGTTCATTTGGTCATCACCTACCATAGCCATTTTTAATCTTTTTTTATAGCTGTTTTTTAAAAATTCATCATCACCTGATAGTACATAAATGCCTTTGAATGTGGAATTTTTCAAATCATTATTTAATACTTTCATGAGGGTGATTATAACATGAATAGAAAAAAGTCACCAGTAAAAAGTCGTTAAAAATATTGTTGACACGAATTTAAAAGTTTGGTATTATATCAAAGCTGCTTAAAACAAGCAGAAAAAGTTCAAAAAAAACATCAAACAAATTTAAAAAAGTTGTTGACAAGGTAAAATGAACTTGATATAATAGCTAAGCTGTTTTAAACAGCAAAGCAACATGAACCTTGATAATTTAAGATTAAACAGTACACACAACCCTGAAAATAACTTGATTATTTTAATAATAATCGATGAGATTTCAGATGCATTTTTCACTTGATGAAAACGAGCGAAAGCTTGTTTCATATCTTAGTGAAAAAGTAGTTCTTCGTACGAGTGAAACGAGTGCGATAGAACAACCTTAAAAAACAGTAGATCTGTGAAAACAGATGCAAGCTAGCGAGAAGGCTAGATTAAACTTTTATATGAGAGTTTGATCCTGGCTCAGGATGAACGCTGGCGGCGTGCTTAACACATGCAAGTCGAACGAAGCTGCCTGGAGGAAGTTTTCGGATGGAATTTAGGTAGACTTAGTGGCGGACGGGTGAGTAACGCGTGGATAACCTGCCTTATACAGGGGGATAACGGAGAGAAATTTCCGCTAAGACCGCATAAGACCACAGCACCGCATGGTGCAGGGGTAAAATATTTATAGGTATAAGATGGATCCGCGTCCGATTAGCTAGTTGGTGAGGTAAAGGCCCACCAAGGCGACGATCGGTAGCCGGCCTGAGAGGGTGAACGGCCACATTGGGACTGAGACACGGCCCAAACTCCTACGGGAGGCAGCAGTGGGGAATATTGGACAATGGGGGAAACCCTGATCCAGCGACGCCGCGTGAGTGAAGAAGTATTTCGGTATGTAAAGCTCTATCAGCAGGGAAGAAAATGACGGTACCTGACTAAGAAGCCCCGGCTAACTACGTGCCAGCAGCCGCGGTAATACGTAGGGGGCAAGCGTTATCCGGATTTACTGGGTGTAAAGGGAGCGCAGACGGCAATGCAAGTCTGAAGTGAAAGGCGTGGGCTCAACCCATGAACTGCTTTGGAAACTGTATAGCTTGAGTGTCGGAGGGGTAAGCGGAATTCCTAGTGTAGCGGTGAAATGCGTAGATATTAGGAGGAACACCGGAGGCGAAGGCGGCTTACTGGACGACAACTGACGTTGAGGCTCGAAGGCGTGGGGAGCAAACAGGATTAGATACCCTGGTAGTCCACGCAGTAAACGATGAATACTTGGTGTCGGTGAGGTAAACTCATCGGTGCCGCAAGCTAACGCATTAAGTATTCCACCTGGGGAGTACGTTCGCAAGAATGAAACTCAAAGGAATTGACGGGGACCCGCACAAGCGGTGGAGCATGTGGTTTAATTCGAAGCAACGCGAAGAACCTTACCAAATCTTGACATACTCTTGAATAGTTTTGTAATGAAGCTAGACCTTCGGGACAAGGGATACAGGTGGTGCATGGTTGTCGTCAGCTCGTGTCGTGAGATGTTGGGTTAAGTCCCGCAACGAGCGCAACCCTTGTCGTCAGTAGCCAGCAGTAAGATGGGCACTCTGACGAGACAGCCGGAGATAATCCGGAGGAAGGTGGGGATGACGTCAAATCATCATGCCCCTTATGATTTGGGCTACACACGTGCTACAATGGCGTAAACAAAGTGAAGCAAAGCCGCGAGGCCAAGCAAATCACAAAAATAACGTCTCAGTTCGGATTGTAGTCTGCAACTCGACTATATGAAGCTGGAATCGCTAGTAATCGCAGATCAGAATGCTGCGGTGAATACGTTCCCGGGTCTTGTACACACCGCCCGTCACACCATGGGAGTCATCAATGCCCGAAGTCAGTGACCTAACCGAAAGGAAGGAGCTGCCGAAGGCAGGGAGGATAACTGGGGTGAAGTCGTAACAAGGTAGCCGTATCGGAAGGTGCGGCTGGATCACCTCCTTTCTAAGGATAAAAGTAGGGGTTGTGAGTACTGTTTAGTTTT
>NZ_RRCO01000006.1 GCF_003862475.1 Lachnoanaerobaculum gingivalis | reverse complement strand
AAACACTAAATCTAAATGATTTAAGAGGTTAAACATAAAGAGCGTAGGGTGGATGCCTAGGCACTGACAGCCGAAGAAAGACGTGACAAGCTGCGAAAAGCTGCGGGGAGAAGCACATATTCAGTGATCCGCAGATGTCTGAATGGGGAAACCCACTTGGAAGAACTCCAAGTATCTGTACGCCAATACATAACGTACAGAGGGGAACCCGGTGAACTGAAACATCTAAGTAGCCGGAGGAAAAGAAAACAACAGTGATTGCGAAAGTAGCGGCGAGCGAAATCGTAAGAGCCCAAACCGTGGTGCGTGCACTGCGGGGTAGAGGACTGCAACACGAGTAAGATATATTACCTGAACCGTTTTGGAAAAGCGGGCCAAAGAGCGTGAGAGCCGTGTAAGGGAAAATATATTGAATCCAGCAGTATCCGGAGTACCACGAGACACGAGAAACCTTGTGGGAAGCAGGGGGGACCACCCCCCAAGGCTAAATACTAGTCAGTGACCGATAGCGTATAGTACTGTGAAGGAAAGGTGAAAAGAACCCCGGGAGGGGAGTGAAAAAGAACCTGAAACCCTATGTTTACAAACTGTGGAACACCGAAAGGTGAACCGCGTACTTTTTGTAGAACGGTCCGGCGAGTTACATGTACAGGCGAGGTTAAGTATTAAAGATACGGAGCCGAAGGGAAACCAAGTCTTAATAGGGCGAGTTTAGTCAGTATGTGTAGACCCGAAACCGGGTGATCTATCCATGTCCAGGTTGAAGTTCGCGTAAAAGTGAATGGAGGACCGAACGCACATCCGTTGAAAAGGGTGGCGATGAGGTGTGGATAGGGGAGAAATTCCAATCGAACCCGGAGATAGCTGGTTCTCCTCGAAATAGTTTTAGGACTAGCCTCGTTATTAGTCTACCGGAGGTAGAGCACTGAATTTTTGCGGGGGCGTCAAAGCCTACCAAGAGATATCAAACTCCGAATGCCGGCTAGATGATTGACGGGAGTCAGACTACACGAGATAAGTTGGGTAGTCAAAAGGGAAAGAGCCCAGACCTACGGCTAAGGTCCCAAAGTGTGTGTTAAGTGGAAAAGGATGTGGGATTTCGAAGACAGCTAGGATGTTGGCTTAGAAGCAGCCATACATTAAAAGAGTGCGTAACAGCTCACTAGTCGAGAGGTCCTGCGCCGAAAATGTCCGGGGCTAAACACAACACCGAAGCCTAGGAATGTATATTATACATTGGTAGAGGAGCATTCTTAGAGGCGTAGAAGCCATACCGGAAGGAATGGTGGAGTAATAAGAAGAGAGAATGCCGGAATGAGTAGCGAGAAAGAGGTGAGAATCCTCTTGGCCGAATATCTAAGGTTTCCTGAGTAAAGCTGATCTACTCAGGGTAAGTCGGGGCCTAAGGCAAGGTCGAAAGACGTAGTCGATGGATAACAGGTACAGATTCCTGTACTACATATAATCAGAACTGTGGGGACACGGAGACTAAAAACCGAACCCGGGAGGACAAAAACCGGGGCAAGCGAAGTACCTGTATGGGAGGAAAAACCACCATGCAAGGGGAAAACGTGATGCGTACCGAAAATTAGTAGGGAAGTCGGTTAGGGAGCCGTCAAGAAAAGCCGCTATTGTGTTATATGTACCCGTACCGCAAACCGACACAGGTAGATGAGGAGAGAATCCTAAGGCCGGCGGGAGAAGCATTGTTAAGGAACTCGGCAAAATGACCCCGTAACTTCGGGAGAAGGGGTGCCACTAGGAATAGTGGTCGCAGAAAAAAGGCTCAAGCAACTGTTTAGCAAAAACACAGGTCTATGCGAAACCGCAAGGTGAAGTATATGGGCTGACGCCTGCCCGGTGCCGGAAGGTTAAGAGGAGAAGTCAGGAAACGAAGCTTTGAATTGAAGCCCCGGTAAACGGCGGCCGTAACTATAACGGTCCTAAGGTAGCGAAATTCCTTGTCGGGTAAGTTCCGACCCGCACGAAAGGCGTAATGATTTGAGCGCTGTCTCAACAATGCACCCGGTGAAATTGAAGTACCAGTGAAGATGCTGGTTACCCGCGCCAGGACGGAAAGACCCCATGGAGCTTTACTCCAGTTTGGTACTGGGATTCGGTAATACTCGTACAGGATAGGTGGGAGACATAGAAGCATGGACGCCAGTTTATGCAGAGTCGCCGTTGGGATACCACCCCTGTATTGCTGGATTTCTAACCTGCGGCCGTAATCCGGCCGGGGGACAATGCCAGACGGGGAGTTTGACTGGGGCGGTCGCCTCCGAAAGAGTATCGGAGGCGCTCGAAGGTTCCCTCAGAATGGTCGGAAACCATTCAAAGAGTGCAAAGGCAGAAGGGAGCTTGACTGCGACACCGACGGGTGGAGCAGGTACGAAAGTAGGACTTAGTGATCCGGTGGCATAAAGTGGGATTGCCATCGCTCAACGGATAAAAGCTACCCTGGGGATAACAGGCTTATCACTCCCAAGAGTTCACATCGACGGAGTGGTTTGGCACCTCGATGTCGGCTCATCGCATCCTGGGGCTGTAGCAGGTCCCAAGGGTTGGGCTGTTCGCCCATTAAAGCGGTACGCGAGCTGGGTTCAGAACGTCGTGAGACAGTTCGGTCCCTATCCGGCGTGGGCGTAAGATATTTGAGAGGAGCCGTCCTTAGTACGAGAGGACCGGGACGGACTGACCGCTGGTGTACCTGTTGGAGAGTAACTCCATGGCAGGGTAGCTATGTCGGGACGGGATAAACGCTGAAGGCATCTAAGCGTGAAGCCCCCCTCAAGATGGGATATCTCATGTGAAAACAGTAAGACCCCTTGAAGACTACGAGGTAGATAGGGCCAAGATGTAAGTACAGTAATGTATTAAGTTGATGGTTACTAATAGGTCGAGGGTTTAACCAAAAGATAGGAAAAAATTTATAAGAAATGCAGTTTGGTAGGCAGTTTTGAAGGTACATCTTTACAATTTTTAATTATAGTGATAGAATATATTTATGCGCGAGTGGCTCAGTTGGTGGAGTACGACCTTGCCAAGGTCGGGGTCGCGGGTTCGAGTCCCGTCTCGCGCTCTTTTTTATTTTTAAGCCTTGTTTTCAGGGCTTTTTTTAGTTAATCAATACATACCATAATTCAAAAATAAAATATGCCGACCTGTTTTTACAAGCCGACATCTAACCGGTATTATCATTTTAATAACCTCTCAGTACAGTGTAATCTAAATTATATTTTTGAGCTAATTCTTCCACAGCATCTTTATTTTTTTTATAATCTCCGGTATTTGGGAAATAGATATAGCCTAAATTTTCAAGTGATTTATAAGCATCAAGAAAGCTCTCTTTGTTTTCGTAATCATCCTTGCTTTCAAGATTATCCATATATGGAATTATAACAGTGGAATAGCTGTCACAATGTGAAAATTCATCAAAGACTAAATCTTTATCATAAAAACCTACCACCTTACCGTTAAATCTTTCTCCTGAATATCTTATAGGAATTGTATCACCGATATTATAATACTCTTTAAAGCCGTAGCCAAGTACCATGGGAAACTCACCGTTATATATAAAATCTTGATCTGATAAATAATCCAGTCCCAGTTTTTGCATTGTTTTTTGATTTAGAATAAATGCATCTACCGGAGTTATATACTCAAGCTTTTTATTGACAAGCATCTTTTTATCTATTAAATCCAGTTTTTCTTTATAACCATATGTCAAATCTTCCGGCTTATTCCACTTACCTATAAAATCTACATACGCATGTTTCATATTATAAAAATCTACAGTATCTGTTGAATTCAGTTCCGCATTAAATTTCTGCAAATTATCAATGAATAAAGGGTTTTTTCTACGTTCTGCAAGTTCATCCAAAGTATATTTACCTGTAGAACAAGAAGCATCTGAAACCTGATAAAAAAACTTTTTCCCCTGCATATCTGAAGATGTAACTTTACTTCCTGAACATCCTTGTAAGGACAGTAATAAAACAGAAAGCAGTAAGGGTATCTTTTTTAGTTTATACATATATTCCTCCCAAAATATTAAAAATAATATTACAAATATATTTGCTGAATATTATTTTATCACAAATAAAGAATAGGTCAATTACCAAACATAATATTGCAAAATGTAAACAAAAAATATACTCTTTTAATTAAATAATATTCATATACTAAGAAAAAAACAATTTTTATAACCTCTTGTATATGTGAAAATAATAAAAAAATTCAAAAATTTTAACGGTTTAAAGATGTAAAGTAAAAGGCGGATCGTTAAATTATAAAGATATGATTCTTTACAATTCTTATAAATTTATTAAAAAGATGAATTTATTGAGTTTTCCATAAAATAGAAGTATGATATAACCTAAGTTAGTAAAAACTAACATAATCAGATTATATATATTTTTATACCGTAGGTATAGCGGTAAATGGAGGCTTTTATGAAGATAAAACTTGAAGGTGTTATGGAGACTATGCTTATAACTTTGGATGCAAGGGCAAGGGATTACAGATCTGAAAAATCTATATTAAAGGATAAAAAGTCGGCTGAAATGGTGGATATGATTGACTATGATTTTGGCTCTTTCAGTAATGAAAAAGTGAATCTTTTAGGTATTATTGCGAGAGCCAAGGTTATGGATGATGAGGTGAAAAAGTTTATAGACAAATACCCTGATTGTCATATAGTTTCACTTGGCTCAGGGCTGGATACAAGATTTTTCCGCGTAGATAACGGTAGAATACATTGGTATGATATAGATTTTCCGGAGATAATAAGTTTAAGAAAAAAATTCTTTGAGGAAAATGACAGAGTAAAAAATATCGAAAAATCAGCCCTTGATAAGTCATGGACAAAGGAGATAGATACAAAGGGAGAGAAGCTTTTGATTATTTCAGAGGGGATGATTATGTATTTTTATCCTAAGCAGGTGAAGGAGTTTTTAAATATACTGACAGATAATTTTGAACATTTTGTACTTCATCTGGACTGTCTTTCCAAAAGACTTGTGAATAAGGCAAAAACGAACAAGGCTGTAAAACGAACCAAGTCCGAGTATCATTTTGGAGTTACAAACGGCAAAGAGATTATAGAACTTAATCCTAAACTGAAGCAAATCGGATTTATAAACTTTACAAAACAAATAGCAAAGCAGATGAAATGGTATGGCAAAATCTTTCTTCCAATCATATGTCTTATGAATAACAGGCTTGTAATATGCAAATATGATGCAAAATAATAACTGTTTGTAATGATTTATTGCGGTATGCTGAGATTATTGTTAGAATAAACTATGCTTAAAGTATTGTCGGCATAAATAACAAACAGGAGGAGAGTAGATGGGTAGACCAACATCGCATGGAAGAGAGGTTACCGGAACAGGTAGAAGTGTTTTGGGTAGAGGATCGTTTGTGGGAGGTTCCGGTGGAGGAAACAGGAATTCATACGGAAGAGGTGGAGGCGGAGGACGTTCGCCTTTCAGCCTATTGATAGTCGTAGTTTTCGTAATAATAAGTATTGCCACAGGTAAAAAAAGTAATATATTAAGTTCAATACTTGGAGGATTAAGCAGCAGTACAAATAGTACAAATAGTACAAGTAGCGGAACAGCTCCGATGATCAGTATACCGACTTTGCCTTCATCAATCGGAAGCACGGCGGCATCAAGTATAAGCGGTGTGGGAAGTGCATGGAGCGGAGTTGCCGATAACAGAGGACAACTGGATACCTCAGTGCATGAAAGTGCCAGAGAGAAATTTTACAGGCCTACAGGCGGTGACAGTGTAACCGTAATGGTATATATGTGCGGTACCGACTTGGAGAGCAAGCACGGAATGGCTACGAAAGATCTGATTGAGATGACAAAGGCCAATATTTCAAGTAATGTTAATTTGCTTGTATATACAGGAGGAACAAATACCTGGCAAAACTCGGTAGTTTCATCATCAAATAATGAGATATATCGGATAGCGGACGGAAAAATGAATAAGCTTGCAGATGATAATTTAAATACTTCAATGACAGACCCTAATACATTGGTTAGATTTATCGACTATTGTAAGAATAATTTTTCGGCTAACAGATATCAGCTTATTCTCTGGGATCATGGCGGCGGTTCTGTAACAGGATATGGATATGATGAAAAAAATCCTAACTCGGGATCAATGAATCTTGCAAAAATAAAAGCCGCTGTTGCGCAGACAGGTATAAAGTATGACTTTATAGGATTTGATGCCTGTCTTATGGCTACTACAGAGACTGCACTTGCACTTTCAGATTATGCGGATTATTTGATTGCATCTGAGGAAACAGAGCCGGGAACAGGATGGTATTATACAAATTGGCTAAGTAATCTTAGCAGTAATACTGCAATTTCCACTCTTGATCTGGGTAAAAAGATTGTGGATGATTTCATAGATGAGAGTAACAGAAGTGCAAGAGGACAGTCTACAACTCTTTCCTTGGTGGATTTGGCCGAGCTTAAGGCTACAGTCCCAAGCAGCCTTTCAAGCTTTGCAAGAGATACAGCATCATATATAGAAAATAATGAATACAGTAAGGTATCTTATGCAAGAACTGCAAGCAGAGAGTTTGCAAAATCATCAAATATAGATCAGGTAGATTTGGTAAACCTTGTGTATAATCTGGAGCAGAATGAAAACGACCCTACAATACAGTCAATACTTGGTGCTGTAAAGTACAACAGAACGTCTTCAAATATGTCAAACTCATATGGGCTCTCAATCTATTTCCCATATAAGAAATTGTCAAAGGTTGACAGAATGGTTCAGACCTATGGTGACATCGGTATGGACAGTGAGTACACCAAGATGATACAGCAGTTTGCGACATTGCAGGCGAGCGGACAGATTGTAGGCGGAGGAGAGACGACTCCTGCAAATACGGTAACGGGAAACTATCAAGGAAGTACTTCAGGTTCATTTTCGGCGGCAGATATTGACAGTTTGATAGCAAGTCTTATATCAGGAAGTTTATCATCAGAGAGCCTTGCAAATATAGGGCTTGATACTTCAAGTATAGGATTTTTACAAAACAGAAATATGTCTGATGAAACAATAAGAAACTATGTTTTATCAAACAGGCTTGACGCTTCAAAGCTTCAGTGGACAGATCGTTATTCCACACCTAAGGTTCATTTATCTGAGGAAGAGTGGAATATGGTATCAAGTATAGAAGAAAATATGCTTTTGGACGAGGGAAGCGGATATATAGATATGGGACTTGACAATTTCTTTGAGTTTGATGAAAACGGAGATATGCTTGCAGATACTCAAAGAGCATGGATTGCTATAGATCAGCAACCTGTTGCATATTATCATCTTTCAACAACACAAAACGGAGATGAGACGGTTACTATAGGACGTGTACCTGTTATTTTAAACGGAGACAGAGCCAATCTTATAATTATATTTGACGGCGAGCATCCTAACGGATATCTTGCAGGAGCAAATACAGATTATAAAGCAACACAAACAGAAACCATTGCAAAGAATATAACAGATATAGTCGAGGGAGACAGAATACAGTTTATATATGCTTATTACGGATATGACGGTACATACCTGGATGATTATAAACTGGATGAAGAGTATGTGGTTGGAAAGACTGCTCCGAAGGTATCATATGTTCTTGTGAAGGATGACAATCAAATTACTTATAAATTCACAGATATATACAATAACAGCTACTGGACTCCGGCTTTAAAGAGTAAATAGATATTCTTATACATAATGTATGTAATTAGCAAATATTTTGTAAACACAATGTAAGATATAAAATACAAAATTAGTTTATACTATATAAAGACAGTTAATCTGTCAGATTAACGATGGTATAGGAGAGAAGGAGGAATGATGAAAAAAGGTTTAATCAAATCAGCAGCAATTTTATTTGCAGCATTCAGTCTTGGCGGTGTGGTAGTTCCCCCTGTGACAGCGCAGGCAGCAATTTTAGAGCGTATGCCTGGAGACAGAGGTGAGTGGCGTAGAGACGAGCACGGATGGTATTATCAGTTGAACGTTAATGCAGGTACTTCATATGTAGCAGACAGCTGGATCAAGGACAACGGTAAGTGGTATTACTTTGATCACTGGGGCTATATGTACAGAAACGCTTGGATCAACTACCAGGGTAGTTCTTACTATGTAGGTGCTGACGGAGCAATGTGGTATAATGCCAGAACTCCTGACGGATACTGGGTAGACAGCAACGGCAAGTGGGTTAGATAATCTATATTATAAAAATAAGAGCCTCAAGGATATCCTTGAGGTTTTTATTAGCATATAAGTATAATTTGTGCTATAATAAAGGTGATAATATAGTGTTATATTTCTAATAGGCTTTAGTAGAATTACTTATAAGCGAAAGGAGGAAATATGTTTTATTGGGGTGTTTTATTTGCTATATTTGCCATTGGAGAAATTATAATTCCCGGACTGGTTTCAGTGTGGCTGGCCATTGCGGCACTCATTATGATGCCGATATCCTTGTTTGTTAAACCACTTGAGATACAAGTCATCATATTCTGTGTACTGTCATTGATCTTTATTGTATTCTTTAGAAGTATTTTCAAATCCTTTATGAAGGGTAAGGAGAGTATGGATACTGAGAAGGTAAAGATAGTAAAGCTTACATCTGTTGAAGATAACAATTATATTTATGATGTGAGATTTAAAGGCGGCATATGGACAGCAATTGCAAATTTGGAACTCAAGCCCGGAGATATTGCCGACATAGATAAATTTGAAGGCAATAAGATAATTATAGGCAGAAATTAATTTATTTAAAGGAGACATAACAAATGATAGGCTATGGAATTATTGTTGTTTTATTGGCTATTATATTCGTGATTACGGTAAAGGCAATAAAGATAGTACCTGAGTCAAAAGTATATGTAGTTGAGAGACTTGGAAAGTATTCACAAGGACTTCGTTCAGGATTACATTTTATCAACCCTTTCTTTGATAAAATATCAAAGGTTATTTCATTAAAAGAGCAGGTAGTGGATTTCCCGCCACAGCCGGTTATTACAAAGGATAATGCTACTATGCAGATAGATACTATAGTGTATTTCCAGATAACCGATCCTAAGCTTTATACTTATGGTGTTGAGAGACCTATATCAGCTATAGAGAACCTTACAGCGACCACTCTTAGAAATATCATAGGTGATATGACTGTAGACCAGACTCTTACATCAAGAGATACAATAAACACAGCTATGAGATCAGAGCTTGATGAAGCTACAGATCCATGGGGCATCAAGGTAAATCGTGTGGAGTTAAAGAGTATTTTGCCACCTGAGGATATCAGAGTTGCAATGGAGAAGGAGATGAAGGCCGAGCGTGAGAAGAGAGCAAATATTCTTGAGGCTCAGGCTAAGAAGGAGAGTGCGATACTTGTAGCAGAGGGTAATAAGCAGGCTGCAATACTTAATGCAGAGGCTGAAAAGGAAACCGCTATTAAGAGAGCTGAAGGACAGGCACAGGCAATACTTGCAATCCAGAAGGCTCAGGCAGAGTCTTTAAGAGTGCTTTCAGAGGCGGATCCAAGCCAGAAGGTACTTACACTTAAGGGGCTTGAGGCATTCCAGAAGGTAGCTGACGGAAAAGCGACAAAGATTATCATTCCTACAGAACTTAGCGGACTTGCTTCATTAGCTACAAGCTTTGCCGAGCTAAATCAAAAAGTTGAATTGAAAAAAGAACAGTAATAAAAGAAAGGAACTTTTGTTTTGCGCAAAAGTTCCTTTTTAAAAATCATATTAATTTTCTTTTCCCGCGGGTAAAGAGAAGATAAATTCAGTACCTACACCTACGGTACTTATAACATCTATATTCTCGCCATGAGTCTGTAATATTTCCTTTACTATTGCAAGTCCAAGTCCGGTACCCTTCTTATCCTTACCTCTGGAGAGGTCTGATTTATAGAATCTGTCAAAGACCTTGGACTGTTCATTCTTTGCAATACCTATTCCGGTATCCTTAACTGAAATAAAAATTTTCTCTTTTTTTAAACTGGTCTGCACAATGATAGAAGAGTTTTGAGAGGAAAATTTTATGGCATTATCAATAAGATTATAGAGTACCTGCTGTATCTTTGTATAGTCGCCGATAACATATTGTGAGACATTGGAAAATATCAGTTCAATGGTAATATTTTTACTGTTACACTGTACTTCAAAGCTGCCGGCGGTATCTCTGATCATCTTGTTTATATCAAAGCTTGTTTTATTAAGCTTTACACTTTCAATTGAATCCAGTGAAAGAATGCTTTCCGTAAGCTTTGTAAGTCTGTTTGTCTCATCAATAACTCTTGTAAGGTATTTTTCCTGCATCTCGGGGGGAATGGTACCGTCCAAAATAGCCTCAAGATATCCCTTTATAGATGTTAAAGGTGAGCGAAAATCATGAGATACATTTGAAATAAACTTTTTTTGATAATTTTCGGTATCATCAAGTTTATCCGACATATAGTTTAGCGTTGCCGCAAGATAACCCATCTCGTCATTTGAATGTACCTTTATTTCATATTTTAAATCCCCCTCGGCATAGGCCTTTGCACCGTCTGTTATCTTTTTTAGGGGCGAATAAACAATACGCTGAAATACTATTAAAATAATCAGTGAAAGTAAGAATACTATCAGAGAGGTCACATATACTATATTTAAGATATGGTACTGGCTCTTTGTAACATTTACCATAGGAAGGTGGATGACCACATAACCGTAAGTACGAAAATTACCTGTAATAGGTGCGGAAACACTCAGATAATCCTCATCAAATGAGTTAAAGTAATTTCCGACCATATATGACTTATTACCGGTAGCGGTAGGATCAAAATCCGAGATAATGTCCGACACTCTTTTATTTTCGGCATCCACTATTATCTTGCCGTTTCTGTCCATTACCCATATCTTGGCATTGAGGAAAGTTGCTACAGCCTTTAGCTGCGGATAGCTTTCTGCCAGTGAGATATTTTGACCTTCATATACTGTAGAATAGGTAGAGGCGATAAGATTAGCCTCATCATAAAGCGTCTGGCTTCTGGAATCGACCAGATATGAATAGGTCAAATGGCTGGAAATAGTTGCTATTGCCACAAAACCTGCTATACCGAAAACTATATAAGCTAAAATAAATTTTAGATATAGAGAGAGTTTCATTTTTTAACCTCAAATTTATATCCGATACCCCATACGGTTGATATCGACCAAAATTTATTGTCATGTATTTTTTCACGCAATCTTTTGATATGTACATCTACAGTTCTGGTGTCACCTATATATTCATATCCCCAGATATTATCAAGTAATTGTTCTCTTGTAAAAACCTGATTGGGATGGGAGGAGAGGAAGTATAAAAGCTCCAGCTCCTTTGGGGGCATTTCAACATTCTTTCCAAGGTATGTCACCGCATAATTTGTCATATTTACGTTTAAGTCGGGATATTCCACATACTCACCGCCGGTATGTACCTCAGGCAATGAGATTGTGCTGCTGTTGTATCGCCTTATTACCGCCTTTACTCTGGCGATAAGTTCTTTTGAATCAAAAGGTTTTATCATATAGTCATCGGCACCTAGTTCAAGGCCGAGTACTTTATCAAATACTTCACCTTTGGCTGATAACATTATTATAGGAGTACCGGACTTTGCCCTTATCTCCCTGCAAACCTGATAGCCGTCAATACCGGGCAGCATAAGGTCAAGAAGGATCAAATGAGGTTTAAACTCATCAAAATCTGCAAGGGCCGATTCGCCGTCACCCACTATTTTTGTTTCGTAACATTCCTTCATCAAATATAATGAAATAAGTTCCGCAATATTCTCATCATCATCTACAATTAAAATTCTTTGTTTTTCTGCCATTTTACACCTATAAATTATTTAAAACGTACGATAGTTACAGCATTACCGCCTTCGTTAAAGTCGGCAAGAGAATAGCTCTTGATAAAGGTCTGCCTTTTCAGATAGGCATGTATACCCTTTTGCAATGCACCTGTACCTCTTCCGTGAATAATTCTTACGCCCGGAAGATGGGCAAGCAAAGCGTCATCCAAATACTTATCAAGTTCGGAGCATGCCTCATCCACATTTTTACCTATTACATTTATCTCTGTGGATATTGTAGCGGATTTTACCATTGAAGAACTTCTTGTTCTTGTCTTATTCTCAGGTTTATTGCTTGGCTCTTCAACCAAAGCTACATCGGATATATTTACTTGAGATCTGAGTATACCCATCTGTACAAAGAAGTTACCGCTTTGATTTGGAAGAGAAGATACTATACCGTCAAGATTGAGACTTATAACATGTACACTGTCACCAAGCTTAAGTTCCTTAGGCTTTTTGGCCTTTACAGTATTTTGTTTTATCTCGGTTACTTTGGTATTTTTATTTATAGATTCTCGAAGCCTTGTTCTTTGCTCTTCAAGAGCCGAGCCGAGACCTGCGCCTGATGCTATTTTATTTATATTTTTAATAGTATCATCAGCGGTTTCCTTTGCTTCCTCCAAGATTTTTCTGGCTGCTTCTTTTGCCTCTTCCAAAATCTTTTCTTTTCTTGCGGCAAGATTTTCTTCCTGCTTATCATAATGCCTTTTCAGGCTTTCAATTTCTCTTTTATATTTTTGAATGGATAATTTATCCTTCTCTATTATCTGTCTGTCATTTTCAAGCCTTGTAAGCAGATCCTCAAAGTCCTTTGCATCCTTTTCAAGATGAGTATCCGCTTCCGCAATTATATAATCCGGAAGCCCAAGCTTGCCGGCTATGGCAAAGGCATTTGATTTTCCCGGCACTCCTATAAGAATTCTGTAAGTAGGAGAGAGTGTGGCAACATCAAACTCACATGAGGCATTTTCAACACCGGGCTCATTCAGTGCAAACACTTTAAGCTCGCTGTAGTGAGTAGTGGCAATACATCTGCTTTGCATTCTGTGAAGGAATGAGAGTATTGATATGGCCAGTGCCGCACCTTCTGTAGGGTCGGTACCTGCACAGAGCTCATCAAAAAGACAGAGTGAATTGGCATCTGCATGATTTAAAATATAAACAATATTTTTCATATGGCCTGAGAAGGTGGAGAGGGATTGCTCTATGCTCTGCTCATCGCCTATATCGGCAAATACATCACTAAATACTGAAAGCTCACTTCCTTCAAAAGCAGGTATATGAAGTCCCGACTGTCCCATAAGAGTGAACAGGCCCACTGTTTTAAGAGATACAGTTTTACCGCCGGTATTAGGTCCTGTGATAATAAGCAGATCATAGTTATCACCTAATGAGATATTGATAGGTACCACCTTTTTTGCATCAAGCAAAGGATGTCTGCCTTCTTTTATATTTATATAATGTTTTGAGTTAAACTTAGGCTCACTTGCATTCATCTTCTTTGAAAGATTTGCCTTGGCATATACAAAGTCAAGGAAGATGAGAGTTTTTGCATTTTCTCTAAGAGGCTCAATATATTGTGCAGCCAAAAGACTTAAGTTTTCAAGTATTTTTTCTATCTCTTTTTTCTCGTCCATAGCTAAAGACTTCAGCTCATTGTTCATTCTAATTACAGCTATCGGCTCAATAAACACTGTGGAACCGGTAGATGACTGGTCATGTACAACACCTGAAACCTTGTTTTTATACTCACTTTTTATAGGAAGACAGTAAGCACCGTCTCTTTGGGTAATTACAGCATCCATAAGATATTCTCTGTGCGCATTAAGAATATTGTTTAACTCCGTATGCATCTTTGAGTTTATCTGCTTTATTTTTCTTCTGATATGACTAAGCTCCGGAGAGGCATTGTCTGCCATTATTTCTTCCGAAATTATACATCTTGAAAGTTCCTTTTTAAGATCCTTAATTTCATCAAGTGATCTGAAATACTCTTCAAGTACATCATAGTCCTCTTCTTCAGAGTGCAGGCCATAGGTAATGGCCTTTGAAGCCGCATTGAGGATTGATAGAACTTTCATAAGCTCAGGTTGAGAAAGGGAGGATCCTATCTCAAGTCTTTTTAAAGAGTCCGATATATCCTTTACTTCCGATAAAGTAAGATTTCCTTTAAGCCTTATTCTATCCACAGCAGCAGTGGTATAAGCCTGATTTTTTTGTATTTCCGATATATCTGTAGATGGCTGTAATTTATTACAAAGCCTTTTTGCAGGCTCGCTGCTTGCCATATCTACAAGCATATTTATTATTTTTTCATATTCAAGTATTTTTAAAGTTTTTTTATTCATAATATGTCCTTAAATTTTCACTGTAAGTGAGAGATAACAGCTTTAAAAGTCTTTTTACAATCTCAGAGACATTATATCAAAAAATATTATTTATGACAAAAAAACAGCCTTAAAATCATAAGATTTACTTATGATTTTAAGACCGGTTAAATTATCTGTGTGATTGTTTAAACTCTCGATAAGCCTGCTTTGTTTCAGGTGTGAATCCGATAAGTGTATTCGGATAATTCATACCTATATAGGTTATAAGAGATACAACTGCATCCTCTGCTTTTTTATTATTTGTCAACATAACTCTTTGCTCACGGCATCTTCCGTCTTCAAACATATTTATCTGAAGTGCATAGTCGATACCTACAGTTATAACAGCATACATCTTATGCCTTGTTATATTGTGATATAACCAAACGAGATTGTTTAAATTGAACATATCAAATCCGAACTTTGTATTAAGTATCAAATGGTTCTTATATACATAAGCTCCAAGAGATTTATCCACATAGTCTGCGATATTGTCAAGTTCATTTATATTATCTCTAAGTCTTTCATCGAGTTCGCAAAGTTTCTCATATGTATCGGCATTTTTAGACTTTCTTGTAAAAGCGACTATTATCATTCCGACACCGACTACCATTATAACCAAAGTTACAGCCAAATGGAAAGCTATATTCTTTGTAAGAGAGGTCTGTGAAATATAGAAGTCGTCATAGAGTTTTCCTTCTTCTCTATTTCTGAAAGTGGAATCAGGATCTACTTTATCCGCTATAGTGGAGAGGATAGAGGTGCTGTCAGTATGAGGCTCCACAATCAAATATCTTACAGGAAGCGGTTCATCATCAGGATGTTCCTCGCTTGCATATTTGTCAAAGAATTCCAACATTGATTTTATCTTTGCATTATTCGGATTTGCCTCCAAAAAATACAACCCGTCATCTCCAAATACGGTGTAGACTTCCGATTTACCGTCATCAGTTCCATATCCTGTATCAATCATATCGTATATGGCTAGAGAATAGATACTTTCCGTGTCGTTAGAGGCTGCTGAAGTAAAGTAGTAACCGTCATGGTACATCTTTTCAGCCGAGTTAAAGGTTAGTAAAACCTCTTTGTTGTACATGGCATAGAAAATACCGCCAAGTATCAGTGCAATACCTATCAAGATATAGGATATAAATGTTGACTTGCTTTTAAAATTCATAATCTCTCCCAAAAAATTTTATAATGTCATTCCCTTTCTACCATGGCATTGTTTATACTTCTTTCCGCTTCCGCATGGGCATGGATCGTTGGGATAAACCTTTGCTTCGATACGAATAGGCTTCTTTACGGTACTGTCATCTTTATTTGTACCGGTTACTTTAGCAACGGATTCTCTCTCTACTTTCTGCTCCACCTTGACATGGTAAAGAATACGTACGGTATCCTCAGCGATACCGACAGTCATCTCATCAAACATATCATAGGCGGCCATCTTGTATTCTACGAGAGGGTCTCTTTGACCAAGTGCCTGCAATCCGATACCTTGACGAAGCTGTTCCATATCGTCAATATGATTCATCCATTTGTTATCGATAGCCTTTAATAAAACTACACGCTCAAGCTCACGAATTTTTTCAGCATCAGGGAATTCAGCTTCCTTGGCCTCATAAAGTTTAACAGCCTCTTCTTTCAGCTTATGAATAAGTTCATCCTTTTTCATATTGTCTACAGTGCTGTAGTCAGCCGGAGTCAGAGGAATGATCGGCAATAAAATTTCATGTAACTCCGTAATATTCCACTCGGAAGAAGGTACTTCATCTGAGATAGCCATATTTACAGAACGTTCTATTACATCATTTATCATACGAAGAATGGTATCGCGCATATTGTCGCCTTCAAGTACCTTGTTTCTTTCTTCATAGATAACTTCTCTTTGTTCGTTATTTACTTCATCGTACTTTAAGAGGTTTTCTCTTATACCGTAGTTGTTGCTCTCTATCTTCATCTGAGCTTTTTCAATAGCTCTTGTAAGCATACTGTGTTGAATTTCTTCATTTTCAGGAACACCTATGGCATTAAAAATCTTTATAAGTCTTTCCGAAGCGAAGAGTCTCATAAGGTCATCTTCAAGTGAAATATAAAACTTTGACTCACCCGGATCACCCTGACGACCTGAACGACCTCTAAGCTGGTTGTCGATACGTCTACTTTCATGTCTTTCAGTACCGATTATCTTAAGACCGCCGGCTTTAACAGACTCAGGGTCAAGCTTGATATCGGTACCACGACCTGCCATGTTGGTAGCTATGGTAACGGCACCATGCAAACCTGCCTTTGCTACAATCTCAGCCTCTTTTTCATGGAATTTAGCATTAAGTACTTCATGATGTATTCCCTCTTTTTTAAGCATCTTTGAGAGCATCTCGGAAGTTTCAATTGTAATTGTACCTACAAGTACAGGCTGTCCCTTTTTATGAGTTTCTTTGATATCTTCAACAACAGCATTGAACTTTTCTTTTTTAGATTTATAAACCGCATCCTCGTGGTCAATTCTTTGTATAGGCTTATTGGTAGGTATAGCGATAACGTCCATACCGTAAGTATTTCTAAACTCCTTCTCCTCAGTAAGAGCGGTACCGGTCATACCTGCTTTCTTTTTGAACTTGTTGAAGAAGTTCTGGAATGTGATGGTAGCCAAAGTTCTTGACTCTCTTTGAACATTTACATGCTCCTTAGCCTCTATAGCCTGGTGTAAACCGTCTGAATATCTTCTACCCGGCATTATACGACCTGTGAACTCATCTACGATAAGAACTTCGTCCTCTTTTACAACATAATCCTTATCTCTGAACATAAGATTGTTGGCTCTGAGCGCAAGGATAATACAATGCTGTATTTCAAGATTTTCAGGATCTGCAAGGTTTTCTATATTGAAGTATTTCTCTACTTTTTTGATACCCTCTTCTGTAAGGTTTACGACTTTGTCCTTCTCATTTACAATAAAATCACCGGTCTCTTCGATTTCATCGCCCATAAGAGCACCCATCTTTGTAAACTCGGCACTTGCCTCACCTCTTTCAAGTTGCTTTGCAAGCATATCACAAATCTCATAGAGCTTTGTGGATTTGCCTGACTGACCTGAAATAATAAGAGGTGTTCTGGCCTCATCTATAAGGATTGAGTCAACCTCATCGATGATGGCGTAATCAAGTGAACGCAAAACCTGATCCTTCTTATATATAGCCATGTTATCACGAAGATAGTCAAAACCAAGCTCATTGTTGGTTACATATGTGATATCACAGGCATACTGTTCCTGTCTTTGCTCAGAATTCATAGAGTTTAAGACACATCCTACGCTAAGTCCCAAGAATCTGTGAATCTGTCCCATCTCATCGGCATCACGCTGTGCAAGATAGTCGTTAACTGTTACTATAAGTACACCATTACCTGTAAGGGCATTCAAATAAGCCGGACAGGTAGAAACAAGAGTTTTACCCTCACCGGTTCTCATCTCGGCAATACGACCTTGGTGAAGCACCATACCACCTATAAGCTGTACTCTAAAGTGCTCCATACCTGTAACTCTTACTGAAGCCTCTCTTACAGCTGCAAATGCTTCAGGCAAGATATCATCAAGTGTTTCTCCGTCTGCCAGTCTTTGTTTGAACTTTGGTGTAAGTTCTTTTAATTCCTCATCACTCATGGCCTGCATAGTGGGGCGTAAGCTTTCTATCTTATCAATAATAGGATCAATTATCTTAAGCTCTCTTTCACTATGTGTACCAAATATCTTTTCTATAAAATTCATTATGGTTTCTCCAAAAATAAATTAGACTACACTACAATAATACATCATATAAGAAGATACATCAAATAGAGATTATTGTAAAAGCGCCTATCAATCAAATTATTTTAGCACTTAGCGAATACTTTAGCAACTTTTAGGTGAAATATTCATATTATGTTCACATATAGACGGTGTAATGTAAAATAAAAGTAAAAAATAGAAGCTATAAAATAGGTAGAAAATAATTTTGCATAGAAAATCAAGAGGATACGTTGTACAATAATAAGATAAAAATTTTTAGGAGACGATATGATAGAAGAAAAAGAAAACCGTATGGGAGTTATGCCGGTAGGCAAACTTCTTTTTTCTATGAGTACGCCGATGGTAATCTCATTCTTGGTGCAATCACTTTACAATATAGTAGACAGCATATTTGTGGCAAGATACAGCCCGGATGCACTCGCGGCGGTATCTTTGGCATATCCGATACAGATACTTATGATAGCGGTATCTGTAGGTACGGGAGTTGGAGTAAATGCATTGCTCTCAAGATTGCTTGGAGAGGGTAAAAAAGACAGAGCGAAAGTGACTGCCGATAATGCTGTATTGCTTGCAATAATGGCATCTATAGCATTTGCGATATTCGGGGCAATTGCTACAAAGGCATTTTTTGATGCACAGACAAACAGTGAGAGTATAAGAAGACTGGGATACTCATACCTTTCAATTGTAACTATATTTTCATTCGGACTTATTTTGGAAGTTACATATGAGAGAATTTTGCAGTCTACAGGAAAGACTATTTACAATATGATTACTCAGGGTATAGGAGCAATTATAAATATAATTCTGGATCCGATACTTATTTTCGGACTGTTGGGAGCACCGAAAATGGGAGTAGCAGGTGCGGCAATAGCCACTGTGGCAGGACAGATATTTGCGATGATTTTATCATTTGTTTTTAACATGAAATACAATGAAGAGGTTGATATAACTTTCGGAAAGCATATATTTAAACCTGATTTAATCATAATAAAGGATATTTATAAGGTAGGAATACCTTCAATAGCAATGCAGTCAATGTCGACTCTTATGATGCTTGGGTTAAACAAAATACTTGTAAGATATTCGGACATGGCTGTAAATGTACTTGGAATATACTATAAGCTTCAAAGCTTTGTATTTATGCCTATATTCGGATTAAATAACGGGATGACACCGATTGTTGCATACAATTACGGAGCAAGAAATAAAGACAGAATAATGAAGGCGCTAAAATATTCGTTTTTATCATCTATTGTGATAATGGTGATAGGAACCGCAATATTTTGGATATTCCCAAAAGAGCTCATGATACTTTTCAGTCCGAATGAGGAAATGCTTAGACTTGGAATACCGGCACTTAGAATATGCAGTCTTTGTTTTATTTTGGCGGCATTTGATGTAATAGCTATTGCAAGCTTCCAATCGCTTGGAAACGGTATGTATGCACTGTATGCTTCATTCCTCAGACAATTGGTTTTGATACTTCCTCTTGCCTATGTACTTTCAAAGATGTTCGGCCTTGAGGCTGTATGGTACTCCATTCCGCTTGCGGAACTTGGATGTGCATTTTTTGATATCTATTTAATGAAGAAGATATATGACAAGAAAATTGCAAATTTATAGTATAATTTCAGGTTAAATTTTTATATTTTGCCATCGGTTTTGCCGGTGGCTTTTTTGCGTCTGAAAATATGATTTGGAGCAAAGAAAATTATACAAATATCTTGGATTTTTGCAAATACATTCCGTTAAAATTCGGATATAGTAAAAGATATCTGAAGGAATTCGTAAATAACAAATAGTAGTAAAGAGAAAGTTATAGACTATTTATAAGAACTGATAGTAGGAGGGAGAATGGAATCTTACTTATTGGAAATGAAAGGGATCAGCAAGTCATTCGGTGCCGTAAAGGCTCTAAAGGGGGCTTCTTTGAACCTAAAGAGCGGAGAAGTGCTGGCTTTAATGGGAGAAAACGGAGCCGGAAAGTCTACTTTGATGAATGTACTTAGCGGTTCTTTGCACCCGGATGAGGGTGAGATTTTACTTGAAGGTGTAAAAAGGGAGATAAAAAATCCTATTCAGGCAAGAAGCCTTGGAATAGTAAAAATTCATCAGGAATTGCAGATAGTACCTGAACTTGATATTGCCGAGAATATTTTTCTGGGAAGATGGCAGACAACAGGCATAGGATTTGTGCAAAAGAAAAAGATGCATGATATGGCTAAAGAATGCTTAAAGATGCTTGAGTGGGATATAGACACAAAGACTAAGCTTAAGGATTTGCGTATCGGAGAGCAACAGCTTGTAGAAATAGCTAAAGCTATTTCATGTGAGGCAAAGATAATAGTAATGGATGAGCCGACATCAGCACTTAGTGAACCTGAGGCAAAAAAGCTCTTCCATGTGATTGAAAAATTAAAGAAAAAAGGATGCGGAATTATCTATATTACACATCGTATGGAAGAAGTATTTAAAATTTCAGACAGACTCAGTGTAATGAGAGACGGAGAGTACATAGGGACCAAGGAAGCCGGGGAAACCAATAATGAGGAAATTATTGCCATGATGGTAGGTCGCTCGGTGGAGGATCAGTATCCGAAAAGAAATGTAGAAATAGGGGAAGTGGTTCTTGAGGTAAAAAACCTAAGCTTCACGCCTCCAAAGGGAAGCTTTAAGCGTTCTCTAAAGGATATTTCATTTAAAGTAAGGTCAGGTGAAGTACTTGGAATAGCAGGTCTTGCAGGTGCAGGACGTTCTGAAGTCTTTGAGAGTATTGTGGGAAAGTATGCGACTTGTACTGCGGGAGAGATTTTTATGGACGGAAAGGCTTTGCAGATACGTTCACCTAAAGATGCTATTGCGGCAGGAATTTCTTTTGCAACGGAGGACAGAAAAGGAACAGGACTTATTCTTGGCAGAAGCATAGGAGATAATATTTCTCTGCCTTTGTATGACAGATATGCAAGTTTCGGATTTATGAGAGACGGCAAACAGAAAAAAGACTGGCTGGAATATATGAAAAAACTTCGTGTTAAGGCCAAATCTCCGGCGGTAGCTGTAGGTTCGCTATCGGGAGGAAATCAGCAAAAAGTAATTCTTGCAAGATGGCTTTTGACAAAACCTAAGGTGCTTTTATTGGATGAGCCTACCAGAGGTATTGATGTAGGAGCAAAAGAGGAAATCTATCTTTTGATTAATGAGCTGGCGGCATCGGGACTTGCGGTAGTGGTAATATCTTCGGAACTCCCTGAAGTAATAGGAATTTGTGACCGCATCATTACTCTTTGTGAAGGCAGACTGACAGGAGAGATTTCAAAAGAAGAGGCTACTCAGGAAATATTACTGGCGGCAGCCACCAATAGAAAGGAAGTAGTGGAGGCTTAATCATGGATGCTGATAAATTAAAGATTCAAAAAATAGAAAGTTTTTTAAAACAATTTCAAAGTTATATTGCGCTGATAATTATAGTAGTGGTGGCTACACTTATAAATATTAAGGACGGAGAAAATGTATTCTTAAGTGTCCCAAACCTTATGAATGTACTTCGTGCAGTTTCTGAAACGGGTATTATAGCCATAGGTATGACAATGATACTTATCTTAGGAGATATCGATTTGTCTGTAGGCTCAATCGTCGGATTGGTTTCCACAGGTTGTGCCTCACTTATGGTAAGAAACGGACTTGGAATGTTTCCGGCAGTGCTTTTAAGTTTACTTATAGGAGCTTTATACGGTTTATTTAACGGATTATGTGTTACAAAGCTTAAACTTCAGGCTTTTATAGTTACGCTTGCAAGCATGAATATTGCAAGAGGTTTGGCAAGATTTTGGTCAAACGGAGTCGGAATCCCTTTGTCATATGGTGAAGGAGAGGGCTTTGCACCGCCTGCATTCGGATTATTACAGGAAAAGGCCTTCGGAGTAATACCTGCACCGGTAATCATATTTATAAGCTTACTTTTGATTTTCCAATGTGTGCTTTCAAAGACATCTTTCGGAAGAAAGGTTTATGCAATCGGTGGAAACAAAAATGCATCTTACCTTGCAGGTATACCTGTAGACAGAATAAAGATAATAGCATTTATGCTTTGCAGTATGTTATCTGCGGTAGCGGCTATGATACATGCGGCACAGATAAGTCAAGGTGGACCGAATGAGGGTATAGGATATGAACTCAATGCTGTAGCGGCTTGTGCAATAGGTGGCACTTCACTTGCCGGCGGAAAAGGAACAATGATAGGCACCTTGGTAGGTGCGATAATCCTCGGATTACTCGACAATGTGCTTGGACTTAAGGGAGTCAATTCAAATTTACAGTTAATGGTAAAGGGACTTATTATAATCATTGCAGTATTTATGCAATCTGAAAGAAAAGCTGATTAGAACTCTTTATACCGTAAATAGGTATTAAAAAATACAGTCTGCAAAAGGACAGACACAATAGGAAGGAGAATAGTATGATGAAAAAAGGTTTTAAGAGAATGTTAGGACTTGGCTTGGCGGCAGTTTGTGCATTCGGATTGACTGCTTGTGGTGGTGGAGGCCAGAGTGCTTCTACAACAGCAGCTCAAAGTCAGGAGGCAAAGAGCGATGCAGGAGAGAGCAAGAGTGAGGCTGCAGGAACAGAAGCTAAGAAGGAATTTGTGATAGGTATGTCACAGTGTAATCTGGGTGAGCCATGGCGTGTGGCAATGAATGACCAGATCAAGATGGCAGCAGAGAAGCATCCTGAATTCAAGGTTATCTATGCCGATGCGGCTCAGGATAACTCAAAGCAGATAGCAGATATTCAAAACTTTATACAGCAGAAAGTGGATCTTATCATTACCTCACCAAATGAGGCAACTCCACTTACAAATGTAGTTAAGGAAGCTTATGAAGCGGGAATTCCTGTAATACTTTTGGACCGTAAGATTGACGGAGACACATATACTCAGTTTATAGGTGCCGACAATGTAGATATGGGTAGAGTTGCAGGAGAATACGTAGCTAATACTCTCTTAAAAGATGGTGGAAAAGTTTGTGAAATTAAGGGTCTTGAGGGTACTTCAGGCGGAATAGACAGAGATAAGGGATTTAGAGAAGGTATTGCATCAAATCCTAAGGTTGAGATCGTTGCTGTAAACAATGCGGACTGGTTGAGAGAAAAGGCTATAACAGTAGCTGAAGAAATGTTACAGACAAATAAGGAAATAGATCTTTTCATAGCATTAAACGATCCTATGGCTGAGGGTGCTTATATTGCCGCAAAGCAGGCAGGAAGAGAAAAGGATATCATGTTTGTTGGTTTTGACGGTTTGCCGACTCCTGACGGTGGAATCAAGAGTGTTATCGATAAGAGAATCAGCATGACACAGGTATATCCTACAGGTGGTGCAGAGGCTATTCAGAGTGCATACGAGTTACTCGTTGAAGGCAAGGAACTTGAGAAAAATATCACTCTGAAGTCAGAAGTTGTAGTTCCTGAAAATGCTGAAGAACTTTTGATAAAATACGGCGGAAAATAAGAAAAGTGTGACGGTTTAAAAGTAAATAATGAATCCAAAAAGGGGGAGCAACTGATATGCTCCTCTTTTTTATGTATCTTTGGGTTTCGCTGTCATATTCAGTACTCAAAAACTGATATAAATTTACGGTTTATATGATACAATTAATAAGAGGTGGAAGTATGAAAAGAGATCTTTTAATATTTCAGGGAGCCATGATTTTATTTGTGGCGGCAATGCTGACTTTGGCAGGAAATTATATTTACAAAAAAGAGATGCTCCGTTCAAGAATGGGGTATATTACAGAATTACAAAGACAACTTGCTCATTCTTTTGAGGTGAAGATACAATCTGTGGATGATACTTTAAAGATTCTGGCGGAGACATCAGAGATAAAAGACTGTCTTTATACAGGAGATAAAGAAACCAAGATCTATCGTGAGCAGGCTGTACGTGATATTTTTGATGCTTATGAAAAGATACATGTTGATTATTTAAATATGATCCTTGTATATGGGGACGGAGAAGATTATATCTCAAATGATATGTATAGACCGGTGCATGAAAGCTTCTATGGAGAGGATTGGTTTTTACAGGCTATACAGGATGGTAGTGCTTACCGTTTTGACAGTGGGATTAGAAATCTTCAAAGTTGGAAACATTATGACAGTGACAGCTACATTTCAATTGCAAGAGCGGTACAGGAAGGTGACAGGACTCTGGGAGTATTGATGGTGGATGTTTCTGTGGGAGAATTCAAAGAGGCCTATCAGAATTTGGAAGCTGATACGGAAAACTTTTTCTTTTTAATGGATGACGGCGGAGAAATCATTCTAAGCCCTGTAAACAGGATAGTATATAGAGTTGATCCGAAATGGTTTAGAGGAGATGAAGGAGTGGTGGTTTCTTCGATCGGTGATAAAAACTATAAATTTGTTTTTAATCGTTTTCGTGATAAAAAGCTTTTGATAGTAGGAGCATATGATGTGGAAGAGGAAAGTAAAATTCCTCTTCGAATGACCAGGATTTCAATATTTATGGCAGGTGTCTGCTTTGTTGCTGCTATGATATGGTCGGTGTGTTATCTTTTGGAAATAACCAAGCCTTTAACAGAGCTTTCGGATTTGATGCAGTCGGCTTCTGAGGGAAATCTCGATGTCAGATTTAAGAGAGAATCGAAAGAGGATATAAGAATCCTTGGAGATGCTTTCAATAAGATGGTGGAGAAGCTTAAAACTCTGATGGAAATGATGAAGCTTGAACAAAAGCAAAAGCGAGAAGCGGAACTTTTGGTAATGCAGGAACAGATAAAACCTCATTTTTTATATAATACTTTGGATATGATTGCATGGATGGCAAGGAAACATGGAGCAGGAGATATAGTGCATCTGATTGAAACCATGTCCGAGTTTTTCCGTATAAGTCTTAGCAAGGGCAGGGAGATGATTCCTTTAAAAGAGGAACTTAAAATGATACAGGCATATTTGGAAATTCAAAGTATGAGATATCAGGATCTTTTTTCCTATGAGATTTTCTGCTCACCAAATATCAGAGATGAGCTTGTACTCAGGATGTGTCTTCAGCCATTGATTGAGAACTGTTTGTATCACGGTATTAAAGAATCGGACAATCCACATGCAAAAATAATGATATCTGCAGAGCCGGTTAGAGGTGGGATTTGTATACAGATAAGAGATAACGGCTGTGAGATGGAAGATACAATCATGGAGCAGCTAAATTCTTGTTTAAAGGCAAATGACTGGGAAAACTGGAAGGGTGGATTCGGCGTAAAAAATGTAGGAAGAAGACTGTGGCACAGTTTTGCAAAGGGTAGCGGATTGCATTACTCAAAAGATGAAAACGGATATACAGTGGCAACTTTACTGATTTTAAAAGAAGATGAGTAAAACAGCCCGGAGGTGAGAATGAAAAAAGTATTGATTGCAGATGATGAGCCTATGATCAGAGAAGGGTTGGCAGAGATGCTGATGTCCTTTGATCTCGGATTAAATATTGTAGGCAAAGCAAAGAACGGAGTGGAAGCACTTAGTATGGCAAAGACTTTGGGACCCGATATTATACTGGCGGATATTTGTATGCCGAGGCTTTCAGGACTGGATTTTATAAGCAAACTTCGTGAAGCCGAACAAACAAAAACAGACATTATTATTATCTCCGGATTTCATGAATTTGAATATGCCAGACAAGCTATTTCTTTAGGGGTAAGGGAATACATTTTAAAACCTGTTAAAGAAGAGGAGCTAAAATATGTACTTGAAAGACTGCAGGTGCCTTTTAAGGAGATAAAAAAGCAAAAGAAAGGCTTTGTATCAGACTGTCTTGAACTTTTAAAAGAGCAATATACAAACAGAGATATGGACTTAAAATATGTGGCGGAAAAGCTTTTTGTAAGTCCCGATTATCTTTCTCATAAGCTGAAAGAAGAAACGGGACTGCCTTTTACACAGTGGCTTGTAAAGCTTAGGATTCAAAGAGCTGTTGAACTTTTAGAAACAGGAGAGTATTCCGTAAATGCTGTTGCCGATATGGTGGGATTTGCAAACCAGCATTATTTCTCAACAGTATTTAAACAATATATGGGAAAATCACCAAAGCAGTATGGAGGAGGAGTATGAGAAAGATTCTTGCTCGTCCAAAAGAAATGATTCTTTTAGCTTTTATACTTGTTTGCATTTTAGGATTGTTTTTATCGGAAAAATTATACGGCGAAACTTATGAAAAGGTGGAGTCATACTCCTGCCTGATAGGACTTAGCTTGCCTGAGGTGGAGAATCCTTCACACGGAGCTTTAATGGAAGAGTTACATTCTGAAATGAAGAATCGTGATATTAATGTCATAATGAAGGAGGCAGGAGGAGATTTTCTGCAACAATGTAAGGATATTAAGCAGTTGGCTGCCTATGGTGTGGATGTGATGGTCATTTCACCGATAGATTCGGAAACAGTAAGAGAGGCAATAAAGGAACTTAATATGCCGGTAATTATCTTGGAAAATCCGAAATTTTTTGATGCGGGCAGTGTGTATATGGAGTATGACAGCGTTTGGGGCGGAAGAGCTTTAAGTAATATGATTTTGAATGAACATTCGGAGGGGATTTTACTGCTAAGAGGTCCTGAGTATGATCCTGTAAGCAGGAAAAGAGAGGCCGCATTTTTAGACAGCCTTACTGTGGAGCAGAGAGAAAGTTTGACAATACTTGAAGTGGGAAAAAACAGAGACGAGGCGGAAAGAGCCATGAAGTATTTTCTTATTTCAAATCATGATGTAAAAGCGGTGGCGGGGCTGAGTGCACAGACATTATACGGTGCATATCTGGCGGCTGTAAAACTCAGAAATTTTGATATGGATTTTTACGGTATGGATAATGAAATGAGCATAAAGAAGATAAGTGACGGATACTTTCATTGGATAGTATATAACAGCATGGCAAAGAAAATACTTGATGTGGGAGAAGAGCTGTATCTCGGAAAAGAAGTTGAAAAAAGGATTGAAATAGGTGGGTTGTAAGTGTATATACCTGTAAACAAGTCTAATATAATTTTAGCGTTGATAATAGTTTACTTCTAATTCGTTTTTACTATTACAGGGAGGGTGAAAACAAAATCTAAATACAAAGTGACAAAATAAATTAATAAAAATATGAAAACAATATACAAAGCGTCAAGTTATATATGTGGCCATTGTGTAAGATTGCGTTACGGATTTATTTAATTTATAATGTACAAAGAAATTTAAGAAAATGATAGTTTAGAATATGGAGGATATCTATGGATTATCGCAAATCCGCCACAGAAGTACTGGCGGCGATAGGAGGAAGTTCAAATATTGCTTCCGCTGCACATTGTGCTACAAGACTGCGTTTGGTTATTGTTGATAATGGGAAGGTTGATAAAAAGACCATTGAAAATATTGACGGCGTAAAAGGTGTATTTGAAGCTTCCGGACAGTTACAAATTATCTACGGTACAGGTACTGTAGATAAGGTTTATGACGAGTTTATACATGTGGCCGGAATATCCGGAGCTACAAAAGAAGAGGCTAAGGCGGCGGCTGCAGCCAATACAAATATATTTCAGAGATTTATAAAGACTCTTGGAGATATTTTTGTTCCGATAATACCTGCAATCGTTGCTTCAGGATTTTTAATGGGAATCATGAATGCATTGGACTTTATGGTGGCTAACGGATTTTTAAATATTGATACATCGTCATCAATATATGTGTTTGCAAATCTGTTCTCCAATATTGCCTACATATTCCTGCCTATACTTATAGGATATTCGGCAGCTGGAGTATTTGGTGGAAATCAGTACCTCGGTGCGGTTATCGGTATGATAATGATTCATCCAAATCTTACAAACGCATGGAATGTGGCAACAGCTACAGATATAGCAACTCAAAGTGTATTTTTCGGTCTTTGGAAAATCAAGATGGTAGGATACCAAGGACATGTTATTCCGATTATGATATCGGTGTGGGTAATGTGTCAGATAGAGAAGAGACTTCACAAAGTGGTACCTGCAATGTTTGATTTGTTTGTAACACCTCTTGTTTCGGTATTTGCAACAGGTTATCTTGCACTTGCAGCTATCGGACCGGTGTTTGTGTTTGTTGAGAACGGATTCTTAAATGCGGTACAGCTCCTTATAGCAATACCTCTTGGTATAGGTTCATTTATAATGGGTGCTTTGTATGCTCCTACAGTTGTTATGGGTATTCATCATATGTATACCATTATAGATCTCGGACAGATTGCAAAATACGGTGTAACTTACTGGTTACCTCTTGCATCTGCAGCCAATATAGCACAGGGTGGTGCTTGTCTTGCAATAGCTGTTAAGTCAAAGGATCCTAAGATAAAGAGCCTTTGTTTCCCTTCATCACTTTCAGCATTTATGGGTATAACGGAGCCGGCAATATTCGGTGTTAACCTCAGATTCTTCAGACCTTTCCTTGCAGGATGCTTAGGTGGTGCTGTGGGTGCCATGTTTGTTTCCATTATTAAGCTTGGAGCAACTGGAACAGGTGTTACCGGAATATTCGGAATTTTACTTACACTCTCAAATCCTGTAGGATATATACTGATGTTTATTATATCAATGGCGGTTGCATTTGCGGCAAGCTGGGTACTTACTCCGTCAAGCCTGATAGATGCAAATCTTGCTACTGAACCTGTGGAAGAGAATAAGGATGCAAAGGCACTTGGAGTTGTAGACTCTAAAGATGTCGATACAGGAGTAAGGGTAGAGATTAAGAAGGATGAAAATGCACCTGTAGAAGTTGAATCACCGCTTAGTGGAAAGATTGTTTCTATGGAAGAGACTAAGGATGAGACTTTTATAGCCGGAATACTTGGAAAGGGAATATGTATTATACCTGACGGTGATACCGTATATGCTCCTGACGACGGTACTGTAATCGCTCTTATGGGACATGCCGTAGGTATGAAGCTTGACAACGGTGTGGAGCTTATAGTGCATGTAGGTGTAAATACGGTGGAACTTGGCGGAAAGCATTTTGAAGCATTGGTTGCAAACGGAGATAAGATAAAGAAGGGTCAGGCCCTTATGAAGTTTGACTCCAAAGCAATTTCAGAGGCCGGATATCTTATGACGACTCCGGTACTTGTAACAAACAGCTTTGAATACAGTGATGTAACTTGCGCTCCTCTTGGAGATGTGTCGGTAGGTGATAAAGTGTTGACTGCCGTAAAATAATATATTAAAAAACAACCCCAGACCGAAAATCTGAGGTTGTTTTTTTACATAAACGCTCTTGGAGCTACACGCTTTATCATATCCAGCATATGATCATCCGGGGTGACAAACAGCAAAATGTTCTCACCGTTATTCGGGAAGATAAGACAATAAGAAGATGTCATATCTCCTGTGGAGCAGTCTGTTTTCTTGCCGTTTCTTTGGCCGTTCATCTTAGGTGATGAAGTAGGGAAAGCGGTTTCCAATGTCTTTAAATCCACATTAAGTACATTCTTTCTCTTTGTCTTATTGTATATAGCATCAATGGTAAGATCTGCATTCAATAAAGAATATTCATATTCGACAGAGATTCTCGGATAAACCATATAATAAAATACAAAACCGAGTCCTACGGCAAGAATTATGGCAAACTGTATGTAGAGTGAGAGTATAAGCAAGAACACTATTGCTACAATATTGATTGCAGACAGTATAACGGCATTCGTATCAGGTTTATTCCTTTTTATAAGTAATTCATAAAATGTATCATTCATCGTTTTTCACCTTCAAAAAATTTGTAATAAGTATGGCGGTATTAAATATATTTGCACCCTGAAAAGTCTTTATATCAATACCGTATTTTTTTTCTATTTGCTCTATTCTGTAAACAAGAGTATTTCTATGCATATGCATATATCTCGCAGTTTCGGCAATGCTCATATTGTGACGTATAAAAGTATTCACAAGCTGCATGGTATCATCATCTATTGCTTCACCGATATGATTTTTTAAAAATTTTTCACATACTGATTTCGGAATATTATAAATAAGCTCACCGGATCCAAGATCACCCGGACCGATTATTTTTTTATCGGAATAAAAGATCCGGCTTATAGTCAGTGCCTGACTGAGCTCTGAATATTCCTTTGTCAAAAGAGATAAATCGGTAAACATATCACTGTATGCAATATATGCGCCGGTCATTCCTTCCGTCTCGATAACATCTATAAGAGGGGGTGCAATATTGTCTTCTCCAAGATATAAAAAGCATATATGAGTGGAATCTGTTATGCAAAGATATTCCGAACTCTTTCCCGGATAGAGTGAGGTGATTATCTTTGCAATACTATCATCTACTTTTGTCGGCACATATATAAGATAAAGTCGCATTTTGGTTTCAGGCTTTATACCAAGCGCCTTGATTGCATTTACCTGTTCCTTGTAAGGATAAAATCCGCTAAGTATATTCAAAAGAAGATTTGCGCTTGAATATTTTTCCTTGTATGCAGTGGAAAGTTTTTTTAAATCTGTAAGATCTATTTCATCTTCATTTTCAATACGAAGCTTTATTCCCGTCAATTTATATATTTTATTTAATTCGTTTTTAAAGTCATTATTCATGACTATATTATAGCTTTAAATAATGCCTTGGTCAAAAGTATTTTACCATAATAAAATAAAGGGGTAAAAATTACCCCCTTATCATAAAAACAAATTAGTTTGTAATTGTAAGCTCTGTTTCCTTATCAAATAAATGCACCTTTTCCATATCAAGAGCGAACTTAGCGTGATCGCCTGTTCTAAGATTTGTTCTTGGATTTACTCTTGCTGTCATCTGGAATCCTTCCACATCAAAGTATAAGAATACTTCTGCACCTAAGAGCTCATAAACTTTGATATCAGACTCGATAACGCTGTCAGGAGAGCTGTTGATAAAGAGCTCAGAATCATGCATATCCTCAGGGCGAATACCTACTACTACAGTCTTACCGTTGTAAGAACCGTCTTTGAACTTGGCAATCTTTGAGATAGGAAGCTTAAGTGTATTTGCTCCAACTTTTAAGAATACATCTTCACCTCTGTTCTCAACAACCGCATCCATGAAGTTCATCTGTGGTGAACCGATGAATCCTGCAACGAAGAGATTGCAAGGAGCGTTGTAAAGATTTGCAGGGGAATCAACCTGCTGAACAATACCGTCCTTCATAACTACGATTCTTGTACCGAGTGTCATAGCCTCTGTCTGGTCATGAGTAACGTAGATGATAGTAGCACCGAGTCTCTGATGAAGCTTTGAAATCTCGATACGCATCTGTACTCTAAGTTTTGCATCAAGGTTTGAAAGAGGCTCATCCATAAGGAATACCTTAGGGTTACGAACGATAGCACGTCCCATCGCAACTCTCTGTCTCTGACCTCCTGAAAGAGCCTTAGGCTTTCTGTCAAGGAGCTTCTCAAGGTCAAGTATTCTTGCAGCTTCACGAACAAGTCTGTCTATTTCATCTTTAGGTCTCTTACGAAGTTTAAGACCGAATGCCATATTGTCATATACAGACATATGTGGATAAAGAGCATAGTTCTGGAAAACCATGGCGATATCTCTGTCCTTAGGCTCAACATCGTTAACTACCTTGCCGTCAATCTCAAGTGTACCGCCTGAGATATCCTCAAGTCCTGCGATCATACGAAGTGTTGTAGACTTACCGCAACCTGAAGGTCCTACAAAGATGATGAACTCTTTGTCTGCGATTTCAAGGTTGAAATCCTGAACAGCCTTAAAACCGTTAGGATAAACTTTTTCAATATTCTTTAATGATAAACTAGCCATATTGCCTCCTAAAATTTATACGAATTTTATGTTTCAAGTATATAAAATAAAGTGTAGGCTTTCAATCGCATGCATGACCAAAAATACATACCTTCTTTCGTCAAAATAACGAAGTGAGAAAGTGCCATATATGATTTACATAAAATAGGCATTGTGCTATGCTAAGAAGAATATATCGACCGTAAAAAACTTGATATGATAAAGGAAGTATACGATAGGTGTAAATAATATAGCGAGGTAAGAAAATGAAGAAGGCATGGTGGAAGGAAGCGGTAGTATATCAAATATATCCCAGAAGCTTTTGCGACAGCAATGGAGACGGAATAGGCGATTTAAACGGTATTACAAGTAAACTTGATTATTTAAAAGAGCTTGGAATAGATGTAATATGGCTCTCACCTGTTTATAAGTCACCAAATGATGACAACGGATATGATATCAGTGATTATGAAGATATCATGACAGAGTTCGGAACTATGGATGACTTTGACAGAATGCTTGCGGCGGCACATGAAAGGGGCATAAAGATAGTGATGGATCTGGTAGTAAATCATACATCTGATGAGCATCCTTGGTTTGTTGAGAGCCGCAGTTCAAAGGATAATGAAAAGAGAGATTATTATATCTGGAAGGAAGGCAAGGACGGCAAGGAGCCTACCAACTGGGGTTCCGCATTCTCAGGTCCGGCTTGGAAGTACGATGATAAAACAGATATGTATTATCTTCATCTTTTCTCTGTAAAACAGCCTGATCTTAACTGGGAAAATCCTAAGGTCAGAAAAGAAGTCTTTGATATGATGACAAGATGGTGTAAAAAGGGCATCGACGGTTTCAGAATGGATGTTATAAGCCTTATATCAAAGCCTGAAGGATATCCTGATGCAAAGGTGGTAGGTCTTTACGGAGATATGAATATATGTGCCAACGGACCTAAGGTGCATGATTATCTTAAAGAGATGAATGAGAAGGTACTTTCAAAGTTTGATATTATGACTGTAGGTGAGACTGCGGGAGTTACTCTTGAAGAGGCAAAAAAATATGCAAACAGTGAGGGCAGTGAGCTGAATATGGTGTTCCAGTTTGAACATATGGGGCTTGACGGTGAAGGGGATTTTAAGTGGTCAACAAAGCGCATCCCGCTTGTGCCTTTAAAGGAGAACCTTACAAAGTGGCAGCTGGGGCTTGATGAAGTGGCATGGAACAGCTTGTATTTTTGCAATCATGACCAGCCGAGAATCGTATCAAGACTGGGTGACGACAGTGACGAGTTCAGAGAGGTTTCCGCAAAGTGTATAGCTACCTGCCTACATATGATGCAGGGTACACCTTATGTATATCAGGGTGAGGAGCTCGGTATGACAAATACCGTGTTCAAGTCTGTAGATGATTTTAGAGACCTTGAATCAATCAATGCATATAAGGAGCTTATAGAAAGCGGCCTTTATACTAAGGAGGATATGTTCCCCAAGATTGCGCATAAGAGCAGAGACAATGCAAGAACTCCTATGCAGTGGGATGCAAGCGAGAATGCAGGTTTTACTGCGGGAACTCCTTGGATTGCCGTTAATCCGAACTATAAAAAGATAAATGTTGCCGATCAGCTAAAGAGAGAAGATTCTGTATTCAACTATTATGAGAAACTTATCAGACTCAGAAAAGAAAATGAGATAATAGTATACGGAAATTATGAACTCTTACTTCCGGAAGATGAAAATATTTTTGCATATGTAAGAACTTTGGACAATCAAAAGCTTTTAGTGGTATGTAACTTCAGCAAGGCAGAGCAAAAGTTTGACTTCTCAGACTATGAAAATGCTAAGGTGCTTATATCAAATTATAACAGAGATGTCAGAGAAGACGGCATATTAAAGCCATATGAAGCGACTGTTTTATTACTTGAAAACGCATGAAAAACGTGATAAAATGTTGACAAATATAATAAAGATACTCAATGGAGGAGGATAAAATGAAAAAAAGATTCTTGAGTGTTGCAGCAGGTGTGTTAGCTGTATCTGCTATTTTGGCAGGTTGCGGTTCAGGCGCTGCAAAGAGTGACGGCGGTGCAGATAATCAGAGCAGTGCTGCAGAGACTAAGGCAGGCGAGAGCAAGGCCGACAGTGCTGCAAGCAAAGATGCCCTCAGACTTATCAACGGTAAGATTGAGATTGATGCGCAGTTAAAGAAAGCTGCCGAGAAGTTCAAAGAAAAGACCGGACAGGAAGTTGTTATTGAGTCACTTGGTGGCGGTGTTGATATCCAGGGCCAGATAAAGAGCTACAAGGCTGCCGACAATATGCCTGATATGTTCGTTATCGGTGGTGACGGAGATTACGCTAACTGGACAGATATGGTTGCAGATCTTAGTGATACAGAGTTTGCAAAGAATACAGACTTTGCTTACAAGGATAAGGCAACAGGTAAGGTTGTAGGTTTCCCATATGCGGTAGAGGGATATGGAATCACATACAATGCCGATATCTTGGAGAAAGCAGGTATCGATCCTGCAACACTTACAAATTATGATGCTTTCAAGGCTGCTTTTGAGAAGCTTGACGGCATGAAGGATGAGCTTGGTATTCAGGCTGTAGCATCAGTTGCTGCAGAGGCAGGACAGATGTATTGGTCAACAGGTAACCACTTATTCGGTTATTACTATACAGGTGGTCTTGAGAGAGGCGACAACAAGTATTTTGATATGGCAATGAAGGGTGAACTTGATGATGAGAGACTTGGTGAGTTTGCCGATATGACAGAGCTTCTTTTCAAGTATGCAGATCCACAGGTACTTGTTTCAGGAACATATGATGATCAGCTTGCACTTTGGGCACAGGGAAAGACAGCATTTATTACACAGGGTAACTGGATTGATCCTTCACTCCCAACATACAATGTAACATTTAAGGCAGGTCTTTTACCACTTGCTTTCACAAAGTCAGATATGACAAGAATCCTTGCAGACTGCCCATCATGGTGGTGTGTATATAAGGACGGTAAGAATGTAGAAGGTGCTAAAGCTTTCCTTGACTTCCTTGCTACAGATCCTGATGCACAGGAGATTCTTGTAAAAGAAGCAGGTATGATTTCACCATATAAGACAAGTACAATAGAGCCTGAGACTCCACTTGCGGTTAGCCTTAAGAAGTATGTAGATGCAGGTGAGACATCTTCATGGGCATGGTCAAATATGCCTGAAGGACTTGCACAGAACGCACTTGGACTTGTATTTGATTCATTTGCAAAGGGAAGTATTACAAGAGATGATTTTGTAACTTTGATGAAGTCAACAATGGCTGACTACATAGCAAACAATAAGAAATAATATTTTTAAAATGCTTCGCAAATTATAGAACAGCCGAGTCTTTGAAGTTTTGATGGCGACTTTTTAAAGTCGCCATTTTTTTATAGAAAGATTTTTTAAGCTAAGTTTATTGAAAGGAGTGAAAATTGAATACAGATAAAAAAATAATTCCTTTGGCAATGCTGGCTCTTGGAGCAATACTTACAATTTATGCATTGATTTTGGACCTGACCGGGGCTACAGGAGAGCTTAGAGGATATATACTTATTTTAGGTGTTATTTTACTTATATTAGGCGTATTTAAAATGCCGCACAAGAAGCACACAAAGATAGTAAATATGGTATTTTTATTTCCAATGGTATTTACTTTTGCAGTGACAGTTATAATTCCGTTTATTTTGGGTATTATATATTCATTTACAGATTGGAACGGAATACAGGTTACAAGATTTGTCGGATTTGAAAATTACATTACAATGTTTAAGCAGTCGGACTATGTATATTCATTTGTAATTACACTTATATATACAGTTATAAATATGGTTTTGGTCAATGTTGTCGGATTTGCACTGGCGCTTGTGTGTTCATCAAAGATGAAAGGTACATCTTTCTTCCGTTCGGCTTACTTTTTACCGAACCTGATTGGTGGTCTTGTACTCGGTTATGTATGGCAGTTTATCTTCAATAAGGTATTTACAACCATATTTGCAGGTTCATTGTCAATGCTTACAGATGCCAACCTCGCACTGCTTGCTATTTTGATAGTAAATACATGGCAGTATGCCGGATATATAATGCTTATTTATCTTACAGGTCTTCAGACTGTGCCCAAGGATGTACTTGAGGCATCGGGAGTTGACGGCGCTTCAGCATTTACAACATTGTTTAAGATAAAGATACCTATGATTGCAAATACATTTACAGTATGTATATTCCTTACATTGGTAAATTCATTTAAGCAGTTTGACTTAAACCTTGCGATAACAAACGGTGCACCGAGCCGTATTATGGGACCGAAGATTATCCAGGCTACAGAGCTTTTGGCTCTTAATATTTACAATACAGCTATAAGAAAGAATAATTATGCTCTTGGTCAGACCAAGGCGGTTGTATTCTTTATAATACTTGCAGCAGTATCTTTGACACAGGTTGCAATCAGTAAGAAGAGGGAGGTAGAGCTATAATGAAAGCACAGAAATCAAGAAATTTAATCGGCAGTATTATAGGCTTTATCATTGCATTCTTTATATTGTGCCCGTTCTTCCTGGTAATTATAAACTCTGCAAAAACCAGCGCAGATATAGTAATAAGTCCTATATCTTTACCTAAGAACTGGGGACAGATGCTTGCAAACTTTAAGGGTGTTATAAACAATGACAACTTCAGTTATTGGAGTTCTTTCAGAAGCTCTTTGATAATTACAGTAGTTTCACTTGTGCTTTTGACATTGTTCTCATCAATGGCGGCATGGGTACTCAGCCGTCATCATAAAGAGGGTTGGTCAAACTTTATCTTCATGATGTTTGTAGCGGCTATGGTTATTCCTTTCCAGGTAGTTATGCTTCCTATACTTACAGTTTTCAAGAATATAGGAAACTTTACAGGAATACAGATGCTTTCAAGCTATAAGGGTGTAGTATTTGCTTACCTCGGCTTTGGAGGTTCCATGTCAATATTTGTATTGCACGGATTTATAAAGGGTATTCCAAAGGAGCTTGAGGAGGCTGCATGGATTGACGGTTGCTCTCCTGAAGGCACATTCTTCAGAATAATAATGCCTCTTCTTCGTCCGGTACAGATGACGGTTCTTATACTGAACGGTTTGTGGATATGGAACGACTACTTGCTTCCGTCCATTATGCTTGGACTTAACGGTAAGATCAAAACACTGCCTATCGCAGTAAGCAGCTTTGTAGGCTCTTATGTAAAGCAGTGGGATTTGATTCTTAGCGCCGCATTCCTTGCTATGATTCCTATAGTATTATTATTCCTGATTGCACAAAAGCAGATCATTCAGGGAATGGTAGACGGAGCCATTAAATAAGATGTTAAAGGGGTAAACCCTAAATATAAGCCATGCGAATCCGGTTTTGCATGGCTTAAAAAATAAGGAGGAGAAAATGAGAAAAAGTGGAATATTACTTCATATAAGCAGCCTTCCGGGCAAGTACGGAATAGGAAGTTTCGGAAAAGCGGCATATCACTTTGTTGACAAGTTAAAAGCGGCAAAGCAATCATACTGGCAGATATTACCTCTCGGACCTACAAGTTATGGAGACTCACCATATCAGTCATTTTCCACATTTGCAGGAAATCCGTACTTTATAGATCTTGAACAGCTTATAGAAGAAGGGCTTTTGACAAAAAAAGAATGTGACAACATAGATTTCGGTACGGATCTAAAGAAAGTGGACTATAAAAAGCTCTATGAAGGAAGATTTGAGCTTTTGCATAAGGCATATGAGAGAGCAAAGGTCTACGAAGATGATAAATTTGCAGATTTTGTTTATGAGAATTCCAAATGGCTCTGGGATTATGCACTCTTTATGGCGCTTAAAGACTATTTTAACGGAGAGCCTTTTAATACCTGGCCGAAGGATATAAGAGAAAGATATGATTATGCCATCAATTATTATAGGGAGAAGCTTTACTTTGATATAGAATTTTATCAGTTCCTACAATATAAGTTTGATGAACAGTGGAAGAAATTAAAAGCATATGCCAATGAAAACGGTGTAGAGATTATCGGTGATATTCCTATTTATGTGGCTATGGACAGTGCGGACACCTGGGCGCACAGAGAGTTGTTCCAAATGGATGAAGAGGGTAAGGCTGTAGCGGTGGCCGGTTGTCCGCCTGACGGTTTTGCTCCTGACGGACAGCTTTGGGGAAATCCGCTTTATAATTGGGGATATCACAGAGATACAGGTTTTAAATGGTGGATAAAGAGACTGAGAAAAAATTTTGAAAATTATGATGTTATAAGGATAGATCATTTCAGAGGATTTGATGAATATTATTCCATCCCTGCAGAGAATGAGACTGCTGCAGGCGGTCACTGGGAGAAGGGTCCGGGTATTGAACTCTTCAATAAGATAAAGGAAAGACTTGGTGACTGTAAGCTTATAGCGGAGGATCTTGGATATGTGACAGACAGTGTAAGAAGACTTGTAAATGACAGCGGATATCCCGGAATGAAAGTCCTCGAATTTGCTTTCGATTCCAGAGACACGGGAAGCGCAAACGACTACTTGCCTCACAATTATACAAGAAACAGCGTGGTATACACCGGTACTCATGACAATGAGACTGTGATGGGATGGCTTGATGATATTACGGAAAAAGAGTATGATATGGTACTTGCATACTTTAATTTAAAGAAGTCCGATAAGAAGACCGAAGTCTGTGATGCACTTATCAGAGCGGCTATGGGAAGTGTTTCGGATACATGTATTATACCTATACAGGACTATCTTCACTATGACCACAGGTATAGAATGAACACACCTTCCACAATAGGTAAGAACTGGATGTTCAGACTTACCGAGAATGAGATAGATGAGAATACATGGAAAAATATCAAGTACCTGACAGAGTTGTATGGCAGAGGGTGAGAGATTATGCCACAAATTATTCCTATTAAAGATTTGAAAAACACTTCAGAGATTTCAGATTTATGCCATAGTACATCAGAACCTGTTTTTATAACAAAAAATGGATATGGTGATATGGTAATTATGAGTATTGATACCTTTGAAGGAATATCCAATAAGATGAATATGTATCAAAGTCTTATAAACTCAGAACAGCAAATCAAAGAGGGAAAAGTACGTGATGCAAGAGAGGCTCTTAATACAGTGAGGAATAAGTATGATTTATAATATTATTTTATGAAATCGTTCGAGTATCATGAAGCTAAGGTTACCGGAATGGATTATGTAATCATATATAAGATCGTTGATAAAAATGTCTATATATTAGGAATTTTTCATACTTTAGAAAATTATGAAAATAGGAATTTGTTGTAAAAAGATGATTTTTAGTATTATATAAAAATATGTTTGCTAATAAGTAATTTTATTTACTACAGAACAAAATAAAAATATCCTGACAAATACAATGCGTTTTGGCTTTGTGACTTTGTTAGGATATTTTGGTTCTCTGTAATGTTAGTTCGTTTTGGAATAAAATTCACCGGATAAAATTTAGCTTTTTCATTTTAGCTTATGCTATTTTATCTTGTGGTTGTTCTTCAAAATACTTTAGAATTACATAGAGAAAATAATGATATTAATTTATATTTCTTCCTACTGTAAAAAGTATAATTTTTTAATAAATCGTATTTAGAGAACGATAATTGAAGCATCGGAAATATTCATTCTCTTTAATATCTCAGAAATTACCTCTGTTTGAATAGAACATATAGGACATTTCAGAATGGATTTTTCTATCTGTATATTAGCATATAACTTCTCTCGAAGTTTTTTCTTATACGAATAATTGGCTAACAGTCTGGAAAAATTCAAACTCTCCATAATGTTTTTATTGATATCATTTCCTGACAGCACATAGCTTTTTAGTAATTATACTCGACTATTGCTTCGACAAGATATACAGTTACTCTGATCTCTGTTAACAGTTTTTCTAAGTCCAAAACATCTGGAGTATTTAATCTGACCACAATTAGGACATTCTTTTAAAAAGTCACCATTGGAAAAGCCGACAAGATTAGTGACTCGTAATCCATTACCATCATATCCACTTACTTTTGAAAAACTGACAGAAGTTATAGGAAGAGATTCAAATACTTGCCCATCTTCTAAAGTTATAGGTAGCTTATAAATCATAGTAAAGTCTCCTTTTAAGATAGATAATTATTTTATAATTTATATATATTTGGTTCCTGTAGACCTAAGAATCCTAAAGGAACTTTGTTATAAAAATAGTGGCATCCAACATCTTTAATATATTGGAGAGTATCTCTATACTCTGGTCTTGTAAACCAATCATTGAATATATAAAGATACTCTACTTTAAAATCAATTGGGTGGCATAGTTTTTCATATTCTTTTTTCTTAAAATCACAATTAGGCAATTTTTCATCCACTGAGCCGGAACAATGTTGAAATTTTTTTTCAATAATGTAAACTGTTCTATTTTTGAAATTAACAAAACATTCATCCGGACGCCATTGTTTAGAATTAAAAGCTGAATAGTCTATCCCATTTTCTTTTAAAAAAAAATTGTAGAAGTTGATCTTGCCAACAGAAAGACCAATTTTATCGTTTTTATTATATACTTCATATTCTTCAACTCTATATCCTGCATCTTTTAAAGCATCATCAAGGGAAGTGGTTTGCTCAAAAGATAATCCGTTAACATTGGTACGAGCACCGCCTCCAAAGGTATTTGGTTTTCTAGACATTTATTATATTCTCCTTTCAAAAAATTCTGTAATATCAACATTAAGGGTATTGGCAATATGATTTAGGACAGCTATAGAAATACTTTTATTACAGCTTGGTGCTTCGATTTTCGAAATGTAACTTATACTAATTTTAGATTTTTCTGATAGATCCAATTGTGTAAGTCCAGACTTCTCTCTGAAATATTTTATGTTTGCACCAATGGTATTATATAACTCTGTTTCATTATAAAATTTCATATCACTACCCCCTCAACTATCCGAGAACATTATATGTATATATTTTAAAAATATGAATTCACTTATAGTGAAATAAAAATTTATAAAATCATAGATTTTTTGTGATAAATAATGTACTATAAAGATAAATTAAATATGAAAGGGGGAGGGTAGTATATTATTACAGCCGAGTAACTTTAACTTGGAACAGTCTACGATATGGTCGTTTCCGGACCGTGGCAAATGGGCAACTCATTCAGGAGAGTATCGAGGAAATTGGTCTCCATATGTTCCAAGAAATCTTATACTTTTATATTCTAAGCCGGGTGACTGGATTCTGGATCAATTCTTAGGTAGTGGGACTACACTTGTAGAAGCAAAACTACTACATCGTAACGCAGTGGGTGTAGATATTAACCCACAATCAATTTCTCTGTCGGGAAAAAATATCAACTTTAAATATGATACAAAAGCAAAAATTTTTATTAAAGAAGGAAATGCGGTGAATCTGTCTTTTATCAAAGATGAAAAGATTGATTTTATTTGTACACATCCTCCGTATGCTGATATTATCAAGTATAGTAATAATATAGACGGTGATATCTCTTTATTAAATAAGCATGAATTCATGACTGCCATAACTGAGGTTGCAATGGAGTCATATCGTGTTTTGAAAAAAGGTAAATACTGTGCTGTCATGATGGGTGATAAAAGAGAAAAGGGTAACGTTATACCGTTAGGTTTTATGTTAATGGAAAAGTTTTTAAATGTAGGATTTAAAAATAAAGAGATAATAATAAAAGAACAACATAATTGTAGTTCAACAGACAAATGGCTTAAAGTGGATAGAAAGTTTTTGCTCTTGGCACATGAGTATATCTTTGTTTTTGAAAAATAAATCTATATATTATAAAAAAGTTAACTACATTGATATTGAACTATTTTTAACGTATAATGAAACAAGTTATACGAAAAGAGGAATATATATGTCAAATAAAAATATAGCACCATTTGTTAAATGGGCAGGTGGAAAGAGGCAGTTACTGGAAAGAATAGTTGAAAGAATGCCTCAGCGCTATGTTAATTATTTTGAGCCTTTTATAGGTGGAGGGGCAGTTTTATTTGGACTGCAACCTAAAAATGCATTAATTAATGATATTAATGAATCTTTAATTAATACATATAAAGTAATAGCGAATAGTCCAAAGCAGTTTATTGAATGTGTGAAAGAAATAGACTCTAAAATAGGAGAAGATGGAAAAACATATTATTACTCATTAAGAGAGCATTATAATGATAAATTAATGAAAGATGAGTTTGATATAGAATTGGCAGCACTATTTGTATTTATAAATAAGCATTGTTTTAATGGATTATACAGAGTTAATGGCAAAGGATTATTTAATGTTCCGTACAATAATAGTAAGAGGGAATCTATTGATGAAGAATCAATAATGGTAGTTTCAGATTATTTAAAGAATGTAACCATTATGTCAGGAGATTTTGAAGTGGCATGTCAAGGTGCAGGAAAGGGTGATTTTGTGTTTTTGGACAGTCCATATGCGCCATTAAATCCTACATCATTTGAATCTTATACTAAAGAGGGTTTTGATATAGAGAGTCATAAAAGACTTGCAAAGGTGTTTGATAAGCTGACGGATAGAGGTTGTTATTGTATGCTCACAAATCATAATACAGATTTTATCAATAGTCTATATGGAAATAAGGGTTATAAAATAGATATTGTCAGTGTGAAGAGAATGATAAACTCAGATGCATCTAAAAGGACCGGGGAAGAGGTAATTATTTGTAATTATTAAAGGATGTTTCAAATGCAAAGATTATTTTGTAAGAACCAGAAGTATTTCTATGAAAATGAGTATTCTCAAATAATATTAGGAGATTTATTTCAGGTATTAAAAAAAGTAAAACCTGAAAGTATAGATATGATATTTGCAGATCCTCCATATTTTTTGAGCAGTGGTGGGGTAACATGTAGTGGTGGTAAAATGGTTTCAGTTAATAAAGGAGAGTGGGATAAGATTGGAAACACTTCGGTAAATGTTACTGAAAAGCATAGATTTAACAGAAAATGGATTAGACTTTGTAAGAAAGCTTTAAAGCCGGATGGAAGTATTTGGATTTCCGGTACATTACATAATATTTATTCTATCGGTATGGCTCTTGAACAGGAAGGTTTTAAAATTATCAATAATATTACATGGCAAAAAACAAATCCTCCACCAAATCTTGCTTGCAAATGTTTTACACATTCAACAGAAACCATACTGTGGGCACAGAAGGCCGATAAAAAAGCTAATCATTTTTTTAATTATAAACTAATGAAAGAGTATAATGCTGGAAAACAGATGAAGGATGTTTGGACAGGAGGTTTAACTAAACCATCAGAGAAAAAATATGGTAAACATCCGACTCAAAAGCCGGAATATTTACTGGATAGGATAATACAAGCATCCACGCATCCCGGAGATATTATATTAGATCCGTTTTGTGGGTCAGGCACAACAGGAGTGGTAGCAAACAGGCTGGGCAGATTGTTTATAGGAATTGATATAGAAGAGGAATATCTACATATTACAAAATTACGATTGGAGACGGTTAATGACAAATAGGAATTTTGAAGAGTGGTTAAATTCATTTACAGATAATATAAATAGTTGGAATTATTATGTAAACTATAGTACCGCTTATAAGAATACAGCTAAAGTTAAAAGACAATTGGCTTTATTAAATACATTAAAAGGTGTTGAGAATATTGAGGATGAGTTTAGAGATTTAGTTAGGGAATATCCTGAATGTATAAAAGCCATACCATTGTTATTGGCAGTTAGAGAAGATACCATTGCGATTACAGAGAATGACAGAAGACTCGATTTTAATTTTAATAATATGAATTATGATGTGGAGTTGTATGTTGAATTTATGCGAAAAACAGGAATTTTTGAGCTCCTACAGAGTCATGTTATTGGTGATTTATTAGATGTGGGTCTTGGAATCAATATTGGCTTGGATAGTAATGCAAGAAAAAACAGAGGTGGAGATCAGATGGAGGATCTGGTCGAGTTCTTTATAAAAGAAGCAGGGTTTAAAAAGGATATTACATATTTCAAAGAGATGTATCTACATGACGTAGAGAAAAAATGGGGATATGATCTTTCAACAATTAGTGCTGATGGCATTGCTAAGAAAAGATTTGACTTTGTAGTGAAGCCGGAGGGGAGTAGAGATGTCTATATATGTGAATGTAATTGCTATTCTTCAGGGGGCTCTAAACTCAATGAGACTGCAAGAAGCTTTAAAACTATATCATTAGAAGCAGATGGAATTGAAAATGTTCACTTTGTCTGGTTTACAGACGGAGCAGGATGGCAAAAAGCAAAGGGAAACTTAAATGAGACATTTTTAATACAGAAAGATTTATATAATATTGCAGACTTAAAGAACGGAATAATAAAAAAGAAATTCATATAGTATAATTATATTTATTTACTTATTTGGCTGTTGCACTTTTATACAGTGCAACAGCAAATTTTTTTTTAGATTTCAATCACAAGTGCCTGGTATCCTTCAAGCCTTATCTCTGTATCTGATACAAAGTCAACATTTTCCACATTGTTTAAAACAACCTTTTTACATTTTGAAGGAAGTTTTACAGTCTGCGGCTTGGTCTGGAAGTTGCCGAGTACAAGTAAAGTCTGATTATCTGAAACTCTCTTAAATGCCATAAGTTTCTCTACCTCAGGGAGATACGGTACGGTCTTACCATATACCACAGTCTCGGAATATTCCGGATTTTTTCTGAGAGCGGTAAGTTTTTTATAGTAAGAGAGCAGGGAGTCAGGATCATTTATTTGTGATGCCGCATTGATTCTCTTATAGTCAGGGCTTACCATAAGCCATGGGTTTCCTGTTGTAAATCCTGCATTTTTGCTGTCATCCCACTGGAAAGGAGTACGGCTGTTGTCACGGCTGTAATGCTTTACGGCCGCAAATGCTTCTTCCGGAGAAAGTCCGGCTTCAATTGCTACTTTATACTGGTCACGGGTTGATATATCATCTATTTGGTCCATAGAGGTGAAGTTTACATTCTCCATACCTATTTCCTGGCCCTGATATATAAACGGAAGTCCACGAAGCATAAACTGCATTGTACCGAGGAATTTTTTTGCGGTTTCGCTAAGCTCGTCTGCAGGGATATAGTGGCTCACACCTCTTGGCTCATCATGGTTTTCGATAATGGTGGAAATCATTCCGATATCACCGATTTTTTCCTGAGTCTCAAAGCAGCATCTCTTATAGTCATCAGGGGTGATAGGCTTGCAGTCATACCAACCGTTCCTACTCTTTCCGAATATTGTCTCATTGAAGTCAAACATACTTGAAAAATAGCCGTCATCACCGATGAAAAGAGGAATATCCTCTTCACGCTCGTCAAATACTTCACCGACTGTGAAAGCGTCATGCTTGGCAAATGTTTCATTTTTAAGTTCTGTAAGGAAGTCACCTACACCTATAGCATCCTCAAGCATTCTATGTGTCTCCACAAAGCCGTCTTCTCTATCGGGTGGGTAGCAATAGTCAATTATAGGTAGAGCCTTCTTTATATTTATAATGGCATCAATTCTAAAGCCTGCAAGTCCTCTCTCAAGCCACCAGTTGATCATTGTATATATTTCTTCACGAACTTTTTTGTTTTCCCAGTTGAGGTCAGGTTGCTTTTTATGGAAGAGGTGAAGATAGTACTTGTTCGTACCGGGGATCTTTTCCCATGCACTTCCGCCAAAGTAAGAGCGCCAGTTATTAGGCTCTTTGCCGTCCTTACCTTCTTCGATATAGAAGTACTTTCCATATTCTCCGTCAGGATCTTCCATAGCTTTTTTAAACCACTCATGCTCGTCTGAGCAGTGATTTACTACAAGGTCCATAAGGATGTACATATCTCTTTTTTTAGCTTCTGCCAAAAGTTCATCCATATCGTCCATATTTCCGAATACGGGATCTATATTGTAGTAGTCTGAAATATCATAGCCCTGATCTGCAAAAGGAGAGCAGTAACAAGGAGACAACCATATTATGTCAACTCCGAGAACTTTTAAATAGTCAAGTTTTTCTGTAATACCTCTCAGGTCACCTATACCGCTTCCTGTAGTATCATTAAAACTTTTTGGATATATTTGATAAGCAACTTTACCATGCCACCATTTTTTCTTCATAAATAACCTCCTAAGAAAATATTTTTCTAAAGTCATAATTTATCATAATATCATATTATATGCAAATATAAAAATAAGGTGTAAGTAAGATACATACACCTTATTATAAAAATTATTTAAAAATTTTCTTTAAAACCACACCGCTACCTATCATAGACAGGATAAAAGCGGAAAATACTATCATAATTCTTTTAGACATATCCATAAAGAAGCCCTGTGGCACTATATTTATCAAATTGTCGGTAGCCGGGTCAAGCATCCACAAATCATTGTTAAAAAAGATATGGTGGAAGATTATAAAATATTTTTCAAAATCTCCGGCAATAAGAAATACCAAAACGGCAGTTATGGCCAGAGTAATTAAAGTGCCGAATGTAAGTACATTTGACAGAAATGAAAATACTTTACCTTTTAATAATTTTGCCGCTATAATGCAAAGAATACTGACCGCTATAAGTATATATCGAAGATAAACAGCTCCTACAAAAAGACCTCGTACATCCTCCATATGTGCAACCTCTCTTTCATTAAAGAAAGCCGTGTCGGGGATTCCTGCGATATTTGCATTTATATCGGAGAGCTTTTCTCTGTCACCTTTCAGATAGCTCATCATTTCTTTTGTAACATTCATAAGATCCGGCATTGAAATATCCACATAGCTTGTTACAGCATATTTCTTATATTCTTTTTCATAAAAAGAGAAGTCGGAATATGCCGCAATTTCTATGGATGTAACCAATACGATAAACATCAGTGAAAAGCTTAAAATAATTCCTAAAAAGAATCTAAGTATTTTCATCATGCATCCTTCCAAGACTTTATAACCTTCAACCTGGTGAATTCCTCACGATCCTTTTCTTCCAAAGCATTCGTGATACTCTTTGTGAGATTTTCATAGGTTGGAATAGTGATATTCTTTAAGGCATTGGCTCTTTTTTGAGTCTTTTTAATATTTCTTGCCAGACGATAAGCGGAATTTTCTATCATGGAGAGTCTTACGGTAAGTCTTTTTACTTCATTAAAGCATTCTCTGGCTTTATCAAGTGACTCTCTTGTAGCGTAATAAGCATATGTAGGCTCCATGGGAGAATCATCAAATCTTACAAGAGGTATTTCAGTACCCATTACCGACCTGGTCTTTATCTGTATACTGTCTTCAACAGGCACCGAACCTGCGATATCCGATACGAAGTCGATACCCAATTCGATATTTGCATACATCAGTGCCTTGTAAGCGGCACTGAAGGTCGTATCTATTTGTTTTTGGATTTCCTTAGCCTCATCAATCAATCCCATAAGCTCGCGGATAAGAATATTTCTCTTCTTATCCATCAAGCCATAGCCCTGCCTTGCCAGTGCCAGAGAGTTTTTTGAGGCTATCAAATTACCCTTTGTCGGGAATGTATTAATATTCATATTTAATCCTCTACTGCAGCAGGAACTATATCACCGTTTGCATCAAGTACTGTTGGCTTATAATACTGATCAAGTACCTTTGTATCTATTCTGTCAAGCTCGCCTCTAGGCATCAGACCCAGAAGTTTCCAACCGATTTCCAAGGTATCAAATATTGTTCTGTTATCATTAACAGACTGACCGATAAACATCTGCTCAAAGGCTCTACCGAATATAAGGTATTGTTTATCCGTATCGGACAATTCATCCTCACCGATAACTGATGCAAGTGCTCTGGCATCACCTACCTTAGAGTAGGAAGAGAAGAGCTGATTTGCAACATCCTGATGGTCCGCTCTTGTAAAGCCTTCACCGATACCGTCCTTCATAAGTCTTGAAAGAGACGGAAGTACCGAGATAGGAGGATAGATTGACTGACCGTTTAAGTCTCTGTCAAGAACTATCTGTCCTTCGGTTATATACCCGGTAAGATCGGGAATCGGGTGAGTGATATCATCATTCGGCATGGTAAGTATCGGAATCTGTGTAACGGAACCGTTCACACCGTTTACAATACCCGCTCTCTCATATATGGTGGCAAGCTCTGAATAAAGATATCCCGGGAAACCTTTTCTTGAAGGAATCTCACCCTTTGAAGATGAAACCTCACGCATTGCCTCTGCAAAAGAAGTCATATCTGTAAGTATTACAAGTATATGCATGCCCTTTTCAAAGGCAAGATACTCGGCAACGGTAAGAGCCACCTTCGGAGTAATAAGTCTTTCAACCACAGGATCGTTTGCAAGATTGATGAATGTGATAACATGGTCACTAACACCGCTCTCTGCAAATGTTCTCTGGAAGAAATCAGCCACATCATGCTTTACACCCATGGCTGCAAATACAACCGCAAACTTCTCATCATCATTGTTGCTGTCACCCAAAGAAGATTGACGAACAAGCTGTGCCGCAAGTTCATCATGTGGAAGGCCGTTTCCTGAGAATATAGGTAACTTCTGACCTCTGATAAGTGTCATAAGTCCGTCGATAGCGGAAATACCGGTTCTGATATAGTTTCTCGGATATTCCCTTGTGACAGGATTTAAAGGCTTTCCGTTTACATCTATGGTCTTTTCCGCCTCTACACTTCCAAGTCCGTCGATAGGTTCTCCGATACCGTTGAAAGTTCTTCCGAACATTGCCTCGGAAACGCCTATTTCCATAGGCTTTCCTGTAAGCTTGGTATGTGTGTTTCTAAGTGCCATACCGTCGGTTCCTTCAAAAACCTGTATTACCGCTTTGTCACCGTTTATTTCAATGATTTTGCCAAGACGTCTTTCTTTACCGTTTACGGTCATTTCTACAATCTCATCATAGGCAGCACCCTTGACACCCTCAAGAACTACCAGTGGTCCGTTTATGGAACTAAGTCCAAGGTATTCTATTGACATGTTTTACCTCCTATGCATTCTTTTCAAGTACTTTTTCGTAGAATGTGTCAATATCTTTTTTGTATTGATCCAACATCTCGAGCTTATCATTAGGAACATCATACTTTATGGAAGAAACTTTGTCCCAAATACTGTCCTGATGCAAAACACTCATAGGCATACCCTGATGAACAAGTGCTTTTGATTTCTGATAGAGATAGAGTATAACGTCCATCATTTTGTACTGTTTTATCAGCGGAACACAAGTATCATCCTTGTGGAAGGCGTTTTGCTGAAGGAAACCTACTCTTATAACCTTCGCTATATCAAGTACAAGTTTCTGATCGTCAGGCAAAACATCCGCACCTATAAGTTTTACTATTTCCATCAGAGATGCTTCCTGATTGAGTATATATACAAGTCTGTTTCTGTATTCTACAAAGTTCTTATCCACATGCTCAGCATACCAAGGCGCAAGATCTGTCAGGTATTCGGAATAGCTGTCAAGCCACTGTATAGCAGGGAAATGTCTTGCATATGCAAGTCTCTTATCAAGTCCCCAGAAACAACGTACAAATCTCTTGGTATTTTGTGTTACAGGCTCGGAGAAATCACCACCCTGTGGAGATACCGCACCGATAATTGATACCGAGCCTTCACTTCCGTTTAAGTTTTGCATCATGCCGGCTCTCTCATAGAATGCTGAAAGTCTGGAAGCCAGATATGCCGGGAAACCTTCCTCGGCAGGCATTTCCTCAAGTCGTCCTGAGATCTCACGAAGAGCCTCAGCCCATCTTGATGTTGAGTCCGCCATGATTGCAACATCATAACCCATATCACGGTAGTATTCTGCAAGTGTCAGTCCTGAATAAAGAGATGCCTCTCTGGCTGCAACCGGCATATTTGAAGTGTTTGCGATAAGAGTTGTTCTGTCCATCAAAGGATTGCCGGTCTTAGGATCGATAAGTTCGGAGAACTCCTCAAGAACCTGAGTCATCTCATTTCCACGCTCACCGCAACCGATATAAATAATAATATTTGCATCGGACCATTTTGCAATCTGGTGCTGTGTCATAGTCTTACCTGTACCGAAACCGCCCGGAACAGCTGCAGTACCTCCCTTTGCAAGAGGGAAGAGGGTATCAAGAATTCTCTGACCGGTAATAAGCGGAACGCTTGCCGGGAATCTCTTTTTTATAGGTCTTGGAACACGAATAGGCCAGTGTTGTGTCATGGTGATTGGAATCTCACTGCCGTCTTCAAGCTGCAAAGTGAGAATTTTGTCATTTATCGTATACTCACCGTCTTCAACCACATCCAAAACATAACCCTTAAGGTTTGGAGAGAGCATTACTCTATGTAATATTGCCGGTGTTTCAGGCACCTCGGCAATTATGGTTCCGCCGTCTATAGCCTGTCCCGGTTTTACGGTTATATGTGTTTTCCAAAGTTTCTTTGTATCAAGTGAATCCACACTTACACCTCTGGAAATATAGGTTCCGTCAACCTTTGCAATTTCACTTAAAGGTCTTTCAATACCGTCAAAGATATTGTTAAGGATACCCGGCGCAAGAGTTACGGAAACGGGAGCGTCTGTACCTGTTACAATTTCACCGGGCTTAATTCCGCCGGTTTCCTCATAAACTTCTATGACGGTTGCATCGGAAGTAAGTCCGATTACCTCACCTACAAGATTTTCTTCTCCTACATATACCATCTCATGCATTTCAAAACCGGAATCATTTGATGTCTTCACTATAGGTCCGTTTATTGCAAATATAATACCTGTAGTTGCCATTATAGTACCTCCATATCTACATCAAATTTTTCCTTTGCTTCTGAAATCTTTTTTTCAAAAGAATTGTCAATCAGAATATTTTTTGCCGGTATAACGGCTCTCATACCGCCATGAAAAGGATATTTACTGATGGCTATATCAATATCATGCCTTACAGAAAGATCATGTGCGAGAGATTCATCATTAGGGTCTATATATATTTTCACCTCATCATTTCCCGCAAATTTCAATGCTCTTTCAATTTGTGAATCTATCAAAGCTACATATTCGGGAGTTTCCTGATACTTTGCGAGTCTTTCCTCAAGCTGTGCAAAAATCTTTTCCTTGAGCTCGGCAGCCTTTTTGCCAAGCTCCATTCGTAGTTTTATCTGTTCAAGAGCGAGCTCTTTGTTCATCTCTTTGTCAATCCTTGTGGTTTCAGTTTTGACTTCCATATCAGCAAGTCTCGTCTCACTGTTTTGGTAGTCTAAAAAGTCCTTCTCTAAAGCATTTTTATAATCTGAAAGTATTTTTTCAGCGGCGGCAATGGCATCAGCAGTGCAAGCCTCTTTAAAATGCTGTAGTTTTTCTTCTATTGTCAAGATAATACCTACCTTTTTAATCTTAATCTAAAGTTCATTTTGCAAGATTGTAATCATGCAAACTGTTACAGTTTCAAGCCGATAGCCTCATTTACATAGTCTGTAATGAAGTTTTCGGATCTTCCGGTACCATGTCGATCCGGTATATCAATAAAGAGTGGTATATGTGATTCCATCTTATATTTATTTACAAGCTCGGGATAATCCTTTGAAAACTTTTCCGTGAGAAGCACAATGCCGATATCTTTGCTTTTTATAACAAAATCAAGGGCATTTGCAAGTTCATGTTTTTCATGAACCACCACTCCTTCCACCCCTGCAAGTCTCATACCTGTAAGAGTATCCACATTATCACTTATAAGATACATTTTCATAAAATCGCCTTTATAAACGACCAAGAATCATGAATGCAACTACAAGTCCGTAAAGGCAAACACCTTCTGCAAGACCTACGAAGATAAGTGACTTACCAAGGATTGAACCGTCCTCACTGATAGCACCAAGTGCTGCTGAAGCTGCAGCAGATACGGCAATACCGCCACCGATACATGCAAGACCTACTGAAAGAGCTGCTGAGAGATATCCTAAACCTGTAGCTGATGAAGCTGCTGTTTCAGAAGCTGCGTAAGCATTTCCGGATAAGAAAAATACGCATGTAATTGCCATAACACCGAAGAACATAACAACATTTCCTGCAAGGGCTTTTTTATAACGACCCTTTGTCTTTTCGCCTATCATAAATGCGATATAAGGAACTGCGATACTTAAAATAAGGGCTGCTGCAAGTGTTACTTTTACTAATGTATTCATTTTTTTCTCCTAACTAAAACATAAAAATTATTTACTATGAATAAGGTTTAAATTCTCTTCCGTCACCTGTATAAAATCTTGAGAACAACTCATAATACTCAAGACGTAATACCTGTATACCTACAATTAAACCTTCCATACCCATTACAAAGATATTCCCGAGGACAACAACTATCCAGTTGATATTGCCGCTTTCAACACCTGAAAGCATAAGTACTACTTCCATCATTGCCGCATGGCTGACTGCAAACGCACCCACTCTGACAAAGGAAAGAGAGTTTGAAAAGTAGCTTAAAAGCACTTCAAAAAGCTCAAAGAATCCCTGTAGAATAAACATGCCTACACCTCCTTCAAGATGTACCTTTTTCCTTTCCAATACAGCCGATAAAGGCTCTTTTAAGAAAATTAAAATTAAAGGAAGTACAAACATTATAAACAGTACAATTGTCGCCGGCATATGATTACCTGTCATAAAAAGTATTATTGTAATAAGTGCCGACGCATAGAATACAAGTCCTGCAACACCGTTTGCATCAAACAATGCTTCACCGGGTTCATTAAACCTAAGCTTTGTCAAAATACTTAAGATCATCATAAGTATTATTATGAACATACCCAGAGTTATTGTTACCACAAAGACCGTATTTAAATTTCCGATAACGGGAAGTGCAGTCATTGCTTTTGCAGGTCTTACCCAAAGCGGTTGTATTATATCTTCAAATCCGAATATCGAACCGAATAAGAATCCGAAGATTGTAGAGAAGAATCCGCATCTGGCAATAATTGCCGCAAGCCTTGATTTCTTCTTATGGGCTATAATACTTCCGAGGATTAAAAGCACAAGACCCTGTCCGACATCTCCGAACATAAAACCGAATAAAACGGAATATGTCAGAGCTATAAGTATTGTAGGATCAAATTCCTTATAATTCGGCAAGCCGTACATTTCAACAAACATTTCATAAGGTTTGAAAAGGGCATTGTTCTTTAACTTTATAGGCGGAGTACTGCTTATTTTTGATAAGTTTCTTTCCGCAAGGCAGAAAGTACTCGGCTCATTTTCAAGTTCTTTTGCCAGTTTTTCGGCATCATCTTTTTTAAGCCATCCGCATATGATATAGAAGACTTTCTTATCTTTTCTGTTATCTCTGGTGGCTGCCGCATACTTTCTGACTTCAAATACCTTGTTGAATCTATAAAGTACCTGATTTGCCAAAAGAAAATCTTCACGGCTGTTTTCAAGTACACTTAGTATCTTATTGTCGATATTAAGTATATTATCCTGTAACTCTTTAATTTTTTCCTGAAGCTTGGCACTTGAATATTCAGGTGTACCATGGTACTCATCAGGCAGGAAAAATCTTTCAAAATGCATTGAAGCATATATAGCGTCTATTTGCTCCGAAATGGCATCCGGTACAAAATACACACCCCAGACCTTATCATCTATTTCTCTTGCCTTGTAAAAAATAGTGTCAATACTTTCATACACAAAAGTCATAAACTTTTCGTAATATTCCGTCGGCATGGAACCGAATCTGAAGTTTACATACTTAAAGTGCAGAATCTTTTCGGTGTCATAATCCAGTCCTATAAAATAGTGGACATTTTTAAGCTTTTCCTCGTATCCCGCAAGTTCCGATTCAAGTTCACTCTTTTTTTGTGATAAAGAATAGACCTTATCTGAAATACTCCGGGTTATTTTGTCGGCCTCCTCGATACTCATGTGACGATTCGTGTGTAAACCGGTATCTTTAAAGTATTCTTTCAGTTCCTGCGATCTTGCCAAGATGTCCTTATAAGGATTGCTTTCATTGAAGGCATGCAATTCTTTGACATTTTTCAGCTCTGAAAGAGCATTTTCCAACTGAAAATCATACTTACTGATATAAGTTTCTATGATTCTGTCAATATCGTCTTTCGGGCCTGTGATATTCAAGAATTCCATTCTCTCAATCATGCGAAAGACCTCCTTGTTTCAAGTTTTAAAATATTAGAGACAATATCTTCCGGAGGAAGCGAATATCTTATGGATTCTATTATCTCTATAACTCTGCTTATCTCAAGTTCCCTGGAATACAGATAGTAGCTGAGGCTTGCCAAAGAATACGGATTATCCTTCTTATGTTTATTATACAGATATTCCAATGTCCTCATATAAAATTCTTCCAGTCCGGGTTTGTACTTGAAAAGCTTTGCAGACAATTTCCCATAGTATGAATTGTCAAATATTACAAAAAACTCATCAAGATTTTGGGCCTCAACCATTTGCTTTATTTCATCTACGCTTATCTTGTAATAATGTGGGATGAGAGTGGCATATACCCTTGTATTACTTACTTTATAATACTTCTTGGTTCTGTATATCCATTGCATATTAAGGAAATCACATCTTGTTCCAAGGATTGAGAGTACTTCTTTGCTTTCATCACCTTTAAGCTCTTTTTGCGCAAATTTGAAGCAAATCTCAAAATAATAAGAGTCAAGAGCAAGTGCATAGTCAAATATATTGGTACTTCCGGTAGACAATACCTGATTTGTACAATCATAATATTCCGTATTTTTCAGTGAATCAACGAATTGTGATACATCTTGTGCAGATATAAGCTCATCGATGTTCAGATTTGTTTTTGTACCCATATACTTGGAATATGATTTTAAATCCAAAGATGTCGGTCTATGACTGAGAATGTCTCGCAGTATACGCTTTAAGACATAGATCGTATTGTACATAGATACTAAATTCAGATATTTTCTTGGAGTACCCGAGTTGAATTTGCAGAGTCTTGAAAACTCTTCCAGACTACTTAACAATAATATTTGCTCGATATCCTCACGATGTAATGTATTGATGTCGACTTTTTTAAATGCATCACGGTAGTATTTATAATGCATAAGCTCATTCATTGCATCAGTGATGGTTTCACATTCACATAATGATTTGAAACCGTCAATACTTATTAAATCACTTGACATCGAACGAATTTTAGTGGTAAGGGAAGAGTATTTAAATAAATTTCCCATGGCTACTCCTTAATCATATTTGAGAATAGCATATCCACATATTTATCATGGTGAGTGTCATACATGTCTTGCAGATTCCTAAAGGCCTTCTCAGACTGTTGTTTGAGTTCTGAAATCTTTTTTTCTTTAGACAAATTCATAGATTTCTGCAACTCGGCAATTCTTGCCTTTGTCTTAGCATCAAGATCTTGCTTCCAAAGCTCTTTCCTGGCGTTAATCTCAGCAGCGATTTCCTTTTTCTTTTGAACGGCATCATCAACGTAAGCTTGAGATGAGTCTTCTATTTCAGAAAGCCTGCTTATTATATCATCCATAAAACCTCCTTAGTAAATAGTATTATGTGATATACCATGTAAGGCAAACCACTCAAATATATTTCAGTCTACTTATGTGGTACATTTAATAGGAAGAAACACATTTGTCTAAATATCATATACCTTTTTTGAAAAAAGTAAAGGGATATATTGCATAAAGAAGATAAAAAAATATAAAGAAATATAAAGCTAAAATTACAAAAAAAATATCATGTATTTTATCGACAAACATAAGTGCACGCTATACGAACAGAGTCTTGAAAAAGATAGTAGAATAGTGTATAATTGTGCAGGAAGTAGGCAATATTTAGCAACGGTGCTTGCCTACTATTTTTTGTACAAGCTTTTATTTCTATGTGAAAATATCTAAAAGCATAAAATATTGGCAAAATACTTTAATAACTTATAGAAAAAATAAAAAGTAAAGGAGAGGAAATCGTGTTAAAGTATATTATCAAAAGGTTGATATTCGGAATAGCAACAATATTCATCGTATCAACCTTGACTTTTTTCCTGATGCAGCAAGTTCCGGGTGGACCTTTCGCTGCGGATAAGTCAATTTCAAAAGCGGCTCAAAAAGCATTGGAGGTAAAATATGGCCTTGATAAGCCTATTACAGTGCAGTATATCAATTATTTTAAAAATGCATTGAAAGGTGATTTTGGAATAAGTATAAAGCAAAGGGGAAGAGATGTAGCTCAGATAATATCCACAAAATTTCCTGTTTCTGCCAGAGTAGGTGGAATATCTATAGTCCTTGCATTAATATTCGGAGTGCCTTTGGGTTCCATTGCCGCACTTAACAGAGGAAAGGTACTTGACAGACTTATTATAATGTTTGCAACTTTGGGAATAGCGGTACCGAGTTTCGTTGTTTGTACTATTCTAATGTACTTTTTAGGCGTAAAGCTTGAACTTTTGCCTACATATGGTCTTACATCACCGTTAAACTACATCATGCCGGTACTGGCACTTTCGTTTTATCCTACAGCTTATATTGCAAGACAGATGAGATCTTCAATGCTTGACGTACTTGGACAGGACTATATGAGAACAGCAAGAGCAAAGGGTCTTTCAGAGAATGTTATTTTGTTTAAGCATGCACTCAGAAATGCTATTTTGCCTATCATTACATATATGGGTCCGCTTGTAGCGTATACACTTGTAGGAAGCTTTGTTGTAGAGAAGATATTCACCATTCCGGGACTTGGAGGTGAATTTGTAAGTTCTGTTATAAATCAGGACTATACAGTTATCATGGGAACCACCATATTCCTGGCAACTCTTATTATTTTTATGAACGTAGTGGTAGATATTGCATATACTATCGTAGATCCTAGAATAAAACTTAAGTAAAGCCTATAAGAAAGGAGAAGGTTGTCACAAGTATTTTGTGACATCCCTATATATAATGAGCAAACATATTATTTCAGGGCATTTAAATTTATCGCCTGAAGATTTTTTGCCCGCCAGCAAAGAAGAAAAAGAAAGTCTGGTAGTGATGCGTCAGAGTGTCAGCTTCTGGCAGGACGGATTTCGAAGACTTTTAAAGAATAAAGTGGCACTTGCATCTTTGACAGTATTTTTTGTCATATTGATACTTGCATTTATAGTGCCGATATTTTACCCATATAACTACGCAATACAGTTAAAGGGTAGTGAGAGACTTATGCCTATGCAGTATTCTGCAGGAGAACTTGCAAGAATTGCCGCAGGAGAAAAGGTATTTCCACATATACTCGGAACCGACAGTCTTGGAAGAGACTATGCCATAAGAGTAATGATGGGAGCCAGAATATCACTTATAGTAGGACTTTTGGCATCATTTATCGTGCTTATAATCGGTTCGATTTACGGTTCCGTTGCGGCATTTACCGGCGGATGGGTTGACCTTATAATGATGAGAATTGTAGATATAATATATACAGTTCCTGATATATTACTTATAATACTTCTTACATTTGCGCTTAAGAAGCCGATGAAGCTTTTGGCGTCCGCACCGGGATTCGGATGGATCAATGTTCTAGGTATAAACCTTATAAGTATATTTATAGTTTTTGCCCTTCTTTACTGGGTAGGTATGGCAAGAATTGTCCGTGGACAGATACTTGTATTAAAAGAGCAGGAGTATGTTACAGCTGCAAGAGCACTTGGTGCAAAGAGCGGTCAGATTATCAGAAAGCACTTGCTTACAAATACTATCGGTACATTGATTGTTACAACTACATTGCAAATACCTTCTGCTATATTTACAGAAAGTTATTTGTCATTTTTGGGACTTGGTGTGGCTGTTCCTATGCCGTCTCTCGGTTCACTTGCTTCCGATGCCATAACGGGATTGCAGTCATATCCACATCTTCTGTTCGCACCGGCAATACTTATCAGTTTGATAATACTTAGTCTTAACCTTTTGGGAGACGGACTCCGTGATGCATTTGACCCTAAGCTAAAGAATTAAAGGAAGGTAATTATGAGTAAACATCTTGTAGATATAGAACATGAGAGACTTTCCTTCTTTACTCCGGCAGGAGAGGTGAAAGCCTTAGATGATGTTTCCTTCTATGTAAACGAAGGAGAAGTGCTGGGAGTAGTAGGAGAGTCAGGCTCCGGAAAGAGTGTTACAAGCTATTCTCTTATGGGGCTTATAGCAAATCCGGGAAAGATCATAGGTGGAGATTTATACTTCAACGGATATCATATCAATGAAATGAGTGAAAAAGAAATGAGAAAAATCCGTGGAAATGAAGTTTCAATCATTTTCCAGGATCCTATGACAAGCTTGAACCCGGTATATACTATCGGAAACCAGATAATGGAAGTTATACTTCTGCATACAGATAAGAATAAAAAAGAGGCAAGGGAGAGAGCAAGAGAGCTTCTTACTTTGGTAGGTATAAACGAGCCTGATAAGAGACTTAAGCAATATCCTCATGAGCTCTCCGGAGGTATGAGACAGAGAGTTATGATTGCGATGGCGCTTGCCTGCGAGCCTAAGCTTTTGATTGCGGATGAGCCTACAACGGCGCTTGACGTTACTATTCAGGCACAGATTATAGAGCTTATGATTGAGCTTAAAAATAAGCTTGGTATGGCAATTATTATGATTACACATGACCTTGGTGTAGTTGCAAATATCTGTGACAGAATAGCGGTTATGTATGCGGGAAAAATTATAGAGAGCGGTCTTACAGACGAGATTTTTTACAACCCTAAGCATGAATATACAAAGGGACTTTTAAAGAGTATTCCTAAGATGTATGAGGCCGATTATGAAAGACTTGTACCTATCGAAGGTACACCGGTGGATATGCTTAATCCACCGAAGGGTTGTCCTTTTGCTTCCAGATGTGATTCATGTATGAAGATATGCTTAAGAGAAATGCCGCCGGTTAAGGATTTCAGTGAAACTCATTATTCACAGTGTTGGTTAAATGAGTTGGAAGAAGATAATAATACAGAGGGAGAATCAGTATGTCTGAAAAAATAATTAGAGTTGAACATTTACAACAATTCTTCCCTGTTGGAGGTTTTGGTAAAAATAAAAAATATGTAAGAGCTGTGGATGATGTTTCTTTCCACATTGAAAAGGGAGAAACTCTGGGACTTGTAGGAGAGTCGGGTTGCGGTAAAACCACAACGGGTAGATCTTTACTTAGACTCTATGAGCCTACAGACGGAAGAATAATATACAAAGACCAAGTGCTTTTTGACAGCGGAAAAGTACCTCTTGTAGATGAGAACGGTAACGATATCATCGAAAACGGTGTACCTAAGCTTGGAAAAAAGACAGCGGTAAATATGTATCCTTACAGAAAAAAACTTCAGATAGTTTTCCAGGATCCTTACGCATCACTTGACCCTAGAATGACGGTCGGAGATATTATCGGTGAGGCTATCGATATCAATAAGATTGCGGCTTCAAAACAGGACAGACATGATAAAATTATTGAGGTTTTAAAGACAGTAGGTCTTAACTCCGAGCACGCCAACAGATATCCCCACGAGTTCTCAGGAGGACAGAGACAAAGAGTAGGTATTGCAAGAGCGCTTGTAGTAGATCCGGACTTTATCGTTGCCGATGAGCCTGTATCCGCACTTGACGTTTCCATTCAGGCTCAGGTTGTAAATATGTTTGAGGATTTACAAAAGGAAAGAGGGCTTACCTATCTGTTTATCGCCCATGACCTTTCTATTGTAAATCATATAAGTAACAGAATAGGTGTTATGTATCTTGGAAGAATGGTCGAGCTTTCAGAGTCCGGAGAGATTATATTCAGACCGCTTCATCCATATACAAAGAGTCTTATCTCCGCGATACCTGTAGCAGATCCTAGGGTATCAAGAGAAAGATCGAGAATTGTACTTGAGGGAGAAGTACCTTCACCTCTTAATCCGCCAAGCGGATGCCATTTCAGAACCAGATGTAAATATGCTACAGAGCAGTGTGCAATGGAAGTTCCGAAGTGGAGAGAAGTGGAAAAGGGACATTTTGTAGCCTGCCACAATATTGAGAGGATAAACTAGAAATTAGAACCTGTTGGTTTTGATAAAAATATTTAGGAGGATTTATGAAGAAACAATTGGTTTTAGCTACATTGGTTCTTACCGGTGCACTTGTACTTGCAGGTTGCGGCGGTGGCGGATCAAAGTCGGCTACAAAGGCGGGAGGCAAGATTCTTACTATCGAATTGGGACCGGAAGTGGAATCAATTGACCCTGCACTCAATACAACAAATGACGGAGCAAACTATCTCACATATCTTTTTGACAACTTGTTAAGAGTTGACAAGGAAGGAAAAGTTGCTCCAAGTTTGGCTGAAAAATATGAAGTAAGCGATGACGGACTTACATGGACATTCCACTTAAGAGACGGATTAAAGTGGTCGGACGGTTCGGATCTTACAGCTAATGACTTCGTATACAGCTGGCAGAGAATGATCGACCCTGAGGTTGCCGCACCATATGCGGAGATAACTCTAGGAATGTTGGAAGGTTATGAGGAGGCTATAGGTTTACCTGATGCCGACGGTAATCCTACAATAGATCCTGATGTTACAAAACTTGGTGTTGAGGCAACCGATGACAAGACTTTGGTAGTTCATATGTCATCACCTACACCTTATTTTGACAAGCTTGCAACATTTGCCGCACTTTCACCTGTAAAGAAGGATGTAGTAGATGCAAATCCTGACGGATGGACACTTGATCCTAAGACATATATATCAACAGGTCCGTTCAAGCTTACAGAGTGGAAATCAGGCAGCTATTTAATGCTTGAGAAAAATGAGAATTACTGGAACAAGGATGCCGTAAAGCTTGACGGTATCAAATGTCTTCTTATGCAGGATCAAAATGCCGCATTCAGTGCATATGAGTCGGGAGATGCTTTAATGATTAAGGATATTCCTACACAGGAAATCACAACATTGCAAAAGAGATCTGACTATCACCTTGATCCACAGCTTGGAACATATTTCATCGACTTGAACAACACATTGGATGAGTTCAAGGATGCAAGAGTTCGTCAGGCGCTTTCACTTGCACTTGACAGAAAGTATATCTCAGAGACTATTACAGCAGGTACATATACTCCTGCAAGCGGATTTGTAAGTGCCGGTACATCAGACTGGGACGGCTCGCTTTGGGCAGATAATATTACAGATCCTTCAGTATATATAAATGTTGACGACTTCGCAGGTAACCTTGCAAAGGCTAAAGAGCTTTTGGCCGAGGCGGGACATCCGAACGGTGAAGGACTTCCTACACTTACATACTCAACAAATGATTCGGCTTATCACAAGAAGATTGCAGAGTATTTACAGCAGGCATGGAAAGAGCTTGGAGTTAATGTAGAAGTTAATATAGTTGAGTGGAAGTCATTTACACCACAGAGAAGATCCGGAAACTATCAGATAGCAAGAGACGGTTGGGTAATGGATTACAACGATCCTTCAAATATCCTTCAGCTTACACAGACAGGAAACGGAAACAACAGCTCAAAGTATTCAAATCCTGAGTATGATGCACTCTTAGAGAAAGCCGCTAAAGAGGTGGATCCACAGACAAGATTCGGATATTTCCATCAGGCCGAGGAGATGCTTATGAGAGATATGGGTGTAACACCGCTTCTTTACTACAATGAGATGTATCTTCAGAGCGATAAGGTAAAAGACAGCTATCATACAGCTGACGGTATCTATCACTTTGAGTATGCCGATATTGCAGAATAAAAAATTATTAGAATTTTAGGAGAAGAATTATGAGAAAAAGATTGTTTTTGGCTACACTGACAATTGCTGCAGCAGTAGCACTTTCAGCATGTGGAGGTTCAAAATCCGCAAGTAAGAGCGGAAAGATTCTTACTATCGAGGAAGGACCTGATGTTGAAACAATTGACCCCGCACTTAATCAGTCAGCTGACGGTGCAAACTATATCACAATGATATCAGACAACTTGCTTAGACTTGATAAGGACGGCAAGATAGCCCCAAGCTTGGCTGAAAAATATGAAGTAAGCGATGACGGACTTACTTGGACTTTCCATCTAAGAGACGGGCTTAAGTGGTCAGACGGTTCAAAACTTACAGCTAATGACTTTGTATATAGCTGGCAGAGAATGGTTGACCCCGAGGTTGCCGCACCATATGCAGAGACTGTACTTGGAATGGTAGAGGGGTATGATGAGGCTATCGGTAAGCCTGATGCGGACGGTAATCCTACAATAGATCCTGATATCACAAAGCTTAATGTAGAGGCACCGGATGACAAGACTTTGGTAGTTCATATGTCACATCCTGCACCTTATTTTGACAGACTTGCGGCATTTGCATCACTTTCACCTGTAAAGAAAGATGTAGTAGAGGCAAATCCTGACGGATGGAGTCTTGATCCTAAGACATATATCTCTACAGGTCCTTTCAAGCTTACAGAGTGGAAGCAGGGAAGCTATTTGTTGGTTACAAAGAATGAAAATTACTGGAACAAGGATGCCATAAAGCTTGACGGTATTAAATGTCTCCTTATGCAGGATCAGAATGCCGCTTTCAGCGCATATGAGTCGGGAGATGCATTAATGATTAAGGATTATCCGGTACAGGAGATAACAACAATGCAGAAGAGACCGGATTATAAGTCCAGTCCTAAGCTTGGAATATCATATATCGATATCAACAATGATTTGGATGAGTTTAAAGATCCTAAGGTGAGAGAGGCACTTTCACTTGCACTTGACAGAAAGTATATGGCGGATACTATTACTGCAGGTATAAATTCACCTGCAACAGGCTTTATCCCTGACGGTGTAGTGGATTGGGACGGAAGCGCATGGGCTGACAATATCACAGATAAGTCTGTATACTACGATAATGACAATTTTGATGCAAACCTTGCAAAGGCTAAGGAGCTTTTGAAGGAAGCAGGACATGAGAACGGAGCAGGTCTTCCTGCTATGTCATATACAACAAATGATGCAGGTCTCAACAAGAAGGTTGCAGAGTACTTACAGCAGGCTTGGAAAGAGCTTGGAATAAATGTTGAAGTAAATATCGTTGAGTGGAAGTCATTTATACCGCAGAGAAGATCCGGAAACTATCAGATAGCAAGAGACGGATGGGTAATGGACTACAACGATCCTTCAAATCTTCTTGAGTGTGCATACAGCTCAAACGGAAACAACAGCTCAAGATACAAAAATCCTGAGTTTGATGCACTGCTTGATAAGGCTGCAAATGAGTCTGATGCAAAGACAAGATTCGGATATTTTCATCAGGCTGAGGAACTTCTCTTAAAAGATACAGGGGTTATTCCGCTGATGTATCAAAATGAGACATATCTTCAGAGCGATAAGATAAAAGACAGCTTCTATACTTCAGACGGTATTTGGCACTTTGAGTATGCCGATATAGCAGAATAATATACTATATTTCAGAGTCGGAATTTTACGTCCGGCTCTTTTTGTATAAATATTGATAATCTTTGATGTATAAATTTGATTTTTGAATATTTTAAATTGTCAAGATATCATTTATTTAATTTAAAGGGGTAGACAAAGATATTCAAGTATGGTATATTTATTCACATAATTGAATAAAGTTAAAAATGGAGGAGGAATTAATGAAAAAAAGAATTATTGTTGCAGCATTGGCAATAGCCGGTGCAATGGCCCTGTCAGGATGTGGCGGTTCAAAATCAGGCGGTGACGGTACAAAAAGTGGCAATACTACACAAACAGCTGCCGGTAAGAAGATACTTACAATTCAGCTCGGACCTGATGTAGAGTCAATTGACCCTGCACTCAACTCTGCCGTAGACGGTGCAAACTATATATTGTTTGCTTTTGACAATCTTTTAAAGATGGACAAAGACGGAAAAGTGGTACCGGGACTTGCCGAAAAGTATGAAGTAAGTGATGATCAGCTTACATGGACATTCCACTTAAGAGACGGCTTAAAGTGGTCTGACGGTTCAGCTCTTACAGCTAATGATTTTGTATACAGCTGGCAGAGATTGGTTGATCCGAATGTTGCCGCACCATATGCACAGACAGTGCTCGGAATGGTGGAAGGTTATGATGACGCTGTCGGAAAACCTGACGCTGACGGTAATACCACAGTAGACCCTGACCCTACAAAACTTAAAGTTGAAGCTACAGATGACAAGACCTTGGTTGTACATATGGCAAAGCCTACACCTTATTTTGATAAGCTTGCGGCATTTGCTTCACTTTCACCTGTAAAGAAGGATGTTGTAGAGGCAAATCCTGACGGTTGGAGCATCGATCCTAAGACATATATTTCATCAGGTCCTTTTAAACTTACAGAGTGGCAACCTGGAAGCTATCTTATGTTTGAGAAGAATGAGAACTATTGGGATGCCGACTCTATAAAGCTTGACGGTATCAAATGTCTTCTTATGCAGGATCAGAATGCGGCTTTCAGTGCATATGAGTCAGGTGATGCTTTAATGATAAAGGATGTCCCTACACAGGAGATAGATTCATTAAAGAGCAGAGCCGATTATCATATAGATCCTATACTCGGAACATATTATCTTGATTTAAACAATACCTTAGATGAGTTTAAGGATTCAAGAGTAAGAGAGGCGCTTTCGCTTGCTCTTGACAGAAAGTATATTTCAGAGACAATTACATCAGGTACATATACACCTGCAAGCGGATTTGTAAGTGAGGGTGTAACAGACTGGAACGGTACTGCTTGGCAGGACAATATAACAGATAAGTCCGCTTATATAAATATTGATGATCATGCGGCAAACCTTGCAAAGGCTAAGGAGCTTTTGAAGGAGGCAGGACATGAAAACGGTGCAGGTCTTCCTGATATAGTATATTCAACAAACGATCAGGCTTACCACAAAAAGATTGCAGAGTATTTACAGCAGGCATGGGGCGAACTTGGACTTAAGGTTGATGTAAATATAGTTGAGTGGAAGTCATTTACACCACAGAGAAGAGCAGGTAACTACCAGGTGGCAAGAGACGGATGGGTAATGGATTACAACGATCCTTCAAATATCCTTGAGCTTGCATTAACAGGAAATGGAAATAACAATGCTAAGTACAGCAATCCTGAATTCGACGCTCTTATGGGCAAGGCGGCTACAGAGAAAGATCCACAAACAAGATTCGGATACTTACATCAGGCTGAAGATTTTATAATGAAGGATACTGCCATGGTTCCGCTTCTTTATTACAATGATTTCTATCTTCAGAGTGATAAGATAACAGGCAGCTGGCATTCACCTGACGGCTTCTGGCATTTTGAGTATGCTGATATAGCAGAGTAATAATTGAATAATAAAGCATACATTTTAGTATAAAAGCGGGTTGTCGTTAATTTTAAACGACAACCTGCTTTTTGAATTCAGGCATTTTTATTTTCATCTATAAATTCAGTCATATACTTTCTTTTTCTAAGAGGACAATTTTTTCTTTGCAGATTCACATTTTCCCTTTCCTCTATTGAAATATTTTCAAAAAATACTTTCCATAGTTTGGAATAAGGATTTTTGATATCATTTAATTTCGTAGCGACTTCAAGTTCATTTTTTTCAATTGTTTGCATATAACATTCACTGTCCTTTGGATGAATTAAAGCAATACTTCTTGAAGCGTCTATAATGATCCAGTTAAGAGAGGGCATTCGGTCTTTAAAATGGTAGGAGAGTTCGGCAAGTATATTATGCTTCGGTTCTATAGTTGCCAAAAACATATCCTTATCCACTTCTTTAAATCTTGTCACCTCCTTATAGGAATGAATCTCTCGACTTACTGCTGTTTGAAACTTTAAAAGTTTCATAACAGCTTCCTCACCCGACATATAATTGATTTTTTTACCATATTTAAAAGCAAGCCTTAGATAATTATAAATATCATTTCCCGTATCTTTATAATATAAAAAAGCCATATAAACAGTCTCATATGCTTGTATGGAAATCTTGTGCTTAACACTTTCTATAACCTTTTTTGCTTTAGTAATATCTGTGCTTACATATACAATTTCCGAAAACAGACTTTGCTGTGTAAATAAATGCTTCTGCAGTATTATATTTTCATCCTTATGGCAAAGACTGTATTCCCAAGTTGTGTATATACATGATGCCAAAGCGTAGAAGTTATCATCGTATGTAAATATTTTCATTATTTTAACCCAAAATCATCAAATAGAGACAACTGTTTTTCGGTGCTGTATTGACGGTTCTCATTACCGTTTAATCCGATAAGTCTATTTGTTATATATTTTTCATCCAATAAGGTTTTGTACATCATTTTTCCGTTACAGGTTAAAAAGTACTGTGCCCTTTTTAAGACTACACCCATCTTGGCAATGGAATTAAAGTCAAGCAGTGAGTATCTGCGAGAAGTTACAATTCTTCTTGCCGCCTTAGGACCGATACCGGGTACCCTAAGTAAACTTGCCATATCGGCTGTCTGTACCTCGACAGGGAAAAACTCCAAATGCTTAACAGCCCAATTGCACTTAGGATCCATATAGGTGTTGAAGTCCGGATTATCTTTACTTAGAAGCTCCTGTGCATTAAAACCGTAAAATCTAATAAGCCAGTCAGCTTGATAAAGTCTGTGCTCTCTTAAAAGCGGCACAGGTGTGTCGGGATTTGGCAGTGATGAATCCTCATTAATAGGAATATATGCGGAATAAAATACCCTTTTTAAATCAAAGCTTTTATACAGATTTTGTGCAGTCATAAGTATAGTATAATCGCTGTCATCACCGGTACCGATAATCATTTGTGTACTCTGTCCTGACGGTACAAAAGGGCGAATATCAGCCTGTTTGGTGATGAGTGACGATTTTAAAATATTATCCCCTTCAATTTGGGCTACATCATTAAATATACTTCCGGGAAGATATTTATTTATATTGCTTCTTGGGAGCTTTATACTCTTTCCGGTACTTAACCTATTCATCTCTATGGAATCCTTTATTTTTTTCATGGGATCCGATATAAGATTAAAGCTTTTATTGGGAGCATATTTTTTAAGGCTTGATTCGCTTGGAAACTCAATATTAACACTCATTCTGTCTGCAAGAGAGCCGGCCTGTAAAAGTAATTCATCAGAGGCACCCGGTATGGCCTTAACATGGACATAGCCGTTAAACATGTATTCGCTTCTTAACAGAATAAGAGTTTCGCAGATCCTTTCCATAGTAAAGTTCGGACTGTTAATTATACCGGAACTTAAAAACAACCCTTCAATATAATTCCTTTTGTAAAATTCCACAGTCAACTCACAGATCTCTCTCGGAGTAAAGCATGCACGGTGTATGTCATTGTTTTTTCTGTTGATACAGTATTTACAATCAAAAATACAATGGTTTGTCATAAGTATCTTAAGCAAGGAAATACATCTTCCGTCCCCACTGAAAGTATGGCATATTCCTGAGGCTACGCTATTGCCAAGCATTCCTCCCTTTCCCTTTCTATCCACTCCGCTTGAGGTGCAGGCAACATCATATTTAGCGGCATCTGAGAGTATTTCAAGCTTTTTAAAAATATCATCATTAGAACATATGTTTATCATAAATAGATTATATACGAACATACGTTTGCATGTCAACAGATGTTGTTCTGATATAATTCTTCGATGCTTTTTGAAATATATAGGTAAGTAGACACTAATTTCAGAATGGAAAAAATGCCTTAAAAATGCTATGATCTTTTTGTAGGGAAAGTAGGAAATAAATTATAGATGTCAGATACCGATAGGAGGAACTTATGGATAAAGAAAAGACTTCTTCGCAAAATATAAATGTAGATAAAAATAACAATCCGTTTGAAGAGATTATTACGATTGTAGAAAATTCAAAGGATCGTGCATATAGAAAAGTTAATGAAGAGTTGATCTTAATGTATCAAGAGGTAGGAAAATATATCAGTAAAAAAACTGAAGAAGCATCTTATGGTTCCAGATTTGTTGATAATGTGGCAGAATTTTTTTCAACAAACTATCCTGAGCTGAAGGGATTTAATCGTAGAGGACTTTACAGAATGAAGCAATTCTACGAGTTATATAAAGATGATGAAAAAGTGTCACCACTGGTGACACAATTGAGTTGGACTAATCACTTGAAAATAATGTCAGCTTCTAAAAGCCAAGAAGAGAGAAGATTTTATATTGAATTGGCAGTAAAAGAGAGATATTCAAAGCGTGATTTGGAAAGACAGATGGATAGTGGTTACTATGAACGCTTTATGCTTTCAAATGGCAATATGTTGCCGGCAATTCAAAAAGCAAAACAAGAAACACATAATTTATTTTTAGACAAATATGTTTTAGAGTTCCTTGATGCACCAAAGGGTGGTAGCGAAAAAGATTTTCAAAAATCTATACTGGAGAACTTGAAGAATTTTGTTTTAGAAATTGGAAAAGATTTTTCCTTTATAGGTAATGAGTATAGGGTACAGGTTGGAAATCATGACTATTATATCGACCTATTATTTTATCATAGAGGATTGTCATGCTTAGTTGCATTTGAACTCAAGATTGGAGAATTCAAGCCTGAATATATAGGAAAGATGAATCTATATTTGGAAGCATTGGATAGAGAAGTTAAGAAACAAACGGAAAATCCAAGTGTAGGAGTTATTCTTTGTGCATCAAAAGATGATGAGGTTGTAGAATTTGCACTTAGCAGAAGTCTTTCACCAACAATGGTATCGGAATACACCTTAAAGCTGATAGATAAAAATTTATTGCAGAAAAAGTTGAAAGAGTACACTGAAATTGCCGAAGAAGATATTAAGTAGTCGATATGACGATTGTGTGATAGAAAATAATAATTTTTAATGAGATGATTTTCGAGCAGAGTAAGAAACTGAGGTTTGTCAGATTCAAAAATATATTCCAAAGAGAGTTGTTTTTGTGATATCACAGTAATGTCTCATTGAGGGATGTGACTTATGTTTTTGCAAATCCATTATATCACAAACCGAGAGGAGATTTTTTATATTCGGCAACAAAAAAGCGCTGTATTTATACGGATTTGTACGTTTTGCAAACGCCTAATACTTTTTGAGAATGGAAGGAGTTAGTATGTTTAAAGTTTTAATACAACTTGATGAAGATCTTATACAGAAAGATAAACAATTTGATTTATTCAGTATATATAAAGATATAAACACTCGTTTTAGAGAGACTAATTGTTATCTTCTTGAACAAAATGGTGATCGGTATATTTATTCTACTGAACAATCAGATCAAGCTTTATCAAATTTATTTATTCCTAGCTTTGATATAAAAGAATTGCCATGGTTTAAATATGTGAAAGAATTTTTCCTTGTACATAATGAATATGATAAAGATGAGTGGGAATATGAAGATATGAAAAAAGATTGGAAAAGCAATTAAAATGGGAAAAAGAATTTACCAAATTAAAGGAGGATGTTTGGTTATGAAGAAACTTTTATTCAGTTTGATATTAGGCTTGTCGGTATTTACAACTGCATGTGGTGGTTGAAAGTAGTTCAAGTGATAATGAAACTTATATTGAAAGACATATAGAGGTAAAATTTATAGGGAATTAAAGAAGTTAAAGTTGATTTTAAAGCGATAAAATTTGTGGACAAATACTTGTGGAGTCGGAAACTTAAGTTTCCGACTCTGTTTAGGTATTGTTGTTAAGAAGGATTATAGATGGGAATGAATTTATATACGTAATATATTAACTAATGCTGATTGTAAGTTTTTTGCCAAGTGCCAGTGCAAGCTTATTTATTGTTTCTATACTGGTATTACATCCACATTCAATTCTTGCAATTGTAGACTGTGGAACATGGGATATTTTTGCTAGTTGTCTTTGAGACAGTCCTGCACTTTGTCTGGCATGTGCAACAGTGAGAGCACTTTCTAAAATGGCCTTTTCAGTCAGGTATCCGTTTTTAAAGTCATTGTTTTTTAGTTCATTATTTAAATAATCATCAAATTTAACATTAGCCATTATTATTCTCCTCAAATTCATTTTTTCCGGTTGGCCTAGTATAAAACTCAAATTTAGGTTTCTTAATCATAGCTCAATGATAGCATATATTGTTCAAAATTACAAATTAATGAAATACTTTTTTCTTCACTTAATAGGTGAAAGTAATATTTTGTTAAAATATAGTAATTATATGGCTTTCAGCCATTTTCATGGAGTTATCATAAATAATCTAGGTTAATCTTTGGGTATATAATTTGAAAACGCTTCATACGGAAAAACTTGAAACTATCATTATTTTATTTAATATGGAAATAAAAAATGGTATTAAAGATAAAAAGGAATAAAGAATATGTAATACCGTGATAATTACTCGTATTCAAAATATAATAAAAATTACTATTTATTTACGAAAAATAACGATTTATTAAATATTTAGTATTATATTAATTAATTTTTCCTTGACTATATATATATATATATAATGTTATTAAAAATTTAACGACAGGGTCTTTTTTTATTGTACCCGAAGGAGATGTTGATGTCATTTGATATAGAACGTGAGATTTATATAGGGAAATTAGAAAATATTATCGACGGAATAGAGAAAATAAATGCCATAAAAAATAGTAGAATTATAAATAGTGATACTACAGCAAATCTTGAAAATTTCAAAAATGATGCAAAAAAACTTCTCAAGAAGCTTGAAAAGGGGGAATTTGAGATAGCGGTTATAGGCCTGGAGAAGGCAGGAAAAAGTTCTTTTTCTAATGCGATAATGGATAATGATGTTTTGCCTACAGCAGATGCAAGATGTACTTATACGGCCACTTGTATAAAAGCAGGAGACGTAGACCATGCTATAGTTACATTCTTTTCTGTAGAAGAATTTAATAAAGCGTTTAGAGATAAATTAAATTTATTAGGGATTTCAAATGCAGATACATATACATATAATACTTTGTCTGAAAATATGTATAATGATATTTTTGAACGCCTTGGAGATGATATTAAAGATAAGTACGAGAATAATATAAATCAGGATATATTGGATATTATCAAGAATGTAGATAGCTTGTCTTCTTTTATAGGAAATTCGCAAAAGCAGTATTCCGGTAATGAGCTTAGTAGTGATGAATTCAAAGATTTTATTCAAAAGCCACAAAAAGCAATTGCTGTAAAAGAAATAGTAATTGAGACAACAAAGTTTGAATCAATGAAAAATGCCATTATGTATGATGTGCCTGGATTTGACTCACCTACAGCTATGCATAGGCAACAGACATTGGCCAAGATGAGGGATGTAGATGCAATTATAATGGTAGCTAATGCAAAGGCACCAAGCTTAAGAGGACCTGAACTTGATATATTAAAAGAGAAGGATATGGATGGTGCACCTCTTTCTGATAAACTTTTTGTTTTCTCAAATAAGTCAGATATGGTTGATAGTTATGAAGCGTTTGAAAAGAATAAAGAGACTACTTATAATGAGTGGATTGAAAGAAGAAAAATAACAAATAGAAAAGATAGAATATTATTTGGGTCTGCAGTAGCTGCACTTGGTGAAAAGATAGGAGATACAGGAACTGAAGCAAGAAAAAAACTAAATAAAATTGGTATTACAGATGGTATAAATGAACTTAAAAAAGGTCTAGAAAAATATTATAGAGATGAAAGATTTGATATTCTGAAGAAAAGGATAGACAGTATTATTTCACGTATTCAAGATATGTTTGAGAAGATAAGAGAGGACAAAAATCTTTTTGTAAATAGGGATATAGGTTCCGGGGAATTTATTGAATTATTTTACAAACTTACAAACTCGAGAAATGCCATACAAGCTGACCTGGAGGAGTTGAAAGGAAATATTAATATATTTGAGCAGGAAAGGGTATTATCAGATGTAATTGAAACAAAGGTAAATGAGTTAGTAGATGTAGAAAAATGCAAGATTACAGATACTGAACTTGAAATAATGCATAGAAATAAGGCCGGCAACGGAATAAATGAAAATCCTGTAGCAGTAGAACCGGCACTTAGAGAACAAAAGTTCCACACTATGTATAATTATTTTCAAAAAGAAGTATCGGATATTGCAAATGAGGCTCATATAAATAATTTTAATGCGATTATAAATATATTTAAAAAGGAGTTGGGTCTTGGAGAAAGAGATGTTACTAACGAAAAGTTATTACAAAATATCTGTGAATTCATAAATGGTAGAAAAGAAACCGGTGAAAGCTATGATATAGAATACTTTAATAGCTTGGTTGAAAGATTTGCCAGAGATATATATGAAATATTAATTTTGAAATCCAGGGGACAGGATAGATATAATAAGTTCAGAGAAAGGGCAGAAAACTATTTAAGTATGAGTGTATTTTATAGTGCGAAGAGATCTAAACTTTCAGGAAATGAATACTCATATTTATCATCTACTCCTTCAGAGTCTCCTATGTGGAGAATACTTCTTTGGCCGGAACTATTTGAAGAAAAAGTTGATTATAATTTGGAGACAAAGGCATGGGAGATAATAAGTAATCTCACAGGAATAGTCAAAGGAAAGTCAAGTTCAATCGATAAGAATGTTGAAGAAGCATTAAGTAAATATGGTCCAAATACAATTGGTATTTTAACAAAATTATTTAATGGATTTGCGAAGTCCAGCCCGGAAGTAGAGGCTATACTTGCAGCAAAAGACTTATTGAATGATTGCTTAAGTGATAGTAGTATTACAGACTCTGAATCAGACAATTTACTGGATATTCTTTCTAAATCCAGTAATGTTAATGTTAAAAGAAGTATGAAAAATACTATAGGTACAGAATTCACATATAAGGACATACAAGATGAGTTTATAGCAGATATAAAAGTGTTAAATGATGTATTAAAGAATGCTTTTGTGGAGGCTATAAACATGGACAGAGCGTTTAGTGCCAGAGAAGTAGGAATGGTTGAGAAACTTATACAACGAATTAAAAGTATGGAGTTTGATGAATTCATAAAGGACAATCTGCAACTTATTAAGTATGATGAGTTAAGTAGAATAGAGGATGAACAGGAAAGACAAAAGGCGGATAGAGTAATAATGTCAAAAATCAATGAAATACTTGCAAATCTTGATATAAAATCATAAAGAGTGGGGATAAAACAATGGATAATATTGTTGTACTTAGTGGAACTGACTATGAGAGTGATAAAGAGCTTATCGAGTCAGAAGTTAAGAATAGAAAAATTTTTGTTTTGCATAATCAGGATATAAAATTAAATTTATATCTTGACTATATGTTTACGGAATTTAATATTAAGAATTCAGATTTATGCAAGCTAAAGATATGTAGACAGTTTGAGTTTGAGAGAGAAAGCGTAAGTGTTAGCATAGACGGTAAGACAAACTATGTTTCATCTGTGCTTAGTTTATTGCAAATGATGGATCCAAATAAGAAGACTGTTATTACTATAGAGAATGATAATAGATCACTTTTAGCAGAGATTATGCAACAACTTGTTTATATAGAGTATAGTATATCTGATTTTGAAATAAGGCTGAGAAAAGAAGTAAGAGATGCTGAGAGAACTGATATATTCACAAAGAATATTGATGAAATTTTACAGCAAATTACTATTGCAGATAAGAATATTTGTAATATGGAAGCTGATGATAATCTTAAAGAGATTGTTGAAAGAATAGGTGAGCTGTATTCTAATATAAAGAAACAGGTAGAAAAGGCAAAGTCTATAGAAATGAAGATTGCTGTAGCTGCATCTAAAAAGACCGGAAAAAGTGTAATTGCCAATTGTATGTTTGGAATGGAACTGGCACCAACAAGTCTTGAGATGGCAACACCTAATACCTGCATATATAGAAAGAGTAAAGATGACAAGTTTAGAATCATTGTAGGCAGTGATGTAAAAGAATTTAAAGATAAATATAGTATACGTAAGTATATTGGGGATGAGTTTAGAAAGGCTCAGAATGATACATCAAGTAAATTTGCCATTGAAGATATGATTATTGAATATCCCACAAACAAGAATAATTTTGAGTCGTATGCTATATATGATACTCCGGGGCCTGATGCGGCCGGAACGGATCATTTCAAGTCAACAGAGAAAGCAATGGATGAATGTGACGTTGCTATATTTGCTATAGATTTTTCCAAGTACTTGACAAGCTCAGAAGAGGAGTTCTTGAAAAAAGTAAAGGAAATTTTTGAGACAAAGGGTAAATTTCATACTTTGATATTTTGCTTAAATAAGATTGATATGATGTTTCAAGATAAAGAAGCGAAGTCAAAAATTAAGATTATTGAGTTTATAAGGAATAGACTAAAGGATATAGACAATAAATACAGTGATTGCGTGATATTTGCTACATCTGCCTTGGATTATTTTAATGTTATTGAAATAGAGGAAAAAGAAAAAGATAATGAAGCACTAAGAGGTATCAGTACAGCCGATCTTAGAGATATGGATGATTTTTTTGAAGGTGTTAATGATGACGAAATCACTACTATACTGGCAGGAATTGATAAGGAAGCTACAAATCTTCGTAGACAACTGGGGTATAAGGAAATAACAGTTAATACAGTAAAAGACTTTAGCGGTATACCACAGCTTTTAAGCTATGTATCATATATTGCTAAGAATAAGGCAAGAGGAGAGATTGTAAACTCTATAACATATGATATATCAAGAGCCATGGGTAAAATTAGAGAAGAACTTAAGTATAGGGATTTCCTAGAACAGTACATGCAGGCCAATGAAGATAAAAAGGCTAAGATAAAGGAAATTCTTGCAGAATATGAGATACAGTTTCAAAAAATTGCAAAAAGTAGTGTGCTGACTAAAGACGATAAGGAATATATAGATAGTAAGAAGAGTAACGGTTTTCTATATGGAATAATTAAGGAGATTGATAAAAAGAGAGAAATTGGTAATCAGCTTGATAAATCCGATATAGAACTTATAGAAATTTTTACTGAGATAAATGTAGGAGCAAGAATTAGCCTAGATTATTCATTGTTAACTCCATGAAAGTGGCTGAAAGCCACATAATTACTATATTTTAACAAAATATTGCTTTCACTTATTAAGTGAAGAAAAAAAGAGCGTCCATTTGTGGTAAAATTAAGGTGCTTAAACTCAAAAAAAATACACAAAGGAGCCCTTTATGAGTATTGTAAACACCTTATCACTTGAAAGCAATAGAAAAATTAAAATTAATTTCGATGGAGGAGATTTATCCTCTGATGCAGGCTTACTTCTTATAAAAGAATTCGTAAGTAAACTTGGCATTGATAAACTTTTCAGTCAATCATTTAAGACCAATGATTCTGCATTATTCCGTTATCACACTGATAAAGAAAATCTTCTTCAGATGATATATATGATCATTGCAGGTTATTTTGAAGATGACGCTTCAGATGAACTTACAAATGATCCTGTGTTTAAAGCAGTGCTAAATAAAGACACTTTAGCATCACAACCAACCATTTCAAGATTTCATAATCGAATGGATGAGGATTCGCTGAATCAGTTCCTTTCAATAAATCAAATTCTTCGAAAGAAAGTTTATAGCATTCAGATGCCGGAAGCTATCATTTTAGATTTGGACTCAACACTCCTTAATGCCTATGGCAAACAGGAAGGTAGAGCATTTAACTTCCACTATCAAAGTAACGGTTACCATCCACTTGTTTGCTATGATGGAATCACAGGAGATTTGATTAAAATTCAGCTTCGCGATGGGACTAAGTATTCAAGCACAGGAGTTGTGGAATTTCTTCAGCCTATACTTGATGAATATCTTGAAGATTTTCCGGAAATTAAACTTCTCCTTCGTGGAGATAGTGGCTTTGCAACACCCGGTTTATATAAACAGTGTGAAGAAAACGGCACCGGCTATGTAATTCGTTTGAAAGAGAATGCTATACTTCGTGATAAAGCATCATATCTTGTAGATGAACTTGATGAAATCACAAAAAACAACAAAGTAGATTATGCTGTAGTTTATGGTGAATTCATGTATCAGGCAGGTCCTTGGCCTTATGAAAGACGTGTTGTCTGTAAAGTTGAAAAACCTGAAAACCAAATTACTTACATGTATACATTCATTGTTACAAACATGGAATCATCCCCTGAATATCTTATCAAGTTCTATTGCAAAAGAGGCTTGATGGAAAACTTCATAAAGGAAAGTAAAACAGGTTTTGACTTTGCTTCTGTCAGCAGTCATACAAGAATTGTAAATGCCAACAGGCTTCAAATACATGCACTTGCTTATAACATATTTAATTGGTTTAGACGATTGGCGTTATCTGCAAATATGAGAAAACAACGCATTGATACTGTCCGTCTAAAACTGCTAAAGATTGCTGCAAAAGTAATTCGTTCAGCAAGGTATATAACATTCAAGCTGTGTAGCAGTTGCCCATATAAGGATGAGTTCTATGATACTCTATCAAATATCAGCAAGCTATGTATACAGCTTGAATAACAACTAATAATGAACCTTGACAGCTTGATAACTACTTGTAAACTCTACCTAGGGGAAGTCTGCCCATTTTTAGGTGTATCAAGTCAGTTATAGCGTCATGGATTAGGTTTAAAGATTTATAGCACGGTAATTAACTTAAATATCGTACCGTGAATAATGCAGGATTAGTAATTATGATAAGGATCATTTTACAGATGAGACAATAGCCAGGCTTAGAGATACTTTCTTAAAAAAATACGATGAGCATATAAAGAGTTATGGAGGACTGGAAGGTAAAATAGTATCAGCAGATGCGCTTGATATAACAGGGACAGATATAGAAAAGGCATTTAAGTTTATATCTTCACGTTATATGGAAGTTGAGAGAAGTCAGAGAATGTCACTTTTAATGAATTGTATAGCAGATATAAGTGACATGCTTGCTAACAGATTTGAAATATTACAGGATAAGAGAGAGCAGTGTAAAAATGCTCTGGAGAGAAATGATATCAAATTTGACTTTATGAACATTCCTGTATTTGCGCCTGCATTTGATATTAATCAGGTTGGTGAGATAAATGCTAAGCTAAGTTCGGAAACAAAGTTTAATATTGGGGAAAATGTGAAAAAAAATACATTATTTGTTTTGCACCAGTGGTGGAGAAATTTGTTTAATGGTGATCCGAATAAAAAGGAAATGAAGATTACCAGAGATTTTAAAAATAATATGTTGAAAGCTTTAGAAAGTGATGATTTAAAGACGACAATATACAATATTATTGACCATGACTTAGTTCCTGCATTGGATGATAACCTGGAAAAACTTAGAGTAAATGTAAATAAAGCAGCTAACTCAATAATGAATCAATTTAAAGATATCAACGATATTAATAGTGCAGAAATCTCAGATTCAATTAAAAAGATTGATGAGACAAAAGACTTGGAGGCTATGAATCTTAAACTTGCAATAGAAAAACAAAGTGTTGATAAGATTGCAGAGTTGTCAGTCGGATTTTTACAGATTTGGGACATGGTAGAGAAAGGACAGGCAAATAATTGAAAATATTTATTCATGAAACTTTGGTAATAGCAAAACATAGTTGTAAAAGTATAATAGAAAAAATTTCAAAAGATTTGTCCAAAAGTCAGAACTTACAGCAGAGAAATATATCAGTAGAATTTCTAGCGGCTGTAGATAAACTTGAATACAATAAGGCAAATGAGTTAATAGATGTGGCATTGAAAGAATATCTTGGGTCAATAAGTGTTAATATAGGTTTATCAAATTATTTAAAGAAGTTTGGTATATACACAGATATTAGCGATATGTACGATAGTGATATTATAAAGCTGATTGTGGACAATAAGGAGAAAATAGACGGTATACTTAGGGAGAGAGGACTCTAATGTTAGGTATAGATTCTTTTATTACACTATTCCCTAAAGAAAAAAAAGATGCTGACGTGTTTTCATTTATAAATCGTCTAACTGCTTTATCTAATAATTTGACAGAATTGTTAGATGAACTTGAGAATATTATTGTCAGATTAAAAAAAAACAATAATATAGATATTTTGGATGAAGCAAGGCGTATTGAGAGGAGTAGAAAGAAGATTATGGAAAGAATAGGGTTATTAGCTTTAATAGTTATAATAGCTATAATAATTGGGGTTGTTATGATATATATGTTATATATAAAGAATAACAGCAACGAAGAATATATTTCTACAAATGAGAACAATAGAAGGTATGTGGAAAATAAGCCGACATTTACAGAAAATGATAGAGCTGTTTTGGATCTCATCGTTGATTTAGATCAGATTTCAAAAGAAGTTAATCCAAAATAAAATATGAATATATCAGTTAATGCTGATTGTAAGTTTTTTGCCAAGTGCAAGCTTATTTATTGTTTCTATACCGGTATTACATCCACATTCAATTCTTGCAATTGTAGACTGTGGAACATGGGATATTTTGCCGGTTGTCTTTGAGACAGTCCCGCACTTTGCCCCGGCATGTGCAAAGGTGAGAGCGCTTTCTAAAATGGCCTTTTCAGTCAGGTATCCGTTTTTGAAGTCATTGTTTTTTAGTTCATTATTTAAATAATCATCAAATTTAACATTAGCCATTATTATTCTCCTCAAACTCCGGTATAAAACTCAAATTTAGGTTTCTTAATCATAGTTCATTTGATTTTAAAGATAATAAATGGGCAGAAACTTCATAGATTGGAGTTTCTGCTTTTTTATATTGACTTTTTCGCTACAAAAAATTAAAATTATAGCGAAAGGGGTTGAGAATATGGATGAAAGAAATATTATTGATAGGTTACTTGAAGAACGGAACGGTTATATTAGACTGGTTGAAGCTCAAAATGAAGGATTGTCAAAGTATTCTGTTTTGGATTATGTCCGTAAGAATGAAATGGAAAAGATTGCACCCGGAATATACATTTCACCTGATGCATGGGAAGACAGACTTTATTCGATTCAGCTAAGAAATAGAAAAATTGTTTTTTCCCATGAAACAGCCCTGTATATTCATAATCTTTCCGACAGAGAGCCTTTTTCACCGGTAATTACTGTTGGACGAGGTTATAATGCGAAACATCTAAAAGATAGAGGTGTTGTAGTACATACGGTAAGACAGGAATGGTTAGATCTGGGTTTGACAAAGGCGCAGACTTTTATCGGTAATACTGTGAGAATCTACGACAAAGAGCGTTGTATATGTGATATTATCAAGAATAAGAAAAGAATGGATATTCAAGTATTCCAAAAGGCTTTGACATCATATTTTTCAGATAGTAAAAAAAATATTCATAATCTCATGGAATATGCAGGTATTATGGGGGTCTCAGATAAGGTGAGGCAATATGCAGAGGTATTGTTATGATTAAAAGTGCTACAGCTGTAAAGGCAAAGATAAAAAATAAAGCAGGTCGTGACAGTGACAAAGCGCAGATAATACTAAGAATATATCTGATGGAGCGACTTCTGGAGAGAGTTTCTTTATCACAATATAGAGACAACTTTGTGTTGAAGGGAGGACTTTTAGTATCTTCTCTGGTAGGTGTGGATATGCGTTCAACTATGGATGTAGATACTACAGTAAAATCACTTCCTTATAAATAAGAGGTCAGCACAAAAGATTTTTGAAGAACTATCGAAAAAACAACTATTACGTAGGTACATTAGAATGGGATGATGTAATAGGAAGCACGAGAACATTAAGAGCAATGGTTGAGTAAAAAATACTGCTCTTAAAAAAGAAGCTCCGCAGATATATATCCGGAAGCTTCTTTTCTATATTATGATATGCTTTTCTTATTTTGTTCTTTCAAATTCTTCTGTGCTGTTGCAAGCATCAGCTTAATTCTGTTTAGCTGATTAACTTCCGAAGCACCCGGATCATAGTCTACGGCTATGATATTTGCCTCAGGATGTGAACGGCGAAGCTCCTTTATAACACCTTTACCCACAACATGGTTTGGCAGACAGCCGAAAGGCTGTGTACAAACAATATTTGGAGTACCTGTCTCTATAAGCTCAAGCATCTCTCCGGTAAGGAACCAACCCTCACCTGTCTGGTTTCCGACAGATACATAGTCTTTTGCCATATTTGCAAGATGATCTATTCTTGAAGGAGCGATAAAATGCTTACTCTTATCAAGTGCCTTTCTTGCATCACTTCTAAGTGCCTCAAGTACCTTGATGCCTACATTTGACATAAAGGCTGCCTTCTTTGACATACCGAGGTGTTCAGCTTTAAAGTTACTGTTATAGAAGCTGTATAATAAGAAATCTAAGAGATCGGGCATTACAGCCTCGGCACCCTCTTTTTCAAGCAAATCAACTATATGGTTGTTTGCAAGAGGAGAGAACTTAACAAGAATCTCACCTACAATACCAACTCTAGGCTTTTTGATATTAAGTCTTGGAAGATTATCAAAATCCTTTACAATAGCTCTTATATTTCTTTTAAACTCACCGAAGTTCGGTTTTCTTACAGAAAGTGAATCAATAACACGATTCCTCCATTTTTTATGAAGTCTGTTGGCAGCTCCTCTTTCCTTTTCATAAGGTCTTGTAGCATACAAGACTCTCATAAAGAGATCACCGTATACGACAGCCTGCATTGCTTTTATTATCATTGCAGGAGTCATCTTGAATCCCTCATTTGTCTCCATGCCGTTGGCATTTACTGATATTACCGGGATCTGTTCCATATCCACTTTTTCAAGAGCTCTTCTGATAAAGCCGATATAGTTGCTGGCTCTGCATCCGCCACCTGTCTGGCTCATAAATATGGCAGTCTTATTCGGATCATACTTTCCTGAAAGAAGTGCTTCCATTATCTGTCCCACAACTATAAGTGAAGGGTAGCAGGCATCATTGTTTACATATTTAAGACCGCAGTCTATAGCGGAACGTGAATCATTTTGGAGTACCTCTACATGGTAGCCGAATGCATTTAATGCCGGCTCCAAAAGGTCAAAATGTATAGGAGACATCTGTGGACAAAGAATTGTATATTCATCCTTCATCTCCTTTGTAAATACTTTTCTGTGATAAGCGGAAGAGTGTATTTTTCTCTCAAAGTTTTTCTTATCTCTTACACGTAATGCAGCTATAAGTGAACGTATACGTATTCTTGCCGCGCCGAGATTGTTTACCTCATCAATTTTAAGTACAGTATAGATCTTACCTGAACCTGTAAGTATATCACTTACCTGATCTGTGGTAACGGCATCAAGTCCGCAACCGAAGGAGTTTAGCTGTACAAGATCAAGACAATCATCCTGCTTTACAAGGCTTGCCGCTGCATAAAGTCTTGAGTGATACATCCACTGATCGCTTACTATAACAGGTCTTTCTATCTTGGCAAGATGAGAAACGGCATCCTCTGTAAGTACGGCAATACCGAATGAAGTGATCATATCAGGAATACCGTGATGTATTTCCGGGTCCACATGATATGGTCTTCCGGCAAGAACTATACCGTGGCGGTTGTTCTTATGCAACCACTCAATAGTCTTTTCACCTTCTCTTTCGATATCTTTCTTTGCCTGAATAAGCTCTGTCCATGCTGCATGTGCAGCGAACTTTACTTCTCTTTCATTTATGTCAAATTCCTGCTTCATTACCTTGATAAGCTGATTTGTAAGTACCTCTTCATTTGTAAATGCCATGAAAGGATTCAAGAATCTTGTATTTGTCTCTCTGATTTCTTCCACATTATTCTTGATATTCTCAGCATATGAAGTAACGATAGGGCAGTTGAAATGGTTTCCGGCATCCGGCTGCTCATTTCTTTCATAAGGTATACATGGATACCATATTGTACGAACGCCATTCTTTATAAGCCATGAAATATGTCCATGTGTTATCTTTGCAGGATAGCATTCTGACTCGCTTGGGATGGATTCAATACCCAGCTCGTATATTTTCTTTGTTGACATAGGAGAGAGTACTGTTCTAAATCCGAGGTTTCTAAAGAATACAGCCCAGAACGGGAAGTTCTCATACATATTTAAAACTCTCGGTATACCGATAGTACCTCTGAATGCCTTGTCGGCTGTAAGAGGCTCATAGCCGAACATACGATTATATTTATATTCATAGAGGTTTGGAACATCCTTTTTAACTCTGTCCTTACCAAGACCTCTTTCACATCTGTTTCCTGATATGAAGTTTCTTCCGCCTTCAAATTTGTTTACTGTCATTACACAGTTATTGTTACAGCCACGGCATCTGGTCATGGATGTGTCATACTGTAGTGCAATGATATCATCAAGAGAGAGCATTGTGGTCTGCTTGCCTTCATATCTTTCTCTTGCTATAAGTGCTGCACCGAATGCACCCATTATTCCGGCAATATCAGGTCTTGTAACAAAACCGCCTGAAATCTTTTCAAGCGCACGGAGTACCGCATCATTGTAGAATGTACCACCCTGTACAACTATATGCTTTCCAAGATCTGCCGCATTTGAAATCTTAATAACCTTAAATAAAGCATTTTTTATAACTGAATAGGCAAGACCTGCTGAAATATCGGCTACCGTAGCACCTTCTTTTTGTGCCTGCTTAACATTTGAGTTCATGAAAACAGTACATCTGGTACCGAGGTCTACAGGATTCTTTGCAAATAATGCTTCTTTTGCAAAGTTTTGAACTGAGAAGTTCAAAGAACCGGCAAAGGTCTCAATAAATGAACCGCAACCTGCAGAACATGCCTCATTTAGCTGAACAGAGTCTACTGTACCGTCCTTGATACGGATACATTTCATATCTTGACCTCCGATATCAAGTATACAGTCGACCTCAGGCTCAAAGAAAGCAGCTGCGTAGTAGTGTGCAATTGTTTCAACTTCACCTTCATCAAGCATAAAGGCTGCTTTTAGAAGTGCCTCACCATATCCTGTGGAACATGAATATACAATCTTTGCTTCAGAATTGATTTTTTCCTTTACCGACTTTATAGCTGAAATAGCTGTAGCCAGTGGGGAACCGTTATTATTTGAATAGAAATTCCAAAGAAGACTACCGTCTTCACCTACCAAAGCAATCTTTGTAGTGGTGGAACCGGCATCTATTCCAAGGAATATATTGCCCTTGTAGTCTTTAAGCTCGGCAGTTTTTACACTGTGACCGAAATGTCTTCCACTAAATTCCTCATAATCAGCCTCAGTCTCAAAGAGCGGATCAAGTCTGGCAATCTCATGTGCCATCTCAATACCTTCTTTAAGCTTGGCAATAAGATCTGAAATACCGATCATAGCATCCTTGCTTTCACAGTTAAGTGCCGCACCTATGGCTGCAAAAAGATGTGAATTGTCAGGATCTACAATATATTCATCTGTAAGATTCAGAGTTCTTATAAATGCCTGCTTAAGTTCTGAAAGAAAGTGCAAAGGACCACCAAGGAATGCCACATGACCTCTTATAGGCTTACCGCACGCAAGGCCTGAAATAGTCTGATTTACCACCGCCTGGAAAATGGAGGCGGAAAGGTCTTCTCTTGTAGCTCCCTCATTAATAAGCGGCTGTACATCAGTCTTTGCGAAAACTCCACATCTTGCGGCTATAGGATAAATTGACTTATAACTTTTTGCATATTCATTAAGTCCTATAGCATCTGTTTGTAGGAGAGAAGCCATCTGATCGATGAAGCTTCCTGTACCTCCGGCACATATACCGTTCATTCTCTGGTCGATACCGCCTGTGAAGTAGATGATTTTTGCATCTTCTCCACCAAGCTCTATCGCAACATCAGTTTGAGGTGCAACAGCCTTCAGTGCGGTTGCAACTGCAACAACTTCCTGTACAAAGGTTGACTTTAGATGCTTTGAAAGGGTAAGACCGCCTGAGCCGGTGATCATCGGAATGATATTCACTTCCCCTATTTTTTCGAAGGCATCTGAGAGCTGTGCTGCCAAAGTGCCCTGTATATTTGCATAATGTCTGCGATAATCTGAAAATACTACTTCATGCTTGCTGTCAAGAATAGCAATTTTGACTGTAGTCGAACCTATGTCTATACCAAGTACATAGGTTTTTTCTGTGTTTTGCATATTATAACCTCTTTTATAAGCTTGTGATTATACAATGTGGGGCTATGCCCCTGTGAAACCCGGTTGCAGGATTATACCTTACAATCCGTTAAAATCAGTAGCTTGAATATGCCTTTTATTTTGAAAAATAAAATTGCACACAAAACTACACATGTGAAAACATGATTTTATATCATAGCATATTGCTAGGAATAAAGCAATTAATAAGAGGTTAAAAGTAAGTTAAGTAATGTAAAATCGCCTATATAGTACCTGAACGTAACTAATATCCTACAATATTGCCTCTTTCATCTCTTTCACATACGCTCCGATATATGCGGGAGCTTTGGTTTTGTATTGTTTTAAGAGCTTTATGATGGCTGAGCCTACGATTACTCCGTCTGCTATCTGACTCATTTCCTTAGCCTGTTCAGGAGTTGAAATACCGAAGCCTATAGCACATGGAATATCTGTGTTTTCCCTTACTATCTTTACTATAGAATTCAAATCAGTAGTGATCTCGCTCCTGGTTCCGGTTACGCCAAGGCTTGACACAATGTATAAAAATCCTTTAGCTTCTTTTGCAATCATTGCAATGCGGTCATCGGATGTAGGTGCAATAAGAGATATAAGATCTATGTTATATTTTTCAGATATCTCAAGGAATTCATTTCTCTCTTCAAAAGGAATGTCGGGAAGTATAATACCGTCAATACCCACCTCGCTGCATTTTGTAAAGAATTTTTCAGGATTGTAGGAGAATACTACATTGGCATAGGTCATAAATACAAGAGGAATAGTGACTTCTTTTCTAAGTTCTACGACCATATCAAATACTTTATCGGTTGTAATACCGCCTGCAAGTGCACGAATATTTGCGCCCTGTATAACTACGCCCTCAGCAGTAGGGTCTGAGAAGGGTATACCTATTTCTATCAGATCGGCTCCGTTTTTTACCATTTCGAGTATTGCCGCTTTGGTAGTTGCCACATCAGGATCACCACAGGTGATAAAAGGAATAAATGATTTTTTATTTTTTAATGCTTCATATATCTTATTCATGTAAGTCTTCTCCTTTATATCTGGCAATAGCCGCACAATCCTTATCACCTCTTCCTGAGATGGTGATTACAATAATTTGGTCCTTATTCATAGTAGGTGCTATTTTCATGGCATGAGCAACGGCATGAGCTGACTCTATAGCAGGTATAATACCTTCCATCTTGGAGAGGTATTCAAATGCCTCTACGGATTCATCATCTGTTACAGGTACATAGCTTGCTCTTTTTATATCATGAAGATATGAATGCTCAGGTCCTACACCCGGATAGTCAAGTCCTGCAGAGATGGAATATACAGGTGCTATCTGTCCGTATTCATCCTGACAGAAATAGGATTTCATACCGTGGAAAATACCAAGTTTTCCTGTATTTATAGTAGCGGCCGTTTCAAATGTATGAATTCCCTTTCCGGCAGCTTCACAACCGATAAGTGCTACATCCTTGTCATCTATAAAATTGTAAAAGCTTCCAATGGCATTTGAGCCTCCACCGACACAGGCAAGTACGGCATCCGGTAATTTGCCTTCTTTTTTTAGTATCTGTTCCTTGATCTCCTTTGAAATTACGGCCTGGAAATCTCTGACTATAGTAGGGAATGGATGAGGTCCCATTACAGAACCGAGGCAGTAATGGGTATCATCTATTCTGCTTGTCCATTCTCTCATAGCCTCTGAAACGGCATCTTTTAGAGTTTTTGTTCCGCTTGTTACAGGGATAACGGTAGCTCCAAGCAGTCGCATCTTATATACATTAAGTGCTTGACGGACAGTATCTTCTTCACCCATAAATACTACACATTCCATGCCCATCAAAGCGGCGGCGGTTGCTGTTGCAACACCATGCTGTCCTGCACCTGTTTCTGCAATAAGTCTCCTCTTTCCCATCTTTTTTGCAAGTAGTGCCTGTCCGAGAACATTGTTTATCTTATGAGAACCTGTATGTGTAAGGTCCTCACGCTTTAAATAAATCTTTGCACCTCCAAGGTCCTCAGTCATTTTCTTTGCAAAATAAAGCTTTGAAGGTCTGCCTGCATAATCATTTAGGAGATAATTGAGTTCTTTATTAAACTCAGGATCATTTTTATAATGATTATATGCTTTTTCCAATTCTATTACCGCATTCATAAGAGTCTCAGGGATATACTGTCCTCCATGAACTCCAAATCTTCCTTTATTATCTGTCATTGTCTACCTCTCTTACTAAACTCACAAATTTTCTTATCTTAGCGGCATCTTTTTTGCCTTCAGTTTCTATTCCTGAGCTTACATCCACACCATATGGATGCAGTTTCATTATTTTTTCCTTTATATTATCTACAGAGAGTCCGCCTGCTAAAAAATATTCATTATCAAAGCCTTCAAGTAAGGCTTCATTAAAGGTCTCTCCACAGCCTGCTCCCGCATCCAGTAAAATAAAATCCGTGTTCTTATTTATTGATTTTATATCGGCTTTTGATTTTATCTGATAGGCATATATTATAGGGACATTTATCTTTGTTTTTAATGTATTTATATAGCTTTCATCTTCATTTCCATGAAGCTGTACAATATCAATGATTTTATTTTTTACAAGATAAGCTATATTTTCAATATCATCATTTACAAACACACCCACAGCTTTTATCCTATCATCAAGCTGATTTTTCAGTTTTTTTGCCTTATCAAAGGATATATACCTTTTACTTTTCCCGGCAAATACAAAGCCTATATAATCCGGTAATACTTCATTTATTACCTTGATATCATCTTCACTTTTTATGCCGCAAAGCTTAATTTTTGTCATATCTACCCTTTAACCTGTCCAAAGTGAATTTCTTATTTTCCGCACGCATAAGGATTTCACCTACCAAAGCGGCATCGGCTCCAATAGCAATGATGTTTTTTATATCTTCAGGAGAGTTTACGCCGCTTTCGGAAACAAATAAGATATTCTTAGGCACAAGGTCTCGAAGTCTTTTACTGTTATTCGTGTCTACGGAAAAGTCCTTTAGATTTCTGTTATTTACTCCGATCATACGGGCATTTATCTTTAAGGCTTTTTCGATTTCAGATTCATCATGACATTCCACAAGTGTGGAAAGTCCAAGGTCATCACTGATATCTTTAAAATACTTCATTTCTTCAACCGACAGTATGGAGCAGATCAAAAGAATACAGGAAGCTCCCATTGCCTTGGCTTCATATACCATATATTCATCAACAGTAAAATCTTTTCTAAGCAGTGGAAGAGTAACGGTATTTGATATTTCCTTCAAATACTTATCACTTCCAAGAAACCACTTAGGCTCTGTGAGTACCGATATACAGTCTGCACCTGCCTCCTCATATTCTTTTGCGATTGCAAGATATGGGAAGTCCTTTGCAATAATACCTTTAGACGGAGAAGCTTTCTTACATTCACATATAAAAGACAATCCCGGTTTTTTTAAAGCGTTTTCAAAAACAAACTTTGGTGTTTGAATACTTTCGGCTTCAGATCTTATCAAATCCAGCGGAATATTTTTCTTTTGCTCTTTAATTCGCCATTTTGTATATGTGGCTATTGTATCTAAAATAGTTGTTTCTTTACTCATTGCTTGTCTTTATAAAATCTTCCAAAACCTTAAGCGCTCTTTTGCTTTCGATAAGATTTCTTGCAAGATCTATTCCTTCCTGTATACTGCCTGCCTTATCACCTATATAAAGAGCCGCTCCGGCATTTAAAAGTACCGCATCTGTTTTAGGCCCCTTTTCACCGTTTAATATGGCAAGAGTTATTGCTGCATTTTCCTTAGGATCGCCACCGGCCAAATCTCGTTTTTCACAGCGTGTAAGTCCGAAATCTTCAGGTTTTATCTCATATGTGGTAAGTGAGCCGTTATTTATCTCGCAAACCTTGGTAGGAGCGGAGAGTGATATTTCATCCAGTTTATCCATACCGTATACGACCATGCCTCTTTTAACGCCAAGATCCACAAGCACTTTTGCCAGAGGTTCTATAAGGTATTCATCATATACTCCAAGAAGTTGCCGCTTCGGTTTTGCCGGATTTGTAAGAGGTCCCAGTATATTAAAAACTGTTCTAAAACCAAGCTCCTTTCTGATTGCTCCTACATATTTCATAGAACTGTGATATTTTTGAGCAAAGAAAAAGCATATACCCACCTTTTCCAAAAGCTCTTTGCATTTTTCGGGATCTTCTTCAATATTTACACCCAATGCTTCCAAACAGTCCGCTGTACCGCATTTTGAAGAAGCCGCTCTGTTTCCATGCTTACTTACTTTCATACCGCCGGCAGCGGCTACAATGGCTGATGTGGTGGAGATATTAAAGCTTCCGGCATTGTCACCGCCTGTACCGACTATTTCAAAAAGGTCAAAATCGGTATCAACGGCAGTGGCATGCTCTCTCATAGCCATGGCACAACCTGCGATTTCCTGTGTGGTTTCCGCCTTTGCACTCTTTGTGGAAAGAGCTGCAAGAAATGCGGCATTTTGTGTAGGTGAGGTTTCACCGTTCATAATCTCATTCATTACAGCATAAGCTTCATCAAAAGTTAAATCTTCTTTATTTACAATCTTTACAATAGCTTCCTTAATCATAGTATCCTTTCAGGTCATTATCTTATAGGTTTTAAAGTTTGTAATCCCAATCGCAGTTCTTTCTTAAAGCTTCGTAGGATTTTACGCAACCTGCGGAACTCGTTTGTTCGCTTGAAGAACAGCGAACTACACTCAAACAAGTCCTCGGTTGCTTAATCCTATCTCGCTTTTGCGAAAGAACTAATCGCTACAGGGATTACAAAATAAAACCTATAATGTATGGCTAAAATTTCAATTCTGTATAAAATTCCTCAGCATTTCCTTCCCATATTCTGTCATTATGGATTCCGGGTGGAATTGCACACCATAGATTGGGTAGCTGCTATGTTCCACCGCCATTACCTCACCGTCATCTGTTTTGGCTGTTACCTTCAACTCATTTGGGAGAGTATTTTTACTTGCGGCAAGAGAGTGATATCTGGCAACTCTGCTTTTGGCAGGTATACCTGAGAAAAATGCACTGCCGGTATCAAAATATGTAAGAGATTCTTTGCCATGCATCAGTTCCTTGGTATAGGTCACTGTAGCGCCGAATGCCATACAGATTGCCTGATGTCCAAGACAAACTCCGAGGATCGGAATACTTTGTCCAAGCTCCTTTATTACATCTATAATTACTCCCGCATCCTCAGGTCTTCCGGGACCGGGGGATATAATAATCTTTGCAGGAGCAAGAGCTTTTATTTCTTCCACAGTCATTTCATCATTTCTTATTACTTTTATATCCGGATCAATTTCACCTACCATTTGAAACAGATTGTAGGAAAAACTGTCATAATTATCAATCAATAGAATCATTTGTTTATCTCCTGTGCCTTTTTAGAGCATCGACTACAGCGCCTGCCTTATTTATGCTTTCCATATATTCCTTATCAGGTTCGGAGTCGGCTACAATACCGGCACCGCTTCTGATAAATACTTTTCCGTTTTTCTTATAGGCAAGTCTGATAGCAATGCAGGTATCCATATTTCCGGTAAAGTCAATATATCCTATAGCTCCTCCGTAAACACCTCTTTTGTTGTTTTCAAGTTCACCGATAAGTTGACAGGCACGAATCTTCGGTGCTCCTGAGAGGGTACCTGCAGGAAGGACGGCTTCAAGCGCATCCAAAGCATCATTTTCGGGTCTTATTTCACCCCTTACTGTAGAGCCTATATGCATTACATGTGAATATCTCTCTATAGAGTGAAATTTTTCCACCTTTACACTTCCGAATTTACTTATTTTGCCAAGGTCATTTCTTCCCAGGTCTACAAGCATATTATGTTCAGCAAGTTCCTTTTTATCAGCAAGTAATTCTTCTTCAAAAATAAGGTCCTCATCCACGGTTTTTCCTCTCGGTCTTGTACCGGCAAGTGGGAAGGTATGTAGTACTCCGTCTTCAAGTTTTACCAAAGTTTCAGGTGAAGCTCCTGCAATCTCAACATCGGTACCTGAAAAATAAAACATATACGGTGAAGGATTCACTGTTCTAAGTACTCTGTAGGTATCAAAAAGGCTTCCGCTAAAGTCCGCCTGCAAGCGATTTGAAAGCACTATTTGGAAGATATCGCCTTCTTTTATATGATGCTTTGCTTTTGCAATCATCTCTGAAAATTCTTTTTGTGAAAACAAAGGTTTTACTTCAGAGAGCAGTTTCCCTGTTTCATAGGATTTTTCACCTGTAAATAAAAGGCTCTTTATTTTCTCAAGCTTTTTTACAGCTTCCTCATAGGCTATAGTAGTAACTTCATCCAGTGAAATATTTGTAATAAGGATGATTTTTTGTTTTACATGGTCAAATACAATAACATCCTTAAAAAGCATTACATCAATATCTTTAAATCCCTCTGAATCATCTACATCCCTTTTTATACTTGGTTCCTTATAGTTTATATAGTCAAATGAAAAATATCCGACCAAACCGCCTGTAAAAGGAGGTAAAGAGTTTAGTCTTGGGCTTTTGTATTTTTTTAACAAATCTCTTAGATAACCGGTAGGGTCGCTACACTCAAACTCTTCACCGTCTACATTTATTTTGCCTTTATTACAGCTTATAGAAAGTGTGGGATCAAATCCGAGGAAGGTATATCTTCCCCAACTTTCGTTAGCCTTTGCCGATTCCAACATATAGGCATGAGTAGATGCCTTTTTTAGAATTCTTATTGCTTCAATAGGAGTGATAAAGTCGGATAATATTTCCATACTGACCGGTGCAAGAGTATATTCTTTATTTTCTTTTATCTTTTCTATTTCATTTAATGTAGGGTAATACATACTATAATGTCCTTCCTTCAAGTACAACTCTTTTTTTGATTTCATCCATAAGGTCGGCGAACTGATCAAGGTCAAGTGATTGTGCACCGTCACATAATGCCTTTGCGGGATCATTGTGTACCTCAACCATAATACCGTCTGCACCTACAGCAAGTGCGGCCTTTGCAAGCGGTGGTACAAGAGATCTGATACCTACAGCATGACTTGGGTCCACCAACACCGGAAGATGAGTTTTCTCTTTTAAAAGTGCGACTGCTCCAAGATCCAAAGTATTTCTTGTGGCTGTTTCAAAGGTTCTGATACCTCGCTCACAGAGTATGACATTTTCATTGCCTGATGCCATGATATACTCGGCACTCATAAGGAATTCCTCAATAGTGTTGCAAAGCCCACGCTTTAATAATATAGGTTTTTTCAACTTTCCGACTTCTTTAAGTAAATCAAAGTTTTGCATATTTCTTGCACCGATTTGAATAATGTCAACATTCTCAAACAGTGGTAACTGTGTCTGATTCATTACCTCAGAGATAATCGGAATATTGACTGCAGCCTTGGCACTTTCCAAAAAGTCGATACCTTCCTTGCCAAGCCCCTGGAAAGCATAAGGCGAAGTTCTGGGTTTAAATGCGCCGCCACGAAGTATTACAGCTCCACTTGTTTTAATACTTCTTGCAACCATTGTAATCTGTTCTCTTGTTTCCACACTACAAGGGCCTGCAATAACGGTAAATGTTCCGGTACCTATACTGATATCGTTTACCTCTATGACGGTGTCATCAGGATGAACGGTTCTTCCTGCCGCTTTATAGATTTCTGTAACCCTTTTTCCATAGTCAACTATCGGATGAGTTGCCACAATAGTGTCCATATCTATTTTTGAAGTGTTCCCGATTAAGCAAACTGCTGTATGTTCTGTTCCGGGTGCGTATATTGTATCAAATCCTATATCTTCAAATTCTTTTCTAAAGTTTTGTATTGCTTCTTCGCTGATGCCTGCTTTTAATATAAAAACCATAAGTCCTCCTGAGTAAATAAAAAAGTCCCTGACAAATAAAAACCTAAAAAGGCTGATATTTGTCAAGGACGAAATTTCAACAATAAAAAATCGCGGTGCCACCTTGATTCACAGTATGACCTGTGCACTTTAAGATACCTACATATCCCTTGCAACTGACGTATGCGTACGTTGTAGTATACTTTGCCGAAGCATTTGACTACACCCTCCATGGTCCATTTGCTAGACTGTTTCTTATCCGGCTCGCACCTTCCCGGACTCTCTGTGAAGTCATGACTAACTTTATCTCCATATCAACGGTTTGATTATTTTTCTGAATTCTAATACAAAAATTTTCTTATGTCAACAAAAATATTTTTTATTAAGAATGTCTATAAGCCATATATGATAAAGTCCCAGTATACGGGTCTTTGACAGTTTGTTCACCTAAATAATCATAAAAAAGTCCTACAACCCGCATATAACCTACATTCTTTAGTTGAAATTTTTGTCAAAATATTCGTTTTAATATATAGCATTTTCTAGTATTTTATGCTATAATAAGGTGTGGAGGTTATCTATGAAAGTTACTACATCAAAATCAAAAAATGCAGAGTCCTTCTATATTTCCAAAAGCTTTATAAATGACAAAGGGGTTAGCACCTCTGTAAATGTACGCAAACTTGGTACTCTCGCTGATTTATTAAAAGAGCATGGACCCACTAGAGATGACGTCATGAAATGGGCTCGTGCTGAGGCAAAACTTGAAACACAAAAGTACAAAGAAGATAAAATAGTAAATCTTTCGTTTAACTCAAGCAAACGACTACAGCCACAGCAACAAGTATTCTATCGTGGAGGTTACCTGTTTTTGCAGTACTTTTATTATAAACTTGGCTTAAACAAAGTTTGCAGAAAGATAAGGGATAAGTATAATTTCAAGTTTGATATCAACTCGATATTATCCGATTTGATTTACTCCAGAATACTCGAACCTTCCAGTAAACGCTCAAGCTACTCTTGTTCTATGGGCTTTTTAGAGCCACCATCTTACCAATTACATGATGTATATCGATCTTTAAATGTACTCGGTAAAGAATGTGACCTTATACAATCTGAAACTTATAGAAACAGTCATCTGGTGGGGAAACGTAACGATAAGCTTCTTTTTTATGATTGTACTAACTATTATTTTGAGATTGAGGATGAAAATGGCATTAAGAAATATGGCAAAAGCAAGGAACATAGACCAAACCCTATAATACAAATGGGTATGTTTATGGATGGTGACGGCATTCCACTTGCTTTTTCTCTATTTCCGGGAAATGCAAATGAACAAACCTCTATTAAACCACTTGAAGAAAAAATTTTAAAAGAGTTTGATTGTCAAAAGTTTATTTACTGTAGTGATGCCGGACTTGGTTCGGAAAAAATAAGAAAGTACAATCATATGGGTGAAAGAGCTTTTGTAGTCACTCAATCAATAAAAAAGCTTAATGCGCAAGATAGGCAATGGGCTTTAGATACTAAGGGATTTAAAAGTTTGTACGATAATAAAGTGGTGGATCTGGCTGAAATATCAATGGATGATGAGACTATATATTACAAAGATGCTCCCTATACACCGAAAGATTTATCTCAAAGACTTATAATCACATATTCACCAAAATATGCCAGATACCAAAAGGCTATTAGAGAAAAACAAGTTGACAGAGCTAAGTTAATGCTTGAAAAAGGCAGTATCAAAAAAGAAAGAAGAAATCCTAATGATCCGGCAAGGTTTCTTGGCAGCATTGCAGTAACTGATGATGGTGAAAAAGCAAATGTACATAACTTTCTTAATACAGATAAAATAGATGAGGAGGCAAAGTATGATGGTATGTATGCCATCTCAACAGACCTACTTGACGATGATGTAAGTGAAATACTAAGTATAAGTGAAAAGCGTTGGCAAATAGAAGAATGCTTTAGAATTATGAAAACCGAGTTTGAAGCAAGACCGATATTTTTACAAAGAACTGATAGAATTAATTCTCACTTCTTAACCTGCTTTTTAGCCTTGATTATTTACAGATATCTTGAAAAATTTTTAGACCACAAGTATACATGTGAAGAGATTCTAAAGACCTTAAAAGATTTTAATTTTGCATATGTAAAAGAGCAAGGTTTCATACCTCTATATAAACGAACAGAGCTCACAGATAAACTACATGAGATTTGTCATTTTAATACAGATTTTGAATTTATAACAAAAAGTCAAATGCGGACAATACAAAAACAAAGCAAAGGAAAATAAAACACTATTTTTTTAGTTTCAAAACGAAACAAAAATGCCCTGAAAGCCAGTAAAACACTGGGTTTCAAGGGCGTTTTAACTTTTGAAACTGTCAAAGACAGGCGTGAATAACTCAGGGTAAAATATTATAGTAGCTAGTCTATATTAAATTATTATATAGTATGGTAAAATATGACTGTAGAAGTATATTTAAGACTATGTTATAGCGATTATGATAATAAGTCTTTAGAGAAATTGTATATAATATTTAACAAAAATGTCAGTATTATATTTTTAAGGTATATATTGAGAGGATAATGATAAATGGAAAAAGAATTTTGTTTGGAAAAAGATGAAGAAGTTGTATTGGAAGAGGAAGATGAATTAAATGATTTGATATATACAGGAGAAAGTGATAAGCCAGTTTTTGAGTTGGTTAAAGTTACAAAAAAAGATTTCTCTATATATGAACTATTCCGAAAATATCAAAAAGGACAGTTGACTTTAGAAGTGGATTTTCAGAGGAAATCTGTATGGGATAACAAGCAAAAGTGTGAATTGATTGAGAGTATATTAATGGGATTGCCGTTACCCATATTTTACTTAAAACAGAAAAATAATTCCACCTATGTAGTCGTAGATGGGAAACAGAGGCTATCTACATTGTTCGATTTTTTACAAAATAAGTTTCAATTAAAGTTGTTGAAGATTTTAACATTTTTAAATGGAAAAAAATTTATGAATTTAGAAGAAGAATATGGAATATACCAAGCTCAATTGGAGGATTATCAAGTTTATTCTCATGTAATACTTCCACCGACCCCAGATAAAGTATTATTTGATATTTTTGACAGAGTTAATAGAGGAGGTACGAAGTTAAATAAGCAAGAAATTAGAAATGCACTATATCATGGAAAAGGACTCAATATGATAGCAGAAATTTCTAAGACAAAGATATTTGAAGAAGCGACAGGTATTGAGAATAGAAAAGATTCTAGAATGAAAGGTTCATATTTGCTAACTAGATTTCTAGCATTTTATTTACTGTTTAATGGAATGTTGTTTAAAAACAATAAAACATATGAGTATACAAGTGACTTAGATGATTTGATTGAATTGACACTAACACAATTAAATATTGAATCAAGTGAAAAGCTAAGTGAACTTAAGCAAATAACCTTGAGGTGTTTGGAGATGTCAAAAGATATTTTGGGGAGAGGCGCATTTAGAAGAGAAATGAAAATATCTAATCCTATAAATATGAATATTTTTGAGACAACATTGTATTTTATGTCACTTATTGCTGGACAAAGAATAGCTTCGGACAAAATTGTTAAAGGGTTAATACAAGCGATTACTAGTGAAGAGTATTTGGGATATATTGGTAATAGTAGAGAAAATATAAAGAATGTAAATGGACGTTTTAACATGATGAAAAAATTATCTAAGGAGATTGTTTATGATTAAAAAAATTTACGTAAAAGGACTAAAATCGGTTAGAAATGTAACAGTCAATTGTTCGAAATTAAACTTATTTGTAGGAACTAATTCTTCTGGTAAGTCAACTTTTTTACAGTCACTGTTATTATGGAAACAGGGTAGTCTTAATGGAAAGTATATTGATATCGGAGATTTTCGTGAAGTAAGGAACTATAATATATCCAAAGGATCTATAAGAATTGAGGTAGAAGAAAAAAAGTCGGAATATATAGAGTTTATAGAATCGGATGAAAAAGAGGGGTATAAGATTAAATCATCACTTGCTGATATAGACAGTGTTATGCAAGACCTTGATGGGAGAGAATGTTATGATAATGGTGAAGATGAAGTGATTTTTTACTTAGATGAATATTTTCACTATTTGTCATGTCATAGGATTGGAGCTAGAGATATTTATGCTAAAAACATACTGGAAGATAGGGGATTTGGTATAGATGGAGAATATGCACTGGCATATTTATTAAAGAATGAGAGTAAGAAGATTAAAAAAAATCTATTGAAGGATACTGAAAAAAATACAGACAGTCTACTTGGTCAAGTAAATTACTGGTTGGATTATATAGTGGATACAACATTGTCTATTAGCGATATAAAGAAAACAAACTATTTACAGGTAAAGTATAATAATAACCCTAAAAATATTAATTCAGATGCATTATATTGTAGAGCTACTAATATAGGTTCAGGAATAAGTTATTTAATTAGTGTGATTATAGCGTGTTTAGGAGCTGAAATTGGTTCTGTAATTATTATAGAAAATCCAGAGATACATCTGCATCCAAAAGCACAATCTAAATTATGCGAGTTCTTTTGCTTTGTCAGTAAGGCTGGTCAACAATTGTTTATAGAGTCACATAGTGATCATATATTTAACGGATTACGTGTGGGTGTTAGTAATGGATCGGTTTTAAATAGTGATATATCGGTCAATTTTTTTGCACTGAATGAAAATTTTGAAACACAATGCAATCCTATTGAATTTAAGGAATATGGTAAAATAGTAGGAACTAATGATGAAATGGATATAAATGATTTATTTGATCAGTTTGAAATAGATTTGGATAGAATGTTGGGGTTAGAAGTTTAGAAGCATCTACTTAAAAGTGGGGAGCTAAGATATTTATGTGTGATTATTTTTTGAACGAATATTCTATTAGAGGACAGTTCGATAATATTGATGATTTTTTCGAAAAATTTAGAAAGTATACATGTCCTGTAATAAATGAAATAAAAAAAACAGAACAAAATATAATATGGAAAAAAGAAACGTTTTGGAATTTGGAAGTTTGTAATGGCCTTACAATAAAGGATGTTGCTTATCGTCAGGATAGAAATGGAAACAATCCTGAGGTAGTTAAATTAAAGCTTTCTATAGTACAATTATTTAGAGATGAACCTTTCTATGGAGATAATGATAATTGTGATATAAAGATAGAGGAATATCAATTTGATGATGACTTCAAAAAAGAATATAGTAATATAAATTGTTTTACTAAAGCTTTGGAAAATGAAGGAAGAGTTGTTTCTTTTTTTCATGAAGCGTTTGAAAGGGATAGCCTAGATATAAAAGTTTTATATAAAAACAAATATTACAATTATACACTAGATAATATATATAGAAAAGAATGGTGGAAAAATGAACCAAAGGTAGAATCTATATTTATAGAAGATTGTTCAAAAAAATACAAGGTAGAAGTACGAGCCAAGGAATTTGAATATCATCCTCCACATTTTCATGTTAGCTTTAATGAATACGCAGCAGTATTCAAGTTAAAAGATGGCAGTTTCTGGAAAGATGGTAAAAAAAAATGGTCTGAATCCATGAAAAAAGAAATCAAAGACTGGTATGATAAACATAAAGATGAATTGAATAATAAATGGGAATGTTTACATAAAAAAATACAATAACAAAGTACAATAACAAAGTACTTATACAACTTAATGATGCTAGTTATAAAGTAAATATACTCTATATATTCGATGAATTTGTTTTTATATGAAATGAAATTATTTTAATTGTTATAAGAAACAAATTGTATTATTTAAATATTGTAATTAATTTTACATATCATATAACCACAGTGCTAAATACAATAATAGTTGAAATAGGAAAAATAAAAAAAACATAAAAGATGAGACAAGACGCGTCAGCTAACAATAGCCACAACGTACAATTTTTTGGTGGATTCAGTTTTGACAATGCTTTATGATAGTAGAATTAGATATCAATCCTTTATCAGTAAAAAAAGTGCATGGAATACCATGTAAAGAGGAGTATTTTGAGCTCTGACATATAATATAGGCAAAGCTTTTTTACATACGAATAGCAGTATGTTTATGGTTGGAGCTTTACTAAAAAGCAGCTCTGTATAAGAACAAAATATCCTGGCAAACTTACAAAGCCAAATTACCTTGTATTTGTCAGGATATGTGTTAAGAATCATAATAAAAACGATTTGAATATACAAATATTAAAGGAAATATAGGCATATATTATTATAATCTATATGCTAGGCCTTGCTCTACATACCTATGGTGTAAAACTGATTGTTTCTTTAAAAAAGTGTTCGTCATTTAGGTGCCCGCTTGCATATACATCTACATAAAAACTTATATTTGAAATATCAGATGGGTCTATACCTTGATCTTTAATAGTACTAACAAGCCAATTTATGGTTTCAAATGTACTTTTTTGTGGTCGGATTTGTGGGAAATAAGGTGGATTTTTAATTTTCTTGCCGTCTATATAATTTTCACCGGTGCTAATATTCATAGTTTCATCTGTTTTATTAACAATATATAGTTTTAAAGCATAGTTCACATTATTCATATCGGATCCTACAAGAATAATAGTACAATATTCATTATCAATAAGTACTTGATCTGTATCCTTTGGTTCGTACACATATGTAGTGATATTGTCTTGACCATAGGGATAAATATGAATTGTTTCTGTATCTATTTCATGACTTTCCTTACCATCAAATTCATAAACATGAAGTAGTGCTTCAATATCTGTAATATCTTTAACAGTAATAGATTTATTTAACGGATCAAGATACCATACTACCTGTGATTTTGAACCTGCTTGAGCTGACTCAAACATAGGTATATGTACCTGTAATCCGTTTATAAAGCTGTCTTCGGTATTAAAAATATATGTTTTATCAGTAGTTTTATTTTCCAGTGTAATATTAAGATATGCAAGGTTAGATACATTATCCCAACCCATACTGTCTACAGTTACTGAATAGTTATCTTTATCAATAGCAACATAGTTTTTAATTGGATAAGGACTTTCGGTTTGAGAAGATGTTTCTTCCACTGATTTAGAGGAAGCCACAGCAATGTTTTTTTCATCTGAAGAATTTTCAGAGGTTATTTCAGGCTTTGTATCCTCCATATTATGCCCAGATGAACCACATGCGACAAGCAGTATGCTAAAAATTAAAAGTATTAGTAAGTGAGATGTTTTTTTCATAAAAACTCCTTTTATATGATCAAATCATTAGATAATATAAAGCATAAAATTAAACTATTATTATAATTTAACTATGAAATAAAATTTATACGTTATTTATTATAGCACAAAATAGTGCCGGTATGTTAAGTATAATGAGTTCATCATAAAGATTTTTTTGGACTTTATGAATAATAAAAACATTTTGTGCAAAACTCAAATCATTTACATACAAGCAGTATAAATGTTATAATAGGCGCGTATATTGAGCAAAAGGCTTTAATACACAAAGTCCATCAAAAAATAGATGTCGGAAAGGAGTGCGATGGGTTTTTTAGAAAAATTGGAAAGAAAAATCGGCAGATACGCTATCAAAAATTTGATGATGTATCTGACTGTATTATATAGTATCGGTTTTGCCATATCTTTGATAAATATAGAAATATATTATAATTATTTGTCACTTGATATACCTAAAATACTCTCGGGACAGGTGTGGAGAATTCTTACATGGACATTATATGCACCGGATCAAAGTATATTTTTCGGAGCTATAATGCTGTACTTGTATTATAATCTCGGAAGCAATCTTGAAAGAGTTTGGGGAAGTTTTAGATTTAACCTATATATGTTTATGGGATATTTCTTGCTTATAGTTGGAGCATTTGTACTATATGCAATATATGGAGATCTTGTAAGTTATTATCCTTTAACACCGGACAGCCTTAATATGTCGATATTTTTGGCTTTTGCCGTAACTTATCCTGAGATGAGTTTCTATGTATACTTTGTATTACCTATAAAGGCAAAATATTTAGCATTTGTATATTTACTAATTGAAGTCTATAGCTTTATAATAGGTGGCGTCATTACAAAGGCATCCATAGGACTCAGCCTTCTAAACTTTGTAATATTCTATTTATTAACAAGAAATTGGTATAGAATATCTCCGAAGAATGTAGCCAGACAGGTGAAATTTAAAAAGGCGGCCAAGATAAGACCGGCAGGGGAGTCTATACACAAATGTGCGGTTTGTGGAAGAACCGAAAAAGATGATGACACATTGGAGTTTAGATTCTGTTCTAAATGTAAGGGAAATTTGGAGTATTGCTCAGATCATTTATATACACATATTCATGTGGAATAGAGTTTACACCCGTATTTTGAAGTATTATTGGTTTGCCGCTCATTTTTAAATATATCTTGATACATTAAAAAATGAGTGGTAGTATTTACGCTTATAAAAATAAAGAGGAAAAGAAATGAAGAAAACAAAGATTATCTGTACCATGGGTCCAAACACAAACGATAAAAAACTTATGAAAGATATGGCAATTGCAGGAATGGATGTTGCCAGATTCAATTTTTCACATGGTGATTATGAGGAGCATCTTGGCAGACTGAATATATTGAGAGAAGTAAGAGAAGAGACCGGAAAGCAGGTTGCGGCTCTTCTTGATACAAAGGGCCCTGAAATAAGAACCGGTTTACTTGAAGGCGGTCAGAAGGTAACATTAGTAGCGGGAAATGAATATACACTAACAATAAACGAATGTGTAGGAAATGATAAGAAAGGCTTTATCAATTACAGCGGTCTTAACGATGATGTAAAGGCGGGAGACAGGATACTTATAGATGACGGTCTTATCGAGCTTGAGGTAATATCTGTTGAAGGATCAGATATACATACCAAAATTCTAAACGGCGGTGAGCTTGGAGAGAAAAAGGGTGTGAATGTACCGGGAGTTTCTATAAAGTTGCCAGCACTTACACAGAAGGATATTGAAGATGTAAAGTTTGCCTGTGACAACGGATTTGACTTTATTGCTGCTTCTTTTATAAGAAACGGAGATGCAGTTCGTCAGATTAGAGAAATATTAAAGGAGAAGGGTTCAACTATCCAGATTATTTCAAAGATTGAAAACCAGGAAGGCATCGACAACATGGACGACATCATCGAAGCAAGCGACGGTATCATGGTTGCAAGAGGTGATATGGGTGTTGAAATAGATGCCGCAAAATTGCCTTTTATACAGAAAAAGCTTATTGAAAAATGTTCTGTAGCAGGAAAGCCTGTAATTACAGCTACACAGATGCTTGATTCAATGATAAGAAATCCAAGACCTACAAGAGCCGAGGTTTCAGACGTTGCAAATGCCATATATGACGGTACCGATGCAATAATGCTTTCAGGTGAGTCCGCAATGGGTAAGTACCCTCTTGAAGCGCTCAAGATGATGGTAAAGATAGCAAAAGAGACTGAGATACATCTTGATCATGCACTTTACAGAGGCAGAAAAGTAAATAAGATGGACAAGAAGAATATTTCAAATCAGGTCGGCTATGCTGCAGTATATACAGCAGACCAATTGGATGCAAAGGCAATTATAGCACCTTCAATTACAGGATTTACAACAAGAATGCTTTCAAAGTGGAGATCAAGTATACCTGTTTACGGAATGAGCCCAAGTATTTCAACGGTTCGTCAGATGCAGCTTTTCTACGGTGTAGTTCCTGTATGGGCAAAGAGAGCGGATACTACAGATGAGCTTATATCATCTTCAGTTGAGACATTAAAATCAGGAAAATACATTAAAGAAAATGATCTTGTAGTGATTACAGCAGGCATCATACCTGAGAAAATTGAGAGAGGACCTGCAAAATATACAAATACAATGCAGGTAGAAATAGTAAAATAATTAATAGATAAAATAAAAAATACAATAAAATATAATACTTTTTTATACAAAAATAAGTAGAGATATGGTAAAATACAGATAAATGAATGACCGTAGAGGTCCTATAAATAAAGTCACAAGGATGCATACATTCGGGTGACTTTATTGGGATTATAAAGGAGAGAAAACATGAAAAACCCAATAGTAACATTGACAATGACAGACGGCTCAGTAATCAAAATCGAACTTTATCCTGAGGTGGCTCCAAACACTGTAAGAAACTTTATCAGCCTGATCAATGAGAAGTTCTATGACGGACTTACATTCCACAGAGTAATTTCAGGATTTATGATACAGGGCGGATGCCCACAGGGAAACGGAATGGGTGGTCCGGATTATCAAATCAAGGGCGAGTTTAATCAGAACGGATTCCAGAATGATTTGGCACATAGCAGGGGAGTTATATCAATGGCAAGAGCTATGAGCCCAAATTCGGCAGGTTCACAGTTCTTTATAATGCATCAGGATGCACCTCATTTAGACGGAGCATATGCTGCATTCGGAATGGTAATCGAGGGAATGGATGTAGTAGATAAAATAGCGGCTGCAGATACAGATTACAATGACAGACCGAATACAGAGCAGAAGATTGCAACTATGACAGTGGATACATTCGGCGAGACTTATGAAGCTCCTGAAAAGTGTTAATGTTTCAGGACAGCATTGTGATATATTGATATCAGATGAAAATGTGGCTTTGTGGGAGGCATTTAACTCTCACAAAGCCACTATTGCTATACTCGGTAAAGAAGATATAGATATATCGGTTTCAAAATATGCGGTGGAAAGTCTTGAAGACATTGACGAGGAATATATAAAGAAGGTTGCCTACAGAACTCTGGGTATGCCTTTTGATATAGGAAAAGTGGAAGGTATAAATATTCGTGAGATGAGACCTGACGACTTTGAAATTTTATCCTGTTTTAAGGGATTTCCTTTTAAAACAAAAAATGACTTACTGGAATATATTTCTCTTCACTATGATTTCTACGGCTATGGCTTATATGTATTTGAAAATGTTAATGAGCTTATGGGCATGGCAGGGTTTTACAATAAAGACGGAAAATGTTATATTTCATATATGACTGAAGAAAGATACCGAAGATGTGGATATACATTTAAAGTTTGCAGGTACTTACTGGATTACTTAAGAGAGTCGTTAAAAATAATTGATGTATATGCACAAATAGACAAATCAAACATAGCATCGATTAATTTTGCTAAAAAACTTGGTGTGATAATAAATGAAAGCTTCAGCAAAAAGTAGGATTTTAATAGAGTGATGTTTAATTGTATATGTAGGTTAGAAAAACCTAACTGTTGTTTTTATACAAATTTTAATGTATAATTTTAGGAACAATATTTTTAGGGGCAGTAAAATACAGAGGTTTATTGAATGAAAGTAAGGGCATTTGCAAAAATTAATTTATGCTTGGATGTACTGAGAAGAAAAGATAATGGTTACCATGAAGTAGAAATGGTTATGACAAATGTTGATATATTTGACGTACTTGAAATAAAAGAACTTGAAGAAAAAAAGATATTACTTAAATCATACAATACTGATTTGGCAATGGATGAGACCAATCTTATATACAAGGCCATAGTGCTTTTACAAAATGAAACCGGTAAAGATTTTGGTGTTGAAGTTTTGCTCGAGAAGAATATCCCGATGGAAGCCGGCATGGCAGGTGGAAGTGCGGATGCGGCGGCAACATTAAAAGCGGTAAATGAGCTTTTTAAACTCGGTGTAAGCGATGAGAGACTTTTGGAGCTTGGAGCAAGCCTCGGCGCGGATATACCTTTTTGTATAATGGGAGGGACGGTACTGGCAAGCGGAATCGGAGAAAAGCTTAGGCGGTTAAGCCCATTACCGAAAATGAAACTCTTAATAGTAAAACCGAAAGCCGGTCTTTCTACAAAAACAGTATATGAGAGTCTTGATATAGAAGGACTTAATAAGGCAGGTTTTAAACATAAAGATGTGAGTGAAATGGTTTCGGTTATAGAGAGTGATGAAGCCGATAAGACAAAGATAGAAAAAATTGCAAAGCGACTTGATAATATTTTGGAGGTACCTTCTATAAAACTTTTGCCTTTAATAGCGGATATAAAGCAAAAGATGATTGATAACAATTGTCTTGGAGCTCTTATGAGCGGAAGCGGAACTGCAATATTCGGCATATATGAAAATGATGAAGATATAATAAAGACCAAAGAAATATTTGAAAAAGACGACAGAATAAATTATATACAGATTACAAATACGCTATAGAAAGATATATGGAGGATACAATGACAGCTTTTTCACATGCAGAAGGAGATGAATATATGCCACTGAGAGATGTGGTTTTTAAAACTTTAAGGCAGGCAATTCTAAGAGGAGAATTGCAGCCGGGTGAGAGACTTATGGAGATAGCTCTCTCAAAGAAGCTTGGAGTGTCAAGAACACCTATAAGAGAAGCTATAAGAATGCTTGAACTTGAAGGTCTTGTGCTTATGATTCCGAGAAAGGGTGCAGAGGTTGCAGGGATTACCGAAAAGAATCTTAGAGATACTCTGGAAGTGAGAAGAGCCTTGGAGGAGCTTGCAATAGAACTTTCATGTACAAAGATTACGGATGAGGAGCTAAATGAGCTTGAGCAGGCTGAAGAGGAATTTGTTGAGTCAATAGAAAATAAAGATATTATTGATATTGCACGTGCAGATGAGAAATTTCATGATATAATATTTACAAGCACAGGCAATGATAAGTTGGTTCAGATGATAAATAATCTACGTGAGCAGATGTATCGTTACAGACTTGAGTATGTAAAGGCTGAAGCGACAAGAAATCAGCTTATGGAAGAGCATGAGATGATATTAAAGGCGCTAAAGAGTAGAGATAAGTCGGAGGCTAAGAGAATCATTGCCGAGCATATAAATAATCAGGAGGTCAATGTTTCCAAAAAGATTAAGGAAACACCTACAAAATAATGAGGAAATTAGTGATAATATTCGGGGGGCAGTCCTCTGAACATGAGATATCTGTAATATCTGCAACCAATATATCAAAACAGGTGGATACTGATAAATATGAGCTCATTTTAATCGGTATCACCAAGGAAGGTAAATGGCTCAAGGTTGAGAATATATCTTCAATGGAAGACGGAAGTTGGATTAATTCAAGAACAAGTGCATTTATTTTGCCTGATGCAACAAAAAAGTGTATAATAGTAGAGACAGATGGTGAATATAAAGAAATTCATGTGGATGTGGTATTCCCTGTACTGCATGGACTCTATGGTGAAGACGGTACTATTCAAGGACTGTTGGAACTTGCAAAGATTCCCTATGTAGGATGTGGAGTTTTGGCCAGTGCAGTAGGTATGGACAAGCTCTATACAAAACTTGTAGTTGACAAGCTCGGTATAAGACAGGCCGCATATGAGCCGGTACTTGACTATGAAGCGAGTAAGGATTTTGAAGGAGTAATAAAGAGGATTGAAAACAGATTTGACTATCCGGTATTTGTAAAGCCTTCAAATGCCGGTTCTTCAAGAGGTGTATCAAAAGCCTCAAACAGAGAGGAACTGGAAAAAGGCATAAAAGAAGCTCTGAATCATGACAGAAAAGTTCTTGTTGAAGAAACTATAGTTGGACATGAAGTGGAATGTGGAGTGCTTGGTAAACCGGGAGATGTAACGGCAAGCGGAGTCGGTGAGATAAAATCGGCGGCAACATTCTATGACTATGATGCAAAATATAAGCTTGATTCACTTACATTGCTGGATTCAAAGCTTCCTGACGGAGTAAGAGAAAAACTTCCTGAGTGTGCAAAAAAGATTTTTACAGCTTTGGACGGATTTGGACTTTCAAGAGTGGACTTCTTTGCAAGGGAAGACGGAGAGATTGTATTTAACGAGATAAATACAATGCCCGGATTTACAGCAATAAGTATGTATCCTATGTTATTTGAGGCTGCAGGTATCGGAAAGAAAGAGCTGATTGACAAACTTATTGATTTGGCTTTTGAGAGAAGGTGATTTTTCTTGAATTTACCTATAGGAATATTTGATTCAGGTGTCGGAGGGCTTACGGTAGCAAAGGAAATAGTGTCGCAGATGCCAAATGAAAGTACTGTTTATTTTGGAGATACGGCAAGAGTTCCATACGGCTCCAAGTCAAGAGATACTATTATTAAATACTCCGGACAGATTGTAAAATTTTTACAGACAAAAAATGTAAAAGCTATTGTGATTGCGTGCAATACCGCCAGTGCTTTTGCGCTTGACATATTAAAGACAGAGATTGATATACCGATTATGGGTGTTATTCATGCAGGTGCCATAACTGCCGCCAAAACTACAAAAGTGGGAAGGATTGGAGTTGTCGGTACCAGCGGAACCATATCAAGCGGTATATATGAGAAAACTATTCATCAGATAAATAATGAACTTGAAGTAATACAAAAGGCCTGTCCGCTTTTGGTTCCTTTGGTAGAAGAGGGACTTATAAATGACAGAGTTACAGATGAGATTATTTCAAGATATGTTAGTGAATTAAAGAGCAGACATATTGACAGTCTGGTATTGGGATGCACCCATTATCCTTTACTGTATAAGACTTTTGGAAGGATTATGGGAGAGGAAGTTTCCCTTGTAAATCCTGCATATGAGACCGCGAAGGAATTGAAATCTTTGTTGGAGCGTGAAAATCTTTGTGCCGCGGATGACGGCAAAGTTTTTCATGACTTTTATGTCAGTGATATGGCGGAAAGATTTAGTGATTTAGCATCTTCTATTATGCCCGGCATAGTAAAGAAAGCCGGTATAGTCAATATAGAGGAATTTTAGTGACAATAAATAATATTGTTACGTTTAAAAAACATTTAAAGCTTTGCAGAATGCATACAAATTGGATTGGCTAGACAAGAGTGTACATAAAGCAGACAGGCATTCTTTGTTGAGCATAGTTATCAGTTTTTTATTTAAGGTTATTTTATATAGAATAGTGGGGAGATACATTTTTCTAGTAAACTATCATTCTTTTATTTTAAACTTGATATTTGCATAACAACCAGTGGTAGCTTAGGGTTGGGTAGAGACCGCATTGCGGCTTCTACTATGGTTTTAAGGTAGAAGATTATGAAAGAATTTGTAGATATTGAGATTAGCGGCTCTCATTTGAGATATGATGAGAACGATCCTATTGCCGTGAATATTTCAGGAAATCACTATATTGATGGTGATATACACAAAATAACTTACGTGGAAGAAGCCCAAGGTTTTGATGAAATTATCCTTAATACAATAATAGTAAATAAGAACAGGGTTGAAATTATCAAAGAGGGTGTGGTAAATTCCAAGATGGTATTTGCCAATAACAGTAGGTACAAAACAATATATGACACTCCCTTTGGAAGATTGGATATGGAAACAGAGACAAAGCTTCTGCTCATAGATATGAACGAAGAAGAGATAAATGTCTATGTTGAATATATACTCTACATAGAGGGAGATAGGGCATCAAATTCAAAGATGCGCATTCACATAGTTGAAGCTGTTGATAGAGTAGATAAAAAGGGTGGTTGATCCGCCCTTTTTTAGAACGGGTTAGTTAAACCTAAGTCGAGGAGAAAATATGGATAATAAATTAAAAATTTCATTCAATTCACCGGTTATTTTGGGATTTGTTATTTTGAGCTTTATAGTATTTGTAATGGATGTTATTACGGGAGGACTTTCCACAAGATTTTTCTTCAGTGTATACAGATCGTCTTTTATAAGTCCTCTTACATATATCAGATTTTTCGGACATGTACTTGGCCATGCAAATCTTGATCATTTCCTTGGTAATATAATGCTTATACTTGTAATAGGACCGATGCTTGAAGAAAAGTACGGTTCGGCGAATATACTCTTTGTTATTCTTGCAACCGCACTTGTAACAGGATTGGTACATTTCTTTGTGTTCCCGTCTTCAGGACTGCTTGGGGCAAGCGGTGTAGTGTTTGCATTTATACTGCTTTCATCATTTGCAGGATTTAAAGAAGGAAAAATTCCTTTTACATTTATTCTTGTAGCACTTTTGTATATCGGAGAGCAGATATATCAGGGATTCTTTGTACAGGATAATATTTCAAATCTTACTCATATCCTTGGAGGTATAGTAGGTGCACTGCTTGGATTTGTGATGAATAAGGGTAGGATGAACAGGTACTAGGTTATTTATGGAGAGAGAAATAATATGAATGCAAATCCTGTGTTATTACAAAAGAAATATGCTCGGATTATAGAAAAGTTTGCGAAAAATCAAAATATCTCATTAGATGAAGCACTAAACTTTTTTTATCACTCATTTACATACGAACTGATGAGTAAAGGGATTTCAGATATGCATTGTATGAGTGATGAATATTTGATTGAAGATTTGGAGCGGGAATATAGTGACGAGTATGGAAATAGGAAAGCTATATGAAATATATTCAACAGATGACGAGTGCTTTAGCGTAGGATATCTGCTATACCAAAATGTCGATATCTGTATATTTAAAGCTTTTGATGATCAAGGAAGAGAAGCAGGTCTTTATGCTTTTAAAAAGAAAATAATAAGCTCTTGTCTTTCCGGTACGGAATATTTAGCTAAAATGAAATTATATATAGATTACTGGAAGGATAAAGAGATAAAAACGCTATCAATGAATGACTTTGACGGTGAAATATCTATCAGAAATATCCTCGAATATATAATTTCAAGTAAGAACATAGCAACTATTATGATAAATTCGTATGATGATATGTATACAGGCTTTGTTTCAGAATCAGATGCCGTATCTGTAGTTATGGAATGTGTAGATATATCAAATGCAAAAGTTTATGATAGAATAAAAATTAATGTAGAAGATATATACTTTATAGAATTTAACAGCGTGGACAATGATGTACTTTTATATGCGTACAGGAATCTTAACAGAAAGCATGATTACTGTAAATAGATTATGTATAAGCGGACAATTGTTTAAAAGGGAGATATCACAAAATTTTCTTAGTCTTTGTGATATCTCCCTTTGTATTAATTATAATGTCCACGGCAGGATAAAATTTCCAAAACTCCATTGGAAATTCGATATCCTTGATAAGCCCATTAATACGTTTTATAGTTTTTCTGTCCTGGCTTTGCCAATAAAGATAGTCTTCCCATGCTTCATCAAACCATATTTTATGCATGAGTTTTACTCCTCTATAATATCATGTTCTACACCAAGCCCGGCATTAAGGGCTGCTATCCCTCGGCGTAAATGAGCTACATTATTCTCCGAATAAAAAGGGTCTACAGAAATTTCAAAAGGTATACGGTGCTCTCTGCCAACCTTCTTGGCAAATATAGTAAAGGCTGCACTCATAGAAAGTCCAAGCTCATTACAAACATTTTCCATTCTCTTTTTATCCGTCTCATCGAGACGAAAGTTTACATTAACTGTCTGTGCCATAAAACTTCTCCTTTCTTATATTGTTGAATTTATTATAGCATTTGTAAAGAAAAATACAAGAAAAATGATATAAATTATATTTATATAATATAATCAATATTGATTTTCACAGATACTCTCCATTTTCCCAAAATATGATATAATATAATAAGTATTGAATGAAAATAGAGGAGAAATATGTCTTTTACACATCTACATGTACATACAGGATATTCATTATTGGACGGTTCCTGTAAGATAAAAGAGATAATAAGTCGAGCAAAGGAACTAAATATGACATCACTTGCCATTACCGATCATGGAGTGATGTATGGAGTCATAGATTTTTATAAAGAGGCAAAGGCACAAGGGATTAAGCCGATACTTGGTTGTGAAGTGTATGTGAGCCCTTCATCAAGATTTGAAAAGCAGGCAAAGCAGGGAGACAGATACTATCACCTTATTTTATTGGCCAAAAATAATAAGGGTTATGAGAATCTGACAAAGATAGTTTCAAAAGGTTTTACCGAAGGTTTTTATTATAAACCGAGAATAGACTTTGAACTTTTACAGGAATATCACGAGGGTATAATTGCACTTTCAGCCTGTCTTGCAGGTGAAATTCCAAAGCTTATATCAAGAGGAAGAGAGGATGATGCAAGAAAGGCCGCACAAAAATATAAGGAGTTGTTTGGCGAGGATTCTTTTTATTTGGAGCTTCAAAACCATGGAATTCCGGAGCAAAAGTATGTAAATCAGGTCTTGGTAAAGATTGGAAAAGAACTGGATATTCCGCTTGTGGCAACCAATGATATACACTATATAAATGCTGAAGATGCAAAAGCACATGATATATTGCTTTGTATACAGACAAGTAAGACAGTATCTGATCCGGACAGGATGAGATATGAGGGCGGTCAATTTTTCTTAAAGTCCGAAGACGAGATGAAGGCACTCTTTCCATATGCTCAGGACGCTGTTGAAAATACCGGTAAGATAGCGGATATGTGTGATGTGGAAATAAAATTCGGTGATACCAAATTGCCGGAGTATCCTGTGCCAAATCAAATGTCGGCAAAGGAATATTTGGAAAGTCTGTGTCAAAGCGGTTTTGAAAGAAATTACCCAAATGATTATCCAAACAGAGAAGAAATAAAGAGCAGGATGTACTATGAGCTTGGCGTAATAGAAAAAATGGGCTATATAGACTATTTTTTGATAGTTTGGGACTATATAAATTATGCAAGAAGCAAGGGTATATCAGTAGGACCGGGAAGAGGTTCTGCAGCAGGAAGCGTAGTATCATACTGCCTCGGAATCACCGATATCGATCCGATAAAATATAATCTTATTTTCGAGAGATTCTTAAATCCGGAGAGAGTTTCCATGCCCGATATAGACGTGGACTTTGCGGATGAAAGACGTGGTGAAGTTATTGAATATGTGGTAAACAAATACGGCAGTGAGAGAGTATGCCAGATAATCACTTTCGGTACTCTGCAGGCAAGAGGCGTTATCAGAGATGTAGGAAGGGCTATGGAGATTCCATATGCAAGATGTGACAGCATTGCTAAGATGATACCTATGGATAAGGATATCACATTGGGGCTTGCACTTGAAAGAAATAAGGAACTCAAAGAACTGTATGACAGTGATGAAGTGGTTTATGAACTTATAAATTACAGCTTGAAACTTGAGGGACTGCCAAGACATGCAAGTATTCATGCTGCAGGTGTTGTAATATCCAAAAAAGCGGTTGAAGAGTATGTACCGCTTGCACTTGGAGTGGATAATGCGGTTACAACGCAGTTTACCATGACGACTTTGGAAGAGCTCGGTCTTTTAAAGATGGACTTTTTGGGACTGCGTACGCTTACAGTACTTCAAAATGCTTTGGCAATGATAAAGAAAAATTATGATGTAGATATCGATTTAAAAAAGATAGATTATGACGATAATAAGGTATATGAGTTTATATCCACAGGAAAGACAGATGCGGTATTTCAGCTGGAGAGTGCCGGAATGCAAAGCTTTATGAAGCGATTGAAACCTGAAAATCTGGAGGATATAATTGCCGGTATTTCACTTTATCGTCCGGGTCCTATGGACTTTATTCCAAAATATATTGCGGGTAAGAACAATAAAGATAAGGTAAGTTATGATACACCACAACTTATTTCCATACTTGAGCCTACTTATGGATGTATAGTTTATCAGGAGCAGGTAATGCAGATAGTGCGCGACCTGGCAGGATATACCATGGGCGGAAGTGATGAGGTTCGTCGTGCCATGAGCAAGAAAAAGGCACATATTATGGAGATGGAGCGAAAGAACTTCGTATACGGAAATGAAGAAAAGGGTATCAAGGGTTGTATAAATAACGGTATAGGGGAAGATGTGGCAAACAAGATCTTTGATGAAATGATTGATTTTGCAAGCTATGCCTTCAACAAATCACATGCGGCATGTTATGCTGTGGTTTCATATCAGACTGCATATCTGAAATATTATTATCCGAAAGAGTTTATGGCGGCTTCACTTACTTCAGTAAGCGATAACCCGACCAAGCTTATTGAATATATGGGCGGTCTTGCCGACATGGGTATAAAGATATTACCTCCGGATGTAAATCTTGGTGAGGGATCATTCAGTGTAGATGAGGACGGTATAAGATTCGGACTTTCCACCATAAAAGGTGTCGGAAAAGCGGTATCTGATGCGATTGTAAGAGAAAGGACTTTAAACGGAAAATTTCTTTCTCTTGAAAACTTTATAAACAGGCTTCCGCAAAAGGATTTGAATAAAAGAAGTATTGAAGGCTTTATAAAGTCGGGAGCGCTTGACGGTATGGAGGGAAACAGACATGAAAAGATCTTGAATGCGGAACTTTTCATAGATAAGAAGTCCAAGGAGAGCAAGGCGGTAATACCGGGTCAGATGTCGTTTTTTGATGTGGTAAGTGAAGACGATAAGGAGAGCTTTGTGTCTGAACTTATTCATATAGAGGAGTATCCGAAAGAAGAACTTCTAAAATATGAGATGGAAGTTATGGGAATGTATGTCAGCGGGCATCCGCTGGAAGAGTATACTTTACTTTTGGAAAAGCACTCCGATGCAAGAAGTATTGACTTTTATCCTGATGAAAACGGTGAGATTCCTTTGGAGTCGGGAAGAAAGCTCACTATTGGCGGATTGCTTGTGGAGGTAAATAAAAGATTTACCAAAAAAGGAGATATGATGGCAATATGCACTCTTGAAGATCTGTATGGAAGAATAGAGCTTGTAGTATTTCCGAAGGCGTTTGAAAACTACGGCAATGAGCTTGTAGAGGGTGGAAAAGTATTTGTTAAAGGTAGAGTTGACACTTCGGGAGAAGAGGAAGGAAAACTTATAGTAGATACGGTAAGAGAGTTCGGAAGAGTGAAAAAAGAACTTTGGATACAGTATGCCGATAAGGAAAGCTATGAAGAGGACCTTGGAAATCTACTTACAGATATAGGTATGATGAGCGGAAATGACAGTGTAATTATATATCTGAAAAAAGAAAGAGCAAAAAAAGACCTTGGCAGTGAGTGGGGAGTGCCGTCAGACGATGCCGCAATTATACTTGGTAAAAGACTTGGCAGCGACAATGTAAAGGTAGTGGAGAAGATTTAATATATAAAAGTCAGATATGTAACAAAACGCATAGAAAAATATTGATTATTTTAGTATAATTACTTTGTACTCAATAGAGTATTATAAATAAGTAAGAAAGGAAATCATAGACAAAAGTCTATGTGGTTTTAATATGGCAAATAATGAATTTAGGGAAGAGCTTGACCCTCAAAGCAGTGTAAACAAAGTAATAGGTATTGTTTCGGGAAAAGGTGGAGTAGGTAAGAGCCTTGTGACATCATTGATGGCGGTAAAGGCAATGTCAAAAGGTTTTAGAGTAGGTATTATAGATGCCGATATCACAGGACCTTCAATACCTAAGGCATTCGGACTTAGCGGAAAGCTTGGAGTTACATATGATCAGCTTATGATTCCGGCTGTTACAACCACCGGAATCAATGTGGTAAGTACAAATCTTATCTTAGAGAATGAGACAGATCCGGTTATATGGAGAGGACCTGTAATAGCGGGCGTTGTAAAGCAGTTTTGGAAGGATACAGTATGGAATAATATCGACTATATGTTTGTGGATATGCCTCCGGGTACAGGTGATGTTCCTCTTACAGTTTTCCAGTCAATACCTGTTGACGGAATTATAATAGTTACAAGTCCTCAGGAGCTTGTTTCGATGATAGTTGCAAAGGCTGTAAACATGGCTAAGAAGATGAATGTTCCGATACTCGGTCTGGTTGAGAATATGAGCTATTTTGAATGTCCTGACTGTGGAAGTAAGCATGAGATATTCGGAAAGAGTCATATTGATGAGATTGCAAAAAAAGAAGGACTGAAGGTACTTGCAAAGCTTCCTATAGACCCGGAAGTGGCAAGACAGGTGGATGCAGGTCTTGTGGAATATGTTGAGGCACCGTGGTTTGATGAAGCGGCAGATTATATTTTAAAATAATTATTTTGACCGGAATATACCGGTAAGAGTATGCAAAAGAAGTGGAGAGCTTATGTATATATCAAATAACCCGAATAACGAATTGGAGCAGTCCATTGTACAAGTTCCCGATTTGGTACAGATACCTGAAGAAATACACGAAATGGCACAGAAATTTCAAGAGGCCATGATGATGTATACCTGCGCAATCAGGGAAGTAAAGACAAAGTTGGAAGTTTTAAACGATGAACTTTCGGTTAAAAACAGAAGGAACCCTATAGAGGTGATTAAATCAAGAGTAAAGAAACCTAAAAGTATTGTGGAAAAACTAAAAAGGCGCGGACTTCCGCTTACACTTGATTCAATAGTCAATAATCTGGATGATGTGGCAGGTATAAGAGTTATCTGTTCATTTCTTGATGATATTTATGAAGTGGCCGATATGCTTACAAGACAGGACGATGTGAAACTGATTGCCGTAAAGGATTATATAAAAAAGCCTAAGGAAAACGGATATCGCTCTTACCACCTTATTATCGAGATACCGGTATTTTTCTCGGAGAAAAAACAGCCTATGAGGGTTGAGGTACAGATAAGGACTATTGCCATGGATTTTTGGGCGAGCCTTGATCATCAGCTGAAATACAAAAAAGATTTTATTGATTCCGATGATGTTGAAAGACAGCTTAAGGAATGTGCAGATGTAATAGCAAATACGGACCAACAAATGCTTAATATAAGACAAAGTATAGAGTCAAGAGGTATAGAAGTAAGAAAACCGAGATAAAATAAAGCTGCCGCTTAAAGCATATAATTTAAAGTACAGCAGTAAGACTGCAGTATATTGTGTATGTTTTTAGAGCGGCAGCTATTTATTTAATCAATAACATATATATTTGATTTTAACCAAAGCTTCATTTTACTGAAACCGAACATGTATATCAAAAACAGTGTGCTGGTGATGATCCATGAAATCGGATAAGCCCAGAGTATTGTATAGAAATTCGGGAATTTTGGTACCATTACAATTATCCAGACTATTCGAAGTACGCATACACCTCCGGCGGTCATTATCATAGGTATCCAGCTGTCTCCGATTCCTCGAAGAGACCCTGAGAATATCTCAATAATAATATATGCGGGGAAGGCAATAACCATAAAGTCAAGCATCTGCGAACCTATCTTTAATACATTTTCATCTTGAGTAAATAAGGTATAGATACTTCTTCCGAAAAGCTTTAACAGCACCATTACTATTCCGGTAATTACGACCGACAAAATCATTCCGTAAATTATTCCTTTTTTTACTCTTTCTTTATTACCGTAGCCGAAATTTTGTCCGGTGAAGGTGGTAACAGAGATTCCGAGAGACTGTATAGTCATCCAAAAGAGGGTGTCTATTTTACCATAGGCGGTAAAGGCGGCAATTGTATCGGTACCGAGACTGTTTATAGAGGCCTGAATAAGTATATTCGCAATGGTGTACATGGCTGACTGCATTCCTGCGGCAGTACCTATACTTATCATCTTCTTTAGCTCCGAGAAATTAATTTGTAAACTCTTTAATCTTAATTTTAATGCATCATTTCTCCGATACAGAACTATAATAACCAATAAGGCACTGATTATTTGCGATGTAACGGTTGCAACGGCTGCACCTGTTACTCCCATATTCATATAGTGTATCAATATAATATCTAAAACTATATTCACAAAACAGCTTATAACAAGGAATATAAGCGGAGTTTTGGAATCACCTACAGCACGAAGGAGACCGGCTCCCATATTGTAGATAAGATTAGGCGCAAGTCCAAGAAAGTATATTTGTAAATAGGGCAATGCCATAGACATCATATCATCCGGAATATTCATATTTGCGAGCATTGTCTTTGAAAATATTATACCTAATATACTGACCATAAATCCTACTATAAGTGAAAACGCAATTGAAGTATGAACGCATATACTTACAAGTTTATTGTTTTTTGCGCCATAGTGCTGTGAGACGATTACACTGAAGCCGGAGGATAATCCTACAAAAACGCCTATAAAAAGATTTATTATTGTACTTGTGGTTCCACCCACGGCGGCCAGTCCGAGCTTGCCTACATTTTGACCCACGATAACCGCATCGGCAGTGTTGTAAAGCTGTTGGAAGAATGTTCCAAGGAGTATGGGGAAGAAGAATAGTAAAAGCTGGAGAGTAATATTCCCCTTCGTCATATCCTGCTTCTTAGTTTGTTCCATAAATATCCTTTCCTCTATATCATTTCTTCAGGTTTAAATACCTCATCAAATTTTTCCTCTGTCATCAGATTCATACCAAGAGTTGCCTCTTTTAAAGAAATATTTTTCTCATGAGCAAGTTTGGCAACTTTTGCAGCATTCTCATATCCGATATATGGACTGATGGCGGTAACAAGCATCAGTGAATTATGCAGATTTTCATTCATTTTTTGTTTATTTGCCTTGATACCGCATACACAGTGAGTTCTGAATGAGTCCATTCCTTCAGATAAAATTCTGACAGACTGAAGGAAGTTATGAATAAGCACAGGCATAAATACATTCAGCTCAAAATTACCCTGGCTTGAAGCCATATTTACAGCCGTATTATTTGACATTACCTGCACACATACCATGGTCATTGACTCACACTGTGTAGGATTTACTTTTCCCGGCATTATTGAGCTTCCGGGTTCGTTTTCAGGGATAAATATTTCACCCAGGCCGCATCTTGGGCCGCTTGAAAGCCATCTGATATCATTTGCTATTTTCAACAAGTCGCCTGAAAGAGATGAAAGTGCTCCATGTACAAAGGCAAGTTCGGACTTTGAAGTTAAAGCATGGAATTTATTGCTGTCGGTGATAAAGTCTGTACCGGTAAGTTTTGAGATATTCTTTGCAACCAGAGTATCAAAGCCTTTTGGAGCGTTCAGTCCCGTACCTACGGCAGTGGCACCGAGTGCAAGCTTTTTTATAAAGGGAAGCGCACTTTCTGTTTGCTTATAATCATTTTCAAGGGAAGCTCTCCATCCGCTTATTTCCTGTGAAAAGGCAATAGGAGTGGCATCCTGCAAATGTGTTCTGCCGGATTTTACAATTCCTTTATTTTCCTCTTCAAGCTTTTTAAATGCAAGGATAAGCTTTTCTAAAGAAGGGAGAAGTTTATCCTCTACTTCCAAGACTGCTGCTATATGCATTGCGGCGGGGAAGGTGTCGTTTGAGCTTTGTGACATATTTACATCATCATTCGGATGCAAAAGCTTTTTACCCAAAATCTCATTGCCTCTATTGGTGATCACCTCATTTACGTTCATATTGCTCTGAGTACCGCTGCCGGTCTGCCATACTGAGAGCGGGAAGTGCTCGTCAAGTTTACCTTCAAGTATTTCATTGCAAACTGTACTTATAATATTCGACTTTTCCTCTGTCAGTTTTCCAAGCTCAAGATTTGTAGCGGCACAGGCTGACTTCAGATATGCAAATGCTCTTATCACCTCCGCCGGAATTTTCTCTGTACCGATTTTAAAGTTTGAAAGACTTCTTGCTGTTTGAGCTCCGTAATATTTGTCCACAGGTACTTCAATACTGCCCATAGAGTCATGCTCTATACGATATTCCATAGTTTTCTCCTAACATCATTTATGCTATAATCAGTTTAACAAAAAACAAAATAAAAAAACAGGTCAATAAATGAAAATAAAAAAACAAGAGTCAAGATTTTTAATAATACTGGACATATTGATGCAATTGGCAGTGATACTTTCGCTTGCCTGGTTTGTGGTGTATATATTCGGAGCAAAAACCTTCATGGTCGGTCAGTCCATGTCACCGCAGATAGAGCAGGGAGAGGCTGTACTTATAAATAAAGCCGCATATACTTTTTTGAAACCTAAAAGATATGATTTGATAGCATTTCAAAATACAGACGGAAGGGTATGTATCAGAAGAGTAATAGGACTTCCCGGTGAAAGTGTTAATATAAGAGAAGGTTCGGTTTATATAGACGGTGAAGTACCGGATAAATTTTTTGAGGCTTCATCGGGCGGTTTGGCGGCAGATGAAATTAAGCTGGCAAGCAATGAATATTTTGTATTGGGGGATAACCGAGTGGGAAGTGAGGACTCAAGGATCTCTACAATAGGAAATGTAACGGAAGATATGATCATAGGTAATGTATGGATCAGAGTATTGCCTGTAAAAAGGATAGGCTTTATAAAATAAGGCCTGATGAAAGGATAGTTTATGAAGATACAATGGTACCCGGGTCATATGACTAAGGCAAAAAGAGCCATGTCAGATGCCATAAAGCTTGTGGATATTATTATAGAGATGACGGATGCCAGAGCACCTGAGGCTACAAGAAATCCGGAAATTATGGAACTGGGATCCAATAAGTCCAGAATTATTATATTAAATAAAGCCGATCTCTCAGATGAGAGTGCGAACAACAGATGGGCAAGCCATTATAAGGAGCAGGGCTATGAGTGCATGTTTATGGACTCCAGAAAGAAAAACGGAGTGAACGCACTGATAAAGGCTATAGAGAATGTTTCAAAGGAAAAGAGAGAAAGAGATGCCAAAAGAGGAATTAAAAACAGACCTGTAAGAGCAATGGTGGCAGGTATTCCGAATGTCGGCAAGTCCACACTTATAAACTCGGTTTCAGGTAGAGCCATGGCAAAGACCGGAAATAAGCCCGGAGTTACAAAGGGAAATCAGTGGATAAAACTTAAAGGTCAGGTAGAGCTTTTAGATACTCCCGGAATACTTTGGCCAAAGTTTGAAGATGAAACTGTGGGAGAGATGATAGCATTTATCGGTTCTATAAACGATATGATCATAGATATAAGAGAGCTGGGACTTGAACTTATAAAATGGTTTATTAAAAATAGGCCTGAGATACTTACAGAAAGATTTGAGATGCAAGACGGTGATGATGAAAATGCCGTTTTAATAAAGATAGCAAACTTAAGAGGCTGTACCAAAAAAGGCAATGAACTTGACTATGATAAGGCGGCGGGTATCTTTGTAAATGAGTTCAGATCCGGAAAGCTTGGAAGAATCACATTACAAATGCCATAGGAAAACAGGATGAGGAAAATAAGTGAAGAAAAACTGGCCCTTGAGAGAGTAAGACTTGAGGGCATGAGAGAATTTGAAAATAAATACAGTGATTTAGCATATATTGCCGGTATAGATGAGGCAGGCAGAGGGCCGCTTGCAGGTCCCGTGGTGGCGGCGGCGGTAATTTTGCCGAAGGACATCTTCCTTCCTTTTTTAAATGACTCCAAAAAGGTGACAGAAAAAAGAAGAGATGTTTTATTTGATGAAATAAAGCAAAACGCCATAGCGTACGGTATAGGTATTGCTTCAAATACTTTGATAGATGAGATAAATATATTGCAGGCTACTTATGAGGCAATGAGAGAGGCCATACATGCACTTGAAAAAACACCGGATGTTTTACTGGTGGATGCCGTACATATACCTGATATAAATATAAAGCAGGTGGGTATAGTAAAAGGAGATACAAAAAGTGTAAATATAGCCGCAGCGAGTATACTTGCAAAGGTCACCAGAGACAGGCTTATGGCAGAGTATGATAAAATTTATCCGGAGTACGGCTTTGCGTCAAATAAGGGCTATGGTACGGCAACACATATAGCGGCTTTAAAGAAAATAGGACCATGTGACATACATAGAAAATCATTTATAGGAAACTTTGTAAGTGAATAAAAGAGAAATAGGAAACAAGGGGGAGGCAATGGCTGCCTCTTTTCTTGAAAATAAAGGAATTGTAATACTTGAAAGAAACTACCAAAACAGATTCGGTGAGATAGATATTATTGCGAGAGAAGGTAATACATTATTATTTATAGAAGTAAAATACAGGAAAGATGACAGATTCGGATATCCGCTTGAGTCTGTAGGATATTTTAAGCAACAAAAAATAAGAAAACTGGCAAGATACTATCTTAATGAAAAGCATTATTTCACACATAGTATAAGATTTGACTGTATAGGAATAATGGGTGAAAAGATAGACTGGATAAAAGGAGCATTTTATTGAGTATAAAGATATTAAAAAAGAATGATAAAAATATTTTGAAGCTGAAAAAGGCAAGAAACGGAGTGGAATATTTTTCATTTGAAGCATTGGAAAAATATGAGGGGCTTATTAACGGGTTTTCCACAAGGATAGGAGGAGTAAGTGAAGGGCCTTATGCCTCCATGAATTTAAGCTTCAGCAGAGAGCCTGATAATAAAGAGGGTGTGCTTGAAAATTATAAAAGAATGGCAGAAGCCCTTGGTGTAAAGGAAGACAGTTTTGTGCTCTCATATCAGGAGCATTCCACCAATGTAAGGGTAGTGGGTAAAAGTGATATGGGTAAGGGAGTATCGGTTGAAAGAGATTACAGAAATATTGACGGACTGATAACCAATGAGAGGGGCATTACCTTGGGAGCTTTTTTTGCAGACTGTATTCCGCTTTATTTTTATGACAGAAAAAAACAGGTAATAGGACTTGCGCATTCGGGGTGGAGAGGTACATGTAAGAAAATGGGTGCGGTAATGATAGATGAGATGACAAAAAACTTCGGGACTGATGCAAAGGATGTAATTGCCTGTATAGGTCCGGGGATTTGTCAAGACTGCTATCAGGTAAGTGAAGATGTATATGAAGAGTTTTCAAAAAACTTTAAGAGGGAAGATATAGATAGTATTTTCAGAGAAGACGGAAAAGATCATTTCAGACTTTCACTTTGGAAAGCCAATGAAACAGTCTTAAAAGAGGCCGGAGTTTTGCCTGATAATATATTTACATCAAATATTTGTACCGCCTGCAATCCGGATTTGCTTTATTCACATAGAATAATGGGAGATGTAAGAGGAAATATGGCCGCATTTTTGGCGTTAAAATAATTAAAATAATTTATTGTCTAAGTGTAACCTTAGACTTGCTAAAAGTTGATAAAGTAATTATACTGTTAATATTTGAATAAAGGAGGCTATATGGAAGATTTTTTCAAGAAGTTAAGCATATATGGAAGTATTGCTAAAGAAGAAGGACAGAAAATAGCACAGAATGCTTTAAATAAGGGCAGAGAAATTGCCGATATTACAAAGCTCAAAAGAGATATAAAAATAGAAGAGGATATTATAAAATCCTACAAAATGGTTATCGGAGAGTATGTAGCGGCTAACGATCTTTTAAAAGATGATGAGCTTGTATTTGATCAGAGATCAAAGATACTTGAATGCCAAAAGAAATTAGATGAGTTGAATGCAAAGCTTGAAGAAATGAGCAAAAACAATAAATAGGTATAAGGAGAATATGATGAAACCATACGCAGAATTGACAAAAGAGGAACTTTTGGAGCTTAAGAAAAGCTTGAAGGCTGAATATAAGGCAATGCAAAACAGAGACTTAAGGCTTGATATGAGTAGAGGAAAGCCTTCACAGGAGCAGCTGGATATCTCTATGGGACTTATGGATGTACTTACATCAGATAAAGACCTTATGAGCGAGAACGGTTCAGATTGCAGAAACTACGGTGTACTTGACGGTATACCTGAGGCAAAGGGACTTATGGGTGATATGATGGAGGTTCCTGCAGATAACCTTATAATCTACGGAAACTCAAGTCTTAATGTAATGTATGATTGCATTTCAAGATCATATACTCATGGAGTAATGGGCTCTACACCTTGGTGTAAGCTTGACAAGATAAAATTCCTTTGTATTGTACCGGGTTATGACAGACATTTTGCAATAACAGAGTATTTCGGATTTGAGAATGTATGTGTACCGATGCTTGAGAGCGGTCCTGATATGGATATGATAGAGGAGCTTGTACAAAATGACGATTCAATAAAGGGAATCTGGTGTGTACCGAAGTATTCAAACCCTACAGGAAACTCATACTCTGACGAAGTTGTAAGAAGATTTGCAAGATTAAAGCCTGCAGCTAAGGATTTCAGAATTTACTGGGATAATGCATATACAATTCATCATCTCTATGATCTTGATCAGGATCATCTTATAGAGATTTTGGCTGAGTGTAAGAGAGCGGGTAATCCGGACCTTGTGTATAAGTTTGCTTCAACATCAAAGGTTACATTCCCGGGTTCAGGTATTGCGGCACTTGCAACATCACATAACAACCTTGAGGATATTAAAAATCAGTTAAAGAATCAGACAATAGGTCATGATAAAGTAAATCAGCTCAGACATGTAAGATATTTCAAGGATATCCACGGTATGGTAGAGCATATGAGAAAGCATGCCGACTCACTCAGACCTAAGTTTGAGATGGTAATAGATACACTTGAAAAAGAGCTTGGAGGCCTTGGTATAGCAAGCTGGACAAAGCCGAAGGGCGGATACTTTATCTCTTTTGACACCATGGAGGGATGTGCAAAGGAAGTTGTATCAAAATGTAAAAAAGCCGGTGTTGTATTGACAGGTGCAGGAGCTACATTCCCGGGAGGAAAAGATCCGCATGATAAGAATATCCGTATCGCTCCTTCATTCCCGCCTGTAGCGGATTTGGAGATAGCAGCAAACCTTCTGTGTCTATGTACAAAGATGGCGGCAGTTGATAAACTCTTAGGAGAATTATAATGATTAGTGCAAACGGAATAACCCTCAGATTAGGGAAGAAAGCCCTTTTTGAAGATGTTAATATAAAATTTACACCGGGCAACTGTTATGGACTTATAGGTGCAAACGGTGCGGGAAAGTCAACATTCCTTAAGATACTCTCAGGGCAGATAGAACCTACAAACGGTGATATAGTAATAACACCGGGAGAGAGACTTTCATTCTTGGAGCAGGACCATTTCAAATATGATACATATACTGTTTTGGATACGGTAATAATGGGAAATGCAAGACTGTATGAGATAATGAAGGAAAAGGATGCAATATATGCAAAGCCTGACTTTACCGAAGAAGACGGTATAAAGGCGGCTGACCTTGAAGGTGAGTTTGCAAATATGAACGGTTGGGAGGCCGAATCCGATGCGGCGGCACTTTTAAACGGACTTGGAGTCGATACTGAACATCACTATACATTGATGAGTGATATGCCGTCAAACCTTAAGGTAAAGGTGCTTCTTGCAAAGGCACTCTTCGGTAATCCGGATATACTTTTACTTGACGAGCCTACAAACCACCTTGATTTGGATGCTATTGCCTGGCTTGAAGAGTTCCTTATAAACTTTGAAAACACAATTATAGTTGTATCTCATGACAGATATTTCCTTAATAAAGTCTGTACAATGATTGCAGATATCGACTATGGCAAGATACAGCTCTATGCAGGAAACTATGATTTCTGGTATGAGTCAAGTCAGCTTATGGTTCGCCAGATGAAGGAAGCCAACAGAAAGAAAGAAGAAAAGATCAAGGAGTTGCAGGAGTTTATCCAAAGATTCTCTGCAAATGCTTCAAAATCAAAGCAGGCTACATCAAGAAAGAGAGCTTTGGAAAAAATCGAGCTTGATGATATTAAGCCTTCTTCAAGAAAATATCCATATATCGACTTCAGACCTGCAAGAGAGATAGGTAATGAAGTTCTTACAGTTGAGAATCTTTCAAAGACTATCGACGGAGAGAAGATACTTGATAATATCAGTTTTGTGCTGAACAGAGAAGATAAGGTAGCACTTGTAGGACCTAATGAGAAGGCAAAGACAGTACTTTTTAAAATCCTTGCAGGAGAGATGGAGCCTGACAGCGGAAGCTATAAATGGGGTCTTACCACTACACAGAGCTATTTCCCTAAGGACAATACCAAGGATTTCTCAGGTGATGAGACAATAGTTGACTGGCTTACAGGATATTCTGAAATCAAGGATGCTACATATGTAAGAGGCTTCCTTGGAAGAATGCTTTTTGCCGGTGAAGACGGTGTAAAGAAAGTAAATGTGCTCTCAGGAGGAGAGAAAGTTCGTTGTATGCTCTCAAAGCTTATGATAAGCGGAGCAAATGTACTTATACTTGACGAGCCTACAGACCACCTTGATATGGAGTCTATTACAGCACTCAATACAGGACTTGAAAAGTTCAAGGGTGTGCTTATATTCTCATCAAGAGATCATCAGGTAGTACAGACTACAGCAAACAGAATCATGGAGATTATTAACGGAAGTCTTATAGATAAGATTACAACCTATGATGAGTACCTTGAGTCTGATGAGATGGCAAGAAAGAGATTTACATATACTGTTTCAGCAGATGAAGAGAGTGATGATTGATATGGCAAGTACAAAGAAAATGATTTCATGGAATGTCAACGGACTTAGAGCCGCCGTTACCAAGGGATTTTTAGACTTCTTTAGAGATATTGATGCAGATATTTTCTGCATACAGGAGTCAAAGCTCTCAGAAGGTCAAATAGAGCTTGACCTTCCGGGATATTATGACTATTGGAATTATGCGCAAAAAAAAGGTTACTCCGGTGTAGCTGTTTTTACAAAAGATAAGCCGCTTAATGTAACTTACGGCATAGGTATAGAGGAACATGATAATGAGGGAAGAGTTATCACGGCAGAGTATGAAGACTTTTATCTGATAACCTGCTATACTCCAAACTCTCAAAGAGGTCTTACAAGACTTGACTACAGAATGACTTGGGAGGATGCTTTCCTTGCTTATATCTTAAAGCTTGAAGAGAAAAAGCCTGTAATATTCTGTGGTGATTTGAATGTTGCTCATAAAGAGATAGATTTGAAAAATCCTAAGACCAATAGAAAAAATGCCGGTTTTACAGATGAGGAAAGAGGCAAGATGGATGTTATTTTATCCTCAGGCTTTTGCGACAGCTTCAGAGTAATGTATCCGGATAAAACGGATGCTTACTCATGGTGGTCCTATATGGGCGGTGCCAGAGCAAAGAATGTCGGTTGGCGTATTGACTATTTTATAGTTTCTGATAAATTAAAAGATAGAATAAAGGAAGCTAAGATACATAGTGATATCTTAGGTTCAGATCATTGTCCGGTAGAACTGGATATCGAAATATAAATATATAATTTAAAGGAGGTGCGTTATGTTAGTTCAGAAGGAGAGAGGTAGAAGTTATTCTTATCCGCTTGGTATGACTGTGACGCCCTCTTATTTTTGTATAAAGGTTATAAGAAAATGTGAACGACTCTATTTAAACCTTTATGAAAGAAATGAAGAGGCGTTTGTAGAAAGAATAGAGTTTCCTAAAGAATCAAGAATAGGAGATGTGTGGTTTTTACAGGTAAATACACGCCTTAAGAAAACTTTTGAGTATGCACTTGAAGATGAAAAAGGACTGTTTCCGGATGAATACGGTAAATGCTTTTCAGGAAGAGATAGTTTCGGTAAAACGAGTCTTATAGATAATCCAAGAAGATGTCCGGTATTTATAAGTGAATTTGACCCGGATAATGATTTTGAAAACAACTTAGACAAGAAAAGTTTGGATGAAGCATTTATTTACAGACTTCATATAAGAGGTTTTACAAAATCAAACAGCTCAAAGGTTGTGGATAAGGGTACGTTTAAAGGACTTATAAGTAAGGTGGATTATTTAAAAGACCTTGGCGTGGATTTTGTGGACATAATGCCTGCTACGGAATTTGATGAATTTATAAGAGTCGGAGGAAGTTGGATTTCCCTTTTTGATAAGGAGAAGAAAGAAAAGCAGGAAAAAATCAGACTAAACTATTGGGGATATGCAGACAGTTTAAACTTTGCACCTAAGGCAAGTTATTCTACAAGAAAAAACAGAAATCCTGTAGATGAATATAAGAGTATGGTGAAAGCCCTACATGAAGCAGGTATCGGAGTTATACAGGAATTTTTCTTTGCGGGGAAGAATATCAGCTATATAATTGATGTATTAAGATACTGGAAAATTGAATACCATATAGACGGATTTCATCTCACAGGAGTTGACTGCTGTGAGGATATTGTAAAAGATCCTTATCTTCTTGAGTGCAAATTTATATTTACAAACAAGATATATGAAAGCAAGGGCAAAAACATCATCTCTATGGATTATGATTATATGAACAATATGAGAAAATATCTAAAGGGTGATGAGGGAATGGTTCCTTTCGTTGCAAATGTGATTGCAGATAAGAGTAATTATATGAATTTCATTGCAGATATCAACGGATTTTCACTTGCCGATATATACAGATATGATTATAAGCATAATGAAGACAATGGAGAGGACAATGCGGACGGATCAAATATGAACTTCTCCTGGAACTGCGGATTTGAGGGTGATACCAAAAAGATGCAGGTGCTTAACCTAAGAAAAAGGATGTATTTGAATGCGGTTTTACTTTTGATGATATCAAAAGGTACTACATGTATATGCAGCGGCGATGAGGTACTACAGTCAAAGAACGGAAATAATAATACATATGGTCAGGATAATGATATAAGCTATTTTAATTGGAAGCTTGTAAACAAGAATAAGGATTTTCTTGACTTTGTAAGGGCTATGCTTGGATTCAGAAGAGAGTATATTTTAGGTGGAGAAAAGTCTAAGACCTCTGTCCACGGTATGCAGGTGTGGAAGCCGGATTTTGAATACTATAACAGGCAGATGGGAATATTTATAGAAGGAAAACAGGATATATATATTATCTTAAATATGCATTGGGACAGACATGAGTTTTCACTTCCTACCATAAAGAGGGGAAGCTCATGGAAGGTATTGGTAAATACGGATGATATAAATGTGCCTTTCAAGAAAGAAGCTGTTAAGACAGAAGACCAAAGAAAGATTTCAGTCGAAGGCAGAAGCTGCATGGTACTTGTTGCCGGGGAAGATAAGAAGGCGGATGTCAGAAAGAAGAAGATATGAATGTAATTATTATAGCGGCAGTTGCGGTAGTGATAGTTGCGGTTTTTCTAATGATAAATATATCAAGGCCTAAGAGTTCAGATGATGATATGATTGCATATTCAAAGTCTAAAGAGAATAAAAATGAACTGTCAAAGCCAAGTCTAAAAAAGGGATTTCAGGAAGAGGCAAGTGTAAAATGCATGGTTGCAAATGCCACATGTTCACGCTTGAAATATATGGATTTTAAAGGCGATGTTTATGATGTGAAGTATGACGGTAAAAATGTGAACATCGAAAGAGAAACCGAAAAAGATGATACATTAAAGGATTATAAGATAGAAAAGGCTTATATGCAGGGAGGTTTCTCTCTTATAGAGGGCAATGAAACTGCCGAGAGAATAAATAACTTCAATCAAAATATGAAGCATATAAGGATCTATGATAAAGATGACAATGATTATAAGTCTATAACATTTAAACAGGGTATAAATGATTTTGTCGATATAAAAACTCTTGATGAGCTGTGCGATTTTTTAAAAAAAGAGCTTCCACAGGGCGGTATCGTGCTGGATAAACTTGTAAAAATAGGATTCGGAAAGAGAAACTTGTGGACAACTTTCAGCTATGATTATGGGGACGGCAGAAGCAAAGTTATTAAAAAAGATGATACCCTTAAGTTTGAAGATTTATTTGAAAGATGGGAATAAAGCTAGGTCACAAAAGTTGAAACTTTTGTGACTTTTTATTTGAATATTTCGAAATGTATTTCGAGACAAGTATATATTGCAAGGCTAAGAAAGATGAGAGACTGTAATTATTATTAAAAAATATGTATTAAATATATGCAATACTAATAAAAAACCTTTGAAATACATATGAATAAAGGAAAGTTGACAAAAATTATACAATATATAGTAGAGGCTAACATAAACTCTCTAAAAAATTAATTGACAAGCACAATATTTTTGTATAAAATGAAGATAACTAATTAAATATCGTAACAAAATTTAAGGAGGAAGTATGAGAAAGAGCTTAAAAAAATTAGGCGGTTTGTTATTGGTATGTAGTATGGTGGGCATGAGTTTGGCAGGTTGTTCACAGAAAGAGGGAGAAAAGACAGCAAGTGATACTGCGAGTGAGGCGGTAGCAGAGAACAAAGAGTTCTCTTATCCTATGGAAACAGATAAGACATTGACTTATTGGATCCCACTGAATGTAAATGTTTCAGCTAATTATGGAAATCTTGGAGAGACCGACTTTTATAAAAATCTGCACGAACAATCAGGAATTGCTGTAGAGTATAAGCACCCTGCACTTGGTCAGGAAAAAGAGCAGTTCAATCTTATGCTATTGGATGAGGAATTACCTGATATCGTAGAATGGGAGTGGTTCGGATATGAAGGCGGACCGCAAAAGGCTATTGATGACGGCGTAATAATTCCTTTGAATGATGTATTTGATAAGTATTGTCCGAATATAAAGGCATATTTGAAGGATCATCCGGATGTGGATAAAATGATAAAAACAGACAGTGGTGATTATTACTGCTTTCCGTTTATAAGAGGTGGAGACCTTTTGCTTACAAGTATGGGACCGATGCTTAGAGGTGACTGGCTTGATGAACTTGGACTTGAAGTACCTAAGACAGTGGATGAATGGGAAACAGTGCTTACAGCTTTCAAAGAGAAAAAGGGAGCTACAGGAGCATTCGCCTACTGGTATTCAGTACCGGATCTTACAAACAACAATCCTTTTGCCTGTGCATATGGTGCAAGAAGAACATTCTATTTAAAGGATGGTAAGATTGCATATGGTGCTATAGAAGATTCATACAAAAATTATCTTCAAAAGATGAGTGAGTGGATGAAGGCCGGACTTTTAGATCCGGATCTTGCAACACTTACAAACGATCAGGTAGCGGCAAAGATAACAAGCGGAGCGGCAGGTGCGTCATTTGCCTGGGGCGGCAGCGGTATGGGAAACTGGACTAAGGCCGGAAAAGAGACAAATCCTGATTTCAGACTTGTAGGAGCACCATATCCTACACTGGAAGCAGGACAGAAACCTGAAATGGGACAGAGAGATAATTTCTATCCGGGAGGACTTGGATGTGCGGCAATCACAACAAGTTGTAAGGATGTGGAAGTGGCAGCCAGACTCTTAGATTATGGATACAGTGAAGCCGGACATGTACTTTTTAATTTCGGTAAAGAGGGTGTAAGTTATGAGATGAAAGACGGCAAATATGTATATACAGATCTTTTACTCAATAACCCCGATATGTCAATAACTCATTCTATGGCAGGACATGTAAGAGCAAACTACAATGGACCTTTCGTTCAAGATGAAGAGTACATATTACAGTATTTCTCACTTGATGAGCAAAAAGAGGCGTTAAAGCTTTGGTCAGATACAAATATGAAGAAGTATACCATTCCGCCTATAACACCTAATGCGGAAGAAAGTAAGGAAATAGCGAAAGTAATGACTGAGGTAAATACATACAGAGATGAATGTACATTAAAGTTTATCCTTGGAACTATGGATATGTCTGAGTGGGACAATTATGTAAGTACAATCAAGTCAATGGGAATTGACAAGGTATTGGAAATGGAGAATGCGGCATTGGAAAGATACAATGCAAGATAGTAAGATATGATATTTGGCAAACCGGTGCCTTTGGCATCGGTTTGTAAAGGTGATAATATGAAAAACACGATATTTTCTAAAATAAAAAGAGATTTAAAGCTAAATAAGAGTTTGTATATTTTAGTTCTACCGGTTTTAATATTTTATATTATATTTCACTATAAACCAATGTATGGTGCTATTATAGCCTTTATGGATTACAATCCGAGACTTGGTATTAAGGGAAGTGAATGGGTTGGTTTTGCGCAGTTCATAAGGTTTTTTAATAGCCCATATTTTGTTAGAATACTGAGAAACACGGTTCTGTTGAGTGTATATGGGATTATCTTCGGATTTCCCGCACCTATAATACTCGCACTGCTTTTAAACGAACTGAAACAAAAGAAGTTTAAGAAGACTGTTCAGACAGCAACATATCTGACACATTTTATTTCATTGGTAGTGGTAACAGGTATTATAAAAGAGTTTACACAAAGTACCGGACTCATAAATGATATAATCGAATTTTTCGGTGGTACACGAACATCTCTTATACAAAATCCCGGACTTTACAGGACAATATATATAACTTCAGATATATGGCAGGAAATAGGATGGGGTTCAATAATATATCTGGCGGCATTGTCAGGTATAGATGAGCAACTTTATGAGGCGGCATCTATAGACGGTGCAAACAGATGGGACAAACTCTTACATGTAACATTGCCGGGAATAAGCACTACGATAATTATTATGCTTATATTAAGGCTTGGGCAGATACTGGGATCAAGTTATGAGAAAACCATATTGCTGTATAATGAGGCAACTTATGAAACAGCAGATGTTATAGCTTCCTATATTTATAGAGTAGGAATCCTTGAGAGAAACTGGAGTTATTCAACAGCAATAGGCCTGTTCAATTCATTTATCAACTTTATTTTCCTTATAGTTGCAAATAAGTTGAGCAAAAAAGTCAGTGAAACAAGTCTGTGGTAAGGAGGGATAATGAAAAAGAAGAATTCAAGTGCAGTAAGCATATTCAATTTGTTTAATATATGTATTTTATCCATACTTGCCCTGTTATGTATATATCCTATATGGTATGTGTTGATGGCTTCATTATCAAACGGAAATCTGATTATGCAACACAGCGGTGTATTGCTGTTTCCGATAAAGCCGAATATAGCGGCATATATTGCTGTATTTAAAAATAAAATGATTTTATCAGGCTATTTGAATACTATCAAAATTCTGGTTATAAGTTTGATATTGCAAATAACTATGACATCAATAGGAGCATATTTCTTTTCAAGAGATAGGGTGTTATTTAAGAAGCCTTTGATGTTTATTATCACTCTGACTATGTTTATAAGCGGAGGTATGATACCATTTTATCAGAATCTGAGATCCTTGCATTTGATGAACAGTCATTGGGGGCTTATTCTTCCTTTTATGATAAGTACCTACAATATGATTATTTTAAAGACATCATTTGAAAGTATACCGAAGTCACTCAGTGAGGCCGCAAGAATAGACGGGGCAGGACATATAAGAATTCTGTTTTCAATAGTATTGCCGCTTTCAAAACCTGTACTTGCAGTTATGCTTTTATACTATGGCGTGGGTGTATGGAACGGATGGTTTTGGGCCTCCACTATACTCACAGACAGAACTATGTACCCGCTTCAGGTTATACTTAGAGAAATTTTGCTTTCAAATGACACTTCAGTTATGACACAGGGAGTATCTTCAGGGGATTTGGAAGCCGTGGGAGCAACGATAAGATATGCGACTGTTATAGTTGCAACCTTACCGATACTATGTGCTTATCCTTTCTTACAAAAGTATTTTACCAAGGGTATTATGATAGGTGCAGTGAAAGAATAAATTATGAAATATTTTGAAGCAATAAGAATACATCTCGAAGAATTTAAGAGAGATATAGAAAACTATAGTAGGGAATTACTGTATAAAGAGTTACCTGTACTTAGTGAAGAGAAGTTTTTGCTGTATGAACAGACCGGAAACAGACTTATGTATGAAAAGCTATATTTTGAGAGAAGAAAATTTTTGAATGTATTCTTCTTTGTTACATTATGGCATAAGGAAAAAATATATATAAAAAAGCTTGAAGAGATAATATATGCAATATGTAAAGAAGATACATGGGCTTTGCCTGCACATGTTGATATGAGTAAATACGATTGGAAGTATACCATAGATTTATTTGCGGCTGAAACTGCACAGGCCCTATCATGTATATGCCATTATTTGGGTAAGATATTATCTGAGGAATGTACAGACATTATAAAAGAAAATGTGTGGAAGAGGATAATAAAACCTTATGTGGAAAGCGAATACGGATATCACATATGGGAAAACTGGGACAACAACTGGATATCGGTATGTGCATCAAGTATAGGTAGCGCCGTATTGTATCTGCCGGATGATAAAGGTGTAAGAGACAAAATACTTGATAGAGTCAAACTGTGTCTGGACAAATATATAGGAGGTTTCAGCAAAGACGGTGTATGTCTTGAGGGAATGAGTTATTTTACATATGGTATGGAATATTTTTTCGGTTTTGCAAGGCAGCTGTATGAATATACTGATGCAGAAAAAAATTTGTATGCCGATAAGAGACTTGAAAATATTGTATTGTTTCAACAGAACTGCTTTTTACCGGGTGGCAATACCATAAGTTTTTCTGACGGTTCAACCAATGACAGATTCAGACTTGGACTCGCTTGCTTTTTAAAGAGTAAATTTAAGGGCTTTGAAATCCCGCCTATAGACCTTGCTATGAAATTTGACTCTGACGGTTGCTATAGATTTATGGCAAATCTACAGGATGATTTATGGGTAAGTGAATTTTTAGAGGATAAAAAAAGTGAATATCAAGCCCAAAAAGATGAGTACAAATTTATCTTTTATAAAGAAGCACAGTGGGCTATATGGAACAGTGGTGATACAGGACTTGCAATCAAAGGAGGTAATAATAATGAACCTCACAACCATAATGATATAGGTAGTTTCATACTAAGCTATGCCGGAGAAATATTCCTTAAAGATCTTGGATGTGGTGAGTATACAAAGGATTATTTTAAAGATGATACAAGATATAAAATATTTAATAACAGAAGTCTTTCACATAATGTACCGCTAATAAACGGCGAGGAACAAAAAGCGGGTGAAGAGTATAAATGTTTAAGTTTTGAATCACCAAAAACAGGGCAGATAAGAATGTCTTATGCATCCGCCTATGGCTTAAAGAATATCGAACTTGACAGAAATGTAGAACTTTACAGTAATGAGAACATTATTACTATAGAGGATGTATTGTCATCTGATAAATATACTTTGACTGAAAACCTGATAACATCCATAAAGCCTAAAATAGAAAATAAAAGAATTTTAATAACAGGGAAAAAAGCAACACTTTGCATAGATGTGGAAAATGGTGGAAATATAAATATAAATGAAGTTTATTTCAGCAATCATAAAGGTGTTGAAGAGAGGGTGTGGCAAATACAGTTTAACTGTGAAAGTGAACATGATAACTGCAGGATAGAGCTTAAACTAGGCTTTAACAAAAAAATATAATTTTTTGCTGAAGTGTAAATGTTAGTTCAACTTAAAAAGTAAAATTATGTAAGTTGCATTTAGTGTTACAGAATCAAAGAAATATAACATTTATACTACTAAAAAGGTGCAATAACTGTTACAATATAAATATTATAGGGAGCTATTTGGGCGTATAGGTGTAATTTTTTGCATCACAAATAAGTGGATTTTAATCGAATTTTTTTGAGTGTAGGACTAACTTCCACTTGTAAAATACCTGTTTGAGACGCTCTTGACAGCTACCTATAATAAGAGTTATCTATTTTTTAGAAGATAGGGTTTTAAAACAATCCTATCTTTTTCTATTTCCTTGATACCATATGCTATAAGTTTTTCATAGAGGTCATGATACATAAAGGAAGCAACCTCTAAAGGACTCTTGCCACCAAATTTTTCAACAGGTGCAGAATTTATATGACTTATAACAAGGTTAAGGGAGTTTTGATTGATTAAGCCAATAGACGTCAAGTCTGTTTGTTTTGGAAGTATGTAACGTAGTTGTATGTGATTGTTTTCAAGAGAACCTTTCTGACCTGATTGCATCGGGTCACAGTAGAATACCCTGGTGCGTGTGGAGCCATCTATATCTGTTTCCATATCCTTTGCCGCATAAAATTCAGAACCTCTATCAGTTAGCAAGACATTTACATATTTTCTAAATACATCATTGCCGAGAATGTCTTCTAAAGTATCGACTCCATTCTTCATAGCAGTGGAAGTCTTTTCAGTTTGGTAGATTGCAAATAGGATGCCTGATGGAATAAACTTAAAAGTTTGGATAAATGGACCTGTGGTTTCGTTGTTATAGACTGTATCCATCTGCGTTATAAGAGCATTAGGATTTTCGTCAATATATTGCTTATAGTCATTGTAGTTACGTCCAATCAGATGTTTGTTGTCAGCCCTTTTCTTAAAACCATTAGACTTCTTTCTTGGAATTTTACGAGAGACTTGCCTTCTAAGGTCAAGAACGCTTATACCGGCTATTTCATGAAATATATCGCCTTCTATGTAGTTGTATAAAGTCTTTTCAGAAATACCAAGTTCAGGGTGAGAAGCAAGTATTTGATATGGAGATAAACCTTGTTTAAGGAGTGGTGCTATCACATCAGCAATGTCCTTAGCTTGTTTAACTGTAAGATTTACTCCTTGTCTGGAGTCTACCAGTGTATAATGATAATCATTCCATGCATCTTCCGGAGAATATTTATATTTGTTAAAACGACAATGACGCCAGTTTGTGCAGCCGTTACAGGCACCGGGAGAGCGGTCACGTCTTTTGCAGTGGAATGGAGAGTAAAGTATACAATCAGTTTTGCATTCACGTCCAAAAGGGCACTTCTTGTAGTTACTAAATTCAAGCGGCATGCTGCACCTGTATGTCAGCTTACGATGTGACTTGATTTCTTTACAAACAGTTGATTTATCTTTACCAATAGTTTCAGCAATAGCAGTCTTAGTGGAGCCGTTAGTAATACCCGTTAGAATAATTCGTCTATCTTCAAGGGTTAAATGTGAAAATGAGTTTAAAGATGTAATAGTGTTACCTACCTTTCCGGTAGCTGTCTTATCTGAATTGTACTACTAAACGCAACTATTGTAAAAGTTGAAATATGTGTAAGACTAAACGCAACTTTAGCATAGGGGTTGTGGAAATAAACTTTTCACCCTAGGAATATAATTTTTTTAGTAAGTTTTTTAAATTACTATTGACAAAACTGACTCAATAGATTATCCTATTAAAGTCAGTTTTGGGTTATCGCCAAATGGTAAGGCACTGGACTCTGACTCCAGCATTTCTAGGTTCGAATCCTAGTAGCCCAGCTTTTACAACTCCCATTCAAACGAAGATGTTTGTGGGAGTTTTTTAGTATATACAGATGAGGATTTTTTATGAAGAAGGTAGCACTTGCAGGGACTGAAAGCTTGACAAATTATATCGATGCGCTCAAAGAAAATGACATAGAAGTTATTGCAACTCTTGATGTGGATGAAGCCATAAAATGTGACGGTTTGCTTCTTCCGGGTGGTGGAGATATAGATCCTGTTTACTATGGCGAAGAAATGAACGGCTCTGATGAGCCTGACAGAGAGCTTGATAAAGCACAAAGAGATATTTTGGATGCATTTGTCAAGGCAAAAAAGCCTATCTTAGGAATTTGCAGAGGTATGCAGCTTATAAATATCTATTTTGGAGGAAGTTTACATCAGGATCTTGTAACAAGAGATATTCATACAAGAAAAAATGGTAATGACAGCATACACAGTGTAAAAAGTGTAGAAGAAGGAAATTTGTTTGAAAAATTTTATGGTAAAATTTTCAATATAAACTCCGCACATCATCAAGGAACAAAAAAACTCGGAAAAGGACTGAAGGAGGTTTTGCGCTCCGATGACGGAGTATGTGAAGCTGTTATACATGAAGAATTACCGATTATCGCTACACAGTTTCATCCTGAGAGAATGTCTTATAAACAAAGAAGAGATGATGCGGTAGTAGGTGAGGAAATTTTCAAGTATTTCAAATCTCTTTTAAAATAAGAGACAGTGAGGTAAGGTAGTCAAATGTATTCATTTAATGAAAGAATCAGATACAGTGAGTTGGGGGAGAATGGAGAGCTGTCTTTGGTAGGACTTTTGAATTTATTTCAGGACTGTTCAACATTTCAATCCGAGGATCTGGGACTTGGAATAAAATATTTACAAGGAAAAAAGGAAGCCTGGTGGGTTAATTCCTGGCAGATAGATATAAGCAGATTGCCGGGACTTGCGCAAAAAGTGGAAGTAGGTACATTTGCGTACAACTTTAAAAGCTTTTACGGCTATAGGAATTTCTTTTTAAAAGATGAAAACGGTGAGTTCTTGGTAAAAGCCGATTCCATATGGTTTCATTATGACTTGGACAATAAAAGACCTACCAAACCTACAGATGAAGCTTTAAAAAAGTATTTGGCAGGAAATGAAAAACGCCTCGATATGACGGAGATTGTCAGAAAGTTTGATATACCGACAGAGTATGAGCTTGGCAATGAAATAGTGGTAAGTAAAAATGATTTGGATACAAATCATCATATGAATAATGCAGTATATGTAAGTAAAGCAAAAAATATTATTGAAGAAGATTTCAAAGTAAAAAAAATAAGTGTACAATACAAGAAGGCGGCCGTATTGAATGATGTGATTTTACCTAGAGTTACAAAGAATGAAAATTCATATATTGTAAATCTGGCAGATCTAAAGGGAGATACATATGCTATCGTCAGATTTGAATATTAAGGGGGACTTATGGAATTAGGAAAAATACAGAGCCTGAAAGTTGACAGAAAAAAAGATTTCGGTGTATATCTTACAGACGGAAACGGTGAAGATGTACTTCTGCCTATGAAGGAAGTGCCGGAAGGCTGTGAAGTAGGAAGTGAGATAGAAGTATTTGTATATCGTGACAGTAAAGACAGACTTATTGCTACTACCAGAAGACCAAAAATTTTAGTTGGAGAAGTCGGAAGACTACAGGTAAAATCTACTACAGGAATAGGGGCATTTCTTGATATAGGACTTGAAAGAGATGTGCTTTTACCTTTTAAGGAGACTGTAAATAAGGTAAAAGAGGGAGATGAGATACTTGTATATCTTTATGTGGATAAGAGTAACAGACTTGCAGCCAGTGCAAAGGTTTATTCACATCTTTCACCAAACAGCCCATACAAAAAGGATGACGAGGTCGTAGGAACGGTATTTGAAATTAAAAAGATGGGTATATTTGTAGCTGTTGATGACAAATACAACGGTATGATCCCGCCGAATGAGAGCTTTGAGGATATCAAGATTGGTGACAGACTTGATATGAGAGTTATAAGAGTAAGAGAAGACGGAAAGCTTGATTTGAGCCCGAGAAAGAAGGCTTACAGACAGTTGCTTACCGATGCGGATGTTCTTTACAATATAATTGAGAACAGAGGCGGCAGTTTAGGCTTTGATGAGAGTGTTTCTCCGGATAGAATAAAGGCGGAGCTTAAGCTTAGCAAGAATGCTTTTAAAAGAGCTGTAGGACATCTTTTGAAAGAAGGCAGGATAGAAATAACAGATGGCGATATCAGGATAAAACAGTAATATAAAAGACTACAGAGTTTCTGTGGTCTTTTTTAGAAAGGAGTCGGATATGTCTTTGAGGGATAATGTTATAAGAAAGGCGGGGGAGTATATCGGAGTGAGCGAAGATCCTCCCGAGAGCAATAATGTATTGTTTAACACAAATTACTACGGGCAGGAGGTATATGATAACAGTGCCAGTTCTTATCCATGGTGTGTGACCTTTCTTTGGGATATCTTCAGAATGAGCGGGGCAAGCCATGTCTTTTGTGACGGAATGAAGACCGCATCCACAGAAACCGTATATTCTCATTATAAGAATAAAAATATGCTCTTTGACAGTGGAAAAAAGGGCGATATTATACTTATTTTGAGTAATGGAGCAGGACAGAGCAGAAGAGTAAATCATGCAGGTCTCGTGGTGGCGGTAAATAAAGACGGCAGCTATGAAACCATAGAGGGAAATACTGGAAGTACCGATATTGCAAATGGTGGTATGGTAATGAAAATGACCAGAAACTTTGACGGCAGAGGCTATACAATAGTAGGATTTGCAAGACCTGATTATGATAGTAAAGGTCCTAAGCCAGGCCCAGGTAACAATCAGAATCAGGGAAATAAGCCTGGCCCAGGCAGTAGACCTAATCAGTCATATAAACCGGCTGCAAATGAGATACCCATTACTGCAAACTTAACTATTGTAGGCAGTGGAGTAAGGATAAGAACCGCGCCAAATACAAGTGCAGGAGTTGTAAAAAACTTAAGTGCAGGAGAAGTGGTAAAAGCAAGCGGTAGAATAGCCAGCAGATACAATCCATGGTTTCATATATCTGAGGGTTTTATAAGCGGAAACTATGTAAGAGGCTGGATAAAGGATTATAATGACAACAGAAGATGGTGGTATGTAGATAAGGATTATAGATATGCCAAGGCGGAATGGAAGAATATAGGCAGCAAGGACTATTGCTTTGGCAAGGACTCATATCTTTTTGTAAGCTGTTATATAAAATCAGCCGTAAACTCTACCTATTACTGGGTGGATGATAGCGGAGCATACCAAAAGCAGTATGACACCACAAGTCCAAGCAGAAAATACAGGATTGTGGAAAATTATAAGACGGAGAATGCGAGGTAGAAACAGAGCAGTCACACAGTATATGTGTGATTGCTTTTTTATTAGCAATTCTTAATATTACCGTTATAGTATGTTTTTAGAACAAAATATTCAGTATACAAAATACACTAGAGTATAATGTTATGGAGCGACAATTAATTAGATTATAACTAGATATGTGTTGAATAATCTTAATGATATGATAAAATATTCTTAAGAATCTTTATACTTATGGTATATGGATAAAGATTTGGCTATAAATGGAATATGACATAAAAACAAAGGACGTAATAATTGATGGATATATTCAAAGTAAAAAAGCCTAATGTTTTAAAAGATAGATCATATCTGTGGATATTGGGAACAATATTGTTATTAGTGTTGTCTGCAAGGCTGGCTTGGAAAATTGAAAGCAATACAACATGTTTTAGAGAAAATCCTATTTTTGGACAAGGAAAGGAAAATACTTTTTGGGATATTTTTCTATCTGTTTTATTGTATCTTATGCATCAAATAGCACTATGTGTTTGGTGGAATGCTATAAGAATACGAATTATTCAAAAAGGAGTTCGATTTTTTTTACTCTGTGCATATGGATTTATGTTTATTTTTGCACTGTATGGATGCTTGCAATTACTTATTTTTAATATAGATCCGTTGTGGTTTAGAATTAGCGGGTATTTTTATGGTGTATTGGGAGTTGTACTGCCACTACCGGGATTTTTTGCAGCTCTTTGTTTGGGGAAACCACAGAGCTTTTTTCCTAAAAGGCGTTTTTTGTGGGTGTTATTGCCGGCAGCTATTTTATTGATTCTTATGATGACTAATGAGTTTCATATGTTGTTTTTTGTAAAATCACCTAATGAAGGTGTTAATTTGCAATTTGTCCCGGGAATTTTGTTTTATATTATGCTGTTATGGGGATTTGTCTTTCATAGTTTAAAAATATATTTGGTATATAGAGTAAGTAAGGAGATTAAGACTACTAAATTACAAAAAGCACTTCCATTTTTGACACTTTTTTGTATTTTTATATATTTAATTCCATATGTTTCAGGAGCGATGATTTGGAATAATGAACCGTTTGAATTGGCATATTTTGTATTTTTAGTAGAAGCTTTATTTTGGGAGTTTTGTATATATTTAGGATATGTTCAGGGGAATAGGTATCATGGGTATGTTTTTCATAATTCACATATAGGGATGGAAATTTTAAATATTGACGGAGATGTTCATTTACAATCTACAGATATGAAAGATTTGTCATTTGATGAAAAGGAGCAGCTTATAAAGCTTGGGAAATTGGAAAATGGAACCGGGTATACATACTATGAAAGCCAATTCCCCGGAGGATATTTAGTCTGGAGAATTGATAATAGAAAAATGTATCAAGCTATTGATGTGTTAAAGCAAAATCAGGAAGAACTGGAGCTGAAATTGGATTTGGTGCAGGAGCGATTTCAGTGGGAACAGAGAGAAAGAAGTGTTAGAAATCAAAAAGAAGTATTTGAAAAACTTAGTATAGTTGTAAAAGACCAAATTATAGCGTTGAAGAGAGCTTACACGGACTTTAAAAGAGAAGGAATGAATATGGACTCTTGTTTTAGAAAAATGCTCTGGATATCGGTATTTTTAAAACGCTATGTAAATATTTTTTTGCTATGTCAGGGTGGAAAAACTATTACACAGGATGAAATGCGACTTTGCTTTGTAGAATTTGGAGAGAAGTTGAGATGGTTTCCGGGCATTAGAACTGTAGAAGTATGTGAAGGAAAAGGGAATGTTTCACAGGACATAGCATTGCTAATTTGCAAATTGTGGATTTTATTAATTGAATGGGGAGAATATGCACCGGAGTGTATGGAATTACATATGAAAGATGGAAGAAAAGCCAAGATAATTATCGAGAGTTCTACTATTTTAAATAAAGATGATTTCTTGGAATGGTTTTTTAGTATAGAAAGCCCTAATTTGAATAATATCGATATCTTTGAAATAAGAGAGGGTAAAAGACAGGAAATCAGTGTAGTCTATAAGGATAAAGGGAGGGCAGAATATGTATGTACATAATTGATGTTCTTTTGGTGACATTACTTGCTGCCGGAGCCGGATGGAGTATATGCTCTTTATCAGGATGTTGTATGCGACGATTAGCTGTATATAAAAAAGACACTTCAATATTTTCAAAAAGAAAAGGAATAAAAAAAGAACTTGTTTTTTTGGTTATAAGTTGTATTTTAACAGCAGATTTGATCTGGTATGGAGGATATATCCGCCTTCACTATATATATGGTGAGGAGATTGATTTGATTCGCAAGATACAAGTCTTTATACCGCTTTTGATTGGCTTACCTTTGTATATAGATAGTAAAATTCGTAATGATCCTATGTTGGAGATGGATTGTGTAGTACAGGCGTTAAATAGTGTACCTGTGGGAATAGCCTTTGTAAATATTAAGGGGGTTCCAGTGTTAATTAATAATAAGATGTATGAGCTCAATCAGATTCTTTTGGGAAGATATATTCCAAACTTTGAAATGACATGGGAGTGTTGGAAGAAAGAAGGATTACAAAAATATCCTGTTGCAGAATATAAATGTGGGGAATCTGAACTTTTCTTTAGTATAGGGGAAGAAGTATGGAGAATAAGAAGAGAGTTTTTAGATATTGGATTTTGGCAGATAAGGGCTGAGGAAATCACCAATCTTTATAACCTGCAAAATGAAATAAGAAAAACATTAAAGACTTTGGCTGAGGAAAATAAGAAATATGCTCATATGATACAAAGTGTAATAAATATAAATTCTGAACAGAAATATCTCACTTTAAAGATGAACCTGCACCGAGAATTTGGAGACTGTTTACAGTCGGGCTACAGGTATATGAATAAAGGAGAGGGAATGGACAAAGAAAAGGTATTACAAATATGGAAGAGACTGTTAGATAATCTGTCAGGTAGTATTTCCTTGCCCGAGAAGATAGATGAAAAAAGAGAACTGATGGAGTTGGCATCTCTGTTTAATTGTAAATTATACCTTCCAAAGCAAAATTGGTTTAGAGAAATTTATGAACCTATTTTTTATTTTTGTGTAAGAGAATCTATGATGAATGCTATTCGTCATGGTTCAGCTACAAAAGTGTTTGTCACACAAGATATAGAAGAAGATAAAGTACGAGTTTATATTAGAGATAATGGTACAGGGTTAAAGGAAGGATTTAGTGAAGGCGGAGGAATTTCAGGAATTAGAGAATATTTAAAACAAAAAGATATTCCCATGTATCTAAAAGCAGAAGAAGGAAGGCTAGAGATATCATTTTTATTAAGGAGGTGATTAAGTGATTGGCATTATGATTGTGGAGGATTCACCGGTTACAATGGAATATTTAGAGTTGGAACTTGAGAAAGCGAAGCATAAGTATAAAATCATGTGCAAATTTCGAGGAGTTGAAAATGTAGAGCCGGCTTGTGAATCCGGACGAATAAATATTGTATTGATGGATGTATGCTTGGGCGACAGTTCAGGGCTTGATTTGGCAAGGAAGATAAAGGAGCGATTTCTTGGTATTAAAGTGATTATTATGACATCAATGCTTGATCAAAGTTTTATTAAACAGGCTAAAAATTTCGGATGTGACGGATTTTGGTTTAAAGAAAGTATGCAGCATGGGATTTTAAATGTATTAGATGATGTGTCTGTTGGAGAAAAAAAATTTGTAGATGATTTTCCGGCAGTTACCCTTGGAAATGCCAAGATTGAGGAACTTACAGAAGCGGAGTTGGCAGTTTTAAGAAGCTTTGCAAAAGGATGTACATATGCGGAGGTGGCAGAGGACTGCCATATATCACAAAATACAGTACGTTATCATGTAAAAAATTTAACAAGCAAAACGGGTATGCACAATATGGCAAAGATTGCGTTGGAAGCAGTTGATAAAAGGGTTATTTTGCCAAGGTTTTAGGAAATGATTAAATGGCTATGAAAATATGGGAAAACCACATGTTTGTGTGGGTGCTTAGAAAAGTTTTTTTGATATACTTAAGTCAACAAAAAACATTAGCCAATTGGCGAGTAATCAGAATAGGAGTTAAATATGGCAGAAATTAAAGTAACACCTGCGGTTCTTAGACAAAAGTCAGAGGAACTGCAAACAGGTGTAAAAAACTTAGCACAGAAAATGAATGAGCTTCAGGAAAGGGAAAACAGTTTGTCAGGTATGTGGCAGGGTGCAGCTAAGGATAGCTTTCATAATGCATTTATGACCAGTTACAATGAATGCCAGCCATTTTTTCAGGAGTTGCAAAGATTTATTGTAAAGCTGGATGAAACAGCAAAGCAATATGAGATGGCAGAGGCTAGAGCGGCAGAAGCTGCACAGAAAAGAATGTAAAGGAGCAAGTGATATAAAATGGATGGTAATATTTTAGTAACTCCGGGTGAGTTGACAAAGAATGCGGCAGAGTTTACATCAGCAGGAAATAATATGTATCAAATAGCTAATAACATGCTTCAAACAGCACAGAGCTTGAGTGGAATTTGGTCGGGTGAAGCTGCAAATACATATATGAATAATTTTAAGAGGTTCCAAGGAAGCTTTGATAAACTTAAGAGAATAATTGATAAGCACTCTGAAGCCCTTACAGAGTTGGCGAATTTGTATCAGCAAGCTGAGCAGCAAAATGTTGAAGCTGCCAGTGATTTTAGAAATGTTTTGGAATAAATTATTCGAACCATTAGAGTACACTTTAAGTGGTATCTTAGTCAGTGATGTTGGAAGGAAGAGGACAGAAAATCAGGATAATTTTTCTTTTGGAGAATTTGTTAATGGGAATAAGTCAAATTCCATTCGATTAGAAATACAAAAGGTTACTTTACCTCAAGCCTACGGTATTATGGACGGGATGGGGGGCGAAAAGCTGGGAGCACAGGCATCACTTGAGGCTGCCGGCTTTTTTTCTGATATAAAAAGGGATATTTTGGAAATATTGCCTAAGCTTGATACTAAAGGAAGAGAAAAGGTATTTACAAGCTTGATATATAGTCTAAATGAAAAAGTGTGCCAAATGGCATTGGAAAATAATGTAAAGCAATCGGGAACCACAATTATAGCTATATTTTTTGTAGAGAATAGGGCATATATAGTTAGTGTTGGGGATAGTAGGATTTTTTTGATTCGTAATGGTGAAGTTACACAACAAAATAAATTGGACACTATGAATATTACAATTACAGAGAATGGGGTGGAAAAACAGATCAGAGGAGGGCTTAGTCAGTTTTTGGGTATGGATGCATCAGAATATGAACTGGTACCACATATAGTAGACTTGAAATTAAAAGAAGATGATACATTTTTACTATGTAGTGACGGATTGACAGATTATGTCACTCCGGAAGAAATAGGAGAGGCAATAAGCAATAAATCCGGTGTAAGCTCTGTAGATTACCTTCTAGGTTTGGCAATGGAAAGAGGTGGAAAGGATAATACTACTATTATAAGGTTGGATGTAAAAGCAAAAGGAACAGAGTCGACAGTTTCTGAGTAATGCAAGTATCTAAAAATAGAAAAGAGCCGTTATGGAATAATGAGATATTGTGTTAAGCATATGGAGCGTAGAGACAGGTTAAGGAGTAAAACATGGGTAATATACATGAAGAAGATGGTACAAAAAAAATAGGCAAGGGTGATTATACTGTAAAAATGTATAAAAAAAGGGAAGAAGCTCCGTCAAATCAAGTTGTTGAAAATGCACAACCAAATATTCAAGAAACTACTGTAGAGGGACAAAGTCCTAATGTAGATTTTGTCGAAGAGCTTACTACAGGTAATCCGTATCTTTCATACTGGGAAAATGCTTTTAATTTCAAAGGAAGAACATCAAGAGGTGATTATTGGATAGTTGTATTAATTAATGTAATTATTACTATACCACTTATTTTTGTTAGGATCTTACTTTTGGTGTGGTGTATTATTACTTTTATTCCATCGACTGCTATGATGGCAAGACGTTTAAGGGATGCCGGATTTAGTCCCTATAATCTTATTTGGTATAATATAGTTTCTCTTATTATTACACTTTTAGTAAGAGATAACCCGTCATGGAGTCTATTGGGATTTATTATTTTCATAATAATGCTGATTTTATTAGCCAGTCCATCCAAAAAGAAGTAATAGGTATCTGAGTAGAAGTACAAAAATAAAAAGAGAAGAGAGCGTGAAATGGAATATAGAGATATTATACAAAGAGTTTGGAGCGACTGGAGCATCGGCGAAAAACTGGGAGAGGGCTCATTTGGGCAAGTATATTTTGTTCAAAAAGAGCGTATGGGAGTTGTACAAAAAGCAGCGGTAAAGGTAGTGAGGATACCAAAGAGCGATGATGAAGTAGGAGAAATAAAAGCTGCTTATGGTCTTACAGAAGATCAACTGAAGGATTTTTTCTATCCGGAGGTTATAAGGTACAAAGAAGAAATACAACTGATGCAGACTTTGGGAGAGAATGCAAATATTGTACAAGTACAGGATTTTGAAATTATGGAGGATCCAAGTGGAAGACTTGGATGGTATATTCTAATTAGAATGGAACTTTTGGAAAGCTTAGATTCATTTATTAAAAGAGAAGAGCTATCTGTGGGTGATGTAATGAACATGGCGATGGATATTCTGGAAGGGCTCCAAGAATGTGAGAATCACAATATAATTCACAGAGATATCAAAACAGCTAATCTTTTCCGCAGCAAAAAAGGTATTTATAAGCTGGGTGATTTTGGAATAGCAAGAGATACTTCAGCAAGCAGTAGAAGTCTTTCTCATAAAGGTACAGACAACTATATGGCTCCTGAAGTTTATCAGGGAAAAAGATACTCTCACAATGTAGACTTATATGCACTCGGTATAGTGATATATAAGCTGTTAAATAAGAATCGTTTACCATTTTTAGGAGAGGAAAGGCTTACTTCAAGAAGTATTGAGAGAGCCTTTCAGCTACGCCAGCAGGGAGAAGAGATTCCAAGAGCCTTGGAATGCAGTGAAGAACTACATAAGATAATAAAGAAGATGTGTGCCTATAATCCTGAAGACAGATATCAAAACGCAAAAGAAGTATTAAATGACTTGAACGAATATAAAATAGCAAATGACGATGAGATTAATAGAGCATTAACCTTACCAAGAAACCCTAATTGCAGAAATATTTTTGATATGGAAATTCAAGAAAATATCAATATAATAGATAATTCTACAGTAAGGGAAGTATCACTAAATAGAGAATTATTAATAGGTAAACAGTCTGAATACCAAGAAAGAACGACATCACAGACTCATTCAATATATGAAAGTAGAGGGAGAGATTTAGAAGGAAAAGAGGATTCTAATAGTATATATGAGGAAATCCGTTCAAGAGATAGCAGCTATGGTGACTATACCAGACAAATGTATCAGAAAAGAGAAAAAACAACCACTGTTCAAAATGAAGGAACTGCACAGCCTAATATACAACAGGTGTTGGTGGAGGCTGGAAGATTTGCGGAAGATAGTGAGCTAAAAAAAATGAATTCCTATGGAGCTTATTGGAGTAATTACTTTAATTTTGAAGGTAAAACGACAAGAGCAGGATATTGGATTACTACAGTAATAAATATGGTGATTTGGTTTGCTGGAACAATGTTACTTGCGTTTACCAGACAAGAACTGGGTAATTGGTTTTTCACCATTTGGGCGGGAGTTAATGCTATTCCGGATACAGCTATTCAAGTTAGAAGGTTAAGGGACGGAGGGAGAAGTATATATCATATATTTTGGCATATACCAACATTAATTTCCTTCATGTTATATTTGTGGATAGTAATAGTTAATGACGGCAGGTCATACTCCGATTTGCTGGAGGATGTATTCGCTGGCAGTATTATTATTGGATTGATTGGTAAAGTTGTTTTATTTGTTTTATTGCTATCACCTTCTAAAACAAATAAAAAGATTAAAGATAATAAATATGTATAAATAGTAAGTTAAGAGGCCTTATTAAATAGGGTATTTATGACTTAAAGAGTATATGATAAATACAGGTGAAACATGGAATATAGGGATATTATACAAAGTGTCTGGCCGGACTGGCAGGCGAAGGAGATATTGGGCAAAGGCTCATATGGTACTGTATTTAGAGCAGTAAAGGAAAAGTTCGGAGTGGGGAAAGAGTCGGCTATCAAGGTTGTACATATTCCCACAGATGACAATCAAATAGAACAGGTTAGGCATAGTTTTCATCTCTCTGATAAGGAATTAAAAGAATACTTTTATCCCGAAGTGGAAAAGCTAAAAGAAGAAGTAGCACTTATGGAAAAGCTGGGAGAAAATGAACACTGTCTTCATATTCAGGACTTTGATATTTTGGAGAAGCCGGAGGGAAGTATAGGTTGGAATATTTTGATCCGCATGGAGCTTTTGGAGAGTTTGGAATCCAGAATATCAAGAGGTGGTATTAAACTAGGCGAGGTTGTCTCTCTGGGTGAAGATATTTTATCAGCATTGGAGACTTGTGAATCTCATAGAATTATTCATAGGGATATAAAGCCTGCGAATATTTTTGTTAATTCCAAGGGTGTGTATAAGCTTGGTGATTTTGGAATAGCAAAAGATTTGACTTTAGAGAGCAGAAATCTTTCACATAGAGGAACGGATAATTATGCTGCACCTGAGGTATGCCAAGGAAAAGATTATTCTTATAATGTTGATATTTATGCTTTAGGACTTGTTTTATATCAATTAATAAATAAGAATAAGAGACCTTTTTTTGGCGAAGGAAAAGTAACCGCTACATTATCAGAGGAGGCCTATAGAAAGAGAATTACTGGAGAAGATTTTCCAACGCCTCCCTTTGGAGATGAAGAGTTATTTGCCATAATCAAAAAAAATGTGTGCTTTTGATCCCAAAGAACGTTTTCAAAGTGCCGGAGAGGCAAAAAGTGAATTGCAAGCTTATAGGGAAAAACATAAAGATAAACTTGATGTTGTGCTTGAACTTGGACAAAAAAAGAGTTCAGATGTATGCGATGTGCAGAGTGCAGAATATATGGATAAAAATCCAAAAGAAGGATATGTGAGAAATACTCCTAAAACCGGTAATAAGCTTGAAAGACAATCATCTTTTACGGGGAGCAGAGAGGAAGTATTTACAGAAAGTAATCATTATGATGAAGTAAATAGTTCTGAAGATTATACTCGAAGCTTAAATTATTATGGAGGTGAGAGCCAGGCACGAGGTAAAGAAAAGTATGTAAGTCAAGCAGAGGAAGTAGATAACAAACAGCCGGATTTACAGCAAATATTAGAAGAAGCAAATCAGTTACCGTCAAAAAAGAAAAGCAGATTACCATTGATATTTGTATCAATCATTTTCTGTTTAATTCTTGTAGTTGGTGGAATATTTTTTTCAAATTTCTTAAAATCACAAGAGGAATTAAAGGAAAATACTGTAAGAGTTGCAAAGGCAAAAGAAATTGCGGCAACATCGGATTTATTTGAAATTGATAAAGATAGTTTAGATTCCTCGGTTTACATTGATTATACACTTGGTATATGGTCTTATAAAAGCAATATGATAAAAGATAGAGATGGATTTTATATAGGAGAACTGAAAAGAGGAATACCTGATGGATATGGTGTTTTTTACTATGAAAATGAGAATAATGAAGGCGGAAGCAAAGCGCATGGAAGCCATATGCTAATTGGAGAATGGGAAAACGGGAACTTAAAAAAAGAGTCAACTGTGGAGCGTAGGCTTCTAGCACATATAGAAAATGCAGAAGATGATATTACTGATATAAAATATACCTTTAATGATACTTGGGAAAATGGATGGTTTATACATGATGAGGCGGATGGAACTTATTCTTATCAGGATATTGCCAGACCAAAGGGAGAATTGTGGAGTGATTGGACATTTACAGGAAAAGTAGAAGTTAATGGTATAGGCTGTATAAGCGGGATAAGAAAATACTCAGAGGACAGCTATGAAGAAGGAGAATTTGAAGGGTTGAGATTAGTTAAAGGGAAAAAACATTTAAGAGATGGCACTATATATGATGGAGAATTCCAAAGTGGTGATCTATATAATGGAATAGTTTACAATTCTGATGGAAGTGTTGGGTACTATGTAACGAGTGGTAAATGGGAAAAGAGATAAAACTTATCTTTAAGAAAATGAGGGAAGTTAATGAACGATATTTTTATGAATTTTGCATCCATACAAAGTCTTTCCGGTAGAACAGGAGGGATTAGAAGCAGTATTGCGGGATGTAGTCAGGAACTAAGAAGTATTGCTTACGGATTGGAGCTTGGCCGCAGTGGAGATAGTATAAGAGCGGCCTTGAGTAATTTATCAAACCAGTGTAGTGTGCAGTCACAAAAAGTTGCAATGATGGGAAGTACATTACAACAGGCAGCTCAGATTATGCGTAGTGCAGAGAGTCGTGTAATACAAAACAATTCTATGACAAGCTTTCAAAAGGCTCTTCAAGGTAAGTATGAAAGAGGCCTTAAGGCAGCTGCAGCGGCAGGACTTGCAGGTGGGGGTATGCGTGCCGGCGGTGGATATGGAGGTGATCCGGTAAGTATGTTTTCCGGAAGCTTTCTGTGGCAAATAACACCTTTGCAGACTTATACAGGAGAAATTCTTGCGTTTACAATGTATTATGACACTGTATATACAAGAGATGAGGGGATGGGTAAAGGGTTTAGACATAATTTCATGAGTAGAATTCATCCTGCGGATAATGGAATCTGGGGAATATTTGAAGGTGATGGAAGCAGCACTTTTTTCGGAGAGGGAGAAGATCAAGTATTTTATCCGCAACATCCTTCAGTAAAAAAGCTGGTGAGAAAGGGAGAAGGATTTTGGTATTATGATCAGGAGCTTTTACAGGCGAAGGAATATGATAAAAAGGGTCGCCTTGTAGCTGAGTATATTCAGGGTAAAGAAGTAAAGCGATTGATTTATGATGGAGATTATTTAATAAAAGTTAATGCACAACATGGCTATTCATACGAGTTTACTTATGAAGAAGACCATATTGTTCAAATTACTGATAATATAGGTCGATACATAAAACTGGAGTATTATAATGATCTGCTGTCAGGTATGACTATTCATCTTGAGAAGGACGCTCCATTTATTGATCAATATAATTGCAGAAGATTTTGTCTGTTTTACAATGACAGGGGATATCTGACAAAAATCACAGGACCTGATGATAAACCATTATTTGATAATACATATGACGAGATGGGTAGAGTCATACATCAGTCCATGGGAGAAGGACGCTTTTTCTCATTTAAATATGAAGGAAATAAAACAACAAATATTGACGAAACAGGATTTACTACCGAATATATTCATGATGAAAGAGGAAATCTTCTTCATATGGAAAATCCTATTACGAAATATGAAGCAGAATATGATGCTCATGATCGTATAATAAAGAAGGTTACAAATGAAACGGATGTTGTGATATATGATTATAATGCATTTGGGCAATTGATTTCTGTTGTTAAGTCAGGATTTTCACATGAGTTTTTTTATAATGATAATCACAAACTGGATGAGTATACTTTTAATGGTAGAAGTTATTTAAAAATTCATTATGACCTTTTAGATAATGTGATTGCGATGGATTACCCGGGTGAAGAAGTACATAAGTTTTTCTACGATGAGGAAAACAGGCTGATAGGATATGAGGCACAGGGAGAAAGCTGCAGATTATTATATGATGAAAGAGGATTTATTGTAAATGTAGATGCACCTGAAGAGTTTTCAGAGGAATACAGCTATGATGGAATCGGAAGAATTACAAATGTAAAAATAGGAAATGGAAGAGAAGTTATAATACATTATGCTTTTGATGATTTGATTGGCTATATTTGTGATGACCTTGAAAGAAGTGTAGCATGTAAATATTCTCTTACAGGTTTCATGCTTTCATATGAAGAGGGAGAGCAAAAAATAACTTGTACATATGATGAATACGGAAATCTTACAGAGCTCGATTTACCGGGTGAAGACGTACACCATATGGAATACGATATTCAAGGCAATTTGCTAAAACACTATCAAGGAGAATTTTTGTTGGAAGGTTGTACCTATGATGAAAACAATAGGGTAATAAAGGTAGAAGACGGATTTGGTTACGAAGAGTCTTATACATGGAATATTTGGAATCAGCCTACGAAGATAATAAATAGCAATGGTTTGGTTGTAGATATAGGATATAATGAAAATCATTTTTTAGAGGAGATGTCAGTAGATGATTTTCATGTTACTTACCAATATGACGAGGATGGCAGACTTTCTTCCATTTCAGATGATGCAGGAAGATATGGTATTTATGAATATGATTCAGCAGATAGATTGATTCAGGTAAATACATTCCAGGCACAGATAGAATTGTCATATGATAATTTTTCAAATATTACTCTGATTTCTATGGCTGATTTTGGATATCTTTTGCAAAATGGTTATGATGCATATAATAGACATACCGGAGGTAAAACTCTCGGAGAAGCATTTTACCGTATCTGGTATGGTACAGGAGAGATGAACAAGATTGAAATAGTTGGAGAAACGATAGGTCTTGCACATGATAGTGGAGGAAGGGTAGTGACTCTTACAAATTATCTTGGAAAAGAGGTAGAAAAGAAATTTGATCAGTATGACGGTTTGGTTTCTATAGGTTCCGGTGAGTTACAGGATAGCATAAGCTATGGATATGATGAGGCACGAAGAATAAAATGGGTTAAAGATGAGCATGGAAAAGCAATATTCTTTTCATATAATGGAATGGGAATAATGCTTGGAGTATACCATTTGTTATCAAGAGAATATAGCGTAGAAGAATTGAATCGAGGTGATGCAGAGTGGGCTCAGGACGAGAGCTCTGCTTGTTATATCGCAAATATTGATTATAAAAAAAGAACAGTTTCTCTAAAAGACAGCTTGGGAAATATAAGTACTCAGGAAATGACTTCCGGAGGTATTCTAAAGAAAAGCTATGATGCTATTGGTGATAGTAAAGAAATTACATATGATGCACTTTTAAGAGTTACGGGAATTTTTGAAAAGGGTAGCCATAATGAAGAAAGTACTTTTAGATATGAACAGGACAGAATCACTGAAGCAACCAACTCCAATGGACAAGTTAGCTTTGACTATGATTTAGCCGGTAGAGTAGTAGGAGTACACTATCCGGATGGAAGTATTGCCGGTTATGAGTGGAATCAAGCTAATCTTTGTACTGCAATGTTGTATCCTGACGGTAGTAGAGTAGAATACAGTTATGATAGCTTTGGAAACCTGATTCAAACACATCTTCCCGGAGATACTGTACATTATCGCTATGATGAAAGACATAGATTAGTAAAAAAACAATCAGAAAGATTAAGTCATAGTTTTACATATCATGAAAATGGGAAATTGGAAACATTAAAAGTACAGGATGAAGAAGGAACTGTACTGGAAATTAGATATGCTTATGATGAGTATTATAATCTTATTACAGAGAAAAAAATCTTAAAAAGAGGCATAAATCCTATATCTTATGGTTATGAATATGATAAAAGAGGATTTTTGGTTAAGACATTAAAAGATGGAGAGACTTGGGGGGAATATATTTATGATGCTGCAGGCAACCGAATATACTCTAAAGAGCAAGGAGAAGAGGCAAGCTATTCTTATAATGTAGAGAATCAATTGCTTGAAAAAAAGATTTCAGAACATATATATACTTATGAATACAATACCAGAGGAGATATGATATATGAATATCTTGATGGTAAGGTTTTGGCACAGTATCAATATAATGGATTAGGACAACTTTTACAGGTGTCTAATGAGAGTGGAACAGTAAACTATAGATATGATGCCATGGGAAATCGTTTAGAGGCTGATTTTGCATATAAAGATTTAAAAAAGGAAAAGGAAATCTATTACCCGAATTATTTAGTAGACAATGGACAGGTTCTTTGTAAAAGAAAAAATAGTGAAAACATAACTCATAATCAGTACTTTGATGGAAGCCCTTTGGCAGAGGATATGGAAGGTAGATTGATTTGGGATGTTTTTGATGCCAATCAAAGCCTTGTACTTCGTCTTGAGAGAGAAAATAGTTATGAGATGTTAGATTATTCACCATTTGGTGTGTGTGAGAAGCATAGTACAGGTGGAGAGTTTGCAATTTTCTCTACAGTATATGGATTTGGGGCGCTGTTACAGGATGATTTTCTGAAAAGACAGATAAGTTATACAAGAGTTTATGATCCACAAAATGGCAGATTTCAATCCAGAGATGCTATTATAGGGGATCCTAGAAATCCGAGAAGTTTTAACAGGTATATTTATAGCCAAAATGACCCACAAAATAAACAGGATCCGGACGGATTTTGTGCTTTCCTCACTTGTCTGCTTAGTGGTGTAGCGAAGGCAGGAGCATATTTGGCAAAGGAAGCAATAGTAGCAGGAAAATCAATTGTTTCAAATGTTGCAATGAATGCAATTCAAGGTAAGCCGTTAAATATTTTGGGAGAAATGGGAAATTATGCTAAAAATTATCGCTGGGACAAGATGCTTTGGAATACAGCAGGAGAATTTGCTACAGGATGTTTGGACCCAATATGCGGTGGCATGGCGAGTGCTTTGAAAAATGGTATTAAATTTGCCACTAAAATAGGAGGCAACGCACTTGATTGTGCAAGAGAGGGACGCCCATTCTTCTCAGCTGAAAATGCAATGCGATTGACCGGAGATATGGTTGGAGATGCATTAGGTAAGGCCGGAAAAAGGATTGTTGGTGGACTTTATGATGCTGTGGGAAATAAGCTGGTAAATGGTGCAAGGTCAAGAATAAAAAGCGCTTTTAATAGTCCTGCAGGAAAGATTTTGGGAGAAGTTGTAGGAAAAGGTAATATGAGAAGAGCCAGAGAGTTCTTGAATCAAAATGTTAGTAAAGAGAAATTCTATGAATTGGCAGAGAGGGCATACAAGAGAGCTTCTGATGCAATAGTTGGTGAATTTAAGAAACCAAGAGCAGAAGGTGCTAATTTCTGTGAAGGTGCCAGAGCACAGGGAGAGGGAATTGGAGCATGTGCTCGTAACCCGGTACAAGCTTGGGCAAGGGGGTAGTTTATGATTAAATCATTAACTTTTTTTGCTAATAGCGGATTTTACGAAGTAACACTTCCTGCTATCAATAATGAGGATTACCTTCTGTCAATGGAAAATGTAAAGCATCCCGAACTTAAAGGTTTGAATTTGCGTTTTGAAGTTGTTCATGATATATGGTATTTATTAGAAGTATCAGGTGGATATATTATTAGTGGAGAGAGAGGTGATAAATCCCTATTTTCAGGAGATGTTATTAATATTGTAAAAGGCGGAGCAGAAATCGCTGTTATGTTCCAAGAGTCTACAGAGGCTTTTAGAGATTTGGCAAAGGTGGTGCTTTCAGATCGAAGAATGGTCAGTATAGGAAGAGACAGAGGCTGTGATATTGTTCTTGATTATAAAAATATGGTGTCATCTCATCATGCCCTTTTACGATTTCAAGATGGTAGTTGGTACATCAAAGATGCAAGCACAAACGGTACTTTTGTAAATGATAAGAAACTTACAGATGAAAAGAAACTTCATCGTGGAGATATTATTGTAATTATAGGAATTCGCATGATGTTTCTTGGAAATTACCTTGCTGTTGATATAAGAAGTAAGACCTATACAGTGAGACTTAACGGTATGAAAATACTTAATGAAAAAAATTTCCAAGCAAAGGCGAGAAAGCTATATACAAAGGATGAAAAGCTTTTCCATCGTTCTCCAAGGCGACTTTTTCCTATGAAGAAAAAGATATTCGATATTGATAATCCTCCTGAAAAAGAGCCGGAAGATACTGCTTCCGTTTTGTGGCAAATAGGACCATCTATGACTATGGTTATACCTATGATGTTTGGAACTATGATGGCTAACAGCCCTAATGCAGGTATGGGGGCCAGTGGTATGATAATGGCTGTAGCGTCTGCCGGAATTGGAGTATTTTGGGGAGTTGCGAATTATAATAAGGCTAAACATGATCGTATATGCAAAGAAAAACGAAGAATTACATCGTACACAGAGTACTTACAGGAAAAGGGGCTTGAGATTGAGGAGGATTATAAACAGCGTAGAGTGGCATTGGAAAGAATTTATAATCCTGCCCATTTCTATTTGGAAAATTTCACTGAGGATACACTTTGGACCAGAAATCCTGCCCACGAAGATTTTATGTATTATAGATTAGGGATCGGTTCAATGCCTTCTTTGGCAGAGATTAATGTAACCAAGCAGGGGTTTAGAGTGGAAAAGGATCCTTGGCAAGGTAGAGGTGAAGCAATAAAAAAATCCTTTGAAGAACTGAAAGAGGTTCCGATAGGGGTTAATTTGATGGATTACAGTATTATTGGTGTAGTCAGTGAAAAGAAATCTGCGGCTATGGATATTCTAAGGCTTTTAGCAGCTCAAATTGCTTATAATAACTGCTATACTGATATGAGAATTGCAGCTGTTTTTAATGGATGTAATGAAGAGGAAGCAACATCTTTAGAGGTTTTGAAATGGCTACCACACTGCTGGTCACCGGATAAACGTACGAGATATATTGCGGGTGACAGAGAAGAGGCAAGAGAGGTATTCTTTGAACTGGCTCAGGTACTAAGAGATCGTTTTAATACTGATGATAATGATAAGGTACAAAAGTTCTTGCCACATTATGTTTTATTCATAACAGAGCAAGAGTATCTCGAAGGAGAAATAATAAAAGGCTTTATTGAAAATGAGAAGAATGTTGGTTTACATACAGTTATTGTAGCAGAAACTGTGACAGACTTGCCTAATACTGTAGACTTTGTGATTCAAAATGATGAGGAGTTTTGTGGATTTTATTCACTTTTAGCTGATTTTGAGGATAGAATCAAGTTATTGCCGGACTACATTGCAGCCAGACATTTGGAAAGAATCACAAGAAGAATTGCTCATTATCGTGTAAAAGAAAACAGTGTCAGTTCAGGATTACCTTCAGGAATTGAGTTTGTGGAAATGTATGGCGTACATTCTTTGAAAGAATTGGGCGTAAAAAATCGATGGATTAAAAATCGACCATATGAATCAATGGGAGCATTAGTGGGAGTAAAGGATGGAGGAAAGCCTTGCTTTTTGGATATTCATGAAAAGTATCATGGACCACATGGACTTGTAGCAGGTACTACAGGATCAGGAAAAAGTGAAACACTTCAAACATATTTGCTGTCATTGGCTATTAACTTCAGTCCTGATGATGTTGCTTATTTTATTATTGACTACAAAGGTGGTGGTATGGCAAATTTGTTTGATGGTCTGCCACATATGGTTGGAGCGATTTCCAACTTATCAGGAAGTCAGGTACAACGTGCCTTGGTATCAATAAAAAGTGAAAACAGAAGACGTCAAAGAATGTTAAATGAGGCCGGAGTTAATAATATAAACAGTTATACAAGATTGTATAAAGAAGGCGGCATATCAGAACCCATGCCTCATCTATTGATAATAGTGGACGAGTTTGCTGAACTAAAGCGAGAAGAACCTGATTTTATGAAGCAACTTATAAGTGTTGCCCAAGTAGGACGTTCATTGGGCGTACATCTTATCTTGTCTACTCAAAAGCCGGCCGGTACAGTAGATGAGAATATTTGGAGTAACTCCAAATTCAGGCTGTGTTTGCGAGTGCAAGATGTACAGGACTCTAAAGATATGTTGAAGAAGCCGGATGCAGCATATCTAATACATCCGGGTAGATGCTATTTGCAGGTAGGACAGGACGAGGTTTATGAGCTGTTTCAATCAGGATATAGTGGTGCTGTTTATCATGAAGAGGAACAAAGTAAACAAATTGCAAGTATGCTAAATTTGAATGGTAGAGTTTCTTTGGTAGGTAATGCGAATCAAAGAAGAATGGCGCAGGAAAAGAAGCGTGTATGGGCGTTGAAAATTATTGATTTGATGTTTGCATACCGGAGAGAGCGTGAGGACTATTCTCTTCATTCACAAAAAGAAATTGTGGAGGATTTGCAGGAGATTTTACAAAAAGAAGGAATGCCTTTTGAAAAAAATGAGAGGAATGAAAATAAATTATATGCTCTTTTCAATTTTTTAGCAGAACATTCACAAGAATCTAAAGAGGAAGTTCTTTGCAAATATATGGAAAAATTGGAGAAAACCGGAGAAGAGCTTCCGGCACAGAAACAAAACTCACAGTTGGATGCCGTCATCTCGCACCTTCATGATGTCTTTGTGGAAAATAGATACAGATTGCCGAAGCCTTTGTGGATGGATCCGTTAAAAGAAAGAATTGAGTGGAGAGGACTAAAGCAGAATCAGGAAGAAGGTGTGACGGAACACAGAGTTGTACCGGTAGCATTAGGTTTAGTGGACCATCCAAGCAACCAAGAGCAGTTTGTGTTGGAGTATGATTTAGAGTCTATGGGAAATACTTTAGTTTTGGGTATTCCGGGTAGTGGTAAGAGTACCTTTTTACAGACTTTATTATATGGATTGTTAACAAAACACAGTCCATCACAGCTTCAAGTATATGGAGTAGACTTCAGCAGCCAGATAACTGCATGTTTTGAAAGATTTCCTCACTGTGGCGGAATTGTATTTGAGAATGAAGATGAGAAATTGGAAAGGCTGTTGCATCTTTTAGAAAGAATTCTGGAAGATAGAAAAAAATTAATTAGAGGACAGAGTTTCTTTGACTATAATAAAATGGTTAACAATAAGTTGCCGGTTATATTATTTTACATTGATCAATACAGTAATTTTAGAAACCAGGTGAGCGATGATACTGAGGAGTTTTTGGTAAAGTTGAGCAGAGAAGGGGTGGCATATGGAATATATATGATTTTATCAACTACCTCTTTGTATTCTGCGGATATTGCGTCTAAGCTGGCAAAAAACTTTACACAGGCCTATCCATTGGAACAGAAGGATAAATTCGATTATACAGAGGCATTGAGTCTTATGCGTATTGAGACATTGCCTGAACAAGGAGTAAAGGGACGTGGACTGATGCGAATGGATGATTTTGCTTTGGAGTTCCAAGTTGCACTGGTAGATGAAGCACTTTCAGATTATGACAGAGCTCAAAAAATTATTGCGGAGGGAAGAGAAAAAGATGAAACATGGAATGGAATTCGTCCGGCCCCAATTCCTACTATTCCGGAAAATGCTACATTTGACATTTTTGTAGAGGATACTCAGGTACGAAAGGCTATTGAAGATCCGACTGTACTTCCGTTTGCTTATAATCTAAGGGATGCTATGCCATATAATATTTCATTGATTAGAAGTCTTGGATATCTTATCTCAGGTAAGTCTATGACAGGTAAAACCAATGCATTACAAATGATTTATCGAATAGCGGCAGAAAAAAAGGGAAATGTTTATTATATTGATATTACAGGAAATGCGCTACATTTGCCTGAGTATGAAAATACACGAATAATTGACGACTTAGACGGAATGTATAAGATGTGTGAAGAACTTATTCCGGTATTGAGAGAGAGAAATAAGCAAAAGAAAGCTCTTGAAAGTGAAGATTATACACCCGAAGAAATTTTTGCACATATGCAAGATGAAACTCCAATATTTATTCTTATTGATGGAATACAGGAACTTTTGGAGAAGCTTCAATCTGCGACAGGACAATATACTAATATTCGTTCTTTATTTGAAAATTTCGCAGATAAGGGTAGACTACACAAAATCTACTTCATTATGACATTAAATAGTGATCAAACTTCTCAAGTTTTGGGATATAAATTTATGGAGTTTATTACCAAGAAGATTGATGGAATACATTTAGGAGGAAATTGTATCTCTCAAAGAATTCTGAATTTTGATAAGCTAAGTTATCAGCAACAGAATCAAGCCCTAAAACCGGGTTATGCATATGTGAGTACTTATGAGGAAGATAGTGCTCAGGAAGTATATGTGCCTATGGCAAGAACCAGGAAAAAAGGAGGGGAAAAACAATGATTATAGTGGATGTGAATGTTTTTATATTGGATAAATTCTATGATTTTGAGTTGAATGAAGATGCAAAGGTAAAAGAAGTTATTGAGGAGATTGTACATATGGTGGAACAAAAAGAAAAAACCGCCTTTACAGGAGATATAAAAGATATGATACTGGTAGACAATTTTAGAAAAGATATTTTGAATCCGGATTATACTTTGGCTCAGCAGGGAATTGACTCTGGATGGAATCTAAGTCTGGTATAAAGATAAGGAGGTATTATGGGTCAGTATGTAGGTGTTGATGTACAGGTGTTAAAGAATGATTTGGATGAGTTAAAGGAATCAATTGCTGCTTTGAAAAAGACTTTTGGACAAACAAGCTCAAGCGTGGAAAGCTTGAAGAGCAAGTGGAAAGGAGAGGCTGCAATTCAGTTTATGAATTACTTTGCTCAGGAAACGCAGATGTATGAACAAATGATAGTAGAGTTGGAGCTACTTCAAGAAAAGTTTGCACAATCCCAAAAGGACTATGCAACTGCTAAGAATGAATTGCGCCGGTTAGTAGATGACTTTCGTGTATAAAGGAGGCAAAAAATGAGTGAGTTACAGGTAAGTACGGAAGTACTGCGACAGGAGGCAGAAAAGACGGTCACCGATATTAGAAAAATGAAGCAAGTTCTGGATAAACAAAGAGCCATTATAAGAAGAATGGGCGGATATTGGCAAGGTGAGGGATATGATACTGCTATCAAAACCTATATGACTCTTTCAAATAAATCATCTGAGGTGTTGAATCGGCTCGAGGATATTCCAACAAGGCTATTTGATATTGCTGAAGTATATGAGGAAATGGAAAGAGTAAATCAAGAAATTGCTTCAGATCTGCCAAGTTCATTATTAGAGTAATAAGTATGTGATTTGTGAAAAGAAAGGAGATTGTATGGCTTATAGTTCAGACTCATATCGTATGCAACAAATTAATTTTCAATACAGAGAGGCAATGAGAAAGGCTAATCGCTTGGATGAATTGGCAAATAAGTTGTCAAGAAGGGGAGCCGGAGAAATAAAAAATTTATCAACGGATGTCAGAACGCAGTGGAGAGGTGATGAGGCAAATGTATTTTCTAAAAAAAATGCCATAATCGAAGCAGAGGTACTAAAAACTGTAAAGCAGATTAGAAATTGTGCAGCTACTATTAGACGAATCGCCAGACAAACTATGCAAAGGGAAATGGAAGCTGCACGGATTGCAGCGAGAAGAGCAAGATAAAATGAGGAAATATATGAAGTGTTTTGAACATGCGGTAAATTCTGAGGTATTAGGTAATGGAAGTAAGGAGATAAAAAATGTTGCTCCACCATTAAGCTATTCTTATGTAAGGGATAATACATCACCTGCAGGAACTTTCGATAGAAGAGCCTGAAACTCATATTGATAAAAAATAAAGTAGGAGCGGGAAAGACAATAACAATACTCATGTGTAGCTTTGTCTTGTTTATGGGTATAGTTATTGTAAAAAATAAAGTTGAAAAGCAGATAGCAGAGGAGAAAAAGACTGAATACAGAGAATCTAGAGTTAGAGCACTTTATGCCGGTAAGTAATTTTACCGGTTCCTTTTATTTAAGTTAATAAAACAACACTTTTGTGTGGGTACATTAATCAGAAAAAAAGTATAATAATATATCTGGATATTATATAAATTATTAAATACTCAAGGAGATTTTAATGAAATTCTCAACATCTGTTTTGCTTGGATTGTCAGTTTCGGCATTTATAAGTATACCGTCGTTTGCAGCAACTACTACTGTACAGCCTACAAGAGAGGCGGCTGTTGAATGGGTAAAGTCTAAAGTAGGCACTGCTATTGATTATGATGGAGCATATGGTGCGCAATGTGTTGATTTGATTAAAGGTTACAGCAATGAACTTTGGAATTATTATAGTCTAAGGGGGAATGCAAGAGACTATGTTTCAAATCAATTACCGGATGATTGGGCTAGATATTCACCGGGACAGGCTACACCGGAGCCGTGAGACATTGTGGTATTTGGAGGTGGACAGTTCGGAGTCAGTTCCTATGGTCATATAGGTATTGTATATGCTGTCGATTCAGATAAGTATTATATAGATTATAGTGGTGCTTACAGTGGTTCACCCGGTGAAAAGAGAAGTGCAGCATTGTGAAGATATACTGCTTTGATAAAACCAAGTTTTTCATCAATAGGAGTTTCCTTAAGCAGTGCATCTGAGATTTCAAACGGAGAATATTTCTTTGAAAATGCTGCAGGAGGAGTATTGACGATAGATGATTATACAGGAAATGGAGCTAATGTGAATATCACCGATATTTCAGGATTATATCGTCAAATGTGGAGAATAGAGAAACTTTCTGATAATTCTTTTAAACTCACCTCAATGCATACAGGTAAAGGCGTAAATGTCAGTGGTGATGGAGCGGTAGCAAGAGAGAATAATAGGAATGTATGGGCGTGGGAGTATGTAAATGATGGTACAGCTAATTGGTATATTATTAGTGATGGAGACGGATGGTATAGGCTGATTTGTAAATACTCGGGAAAAGCATTGTCAGTGACATCTGACGAGAATGTTGTACAAAGAAATTATGATTCAGGTAAAGATCAAAAGTGGAGAATAAAATCAAAGGCGTCTTGGGATACAGAACAACAATCTCAAAAAACACAGGAAATACAAATGGGAATTATACATATAATACATAGATGAATATAGGTGGAGATTGGTATCATTTTAATAACTTGGGATATGCATCAAGTGGATGGGAAGAGATAGGTGGTAATTGGTATTATTTTGACTCAGGGTGCAGTATGATAACAGGATGGGTAAATTCAGACGGCAACTGGTATTATTTAGATACTGTTTATGGAGTATTATTTGATACTGTTACACCGGATGGATACTATGTAGATGAAGATGGAATTTGTAGATAGTATAAGTATGGGTTGCTGTTACATGATGTAAAACGGGGGCGTGTAAAAAATGTTGATTCATTTTTTACACGCCCCAATTTAGGTAAATATATTTTATTCACCCTGATACATGAACTTTATTATTCTTTCAACGTCTTCTTTATCATGTGCTACAAGATCAAGTTCCTTGATATAGCCGTTTGAAAAGATGTTTGCCATTGAAAGATACTGTGTAAGCTTACTCTTAAGGTTGATTCTGTCACCTTCAGGGGAAACAAGCTCAACTGTTCCTTTGCATTCATCGATTACTTTGAAAAAAGCATCAACATCTTTGATATTTTGTACTTTCACATAAACCTCCATACAAATCTATTTTTTTACAGTATAGCAAAATAGATATGCAGAGTAAAGAAGTGAATTTCTTGGATATGGCAAATATAAGTTTATTGTGCTACAATAGGCAGATGTCACAGAGTGACATAATATAAGTATTTCAATAATGGAGAAGGAAATGCAGATAATAATCGTAGGCTGCGGCAAGGTCGGTTCGACTATTGCAGAGCAACTTAGTGCGGAAGGACATGATATAACAATAGTTGATACAGATGAAGCGGTTGTAAAGGCTTTGGCGGCCAGACTGGATATAATGGGTGTTACAGGAAACGGAGCAACACATAGTGTACTGGAGGAAGCCGGAATAGAAGATTCCGATCTTTTGATTGCAGTTACCGAATCGGATGAGTTAAACCTTCTATGCTGCATGGTAGGAAAAAAGGCCGGAGCGGAGCATACCATAGCCAGAGTAAGAAATCCGGAGTACAGTCAGGACATAGGATTTATGAAAAAAGAACTTGGACTTGCTATGACCATCAATCCGGAGTATGCGGCTTCTACAGAAATGGCAAGACTTTTAAGATTCCCTTCAGCTATAGAAATAGATACTTTCGGAAGAGGAAGAGTGGAGCTTTTGGAATATAAGATTTCCGAGGGCAATATACTTGTCGGAAAGAGCCTTATAGATGTCGGAAGAAATATAAAGTCGGATGTGCTTATATGCGCAGTGGAAAGAGGCGAAGAGGTCATTATACCAAACGGTAGCTTTGTGTTACAAAGCGGAGATATTGTAAGCATAGTAGCTTCTACAGAAAATGCAAAGGACTTCTTTAAGAAAGTCGGATGCAGCAGTAGCGGTGTAAGAGATACAATGATAGTCGGTGGAGGAACAATCGCCTACTACCTGGCAAAGCAGCTCTTACCTCTTGGAATAAAAGTAAAGATAATAGAAAAATCCTATGAAAGATGTGAGGAACTTTCCGCAATGCTGCCAAATGCGGTCATTATCCACGGTGATGCTGCGGATAAGGATGTGCTCTTGGAAGAGGGAATAGAGAAATGTTCATCCTTTGTTTCGCTTACCGGAATTGATGAGGAGAATGCATTCCTTTCACTTTATGCAAAGAGTGTTTCAAATGCCAAAATAGTTACAAAGATAAATCGTATTGCATTTGATGATATTATAGAGAAGTTCGATCTTGGAAGTATGATCTATCCTAAGCATATCACGGCGGAATATATTGTAAGATATGTAAGAGGATTGCAAAACAGTGTAGGAAGCAATAATGTGGAGGCACTTTATAAGATCATACATGGCAAGGTAGAAGCTCTGGAGTTCTATATAAGAGAAGATTCAGGAATGACAGGTGCCACCTTGGAGGCATTGCCTATAAAGGACGGTGTACTTGTTGCCGGTATTATCAGAGACGGAAAAGTGATGATACCTAACGGTAAGTCAACATTACAAAGAAATGATTCCGTTATTATAATAACAAGAATTACAGGTATGCAAAATTTAGAGGATATATTAAAGTAATGAACTATTCAATTATATTATATATAGTGGGAAAGGTGATGATGCTGGAATCGGCATGTTTTTTGATACCGGCGGTAACATCACTTATATATGGTGAGCACGAGGGCATGGCGTACTTGGTTGTGGGTGCGGTGTCTGCAATTATAGGATACCTTATTTCAAGTAAGAAAAAATTTGAAAATGTTTTCTTTGCAAGAGAAGGTTTTGTAATGGTTGCACTCTCATGGATAGTACTCAGTGTGGTGGGAGCAATTCCCTTTGTACTTACCGGTGAGATTCCTAATATGGTAGATGCTTTATTTGAAACGGTATCAGGATTTACCACTACGGGAGCAAGTATACTTGAAGATGTGGAGAGCTTAAGCCATACATCACTTATCTGGAGAAGCTTTACACACTGGGTAGGCGGTATGGGTGTTATTGTACTTCTTCTTGCCATACTTCCTATGGCAGGCGGCTACAATATGCATCTTATGAAGGCGGAAAGCCCGGGACCTGTAGTCGGAAAACTTGTTCCTAGACTTAGAGATACCGCAAAGATTCTTTATCTTATATATCTGGTAATGACGGTTATAGAGTTTGTTATTTTACTGGTTGTAAAGATGCCTATATTTGATGCCCTCTGTATTACTTTCGGTACGGCAGGTACAGGCGGCTTCGGTATAAAGGCGGACAGCCTTGGAAGTTATTCCTATGCGATACAGGTTGTGGTAACCGTCTTTATGATACTTTTCGGTGTTAACTTTAATGCCTACTTCTTACTGCTTGGAAAACATAAAAAAGATGCCTTTAAGATAGAAGAAGTCAGATGGTATTTCGGAATAATCTTAGTAGCAATCATTATAATCACAATAAATATCAGAGGATATTTTGAAAATATTTTGATAGCACTAAACCATGCGGCATTCCAGGTTGGATCGATTATTACCACTACCGGATATTCAACTACAGATTTTGATTCGTGGCCGCAGCTTTCAAGAAATGTAATAATTTTCCTTATGATGTGCGGTGCCTGTGCAGGAAGTACGGGTGGTGGAATTAAGGTTTCAAGAATTATAGTTATGTTAAAATCGGTATTTCAGGAGATAGGTTACTATATTCATCCAAGAGGTGTAAAAACTATAAAGATGGACGGTAAGGTGCTGGAAAAGCCGGTACTGAATAATATAAGAGTATTTATGCTGACATATATTATGATATATGTAATATCAATGTTTTTACTCTCACTCAATAATTTTGACTTTGAAACCAATTTTACAGCCATAGCGGCTACATTCAATAATATAGGTCCGGGACTTGCAAAGGTGGGACCTGTGGCAAACTTCAATTTGTATTCATATTTTTCAAAGCTGGTGCTTACATTTGATATGTTGGCGGGAAGGCTTGAGTTATATCCGATGCTTCTTTTATTCAGCCCCGGAGTATGGAGAATAGGAAAAGATAAATAAATTTATTTATAAAGCACTTGCAAAATCTTTGCAGGTGCTTTATAATTCCTACTAATATGATAGGAAAGAGGAAATAAAGATACGATGATTGAACTGAAAAATGTTACAAAGACTTTCAGTGCAGGAAGCGATACTGTTCATGCGGTAAAAGATGTATCTTTAGTTATAGAAAAGGGAGAGATATTCGGAATCATAGGATTTTCCGGTGCAGGAAAATCCACACTTGTAAGATGTATAAATCTTTTGGAAAGACCGAACTCGGGTAAAGTATTTGTAGATGACAAGGATCTTACAGCCCTTTCAGCTAGAGATTTAAGAAAAGCAAGAAAAAAAATCGGAATGATTTTCCAGCACTTTAATTTGATGCCTTCAAGGACGGTGGCTGATAATGTAGAATATTCACTTTTTGGAAGCGGACTTACAAAAGCTCAAAAAAAGGCTAAGGTCAGAGAACTCTTGGCACTTGTAGATATAACGGATAAAGAAAATTCATATCCGAGCCAGCTCTCAGGAGGTCAAAAGCAAAGAGTGGCGATAGCCAGGGCTCTTGCAAACGATCCGAAGGTGCTTTTATGTGATGAGGCCACTTCGGCACTGGACCCTCAGACCACGGCTTCCATTTTGGAACTTTTGCAAAGTCTTAATAAAAAGCTTGGAATCACTATAGTGGTCATTACACATGAGATGGCTGTTGTAAAGCAGATCTGTGACAGAGTGGCGGTAATGGAAAACGGTAATGTGGTGGAAGAAGGAGATGTATTCTCAATATTTGCAAACCCTAAACATCAGATTACAAAGGACTTTATAAAGACTACTTCAAATCTTCAAAAGATAGAGGGGCTTATAGCATCAGGTTCGGATGTGGTTAAGTTAAGTCCGGGAGAAGTTATACTTAGACTCAGTTATAAGAAAGCCAATACTTCGGAGGCTCTGATTTCAGAAGTTTCCAGAAAGTTTAATATAAATCTTAATATAATATATGCGGATGTGGAAATAGTAAAAGGAGCACCTATAGGCGGAACCGTGGCGATAGTCAGTGGAGAAAAGTCCGATATAGATGCGGCTATTAAGCATTTGCATGATAAGGAAGTAGGAGTGGAGGTGATAAAGGATGAAAGAATTTTTACACATTCTCTTACCAAACATATCGGCTAAACCGAATGAACTTATCGAAGCTACTTTACAAACTTTGAATATGATGGTATTATCAGGTGCAATTTCACTTTTATTCGGTCTTATATTCGGAGTTATGATAGTTGTGACTGCGCCGAAGGGGATACTTAAGAATACGTTTATCTATAACATTTTAGATAAGCTTATCAATGTATTCAGATCCATACCTTTTGTAATACTTCTTGCGGCTCTTATACCTTTTACAAGAATGGTGGTAGGAACTGCAATAGGAACAAAGGGAGCTATACTTCCGCTGGTATTCGGTACGGTACCTTTCTTTACAAGACAGATTGAAAGTGCATTGCATGAAGTGGACAACGGTCTTATAGAGGCTGCACAGAGCATGGGTTCATCACCTATAGAGATTATTTTCAGAGTGTATTTAAGAGAAAGTATGACCGGTATTATCAGAGGTGTACAGATTACATTTATATCACTTTTGGGGCTTACAGCGATGGCCGGAGCTATAGGCGGTGGCGGTCTGGGAGATTTTGCCATAAGATACGGACATCAAAGAAATCAGACTGATGTAACATATGTAACGGTAATCATTATACTTGTAATGGTAAGCTTGATACAGGGCGTTGGAAACAGAGCAATAAAGAAAAACACACATTAACAGGATTTTATACAGTGGTTTGATTATATTCGGATCACTGATAAAATATATATAATCATAAGGAGGTTTATTATTATGAGAAAATTAAGTAAATTATTGGCAGTAGGCGCTATTTTAACTTTGGGACTTACTGCATGTGGTTCAAGTCAGAAGGCGGATACAAGTGCGGAGAGCACAAAAGCGGATGCAAGCAGTGCGGCAAAAGAAAGCACTAAAGCAGGAGAGAGCAAAAAGGCTGAGGGCGATACAACAATCAAAATCGGTGTTGTAGGTGAGAACAATGAGCAGTGGACTCCGGTAATAGATGCTATGGCAAAAGAAGGTATCACTGTAGAGCTTGTAAAGTTTGCAGACTATTCATTGCCGAACAGAGCTTTAAATGACGGAGAGATTGATTTAAACGCTTTCCAGCACAAGGCATATCTTGCAAATGATATAAAGGATAACGGATATAAGATTGAGGCTATCGGTGATACAATCGTTGCACCTCTTGGAGTATATTCAAAGAAGATTGCAGATCTTTCAGAGTTAAAGGACGGCGATACAATTGCAATCCCAAGTGATGCTACAAACGGAGGTAGAGCTTTAAAGGTACTTGAGAGCGCAGGAGTTATCAAAGTAAATCCTGATGCGGGATATACACCTACACTTAGCGATATTACTGAGAATCCTAAGAATATCAAGTTCACAGAAGTAGAGGCTGCAAATACACCAAGCCTTTTACCTGATGTAGCTGCCGCAGTAATCAACGGCGGACATGCTGTAGACAACGGTTTAAATCCTGAGAACGATTCTATCTTCCTTGAGAAGGTACAGGAAGGAACAGACAATCCGTATGTAAATGTTATTGTTGCAAGAAGTGAAGACAAGGACAATGAGAATTACAAAAAGATTGTAAAGGCATACCAAAGTGATGATGTGAAGAAAGTTATTGAAGATGTATATAAGGGTGCTTATTTACCTGTATGGAAATAATTTTCTCTAAGAAATAAATAAGAGCTGTCGTATATTTCAAAAGTCGGAATATACGGCGGCTTTTTTTATAAGAGTACAGGCTTGTGGGAAGAGTTCATATATTGTTCATATCTAATTCAAAAACCTTTTACATAAAAAACAAACTTTAGCCACTTTTGTTTTCTATAATACAAAACATAGACGAGAGATAGCGAGTCTATAAAAATAAAAGATTTTTTTCATAATACTCGAGCCGATACATTCGGCTCTCCTCCCAAAAAATACAAGCCGACAGAGATGTCGGCTTTTTTATATTCATTATTTATTGACATTTACCGCTTTAAAATATAAACTTGCTTGATAGTAAAAAATAACGAGAGGATAGATTTATCTAATAATATATGGATCAGTTTGCAAGAACTCAGCTTTTACTTGGTAAAAAAGCTATGGAAAAATTAAAAAATTCAAGAGTGGCGATATTTGGAGTAGGCGGTGTAGGAGGCTACAGTGTCGAGGCACTTGCCAGATCGGGCGTAGGAGCTATCGATTTGATAGATGACGACAAGGTGTGTCTTACAAATATAAACAGGCAGATAATTGCGGATGTAAAAAGTATAGGAAAATACAAAGTTGATGTTGCAAAAGAGAGGATACTAAGTATAAACCCTAAATGCAAAGTAACTACACATCAGTGCTTTTACCTGCCTGAAAATGCCGAAGACTTTGACTTTTCACAGTATGACTATGTAATAGACGCCGTGGATACAGTGACTGCAAAAATAAATCTTGTAATGCAGGCAAATGAAAGTAATGTAAAGATAATAAGCAGTATGGGTGCCGGAAATAAGCTCGACCCTACAGGCTTTATTGTGAGCGATATATATAAGACAAGTGTGTGCCCGCTTGCAAAGGTTATGAGGCGTGAGCTTAAGAAAAGAAATATAAAGAAGCTTAAGGTGGTGTATTCAAAAGAAGAGGCGATAGTACCTTTTGAAGATGAAAGTATAAGCTGCAGTTCTCATTGTGTATGTCCTCCGGGAACTGAGAGAAAATGTACGGACAGAAGATCGATTCCGGGTTCCGTTGCTTTTGTCCCTTCTGTGGTAGGACTGATAATAGCCGGAGAAGTAATTAAGGATTTGATAAAGGATGTTACAGAATAAATATTATAAATTAAATAATATATTGAGAGGGAAATATGATTGAAACTATTACGAAGTTGAACGCGGCTTTAAGCGGGTTCATATGGGGTGTGCCGGCAATGATAGCGCTTATGGGCGTAGGTATATATCTGAGTATCAGAACAGGATTTTTACAGATAAGAAAATTCGGATATATAATGAAGACCACTGTAGGCAGAATCTTCAGGAAAAGAGATATAGCAGACGGTGCACTTTCACCTTTCCAAGCCGCTACTACGGCACTTGCGGCCACAGTGGGAACAGGAAATATTGCAGGTGTTGCAGGTGCCATATCAATAGGTGGTCCGGGAAGTGTATTCTGGATGTGGATATCGGCAATACTTGGAATGTGTACCAAATTTGCAGAGGTTACTCTTGCCGTATATTTCAGAAAAACAAATAAGCATGGAGATCTTGTAGGAGGACCTATGTATTATATTCAAAACGGTCTTTCAAAAAGATGGCTGTTTTTGGCGTACCTTTTTGCGACATTCGGTACACTTACGGTATTCGGAACAGGAAATGCCACTCAAGTAAATACTATTACGGCAGCTATAAATGTAGCACTCGAGGGATATGGAATAGTAAAACCGGGTGGACATGAGATGATAAACTTGGTCATAGGAATTATTGTAACGATACTTGTAGGAATGGTTTTACTTGGAGGTATAAAAAGAATTGGATCGGTGACTGAAAAGCTTGTACCTTTCATGGCGCTTATATATGTAATATTGGCACTTGGAGTTGTTATTTTAAATATAAACAGAGTACCTGAGGTCTTTGGAAGTATTATATATGGAGCATTCAATCCAAGAGCGGTAACCGGAGGTATTATAGGAAGCTTCTTTATAAGTATGAAAAAGGGAGTGTCCAGAGGTATATTTTCAAATGAGGCGGGACTTGGAACAGGCCCTATTGCACATGCATCGGCAGATACAGGCAAGCCGGTAAAACAGGGATTTTTCGGAATATTTGAAGTGTTTGCCGATACCATAGTTATATGTACACTTACAGCTTTGGTAATACTTTGCTCGGGAGTCAGCATTCCTTTCGGTTCACCGGCAGGTGCTGAACTTACTATAGGCGGATTTATAAAGACCTATGGAAACGGAGTATCAATATTTACAGCAATAGCTATGTGCTCATTTGCTTTCTCAACAATTATAGGATGGGGACTTTACGGTGCGAGATGCATAGAGTTCTTACTCAGTGAAAAGGTTATAAAGCCTTTTATGGTGGTGTATTCTTTGACGGCGATAGTAGGCGCAACAATGGATCTTGGGCTTTTATGGGATATATCGGAGACTTTTAACGGACTTATGGCAATACCTAATCTTATAGCACTATTCCTGCTTTCAAATGTGGTTGTTAAGCTGACAAAGGAATATTTTGAGACAGAAGGAAAAGAAAAATAAAAAACGCTTGACAATAAAATAAAATTGTGTAAAATATAATCATAAGCTATTTAAGATTTGGAGGAGAAAAAGTTATGGCAGTAAAGATAATTACAAGTGAAAATTTTGAAGCAGAAGTTTTAAACGCAAAAGAGCCGGTATTAGTAGATATCTGGGCACCATGGTGCGGTCCATGTAAGATGCTTTCACCTATAGTTGATGAAGTGGCTGAGGAGGCACAAGGTTTCTCGGTAGCTAAGATCAATGCGGATGAGAATCCTGATTTGGTAAATAAATTCCATGTTATGTCAATACCTACACTCTTGGTATTCAAAAACGGTGAAGTTGTGAACAAGTCTGTAGGTCTTATAACAAAGGATGAAGTAAAGGCTTTGTTGGCATAATTGTAGCTGATTAAGAGCAGTATCTCGTATTCGGATAAATTTACATTAGAGAAAGAAGTGATTATATGTACGATATAGTGGTAGTGGGCGCCGGAACAGCCGGATTGTCAGCTGCAATATACGGAGTGAGAGCAGGTAAATCAGTACTTGTACTTGAGGGTGCATCTTATGGAGGACAGATAATAAATACTCCCGAGATAGAAAATTATCCTGCTATCAAAAAAACTTCAGGTTTTGAATTTGCCACAGATTTATTCAATCAGGCAAAAGATTTGGGTGCCGAGGTAAAGTATGAAAAAGTAGTCGGCATCAGCCTTGAAGGAAATATAAAGAAGGTAAAGACTGAAAAAGAAACCTATGATGCAAAGTCTGTAATACTTGCTACAGGTGCAAAGAACAGACCTCTTGGACTTCCTAATGAGAAAAAACTGGTCGGTTCAGGCATATCATACTGTGCAACCTGTGACGGAATGTTTTACAGAGACAGAGTTGTTGCTGTAAACGGTGGCGGTAATACAGCCATAGAGGATGCAACCTTTTTAGCCAATGTTGCAAAGAAAGTATATGTGATACATCGTAGAGACGAGTTCAGAGCTGAAGAAGCTGTAGTGGCGGCCTTAAAGAAGAAGGACAATGTGGAGTTTGTTTTAAACTCAAATATTGTAGAGATAAAGGAAGAATCTTTTGCGGTTACAGGTGTAGTTGTAGAAGATAAAAATACCGGTGAAAAAAGAGAGATTGCAGTGGACGGACTCTTTGTAGCAATAGGTCAGGTGCCGGATAATGCGGTTTTTGCAGATGTGGTTGAGCTTGATAAGGCAGGCTATATTGTATCAGGTGAAGACTGTAAGACAAAGACAGAAGGCGTATTTGCGGCAGGAGACGGAAGAACCAAGGAAGTGCGCCAGCTTGTAACTGCGGCAGGAGACGGTGCGGTATCAGGAATTGCAGCTGCAAAATATGTGGAAACACTTAATATATAGTTAGGAGAAAAGATATGAATATATATGATTTTAAAGTAAAGAACAACAAGGGCGAGGAAGTAAGCCTTAGCGACTATAAGAATAAGGTAGTACTTATAATAAACTCTGCAACAGAGTGTGGATTTACACCACAGTATGAGCAGTTACAAAAGCTCTATGCAGACTATCAGGATAAGGACTTTGTGATACTTGATTTCCCATGTAATCAGTTTGGACATCAGGCACCGGGAAGTGATGAGGAGATTGCTAAGTTCTGCAGTTCAAGATTCGGTGTAACTTTCCCATTGTTCTCAAAAATAGAAGTAAACGGTGACGGAGCTTGTGAGTTATTTAAGTATCTTAAGAGCGAGAAAGGTTTTGCAGGCTGGGGCGCAGACAATGATATGTCAAAGCTTCTTACAAAGATGCTTAGTGAGGCCGATCCGGACTATGCAAGCAAGCCTGATATAAAGTGGAACTTTACAAAATTCCTTATTGATAAGAACGGAAATGTTGTAAGAAGATTTGAGCCTACAGAAGGTGTTGAAGTAGTAGAAGAGGCTGTAAAAAAATTAATCTAATATAGAAAAGCCAAGGAGCGTTTATGAAAATAAAGGCTCCTTGAAGTCTTTTAAAAGAAAGAGGGAATATTAAAATGGCGGATAAGTACGACTCACTTAAACTGGAAAATCAACTTTGCTTTCCACTATATGCTTGCTCAAAGGAAATAGTAAGAAGATATAAGGTATATCTTGATAAGCTGGATTTGACATATACACAGTATATTGTAATGATGGTAATGTGGGAAGATAAGGAATTGAATGTAAAAGAGTTGGGGGATAAGCTCTTCCTTGACTCCGGCACACTTACACCTGTACTGAAGAAGCTTGAATCAAAGGGCTATGTTACAAGAGAGCGTTCAAAGATAGATGAGAGAACACTTATAGTAACATTGACAAAAAGCGGAGAAGAGCTTAGAGAAAGTGCACTTGACATACCGGTAGGTATGAGAGGCTGTTTGAATATGAGTGATGAAGAGATGGCACAGCTTCGTACCATGCTGAATAAAATCTTAAGTGAAATGGGAGATGTTGCATAGACCTTGAAAGAGCTGACAATTTGCAGCAACGGTAGTAAGAATGAGTGCAGAAAAAGAACTTTGGGACATATATGATGAAAACAAGATGCCTACAGGGGAAACTGTAGACAGATATAATCTTTCGCTAAACCCGAAACAATTTCATCTGGTTGTAATAGGAATACTCTTTACAGAGGATAAAAAAGTATTGATTACCAAACGTTCACCTGATAAGAGATATGCCGGAGGACTCTGGGAGATACCGGGCGGTGGAGTAAGAGCGGGAGAGAGTTCACAGGATGCCGTACGTAGAGAAATTTTGGAAGAGACCAATATAAATCTTTATGACAGAGAATATGAAAAGCTGTATAACTATAAGAGGATAAATACTGAAAGCAACAGTTATTTTGTGGATATGTACTGTTATCTTATATCCGAGGAAGATATTCGAAATGTAAGTATACAGGCAGAGGAAGTGTCCGATTTTAAGATTTTAAGTGTTCCGGAGATAAAGGAGATAGCAAAAAGAGGTGAATTCCTACATTTTGATAATGTAAAGGAAGTTTTATATAATTTATAAGATGTACAAATGAAATAGCAGATTACCTGGTGGGTAACCTGTTATTTTTTATTTGAATAAATACGATTTTATTTAGATATAAGTGTATTTTAAATCAAATAGTTTTTGAAAATATTTATTTTAGATATCTTAATGTGAGAAATATCCCTTGTGAGAATTGTAAACTGCATATTCAGTGTAATATAGTAATATAGTAATATAAAAAAATCATTGTTGACTTCATATTGAAAAGATGTTAATATATACAATATAACACGTGTTAAACACGTGTATAATTACATTTGGAGAAGTTTATGGCATTTTATAAAAATCCTGAGGAAATGTATAAAGCAAGAGCAAAGAGATTTAAAGAAGATGGAGATAGGCATTGGGCTATGGCTAAAAGTGGTGAAGGAAATTTTCATTATTACAAAGCTAAAAAATGTTATGAAGAAGAAAAATATAATGAAAATAAAGCGAAAGAATCAAGAGGGCGAAGTTGGTGATTTTAATAAAAAAACGAACTATCTCCTGAGAGATAATCCGGTTTGCTTTTCGAGATTAGAAATCACAAAGATGCCTAAGTCCTTACTACCATGGTTTGCAACCGTAATAGTATTAGGATTTGTTGGATGTTTATACTGATAATGTGATCCAGTCACACGAACAAGATACCAACCATTTTTACGAATCTTTTTCTCGACAGTTTTAAAATTAACCATATAATCTCCTTTAAAAGTATGTTTATAGCTACAATAATCTAAACCACAACCTTTTAAAGCTACACAGTTAATTTAAATAAATTATAATAAAATAATAAAGAAAAGTCAAGAAAATAGTTGACACGTATTTAAAACGTGTTATAATAAATGATATGAAATAATGGTTTTAGGAGATAAGCGAATATGGAAGAAAATTATATATATCCGGTAATATTAAAAAGGGAAGATTCAGAGATTTTAGTATCATTTCCGGATTTTCCGGGACAGGTAACGTGTGCAGAAACTGAAGAGGAAGCAATTAAAGCAGCACAAGAGATATTATCAATTTGTATAAGAGACATTGAAGATAGAGGTGGGGAGTGTCCGTTACCAAGTAAATATCAAGATATAAAGTTGGAAGATGATGATAAATTGGTATATATACATATGTGGATGCCATATTTTAGGCATATAGAAAAAATAATTTATGTAAAGAAAACACTAACCGTACCAAAATGGTTGGATGAAATGGCAAAGAAAAAAAATATTAATTTTTCAGCTGTTTTAGTGAAGGGCTTAAAAAACGAACTTGGAATAGGTGAAAGATAGTAGATACAATAAATTTATGATACATTGTATCAAAAACTGCTATAAGTAAGAGAAAAATCTTATTTTAGACAGCAGTTGGTGAAAAATACAAAGAAAATAACTGGAGGTATGATATGGATAATAATATGTGGCAGGTAGTAAAAAAAGCAGCTCAAATTGTCATTGCAGTAGTTGATATTTGTAGTAATAAATAGGAGGAGATAGAATGGATAGTATAAATTTTTGGGAGTCTGTGAAAAAAGTGGCTCAAGTTGTAGTTGCAGTAATTGAAATATTTGAAGGGGATGATATATAAGTAATAGTAAGGAGTGTATTAATATTAGATTGCTACCAATTGGTGGAAATACTATATTGGTAGCAACTAGGATATTAAGTATATTATATACTTTTTACTGGTGTACAAGATTGTAGTTAAAATTAATCTCAGAGTATATGGTGTAATATTTAAGTATAGTAGTATAGGAACTATATAAATATTTTGTTGCATTGAAAGGTGGTTAAGATGGGAATAATAGAAATATTTGATCCTACAAGAAACTTTGAGTGGTAGTTAGTACCATGTAAAAACAAGAATAGCATATAAAGTATTATTAATCATATGATGTAAACCTATACAGGAGGAAAAAATGGGAGTATATAGTGTTTTAAAAGTGGTAGGAAAAGTATATAAAGTATATAGGGCAGCAAAAACTGCATATAAAGTGGTTAGAATATTTGTATAAGGTTGAAAGCTATTTGGTGAGAGGAGATATAGTGTAATATGGGTGAGTAAATGTATAAGCTTTCAAATGTGTAATAAGAAAAGATGGAATTATTTCTGCCTTTTCTTATTACAGGATTACTTAAAGTTTAGGCATTTATTTTTCACATGACTAAATTTTTTTACAATATATATTTCTATATAGATAACATTTTTGAGATAGATTGAACGACATTATGGATTTCAATTGTTTGGAGAAGTATAAAAATATCATATTTAGATCATTAACATTAAATGGAGAAAATGGTTGCATCTAGCTGTGATTAATATGTGTTGTGTAGTTATTTTAAATTTTAAATAACGAGAATGAAAAATATATAGAGGATAAAATAAATGAACAAAGATATTTTTAAGGATATAGCACAAGAAATAGATGGCGTATTAGACAAAAGAAATAATTCTTTAATTGATAGATCTAAAGATATTAATTATAAAATAATATATAAAAATTTTTTGGCAGATATAAATGATAGTGTAGAAGCAAATGACTTAGCGAACCATATGGTTGAGGCATATAAGAATATAGCAAGAAAAAGTAATGATTTCAATACCAATATAATAGCTTTTACAAATTTATATAATTATTTACATAAGATAAACATTTTTGAAAAAATAGACAGAAATATAATAATCTCTATTGTAGGTATATTTAGAGAAGATGATGAAAGAAGATATTTTTTGAAATTACTGGATACGTTAACGAATCCTACAAAGGAGGCTTTTTTAGAATTACGATATATAAAAAAAGACGTGGAAATTGCATATGTGTATTTAGCAGTAATTTACATGCAAAAAATACTTGATTACAGAACTGAACAAATGGAGAAAGAGTATAATGATTTAGCATATTGTTTTTCTAAAATAGATATGGAATTAAAAATGCTGGTTTTGTATGGTACAGGAATGATATATTATAAAATCTTCAAAGATAAAACTTTGTGCTATTATGATATATGCTTGCCATATATTAATGTAAGAGAATTGAAAGATATAGAAGCAGAATATAAGGCAAAAACTAATAAGGATATTGACTGGGAATCATTTTTGCATAGCTTTAAAAATAGTGAAAAAGTACTATCATGCTATATTGCGATATCTGAAACGGATAAGATATATGATGAAATGGGAGTGATTATTAGTAGAATGGGAAATCTCATTTATGAAGTTGAGAGGAAAAATGAAGAGCTAAAAAAATTACATGAAGAAAGATATAATTTAATAAGGGATTTTTCTCATACGTATGAAAATATACAGGCTGTTGGATTAAAGGAGATAGCAAATATTTTATTGGACAATACGGATATAGATGTACAACGTTGTGGTAGATTGATTTTGGCGGAATATGGAATAAAAAATTCTATGAATACAGAATTTAATTTATTAAGGTTAAACTTTGAAGATAGACAAGATGACATTGCTAAATTTATAATTAAAGGCGTATATAAAGATAACAAAGAAAATACAGTAAAAATTGAAGATATATTTGAGAATGCATTCAAAATATGTATGCTTAGAATAATATACTCAGGAAATCCTAATGGAGAGGATATTATTGCAAAAAAAATATATAAAAGGATTAAAAAAAAGCTTGGTTTTATGAGGGATTTTGTAAAGCAATTCGAAAAGGATATTGTTCTTGGAAAGACTAGCCTAGTAGATTTTTTAAATGGATATGATATACCAGTTAGATTTTTGGCTGATAAAGAATGGGATGAACTTCACTTTTTAAAAAATGGTTATGCAGAAATATTGATAAGAAGTATATTTTGTGAACTAATAATAAATTTTATGAAATATGCTGATTTAGACAAAGAAATAGGGATAAATCTAAAATTTACTGATGAAAAGTTTGGTATTTTACAAAAGAATATGGTTTCAGAAATTATAGAAACTGACTCAGGAGTCGGAATATCATCAAAAGGAGACATATTAAAAAAGCTGAATGGATATGAGTCATGTTATATACGACCAGTAAAAAATATTATTGAGAATAATATTTTTACAGTACTTTTTTTGTTAGATAAGACGTTATTTAATATACCGGAGGTATAAATTGGGAAGAAATAGTCATAAGCATATTATATGGGTTGAAGATTTTGACAATAAGAATATAACTTTGGCAAATATTCCAACAGATGAAGATTGGGATAGTGAAGAAGATAATTATGAAAATTTTGCAAATCACAATTCAGATATTATAGATAAATTTGGTTCTAAATATTCAGATAGTGTAAGATTATTTATGAATGTTAAAGAAGCGTTAGATTTTATAGAAAATAATATGAATTTTTTTGATTGTGTTGTATTAGATGTGAATCTTATTAATGCACTAGATGAAATTGATATAATAAAAGAAAAATGTAAAAAAAGGGGAATAAATATTGATGAGGAAAAAGATATAGGTAAATATTGTGGGTATTATATATATTTGTACCTATTAAAAAGTGGTTTTCCAACGGATCGTATATGTATTTTCACTGGAAATAAGGGCGAAAAAAATTCAACAGGAACATGGGAAGATAAATTTCTTAAAGCTGGTATTGTACCACCTAAAAGTATAAATAGAAATGAAAAGGAAAAACTTCAAAAATGGATAGATAGTTGCTATATAAATTCATATCATAAGACGCGTTGTACTGTGTATAAAGCTTGTGAACATTGGAAGAAGTGGTTAGGAGATATAAACGAAAAATATGCTATTGCATTTAATAAACTATATTATTCAAAAGAAGATGATGAGAAATCATCTATTGAGGCTGATGTATTTATTAATATGCTAAATAGAGTTGAAATGTTGTATCCAATAAATGAGCCCTCTAATAGTAATGCAGTATATTATCAAGCTTTACAAGTGATAACATCGTTTCATGAAGAAAGTGCAAAAATTAAAAAGATCAATGATGGTTCTAAAATAAAAAGATACCATCAAGCTGTTAGAAATTATAGAAACTGGGCGGCTCATAATAAATTTAAATGTAATGAAATCTCTGAAGAAATGTTTACATATATTTTTTGCATTACATTACGTACATATTTTATTGAAGTAGATAAACAATTTTGTATTGATAATGTGGAAAGTATTGACTGCTATGAGAGTTATGAGAAGGAATTTTTTGAAAAGTATTTAGATAGTTCGCTAAATATTGATAAATGTAAAGAAAAATATAAAAAGGCATTTAAAAATCACTTGGATAAAGTAAAAACATATGATAAGAAATCTTTAAAAAAAGAAAACAAAAATGATAGAATTCCTGTTATCTATGAGTGTAAAGACATAAATGAACTTCTGCTATGTAGTGGTAATATATGTACTTACAATATGATGGAAAAGATGAGTTTTTTTGATTTGCTTATGAATATAATGGATTATTTAATCGTTCAGAAAACAAAATTTGGACAGAAAAATACAGATGAGGGCTGGGAATATAAAGTAACATATTACTGGGATGATAGTATGCCTTTTGATAAAAATAGTATTAGTGAGGACATATTTAAATATGTTGCATATAGATTATTCGAAGATGTCTAGAAAATAATTATAAAGTAAGACTGTTGTGATATAACATAGTTGTAACGCAACACTTCCTCTATCGGTGAAGTTGATGCAGACATTTATAGAAAATGTTCTTGATATTCTATATTATATACATAATATAGCCAATGTATTATATAGTGTAGGGTAAATTTAGTTGTTGTGGTAATGATTTAATGATTAAATATAATGAATTTGAAAAAAAATTAAAAGCCAAAGATACAATGATAATTTTAGATACAAATGTTATTTTAGATTTAGCAAGATACTCGATATATACAAGTAAAAATATTATGGGAATATTTTATAAATGCAGTGATTTGATATGGATTCCAAACCAAGTCATCATGGAGTACAATAAAAATAAATATCAGGTATTTGGTAATTTGAAGAAAAAATATTCGAATTTTGAGAAGGATCTAAAAAAGATTATTGATGATAGTAAAGAAAAATTTAGAAAAATTTTCAAAAACTCAGAGAGGTATAGTTATCATGGCAGAGAAAAATACGCAAGTAATATTTTGAAAAAATTAGATGAAGCCATAGTTGAGATAGAATCATATAAGGACTTTGCTGGAGTAGAATATGAGGATTATTCAATAGAAAAGGACATTGAAAAATTTGTTGATGATTTAAAAAATAAGAATCAAGTAGGATGTAAAATAGGGTTTATTGAAAAAATGGAAATAATAAAGGAAGGGGATTTAAGGTATAAGTATAGTCTGCCACCAGGATTTGAAGATGATAAAAAAGACGGTATAGAAAAGTTTGGAGATTTGTTTGTGTGGAAAGAAATATTGAAATTACCAAGCTTGAAAAAGGTGAATAATGTGATTTTTATCACAAATGATGAAAAAGATGATTGGTGGGATAAAGAAGAACTGGGGAAAGTAGAAGAAACAAAAATATTGTTAAATCTTAGGAGTGAGTTATATGAAGAATTTACAGAGATGAATCCTGGAGTGTCAATTGATTTTATGACAATAAAAACTTTCCAAGAATATGCTTCTAGATTGTATAATATGTTCGAATCTCAAGTATATATAGATTTAAATAGAGATGATGATTCTTTTATTCATAGAGTTAATGAGAAAATAGAAGAAGATATACAAGATGATTTATACATAAACTCAGAATATTATTTAGGTTTTGATATGGATATTGATTGTGTTGAAGATTGCACTTTTATGAGGGAAAAAAATGTATATTCATTTTTATCGGAAGGTGGTATATGTATAAATTATGAATTAGAATATCGTGTAGAGTTGCATTGTGATTCGGATGATGAACATATATTTGTTGGAACAGTGGTTGTTTCAATAGATAGATGTATTGACATAATAGAAGTAGAAAATAATCATAAATATTTGAATGAAGATAATGAATATTGTGACTTTAGTATTATTGCGTATTATATAGAACAGTATTGAGTATTATATAGAACAGCTTGATTGATATAAATGTTTTGTCTTATGTCTAGGTTAAGTAAAAGTTAAAGTGAGAGGTTTAGCTGTCCGAGATGCAGGAAAATATTCCGATTTATTATATAGCGTATATTTTGTGTAAACTAGAGATGTAGTATATATCCGCTTGGATTAATGTTAAAAAAGGTTTGTAAAGAAGTATTGGGCATGTGGGTTGTAGGAAATGAGAGTGAAAAATACTGGTTTGGAATTCTGATTGGAACTAAGAACCGTGGAGTGGGTGAGATCATGATAGTATTCGTTGATATAATGACAAGATTTAGTGATACAGTCAGTGAAGGTTTTCTAAGAGAATAAATTCAGAGATGTACGTACATCAGGTATGTTATTCCACGAAGTTTGTTAACTATATAATCTTGACATAGGAGCAAACTGAGGAGGTTATGTTTAGAGGACGGGAAAAAATGAGAGAACGGAATTCGCCATTAACAGCCTACGAGAAGAATTCAAACTAAAAGATATTCTCTCTTATGTAAGCATGCCTAAAGCAACGTATATATACTGGCAGAAAAGATTTGATAGTGAAAACCATGGCAAAGAAATCGAGGAGAAGATTCTTGAAATAAGAGAGACTCACAAGGATTATGGTTATCGTCGAGTGGTTGGAGAATTAAGAAATTAAGGCTACTTTGTAAACAAAATGTCAACGTATAATGCAGAAGCTTGGTTTACAGGTTACATCTTTCACTCGAAAAAGCCGTAAATACAGGCAGTACAAAGAGACATATAATCACAATGACCATAGATACTTGTAGTGTTGAAAAAGTCTTGAATGTATTAAAAACAAGTTCATAGGTATAATTAGAGTTTTATGTTTTGAATCTGATTAGTAATTTTATTTTGATTATTGAATGAAACGATTCAATACAACCATTCTTATATGGATAGATACAGTGAGAATAGCTACGTTGCATAGATTTGGTGACTTCACGTTTGTTTAAGAATGTGAAACATATTGGCGACTACGATCTTAATGTATTACTAAAGGTAATTTAGTGCTACGATAAGCCTTTACCTTATTAATAGTGATTATAACGGCTAATTCTTCAATTATTATCCGAAAGAGCCCAGACTAGTATTTTACTGGTAAATAAGTACATTACACAATTAAGATAATAAATCCGATTTGAGTCCATATATAGGCAATATCTGTACACTATACACAATTAGGGGATCATGGGTTAAATTGTTCATCAAGGATGTTTGTAAGTTTAGTATTAAACTTAGAGCCTCTGGTGGTGGTAGTAAAAGGCTTAGTCCATTGAGCTTCGATGCCTATTTTACGCATATATTTACATACAGTACGTTCGGCAATGGTTTCTTTGGATTTACATAGACCTCCAGTTACCTTAGGAGAACAGCAGTTTTGTTTTAAAAACATCATAAATAAATCGAATATTCTTTGTAATAGCTTCTTTTCTCTGAGTAGTAGTAGAGAGTTTTCTATTAATGAAAGAACGATAAATGGAACAAGACGCAGCTAAAAATTTAGGCATTTCGGAAGTACATACACGGTGTCTATTTGCTTTAGCTACCACTATTTTTGGTAAGCGTCAAGCTAAGTACGTATAGAGCAAAAAAGTCATAGAACTAGAACTTATCATTCTAAACCTACGACTTTTTATTTTTACAACTCTCAGGAATCTCATCTGACCAAGGTACTAAGAGCGAAGCATCTCCACCTGACTGTATGGTATCAAAAATAAATGTAAGATATTTTTGTGGTATCAGGTTATTAAGTATTGCACTTTGAATTATACTATATATCAATGTAGAGGCATTAGCTCCGTTAGGTGTATTCGCAAATAGCCAATTAGACCTACCTATAACGAATGGCTTCACACTTTGTTCAGCAAGATTATTACTTAATTGTATTCTTGCATCCTTTAGAAAGTTCTCTAAGTACTCTTTTTGATTTATTGCATAAGTAATAGCCTTCCACATTAAACTCTTAGGAAGGATTTTTGATTCTATTTGTGAAATCCAACTATAGAACTCATCAAGTACTTGTTTGGACTCGTTTTTTCTCATTTCCAGTCTCATTTCCAATGTAAGACCGGATTCATCTGCCTTATCTTCCAAGCAGAATAGTTTCCTTAGATAAGTCTCCCCTTGTTTTGCATACTCATTACTCCTATTAACTTCGTATGCTTCGTGGAACTTTCTCTTTGCATGTACAAGGCATCCGCATAAGGTCTTATCCATAAGCTTTTTATATCCTGTGTATAACCATCGCAGTAAAGGTAAGTTCCTTTCAATCCTCAAGAAATTTTTTAGCATAGTCTCCGCTTCGACCAAGTGTATATTCATACAATACTGCAGGATGTGTATTGTATTTGCTTGTTCTATACACCCATACATATGACTTGCTTCCTGCTTCCTTTCCGGGTTCATGTAATACCTCCAGGACAGTTTCATCTGCATGGAGTAGTGTCTCATTTAGTAGACTAAGCTTTATCTGCTCATATATAGGCTTTAGAAGATTAGCTCCTTTTATGATCCAATTAGATAAATTTTGTCTTGATATCTCAAAGCCTAATCTTTTAAACTCTTGCTCCATTCTATATAGTGGTAGTGCAAGTGTGTACTTTTGATTCATTATATAAGACATAAAGCTTGGTGATACTACACTCTTTTTAATAAGAGCTTTAGGATGAGGTGCTATCTTTATAAAGCCACTCTCTCCATTCTTGTCACAGTTTCTGCAACTATAAACATAAGTCACATGCTCTATAACCTTAACCTCAGCAGGGACTACCACCAGTTCTTTTCTTATCTCTTTCTTCATAACTGTAAGAGGGCTGTGGCAGTTATCATATACCTGTTCACTTTCATCTAATTTATATTCAACTACCTCAACAGGAATGTCATTAAACTTACTTCCTTTTTTAGCTTTTCTTCTTTTATGTTCAGGTATAATACTTTCCTGTGGTGGCTCACTTTGAATTGGCTCTCTAAATGTCTCAGCCTCATTGAAGACATCAAAAAGAGAAAGTTGTCCATCAATAGCTTTTTCACTTGATTTGCCAAATTTCTCTTTTGCTTTTAATTTCAGTTACTCCATATACCAATTATTTAATTTCTTTAACTTAGCAATCTGTTCACTCTTTTCTTTTTTATTTTTTCTAAAATCTCAATCTCTTTGTCTTTATCCTGTAAGATAGCCTTAAGTCCAGAAATTTCTGCTTGCAATTCATATATAGTTTTCATTTCACCGGACCTCCAAATCTCAAATATTTATGTAAAGATTATACTATAAAAACTATGATGAATCCATTAAAATCAACATTTTTTGAAGACTTTACTACGTTTGATTTTTTGTTTTATTCCCGGTGCCATGATTATATTTTTCAAGTCGTCTATTAATAAATCCATGGTGATTTCTGTATCACTTTGTGACGGATAAACCACATGTCCTTTTTCAATTCTTTTAAAATGAATCCAAAATCCATTATCTTCCCATACAAGAAGCTTTACCCCATCCCTCGCATTGTTACAAAAAGCAAATATTACCTTATCTCTTGAATCAAGGTTGAAATTGCTTAAACAAATTCAGCTAATCCGTTTATATTTTCTCTCATATCAGTAGCACCAAAAGAAAGAATTACACGATAGCTGTCATAGTTAAACATTTATTTCATTCACCACCTTGATCACCTTTGCAAGTAGTTCAAGATCAGTATATCTATCCACTAAGATGTTGACAGCACCTATCTCTATCTTTAGGGTCTTGCCGGCTTGTGTTGTCTTGATTTCAATAAATTTAACATCCTTAGAGTGCTTTGATTTCTTATAATGTTTACTCACCCATCTTGTGACTGTTGAAATAGGTAATCCATTCTTCCAAGTCCAGCTTGCGATACTTAATCCACTATTTTTAAACTCCTCAATCAATTGCTCTTTTTCTTCTTTAGGATATTTAGCCATAGGCACCTCCACATATTTAGTATAAAATTATTTTATAGTGGAAGTATATTTATGGGGAGGCGTACTTGAATTGACGCTTACATCGAGATCATTACAGTAGTTTTACTATTTTGATATTTTAATGATTTTTTCTTTTTTGTAATTTTTATGCTTAGTAATATATTTGTGCGGTGTATCTCCAAACATTTTTGAAAATGCCTTTATAAAATTTGAGTAGCTGGTAAAGCCACATGAAAAGCAGGAATAAGTTACAGTTTGGCCTGAGAGAAGCAACTTTTGTGCAAGTAATAAACGTTTATAAATTATATTTTGCCAAATACTCTCATTAAAGTATTCTTTGAAAGTATGGCTAATATATGATTTAGAAACATTTAGGTTATTTGAAATACTTTGTATAGATAAATTTTCTTCTGTAAGATGTTTATCTATATATGTTAGTATGTCTTGAATTATTTTAGGATAATCAAGAGGTTTACTTGGAGTACTCTGTGTATGTCTAATAATAGAAGATATTATTAATGAGTATAGTGAGCGTACCATCATCCAGTGACATGGTTTATCAAAAGATTCAAGTTCATATGATAGTGAATCAACATATGAAACTATCAAAGACAGTTCCTGATTGGATAATCTATATCGCTTATTTAACATATCTTCTATAAAAGTATTAAAGTATAGTTCACCGGATGAGATATCTTCAAGGAGTTCAGGTGATATATGAACAACAACTCTGGAATAGGAAGAGATGTCATCTGATTTTTTGACCATATGTGGAATTTCCGGGCTGATAAAAAATGTATCTCCCGGAGAGAGGTTATATAGTTTACCTTCTATATATAATGTTGCAGATCCGTTTATAAAAATATAAAGCTCGTAATAATTTGGATGATAGTGAAGGTAACTGTTAAGAGAACTAGTTGTTTGGTGAACAACATCAAATGGTAGAACATTCTCTATAATTGCATTCTTAGTATCGTTAGGCTCGACAATATTAGACATAGTTTTTGTACCTCCTGATTTATTATTAAATATTTATTTAAAATACAGTAAAAAATGTATTATGTGCAGAATATAACACAAAATATGCCAAAAAAGCAATATAAAAAAGTTGGTTATATTGTAATATATAATCATGAGTAATGAACGTAACAATATGAAATTGATATAGAAATTGTTCTATATATTTAATTGAAATTAGGAGGAAATGTATGAAAAGTAAAATTGTAAGAAGATTGCTAAGTATCGTTGCAGTAGCCGGGTTGATGGTTGGTTGTGGAGGAAAAGGAGAAAATAGTGCAAAGAATTCCACTCAACAGGATTCTGGGAATGGAGCGGTAACACTAAAGATAGCTTTATGGGATTATTCCAATACAGAATACTTTAAGAATATATTTAATTCATTTAGTGAAAAGTATCCAAATATAAAGTGTGAAGCAGTAGAATTTTCATCTGATGAGTTTGATACATCTATACTTACACAGATGTCGGCAAAGACTGATTTTGATATTGTGTTCAACAAAGATATACCTACAATCAATGCTTTAATTTCACAAGGTCATATTATGGAGTTGGATAATTTCATGGAGCAGGATAAAGATTTTGATAAGAGAAATTACTCCGGCCTTATAGAGCAGCTGACAATGGATAATAAGACATATGGAGTGCCATTCCGAAAAGATAATACTCTACTTTTCTATAATAAGGATTTGTTTGATAAAGCCGGAGTTGCATACCCAAAGGATGGAATGTCAATGAAAGAATACGAAGATCTTGCTGAGAAAATGACTAGTGGTGAAGGGAATGATAAAGTGTATGGTGCACATACACATACTTGGACGAGTAATGTATCACAATATGCAAGAAGAGTAGAAGAGTTTAACCCCATAGACAGTAGTACATATGAGGCTCTTATTCCTTACTACAATACTATTCTGGATATGCAGAGCAAGCAGTTTACTCAAGATTATGGCTCTTTAAAAACATCTAATATACATTATTCAGGAGTATTTTATAATCAACAAGCTGCAATGTTGGAAATTGGTACATGGTACATAAATATGCTGTGTGAGAATGCAGATTTTAATTGGGGAGTATGCTCTCTACCTAATGATAAAGGTGAAGCAAATGATAAGGCAGTTGGTGGCGTTACTCCTGTGTCTATTGGTAAGTATTCTAAAAACCCTGAGGTCGCATGGGAATTTATAAAATATATTTGTGGAGAGGAAGGTGCTAAAATTTTAGCTCAAAATGGAATACTTCCAGGATTTGGTGGGGAAGCTGTAAATAATATTTTTGATGCTTTACCGGAATCACATAAAGGTGTACCTGAGAATTTATCTAGATATATAGATCTTGACACATATGTTATAGAGTTCCCTATGAGTATAAAGGCAAAAGAGATAGATACAATTATTAATGAGGAACATAGTGCAATAATGACAGGAACAGAGACTCCTGAAGAGGGAATAAAACATATGACGGAAAGAGTAAATGAACTTAAGTGATATTAGTTAAATTTTTGGAGCCTTTGTAATTTTAACAAAGGCTCTCCCTGTTTTGATAGATGCGACAAATTTTTGTCGAGTAGATTATTTATATTTTGTTTTGAAATACTGATTTTAAACAGATTGGAGATGGCTAAGATGTTTGGTTGGGTTAAAGGCAAAACAGTTGAAGTATCAGTAAGAAAACGTAGTACTAAATTTCGAAATACTATGGTTGCATATTCATTCATATTGCCTAATTTAATAGGCTTCTTTATTTTTACATTTTTACCCATTGTATTTGCATTAATACTGAGTTTTTGCGAATGGAATGCAGGAAATTCTGATATAAAATTTGTTGGTCTTAGTAATTATATTACAATGTTTACAAATGATAAAAGCTTTCCTATTGCGTTAAAAAACACACTGTATTATACAGCTGTTACAGTCCCTTTAACTTTAATGGTTTCTTTAGGGCTTGCCATTATAATGAATAAGCCAATAAAAGGGAAGGAGTTCTTTAGATCGTGTTTCTTTTTTCCATATATAGCATCTTTAGTAGCAGTAGCAGTTGTTTGGATGGCATTATTTAATCCTGACAAGGGACCGGTAAATCAGATTCTAATAAAATTAGGAGTATCAGTTCCACCTAGATGGGCTGCATCACAGACGTGGGCAATGCCAACTATTATAGGACTTACTGTTTGGAAAAATATGGGGTATTACATGATTGTTTATTTAGCCGGTCTACAAGGAGTACCAAGAGAACTATATGAAGCAGCACAGATTGATGGAGCCGGAAAATGGAAGCAGTTTACAAATGTTATATGGCCATGTATAACACCTACAACATTTTTTGTATTAATGATGCTAATAATATCTACTTTTAAGTCATATGATATTATGTACATCACCACGCAAGGCGGACCGGGAGAGGCGACAAAGGTTTTGGCATATCATATTTATAATAGTGCATTTGTAAGTCTGAAATTTGGTTATGCAAGTGCTGTTGCGATGGTACTTATGACAATGGTAGTTGCAATTTCTATTATGGAATTTAAGGCGGAAAAGAAGTTTACAGACTATCTTTAAATGGTAAGGGGTATTTATGGTGAATATTAAAATATACAATAATAAAAATGATAAATATAAAATAATACCTTTAATGACTGTATATATATTTCTGTTATTCGGTGCATTCATAATGTTAATCCCATTTGTTTGGATGCTATCTTCATCTTTAAAAAACGAAAAAGATGTGTTTGCGTTTCCAATACAATGGATTCCTACTGTAGCTCAGTGGAGTAATTATAAAGTTATTTGGGAAAAGGTACCATTGCTTACAGGATTTGTAAATAGTATAAAAATAACAGTAATTGTTACAGTACTACAAATACTTACATCAACATTTGCAGCATATTCATTTGCAAAGCTAAAATTTAAAGGTAGAGATATTATATTTATGATATATATTCTAACTATTTCTGTTCCTTGGCAAGTATACATGGTTCCACAGTTCATAATGATGAGTAAGTTAAAATTAACGGATTCTCATATTGGATTAATTATGATGCATACTTTTACAGCAACAGGTGTATTTCTTATTAGGCAATTTTATATGGGTATACCAAATGAGCTATTGGAAGCATCTAGGATTGATGGTCTAAGTGAGTATGGAATATATGCAAAAATAATGTTACCACTTTCAAAACCGGCAATTGCAACACTTTGTATAACAACTTTCACATTTGAGTGGAATGATTTTATGGGGCCATTAGTTTATCTTTCCACAAATAATAAGAAAACTATTCAATTGATACTACGTATGTTTAACACACAATATTCTTCAAATTATGCACTAATAATGGCGGCAGCTGTAATATCCTTAATTCCTGTTATGGTGTTATTTATATTCCTACAGCGATATTTTGTAGAAGGAATTGCAAGCACCGGAGTTAAAGGCTAATGGTAATATTATTTATTCGAATAAATAATGAAAATTTAATCAAACCTATATAGTATGAGGAGATAAAAATGAACTTAAATGAAAAAAACAATGAACAAATAGTAGAAGATATTCATGTTATAGATTATACATCTGAGTATGAATGCAAGATAGCATCAGCAGATACTATGATTTTTGATACCGGTAGAGAAAGGGAGTTGCTGAATGGTCAATGGCATTACGCGGTTGATCAATTAGATGCATTTTTAAGGGGAAGGTGGTATAAAGAAAAACGCTTTGATGATAGAGGAAATACCATTCCACTTGATTATTCATATGATGAATGGCCGGTAATGAATTTACCATGTTGTTGGAACACTGAAAAAAATGAGTATATGCTTTATGAAGGAAGTATGGTTTTTACAAGAAAATTTTATTTTAAGAAAAAAAGTAATGAAAAAGTTTTTCTTAAAATAGGTGCTGCTAATTATATTTGTCGTGTTTTTTTAAATAAAAAATATGTTGGTATGCATAGAGGTGGAAATACTCCTTTCTTTATTGATATTACTGATGAAATATTGGAAGATAATAGAATTATTATACAGGTAGATAACACAAGAAGAGTAGAGCAGGTACCTACAGATAATACCGATTGGTTTAACTATGGTGGAGTATATAGGGATATAGCATTGATTAGAGTACCACAAGTATTCATTAAAGACTATCAAATTGGACTTGTTCCGGATAGTACATATAGTAATATCTCGGTAAAAGTCAAACTTTCAGAAAAAACTAATGCTGTTGTTACTTTATCCATTGCAGAACTTGATATTTTTGAAGAAATAAAGTTGCAGAATGGTGAAGGAACATTGATATTTAGCGCCAATCCGGAACTGTGGAGCCCAAATAATCCAAAGCTCTATAAGACAGTTTTAAAATCAGGAGAGGATGAGGCTACCGATTATATAGGCTTTAGAGAAATTAGAGTTGAGGGGAGAGATATCATTTTAAATGGAGAAAAGATTTTTTTGAGAGGTATAAGTTGTCATGAAGAAAGTGTAGAGAATGGTAAGGCATTAACAAATCAAGAACGAGTACAAAATATGGAAATTGCAAAAGAGTTAGGGTGTAATTTTATGAGATTAGCACACTATCCACATGATGAGAATTCGGCAATATTATCTGATTATGAGGGAATGTTGCTTTGGGAAGAGATTCCGGTATATTGGGCTGTACAGTTTGAGAGAGATGCTACATTCGATGATGCAAAAAATCAATTACAGGAATTAATTAGAAGAGATTATAACCGAGCAAGTGTTATTATTTGGTCGGTAGGTAATGAGAATCCGGATACTGATGCAAGATTTAAATTTATGACAAGACTTGCTAATATTACCCGTTTAGAAGATTCGACTAGAATGGTATCAGCTGCATGTCTTGTTAATTTTAAAAACAATGCTATAGAAGATAGATTAATAGAGTCATTAGATATAATTGGGCAAAATGAATATTGCGGTTGGTATGTTCCGGATTTTAATAGTTTAACAGAACTTTTTGAGAACTCAAAGCCTGATAAACCTGTTATTATAACAGAATGTGGTGCAGATGCTCTTGCACATCAACATGGCTCTGTAGATGATAAGGGAACAGAAGAGTGTCAAGCAAATGTATATTTACTACAAACAAATACTATAAAAAATATATCGTATATAAAAGGAATTACACCATGGATCCTATATGATTTTAGATGCCCAAGGAGAACTTCTGTGATTCAAAATTACTACAATAGGAAAGGATTATTAAATCCGGAGAAAAACTATAGAAAGCAGGCTTTTTACGTATTACAAAAGTTTTATGAGGAGAAGAAAAATTCTAATCATTAAAAAACTATACTAATATGAATAATTTGTTTTTATATAAGATGGATTTTGTATTGTTTTTTGTATGTAAATTGTTATTTTATTTTACTTCTATTTAGGTTAAACTATATGTAATATTTATTACCGGAAAGGAGTAATGTATGAAAAAAAGAGTTTTTCTCGGATTGGTAGCAAGTACATTATTGATGGCTGTGCCTACATTTGGAGCAACCGGAGGTTGGAAAAGAGATAATAACGGATGGTGGTATCAGTTTTCCGACGGGTCATATGTAAGGTCATCATGGCTTAGTATAAACAATGTCTGGTATTATATGAACGGATCCGGCTATATGCAAACAGGCTGGTTAAAAGAAGGAAGAGACTGGTATTATCTGGATACAAACAACGGAGATATGAAAGTAGGCTGGGTTAATGTCAATAATACATGGTATTATATGAATCCTTTCAACGGCGGCAGAATGGATGTAAACACATATACACCTGACGGATACTTTGTTGATGCAAGCGGAGCATATCAGCCGGAAGGAAGAATGACGGAAACAAACGGCAGACAAAACAACAGTGCAAATACAACATCGGGATCGACTTCAAATCAGACTTCCACAGCCGCCTTTGCGCAAAGAGTCATTGAACTTGTAAATGATGAGAGAGCACAGTACGGACTTTCGCCTTTATCAGCCGACAGTGCCCTTATGAATAGCGCAGGCATAAGGGCAAAGGAGCTTGTGACATTGTTCTCACATACAAGACCTGACGGTTCAAGCTATCGTACTTTAATGCCTTCAGGACTTATGACCTGGGGAGAAAATGTTGCAATGGGACAGAGAAGCCCTGAAAGCGTTATGGAATCATGGATGAACTCACAGGGTCATAGAGAAAATATACTAAGTGATGATTTCAGTTTGATAGGTGTAGGGTGCTATAGCGACGGCAGTACACTTTATTGGGTTCAAAACTTCGGTGCAAGAAGGTAAATACTTTATAAGTATCAAAATTAACCTATACTTTAAAGCAGTATTTTGCTTTGAGGTATAGGTTTTTTTACTAAAGACCATACTATATTTGTAAAGATTTTTTTGCATTATGCAGATATAAAAATAAATACTATAAACCTATAGACAAAAAGGGTTTATAGTGATATTATCATCTCCGTAAAATAAATGCAGAGATACAAAGAGTATCTTGGAAAGTAACATTATGGATTTTGAATTTATAAAACAGGTGTTTCCTTTATACGTAGATGCAGCCATACTGACATTAAAAATAGGTATATCGGGAATCTTAATTGCAATAATTGTGGGGCTCTTATGTACGCTTGTTTTACATAAGAAGATACCGGTACTTAGTCAACTGGTAAGTATATATATTGAAATGAGCAGAAATACACCGCTTATCATACAGTTGTTTTTTATATACTACGGTTTGCCGAAGCTTGGGCTAAAGGTAGATGCCTTTGCATGCGGAGTATTCGGACTCGCATTTCTGGGAGGCAGTTATATGTGTGAGGCTTTCAGAAGCGGAATAGAAACTATAGATAAGATACAGGAGGAGAGTGCATTAAGTCTTGGACTTAGCCACAATCAGACACTCTTTTATATTTTGCTTCCACAGGCTGTTTCAATAAGTACACCCGCATTTGTAGCCAATATAATATTTCTTTTGAAAGAAACATCTGTGTTCTCAGCTATCAGCTTAATGGATCTTATGTTTACCGCAAAAGATTTGATAGGCTTGTATTATAAAACTGTTGAGAGCCTTGTACTGCTGGTATTTTTCTATTTAATTATATTATTACCGGTGTCAATACTCGGTTCCTATGTAGAAAGGAGGGTACGATATGCCGGATTTGGGTCTTGATGTGATATTTAAAGGAAAGAATGCCATAAGACTTCTTGGTGGACTCGGTATAGCACTTAGAATCAGTTTAATATCTGTGCTTATCAGTATTCCCTTGGGTATCTTGGTCGGTATTTTGATGACTTTTAAAAATCCTGTTTTAAAAGCGGTACTTAGAGTATATCTTGAAATTATAAGAATAATGCCGCAGCTTGTACTTTTGTTTATAGTATTTTTCGGAACTACAAGAGCACTTGGAATAGATGTCTCGGCAGAACTTTCAGCAATCATAGTATTCAGCCTTTGGGGAACTGCAGAGATGGGAGATTTGGTAAGGGGAGCTGTGACAAGTATTCCTAAGCACCAGTATGAGAGCAGTGAAGCACTTGGACTGAGTAAGAAACAGACTTTTATATATATCATTATACCTCAGACGATAAAGCGACTTATTCCGCTTTCAATTAACCTGATTACCAGAATGATAAAGACTACATCACTTGTACTTATGATAGGAGTTGTTGAGGTAATAAAGGTGGCACAGCAGATAACGGAGGCAAACAGAACTTCAAGTCCGAATGCGGCTTTCGGAGTATATCTGGTGGTTTTTATGATGTATTTTATCGCTTGTACCCCGATAAGTATGCTTGCAAGATATCTGGAAAAAAGAAATTAGTATGAAGGAAGGAGAGAATATGCCGGCATTATTGGAAATAAACAATGTTGTAAAAAATTATGACGGAAAAAATGCTGTACTTGACGGTGTGAGCCTTGAACTGAACAAGGGAGAGGTAATAGTGCTTATAGGGCCAAGCGGTTGCGGTAAGTCCACATTACTTCGATGTATAAACGGTCTGGAAGAAATACAGGGCGGAAGTATAAGCCTTGACGGAAAAGTCATTGACTATAAGCAAAATGATTTGACAAAACTCAGACAAAAAATAGGTATGGTTTTTCAAAGCTATGAGCTTTTTCCACATATGACAATACTTGAAAATATCATACTGGCCCCGACAAAGGTGGCCGGAGTAGATAAAGAGAGTGCAAAGAAGGAAGCGATGGAGCTTCTTAAAAGAGTAGGTCTTGCACATAAATCAAATGCTTATCCGAGAGAACTTTCAGGCGGACAAAAGCAAAGAGTGGCAATAGTAAGAGCTTTGGCAATGCATCCTGAGATTTTATTATTTGATGAGGTTACAGCGGCTCTTGACCCTGAGATGGTAAGAGAAGTGCTTGATGTAATGCTTGATTTGGCTAAACAGGGTTCAACTATGATTATTGTAACTCACGAAATGCAATTTGCAGAGGCTGTAGCCGACAGAGTGTATTTCCTTGATAAGGGAAATATAGTGGAGACGGGTAGACCTAAGAGCTTTTTCACTTCACCGAAGACTGAAAGAGCAAGACAATTTTTGAATATTTTTGAATTTGAATCCATTAAGGATGATAAGGAAGAATATAATATATAGATTTTCATATAGGAGGAATATAAAATGAAAAAAGGTAAATTAATAGGATTAGTAGGTATTTTGGCTGCAGGAGCTTTGGCACTCAGTGCATGTGGTTCATCTTCAAAGAGTGCGGCTAAGAATAAATTCAGAACTTTAGATGAGATAAAGAGTGCGGGAACTATAAATATAGGTGTTTTCTCAGACAAGCATCCTTTCGGATATGTTGACGAGAACGGTGAATATCAGGGATATGATATTTACTTCGGAAACAGACTTGCAGAGGATCTTGGAGTTAAAATCAATTATGTAAGTACCGAGGCCGCAAACAGAGTGGAATATCTTGAAACAGGTAAGGTAGATATTATACTTGCAAACTTTACAGTTACACCTGAAAGAGCTGAGGCGGTAGACTTTGCACTTCCATATATGAATGTAGGACTTGGTGTTATATCATCAGATAAAGATCCTGTAACAAGCCTTGACAATTGGAAGGCCGAGGACGAGATGATAGTTATTTCAGGAACAACAGCCGAGACTTATATGACTAAGAATTACCCTGATATCAAGCTTCAAAAGTATGATACATATGCAAATGCCAAGAATGCGCTTTTAAACGGTTCAGGTAAGGCATGGGTAAATGACAATACTGAGGTTATCGCATTTGCAAAGAGCAATCCGGGATATACTGTAGGTATTGACAATCTTGGTGCTAAGGATACCATCGCACCGGCTGTAACAAAGGGAAACACTACATTACTTGAATGGATCAATACAGAGATTGAAAATCTTGGAAAAGAGAACTTCTTCCACAAGGATTATGAAGAGACACTTACAGATACTTATGGCAGTGAATATGCAGATACTCTTGTAATAGAAGGTGGAAAAGTGCAATAAGGATTAAAGCGGGTTTTTGAATAAAAGCCCGTTTTTTATTTATAAGTGTAAAAAAATAATATATAATATTAAGCAAATATTTTTGCAAGAGGTGTAATATGACCGTAAGTGAAGTAATGGAGAAGATGATAAGGGAAAGTAAGGGCAGCTTTAGGGATATCAATCATTTTTTAAAAGTTTGGGGATATGCAAGAAATATAGGAACGGGAGAGAATCTGGATTATGATACTCAAAAAATACTTGAAATAGCCGCTATAGTGCATGATATTTCCTGTCCGTCACTTAGAGAAAAGTATGGTGAAGCGGACGGTAAAAAGCAGGAAGAGGTGTCTTCACCGATGATTAGAAAATTTTTTGAAGGCAGTGATATATCAAAATCTATGGTAGACAGGATAGATTTTATGATAGCACATCATCATACATATACAGATATAGACGGTATTGATTTACAAATTCTGCTGGAAGCCGATTTTTTGGTAAATGCTGATGAGATGAAGTTAAAAAAAGAAGCAATAGAAGAGATGATGAGAAAAGTTTTCAAAACGGAAACCGGCATAAGATATCTTAAAGCGTTATTTTTAGACAGATAGAAGAAGAACCCTCCGAGTTTCAGAGGGTCCTTTTAATTAAGTATTTAATTTTGTGAAGGTGGAAGTAAAACTACAAGCTATAGTTATGCATTTTTTATATAACAAACTATATAATCTTCGGATAAGTTGTAAGGTTTAATTCACCGTTTACATATTCACCGAGAAAAATATCCTGTATGTTTTCAACGCCCTGTTCATTGATTGAAGATAGCAACCATTTTTCATCATGTCCGATAACCTCAAGTATATCACGGTTTATTTTGCCGTTTGAAATAATAGGAAATTTCGGTGTAGCTGATTGCATATCTATAATGGTAAGCTTACCGTTAGTTTCCATTATTGCGGATTTAACCTCTTTTGTAGAGAAGAGTCCCTCCATACGTATATGTAACATAAGCTGATCTGCAGATATACCTACCTTGGCACAATTTTCAACATTTACCTTACCGTTTTTTATAAGGATAACGGGATTTCCCACTACCAATGACTTTACAGCCTTGATATTTACCAGTAATTTTACGATAATCACAACTAAAGACCAGATTAATATAAAGATAAGGAATGTTATGATGGAAATGGAAGTATTATAAATAACACCGCCTATAATACCGCCAAGTACATAGTTTTGTATCTGGTTTAGCGGAGTATTTATAGAGAATTCATATTTTCCAAGTATATGTATCTGTAAAATCATTACCATGATACCGAGAATAAATTTGATACCGACTAATAAATATATATTCATAAATTATCTCTCCCCGTTTATATATACATTATGATCTATCACATGTGTACGCTGCAAAGTATAGGAGTTATTGTCATTATTTAGATGCACCATATAGTCCTCTTCATTATAGCGGACTATAATGCCGTCTTTTAAAGTTGTGGAATTTACCAAAATATCGTCTGTAGCAACCTTGGCATCTGTAGCCACACTTTCAATAAATTTTACCAGCACATGTGATTGGGAAAAATCCTTATGATTCCTAGTATAATTTTCCACCTGAATTCCCAAAAGAATAAAAATAAAAACCGCAATGCCTATGGAAATATCTCTAAGTCTGGTCTTCATTCTATACTTCATAAAGCGAAAACCTGTAATGATAACAACAGCCAAAAGCAAAATGATTAAAGCCGATCTTATAATCATATTGGTGGACTGGTGTTTTATAATATAATCTAAAGTATAAAAATTCATATGATGCATTATACTCCTTTCAATAATCTTTGTAATTTATAGCATAGACTCCGTAGGTATTCAAGATGTTTCAAACCGGTTAGTTTAATCGATATTATTATGTTTTTATTAATGTGATTTTACATATATTCAATAAAAACAGCATCCAATATATCAGTATACATCGGATGCTTCTATAAGTGCTTTTGTATATTTATTTTGAGGGCGGTGAATTATTCTGCTTGTCACATCTTTTTCCATGATACGACCGTCCTTCATTACGGCTACATCATCACACATATAATGGACTAAAGATATATCATGACAGATAAAAAGTATTGCCATTCCCATTTCATCCTTTAAGTCATTTAACAATGATATTATTTTCCTTTGAACTATCATATCAAGTGCCGAGGTAGCCTCATCACATATAAGAAGTTTTGGTGAGGGAGCGATAGCTCTGGCAATTGCAGCTCTTTGACATTCACCGCCGCTGACCTCGGCAGGAAATTTATTATAGAAAGAAGAATCAAGACCGCAGCGGTTTAAAAGCGATATTGCTTTATTTTTATAATTACCGCAAAAACCGAAGTTTTTTAAATTTAAAACTATGCTCTCTCCAAGGCTTCTTATCGGGTTAAAGCTCTCCCTCGGAAGCTGGAAAATCATTTGCAAATCCTTATATATTCTTCTGTATTGTGATGGGGAAAATTTGCTGATACATTTGCCGTCAAATATCACTTCTCCGGATGTTACCGGGATCAGACCTGTGATCGCTCTTGCAAGTGTGCTTTTTCCCGAACCGCTTTCACCTACAATGCCAAGACAGCGCCCTGACTTTAATGTAAGATCAATATTTTCTATACTTGGTTTCGGTTCACCCTCAAATTGCTTTGTAAGTTTGTTTATAATTAAAATTTCATTCATATATACTCCGAAGTAAAGAGAAACTCTAACCGGAAGCGGAAAGTATCAGCTCCTTTGTGAAATCACTTTTAGGAGAGGAGAGTACGTCACATGTTTTTCCGTAATCAACCGTTTTACCGTTATTTAATACCAATATTCTGTCGGTGATATTTCTTGCTATTTTTATATTATGGGTTACAAGTATAATAGCTGTATTGTATTTTTCACGCAGTGATTTCAGCTCATTTTCTATTTGCACAGCCACAATAGGATCGAGTGCACTGGTAGGCTCATCAGCTAAAATTAAAGAAGGTCTGTTTAGCATGGCAAGCGCTATACCGACTCTTTGATTCATACCTCCTGAAAGTTCAAAAGGGTAGGCATTTAAGATTCTTTTAGGATCGGGTAATGAGAGATTTTCAAAAATAACTGTTGCGGTATCAAGAGCTTCTTCTTTTGAAATCTGTTTATGCGCTTTCATACTTTCAAAAACAGTGTCACCTATAGTTTTTAAAGGATTGGTGTGAATACCGGATTCCTGAAAAACCATACTTATACGATTACCGCGAATTCTCCTCATTTCAGAAGCATTAAGTGATAAAAGGTCTATGTTTTCAAAAAATATATTTCCGGTAAGTACCTTGGGGCCTGAAAGCCCCATGATACTTTTTAGTAATGTGGATTTTCCACAACCGCTGTTTCCGACTACACCCAGAATCTCACCTGAGTTCAGAGAAAATGACAGATCATATAATACTTGTCTTTTTTCATATGAAATATTTATATTCTCAAATTTCAAAAGTTCTCTCATTATTCTATTACCAAATCCTTGCTGAATTCATAATAGTCACTTGGCATAGGAGTAAGACCTTTTATATTTTTCTTACTTACAAGACTCATTTGCAAGTGTGAAACAAATATAAAACCGCAATCATCCACTAAAATATCACTCATATTTTTTGCAATCTCTTCACGTTTTTCACTTTCAAATGTTGTTGAAAGAGTTTTGGCAAGTTCGTCAAGTTCGGCATTTGAGTAGTGTCCTCTGTTCTTTGGTGACTCGGTAAGAGAAGTCATATCAAAGAAATATCCCTTGTTTCCGGTAGGATTTGTAACCATAGCACTGCCGAAGATATCCCAGGTAGTGCTGTCTTTCATTACCTCAAGATAATTCTCCGTACTGTTTATATTAAGCTTGATACCGATATCCTTTAAGTTTGCCTGTATACTTTGTGCAAGTATAGGAAGCTCGGTTCTTCCCGGATATGTGATGTAGTTAAGTTCTAAATTCTTGCCGTCCTTATCTACATAGCCGTCATTATCACTGTCACTCCATCCTGCATTTGCAAGTAACTCCTTTGACTTTTCAGGAGAAAAACTGTATGTCGGGTTTTCTCCATCCTTCATAGGGAACGGGCCGTTTGCAACCTTTCCATGACCGCCAAGCAAAACATTTACAAAGCCTTCCTTATCAATGGCCATAGCTATAGCAGATCTGATGTTTTTATCTGTAAGAAGTTCATTGTCAAAGTTTAACTGCAGGAAAAATGCTCTGCTTGTAGCAACAGAGTTTATATTATAATTGTCATTCTCAAAAAGCGGATAGCTTGCATAAGGAAGTCCGGAGGTTGCATCAAGCTCTCCCGACTGAAGTCCCATAGTCAATGTGTCACCGTCTGTAATAGACTTTACGGTGATGTTTTTCTTTGAGACTTCACCGCCCCAGTAGTCATCTCTTGATACAAGGCTTATTTCACTGTCAGACACTGAGGTTGCTTTGTAAGGACCTGTACCTGAAACATTTTTACTTGCATCCACACCTACCTGCATATCTATAATTGCGGTATAAGGTTCCGCAAGGAAGTTTAAAAGAGCGGGATTCGGTTCGGTAGTTACAAATGTGAGTGTTTGACCGTCAGCTTTTATTTCCTGTATTTTCATATCCTTAGGTGCTCTGTCATGAACGGCTATCAAATCTTCAAAACATTCTTTTGCAGCTGCAGCATCAAGCTTTCTGCCTGATGAAAAATTGATGCCGTCTTTGATTACAACTTCAAGAGTATTGTCATCTACAAACTTATAAGAGTCTGCAAGCCAAGGTACAAGCTCTATATTTTCATTTAATCTGAACAATGTCTCCCCGACACCGTATCGTACACAGCTCCAGCCTGAGTAGTCCTCATGAGGATTAAGACCTGCATCGGACATACCCACACCATAACTGCCGGTGCCGTATACAAGAGTCTTTGTAGTATCTGAAGTACCGGATGAAACTGACGAGGTTTCAGAACTTGCCGAGCTCTCAGACAAAGTTTTTGAAGAAGAGGCGCACGCACCCAGAAGCAGAGCCGTACTAAAGGCAACAGAAAGTAATTTTATTTGTTTTTTCATGTATGTAAAAACTCCTTTATATATTTACGGATAAACATATGTTTAACCGTTTATTTATTGTTTAACAATTTCAAAAGTATATTAATTTATACGTTGAAGTAATCTCTAAGTGATTCACCGAATATATTGAATATAGAGACTGTGATAAAGATAGCAATTCCCGGTGAAAGTGTAATCCATGGAGTTATCTGAAGCAAACTCCTGCTTTCACTTATCATACTTCCCCATTCAGGAGTGGGAGGAGTGGCACCAAGTCCCAAAAATGACAGTGCCGCCATTTCCATAAGGCTTGTACCTATATCAAGGCTTGCTGTTACTACTATCGGTCCTATAATATTTGGAAGTATCTCTGTAAACACTATTTGTACCGTATCACTGCCGCTCATTTTTGCCGCATTTATATATGTGGAGGTTTTTGTAGACAGTACAAGACCTCTTGAAAGTCTTGCATACCTTGGCCATCCTACGGAGGCAAGCGCTATTATCGCCCCGAATACACCGTTTTTAAAAAGTCCGGCAGTGGCAATTGCAAGCACAAGTCCCGGAAACGCCAAAAATATATCGGAAACACGCATAAGCAAAGTGTCGGCAATTCCTCCGAGGTATCCGCAAAATATTCCGATTACCACACCGATAACAGCCATTAAAAGTACTACCGCCAAAGCTGAGAATATACTGATTCTTGATGCGGCAATCACCCTTGAAAACATATCTCTGCCATATATATCCGTTCCCATAATATGAGGAAAGGACGGGGGAGATTTTGCCGTCATCAGGTTTTGCTCTGTGATATCAAAAGGTGTAAGCATCGGAGAAAAGAATGCAAATATAAGCAGTACTATCACCAAAAAAGACGGAAAGATTAATTTTTTAGTTCGCATATTTTCCACCTCCGATTCTAAGTCTCGGATCCAAGAAATAATATGAAATATCAGACATTAGATTTATAAATACATATATAAATGCCATCCACAGCACATATGCCAAAATCACAGGATAGTCACGTAAATTTATAGACTCAATAGCCAGCTTTCCGATTCCGTCCCACATGAAAATACTCTCAACAATGGAGCTTCCGCCCAGAAGACTTCCGAAACTGAGTGACATCAATGTAATCAGAGTAAGAGATGTGAGCCTAAGTACATTAAAGAATATAATTGCGTTTTCTTTTATACCTCTGGCCCTTGCTCCGATCACATAAGGTTTTGAGAGTTCGGATATAATAAGTGCACGAATCTGCCTTATATACTTTGCGCTCATTGCCAGTGCAAGAGTAAGTGTGGGAAGTATCAGACTTTTTACACTTGTTCCCTGTGAGATTACCGGCAGAAGTTTTAGCTGTAATGCAAAAATATATGAAAGCACAAGCGCCACAAAAAAGTTGGGCAGAGAATTACCTATAAATGACAGTGCTTTTATAATACTGTCAAATACAGAGTTTTTCTTTACCGCTGAAAGTATACCGAGCGGAAGGGAGATAATTAGGGTAGTGATTAAAGAGCTTACACTGAGTAAGAGAGTATTCGGCAGTTTAGAAAAGATATAGCCGAATACCGGCTTGCCGGATACATAGCTTATACCCATATCACCTTGAATCACCCCCAAAAGCCAGCTGATATATTGAACTATAAAGGGACGGTTTAAACCAAGTTCTTCCCTCTTTTGATTTATAAGCTCCGGAGAAAGTACTCCTCCTATCGCTTCATATCTTACCGCCACCGCATCACCGCCTGTAAAGTATATAAGCGCAAAGGATATGAAGCTTATGCCTATAAGTATAGGAATTAATGATAATAATCTTTTTAAAATATATTTAAACAATTTTTCCACCAATAAAAGGTAAAATTTATTTGTTTAAGCAAAGCTGTAAACATGATAATAGAATATAAAAGAGAAAGGGATATGTCAAGAGAAAATGAAAATGAGTTTCAAATCTAAAAGGCCTTATTTCACAATATAAAATATTGAAAAATAAAGCCTGTATTTTTATCTTATGTACGGGAGTTTGACAGCTAACTACTCCCTTTATAAACCTCAACCCCTTATAAAGACTGGATTTCAGTCTTATTTTTTTGTCAATTCTTATGTTATTTTTTGTAGCTATTTATAGTTAGATATGGTATAATATGAGCATGGAGGTGGAATGCTATGAAGCTTACTGTAAGTAAATCAAAAAACTCTGCTACATTTTATGTTCAGAAATCTATACGCAAATCCAATGGTTCTGTCACTACAGTTACTATTGAAAAACTTGGAAATCTTGATATGGTTAGGACTAGAGCTAATGGAAAAGACCCTTACGTTTGGGCTAAGGAATATGTTGATGAACTTAATCGTAAGGAATATGAGGAACAAAAAGAGATATTGATAAAATGTTCTCCTTCAAAATTCCTGAAGCCTGATGAAAAACATTTGTTTAACTGTGGATATCTATTTCTTCAGAGTATTTACTATTCGCTTAAGCTGGATAAAATCTGTTCTAAAATTTCAAAGAAGTATAGCTTTGAATATGATTTGAACGATATTTTATCTCGACTAATTTTTACTCGTATCCTTTATCCATCTTCTAAGTTGGCATCAAATCGTTCTTCCAAAATGTTTATTGAACAGCCAACCTTTAATTTACATGATATATATCGTTCACTTTCTGTTTTATCTAAAGAAAGTGACTTTATTCAATCTGAACTTTATAAAAATAGCCAAAGGATACTTCCTCGCAGGAATGACATTCTTTACTATGATTGCACAAACTATTACTTTGAAATCGAGCAGGAAGACGAACTTAGGAAATATGGAAAATCAAAACAACATCAACCACTACCTATTGTCGGAATGGGAATGTTTATGGATCATGACGGTATTCCTCTTGCTTTTGATATTTTCCCCGGAAATAAGAATGAGCAGCCAACACTAAAGCCTCTTGAACAAAAGGTAATCGATGATTATGGTGTTGATAGTATTATTATCTGTACAGACGCAGGTCTTTCTTCAAATGCCAATAGAAAGTTTAACGACAAAACTTTATTTGGTGAAAGAATGAGAAGTTTTATAACAACACAATCTATAAAACAACTTCCAAAATATTTAAAGGAGTTTGCCCTAGACCCTGAAGGCTGGTCAGTACAAGGTGAAACAGGATTATTTAATCTGAATAACCTAGATGAACAAACAGACTATAATAAAGTCTTTTATAAGGAAAGATGGATTAAAGAAGATTTATCCAATAAAAAGGTCAAAGAAGGTGATAAAGCGTTAGAGCAACATCTTATTGTATCATTCTCCTTAAAGTACAAAAAATATCACCAAAAAATCAGGCAAAACCGGATTGACCGTGCTAATAAGCTTATTGAAAAAGGGGAATATAAAAGAAATCAAAAAAACCAAAATGATCCACGCCGTTTTATTGCTACTGAAGCAATGACATCTTCAGGAGAAGTCTGTGACAGAGAAATCCCTTATATAGATTCGAACCTCATAGCTGAAGAAGAAAAATATGACGGCTTCTACGCCGTTTGTACTAATCTGGAGACAACCGGAACCGAAGAAATCGTTCGTATAAACAAGAAGAGATGGGAAATTGAAGAATGTTTCAGAATCATGAAAACCGAGTTCAGTGCACGCCCTATTTATCTTCAAAGAGAAGATCGCATAAAGGCACATTTCATAACTTGTTTTGCTTCATTGGTAGTCTTTAGGATACTTGAGAAAAAACTTGGCGAACAATATACATGCGATGAGATTATTAACGTATTACGCTCTATGATGATGTATCGTCCGGGAGAAAAGTTAGGATATCTACCCACTTACACAAGAACAGCTATAACAGATGCACTTCATGAAGCATTTGGATTTCATACCGATTATGAAATCTTAACCGATTTGAGTATGAAGAAAGTCTTTCGAGACAGCAAAAAAAGTAGGTAGTCCTAGCTACACTTTTGTGAATTAAAAAAGGTCTGAAACCCTTGATATATACGGGGTTCAGACCTTTTAGCTGTCAAAGACAGGAATATAAAAGAGAAAGGGATATGTCAAGAGAAAATGAAAATGAGTTTCAAATCTAAAAGGCCTTATTTCACAATATAAAATATTGAAAAATAAAGCCTGTATTTTTATCTTATGTACAAAACGGAAGAATCGAATGAGTTTGTATCTTTCACACCTGTATACATCATAAGCTCTGAAAGTTCTTCATTCATTTTGTTTATTTTTACAACGACGCCTTTTTCACCTTCCTTTAAAAGCGGAGAAAGTATTCCCCTGCCGACAGATACGGCATCTGCACCAAGAGCCAAAGCCTTGTAGGCATCGTAGCCTGTATCTATTGAACAGTCTACAAATATCTCCATACCGCTTACTTCCGTTTTTATATCCGGAAGTATCATAACCGGAGGTATACCGAAAGGAATACGACCATGGTGGTGAGATACTACTATAGCGCTGCAACCTGCCAGCTTTGCCTTTACGGCATCTTGAACCGATAAAACCCCTTTTGCCACAAAAGGTATTTTTGCAAATTTTGCATATTCTTCCAAATCGCTTTGAGTAACCGGGCCCATAGCTATGCCGTCAACTATATCATATTTTCCGTCTGTTCCCGGAACATGGTCAATATCCACACCTACCGCAACAGCACCGCATTTTTTTGCAAACTCTATCTGCTCAAAGATGATATCATGGTTGGCAAAAGGTTTTATTATTCTTACTGTCTTAGCTCCTATATCAGCTATTTCTTTGAATTCATCATCGGGCTCCATACCTACCCAATTGAGTATATTTAATGCCTTTGCAGCCTTTGCATATTCAAGCATAGGCTTTTTGCCGTCCTTGCCGACCTTATTCAAATGAGAAAAAGCAGGCATCATTATTGGAGAGTCAAACTCAGTTCCAAATATTTTTTTATGCTTATCGGGAAGCATTGCATCTATTATTCTCATCTCTACAAGAATATTATTTAAATAGTTTCTGTTGTGCACATTTGCATCTTCCGCCTTACCGCTTGTTACAGGAATAAGTCCTGCAGGTCCCGGCCATTTTACATTTTCCGACATAATTATCCTTTCCCAAAATATATTGTTATTATATGATTTTTATATTGCTTTTAACTTAATAATAACATAGTTGAATTTTTTTTTGCAAATTTTTGTTGTTTTTTTCTGCTTAATGTTCATACTAAGGTTTACACTATGTGGTAATAAAGTCGTTGACCAAGCACAATATATTGTGTATACTATGAATTCAAGAGAGTTATATACTCTTAAATAATGTACCTATAAGAACTGCGACAATAAGCAGATACTATGTATTAATGAAGAGAGGTTATCGACATGAGAATCATTAAAAGAAGCGGTGCAGAAGTAGATTTTGATATTTCAAAGATCATTTCAGCAATCTATAAAGCAAATGCTGTAGTAGGTGAAGATGATAAATTAAAAAAGGCTCAGGTTGACCGTATTGCCAATACTGTAGAGAATCAGTGCATGAGTATGAACCGTGCAATGAGCGTGGAAGAAATACAGGATATGGTAGAGGACGGCATCATGAGAGAGAATGCTTATGAGGTAGCCAGAAGATATATCACATACAGATATGTTCAGAGTATAAAGAGAAAACAAAATACAACAGATGATAAGATATTGGCACTTATAGAATGTGACAATGAGGAAGTAAAGCAGGAGAACTCAAACAAGAATCCTACAGTTGCTTCAGTACAAAGAGACTATATGGCAGGAGAGGTTTCAAAGGATCTTACAGAGAGAATACTTCTTGATACTGAGATAGTGGAAGCGCATAAGGCAGGTATACTTCATTTCCATGATGCGGATTATTTTGCACAGCATATGCACAACTGTGATCTTGTAAACCTTGAGGATATGCTTCAAAACGGTACTGTGATATCAGGGACATTTATAGAGAAGCCACATAGTTTTTCAACAGCCTGCAATATCGCTACGCAGATAATTGCACAGGTGGCTTCAAGCCAGTATGGCGGACAGAGTATTTCTCTTACACATCTTGCTCCTTTTGTGGATATAAGCAGACAAAAGATCCGTGATGAAGTGGAGGCCGAGATGTACGGATTAAATGTGTCTACTGAAAGAAAAGAAGAGATTATTGAAAAAAGACTTCGCAGAGAAATTACAAAGGGTGTACAGACCATACAGTATCAAGTAGTTACTTTGATGACTACAAACGGGCAGGCACCTTTTATCACAGTATTTATGTACTTAAATGAAGCAAAGAATGAAAGAGAAAAAGAAGATCTTGCTCTTATTATTGAAGAAATGATAAGACAGAGATATCAGGGTGTGAAGAATGAGGACGGTGTCTGGGTAACACCTGCATTCCCTAAGCTTATCTATGTTTTAGAAGAGGACAATATTCGACCGGGAACCAGGTATTATCATCTTACAAAGCTTGCGGCAAAATGTACCGCAAAGAGACTTGTACCTGACTATGTTTCAGAGAAAAAGATGTTTGAGTATAAGGTGGATAAAAACGGTAACGGAAATTGCTACACACCTATGGGATGCAGAAGCTTCTTAACACCTTATGTGGATGAGAACGGTAAGCCTAAATACTACGGCAGATTCAATCAGGGTGTTGTAACTATAAATCTTGTGGATGTTGCGCTTTCATCAGGCGGAGATACTACAAAGTTTTGGAATATCTTTAAGGAAAGACTTGAACTTTGCCATCGTGCACTCAAAGCAAGACATGAGAGATTAAAGGGAACACCTTCAGATGTTGCACCGATACTCTGGCAGCATGGAGCTCTTTCCAGATTAAAGAAGGGTGAGCCGATAGACAAGCTTTTGTATGGGGGATATTCAACCATAAGCCTTGGATATGCGGGACTTTATGAATGTGTAAAATATATGACCGGAAAGAGCCATACAGATGATGCGGCAAAACCTTTTGCGCTCAGTGTAATGCAGAAGTTGAATGATAAATGTAATGAATGGAAGCAGGCGGAGAATATTGATTATTCGCCATACGGTACACCGCTTGAGTCCACAACATATAAATTTGCCAAGGCGCTTCAAAAGAGATTTGGAATTATAGAAGGTATCACAGATAAAAACTATATTACAAACAGCTATCATGTACATGTATCTGAGAATATTGATGCATTTACAAAGCTTAAGTTTGAGAGTGAATTCCAAAAACTTTCACCGGGCGGTGCAATAAGCTATGTTGAGGTTCCGAATATGCAGGATAACCTTGAGGCGGTAATGAGTTTGCTTGGATTTATTTATGACAATATAATGTATGCCGAGCTGAATACGAAGTCCGACTATTGTCAGGAATGCGGATTTGACGGAGAGATAAAGATTGTTAAAGATGCGGGCAAGCTTGTGTGGAAATGTCCGAAATGCGGAAACACAGATCAGAATAAGCTCAATGTGGCAAGAAGAACTTGCGGTTATATAGGAACACAGTTCTGGAACCAGGGTAGAACTCAGGAGATTGCGGACAGAGTACTGCACTTATAAAATTGAATATAAAGTTTAAAAGCTGTTGCACAAAAATGCGGCAGCTTTTTTAATGCAAAAAGGGACTGTCGGGAAATAAGTAATTTTACTTCTCGCAGAGCGAAATAGAAATATCCTGACAAATACAAGGCGTTTTGGCTTTGTTACTTTGTCAGGATATTTTGTTCCTGTCTTTGACAGTTTCAAAACTTAAAATGTCCATGAAACCCAGTGTTTTACCGGGTTTCAGGGTATTTTTATTTCGTTTTGAAACTTAAAAAATAGTATTTTAAAAACTAAAAATTTATGTACAATTGACTTAACTAGAGCTAAACCATTGATACAACTGAATTATAAGCATAAAGTACATTCTTTAAAAAGTGTATTTTATTTTTGTTTTGTACATTATTCTAGAGTGGTATTTTGTATCTTTTATAGTGCATCATATAATCAAATCTAAGGAATTGATTTGTACATTTTTTGCTCCAATAGGTGCATAGGAAGTGGTGGTTCAATTGTACATTTTATTTAAAATATTTATGGCTATAATAATAGTATTTGAAGCATAGATAAAGTAGATACAGTGGTATAATAGTGTTAAAAGACTTAAGAGTTAAGAGCTATTTAAAAAAAATGATTTTTTAAAATTGAATACCTCGAATTATTTCTATAATAATAGTCATATTCAATGCATGTTTAATATCCAAAAAAGTAAATACTCTAAGCAATATTACTTTAATCTTTATGCAAAAAAAACTTCTCCTAATATTTCGCCAAAAGAAATTTCTTGGGGAGCGGATCTTATTTTAAGATTAGAGAATCTATTTCCTAAGTACTCATTTTTAATTAAAGGGATAAATTTTGATGAAAATAAAGATAAACAAAATTATTTCGATTTTCTTGATTTATTAGATACCTATTTTTTAATCGAAATAAAAAACTAACAAATATATAAACATTCGAAAACTACATTAAAATGCAACAGGTATAATAAATTTAATTTAGAAAATTTATTATATATTGTATTTAACCTCTACAACTTGGCAAGGATACAGGAGACGAGACTCCGACAGAATGGGGAATAATTCATTCATTCCAAAATAAGCCCTTATTGTTCCTACATTGCCTGATATAACATAAATTCTATATTTTATTGGAGAAATTAATTATGAAAAAACAAGAAATTATTCTAAGTATGCAAACGGCTTTTCTTGGGGCAATTTGTAACAAAGTCAGACTTATTGCATTTGATATGACCGAAGAATTTTTCGCTCTTTATGTATATATTGATTCACCACTGACAGATGATGAGTATGAAGCAATAGATAGTGCAGTTACAGATGTATTGGCTGATTTTCCAAATTTTCTATATGAGAAAATATATGTTATTGAAAATAATGATAATATTCTTTCATTAAATATGTACAAAGGATGTTTTTTTATGCGATTTGAAAATCAATCTGATTAAATAAGGCGTTGTAAAAAACAGCTTCTTTGAGAACTTCATTTGCACGAAGTGCCACTGCGGCAGATTCAGAAGAGTTAATTAAGAAAAGTATTCCTGCAAATATTGCCATACCTTAAAAGGTAGAAAGTAAGATATGAAAAAAAACAATCTAATTTTATTAATTAAAAATCAAATATCAGATAACCCAAAAAATGAAAATACTTTACATTTAAATACACTTTTACTAAGCTCGATAGAAAATCCTAGTATAGATAATCCTAGATTATTCATTGTTAACTCCATGAAAGTGGCTGAAAGCCACATAATTACTATATTTTAACAAAATATTGCTTTCACTTATTAAGTGAAGAAAAAAAGAGCGTCCATTTGTGGTAAAATTAAGGTGCTTAAACTCAAAAAAAATACACAAAGGAGCCCTTTATGAGTATTGTAAACACCTTATCACTTGAAAGCAATAGAAAAATTAAAATTAATTTCGATGGAGGAGATTTATCCTCTGATGCAGGCTTACTTCTTATAAAAGAATTCGTAAGTAAACTTGGCATTGATAAACTTTTCAGTCAATCATTTAAGACCAATGATTCTGCATTATTCCGTTATCACACTGATAAAGAAAATCTTCTTCAGATGATATATATGATCATTGCAGGTTATTTTGAAGATGACGCTTCAGATGAACTTACAAATGATCCTGTGTTTAAAGCAGTGCTAAATAAAGACACTTTAGCATCACAACCAACCATTTCAAGATTTCATAATCGAATGGATGAGGATTCACTGAATCAGTTCCTTTCAATAAATCAAATTCTTCGAAAGAAAGTTTATAGCATTCAGATGCCGGAAGCTATCATTTTAGATTTGGACTCAACACTCCTTAATGCCTATGGCAAACAGGAAGGTAGAGCATTTAACTTCCACTATCAAAGTAACGGTTACCATCCACTTGTTTGCTATGATGGAATCACAGGAGATTTGATTAAAATTCAGCTTCGCGATGGGACTAAGTATTCAAGCACAGGAGTTGTGGAATTTCTTCAGCCTATACTTGATGAATATCTTGAAGATTTTCCGGAAATTAAACTTCTCCTTCGTGGAGATAGTGGCTTTGCAACACCCGGTTTATATAAACAGTGTGAAGAAAACGGCACCGGCTATGTAATTCGTTTGAAAGAGAATGCTATACTTCGTGATAAAGCATCATATCTTGTAGATGAACTTGATGAAATCACAAAAAACAACAAAGTAGATTATGCTGTAGTTTATGGTGAATTCATGTATCAGGCAGGTCCTTGGCCTTATGAAAGACGTGTTGTCTGTAAAGTTGAAAAACCTGAAAACCAAATGACTTACATGTATACATTCATTGTTACAAACATGGAATCATCCCCTGAATATCTTATCAAGTTCTATTGCAAAAGAGGCTTGATGGAAAACTTCATAAAGGAAAGTAAAACAGGTTTTGACTTTGCTTCTGTCAGCAGTCATACAAGAATTGTAAATGCCAACAGGCTTCAAATACATGCACTTGCTTATAACATATTTAATTGGTTTAGACGATTGGCGTTATCTGCAAATATGAGAAAACAACGCATTGATACTGTCCGTCTAAAACTGCTAAAGATTGCTGCAAAAGTAATTCGTTCAGCAAGGTATATAACATTCAAGCTGTGTAGCAGTTGCCCATATAAGGATGAGTTCTATGATACTCTATCAAATATCAGCAAGCTATGTATACAGCTTGAATAACAACTAATAATGAACCTTGACAGCTTGATAACTACTTGTAAACTCTACCTAGGGGAAGTCTGCCCATTTTTAGGTGTATCAAGTCAGTTATAGCGTCATGGATTAGGTTTAAAGATTTATAGCACGGTAATTAACTTAAATATCGTACCGTGAATAATGCAGGTTGATTAATAAGTTTGAGCAGATTATCGTTACAAACCTATAACTTCTGGATTAGGATCAAGTAAGCCGTCCATAATCCCGACATAGGGTGTCCGATAACGATAGCCCTACAGTTCAAGACAATAGTCTTAAAAAATATAACGGCAGCAGCTATTCCTACGACTACTTCTGCAACCTGATTCAACAGTTAACAAAGCATGGAAGAAAAGGATGAAGAAGAATCGTTGTCCTGAGAGTTCAGATAATGATACGGATACATATAATGTAGGAATAAATTAACCAATCTGTTATAATAGAGATACAGGAGCTATTCTCACAAAATTTAAAATTATTGTAATTAAAGGCACTAATAAGATTATTACAGGATACCCAATATGATAAAAACTGATTATTTTTGGTTTAAAGAATGTCCTATATGTGATGGACAAGGAAGATTAATTATTAAAAAAACATTAACTTTAATAAGTTATTTTTCTGTTGCGATGAGTGTATGAGTTGCTGGGAAATGAAAATGACTTAAATCAACAAAGAAATAAATTTATGGAATATTCTATTGGATCAAAGATAGTTAATGCCTCAGAAGAGGATATTATCAATATGCTTTGGGAAAAATATAAATTACATAAAATTTCTGATGCAGTAGTCTCATTTTAAACAAAATAGGAAATTAACTATACTACGGCGATTTGACTGCCGTTTATGGACGTGACAGCAAAAACTGCGCGGTTTCGCCTACCGCAACCATATCATGGTCGAACACAGCCAGCCTAACGGCGTGTACAAGATTTACAAGAAAGGTTAAAAAACGTTTGAGTAAGTCCATATCTGTTGGAGAATGTTCATCTACCAACTCACCCAAACGATTAGATTAGGAGGATATTATGAAAAAATTACTAGTATGGGGATATGCCCTACAAAGCATGGATAAAGCAGCAAAAATGGGGTTACCACGTGTAAGTAGTGGTGTTCTAGGTATATCAGAGAAGTTTAACCCTAAAAAAACGCATCCTGATTTTGACTTTCCATGGAGTTGGTTTGTAAAGGGACAAGAAATTCCTCCAATGCCTGAAAAAGTTTATGTCTGCTTAAAGAAAGCAAGAGGTGTTACTTTTGATTTTCTTCCATATAATGATTTCTTTATCATGTCAGCACATTTTTTGGAATTTATTAAAAAATACGGATTTGATCATGATTTTGGAATGAGTAAAGCAATTATTGTCAATACAAAAGGGGAGTTATTGACGAACGAAGCCTATTATTTGGTAAGAATAGTTGATTGGGAAATTCAGGATGAAATTATTTACCCAGATTTAGCATTAGATGAAGATGATTTTTCACTGGAGGCATATACTAATTCAGATAAGGACATTTTATTGTCTACCAATTATAATTATTCAGGAGCATTTATGGTGTCAGAAAATTTAAAAGAAAAAATATTGGAAAACTTTTCTTTGCCTTTTCTTTATTCTTTGGAAGAGTGGAAGGAATTAAATAATTCAGACCTTTTTTGGGATTAATATAAATCAAAGAAGTGTTGGATATACTTTTTCCATCCCAACATCTACTCCCTCTCCCGTTGGAGAAGGCTGATAAGAGGGTAACAAGATGGATGAAATTACGTCTAATGAACAAAGCTCAAGCAGATAGATATATGAGCAAGCAATTAACTAGAATTGGTGGTAAGGTTATTGGAAAATACGGGTTACGTAGTAAATGTTAATAGAGAATGATTGATATCAAAATTTCTATGAAAGGAAAATCAAAATGAATATTTTAAGTAATTCTATAATTCAAGATTTAATTCAGAATGTATATAAAGGAGTTACAGAGACATTTAACTATGTATTAGAGAGATATAATTCTAATGATGTTTTTGCTTACTCATTATATATTGATGACTATTGCTCATATCTAGGTTGGGCTGCTAACACTATTTCTCACTACGAAATAGAAAAACTAAACTACCCAAAAGAAGAACAGCCTTTTATTAAATGGTATTACCCTCAATTTGCAATAGGGCTTGGAGAGGTTCCTGAGAAAATAGATAGTGTATTTAGTAATGATATTCAAAATATTCTTATTAATGCAAATGCATCAATAACAGAAGATAATTTTGAGCAATATCAGTCAGAAGTATATGATTCAATTATAGAAGGATTTAAAAAAGCAATAGAAAATATAGATAAGAAAAAAACAAAGAATGTCATATTTTTTGTTTCTATTGTAGATAGTGATAATGCTGAAATTATGGAAAATTATTCTGCTGAACAATTGAATTCATATGAAAAGTTCATTACGTTCAAAAACAGATTTCAAAGCAAGCCGTAGCCCGTATGAAAGTTCCAATCCCGACGTAAAGTCTTCGCGGTACGCACGCAGCTTCTGTTTTTCAGACGACCTCACTATCCTCTTTGAGGTCGTCTGAAATATGGGTTCTTTAACAATCTCGTTACCAGTCAGTTACAATATGTAGTTTCTCGAGGAGCATTATAATATTATGGAAATTAAAAAAGAGTCTAACGACTATATTATTAAATTAAACAACCATGAAGTCTTAGTTTTTTTTGAATGGCTTGTTAAGTTCGTTGAAAATAATGAAATTATTGATGAAGCTGAGCAAAAAATACTATATGACTTAGAATGCTTATTAGAATCCACATTAGAAGAACCTTTTATGGAGAATTATAAAGATCTAATACATATAGCTAAAAAATCTATTATCAATAATTAGCAAGCTGTAGATTGAGACGAACCTCAACAAATTGGTTAAAGCCCAAATCTTTAAAAAAGACGGCAGCAAAGAGACTTGGGCCTACACCTACGACGCCTTGGATAGAAGGATAGGCAAAGGTTTTCTGAAAGATGGAGAAGTTTCAGGAATGTCATTCCCGCATGATTTAAGCGGGAGCTGCCAGAAAACCCACTACTTCCACTGCGATCAAGTCGGTATATCGCGCGAGATGACCGACATCCACGGCAATCTCTTATGGTACGGTGAATACACCGCCTGGGGCCGTCTGAAAAAGGACGATCGGGTTTACAAGAACGCGCATCAGTCGTTCCTACTTCAAAACCAGTATTATGATGAAGAGACGAGGCTGCATTACAACCTGTATAAGGAGACCTTAAAACTATGAATATAGACTTTAATAAAATTGCAGAATTTTGTGTTACAAAAAATCAGAAAAAGAAGATTGCTATTCTTCAAAAGAAATTTTCTTTTAATAATTCCAAGAGTAGAGAAGCGCTTACCGACTTAATTAGTAGTTTATGTGTCAATAAAATATATGAACCTTTCAAAATTATTATTCCTGCTATTTTGCAAGTGAGATTTGAAGAGGATTTTGAAATATGGGGAGATGTAGAATATATAATTGGTCTTTTGAATGAGTCTCCTATTATTTCTAGCGATCAGAAAAAGCAATCTTTTGAATTACTAAAGTCTGTAACCGAGTATAAAAGCCAAAAAGGTGCTCAAGAAGGATTAGATAATTATTTTGCACGACACCTATCACTATATTTTGTTGAAGAAGGAATGGAAAATGTGAAGGAAGCAATTGAAGATGATGATCTTGAACTTGAATACTTTATGAGGTTAGGACTATTATCTTCTGCTTCTGTTGTTAAAATTATCTGCAACTCTACTAATGATTTATTAGAAAAACAAATGAACGAAATTATTTTGAAACAAATCCAAGCATTACATGAAGAAAAATTGTTGAAATATAGTTAAAAACTAGCAAGCTGTAGCCTACACAAAACCGCTAGTTCTGACGTAGGGTGTGCGCGGTACGCACGTACGCGGTTTCGCCTATCGAAACCCTATCAACGAAGATGGAGAAATCGGCCAACAAGCCCACTACTTCTACTGCAACCAAATCGGCATCCCAAGAGAGATGACCGATGATGAAGGCAAACTAGTTTGGGGATTAGTAAGGCTAGGGCAAACTGAAGAGCGAGACGAACATAACAGGAACGGCTCACCCACCCTTCCGATTGGAAAACATCCTTGTCCGTACTGGTATGTAGCTACTGCCAAAATGGAATAAAATCTTAGTCAAAAAAGAAATAATGGGAAGGGTACATTTTCTTGGAAGTACTACAAAGATAATGTAACCGTACAACATAGGAAATAGGATCATGACAACTTTAGAAGATAAAATCTTTACTTTAAAACAGAATAATTTAATAAAAAAAATGAAAGAATTTCATTTTTTAAATAATTTAATTTCAGATTCTGAAAAAATTATTCCATATCCACTCTCATATGAAATAATAAATCGTACTTTTACCTCCTATAGAAATATAGAATTATTAAAAGAAAATTTTAGTTTATCGATAAAAAATGAAATATTAAATTTTTTTACACCAGAGGAAAATGATATTGCTTATGTATACTTTTATGGAGGAATAAATGATTCGGCTGAAATACCAATCGAAGTATTCCCCTTGTTCATTATCAAAATAAAAAATATTAGCAATTGGCTAGAATTAATAAACAAACCTAATTTTTATTGTTTAAAATTATTTAGTAATAAAATAGATAAAGTTATCGATATATCTCTACTTGACAATGAGGAAGATGTGTTATCTATTTCTATTGGAGTGAACGCTTAACTATTTTAAAAATAAATAAACTATTCCAGCAGAAGCAATCCTTTGCTTTATATAACTTAAAGGTGGTTACCATGAAAGAATTATTAGAAAAACTTGAAAATAATCGTTTTATTTATAAGGTCAGAATGGATCTTGAATTCGATGTAAAGGACTATCAAGAATTATTAGAAATTTTAAATGAAATAAAGCATTATACTCATAATCATAATCTAATTGAAAAAAGACTAGCATCTCTTTTATATGAAATACCGAAATTAACACATATTTGGTATCTCAATTTAAAAGACGATCCAAATAAAAATGAATCTTCTATTGTTAATCAACTTGAAGATGCATGGATAGAGTTAGATTCAATAATTGGAGAAGGAATTCTTGGTCAAGGACAATAAATTCCTCTTAACAAACAGTAGTCATAGGTTAGGTCGTGTCCCCCAAAATATCAAGAGTATCTGAAATCAATTTTCAGACGACCTCGAAGAAGAAACAGGGTTGCATTACAACTTCTTCAGGTATTACGAGCCTGATGCAGGTCAGTTTGTTAATCAGAATCCGATTGGGTTGCTGAGTGGAGAGAATCTATATCAGTTTGCGCCGAATTCGGCTATGTGGCTTGATCCTTGGGGATTAGCAAAATTTGGTTCTGGAAAATGTTAAGAAACAATGTGATAAGGAATTATTTATGGAAATTATTTCAAAAAACACATATTATAAGATAGAAGATGGTATTCTTACCATTGCATTTGCAGATAGTAAAAACCCTAATCCTGATAATTACTTAATCTTGCAAAGAGAAGTTGATGACTTAGAATACTATTATTATGAAATAAACAGCCAGCAATATTCAGGAATAGGTGGCTTCAAAAAGGTAGAAATTTATTCTGATAATTATGAAAATCAAAGAATTAATTGAAAAATTAGAAAAAAAAGTAGCCATCAATTTTTGAAAGCAGTATCAAAACCAGAATTTACTTTTCCTTTGCCAAAAGATTTAGAATTCTTTTATGAAAATTATGAATATGCTATTCTCAATATTGATACTTCTTGTGAGATAAGAATTAGTTCACTTTCAGAATTGCAACCAACAAACCAAATTCTATATCCAGTTAATGATGTTATTTGGGAGGAGTTGACAGATGATATCAGTAATGATTGGTTCATGATTGCATCTTCTCAAGAGCTTAGTCAATTTATCAGTATAGACTTAAACAAAAAAAGATTTGGTTTTTGTTATGATAGTTTTATAGAAACTCATGCTACACCTGATGAGTCTCCCGTTATTGCTAAGTCATTTACAGAACTACTGGAGAAATTGGTTTCCAATGAAAAAGAATGGTTTTGGTTAGATTCCTCTTTTCAAAGCTATGGTGATGCTTATGAAGATGAATGAGTAAGTTGTAGCCCTTATGAAACCCTAGATCACAACAAAGAGTACGTTTGGAGGCACGTAAGTAGTTTCTAAATTTCAACCCTAGGAAGGATTTAATCCATGATTAAAAATTTAAAAATTAATGACGGTAAAGCTACTGCTTTAATATCTTTATCGCCTAGTGATATGCAACCGTATGATATACCCATTTTTATTGATGATGAATCAGGAGATATACAAAGAGAAAGCCAAATTTATCCAATTCTTGATAGGGTAGAGAGCTTTTTTAAACGAATAAACATTGATGATTTAATAAGAGACATTTCAATAGAGATTAATCAAGCTTGTTATGAGCAAAGTGATTATGAACCAACAGAATTAGATAATAAAGAATTAGCAAATGATTTAAAAATTGTCAATATTACAGCATATTTTGATGATTTATTATTTATATACTATTCTGGTTCGTTTCTTCCTGATATGGAAATATCTGCTCAAATAACTTATGAAGGTGAATTAGAAAACTTGGAAATATATGATGAATAGCAAGCCGTAGCTCGCATGAAACCTCAAATCCTGACATAAAGCGGCACGCGGTTTCTGTTTTCAGACGACCTCTGTAATGAAATAAATTTTAAATTAAATTTTCAATAATTGAGAAAGGACGATTAAAATGCTTGATTCAGATACAAAAAATATGATTTCTGTATGGATAGGAACATCAAATAAGACGTTAGATGAATTTAATAAATACACTGAAGGAATGGAAGATTCAGATTCTCAATGTCCAGCATTTGCAGATTTTGGGGTTTCATTTATTGATTCAGACTTTTTTGTAGCTTTTCGTACCAAAAACGGAGAGATTGTTCCAATTGAAATTTTAGCTGAAGAAATTGGTACGCATTCGAAAAAAGCCACAGAAGAAATTATAAGAGCATCTAAAGAAAAAGGGGTGAATGAAGGGAATTCTTTGTATTATTATGCAAACGCTACTTTTAAACCCGATGATTCAGAAAAACTTTATAATGACTTAAAATTTATAGGAACGTTTAAAGATCCTAGAAAAAAGTTTCGTTAAATTGGTTGCCTAGCCAGCTGTAGCTTGCATAAATTTTTAAATTCACAAGTAAGGTGCGAACGTCAAAGCACGCACACGGTTTTTGTTTCCAGACCATCTTAATATCTTTTTTGAGGTCGTCTGAACTATTTGTTCTTTAACAATCTCATTACCATTAGCAATGACATTCTATCTAGAGGTCGTTTTTCCTGATGGCTGAGAAGCTAATTGACATAGACAAATACAGGAAAGGATATATATTATGTTGAAAATATCAAATAATTCGTTAAATGGAATTGTATTAGGTCAAAAAAAGGCTGATTTTGATGATGTTACTTTAAATGATCCTAGTTATTCATTAGAGTTTGATAGAAAGCATAAGATACAATCTGATTCTCAATTAATTACTGTATCATCCTCTGGAAGTTGCAATGAATTCAGTTTAGATGGAAAAATTATTAACTTCTTCAATTTAGAAAAATTTTTAGAAGAAGAGGATCCTTTAATAGAAATTTCTGATGAAGAAAATTATTTTTATGTTTTTCCACAATATAATTTACTTTTGTATGTTGACTCTAAGGATAAAGTATTTTTGCAGGTATTAATTTACGATGAAAGTATAAGAGACCTATATGAAAATACAAGTAAGAAGTACTCAGACTTTCAAAAAAGTAAACTTAAAGATTCAACCCCAGTTTATGATAAATTAATATTTGTTCCTTATAAGGCTATAGGTGATTTTGAATTTAATTGTTCTCTAACAGATATTATTAAAAAATATGATATATCAGAAAATGTTATTTCAAAAGCAAAAAATATCATAGAGATAAATAATTTTGTACTGAGGTTTGATAATGAAAAGTTAACTGAGGTATCAATTTTTCATGATAAAGCAGTAAGGCTTTCAATATACTATAATGAAATTGAGATATCATCAAAAAAAGGGCTTGCTGAGCTATTAAGTCAATATGATGTTATTGAGAGAACGAAATCTAAATATCTTTTTAAAGAATTAGGTCTAGTTGTGGAAAAGGATCTGTCTGAATTTCGTTTTTTTGAAGAATAATTATTAAACTTTTGGGCAAATTTGCATAGACCTATTACTAGCTGGTAATCACAAGCCACAAGCAAACTGTACCTCTAATGGTACTTCCAACTCCGATGTAAGCGCACGTACGTGGTTTTGCCTATCGAACCACATCAACGAAAGCAGCCAACAACCCCACTACTCCACTGCGACCAAATCGGTATCCCAAGAGAGATGCCAGATAAGGACGGCAACCTGTTTTGGTTCGGGGATTATTACGGTTGGGGCAAACTGAAGAGTGAAACCAACATAACGGAAACTGCTCACCAACTCTTCCGCCTGCAAAACCAGTACGCCGACCGTGAAACGGGACTACACTATAACTTCTTTAGGTATTACGAGCCTGATGCGGATCGGTTTGTGAATCAAGAACCTATTGGGTTGTTGGGTGGGGAGAATTTATATCAGTTTGCACTGAACGTACAAAGATAGATCGACCCTAAAGGCTTAGCAGTTTTTGCAATACCTCTTATTGCTCCTGAATTGATTGCGTTAGGTAAAGCTGAGCTTGTAACTTTAGGTATAGGTATTATTTATGAAAAAAGGGAAAAAAGCTCTTGATACAGTAATGATGGCAGCAAATGGAAATCAAGTCGATACTGAAGTTGCTAATCAAGTTTATAAAAAATAAATGAGTATTTTCAAAACACAGGAAAAAACTAGATAAATGTGACAAATTAAAAGCAAGAAATGATAATTTCCAAAGAGGAAAAATAAAACGTAAACCTACAAAAGTTTCTATGCTTGCAGTCCGGTTACATAAACTATTAAGAAGGAAATAATATGTTTTTTAAAAAACTACCAAATAGACAAAATTTTAAATATTTCTCCATAACTCTTTTAGTACGAAATGACATTCATAGTTATTTAAATATAAGCAATTGGTTTCAGGAGAATATAATTTTAATTAATGAATTATATCTAAATAAATTTAATTTAAGACTAGATGATATTGATATAAATTTTGGAAAATATCATTTTAGTTCAATAGAAAATGCTTTAAATAAAATTAAACAACAAAATTTATCATTCTTTCAAGCACAAACAAAAAAAATAGATAGGGTTTTAATTATATACGATAATCCCTTTTTGAATCAGGAAGAGTTAAATTACAATAATACATATGAAGCAAGATTTGTAATTATGTGTCCATATGAATATAAGGAGGTATTATTGGATTTCATTACTAAAAATATTGATCTTGATAACTGGGATTATGGTTATGGCATGAGTCTACTAGAAAGCCAAACGCTTGAAGGCTCTCAGATTAAATCTACAATATTTTCAAGCAGAAATATACCATTACTCTCAGAAAAAATATGGAATGAAATGCTTTTGACAAAGGATTCATTAGCTGAAAAAGGGTTCATTAAAGATATTTACGAATTTAATATTCTAAATCATAAGCAAGCTGAAAATATTAATTTAAAAAGTTTTTTTAAAAGAGGGATTGGAAGTTATTCTATACAAAATGAAAAATATATTTGGAAATTAAATTTTACTGAAATTAATTTAGTAAAACGTTTAATTAGTACAAACCCCTTCCTGCTTTCAATGACAAAAGATAAATCATGACAATAAGCTTGGAAATTTCGCCATTCTCGGCATTCGAAAGATAGGTATAACAGGAAAAATAATATGGTAAATGATAGAATTTCAAATTTTGACGCTTTTTTAGAATGTAAAGATCTATCAATCAATGACTTATTGGAGAAACTACTACATTCTAATACTATTATTCAATATGAAGCAGCAAAAAGGCTACAATTTTTTCAGTATAAAGAGATTATTGATATAATCAGAAATATTCTTTTAACAAGTCGATATAGTAAACATAGAGAAATTGCAAGTTTTATCTTGGGACAAATGCAAGAAAAACTTAGCACCACAGAATTGAAAGAGATTTTCTCCATATTAATTCACTCTATTCAAAATGACAAAAGTATTAAAGTAAAATCATCTGCAATATCTTCCTTAGGACATCTATTTAGAAAATATAATCTAGGAGAAGAAGAATTTCGTACTGTGGAAAATAATATTAGTTCTATTTGGAATATAAATAGATATTCTATAATTATTTCTATTGCATTTAGTTCCGCATATTTCCCAAAAAGAAATTATATAAAAAAATATCTAATAAAAAATTTAAACAGCAAACATCACAAAATTATCTCATGGATATTATATGGATTGAAAGAAAAACAATATAAATCAGAATCAATTGAAAATTTACTAATACATAAACTAAGCCAATTTAGTAAAAAATCCTATATTTACAATGAAATTATTGCATTTTTAATTTCAATTAATTCTAAAAAAGTTATCCCTTATGTTAAAAAGACACTATTCACTCAAAGTAAAATTGATGATGAAATTTATACTGAACTTAAAAATAATCTATCGGATGAATTTGCGGAATTGAGAAAAAAATTATTAGAAAAATTCAAATAGTTTCTTGACGTCCGCCTGCAAAACCAGTATGCTGACGGTAAGACGAGCAGCACTACAACTTCTTCAGGTATTATGAACCTGACTACGGAAGATTTATCAATCAGGATCCGATTGGGTTGTTTTGTGGGGAGAATCTATATCAATTTGCTTCTAACTCTCAAATGTGGATTGATCCACTTGGATTGAATCCATTCAATCGAATCACAGGACAGACGACTGTACAATGTGCAACTGACCTGTCGACTCTCCGCCCAGGAATGCAAGGATGGAAAGATGCACTAACGGCTCTTCAGAAAGAAAGAAAGGAGGATTAATTTATGAAAGAATTTTGTTATGAAAATTTTTTGGATGAAAAACAATCTAAAAGAATCGTACGACGTTTAATATATACTTTTTTTAAAGGCAACATTAGAAAAAAGAAAATAATGGTAAATGGAAATCTAAAAGATAAAACCTACTTTATATTCAAAAGACCTTTTCATCTAGGAGAAGGCAACCTATGCACACCAATCAAAATATGTGATTTATTTCCTGTAGATGAACTATATATACTTCGACACTATAATTATAAAGATCAAACAACTCCTGTATTTTTAGTACCAAGCTCACAAATTTTAAGTGATTTAGAAGATTTAGACTCTCTATGTTTCTATGAGTATTCTTATATTTTTGACAAAAATTTTTCACAATGTTTCTTTATAACGGATTCTACTACCTTGGAAAATGGAAAAATCGTACCAATTCTGCAAATATTTGAACCTATTTAGCAGGGAGCATTGAGAGGTTGTATTATGAATACCAATAAAAAAATCATAGATATAAATTTATTAAAATTAAAAACAAAACAAAATTTTTTAAATATATTAAATCAAGAACTTAATTTTCCAAGCTATTTTGGATCAAATCTAGATGCTTTAGACGAATGCATGAGAGATTTGAGTTGGATTCAAGAGAAAGAAATTATTTTGAATTTTAATAATATTAATAAACTAAAGGATAGAAATAGTGAGTTATATCATTTAATACATGATGCATTATCTTTCTACAAACAATACTGGGAAGAAAATAATCATGAAAAAATAGTTACAATAAATTTCTAACCTACATGGTTGTCTGAAATGATTTGATGGAAAGCGGTAAAGGCAAAACCAAAGTAGCGGCGGGCTATGCCCAAACCGCCGTGAAAACCCACTACTTCCACTGCGACCAAATCGGCATCCTAAGAGAGATGAGACTCCGACAGAATGGGGAATAATTCATTCATCCTAAAAAGAAGCTCTTATTGTTCCTGCATTGCCTGATATAACATAAATTCTATATTTTATTTGAGAAATTAATTATGAAAAAACAAGAAATTATTTTAAGTATGCAAATGGCTTTTCTTGGGGCAATTTGTAACAAAGTCAGACTTATTGCATTTGATATGACCGAAGAATTTTTCGCTCTTTATGTATATATTGATTCACCACTGACAGATGATGAGTATGAAGCAATAGATAGTGCACTTACAGATGTATTGACGGATTTTCCAAATTTTCTATATGAGAAAATATATGTTATTGAAAATAATGATAATATTCTTTCATTAAATATATACAAAGGATGTTTTTTTATGCGATTTGAAAATCAATCTGATTAAATAAGGCGTTGTAAAAAACAGCTTCATTGGGAACTCCATTTGCACGAAATGCCACTGCGGCAGATTCAGAAGAGTTAATTAAGAAAAGTATTCCTGCAAATATTGCCATACATTAAAAGGTAGAAAGTAAGATATGAAAAAAAACAATCTAATTTTATTAATTAAAAATCAAATATCAGATAACCCAAAAAATGAAAATACTTTACATTTAAATACACTTTTACTAAGCTTGATAGAAAATCCTAGTATAGATAATGATTGTTTCATAGAATTATTTAGCTATTATTCTAACATATCCCAAGGAGAAGTAAGTGAACTATTTAGTTTACTGCAATCTTTAACCAAAGATGAAATCAATATCATTTATGACTTTTTAGAATATATCTCCAAATTTGTCAAAGACTTAGGACTATGTTGTGAATTTGAAAAATTTCTTACGGAGGTAAAATATATACAAGAACGAAATTGTCTAGAGGAAAAAATTAGGCCTACTTTTCCAGTTTTCAAGGTTGATAAAAATAACATCATAAGTTTTGATGACAGTGATAACTCTTATATATATTCTATAATGCAACTATCTACTAAAACTTGGATTGAGATAACATACGATGATTTTCTCTCAATACTTGAATCACTAGAGTGGCAAGCTTTTACTAATAAGGCTTTATTATATTTTACTCCTTGCTGTTTAAAATATATTTTTTCTAATTTATCTAAATTTCATTTATATGGTTACGTTGTTGAATTTTTATATATAGCCCTAAGAAACCAAAGTACGATATTTAACACTACTCAAATCAACTTAATTATTGATTTTTTAAAATTAATCCAAAATTTTAACCAGGAAATTAGTGTTGAAACACAAAAAAGAATAACAAGTACTATTCAACTTTATTTATAATTTCCCGGCTGTAAAGGGATAAAGAGCCGTACCGCCACCAAACCGGACTGGCCGATGCGCCATTCTTCCTCGGTCAAATCCGCAAATGTTATATCGTTCGTACCGGCGGTATGTTCTATATGAACGGCAAGTTCAGTAAAAGACTCCCCACTAAAAACTGTCTATCCTGTAAGGGTGCGGTAGGTGCCGGCGGCGCTGTCAACCGCCGCTACGCCTACGACAAAGCCGGCAACCTAATTCATAACGCCGACAAAAGAAGCGTATTCCTTCATTACGTTTACGACAAAATCGGACGCATTCAGGAAGGCGGCAAAGGCCGTTCCGACTGCAAAACCAGTACTTCGATGAAGAAAACAGGCTGCATTATAACTTGTTGCGTTATTACGAACCCGAGGACAGGATAATTCAAATTCTATCCAAAATAATGAGAAAAGGCGCGCACAAAAACATTTAGGACTAAAATCAAAAATCAATTTGAAACTTCACTTTGTAAACGATCTGGTGTAAAATAAGGTAGAATTATGCCAAGCAAACGTCAAATAGATGTTTGGTAAGGATCTATAAGAATGACTGGGTATGGTCCATCAAGAGCTAGAAAACTAAGAGAACAGGCTCAGCGATATTTGAGATCTTTAGGATATAAAATTTTAGGAGGTACTAAAATGTTAGGTGAATTAAAAATCATAGATGAATTTGCGGATAAATTTGATTTTCGAATGTTTGGCCCAGCTCTTTTAGAGAAAGAAGTTAGTTGGCCTGTAGATTATAATGGAAACCCTATGCTGTTTTTTATGGGGCTTCCTGCAAATTTATTAAATAAAAAGCTAGATATTAACTTGTATTGCAATATCTTTATTACTTACGATCATGAAGATGATCAACATTTATATGATTTGAGCGATAAAAATCCAGAGCCAAATAAAAGTTCTTGTGTAATTTTAAGTGATATTCGTTCTTCAAAAGTAAAAAAAACAAGCTGTATCGAACCTAGCAAAAAACTTTCAATCAGTGAGTCTGGTGATGAGGTACCATACTGGCTACAAGATCCTATTCAGAAATCAAATATGTCATTTCAATTTCAAATATATGCAGGAGAGATAGATAATATGTTCCAGCAAGATTTTGGAGATGAGTTTTATTATTTTTTCTGTAATGAAAATTGTTCAGAAGGTAATGTTTTTGTTCAAATTACCTAATGAAATATGTAGAGAAAGCAGTACCTAAGAAAACCTTAAGTCCTGACGTGGACTGTGTGCGGTACGCACGCGATTTCTGCTTTTCAGACGACCTCGAAAACCAAACCCGCTTCGTTTGGGATGGCAGCGACCTTTTGCAGGAAGTCCAACCGGACGGCAGATATACCTATATCAACACCGACCAAGACAGCTACGGACCGCCGGCGCAGGTACGCAACTGGACCAACGAAGACGGAGAAATCGGCCAACAAGCCCACTACTTCCACTGCGACCAAATCGGCATCCTAAGAGAGATAACCGATAAGGACGGCAACCTCTTGTGGTTCGGAAACTACACCGGCTGGGGTCGTCTGAAATATTTCTTCAATAACAATCTAGGCCAAAACCGCCTACGAATACGGTCAGGACGGTCATACTCAAAAAATACAAGAACGTAAAAACAGATTAAACAATCTAAAAAAGAGCATAAAGAAAATTGCGTCACGAGTATTAAATAAAATCCAGATATTAAATTTATCAACTTAGAACTATAGGTATTGTTAATGGAAAAAGAATTATTATGTATTTTAAAAAAATATGAAACGCATCCTGATTTTTTGGGTGACACTATTGAAGATGTAAATCAAGTAGGAGGTATGGATGATACAGTTTTACATATTGCAGCCAGAAATAATTCTTTAAATGATGCTCTTGTATTTCTTCAAAATGGGGCATTGATCAATCTTAAAGGAGACTTAGGATATACCCCCCTACATTATGCATGCATGTTTGGAAATATAGAAATGGTGAAATTACTCCTTGACAATGGATCTGATAAAAATATACAAAATGAATTTGGGGAAAATGCCATTAGAATTGCAATTAACTCATCCAGCGAAAATAAAGAGAAGATAGTAAAACTATTAAATAATTCTAGAAAACGTAAATAAAAAATAAAATATAAATCAATCTTGGTCGGCTATAGCATGCATGAAACCCCTAATCTTAACGATATGGTATTGAAAGAAATATCTTTCTATCAAAATATTTATGGAGTATACTTTTATGTTAAAATCAAAATTATTTCCCGAGGATTTTTTTAATATATGTATTAAGCGTAAAGTGGAAATTAAAAAGTTAGATAAACTTCCCAAGTTAGATAATAACTATTTGTTATTTATTACTAAATATCAGGAGGTAGAGATAATACCTGATATTTCTCTTTTTAATTATGAAGAGGCTTTAAATGAAAATAGATACTTAGAGAGTCATTATCCCAAAATATCAAGGTGTTTTTGGAGTATTGGACAAGCGGGACAAGGAGATGGATGGTTTTTAAATAAAATAGATAATACCATTTTTTATTATAATCATGATACTGGAGAATATACCAAATCTGGATTTACAAATTTAGGGATAGATTTCTCACAATTTATCCAGTTGGCTTTCTTATACCGAGATTTAGAACACCTATTAGATGAAGGAGAAACACTTACGGATAATGTAAAAGCTGAGTTTATAAATTCAGTAAATAGTATAAGTAATAATTTGTTTAATATTTATCCATTTAAGTATTTTTAATTAGAAGATTTAATAAATTTATTAAGCAAGCCCTAGCCCGTATGAAACTTTCAATCTTGAAGTAGTGTGCCTGCGGGTCGAACTCACGCGGTTTTTGCTTTTCAGACCATCTTAATATCTTTTTTGAGGTCGCCTGAACTTATTTGTTCTTTAACAATCTCATTACCATTAGCAATGACATTCTATCTAGAAGTCGTTTCCCCTGATAACTGAGAAACTAATTGACATAGACAAATACAGGAAAGAATATATATTATGTTGAAAATATCAAATAATTCGTTAAATGGGATTGTATTGGGTAAAAATGTGGTGGAAAATCTGAGCAAGAAATCAAAGATTCACGGAAATAGAAAGGATTTAAATAATGGACCTGCCAAAACAAGCAATTGATTCAATTGTTAAATTATCAGCTAAAGAAAGATTGGATTATTCTATTAAAACTATATCCGGTACTGAAACTTTATACCTATTAGATGGAAAAGATGACTGGATATGTTTGCAAGATGATGAAGGAAAAGAATACCTAATGATCTTTCCAGAATCTGAGTTTGCGGAGTTAGCTCTCCAATGGAACCCTCAAGCATTGAGAATAGATGAAATAGAACTAGAGAACTTCTTAGAAGATACTGTTCCTTTAATGTCTGAAAGTAATATTAGATTAGCTATTTTTCCTATAGATGAAAAAACCGAAACTATTATTTTGGATCCAATTGAATTTGCTAAGATGATTAATGATTATTTTTATGAGTGGTATGGGGAAGAATTTGATTTACCTTATTTATTAGGAGGTTAACAATGGTTTTACATAAAAAAGCAATAAATGCAATTCTTAATTTGTCCAGTCAAGAACGTTATGAGCATACTTTAAAAAGGATAACTGACTCTGGAGTTTTATATGTTTTAGCAGACAATGACGGAGATTGGATATTATGGGGAGATGAGAAAAATTCATCTTTAGCCATATGGCCTGAATTAGAATTCGCAAGAATTATGGCAAATTCTGAGGATAAGAATTCTGATATTTATGAAATTAAGATAGAAGAATTTTTAGAGGATGGCATACCATGGTTGATAGAAAATAATATAGGTATAGCTGTCTTTCCGATTCCAAATAATCCTGAAACAATTGATATGAAGGCTATTCAGTTTGCCGCCTCAGTCAATAAAATATTAGACGAAAGTTATGATGAAGCCTTAGATTTGCCTTATCTTTAAACGAATGGTCAGTTCGAAATCCAACCAAACCGTAAGGTCGTCTGAAAGAGAACACCAAGGTAACGGAATAATGTTACCGGAATCTCTATCTAAAGGGACTACCCGTTCTAAACATAAGAGCTATCATAGAGGATATAACCAAGCAATTATGGAAATAGTAGATAATATTGATAAGAATTCTAAATGTGATAGAGAAAAGGCTAGAAAAATTCAATCATTACAATCCAAAATTCATAAGGCACTAAAGTCAGGAAGTATGACTTTATATAAACCGACAACAAAACAAGATTGGATTAATTACTAAACATAATAAGGAGTAGCATTATGAATATAATGTTAGAATTTATAAAAAATAATTTATTAGAAGTATCAGGTAATTTTCAAAACAGCCGATGGAAAATTATTCAAGATATTTCAGTAGCGCAAAGATATGCATATCAGCAGTATGATTTAGAGACTGTTTGGGTGGATTCGCGTGAATCAAACTCACTAATTTTAAAGTTATCTACAGATGAAGATGACAATTTTTGGGATGAATATGCTGTTCCTGCAATTGAAAAAAAATTAAATTCCTTGAACTTAGAGGAGGGATTAAAAGATAGTTTATTTAGTGATGTAGATGCCGATTTGTTTAATTGTTATTTAAATAACAAATATAAGAAAAATCATCCTTTTTGGAATATGATAGAAGATGCTTATTTTAAAGGGTTTTGGCCTTGTGGATGGGAAGGTAAATATCCTGAGGGGAAGCTTGTTGTTTTTAAATTAAACTATGCTTAAATAAAAAACATGATAATCGCCATCTAGATAAATCATTGAATCCAACGCAAGGTTTTCAGACGATCTTTGTTGTATTTCGTTCAACCGCCACTATACCTACAACAAAGCCGGCAACAAACCCACTACTTCCACTGCGACCGAAATCGGCATCCCAAGAGACATGACCAATAAAGACGGCAATCTGGTTTGGTTCGGCAACTACACAGCTTGGGGGCGTCTGAAAGAGTGTAACTAACATATCCGGAACCGCTTACCAACCATTCCGACTGCAAAACCAGTACGCTGACCGTGAGATAGAATTCCACTACAACTTCTTCAGGTATTAAAGTCCTGATGCGGGTCGGTTTGTGAATCAGGATCCTATTGGGTTGTTGGGTGGGGAGAATTTGTATTTGTTTGCACCTAATACAACGAAATGGAATGATCCATTAGGACTAATGAACAAATGTAATAATTGTTCAAAAATTGGCTAATGAATTAAAAGCACCTGTACGTGGTGCAACAGAAAATGTTAGTGCAGTTACAGGAGAAGTATTAAATGGAGGTAAATATGTTACATTTAAGCCATAAAATCCTTAAATTTATTTTTTTAAAGTGTTTTTCTAACGTCTTATAATAATTCATACAGTAAGGATAGAGACATGAAATCTAATGCCAACATTTCAATAAATGACAGTATGTATATTTCTAAAACTGATCTGGAAAAGTTAAAAATTGATGCTTCCTCTGGCAATAGTCAAGCAGTATCAAAATTAGCTAATTATTTTGCTTTTTATGAATTTAACAATGATAAATTTATATTTTGGTTAATTCGATCAGCCGAATTAGGTAATACTCAAGCACAATATGATTTGGCCTATATATTCTTTGATCATTACCAAGACAGTAAAGACAAAAACAAATTAGACGAAGCGGAAAAATGGGCTCTACTTGCTCAAAAAAATGGGATGTCTATTACTAAACTACTCACTGATATACATCGAGAGATTGATATTGCTCAAGGAGGATTAAGAAAAACAGGAACTCCTAAAGCTCAAAGAAAACGTTTAAGAAAAGAAACCAAGAAATTTCTTAGAAAATTGAAAAAAGCAGGCAAGAAATGCCCTTAAATTTTTAGGAGAATTTAAATGAAAAAAATGGATACGTTAATTTTAACTTTTTAGATAGTAAACCCAATATAAATAATATATTAGTTGGGCTAGATTTAGACTATTCAAATAAAGTGATAGCGCCAGATGGTCATGAGTTAGCATTGATTGCTTTTATGCCAATTGAAAATTTATTGACTATTGCACCTCAATTTAAAACAGATTTTCAGAATAAGGAATATAAAGATAAAGTAATTTACGTTTTTTCTTATTATGATAAAGAAAATTATAACCAGCTTTTTTAAAATCACTATCTCAGATGACAATTTAATCAAAATATGATATAATCCTGTCTTTGACAGTTTTAAAAGTTAAAATGCCCTTGAAACCCAGTGTTTTACTGGCTTTCAGGGCATTTTTATTTCGTTTTGAAACTTAAAAAATAGCATTTTATTTTCCTTTACTTTGTTTTTGTATTGTCCTCATTTGGCTTTTTGTTATAAATTCAAAATATGTATTAAAATGACAAATCTCATGCAGTTTATCTGTGAGCTCTGTTCGTTTATATAGAGGTATGAAACCTTGCCCTTTTATATATGCAAAATTAAAATCTTTTAAGGTCTTTGGAATCTCTTCGCATGTATACTTGTGTTCTAAAAATTTTTCAAGATATCTGTAAATAATCAAGGCTAAAAAGCAGGTTAAGAAGTGAGGCGTAATTATATCAGTTCTTTGTAAAAATAAAATTGAAGGAGCTGTCGGGAAATACTGAATTTTAATCCCTACAGAACTAAATAGAAATATCCTGACAAGTACAAGGCATTTTGGCTTTGTGACTTTGTCAGGA
>NZ_RRCO01000005.1 GCF_003862475.1 Lachnoanaerobaculum gingivalis | reverse complement strand
TCGTCTTCAGATAAGGTATATAAAGAATTTATGCTTTTTGCAATAGGAAGAAATATAAATAAATATCATCGTTTTCTCTACGCAAAACTAAAGAAATTTGAAGGGAAAGCACAGGAGAAAACAGCATAGTAAAAAATGCAAAAGCAAAATTTCAGCCAAGGGGTTTTTATGCCCAAAAATAGACAGTATAATAGAAAAACAAAATATCCTGACAAAGTCACAAAGCCAAAATGCCTTGTATTTGTCAGGATATTTCTATTTAGTTCTGTAGGGATTAAAATTCAGTATTTCCCGACAGCTCGTTTTGTATGTAAAAAGATGCAGGGGAAATCTATAGTTAGAGAAAGAGTAAAATAAAATTATAACAAACATTTTGGGTTTACATAATTTATATAAAAAGTATAATAAAGTTAGATGTAAGAAAGGGCATTTAAGCTAAGATTATTTGATTAGATAGTGTTGCAAAAGTCCTGGCAGTAAATAAAAAACTTTTATTAAGAAGCTGATAATTGTGGAGAAAATACGGTAGTGGAGTGAAAAAATGAAAAAAAGTAAGATTTTTATAGGTATGTTACTTTGCCTATGTTTATGTGGATGCACTAAAAAAGCAGATAAGGATAGAGATAAGAAAGAAGGTTATGAGTTCAAATATAAAAGTGGTTATTATACAAGTGAAATTAATGATAATAATGATGCAATATATGTAATTTATTCGCATGATGGGATAGGTGATGATGTGGAATGGGGAGGTGATGATAAGGAAATAATCCCTAATAAATATGCTATAGATAATGATGTACAGCAGAGAGTTTGGGATACTTCTTTGGATGAAAATAATAAACCGCTGAGATTTATAAAGAATATTACAGAGCTTGATAAATTTAATGTTGATATATATGATATTAGAACAGGGGAAAAGCTTAAGACAATAGATGTGAAAAGTATATTTGACAAGGATGATAATATAAAACCTGACAGACCATATACAGCATTGACATTAGAATATGATGGAAAACCATATATTAAGGTGCGATCTGAAAAAACAAGTGAAGATATAGAAAATGGATATAAAGATAAGCTAAAATCTGTATTTATTAATATAGAAGATGAAACATATTTTGAAGATTGGGCAAGGGATGTTTCAGATAGACAGAGTAAAGGTGAAAAGATAGCGGTTGTTAATAAACGGGATATTTTTAATGAGATACTTTTAAAGCAAAATTCACTTTATTCATATATTACTGTTAGTTCATTCTCAAATTGGGAAGGTTTCATGGATGTATATATATATGATATAGGCAGAATTCCAAAAGAGAGTAAGAGACTTTATGGATTATTCCCGCATTTAAGGGAGAATCTGGATAAACTTATAGCAAAAGGAGAAAGGGCTAAAGTGACCTTTATGTTACCTGACAGTATAAGCGATAAGGAATTAGCGGATATGTTTTTTGAGAATGACGAGGATATATCGTTTGACGGAGTGATAGTAGATGGCATACATTCGGTAGACGGATTACCGCATAAGATTAATAATTTTGACGACTTTAAAAAGTATATTGAACCCGAGGATATGGAAAGGTCGAGATATAACCCTATACCTGATAACAGGTAAATATATTGGAATAGGAGTAGAGGGATGAAGAGAAGACTTTTATTATTTGTATTTTGTATAATATTTTGCATCGGATGTGGCAGTAAAGATAAAAAGGTGGATGAAAATACAACCAATAAGAATTAGCGAAGGAAAGGAAGGATGATGTAAAAGAAGAATATAAAGATAGCATATATAATGGCAAAAAGAAAGAATTTTTAGATGAACTAGAAGAGCGCAGTAATAAAGGTAATAAAGACGGCGATGATACTAAAGACGACAATGACAATTAAAGCCAGCAACGATATCAGAGACAATAAAGACAGTAATGATAATAAAGGTAGCAAAGATAGTAATGGTGAAAATAAGGACTCAGTTATTAAGTCTATATGGTATGGGGGTGAGGATGTTAATGTTTTAAATATGGATAAAGCAGAGGTTGAGGAGGCACTGCAAGACTTGGATAGTGCTTGGAAAGAAACTTTCAATGAGGATTTGCCTTCATTGGATAAATTGCTCGATAATATTGACAGTAATGGAGTAAATAAATGAGAAAAATTAAAATTTTTATATGTATATTACTTTGTTTGTGCTTATTGGGTTGTACTAAAAAAACATATAAGGTTGAGAGAGGAGAGTATGATCTTACATATAAAACCGGTTATTATGCAAGTGAAATTAATGAAGATAAAGATGCATTGTATGTAATATATTCACATAAGGGGATAGGTGATGATACTAAATGGGGAGGTGAGGATGATGATATAATCCCCAATAGATACGCTACAGATAATGATTTGCAAGGGAGATATTTGGATACTTTTTGGGATGAAAACGGAAATCCTTTGGGATTTAATTTGAAAACTACGGAGCTTGATAAATTCAATGTTGATATATATGATATTAAAACAGGAAAAAAACTCAAAACAATAGATGTAAAAAGTATATTTGATAATGATGATAATATAAAACCCGACAAACCATATAAAGCAATTGCATTAGAATATGACGGGAAACCGTACATTATGGTGTGGTCTGAAAAAACAAGCAAAGATATAGAAAATGGATATGAAGATAGGCTAAAATCTGTATTTATCAATATAGAAGATGAAACATATTTTGAAGATTGGGCAAAGGATGTTTCAGAAAGGCGGAGTAAAGGAGAGAGAATAACTGCTGTTGATAAATGGGATATTTTTAATGAGATACTTTTAAAGCAAAATTCACTTTATTCATATATTACTGTTAGTTCATCATCAGTATGGGAAGGTTTTACGGATGTATATGTATATGATATAGACAGAATTCCAAAAGATAATAAAAAACTATATGGATTATTTCCAAAATTAAAGGAAAATCTGGATAAACTTATATCCGAAGGAGAAAGGGCTAAAGTGACCTTTATGTTATCTGACAGTATAAGCGATAAGGAATTAGCGGATATGTTCTTTGAGAATGTAGAGGATATATCGTTTGACGGAGTGATAGTAGACGGCAGGCATTCGGTAGACGGATTACCGCATAAGATTAATAATTTTGACGACTTTAAAAAGTATATGGAGCCGGAGGAGATGGAAAGGTCGAGATATAACCCTATACCTGATAACAGGTAAATATATGGGCAGAGGAGTAGAAGGATGAAGAGAGCTGTTTTATTATTTGTATTTTGTATAATATTTTGTATCGGATGTGGAAGTAAAGATAAAAAGGTGGATGAAAATACAACACATAAGATTGTAAATGACGGTTACACAGTGACATGGGGAATAAAAAATAATCTGCACGGGCTTTGGATTAGTGAAGACGGAAATGCCCTCTGTGCGATACAGGATAATGATATAAAAGAAAGTGAAGACCCTGTAATAAGATATATGCTATATATACCTTTAAAATATGCTGTGGAAGTGAATATGACAGTGAATTCAAACAGAATGAGGGATGTAAATACAGATAAAACATATTTGGAAAGAAATATAGAAAATTTTGACGTAAAGGTTTATGGTATAGGAGGTTGGAAGATAAAAAATGAAATAGATGTTCTTGAAATTTTAAAAGAAAAGAATATGAATATAATGCCTACCGACTATACTATGTTCACAACAAGAATGTATGAAAATAAGCCCTGTCTTGTATTTGGGGCGGAAGATATAGTGCCTTCAAATGAAGATAAGAACAATAATACAAAAAGGATGATATATATTGATGTAGAGACAGGAGAGCTGTTTGAAAAAGAGTATGAAGATATCATAGGGGATTTGGAAGATGAAAACAGAATAAACCTAATATACACATCACAATTTAGTAAGTTTATGAAACAAAATATGGGCAGGGTGATGTGGTCAGATTTTGATACGAACTATGTAAGAACATTAAGCTTTTTTGAATGATGCAGGCAGATACACTTTACTGATATAGAAGATATCTCGGAAAATAATACAAAGCTGTTTAATATGTTCCCTAAACTTAAGAGCTTATACGATGAAATAAAGAAAAATGATATAAATGAAGGAAGGGCAAATACTGCAGTGGATATAGTACTTACAGGTAATCCAAGTGAAGAGGAAATAATGTCAATTATACTGCCTGAGGGTAGAGAAGTGTCTTTTGATGGAGTTAAAATAAGTGCTGAAAATTCAGTAGACGGAAAAGAGCATGATATTCATAGCTTTGATGAATGGAGAGAATACTGTAAACCCGCTAAGGATCCAGGTAAATATGCATCACCGGTAGTTAAGTAATAGGATAGTATGAAAAATTAATTATAAAAAGCTCCAACTATGTTAAATCGGAGCTTTTTAAGTCGAACAAAAATACAATAAAAAATCTCTCCTACCTTGAAAATGAGCCGTATTTGTGGCATACTTGTTCTTAGTGTCTCAATAAGAATTTGAATATTCTGACATAGTTTAATTGTTATACCGCCTTTGGGGCGGATAAATTTATATAGAAGAGGAGTGCTCATGAAAAAGGGATATTTGGCGGCTGCAGCATTACTGTTATTTTTGACAGGCTGTGGCGGAAATAAGTCATATTCATACCATCCTGATCAAAGCTCTATATTTATATCCAGGGACGGCACACTAAAGTCCGCCTTGGTTGAAGAAATAGATACAGAAGCAAAGAGCGATGAGCTTGAAAGCTTTGCCAATACGGAGATAGAAGACTTTAATAAGTTAAATGCAAATAATCAGGTAAAACTTGAGGATGCCACAATAAAAAAGAATGTGGCAAAACTTGTATTTTCATACAGCTCATTTGAATGTATGGAAGAGTTTGCAAAGTTCACTCAAGACAACAGCTTTGATTTGAATTCTGTAGAGGTATACAGTCTTAAGGATATTGATGTCTCAAAGATGAACTCAATAGATATACCTGACGGAATCAAAGGTGATTATATTGCGATAATAGACGGTAAGGCCGATGTGTATACAGAGGGAGAAATCACCTATGTATCAAATGATATCGAGTTTGATGATAATACTGCCAAGGTAGATGGCTTTAATTATATTATATTTAAATAAAAGGAGAAATTCATGGAATATAGCATGGAAAAAATCATAGCACTGGCAAAATCAAGAGGATTTGTATATCCGGGTTCAGAGATATACGGTGGTCTTGCAAATACCTGGGACTATGGTAACTTGGGTGTTGAATTAAAGAATAATGTTAAAGCTGCCTGGTGGCAGAAGTTTATAAAGGAGTCACCATACAATGTAGGTGTGGATTGTGCTATTTTGATGAATCCACAGACATGGATTGCATCAGGACATTTGGGAAGCTTCTCAGATCCTCTTATGGATTGTAAGGAATGCCATGAGAGATTTAGAGCGGACAAGATCATTGAAGACTATATGCAGGAAAATAATGTTACTATAGACGGTAGCGTGGATGCATGGTCAAATGATGAGATGAAAAAGTACATTGATGAGCATGAAATAGCTTGTCCAACTTGCGGTAAGCACAATTTTACAGATATCCGTCAGTTTAACCTTATGTTTAAGACTTTCCAGGGTGTAACAGAGGATGCTAAAAATGTGGTTTATTTAAGACCGGAGACAGCACAGGGTATTTTTGTAAACTTTAAGAATGTACAAAGAACTTCAAGAAAGAAAGTACCTTTCGGTATAGGACAGATCGGTAAGTCGTTTAGAAATGAGATCACTCCGGGTAACTTCACATTTAGAACAAGAGAGTTTGAGCAGATGGAGCTTGAGTTCTTCTGTAAGCCGGGTACAGACCTTGAGTGGTTTGAGTATTGGAGAGGTTTCTGTAGAGACTGGCTTATAGCTCTTGGTATCAAAGAGGAGCAGATGAGACTTAGAGACCATGACAAAGAGGAGCTTAGTTTCTATTCAAATGCCACAACAGATATAGAATTCCTCTTCCCATTCGGTTGGGGCGAGCTTTGGGGAATCGCAGACAGAACAGATTATGACCTTGGTCGTCATCAGGAAGTTTCAGGACAGGATCTTACATATTTTGATGATGAGACAAGTGAGAGATACATTCCATATGTAGTAGAGCCTTCACTTGGTGCAGACAGAGTTACTTTAGCATTCCTTTGTGCGGCATATGATGAGGAAACTCTTGAGGGCGGAGATACAAGAACAGTTCTTCACTTCCACCCTGCACTTGCGCCTGTAAAGATTGGTATTTTACCGCTTTCAAAGAAGCTTAATGAGGGTGCTCTTAAGATATCTGAAGAATTGTCAAAGTATTACAATGTAGAGTTTGATGACAGAGGAAATATAGGTAAGAGATATCGTAGACAGGATGAGATAGGTACACCGTTCTGTATTACATATGACTTTGACTCTGAGAATGACAATGCTGTAACTGTAAGAGACAGAGACAGTATGGAGCAGGTAAGAATCCCGATAGCAGAGCTTAAGGCTTACCTTGAGGACAAATTCAGATTTTAAAATTTAACTTATTTTGAGTAGAGCTTTAACTTCACTTTTGTGGAGGGAAGCTCTAATCAACTTTAAACCGGTAGCGAAAGGAAGAGATTATGGCACATTATAATCATAGTGCAATAGAGAAGAAATGGAAGAAAAACTGGGAAGCAAATCCTGTAAATGTTGATGACGGAAAAAAGCCAAAGTACTATTGCTTGGATATGTTTCCATACCCTTCAGGTTCAGGACTTCATGTAGGACACTGGAGAGGATATGTAATATCTGATGTATGGAGCAGATATCAGGTGCTAAAGGGACATTATGTAATTCATCCTATGGGTTGGGATGCATTCGGTCTTCCTGCAGAGAACTACGCAATAAAGATGGGAGTTCATCCTGCAAAGTCTACAGCAGAAAATGTAGCTAATATCAAAAGACAGATAAATGAAATCGCGGCACTTTATGATTGGGACAGAGAAGTAAATACTACAGATCCGAACTTCTATAAGTGGACACAGTGGATATTTGTTCAGATGTTCAAAAAAGGTCTTGCATATGAGAAGGAATTCCCTATCAACTGGTGTCCTTCATGTAAGACAGGTCTTGCAAACGAAGAGGTTGTAGACGGCAAATGTGAGAGATGTGGAACACCTGTTACAAAGAAGAATCTTCGTCAGTGGATGCTAAAGATAACAGCATATGCAGACAGACTTCTTAATGACCTTGACAAGCTTGACTGGCCTGAGAAGGTTAAGAAGATGCAGTCAGACTGGATCGGAAAGAGCTATGGTGCAGAGGTAAACTTTAAAGTAGACGGAAGAGATGAGAATATAGTTGTTTATACTACAAGACCTGATACTCTTTACGGTGCTACTTTTATGGTACTTTCACCTGAGCATGAGCTTGCAAAGAAGCTTGCCACCGATGATCAAAGAGAAGCCGTTGAGAAGTATATCTTTGACAGCTCTATGAAGTCAAATGTAGACAGAATGCAGTCAAAGGAAAAGACAGGTGTATTTACAGGTTCATATGCGATCAATCCTTTAAATAATGCAAAGACACCTATTTGGCTTTCCGACTATGTTTTGGCTGACTATGGTACAGGTGCTATTATGTGTGTACCTGCACATGATGACAGAGACTTTGAGTTTGCAAAGAAATTTGATCTTCCTATAGTTCAAGTTATTGCAAAAGACGGTAAAGAAATCGAAAATATGACTGAAGCCTATACCGATGCTGTAGGCACTATGATAAATTCAGGTGATTGGAACGGTATGGAGAGTGCCAAGTTAAAGCTTGAAGCTCCACAGATGATAGAAGAAAAGGGTTATGGTAAGAAGACTACCAACTACAAGCTTCGTGACTGGGTATTCTCAAGACAGCGTTACTGGGGTGAGCCTATTCCGATAATTCATTGCCCACATTGTGGAAATGTACCTGTACCTGAGGAGCAGCTTCCTCTTGAGTTGCCTAAGGTAGAGAGCTATCAGCCTACAGGAACAGGTGAGTCGCCGCTTGCAGCTATTGACGAGTGGGTAAATACTACTTGTCCTGTATGTGGTGCTGCCGCAAAGCGTGAGACCAATACCATGCCGCAGTGGGCAGGTTCAAGCTGGTATTTCCTTAGATATGTGGATCCACACAATGACAAAGAGCTTGTAAGCAAGGATATGGCAGATAAGTACCTACCTGTAGATATGTATATAGGTGGCGTTGAGCATGCTGTACTTCACCTTCTTTATTCAAGATTCTACACCAAGTTCTTAAATGATATAGGTGTGGTTGACTTTGATGAGCCTTTCACAAAGCTTTTCAATCAGGGTATGATAAACGGTAGTGACGGACAGAAGATGAGTAAGAGTAAGGGAAATGTGGTTTCACCTGATGATCTTGTTCGTGACTATGGCTGTGATGCTCTTAGAATATATGAGCTTTTTGTCGGACCGCCTGAGCTTGATGCCGACTGGGATGACAGAGGTATCGAGGGTGTATCAAGATTTTTAAATAAGTTCTATAAGCTTGTAATGGACAATAAGGATAAGAATGTAGAGGCCGACAGAGAACTCTTAAGAGTTCGTGCAAACCTTATTTCCGATATTGAGCAAAGATTTAATGCATTCAGCTTAAATACAGTTATCGCAGGTTTCATGGAGTACAATAATAAGCTTAATGAGCTTAGCAAAAAGAACGGCGTGGATAAGGAAACATTAAAGGCATTTACAATATTGCTTGCACCTTTTGCACCTCATATAGGTGAGGAACTTTGGGAAGAGCTTGGAGGACAGGGGTCGGTATTCCATGCAGAGTGGCCTACATTCGATGAAAGCCATAAGGAAGTGGATACAATAGAGGTTCCTGTTCAGATAAACGGTAAGACAAAGCTTGTTATTGAGCTTGATGCCAATGTAAGTAAGGAAGATGCCATAGAGGCAGGCAAGAAAGCACTTGCTGAGGCCGGAAAACTGGAAGGAACAATAAGAAAAGAAATATATGTTCCAAAGAAGATTATAAATATAGTGGTTGGATAAAAACAAAGGAAGCTGTTGAGGAAACTTAATGGCTTCTTTTTTATTATATAGAAGAGAACATTGGATAAATATTGGTATTAAAGTATAAAAAATACCGTTATTTTTGGTGTAATATATAAAAATGTATCTTGACAGCAGGGTTAGGCAGTGCTAACATAAAAATATCAAAGGGGGATAAAACCATGAAAGTAAAAGATATTATTATTGTTAGCCTACTTGGAGTAGTAGGATTTGTTATCAGTATGTTATCCGGAATGGTAACGCAGATATTTGGGACTTATGGTGTTTTTATTCATGTTTCTATAGGAAGCTTATTATGTGCACCAATTTATTTTGTTATGTGTCATAGAATTCCTAAAAGGGGAACAATTTTTATTTATTACCTATTATCCGGTATTATTTATTCTATTATGGGATTTATTCCTATGCTACCTATTATGTTAGTTGCAGGTGCTGTGGGAGAAGTTTGTATAGGCAGTAGTTATAACTATACAAATGATATGAGAATCAGTATATCATATGTGATTTCTCAAGTTATTTATGCATTACATGGATTTTTCTTTATACTTTTCCTAGGAGTAGAAGGCTTGGTAAAAACTTTCCCGAATTTATTTACTTTGGAAAAAGCACAGATGGTAAAAGATACTTATTTGAATCCTAAAAATCTGTCGATTATACTGTTTATAGAGATTTTGGCAGCAATCATAGGTACATTACTGGGTAAATATATTTACAATAAGTTCTTTAACAGAAATATTGAACAATCAGGAATATTATCTTAATATGCTTTGAGAATATGAAAGTAGAAATGCAAATCAAACCTATTTCGATAGGCATTCTCATGATAATTTATACAAGCATTGCATTCTTTAGTACAATGATTGTTTATTGGTTAATGTTAATTTTTAGTTTCCTGTTAGTTTTTGCTATAAAAAAGAGGGAATCAATTCGGCTATTTGCTTTTTATATAATATTGTTTGCCATTATTTGGTTGGTTCCAAGTGAGATTTTCTATTATGGATGGCTGGGTGCACTTTATACAATGGTACTTATTGTACTTAAGCTTTTTCCAATATGGATACTTGCGGTTATATTATCAGGTTTTAGTACATCCACAATTATATATTCTCTAAGAAGTATACATTTACCAAATTATTTATGTATTGGAGTAGCTATTTTTTTTCGATTTATTCCGGAATATAGAGAGTATTTATCTGAGATAAGAGAAGGGTTAAAAGCTCGTAATATAGGAATTAATATATTTAGACCGATTTATAGCTTGGAACTATATCTTGTTCCAATGATTTATAAGGCTTTTGAAACAGGTGAAACTTTATCATGTGCTTTAATTACAAAAGGGATTGAATATGATTGTAAAAAAACTTCATATCAAGATCTTTCTTTTACATGGAAAGACTATGGAGTTATTTTAGTTGGATTAATATTTTTAGGTGTTACTATATGTCAAAAATTATAAATGTTGATATAAAACAATTTTCATACAATCAGAAAACTATTTTGGAGAATATCTCTTTTTCTGTAGATAAGGGTGAATTTATTGTTATTACAGGATTGTCAGGATGTGGAAAAACAAGCTTATTGAGGCTATTAAACGGTTTGATTCCTACATTATATGAGGGGAATATGACCGGAGAAATAAATATCTTAGATAGGAGTATTTCTGACTATAAGGCGGGAGAAATTGCAAAATATGTGGGAAATGTATTTCAAAATCCTAATGATCAATTTTTTTCAAAGGATGTTGAAAATGAAGTGGCACTTATCGGTGAGAATATGGGCATGGAACGGTGTATGTTACATACACAAGTTGAAAATGCCATTAAAGAAACAGGCATAGAGGATTTAAAAACTAAAAATGTAAGAGAACTTTCAGGTGGACAAAAACAGAAGGTTGCTATAGCATCAACACTGGTATTTGACGGTGAAATTATTCTCTTAGATGAGCCTTCGGCAAATCTGGATTATAAATCAACAAATGAGCTTGGAAGAATTTTAGAACATTTAAAGGCATGTGGAAAAACTATAATTATAGTGGAACATAGACTGTCGTATTTATTACCGTTAGTTGACAGACTGATTTTGCTTAAAGATGGAAAAATAGAAGGAATCTTCTTATCAAAAGATTTAACATATGAGATGGAATATAAAAATGAACTGAGGACTTTTAATAATAATAATCTAAAAGCAATTATGAAAGCTCCGGATGATAATCAATTGGTAAAAATTGAAGAGGTATATGTAAGTAATAAGGGGTATAGCCTACCGGAAACTGTCAATTTTAATCTGAATCGTGGAGAATGTATGGCTTTAATAGGTGATAACGGAATAGGAAAGACAACGCTTGCCAAACAGCTGACAGGGCTCATTCCATTAAGGAAAGGTTATACATCATATGGTAAAACCGTAAAGGACAGATTATCTAATGTAGCAATAAGTCTTCAAAACTGTAGCAATATGTTTTTTTGTGAAACTGTTGAAAAAGAATTGATTCCTAAGGATAAGTTAAAAGACGGGCAATATTTAGAGGAAGTTAAAAGATACTTGATTAAAATGGATTTGTGGGATAAAAGAATGTTAAATCCACATGATTTATCAGGTGGAGAAAAACAAAGACTGGCAGTTATTCTAGCTTTGATTAAGGAATCTAAATTAGTTATTTTAGATGAACCTACAGCAGGGCTGGATTATAGGAGAATGAAGCTGGTTGCAGAGGTCATTAGCGAAAAAATCATTAATACCCCGGTTATACTCATAACACATGATATTGAGCTTATCTTTAAAGTTTGTAATACCGCATATATGCTTTCAAAAAGTGGAAATAGAAAAATAGTAATTCGTGGAAATGAAGATAAGATATTAGGTTTTTTCAAAAAGGATGATATAAAATATAGAATTAATTAGTTACAATCAGGTTTCCATCACGCTTTGATTCGATTCTTTTCAGTTTTATTTAAACCGACATTTTTAAAATGAGTAAAATCAATTATAAAAACAAAAAATCCCGGAATTGGCAAATACCAATTCCAAGATTTTTATATAAGTTTTTTAAAACAATTACCAATTAAATATTTCAATTGCCTTTATAATATCGGCAGATGTAGAAGGGTTTTCTTTAATCTCATTTATCAATGATAAAAATTCATTATGGAATGGACCGTTTATATCATTGTAGCAGCGATGAATCATCCATATATTATGAAATGTAGGGCTTTTCCTTACAGATTCAATCAGAGCTTCTTCATAGCCTTTTTTATAAAACTTTTCTACAAAATGAACCAATTCTCCGGGAGATCCGAAGTCGACACTCGGGTTTTCCGATATTATTTCCAAGATAGGTTTCACAAACTGGAAGGGATCCGGATACTCAAGCATTGCATCTATTATTTCACTGTCAATATAATACTCTTCATCAGGTATCACTGCTGCCTTTAGTGCAGTGATTATATCATCTTTATTCATAATTCTTACATTTACAAATTATTGTAATCCCTTTTTAAAGAAATTCTTGAACTCAGCCACTTCTGCAGATGATTGAGTAATGGAAACCGAATGCCTCGCACCGGCAGTGATTCCCGGTTCATAGGTCATAGGTACAAATTGCAGAGAAACATCTTTATTTCCTACAAAACAAAAGCCTAGAGATGTCTTTGTATTGCTCTCATTTGCTTTATTAAATATCATTACATCGCCATATTCTGTAAGTTGTGAATCTACAGGAATAACAATAACTTCGCCTTCTTTGTAGCCTACAATAAAGTTACTATGTCTTGTAACTTGTACCAAAACAGCATTGGTGTAGTTTTCCATGTGGCAATAAATCAGCTTATAATCATCGCCGTTTGCAACACTGCTGTTAAATATTTCTCTCATTCTGGCTTTGTTTTTTCGATTTTCCTCGTCAGTTGCTCCCATAAAAGCCTTTTTAAATAAATCCGTTAACCCCATAATAATCTCCATTCCGTCATCTTAGTTGATGGCATAAATATATTAATGTCTAAACCAAGGTATTACCCTGTTGACATGTTTACAATACTCTGCATACTCTGTGCCGAATTTTTCAAGTAACCATTTTTCTTCTGTCTGCTTCATCAGTATAGTAAGAAAAATATACGATACCAACGGAAATATAAGCAGAAACAAATTATGTGCTGTTATCAGAACACCTGTGCATACACATAAGAATGCAAAATAAATAGGGTTTCTGACAATGGAATATATTCCGATTGTTACCAGATTCCCACTGCTTATCTCTCTACTGATTCTTTGAATGATTACAGCATATATCCATAATGCGACTCCGATAAAAATAAGCATAAAGCCTATGAGCATTGCTTCAGATTTTAAACTGGGAAGGTCTCCACTATCTAAGAATCCTTTCTTTTTTAAGAAAAGTCCAAAGGCGGTTAAAAGTAAACAACTGACAGCATAAATAGGACCGACACCAAAAACAGGTAATGTATTCTTTTTCATATAACCCCCTTTATATAAACTATTTATACATTAAATCTAAAGAGTATAACATCTCCATCCTGTACCACATATTCTTTACCTTCTATACGCACCAGGCCTTTTTCCTTGGCAGCAGATGTAGAGCCACAGTCAAGAAGATCCTGATAGTTGATAACCTCAGCCTTTATAAATCCGCGCTCAAAGTCTGAGTGGATCTTTCCTGCCGCCCCGGGAGCCTTTGTGCCTTTCTTTATAGTCCAGGCTCTGCACTCATCCTCACCGGCTGTAAGATAGCTTAAAAGGCCAAGGAGATCATAGCTTGCAGCAATAAGCTTATCAAGACCTGATACAGAGATACCAAGAGCATCAAGATATTCAGCCTTTTCCTCATCATCAAGCTGTGAAATCTCTTCTTCAATGGCTGCACATACAACAAATACCTTTGCATTTGACTTTGCGGCATATTCTTTTACCTTAGCTACATACTCATTTGAAGCACCGTCATCAGCAAGGTCATCCTCAGCCACATTTGCGGCAAAGATAACAGGCATATATGTGATAAGACCAAGTGACTTTACAAATGCGACATCCTCTTCATCAGAAGATGTGTAGCTGCTTGCCATATTGTCGTTTTCAAGAATATCCTTGAGTTCCAAAAGGATATCAAGCTCATGCTTTAGAGCCTTGTCATTCATTGCAGCTTTTTTAGTCTTTGCAATTCTTCTTTCCAAAATCTCAATATCGGAGAATATAAGCTCTAAGTTGATAGTTTCGATATCTCTGATCGGATCAACACTTCCCTCTACATGGATGATATTTGAATCATCAAAGCATCTTACCACATGGATGATGGCATCACATTCACGGATATTTGATAAAAACTGGTTTCCAAGTCCTTCACCCTTGCTGGCACCCTTTACAAGACCGGCGATATCCACGAAGTCTATAAGTGCAGGTGTTACCTTTTTTGTATTATATAATTTGCCTAGTTCTTTTAATCTGTCATCAGGTACCGCCACAACACCTACATTAGGGTCAATAGTAGCAAAAGGATAGTTTGCGGCAGTGGCACCTGCCTTTGTCAATGAGTTAAATAATGTACTCTTGCCTACATTTGGCAAGCCAACGATTCCTAGTTTCATATAAAAACCTTCTTTAAAATATTTTTGTTTTGAATAAGTATATTCACAATAAAACCTGAATAAATATCATGGTTAACCTGTTATATTTTAACATATAGGTATATAATTTAAAAGAGTAAAGCAAGGAGCTTTTATAGAAGTGGATGGTGAAGTGAAATTATCGTATGAAGTAGCCAAAAGATGATTTTGAATAATGTAAGGGAATAGCTTCAAAACTTACAGGGGATAATAAAAGCCCAGATAAGGTTACAATAGAAATAATGGATATAGCATATTCTAGCGGAGGAGATTATTCGGATGAAACATTACTTGTTTATGTAAAAGCATATTTTGAAATGAATAGTACAAATTAGAAGTTGAGGTTAAGATATGAGAAAAGTAAAACTGTTTATAGCTATGAGTGTAGATGGCTATATTGCTGATAAAAATGGGGGTGTCGCTTTTCTGCAAGGTCATGAAGATTGTTTAGAAAACGAAAGTACCTATTCTGAGTTTATAAAAAATATAGACACAGTTCTGCTGGGTTGGAATACTTACAATCAGATAATAACTGAGTTATCCCCTGATAATTGGGTTTATGACAATTTATTGACTTATGTTTTCACTCACCGAGAACAACAAGATTCCGATAAGATCATTTTTGCAAGTGATAATTTGGAGGAATTGATCAAGAAATTAAAAGGGGTTGAAGGAAAAGATATTTGGATATGTGGAGGAGCAGACTTAGTTCAACAAGCCATTTCTTCAGATGTGATTGATGAGTATCTTATATCCATTATTCCGACAATTTTAGGGAATGGTATAAAATTATTTAGCCAAAATGATGCGGAACATAAATTGAAATTAATCAACACGATAACAAATAATGGAATTGTCGAGTTGAATTATATTCGTAGATAAAAATTAAATTGTAGATGACGATAATATCTACGGGTAAATTCCGGTTTGTAGGGATAGAGGTGGTTTTATTTGTCTAAAATATCGAATAGTATAAAGTAATATAACGTTAAGAAAATTGTCGTGGTCACATTATTGCGAACTGTTTACAATATTAGATTTAGATAAATATAGCTTTTATGAAAAAGAAACTATGTTTATAAAAAAAATACAATTGCATCACCTTATATTCCAAATAAAGAATAATTAATTGAACAGGTAGAAGCTGTCTTAAATGAGTGGCATAATTTGAAAAAATAATAATTTATAGAAAAACTATAAGAGCCTTTTTATGATAAGGAGAAGCCAGTCAATGAACAGAATATCAACAGAAGAATTATACAATCCCATATACGATTCTCTTTCCATATCTGAGAAACAAGAATTATTAAATAAGATTGCAGAAGTATATAATTTGGAAATACTTTGCTTTAAAGAGTTTTCCGCTTTTAATAAGTCCACATACACGGCAGAGTTTCGCTCAAAAGAAGGTATCGAATTTGTTTTTGTTCCAGGAGAGAGTGTTAAGCTTGGAATTAACTTTAAAGGTAGAAAGCCTTCTAAAATTTTCAATGAAGAAAATTTATATTATCTCGCATACTCATTTATAGACGAGTATGAAGATGACAGTCAGGATTTTATTACAGAGAAGATCAAAGAAAAGCTTGAAGATGATGAATTTATATCAACAATAGAAGACTATCTTGATAACAATTTCAGTAAGGAGGAGACTATTTTAATACATCCTCTATTAGTTCAAAAAGACTATAGTGAAACCTGTTGGAAGGATATTTTGGATGATGAACTTAAAGAAAACAAAGAATGGCAAACAATGATTGAAAATGCCGAACAGAAGGGTATATCTGAAATAACAGTTTACAAGAGTATTTGCTTATATAAAGAAAATGGAAGCTGGCATGGTAAAGCTTATAGAGAAACTACATTTAAGGAACTTTTACAGGATATGACAGATAAAGGCTATTTTCTTCCGACAAAAAGAGATTGGGAATATTTAGCCGGTAAGGGCTGTAGAAGCATATTTCCTTGGGGCAACAATATGGATTTTTCCATGAAGCTTAGACATATGGAGTGGACTGATAATGATGATGAGTACACTTTGGAGAAAGAAAATTTATTTGGGATTTATATAGCAGATGATCCGTATTGCAGAGAGATTGTATATGATAAAGGCGTATTTTCATATAAAGGTGGCGATGGAGGCCGAAATATATGTGGAGGACTGGGGCCTGTATGGGGATATTTCCCAGTTTCACCATACTTTGAAAATAAAGATGAAAAGACGGGTGAGTATATAAATGGCGGATATGATTTTTTTAGAAGAGTTATAAGGATTGTGAAAAGTTAGGGAAAACGTTCTATGAAGTCAATTATAAAAGAGTTATTGTACTTATTTTTGATATTAATTGTGCAAATGTTTGTTTTTATCTATTTTATAAAACATGGATGGACTATAAAAGAACTTGTATCCAGTGATGCTTTTATAATATTTTGGAGGGCATATGCGGTATGCAGGATATTTGTTCATATAATAAAAATAAAATATGGTAAGAATAAGAAAGATAAGAAAGTAAAATAGCTATTAAAATCACATCATATAAAATCAAACGCTCTATGTAAAAAATAGGGTGTTTTTTGTAAAGCCTTGAATCGAAACTATTCCTTTAACATATTTTATACTAATTTTCGCAGTGCCATATCTTCTCCGATATGCTATACTATGAAGATGTAAAAACACTTAGGAGGTTATTATGGATGCAGCTTTTCCACATTTAGGGATATATATAAAACATTTGGCAAATCATATTGATGTATTTGGATTTAGGATTGCATTTTATGGAATAATAATAGGGCTTGGAATGCTTGCAGGAATAAATATTGCCTGTGCGGATGCAAAGAGAAGAGGACAAAATCCCGATCTTTATCTGGACTTTGCCATGTATGCAATAGTGCTTTCGATAATAGGTGCGAGAATCTACTATGTAGTATTTGAATGGGATATGTATAAAGACGACCTGCTTCAAATATTCAATCTGCGTGGTGGCGGACTTGCAATATACGGTGGTGTAATAGCCGCAGTAATTACACTTACAGTATACTGCAAAGTAAAAAAACAGTCATTTTTTTCAATGGCTGATACAGGAGTATTGGGACTTATACTGGGACAGGCAATAGGAAGATGGGGAAATTTTTTTAATGCTGAGGCATTTGGAGGATACACAGATTCACTTTTTGCACTGAGATATAAGCTTGATATAGTAGGTGCCGGAATGTTAAATGAGGATGTATTAAGTCATGCTATGGAGATTGATGGAGTGAAGTATATTCAGGTTCACCCTACTTTCCTGTATGAGAGCTGTTGGAACTTGATGGTACTTGCTTTCATGTTGTGGTACAGAAAGAGAAAGAAATTTGATGGTGAGGTATTCTTTATTTATCTTGGAGGATACGGTCTTGGAAGAATGATAATAGAAAGTCTTAGAACAGACAGCCTGCTTTTGCCAAACACCAATATTGCCGTATCACAATTATTGGCAGGACTTTGTTTTGTAGTTTCTATAGTATGTATAGCAGTTGGAAGAAAGAGAGTAAAGAATGCGACTAAATAAATTTCTGGCAAGTATAGGTGTCTGCTCCAGAAGAGAAGCGGACAAAGCTATAGAAGCCGGCAGAGTTATGATAAACGGACAGGTGGTAGAGCTGGGAGCCACAGTGGGTGATGAGGACCTTGTAAGCTTTGACGGCAGATATATAGGTATGGGCAAGGATGTAGAGAAGATAAAGCCTATAATAATAGCGTTTAACAAGCCTGAGGGCTTGGTATGTACCACATCAGACAATGACGGTGCAATGAATGTGGTGGACTATATAGGAATGAAGGAGAGGATATATCCGGTAGGAAGACTTGATAAGGATTCAAGCGGATTATTGCTTTTGACAAATCAGGGAAGTCTTACAAACTCTCTGCTTAGAGCCGCAAACTATCATGAAAAAGAATATATAGTAAAAGTTAATAAGGATATAGACGATGCCTTTATCAATAAAATGGCAAACGGTATATATCTGTATGAGTTAAAGACCAAGACAAGAAAATGCAAGGTTAAAAAGTTGAATAAAAATACTTTCAGCATTGTTTTGACGCAGGGGTTAAACAGACAGATAAGACGAATGTGTCTTGCCTGCGGTATGAAGGTTCAAAAGCTGAACAGAGTAAGAATAGTAAATATAAAGCTTGACGGACTCGCCCTAGGTGATTACAGAAACCTAAGTGATGAGGAAGTAAAGAAATTATACAAAGAACTTGGGATAAGGGATAATGGATAAGAAAAAGAGAATTAAGGAACTGGTTGAAATACTTAATAAGGCCGCAAAAAGCTACTATGTGGATGCGGTTGAGATAATGCCGAATATAGAATATGACAAACTCTATGATGAGCTTTTAGAATTAGAAAAAGAAACAAATGTGGTTTTATCTAATTCACCCACTCAGAATGTAGGATATGAAATAGCAGGTGAACTCCCAAAGAAAGCCCATGAAAGCCCTATGCTTTCACTGGATAAGACTAAAAGTGTGGAAGATCTTAGGGAATGGCTTGGTGATAATAAGGCATTACTTTCATGGAAGATGGACGGACTGACTGTAGTACTTACCTACAGAGACGGTGAGCTGGCTGAAGCTGTCACAAGAGGTAACGGAACTATAGGAGAGGTTATTACAAATAATGCCAAAAACTTCCAAAATATACCTCTAAAGATAGAGTTTAAGGGTGAGCTGATACTTAGAGGTGAGGCAATTATAAAATATTCCGACTTTAAGAGAATTAATGATGCTATAGAAGATGCAGCTGCCAAGTACAAGAATCCGAGAAATCTTTGCTCAGGTTCTGTAAGACAACTTAATCCTGCAATTACAAAGGCAAGGATGGTATATTGCAATATTTTCAATGTGGTAAAAGCCGACGGTGTAGACTTTGAAAACTCAAAGGCAAAGCAGTTTGAATGGGCTAAAAATGAAGGCTTTGACATAGTGGAATATAAATTTACAGACAGCAAAAGTATTGCAGATGATATAGCAGAGTTTGAGTCAAAGATAGAGAGCAATGATATTCCTTCAGACGGATTGGTACTTTTACTTGATGATATCGCACTTGGAGAAAGACTTGGAAGCACTTCAAAATTCCCAAGAAATGCTATGGCATTTAAATGGAGTGATGAAAGACAGATAACAAAACTTAAATATATAGAGTGGAGTCCGTCAAGAACGGGACTTATAAATCCGGTGGCGGTATTTGAGCCTGTAGAACTTGAGGGAACTACCGTTTCAAGAGCAAGTCTTCACAATGTTAGCATATTTGAAGATTTGATGCTTGGAGTCGGTGATGAAATTTCTGTATACAAGGCCAATATGATAATTCCGCAGGTATATAAGAATCTCACAAAATCAAATACTGAAAAAGTTCCGGATACCTGTCCGGCATGTGGAAGTCATGCAAGTATAAAGCAGGACAATGAGTCCAAGGTACTTATGTGTACTAATCCTGATTGTCAGATAAAGCATATAAAGCAGTATGCTCTTATGGCATCCAGAGATGCGTTAAATATTGACGGACTTTCAGAGTCCACATTGGAGAAATTCCTATCAAAGGGATTTATAAAAAATGACAGTGATATATTTAAGCTGGACAGATATAAAGATGAGATTGAAAATATGGAGGGCTTTGGAAAGAGAAGCTATGAAAAGCTTATGGCGGCACTTGAAGAAGCAAAATATACAAATGTGGCAAGATTTTTATATTCACTTGGAATAAACGGAATAGGAAGTGCCAATGCCAAGATGATTGCAAAGTATTTTGACAATGATATTGACAAAATTATTACTGCCGGAAAAGATGATCTGCTTGAAATAGAGGGAATAGGTGAAGTGCTGGCAAATTCCATAGTTGATTTTTTTAAGGATTCTAGGAATATAGAAAATGTAAAGAGCCTTAGAGAAGTCCTTGTATTTGAAAGGGAAGAGGCTGCGGGAAGTGATTCATTTGCCGGAAAAGTATTTGTTATCACAGGCTCGCTGGAACATTTTACAAACAGAAACGAATTGAAAGAACTTATAGAAAAGAATGGCGGAAAGGTATCGGGAAGTGTATCAAGTAAGACAAACTTCTTGATAAATAATGATACCGCATCAAATTCTTCTAAAAATAAAAAGGCTAAAGAACTTGGAGTTGAGATAATCTCGGAAGAGGACTTCTTAAAACTTTTAGAAGGATAATATGTTTATTTGTAGACAGCTTTGTCTACAGGAAAAGAGGTACTATGCCGATAAAAATACAAAAAGGACTACCTGCAAAAGCAATACTTGAATCTGAAAATATATTTGTAATGGACGAGGAAAGAGCTGTAGCCCAGGATATTCGTCCATTGCAGATATTGATACTGAATCTGATGCCTATAAAGGAGGATACGGAGACACAGATTCTTAGAGCTTTGTCAAATACTCCGTTGCAGGTGGACTGTTCATTTTTGATGATGAAGAGTCATCAGTCAAAGAATACAAGCCAAAGTCATCTGAATAAATTTTATACATTCTTTGAAGATATAAAAAATGATAAATATGACGGAATGATAATTACAGGTGCTCCGGTGGAATGTATGGACTATGACAAGGTCAATTACTGGGATGAACTGTGTGAGATAATGGAGTGGTCAAAGACTCATGTCACATCCACTCTTCATATATGTTGGGCTGCACAGGCAGGGCTTTACTATCATTTCGGAATACCCAAATATGAGAGAAAAGAAAAGCTGGCAGGAGTGTTTGTGCACGAGATTTTAAAGAAAAAAGTGCCGTTGGTCAGAAGTATGGATGATTTTGTAAACTGCCCACATTCAAGAAATACGGAAGTTAAATTGGAAGATGTATTAAAACATCCTGAACTTCAGGTTTTGGCCAAGTCTGACGAAGCGGGAGTACTCCTTGTGCTTAATGAGTATGGCAGCGGATCTCAAGTTTTTATACAGGGACATCCCGAGTATGACAGAATGACTCTCAGTAATGAGTATCACAGAGATGTTGCAAAGGGTTTGAATCCTTCATTGCCGAAGAACTATTTCAATGACAATGATCCTTTTTCAAGGCCTGTATTAAGCTGGAGAAATTTTTCCAATACCTTATACGGAAACTGGCTGAATTTCTATGTATATCAGAACACACCGTATGAGCTTTCCAACAATTTTGATTGGGTAATTTAAAACTCAAAAGGTGATTTTTTGAACACAACATTATTTTGAGTAGATAAGTTCAAAAAATATGGATTTTATGATAGAATTGAGTTATATAAGTTTAAAGGAGTATGTTTATGAGCGGAAAATATGTTGCCTATGTGGGATCTTATTCATATACAGGAAAAGCGAAGGGAATCACAATATATGATGTGGATACTAAGAAGGGCTGTTTTGTCAAAAAAGATGAAGTGGATGTAGACAACTCTTCCTATGTCATCAAGTCAAGAGACCAGAAGACATTGTATTCAATTGCCGATGAAGGAGTCGTTTCATTCAGAATTCTGCCTGACGGTGGTCTTGAAAGATTGAACTCTGTAAAGATAAACGGAATGAGAGGTTGTCATCTTTCAACAGATGTAAATGATAAATTTATATTTGTATCCGGATATCATGATGGAAAGATTACAGTTTTGAAACTGCATAAGGACGGAAGAGTTGGTGAAATAGTAGATGAAGTTTATCATAAGGGACTTGGTTCTATTGCTGAAAGAAATTTCAGACCTCATGTAAGTTGTACAAGAACAACTCCTGACGGACATTTTGTTATGTCAGCCGACCTGGGAATAGACCAGGTGAAAATATATCATTTTGACAATAAAGATGAGAGACTCTCACTTGTCGATATGATTCCATGTGATATAAATTCCGCACCGAGATTTTTCGAATTTTCGAGGGATGGAAAGTTCTTATATCTGATGTATGAGATGAAAAATGTGGTGGATGTATTTACATATGAAGCTAAGCCGGGGTGTAGAATGCCTCAGATTGAGAAAATTCAAACAGTACCTACAACGGGAAGCAATAAGCTCTCGGAACTTACAGCCGCAACTACATTGACACTTAATGCCGATGAGAAATTCCTGTTTACAACAAATGCAGGTGACAATTCAGTATGTTTGTATGAGAGAGATGCCGAGACCGGACTTTTAAAAGAAAAGATGTGTCTTCCTATTAGCGGTGAGTATCCGAAGGATGTGGCAATTTTCCCTGACAATCATCATATCGCATCCATAAATCATGAGAGCGGAAGTATTACATTCTTTAAGATAGATTATTCAACAGGTCTGATTGTGATGTGCTCAAATATAATAAGAGTTAATCAGCCTAATTGCTGTGTCATAGTGGAGGTATAATGGCAGGTTCAAGTTTTGGAAAAAGCTTTGTAGTTACAACTTTTGGAGAGTCACATGGAGTAGCTTTGGGCGCTATTGTGGACGGAGTACCTGCAGGTATAGAACTAAGTGAAGAGTATATCCAAAAGTTTCTGGACAGAAGAAAACCGGGACAGAGCACTGTTACCACATCCAGAAATGAAAATGACAAATGTCGTATTTATTCCGGAGTGTTTGGCGGTAAAACAACAGGTACACCTATTATGGTAATGCTTGAAAATCAGTCTCAAAGGTCACAGGACTACGATGAACTGGCTATTACTTACAGACCGGGACATGCCGATTTCTCATTTGATTCAAAGTTCGGATTCAGAGATTACCGTGGCGGAGGAAGAAGTTCGGGCAGAGAAACAATAGGCAGAGTAATAGGGGGTGCCATAGCTATAAAGGCACTTGAAATGCTCGGTATCAAGGTACAGGCGTTCACTCAAAGTATCGGAAATGTATATGCCGAAAACTTTAATCTTGAAGAGTGTAGTGAAAATGATGTATATATGCCGGATAATGAAGCTGCCGCCAAGGCGGTGGAGCTTATAAAAAGAGCTAAGGAAGAGAAAGATTCCTTAGGCGGTATTATAGGATGTATAGCAACAGGTGTAATGCCGGGACTTGGAGAACCTGTATTTGATAAGCTGGATGCAAGACTTTCTGCAGCCGTTATGAGTATAGGTGCGATAAAGGGAGTGGAGTTTGGTGCAGGCTTTCATGTAAGCACTATGAAAGGCTCACAAAATAATGACCCTTTCTTCGTAGATGAGGATGATACCGGACTTCATATCAGAAAAAAGACAAATATGTCAGGTGGCATACTTGGAGGAATCAGTGACGGTTCACCTATAATTATCAATGCTGCAGTAAAGCCTACACCATCTATTGCAAGAGAGCAGGAAACTGTGAATGCGATAAATGAAGAGGTGGAACTTGAGATAAAAGGCAGACATGACCCCGTTATAGTTCCAAGAGCTGTAGTGGTGGTAGAGAGCATGGTTGCAATTACCTTGTTTGATATGGTACTTGAGAATATGAAATCCAAAATGGATAATGTTTTGAAGGTTTACAAAAATTAAAATATAAGGTTAAGTATAAGGGCTTTTAATTCACGATGGAATTGTGGAGTTAAAAGCCTTGTTTTTAAGGAGGTTTTATGAAGTGGTATGACAGTGCGGTGTTTTATCATATTTATCCTATCGGAATGACAGGAGCACCGAGAACAAATTCATTTGAAATAAGCGAGCACAGATTAAATAAGCTAATACCTTGGATAGGTCATATAAAAAAGCTTGGCTGCAATGCGATATATATCGGGCCGCTATTTGAGTCTGTAGGACATGGTTATGAGACTGTAGACTATAAAAAGCTTGATTCAAGACTTGGAGACAATGAGGACTTAAAGGCCTTTATAAATACCTGTCATGAAAATGATATAAAAGTTATAGTGGACGGTGTATTCAATCATGTAGGTAGAGAATTCTTTGCATTTAAGGATGTAAAAGAGAAAAGAGAAAACAGTGCATACAAGGAATGGTTTAAAAATCTGCATTTTGATTGGAATAATGATTATAATGACGGATTATATTATGACAGCTGGGACGGGCATGGTACTCTTGTAAATCTTAATCATCAAAATCCGGCAGTAAGAGAGTATATGCTGGATGTGGTAAGATTTTGGATAAGTGAATTTAATATAGACGGTATAAGACTTGATGCTGCAGATGTACTTGACTTTACCTTTATGAGTGAGCTGAGGTCTGTGACGGATTCTTGCAAGCAGGATTTTTGGCTGATGGGTGAAGTGATTCACGGAGATTACACCAGATGGGTAAATGAAAATATGCTTCAGTCGGTGACCAATTATTGGTTGCACAAGGCTCTTTATTCAGGACACAATGATCACAACTACTTTGAGATAGCACATACCGTAAAGCGCTGCACAGATATGGGAATGCATATCGCAAATGCTTTTTATAACTTTGTTGACAATCATGATGTGGCAAGAATTTATACAAAACTAAATAATAAGAATCATTTTGCACCTGTACATGTGCTTTTATATACATTGCCGGGTAAGCCTTCCATATACTACGGTTCAGAGTTTGCGATTGAGGGCGATAAGAAGCCTTATGAGGATGAAATACTTAGACCTGAGCTAAACTTTGAGGATTATAAGACTGCGACAGAGTCAAATGCAAACACAAAACTGATTGCAACTTTGGGAAATATGAGAAATTCAAATCCATGGGTTGGAGAGGCAGGCTATAGAGAGCTTTTACTTACAAACAGACAGTATGCCTTTTTAAGAGAATATGGAGATAAAAGACTTGTTGCCATAGTAAATAATGATGACAATGATGCAGATATTCATTTAAATATCAGTGGTGAATTTACAGAAATCTTTTCAGGAGAAAAAAGGAATTTCGACGGGAATATGCATGTGAATATCCCCGGAAATTCCGGACAGGTATGGATAGGGTAAAACCTATCCTATTTCTTTAATTTCAGATAATCAACTACTATCAATCCGATATCCAAAACAGACAAAAGAGAAAGTATTATCTGTGTGGTAAGATATGCCTGCATAAAGGCCAAATCGCTGTAGTTGTTATCTGCATAATTATAAAGGAATATATGTGGTGAAATCTTATCCGCATTAAATATTAATATCAACAGTACAAGCAGTATTGCAACCTTGTAAGCTATATAGGTTATGCTGTTATCATCATTTTTATTCATAAATTACCCCCTGTAGTGTGCAGTTAAGTAGGTGTTACTAACATAAATATATATTATTTGAAGTTAGAGTTCTATAGTATATATTTTATAGTGAAAACAGAATAAAAACTTGATAGATACAAATGAAATGTTTATACTGTTAGCGATTAATTTTGTATTTATAGAAAGTGATATATCATATGAAGAAAATAATAATAGGTATAGTAATTGTAATTATAATGGTTGCAATCGGATGGTATTGCAGATTTATTCTGGGGCTTGCATCTCAAATAGCCGCACCTGAGGTATCCACACTTGATAAAGAGATATCTTGGGAAAAGGAACATGGACTTTGGGGGAATTATGACTCCTATGAAAAGGAAGAATATACAGTAAAGGGGTATAAAGACTATGAGCTTCATGTGACTCTTGTAAAAAATCCTGTAGAGACCGATAAATATGTGATTATAAGCCACGGTTTTAAGTCAAACAGATATGGTGCCGTAAAATATGTGGATTCTTATATGGACCTTGGATTTAACTGTATAATTTATGATTTAAGGGATCATGGCGAGAATGAAAAAACGGCCTTAAGCCTTGGACAGTTTGAGTCTGAAGATCTTGAAAAGCTTATTGAAGACAGTTATAGCAGATACGGCAATATTAAGCTTGGGCTTCACGGTGAATCTATGGGTGCAGCCACTTCTTTGATGGTACTTGCCAAAAAGCCGAAGGTAGATTTTGTTGTGGCGGATTGCGGATTTTCAAACTTGTATGATCTGCTTCATGCAGCCTATGATGTGGCAAAGGTAGGCACAGTACTTCCAAGCGTAAATATAGCAATGAAATTAAGATATGGCTATGATATGAAAAAGACATCGCCAAAGGATGCACTGGTCGGTAATGAAATACCTATCTGCTTCATACACGGTGAGGCGGATACCTTTATTTTGCCTGAGAATTCAGAAGTAAACAAGGCTGCTACAGCAGGATATTCAGAGCTTCATTTGGTACCTGATGCCGCACATGCAAGATCCAGAGAAGTTTTGGGTGAAGCTGAGTACAGAAGCATAATAAGTAATTTTTTAGACAATATAGATTTTAAATAAAGATTTTTTAGATTACAAAAAATATCCTGACAAGTACAAGGCATTAGCTTTGTGGCTTGTCAGGATACAAACTCCTCTAGGTTTAATCTCCTCTATAAAATTGTCTATTATAAAACTATAGGAGCAAGATATAACAATATAGTGGTAATTAGTTCTTTAGAGCTTCACTTAATAAAAACATATTGTTAAGATAATGTTTATACTCCGGCCCTTTTTTATTAAAGTCATCTTCGTTTATTCCTCTATAAACATAAATTGCAGTTTCAAAAAAGGATGAATTAGACATAATATAATCTTTATCCTGTATATAAACTAATATAATCTTAGGAGAATCTCCGATTTTTACAAATCTCTCATAAAAATCCTTATAAAAGCGGGAAGTCGCTAAATTTTGTGGAAGTTGCCAAATATCATGAGTATGAATATTCCGGGTATTTTCAGGTTTGTTATAATTAATCAATGAGATAGCTGAGTCCGCTGTCATACTGTCAAGTTCACTATATAATACTTTAGTCAGTCCATATTCTTTGCCAAGCAGTAAAATTATATCATCCTGTGTTTTTTTCGGCATAATGATATCATTTTTATAAAAGTTATAAACCGACGGCAAAAAACTGCTATCTGTAGTAGATATATCTCTGATAGTACGATAATTACAAATGTATCGGTCCATAAAGTTCTCCGGTATTAATCCAAAAATCTCTGTCATAGAAGAAAGCTTGCAATCCTTGTTGAATTTTTTTACACATATTCATCCCCTCCATAGTTTTAAATCTAGTATATGGTAACATTATATTGCATACTTATCAATACAATGTTACAGGCCTTTGGCAGTTTGTTTACATGAATAAGCATTAAAAAAGTCCCGTCTTCAGTCGAAGTACTATGAAATTTTCAACGTTTTAAATTTTAAGTAAACTTTTTAATTTTATAGAATTCTTTTAAATCCTTTATTTTAAAGGCTTTTCTTACGGAGTAGAAATGCTTATTTCCCGACTGAAATAATAAATAAAAATAAAGTCCTTGACAGCAGTTTCAGATGATGTATAATGTTCTTTGTTTAATAACACTAAACTTTTTATTTAGAAATAGTGTGCAACACAAAGAAAGGCTTTTTATGGAGATCGGTTCAAAACTAAAAAGACTCAGAGTGCTTGCGGGACTTACACAAGAAGAGCTTGCTGATAGAGCGGAATTGTCCAAAGGATTTATTTCGCAGCTGGAGAATGATATTACTTCACCGTCTATAGCAACTCTTCTTGATATTTTGCAATGCCTTGGAGTGGAAATAAAGGACTTCTTTGGTGAGGAAACCGAAACGCAGGTGGTTTTTACTGAAGAAGATTACTTTATTAAAGAGGACAAAGAACTAAATAATACCATCAAATGGATAATACCGAATGCACAAAAAAATATGATGGAACCTATACTTCAAATTATCGAGCCGGGAGGACAGACATATCCTGACAATCCTCATGACGGTGAGGAGTTCGGATATATTCTTTCCGGAACTGTGGAGATACATAGGGGAAATGATGTGTATTCGGCAAAAAAAGGTGAGGCTTTTTATTTTACATCCGATAAAAAGCATTATATCAGCTCAAAGCGAGGTGCAAGACTTATTTGGGTCAGCACACCGCCTAATTTTTAAAAATTGGAGGAAGTATGTCGACATCCCTTATTGATTTGGAGCATATCTCAAAGAGTTTTGACGGAGAGATTGTTTTAGATGATTTAAATTTATCAATTAAAGAAAACTCATTTGTAACTTTACTCGGTCCTTCGGGATGCGGTAAGACTACCACCCTTAGAATAATAGGTGGATTTGCACAGGCGGATACCGGAAGAGTGATTTTTGACGGTAAGGATATATCAAATCTGCCACCGAATAAAAGAAATTTAAATACGGTATTTCAAAAGTATGCATTATTTCCTCATATGAACATTGCGGAAAATATAGCCTTCGGTTTGAAGATAAAGAATAAATCAAAGGCATATATTGATGACAAGATAAAATATGCGCTTAAGCTGGTAAACCTTTCCGGATATGAAAACAGAAATATAAACCTGCTCTCAGGTGGACAGCAGCAAAGAATTGCAATTGCCAGAGCTATAGTAAATGAGCCGAAGGTACTCTTACTTGATGAGCCGCTTGGAGCGCTTGATTTAAAGCTGCGTCAGGATATGCAATATGAGCTTATCAGACTTAAAAATGAGCTGGGTATCACTTTCGTTTATGTCACACATGATCAGGAAGAAGCGCTTACAATGTCCGATACCATCGTGGTTATGAATCAGGGATATATACAGCAGATGGGTACACCGGAGCAGATATATAATGAGCCTGAAAATGCCTTTGTAGCTGATTTTATAGGAGAATCAAATATAATCGGCGGAACCATGGTACAGGATAAGCTTGTAGATATATTCGGAGCAAAATTTGCCTGTGTGGATGTGGGATTTGGGACAAATAAGCCTGTAGACGTTGTAATAAGACCTGAGGATATTGATCTTGTAGAGCCTGAAAAGGGAACTTTGGTGGGCAGAGTTACTCATTTGATATTTAAGGGTGTGCATTATGAGATGGAAGTCACAACTCCAAACGGATATGAGTGGCTGGTACATTCTACAGATATGTTCCCGGTAGGCAAGGAAGTCGGCATCAGTGTGGATCCTTTTGATATACAGATAATGAACAAGCCTGAGTCTGAGGATGAGGAGGCTGTGGGTGTAAATGAATAAGGATTTAAGAAAAGTACTTGCATTCCCGTATATTCTTTGGATGATAGGTTTTACAATAATACCTCTCTCACTTATCTTTATATATGGACTGACTGATAGGAGCGGAAGCTTTACACTGTCAAATGTGCTTTCGATATTTGCAAAAGACCATTTCAAGGCACTTTTATTGTCCATAATATTATCAATTGTAAGTACGGCTATTTGCCTTGTAATGGCATTTCCGCTGGCACTTACTTTGAAAAGCAAAAAGCTTAACAAGGGAAGCCTTATAGTATTTATATTTATTTTGCCTATGTGGATGAACTTCTTGCTTAGAACTCTTGCATGGCTTTCACTTTTGGAGAAAAACGGAATTATAAATACTATTTTAAACTTCCTGCATCTTCCGAGTTTAAATATTATCAATACGCCGGCAGCTATTATACTCGGTATGGTTTACAACTATCTGCCTTTTATGGTACTTCCTATATACAATGTACTTGAAAAGATAGATGACAATACAATAAATGCCGCAAGAGATCTTGGAGCAAATACAATGCAGACGCTTACGAGGGTAATAATACCTCTTAGCATTCCGGGTATTGTCAGCGGTATAACTATGGTATTTGTGCCGGCACTGACAACATTTGTTATCAGCAATATCCTTGGCGGAAGCAAGGTGCTTTTGATAGGAAATGTAATAGAGCAGGAGTTTACAAAGGGAAGCAATTGGAATCTGGGTTCCGGACTCTCACTGGTAATGATGATCTTTATACTTATCAGTATGGCATTTATTGCCAAGTATGATAAAGACGGGGAGGGCATGAGCGTTTGATCTATTCAAAGATAAGAAAAGTACTGGGAGATTTTTACCTGGTATTTATATTGATTTTTTTATATGCCCCTATAGCAACCCTTATGATACTAAGCTTTAATGCTTCAAAGTCAAGGAACAGGTGGGGTGGATTTACTTTTGACTGGTATGGTGAGCTTTTTAAAAGCGCCACAATAATGTCAGCCTTTAGAAACACATTGGTGATAGCATTTTTATCGGCACTTATTGCCACGCTGATAGGAACTGTAGCGGCAATAGGTATCAACAATATGAGAAAAGTACCTAAGACAGTGGTAATGGCAGTCAACAATATTCCTATGCTGAATGCGGATATTGTAACAGGTATCTCTTTGATGCTTGGATTTATAGCTTTTGGAATAAGCCTTGGATTTAAGACTATTCTTATAAGTCATATTACATTTAATATTCCATATGTCATACTTTCTGTAATGCCTAAGCTTAAGCAGACTGAGAGAGTTACATATGAGGCGGCGCTGGATCTTGGAGCTACACCGATCATGGCATTTTTTAAGGTGGTATTTCCGGATATATTCCCGGGAGTAATATCAGGATTTTTGCTGGCATTTACAATGTCGCTGGATGATTTTATAATAACACATTTTACAAAGGGAGCAGGTATAAACACTATATCGACCTTGGTATATTCAGAAGTCAGAAGAGGTATAAAGCCCAGTCTGTATGCCCTTTCTACAATTATTTTTGCTACCGTTTTGATACTGCTTATAGTATCAAATATTGCACAAAATAAAATAAAGAAAAAATAAATAGAAGATAAGAGGAAATAAGCGTGAAAAAGAAATTTGTAAGTATAATGACATTGATGAGTATGCTTTCCGTGGCTGTATTATCAGGATGCGGAAAAAGTAATGCAGGTGCCAAGGCAGGCAGTGCAGGTGAGCTTTATGTATATAACTGGGGTGAGTATATTGACGAGAGTGTTGTGGAGGAGTTTGAAAAAGAAACAGGTATCAAGGTCGTTTATGATATGTTTGAGACCAATGAGGAAATGTATCCGGTACTTGAGGCCGGTGGTGTGGTATATGATGTCGTATGCCCTTCAGATTATATGATCGAGAAGATGATACAAAATGATATGCTTGCGGAAATCGACTTTAATAATGTCCCTAATATCAAGAATATAGATACAAAGTATATGGATATGGCAAAATCATTTGATCCTGAGAATAAATATGCCGTGCCATATACATGGGGTACAGTAGGAATACTTTACAATACTTCAATGGTAGATGATGAAATCACAAGCTGGAGCGATCTTTGGAATCCTAAGTATCAGGGAAATATCCTTATGCAGGATTCTGTAAGAGATGCCTTTATGGTTGGTGAGAAGCTGCTTGGATATTCTATGAATACAACAGATAAGGCTGAGCTTGAGAAGGTAAAAGAAAAACTTATAGAACAAAAGCCGCTCGTGCAGGCCTATGTAATAGATCAGGTAAGAGATAAGATGATTGGTGGTGAGGCTGCTATAGGAGTTATCTACTCAGGTGAGATGCTTTATGTTCAAAATGAAGTTGCAAATTCAGGAGAAGATTTTGAACTTAAGTATGTAATACCGAAAGAGGGTACAAACCTTTGGATTGATGCATGGGTAATTCCAAAGAATGCAAAGAATAAGGAGAATGCGGAGAAGTGGATAGACTTCTTAAACAGACCTGAGATTGCAAAGAAGAACTTTGAATATATTACATATCCTACTCCAAATAAAGCCGCTTTCGAGCTTTTGGATAAGGAGCTTCAGGAAAATACAGCACTCTTCCCGACAGATGATATGTTAAAGAACAGCGAAGTATTTAAATATCTCGGAGATGAGGGCGACAGCCTTTATAATGACCTTTGGAAAGAAGTGAAGGGAAAATAATCGTATTATTTGTGTTTTTAGCAGCTGAGATATTGAATTTTTAAGGCTAAATACATCTTATTTCTGTGAGAACTTTAAGCAATCGAGTAGGAGGCGGTGACTAACCGCCGTCCTCTCACAGCACTGTACGTACGGTTCTCGTATACAGCGCTTTCAATAGTTGACGTGCACAGACTGGTATGCTGTGGCTAAATCATAGAAGCCACTGTTTATCAGTCTTTCTTTTGTCATTGCCATATTAATAGCAACTGTATTTGTTGTAAACCAATAGCCACGTCTGCTATTTGCCGCTTTCCATGCCAGGTCTTTTGGAACTCCCATTACCTTAAGATTTCGGTATCTGGTTCTCACACGCTTCCATTGCTTCCATATACACATACGTATTCTGTGATAGAGCCATCCATTAATATCGTTCATGTTATTCTTCATGCTTGCAATTCCATAGTAGTTAAGCCATCCTCTTGCATACACCTTGATTCTTTCAAGACTCGGCTTGATTGACTGACAGCACTTACGGGAAGAAAGCTCTTTCAGTTTTAACTTAAACTTCTCCCAAGACTTTGCATGAACTCGGACATATATGCCACCTCCGTTCCTTCCCAATGCAAAGCCAAGGAATTTAAAATTTCGGATTGCAAATACGCTTACAATACGGCTTTTCTCTTTGTTCACTGTGAGTTTCAGCTTATCCTCAAGATACCTCGTACTGCTCTCTAATAGTCTCTCCGATGCCCTTTTGCTTTTCGCAAGAAGCACTATGTCATCTGCATATCTTATGCATGGGACACCTCGTTTCAAGAACTCCCAGTCGAACTCATTGAGGTAGATATTCGCAAGCAAAGGGGATATATTCCCTCCTTGTGGCGACCCTTCCTCTGTTTCGATAACCACTCCATTTTCCATTACACCACTTTTCAGATACCTCTTGATAAGTTGCACCACACGTTCATCTTTTACGTTTTCCCTCAGAAGGTTGATAAGAATCTCGTGGTTGATTGTATCGAAATACTTCGATAAGTCTAGAACTACCGCATATGTGTAGCCCTGTTCAGCGTACTCCTTAACCTTAAGTATTGCTCCTTTTGCGTCTCTGTTTGGACGGTAGCCGTAACTGCCGTCTGTAAAAAGTGGTTCATAGATTGGAACTAACTGCTGTGTTATCGCCTGTTGAAGTGTACGGTCTATCACTGTTGGTATGCCAAGCTTTCGCACACCACCATCTGGTTTAGGAATCTCAACTCGTCTTACTGGAGACGGAGTATACTTTCCATGATAGATACGGTTAGTTAACTCCTGTTGATGTTCCTGAAGGTAAGGAAGTGCCTCTTTGATGGTCATTCCATCGATTCCAGGTGCTCCCTTGTTTGCCTTCACTCTCTTATACGCTCTGTTAAAGTTATCTTTATGCAGTATCGCCTCTAAGAGCTTCGGCTGTGCACTGTCTCTTTCTTTCCATATCAGATTGAATGACCTACGCGCTTTTGCATACCCTTCATGTTCTGCACTATCTCTTTGCAAACAGCCACCGTTTTCAGTGTTTTCTGCCATGACTAGTCATTCCTACTTTCTCAGTCATATTTGAGACTCCTACTGATTCGGTCCTTTGCCTCTCGACTACTATGACCTCTGCTGACTTCTGTGTGTTCAGCATTGCTTTGGACAATGGTTACCTCTTTCGAGGCATATCACACAGACCTCCCTAGGTACCACACGTTTCTTCCTCTCCATATATCTGCCTCATTTATCATGCATGATTCCGTGTAGTTATTGGACTTTGGCTTGTATTGCAGTCTTATCCTCATGCATAACCTCATATGAGATTTCTGTTCGTCAGACCGGAGATTTGCCCATGAGTTAGTATCTTCCTCATATCCAGCTTCCTTCAGATTCGAGGTCACCCTCGACACCCTTGCCTTCGACTATATCCTTCCCACTACCGGGCGGATTCGGGACTTTAACCCGTTAGAAACGTGCGCCGCTAGGCGCACAATAAGTAAAAACCGTGGGCTATAGCCTAGCTATGCCCCACGGTTTTTATATTCTATACTTCCTTGGCAAATGTTATCTTATTGCCGTCAATATCAAATACATCAAATACCAAAACAACTTCATAATCTATAATTTCACTTGTTTTAATGCCGCACTCATCTAAGGTTTTCTTTGTCTGATTTATATCTTCGACTCCTACTACAATAGAGCTTGTTTCTATGCTGTCTTTTTCCTCACAGGATAATTGCAGCCATGAATTTGAGGACAATTGATATTCCGCTACTCCATCCATTAGAATAACATCAGGCTCTCCAAGCCAATTTTTATACCAGGCAATTGATTTCTCTATATTTGATACCTTGAATACACTTACTAAACTTTTTATTTCTATTTTTCTCATTACTTTCACCTTTTATTTTATAATAAATTGCAGATGATTGTATCATAAAACGGGATTTCTGACTATGGTATATTTCTTAGGGTTGGTATTATAAAAATGGGATTAATCGGTATAAATGCCCGGTAAATTTACAGTGCTGTATTAAGGTGATTGGTATTATAAAAATGGAGTTAATTGGTATGTTAGTTTGTACAAGTTTAATGGATTGAGATGTAGAGGGCAAGTTCACCTGTATACATTAATTTAAAAAGTAATGGAGATTATTGATAAAGTGGGATGTATTTATATCTGAAGTGATTTGATGTATAATATAGGTAAAATATACAGGTAAAAATGACTATAGTAGGATAGGGAGGTAATATGGAGTTTGTAAAAAGACAAAGACAATTTTTTATAAATACACTGATTTGTATTATTACTTTTGTTATAGTTATTATTCCGCTCGAAATATGGATTAATAAGAAATTAGATTGGTATAGCTTGGGTAAAAGTGCAGTTTATGTTTTTGGAATATGGTTCGGTGCATCTGCAGTAGTTGCGATTATCAAATATTTTGTAAGTAAAGATGATAATAAATGATTTCTGCCATAAATAATTACAAATATATTTGTCAAAATTATTTTACGATTGGATTTATTATAAAATAAATAAGCTACTAAACTAATAAGAGTTGATATGAGTGGAATAAAAATATTTGATGGGATATTATGTACAATAATGAAGTAATAGATATATGCTTTAAGAAGGTTGCATTGCTAGTGTTTGATTTGATGGTATTTTTGCTAATTGTATTTGCTATTGCAGAGGGTGTATGTTTGATTCTTTTATATCATAGAATATTTTATAAGAAGAAGCAGAGTATAGATATTTTTTTATTTGTGTATTTTTTATTGGGTTTTTATGCGCCTTGCAGTTTCTTTCTCTCTTGTACATTTATGAGAGTATTAAAGTCAATCCTAAACATGAACTTGCACCTTTCTTTACTACTTTTTCAGCAGTAATTTCTGCTCTGTACACATTGCCTTTTGCAATTGTTGCAAATAACTATAGAAAGAAGTGAGTCCATTAAAAGATTAAATTGATGTTGCAATCAAATTATGCATTTATTGTATGAAGAATCAAATTTTCCTTGATTGGAGTTTGGTTTTTTAATGATACTATGAAAAAAAGGAACCATATTTATATGCACATGAAAGGTCTAAAAGGCAAAAAGCAGGGAAAAAGGGAATGCCAACTGTAATAATGTATTTACCTCCAGAATACGATAATGCATTTAATTTGTTTATTGGTAATAGGATAGCTAATAAAAAAAATATATGGGGAGATGTATCTAATGCTTTAAGTGCATTGTCAGTTGGACTTGGAAGCAATGAGAAAATAATAGCTGATTTGTCAGCTATTATAGGAAAATTGGCAGGACCAAGTAGCTTAGCACTATCGGTAATATCATTATTTTTAGCAACTTTACCTAAACCTTTTTTAGAAAGATTGCGATTTGAACTAGATAAAAATCAGTATTCATTTATAAAAATTACATTGTTTGATGTAAATCCAAGTACAGAAGAAATTGTTGGAGGTTATAATATAGATGATTTTAAAATTGAAAAGATTTCAGATTATGAGAACAAAGTTATGGATATATATGGAGAAAAATATTGGATAGGAGAGTTTGGAATGATTAGCAAGATTAAACCAAATCCTAATAGTAATAAAAGTATTGATGAACAAATAAGAGATAATATAAAAAAATATTCAATGAGATAGAAAAGTACTTGGATAATAAGGTGAATAGTAATGGTAAAAAATAAAATATTAACGAAATATGTGATTCTAACATTATTGATTTGTAGTTTGATAGTTTTATATTTAATTATTACAAACTTAGAATATAAGATAGTTGTAAGGGATAATACATTTATTGGAATAAAAGATGGTATTTTTAAAAAGAAATCTGATATTGTAGATTTTGATATTCCTTATGGAGTAGTTAGTATAGGAGCATTTGCCTTTTCTAGTTGTGATAATTTGCAATCGGTTAATCTGCCAGAAACAGTTAATAGTGTAGATAATTATGCATTCTTTGAATGTAAAAAATTACAAGAAATTAAATTATCTTCAAATTTAGAAAGTATAGGGGATATGTCATTCTATAACTGTGAAACACTAAAATATATAGAACTGCCTAATACCTTAAATGAAATAGGAAGTTCAAGTTTTGCCGAGTGTAAAAATTTAAAAAAAATAATTCTGCCAGACAGTCTTGAAAGTATTGGCGAGTTTGCATTTGAAAACTGTACTAATTTGAGAGAAGTTAAGATGTCAGATAGTGTAAGTAAGGTTGGTGAAAATATATTTGAGGGGACAGAATTTATAAATAGTCTTAAACCAGATGAGTATGGTTGCATTTATTTAGGGAACTTACTCTTAAAAGCAAATGATACTAAAGAATATGTCAAGATAAAAGATTCTACAAAAGCTATTGCAGCAAAGGCATTTATTAATAACATAAGAATAAAAAATGTTGATTTACCACTTGGACTTATAGAAATAGAAGATAGTACCTTTGAAGGTTGTAGAACTTTGGAGTCAGTAATTATACCACAAGGTGTTAAATATTTAGGAGAATATGCTTTCCTAAATTCAGGGCTAAAAAGAGTAGTATTACCAGCCGGATTGGAAGAAATATCTTATGGAGCATTTAAAGATTGTTATAATTTAGTAGAAATTAATTTACCCTCTAGTATTATAGATATTAAAGGAGGGAGTTTTTATGGAACTAAGTATTTAGATAGTATAAAAGAGGATGAATATGGCTGTAAGTACAAAGAAAATATTTTACTTGAATATACAGGTAAAAGTGCTGAGAAAATAGAGATAAAAGCCGGAACAAGATTAATAGCAGGAAGTGCATTTAATAATGCAGAGAGTATAAAAGAGGTATATATACCTAAGAGTGTAGATCATATAGGAAGATATACATTTACTAAATGTCATAATTTAGAAAAAGTTGAGTTTGAAGAAGATGGTAAATTAACAACTGTAAACGGACATTCATTTGATTTATGCAGCAATTTGAAGGAAATAAAATTACCAAAAAATATTAAAACAATATCAGAATATGCCTTTTTTGCTTGTGGTATTGAAACTTTAAGAATACCGGAGAAAGTGGAGGATATGGATTTATGGGCTATTGCACAATGTCTTTCATTAAAGAGAATAGAACTTCCTAAGAGTTTAAAGGGGAAATATTATTATCCTGATTATAGACCAAAAATAGATTTAGTATTTTATTGAATTTATTTTTTAGATAACAAGTATTTAATTAAGATTAGTAAGGGTGATATTGCAGATAAGTACACTATGACAACTATGGAAGTCAACGCAACAGGGGTACTAGAGGCAGTTATAGATAGACCAAATCATGTTTTTGTAAGACCTGTAAATCCTTTGGAGATGATGGAATGGATTAATAGCAGGCCAACAGCAAAAGAGAATCCATACTACTTAACAAAAATATTAGCATCAATATCTATAAGAGATAATGGAGGACCATCTAATGTCAGTAGTGAGTGATAATTTAATTAGTAAAGAAGAGTATAATATTTATGTAAATGAATATATAAGAGATGAAAAATTATGTGAATTAGCCTCTTTATTAGAAAAGGAGGATGATAATTTAGAAACTTATTTTAACACAAGGAGATATAAATCTAAATTTTTATGGGTTAATATTTTATATATTATAGAAAGAATGAGCTATGTTAAAAGAATAGAATACATACCATTTTTAATAGAGTTTTTGCAAGATGTAAACTGGCCAGTATTTAGATATACTATTTCATCACTTATGTCCTATAAGAAAACTGATTTAGTACCATTTGTAGAGCAAGCACTATGGACTGCATATAGAGATGATGATGAAATGTGGATAGCAGGAATAGCTAGACTTATGGAAAAAGATAATATAAAACAACAGGATTTTAAAAATCCAGAAACTTATGATTTATTAAAGTATAGAGATTTTTAGAGTTCTTAGTATTATAAAATAATACATAGGATTAATTTGAAGAACAAAAAGGAGTATATCCTAATAGAAAATATAGTCATGATAAAAGAGGGGTAAGTGCCCAATAACATGATGCCTTATATTTCATTAAACTAAATGATATAATAAATCAAATGAGATAATAAATCAAATAAAAAAGTGCTCCAATAAAGAGCACCATAGTTTATTTGTTTATTGCGTACATTCTTCCTTTACATCCGGTGACCAGGGCATTAAATCTTCTAAAAATTCAGGTTCGGACTGCCACTGTGTATCCGGCATATACATGAGAAGATATTGCAAGTAGGTAGACATTCAAGCCGTTTCCCTTTGCTGTCTCTACAATACTATAGACAGCTGCACTTGCAGATGCTCCTTTGGAAGTGTCTGCAAAAAGCCAATTCTTGCGACCTACTGTAAATGGACGAATTGCATTCTCGGCAGCATTATTGGAAATAGAACATCTTCCATCAAGCAGATAATTCTCCATATATGGGCGCTGGTTATTAGCATAAACAAGAGCTTTTCCAAGTGCAGAGCCTTTTAATGCCGTTATTGAATTAATCCAACACCAAAAAGCCTCAAGAACAGGTTTTTCCAACTCCAGGCGCTTACTATATCGTTCTTCAGATGTTAAGTTTTTAAGGCTGTCTTCAATGTGAAACAGCTGATCACAGTAATTCCTTCCGATTTCAGCAAGGGTGAGTGATGCATCCTGTGAACTCTTAGATGGAATCGCTTCTATAAACTTTCTTCTAAGGTGGGCCCAGCACCCACATCTGATCATATCAGAAAGTTTATTATAACCGGAGTATCCATCAGAGTGAAAGTATTCTTTGAAACCTTTCAGGAATTCCACTGCATGATCACCATTTCTTGAAGGCTGATAATCATAAAGAATTATGGATGGCTTGTCGTCATTTCCGGTTCTATATAGCCACATATAAGACTTTGTCTGTGGTGCCTTGTCTTTTTCTTTAAGCACCTGAACAACTGTCTCATCGCAATGCACTATATCACGCTCAAGGAGCTTTTTGTGCAGATGAGATACTAGGGGCTTTAGATAATCCTCACTGCAACGGATTATCCAGTTTGCCATAGTGGAACGGCTGAGGGCGATTCCCAGTTGTTCCCAGTCTTTCTCCTGCCTATAAAGAGGCATACCGTTTACATACTTTTGATACATGACATTGGCCACTGAGCTTGGGGAAGCCAACGAATGGTTCATTAGTGATGAAGGTGTGGGTGCATTCATTATATAAGGATAAGCTGTATGCTTACATTTGGGACACTCATATACAGTTTGAACATAGCGAACAATTCGAAGTTTTGCAGGAATGTACTCTAATTCTTCCCTGACAAATTTTGTGCTAAGGACTGTTTTAGTGTCAGATGTGGCGAATACGGATTAGAATATGACCAGAATGGAATGTAAAGTTTGTGTGTGTTATTATTTACTCTTATCACCTTTATAATTAGAATATGACCAAAATGGAACGTAAAGGATTTTATATAATATAATAAGTTTTTGCAGAAGAAGAGGAATTATGCTATACACATTAATATTAAAAAATATGAAATCAAAGTATAAAGATTATATATTCTATTTGGTAAGTTCGGTGATAGCAGTAGCAGGATATATCATTATATCAAGTTATTTGAATGCTATGAGAGAAGTTGTAAAAATAGAAAATATCAAAATCATGAACAGTGAGATTAGCACACTCAAATGGATTTCTTATGTATTCCTGTTTATTTCGTTATGCTTTATTATTTATACATTTTTAAACTACACAAAAAAGAAAAGCAGAGATTATGCTATTTTTATTATTTTAGGACAGAAAAAATCAAATTTATTCAAATGTATAATAATTGAACTTCTTGCCACATATATTGTATCCATGATTTTGGGGAGCATGATTGGGGCGTCTTTTTACCATGGAAGTATATACCTTTTTAAAAAAGTGTTTTTATATGAATTTCCGATGGTTATATATCCAATAAAAAGCTATATTTTCATTTATATGATATATTTTGCTTTATATTTTATATCTGCTCTTTGTATTTATATTAAGATAAGAAAAATGAAATTAAATGATTTGCTTATAGAGGAACAAAGAGCAGATACATTAGCTAAAAAAGGCTGGTATAGATTTGTATTTGGAATTATTTTGTCGATACTTTCTTTGTATGTTATTTTAATTCAACAAGGAGATGTAATTTTACGAACATTTTCTTCCATATTGTTAATTTCTATAGGGCTATATTTTATTTTTGTATCTATGGCATTTCCTATACTACAATTATTAAGAGGAGAAACAAAGTTATATTATAAAAATTTTTTATTTATAAATAATTTCGTCTTTAGATTCAATAAATTTAGTAAGATTATATATTTTTCATTATTAAGTGGAATAATCCTACTTGTTTTCATAGGAGTAAATATTTATAATAACATATATGCAAATACAGTAGAAAGCTATCAAATGATGTACCCAAATGACTTTGTTATAGAGAGCTATTCTGTGCCAAATACCTTGATTGAAAGCCTGAAAAATTCAAAAATTCCTATGGATATATCTACACTAGATGTTTCGGAAATAAAAAATAACAAAAATATAGGGGATATAAGATGTGTAGATATTGAACGCTATAATATCTTTCGCAATAAAAATTGGACTCTAAAGAGTGGAGAGATAATAGGGATTGATTTGAAATTGGAGGAAGATTTTGAGGCGTTAAATGGAGCGAGTTTTATATCGATTTACACTATAAACGGACAACAATTTGACTATAGTATTAAAAGCAGATATTGGGAAAATATATTCGGAGTATTTGAAAACTATGGAAATGAATATATGTTTTTGATGAATCACAGAGACTATGAGGATATCAGCAGATATGGACAGAATAAACATATTATATTTGTAAATGCAAAAGAGCATGGAGATCAAAATCGTATTAAACAAGTACTGAATGATTACGAACAACAAGATGAAATGAAAGTAAGAATATATGAAAAGGATAAATATGTAGAAATAAATAGAAATGTAATACTTTGTATGCTTATTGTCTTCGTATTGGTAGCCATTGTAATCACTATCTTTAAGAATAGTGCAATCTATATAAATACATTTAGTCAGATAGATTATTTGTCGGAAAAATACAAGGCGTATTATATTATGGGCATGAACAAGAAGACTATTGCTAATACTGCCACAAGAGAACTTCAATTGCCTTTTATGATTCCTGTGATATTAGCAGGTATATTATCCATGATGTATCTTTATATACTATCCGGTGTTGGTGTCAATATGGTAGAGCAGAGAATTCAGATTTGCACTTTTTTGCAATATTTATAGTTGGATATTTAACATTGGAATATATTTACTATAAAATACTTAAAAAACAATTTATTTCTTATATTTTAAGGCGATTAGGATAGGTGGGATATATGAACGAAGTTATAAAGGCTGTTGATTTAACCAAAATATATAATAAGGAAGATAAGAAGAAAAGGGGAAAAATATCTGTTAATTTAAATCAAGTCTTAAATGGTGTCAGTTTAGAGGTATATCATGGGGACTTTATTAGCATTATGGGAAAATCAGGTTGTGGAAAAACTACTTTATTAAAAATACTTGGAGGGATTGAAGAGGCAACTACCGGAAGAGCAATTGTTGGAGATATTAATTTAAGTAGTTGTTCTGATGAAAAATTATCGGATGTTAGACAAAAAATAGTGGGATTTGTGTTTCAAGAATTTTATCTGGTAGATAGTCTGACTTTAAAAGAGAATATTCTATTACCTTTATATATAAGTAATAAGCCATATAGAGAGATTGAATCATTAATATTAGAAAATGCAAAAAGGTTTGAGATTGAGAAAATTTTAGACAAATATCCAACAGAAGTATCAGGTGGTGAAAAACAAAGAACTGCAATATGTAGGGCAATTATAAACGAACCTAAGATAATATTAGCAGATGAACCTACCGGGAATTTAGATAGCATTAATTCTGAAATTGTAATAAAATATTTTGAAAGATTAAACTTAGAAGAAAATCGTACTATTTTAATGGTAACACATGATCCGACAATAGCAAGTTATAGTAAAAAAGTGTTATTAATGAAAGATGGGGCTATAGTAAAACAAATTGAAAAAGAAAATGGAGAAGATAAAAAAAATTTTATACAGAGAATTGTAGAGATAATGGACTATTGATGATATTGTAATTTAATATTGGAAGTAAAAAGGGTAACACTGTTGATCATCTATCTTCATTTGTAAAGCATTAGAATATGCCCAGAATGGAATGTAAAGTTCGTTTTCAAGCCTCTTGTCATTAAGTGATTGGATTAGAATATAACTAGAATGGAATGTAAAAAACGCCAGTCTTATTTTAATAACTTGGGTGTTGTAAAAAAACGAACCATATGCTATAGTCCTGTCTTTGACAGTTTTAAAAGTTAAAGTGCCCTTGAAACCCAGTGTTTTACCGGCTTTCAGGGTATTTTTATTTCGTTTTGAAACTGAAAAAATAGTATTTTATTTTCCTTTACTTTGTTTTTGTATTGTCCTCATTTGACTTTTTGTTATAAATTCAAAATCTGTATTAAAATGACAAATCTCATGTAGTTTATCTGTGAGCTCTGTTCGTTTATATAGAGGTATGAAACCTTGCTCTTTTATATATGCAAAATTAAAATCTTTTAAGGTCTTTAGAATCTCTTCGCATGTATACTTGTGTTCTAAAAATTTTTCAAGATATCTGTAAATAATCAAGGCTAAAAAGCAGGTTAAGAAGTGAGAAGTAATTCTATCAGTTCTTTGTAAAAATATCGGCCGTGCTTCAAACTCAGTTTTCATAATTCTAAAGCATTCTTCTATTTGCCAACGCTTTTCACTTATACTTAGTATTTCACTTACATTATCGTCAAGTAGGTCTGTTGAGATGGCATACATACCATCATACTTTGCCTCCTCATCTATTTTTTCTGTATTAAGAAAGTTATGTACATTTGCTTTTTCACCATCATCAGTTACCGAAATACTACCAAGAAATCTGGCTGGATCATTAGGATTTCTTCTTTCTTTTTTGATACTGCCTTTTTCAAGCATTAACTTAGCTCTTTCAACTTGTTTCTCTCTAATAGCTTTTTGGTATTTGGCATATTTTGGTGAGTATGTGATTATAAGTCTTTGAGATAAATCTTTCGGTGTATAGGGAGCATCTTTGTAATATATAGTCTCATCATCCTTTGAGATTTCAGCCAGATCTACCACTTTATCATCAGATAAACGTTTAAATCCTTTAGTATCTAAAGCCCATTCCCTATCCTGTGCATTAAGCTTTTTTATTGATTGAGTAACTACAAAAGCTCTTTCACCCATATGATTGTACTTTCTTATTTTTTCCGAACCAAGTCCGGCATCACTACAGTAAATAAACTTTTGACAATCAAACTCTTTTAAAATTTTTTCTTCAAGTGGTTTAATAGAGGTTTGTTCATTTGCATTTCCCGGAAATAGAGAAAAAGCAAGTGGAATGCCGTCACCATCCATAAACATACCCATTTGTATTATAGGGTTTGGTCTGTGTTCCTTGCTTTTGCCATATCTCTTAATGCCATCTTCATCCTCAATCTCAAAATAATAGTTAGTACAATCATAAAAAAGAAGCTTATCATTGCGTTTTCCGACTAAATGACTATTTCTATAAGTTTCAGATTGTATAAGGTCACATTCTTTACCGAGTACATTTAAAGAGCGATATACATCATGTAATTGGTAAGATGGTGGCTCTAAAAAATCCATAGAACAAGAGTAACTTGAGCGTTTACTGGAAGGTTCGAGTATTCTGGAGTAAATCAAATCGGATAATATCGAGTTGATATCAAACTTGAAGTTATACTTATCCCTTATCTTTCTACAAACTTTATGTAAGCCAAGTTTATAATAAAAGTACTGCAAAAACAGGTAACCTCCACGATAGAAGACTTGTTGCTGTGGCTGTAGTCGTTTGCTTGAGTTAAAAGAAAAATTTACTATTTTATCTTCTTTGTACTTCTGTGTTTCAAGTTTTGCCTCGGCACGAGCCCATTTCATGACGTCATCTCTAGTGGGTCCATGCTCTTTTAATAAATCAGCGAGAGTACCAAGTTTGCGTACATTTACAGAGGTGCTAACCCCTTTGTCATTTATAAAGCTTTTGGAAATATAGAAGGACTCTGCATTTTTTGATTTTGATGTAGTAACTTTCATAGATAACCTCCACACCTTATTATAGCATAAAATACTAGAAAATACTATATATTAAAACGAACATTTTGACAAAAATTTCAAGCGAGAAGTGTAGGCTATATGCGGGTTACAGGACTTTTTTTATGCCTATTTAGGTAAACAAACTGTCAAAGACCCGGATTAGAATATAACTAGAATGGAATGTAAAAAACGCCAGTCTTATTTTAATAACTTGGGTGTTGTAAAAAAACGAACCATATGCTATAGTTTAGGCAAGCAAATGTTAGCCGTTTCTCATAGGACGGGATATAAAATTATGAGGTGTAATTTAGCCACTTGCCGATGGTGTGGGATATAAGTAATTCGGTGCGTAAATGTAGCCACTTACTATATGGGTGGGATATAAATAATATAGTGCGTAAATCCCTCTAATCGAAATGATAGAGGGATTTTTTTGGAGGTTTGTATGGAGGTAAAACAAGGATATTCTTATCATATAAAGGATCGTTTCTTTTCTGATGTGTCAGATTCCTCTCTAATGAGCAACAAGGAAAATGGAAATTATCGACCGCATTACTATGCAATTGAGGATTCAAAGAATAAAGATATTTTTTGGATGATACCGATTAGCTCGAAAGTAGAAAAATACAAAAAGATTATAGCTTCTAAAATAAAGAGAAACGGAAAGTGTAGCACGATTGTAATTGGGACATTTGCCGGAGAAGAAAATGCGTTTTTGATACAAAATGCCTTTCCGGTTAAATCGGTTTATTTGGATCATGTGCATACGATTCAGGGAAATCCGATTACAGTACACAAAAAATTGGATAAAGAACTTCGGACAAAGCTGAAGGAAGTCATCGCTATGAAGAAAAGAGGAATCAAACTGTTTTTTACAGATGTAGATATGATTTTAGAACTTATGAACAGGTTGAAATAGGTAGTAAATTTTAGAACTTGATTGCTATGCTAAGTTTCAAGGTGCAAAAATTTCACCATGAATACGTGTAAAGCAAGTGCGATTAAAAATCTTGACCTTAAAAAAGAAATTTCTGAAAGAAAAAGTGTATCCAATACTTGACACAAGGGTGGAATGTAAAGTCTTTTTCTAATCCACTCTTTGCAGTGCCGTCAGGATTGGAATATAACCAGAATGGAATGTAAAGTCCATCAAGATTGCCTTATCAAATTTACAATGATATTGGAATATAACCAGAATGGAATGTAAAGTTTACAAAAGCGTCGGAATCCTTGATTTTGCAGTCATTGGAATATAACCAGAATGGAATGTAAAGCTTTTTTACTGTCGTCAATTTTGAGTTCGGCACCTATTGGAATATAACCAGAATGGAATGTAAAGTATTATCCGTTTTGTAATCTATATATCCGAAACCAATTGGAATATAACCAGAATGGAATGTAAAGGATAGTAGCAATCTCTTACTATCCAATAACCATTTTCATTGGAATATAACCAGAATGGAATGTAAAGTCTTATCAGATACTCTCTTGGAGCGGTATCGGCAAAATTGGAATATAACCAGAATGGAATGTAAAGAACAAAGCCTTCTCCACCCAAAGCCGTAATTACATCATTGGAATATAACCAGAATGGAATGTAAAGTTGCAAGCAATCAGGCTTTTCAAGGGTGTCATTTTATTGGAATATAACCAGAATGGAATGTAAAGCTGAATTTTTGTATCATATATACCTCACTATGGATTGATTGGAATATAACCAGAATGGAATGTAAAGTATATAGAAAGTGTATCAAATACAAATACTACAGAGATTGGAATATAACCAGAATGGAATGTAAAGTATTCTGCTCGCCCAATCTTCTCTGCCCTGATGAATTGGAATATAACCAGAATGGAATGTAAAGTTATTAAGTATCATAGAATCTACATCAGTAACACTTATTGGAATATAACCAGAATGGAATGTAAAGATATAAAGGCTATAAGAATCAGTACGGAGGCTTAAATTGGAATATAACCAGAATGGAATGTAAAGTATGTACTTTCCGAAAATATTCGTGAGGGTGTAAAATTGGAATATAACCAGAATGGAATGTAAAGCCGGAAGATAAAGCGGCTGCAAAAGCACCTGAAAAATTGGAATATAACCAGAATGGAATGTAAAGACGATTGAAAAGCGCGTACACATTTACAAGCATGTTTATTGGAATATAACCAGAATGGAATGTAAAGTTACTTTTCTCTTCTCCAGTACGTCACAGAGTCCTATTGGAATATAACCAGAATGGAATGTAAAGGATTTCCGCATCCGTCCAGTCATATATTGGATTTACATTGGAATATAACCAGAATGGAATGTAAAGTGCTCCACCTTTGCCGTCGTCTTTTCCTCTTTCTTTATTGGAATATAACCAGAATGGAATGTAAAGGTTGTAGTCTGTATAAGACTGACTAACAGCATACAATTGGAATATAACCAGAATGGAATGTAAAGCAATATTTGACACTATCAAAATGCCAAATATTATGCATTGGAATATAACCAGAATGGAATGTAAAGACACAATATTACTTGTTGCAATATCGGTTATATGTGATTGGAATATAACCAGAATGGAATGTAAAGGAATAAATCTGATGTGGATATGGAAGGCTTTTGGGAGAATTGGAATATAACCAGAATGGAATGTAAAGCCCACTGATCGAGTATCCTGCACCGTCCACTACAATTGGAATATAACCAGAATGGAATGTAAAGTCCTCCAAACATAGCTGCTATAAAACCTCCTACTGCTATTGGAATATAACCAGAATGGAATGTAAAGAATATGATAACAGATCGCTTTGCAAATCTTTTAAAAAATTGGAATATAACCAGAATGGAATGTAAAGTCTTGAGAAGTTTTTTGTAAATCTAAAATCCAAAGATTGGAATATAACCAGAATGGAATGTAAAGTACTCTCGCCTAAATCCGATCGTTTTTCTTTTTCACAATTGGAATATAACCAGAATGGAATGTAAAGATGCGCTTCCCTGTACTTCCTAGCGAGTACAAAGTATTGGAATATAACCAGAATGGAATGTAAAGCGGCTATACGTGCCCACGGATGCAGATATAAAGGCTATTGGAATATAACCAGAATGGAATGTAAAGATATATAGGGTATAATAAAGACAGTTAAGAGAGATAAATTGGAATATAACCAGAATGGAATGTAAAGCGGGTATAATATTCAACACCTTCCGCTACTGCCCTACCATTGGAATATAACCAGAATGGAATGTAAAGTCTATGATACGACAATTTTCTTCTAATTCATCAAGATTGGAATATAACCAGAATGGAATGTAAAGAGCTCTTCAATAGCTTTAGACTTTTGATGCTGCAAGATTGGAATATAACCAGAATGGAATGTAAAGAAAAGACTTTTCCGCACTGTCCAAAGCGCTCTCAATTGGAATATAACCAGAATGGAATGTAAAGGGAACTTACAGCCTTAGTGTACAGGAGTTAAAGGCCATTGGAATATAACCAGAATGGAATGTAAAGCTGACTTGCAAACTCTGCTGTCTGTATCTTAATCCTCATTGGAATATAACCAGAATGGAATGTAAAGTATTGTAAAAAGGAGAAAAAATGAGAAGAATAATTATTGGAATATAACCAGAATGGAATGTAAAGATGGAGTTTGCCAAGTTGATGAAGTAGCGAAGTAAATTGGAATATAACCAGAATGGAATGTAAAGATCTTTGTACCACCCCAAAATTCTCCGGCAGCCTTTATTGGAATATAACCAGAATGGAATGTAAAGGCAAGCAAAGCCGACTATATGTTTATAGCTCATTGCATTGGAATATAACCAGAATGGAATGTAAAGGATGTAGATGTGAAAGAGTTTGAAAAATTCGGATTCATTGGAATATAACCAGAATGGAATGTAAAGTTGCCCTTAGATAGGTTTAATGCTCTGTACAGCCTTATTGGAATATAACCAGAATGGAATGTAAAGACGACAGACCAAATTGAATACATGCGGTGGCTCTCAATTGGAATATAACCAGAATGGAATGTAAAGTATGTATCAGTGCCGGTATGGATGGTTAAGCAGGCGACATTGGAATATAACCAGAATGGAATGTAAAGTAGTTCTATGCAAAAAGGCATGTCCAAGCTCATGTGCATTGGAATATAACCAGAATGGAATGTAAAGGCCATATTCGTTCTTGTGTTTAATATCATCTTATCAATTGGAATATAACCAGAATGGAATGTAAAGATCTTTTGAGTTAAATGCAAGCGGTATAAATCTATCATTGGAATATAACCAGAATGGAATGTAAAGAATGTCGCAATTTTGTCGCACAGATTTAATCAAAAATTGGAATATAACCAGAATGGAATGTAAAGGAATATTCACTGAGAGGCAAAGTGAAAACGATATTATTGGAATATAACCAGAATGGAATGTAAAGAATGGCACCTTTATGGATTTAATCTTTCCGGGGTCAATTGGAATATAACCAGAATGGAATGTAAAGATATAGATTTTGCATGTGTCTATATGAGCTACATACAGATTGGAATATAACCAGAATGGAATGTAAAGGATATAAATGAGCTTATTCCTTCTGTTATAGATGAAATTGGAATATAACCAGAATGGAATGTAAAGTATGAATGGTGATTGATGATTTATACCGATAACACAATTGGAATATAACCAGAATGGAATGTAAAGCAACAGTAACAGAGGCATCCATTGCTCCACCCTGCATTGGAATATAACCAGAATGGAATGTAAAGTATCTTTTTCTATAGGTCACTTCTTCAGATTCTTCATTGGAATATAACCAGAGTGGAATGTAAAGTTAAATAGGTATATCCTTTTCCATATCCAAAATCCTCATTGGAATATAACCAGAGTGGAATGTAAAGCTACTTTAGGAATATAGATTTGTGTGCCTCCAAACTCATTGGAATATAACCAGAGTGGAATGTAAAGTAAGATAAACAGGAGTTAAATTCTATTCTTCTAAGATTGGAATATAACCAGAGTGGAATGTAAAGTTCTCTATAATCGTCTTCGCTATTTTCTGTACTGCATCATTGGAATATAACCAGAGTGGAATGTAAAGCTTATAACATTGTCCTCTTTATCTCTCTCATATTCATTGGAATATAACCAGAGTGGAATGTAAAGTGTCCTCCGCACTCTTTCTATACAGCGCATGAATTATTGGAATATAACCAGAGTGGAATGTAAAGTGTTGTAATACTTAAGAAGTGCCTCGGCTTTTTTTGATTGGAATATAACCAGAGTGGAATGTAAAGTTTTGCGGATAGTATCCTTGTTCCATACTTGCGTAATACTAGAATATAACCGGAATGGAATATAAAGTAAAGAGCAGGGGATTGTGATAGTGGAGTATCTTGGATGAGCAATAAAAAACAAATATGATAAAAATAAGCAAGTATATGGATGCTGAAAATATTTATATATTAAGTAAGCACTATGGAGTTCTTATTTGGTTAATTACAGTCATACTTTAATTTATTTCGTTTGGCTATAATTATAAAATTCAGAAACAGGAGAATTTTTTAGGTGATAAATAATTCTTAATAAATGGAGTATGATTTAGAAACTGTAAAAATAATAGTATTTATACTTTGAAGGGGATATAAAAAGACATAAAGTTTTATATCCTCTTTTTGTTTATATAAGTTGAGCAAAAAATGAATAAAAGCTGAAATCTAAAATGTAATAAAAATTTCTATCAATATACTAAAAATTCGGGAAAATAAGATGCAAATTTTGTAATAGGTTATGCGTTTAACCGTTGTGAAAGCCAAATTCCTATTGTAAAATGGATTTGCTGAAAGGGGAATATAACCTTTTAGGCAATGTAGAAATAATGCACCGGTGTTATGTATTATTGATATTTAATTAATATCAGAAATGGTAGAGCAAATCTCAAATCTCTTTATTATACAATATATTAGAAAAGTAGTAATAAGGCTAATATCTATCAAAAATACACCGGATAATAATGGGAGAAGAAGGGATTATATGGCACAAAGCAGAGTTAGGATTGTTGATGTTGCAGATGCGCTGGGGCTTAGTACAGCAACGGTTTCAAATGTGATTCATGGTAAAACCCGGAAAATTTCGGATGAAACGGTAAAAAGGGTTCAACAGGAGCTTGAAAAAACCGGATATATTCCTAATATGGCAGGAATTTTGCTTGCAAGAAATAATTCAAGAATTATCGGAGTGGTAGTGAATGATCATCCCAAATATGAGGGCAGAGTTTTAGAGGACGGATTTGTAATGTCGTCATTAAACGCACTTTCGCACGAGGTGAATAAAAAAGGATATTTCCTTATGGTAAAAACAACGACAGATATCAATGAAGTAATAGTGTTTGCTTCAATGTGGAATATGGACGGGCTGATTCTGATGGGATTTTGTGAAGAGAATTATGAAAGATTGCGAAATCAGATGAGGATATCTTTTGTTGTATATGACGGCTATTTTGATAAATGCTCAAAATTCGTTAATCTTGTGATTGATCATTATGATGGAGGTTATAAGGCAGGGGAATATTTTAAGAAGCTTGGACATAAAAAAGCATTATGTATCTCAGATAATTATATATGTATGGACAAGGAGCGTATTGACGGATTTTGCAAAGCCTTTGAACCCGGGGAAACTGTAATCTGGAAAATACCTAATACAAAGAAAGGAAGAGTACAATTTTACAAGGATAAGTTTTTGGAACTTTCACAGCTTGATATTACCGGGGTTTTTGCAGTATCCGATTATTATGCACTGGACTTCATGCAATTTTTACAGGGGAGGGGTGTGCAGATTCCGAAAGATTTGCAAATAATCGGGATGGATGACAGTATGGCAAGCAGGGAAAGCATTCCGGCATTGACTACAATTCATCAGGACGCATATTTAAGGGCAAAGGCTGCAATCAAATGTATTGAAGATATGCGTGACGGAAAGGAATATGATACAAGAATAGTTCTTCCGGTAAAACTTATAAAAAGAGAAAGTACAAGGGAATTATAATGTCAGAGTTTAGTAAATCATTATGCAAAATAGCTGTTCCTGTTACATTGCAGAGCATGTTGCAGGCATCATTTTCAATTATTGATCAGATAATGATCGGTCAGCTTGGGGAAATAAATATATCGGCAGTTGGACTGTATGGTAATTTTTCTTTGATTTTTCATGTGGTAACAGGTACGGTGGGAACTGTTGCAGGAATATTAACAGCACAGTTTATCGGAGCAAAGGATATGAAAGAAGCATGGAGCAGCTTTGATATAAGCATGGTTTTTGCAGTAATAATATCTGCATTATTTTTGTTTGCATCAGGAGTTTTTCCGACACATATTCTTGGACTGTACACAAAGGATGCGGATATTATAAATATGGGTGCTGTGTATTTTCGCATTGTAGCATTTTCATATATTCCGATGGCAATCAGTATCATTTTATCCACATGGCTGCGCTGCAAGGAGCATGCTGTCATACCGTTTTTAGCAAGCCTATTAGCTGTAGGTATAAATACAGGACTTAATTATATACTTATATTTGGGAAAGCCGGATTTTCACCTATGGGAATAAAAGGTGCGGCAATTGCAACCCTTGTTTCTCAGTTATTTAATCTAGTATTTATTTTTATCGGATTTATTGTTTGTATCAAAAAAGATGGGGATAAGCCGATACTGTCATTACATTTTAAAAGGATCAGCATACCGGATTATTTTATAATGGTTATACCTATTCTTGTAAGCGAGTTTCTCTGGAGTTTGGGGCAGAATGTAGAAACCGGGGTGTATGGGCATCTTGATACGGCAAATCTTGCGGCATATATGCTTACGGCTCCGATTCAGGGACTGGTTATGGGTGCTTTAAGTGGTTTGTCAGCTGCAGCAGGCGTTATGGTCGGAAAGAGGCTTGGAAAGAAAGAGTATGAGGAGGCATATAGGGAATCAGGGAAAATTATGATTGCGGGGTTAATAGGCGCAGTCTTTATATCATCAATTCTTATATTGTTGGCAGGAGTCTATACAGGATTTTATCAGGTGGATAATAATGTAAAAGAGCTTGGAAAAATTCTTCTTATAATATTTGCCCTATATGCCCCGGTAAAGGTTGAAAATATGATTCTTGGAGGAGGCATTATAAGAAGCGGAGGAAACACAAAGATTATAATGATTATTGACATTATAGGAACATGGTGTATAGGAATTCCTCTTTGTATGCTTGCAGCATATGTGTTTAAATGGGGAATTGTAGGTGTATATACATTGCTTACTACAGAAGAGATATTCAGACTTGTTGTATCACTTGTTATTTTTAAGAAACGCACATGGATGGTCAGTTTATCATAGAGATGATATTTTATACCTCAAAATAAGTAGTATTAGAAAAAAACATCCTGACAAAGTCACAAAGCTGGAACGCCTTGTACTTATCAGGATGTTTCTATTTTGCTCTTTAGAGAGTAAAATTCATTGTTTTCATATATTTACTGTTTTTTAGCTTAGAGCCACATCAAGTGCCATCATCACTGTAAATCCGAAGGCAAAGAGTATAACTCCTATATTTGAATGTTCACCTTCACTCATTTCAGGGATAAGTTCCTCTACTACAACATACATCATAGCTCCAGCCGCAAAGCTTAGAAGATATGGCATCACAGGGATAAATATCTTTGATGCGCCAAGCATTATCAGCGCTGCTACGGGTTCTACCGCACCTGAGAGGATACCGTAAAATAGTGCTTTCATTTTGCTCTGTCCTTCTGCATGAAGAGGCATTGATATAATGGCACCTTCGGGGAAGTTTTGAATAGCGATACCGAGAGAGAGTGCGAGAGCGGCTCCTGCAGATATACCGATGTTACCGTTTAAAAATCCTGCATAAACTATACCGACTGCCATTCCCTCAGGTATGTTGTGAAGAGTAACTGCAAGTACCATCATAGTTGTTCTTGCAAGCTTGCTTTTTCTACCTTCAGCCTTGTCTGCATACATATGTAAATGAGGAATTATATGGTCAAGACTCAGTAAGAATAAGGTTCCGAGCCAAAAACCTATAAATGCCGGAAGAAAGCTGAGCCTACCTGCACCGGATTCTTCCATCTGTTCAATAGCCGGAATTATAAGGCTCCAGACGGATGCGGCCACCATAACACCTGCGGCAAAGCCTGTCAGTGCTCTTTGAATACTTCTGCCCAGTCCGTTTTTCATAAAAAGTACACCTGCAGCACCTAATGATGTACCTACAAAAGGAATAAATATTCCTTGTATTGCTTCATATAACATAAATACACCTCCCATATTAGATTTATATAAATTTGATTGTACGCTATTAATATATATATGATAACATTTATAAATACAAATGGCAATATATAAACTTAAAGAATATATTACTATATAAATTTTTTGTAATAGCTTAGCTCACTTGAAATGCTAAATCCCAAGTCTTTGTATATTTTATATGCAGGTGTATTTTCCAAAAGCAGTTGCAAATGAATCTTGGTTTTTCCCATGTCCTTTAAAAATAAAAGTATTGCTCTCATAGACAGTTTTCCAAGTCCTTTAGTTTGATATTCCTCATATATATTAAAACTGTGGAAATAGATATAGCCGGTATCAAAGTTAAAAGTATAAAAGCCAAATGATCCTATTTCTTCGTCTTTATAATAAATATAGAAAATGTCATTATCTTCCTCATAAATGTCGATATCAGGTATCTCATCGCCCTGATATGTGGACAAGTCAAGTTCCATCATAGTTTCCGTGCTGTCATAGTCAAATGAGAGCTTCTTTGCACATTCAATTGCAGGTAAAAAATTTCTTTCACATATAAAAGAAAGCTCTGTGCCGTTTTTTAAATCAGTATATAAGAAGTTTAACAGAGCTTTGAAATAACCTTTTTTTCTGTTTGCCGTATCTGTAAAAGCTATTACTTCATAAATATTATCATCTATTTCAAACAAAGCGAAAACGGACATTAGATTTTCACCTTTATAACAGAGATAATATACACATCTCTCATCACTGAAATCAAAATAAAGCGGAAGATGATGCTCCTTATCCTGGGCTTCAACTATGGAATTTATTTGATTTATCATATCTTCAGATAAATCTCTTGTTTTTATTATATTCATGGCAATCTCCAAGCGTGCATTTATTGAAATAATACGGGTATATGTGTTATACTTTTAAAAACATAATTATGCCCGAAGGGCTCTTAGGAGAAAATATGATTGCAAAACTTATTGAAAAAATCAAGCAAACAAATGCCCCTATATGTGTAGGTTTAGATCCGCTTATTTCACATATACCGAATTATATACTAGATGAGAAGATAAAGAAATACGGAAAAACCACAAAGGCTATAGGAGAGGCTTTCTTTGAGTTCAACAAAGAGATAATTGATAAGACCTATGATCTTATTCCTTCTGTAAAACCGCAGATAGCTATGTATGAGGAGTTTGGAATAGAGGGAATGATTGCTTACCAAAAAAGTGTCGAGTATGCCAAGGAAAAGGGGTTGCTGGTAATCGGTGATGCAAAAAGAGGAGATATAGGTTCAACTTCACTTGCTTATGCAAAGGCACATATCGGAGTAAGTGATGTATTGGGCGAAAAAATAGTAGGATTTGATACAGATTTTGTGACTGTAAATCCATATCTCGGTACAGACGGTGTGAAGCCTTTCATAGATGTATGTAACAGTGAGAATAAGGGTATATTTGTACTTGTAAAGACTTCAAATCCTTCAAGCGGTGAATTCCAGGATCAGCTTATAGACGGAACACCTCTGTATGAACTTGTAGCAAAGAAGACCTGTGAATGGGGTGCTATGAGCATGGACGGAAACTATTCAAATGTAGGTGCCGTAGTCGGTGCTACATATCCTAAGATGAGTGCAATACTTAGAGAAAAGATGCCGAATACCTTCTTCCTTGTACCGGGTTACGGTGCACAGGGCGGAACAGCCGAGGATTTAAAGCCGTGCTTTAATAAAGACGGACTTGGTGCCGTAGTAAACTCTTCAAGAGGAATCATAGCCGCATATAAGCAGGAAAAGTATTCTTCACTTGAGTTTGGTGATGCGGCAAGAGCGGCTGTAAAGGATATGATAGTAGATATAAACAGAGTTTTATAAAGAGAAGTGAAATGACAAAGATAATGGATAACGGGAAGGTGCTTTCCCAGGATGAACTGAGTAAAGATATTTATTCGATTTGGATAAAGACAGATATAGCAAAGACCACAAAGCCGGGACAATTTGTAAATGTATATACAAAGGATCCTTCAAAGCTTTTACCAAGACCAATAAGTATATGTGAGGTTGATAAAGACTCTATAAGGCTTGTGTACAGAGTTACAGGTGAAAATACCGGAACAAAGGAATTTTCAAACTTAAAAACCGGAGATGATATCAAAGTTTTGGGGTCTCTTGGAAATGGCTTCCCTACAGATTCAAAGTCTACTATCCTTATAGGAGGAGGTATAGGAATACCTCCAATGCTTGAAACCGCAAAGCAATTAGATGGTGAGAAGATCATTGTACTTGGATTTAGAGACAGTAATACTTTCCTTGCAAATGAACTTGAAAGCTATGGAAAAGTATATATTGCCAGTGAAGACGGAAGTATAGGCACAAAGGGAAATGTACTGGACGCTATAAGAGAAAATAGGTTAAGTGCCGAAAGAATTCTTGCCTGCGGACCTACTCCAATGCTCAGAGCAATAAAAAAATATGCGGATGAAAATAATATAGAATGCTTCCTGTCATTGGAAGAGAAGATGGCATGCGGAATAGGTGCATGCTTAGCTTGTACATGTAAGTCAAGCGAGATTGACAGTCACTCCAAGGTGAAAAATAAAAGAGTCTGTACTGAAGGACCTGTATTTAATGCTTCGGAGGTGGAACTATGATAAATACAAAAGTAAAGATAGCAGGTGTGGAGTTTAAAAATCCTGTTACTGTTGCTAGCGGAACCTTCGGACATGGTGAAGAGTTTGCAGACCTTGTGGATATCAACAGACTTGGTGCGGTAACTACAAAGGGCGTTGCAAATATCCCATGGGAGGGAAATCCTACACCGAGAATTGCGGAAGTCTACGGCGGTATGTTAAATGCTATCGGACTTCAAAACCCGGGTGTTGATACCTTTATTGAAAGAGATTTGAAATTCCTTAAAGAAAAGGATACAAAGATAATAGTAAATGTCTGTGGAAGAAGTGTTGAGGACTATATTGAAACCGTTGAAAGACTCTCGGACGAGGATGTGGATATGTTTGAAATCAATATATCCTGTCCGAATGTATCACATGGAGGTATTGCTTTCGGTACAAATGTTGAGAGTGTAAGTGAGATAACAAAGCAGATGAAGGCTCATTCAAAGAAGCCTATTATCATGAAGCTTTCACCGAATGTTACAGATATAACCGAGATTGCAAGGGCTGCCGAGGCTGCAGGAAGCGATGCTCTTTCACTTATAAATACCATCACCGGTATGAAGATAGATATCAATAAGAGATGTTTTGCAATAGCAAACAGGACTGGCGGAATGTCAGGTCCTGCCATTAAGCCGATTGCTCTAAGAATGGTCTATCAGGTAGCAAATGCTGTAAAGATACCTATAATAGGTATGGGAGGTATAGCCACTTTTGAGGATGCGGTAGAATTTATGCTTGCAGGTGCCACAATGGTAAGTGTGGGAACCGCAAATTTTTTCAATCCGAATGCAAGTATAGAGGTAGCAGAAGGTATTGAAAAGTATCTTGAAAATAACGGCTTTAAAGATGTAAACGAGATTATAGGTTTGGTAAAATAAACCTTTGAATGGAGAATTTATGGAAAACTACAAAAAAGAATTTATTGATTTTATGATAGAGTGTGAAGTTTTAAAGTTTGGCGACTTTGTTACAAAGAGCGGAAGAAAGACTCCTTTCTTTGTTAATACAGGATTTTACAGAAGCGGAGCACAGCTTAGTAAGCTTGGAAAGTACTATGCAAAGGCTATAAGAGGTGCTTTCGGTGATAAATTCGATATACTTTTCGGACCTGCATACAAGGGTATTCCTCTTAGTGTTGCAACATCAATGGCACTCAGCGAAGAGAGTGTGGATGTAAAATACTGTTCAAACAGAAAAGAAGTAAAAGATCATGGAGATACAGGTATTTTACTTGGTTCACCTATTAAGGACGGAGATAAGATTGTTATAATAGAGGATGTGACTACGGCGGGAACATCTATTGAGGAGACTGTGCCTATTATTAAGGCACAGGGAAATGTAGATGTACTCGGTCTTGTAGTAAGTGTGGACAGATGTGAAAGAGGTCAAGGCGAGAAGTCGGCGCTTGTGGAAATAAGCGAAAAATACGGTATAAAGACTACAGCCATTGTTACGATGAATGAAGTTGTAGAGTATCTTTATAATAAAGAAGTGGGCGGAAGAATTATCATAGACGATAAATTAAAGTTAGCCATAGATGATTACTACAAGATTTACGGAGTAAAATAAAATCCGGCGGAGGAAAGATGGAAAAGATATATAAACTTATGAAATTCTGTGGTGGAGCAGGAATTGCTATCGGTGTGATAATGATAGTTGTAGGAGTTGCTACAGGTGTTATGTCCATTGTAAACGGAGCAAGACTGCTGGCAGGAAAGAAACATATAGAGTTTTGATATGAATAAACTTGGCACTAAGTTTAGATTCATAGGAATGATTTTTTTTATAATATATCTTTTGGTATTATGTTATTTTCTCTTTTTTGCAGAGGCATTTGGAAGAGGAATATCTCTTGAAGCACATGGTTACAATACAACACCATTTGTTGAGATAAGAAGATATATTGATAATTTTGATAAACTTGGGATGATAACGGTGATAAATCTGGGGGGCAATGTACTTGCTTTCATGCCCTTCGGATTTTTCAGACCGATAATCGGCAGAAGAAAAAATGCATTTTTCAGGACTTTGATTCAGGGTTGTCTGTTTTCACTTATGGTGGAAGTTATACAGCTTTTGACCAATGTCGGAAGCTTTGATGTGGACGATATTATATTGAATACATTGGGAGTTTTTCTGGGATATATTATTTTTATTCTGTTTAAATTTATCATATGGAGACGGGAATGAGTTTTTTTAAAAAAAAGAGAATAGGAATTCCTTTTAGAAGAGAAGAAAATATTTTGGACTCCGACATATTTTTATCGGCAGAGGACAAGGCCAAGTTTGCTACAAGTAGAAAAGATATGGTCGACTATATGAGACGACCTTTTGCAAAGGATGCAAAATTTGCACTGTTTATGGATATTGTTGCCGTGGTACTGCTTATTTTTGCTGTAAGAAAAGTGATAGAAAATCAGGGTGCACCAAGTACTCAGGTATCGGCTTTTGCACTTTGTTCATTTCTATTTGCGGCGGCGGGATCTTATTATTCGCTGAAATCTTTTAAACAGGGAACGGCAAGGAAATCACTTTCGGTGATTACTACAATAATTGGAGGAGTTTTATTTTTACTATGGTTTATGATATTTATTCTTGGGATAACAGGCTGATAGTAGAGAGAATAAATCTGGCAATGGAGAGGATTTCTCAGATAAAATCTGAGAAAGATATCAGATTTGGCGATTTTTTCTTGAAGCTCTCACGCTTTTTGGAACAAGTAAATGATTTGAGAATAAAAAGAGATACAGGAGAGTTTGAAAAGCAAAGCTTTGAAGAACTTAATATATCTCAAAACGAACTTTTTTATGATTTAAAAGAGGAAAATTATAATGAATCCGTATACAATCCGGATGTATTGGAGAAGCTTTGTGATAAGGAGTTTATGTCACCGCTTCTAAGCCTTTCTTTTGAGGTGAGAGCCGCACTTATAACAGTATTTGAGGGAGACCTTGAAGGATTTGTCAATATTTTGGAGCTGTTTTTACAGGTATACGGTATATGCCTTGAGGGCGGAGATGCCAAGGAAGTCTCAGAAGCTATTTACTGGTACGCTTCAGACTATCTTGATATTACAGCAAGAAAAAAGATAATAGAAAGCTTCACTACTTCCAACAGATTTTTTTATAATATAATTATGAATGATGATCTGTCCGATCTGAGATATCTTTTTAAATTCGGAGAATACATCGGTGAAAATGAGATAAAAACTGCAAAATACCTTAATTCACTTGATATGGAGACTGTCAGACTATGTGCAAAAACTTTTGTAGACGGATATAGGGATGGTTTTGTTGCAATGCAAAAGGATATCTCAAAGAGAAGTATTGTATCTTTGATATATCGCATCGGATTTGAGAGAATAGTAAAAGAAGCTGTTATACTCTTTGAAGATATGGGATTTGAGGTGGTACTTGACAGAAAGCCTTACAGACTTGCTGATATGTCACACATCAGAAATCGAGGCATTTGCAGCGGCGGTGTGAACAGACAGTTTGAGTACGATCATAAGTATGATATGAATATCTTTACAAAGAAGGCATACCTTGACAGAAAATTTGAGATAAGTAAGCAGACATTTGAAGAGATAAAGGAAAATATGGCTCGATACGGTGGACCTGCATTGATGGATGCATTCGGTGACACTGAATTTTTGCCTGTAAAGAAAACTGCAGCCAATGCTTTTGTTGAAAAACAAAATAATTTGATGAACAATTACAGAAATGAAATGATGCTTTTACAGGATGAGTATATAGATACTTCAGGTACTGCATTCTGTATTATTGCATGGCCGCTTCCAAGTATTGCAAAGGAGCCGGAGGTTTATTTAAATATATTTGATGATATTATAAGAATAAATACTTTGGATGCCGGCAAATACAAAGAAGCACAGCAAAAGATTATAGATGCACTTGATAAGGCCGATACTGTAAGAGTCATCGGAGGCAAAGATAATAAGACAGATCTTACTATAAAGCTTCATGAGTTAAAGGAGCCTTCTAAGGAAACAAATTTTGAAAACTGTGTAGCCGATGTAAATATTCCTGTCGGTGAGGTGTTTACATCTCCTGTGCTTGTAGGAACAAACGGTACACTTTTTGTTAAGGACGTTTTTTTGGCAGGATATCATTTAAAGAATCTTTGCATAACTGTAAAGAACGGTATGATAGAGGACTATATCTGTGAGAACTTTGAGACAAGAGATGACAACAGAAGAATGGTTGAAGATTCCATCTTAAAGGGACATAAATCCTTACCTATGGGCGAGTTTTCCATAGGAACAAATGTGGTGGCTTATAATGTAGCTAAGAAGTATGACATTTTTGAGAAAATGCCTATTTTGATTGCTGAAAAAATGGGTCCTCATTTTGCGTTCGGAGATACATGTTATTCACATGATGAAGAAAGTGTTTCTTACAATCCTGACGGTAAGGCTATTATTGCCAGAGATAATGAATGCTCTATAAAGAGAAAGACAGATATTAAGAGCGCATATTTTAATTGTCATACAGACATTACTATCCCTTTGGTTGAGCTTGGGGATATCTATACAAATGAGCCGGACGGTACAAATACTTATATCATCAAAGATGGCAGATTTGTGCTTGAAGGCAGTGAAATATTGAACGAATAAAGAAATCCATAGGCTTTGTTTTACAAATTATCTTGTAAAACAAAGCCTATGGTTAGTTATACAATAATATTATTTTTTACAATGGAGGTAAGTATGGTTGAGGTTGCTATAGTTATGGGGAGCGATTCGGATTTAAATGTTATGAGAGCCGCCGGAGATTTCCTAAAAGATATGGGTGTGGAATATGAATATAACATCATTTCAGCACACAGAGAGCCAGATATTTTCTTCGCCTGGGCAAGAGATTTAAAGAAAAGGGGAATAAAGACTGTAATAGCAGGTGCAGGAAAGGCGGCACATCTTCCGGGAATGTGTGCGGCACTCACACCTATTCCTGTAATAGGAGTACCGATAAAGACTTCAGATCTTGGAGGTGTGGATTCTTTATATTCTATAGTTCAAATGCCGGGCGGAATTCCGGTAGCGACTGTGGCTATAAACGGTGCAAAAAATGCGGGAATACTTGCCACAAAGATACTTGCTTTAAGTAATGAAGAACTCTTTGACAAACTTGAAAAATTCAGCGACGGCATGGCTAAAGAGGTGGAAGCCAAGGATAAAAGATTAAAAGATGTGGGAGTTGATACTTTTTTGAAAGGCTGATTTATATAATTTCAGTTCTTTCTTCTTTGAATAGTTGTTTTTGTTTTGTATATTGGAGGTAATATGGATTACAAGAGTGCCGGCGTGGATATTGAAGCAGGTTATAAGGCCGTTGAGCTGATGAAGCAACATGTAAAAGCTACTATGAGACCGGAAGTCCTTGGTGGACTTGGAGGTTTTTCAGGAGCATTTTCTTTAAGTAAGATAAAGAATATGAAAGAGCCTGTTCTTCTATCCGGAACTGACGGAGTCGGAACAAAGCTGAAACTGGCCTTTTTAACGGATAAACATGACAGCATAGGCATTGACTGTGTCGCTATGTGTGTGAATGATGTGGCCTGTGCGGGAGGTGAGCCGCTGTTTTTTCTTGATTATATAGCCTGTGGGAAAAACGATCCCGAGAAAATAGCAACTATTGTAAAAGGTGTAGCAGACGGATGTATACAGTCGGGAGCAGCACTTATTGGTGGTGAAACTGCAGAAATGCCGGGATTTTATCCTGTAGATGAATACGATTTGGCAGGATTTTGTGTGGGTGTTGCCGACAAATGCAATCTTATTGACGGAAAGGATTTAAAGGCAGGAGATGTTTTGATAGGTATTGCTTCAAGCGGTGTACATTCAAACGGATTTTCTTTGGTAAGAAAAGTTTTTGATATGACAAAGGAATCCTTGGATACCTACTATGATGAACTTGGGAAAACTTTGGGAGAAGTACTTTTAGCACCTACAAAAATATATGTGAAGGCACTTAAAGCTGTTAGAGATGAAAATATAAAGATTAAAGCCTGCTCACATATTACAGGTGGAGGATTCTATGAAAATATACCCAGAATGCTTATTGAAGGTACTAAGGCTGTGGTAAGAAAAGACTCCTATGAAATACCTGCAATATTTAAACTATTGGCAAAGACAGGTGATATTAAAGAAGAGATGATGTACAATACCTTCAATATGGGACTCGGAATGGTGATAGCTGTTGATAAGTCTGATGCTTCAAAAACGCTTGAAGCATTAAACTTTTTGGGAGAGTCGGCATATGAAATCGGATATATAGAAAAAGGCGCAAAGGGAATAGAGCTTATATAAAGGAGCGATAATGTTTGATATTGTATGTCTGGTTTCCGGAGGTGGCACCAATCTTGCCGCAATTATAAAAGCGATAGAAGAAAAACAGATAAAAAATGTAAGAATAAAAGCTGTTATATCAAACAACAGTGATGCCTATGCCTTGGAAAGAGCAAAAAAAGCAGGAATAGATGCAAAATGTATATCACCTAAAAACTTTTCAAACAGAGATGAGTTTAATAAGGTGTTACTTGATGAACTGCAAGGGCTTAATCCGGATTTGATTGTACTGGCAGGTTTTTTGGTAAATATATCAGAGGATATAGTGGAAGCTTTTGAAAATAAAATAATAAATATCCATCCTTCCTTGATTCCGAGCTTTTGCGGTAAGGGTTACTATGGTTTGAAAGTTCATGAGGCCGCATTAAAAAGAGGGGTTAAGGTAACGGGAGCCACAGTACATTTTGTAGATGCCGGAATAGATACAGGCAGGATAATACTTCAAAAAGCTGTGGATGTTCACCCGGGAGATGATGCAAAGTCCTTGCAAAAAAGAGTAATGGAAGAGGCTGAATGGATTATTTTACCTAAGGCTATTGAAAAAATTGCAAATGGAGAGAGCTTATGAAAATTTTAGTAGTAGGTGGAGGCGGCAGAGAGCATGCCATAGTAAAGAAATTATCCGAGAGTAAAAGGAACCTCAAAATTTATGTGGCCCCGGGTAATGCAGGCACTGAGGACATTGCAACAAATGTGGCAATATCGGTTATGGATTTTGAAGCTCTGAGAGACTTTGCAAAGAGTGAAAAGATAGATTTAACAATAATAGGAATGGATGATCCGCTGGTAAAAGGTATAGTTGATTACTTTGAAGCTGAAGGGTTAAGAGTATTCGGGCCGAGGAAGAATGCCGCAATACTGGAAGGTTCAAAGGCTTTTTCAAAAGATCTTATGAAAAAGTATGGTATACCTACAGCGGGATATGAAAACTTCAGTGACCCGAAAGAGGCCCTAAAGTATCTTGAAAATGTCAAATACCCTATAGTACTTAAAGCTGACGGCTTGGCTCTTGGAAAAGGTGTACTGATTTGCAAGGATAAGTCCGAGGCAATATCCGGAATAGAGGAGCTGATGACCAAAAAATCCTTTGGAGATGCCGGAAATACCATAGTAATAGAAGAATTCTTAGAGGGAAGAGAAGTCAGTGTACTGTCATTTGTAGACGGAAAGCACTATGCACTTATGACTTCGGCACAGGATCATAAAAGAGCCAAGGACGGTGATGAGGGTTTAAATACCGGAGGTATGGGGACTTTCAGTCCGAGTCCTTTCTATACTGAAGAAATAGATAAGTATTGTAAGGAGCATATTTATCAAAAAACCGTGGATGCTATGAGAGCCGAGGGCAGAGAGTTTAAAGGTATAATTTTTTATGGACTGATGCTTACAGATAAAGGAGTGAAGGTACTTGAGTACAATGCAAGATTCGGAGATCCTGAAACTCAGGTAGTACTTCCAAGAATGGAAAATGATATTATAGATGTTTTTGAAGCCTGTATTGACGGAACTTTGGATAAAATCGAGCTTAAATTTGAGAATAATGCCGCAGTATGTGTAGTACTTGCAAGTGACGGCTATCCGCTTGAATATGAAAAGGGAAAGAAGATAACCGGCTTTGAAAATTTTAAGGGCAGAGACGATTTATACTGCTTCCATGCAGGTACAAAAAGGGAAGGAGCTGATATAGTTACAAACGGAGGTAGAGTTCTTGGAATTACCGCCAAGGCCGCTACACTAAAAGATGCAAGAAAAAAGGCTTATGAAGCCACAAAACTTGTGGATTTTGAAAACAAGTATATGAGAAATGATATCGGTATAAGTATACTTGACAACGATTGACACAGTAGTTTGTATTTGTTAGACTAATGAGAAAAAAGTAATAGAAATTGCATTGAACCGTGTGGACGGTCAATGTGTATCCGGCAAAAAAGGAGAAAAACCATGGCAAGGATCATAGGTGAAGGCATCACATTTGATGATGTACTATTGCAACCGGCATATTCAGAAGTTATAGGAAATCAAATCGATATTTCTACATATTTAACAAAGAATATTAAATTAAATATTCCTTTGATGAGTGCAGGAATGGATACTGTTACAGAACATAGAATGGCTATAGCTATGGCCAGACAGGGCGGAATCGGAATTATTCATAAGAATATGAGTATTGAGGAGCAGGCACAGGAAGTTGATAAGGTAAAGAGATCGGAAAACGGAGTTATTACGGATCCTTTCTATCTTTCACCTGAGCATACACTTTCAGATGCCAATGAGCTGATGGCAAAGTATAGAATCTCAGGGGTTCCGATAACGGAAGGGAAAAAGCTTGTAGGTATTATTACAAATCGAGATTTGAAATTTGAAGAGGATTATACAAAGAAAATATCCGAGTGCATGACAAAAGAGAACCTGGTTACGGCGCTTGAAGGCACTACTTTGGATGAGGCCAAGAAAATATTGGCGCGTGCTCGTGTAGAAAAGCTTCCTATAGTGGATGAGAACGGTAATCTGAAAGGACTTATTACAATAAAAGATATAGAAAAGCAGATAAAGTACCCTAATTCAGCCAAGGATTCTCAAGGGAGACTGCTTTGCGGAGCGGCACTCGGAATTACGGGAAATGTACTTGAAAGATGTGAAGCCCTTGTAAATGCAAAGGTTGATGTTGTGGTGCTTGATTCAGCACATGGACATTCAAAAAATGTAATTGACTGTATAAAGGCGATTAAGGAAAAATTTCCGAATCTTCCGGTTATAGCCGGAAATGTGGCAACAGGTGAGGCTACAAAAACACTTATTGAAGCCGGAGCGGACTGTGTAAAGGTCGGAATAGGACCGGGGTCTATCTGTACCACCAGAGTTGTTGCAGGTATAGGTGTACCGCAAATCAGTGCAATAATGAATTGCTATGCTGTGGCAAAGGAGTATAATATACCTATAATTGCAGATGGAGGAATCAAATTTTCAGGTGATATTACAAAGGCATTGGCAGCAGGCGGAAATGTATGTATGATGGGCTCACTCTTTGCAGGATGTGATGAATCACCGGGAGACTTTGAATTATATCAGGGTAGAAAATATAAAGTTTATCGTGGTATGGGATCTCTTGCGGCTATGGAAAAAGGCAGTAAGGACAGATATTTCCAGACAGATGCAAAAAAACTTGTACCTGAGGGAGTAGAAGGAAGAGTGGCGTATAAGGGACTGGTGGAAGACACTGTATTCCAGCTGCTTGGAGGACTCAGATCGGGTATGGGATATTGTGGAGCGAAGGATATAAAGACTCTTCAGGAAACTTCGGAATTTATAAAAATAAGTGCCGCATCATTAAAAGAGAGTCATCCTCATGATATCCATATAACAAAAGAAGCACCGAACTATTCATCGGAAGATAACTAAAAAATAAACATAAGGGGGATACAAGATGAATGCAACATTAGTAGTTATGGCGGCCGGCATCGGCTCAAGATTTGGCGGAGGCATAAAGCAATTGGCACCTGTGGGACCAAATGGTGAGATTATTATGGATTATTCCATATATGATGCAAAGGAAGCAGGATTTAATAAAGTTGTATTTATAATCCGTCACGATTTGGAGAAGGATTTTAAAGAAATCATCGGGGACAGAGTAAAGAAATATATAGATGTGGATTATGCTTTTCAGGATCTTAACGATTTGCCGGAAGGATTTGAATGTCCGAAAGAAAGAAGCAAGCCATGGGGAACCGGACAGGCGTTGCTTTGCGTAAAAGGCATTGTAAATGAACCGTTTGTAGTAATAAATGCGGATGATTATTACGGAAAAGAAGGCTTTAAAGTAATATATGACTATATGGCAAATAAAATGGACAAAAACAGCAAAAAGCTTGATTTGTGTATGGCAGGCTTTGTACTTAAGAATACTCTTTCAGACAATGGCGGAGTTACGAGAGGAGTATGTAAGGCCGATGCAAGCAATAAGCTCGCCGATGTGACCGAGACTTTTGAGATTGAGCTAAAAGACGGGGTTTTAAATGCTGTTGATGAAAACGGTAATAAAAGAGATGTAAATCTTGATGATATTGTTTCCATGAATATGTGGGGACTTACACCTGAATTTCTTGATATTTTGGAAGAAGGTTTTCCGAAGTTCCTTGACAGCATGACAAATGAGTTGAAAAATGAGTACTTATTGCCGTCAGTAATAGATGAAGCTATCAAGGCTGACAGAATAAGTGTAGAAGTATTAAAGAGCCATGACAAGTGGTTTGGAGTAACATATAAGGAAGATAAGGAGATTGTTGTTAATTCAATAAGAGCCTTAGTAGATAAGGGAGTGTATCCTGACAAAATTTTTAATTAAGAGGAATTTATGACAAAGCTTAGAACATTGATAATGGGACATAAGAACCCGGATACGGATTCAATCTGTGCGGCTATAGGTTATGCCGATCTAAAGTCAAAAACTGAAGAGGGGGAGTTTTCACCAAGGCGTGCCGGCGAAATCAATGAGGAAACCAAATTCGTATTGAATTACTTCAAGGTTAAACCGCCTAAGCTTACTGAAAGTGTGAAAACTCAAGTAAAAGATGTTGAGATAAAGCATACCAAGGGAGTTGATAAGAATATATCATTTAAAAAAGCCTGGGGACTTATGCAGGAACTTGATGTGGTGACTTTACCTGCTGTAAACAGTGACGGTGATCTTGAAGGAATAATATCGGTCAGTGATATTGCAAATTCATATATGAATATATATGACAGCAGAATACTTGCAAAAGCAAATACAAGATATTCAAATATTATTGAAACAATTGAAGGAACTTTGGTAGTGGGTGATGACAAGGCCTATTTTAATTCGGGTAAAGTAGTTGTTGCCGCCGCAAATCCGGATATGATGGAATACTATATAGAGAAGGATGATCTTGTAATACTGGGAAATAGATATGAGATGCAACTTTGTGCCATTGAGATGGGTGCGGCATGTATTATAGTATGTGAGGGTGCCGGTGCATCCATGACTATAAAGAAGCTTGCAAAGGATCATGGAACCACTATAATTACAACGGCCTATGATACATTTACCGTAGCAAGACTTATAAACCAGTCCATGCCTATAAATTACTTTATGAAGACTGAGAATCTTATTACATTTGAAAATGAAGACTATCTGGACGAAATAAAGGAAGTAATGGCGACTGTAAGACATAGAGACTTCCCTATTCTTGATAAAAACGGGAAATATCTTGGAATGTTTTCAAGAAGAAACCTTCTCGGTGCCAAGGGTAAGAGAGTAATTATGGTGGATCATAATGAAAAGAGTCAGGCGGTGGACGGTATAGAACATGCAAATGTGCTTGAGATAATAGACCATCACAGACTGGGGACAGTGGAGACTATGGGGCCTGTTTATTTCAGAAATCAGCCTCTCGGATGTACATCTACAATTATTTATCAGATGTATCATGAAAAAGGGGTTGAGATTCCAAAGCAGATTGCGGGTCTTCTTTGCTCCGCTATTATTTCAGATACCTTGCTGTTTAGATCACCTACATGTACTGAAGTAGACAAGGCTGCAGGCCTTGACCTTGCAAGAATTGCAGGTATTGATATAGAAAAGTATGCAAACCAGATGTTTGCTTCAGCAAGCAATCTTACAGGTAAGACCGATGAGCAGATTTTCCATCAGGATTATAAGACATTTGCACTTGGAAAAATTAATATAGGAATAGGACAGATCAGTTCATTGAATGAGGAAGAGCTGAGAGGTATTGAAAACAGACTCCTGCCTTTCCTTGTAAAGCTTCATGAAAACAGTGCCGAGGATATGATGTTCTTTATGCTTACCAATATATTGGAGCAGTCAACAAGACTTATATGTGTCGGTTCGGGTGCGATGGCTCTTGTAATGAAGTCCTTCAGAATCGAAGAAGGTGCTTATGAGATAAATGATTCAGGTGTAATAGAGCTTGCTTCGGTGGTATCAAGGAAAAAACAGCTTGTACCAAGTCTTGTAATAGGAATACAGATGTAGGAGAGATATGGGGAAAAAAACTAATATTACATTAATCGGTATGCCTGCATCAGGTAAGTCTTCAGTCGGTGTGGTTTTGGCAAAGAGGCTTGGTAAAAAGTTTGTAGACACCGATATTGTTATTCAGGAAAAATACGGAAAGCTCTTAAAGGAACTTATAGAAGAGCATGGTGATGAAGGTTTCAGAGAAATTGAGGACGAGGTAAATGCCGGATTGGATTTAGAAAATAGTATCATATCGCCGGGAGGCAGTGTGGTATATGGTGAAAAAGCAATGCGGCATTTAAAAGAAATCAGTGTAATAATATATCTGGAACTTTCATATACCGCAATAAAGTCAAGGCTTGGCGATTTAAGAGAGCGAGGAATCACCTTAAAAGAAGGACAAAGTTTAAAGGATCTTTATCTTGAAAGAGTTCCGCTTTATGAAAAGTATGCCGATATTACAGTCAATGAGATGAAAAAAACATTGGCAAAGACTATTGATGAAATCTGTGAGAGATTGGGCGAAAAGCCGAAAAAGAGAAGAAACTTCAAGAGTAAGAGAGCTCCTTTCGCTCCTAAAGATAAGCAGGGAAAAGATTCGTCACAAAAGAGCAGAACGGCAAAAAATATCAGAGAAAAGAACTTTAAAGATAAAAGCATCAAAGATAATAATATCAAAGATAAAAACTTTAAGGACAGATTCAGTAAAGAAAAATCTGATATAGCGAATAACAACAAAGCCAAAACAAACAATATTCAAAGAAAAAATATAAAGAAATACTTTAAGAAAAATGAGAATTGATTTTAAACCCGGAAATATGCTATACCCCGTACCGGTGGTAATGGTAAGTTGTGCAGATTCTGAAGGTAGAAGCGATATAGTTACTGTGGCGTGGACAGGTACAATATGTACCAATCCGCCCATGGTTTATATTTCTCTTAGACCAAGCAGATATTCATATGATATAATAAAAAAATCGGGAGAATTTGTTATAAATCTTACAAATGAAAAGCTGGTAAAAATAGCAGATGAATGTGGCGTAAAATCAGGCAGAGATATTGATAAATGGAAAGTATTAAAGATAGAGCAGTTGCCATCAAAGGTGGTAGCTGCTTCATCTATTAAAGAAAGTCCGGTTTGCATTGAATGTAAAGTTGAAGATATCATTGAGCTTGGTTCACATCATATGTTTATAGCAAAGGTGGTTGCAGTAAATGTAGATGCAAAATATATGGATGAAAAAAACAAATTTGACCTGACAAAAGCTGACATGGTAGTATATAATCATGGAGAGTATATTGGACTTTCAAAGGTACTGGGTACCTTTGGTTATAGTGTAAAAAAGAAAAAAATAAGAAAATAAGGTAAACTCGGGAGGTATCTTTTGAAAAATATTAAATTTAATGATATAAAGCACATATATTTTTGCGGTATAGGTGGTATAAGTATGAGCGGACTTGCAAGAGTACTTTTTGAAAAGAACTTTGAAGTGAGCGGCTCTGATACAAAGGCTAATAACAGGACAAAAGATCTTGAGGAAAGAGGTGTAAAAATATTTGTAGGGCAAAAAAATGAGAATATCAGTGATGATATAGACTTGTTTGTATATACGGCTGCCATACATAATGATAACCCTGAGTTTATTGCGGCTAAAGAAAAGAATATAAAAATGATGACCAGAGCAGAGCTTCTCGGCTATGTAATGTCGAAGTTTAAAGAGAGTATAGCGATAAGCGGTACACATGGAAAGACTACAACAACTTCTATGTTGTCATACATATTACTTGATACAAATCTTGACCCTACAATCTCTGTAGGAGGTATTGTAAAGAAGATAAAGGGAAATATTTATATAGGCAAGGGTGACACATTTGTTACAGAAGCCTGTGAATATACAAACAGTTTCCTTGAGTTATATCCTACAGTAGGTGTTATATTGAATATTGAAGAGGATCATCTGGACTTCTTTAAGGATTTAGATGAAATTAGGAACTCTTTTAAGAATTTTGCAAAAAATACAAGTCCTGATGGTTGTATAATAATAAATGATAAGATTAAAAACAACAGAGAAATTACACAAGGGTTTGAGGGCAATGTGGTAAGATACGGAACCGAAAACAGTGACTGCTATGCTACAAATATAAGATATGATGCTTTGGGGTATCCGACATTTGATCTTGTACATAAAGAAGAGACATATGAGAATGTAAAACTTTGTGTAGGAGGAAACCACAATATATACAATGCCTTGGCTGCTATTTGTGTTGCCTTTGAACTTGGAGTAAGTATCGAAGATATAAGAAAAGGACTTTCGGAGTTTAAGGGTGTAGACAGAAGATTTGAGGTTAAGGGAAAACTTGACGGTATCACAATAGTTGATGACTATGCACATCACCCAAGCGAGATATCGGCTACATTAAATATTGCAAAGAGATATCCTCATGACAGACTTGTAGTGGTATTTCAGCCACATACATATACCAGAACGAAAGCATTTTTTAATGATTTTGCCAATGTATTAAAGAATGTGGACGAGGTTATAATTGCAAAAATTTATCCTGCAAGAGAGACAGACAATCTTGGAATGAGTTCAAATCTTCTCTCAAAAAGAATAAATGAACTTGGTGGAAATTCCACAAGTTTTGAGACTTTTGATGAGATAGAAAATTATCTGTTGGAGGATTTGAGAAAGGGTGATTTACTGATTACCATGGGTGCCGGAGATATCTTAAGAGTGGGGGAGTTTTTACTCGGAAAATAATTTATAGAGATATAGTTTTAAGACAAAGGGAGAGCTATGAAGTACGAATTTTTAAAGGCAGATATAACAAGCATTGTAAGTTTGCCGTCAGAATTTATAGATAAATATATGCTAAAGGCAAACGGTGATTATATAAAGGTGTACCTTTTTATGCTGAGAAATGCTGACAGACTGATAAATCCCGAAATCATAGCCGATGCCCTTGAACTTACTATAAAGGATGTTGAAAGAGCTATAGCATACTGGTGCAAGAGCGGAGCGCTGATAGAAAAGGCTGAGAATATAGGTAAGCTTGGAAACGGCGACGACTTTGAAGAAGTTCTTATTACAAAGGGTATGCCTTCAAAAGAAGAACTTGAGGAAGCAAGACGTATCCTGGCGGCGGCAAAAGAAGTATATAAAAGACGAGAAATGCTTGAAGCAGGTATGGGAGCGGAAGCTTTAAAAGAAGAAGTAGTTGAATCGGAAAGCCTTGACGAAGCGAAAAATCTAAAAGAAAGCGATCAGGAAAGGCTTGACCCGGCAAAAGATACCGATGTAGAGAATAATTCAGAAAGTGAAGCAAAGGCTGAGATACCTGAGGTAAAAACAGAGCCGCCAAAGCTTCCTGACAGAAGCCTGGTGGATTTGACTAAGTTAAAAGGCGATGAAGATTTTCAGGAGCTGGTATTCTGTGTGCAGACATATACTGAAAAGATATTTACACCTACAGATACTGAAAAGCTGGCATATCTTTATGATGTTGTGGGTATGTCAAAGGATTTACTTGAGTACATAGCGGAAGTTTCAGTGCAAAAAGGTAAAAAGAGTATAAACTATATTGAAAGAGTGGCACTTTCATTCCATGAAAAAGGCATTACTACGGTTGAGGAAGCCAAAGAAGACAATGTGAAGTATTTCAATGAAAATAAAGCCGTGTTAAAGGCATTCGGAATATATGACAGAGTTTTGGCACCGGTTGAATTAAGATTTGTTAAAAAGTGGTTTGACGAGTACGGATTCAGCACGGAGATAGTTGTTGAAGCTATCAGCAGAACAGTACTTAACACATCATCACAGAGTTTTTCATACGCCGACGGTATACTTACAAGATGGCATAATGAGAATGTGCGTACACTTTCAGATATAAAGGCTCAGGACGAAAAACATGATGAGAAGGTAAAGGCGGCTCCGAAAACTTCAACTAATGTTTCAACGTCAAAGTTTAATAATTTTGAGCAGAGAAATGACAATATTGATTCTGATATGCAGGACAAGTTTTTAAATGAGTTGAACAATTTATAGTTTGACTTAAAGGAGATATATGGCTATAGATAATTCCTCATATAATGCAATAATGAGAGAATATGAAAATATAAGAGCAAATAACAGAGCCGCACAGGTCAGAAGAATTGAAGAGGTATATGAAAAGATACCTGAAATGAAGGAATTAAACAATTCCACAGGAAGTGTGGCTGTTTCCAGATACAAAGAAAGCTTGAAATCGGGAAGATTGTCAATAAATGATTTAAAAAACGATATTGACAGTATAAAAAACAAAAAAGAAGAACTTTTGCTTTCCGCCGGATTTCCAAAAGATTATATGGAAATAACATATGATTGCAAAGACTGTAAGGATACAGGATATATTGACGGAAAAAAATGTCATTGCCTTCAGCTAAAGATAAGAAAACTTCTGTATGCTCAATCAAATCTTGAAAATATATTAAGTAAAGAAAATTTTGAAAATTTCTCATTTGATTATTATGATAATAAAACAATACTTCCGGGGCAGAATATGACAAATGCCGCTTATATGGAGGGTGTAAAAAGATTTTGTGAGAAATTTGCAGACAAATATTTTAAAATAAACGCAAGTAAAAATGCGGTTGATACGGCTTTAGAAGAAAATGACAGAAGAAATATTATATTCAGCGGTAATACCGGTGTAGGAAAGACCTACTTAAGCAATTGTATAGCCAAGGTATTACTTGACAGATACTATTCCGCAATATACCTCAGTGCAAAAGAACTTTTTGAAGCATTGGTAAAGGTTAAATTGGAAAAAAGTGAGGATCAAAAATATTTGCTTCTTATTGAAGAGGTGTATGAAAGTGATATGCTGATAATTGACGATCTGGGCACGGAACTTTCCAATCACTTTACAACTACCGAATTTTTCCATATAATAAACCGTAGGGTTAACACCGAAAAATCTACTATAATATCAACTAATCTCAGTCTGGATGAAATGAGAGATATATACAGTGAGAGAGTTACTTCCAGAATAAGAAAGAGTTTCATGTATATAAGATTATTTGGAAATGATATTAGAGCAAAGCTGTAATGGAGGGAAAATGCTGTACGAAGATAAAAAGATTGATTCTATTCCTGTAGGTCCTTTGGGACTTATACCTCTTAAAGGAATGGAGGATTTTACAAAAAAAGTAAATAATTACCTTGTAGAGTGGCGAAAAGAGAGAGAAAGTGAGCATAAGGATACACTTTTATTCTCAGAGTATGAGAAAGAAAATTATATTATAAAATCGACAATCTCAAGATTCGGCTCAGGTGAGGCTAAGGGAACCATAGAGGAATCTGTAAGAGGTGATGATTTATATTTGCTTGTGGATGTATGTAATTATTCCATGACTTATTCACTGTCAGGAAAAATAAATCATATGTCACCGGATGATCATTTCCAGGATCTTAAGAGAATTATTGCGGCAATAGCCGGAAAGGCAAGAAGAATAACTGTTATAATGCCTTTCTTATATGAGAGCCGTCAGCATAAAAAGACCGGAAGAGAGTCTTTGGACTGCGCACTGGCATTACAGGAACTCACAAATATGGGAGTTGACAACATCATTACATTTGATGCACATGATCCAAGAGTACAAAATGCTATTCCTTTAAAGGGATTTGAAACTGTGCAGCCGATTTATCAGTATACAAAGGGACTTTTGAGACATTTCCCGGATTTACAGGTTGATTCGGATCATATGATGATTATTTCTCCTGATGAAGGCGGAATGAGAAGGGCAATATATTTTGCAAATATGCTGAAACTTGATGTAGGTATGTTCTACAAAAGAAGAGATTATACAAAGGTGGTTGAAGGAAGAAATCCGATTATCGCACATGAGTTTTTGGGCTCAGATGTCGAAGGTAAAGATCTTGTAATCATTGACGATATGATATCTTCAGGTGAGAGCGTACAGGAAGTCGCTAAGGAACTTAAAAAGAGAAAGGCAAAAAGAGTCTTTGTCTGTGCAACTTTCGGACTGTTCACAAACGGCTTTGCAAAATTTGATAAATATTATGAGAACGGTATTATCGACGGTATATTTACAACAAACTTAGTGTACCAGTCACCTAATCTCTTAAGCAAACCTTATTACTACAATGTTGAGATGAGTAAGTATGTGGCTCTTATTATTGACAATTTGAACCATGATTCTACTATAAGCGGTCTATTGACACCTACAAACAGAATCAATAATTTACTTGAGAAGGTAAAAAATAACAAATAGGATATAAGGTTTGGATTATGAGAGTAGTTATATGTGATGATAATCCAATAGAACGAAAGAGTTTGTTAGAAATCACTACACATATATCAAAGTCGGAGGGCCTTGATACGGAATTTGAGGTGTTTGAGAGCGCCAAGCAGATGTTATTTGAAGTGGAAGATAAACTTGAGCTTATTGATGTAATGTTTCTGGATATAAATATGCCGGGAATTGACGGCATGGAGGCGGCATCAAAACTTCGTTCAAACGGATATATCGGAGAGATAGTATTCACCACAGTTTCAAAGAATCATATGTTGGGAGCTTTTGATGTTAGAGCCTTCAACTATATTGTGAAAGGTGAGACTGACGGTGCAAAGACGGTAAAGATAATAAAGGGTGTTTTCAAAACGGCATCTGAAAAATCAAAAGAGTATATTCTCTTTACCGGCATCGGTGAATATAGGAATATCGCAATAAATGATATAAAATATTTTGAAGTTAGAGGAAAAATAATAACCGTGTACTACGGCAGTAAAAGTTTTGAGTTTATTTCGACTATAGGAAAACTCGAAAACCTGCTGTTTGCAAAGGGTTTTATAAGAGTGCATAGATCATTTTTAGTTTCATTGCAACATATAAAGAATTTCACTTATGAGGAAATTACATTGATAGACAATACGGAAATTCCGGTGGGAAGAAAGTACTACAGTGGACTTAAGGAAGCGATGAAAGAAAATGCAATAGGGTGATTAAATGAAGAAAAAATATAAAGCAATGGGTGCTATGTCATTGGCATTGACGACAGCTTTTATATCGGTAAACGGTGTAGGCGTCCTCAGAGGCAATGCGACAACTGTCGGAGCTACATATGTAGATACGACAGGTATTCAAAATACCGGAGGTTTATATAGTTCAAGCGCAGGGTATGTTGAAAACTTAGCCGGAATAGATGAAAGCAAGTATGGAGAGTGGATAATTGAAAGAGAGCCTACATATGAGCAGGACGGATTAAGGAAAAGAGAATATGTCGCTTCGGACGGTACATTTTACGTACAGTATGAGACTATTCCAAGGCTGTTGGTACCGCCTGAACCTTTAGATCCGAGACAGGAGCCTACAAGACCTTCAGATCCCGGAGATGGAATAAGGCCTTCAATACCGGATAAAAACATTGCCACAAAATCCAATACAAATAAATCTTTTGGACATATATCGGGAAAAAAGAAAAGAATTGAAAATTCCGACAATTTAAAAAAGAGTACAAAAGCCTCACAAAGTGCTAAAGACAACTCGGACGCTAAGAACGCTGCAAATAATGAGGAGACAAGAGAAAACTCCACGCAAAAGGCTGAAATTGCAAAGCAGCCGGAAAATAAATCAGGTCATAAACATAAAAGAAATAATAATGACAGTGTGAGTAAATCTGAAGTTGACAAAAATGTTCAGTTTGAAGCAAATACCGACAGTACAATTACAGATAATGAGACTGAAAACAATACGCTCACAAGCCTTCCTGATATTACGGAAACTTCGACTGAAATAAGCAACAACAATGAAGTTATTAATGAAACTGCCAAAGCTTCAACAAATGCAGATGAAAGCATACCGGAAAATATTTCATCGGATAAAAGTTTTAACAGATATGACGGAGCTACACTTTTAGCTGCAGGTGCATATGCATGGTGGATTGCAATTGTATTATTACCGATGATAAATGCAGTTAAATGGATAAATAAAAAGAGAAGAGAAAAATCGAGGGGCAATGTTAATAAGAAATATAATTGAGATTGCATTAATTATTATATTATTCATTGTAGGCATCGTGGTATATTTGTATTTAAAAAGAAGGATAAATGATGCCGAATCTGATTTGGTAATCAGAAAGAAAAAAGAAATAAAAGAAGATACAGAGGATTAAATAAAAATGGCTAAAGAAAAAAAGCTTGTAGAAGAAATTACTTCCATGGAGAAAGACTTTGCACAATGGTATACCGATATTGTGCTTAAGGCGGAGCTTGTTGATTATACAAGTGTAAAGGGTTGCCTTGTAATAAGACCTGCCGGTTATGCTATATGGGAAAATATGAAAAATGAGATAGACAGAAGATTTAAAGAGACAGGCATTCAAAACTGCTATCTGCCTATGTTCATACCTGAGAGCCTTTTACAAAAAGAGGCAGACCATGTTGAAGGTTTTGCACCTGAGGTAGCATGGGTAACTCATGGCGGATTGGAGGAACTTGAGGAGAGACTCTGTGTCAGACCTACATCGGAAACATTATTCTGTGACTATTACTCAAAGGTTGTAAAGAGCTATAGAGACCTTCCACAGCTCTTGAATCAGTGGTGTTCAGTAGTAAGATGGGAAAAGACAACCAGACCTTTCCTTCGTTCAAGAGAGTTTTTATGGCAGGAAGGACATACGGTTCATGCCACAGCCAAGGAAGCTCATGACAGAACAGTACAGATGCTTGAAGTATATGCAGACTTCTTTGAAAAAGATTTGGCTATACCTGTTATAAGAGGTATAAAGACAGATAAGGAAAAGTTTGCCGGAGCGGAGGCAACATATACCATAGAGGCACTTATGCATGACGGTAAGGCATTACAGTCAGGTACCAGCCACTACTTCGGAGACGGATTTGCAAAGGCGTTTGATGTAACATTTACAGATAAGGACAATCAAATCAAGCCTGTTTTTGAGACCTCATTCGGTATGACTACAAGAATAATAGGCGCTGTTATAATGGTACATGGCGATGACTCAGGTCTTAAGTTGCCACCTCATATAGCACCTGTTCAAGTAAATATAATTCCTGTAGCCGCACATAAGGAAGGTGTACTTGAGGCGGCTAATGCGCTTAAAGACAGACTGTACGCAGCAGGTGTAAGAGTAAAGCTTGATGACAGCGAGAAGAGTCCGGGATTTAAGTTTGCAGAATCTGAGATGAGAGGTATACCTCTTAGAATTGAAATCGGACCGAAGGATATTGAAAATAATCAATGTGTATTTGTCAGAAGAGATACAGGTGAAAAGATCTTCGTCTCACTTGAAAAAGTTGAAAGTGAAGCTAAGGAATGCCTTGAAAAGATTCAGACAAATATGTATGAAACAGCCCTTGCACATAGAGAAGCTCATACTTATGAGGCAAGAACTATGGAAGAGTTCAAGGATATTGCAGATAACAAGCCGGGATTTATCAAGGCTATGTGGTGCGGTGACAGAGCTTGTGAGGACAAGATAAAGGAAGAGGCAGGAGCCACATCAAGATGTATGCCGGAGGCGCAGGAGCAGCTTAGCGATGTATGCGTTTGTTGCGGAAAGAAGGCTACAAAGATGGTGTACTGGGGAAAAGCATATTAAAACCGCAGTCAATAAGAATGAAAATGGATTTGCCAAAAAAAGTTGAAAATATTATAGATAAGTTGGAGGAGAACGGTTTTGAAGGATTTGTAGTAGGCGGCTGTGTCAGAGATTCTCTGCTTCACAGGAAACCGAAGGACTGGGATATCACTACAAACGCTCTTCCAAAAGAAATGAAGCAGATATTTAAAAAGACCTTTGATACCGGTATTGCACATGGAACTATAACAGTACTTATGGATGGTGAGGGCTATGAGCTGACTACATACAGAATAGACGGAAACTACTCCGACGGAAGACATCCCGACAGTGTTTCATTCAGCAAAAGTCTTTCCGAAGATCTTTGCAGAAGAGATTTTACAATTAATGCTATGGCCTATTCACATAAAAAGGGTATAGTGGATCTTTATAAAGGTCAGGAGGATTTAAAAAGCGGGATTATAAGAGCTGTAGGAGATCCAAATAAGAGATTTGATGAGGATGCTCTAAGAATGCTTAGGGCAATACGTTTTTCAGCTCAACTCGGGTTTAAAATAGAAAAAGCCACATTTGATGCAATAAATAAAAAATCTTCACTTTTATCAAATGTCAGCAAGGAGAGAATATTTGTAGAGCTGAATAAGACACTTTCCGGAAATTTTGCAGAAAATGTAAAGTATATATACAGCAGCGGGCTGTACAAATATATCGGTAAAGAGTTTGCAAAGCTTGAAGAAAGCTTTTATGAGTTTTACAAAAGAGATCTCGGTGATGAAAAGCATATGTACTGGACTGTATTTTTGCAAAATACAGAAAATATAAATTCGGTAAAGAAGATTCTTTCAGAATTGAAGTCGGATAATGCTACAAGAATAAATACCTGTCTGCTTATAGAGGAATTGAAATTGCCTTTACCGAAGAAGGATTCGGATATAAGACTGTCATTGCACAGACTCGGTACAAAACTCTTTGAGGACTATATAAAGATTTGCAAGTCGGATAGGAAAAATGCGGGTATATTGGAAGAGATAAATGAAATCGAAACAAGATATGAAAAGATAAAAGAAGAAAATCATGCTTTTAATATCTCTATGCTTGATATTACCGGGAAAGATTTGATGAATCTTGGAATACCGAAAGGACCTAAAATCGGTGAAATCTTGGAAGATTTATTGAAAAGAGTTATTGAAGAACCTAAACTTAATAATAAAGAATTGCTTGTTGATATAGCAAAAAAAGAGTAACAAAAAAGCTACGGGTCGGTACAAACCTGTAGCTTTTAAATTTATTTATTTCTTTTTCTTACTTCGCTAAGTTCTTTTAACTGATCCAGATATTTTTTATTAAGTCCGGGGTTACCCTTTATCATATTTCTGATAAAAAATGACATGATTTTTCCGGTTTTCGGTAAGCTTAAGGATACTTTTTCTCTTGCGACTTCATATTTTATCTTAAGCTCGACATAGGCAGGGCTTTTTGAAGCAACAGTATTTGAAAGAGAAGAAAGTACATTTTCAATATCTGACTTTAGAGCAGAGAAACTTACTCTTCCGGTTGTTATATATTCATTTGCTTGACTGACACGTTCGGCTACACTGTCCTTTATACCCACAAGTTTGTTTTGAGTTTCACTTACAAGATCATCAGCTATTAAAGCCAATTTTTCTTTAACCTCCGATAATTCCGACTTAGCCCTCTCAAGTGCAGCATAGGCTTTTGCAAGATTGAATGCGGCCTTTATTGAAAGAATCAAATCCGAGAAAAAGATAATACTCACAACTATTATAGAGTTTTTTAAATTTTGATCGCTTATCTTGGATACAAAATTATAGACATTTACCTGTAAAAAATTGGTAAGCAGGAGTGATAAAAATCCCCATGCTATAGAGGTGGATAGTGATATATATCCGCTTAAATTAAACTTGTGATCACTGTAGTCCCAGTATTTTACTTTAAAAAGTCTTTCCATCACATATCCTGTGATATACTCAAGTATTGTAGCCGCAATCATTCCTGAGAAGTAAACTTCAAAATTATTTCCCTGAAAATTGTCCGTAATAATAAGAACAAACACAGCGCCGAAGGCATATATAGGAATATAGGGACCGCGAAGGAAACCCCTGTTTGTAAGTTTTCTCTCCTTGATACTTGCATATCCGGATTCAAAACACCAGCCGAAAAAACAATATATATAAAAAAATGCAATCCATTGCAATAGGGTGTACCTGGTCATAACTACCTCCAATGAAAACAATAATACCACAGTAGTAGATTATCCACAAGTTTTGAAGCATTATAAAGATAATAAAAACTCACTTTAAATCAACTTTTATGTTATAGTATGATATTGAAGTAGAAGTAAAATAGCATGCAAATATTATAAAAAGAGAGTAAAAATATGAAAGTAAGTATATGCTGCATTACCTATAATCACGGTAAATATATAAAAAAGGCAATAGATTCATTTTTGGCGCAGAAAAGAAACTTTGATATAGAAATTTTGATAAATGATGATGCATCAACAGATAATACTGCAGATATTATAAGAGAATACGAAAAAAGATATCCGGATATTATAAAGCCGCTGTTTCATGAGGAGAATATGTACTCACAAGGGGTTACCAATCCAAGCGGAAAATATAATTTTCCTAGAGCCGGCGGAGAATATATAGCAATGTGTGAGGGCGATGATTACTGGTGTGATGAGAATAAACTTCAAATGCAGGTGGATTATATGGATGCACATCCTGAAATAAGCTTTTGCTTTCATGCTGCGAAGGTTGAAAATCTGGATGCCACATTTTCTCCAAACCTTATAAGACCTTATATAGGAGACTCTGTAATCAGTGCAAAAGAGGTTATAAATAAAAGAGCACATTATCCCACAGCTTCATTGCTACTTAGAACAGAGTATATGAAAAGTTTGCCAAAGTATTATTTTGACTGTAAGGTGGGAGATATACCGATGCAGATAATATCTGTAAAATACGGTGATGCATATTATATCGACAAGGTTATGAGTGTGTACAGAATGGGAGTGCCGACTTCATGGACAGCCTCACAGTTTAGCGGAGATTACAAAAGAAAACAGGAAGAGTACTATCAAAATATGGAGGCTATGTATAAAGCGTATGATGAGGACTCCGGATACAAATTTCATGATGAAGTTGTAAGTGCCGCAAAGAGACTGCGTTTTCTTACTTATGTAAATGCAAGAGATTTTAAAAATATATTGTCAAAGGACTTTAAAAAAGAATATAATGAGCTGGATTTTAGAGAAAGATTTTTTATAAAGTTTGAATATTTCTTACCTGCAGTATATAAGCTGGTAAGGAAGACAGCATTATATTTTAAAAGATAATGGAGGGCTATGGCATATTTTAAGAATATAAATCTTATAAAGGTAATAAAAATAGCTGTAGGAACAGGACTTGCAATATTTATCGCCGATACTTTCGGGTTAAACTACAGTGTATCAGCAGGTATGATAACCTTGCTAAGTATACAGGATACAAAAAAATCCACGATAAAGATTGCATTAAAAAGAATTGCCGCATTTGTGTTGTCTATGTTGATTTCCTTTGCTGTGTTCAGCTTGTTCGGATATGATATATTGGCACTTGTATGCTGTTTATTGGTATTTGTAGCGGCTTGTATGGTCTTTGATTTAAATGAGGGACTTTCGCCTTGCGCTGTTTTGGTAACTCATATTATGGCGGAAAAGTATATGAGTTTTGATATTGTAAAAAGCGAAGCGGCTTTGATGCTTATAGGAACTTCTGTTGGAATATTATTAAATATGTATATGCCGAGGAACTTGAAAAATATAAGAGAGTATCAAGTTAAAATAGAAAATGAAATAAAGTACATGCTGGATACTCTGGTAGGCTTTTTAAGTGATGAGAATAACAGAGTAGAGCTTGAATATGATTTTGATGCGCTTGATAAGTTGATAGACAGTGCAATTTCAAAATCATATATTGATAAGGACAATATCTTAAGCTATGATTTGGAGTACTTTATAAACTATATGGAAATGAGAAAGTCTCAAATCATGACACTTAGATATATTTTTGATCAGGGAAAGGGAATGAAAACAAGACCGAGTCAGGCAAGAGATTTGGCTGAACTTATTTTTAATCTTGTGCCCAAACTGCATGAGTCATATAATGCGGTAAATGCCCTGATGGACTTATATTTTGTAAAAGAAAAAATGAAAAACTCAGAGCTTCCAAAGAGTCGAGAGGAATTTGAAGACAGAGCAATAATTCATTCAATTGTAGTAAATTTTGAGCAGTTCCTTGAAATAAAAAGGGAATTTGCTGCAAATTTGAGTGAAGAAGAGAAAAATATATTTTGGGACAGGTAATTATGGCAAAGAAATATTATGCGGTAAGAAAAGGAAGAAATACAGGTGTCTTTGAGACATGGGATGAATGTAAGCAGTCTGTAAGCGGCTTTTCGGGAGCCGCATATAAAAGTTTTACAACCAGAGAAGAGGCTTCGGCCTTTGTAAACGGTACAAACAGTGAAAATGATAAAGAAGAACAGGATGAGAAGCAGTCTGAAGCTTTTGCATATGTGGACGGAAGTTATGACGACACTACAAAGTCATATTCATACGGCATGGTTATGATGCATAAAGATGACGAACTTTACTTTTCAAAAAAGTTTGATAGAGATGATATGAGTGATATGAGAAATGTTGCAGGTGAGATACAGGGATCTATGGCGGCCATGCAATATTGCTTGGATCATGATATAAAGAGCATCAGTATTTTTTATGACTATGAGGGTATAGAGAAGTGGTGCAACGGAGATTGGAAGGCAAAAAAGCCGGGAACCATGCATTATGTTGAATTTTACAAAAATGCTTCAAAGTATGTGGATGTTGATTTTATAAAGGTAAAAGGACATTCGGGAGATAAGTATAATGATATGGCGGATGAACTTGCAAAAAAAGCACTTGGACTTATATAAAAATGCCGGAGTATAAACTCCGGCAAAATTATTTTTCCTTATTATTTTCAAATAAACCGAGTCTGTTAAAAACAAGGTCATAGCCGTCATTTCCATAGTTTAATGAACGGTTTACTCTGGAGATGGTAGCTGTAGAAGCGCCGGTTTCCTCGGCAATCTCCAAATATGTTTTCTTTTCACGCAGCATTTTAGCTACTTCATATCTTTGAGAGATGGAGAGCAACTCATTTACGGTGCAAACATCCTCAAAGAAAATATAAAATTCCTCTTTATCTTTTAGTGTAAGGATGGCGTCAAATAGATGGTCTACCGCGTCAGTCCTGATCTTATTATTCATACAAATTGCTCCATTCAAATAGTAATTACATTTTAGCATTTTAACTTGTAAAAGTAAAGCCGAGATAAAATAATATTTTTAGTGAATTATATTAAAAAAGATGGTATTATATTTTATTGTATAAAGCCAAATAACCCTAGGAGGGAATTTAGATGACAGATACTATACTAAGTCTGGAAAATATAAAGAAGAGTTTTGACGGTGAGAATGTTTTAAAGAACATCTCCCTTGATATAGGTAGAGGAGAGTTTATCACTCTTTTGGGTTCAAGTGGTTGCGGAAAAACCACTACGATAAGAATAATTGCAGGGCTTGAGAGTCCGGACAGCGGCAAGGTGATACTTAACGGAAAGGATATCACAGGACTGGCACCGGAAAAGAGGGATGTAAATACGGTATTTCAAAATTATGCTCTCTTTCCTCATATGAATGTTGAAAAAAATATAGGCTATGGATTAAGACTGAAAAAGAAGCCGGCCGATGAGATAAAAAAAGAGGTGGAAAAAGCACTTTCTTTGGTACAGCTTGAAGGCTTTGAAAAAAGGAATCCTACACAGCTTTCAGGAGGTCAAAGACAGAGAGTCGCAATAGCAAGGGCTATTGTAAATAAGCCGAGTGTTCTGTTATTGGATGAGCCTCTTGGAGCACTTGATCTGATGCTTAGAAGACAGATGCAGATGGAGTTAAAAAAGCTTCAAAAAGCACTTGGCATTACATTTATATATATAACTCATGACCAGGAAGAGGCTTTAAATATGTCCTCAAGAATAGTTGTTATGAGAGACGGTAATATAGAACAGATAGGTACTCCAAGTGAGGTATATGACACTCCTGCAACCGCTTTTGTTGCCGAGTTTGTGGGAGGTGCAAATCTCTATAAAAACGACGGTAAGACATATGCAATACGTTCGGAACATGTAAGGCTTGGAGCAGGTGATTATGACGGTATAGTAATTGAAAACAGTTTTACTGCCGGTCTTTCAAAAGTAAAGGTGAGATTGAAAGATAATCAGGAGATTACCTCTTCACATATGGGCATGAATATCAATCTGAATCCGGGTGATGCTATAAGTATAGGCTGGGATAAAAAAGATATGGTGGAGGTTCAAGGTGAAAAATAAGAAGCTTAACAAATATCTGCTAAGAATACCGATATATATTTTCACAATACTTTTTGTAATATTGCCTCTGGCATATATGGTAATTATCAGCTTTTTGACAAAGGCAAAGACCTGGGGATTTGATTTTACATTTACTTTGGAAAATTATAAAAAAGTATTTGATCCTTTTTATTTGAATATATTTTTGGAATCAGTTAAACTGGCACTTGCATCAACTGTTTTGGTCACTCTGATAGGATATCCTTTCGGATATTTTATGGGAAGACTCAGTGAGAGATGGAAAAGAAGAATGATGATGCTTCTTATGATTCCGTTTTGGACCAGCGGACTTATAAGGCTGAACGGTTGGATAATAATATTTAGAAGTAACGGAGTGCTCGATAAACTTTTAATGTTCTCAGGTATCACAAAGACTCCGCTTAAACTGTTGTATACATATCCGGCTGTACTGGTCGGTATGGTATATTTTTTACTGCCGTTTATGATACTTTCCGTGTATTCAAGTGTGGAAAAAATGGACTGGAGCTTAATAGAAGCTTCCAGAGATTTGGGGGCAAGTAGGCTCGAATCCTTCCTTACCATTACTCTCAGACTTACAATGCCGGGACTTCTAAGCGGTGTGGTACTTACATTTGTACCGAGTATGGGACTTTTCTATATCTCAGATATACTTGGTGGAAATAAAATAGTGCTTATCGGAAGTGTTATAGTGGAGCAGCTTACAAAGCTGAGAAATATACCTTTTGCGGCGGCACTAAGTGTAATATTGATGTTACTTACCATAGTATTCTTAAGACTTTATAAGAAGGTTTCAGGTACAGGAGAATTGGAGGGATTATTTTGAAAAAGGTATCAAAAGCGGCCGTTATATTTTTGGGGCTGGTAACTGTTTTAAACTATCTTCCCATTATACTCACTGTAGTTTATTCCTTTAATAAATCCAAGCTTACAAGCGTATGGGAAGGATTTTCTCTCGACTGGTATAAGATGCTTTTTAATGACGGTGATATAAAGAAAGCGTTGTTAAACAGTATAATACTGGCTGTGTTGACATGTATGCTCTCACTTGTAATAGGTGTCAGTGCGGCTCTTGCCATGAGAGGGAAAAAGCTTATTTTTGATGATTTCATCAGCGGTTTTGCATCTCTGCCTATAATGATTCCCGAGATTATTCTCGGAATGGTCTTTATGGCTATATTTTCATATATGAATTTGCCTTTCGGCTTTGTAACCATGACGATTGCACACAGTTCATTCTGTGTACCTTATATTTTTTTGATTGTAAGGGCGAGACTTATGGGAATGGATCTCTCGCTTGAGGAGGCGGCAAGAGACCTGGGGGCAAGTGAGTTTGAAACATTCAGAGATGTAACATTACCATATATTTTGCCGGGAATTGCATCCGGATTATTATTATCATTTGCAATGTCCTTTGATGATGTGGTAATATCTATATTTACGACCGGTCCTTCAGTAAATACTCTTGCAATAAAGATATATACAAAGATGAAGACAGGTATTACTCCTGAAATAAATGCACTCGCAACCGTTATACTGGTGATTACAGTGTTGATGATATTTATTTCGGAAAGAACAAGGAAAGATTGATTTTGGAGGTAAATTAAATGAAATCTAAAGTTTTAGGTTTACTTGGTTTGGGAGCGGCGCTTGCTCTTACTGCATGTGGAGGTGGTTCTAAAGATGCCTCACAGCAAAGCACAGGAGCTGCTGCAGACAGCGCTCTTAAGGGTACTACTTTAAATCTGTACACATGGGACGGAATGTTCCCACAAGAGGTTTTGGACGGCTTTACGGAGAAGACCGGAGTTAAGGTGAATTATTCAAATTTCGACCTTGATGAGACAATGCTTGCAAAGCTTGAAGAGACAAAGGGCGGTGATTATGATATCGTTGTTGCAGATGATTATATTATACAGCTTGCAATAAAAGAAGGACTTGTTAAAGAACTTGATAAGTCAAAGATATCTACATATGACAATATAAATCCGCTTTTCCAAAGTAAGTTCTATGATCCTGAAAATAAGTATACAATGCCTTACGGTGCAGGTATACCTTTGATAGTATATAATCCTGAGACTGTGAAAGTGGATATTCAAGGTTATAACGATCTTTGGAATCCTGAGCTTGCAGGTAATGTAGGTATTATCGGAAACTACAGAGTAATAGACGGTATTACTTTGAAATCGCTCGGATATTCATTTAATACAAATGATCTTACTCAGATACAGGAAGCAGGAGATAAGTTAAAGACTTTGGCACCAAATATCCGCCTTATAAATGACAATAATCTTCAGGATTATCTCTTAAGCGGTGAAGTTGGAGCGGCATTTATGTATACATCACAGGTAACTCAGGCAATCAAAGCAAATCCTGATTTAAAAGTTGTATATCCTAAAGAAGGACTTGGATTCGGGGTAATGGGAAGCTTTATTCCGTCAAATGCACCGAATGCCGAAGCGGCTTATAAATTCCTGGAGTATATCAATGAGCCTGAAGTTGCCGCAAAGTGCTTTGAGTATATCGGATACTTTGTTACAAATAAGGCTGCTGAAAGTTATGTATCAGACGATTGGAAAGACTTGATAGTATTCCCTGAAGATAAGATTTCACTTATTGAGAGCGGTGAGCTGATTGAGAATATCAGTGATGAGGCAAATGAACTTCACAATAAGCTCTGGGAAGAGTTCAGACAGAAAACAAATTAGGAAATAAATAAGAGGGGGGTCGCATGCGGCATCCCTCTTTTAAAGTATATAAATATATTAATCGTCTTCCTCTTCGGCAAGCTCCGTTCCCGGATTTTTCGGCGGAAAAGCGATGGAGAAGATTACAAAACCGATAAATGCAAACACAAGTCCGGGTATGATTGCCTGAGAGAAGTGGATTCCGAAAAGGTATCCATTTGAAAATTGCTCAAGATAAACCACCACTATTGTTCCGAAAATCAGAGAAGCAATAGTACCGGCTTTTGATGCCTTTGCCCAGTAATGTCCCATTACATATGGGAAGAAAGAGCCGGCGGCACGTAAAGTAAAGCAGAACATCAATATTGATACAATGCTCTTTGTATTGAATAATGCAATCAAAAGAGACAGGAATCCGACTATAATCATAGTTATCTTAGTTACATTCATAACTTCAGAACTCTTTGCCTCCGGACGAATATAAATTTTGTAAATATCATTGGCAAATATAGAACCTGCTCCCAAAAGGTCGGAGTCCGAACTTGACATTGTAGCTGAAATTACTCCTGAGAAAAGCAGTCCGCAGACTATGGCAGGCATGGTACGGATAGCAAGAATAGGTAAAGCATATCTTGCACCAACAGATGCGAAGTCCTTATCTGAGAATTTTCCCATATTAATTAAAGCTAAAACAATAATTCCAAGTATTGTAGGAACAAAGGCATAAATGAAATTAAGCAATGCTGCAAGCCATGCTCCCTGTTTAGCCGCGGTCTCGTTCTTTGCGGCATAGAAACGGGAAACTGCTTCCTGTCCTACGGAGAATGTTCCTACATACATGATTACAAGTGAAATAATACCGAATAAATCATATCCTGAGAAAAGATTCATTGTTTCAGGCGGAACATTGGTAACAACGGCGCTCCATCCACCTGCGTAGTTCAGTGCAAAAGGAACTGCGGCAAGCATACCTAAAATAATTAAAAATACTTGGACAAAATCGGTTAATGTTACACTCCAAAGTCCTCCCATAATGGAATAAATCGTTACAACAACGGCTACTATAATAACCGAAACCTTATAACTGATTCCAAGCATAGTGGATAAAATTACGGAAGAAGCTATAAATTGTCCTGCTGTAAGTCCGATAAGAGGTAGCAGCATAATAATTGCCGTAACGAATCCGGATTCTTTACCATAACGTCTTCGGAAATATTCAGGAACGGTCTTTACTGTAGCGGCACGAAACTTAGGTGCTATAAAAGAAAGGATTGCAAAGGCAATTCCCATTGTAATAATATACCAAGCGGCACTTAAACCGTATCCTGACATACCGTTTTGAACAACACCCAGAGAACTTCCGCCTCCTATCTCCGTTGCGGCTAAAGTACCTGCCATAAGAAAAGGTCCCAGACGCCTTCCGGCAACCATAAAGTCGGTGTTACTGTTGATCTTAGTTGAGGAATACCAACCTATAAAAAGCATGGCAATCAAATAAACTATTACGACAGCTGTTACGATCCAATTTGCACCCATAAAAAACTCCTTTCTGTACAAAAACATAGATGCCTTGGAAAGAATTTTCGACAAAGTATTCACGAACATAGTTTTATTCTGCCGAAAATCCATCCGTCAAAGTTGAATAAAACTCTCTGTACTTATTATTTTAATGGAAAAAACAATATTAAACAAGTAAAAATTGTCCAAAAAACAGATAAATAAAAAAGCGATGTGAAAAATACTTTCACACCGCTAAAATTAATATATTAAATTATCTTCCCTGCATTATAGGATCTGTAGGATCGTATGTCTGGTTTGCAGGAATAGGCTGCTCTATAGCATCCTTCTCAACAGGCCCCTTATTTGTAGGATCGTTGTAAACTATAACAGGTGTGTTCATCTTTGTGTTGTAATATACCCAAGCCGCATCACCTGCACGTAGTCTTAAACATCCGTCAGATCTTGCATCATCAATATAATTGTATGTAGATGCATCAAGTCTGTTTGAATCCGCCTTATCATAGTAGATAAGTGAGTGAATGATATATCCGTCCTTAAATCTTGAAAGGAACTGACAATAGATATTGTCATGCATTATTTTCCATCTGTACTTAACATATGTCTTGAATGTACCCACAGGTGTAGCAGGTCCGTCAGTTGACATGAAAGTCTTGTAAGGAATTATATATCCGTTTGCACCGTCTTTAGCCATGATATACATGGTCATTGTTGCCTTATTGTACTTAATCTCATAAGAATCCTGCAATCCCATAACAGGCTCAAGATCTCTTACAACGGCACCTGTATTCTCGTCAAGATAATACTTGTATCCATCTATATACTGCCATCCCTTTTGAGTTGCGCCGTCTTTAAAATAGTACTGATCGTTATTATAAAATCCCCATCCTGTATAGGCATCTTTTGATGAGTACTGAACCTGACCGTTGGCATCTACATAAGTTCCCTCATAAACAGGAGCTTCCATAAGTACCTTTGTAGGCTCTGTAAACTGTGTTTGCTTGTCCCAAAGTGTAAGCTTAAGAGCTACTATATATCTGTCCGTACCGATAGTACCGAGGGTCTGACCGTTCTTTGCCCAGTCAAGTACAGTTCCGTCATTTAAAACGGCCTTGTAATAAAGGTCGCTTCTTACACCTGTATATCCCTTTACTCTTATCTGAACAGCCTGAACCTTGTTTGCAGGATCTGTAATAGGTGCAGTCTCTTTAGAGTTCATCCATGTAGACCAACCTGAGTTCATATTGTAAGTTCTGTAGTAATATCTTCCTATACCTGAATGATTAAGGTAAAGCTTGTTAAAACCGTCTTTTGCATAAGCATAAGCACTTGTGTTTGTCTCTGCACCTGAGATCTCCTGATCTGCAGTATTCCAAAGTCCGAAGTGAACCATCTGTGTTTCACCAAGTACAGGCTCGGGATTTGTATTTCCGTTACCTACATTACCAAGACCTGCATTGGCAACTACGCTGTCAAGGTCAAGGTTTTCAGACATATTTACATTGTTAATAGTGGAAGGTATATAATCGCTTGTAGATACCACCTCACCTGTAGCTGCAGAAGTTACAGCCTCTGTGCTTTCAGCTGTCTCAGTCTGAGCTGATGTTTCTACAGCCACCGAGCCACCTGTAACATTTCTTCTTATTGTTGCTGCAAATACGTTGGATGATAATACTGAAGAAATCATCAATGCGGACGCAAATACAGCTGAAATTCTTTTTAAATGCATATTTCCTCCTAAAAAATAATACATTAGTAAACTAAAGTTACTATAGTTTAAAATTATAACATATAAATAAATTTTGTTCAATTGATTTAAATATTACATAAATCTTTCATTTGTTAACAAATGTTATATTATATAAAATGTTTGTCTGATTTGATTGCGAAAATAAGTATAAAGGGGTTATAATAGTTATCAGTTCATATATTGACGATATAGATAAGTTATATATTAGGAGGCAATATGGAAAAACTTTACTGCAAAGGCGGCGGTTGTACTGCAAAACTGGGAGCGGGAATACTCAGCCATATACTTGAGAGATTGCCAAAGCAAAATTTTGACAAAAATTTAATGGTAGGATTTGATGCAAAGGATGATGCGGCGGTATATAAGCTTACAGACGATATCGCATTTGTTCAAACCCTTGATTTCTTCCCGCCGATGGTGGAAGATCCTTATACATTCGGACAGATAGCGGCAGCAAATGCATTAAGTGATATATATGCCATGGGTGGTGAAGTAAAAACCGCATTAAATATAGTATGCTTTCCGCAAAGCAGTGATCTGAATATCCTTGGAGAAATAATGCGAGGTGGACTTGAAAAGGTAAAGGAAGCAGGCGGTGTGCTTGCAGGCGGACATTCAATCGATGATACTGATGTAAAATACGGTCTCAGTGTTACCGGTATTGTAAATCCGAATAAGATATATTCAAATAACACAGGAAAACCCGGAGACAGTCTGATACTTACAAAAAGACTTGGTGTAGGAATAATATGTACTGCCGCAAGAATCGGTGAGGCGGATGAGAATACCTTAAATGAAGCTGTTGATTCTATGAAGACATTAAATAAATATGCCTGTGATATATCAAAAAAATACGATATTCATGCATGCACCGATATAACAGGTTTCGGATTTTTAGGCCATCTGATGGAAATGATGGGTGATGATAAGTCATGTGAAGTTTATGCAAAACAGATTCCGGTATTTGAGGCGGCAAAAGCTTTGGCTGATGAATTTCTTATTACAGCCGGAGGACAGAGAAACAGAAATTATGTGGGTGAAAATGTGATTTTTGAAGATGTACCTTTCGCAATGGAAGAAATTTTATTCGATCCTCAGACATCGGGGGGACTCTTACTTGCCGTCCGAAAAGAAGAGGCGGATGCACTGTTAAATGAATTAAAAGAGGCAGGAATGCCTGCGGCAATTGTAGGAGAAATAAAGACAAGAGAAAATACAGCTATAAAAGTAGCTGATAAATAGGAGGAAAATAAATATGATTAAAGTTAATGCAATAGGGGATGCATGTCCTATACCTGTAGTTAAGACAAAGAATGCAATAAGAGAACTTGGAGGAAGCGGAGTAGTAGAGGTAAGTGTTGACAATGAGATTGCGGTACAAAACCTTTTGAAGATGGCAAAGCAAAAAGAGTATGAGGCTTCTTTTGAGAAAAAGTCAAATACAGAGTACATCGTTACCATCAATGTAAATGGTGGAGAAGTTTCCGATGCCAAGCCTGTTGCTAAGGAAATTGCAAAGTCTGATGAGATAAAATTAAAAGAAACAATTGTGGTAATAGATTCAGATAAGATGGGTGAAGGTGATGAAGAGTTCAGTAAGACTCTTTTAAAGGGCTTTATCTATGCTCTCAGTTCACAGGATATACCGCCTGCAAAAATTCTGTTCTACAATACAGGTGTAAGGATTACTACAGAGGGTTCTGCAAGTATTGAAGATTTGAAGGTTTTGGAAAAAGCAGGCGCAAAAATCTATTCCTGCGGTGCATGTCTTAACAACTACGGACTCAGCGAGAAGCTTTCAGTAGGTGAGGTGACAAATATGTATGATATTGTAAGTTATCTCATGGAAGCCGACCTTGTGATAAGACCATAATGATTTATTTGGATAATGCCGCCACTACATTCAAAAAACCGATAAATGTAATAGAAGCTATAAATCATGCACTTACATACTATGGAAACAGTGGCAGAGGTGCATACAGGGCCGCACTTGATTCGGGTAGAATGGTCTATGAAACAAGAGAAAAGATTTCAAAATTTTTCGGAAGCAGCGACCCTTCAAAAGTGATTTTCACATCCAATGCCACAGAGGGTTTAAATATCGTATTGTTCGGACTGTTTTGCAGTGGCGATCATGTAATAAGTACGGTAACGGAGCATAACAGCGTGCTTAGACCTCTCTATAAGCTTGAAAAAACAAAGAATATAGGCATTGATTTTATCGGAATAGATGAAAGTGGGAAATTAAAATATGATGAATTTGAAAAGCATATAAAAGAAAATACAAAGGCTATAATTGTAAACCATGTATCTAATGTGTCCGGTGAAATAGCGGATTTAGAGTATATTGGAAAAACAGCAAGGAAGAATAATCTGTATTTTATAGTGGATGTATCTCAGAGCGCAGGAAATATCAAGATAGATATGAATAAAACGGGGATAGACGTCCTTTGCTTTACAGGCCATAAGGGACTGTTCGGACCGGGAGGTACAGGCGGTATAGTTATAAATTCCGATATTTTGATAGATACCTTTAAGGTAGGAGGAAGCGGTGTGCAATCCTTTAATAAGGAGCAACCTGATGAGTATCCGACAAGATTAGAGGCAGGAACTTTAAATATTATGGGTATTGCCGGACTTGGTGCCGGAATTGATTTTATAAATGAAATCGGAATTACAAATATTCATAAAAAAGAGATGAGTCTGTTAAAAAGGCTTTATAAGGGTGTAAAGGATATAAAAGGTATAAAGTTTTATACGGATTGTTCCGAATTTGAAAAAGAACCCGAGTCTATAAGGCATGGAAGTATTTTGCCGATAAATATAGACGGAATTCATTCTGGAGATCTGGCTGATTATCTTGGTGAAGAATATGATATAGCGATAAGGGCAGGTGCTCACTGTGCGCCATTGATGCATAAGGCGTTGGGAACAGTGGATGAGGGAATAGCAAGATTTTCATTCTCATATTTTAATACGGAGGAAGAAATAGATGCTGTTATAAAAGCGATAAAAGAAATAGTGGAAGAATAATGAGAGAAAAAAGTTGGAAATATATAGTGACCTTTCAAACCACCACAGCCGCAATGGCATTTGAAAGTTTGTGTGCAAAAGAAAATGTACCGGGAAGATTGATACCTGTTCCGAAAGAACTTTCCTCAGGTTGCGGTCTGGCATGGTGTGTTCCTTTTGAGTCGGCGGATTTAATAGATAACTTGATTAAAAAAGAAAATCCTCTGTATGATAAGGCAAGTAAGGTTTGGCATTAAAACTATATAATAAACAGTGTTAAACAAATATGTGAATTATTAGCATGTTTAGTCTGAAAAATAGTATGATACGCTCATAAAAAATAATATTTAGATTGATTTTTGTAAGAAAAAATGATAGTATATAAAAAATAAAAGTTGTAACAATATTTTTTTATTAAATATACCAAAGGAAAGTTTACAATTAAATAATCGATATGTAGATATTTGACGCATCAGAGAATATCTGATGCGTATTTAAACTTTTTTATTTGATATATTTTTAACAATTTTGAATTTAAATATTGATCCTTTGTACGTTTCATCTCTAAGAGATGTAAGAAATAAATGTCTTTTTTAAGGAGGATTACAATGAGTGAAAAGACAAGTGGTTCAAATGTAAGTATTGATAATATTTACAAATTGGACGGAAGAGTTCCTGTGGCAAAAGCAATACCTTTTGGACTGCAACATGTTATGGCTATGTTCGTTGCAAATCTGGCGCCTATACTTCTAGTATGTGGTGCATCAAAGTTACTTGGAAGTGATGCTGGTAAGATTGGTGGAGTGGAGCTTGCGAGAATCATGCAAAGTGCAATGTTTATAGCGGGCCTTGGAACTTTGGTACAGTTATATCCTGTATGGAAAATTGGTTCAAGATTGCCGGTTGTAATGGGAGTCAGCTTTACCTTTGTACAGGCACTAGGCTATATAGGCACTAATTTTAATTATCAAACAGCGATTGGTGCGATAATAGTCGGTGGATGTGTAGAAGGCTGTCTCGGATTAACTTATAAGTATTGGAAAAAGATAGTTTCACCAATAGTTTCGGCTTGTGTAGTTACTACCATAGGTTTTTCTCTGCTTGCAGTAGGTGCAAAAAGTTTTGGAGGCGGATATGTTGATGATTTCGGTGCTCCAAAATATATGCTTGTTGGACTTATTACACTTGTATCATGTATAGCATTCAGTTCACTTGCAAAGGGATTTTGGAAGCAGCTAAACGTAATGTTCGGTCTTATAGTTGGATATATAATTTCTCTTATATTTGGTATTGTAGATTTTTCGCATTTTACCGGAACAATAAATACAGTTGGATTTATTGCATTGCCGAGAGTATTGCCATATAAGCCAATATTTAATCCCGGTGCAATTTTGTCTGTTGTTCTAATCTTCTTGGTATCTGCTGCAGAGACTATCGGTGATACCACTGCGGTTGTTGCAGGCGGACTTGACAGAGACATTACAGAGAAGGAAGTATCAGGTTCACTTGCATGTGACGGTTTCTTAAGTGCTGTATCAGGTGTGTTTGGATGTATGCCTATAACATCATTTTCACAGAATGTAGGTCTTATTGCAATGACAAAGGTAGTAAACAGATTTACTATTATGTTTGGTGCATTGATCCTTATATTGGCAGGAATATTCCCACCGGTAGGTGCATTCTTTTCAACATTGCCGGAACCTGTACTCGGTGGATGTACAATAGTGATGTTCGGTACTATAGTGGTAAGTGGAATGGATATGATTGGGAAATGCGGTTTTACTCAAAGGAATACAATAATTGCGGCTTTATCTATAAGCATCGGAATAGGATTTACTCAGACACTGGGTATATTTGATTATTTCCCGAAGGTTATAGGAGATATTTTTGCAGGTAACTCTGTTGCAGGCGTATTTGTTCTTTCAATGTTGTTAAACTTCGTATTGCCGAAGAATATGGATGTAAAGAAATTGGTTGGTATGCGATAAATGATAATTTCATTAGTTGGTGGTGGTGGAAAAACCACCACCATGTTTTATATAGGAAGATATTTTGCTAAAAGAGGCAAAAAAGTGGTAATCACCACAACAACTCATATAGTAAAACCGGATGTATATACTCTGATTGACTCTGCAAAAGAACTTGAAAAATTTGAGTTTAGGGATGAACCTGTAGTTATAGGAAAAGATGCAGGTGAAAAATTATCATCTTTTGATATAATAGAGGTGCAGAGTATCAATAAATATGCAGATATAGTATTGGTTGAAGCGGACGGAGCAAAGCGATTACCGATAAAAATCCCAAGAGAAGGAGAGCCGGTAATACCTGAGAACACAGATATTTGTATAGTATGTATGGGTATTGATGCTGTCGGAAAAAAGATAAGCGAAAAATGCTTCAGGTATGAAAGAGCCGCAGAAATTTTTGGTTGGGATGAAGATCATATACTCAGTGAAGAGGATGCTGCAAGGATCTTGACAGATAAGAGGGCGGAATTTAAAGGAATAAATAACAGAAAAACTTTATTTATTATAAATAAGGCCGACACCAAAGAAGATATGAGAAAGGCATTAGAGACAGAAAAATATATAAATATTTTTTGCGAAAAAAACGGTTTTAAAAATTTCAAAGTTTCAATAACTTCATATAATAACAACAGAGAGTTTTGCGATTTTGAATTTTTAGCTTAGAGAGAAGGTTTATGATGGATAAAAAAGTTTGGATAAGAGGTGCCGGGGATTTGGCAACAGGAATTGCTTTAAGATTGTACAGATCGGGATTTGACATAATAATGTCGGATATTGCCGTACCTACTACAGTAAGAAGAACTGTTGCATTTTCACCTGCAATTTATATGGATGAGACAAAGGTTGAAGGAATAACCGGAAAACTTTGCAAAAGCATTGCAATGATTGATACTGTGATTGAGAGCAGATGTATACCTGTAATAGTGGATCCAAGCGGTGAAATCATGAAAGAATACAAGCCGGATGTGATAGTGGATGCAATTATAGCAAAGACAAATATCGGTACCAAAATAAGTGATGCGGATATTGTAATAGGCGTAGGTCCGGGATTTGAAGCAGGGGTTGACTGTCATGCCGTGGTTGAGACTAAGAGAGGACATAATCTTGGCAGAGTAATATGGAGCGGAAGTGCTTATCCGAATACAGGAGTGCCTGGAAATATAGGCGGATACACTGTGGAAAGAATCATAAGGGCAACTGCGGACGGAATATTCAGTGCAAAGGTAAGTATCGGAGATTATGTAAAGGCGGGAGATTTGCTGGCATACTGTGATGAAACACCTGTATATGCGAACATTGACGGTATTGTAAGAGGACTTTTACAAGACAGTGTAAAGGTAAAGAAAGGTATGAAATCGGGAGATGTGGATCCGAGAGCCGAAAAGGAATATTGCTTTAGTGTATCCGATAAGGCGAGCGCCATAGGCGGAGGAGTACTTGAAGCTATACTTAGCAAAATAAGCGGCAGGAGAGCTTGATGGATTTGGTAATTTTGGCTGCAGGAGAAGGTAAAAGATTTGGTGGATACAAGCTTTTGGCAGATATCAAAGGTGTTAAGCTTTATCAATATATGGAAAAGATATATAAAAGAGCATATGACTTTGATAATAAGATAATAGTCGGTAAGGACACTGAGATATTAGATTATTATAAAAAGAACGGATTTATAACCATATATAATGATAAGCCGGAGCTTGGTAAATCCAGATCAATAAAGCTTGCGGTGGAAAAACTGAAAAATATTGAGAATTCTGGCAGTGTATTATTCGGTGTGTGCGATCAGCCTTTGCTAAGTTCCGAGACAATATCAAAGATAATAGATGAATTTCAAAAATCGAATAAAACTATAAGTAGTGTAAGATGTAAAAACAGGCTTGGAAATCCATGTATATTTTCAAGTGAATACTTTGATGAACTCCTCTTACTTGGAGAAGAAGAAGGCGGTAAAAAGCTCATAAAAGCGCATATTTGCGAGGTTTTATTCGTGGATATAGAAAATGAGGACGAACTTTTGGATATTGACACAAAAGAAGCGTATTCTTATGTACTTGAGAAAATACATTGAAAAAAATATAATAGTAGAATTTCTATATATTTATTGATAATTTAAATAAATATAGGGCATAATTCCTATAAAAAACTTTAAAAAAGTTTGACTAAAAATTAATTAGGTGATACCCTTTATATATAAATTGATACTTGAGTTATATTTGAATGTGTTATTTTAGAAGAAATACATAAAAATTAGAGGCCTAATATAAGCTCATAATCGGTTGAGCGTCTCTACCAATTACCGTAATAATTGACTATAGGCCCACAGAAATTGTGGGTGGAGTGAGGTGTGTTCCATGCACAATGGAAAGCACCTCATATTTTTATTAGGGGAGAATATGATAGTTAAAGGGAATTTGGTGGATTGTACAAAAGAAGGTACAATCAGGATAAGAGAAAATAACTTTTTAGTAATTGAAGACGGCATTATATCAAAAATATATTCACAAGATGAGCTTCCGGATTCTTTAAAGAATGAAGAGATAGAAGACTACGGAGATTCTTTGATATTACCGGGACTTATAGATATGCATCTTCATGCTCCGCAATTTGCTTTCAGAGGGCTTGGAATGGATATGGAACTTTTAGATTGGCTCAATACATATACATTTCCGGAAGAAGCTAAATATAAGGATATAGAATATGCAAAAAAAGCCTATAAAAAATTTGTTGATGCATTGGCTAAAAGTTATTCTACAAGAGCAATAGTATTTGCGACCTTGCATACGGATTCCACAATACTGTTGATGGATATGCTGGAAGAGAGCGGACTAAAATGTTTTGTAGGCAAGGTAAATATGGACAGAAATTCTACAGATGAACTGATTGAGACTACAGAGTCATCTATAGATTCCACAGTTAAATGGCTTGATATCTGTAAAGACAGATATAAGAATATAAAGCCGATAATTACCCCAAGATTTATTCCAAGCTGCAGTGATGAATTGATGAAAGCTCTTGGAAATATTAGAGGAGATACTTACGGATTACAGTCACATCTATCGGAGAATCCGAAAGAAGTGGAATGGGTGAAAGAACTTTGTCCGGACTCGGACGGATATCTTGATGCTTACAATAAAAGAGGTAATCTGAATAAAAGTAAGGTAGACACAGTTATGGCACATTGTGTATACTCTGATGATAAGGAGATTGAACTTTTAAAGGAGAAAAATGTGTATGTAGCTCATTGTCCACAGTCAAATATATGTCTGTCATCGGGAATAGCACCTATAAGGAAATTTCTCGATAATGGCATAAAGGTAGGACTTGGAAGTGATATAGCGGCGGGATACTCGCTGAATATATTAAACCAGGCGGTAGAAGCAATAGGGCTTTCAAAGCTTTATTGGAGATATATAGATAAAAATTCAAAATCTTTGGAGCTTGCCGAGGCATTTGCTATAGCAACAAGAATACCCGGAAGTTACTTCGGAAAGGTGGGAGCCTTTGAAGAAGGATTTGAAGCGGATATGCTTGTAATAAATGATGAGGAATTGAATAAGGATATTGATGATATAAGAAAGAGATTTGAAAGATTCTTATATCTGTCGGATGAATGCTCATTGAGAGCAAAATATGTATCCGGACAAAAAACAGTTACTTTTTAATTTTATATTTTTATCAACTTATAAAGACGAGAAAGGTATATAAATTAAATAATATAAAATACTAAAAAATTAGAGAGGAAATAATATGGAGGTTGGAAAAAGTATCAACAGAGTGGATGCGTTTGACAAGGTCACAGGTAGAACAAAATATACTGACGATTTATGTGATGCGGGAGCATATGTGGCAAAAATAGTGCATTCCACAATAGCTCACGGAAAAGTTCTTTCTGTTGACACAAGTGAAGCAAAGAAGATTGAGGGAGTTGTTAAGATCGTCACTTGCTTTGATCTTGGGCAGTATAGAAATTACTTCCCTACAGCAGGACACCCATGGTCTACGGACGTAAGCCATCAAGATGTTGCAGACAGATTACTTCTCACTGATGAAGTTAAGTTTTACGGTGATGATGTTGCGGCTGTTATAGCTGAAAATGAGGTGGCTGCAAATCAGGCACTCAGAGCTATAAAGGTGGAATATGAAGAGTACCCTGTGGTTACAGATGTTTTGGAAGCTATGAAGGACGGTGCACCACAGATTCATAAGGATTATCCTAACAATATTTTAAAGCACACAAGTCTTAGCAGAGGTAATTATGCAGAGGCAATCAAAGAAGAGGGCCTTACAGTAGTTGACAGATGGTATAATACCGAACCTGTACAGCATTGCCATATAGAGAACTTTATATGCTATGCATATGCAGAAGGCAAGAGAGTTACGGTAGTAGCTTCTACACAGATTCCTCATATTGCAAGAAGAGTTGTAGGTCAGGCACTTGGAATACCGTGGGGTGATGTAAGAGTTATTAAGCCGTATATCGGTGGTGGATTCGGAAATAAGCAGGATATACTATATGAGCCGCTTTGTGCATTCCTTTCATTACAGGTAGGAGGACATCTTGTAAAACTCGATTGCAGCAGAGAGGAAACTTTCTTTGCAAACAGAACAAGACATGGTATAAAGTTCCATATAATTTCACATGTAAGAAAAGACGGTACATATGCCGCAAGAAAGATAGAGGCGTTCTCAAATCAGGGTGCATATGCTTCACACGGACATTCTATCGCGGCAAAGGGACTCGGAGCTTTCCCACAGCTTTATCCATGTGATAATGTTGAGGGTGACGCATATACTGTATTTACAAACAGACCTGTAGCGGGAGCTATGAGAGGATACGGAATTCCACAGGCTATGTTTGCGGTAGAGTCTCATACAGAAGATGTTGCGAAGATAATGGGTATTCCACCTATCGACTTCAGACTTAAGAATCTTATGCCGCAGGGATATAAGGACGCTTTTTCGAAGAATGAAAACTACTATGATACATTCAGACAATGTATCGAAAAAGGTAAAGCTTATATGGACTATGATAACAGAGTCAAAGAGCTTTCAAAACAGACAGGTAGAGTAAGAACAGGTATAGGAATGGCTACTTTCTGGTATAATACTGCGGTTTGGCCTATATCACTTGAGTCATCATCATCAAGAATGGTACTGAATCAGGACGGTTCCGTAACATTACAGCTTGGTGAGACCGAGATCGGTCAGGGAGCGGATACGGCATTCTCACAGATGGCTGCGGAGGTCCTTGGAATCAGTACAGATGAAGTGCATGTTGTTTCAAACCAGGATACCGATATTACACCTTTCGGTACGGGTGCATATGCATCAAGACAGACCTATGTAGGCGGTTTCTCCATTGCCAAGACAGCAGGACTTTTGAAGGAGAAGATACTTGACTATGCTTATATTTTGACAAATATGCCGCCTTCAATTACAGATATAAAGAATTCTATGATAATAAGAACTACAGATAACAGAGAGCTTATTTCATTAAGAGATCTGGCTACAGAAGCACTTTATTCTCTCAGTGACAGCAGACATATTACTGCGGAGTCTACAGCACAGATTAAGTCAAATGCATATTCATTCGGATGCTGTTTTGCAGAGGTTGAAGTTGATATTGATATGTGTAAAGCAAAGCTCACAAAGATAATAAATGTACATGACTGCGGTAAGCTTATCAACCCTGCACTTGCTAAGGCACAGGTTGAAGGCGGTATGAGTATGGGTATAGGATATGCACTTTCGGAGGTACAGCTTGTAGATAAGAAGACAGGAAAAGTTTTAAACGATAACCTGCTTGATTATAAGCTTTCTACATGTATGGATCATCCACATCTTGAGACGGCGTTCGTTGAGAATCCTGAGCCTACATCACCATTCGGTACAAAATCATTGGGTGAGCCACCGGTTTGTCCTGTGGCACCGGCTATAAGAAATGCTATTATGAATGCAACAGGTGTAGGTGTTAATGAATTACCTTTACGTCCGGAAAAACTGTATGAATATTTTGACAAAGCAGGTTTACTTAAGTAGGAGGAAGAAATGTACGATATAAAAGCTTTATATGAGGCGACAAGCGTAGATGATGCTTGCAGACTTTTAAAAGAACATCCGGGCTCACAGGTTATTGCCGGCGGAAGTGATGTTTTGGTACAGATAAGAGAAGGAAAGAGAGCGGGTAAGGAGCTTGTAAGTATCTATATGCTTGATGAGCTTAGAGGAATCTGCCTTGATGCCGATGAAAATATAAGAATAGGATCTTTAACAAGCTTCTCACATATTACAAAGAATCCTATTATACAAAAATACATCAATGTACTTGGTGAAGCCGTGGATCAGATAGGTGGACCGCAGATCAGAAATATAGGAACTATCGGTGGAAATACATGTAACGGTGTTACATCGGCAGACTCCGCATCTACACTCTTTGCATGGGATGCACAGGTTGAGATAGCTGGAGAAGGTTACAAAAGAGTAGTACCTATAAATGAATTTTATATAAAGGCCGGTACAGTGGATTTAAAAGAGGGAGAGATACAGACAGCAATCATTATCCCAAAGAAGGCTTATGAAGGTTATAAAGGTCACTATATAAAGTATGCCATGAGAGAGGCAATGGATATTGCTACCACCGGATGTTCGGTAAATGTAAAGCTCTCAGAAGATAAAAAGAGCTTTGAGGATGTAAGAATAGCTTACGGTGTAGCCGGTCCTATTCCTATGAGAGTTCCTTCAGCGGAAAACTTTATCAGAGGAAAAGAAGTTAATGAGGAGAATATAGAGGCTTTTGCGCAGAAAGTTTTAGAAGATATCAATCCTCGTGATTCATGGAGAGCAAGTAAAGCTTTCAGATGTCATATCGGTGTTGTTATGGCAAGAAAAGCTTGTGAAAAGGCTGTAAAGCAGGCAGGAGGTAAGGTCGATGACAGGACAGAGTTATAAATTGGTCAGTTGTACCATCAACGGCAAGAAATGTGAGAAAATGGTAGATGTAAGAAGCTCACTTACAGACATGCTTAGAAATGACTATAGACTTACTTCAGTAAAAAAAGGCTGTGAGGTAGGAGAGTGCGGAGCATGTAATGTTCTTATAGACGGTGAAGCATTTAACTCATGTATTTACCTTGCAATATGGGCCGAGGGCAAGGATATCCTTACATTGGAAGGTCTTATGGGACCAAACGGTGAGATATCGGATTTGCAGCAGGCATTTATAGATGAGACTGCTATCCAGTGCGGTTTCTGTACACCGGGATTTGTAATGTCGGCTACAGAGATTCTTAACAGCGGAAAACTCTATTCAAAAGAAGAGGTTAGAAAGTTACTCTCAGGACATCTTTGCAGATGCACGGGATATGAGAATATACTTGTAGCAGTTGAGAAAACAATGAAGAAGAGACTTGGCGTTGACTGATCGATAGGAGCTTGGCTTTTGGAGGGAGTATGAACAAAGATAGTTTAAAGCGACTGATTGATGTGGCAAATGGGAATAAAAAAGCTGATCTTGTATTAAAAAACGGCTCTATAGTGGATGTCTGCAGCGGAAAAATATTTAAAGCGGACCTTGCTATAGCTGAAGGATACATTGCAGGATTTGGAGAGTATGATGGTGAAATAGAGGTGGATATAGAAGGGAAATATATTTCACCGGGCCTTATGGATGCACATATTCATATAGAATCATCATACTGTACTCCTGAAGAATTCGGCAGAATGGTGGTACCCCACGGTACTACCACTGTCATTGCGGATCCTCATGAAATAGTGAATGTATGCGGAATAAAAGGCTTTCACTATATGCAGGAGGCTGCAAAAAATACCTGCCTTTCAGTTAAATATATGATGCCGTCCTGCGTCCCTGCAACAAAGATGGAGGATGCAGGTTGTGTGATATCGGCTGAGGATATGGCAGATGACATAGTTTCAAAAGATGTTCCGGGACTCGGCGAGTTTATGGACTACAATGCAATCATTGAAAATGATGATATTGCCCTTGATAAACTTATTTTGGCAAAGAATCACGGGAAAATTGTAGACGGACACAGCCCGAATCTGTTCGGTAAGGCATTGAATGCATATGCCTGCGCCGGAATTGACACAGATCATGAGTGCTCCACACTTGAAGAGATGGAAGACAGACTGAGCAGAGGCATTTATGTACAGCTAAGACAGGGTTCAGCCTGTCACAATCTTGAAGCACTTATACCGGGTATAAACGAGTTTAATTTCAGAAGATGTTTATTATGTTCGGATGACAGACAACCGAAGACTATTTTTGAGGACGGACATCTTGAATATCATCTGAAAAAACTTGTAAATGCAGGAATCTCACCTGTTATGGCAATAGCAATGGCTACTGTAAATGTAAGTGATTGCTATGGGATGAAGGATAGAGGAATGATAGTTCCCGGAAAGAGAGCGGATCTTGTTATATTTGATGATTTGAAAGATTTCAAAGTATCGTCGGTATATATTCTCGGTGAGGAAGTTGCAAGAGATGGAGAGTATCTCAAAGAGTTAAAAAAGCATGACATTACAGATGTATCAAATACTGTTCATCTGGATAACTTCAAAAAGGAAATGCTACAATTGTGGCTGAAGTCTGATGAAGTTTATGCAATTGAAATGATTGCGGGAGGAGTGCTTTCAAAGAAAACAAAGATAAGGATAAAAAGAGATGAAAACGGTCTTTTTGTCTTTGATAAGAATATAGATGCCTGCAAATGCGCGGTTATAGAGAGGCATCACAATACAGGTAAGATCGGACTGGGAATAATAAAAGGTTATGGCATACAAAGCGGTGCCATAGCTGCATCCGTAGCACATGATTCACATAATATTATTTGCGTAGGCGTAAATGATGATGAGATGAACTTGGCTATAGAGAATGTAAAACAAAACGGTGGAGGTTTTGCACTGGTAAAGGACGGAGAGGTGATTGAAAGTCTGTCTTTGCCTGTAGCGGGACTTATGAGTGATTTAAGCGGTGAAGAGGTTTCAAAGAAACTTTTAAGTCTTCACAAAAAGGCTGTAGTTGAATTAGGGGTTAACGAAAGTCTTGAGCCTGTTATGTCACTTACATTTATGTCACTTATGGTTATTCCCGAGTTGAAACTCACTGCCAGGGGGGTGTTTGATATTTTTGAAAATAAGTTCATAGACATTGAGGCAAATTAGATTTTTAAAATATATTGAATGGCAGTGATATATAGACTTAAATATCTTTAATTAAATTTGACTTACAAGAAAACTAAAAACTCCGGGCCGATTATCACCGGAGTATAATAAAAAAAAGGAGACTATATATGGAAAAGTTTTTTAAACTGAAAGAAAACGGAACCGATGTAAAAACCGAGATTATTGCCGGTATTACAACATTTATGACAATGGCATATATTTTGGCAGTTAATCCGAATATCTTAAAAGAGGCAGGTATGGACAGAGGTGCCGTATTTACCGCAACTGCAATAGCTTCATTCTTAGGTACTGCACTTATGGCATTGTTTGCAAACTATCCTTTTGCACTTGCACCGGGTATGGGACTTAATGCATATTTTACTTATAGTGTAGTTTTAGGTATGGGATACAGCTGGCAGACGGCTCTTACAGCGGTATTTGTAGAAGGTATTATTTTTATAGCACTTTCAGTTACAAATGTGCGTGAGGCTATCTTTAATGCGGTTCCAAGAAACTTAAAATCAGCTGTAAGTGTGGGTATCGGAATTTTTATTGCATTTATCGGACTTCAAAATGCTAAGATCGTTATAGGCGGTAAAACACTTGTACAATTATTCTCACTTGTAAAATACAACAAGGTACATGGCGTTGAAGGTGCAATTGCTACAGGAAATGATGCAGGTATTACAGTTATTATCGCCATCATCGGTGTTCTTATTACAGCATTTCTGGTTGTAAAAGAAGTAAAGGGAAATATCTTACTCGGTATATTGGCAACATGGGTTCTCGGTATAATTGCTCAGGTTACAGGTTTGTATGTTCCAAATCCTGCACTCGGTTTCTTAAGTGTATTACCTGATTTTTCAAAAGGATTAAGCATACCGAGTATAGGACCGGTTTTATTCAAGCTTGAGTTCCACAAGATTGCAACATTGGAATTTGTAGTTGTTATGTTTGCATTCCTATTCGTAGATATGTTTGATACTATCGGTACATTAATCGGTGTATCTACAAAGGCCGGAATGCTTGATAAAGACGGCAAGCTTCCAAATATCAAGGGTGCTTTACTTGCAGACGCTGTAGCTACTACAGCAGGTGCAATGCTTGGTACAACAACAGTTACAACATTCGTTGAGTCCGCTTCAGGTGTTTCAGAAGGTGGAAGAACAGGTCTTACAGCAATGACAACAGCGGTTCTTTTTGCGGCTTCACTGTTATTATCACCTATATTCCTTGCAATACCTTCTTTTGCAACAGCACCGGCACTTATAGTGGTAGGATTCTATATGTTCTCAAATGTTGTACATATTGATTTCTCGGATATGACAGAGGCTATTCCTTGCTATATCTGTATAGTTGCAATGCCGCTCTTCTACAGTATTTCAGAGGGTATTTCAATGGGAATTATATCTTATGTATTTATCAATGCTGTTACAGGAAGAGCTAAGAAGGTTACACCGCTTATGTATATACTTTCAATATTGTTTATACTGAAGTATATATTACTCTAGGTTTTACTTATATTTTCACTGCCTTGAATAGTTTTTAATAAATGAAGAGATATGGGGAGACTCGTATCTCTTTTTTAATGAACAAGGGGGCTTTAATAAAAAAAGGAGGCTTTAATTTTTCAATATCTGAAAGTGTGGGATAAATATGCATATTAGTACTTTGTGCACAAATAAATACAATTTAAAATGTTTACTTTTAATAACAGCTTGGCAAGTGCCAGAAAGTAGAAACAGAATACAATAGAAGTATTGAAATTTATTTTCACAAATGGTAAGATACTTTCAGATGGAGGTAGTAAAAATGAATGACAGAATCAAAAACCTAAAAGGGAAACTGATTGTTTCATGCCAGGCGCTGGAAAATGAACCGTTACATTCAGACTTCATTATGGGGAGAATGGCTCTCGCGGCAAAGATGGGCGGAGCTTGCGGCATCAGAGCAAACACTGTTGTGGATATCAAGGAGATACAAAAACAGGTGGATTTGCCGATAATCGGAATAATTAAAAAAGATTATGATGACAGTGAGATTTATATCACACCTACAATGGACGAGGTAGATGCTTTGGTAGAAGCGGGAGTTGATATAATAGCACTGGATGCGACAAGCAGACTCAGACCGGGCAAAAAAAGCTTGAAGGAGTTCTTTGGAGAAGTTATAGCAAAGTATCCGGATAAGCTGTTTATGGCGGATTGTTCAACAGAAGAAGAGGCAATCTTTGCGGACGAATTAGGTTTTGACTTCATCGGTACTACTATGGTTGGATATACTAAGGAGAGTGAAGGTCTAAGGATTGAGGAGAACGATTTTGAGATATTGAGAAATATCCTCGCTAAAGTAAAGCATAAAGTAATAGCTGAGGGTAATATCAATACACCTGAGAAATGTAGGAGAGTAATAGAACTTGGAGCGTTCAGTGTGGTGGTTGGTTCGATTATTACCAGACCACAACTTATAACAAAAGAATTTTCAAAAGCGCTTGAACAAGTTGTGTAGAGGTCAAGGTTTTTAAACATTTAGGGATAAGTTTATAAAACCGGTTGTAACGCATTATTTGTGAATAATCTTGAGTGTAAGACTCATTAAGGAGGAAATATGAAGAAATTATTGTTAACAGGTTTGACACTTACAGCGGCGGGTATGCTCGCAGCATGTGGAGGAGGAAAAGCGGCAGATCAAACAAGTGCAGCGGCTGATTCAAAGGCGGATACAAAGCAGGAGGGAGCAAGTGAGGCGGCAAAAGATGCTGCTGAGGTATCACTTTGGACATATCCTGTAGGTAAATGGGGAGACTCTGCAACAGTTGACGGAATTATCAAAAAGTTCAATGAGAAGTATCCGAATATTAAGGTAACTGTAGAGTATCTTGACTATCAAAACGGTGATGACCAGATCAACACTGCTATAGAAGGAAAGCAGGCACCTGATATCGTACTTGAGGGACCTGAAAGACTTGTAGCCAACTGGGGTGCAAAGGGACTCATGGTTGATTTAAAGGATATGTTTGAAAAGGATGCGGCATCAGATATCTATGATCCTGTAAAAGCTGCATGTAAGAGTCCTACAGGTGAGTTTTATGAGTATCCTGCATTTATGGTTGCACATTGTATGGCTATAAATAAGACAATGTTTGAGAAGGCCGATGCATTAAAGTATCTTGATTTAGATACACATACATGGACAACAGACAACTTCCTTAAGGCTGTTCAGGCGGTATATGATTCAGGACAGCAAAATGTCGGTGCTATCTACTGTGTTTCACAGGGTGGAGATCAGGGAACAAGAGCTTTGGTAAACAATCTTTACTCAGGTACATTTACAGATAAGGATCATACAAAGTATACAGTTGATTCTGAAGAGAACAAGAAAGCTTTACAGGCAATTGTTGATCAGGCAGGTTTAAACTTTGATCCTTCTATAGCAGGTGGTGACGAGATTACATTGTTCAGAAACGGTACTTTGGCAATGTCACTTTGCTGGAATGCATCACAGCAGACAAATTCAGATAACGGCCCTGCAGGAAAGACAAATGCAGGTGATGAGATTATACCTATGTTATTCCCAAGTGATGACGGAGTTACAGAGCTTTGCGGCGGTATCTGGGGATATGGAATCTTTGACAACGGAGATGCAGGTAAGATTGAAGCTGCAAAGACATTTATCGACTTCGTATGTAATGATGAGACACAGGTTAAGGAAAGCGTTAAGGCTTCAGGATTCTTCCCTGTAAGACCTTCTGTAACAGGTGTATATGAGGGAACAGAGACAGCTGATGCAATGAAGCTTTTTGAAGAGAAGTTCATGCCTTCAATGGGTGACTACTATCAGGTAACAAAGGGATGGACTACAGCTCGTACAGAGTGGTGGAACATGCTTCAGAGAATAGGTGCAGGCGGCGATGTGGCAACAGAGGTCGCAACATTTACAACTAACGCAAATGCGGCAGCAGCTCAATAATAACAGTAGTAAAATACTGCTCTTTAAAAAAATAGTTAGGTGATCTAACATGTTATAAAATGTTGCTAAGGATTTTCTTTAGCAACATTTTTTAGAAAGGGGAAACATGGCAAAGGGTGTTTATACAACCAGGTCAAAGGAATTGGTAAGAAGAGAAACCGCTTCAGCTTATATGTTTTTATTACCAAGCCTTGTATTCTTTATCGGTTTTGTAATAATACCGATGATTATATGTATATATACCAGCTTCTTTGATTCTACAATGGGCAAGGATGCTAAGGATGTATTTATCGGATTTGGAAATTATATAGAACTGTTTCAAGACGGAATTTTTCTAAAGGCACTTAAAAATACCTTTGTTATTGTTATCGTTTCAGTTCCTGTGGTTTGTATATTTTCATTGTGGGTTTCATCTGTAATATACAATCTAAATGATAAAGTGCTTTCAGTTTTCAGATGTATCTTTTATCTCCCTGTAGTTACCGGTTCTGTAGCCGTTACAGTGGTTTGGAAGTGGATGTACAATAATTATTACGGTATCTTCAATTATATCGGAAAAGGTACAGGTATTTTAAAAACAAATATCAACTGGCTTGGAGACGAGAGATTTGCTCTGGCATGTATCATACTTATATTGCTTACCACATCTGTAGGTCAGCCTATAGTGTTATATGTATCCGCACTTGGAAATGTGGATAATTCATTGGTTGAGGCCGCACAGGTAGACGGAGCAAATGAGTTGCAATTATTCTGGAAGATCAAATGGCCTCAGATTATGCCTACAACATTATATATTCTTGTTATAACAACTATTAACAGTTTCCAGTGTTTCGCTCTTATACAGCTTTTAACATCAGGCGGACCGAATCATTCAACAGATACTGTAATGTATTATATCTATTATATGGCATTTAAGATGTTCAGATACGGATACGGAAATGCAATGGGTGTTGTGCTTGCAATATTTATAGCGGTATTGTCTGCAATTCAGTTTAGAGTGGCAAAGGAGAGATAATATGAAAACTTCAAATACACTAAAAAAACTGTATACTGTTGTATCGATAATTGTACTGATAGCACTGGCATTTTGCTTTGTTTTTCCGCTGTATTGGATAGTTACAGGCGCATTTAAAACACCTGTTTCAATAAATTCACCGGTACCTGATTGGATACCTAAAGAGCTCGTACTGGATAACTTTAAAAAGTTGTTCTCAAGACAGACGGCACCTATATTTGAATTGGGATTTATAAAGGGACCTATGGCGCCGGCAGCAGTGAGATGGATGATAAATACGGTATTTATGGCGGTTATGGCCATGGTACTTACTTGTCTTACAGCATCTATGGCGGGATATGCACTTGCAAAAAAGAGATTTCATGGAAGAATTATACTTTTTACACTTATAGTATGTGCTATGGCATTGCCTAAGCAGGTTATTCTTATACCTCTTATCAGAGAAATGTCGGCGCTTAAGCTTTATAACACTATATGGGCGGTTATACTTCCAACTGTAGGATGGCCTTTCGGTGTATTTCTTATGAAGCAGTTTTCTGAGGGTATACCTACGGAAATGCTTGAAGCTGCAAGGATTGACGGTGCAAGTGAATTTAAAACATTTACAGATATAGTTTTCCAGATGGTAAAGCCGGGAGTGGGTGCTTTGGCAATATTCACATTTATTAACAGCTGGAATGATTATTTCATGCAACTTATTATGCTAAGTTCTACTTCTAATTTGACAATTTCTCTGGGAATTGCTAAACTACAAGCAGAAAACTCGACAGATTTCGGACTTATAATGGCGGGAGCTACACTGGCCGCAGCGCCTATACTGATAGTGTTTATTGCACTTCAAAAATACTTTACAAAGGGTATTACTCTGGGTGCTGTAAAGGGTTAGTAAGTAGCGGAAAGAGGGGAAAATGATATACGAAAAATCAGTGATTCCGATAATAGAATCAAAATATACGCTTTTTACAAATACTGAAAAAAAGATAGCGGATTATTTTTTACAATGTGATGCAAATATGGATATAAATATCCAGAATGTGGCTGAACAGCTCTATGTATCACAGGCATCTATTTCAAGATTTGCAAAAAAGTGCGGCTTTGTAGGTTTCAGAGAATTTATATTTGCCTACCTGGACAGTGCAAGAGTAAAAAAGCCGAACGGTAACAGCACTACACAAAATGTATTTAATACATATCAGGATCTTTTGAATAAGGCATATTCGCTGCTTGACAACGATCAGGTACAAAGAATAGTGAAGATGCTTGTAAATTCAAAGAAGGTCATAGCTGTAGGTAAGGGAAGTTCAGGATATGCGGCAAGTGAAATGGAGAGCCGTTTTGTGAGAGTTGGACTTGATATAGACTCTCTTACGGATTCCGACAGAATAAGGATGCAGTCCGTATTTTTAAAAGACGGAGATACAGTGGTTGCATTCAGTATAAGCGGTAAGACTGAGGATATTATTTTCCTTTTAAAGCATGCACATGACAGAGGCAAGAAGACTGTATTTTTCACAGCGGCGGATAACCCACATTTACATGAATTCTGTGATGAAGTTGTGTTGGTTGCTTCACTTGAGTATTTGGAGAACGGAAATCTTATTTCTCCACAGTTCCCGATGTTACTTGTACTTGACCTTATATACAGTGAGTACATAAATATCGATCCTGTTTTTAAGAGTGCAATCTTGGAGGATACCGTTACTACTTTAAATAAGAAAGAAGATGACAGAAGATTCTATCTTTCAAGGCCGACCAGATAATTATTATATGGAAATTCGGTAAAGAGCTTGTATTGTACCTGACAAAGGAGTTTACAAGCTTTTTTGGTGTAAAAAGATAATATTTTTTGACAGTATTTTCTATTTTACTGTATAAATATTGTATAAATATTCGCTTGAAAAAATATATTAAAAGAATTATAATGTCACCTGACTTCCGTCGTTTCTCTCAAAACCTAGTACTCTAGGTATCCAAGAGCATGCAGTTTTGAAAGAAATTGTCGACTTCAGCTTTAGTTAAATAGAGGGCATCAAGGTTACTAAAACCAACCAGTTTTTTAACCTTTTCGTTAACGGACTGGTCTCTTGATATATTGATATATGTATTATCACCTTTATTTACCACCCTAAAATCACGCATAAAGTTAATCAAGTCATAAGAGTTTATTTTATTCTTGAAGCACTTGATTTCTAATACTCTTAAAAGAAACAAGCTAAGGTAGCATATCAAAAAATGCCCGTAGATTGTTTCTTTTTTCTGTAAATAAACAGGCCTGGCATCCAGGTATGATTTTGTAAGTCTAAAAGATTCTTCGATTTTCCATAGGCTATGGTATGTCTTATATACCTGTAATGGCTCCATGTCTATCTCAGATGTCACTAAAAGGTTATATCCTGCATATTTAAGATCTTCATCAATCTTAGATTTATTTAAGTCTATTATAGGCTTTATTGTCTTGCCTGTGCTATCTTTAGTTATGATGTCTAAATATTTAGCACAATCTCCAAGTTCATCTTTAGCGATATTTTTGTATGTAGAAAACTTTGAAGCTTTATCGACCATTTTCATTATTTCAAGCCTTTGTTTCTTTGCAAGGTTAGGATTATAAGAGACGATACGCTTTTCTTTTACAGAGAACTTTGTAACACTCTCTTTTCCTGTTTCCGAATCAATCTCTTTAAAGCTGTAGTCAAAGCTGTCAATACATGATTTAAGACGAAAAGATATATTACCTCTTTCATCAGTGTAATTAGAAAAGACATTTGTATCATTCTCAAGTAGAACCCATTTCTTTTCCTTTTCGCTTAGATTCTTACCATGTATTGATTTTGAAAATATATAGCCGTCATTAGCTTCTTTAACTGCAGCATAAATATTTCTTGCACAATTAAGTCCTTTATCAGCCACCTGAATAGTCTTGCCTGATATGTTGTGTCGTTGCTTCATTTCTTCAATAACTTTTCTAATATATGGCTTTTCCGATTCATTTCCGGGATACATTTGCATGGAGACAGGTACGAGATCGGCATCTAAAAGTAAAGCTTGCCCTATTATCGGGGAGTGCCTATTCTCTTTTGAAGGTCCCTTTTGCTTGTCATCACTAGGGATATCAATTTCAAAGTAATAATTAGTGCAATCAAAAAATACACTGCTAAGATCCCTTTTAAAATACTTTTCATAAGAGTGATTAAATAAATCAATATACTTTTTATAAGACTCTCCTATGAAAGAACACCCGTCATATACCTGGTCTTCAGAGATTGTAGAGCTGCCATAAAGGTATGGAAAGACATGAGAGGCTGTCTTTGACTTAGAGCATGGAGATATAACCCTTGCATAAATAAGTTGTGTAATTAAGTCAAATACAGAGAACTGAAAACGCATTTGAGAAGCAAGTATATCAATAGTTTCTTTAACATCAAGCTCATCAATTAATGAGTAAAGTAAGAAGTGCCCTATATTAAGTTCAACAGGGGTGGAAAATGCACGAGGACGGGATTCTTCAGAAAGAATCTTTGTTCTATTCTCATTTTGCTCTTTTACATAGTCACTGTAAAATTTAACAGGATCAGGAATCTCACCTGAAATCAAATCCTCAACATAACCAAAAGATTTTACATTTTTTGTTCTTGGTTGCTTTTTATCCTTATCCCAAAATGATTCATACATCTGAAGATAAGTACCTTTTTTCTTCTTTTCTTTTCTCAAAAAATAAGCCATAAACACCTCTAAAAGTAAAGTACTATGAAGTACTATGATTATAACATACTCAAAAAAATTTTTCAACTTTTTTTAAATATTTTTTATGGCAGAAAAGCCTTTAAAATAAGGGACTTAAAAGAATTGTGTAAAATCAAATAGTTTATCAGGAATTTAAAACGTCGGAACTTTCATAGTACTTCGACGGAAGACGGGATTTCTCCACAGTTCCCGATGTTACTTGTACTTGACCTTATATACAGTGAATACATAAATATCGATCCTGTTTTTAAGAGTGCAATCTTGGAGGATACAGTTACTACTTTAAATAAGAAAGAAGATGACAGAAGATTCTATCTGTCAAGGCCGACCAGATAATTATTATATTAAAATTCGGTAAAGAGCTTGTATTGTACCTGACAAAGGAGTTTACAAGCTTTTTTGGTGTAAAAAGATAATATTTTTTGACAGTATTTTCTATTTTACTGTATAAATATTGTATAAATATTCGCTTGAAAAAATATATTAAAAGAATTATAATGTCAATGCAAATGATAGAGGTAAATACAATGGACAATTTTATTCATTTTAAGAATGTGCATTTATTTTATATTGTTTGCAGATAAAATAAAAATAGATATGTCAATTATAGATATCTATTTGTGAAGGGATGATCTTAGTGGCTAAAGAAAACCGAAATACTACAGGAAGTAAGGCATCAAAAGGCAGTGAAAGTGCAAATAAGAAAAAAATGTCACCGCAGGAGTTCTTACAGAAACTGGAGGAACTTGTAAATAAGGGCATGGCTTCTGACATGAAACTTAATATAGGTGAGATAAATGATTTTTTTGCGGGTACGGAGCTGAATGCCGACAGCGTAGAGCAGATTTATTCTTACCTTGAGAACAAGGGTATTGAGATCAATGAAAACATCTCGGATGATATTAATATTGATATAGACAATATTGATAATATAGACAGTATTGCAGATGATGATTCACTACTCTTAGACGACGATGATGAGTTTGATAAGGACTCTGAAGAGGATATAGATCTCAGTGCGATTGACCTGCTTGAAGGTGTAGGTACTGAGGACCCTGTAAGAATGTATCTTAAAGAAATAGGTACTGTACCTCTCTTGACAGCAAATGAAGAGCTTGAATTGGCGAAAAGAAAACAGGATGGCGATGAATACGCAAAGCAGCGTCTTATAGAAGCTAACCTTCGTTTGGTTGTAAGTATTGCAAAGAGATATACAGGAAGAGGAATGAGTTTCCTTGACTTGGTACAGGAGGGTAATTTAGGCCTTATAAAAGGTGTAGAGAAGTTTGACTACACAAAGGGCTTTAAGCTTTCAACATATGCTACATGGTGGATCAGACAGTCTGTAACAAGAGCACTTGCAGATCAGGCAAGGACCATAAGAGTTCCGGTACATATGGTAGAGACCATAAACAAGATGAGCAAAATGCAAAGAAAACTTACTTTGGAACTGGGTTATGAGCCGAGTGTTACAGAACTTGCAAATGCACTTGATATGACTGAAGAAAAGGTCATGGAAATAATGCAGATTGCAAGGGAGCCGGCATCTTTGGAGACTCCTATAGGTGAGGAAGATGATTCAAACCTTGGAGATTTCGTAGCCGATGCAAATGTTTTGACACCTGAGGGAAATGTAGAATCGGTAATGCTCAGAGAGCATATCGATACATTGCTTGGAGACTTGAAAGAAAGAGAAAGACAGGTTATTGTGCTTAGATTCGGTCTTGAGGACGGACATCCGAGAACCTTGGAGGAAGTAGGAAAAGAGTTCAAGGTAACAAGAGAGAGAATAAGACAGATTGAGGCTAAGGCTTTAAGAAAGCTCAGAAATCCTGTCAGATCAAAGAGAATCAGGGACTTTTTGGCATGATGAAGAGAAATTTACAAAAAGAATTGGAAGATATTATAAAGAAAGAGGAAGCTTTGGGCAATCGCCCAAGGCTTCTTCTGCATGCCTGTTGCGGACCTTGTTCATCATATTGTATGGAATATTTGGAAAAGCATTTTGATTTGACTGTGTTTTTTTACAATCCGAATATTGATGATACCAAGGAATATAGGCTTAGGGTGGAAGAAGCAAAAAGGCTGATAGAAGAGATGGATTTTACTTCCGAGGTAAAATTTATAGAAGGAGATTATGACCCGAGTATTTTTCACAGCAGAATTAAAGGCTATGAAAATGAAAAAGAGGGTGGAAAAAGATGTGATATCTGCTTTGAATTAAGACTTCACGAGGCGGCAAAAGCCGCATCCGATTACGGCTTTGACTATTTTACCACTTCGCTTACCATTTCGCCCATGAAAAATGCCGAAAAACTTTGTGAAATAGGCGAAGATGTGGCTAAAGAATACAATGTAAAGTATTTACCAAGTGATTTTAAGAAGAAAAACGGATATAAGCGATCTGTGGATTTATCTAAGGAACATGAACTCTACAGGCAGGATTATTGCGGATGCTCATTTTCAAAAAGAGAGTCAATTGAAAGAGCCAAGGCAAGAGAGAATACTGTTTGACGATTGGTATACTTTGATTTATAATTAAAAAGTAATGTTTATATCAATGATCAGAAGATCTTGAAATATGAAAGGAAGATTATTATGTTAAGTAGAAAAATTACTATCAAAAATCCTTCAGGTTTGCACCTACGTCCGGCAGGAGTTCTGTCACAGACAGCGATGAAGTTTAAATCAGATATAATAATTGAGTACGGTGAGAAGAGGATAGTTGCAAAGAGCGTACTTAATGTTATGGCTGCAGGCATCAAGTCAGGTACAGAGGTAAATCTGATAGTTGAAGGCGATGACGAAGAGGAAGCAATGAAGACTTTGGTAGAGGCTATCGAGTCAGGCCTTGGTGAAAAATAATAAATAATTTTTCTATTTGTAACATATCATACTTGACAATGCCTATATTTGGTGGTTTAATATTGCAAGTATTTTGGATTGTTCAAAATACAATGTTATAAAATGAGGTATAGATATGAAAGAAAGAAAAATCCGCCTTCTGTCAGTTGAAGACGCTAAGAACTTTGTTAAAGTTACTACCGGGTGTGATTTTGATGTAGATTTATATGACAACAGTATTATGATTGACGCAAAATCTATTATAGGAGTGCTTAGCATGGATCTTAGACATGTTTTGACAGTCAGATATTCAGGCGAAAATGAAGAATTGGAAGCTTTTTTAGATGACCATATGAAGGGAATTGAAAAAATAGCTTAAGCATATTTATGATATATCATAAATAGTTTAAAATAAGCCGGCTTGACCGGTAGTTGTTTAACATACAGGCAGGTCTTTGACTTGCCTGTTTTTTCATATAGAAGAGACGGAAAGGTAATTATGAGAATAGGACATGGATATGATGTTCACAGACTTGTAGAAGGCAGAAAACTTATAATCGGAGGAGTGGAGATAGAACATACTTTGGGGCTTCTCGGGCATTCGGATGCGGATGTGCTTTTACATGCGATAATGGACTCTTTACTTGGGGCTATGGGACTTGGAGATATAGGAAAACATTTTCCCGATACAAAAGCGGAATATAAGGATGTAAGCAGTGTTGTGCTTTTGAAAAAAGTTGCTAATATACTTGACGAGAATGCGTATATAATAGAAAATATAGATGCGACTGTTATTGCACAAAAGCCTAAAATTGCTCCTCATATTGATAGGATGAAGGAAGTGATATGTGATACACTCAATATATCACCAAGCCAATTGAATATAAAGGCGACCACGGAAGAGGGGCTTGGCTTTACAGGAGATGAAAGCGGTATATCTGCACACAGTGTCTGTCTGTTGAATTCAGTAAGAGATGCTTTTTATGTATCTACAGATTCAAAGGATTGTACCGGCTGCAGCGGATGCCAAAGTAAAGGATAAAAGGAATTTTATGAAGATTTTTAATACACTTTCTAAAAGGAAAGAAGAGTTTGTACCTATCGAAGAGGGAAAAGTAAGAATGTATGTCTGCGGACCTACAGTTTACAATTTGATACATATCGGAAATGCCAGACCTATGATTTTCTTTGATACGGTAAGAAGATATTTTGAATACAGAGGTTATGATGTAAACTATGTTTCAAACTTTACAGATGTTGATGATAAGATAATCAATAAGGCGATAGAAGAGGGAGTTGATGCCTCTGTAATTTCCACAAGATATATAGATGAATGTAAGAAAGATATGGAAGCTATGAATGTGCTTCCTGCCACAAAAAACCCTTTGGCGACAGAAGAGATAGGCGGTATGGAAGAGATGATATCAACTCTTATCGATAACGGTCATGCCTATGTGGCAAAGGACGGTACGGTATATTTCAGAGTAAAGAGCTTTGACGGATACGGTAAGCTTTCACATAAGAATATAGATGAACTTCAGTCAGGATTCAGAGAGATTAAGGTAACCGGTGAGGACGGAAAGGAAGACAGCAATGACTTCGTACTTTGGAAACCTAAAAAAGACGGAGAGCCTTACTGGGATTCACCATGGTCAAAGGGAAGGCCGGGATGGCATATTGAGTGCTCCGTTATGAGTAAAAAATATCTTGGCGACCAGATAGATATCCATGGCGGAGGTGAGGATCTTATCTTCCCTCATCATGAAAATGAGATAGCTCAGTCGGAGTCAGCAAGCGGAAAGAGCTTTGCAAATTATTGGATGCACAATGCATTCTTAAATATTGACAATAAGAAGATGAGTAAGTCTTTAGGTAATTTCTTTACAGTAAGAGATATCAGCGAGAAGTACGATCTTCAGGTATTAAGATTTTTTATGCTCTCAGCACACTACAGAAGTCCGCTAAATTTCTCTGCAGAGCTTATGGAAGCTTCAAAGAACAGTTTGGAGAGGATTCTTACAGGAGTTGAGAATTTAAAGGATGTTCAAAAAAAGGATAATTCTTCACCAATCACAGACGCCGAACTCTCAAATCTTGAAATGGCAAAGGTATTAAAGGACAAGTTTGTAGCCGCTATGGACGATGATTTCAATACGGCTGATGCGATAAGTGCTATATTTGAGCTTATAAAGCTTTCAAACACTTCGTTAAATGAAAACAGTACGAGAGAGTATGCAAACGGACTTTTAAATATAATAGAGCCGCTTTGTGATGTACTTGGAATTATTACAGAAAGAAAGATGGAAATCCTTGACAGCGAAATAGAGGATCTGATAGAGCAGAGAATTCAGGCCAGAAAGAATAAGGATTTTGCACTTGCGGATAAGATCAGAAACGATCTTCTCGACAGAGGTATTGTACTTGAAGATACAAGAGAGGGAGTTAAATGGAAGAGATATTAGATTATCTTCTAAAACCTTTTAATGTAGAAAAAAGGGACGCAAAAGAATTTTCGCCCTTGGTACTGGCATATATAGGTGATGCGGTGTATGAGCTTATTATAAGAAGCATTCTGGTGTCAGGTGGGAACCGCCCGGTAAATAAACTCAATAAGGATGCCACTTCTCTTGTAAAAGCCGGAGCACAGGCGCAGATTATAAAACTTATAAGTGATGAGTTAAGCGAGGAAGAGTTCACCATATTTAAAAGGGGAAGGAACTCTTCTCCGCATACCATGGCAAAGAATGCCAGTATGACTGATTATAAATATGCTACCGGATTTGAAAGCCTTATAGGTTTTTTATATTTGGACAATCGGTTTGACAGAGCGCTTGAACTTGTCAAAATCGGTCTTGACAGATTTTTGGAAAATAATGATATCGGAGTAAAGATTATATGAATGAAAATGCCATAGAAGGCAGAAATGTGGTAATAGAGGCTTTCAGAAGCGGTAAAACTGTTGATAAATTATACTTGCAGGACGGTTTGAAGGACTATACTGTTTCTACAATATTAAGAGAAGCCAAAAAGCACGGTACATATGTAAATTTCGTCGGTAAGGACAGACTTGACGCAATGAGCGAGACCGGAAAGCATCAGGGTGTTATTGCAATAGTTGCGGCATATGAGTACGCAAGCATTGAGGATATATTGGAAAAGGCAAGACAAAAAAATGAGCCTCCTTTTGTATTTATTTTAGACGGCATAGAGGATCCGCATAATCTTGGTGCAATTATAAGAACGGCCAATCTTAGCGGTGCTCATGGAGTGATTATACCTAAACACAGAGCTGTAGGACTTACTGCTGTAGTGGCAAGAGCTTCTGCGGGAGCAATTAATTATACGCCTGTTGCCAAAGTCACCAATATAAATAAAACCATGCAGGAGCTGAAAGATGCAGGAATGTGGTTTGTTTGTGCTGACATGGGCGGCGAAAGAATGTATAATATAGACTTAACAGGAAGCATCGGACTTGTAATAGGCAATGAGGGAGACGGAGTAAGTGAAAGTGTTAAGAAAAATTGCGATTTCATAGCTTCTATACCTATGAACGGTGATATTGATTCACTCAATGCATCTGTTGCCTGTGGTGTATTGGCTTATGAGATAGTCAGACAGAGGATTGCGAAAGGAGCAATATATGAAAAGTGATAAGAGAAAAGTTGTTCTTGTAGGATGCGGTATGGTCGGCATGAGCTACGCATATGCTATGTTAAATCAAAATGTTGTGGACGAGCTGGTTCTTATAGATGTAAATAAATTAAGAGCCGAGGGTGAAGCTATGGATTTAAACCATGGTCTGGCTTTTTCAGGTTCACATATGAGGATCTGGGCAGGAGATTACAGTGACTGCACAAGTGCGGACATTGTCGTAATATGTGCAGGTGTGGCTCAGGCACCGGGAGAGAGCAGAAGAGATCTTTTAAAGAGAAATATGGAAGTGTTTAAATCCATTATAGACCCTATCACAGAGAGCGGCTTTAACGGAATATTCCTTGTTGCTACAAACCCTGTAGATATAATGACTGAGATCACATATAAGCTTTCAGGATTTAATCCGAGAAGAGTAATCGGTTCAGGCACGGCACTTGACTCTGCAAGACTCAGATATCTTTTGGGATCATACATACAGGCCGATCCGAGAAGCGTGCATGCCTATGTTATAGGTGAACATGGTGATTCCGAGTTTGTTCCATGGTCAAATGCAATGCTTTCAACAAAGCCTATTACAGATCTTATAGCCGAATCAAAGGGTAAATTAAATATAGAAGAACTTGATCGCATTGAAGATGATGTAAGAACGGCTGCTTATAAAATAATAGAAGCTAAGAGAGCTACATACTACGGTATAGGAATGAGCCTTACAAGAATTACAAAGGCTATACTGGGTGATGAGAACTCGGTTCTTACAGTATCTGCAAATCTTCGTGGTGAATACGGACAAAATGATGTATTTGTTGGAGTTCCATGTGTGATAAACAGTGCAGGAATCCAAAGAATACTTGAATTCTCTCTTACAGATGAGGAAAAAGCAAAGTTTGCAAAATCCTGTGAGGAGCTTAGGGCTACATATAAAGAGCTGGAAGAGAAATAAAATAGAGACATCTTTGTTTCATTTTGGAGGGTAGACTTGAAAGACAAATATTATTCTATTGGGAGAGTATCGGAAATATGTAATATTCCTATAAAGACTTTAAGATATTACGATAAAATAAATGTAATGGTTCCAAGTATCAGACAGGAAAACAATAATTACAGATATTACAGTCATGACCAAATGGTAAGGCTTTTTATAATAAAGAGACTCAGATATTTGGGATTTTCTCTGGAAGAAGTTAGGAATATATTAAAAGAAGATGATATTCAAAAGATAGAACTTATAGTGACAAAAAAACAAAACTCCATAAAAGATGAAATAATTGAGCTGAATAGAAAGTATGAAGAAGCCGCTACACTAAAGAATAAGCTTCAATCTGCGCAAAGAATACTTGAAAACAGTAATAACTACAATGTAGAAAGTTCATTTAAGCTTGAAAAGCAAAGAGAAGTATATGTATTTGGCAAAACTACCATGATGCAGTCTTATAAGAATGAAAAAGTCAGTCTTGAAAAATGGATTGATATTATAGAGTCTGCAAAAGAAAGGAATCTGAATATCCAGGGTGATATTCTTGTGTCTTATCATACGGAAATGTTTGGACAATTTATTCACAGGGATTGTGAGGTAGAGTTTTCCATTGTGGTGGAAAATGATATCAAAGATGCTGAAGTGAAGAAATTTGGGAATTTTCTTGCCGCAAATGCTATACATGTCGGCGATTACAGTGATATAGTGCATACATATATTTCTTTGAAAAGATGGATTGAAGAAAATGAGCTGATGGTGGATGGACCTGTAACAGAAAGATTTATGCTTTCACCGGTAGATCTGCCAAATACCGAGCAGCATATTGTAAAGATAATAGTACCGGTAAAACCAAGAAATTAAATTATATAAAATATAATGGTATTGTGATTAAAAGTCTCCACCTGGTGGAGACTTTTTTGCTATGTAAAAATATGTTTAGAAAAACTTGTGGTATGCATAACTGACAAAAATACAAAGTCGATATTGTGTAAGATTACTTTCAAAAAACAGCAATATGCACAAAAGAAAGACAAAAGTGATTTTCTATTAAATTAATTATATGCAAATTTATTTTTTGAGTAATAAATTTATAGGAGACAAAAAGGAAATACAGATAAAAGATATATTAAATTCAGAAAAATTTAACTTGAATATACAATGGCTGTATATTCTAAGATAATAATTGAATAAAATAAGTTCTCAAACAAATGATAGTTAATTATTTAACACTTAAAAATAAAATATGTAGGAAAGGATGACAGTATGGCAGGATTTATTATATCAAATACCATATCAAACATAATTGTATGTGGTCTATGGACATATATTTCAGCTATGTTTGCCGGTCCACTGATAGCAACTTGGGTAGGCTTCGCAGGATGTACATCTTATTACGCAGCAGGTTGTGGTAAAAACGGTTTTATCAGATCATTATGCAGTAATATGGCAGGTATCTTTATCGGATGTACAATCATTTGGCTATGTGTAAATGTAAACGGAAGTCTATGGTTTAACGGATTGATAACAGGAATTTTCAGTGGAGTTATCATCTATATCACACATTGTGATTTGACCAGATTTGCGACTTGTACATTTATGGGTGGCTTCAGTGCATTTGCATCAGGTGGTAATTGGAAGATGCTTATTATTTGCTTTATCCTGGGAAATATCGTTGGGCTCGCATCAGATTACCTGGGAAGATTTATTTTAGCAAAATTTTTCAAGAAGACCGATAAAAAAGACTGGGTCATTGCTAAATTTTTAGAGGATTAAGAATCAAAAAAGTAAGGGGTTTTAATATGAGCAAAATTTTAAAATTGGCATATGGCATGGAGAAGTCGGAAGGCTTTAATTACAGACTTGCCATGGAGGAAGCATCCAGATGTCTTCTATGTGAAGATGCACCTTGTTCTAAGGGATGTCCGGCAGGGACAGATCCGGCTAAGTTCATTCGCTCACTGAGATTTAAGAACATAAAGGGTGCTGCAGAGACAATAAGAGAAAACAACCCGTTAGGTGGTTCGTGTGCTTGGGTATGTCCTTATGACAGAATGTGTGAAGAAGAATGTAGTAGATGTGGAATAGATAAGCCGATACAGATAGGTAAAATACAAAGATATCTGGTTGAAGAAGAACAGGCCATGTCGGCAAAATTTGTCAGTGCCGGAGAAAAGATCGGAAAGAAGGTAGCACTGATAGGTGCAGGACCTGCATCACTTGCTTGCGCAAGAGAGCTCGCACTTGCGGGAGTGGATACAACTGTTTTCGAAAAACAGGCTAAGGCAGGTGGAGTTTTGAGATATGGAATCACACCTACAAGACTTCCTGACCGTGTTGTGGATTTTGATATAGAACTTATAAAGGAGTTGGGAGTAAAGTTTGAATTCGGCAAGGAAGTAAAATTTGAAGATATTCCTAAACTTAAGAGTGAGTATGACGCCGTATTTGTCGGAGTTGGTCTTTGGGATTCAAAGAAAGTAGATATAGAAGGTAGCGATCTTAAGGGTGTTGAGTCGGCAATCGAGTTTTTGTTTAAGGCAAGAACAGGTGAGATAAAAGAACTTCCGGAAAGAGTAGTTGTAATCGGAGGCGGTGATGTAGCAATGGATTGTGCTACAACAGCAAGACAGTTGGGTGCTGAGAAAGCATGTATCTGCTATAGAAGAACTATAGAAGAAGCACCTGCAAATATTGAAGAGATTTCTTTTGTAAGAGAGATGGGTATCCCTATTTACACAGGATTTGCACCTGAAAAGATTTGTGGAGAAAACGGTCATGTAAGAACTCTTGTTGCAAAGGGAATGAAAGATGATAATGAGATGACACTTAAGGCAGATATGGTCGTATTTGCAATAGGACAGGATCAGGTTGAAGACTATAAGAGTTTTGTTGCGGGTAATGGAGTATTTACTGGTGGTGATGCATTACATGGTGTCGGTATAACAGTGGTAGAGTCTGTTCATGAAGGAAAAGAAGCAGCTTACCAAATATTAGATTATATAAGGTGAGGAGATTAATATGGCTTTGAAAAAAGATTTATCAATAAATTTTTTAGGTGTTGATTGTGAGAATCCTTTTTTTCTATCTTCTTCACCTGTAGGCAGTAATTATGAAATGTGTGCCAAGGCACTGAGAGCCGGTTGGGGTGGTATTTTTTATAAAACAATAAGCGTTTTTATACCAAATGAATGTTCACCCAGATTTGATATAGCTTCAAAAGAGGGAACACCTTGGACCGGATTTAAGAATATGGAGATGACTTCTGATAAGCCGAATGAAGTAAACTTTGAGTTTATTAGGCAATTAAAGAAGGATTTTCCGAATAAAGTGATAGTTTCAAGTATCATGGGTGCAACTGATGATGAGTGGGCAATACTTGCTAAAGAGTCTGAAAAGGCCGGAGCAGATATGATTGAGTGTAATTTCTCATGTCCGCAGATGACATCATCGACTATGGGTTCTGATGTAGGACAAAATCCTGATTTGGTAAAGCATTATTGCGAAGTTGCTTCTGCAAGCACTAAACTTCCGATAATAGCAAAGATGACACCAAACCTTGGAAATATGGAAATTCCTGCAAGAGCTGCTATAGAGGGCGGTGCAAAAGGAATAGCTGCCATAAATACAGTAAAATCTATCACAAACCTTGATATAAATCTTAGAACAGGTATGCCTGTTGTAAACGGAAAATCTGCAATATCAGGATATTCCGGAGCGGCTGTAAAACCTATTGCGCTCAGATTTATATCAGACTTAATGCATGATCCTATTGTAAGCAAAGTTCCGATAACCGGAATGGGTGGTATAGAAACCTGGAGAGACTGCTTGGAATTTTTGATGCTTGGTGCATCAAATCTTCAGGTAACAACTGCAGTAATGCAATATGGATATAGAATTGTTGAAGATATGATAAGCGGTATATCACATTATATGAATGATTACGGAATAAATAAACTTCAGGATATAGTGGGTACTGCGGTAGGAAATATTGTTGGTGCTGATGATTTGGATAGATCATATAAGATCCTGGTTCAGATTGATAAAGAAAAATGTGTCGGATGTGGAAGATGCTATGTATCATGCTTTGATGCGGCACATCAGGCTATTGAATATGACTATGCAACCAGAGTTCCTACAATAAATGAAGATAAATGTGTAGGATGTCATCTTTGCTTAAATGTTTGTCCTGTAATGCAATGTATAACACCGGGTAAACTTGTATATAAGGATAAGAATGATAATCATACAATTAATTTAAAGGAAACTAATAGTTATCTATAATATATCAGGGGGGTTGATTTATGTTAGATTTAATTATTAAGGGTGGTGTAGTAGTTACAGCAACGGATATGTTCCCATGTGATGTGGGTGTAAAAGACGGTAAGATTGTTGAGATGGGAATGAATCTTGACATGGAGGCAAAAGAAGTAGTGGATGCTACAGGAAAGCTTGTTCTTCCGGGAGCATTGGATGTACATACACATCTTGCTATGCCTTTTGGAGGAACAATATCTGCAGACAGTTACCTTTCAGGTACCAGAGCTGCAGCCTGTGGAGGTGTTACTACAATATTTGATTATCCGGTTCAGAGAAAAGGTGGCACTATTATGGATTTGGTAAATTCCAAAAAAGCCATACTTGAAAAAGAAGCATGTGTAGACTGGGCATCTCATTGTATTATTACAGACTTTAATGACGGTCAGATACTTGATGAGATGGAAGAAGCTGTGAAAGAAGGTATTACATCTTACAAATGCTTCATGGTATACAAAAAAGCCGGAATGATGGTAGATGACGGAATGTTTGCAACCTTGCTTCTTAGAGCAAAGGAACTGGGGGCATTGGTAAATGTTCATGCAGAGAATTCCGATATGATAGATTTTTTTGAGGCCAAGTTCAAAAAAGAAGGCAACTTGAGTCCTTGGTACCACTATCTGGCACGTCAGGAGTTTGTTGAAGCTGAAGCTGACAGAAGAGCTCTGCATTGGTGTAAGCATTTGGATGCACCGCTCTACATTGTTCATATGGCTGACAAGGAAGGACTTGAAGCATGTATAGAAGGCAAGAAAGAGGGCGTTCCTATTTATGTTGAGACCTGTCCACAGTATCTTGAATTTACATGTGATGTATATAAGAGAGAGGACGGAAGAAACTTTGTATGTTCACCACCTATAAAAGGTGAGGAGAGCAGACAGGCTCTTTGGGAAGCAATCAAGAAAAATCAGATTGATGTAGTAGCGACAGATCACTGCCCGTTCCAGAGCTATGAAAAGGACTGGGGCATAGATGACTTTACAAAGATTCCGAACGGATGTGCAGGTGTGGAAAATATGTATCCATATATGCTTGATGCTGCGAATTCAGGTAAAATCACATTCTCACAGGCTGTGGCTCTTTGCTCAACAAATCCGGCAAGAATATTCGGATGTGATAAGAAAGGCGGAGTCAGAGTAGGAAATGATGCAGATATAGTAATCTATGATAGGGATAAGGATTTTACCATAAGTGTAAATAATATGCATTCAGACTACGACCATACTATATGGGAAGGCAAGAAACTTCATGGATATCCTGTAAAGACATTCCTCAGAGGACAGCTTGTCTATGATAACGGAGATTTCGTCGGAAAGCCGGGAATGGGTAAATTCGTAAAGAGAGTGCCTAGAAGTTAAAGTTTCAATGATTGTGTTTTACTGTCACTGCTTTATATATAAGTAGTGGCAGTATGAATTTATGAAGAATATATTGTTTTAATAGGGGGTAAATATGTATAAGTGTAGCGAAGATAGAATGGCAGATAAGATTAAAACCATGAGTCAGTTTGGTGACGCAGGACATGGCGGTATCACAAGATATTCTCTTTCAAAGGAAAATCTTATGGCAAGAGCTGAATTCAAGAGAAGAATGGAAGCTATCGGTGCAAAGATTAAGACCGATGATATGGCAAATATGTATGCAACATTAGAGGGTAGTGATCCTACACTTCCGGCAATTGTTATGGCTTCACATTCGGATTCAGTAAGAAACGGTGGAAACTATGACGGTATTTTAGGTGTAATGGGAGCTATGGAAGTTTTGGAAACTGTTGCAGAGCAAAAGATACCTCATAAGCACAATCTCGTAGCAATGATTTGGACAAATGAGGAAGGATCTTTATATCCACCTGCTATGATGTCATCAGGAGTTATCTGTAATGATTACTTACCTGAAGAGATTGGAAAAAAGTTTAAGCATGAAGATATGCTTGCATCAACTTCAGTTCTTGATAAGACAAAGACATTCAAAGAGGCTCTTGAAGCTTCAGGATATAAGGGAGATGTTGCCAACAGATTGAATCCTAAGGATTATAAGGCAATGTTCGAGCTTCATATCGAGCAAGGACCTATTCTTGAGGCTGCAAATAATGATATCGGTATCGTTACCTGTGTTCTTGGAATGATAAACTACAGAATTAAAACATTCGGACAGTCAGATCATGCCGGAACAACACCTATGCCATATAGAAAAGATGCATTATATGCAGCTGCAAAGCTTTTACAGTATCTGCATGATGAGCTTGATAAGCTTGATAAGGCACTTGTATATACCACAGGTGAGATAGTATGCCATCCAAATGTACATACAGTAATTCCTGATTTTGTCGAGTTCTCAATTGATGCAAGACATGAGGATCCTAAGGTTATAGAGCAGGTTGTTGAAGTAATAAAGGATATGCCGAAGGAAATAGTTGGCTGTACTACAGGTTATGAGAGAGCATGGTCAAGAGATACAGTTTACTATGATGAGAAATTGGTAGGTTATGTAACAGAGGCTGTAAATGAGCTTGGATATTCAAATCAGAGAATCAACTCAGGTGCGGGACATGATGCACAGTTTGTAAGCTATATGATGCCTACCACAATGATATTTGTACCTTCAAAGGACGGACATTCACATTGTGAAGAGGAGTTTACTCCGGTTGAGCAGTGTACAAAGGGTGCCAGCGTACTTTTGAATGCAGTATTAAAGTGTGATGCTCAATAATATGATTTAAGTGTTGGGGTCAAATATTTTGGCCCCAACATTACAGTAGAACAGAGGTGTAAAATGAGTGTTAGAAAAGTAGCGGAATTAAATTATAATATGACAACTGCCGATGCAAATAATGTTGACGGGAAAATACCGTTTGGGAGACAGTTTGACTTTATCGGTGATGTTGAAACAGAGTTGATGATATTAAATGACGGTGATGAATCTTTGTGCCTTGGATATACGGATGTTGAGCTGTATGAAGATGCATATGTAGGTGATCAACTTAATTTCAGAGCAGAGATGCTAAAGGTGGGAAATACATCAAGAACATGTAGAATAAGCACTTATAAAGTTGCAACTCCTGCATATAGAATGGGTATCAAAGATGCTAATCCGGGAGATATGTATTATTTCGATCCTCCAAAATTGATTACTGACGGTACTGTAGTACTTGTAGTAAAGAAAGAATTACAACGTGGAAATCAGCCAAGTGGTGAAGTTATTGACCCTTGGAGAGAACTTGAACTTTAATAGGGGGTAATATGAGTACTGAAGTTACATTAAGATATAGAATGTCAGATAGAGATGTTTTCTACGGTGGAGGAGTTGTAAACGGTGCAAGGTCTATTACTTTGATGGAAGATACCGCAAACAGACTGATGACCAAGGTTTACAAAAATCAGAGCAGATGTGCAAAGGTAAGAAAAGTAAGACTGTTTGTACCATGTTTTGCCGGAGATTATATGGAGTATAAGGCAAGACTTTTAGGTGAGGAAAACGGTAGAGCAATCATTGAAGTGCGTTCATTTAAGGTTGCGGTTATTCCTGAGAAGCCCGAGTTTGAGAGTTCCATAGATGTTTTAGAAGATCCGCCTATTTCAACAGTATGTATTTTCGAATATATTATTCCTGCAAAGAAGGAGAAAAAGAAAGCAAAAGCGCTTGAGGGACTTAAGGTTCTTGACCTTACACATGCATATAACGGCCCTTTCTGTACCGCTCTTTTAGCAGATAACGGTGCTGAGGTTATAAAGATAGAGCCTCTTACAGGTGATCAGTCAAGGTATTGGCCTCCAATGGATGATAATAGCGGTGAAAGCGGATTTTATGCATTTATAAACAGAAATAAAAAAGGAGTTACTCTTAACTTAAAGACTGAAAAAGGAAGAGAGATTTTCTATGACCTTGTCAGAGAGGCTGATGTAGTGGTAGAAAACTTCAGAGTCGGAGTAACAAAGAAATTACAAGTTGACTATGAGACATTAAAGAAGATAAATCCAAGAATAATTTATGCTTCAGGTAGCGGTTTCGGACAGTATGGACCTTTCTCAAACAGACCATGCTATGATATCGTTGCACAGGCTCTTGGTGGTATGATAAATCTTACAGGTTATACAGATGCTCCTCCTGTAAAATGCGGAGTATCCGTAGCAGACAATGTTACAGGAATTTATCTTTGTGTTGGTGTACTTATGGCGCTTTACAGAAGAAATGTAACCGGTGAAGGTCAGCAGGTAGATGTGGCTATGGCAGATACTATATTCACATTGCTTGAAAATGCAATAATCTATACAACTCTTAAGGGAATAATACCTCAAAGACAGGGAAATATAGATGCGACAGTATCACCGTTTAATGTATATGAAGCTAAAGACGGATATATAGCTTTGGGTGTAGGTACAGACAAGTTATTTAAGGTGTTCTGTGATGTAATTGGAAGACCTGACCTTGTTACAAATGAGAAGTTCGCTACCAATGATCTGAGAATTAAAAATTATAATGACGGTTTACATGAGATAATTGTGGATTGGGTAAAACAAAGAGGTAAGGCTGAGGTAGAGAGACTGTTTGAAGAGGTGGGAATACCTTGCGGACAGATACTTGATATGAAGGAAGCGATAGAGCATCCTCATTTCCAGGCAAGAGAAATGATGGTACATGTTGAGCATCCTACTATCGGTGATATGTATATACAGGGTTGTCCTATTAAGCTGAGTGAAACACCGGGAAGCGTAGATGCACCGGCACCGCTTCTTGGACAACATAATAAAGAGGTTTACGGCTTTGATGATGAAACATTAAAGCAATTAAAAGAAGAAGGCGTAATTTAGTGGAGGAAAAGAAATGGATTTTAATTTTTCCAAAGCACAGTTGATGCTGAAAAAGACTGTAGCCGACTTCAGTGAAAATGTGGTGAAACCAAGAGCTGAAGAAATAGATAGAAGCGGAAAATTTCCAAAGGATTTATTTTTGGAGATGACCAAGATGGGATTAACCGGTATAGGAACTGAGGAAAAATACGGCGGTAGCGGAGGCAGCGATATCGAAAAGATAATTGCTGTGGAAGAAATAGCTAAATACTGCGGTTCTACTGCAGCTACACTTTCAATACATACTATATTTGCTTCAGTAATCGGAAAATTCGGTACTGAAGAACAAAAGCAAAAATATTTGCCGGTAGTATGTTCAGGAGGCGAGTTGGGGGCATTTGCCCTCACCGAGCCGAATGCCGGATCTGATGCAGGAAGTGCAAGAACAACAGCTATATTTGATGAGAAAACACAGGAATATGTACTAAACGGTACAAAATGTTTTATAACAGGTGGAGGATTGGCAAAATATGTATTGGTATTTGCTCTTACCTCACCTGAGTTAAAGACTAAGGGACTAAGCTGTATATTGGTAGAGCGTGGTACACCGGGATTTTCAATAGGTAAGATAGAAGATAAGATGGGACTTCATGGATCAGAGACAGCTGAGCTTATATTTGATAATTGCAGAGTTCCAAAGGATAATCTTATAGGACCGCTCGGTAAGGGATTTAAAATTGCAATGACTGCACTTGACGGCGCAAGAATAGGAATTGCGGCGCAGGCTGTGGGTATTGCAGCAGGTGCATTGGATGAAAGCGTAAAGTACACAAAAGAAAGAGTACAATTTGGCAGACCTATTTCCTCATTGCAGGGCTTGCAATGGTATCTTGCAGAGATGGCTACAAAGGTTGAGTGTGCAAGATGGATGACATACAGAGCGGCAAGCCTTAAAGTAAGCGGTATGCCATATACAAAAGAGGCTGCTATTGCAAAGTTTAATGCATCAAAGGTAGCTGTTGAAGTAACGGATAAGGCATTACAGATACATGGAGGATATGGATATATGAGAGACTACCCATTGGAGAGAATGTACCGTGATGCAAAAATAACAGAAATATACGAAGGTACTTCAGAGATTCACAAGGTTGTTATAGCCAGAGAAGTGCTGAAATAGGGGGTATTATGAAGATCATTGTATGTATAAAGCAGGTGCCAAATACAAGTGAAGTCAAGATTAACCCTGAGACAAAAACACTTATCAGAGACGGGGTGGAAAGTATAATAAATCCTGATGATAAGAATGCACTTGAAGCGGCATTAAAAATAAAGGATGAGAATGGTGCGAAGGTCGTTGTAGTAAGTATGGGACCTATGCAGGCAAAGGAAGCACTACTTGAGGCTCTGGCTATGGGCGCTGACAATGCTTATCTTATAAGTGACAGAAAATTCGGTGGATCCGATACTTGGGCTACAGCAACCATTTTGGCGGCTGCTATAGAAAAAATAGGCGATTATGATTTGATTATATGTGGCAGACAGGCTATAGACGGTGATACCGCTCAGGTTGGTCCTGAGATAGCGGAGTTCCTTAATATACCGCAGGTTACATATGCAAAGGAGTTGGAACTAAAAGACGGTACAGTCAGAGTAAAAAGATTTTGTGAGTCAAGAGACTATGAATTTGAAGTAAAGCTTCCTACTCTTATCACAGCTATCAAAGAACTTAACACTGCAAGATATCCAAGTGTAAAAGGAATCTTTAAAGCTTATGAGAGCGATGAAGAATTGGTGAAGGTACTTACCTTTGATGACTTGAATGTGGATGAAACTCAGATAGGTATCAAAGGTTCTCCAACTAATGTACATCGTTCATTCGTGCCTGTAAAAGAAAAGCATAGTGAGTTTATAGAAGGAAATACGGCCATGGAAAAAGCCAAGCTTCTTTTGACAAAGCTATATGAGAATAAATTGATACAGTCCGGAGGTGCCAAGTAGTGGAAAGAGCAAAGGTAAATCAAGACATTAATATTAATGACTATAAAGATGTATGGGTACTTGCAGAAACTGTAAACGGTAAGATTTTGCCTATAACATTGGAACTGATGGGTGAAGGCAGAAAACTTGCAAATAATCTTGGAAAAAAACTTGCAGTAATTGTGCCGGGCTATAATATAGAAGAGGCTGCAAAGGAACTTGTGGAGTATGATGTCGATATAGTATACTATGTAGAACATGAACTCTTAAAAGATTTCTCCACTTTGGGATTTGTGGAGGTACTTTCAAAAGAAGTAAAACTAAGAAAACCGGAAGTTCTTTTGGTTGGTGCAACCTCTATAGGCAGGGATATAGGTCCTAGACTTGCCGCAAGACTTGGAACAGGACTTACTGCCGATTGTACAGGGCTTGAGGTGGATACGGAAGACAAGAAGCTTCTTATGACAAGACCTGCTTTTGGCGGAAATATTATGGCTACAATTATTTGTCCGAAAAACAGACCACAGATGGCAACCGTAAGGCCGGGAGTGATGGCAAGGGCAAAGAAAATTGAAAAGTCAAATGCAAGTTTTGAAAAGATTATACCTGATTTGAAAGAAGAAGATATAAGATCAAAACTTATAGGAACAATTGAACATGATCAAAAACGAGTAAATTTGATAGATGCAAAGATTATTGTATCAGGCGGTAGAGGAATAAAAAATAAAGACGGTTTTGCATTGATTGAAAGTCTTGCTAAAGCTCTGGGCGGTGAGGTGGGTTCATCTCGTGCCTGTGTGGACGCAGGATGGATAGACTCTTCTCACCAGGTGGGCCAGACAGGAACGACTGTCAGACCTGATTTATATATTGCTTGCGGTATATCGGGTGCTATACAGCATTTGGCCGGAATGAGCGAATCAAAGTATATTGTTGCAATAAATACAGATAAAAATGCACCTATATTTGATATTTGTGATTACGGTATCGTGGGCGATTTAAAAGAAATTATACCGGCACTTGTTTCAAGCATAGAAGCGGGAGAGTTTACTCTATAGCATTTACAGGTAAAATTTAAATATGGGGTGGCTTATGCTACCCCTGCTTTTGTTTATTTACAGTTTTAAAAAATTAAGGAGGAGATATGGAAGAAGTTCTTGTGAAAAATAAAATGGAGGTGGAACCTATAAAATCTCTTATTTTAAAGATGTCCATACCTCCTCTTATTTCTATGTGCATGCAGTACTCATATAATCTTTTGGATTGCATATTTGTATCATGTGTAAGTGAAAAATCATTAAGTGCTGTATCCATAATTTTCCCCATTACCACACTTTATATTGCTATAGCTATTTGGATAGGAGTAGGCGTCAGTGTGCTGGTTGCAAAATATCTAGGAGAAAAGGATGAGGAAAAGGCTAATACGATAGTGGCTAATGGAATAATAGTGTCTTTTGTTGTGAGCAGTTTGGTAACCTTTATAACAATGAACATTATAAGGGGATTTATACTTTCATTTACAAGCGATCAGGAGACTATCGGTTTGGCATTGGAGTATATGGATATATGTGTATTTATGGCAATTCCATGTGCAGTACATATTTGTATACAAAAAGTATTGCAGGGAACCGGAAATATGCTGGCACCTATGTGCTTTCAAATAGCGGGTGTATTAACCAATCTTATATTTGATCCTATACTTATATTCGGATACTTCGGATTTAAACCGATGGGAGTGAGAGGTGCAGCTATTGCAACGGTTATGGGATATACTATTTCGACTGTTTTGGCATTTTTGGTATTGATATTCCAAAAGCAAAAGGTCAAATTGGGTTTAAAATACTTTCTAATTCGGTTTGATCATGTAAGGGATATCTTTGTAGTAGGTTTTCCTTCTTTTATAATGAATGTGCTTGGTGCGGCAATGGTATATAATACAAATCTCTTTTTGAAAGAATATTCGGAGATTGCAATAGCTTTTTTTGGAGCATATTTTAAGATACAGCAGATGGTAATAATGACATTGAACGGACTTATACAGGGATGCATACCTGTTATGAGCTATAACTACGGTGCAAAAAGAGAGGACAGGTTAAAGGAGAGCCTAAAGATAGGCACAATTGTTGCAATAATACTTACATCATTCAGTATAGTAATGCTTTGGACTTTTACAAAAAATATTTTACGGACCTTTAATCCTCCGAAAGAGATGTTTGATTTTGGGATTTTTGGTATCAGGATAATGAGTCTTGGCTATGTGTTTGTAGGTATTACCACAATGATAGCATCATATATGCAGTCTACAAAGAATGTAGGCAAAAGTATATTGATAAATCTTTGCAGACAACTTTTGGTACTGGTTCCGGTAATGTTTATAGGATCAAAGACATTCGGGCTAAAAGGAATATGGAGCGCATTTTTAATAACGGAGTTGATTTGTGTAGTGTTCAGCTTTGTACTATATAAGAATACAAAAATAGATATGGAAAATATTGGTAGTAGATAGCGCTTTATTTAAACTATAACATATATAAATACAATTATGTTCTGTATATTTTAAAAACAATATGTTATAATTTAGTTAGATAAACCTAACCAAATTAGATATAGTTTTATATACAGGAGGATCATTATGGCGGAAAAAGGACATGAATTTCTGGCAAGAATCGGCAAAACGAGACTTAGACCGGGTGGTATAGAGGCAACCAGCTGGCTGCTTGAAAAAGCAAATATTAAGAATGACTCAAAGGTTTTAGAAGTTGCCTGTAATATGGGAACTACTTTAGTTCATATAGCAAAAAAGTACGGATGTGATGTTGTGGGTGTGGACCTTGATGAGAAAGCAATTGAAAAAGCAAATAGAAAAATAAAAGAAAACGGTTTGGAGAACAGAGCAAAAGCTATATGTGGAAATGCATTTGATCTCCCTTTTGATGACGAAAGCTTTGATGTGGTAATCAATGAAGCTATGCTTACAATGCTTTTGGGTGAGCAAAAGGAGAAGGCTTTAAGAGAGTATTACAGGGTACTAAAACCCGGAGGAATAGTTCTAACCCAGGATGTGGTATTAATTACAGACAATTTAGACAGAGCAAAGGAGTTAAGAGTCGGTCTTAGTAGAGCTATAAATGTAAATGTCGAGCCACTCTTAAGTGATGGCTGGGAAGGCTGCTTTGAAAGTGTGGGATTTAAAGTAGACAAGAAAATAGGACCTATGACACTTATGAGCATCCCAGGAATGATGAAAGATGAGGGAATATTTGAAGCATTAAGTATTATAAAAACAGGGTTGCAGGAATTTAATAAAGAATATTTTCAGAGAATGCGTAGCTTTATGATGGATAATAAAAAGGAACTGGGCTATATTTGTTTTGCCGGAAGGAAGGATTAAATAGGAAAAAATTACTGTCAAGCATAAATGATTATGTCCCAAAAAAATTAATTTATAAGCCCCATAAAAGGGGCTTTTATCATGCACTTTTTATGTCTTCTTCAATTCTGTGTGGCTGTGAGTGTACGAATTTATAAAAGGCACCTAATCTCCAAGGATGGTTCATTGGTGGAATATAAGGTTTTCTAGGCTCGGGTTGTTTGTAATCAGCATCCAAGTCCTTAGATTTATACTCATGGGGCGGTATTTCTTCCAGAGCGTAAATATCTTTGTCATTTACGCACGCAAACAAAGACCTATCAAATGCTTTGATAAGCATAACCTTGGTACCTTTTCGGTAATGGGTCTGCATTCCTTTATTATCTACCATCTTATAAAATTTCTTCTCGAATTGAATCGCATGTCCGGCATCAACAGTTCTCTCGGTTAAAACCGCCAAAGTAAGATTTATTTTTTCTTTAGACGGTTGCTTTTCAAAGACAGATTTGATACCATTACATGGAAGTGAGAACTTCTCATTGAATTCTTTTATGTAGTGGTAAAGGAATTCATTGGCATTATTGATGTCGGTTACGCCTGCGAGTCTAAACTCAATAGGCAGGCGTGACTGTAAGGTTTGATTCAATCGTTCTATGCGTCCTTTAGCCTGTGGTACGCTGCTTGATTCAAGTTGTATACCAAGTTGCTTGCAGGCGTAAGCGAACTGTGTATAGGTGTCTTTGTCGTCAGATAAGGCACCTTTTTTCTTGTATGTAAATACAGTTCGTTTATCAGTAAGAAACTTATAGGGAATACCATAATCAGTAAGAATCTGTTCAAACACATGGTAGTAGCCGTTAAGAGTCTCTTGAGTATCAAACCATGCACCCGTAACAACACCTGAGGCATCATCAATGGCCAAATGTAGATGCCATATCTGTCCGGGCACCCATTCATAAGGTGTAGCATCCATTTGAAGCAATTCGCCGAAATAAGCACATCTTGGACGACGACTGTGAGCATCTTCAACTGCTACTAAGTTAGCTTGTATCTGTGATAATTCCTTTTTTGATGTTGCAGCTTGCTTCTTGGCTCTGAGAGCCTGCTTAATGCGTCTACGCTTAGCTTTTGTAGCCTTTGGAGATAGAATGTACTCTGACTCCAAAATACTCATTACAGAGGAAGAAGAGATGCTTATACCCTCATGCTTTTTAAGAAGCTCCGTATAGTGTTCAAAGTTAGCCTCGTAGTATTTAGTTCTGTATAGATCAATAACCTGACTTCTGACATCAGGACGGATAGTGGTAGCAGGCTTCTTACCTCTGTTACCATGGATAAAGAATGCCTTACCATCTTTAATATAACCTTGTATCATACGGTTTATATGCCTCTTGGTGCATCCTAGGATAAGAGCAGCTCTATCCTTATTAGCTGTATCCGGGTGATCTACCAGCCCTTTAATAACCTCATATTTTCTTTGTTCATTCATTGATAAAATAACCTTTCTGATAAGTCAGTCCCTCCTAGTGTTAGAATATACAAAATACTATTCTACCATAAGTGGGACATTTTTATTTGTGGTATACTAGGACTTTATCATTTATGGCTTATAAAGGAAGGATTAAATAGGAAAAAATTACTTGCAAATATTGCGTCCATATGCTAATATTGTCAAGTAATGAGCCGGTGTGGCGGAATGGCAGACGCGACAGACTCAAAATCTGTTATTCGAAAGGGTGTGCGAGTTCGAGTCTCGCCACCGGCAGTAAGCTGTATGAGTATTTCGTACAGCTTTTTTTATTTGTAAAAAGATATGAATAATTACTTATTAGGGCGGGTTATGCACAGATCCGCCTTTTGCATGTGGAAAAGTATATTTATTTGTGCTAGAATACATCAAAGAATTTTATAAGTTTAAAATACAGTGTGAAAAATGTTTTCATGGCTGTTGATGCAGCAGTTAAGATGCGGCGGAATGGAGACTAATATGGATTATAGTAAAGAAGCTTTAAAATTACATGAGAAAAATGGCGGCAAGGTTGCCGTTGTAAGTAAAATAAAAATAAACAGTAGAGATGATTTAAGCACTGCATATACACCGGGAGTGGCAGAGCCTTGTAGAGAGATAGCAAAGGATCCTGAAAATGTATGGAAGTATACAGCCAAGAAAAATCTGGTGGCAGTGGTTTCCGACGGAACGGCCGTACTGGGACTTGGAGATATTGGTCCGAAGGCTGCCATGCCTGTAATGGAAGGTAAGGCAATACTGTTTAAAGAGTTCGGAGATGTGGATGCATTTCCTATATGTGTAGATACTAAGGATACCGAGGAAATAATTAGGACTGTGAAGAACATTGCGCCATGCTTCGGCGGTATAAATTTAGAGGATATCGCTTCACCTAAATGCTTTGAAATAGAAGAAAAACTTGAAAAAGAACTTGAGATACCGGTATTTCATGATGATCAACACGGTACTGCCATAGTGGTTACTGCCGCACTTATTAATGCGCTTAAACTTGTAAAAAAAGAAATGTCTGAGATAAAGGTTGTTTTAAACGGACCGGGAAGTGCAGGAACAGCCATTATTAAGATGCTTCTTGAGTCGGGTGTAAAGAATATAACAGCTTGTGATGAGTTCGGTATTCTTTATAAGGAAAGAGCAGAGGGAATAAAAGATCACAAAAAGTGGTTATGTACTGTTACAAATCTTGATGATATGAGAGGGAATCTCTCTGATGCGCTTGTAGGTGCGGATGTGTTTATAGGAGTTTCCGTAGCAAATATTCTTACAAAGGATATGATAAAGACAATGGCTGATAATCCTATAGTCTTTGCCATGGCAAATCCGAATCCCGAAATCTCATATGATGATGCTATAAAAGCAGGTGTGGCTGTAATGGGTACAGGAAGAAGTGACAGACCTAATCAGATAAACAATGTGCTTGCATTTCCGGGAATATTCAGAGGAGCACTTAATGCAGGTGCAAGAGATATTAATTATGATATGAAAAAAGCCGCAGCAAAGGCCATTGCTGAATATATAAAACCTGAGGATCTCAATGCGGAAAATATTATACCTTCCGCACTTGATAAGTCTGTAGCACAGGCTGTAGCCGAGGCGGTAGAAAAAGCCGCTATAGATAGTGACGCTGTCAGAAAGTAGGATGTAGATATGGGAGATATAAAAGAGTTATTTTTGTTTTCATATAATGAATTAAAAAAAGTGAAGACAATTACTACAGTGGCAATGTTTGTTGCGCTGTCAATTATACTGGGAGCATTTACGGTTCCGATAGGTAATTTCCTAAAGATCGGATTTTCTTCATTAACTACAGTCGGAATCGGATATTTATTCGGGCCGATAGTGGGAAGTATATTCGGGGCGATTACAGATATTGCAAAATATATGATAAAGCCTACCGGACCTTTCTTTCCGGGATTTACATTCAATGCAATTATTGCAGGGCTTATATACGGAAGTCTTCTATATAAAAAGCCTGTTTCAATAAAGAGAATATTAATAGCGGAAATTCTTGTCAGCTATATATGTAACATAATGCTTGGTACATTATGGCTGAACATATTATATGGAAAAGCTTTTCTTGCAATATTACCTATGAGAGCCGTTAAAAATATAATTTTAATTCCGATAAACAGTTTTATGGCATTTGCCATATTAAAGTTTATGGAGCAACATAATTTAAGAAAAAACTTTGATTAGAATCAAAAAAATAAAGCCGATAAAAAACCGGTTTTAAGTACTTGAAAAAAAACATAAATCAATGTAAAAAAGTGCTTGCAATCGGTTTTTATCTATGCTATCCTAGTATAGCTGTGACATTGATAGCTATGAAGCATAGGTTGCCGTTTACGGGTTTTATGTGGAGCGAAGGTCATGTTGCAAAAACTGGCGACAAGTCACTGTACAAACAGCATCTCATATTGAGTATTTTCGTGGGTTGGTCACCATGACACGCACGGAAGAGTGTACAGTCACCACTTGTCAATTTCTTTTATAAAGATTGAAAAGGAGGCGGCTTTTTTTATGGCAAATCAGGTAATGAGAATCACATTAAAAGCTTATGATCACCAATTAGTTGACAGCTGTGCTGCAAGAATTGTTGATACTGTAAAGAAGACAGGAGCAGCTGTTTCAGGACCTGTTCCACTACCAACAAAGAAGGAAGTGGTTACTATCCTTAGAGCTGTACATAAGTACAAAGACTCTCGTGAGCAGTTCGAGCAGAGAACTCACAAGAGATTGATTGATGTCATTGCACCATCACAAAAGACTGTTGATGCACTTTCCAGATTGGAAATGCCTGCAGGTGTGAACATAGACATCAAAATGAAGAGTAGATAATCCGCTAAATGGCGTTAATCCTGCTCTAGGATGAGCACTAAGTGCTCCGCTGTAGAATAAACCAGGAGGTATATTAATGAAGAAGGCAATACTTGCTAGAAAAGTCGGTATGACACAGATTTTCGATGAGAACGGTGTGTTAATACCTGTAACAGTTCTTCTTGCAGGACCATGTGTTGTTACACAGGTTAAGACAGAGGAAAATGACGGATACAATTCAGTTCAGGTTGCATATGGACAGATCCGTACAAAGTTGGTTAACAAGGCTAAGTCAGGTCACCTTGCTAAGGCAGGAGTTGAGAAGACTGTAGTAGAAAATGGCGACAAGAAGAGAGAAGTTTTTGCAGCCGGAAGATTTATCAGAGAGTTCAAGTTTGAGAACGCATCTGAGTATGCAGTAAAGAATGAGATCAAAGCTGACATATTTGCTGCAGGAGATAAAGTTGATGCGACTGCTATCTCAAAGGGTAAAGGATTCCAGGGCGCTATTAAGCGTCACGGACAGTCAAGAGGACCTATGAGTCACGGTTCTAAGTTCCACCGCCATCAGGGTTCAAACGGTTCATCTTCAGATCCAAGCCATGTATTTAAGGGCAAAGGAATGCCGGGACATATGGGTGCAAAGAAGGTAACTACACAGAATCTTGAAATCGTAAGAGTTGATGCGGACAAGAATCTTATCCTTGTAAAGGGTTCAATGCCTGGTTCAAAGAAAGCTTTAATAACATTAAAAGAGACTGTTAAGAAAAAATAACTAACAGAAAGGAGGAACACAAATGGCTAATATATCAGTATTTAATATTGAAGGAAAAGAAGTTGGTAGTATAGAATTAAATGATGCTGTGTTCGGAGTTAATGTTAACGAGCATTTAGTTCATATGGCAGTTGTTGCACAGTTGGCAAACAAGCGTCAGGGAACACAAAAGGCAAAGACACGTTCCGAAGTTAGTGGTGGCGGAAGAAAGCCTTGGAAGCAAAAAGGTACAGGACATGCACGTCAGGGTTCAACAAGATCACCTCAGTGGAAGGGTGGCGGTGTTGTATTCGCACCTACTCCAAGAGATTATACAATTAACTTAAATAAAAAAGAGAAGAGAATTGCTCTTAAGAGTGCTCTTACAAGCAGAGTTCTTGAGAACAAGTTCATCGTTGTTGATGATTTCGCAATGAGCGAAATTAAGACAAAGAAAATGCAGCAGACTTTAAATAACTTAAATGTTAAGAAGGCTCTTGTTGTATGTGCTGAGAATGAGAAGAACACTGTACTTTCTGTTAGAAATATTTACGGTGTTAAGGCTGCTTCACCTAAGACTATCAATGTATATGATATCTTAAAGTACAACACAGTAGTTGCTTCTAAGGACGCTGTTAAGACTATAGAGGAGGTATATGCGTAATGGCAAATATTCAATACTATGACGTAATACTTAAGCCGGTTATTACAGAGAAGAGCATGCTTGGCATGACAGAGAAGAAATATACTTTCCTTGTACATCCTGAATCAAACAAGACAATGATCAAAGAAGCAGTTGAGAAGATGTTTGACGGCGTTAAGGTTACAAAAGTAAACACTATGAACCAGGATGGAAAGACAAGAAGAAGAGGAATGACAACAGGTAAGACAGCAAAAGTCAAGAAGGCTATTGTATGGCTTACAGAGGATAGCAAAGATATCGAGTTGTTCCAGGGCTTATAAGCAACAAGTGTTGCTTTCCCGATATGATCGGGATGTATTATACGGCATCCTGCCGTGATAAAGTGCGTAGCACAAGAAGGAGAAAAAATGGGAATAAAGAAATATAGTCCATATACACCGTCAAGAAGAAATATGACAGGTTTGGACTTTAGCGTAATCACAAAGAGTACTCCTGAGAAGTCATTATTGGCACCAATTAAGAAGAACTCAGGAAGAAACAATCAGGGTAAAATAACAGTTAGACATCGCGGTGGCGGTGCAAAGAGAAAATACAGAATCATCGATTTTAAGAGAAACTCTAAAGACGGAGTTCCTGCAAAAGTTGTTGCTATAGAGTATGATCCGAACAGAACAGCCAACATTGCGCTTATCGCATATGTAGATGGTGCTAAGGCTTATATACTTGCTCCTGAAGGACTTCAGGTCGGAGCTACAATAGTAAGCGGTTCAGGTGCAGAGGCCAGAGTTGGAAACTGTTTACCACTTGCAGAGATTCCTGTAGGTGCACAGATTCATAACATTGAGCTTTATCCGGGAAAGGGCGGACAGCTTGTTCGTTCAGCAGGAAATGTGGCACAGCTTATGGCAAAAGAAGGCAAGTATGCAACTCTTCGTCTTCCATCAGGTGAGATGAGAATGGTTCCAATCATTTGCAGAGCTACTATCGGTGTAGTTGGAAACGGTGAGCATTCACTTGTTAAACTTGGTAAGGCAGGAAGAAAGCGTCACATGGGTATAAGACCTACAGTTCGTGGTTCTGTTATGAACCCTAATGACCATCCACACGGTGGTGGTGAAGGTAAAACCGGAATCGGTCGTCCGGGTCCATCTACTCCTTGGGGCAAGCCGGCTCTTGGTCTTAAGACTAGAAACAAGAAGAAACAGTCTAATAAGTTGATCATCAGAAGAAGAGATGGTAAGGCCGCTACTAAATAAAGGAGGAAAGATAAATGTCACGTTCACTTAAAAAAGGACCATTTGCAGATGCAAGTTTATTAAAGAAAGTTGATGCAATGAATCAGACCGGCGACAAGAGTGTTATTAAAACATGGTCACGCCGTTCAACAATCTTCCCACAGATGGTAGGTCATACTATTGCTGTTCATGATGGAAGAAAGCATGTTCCGGTATATGTTACCGAGGATATGGTAGGACATAAGCTTGGTGAGTTCGTTGCAACAAGAACTTACAAAGGACATAAAGCTGACGATAAGAAAGCTTCAAGATAAGAGAGGGTTGAAAGGAGGTTTTTTAAATGGCAAAAGGACATAGATCCCAGATTAAAAGAGAAAGAAATGCAGTTAAGGACACCAGACCATCAGCTAAGCTCTCATATGCCAGAGTACCTGTTCAGAAAGCATGTTTCGTGCTTGATGCAATCAGAGGAAAGAATGTTGGTGAGGCTTTGGGTATTCTTATGTATAGCCCAAGATATGCGTCAAGTGTTATCAAGAAATTGGTAGAGTCGGCAGTAGCTAATGCTGAGAACAATAATAATTTAGATCCTTCTAAATTATATATTGCAGAGTGTTATGCAAGTGATGGCCCTATAATGAAGAGAATTAAGCCAAGAGCACAGGGTAGAGCTTATCGTATCGAGAAGAGAATGAGCCATATCACAGTGGTCTTAGATGAAAGATAGGAGGAGACGCGAAAATGGGACAGAAAGTTAATCCACATGGACTTAGAGTCGGTGTTATAAAAGACTGGAGCTCCAGATGGTACGCTGATAAGGATTTTGCTGATTGCTTAGTAGAAGACTACAATATCAGAAAGTTCTTAAAGAACAAGCTTTATTCAGCAAGCGTATCAGATATTGAAATCGAGCGTGCTTCAGACAGAGTTAGAATAATACTTCATACTGCAAGACCGGGTGTTGTTATCGGTAAGCAGGGTGCAGAAGTTGAAAAGTTAAAGAAGGAAGTATCAAAGTTTACAGATAAGAAAGTATTCATTGATATCAAAGAAATCAAGAGACCTGATAGAGATGCTCAGCTTGTAGCTGAAAGCATTGCATCACAGCTTGAGAATCGTATATCATTCCGTAGAGCAATGAAGTCAACAATGTCAAGAAGCATGAAGGCGGGAGTACTTGGTATCAAGGCAAGCTGTTCAGGACGTCTTGGCGGTGCTGATATGGCTCGTACAGAGTTCTATTCAGAGGGTACAATTCCTCTTCAGACATTAAGAGCTGACATCCAGTATGGTTTTGCCGAGGCAAACACAACATACGGAAAAGTTGGTGTTAAGGTTTGGATATACACAGGTGAGGTGCTTCCTCAAAGAAAAACACAGGAAGGGAGCGTAAAATAATATGTTAATGCCTAAGAGAGTAAAGCGTAGAAAACAGTTTAGAGGTTCTATGGCAGGAAAGGCCTTAAGAGGCAATAAGATCACTTATGGTGAGTATGGTTTAGTATCCCTTGATCCTTGTTGGATAAAGTCAAACCAGATAGAGGCTGCCAGAGTTGCTATGACTCGTTATATCAAGCGTGGTGGTAAAGTTTGGATAAAGATTTTCCCTGATAAGCCTGTTACAGCAAAACCTGCTGAGACTCGAATGGGTTCAGGTAAGGGATCTACAGAATATTGGGTAGCTGTTGTAAAGCCGGGTCGTGTATTATTTGAGATCGCAGGCGTACCTGAAGAGGTTGCCAGAGAGGCTCTTCGTCTTGCAATGCATAAGCTTCCTTGCAGATGTAAGATAGTTTCAAAGGCTGATTTGGAAGGCGGTGAAGCAAGTGAAAACTAAGAATTATGTAAACGAATTAAAGTCAAAAAGCTTAGAACAGTTAAATGAGGAATTGGTTTCCGCAAAGAAGGAACTTTTCAACCTTAGATTCCAAAATGCAACCAGCCAGTTGGATAACACTTCAAGAATTAAGGAAGTTCGTAGAAACATTGCCAGAATTCAGACAGTTATCACTGAGAATGCAAAATTGGCATAAAGATAAAGGAGATAAACCGTGGAGAGAAATCTTAGAAAAACCCGTATCGGCAAGGTTGTTAGCGATAAGATGGATAAGACAATCACTGTTGCAATCGAAGACCATGTAAAGCATCCACTTTATGGCAAGATTGTAAAGAAGACTGTTAAGTTCAAAGCACATGATGAAAAGAATGAATGTAACATTGGCGATACTGTAAAGATTATGGAGACAAGACCTCTTTCTAAAGATAAGAGATGGAGACTTGTACAGATAATTGAGAAGGCAAAATAATTTAGGTAGGAAGGAGTATCCGGCATGATTCAGCAGGAAACAAGATTGAAGGTAGCCGATAACACCGGAGCAAAGGAATTGCTTACAATTCGTGTTATGGGTGGTTCAACTAGAAGATATGCTCATATCGGCGATATAATCGTCGCTACCGTTAAAGATGCAACACCAGGCGGTGTTGTAAAGAAAGGTGATGTTGTTAAGGCTGTTGTAGTAAGATCAGTCAATAGCACACGCCGTAAAGACGGTTCATACATCAGATTCGATGAAAACGCAGCAGTTATAATCAAGGATGACAAGACTCCAAGAGGTACTCGTATCTTTGGACCGGTTGCAAGAGAACTTCGTGAGAAGCATTTTATGAAGATTGTATCTCTCGCACCTGAAGTATTATAAGGAGGTCTAGCGTGCATAAAATCAAAAGAGACGATATGGTTAAGATCATATCTGGAAAAGATAGAGGCAAGACAGGTAAAGTATTAAAGGTTGATACTAAGAAGAACAGAGTAGTAGTTGAAGGCTGTAATATGATTACAAAGCATACAAAACCAAGTATGGCTAACCAGAACGGTGGAATCGTAAATACAGAGGGAACTATTGATATATCAAATGTAATGTTAGTTGTTGACGGTAAGGCTACAAGAGTCGGTTTTGAAGTAAAAGACGGCAAGAAGGTTCGTGTAGCTAAGAAGACCGGCAAGGCTATCGACTAATTGGAAAGGAGGAAAACATGACAAGATTAAGGGAAACATATGAGAACGAAATCGTTGCAAAGATGATTGAGAAGTTTGGCTATAAGAATCCTATGCAGGTACCGAAGCTTGATAAGATTGTTATCAACATGGCTGTCGGTGAAGCAAAAGATAATGCAAAAGTATTAGATGCTGCAGTTAGAGATCTTGAAATTATCTCCGGACAAAAGGCGGTAGTTACAAAGGCAAAGAAATCAGTTGCTAACTTTAAACTTAGAGAGGGTATGCCTATAGGTTGTAAGGTAACTCTTCGTGGTTCAAAGATGTATGAGTTTGCTGACAGACTTATAAATCTTGCTCTTCCAAGAGTGCGTGACTTTAGAGGTGTTAATCCTAATGCATTTGATGGCAGAGGAAACTATGCTCTTGGAGTTAAGGAACAGCTTATCTTCCCTGAGATAGAGTATGATAAGATTGATAAGGTGCGTGGTATGGATGTTATATTCGTTACTACAGCAAACACAGATGAAGAAGCTAGAGAACTTTTGACATTATTCAATATGCCATTTTTCAAATAATTTAGGAGGAAGATTTCATGGCAAAGACTTCAATGAAGATTAAGCAGGCCAGACCGGCAAAATTCTCTACAAGAGAGTACAGCAGATGCAAAATCTGTGGCCGTCCACATGCTTATCTTAAAAAGTATGGTATCTGTAGAATTTGCTTCCGTGAATTGGCTTATAAGGGTCAAATACCGGGAGTTAAGAAAGCAAGCTGGTAGGCAGGCATTGAGCACTTAATGAGCACAAACGAAGTGCAGTGCGAATTTAGTACGAAAGCCCGTCCCGAGCCTTAGTGAGCACAAGCAAAGCGAAGTGCGAACTTAGTCGAGTGGACGCCACCCGGCACACATATATGCCGATGTCGAGTGGACGCTTTTATGTTACCGAACAGCTTGAAAGAAGTAAAAATAGTTATAATCAGATACATTTAAAATAAACAGGAGGAAAAAATTCCATGACAATGAGCGATCCAATTGCAGATATGCTTACCAGAATCAGAAATGCAAATACTGCAAAACATGACTCAGTTGATATTCCTTCCTCAAAGATGAAAATAGCAATAGCTAACATACTTGTAGAAGAAGGTTATGTAGAGAAGTACGAACTTGTTGACAATGGTAACTTCAAGGATATCAGAATATTCTTAAAGTATACAGCTAACAAGAGCGAGAGAATAATAAGTGGATTGAAGAGAATTTCAAAGCCGGGCTTACGTATATACGCAAGCAGAGAAGAGCTTCCAAGAGTTCTTGGTGGTCTTGGAACAGCTATTATTTCAACAAATAACGGCGTTATCACAGATAAAGAAGCAAGAAAGCTTAACGTAGGTGGAGAAGTACTTGCTTTCGTTTGGTAGGCACCCCGTACTTAATGAGCACAAACGAAGTGCAGTGCGAATTTAGTACGAAAGCCCGTCCCGAGACATTGAACACTTAGTGAACACGCAGTGTGAACTTAGTGTGAAAGTCGTTCGCGACACTCAGCGAAAACGTAGTTTGAGCGCTAGTGGAGTCGAACCCACCCGGCACATATATGTATGCCAATGCCGAGTGGATACAACAAATATAATTAAGTTTCAACTCTAATAGCAGTAGTCATAAAGATCATTCTTTAGTGACTGCCTATTAGATGATATAAACCTGAAAACCTGAGCGAAAGCTCACGATAAATTTAAGGAGGAAGACGGCATGTCACGAATTGGAAGAATGCCTATCGCAATTCCGGCAGGAGTAACTGTTACAATTGCAGAAAATAATCATGTGACTGTAAAAGGTCCTAAGGGTACACTTGAGAGAGCATTACCTGTAGAAATGACTATTAAGCAGGAAGGTGATGATATTGTAGTAACTAGACCAAATGACTTAAAGAAGAATAAGGCATTACACGGTCTCACAAGAACTCTTATACATAACATGGTAGTAGGTGTAACCGAAGGCTATGAGAAGGTACTTGAGGTAAACGGTGTTGGTTACAGAGCAGCAAAGCAAGGAAACAAGCTTGTACTTTCACTTGGATATTCACATCCTGTAGAGATGGAAGATCCTGAAGGTATCACATCTGTTCTTGACGGACAGAACATCATAAAGATTCAGGGTATTGACAAGGAAAAAGTAGGTCAGTACGCTGCTGAAATAAGAGGCAAGAGAAAGCCTGAGCCATATAAGGGCAAGGGTATCAAATACTCTACTGAAGTTATCAGACGTAAAGTCGGTAAGACCGGTAAGAAATAATAGGAGGGTAAGTAAATGGTTAGCAAAAAATCAAAAAGCGATCTTAGAACTAAGAAGCATTACAGATTACGTAATCGTCTCAGCGGAACAACTGAGAGACCACGTCTTGCTGTATTTAGAAGTAACAACCATATGTACGCTCAGATTATTGACGACACAGTGGGAAATACAGTAGTTAGTGCCTCAACACTTGAGAAGAGTGCAAGAGCGGAGCTTTCAAAGACAAATGATGTAGATGCTGCAGCATTCGTTGGAACTCTTATTGCAAAGAGAGCACTTGAGAAGGGTATAGACAAAGTTGTATTTGATAGAGGCGGATTTATCTATCAAGGTAAGGTTGCTGCATTGGCAGAGGCTGCCCGTGAAGCAGGATTACAATTCTAATAGGAGGAGAAACATACATGAAGAGACAAATCATCGATCCAAGCAAATTGGAGTTAAATGACAGAGTCGTAAATATCAAGCGTGTATCCAAAACCGTAAAGGGTGGACGTACAATGAAGTTTTCTGCTCTTGTTGTTGTAGGTGACGGTAATGGTCATGTCGGTATCGGTCTTGGTAAAGCAGGAGAGGTACCTGAGGCTATCCGTAAAGGTAAAGAAGCTGCAACTAAGTCATTAGTTGAAGTTAGAATAGATGAGAATTTCAGTGTACCGCATGATTACACAGGAAAATTCGGAAGTGCAAGTGTTCTTTTAAAGAGAGCACCTGAAGGTACAGGTATTATCGCAGGTGGCCCTGCCCGTGCGGTATTGGAGCTTGCAGGATATAAGAATATCCGTTCAAAATCTTTAGGCTCAAATAACAAGACAAATGTATGTCTTGCTACACTTGCAGGTTTAGCAGCACTTAAGACTCCTGAGGAGATTGCAAAACTCCGTGGAAAGTCAGTAGAAGAAATATTAGCATAATAGGAGGAAAATATGGCAAAGTTAAAAATTACATTGGTTAAATCCCCTATCGGTGCTATCCCAAAACAGAGAGCAACTGTAGAGGCGCTTGGTTTAAGAAAATTAAACAAGACAGTGGAAATGCCTGATAATGATGCTGTAAGAGGCATGATTTGGCATGTAAGACATCTTGTAAAAGTTGAAGAAGTCTAAAGAAGGAGGTGTAGTTATGGATTTATCTAATTTACAGCCTGCATTAGGCTCAAAGCATAGCGATAATTTCAGACGTGGCCGTGGACATGGTTCAGGTAACGGTAAGACTGCCGGTAAGGGTCACAAGGGTCAGAAAGCTCGTTCAGGTCCTACAAGACCGGGATTCGAAGGTGGACAGATGCCATTATACAGACGTATCCCTAAGAGAGGATTTACAAATCGTAACTCTAAGGATATCGTAGCTGTAAACATTTCTGTTCTTGATCGTCTTGAGGACGGTATAGAAGTTACTCCTGAGACATTAGTAGCTGCAGGAATAATCAAAAATACAAGAGATGGAGTTAAACTCTTAGGAAACGGTTCATTAACAAAGAAGTTCAATATCAAGTATATTGCCGTTAGTGAAAGCGCAAAAGCTAAGATTGAAGCCGCAGGCGGAACTTGTGAGGTGATCTGATGCTCACAACACTCCGAAATGCATTTAAGGTAAAGGATGTACGAAAGAAGCTTCTGTACACATTTATAATGCTGGTAATTATTCGCTTCGGCAGTAATTTACCTATACCGGGTGTGAATACAACTTATTTTAAAGATTTTTTTGCAAAGCAGACCGGTGACGCATTTGGATTTTTCAATGCAATCACCGGAGGCTCATTTGAAAGTCTGAGTGTGCTTGCACTAAGCATTACTCCATACATTACAAGTTCTATCATAATCCAGCTTTTGACAATTGCGATTCCTGCACTTGAGGAATTACAACAGGATGGTGAAGACGGTAGAAAAAAGATAGTAGAGTACACAAGATACTTAACTGTCGCCCTAGCCCTCTTACAGTCTTCAGCCATGGCAATAGGATTCGGTAGACAGGGACTTTTAATTCATTTTGGAATAAAGAGTGTAGTTGTAGCTGTAGTTACAATGACAGCAGGTAGTGCATTTTTGATGTGGATGGGAGAGAGAATTACAGAAAATGGCGTAGGAAACGGTATTTCTGTTGTTCTTCTTCTGAATATTCTTGCTTCATTACCATCTGACTTTAACAATCTGTATGTTAGATTCTTAAAAGGCCAGACAGTAGCAAGAATGGTGGTTGCCGCAGTTATTATAATCGCTTTTATAGTAGCAATGGTAGTTTTCACCATTATCTTACAGGACGCCGAGAGAAGGATTCCTGTACAGTATTCATCCAAAACGCAGGGTAGAAGAAGTGTAGGCGGAACATCATCCAATATTCCGCTTAAAGTAAATACTGCAGGTGTTATTCCTGTTATTTTTGCTTCTTCATTATTTTCTACACCTATAGTTATTGGCCAATTCTTGCAAGTTAATAACGGCTCAATAATAGGTGAGATATTAACATATATGAATTCATCAATGTGGTTTAAGCCTGAAGCACCGAAGTATTCTATCGGACTTATAGTTTATATCATTTTGATTATCTTATTTGCTTATTTTTATACATCAATTACTTTTAACCCACTTGAGGTAGCTAACAATATGAAGAAATCAGGCGGATTTATACCGGGTATCAGACCGGGAAAACCTACCAGTGATTACTTCTCAAAGATTTTAAGTTACATTATCATTATAGGTGCAACAGGACTTATAATAGTTTGTATTATACCTATAATAATATCAGGATTGTTCAATATCAGTAGACTTTCATTTACCGGAACATCCCTGATCATCATTGTTGGTGTAGTCCTTGAGACAATAAAAGCAATTGAATCACAAATGCTTGTAAGAAATTACAGAGGATTCTTATTAGACTAGTCATCTTACGAAAAACCACTGGGGATATTCTTCAGGGGTTTTTCGTGGTTACTAATGAAAATTGGGGAGATACGCCATGAAAATTATTATGTTAGGTGCACCCGGTGCCGGAAAAGGCACACAGGCAAAGAGAATTGCAAAAAAGTATAATATACCGCATATATCCACCGGCGATATATTCAGAGCAAATATAAAAGAAAAAACCGAGCTTGGAAATAAAGCAAAAGAGTATATGGATAGGGGCGAGTTGGTTCCTGACGATATTACTATAGGAATGCTTTTAGACAGAATACATAAAGATGATTGCAAAGACGGTTTTGTACTTGACGGTTTTCCAAGAACAATACCACAGGCAAAGTCATTGACAAAGGCATTATCACAGCTTGGTGAAAAAATAGATTATGCTATAAATATAGATGTTCCGGATGAGTCGATTATTACAAGAATGGGCGGTAGAAGAGCTTGTTTAAGTTGCGGAGCTACATATCATATAGTATATTCGGCACCGAAAGCGGAAAATGTATGTGATACATGTGGTAACGAACTTGTAATCAGGGATGATGACAAGCCGGAGACCGTAAAGAAAAGACTTGAGATTTATCATGATCAGACACAGCCTTTGATAGACTACTATGATAATGAGAAAATTTTGACTTCGGTAGACGGGACAAAGGATATGGAAGAAGTATTCTTAGACATTATTGCAGTTTTGGAATAGATTGTGAGGATGAAAATGGCAGTAACAATAAAGTCTGACAGAGAAATACAATTGATGAGAGAAGCCGGAATAATACTGGCAAAAACTCATGAAGAATTGGAAAAGGCATTACATGCAGGTATGACTACATATGAAGTGAATAAAATCGGAGATGAGATAATCAGATCCTACGGATGTGTTCCTTCATTTTTGAACTATCACGGTTATCCTGCTTCAATATGTGTGTCTGTAAATGAAGAGGTTGTACATGGTATTCCGTCAAAGAAAAGAATTTTAAAAGACGGAGACGTTGTGAGTCTAGACGCAGGTGTCATCTGGAAGGGATACCATTCTGATGCTGCCAGAACTCATATAATAGGCGAAGGAAGCGAAAAAGCAAAGGAGCTTGTAAAGGTTACTAAAGAGTGCTTTTACGAGGGAATAAAATATGCGATTGCAGGAAATCACCTGAATGATATCTGTAAGGCAATAGGAAGCTATGCAAAAGAAAGAGGCTACGGTGTAGTAAGAGATCTTGTGGGACATGGTATAGGTACACATCTTCACGAAGATCCTGAAGTTCCTAACTTTGATATGAAAAGAGGCGGAATAAAGCTTCAGCCTGGCATGACTCTTGCTATAGAACCTATGATTACGGCAGGAAGAGATGAAGTGGTATGGCTTGATGATGACTGGACAGTGGTTACAGATGATAATTCGCTGGCTGCACATTATGAAAATACTATTTTGATAACAGACGGTGAGCCTGAGATCCTTTCTTTAAGAAAAATATGATAAATACAGGTGATATTGTAATATCAATAAAGGGACATGACAGAGGAGAGTATTATATAGTAATTGACTGTGAGAAAGATTTTATCTATCTTGCAGACGGCAGACTTAAGACTCTTGACAAGCCAAAGAAGAAAAATAAAAAGCATGTCAGCAGGCTTGGAAAAAGTGATGAATTTATTGATATTAAGAACAGTGGTGATAACTTTAACGATGTTAAGTTAAAATATCTCTTGAAAAAGTGGAGGAGTAAATGTCTAAATCAGACGTTATAGAGATTGAAGGAACAGTTGTTGAAAAGTTACCTAATGCAATGTTTCAGGTAGAACTTGAGAACGGGCATCAGGTATTGGCACATATCAGCGGTAAACTTAGAATGAATTATATAAGAATTTTACCGGGTGATAAAGTTACTATCGAATTATCTCCATATGATTTAACAAAAGGAAGAATCATTTGGCGTGATAAATAAAATAAGACCTTGCATATTATAGTAGTTAATGCTATAATACTATGGCGTCTTTATTAGTAGCGATGAAAGGAGAGTTACAATGAAGGTCAGATCTTCAGTGAAACCGATTTGCGAAAAATGCAAAATAATTAAGAGAAAAGGTTCCATCAGAGTAATTTGTGAGAACCCAAAGCACAAGCAGAGACAAGGTTGATCTGCATAGGAATAAGGAGGAAGTAGGTAAATGGCTCGTATAGCAGGCGTTGATTTACCAAGAGAAAAGCGTATTGAGATTGGTTTGACATATATCTATGGTATAGGTCTTACAAGTTCAAAGCGTATCTTGAAAGAGGCTAATGTAAATCCTGATACAAGAGTAAAGGATCTTACAGACGATGAAGTAAAAGAATTGGCACAGGTTATTTCCGATACTCAGATGGTAGAGGGTGATCTTAGAAGAGAGATCGCTATGAACATCAAGAGATTACAGGAAATAGGATGTTATCGTGGCATTCGTCATAGAAAGAATCTTCCGGTTCGCGGACAGAAGACTAAGACAAATGCAAGAACACGTAAGGGTCCAAGAAAGACAGTAGCAAACAAGAAGAAATAATAGATAATATAGTCTGTTCATTTTTTCGAAAAGTAATTTTCGCTGTATGTTTTAAAAACAGGAGCGTAGTAAAGTTTAAAAAGGTAGGTTAGTTTAATGGCAAAGAATGCGTCCACCAAGAAGGTGACAAAGAAGCGCGTAAAGAAAAACGTTGAACGCGGACAGGCACATATTCAGTCATCATTTAACAATACAATTGTTACATTAACTGATACCCAGGGTAATGCGATATCATGGGCAAGTGCCGGTGGTCTAGGATTTAGAGGTTCAAAGAAATCTACTCCATATGCGGCATCTATGGCTGCAGAAACTGCTGCAAAAGCAGCTTTAGTACATGGACTTAAGTATGTAGATGTTATGGTAAAGGGGCCCGGTTCAGGAAGAGAAGCAGCTATTCGTGCGTTGGCTGCATGTGGAATAGAAGTAACAAGTATTAAGGATGTAACTCCGGTACCACACAATGGATGTCGTCCACCAAAACGCAGAAGAGTCTAATAGGAGGTACTAAAAGTGGCAATTAATAGAGTTCCCGTTCTTAAAAGATGCAGATCACTTGGCCTTGAGCCGGGTTTTCTGGGAATAGATAAAAAGTCTAACAGAGATACAAAAAGAGCAGGCCGTAAGCTCAGTGAGTACGGTTTGCAGCTTAGAGAAAAGCAGAAAGCAAAGTTTATCTACGGTGTATTAGAGAAACCGTTCAGAAATTACTATGCTAAGGCTGAGAGAATGAAGGGCCAGGTTGGTGAGAACCTTATGATTCTCTTAGAGAGAAGGCTTGACAATGTTGTTTTCCGTATGGGATTCGGCAGAACAAGAAAAGAAACAAGACAGATTGTTGATCATAAGCACGTTCTTGTAAACGGTAAGTGTATAAATATTCCATCTTACCTTGTAAAGGCAGGAGACGTTATAGAGATCAAAGAGAAGGCAAAATCATCTGCAAGATATAAGGAAGTTGTAGAGTCAACAGCCGGAAGAATTGTACCGGCTTGGATTGATGCAGATCTTGAAAACTTAAAAGGTACTGTAAAGAGCCTCCCTACAAGAGAAGAAATTGATGTTCCTGTAGACGAACTTCTTATCGTTGAGTTGTACTCTAAGTAATAGGAATCTTAACAGCTGATACTTATTTTCGTATCAGCTGATTTGCTAATAATAGAAATATTTTAGCCTTGAAGTATTAACCAATTCTCAAATATTTGAGATATAGATATAGTTTATCTAAAAGGAGGGACATTCGTGTTTGATTTTGAAAAACCCAATATAGAGATTTCAGAAATTTCCGAGAATAAGAAGTTCGGCAGATTCATATGTGAACCACTGGAGAGAGGTTATGGAACAACTTTAGGCAATTCCCTAAGAAGAATCATGCTCTCATCCCTCCCTGGATCGGCTGTCAGTCAGGTTAAGATTGACGGCGTGTTGCATGAATTTTCTTCCATACCGGGAGTAAAAGAGGATGTGACAGAGATCATAATGAATGTAAAAAGCCTTGCAATCAGGAATACATCTATTGATGATGAGCCGAAGGTTGCTTATATAGATTTTGACGGTGAAGGAGTTATCACTGCAGAAGATATTCAATGTGATCCAAGTATAGAAATCATTAACAAAGACCAGGTTATTGCAACAGTTTCAGAAGGCAAGTTCTATATGGAATTGACAATAACAAACGGTAGAGGTTATGTAAGTTCAGATAAAAATAAAGGAGAGGATACTCCTATAGGTGTGATAGCAATCGATTCTATCTATACTCCTGTAGAGAGAGTAAATCTTCTTGTAGAGAACACTCGTGTAGGTCAGATGACAGACTTTGATAAGTTAACACTTGATGTTACTACAAACGGTACATTGGCACCTGATGAGGCGGTAAGTTTAGCTGCCAAAGTTTTGAGTGAGCACCTAAATTTATTTATAGATTTGTCTGATAATGCCAAAACTGTTGATGTAATGGTAGAAAAAGCAGAGGATGACAAGGAAAAAGTTCTGGAGATGAATATAGATGAACTTGAACTGTCAGTTAGATCTTACAACTGTTTGAAGAGAGCAGGAATCAATACAGTTGAAGAACTGTGTTCACGTACTTCAGATGATATGATGAAAGTCAGAAATCTGGGTAGAAAATCATTAGAAGAAGTCTTACTAAAGCTGGAAGAGCTTGGACTTCACCTTCGTGAGAGCGAAGAATCATAAAAAAGAATAAATAGACATATATAGTAAGTCCAATGTCAGCGTATATATGTTTCCTATGGAGGAGAAAAAATGGCAAAGTATAGAAAACTTTCAAAGACATCAAGTCAGAGAAAAGCATTATTGAGAAACCAGGTTACAGCACTTTTACAGCATGGTAAGATTGTGACCACAGAGGCCAGAGCAAAAGAAATCAGAAAGATTGTTGAGCCGCTTATAGCATTAGCTGTTAAGGAGAAGGATAACTTCGACCTTGTAAAGGTAAATGCAAAGGTTGCAAGAAAAGATGCTGACGGTAAGAGAGTAAAAGAAGTTGTAGACGGTAAGAAAGTTACTGTTTATGATGAGGTGGAGAAGGAAATCAAGAAAGACAGACCTTCAAGACTTCATGCAAGAAGCAAAATCAACGCTGTAGTATATGTTCCGACAGAGTTACCTGCAAAGGCAGCCGGAAAGAAGAAGAATACAAAGTCAGTTGACCTTGCAAAGAAGCTTTTCGATGAGTACGGTCCAAAGTATGCAGATCGTAAGGGTGGATACACAAGAATAGTTAAGATCGGTCTTCGTAAGGGAGATGCGGCTATGGAAGTTTTACTTGAGTTAGTATAATACCATCTTTGATATATAAAAGTAGCAGTCTATGACTGCTATTTTTTATGTGAAAATAAATTTGACTTTAATTGAGCTTACAGAATATTTATGATATAATTCGATAACTATGACAGGAGAGTCTTTTATGATTGAAAAAAAACTTAGAGGATATATTCTGCCTAATATCCTTGCTACAACAGGCACATCATGTTATGTATTGGCGGATACTGTTTTTATATCAATGGCGGAAGGTGCAAACGGAATAACAGGATTAAATCTTGTTTTACCGATATTTGCAATAACATTTGCTATAGGAGCTATGATAGGCATAGGCTCCGCAACAAAGTATACATTGTTAAAATCACTTGGTGATAAAAGCAGTGCAGATAAATATTTTTCAAATTCATTTTTCTGGAGCTTCCTACTTAGCTTACCGTTTTTAATTTTGGGTATTTTTATTCCGGATGTGGTGCTAAGAGTTTTCGGTGCGGATGAAGTAATAGTAAATGTAACTCACACATATGCACGTATTATTCTTTGTTTCTCGCCTTTTTTTATGTTGAACTTTACATTTACAGCTTTTGTGAGAAATGACAACTCACCTAGGATTGCTATGGCGGCAACACTTATAAGCGGAATTTTTAATATAATATTTGATTATATACTTATTTTCCCTGTAGGTATGGGTATGGCAGGTGCGGCACTTGCAACGGGAATATCACCGATAGTAAGTATGAGCATCTGTATGTTGCATTATTTGTCAAAAAAGAATAATGTGCGTTTTTGCTTTAATTTGCCTTCAGTAAAAAAATTGATTTTATCATGTAGTCTCGGTCTGGTGGCATTTGTAGGTGAAATTTCAAACGGAATAATAACAACAGTATTTAATTTTATACTGCTCTCACTTGTAGGTAATATAGCGGTTGCGGCATATGGAGTTATAGCAAACTCCGCCTTGGTAGGAGTGGCGATGCTAAACGGTGTATCACAAGGATTACAGCCCGTGGCAAGTGAAACTTACGGTAAAGGTGAGAAAAAAGACTTAAAGAAAATTTACTTATATTCACTTTCTGTAGGTATTATTATAGCAGGAGTTTTGGTTGCTCTGGTAATGGCATTTGCTCAAAACATTATAGTCGCATTTAACAATGAAAATTCGGATGTATTGGCAAACTATGCAATTCCGGGTATCAGAATTTATTTTATAGGATTTATACCTGCCGCATTTAATATTATTACGGCGGGATTTTACAGTGCTACGGGGAGAGGAAAAGAGTCCTCTCTTATAGCAATATCAAGAGGTATAGTGGCAATAATTGTATTTGCACTTATCTTACCGGGGATTTTTGGAATAACAGGAGTATGGAGCTCATTTTTTGCGGCGGAAATGTTTACTGCAATATTCTGTATAGTATTGATGAGAAAAAGTTTATAAAAAAATAAAAAATAATGCAACGGCATGCAATAAAATGATATTCTCATGCATTAATATAGTGAAAGGATGATTATTAGATGCTTAATTTTGTGGCGGTCTTGGAGGAGGGATCAAAAGCTTCATCGACGGTGGATGATAAACTTATAAAAGATATCGCAAAGGGAAGTATGGAGGCTTTACATACTTTATATGAAAAAACTCATAAAAGTGTATATGCCTTTGCCCTTTCAATAACAAAGAATACTCATGATGCAGAGGATATTTTGCAGGATACTTTTTTGAAAATCTATCAAAAGGCAGCAGATTACACATCGTACGATAAACCGATGGCATGGATATTTACAATAGCAAGAAATTTTGCACTTATGAAGATTCGTGACGGGAAAAACGAGGGTAGTTTAGAAGATGATAACAATTTGCCGGAACAGGATTTTTCATTTGTGGAAGATCTGAGTGAGCGTATTATTCTAAAAACAACTATAAATAAGTTGGATGAGAATGAAAGAACAATACTTTTGCTACATGCGGTGGCAGGTCTGAAAAATCGTGAAATAGCAGAATTACTTGATATGTCAATAAATACGGTGCTGTCAAAGTACAACAGGACTGTCAGGAAGATGCAGAAATATTTGGAAGAGGAGGGCTTTTGATGAAGAGAGAAGATATTGAGAGGAAGCTCGACACTGCTGTATCGGGAATGATTCCCGAGGATATGTTTAAAAGAATTTCTGAAAATATCGTTTCTGTTGACGCAGAAAGGATTGAAAAAGGGATGAAGAGGAAGTTTAATATATTCGGTAAGGGATTTGTAGGAGTGGCCGCTGCCGCTTGTCTACTATTTGCAGTAGGAGTTGTAGGAGTTCCGTATTACGGAAATAACTATGTTCCGGATTCACATGTAGATATTGACGTAAATCCGGGAGTTGAGATTGTAACAAACAAAAAGAACAAGGTTTTACAAGTACAGTCTACAAATCAGGACGGAGCCGCCGTAATTGACGGTATGAATCTTAAGAATACCGAGCTTAAGGTTGCCGTTAATGCACTTATAGGCTCAATGGTTCAAAAGGGTTATATCCGAAATGACAATACAGGTATTTTGGTAACAGTAAGAAATGATAATGAAGATAAGGCAAACAAAGTTAAGGCGGAAGTGTTAAATGATATAAATACTGCGCTTTCAACCAATTCGGTACAGGCAACAGTTATAAATCAGACTGTAAAGACTACTGTGGATGCTAAGAAGTTTGCAACAGAAAACAATATATCCATAGGAAAGGCGGTATTTGTACTGAATCTTGCCGCTAAAGACAGTTCTCTGGATGCAAAAGAACTTGCCAAGATGAAAGTAAGTGAGATTGCCAATCTGGTTGTACAAAAGGGCATAGATATAAGAGATATAGTTGATTATGATTCTGATGACAGTATCTGGGAAAATATTGCAGATGCTATTGAAGATATAGATGAGGATGAAAGAGAAAAAGGAATCGCTACAAGCGCTGCCGTAGAGAATACTACAGTATCCGCTGCAGCTTCAGGTATCTCGGCAGACAGAGCAAAGCAGATAGCACTTTCACATGCCGGAGTCGGATCTGCAAACTTTACCAAGGTGGAGCTTGATACGGATGACGGCGTAAGAGTTTATGAGATCGAGTTTAAGGTCGGAAATGTAGAATACGACTACGATATCGATGCTTCAAGCGGTGCTATAATTTCAAGCAGCTCGGAGATTGATGATTAAGATAGATATAAAAGAATATAGTTATAAAAGTAACGATACTATACATATTGACAAACCACCAAAAAGGATTTACATTGTATACAGATACTCCTAACAGGGAAGACGGGATTTATATCGGATCTGACTTGAAAGGTGGTTTGTGAATGTATAAGATTGTGCCAAGGCACATTTATTTGAGTACTCAAAGCCACCTAGGCTTTGGGTTTTTTTAATACAAAAATCTATTATTTATAAAGGGGAAATATGGATAACAGAGTAGCATTGATGGCAATAATTGTGGAGGACAAGGATTCCGTAAAAGAACTCAATGATTTATTGCACGAGTACGGAGATTATATTATCGGAAGGATGGGTATACCTTATCACAAAAGAGGTATAAGTGTGTTGTCGGTCGCTCTCGACGCACCGAATAATGTGATTTCAAGTCTGTCGGGTAAAATCGGAAAATTAAAGGGAGTAAGTATTAAAACCGCTTATTCAAATGTGGGTGACGCCAATGGCTAAAGATATATCACTTTATAAGACTGACTTTAAAAATACCGAATATGACAGACATTTGGAAATTGATAAAAGCATTGCTCTGATAGATAAATTAGAAAAAGAAAGAAGCCTTAGCCTTGAAGAATACAAATATCTTGTAGAGAATTTGAATGAAGAGGTATTTGACTATATCAGTAAAAAGGCAAGGATTATAGGCGATGAAAATTATGGTAAAGATGTTTATCTCAGAGGTTTGATAGAGATAAGCAATATTTGCAAAAATGACTGTTATTATTGTGGAATAAGACATTCAAACAGAAACTGTGATCGCTACAGGCTCACAGAGGAAGAAATACTTGAATGTGCGGATGAAGGATACAGGCTCGGTTATAGAACCTTTGTAATGCAGGGAGGTGAAGACGGAAAATTTGAACCGGATTATATATGTAGTATTGTAAAGAAAATCAAGGAAAAGTATAAGGATGTTGCCGTTACACTTTCTTTGGGAGAATATGAGAAAGAAGACTATCAGAAAATGTTTGATGCAGGTGCGGACAGATACCTTTTAAGGCATGAGACTGCGGACAAAGAACATTATGAGAAACTTCACCCGAAATCAATGTCATTTGAACACAGAATGAACTGCCTTAAAGCTCTAAAAGATATAGGATTTCAGGTAGGATGCGGATTTATGGTGGGATCACCGTATCAAAGTTCTTCCACATTGGCTAAGGATTTAAAGTTTATAGAAGAATTCGGACCGCAGATGTGCGGTATAGGACCTTTTATACCGCATCATGATACAGCGTTTAAGAATGAAAAAAGCGGAAGTATTCAAATGACTTTATTTTTAATAGCTATTCTTAGAATAATGAGACCGAATATGCTTATTCCGGCAACAACTTCTTTAAGTACTTTGGACAATCTGGGAAGAGAGAAGGGAATACTTGCAGGTGCAAATGTGGTGATGCCGAATCTTTCACCGCTGAAAACAAGAAAAAAATATGAACTATATGACGGAAAGGTATGTACAGGAGATGAAGCCGCTCACTGCATCGGATGTATTACCAACAGAATCAACAATATAGGTTACGGAGTTGCAAAAGTAAGAGGAGATTATAAATGTTTAAATACGATGTAAAATCAAGGAACGCTGAAGAATTTATAAACCATGAAGAGATATTGGAGACATTAAAGTTTGCCGAGGAAAATAAAAATAATATTCCTTTGATAGAGGAATATCTTGAAAAAGCAAGACCGAAAAAAACTGAGAAAGGTATTATAGCAAAGGGGCTTACTCATAGAGAGGCATCCGTACTTCTTGCCTGTGAAGACAAGGAAATTATAAAAAAGATATATGAACTTGCAGGAGAGATAAAGCAGACCTTCTATGGAAACAGAATAGTAATGTTTGCACCACTCTATCTTTCAAACTACTGTGTAAACGGATGCGTATACTGTCCGTATCATGCAAAGAACAAAAATATAGCCAGAAAGAAACTTACTCAGGAAGAGATAAAGAATGAGGTAATTGCACTTCAGGACATGGGACATAAGAGACTTGCAATAGAATCAGGTGAGGACCCGATAAACAGCCCTATTGAGTATATACTTGAATCGATAAAGACTATTTACAGTATAAAGCATAAAAACGGAGCTATAAGAAGAGCAAATGTAAATATTGCAGCCACTACAGTGGAAAATTATAAAAAGCTTCATGAAGCTGGAATCGGAACATATATACTTTTCCAGGAGACCTATAATAAAGAATCTTATGAGAGCCTTCATCCTACAGGACCTAAGCATAACTATATATACCATACCGAGGCTATGGACAGAGCTATGGAGGGCGGAATTGATGATGTAGGACTTGGAGTACTCTTCGGACTGGAGTCATACAAATATGAGTTTGCAGGACTTTTGATGCATGGGGAACATTTGGAAGCGACATTCAGAGTAGGACCTCATACTATAAGTGTACCAAGAATTAAAAGGGCTGATGATATAGATCCGGATGCTTTTGACAACGGACTTGATGATGATACTTTTGAAAAGATTATTGCATGTATAAGAATAGCGGTTCCTTATACCGGAATGATTATCTCTACAAGAGAGAGTCAGGAAGTAAGAGAAAGAGCTTTAAAGGTTGGAATATCACAGATAAGCGGTGCTTCAAGAACTTCAGTAGGCGGATATACGGAGGAAATCAGACCTACAGATTCGGAGCAGTTTGATGTATCGGATCAAAGAACTTTGGATGAGGTGGTGGACTGGCTTATGGGAATGGGACATATACCTTCATTTTGTACCGCATGCTACAGAGAAGGCAGAACAGGTGACAGATTTATGAGCCTTTGTAAGAGCGGACAGATTATAAACTGTTGTCATCCGAATGCTCTCATGACCCTTAGTGAATATATGACCGATTATGCATCCGAAGAGACCAAAGAGCATGGAATGAAGATGATAAAATCGGAGATTGAAAAGGTAAGCAATCCTAAGGTAAAGGAAAGAGCAATTCAGTATATAAATGAAATTGAAACTACAAATGCAAGGGATTTCAGGTTCTGATATGAATAGTACACCGATGGGAGAGAGAGCGACTATTTGTCTTTTCGGTCGCTGTAATGTTGGAAAATCAAGTTTGATAAATGCTATAACCTCACAGGATATTGCAATAGTATCCGATATCAGCGGAACTACTACAGATCCTGTAAAAAAGAGTATGGAGCTTTTGCCGTTCGGTCCGGTGGTACTTGTGGATACACCGGGACTTGACGATAAGAGCAGCCTTGGAAATTTAAGAGTGGAAAAGAGCCTGGAATATATAGACAGGGCCGACCTTATACTCTTTGTAGTGGATGCAGGAAGTGAGTTTAGTGATGATGAGCTTGAATTTTTAGAAAAGATAAAAGAAAAGAGATGTCTTGTTGTAGGAAATAAATGTGATTCTATAGCAGATGAGCATAGACATGATGATAAAATTGATATATATGTTTCCGCATTAAATAATATCAATATTGATAAGCTAAAAGATATGATGTCTGAGGTTCTTGGAAAAGAAAAGAAAGAAAAGACAATACTCGGTGATATGATGAAGGAAGGTGATATTATAATGCTTGTAACACCTATAGATTCATCGGCACCAAAGGGTAGACTTATTTTACCGCAGCAGCAGGTAATAAGAGAAATTCTTGACAGACATGGTATTGCAGTAGCAGTTCAGGTGAATGAGATAGAAGCTACACTTAAAAAATTTAAGGATATTGCCTTGGTGGTATGTGATTCTCAAGTGTTTAAAGAAGTGGATGAATTGATACCTCAAAATATACCTCTTACCTCATTTTCAATAGTATTTGCCAACTATAAGGGTGCTCTTCACAATCTGTATAATGCTGCAAGAGTGATAGACACACTTAAAGAAGGAGATAAAATACTTATAAGTGAGGGCTGTACACATCACAGACAATGTGAAGACATAGGAAGTGTAAAGATACCGAGGCTGGTCAAAAAATTTACAGGTTTGCAGGATGAAGATGCGTTGAAGTTTGAACTTACAAGCGGAGGAGAGTTTCCAAAAGATCTGTCCGAATACAAGATGATAATTCACTGCGGTGCATGTATGTTAAATGAAAACCAGATGAAGGCCAGGATGAAGTATGCAAATGAAGCTACCATACCTATGACAAATTACGGTATATCAATAGCGTATATGAACGGCATACTTGAAAGAGCGATGAAACCTCTTGAAGGGAAATTTTAGATAATAAAAACGGATGAGTTAACAGCTCATCCATTTTTTATCTCAAACTAAGTAAAGAAAGTGATTCTTCATTTCTGAATTGAAGTGAAATCTCGGTGAGCTCATCGGGAGTTTCCTTCATATCTCTATTCATCCAGAATATCAGATTATTGTAAATTCCACCTATGATATAGGACAGTTCATATTGCTTGGTAAGCGGGAACTGTGTAGCAAGTTCACTGAACTGAAATCTCTTTGAAAGCACATCCAAAAGCAGGAATGAGAGATTAGCATAATGAATAAGTAAAATTTCTTTTCTGTAATTAAAAAAGGCGGTATATATTGAATGTATATACAGTGTAAAATCAATACTTGAAAGATTTGTATAGCCGTCAAGCGATTCTTTTAGAACCATATCAAAAAAGAATGATATAATATCTTCCTTAGATTTAAAATGTCTGTAGTATGATGATCTGTCAACACCGGCTTTTTTGGCAATCTCACCGATTGAAATTTTAGTATAATCTTTCTCAAGCATAAGTTCCAACAGTGCTGTAGCCATGTAGCCCATCATCATTTCATGCGTAGTATTTTTTCGTCTCATATATTTCTCCATAACAAAATACAAATGAATTATAATATCAGAAAAAATAAAAGGCAATATATATCCTTTATTTTAGATATATATTGCTTTTAAAGAGGGATGTATAAATATTTATCAGTCTTCTTTTTTCTTTGTAACTCCGGCAATCATTCCCATAGCTACCAATGAGCCTAAGAGCATCATTACGCTTTCTGTAATATCTGCCGCATCAGCAGTTTTTGGAACGCGGATCTTTCCTCTTGTGTTCTTTGCAGCCAAAGGGCCTACAGGTGAAGGTGCTTTTGTTGCATCGCCTGCTGCAGGAATCTCAACGCTTATCTGTGTATCATTATTTACGATTTTGTTTGCTGTAGCATTAAATGTTGAAGTACCTACAGTTGAAGATACTTTAATACCCATCTGCTCAGAGTTATGGAAAAGTGTCTGCCAGTTTGCAGGGAGCTGCAAGCTGAATCCTGTCCAAGCGCCTGTGCTGCCTGTCCATGTAAGTGTAGGTGCGGTAACGATTGCAGATCCTGCATTATTAGTTATAGTAACATAAGTTGCAGCTTTTACAGCATCACTGATTCCTGTTCCCTCAAGGGCTACAGTTACAGTGTTTCCTGAAATATTTACAACATCTGTGTTTGGAATTGCATGTCCCTGTGCTACGCAGGATTTGATGTAAAACCTCCGGCGATAACATTTAATGTAGGGAATGCGGTTGCTGATATGACCGGAGTTGCCAATGCTAATGAAATAGCAACTGCCATTGCTTTCTTGTTTAAATTTAATTTCATATTCCTATATCTCCTGTTCCTTTGAATTTCTTTAACATATTGGTATCATACAATATTCTTGAAAGTATATTGTAAAAAAGTATAAATTGCGTGATATTATGTATAAACTGCGTAAAAAATTCAAATATTAAGTAATCTTTACATTTTTTGGTTATAATCTTACCTTTTTTTTATAATCGGATTGGGATATAATAAGATAAGTAGTGCAAAATTACTATTTTAACAACAGGGGGTCAATATGTCAAAAAATAAAAATGCTCTTGGAGTACTTATGCTGTTGCTCGCGGCTTTGATATGGGGATCGGCCTTTTCAGCACAGAGTATAGGGGCAAGATATGTAAATGCTTATACATTCTTGGCAATAAGAAGCTGGATATCTTTTATTGCGATGATTCCTGTAGTATGTTTTTTTAAGAGTAAAAAAAGTTCAAACAAACATATAATAAATAAGTCTTATAAAAAGACATTGATTATAGCTTCACTGTGCTCAGGATTCTTTCTTTTCATTGCAAGCGTTATGCAGCAAATCGGTATAAAAGAATCCAATGCTTCAAAGGCCGGATTTATCACAGCATTGTACGTGATTTTTGTTCCTATTATTTCCATTATATTCTTTAAGATGAAAGAAGGAATTAGACTTTGGATAAGTGTTGTACTAAGTGTAGTAGGATTATTTTTACTGTGTATACATGACGGATTCAATTTAGAGTACGGAGACGCAATTCTTTTATTTTGCGCATTTTTATTTGCTCTTCAGATAATAACGGTGGCTCATTTTGTAAAAGAAGTGGACGTTTTGGATTTATCTATATTTCAATTTTTGGTGGTGGCAATTTTTTCAAGCATAGTTATGATTGCTGTTGAAAAGCCGTCAGTAGATATGATAATTAAGGCAATGCCTGCACTCTTATTTGTGGGGATTTTCAGCGGTGCCTGCGGTTACACATTGCAAAATGTGGGACAACAATATGTCAGACCGAGTATTGCAAGCCTTTTAATGAGTCTTGAAAGCGTGTTCAGTGCGATATTTGCATGGATAATATTGGGGGAAGTGCTTAGAAGTCGTGAGATGCTTGGAGCAATACTTATGTTTTCCGCCATAATTTTGGCGCAGCTTCCTATTAGGAGTAGAGAACAATGAATATCTATGATTTGATAAAAGATGAGGAAAGAGTCTCTTTTATCGGAATGTGTAAGAATGCAGGAAAAACTACAGTTTTAAATGAAGTAATAAAAGAACTTCATGAAAATGAAGAAAGTATTCTGCTTACATCCATAGGAAGAGACGGCGAGGAGCTTGATCTGGTAACCAATACCAAAAAGCCTGAAATATATATTTATAAGGATGATTATATCGCAACGGCAAGAGATTTGATAAAGTACTGTGATATAACAAAAGAAATAGTAGAGAGCACCGGGATATATACTCCGCTTGGAGAAATAATAATAATCAGAGCCCTCAGCGACGGTTTTGTACAAATAGCAGGTCCATCTATTGCTACACAAATGGCAACAGTTTGTGAGAGCTTTAAAAAATACAGCAAGGGAAAGATCCTGATAGATGGAGCCTTGGAGAGAAAAAGTATTGCTACAGGGAAGGTAAGTAATGTGGCAATACTTTCAAGCGGTGCTTCATACAGCGTTGATATGGAAAAGACTGTCAGGGATACAATATATACATCCATGCTTTTTTCACTTCCGGAATATAAGCTTAATCTTCCGAATGATTTTAACAGAGAAAACTACAGTGATAAGTATTATATAATAGAAGATAATACTATAAAAAAGAGTGATAAAAAGATTGAGCTTAGAGAAGTATGGGCAAAGGAAAGTGAAGTAGGGAGTATATTTGTAAACGGTGCGCTAAGCGATGCCATGATAAACTCTTTTTTATTATCTAATGCAAAACTTGACGGAAAGCGATTGGTATTTTTTGACGGTTCAAGAATTTTAATCAAATACGAAAATTTTGAAAAACTCAGACAAAGAGGCTTGGTATTTTCATGCATTGATACAATAAATATTGTTGCCATAACAATAAATCCTTTTTCAGCCTATGGACATCACTACGACAGTGAGAAATTTCTGGAATATATGCAAAATTGTACCGATTTACCGGTTATAAATATTGAAAGCAAGTATAGGGGGTAGTATGGACTTTTGGCAAAGAGAAAATATCGGTTTTGAATATATAAAAAGCAAGATGCTTCCCGCAACACCTTTCGGAGCCGAGCTTATAAAAAATATATATCCTTTAGGTAGGGATAAAAGAGATACTCTTAAAGAAGAACTTAAAAATCTGAATAATTTATATCAAAAATATGATAATGTAAAATCAGATACCAATGCTGTAAGAAGAATATTCATGCAGATGAAGGATGTAAGAGGTTCTATCAAATTCGGCAGGGACAATACATTGTCGGATATAGAGCTTTTTGAGATAAAAACTCTTTTGATGCATATGGAAAAATTAAAACCTCTTATTGAAAGAGTATCAAAAGAAATAGGCTTAACAGGTTTTATTATAGAGTCTGTGAGTGATGCGGTGGATATACTTGATCCGGAGGGCAGAAGAATACCCACATTTGCAATATATGATGACTATTCCCCCGAGCTTAAGTTAATCAGAAAGAGAAAACGTGATATAGAAATCAAGATGCAGGAGAGCGATGCAGCTTTTGAAGAACTTAAGGATGAAAGACTTGCAGCTATTGTGGAAGAGGAAAAGGAAGAGAGAAAGATAAGAGAAGACCTTTCTGTAAACCTGCGACCTTATTTTGACAAAGCATTAAAAAATATAGATGTAATAGGCAGATTTGATTTACTTTTGGAAAAATACAGGGTGGCAAAGCTATATCCTTCATGTTTACCACAGATCACTGAAGATGTACTTGTATTGGAAGAAACAATAAATCCTTTTATCTGTGATATATTGGAAGAAAAAGGACTTAAATTTACGCCTATAACCATAGATATGACAATAGGAACAACAGTACTTACAGGTGCCAATATGGGCGGAAAGAGTGTTACATTAAAGACGGTAGCGCTGAATACATATCTTGCACTATGTGGCTTCTTTGTATATGCAAATAAGGCAAGTATTCCGCTGTTTGATGAAATAATAATGATATCCGAAGAGTCTCAGTCTGTAGATAAGGGTTTATCCAGTTTCGGAGCTCAGATAGTGGAACTGAAAAATTTGCTTACCGATATCGAAGGAAGATATATCTTTGCAATTTTAGACGAGTTTGCAAGAGGAACAAATCCTAAAGAAGGTGAGAGTATAGTGAGAGGGCTTGTAGCGCTTTTAAATAAAAAAAGAGCAATAAGTCTTTTGGTAACACATTTTGATCATGTTGCCGAGCTTTCGGGAAGCCATTATCAGGTAAGGGGATTACAGGGAGCTTCGGAAGATAAAATAGCAAAAGCGCTTCTTACAAAGTCAAGTGATGATGCAAAGATTACAGCAATAGCACAGTTTATGAACTACGGTATTTTTAAAGTAAAAAAACAGGCACAGCCTCCAAAAGAGGCACTTATGATTTGCAGACTTTTAGGATTGCAGGAAGAACTTATGGATATTTTAGTTGAAATTAATTAGAAAGGGCGAGTTATGCCACTTACTGTTAGAGATATCATTGAGAATAACTTCTTTCCGGGAACGGAACTTATAACCGGAAGGGAAAGTGCAGGAAATATAATCAGCTGGGTAAATGTTCAGGAAATTCTGGATTCTGTTGATATGGTAGGAAGCGGTGAACTTCTGATAACAACAGGATTTGATCTGGCGGATTATACAAGGTACTTTAATTTGATAAAGAGACTGAAAGCAAAGGGTGTGGTAGGACTTATGGTGCAGACCGGATATTATGTGGACAGTATACCGGTTTATATACTTGAGTCTGCCAGAAAATACAAATTTCCGGTACTTGAATTGCCGGCAAGCTTTTCTTTTTCAGAAGTTTTAAAGACTTTGATAAGTGAGATAAACAGAGAGTCGGTACTTGGAAATCAGAGCTATCTTGACTATAATTATTTTTATCCGAAAATAAAAAAGAAGCTTAAGGAGAGTCTGTCCAGAGGAATAGGAAATGAAAATGAAATTGCAATTTTAGCAATCTCCTCGGTAAATGCATATAATGAAGTGGGACCTGATATAACGGAAGCTTTTGAAAATATAAATTCTTTGGTGGTATTCAGCTGTGATACATATATTTGTCATTATGAAAAGGGTGTACAGATGATATTTTGTATAGGGGTGGAGAGTGTGACAAAGCTTAAGGATCTGCTGGCTGAAATACAGGTGGTACTTATAAGACTGTCTAACAAGATAGGACTGAATTTGTTTGCGACAGCGGATATGTTTACAGATAATGAAGGTCTTGATCTTGCTATGAAGCATTGCATGGAGGCACTTCAGACTTTACACAGTGTCAGAGCTATCAGGGGTACATGTCTTTATGAGCATATGTCATTTTTGAAAAAATTGTATTCCATATACAGAACAAATACACTCTATTCAAAGGAAAATAAAGTGCTCAGACTGTTAATTGACAGGGACAGAGAGTCTGACAGCGACTATATAAAGACTGTAAGATATTATCTGGAAGAAAACGGAAATGTCACCAGAGCCGCAAAAAGACTTTTTATACACAGACATACATTGATAAATCGAATGGAGAGCATCAAGGATCTGACAGGTTTTAACTTTGATGATTATTGCGAGAGACTGGATTTGTCTCTGGCCTTGATATTGAATGACTATTTTGATTGATATTTTAAGAAAATAAAGATATAGATTACATAAGGAGATATATGTGGTCTATATTTTTTTTGTGCAAATATACATTTTGTCCACTAACTTGTATTTTTTTATATACATTTAGTCAGTAATAAAAATATTAATTTTATTGTAATATATAGATACATTAAAGGATAATAAGATTTATCTACGTGAGGAGGAAAATATAATATGGTTAAATCAACAATTAGACTTCGTATGAGTGCTCACGATGCACATTATGGCGGTGAATTGGTAGACGGAGCAAGAATGTTGGGTTTATTCGGAGATGTGGCGACTGAGCTTTTGATTATCAACGATGGAGATGAGGGACTTTTTAAAGCTTATGACAGTGTAGAGTTTTTGGCACCTGTTCATGCAGGGGATTTCATCGAAGCAACAGGTGAAATTGTTTCTGTAGGAAATACATCAAGAAAGATGGTATTTGAGGCAAGAAAAGTTATTACACCAAGAACAGATATCAATGATTCGGCATGTGATGTATTGGAAGAGCCTGTAGTGGTATGCAGAGCAAGCGGAACCTGCGTGGTATTAAAAGACAGACAAAGAAACAATAAATAGAGAAAATCATGGAAAAACTTATTATTACGGCATGTATATGTGGTGCAGAGGTTACAAAAGAGCAAAATCCGAATGTACCTTATACAGTGGAAGAGATTGTAAGAGAAGCAAAGTCGGCTTATGATGCGGGAGCCGCTATTATACATCTTCATGTGAGAGAGGATGACGGTACACCTACACAGAGCGCAGACAGATTTAAAGAATGTATTGATGCTATAAAAAAAGAATTGCCTGATGTTATCATTCAACCTTCAACAGGTGGAGCGGTGGGTATGAGCAATGAAGAGAGACTCTCACCTACTCTACTTCGCCCTGAGATGGCAACACTTGATTGCGGAACCTGTAACTTCGGAGGAGACGATATATTTGTAAATACCGAGAACACAATTATAGAATTTGCAAACAGAATGAATGAGCTTGGTATCAAACCTGAAGTTGAAGTATTTGACAAGGGAATGGTGGATATGGCAATACGTCTAAATAAAAAAGGCATTATAAAGTCACCTATGCATTTTGACTTTGTAATGGGTGTAAACGGCGGTATCTCAGGAACGGCGAGAGATTTAAACTTTATGGTAGAGAGTATACCTGCAGGCTCCACATGGACAGCATCGGGAGTGGGAAGAGCAGAATTTCCTATGGTGACCATGGCGATACTTATGGGCGGCCATGCAAGAGTTGGATTTGAAGATAATGTATATCTCAGTAAAGGTGTTATGGCAAAGTCAAACGGTGAGCTGGTAGAAAAGGTCGTGAGACTGGCAAAAGAACTTGGCAGAGAGATAGCAACACCGGATGAAGCAAGAGAAATATTGGGTTTGAAATAATGGAGGACTTATGTTAAAGGGAAATAAGTATGGTATTCACAGAGTTATTGAGCCACAGGGAGTTTTAACTCAGGCGGCAAAGAAGATAGACAATGATATGACAAAGAGATACTCAAATGAGATAATCTGCGATGTTATTTCATTAAATATCGACTCCGCATCATTTACACAGATTGAAGAAGCTTGTAATAAAGATGTTGAAAAAATCGGACAGATGATTCTTGATATAGTAAATGAAAGAGGAAAAATGCAAAACCCGGTAACCGGTTCAGGCGGAATGTTTATAGGAACAGTAAGCTATATCGGTGAAGAGCTTGATACAGATATTAAGGTTGGAGATAAGATTGCATCTTTAGTATCACTTTCAATGACACCTTTAAAGATTGAAAAGATAAAGGCTATTCATCCTGAAATCGACAGAGTGGATATCGAAGGACAGGCTGTATTATTTGAAAGTGCATTATATGCAAAGCTTCCGGAAGACCTTCCAGAGCCGCTTGCACTTGCAGCTTTGGATGTAGCCGGAGCACCGGCTCAGACAGCAAAACTTGTACAATCAGGACAGAGTGTATTGGTACTTGGAGGAGCAGGAAAGAGCGGAATGCTTGTTTGCTATGAGGCAATGAAGAGAGTAGGACCTACAGGTAAAGTAGTTGCTATGGACTACAGCAAAGAAGGCGTGGAAGAGTTAAAGAAGATGGGACTTTGCCATGAAGCATTCCGGGCAAGTGCCGCACTTCCTGTAGAAGTTCTTGATAAGGCTTTGGAGCTTAATGACGGAAGAGAATATGATGTTTCAATATGCTGCGTAAATGTAAATAACTGTGAGATGAGTGCAATCCTTCCTGTTCGTGACGGCGGATGTGTATACTTCTTCTCAATGGCTACAAGCTTTACAAAGGCTGCACTGGGAGCAGAGGGCGTAGGAAAAGATATTGATATGATCATAGGAAACGGATATACAAAGGGACATGATAAGATAACATTGCAGGAAATTCGTGAAAATCCGGCAATTAGAGAAGTATTTGAGAAAAAATACGTGTAATTTAGAGTAAGTAAGAGGGAAAAAAAATATGAGAAACAGTAGAGAAAACGGTTTATTCGCAGACGTTCCCGATAATGAGTGGAATGATTGGAAATGGCAGCTTAGAAACAGAATAACAAAGGTGGAAAGTTTAAAAAAGTATATAAAGCTTACCGAAAAAGAAGAAGAAGGTGTGAAGAGATGCTTGGAAAACTTAAGAATGGCTATTACACCATACTATCTTTCACTCATCGATCTTGAGGATGAAAACGATCCGGTAAGAAAGCAGGCAATACCTACAGTGTCTGAGCTTCATATAGCTGAAGCGGACCTTGCTGATCCTTTACATGAGGATACGGATTCACCTGTTCACGGTCTTACACATAGATATCCGGACAGAGTTTTATTCCTTGTAACAGACCAGTGTTCAATGTATTGCAGACATTGTACAAGAAGAAGATTTGCAGGACAAAATGATACAAGCGTACCTACATCACAGGTGGATGCATGCCTTGATTATATAAGAAGACATCCTGAGGTAAGAGATGTACTGCTCTCAGGCGGTGATGCACTGCTTATAAGTGATGAAAAGCTTGAATACATTATATCTGAGCTTAGAAAAATAGAGCATGTTGAGATAGTAAGAATCGGTTCAAGAACACCTGTTGTTATGCCGCAGAGAATTACACCTGAACTTGTAAATATGCTAAAGAAGTATCATCCGATTTGGCTCAATACACATTTCAATCATCCAAGCGAGATTACAAAAGAGTCTGCTGAGGCTTGTGCAAGACTTGCGGATGCAGGTATTCCTCTCGGAAATCAGACAGTACTTTTGGCAGGTGTAAATGATTGTGTACATATAATGACTGATTTGGTTCATGAGCTTGTAAAGATAAGAGTAAGACCTTATTACATTTATCAATGTGACCTTTCACAGGGACTTGAGCATTTCAGAACACCGGTATCAAAAGGTATCGAGATTATAGAAGGACTTAGAGGTCATACTTCAGGATATTGCGTTCCTACATTTGTAGTTGATGCACCGGGAGGTGGCGGAAAGACACCTGTTATGCCGAATTATGTTATTTCACAAAGTCCGGGCAAGGTTATACTTAGAAACTATGAGGGTGTTATCACCACATATACAGAGCCTGAGCACTATGAAAACCATTGTAATTGTGATATTTGCAAGGGTAAGAGAGAAAAGCAGTTAGGCGGAGTGGCAGGACTTGAGCAAGGAAATGCTATGACAATTGAGCCGGCTGATTTAGCAAGATTTAGAAGATCACATGAGAAAAAATAGGAGATAAAAACATGAGTAAACTTGGACTTGATCAAAGTTTAATCTCTAAAGCCAGAAACAGTGCAAGAAATGTTGCGCTGGATGTCCAAGCCTTTATTGACGATCATACTACAGTAGCTGTAGAGAGAACGGTATGCAGACTTTTGGGGATTGACGGAGTAAACAGTGTGGAAGTGCCACTGCCTAATGTGGTGGTCGATCATCTTGTGGAAAACAAACTTCTTCCGATGGGTGCGGCATTTATGCTTGGAAACGCAATGCTTGAATTATCACTTTCACCTCTTGAAATAGCAGAGGGTATTGATAAAGGTGAAATAGATTTATCAAAACTTAAGATTCATTCTTCTAAAGAGATAGAAGAGGTAATTGCACCGGTAGCAAAGGCTATGGTGGAAAGAATTCAAAAAAACGTTGACAAGAGAAATGAATATCTGAGTAAATTCGGAGACAAAGAAGGACCTTATATATATCTTATAGTTGCGACAGGAAATATATATGAGGATATAACACAGGCGGTGGCTGCAGCCAAGCAGGGTGCGGACATAATTGCCGTTATCAGAACTACCGGACAGAGCCTTCTTGACTATGTTCCATATGGTGCTACAACCGAAGGATTCGGTGGAACATATGCGACACAGGAAAACTTCAAGCTTATGAGAAAAGCTTTGGATGAAGTCGGTGAAAAAGAAAACAGATATATCAGACTTTGCAATTACTGTTCAGGACTATGTATGCCTGAGATAGCCGCAATGGGTGCAATGGAAAGACTTGATGTAATGTTAAATGATGCACTCTACGGAATTCTTTTCAGAGACATAAATATGCAAAGAACTCTGGTTGACCAGTATTTTTCAAGAATAATAAACGGATTTGCAGGAGTTATTATAAATACCGGTGAGGACAACTACCTTACTACGGCAGATGCTATAGAAGAGGCACATACAGTACTTGCATCACAGTTTTTAAATGAGCAGTTTGCTATAGAAGCAGGTCTCCCACCTGCACAACAGGGACTTGGACATGCTTTTGAGATATCACCTGATGCTGAAAACGGATTCTTATTTGAGTTGGCACAGGCACAGATGGCAAGAGAAATCTTCCCTAAGGCACCTCTTAAGTACATGCCTCCTACAAAGTTTATGACAGGAAATATTTTCCGTGGTCATGTACAGGATGCACTCTTTAATATGGTAACCATACTTACAAGTCAAAAGATACATCTTCTCGGAATGATGACAGAGGCTATACATACACCTTTTATGTCCGACAGAGCACTTGCAATAGAGAATGCACAGTATATCTTCAGAACAATGAAGGACTTTGGAGATGAGATAGAGTTTAAAGAGGACGGTATTATAAGAAACAGAGCAAATGAAGTTTTAAATAAGGCGGCAGCACTGCTCTCAGAGATAGAAACAAACGGACTGTTTGCTACACTTGAAAAGGGAACTTTTGCGGATATAAAGAGACCTTTTAACGGAGGTAAGGGATTAGACGGAGTCGTTGTTAAAGATAATGTATACTTCAACCCATTCATTCCTCTTATGAAAAAGGAGGTGAAAGATGAGTAGCGGTTTATATAATCTTAATAAGGTTGAGTTTGATAAGACTCTGGACCTTACAAAGCTTAAAGCCTATGGAGATACCATGAATGACGGCAAGGTTCAGATAAGTTTCACACTTCCTGTAAAGAACGATGAGAGAGGTGAGGAAGCTGCAAGAATACTTGCAAAGAAGATGGGACTTTCAGATGTGAATATCGCACACAGAATGTCACTTGATGTAGAGTTTACATTTTATGTGGTTTATGGTAGTCTGGTACATAGTGTTGATTATACAAATATTCATGTACAAACTGTCGAAGAAGAAACTATGAGCATGGAGGAAGTTAATGAATTTATCAAAGAAAACTTCCACAGAAAAATAGTAGTGGTAGGAGCTTCTACCGGTACTGATGCTCATACTGTAGGTATAGATGCTATAATGAACAGAAAAGGATTTGCCGGACATTACGGACTTGAGAGATATGAGATGATTGAAGCTTATAACTTGGGTTCACAGGTAGCAAACGAAGAGTTCATAGAGAAGGCAAGAGAGCTGAAGGCAGATGTACTTTTGGTTTCACAGACAGTTACACAAAAAGATATTCATATAAAGAATCTTACAAATCTTGTGGAACTTTTGGAAGCTGATGAGCTTAGAGATAAATATGTGCTTATCTGCGGAGGTGCAAGAATCACACATGAGCTGGCTAAAGAGCTTGGTTATGATGCAGGATTCGGAACCGGTAAGTTTGCGGATGATGTAGCTACATTTGCAGTTACAGAGATGTTAAGAAGAGGCTTAGGTAAGTAAAGGAGATATTATGACAGGACTTATTCATGTATACGAAGGCGACGGTAAAGGAAAAACAACTGCGGCTGTAGGCTTGGCAGTAAGATGTGCAGGTAGTGGCAGAAAAGTCCTGTTTTCACAGTTTTTAAAAAGTGACACTTCAAACGAACTTAAGGTACTGAAGAATATAGAAAACATTGAATTGTATACAAAGAAAAACAGCTTCGGTTTTACATTCAATATGACTGATGAAGAAAAGATACTTGCAAAAGATTTTTTCACAAATCATCTAAAAGAAATTATTCATCTGGCTATCGAGAAGAAAGTGGATCTGGTAGTAATGGATGAGGTAATAGATGCTTATAATCTTAATATGGTGGAGCATGATGTACTGACAGATTTTTTAAAATCCCGCCCGAAAAATCTGGAAGTGGTTATGACCGGAAGAAATCCTAAGGATGAGATAGTAGAACTTGCTGATTATCTGACACACTTTCAAAAGATTAAGCATCCGTTTGACAAGGGTATAAGAGCCCGTGTCGGAATAGAAATGTAAAAGAGAGGAAAAGGTATGAATAGTGGTAATGACACTTATAATCCCGGATTTTTTAGAAATAAAAAATCATACTTGCTATGTTTAGCAATCTTAATTTTAGTAATGTGTCCGATGATAGTGTATGGAGCTGAAGCTGAAGCACCTAAGCCGGCACTGTATGCAACATTTTGGTCACTTGTACCACCACTTATAGCTATTGTACTTGCTCTTATCAGTAAGGAAGTATATAGCTCACTTGCAATCGGAGTTATCTTCGGTGGACTTTTGGCATCAGGATTTAACTTTGAAGGAACAATGAAGACCATTTTTGAAAAAGGATTTGTTTCGGTTTTATCCAGTGCTTACAATGTAGGTATTTTGATTTTCCTTGTTATTTTGGGAATGGTTGTTGCCCTTATGAATAAGACCGGCGGTTCGGATGCCTTCGGTAAATGGGCATCAAAGAGAATTAAGACCAGAGTAGGAGCTCAGCTTACATCAATCCTTCTCGGATGTCTTATTTTTATCGATGACTACTTCAACTGTCTTACAGTAGGTAGCGTTATGAGACCTGTTACAGATAAGCATCAGGTTTCAAGAGCAAAGCTCGCATATTTGATAGATGCTACAGCGGCTCCTGTATGTATCATTTCACCTATTTCATCTTGGGCTGCAGCAGTTACAGGATTCGTTGACGGTGAAGACGGATTTGCACTTTTTGTAAAGGCAATCCCTTTTAACTACTATGCACTTCTTACAATCGTAATGATGCTTGTTATTACACTTTGGAAGTTTGACTTCGGCCCTATGAAACTCCATGAAGAGAATGCAAAGAAGGGTGATCTCTTTACAACCGGAGAAGAGAAGTTTGAAGACCTTGACAGAGGAGAGCATAAAGACGGTAAGCTTATAGATATGCTCTTCCCAATCGTTTCACTGATTATTTGCTGCGTTATCGGAATGCTTTATACAGGTGGAATATTCAGCGGTGCAGGCATCGTTGAGGCTTTCTCAAACTGTGATGCTTCAGTAGGACTTTCAATGGGTAGCTTTATAGCACTTATTATCACATTGGCATTCTATATAGCAAGAAGATCACTTAAGTTCTCAGAATGTATGGATTGTTTACCTGCAGGATTTAAGGCAATGGTACCTGCAATTCTTATCCTTACATTTGCATGGTCATTAAAGTCTATCACCGATGTACTCGGAGCAAAAGAATTTGTTGCTACAATGATGGAGCATTCAGCCGGCAGTATGCAGCTGTTACTTCCTGCAATTATATTCGTAGTAGCGGTTTGTCTGGCTTTCTCAACAGGAACATCATGGGGAACATTCGGTATCCTTATACCTATAGTTGTTGCTGTATTTGCAGGTAAAGATTCACAAATGATGATAATCTCTATCTCAGCATGTATGGCAGGTGCTGTTTGCGGTGACCACTGCTCACCTATATCAGATACTACCATCATGGCGAGTGCAGGTGCACAGTCAAATCATATCAACCATGTAAATACACAGTTACCATATGCAATGCTTGTTGCGGCAGTATCATTTGTAAGTTATATAATAGCGGCTTTTGTAAAGAATGCTGCAATATCACTTATAATAGCTGTAGCATTGATGGTAGGTGTACTCTTTATAATAAAGAAAGTTACATATAAAGAAGACTCAGTAAATGCTGCTTAATTAATACAAAGGCACTCCCGGACAAAAGCCTGGGAGTGTTTTTTAATTTTATATTAATATAAAGAGTGTAATATTGACATAAAAAATATGGTTGTATATAATCGGCATATAAAGTTTGTTTAAAAGAAATATTTAAATAGAGTCCTTTGTGTGAAAAATGTAGGTATGTGTAAGTAAGGACAAAATAAAGATCCAAAGTATATAATTGTATTCTATAGTTTTATAAACTATTAGAAAATATATTTTTTAGCTGTATCGCTTTATTTTTCATAGATGTCTCAGTAGTGACCTGTTTTAGTTACTAAGTGAATATATGTATGAATAAGTAAGGCAGGTAGGGCTGAAAGGAGTACTTATGAAGAAACTATTTTTATTAACAGCTGCTTTTTCTGTGATTATGTGCTTTAATGCATTTGCTTTTACGTCAAGCAATCCTGATGTCACAATAAAAAGCGGAGATACGGGAAGGACTTACACTTGGATCTCACCACTTGGAACAGAGATAACCATGCCGGTTATTACAAAAGATGCTGTTTTAAGCATTAATAAAGGTGACTCAGATTATATGGAGACATATTTCTATGATCCATCAGAGGCAATCAATAAAGACAATAATCTTTTTATGTTTGGCTACAAAAATTCAGCTTTTGCAGCTCCTACATTGGCTCTGGAAAGAGCAACAGAGTATTCACCACTTACAATAAGCAATTATAATGTTGGTGACCCTATATTAAAAAGAAGTTCATATAAAGGACAGGATATTATAATCGCTTTTTACAAGATTTTAGGTGATAATTCTATAAGCCCGGTTTACTTTACCGGAAACTATTTAAAAGAGGAAAATGCGAATAGAGTAGGTTACTTTTATGTAGATATGGGTTCATCTTCAAATACATCATCTCAGGGTTGGGAAAACACTGATAGAGGATGGAAGTATAAAGAGTCTAATGGAAGCTATGTAACTAATACATGGAAACAGGTTGACGGTATATGGTACTTCTTTGACGGAGAAGGACATATTGCTACAAGCTGGAGACAAATAGACGGAGCCTGGTACTTCTTTAATGCAAGCGGAGCAATGCTTACAGGTTGGGTACAGTCAGGAAATGACTGGTATTACATGAATCCTTCAGGTGCTATGGCTACAGGCTGGGTACAATCAGGAAATGATTGGTACTATATGAGTCCGTCAGGAGCAATGCTAAGCAATACAACTACCGCAGACGGCTATAGACTTGATGCTTCAGGAAGATGGGTAAAATAATTATATACTTTATATCGATGTAAAATATAAAATTATCTGGAGCAGGGGAAGGAAAGCTTCTCCTACTCTTTTAATATAATTGGGAGGATGCCTTTTGGGCGAAATTAAGAAAATGAAGAATGTAAAAAGAATGTTGCTTATCGGTGTATTGGCTACAGCAAGTATTATCGGAAGCGGATGTGGCAAGTCTGATACAAGTACAGGAAGTACCGCAAATAGTGAAACTACTGCAAAAGAAAGTAAGGTGGAAGAAACTACAAAAAAAGCCGCACAGAAAAATAAGTTTGAATATCCTATAATACTTGGAACTATAGGTGGCATGGACCTTATGGCGGACCGTGAGTTCCCCAAAGCAGGTTATTTTCCGGCAGGTGGGATTATATTAGGATTTGAAGAGAATAAAGGAGAACTTGCATCTGGTTTTTATGAACGTGAATGTACTGATAAAAGAGCTGCAGAAGAAACTTGGCATGTAGAATACAGTGAGGATCTAGAAAAAATACCGAATTCAATGAAGGGATTAAAAACCTTATGGGATGATTTTGTATCGGATGGAAGAATGTACAAAATGCATTCCGGACAACAGTATGAAGTGATTGTAGATAATACTGAAAAGGTTAACTATAACGGTGTAGACTTTATAAAGGAGGAGGGGCGTATAGATATAACAAGAAAAGATCCTTCCGATACTAATTACCCTGAACTGGTAAGGGGCAAATATATAGCATATTATTACTTCAGCCCTGAAGGAGCAGGTGCATATCCTGCTGATGACCTTAATGGCTATGGAATGGGAATGGCTATATGGGGTGTAAGACCTGTAGATATGTCAGATGAAGCTGAAGCGAAGACTATGGAAGAAAATTATGAAAAACTAAAAAAATCAACTAAAGCTTCTATGGAAACACTTATAAGTTTAGATGACTATTGGAAATTAACAAGTCAGAAATAATTAGGTGGTTAAGTATCCTATACGCTTTAAAGAATTATTCAACTATTCAGTAGAATGATTCTCCAAGCGCAGATGATTATTGTAGATTGGATAAATAGTCTTGACTTAAGTGATTTCACTTATCATAGAATAAAATAAAGATATCCTGACAAATACAAGGCATTTTGGCTTTGGAGATTTGTCAGGATATTTTTTCTATATCATAATCCATAATCCTTTCGAATGTCTGTAAAGACTTCATTTATATTTTTTGTTCGTCCGGATTGCATATCCGCATATCCCTTTTCCAATTCATCATTAAATTTAGATTCTTTCAAATTCTCCTCATAACTTTTATCCGCATCAAGTCCGAAAGCTTTAAATACTTTTCTTTTGAGTTCTATATGATCGGGATTTTTTAAATCAGGTATATTCTTCTTATTGTATTTCTCCCAAAACGGAGAATTGGATTTTGCTTTGATACATTCGTTTAATTTATAGGTATCTATTACAAAACCTATGCCTTCTCTTCTGAGAGTCTGAGGACCTATGTTTAATTCTTTGATAAGCTTCAGATAATCGGGTAGCGGAATTTCTTTATAAATAAGACCATATTGTAGGTATGCAATATCGGGATCTGTAGCGCTTATACTTTCGCTGACTGAAATAAACATATCATTTTCTTCCGGTCTCAAAGGTAAATTCCCTAAAATAACGGCTTCACCATAGTAAAAAATATTATCCATAACAGCCTGTGAAGGTAGAGCCGGGCATTTTGATAATTCTATTAAATCAATATTTTTATTATCACTTATCTTATGATAGACTTTGATTATTAAGGGTTTCCCCATAAGATGGGCTAATCCGTAATTCTTATTCCTTTTAAAATTTTCATCTTTGCGCAGTTTGGCGACATCAAGTAAAATTCTACCAAATCCCCATTCTCTTCTTGAGAGCTTAAAAGCAAAGAAATCCCCTTCTTTAAATTTACAATGTTTTCTTTTGGTGCTTTTAAATTCTTCTATTTCTTTTAAATCCTCTTCAGTAGTTTCTTCTATCCATTTATTCAGCCATTTTTTCAAATCATCAATTGTTATATTTTCGTTTTCAGTAAAGCTTTCCGAATAATAAGTCCTTTGTGTAGTGTAGTTTGCAATAATTACCTGATTTGTAGAAAAGGTAAAATAAGTTCCATAGGGTGAAAAAGATTGAACTGCGGTATAATTAAACTTTTTAATTTTACCTCTTTTAGTTTTTGGAAGTATCATTGTACGGTTTTCTGTTGTTTTTTCATTTAATTCAGATTCATGATAATAGTTTTCACTGACTGTTATCTCTTTTTTAATTATATCATCTTCAAAATAATGATAAATATTGTCATCAAATTTTACAAGTTCCCAGTGTTCTTCTACAGGATTAAGCCCAAGATATTTTCTTTGTTCATTATTGAGTTCAAATATTAAATTCATTTTAACCTCCATGTTTATCTGTATTATAGCATATGGATTTACTGTACTAACCCGGCATTACATGTCGAAAATTATTAAGGTTTTCTTACGTCAGAGCGTGGTTTTTTAGAAGATAACACTAAAATTTACAATGTGTTTTTATATAGTATAAACAATGAATTAAGGTATGAGAAAAAAACATTCACAAAGATGATAAATCTATATTGACACTAAACTGTTAGGCAGATATAATCGTGGCATAAAGTTTTTTGCAAATTGTAGTTAATACGTAGAATAGATTAGATATAATTGTATATTATGTTTAAAGGAGAGCAGCATGAACGATTTGGAACGAAAAGCTTTTTTATATCAAGCGAGAGAATACATATCTAAATATTTCGATTTAAGCAGGTTAAAGGACGAAGAGCTTTATTCAAAAATAGAAAAGCTGGTCAGTGAGCAATTGGGCGATGTCTATATTTCAATCAGAGAAAGAGTAAATTTAACAGATGAGCTTTATTCATCAATAAGAGGTCTGGGGCTTCTTGATATGATTATAAAAGATGATGATATCACAGAGGTTATGATAAACGGTACGGATGAAATCTTTATTGAGAGAAACGGAAAGATTGAAAAGTTGAAACAAAGTTTTGACAGCCAAAGAAAACTGGAGGATATAATACAACGTATTGTAGGAAGAGCCGGTAGAGAGGTAAATCAATCAAATCCTATTGTGGACACAAGGCTTCCGGACGGATCAAGAGTGAGCGTGGTTTTACCTCCGGTAGCATTAAAAGGACCTACTTTAACTATTCGTAAATTCTCAAAGACACCTATGACGGTGGAGCAACTCATAAAATATAAATCCATTACACCACAAATAGCCAAGGTTTTAGAAACATTGGTAAAAGCAAAATACAATATCTTTATAAGCGGAGGTACAGGAAGCGGTAAGACCACTTTCTTAAATGCCCTATCTAATTATATTCCCAAAACAGAAAGAGTGATCACGATAGAAGACTCTGCCGAACTTCAAATAGTCGGTATAGAAAATCTTGTAAAGCTTGAGACCAGAAACTCTAACTCCTCAGGTAAGGGAATGATTACAATAAGGGATCTTATAAAGACATCTCTAAGAATGAGACCTGAAAGAATTATAGTAGGAGAGGTAAGAGGTGCCGAGACACTGGATATGTTGCAGGCAATGAATACAGGACATGACGGTTCACTTTCCACAGGACATGCTAATTCCACAAAAGATATGCTTAGCAGAATGGAGACTATGGTACTTATGGGTGCAGAAGGTTTGCCGCTGGAAGCTATTCGTCAGCAGATATCTTCGGCGGTGGATATAATTATACATCTTTCAAGACTCAGAGATCACAGCAGAAAGACCATGGAGATATCGGAAGTTATGGGATTAAAAGACGGTGAGATAGAACTGAATCCTCTGTATGTATTTGAGGAAAGTGAAGAAAGCACAATGGATAAGGTAGTAGGAGAGCTTAAGAGAACAAAGAATCCTTTAAAGAATACATTTAAACTTAAACTCATGGGATATAAAGGAGTTATTTGATGATAAAAAGAATACTAAAGAGTAAGCCGGATGTTTATACAGAAAATCACGGTCTAATGGGAAATGCCGATGATTACCATATATATCATATGAAGTGGATTGATTATATTATAGGTTTTTCATTGGGATTTGTACTTGGATTTGTAGTAATTATGGTCTTCTTTAGAATATTCAGTGTTTCTTTAATATCAGGAATTATTTGTGGAATCCCCGCTATAAATTTTTTTAGAAAATACAGAAAAGAAAAAAGACAAAGAGATTTGCTTGTTGAATTTAGAGATCTGCTTGAGGCACTTACAACATCTTATTCCTCAGGAAAGAATACTATGGAGGCATTTGCAGAAAGCTATCAAGACCTACTAAGTCTTTATGGAGAAAAATCGGATATTGTAAATGAAACCCGAATAATAATAGCCGGAATGACAAATAATATAATTATTGAGGATCTCTTAAAGGACTTTGCAAACAGATGCGGACTTGATGATGTTGCAAGCTTTGCGGCTACCTTTGAGTCGGGTCTAAGACAGGGCGGAGACATCAGGCAGGTTGTATGGGACAGCAGAAAGATAATCAATGACAAGATAGAAATTGAGATGGAAATCAAGACCATTCTTACAGAAAAGGAAAATGAATTAAATATTATGATGGTAATGCCTATTGTAATAATGATTGCACTTAGCGGAATGGGAACTATGTCCGCGGCGGCAAATACGGCTTTTACAGTAATGGTAAAGATATTTGCCATAGGATTGTTTGCGGGAGCCTATATGATGGGAAGAAGGATAGTGAATATAAGGATGTAAAAATATGATAGTAATGATATTGGTAACAATATTTGCATTGTTTGTACTCTACTTGCATTTCAGATTCAGTAAAAAATTTGTGGATATACTATCGGGAATACCAGATGGAGAGTATCCGATGTCTGACATATATTATATCGGATTCGGAATTATGGAGCTGATACATTTTGACATGAACAGTAAAAATGCCAAAGGAAAGATAAAGCTTATTTCAGAAATATATGGAAAACAATACGGACCTTATTATTTTTATATATTAAGAGGTGGGCAGATAACATTCGGAACAGTGCTTACATTACTTATGTTTATGATAACGGGAATAAGCGGTAATTTTAAACTGGTAATGGCGGGAGTTGCGGTAAGCGCAATGATGATATGGTATTTGGATGAATTATTAAATGATAAGATAAACTCAAGAAGGGATGAGCTTTTAAGGGATTATCCGGGAATGTTATCAAAGCTTACTCTGCTTGTAAATGCAGGTGTACCTATACGAGAGGCATGGACAAAGGTGGCAGCTGCAAATGAAGGGATTTTATATAAGGAAATGCGAAACACCGCCTTGGAACTTAGTAACGGAATTCAGGAGGTGGAAGCTTATAAGACTTTTGGAGAAAGATGCTCTATAAAGTCTCTTAGAAAGTTTTCGACAATGATGATACAGAATCTGCAAAAAGGAAGCGGTGAAGTGGTTGTTTTTCTTAGAGATATGAGCAATGAAGCTTGGGAAGAGAAAAAACATGAAGTAAAAAGAAAGGGTGAAAAGGCAAGCAGTAAACTCATAATGCCTATAGGGCTTATATTTTTAGGTGTACTCATTTTGATAATGGTGCCTATGTTTGCCGGTCTTAGATTTTGATGTTTGAGCTGAAAGTCGACTAAAGCTTTTACATAACTAAAAACTTTCAAAGAGAGGAGAAACAAAATGGAAAAAATGTTTGAACTTATTGATCTGTTTTTTATTACACAGACAATGAAACTTAACGGAGCCATTGAGGCTTTTAAGAAAGAAGAGCGTGGAGCATCGGACATGGTTGCGGTTATGGTACTTATAGTTATCATAATAGCACTTGCAACTTTATTTCATGGCAGGCTTAAGGACATAGTCGGCCAAATACTGGATAACCTTAGCGGTTTTGTCAGTACTAACAGTGCACCGTAAAATATGGGGCTGAGGAGGAGATATGCAAGGTGAAAACAATCGTGGTACGTTGATGGTAGAAGCGGCAATAATATATCCGTTATTCATATTTACTATAATTGCAATGCTTATCTTGGGGCTTTTAAAGCTTGAGCAGACTTTGGTACAGTTTGCCGGTACAAAGATTGCCTCACAAGCTGCAAGAGACGGAGCATACCCGGGGTACGAAAAATATATTGCACCGATAAGCAGCGGTATAGATATAGATGTAATGAGTTTTCCGGGTACTGAAGGAGTTGACAGTTATTATAAAGAGAGAGAACTTTATGCAGGTTTTTTCAGAAGTAAGGATGAAATAGGAAACGGTTTTGAAGAAAAACTGAATACGCTTTTATATAAATATACCATGGTTAGCGGTTTGAGTGTAGATTCCGATATAGAGTTCACCGGGATAATAACACCTACAGTAAAGGTAAATATCAAGTACGGCATCAAATTGCCTAAAGGATTGAGTAAAGCACTTAAAAATGTAGGTGTTCCGGAAAATATTGAGCTTAAGGAATCAAGCTATGCATTCTCCTCCAATGCAACGGAATTTGTCAGAGACATCGACCTGGGTGCAGATCTTATTGATTTCCTCTTAGAGAGATTTAACTTGAAGGAAAGGGTCGATGTCTATGTAAATAAACTAAAGACATTAAGAGATAAACTGGGTGGGACAGGCAGGTGACAATATGAAAATCTTTTATAACAAACATGGTTCACTGACCATATTTATGTCACTTATCTTAACAGTGGTTATAATATTTACCACTGTTTTGGTTGATGGCGGCAGAATAATACTTGCCGGAAATATAGTATCGGGTGCGGGAGATATGGCACTTAATGCCGGATTGACCTATTATAATTCGGTTCTTCAGGATACATATGGGCTATTTGCCATTTCAAAGGATATGAATGATTTAAAGAAAAATCTTGAAGTGTATTTCGATGCTACATTGAAAAGCAACGGCCTGCATGATCAAGGCCTGGTAAAAGAGCTTGTTGATATTGCATTATCAGGAAGCGGTGGAAACGAAATTTCAGATATTATGCAAATGAAGCTGACTGACGGAAGTTTTGAGGTAAGTCAGGCGGCAGGTGCAAATCTTTCCAATGCAAATGTGCTTAGGGCACAGGTGCTTGATTATATGAAGTTTAGAGCACCGGCGGTGATAGGGTATGGATTTTTGGAGAAGATGAATATCTTAAAATCTTTACCGGATCAGCAAAAGGTATTGGAAAACAAAAGAGATTACGAAAAAAAACTAAAGGACATTCAAGATCTTTGCTTAAGAATATATGCTCTTTCAAGAGAGTATGAGGATTATTTGATAAATCCCACAGGTAATTTTAAGACTCCAAAGGAGATAAAGGATGATATTTATGTCTTAGGAGACAATAATTTTAAATATGCCACAAGAGATGCACTGGCATATGTACAGGTGGAAAAGCTGTCAAAACTTGAGCAGGATAAATATTGGCGTAACAGTAATAATGATGCGCAAGGTGGCGATATTCATTATTCAATGGAAAATTTTGAAAACGATATAAGTGAATTAAAAACAGACTTTCATATGGTTACAAGTTCTTTATCATATGGAGGTTGGATATCAACGCCAAGAGGGAATGCTTCTTTAGAGTACAATAGATTCGGCGATTATGTGAATTATTATAATCGATATAAGACTGAGGTATATGAATTTCAAACTGTAGTTAAAAGATTTAATCTTGCACAGGATCATTATAATAGCGAGAAAACCAGAATAAATGGTGAAATTGCAAGTTATATAAGTAAAAGTGATGAAGAAAATGACTACAGCACGGAAATTGCAAGTTTAAAAGCAGAATTAAGGGATTTGGAGGCAGATTGGAAAAATATTAAGGAATGGTATGATAAAAAATTTGTAGGTGATTGGGCACAAACAGGCGTAAATGAGGTTGTACCTGATAATTACGGCAGTTCGGAACTATCAAGCGCTCCTTTAGGTCCAAACTATAATGTAAACAATCTTAGAGATAAGTACATGAACGATCTTAAAAATGATATTAAACTTCTTGCCACACCTCAAATGAGAACTGCAAGAGAGTATTATCTGTGGTTTACAGGACTTAAAGAGAAAGCTGAAGGTGTTCGAGGTGAACTCTTAAAACTTAATACAGCGGCTAAGGAGTTGAAGGATATAGCCAATAACTGGGATATCAATATCGGTAATCTGGCGGAGTCGGGTGTAAAAAATGATATGCGTCAGGATTATAACACAAAGACAAAGGCGGTTATTGAAGGTTATGTCAATGAAATGACAAAAATATTTGAGAGATCGATAGACTATTCAAATAAAGTAATAGCAAATCTGGAAAAATTTGAATATGCAGGGATACATTCGGCTACATCAGATGATACAGATGACGGTTGGGTGAACAGTATAATATCATATGTATCCGGATTGACAAATACGGACACATTGGCTACAAACAGCGAAATTGAGTCAAAGCAGGAAGCGATACATACATTGGGAGCTTATATTCCTACAGAGGACAGCAGACTTGTATTCCTGGATTTTGAAAATAATATTCCTCCCAAGATACAAAAGGTAGTTGAAACTAATGAAGAAGAAAAGGGATATAAAGTTGTGGACTCCGAATTTGGATATATAAATCCAAGACTGCGAAATTTTATTGGAGTAGAGTGCTATGATATGGATTCGGTAACTTCCGGTATGACAGACACAGACGGAAAGTATTATGTAGATCCGCTTTTTGCATTTCTTGAAAGAAACAGTGTGGCGACAAAACCGGAAGGTGATTCGGAGCAGAAAAATAAGAGAGATGAGATGATTAACGGCTCACATGTTGATAATACTCCGGAGCCTGTGCAAATAAGTCCGGTAAAAATAGCAAATGTGATGAATATAGGTGCTCAGGCCGCACAGATAATGAATTCAAATACATTGGAATCACTACAAAGCGGCGGTGATAAGGAATTGGCCGATAATGCTTTGAAGACATCAAAAGAAGCTGTTTCGGGATTTGACAGAATCGGAGACATACTCGTAGGCGGAAGAGATAAGCTTTATCTGATGGCATATACTACGACAATGTTCAGCTGCTATACAACTAACAGAGAAGAGGGTGGTATCACTAATGAAAAGACTTTATCGGGAGTACCTTTCAGTGAAAAGAACAATGAAGCTTACAGAGCTGAGCAGGAGTATATACTTCTTGGTAATCCTGAATTGAATGAAAATGTGTCAGGTGTACAAACAAGAATATTCGGTATAAGGCTTTTATTAAATTTAATATATGCATATACAAGTGACAGTGCTCTAAGAAATGAGACATTTGCAATGGCTACCGCCATTGCAGGTTGGACAGGATTTGGAGTACCGATAGTGCAGAATGTATTACTGATTGCAGCAGCATTGACTGAAAGTGCGTTGGATATCAATGACTTGGTGTCGGGAAAGTCGGTACCGCTTTATAAAAATCCTAATGTATGGAGATCAAGATTCAGCGGTATGGCTCAAGCCGTGGCACAGACAGCTGCAAGTCAGCTGTATAAGAAGATGAATGAGTATACGGATGATATGAAAGATGATTTCAATACTACACTGGAGGATTATGTAGACAATATGGTGGATACGTCTACGGATACAATTATAACGTCAATACAGACGCCTATACAGGAGAAAGTGTTATGGTGTATGGCACAGGTTGGAGATGCAAGAGACGGGCTGGAAGAAAGACTTAAAGCTGCACTAAAGGAAAGTTTTGACCGGATACAGGCTGATTTGGAAGCTGAAGTTTCAACCGGAGGTTTGGTTGCACAGGCAAAGCTTATGGCATTTAAGACTATTAACACAAATGACAGCCGTGATAAGCTTGTAGAGGCTGTTATGCAGACATCAGGTATTACAAGTGAAAATGTCAATCAACTAACAGATAGTATAAATGAAAATATTAAAGATTATTTTAAAAAAAGAAAAAAGGGCTTAGTTGATACTATAAATTCTGTTATTGATAAGAATCAGCTTAAAGAAAAACTAAAAACTAGTGTAGGAAGCGCTCTTGATGCTGCAAACAGTAATGCTCAGGAAGCAATAAATAATAAGATAAATGAATTCAATAAAGAGTTTGAAGGCGCAGGTGGAGATGCTCTGAGTATAGGAGAGGGCAAGGATAAACTTGAACTTAACGGATTTGATAAGACGAAGGCAAGTACATTTAATATGAGCTATAAAGATTATCTTATGGTTTTTCTGGCTATACAGTATTTAATTGATGAGCAGAGTGTAATCTGCAGGATGGGAAATCTTATACAGACTAACGCAAGTAAGGAGGGTTCACTCTACTATGCAGGAGAGGGATTTTCTATGCAGGAAGCTACAGTACTGTTACAGGTAGAAGCTAAGACGCAGATAAAACCTGTATTTATACATTTGGATGCGTTTAATTTCAAAAATGAAAAATTTAATTTAAACGGTAAATTTGGATACCCTATAGATTATAAAGGTGTATTGGGATACTAAAAGGAGGTTTGGCTATAAGCCAAAAAAGATTATGAAAAATATAAAAAGAACTTTACTTATAGGTATATTGGCTACAGCAAGTATTATCGGAAGCGGATGTAGTAAGTCTAATACAAGTACAGATAGTACTTTTACTAATGAAAGTACAGCAAAAGAAAGCAAAGTTGAAGAGACAAGTAAAAAGCAGCCAAAGAAAAATAAGTTTAACTATCCCATAACTTTGGGAACCATAGGTGGCATAGATCTTCAAGCAGATAGTGAGTTCCCTAAAGCAGGTTTTTTTGAAACAAATGATCTTGTATTAGGATTTGAAGAGAATAAAGGAGAGCTTGCATCTTGTTTTTATCAACGTGAATGTACAACTAAAAGAGCAGCAGAAGAAACCTGGCATGTGGAATACAGTGAAGATTTGAAAAAAATACCGGATTCAATGAAGGGATTGAAGACTTTATGGGATGATTTTGTAACAGATGGAAGAATGTACAAAATGTATTCAGATCAACAGTATGAAGTAGTAGTAGATAATACTGAAAAGGTTACTTATAACGGCGTCGACTTTATAAAAGAGGAAGGTCACATAGATGTAACAAGAAAGGATCCTTCCAATACTAGATTTCCTGAACTTGTAAGAGCCGGATATATAGCATATTACTATTTCAGTCCTGAAGGAGCAGGTGCATATCCGGCTGATGATAATCAAGGCTATGGAATGGGAATGGCAATATGGGGTGTACGACCTGTTGATATGTCAAATGAAGAAGAAGCAAAGACTATGGAAGAAAATTATGAAAAGTTGAAAAAATCAACAAAAGCTTCTATGGAAACACTTATCAGCTTGGATGATTATTGGAAATTGGATAAATAGTTTTAATTGGAGTAGTTTTATCCGGCCACACTAAGGAGCAAACTAATGGATAGATACAGGCAAAGAGGTTTTATTACGGTGGAAGCAAGCCTTATACTTATGATTTTTATCTCATCGTATATTGCCATTTTAAGTATGATTAATGTTTACAGGGCGTATACAAGTATACAAAATGCTATAGATCAAACTGCGAAGCAGGTATCCGAGTATGCTTATATAGCAAAGAAACTTGGAGTACATAATATAGGACAGGGTGCATCAAGTGAGGCGGGTGAATTCACCGATAAGACAAAGAAAATGCTTAATACTGTACAGGTATTTTTCAATGCCAGTGCGAACGGTCTTGAAAATGCCACTGATGTGACTTCAAATATATTGGATGAAGGAACAGAGCAATATCCTGAAGATATATTATCTCAAATGAACAGTGTGGGGCAGAGTGCACAGGAGATATATGATGCAGGACAGGCAATGCACACTTCCGTTACCGACTATTTCTCTGATGAAAAAGCAATTTTTAACGGAATATTGGCGGTAATAAAAGACGGTGCATATGATGCTGTAAAACTGGCCGTTGCAATGCCGATAAGTAGAGCCGTGACCAATAAGTATTTACAGAGTTTTCCAAACGGATATTTAGAAAAGTTGGGAGTACAGGGTGGAAAAAGCGGTATAAATTACTGGGGCTCAAGCTTCTTTTTGGATATGCAAAGTATTGAAATAAGTGCAACATATAAGATGAGAATACCCTTACCGTTTATAGATAAATTTGATTTTGTATTAAAAAATACGGCATCCACCAGAGCGTGGATTGGAGACGGAAGCTTTAATGAGCCTAATGAGGCAGGAGGAGCTGTTGCAGGTGCCGCACTTGAAGACGGTGCAGAGGATATACCGGGGGAAGCAGATGATTTTGATAATGTAACTCCGGTAGTAACACCAAGCAACAGGTTAAATATACCGGCTTCGGTATGGGATAAGAGCACCAAAGAGAGAGGTGAGGAGATAAGCAATTACAATAATACCGTTGTAAAGAGAAATCTGGATTCAAGAATATACAAAAGTATAAGTATATTTAATGAAGAAGAAGGATATATAGCCAGAACTCATAGCATGGATACCGATTTAATAGAATATCAGGACGGTAAAAAATTTTTAAGTGCGATAAAAAAAGATATGAAAAGACTTAAAGATTTCAGCTGGGAAGGCAACATTACAGCTGAAAAATATAATAAAAAATATTATTACCTTGTAGTAAGAAATAAAGAGTTGAGTATTGATCAGCAAAAGGCAATAATTCTCGCAACGGAATATGCAAGAGAAAACGGCATGGAGCTGAAACTATATACGACAGAATAGGAGATACATGTGATAGCGAACTTGATTTTTTGCGTGGTTTTTATGTTGATAACATATACTGTTACACTGTATATGTACAAGAAAAGATATGGCAATATTTATTCAAGGCAAAATGTACTTTTGGTAATTACATATTTGATGATAGGGATTACTATAGGCATCCTGTATAGGATTTACGCTTACGATATTTTTAGATCATTTAAGGCTTTGACTGTAATATCAGTTTCTTTAATTATTGCAGGAATTGATTACAGAGAAAAGATAATACCGAATGAGGCGGTTGTATTTATACTTAGTGTTGCCTGTATATTTATTTTGATAAATGTATTTACAAATACAATTGAGGCATTGGCAATATTTATAGATTCTGCTGTTGCAATGCTGATAGGCAGCGGTCTTTTTGCCATAAGTAAGGCAATCAGTAAAAACGGTGTCGGAATGGGTGATATAAAACTTGTAGGTGCACTGGGATTTTACTTAAGAACTTATACTTTAATGGGTGTATTGATAGTATCACTTGTATCCATTGCATTATACGGTCTGTTTAAGGTGTTTACAAAAAAGGCAACTACAAAGGATGAAATACCTTTTGCACCTTTTATTGCTTTCGGTGTAACTGCATGTATGTTACTGGGATTTTAGGAGCTGTATATGACAATGAAAAAGATATTGGTACCTGCAATAATCTTACTGTTGGTACTTGGCTGGGGCAATATAATAGGCGGCAATGCAAGGGAACGCAAAAAATACAATGAACATATGTCAAATGCGAAATCTTTTGATGAAAAAGAAATTTATATAGATGCCCTTGATCAATATAAGAAGGCACTGGAATTTACTAAGGATAAGCTGCCGGTAGAAGAGGCGATTCTTGATGATTATCTCAATTTAAAGAAATATAAAGAATTTGAGAAACAGGGAAGTATGATTTTGGAAAATTATAATTATCCGAAGGAAATAACAAAAAAGATCGTCGATTACTATATGGAAAGAAAGCAAAGTGCAAATGCTCTGAAAGTTGTAAATGCTTATCTTGAAAGACAACCGAATGATGATAATTTTTTGGAATTGCAGGGCAAGCTTAGAGGTGTATATACGGAAATCTATTTTGCCGGAGCTTCTATAGATGAATTCTACAACGGATTTTATGTATTCACAAACAATGATAAAAAGGGACTGATGAAGTCGGACGGAAGTGAAAAGATAAAGTCTCAATATGATGAGATATTACCATATGGCAAGGAGCCAAATTATGCCGCCGTTTGTAAAGACGGTGAGTGGTATTACATAGAAAAAAACGGATATAAAAAGCTTTTACCTGAATTCAAAGTGGATTTGCTTGGTGTATTTGGAAACAAGTTGGCTCCTTATAAGACCGGAGAAAAGTATTCTTATATTGACGAGTTCGCAAAAAAAGCCACCGAGTTGACCTATGATTTTGCAGGAGGATTTGCAAATAAGAGGGCGGCGGTAAAAAAGGATGGTAAATGGGCCATTATAAAAAATGATTTTTCGCAGGTTACAGATTTTATATATGATGATGTGATAACGGATGATTTCGGATTTGCGACTTCACAGAATGTATATATAGCAAAGCTTGACGGTAAGTATCATATTTTTGATTTGGACGGAAATATGATTGGAAGTGAAGGTTTTGATGATGCAAAAGCCTTTGTATCTGATGACACTGCAGCGGTTAAAATAAATAATAAATGGTGTTTTGCAAATAAGAACGGTGAAATTGAGTTAATGACCGAATATAAGAACGCAAAATCTTTTTCAAACGGTTTTGCCGCTGTATATGACGGAAAAAATTGGGGATATATAAATAAAAAAGCCACAGTAGTTATTGATTTAGAGTTTAGTGAAGCAGGCTGCTTTAACAGTATCGGTGTGGCAGCTGTGAAAAAGGGAACTTGGAAATTTATTAAGCTTGTAGAATAGGAGGTTTTTAATGAAAATCAGACTGGCTTTAATAGACACAGATGAGGATTACAGGAGAAGATTGTCGGATTTTTATATTAAAAATTATCAGGACAGAATAGAAATATTGACCTTTTCTTCATTAGATTCATTTGAAAATAACCGAGGGAACAAGTCTATAGATGTTATGCTTGTATCGGAAAATATAGAAGATGACTTATCTTCATACAGTGAAAAGATGAGCATGGCATATCTTTCTGACAGGGATTTGATAGAGAGAAAAAACAATATAAAGACAATCAACAAATTTAAAAAGCCTGAAAAGATATATAAGGAAATATTAAATGTACTGGCAGACGGCACAAATGGAGATATTGCATATAAATTTAATGACGGAAATAATACTTTGGTTGAGGTATTTATGCCGGTAAACGGAGGAGCGGGAGCTACTTCTCTTGCTATAGCCTATGCAAAGAGATTGGCAAGGCGAGGAGTACCGACACTCTATTTAAATTTTGAAATACTTAATTCATCCGATATTTTCTTAAACGGAGATGGAAATATCGGATTTGATGAAATTATATATGCAATAAAGAGTAAAAAGCAAAGTGTTTCATTAAAGATAGAAAGCAGTGTTTTAAAGACAAGTGAAGGGCTGAATTTCTTCAATAAATCAAGGACGGCTCTGGATATGCTTGAACTTAGTGATGAGGATATATCTGTACTTATTAAAGAAATAAAGGGAATGGGTAAATACAGACATATAATTATAGACTGTAATTTCGACCTCGGAAGCAGATTGAATACTTTTTCAAAGTTTGCATATAAGATTGTGTTTGTTTTCGATGATACAAAGCAAGGAATAAAGAAAATGTCCGAGTTAAATGAAGCATTGCATATCATGGAAAATAACGGAGCTATTGATATAACAAATAAAATGACTCTTATATGCAATAAAGTAAAAGACCTAAATAATATTTCTATTTCGAAAGAACTGTCTGTAAGAGATTTTGTGAAACATTATAGTGCAGACAGCAAAGATTTGACTGAGATATTGTCACAGGTTTCATTTTTGGAAAATTTGAGATAGGAGACCCATATGTTTAAGTGTAATGAGACTGAAAAGTATATTGAGCTTATATATAATGTTGATGAAAATGAAAAGATTGACAATGTAAGCATCGGTATGATGAGAAATAATGATATTAAATACTTGCTTCCAATAGATATAATCATGCATGATTCAATGACAGAGTTTAAGTATAAAACTGAAAAGTTAAAAAACTTGGATGAATATTTGAGTGAAGAACTTACAAAGGAAGATCTACTGGATGTATTTGAGAACATTTGTAAAGCTGTAAAGGATATAGAAGAATATTTGCTTGGTGAAGCACAGCTGATTTTGGAAAATAGATATATTTTTATAGATAACGGAAATATAAAAATGATACTTCTGCCATTGTATGACAGAAGAAATAATCTAAGCATACTTGAATTCTTCAAAAATTTACTGATCTATATGATGGTTAAAAATAATAAGGCTGCAAATTTTGCAGCGGATATAAGCAGGCAACTCTCAGATGAAGAATCATTTTCCTGTAATAAATTCTTACAATTAATATCCCAAATAAAGCAAAAAAAACATATTGAAAACTTCGATATCACAATGCCGGAAAATAGATCCGATTTTAAAGAAAGAAGGATAAACAATATTGAAGAATCATTTGGAACGTTAAAACCGGATTATTCCGGATACAGTAACAGAGCACAGGCTCCGGTAAATACTCAATCTCCTGTAAATACATTCAAATCTGTTAATAATAATCCGGTTTCAAATCTTGATTCGGATGTAAAACTTGAAAACAGTTTTCTTATTCCGGGTAAGGATGAACCTGTAAATGTAGGAACAGTAAGTCACAAGGAAGCAAAGGTTAAAAAGAAATTTTCTTTTTTTGGGAAAAAGAAGGAAAAAGAAGTTTCAGTCGTTGATAACAAGACAGAAGCATCTAAATTATATTCAAATAATTTTGCCGAAACCACTGTTTTACAAAATTCAGATCGCTTTGCAGAGACTACATTACTTGGTCTGTCTGTAAATGTATTAAACGCATTTCTGGTATGGAAGAGAACGGGTGAAAAAATTTTTATAGATAAGTCAAGCTTCAGAATCGGAAGAGAAAAAAGCTATGTTGATTTTTGTATAAATGACAATTCTTCAGTCGGTAGGAATCATGCGGAAATTGTAAGAAAAGACGGCTCTTTTTTTATAAGAGATTTGAAGTCACTGAATTTCACAATGGTAAACGGTGAAAAAGTATCATCAAGTGTTGAAGTTGAACTTTGGGATAATGATATTATAAGTTTATCAAATGAAGAATTTGAATTTCACATGGTATAAAATATGAATTATTTTTTGGCGGCACAAACTGAAGTCGGATTAAAAAAGAGCTGTAATCAAGACAGTGTAATTTTAAAGAGAGCCAAATTTAAGGGCGAGGAAGTCTGTATCGGAATAATTTGTGACGGAATGGGTGGACTTTCCTGTGGTGAGTTGGCCAGTAAGAGTATGGCGGAAGCATTTTCAGACTGGTTTTTATACAGTTACAGTAAATATGAAAGTATCTGGGATGAAAGCAAAATGAGGGAAGATATAGGAAGTATCATAAGTTCTGAAAATGAAGGTTTACTCCGCTATGGCAAAGAACATGGTATATATCTCGGCACAACAATAACAGCTTTTCTTTTGGCAGGAAAAAGATTTTTTGTATGGCATGTAGGAGACAGCAGACTATATAAAATATCATCATCTAAAATAGAGAGACTTACAAATGACCATACATTTATTGCAAAAGAGGTGGCGGAGGGCAGACTTACAGAAAAAGAAGCAAAAAACGATCCGAAAAGGAATGTACTTTTGCAATGTATCGGAGCTACAGAACGGGTGAATCCTGATATGTTTTGCGGAGAAGTAAAAAAAGGCGATATTTTACTGCTTTGCAGCGACGGATTCAGGCATGAGATATCTGAAAAAGAGATGCTTAGTTTACTTGGCAGATGTGAAAGTAATAAACTTAATGAGATGATTAAGAGGCTGATATCATTGAATATTAGAAGAAACGAACAGGATAATATATCGGCGGCATTGGTCAAAGTTCAATAATAGGGGTAATATGTTGGAAATAGGCAGCCTTTTAGACGGAAAGTATAAGATTTTAAATAAGATTGGACAGGGTGGTATGAGCATTGTTTATTTGGCAATGAATGAAAAGGCAAATAAACAATGGGCTATAAAGGTGATGCGAAAAGAGAAAAACAAAAATTATGAGATTATGAAACAAAGTCTTATAACAGAAACCAATCTCTTAAAAGAATTAAAGCATCCTTACCTGCCAAGTATCGCAGATATAATTGAAAGTGACGATACCATAATAATTGTAATGGATTATGTGGAGGGCAGGCCTTTATCCGATATTTTGACTGAAGAAGGAACTATAGAAGAAGATAAAGTGGCGGATTATGCAATACAGCTTTGTGATGTGCTTGACTATTTGCATTCACAAAAACCTCCGATAATATACAGAGATTTGAAGCCGGCAAATATAATGTTAAGACCGGACGGTAAGATCACTTTAATAGATTTCGGAACGGCAAGAAAATATAACTATGACAGTGTGTCGGATACAACATGTCTGGGTACTATAGGATATGCCGCACCTGAGCAGTTTGCGGGAGAGACTTTAAGACAAACAGATGCCAGGACGGATATATATAATCTCGGTGCCACTATGTATCATCTTCTTACCGGCGTTAATCCTTCAGAACCTCCGTATGAGCTTTATCCTATAAGAAGATGGAACGAGAGTTTGTCAAACGGTCTTGAAAAGATAATTCTCAGAGCCACAAGAAAAGATCCTGACAAAAGATTTAACGATTGTAAAGAAATGTCATATGCACTGCAACATTTCAGAGATTTGGATGATTCATACATAGCAACACAAAAAAAGAAGATATTTTTGTTTGCGGCAAGTCTTATTCTTTCTTTTGCATTTTTCTCTATGGCTATCGTTGTAAACGGAATGGAGAAAAGGGAAATATCAAAAGTCTATAATAATTATTTATCTGAAGCGGCTCTTAAAATTGCTTCTACAGGAAGCGAGAATGTGGTTGATTCCGATATTTTAAAACTTTTTCAAGATGCTATAAATATATCCCCAAACAGTACGGAAGCATATATAAGGATGCTTGATTATTACTGTGATCTTGGGCAGACAAGGAACGGACTGATGGCGATTTCTGCAATGATTGCATCAGGAACAGGTAATTTGGGTAATAATGACGATCTTATGATGAGAATGGGACAGATTTATTTTCTCGGCAACAGTAAGGATACAGAGTTTAATATTGACTATAGAACAGCCGCAAGATATTTTGACAAAGTAAATATAAAGAAATATCCACAGGCAAAATATTATTCTTCATTGTCAAGATCCTTATCGGAAATAGGTACGGATTGGGAAATTATAGTCAAAGATATGAAAAATGTTGATGAGTATCTGAATACAGAAGTAAATGAGGAAGAAAAGGCGGAAATATATATTACATTGTCAAAAATTTACAGAGCAAATGCTTTTGCCATACAGAAGGTGGGCGAAAAACCTTTTGATAAAGCGATGGAACTTTTAAATAAAGCAGGTGAGATATTAAACAGTTCCTATATAGATAAGAATTTGAAAGAGAAATATTTACCGGAGTTGTACTTCGGATTTGCTGATGCTTACTACAGAAGAGCGAATATAGAGCCGGATGAAAAAGAATCAAGAAATGATTTGTATGAAGCCGTATCGTATTATGAAAGATACCTGATATTCGCTACAACTGCACAGACTGTTTTATTTAAAAACAGGATAGGAGATATTTACAGAACTCTTGGGGAATATAAAATGGCAGTTGAAGAGTACGAAGATATTATAGAAAAATATCCTGAAGATGCTACGGCTTATATAAGTCTTTCGACTATGTTGTTGATAGATATGAAAGATGTGAATACATCAGCTATGATTTATATGAAGGCAGTGGAATTACCTGATATAGAATTTAATTCCAACTTCGTTTCCTTAAAGAATAAATTGAAAAATGTCGGAGGTATCTGATGCATAGAATACTGTTTTTTAGCGGAATTTTTTCATCTGTCATCATGTTGTTTATAAGTATTTTGTTATGGTTTAAAATGGGAGTAAGAAAGGCATTTAGTGATATTTTAAGTTATGGTTCAAAGAAAAAGTGGATGGTGGACCGGAAGATGCAAAACACAACAATGCCTCTTAGGAAAATAAATTCGAGGAAATTACCGGCAAAAAGAAGTATAAATGATATCGGTAAAAATAATAAAGATACGGACGAAACAATTCTTTTAAAAAATTATCATGGTCAAATTCTAAATAATCACAATGAAAATACAAATTTTGAAATTATCGAAGAAATTAATTTAATTGCAGGAGGCAGGTAGTATTATGAATGTTAGAGGCATAGAAAAAAAGTTAATTGCAGTAATCATTTGTTTTTGTTTTTTATTTCAAATTATTTTCAGATCTTTTATTTTTGATTCCACAGCGGCGTCTACAAACATTTTGATAGGATTGATTTTCAGAGACAGCGAAGGATATCATATCAGAAATGTTTCATCATTCTTAGATTCGGAAGGAAAGTTAACACTTCCGACACCAAGAGATTTGGGTGATACAAATGATGAGAGTTATTTTAACTGGAGTCCTGTTTTGGTAGAAAATTCTTTTGAAAATATAAAGAATATAATTCTAAACGGCGGAAATATTGAGATAGAGGATTATGATGTTTCAAGACCTCCGGTTCTTGCCACATCATCTGTTGCGACTTCTTCTATAGCGACTTCTTCTATTGCAACATATTCAAATACAAATAGAGATGATTTGGTAATCAGAACAGGATTTTCAAATTCGAGCAATGCAGAAAGCGGCAATGCGAATATAATCCTTTACAGAAGTAATGTGTATTTTGATATTGGACGAAGTGTACAGATTACAAGGGCAAACAGCCTAAACACAGTTAATACAGATATGAGACGGTTTGTTTCAAAAAACGGTAATAAGAATCAGATATTCTTTTTGGCGTCACAGCCTGTTATAGAGCATGAAGTATCTCATGAGGTACATGAAAATGTACAGCTTATAGAAAGATCAAGGATGACAAACAGTATTACAGCAGATACTATAGTTGAGAGCGGAAATAATACGGAAGAGACAGGTGCAGGAAGAACAGATAGTGTTGGAAGGACAGACAGTGTTGGAAGAACGGATCATGTCAGCAGTAATGTAAATACTGACAGAAATATATCCGGTTCAGTGATAAGAAATAATATTACAAGCAGAGATATTACAGATAATAATACAAGTCAAACTACTGATACGGAAATACAAAACACTCCTCAATCTGTTCAAACAGGAGAAGTAACAGATGTATCAAATGAAGTGCCGCAATTTTTCCAACCTATCGGAACCGGAAATTCCGTAAGCGAAAGAACGGATACAGGAAGAAGTATAAATAATGTCAGACATACAGTAAGTATAAACAGAGATATAGTAAATAACAGGGGAAACGGATTCTTGAACACAAGATCGACATATGTAAATGTAGATGACAACGACTTTAATGAGAACAATTATTCCGTATCGGTTTACAAAAATGTGAATGGAAAAGAAGTACTGTCAAATGCAAAATATACATGGAGTTCGGAGGGTGGAAATCACAGAGCCAATATACTTTTTGATGATGACGGTGAGTATAGAATAGCAGTTGTTAAAAATAATCAGGGATCAGGATCCGGGAAAGTAAGATTTGAAGAAAAGTTTAATGTCGATGCTACAGCACCACATATTACTATTACCGGAGTGGAAGATTTGACTGCTAATGCAAGAACAGTCTCACCTGTAGTGAAATACAGTGATGTAAATATAGATTTGTTAAAGTCAAAGATTACTCTTACATCTGTTGCGGACGGAAAATCAAGAGAGCTTATATATAAGGCAAAGAAGCAGGACGGAGGTTATATATTAAATCTTGATCCTATATACATTGATGATAATTATATACTTACCGTAACCATATATGATATGGCAGGTAATGTTACCGAGAAGAAGGTGAATTTCTCAGTAAATAAAAAAGGCGCAACATTTAAGTTTAAGCCTGAAGAACTTGTAGGACAGTATACAAACAAGCCTTTTAAGCCAAGTATTGAGGTATGGAACACTGATGAAATTTCTATTGTGTCGGCAACTATAAACGGAATGGATGAGCCGTTTGAGTTTGTAAACGGTGAGCTGAAGTTTTTAAAGTCAATAGATAAGGACGGAAAATATACTTTTAATCTCGAAGTAACAGATACGGCAGGAAATAAGTCTTCAATGAAGCCTGTGGAAGTTATATATGATGCCACAAAGCCTGTAGCTATGATTTTAGGTGTGGAAGATAAACAGACCTATGAGGGTAATGTAAATATTATTTTAAGTACGGAATTACCGGGAGATTTTATAGAATCTGTTTGGTTGGATGATAAATTACTTGATAAGAGTGAGTATACAATTAAGGATGACGGTACAATAAACTTAAGTATTTATACAGAAGGTAAGCACACCGTAAAAGCACAGGGAAAGGATAGTGCAGGTAATTTAAGTGATATCGCTTCTGTAAGCTTTGAAATAAAAGCGCCACAGGCAAAACTTTTATCAGCAGGCTATATTCCTCTGGCAGTTATAACTTTGGGTATTGCACTGGGGTTGGGAATAGTCTTTGTATACAAAAAAAGAAAAGAAGAATAGATTAGTGCATAGGGGGCTGTTACAAAAGTGACGGCCCTTTTATTAAAAAATTTAATTAAAAAACAGCCTAATAATAATATTTTTGGTATAATAGGGGAAGTATATATGAAAGATAAGGACATAACTCAAAAGATGCTTGAAAAGTACAATGATGTATTTGCTGATATTTTAAATGTACTTTTATTTGACGGCAAAGATGTAGTTGCCGAATCTTCATTGTCAGATGCGTTACCCATGAGTATGCTTAAGATAGGCAGTAGTGTCAGACTGCAGGAGAGAGATATTGCAAAATACTGGCAAAACAGTAAAATAAATTTATCATTGTTTGGATTAGAGAATCAGACAAGACCTGATAATTTAATGCCTCTTAGGGTATTTGGATATGACGGCAGTGAGTATGTAAATCAGACCAGAAAAGAAAACAGGTATAAGGAAAAGTATCCTGTGATTACTTTGGTCTTATATCTTGGGTATGATAAAAGATGGAATTATCCTACTACACTCTTAGAAATATTGAATGTACATAAAGATATCAAATCTTATGTAAATGATTTTAAAATTAACCTTTTTGAAATCGCATATTTGGATAGAGTGAAAATAGATTTATTTAAAAGCGATTTTAAAATATTGGCTGATTATCTTTACCAAATGCGAACGAAGAGAGACTATACTGCTGATAAAACTACAATCGAGCATGTAGAAGAGCTGCTCTATTTGATGAGTGCAATGACCAGAGATAACAGATTTGAGGAAACTATAAAAGAGCTTTAGGTAATTGCGAAACTCGCTGAGCTCGTTCGTAATCATTATTGTATACAAGGATAAATTTGTGCAAAGCACAAATTTCAAGCTAAAAAGTTGATAACTGCAAGATTTGGGCGCACTTTAATAAGCATAGTGCTTATATAAAGTTGATAAGTCCTAAGCAATTAAAGATTTTAAACTTCTGATAAGTTGTCGTTGGTTGATTTTATCAGCAACAACTACAGTTAATAACTGTGAGATACCGGCTAGCAGTAAATCGGAATGCAGTGTTTTTTCATTTGTTGTTTTCCGTTTGGCAATGCAGAAACTGTCCTTAAAGTGATTGATTGATTTTTCAACATTTACCCTGATCTTATATGTTTCATCCCACGCTTTAGAACCTCGTTCTACTCCGGGATAAGCTCTGAGATTCTTTTCAGGATAAACATAAATCATTCTACCGCAGGAAGAAGTTGTACAAGGATTGTCACAGTGGTAGACACGCCGTTTGGACTTGTCTTGTCGGTTGTATTCCCATTTCATTTTTGGACATACGAACTTCATTGTAGACAGTTTGCTCCTTAAATGGGATTTACTTCCTTCACGTTTCATCGGAAGCGAAGAATCATGAGGGCAACAGGGAATACCATTTTCATTGAATGTATATTTAACATTATCCATTGAGAGATTAACTTTTAAAGGAATAAATGCTTTTGTGAAATTGAAATCTTCAAAAAGTGATTTGTAAATCTCAATGGTATCAAAGGCTGCATCACCAAGGAATATAGATGGTTTAATGTCTGGATGCCTTGTTTTAAAGTCCTTTAAGGTAGGCAGTAAAGCTTTGGAATCAGCAAGCGATTTGTCTTCATCCGGAGACTTTGCTTTCTTTTCAACTACAATGTCTGGATGGGAAGCAAGATAACTCTTGTTGTAAAAATCAATGGAGCGAACAATTCCAAGTCCATTGGTAATAATACCGAACTTGTAAGCGTAACAGAAATGCCCGTTAATGTACTGCTGTTTAACCTCATGTGGTTTGATGAAGCTGATGTAGGCATAGAAGCATATGCCACCTTATAATGGTCATAAGAACTATCAAAATTCATAGATTTTGCATAGGATTTGAGCTGCCTGATAATGCGGTTGGCGTATTTAGGATTATTTTCGGTTACATAAGCTTCAATACCTGAAGTGTCAAACAAAAGCATAGAAGCAAGGTTGTTATCAATATCCCTACATATCGGTTCAGTTATATCGACAAGCTTATCAAAAACAGATTGTAAGTCCAATAAAAAATCTTGCTTAAAACGAGTGATTTTAGAGGCATCAGGAACTTTGGTAAAGCCGCAGAATTCTCTAAGATGTCTGGAATAATGAAGGAAGACCAGTAAAAGAGAATCTGTAGGAATAGAAAACAGGCGTTGAATGATCAAAGCCCAAAGCATAGCAGTCAAAGGATATTTTCGATTTCTACCTGTGGCTGCATAATAATGATTGTAAAAAGAAAACGGAATAATCTCATCAAGGTCAATGTGATTTTCGAGCAGAGTAAGAAACTGAGGTTTGTCAGATTCAAAAATATCTTTACAATCTTCAAAAATATCTGCCAAAGAGAGTTGTTTTTGTGATATCATAGTAATGTCTCCTTTAGGGATGTGGTTTATGGTTTTGTGCAACTCCATTATATCACAGATCTAGAGGAGATTTTTATATTCAGTAACAAAAAAGTGTCGTATTTATACGGCTTTTGGCGTTTCGCAAACGCCTATAAATGATTTGAACGGAAAGGAGCGAGTGACTATGTGTGAAGTACTTGATAGAGTAGAGGCAAAAGGTATTGAAAAAGGAGCGGATATAATAAGCAAGCTGAATAAAATATTGGTAAGAGAAGGGGATTTGGAAAAAATCCTTAAAGCCAATACTAATAAGGAATACAGAAATGAATTACTTAAAAAGTATAATTTGATGGACAATTTATTAAATTGAGTTTTTAACAGAACCTAAAAAAAGGGTACTGCAAAATCTGATGTACAACGATTTTGCAGTACCCATTTTTTGTTTTAGGTAATTTAATATAGGCAAAAAATCAGTAGTAGCGAAGATATTAGACTACTTTTACATAGTATTTATATAATTTTTGTTATATAAGTAAATTAGCTTATTCTATAAAAATAAAGGAGGAACGTGAGAATAAGGGTATGAAAAGAAATATTTTAAGATGTTTTATGGCATATATTTTAAGCATTTTACTGTTAAGTAACAGCTTAGAAGTATTTGCAAGTACTTTGACAAATGTAGAGGGTATATCATCAGAAGAAAGTGAAAGAAGTGATACTTTGATTTCAAAGGCAACGGATTCAAATGCAAAAGAATGGGAATTTACTTACTTTGGCCCTTCTACATCTATAATTACAAATACTGTAAATGATAATGCAGATATAGATGGAGAAGTAATTTTAAAATCAGCAACATATAAAAAAGACGGAAGTATAAATAAAAAAGGTGGAAAGTTCGTGTCTTCCGATCCTGCTGACGGAATAAGTTTCTATTATACAAAAATAGATCCAAGCAAAGAAAATTTTATTCTTGAAGCGGATGTAAGAATTGATTATATGAATCCCAAACCTGACGGACAGGAAGGATTTGCACTGATGGTAAGGGACTCTATAGGTGAAAAAGGAGATGCGGCAAGTTACGAATCAAATTTAGTATCTATAGGTGCAACACAATTGCCTAAGGGAGAGTTGAATTCTACTACGCAAGTAAAGGATATGCTTGGAGTAAGGGCATACACAGGTATTTATAATAAGATAAAGCCTAATCCTGATACATTTAAAGTTTACAGATTAGGCTTTGACAAGGATGGAGGGAAAGTAAGTAGCGGAGATATTTACAGAGTCAGATTAGAGAAAAATTCTTCAAGTTATGTAGTATATCAGTTGGATATGGATGGCTCTGAACTTTATAAGTATGTAATTCCTATACAGGCAAAGGATATCCGTGCAAACAGTATAAACAGATATGAAGAGCTGAATGATCCAATGAGTGTACAGGACAATTTTGCTTATGTAGGATTTGCTGTTGCAAGAGGTATGAATGTCACATATTCAAATATAAAGTTTGAAAAGAGTGATTTTGATGCAAATGATTGGAGGCCGCAAGAAAGCAGATATATAGATTTACAGGCTAAGATTACAAGTCCGGATACTGCGGCTGAAGATAATTATACTTTGGTATTTAAAGCTAATTCAAACGGATCAGCTAAAATTTATCAGGATAATGTACTTAAAGATAGCGTAGAAGTAGTTAATAATGAGGAACTTAAGAAAGATTATGATTTATCATCAGGTAAAAATTTCAGCGTTGAGTTTACCCCTGAAGCCGGTTATGAGCCGGAGCCTTTTGTAAAGTTCAAATCCTATGCTCCTATTATATTAAATAAAACAGTCACTTTTAGAACCATTGGAAAAGACGGGCTTATTTATGTTACAAATGCAGGCTTGGATGAAAATGACGGTTCAGGATATGACAGTGCAATAAGCCTTGAGTCTGCATTAAAATATGCAAAGTCAGGACAAACGATATTACTTAAGCCGGAAGTTTATGATATGTCAGGTAGGTCACTTGTTGTACAAAAAGGAATAAACGGAAGTGAAGGACATACAATTAAAATACAAGGTGACGGCGGGTTCGCCACATTGGATTTTAAGAGGACAGGTAAAGGATTTAGCCTTGGTGGAGATTATTGGGAACTTAGACAATTTAATATTACAAATACTGCAGACGGATATAAAGGACTCCAAATCTCGGGAAGCCACAATATAGTGGAAAGATTGAATTTATTTAATAACGGAACAACAGGATTGCAGATTTCAGGTAGTGCCGATGATACTATAGATAAATGGCCAAGTTATAACTACATTCTAAACTGTACATCAATGAATAATGTTGATGCTGCGATGGAGGATGCAGACGGATTTGCAGCTAAGATAACATCAGGAGTAGGTAATATATTTGACGGTTGTATAGCAGCGTATAATGCTGATGACGGCTGGGATCTTTTTGCCAAGGTGGCAACAGGTGCCATAGGAAATGTAACAATAAAAAACAGCGTTGCTTATAGAAACGGTTATATATTGGTGAAGAAAGGTGGTAATAAAAAGAACTTTGAATTTGCTGACGGAGCAGTTGATGAGAGTGGAAATTTATCATTTGAAAAACCTAACTTGCTTTTAGATGCCGGAAACGGTAATGGATTTAAGATGGGTGGTTCAAATGTTTTTGGAGCACATAAACTGGATAATTCTATCTCATATGAAAATAAGGCGAAGGGAATTGATTCAAATTCCGGACCTAATATAAAGATTTCCAATTCAACATCATATAACAACGGAAGCTACAATGTGGCTTTGTATACCAGCGATAAGACATTAAAAACAGATTTCAGTGCTAAAGGTATATTGTCATTTAGAAAGGGGACAAATATAGGAGAACAGATTTCACTACAAAGCCAAAATTCTTCAGATGTAATGGATAATACAAACTTTTATTGGAATAAGGAGGAAAATATTTCGAAAAACACTGCATCAAAGGTACTTACAGTAGATGAAAATGACTTCATTAATTTGGATACAGAAGTAGAGCCAAAGCGTAGTGAAGACGGAAGAATTGACATGAATGGCCTTTTGCTGTTAAAACCCGAGGCTAAGGACAGACTTTCTTCAGGTGCCGGTGGAAAAGAGTTTGGAGAAATAATATCTGATAAACCTGATAAAAACATAGATGTAGCTAAAGAAGAGTCCGGTAGTGCTTTACCAAGTACTGATAAAAAAGATGACAAACAAGATAATAAATTATTTGATACGGAGTATACAAAAGTATCAGATGATAATAACCAATCACCTTCAAATGAAAGTAAAGTAATTATACCAAATGACTCAAAGAGCAATGGCAATGGTGGTAGGTCGGGTTCACAGAAGAGAAGATCATCTTACACAGGTGGAGTAATTACAAGAATACATCATGGCATATTTACAGGATGGAAAATGGAGATTTTAAACGGTGCTATTGTCTGGAAATACGTGGAAAACGGTAAGAGTGTAACATCTCAGTGGGCATATATATTTAATCCATATACAGGTAGAAATGCATGGTTCAGATTTGATAAAAATGGTGTTATGGAGACAGGATGGATTAATGAAAATGGAATAAACTATTACCTAAGTGAGATTTCAGACGGATCTTTGGGAGAGTGGATTAAAAAATAGTATATAATACTTTATATTTAAAATGGGCTATAGTAATCAAAAACGACTACTATAGCCTTGTTTCTATACTATTATCTCAGCTCTGCTTCCGCCGGTCTTGTCTTTTTTTACAACGATTTGCTTATCGATTTTTTGCTTGAATTCACCGACATGGGAGATGATGCCGATAAGCTTATTACTGCTTGCAAGTGAGGCAAGAGCATTCATTGCCTGAGAAAGGGAGTCTTCATCAAGTGAGCCGAAACCCTCGTCTATAAACATAGTATCAAGCTGTATACCGCCGGCTGAAGACTGAATTTCATCAGAAAGGCCAAGAGCCAAAGCCAGAGAAGCCTTAAAGGATTCACCGCCTGATAGAGATTTTACACTTCTGGTTGTACCATTGTAGTGGTCTATTACATCAAGATCAAGTCCGCTTTGACCGACTTTACTGAGTGATTCCTCTCTACGGATAAGATCATATTGGCCGTCTGTCATTATCATCAGTCTGCTGTTTGCTCTTGAGATAATTCGGTCAAAATAATGCATCTGAATATAGGTTTCAAGCATTATCTTATCCTTTCCTGTAATACTGCCGTTTGCAGTATCTGACAATGCCTTTACCCAAGTGTATTTTTTTTCAATATCTATAAGTTCGGAGGATTTGAGCTTTATATTATCGTGGTTTGACTGATTATTTACTATTCTGCTATGAATGTTTTCTTTGTTTTTATTAAGCTGAATTTTATTTATTGTAAGTTCATTAAGTTTCCTGTTTTCAGCTTCAAGATCTATTTCCTGCTTATTTTCCATCTGCTTTGAAAGCTCGGTCTTTGTAGCATTGGCTGAAGCCAGATTTTCATTGCATTCATTTAATCTCTTTGTAGCCAGCTCTATATCTTTTTTTATTTTTAAAATCATTTCTTGATGCTTTTGTATTTCCCTGGTTGCTTCAAGCTTTGAAGCAAATGGAAGTTTTGATTTTAAATCAATAATTCTCGCATTTAGTGAGTTATTCTCAGATGTCAAAGTACTTATAGTATTGCTGATAGCAGTTATACTACTTTGCAATTCTTCTACCTTTGAACGTGACTGAGGAAGTCTGACTTCAATAGCTTCTTTTCTGGCAATGTTTTTCTCTTCCGCCCGGATATTTTGGTCAAGTACTTTTATATTACTTTCAAGTTCGGCTATTTTTGACCTCGTAATATCGGTGGCATTATTCATATCGATATCTCCGAGCAGTTCCTTGATAGATGACACTGTAGCATCTGTCTTTTCCTTCTTGATACCTCTTAAGTTTCCTGCCCTAAGGCTGGCATCAGTTGCCTCGGCATTAGCCTTTGAAAGCTTAGACTGGAGAGCATCCAGTTCATCCTTTTTCGGAACATCAGTGGGCTTGACGGCCTTTTGTGGGTGGGATAGAGAACCACATACCGGACAGGGCATATTATCTACAAGGGTTTCTGCCAAAAGACCTGCCTGTGCATCAAGATAAAGATTATTTTTTACCTTAAAAGATAGGTCAAGCTCATTTGCTGCAGCTTTTTTCTTTTCATATATTACAGTAGCCTCTTTGTACTCAGCAGCAATTTGTATCAGACTTTCCATGCTCTTTAATAAAGTATTTAACTTTGAGAGGCTATCCTTATAAACAGACTTTTGATTTTCAAATAAAATCTTTTGCTCGCCGGATTTTTGAAGAGTCTTTGATTCTTCACTCAATCGCTCGATTTCAGCCTTTAAATCTTCTATATCTTTTCTTGTTTTTATAAGCTGAGCATTGTTTTTCTCAATATTTGCAGCATTGTTTTTAAAGGCCGATTCTTTTTTACTTAACTCATCATATTCAGGCAATTGAGACTCTATAGTGGCAGAATCCTTAGTAAGCTTTTCCTGGAGTGATATTTTTTTCTGTTCTTCTTCTAAAGCTTTTGTTAAAGAGAGCTTATCTTCAGTGAATCTTGAAATCTTTATTTCATTTTGCTCAAAGGCTGACTTTGCTTTCAGATAATTCTCACCACGCTCAATATTTATCTTTAGTACATCAAGTTGCTTTTCTATTTCAGATATAGAGTCAGAAGCCTTTTCTTCAGCTGCAGTATCTTCTGATATAAGTTTTTCAATAAGCTCAATACATTCATCTATAGGTAATTCAGAGTTTTTTACCTTTGTAACCTCTGTAGAAAGCAGTGAGGATTCATCACAACTTATTCCGGATATATACTGTGAAATACTTTGCTTTATTTTTGAACAGGAGTTATCAAGAGAAGCTGCCTCTAATTTTAACCTGCTTTGCAGATCCGAATAAAGTTTTGTTTTAAAGATATGTCTGAATATTTCTATTCTATCTTTGGTAGGTGAAATTAAAAGTTTTAGGAAATCTCCCTGCGCAATCATTGCTATCTGACAGAACTGATCTCTGTTAATACCTATGATATTGTTTATTTCCTTATCAACCTCTCTGGTTTTGGTAATAGGCTTTCCATCGGGAAGAATAAGCTCCACAGCTGCAGTCTGCTTTGTAAGCCCTGATCCTCGTTGTGCCGCTCTTTCATATTCCGGATTTCTTTTGATGGTATATTCCTTTCCCTTATAATTAAAGATAAGTTTAACAAATGTGGGTGTTTCATCGCTTGCATACTTTGAGCGAAACATGGAAACTTCTCTGTTATTACCGCTTGGATCCCCGTAAAGTGCATAGGTAATAGCATCAAATATAGTTGTTTTTCCGGCACCTGTATCACCGGTTATAAGATAGAGTCCTCCTGTACCAAGTTTGTCAAAATCAAACTCTGTCTTTCCGGCATAAGGTCCAAATGCAGAAACTGTTAATTTTATAGGTCTCATTATTTATTCCTCCAAATATCCTCAATAATATTTTTTATAAAATCTTTTTGTACATCACTTAAATGCTGACCGTTTCTTGACTCATAGAAGATATCAAACAATTCAAGAGGTGATTTTGATTCCATATCGTTTATAAGGTTTATTTCAGCACTGTTTCTTGTTCTTTGATTGTCATAATCAAGCTTCATTATATTTTTATAAACTACGCGAAGTTTTGTTATAACATCCGGTATATCATCTTCATCAGTCAAGGTGATATGAAGATAGTCGTTTTTTAAAGTGCTGCCTTCATAAAAATCCTTAAGCATAATATCATTATATTTACCTTTTATTTCCACCATATCACGAAGTGGTGTGAGAGGAATGAAATCAAGTTCTATATTTCCTTTTTCTTTTATATCAATGACGGTTATACTCTTAGTATCATTTGCTTCAGAGAATGAGTACTTTAGTGGTGTACCGCAATATCTTATATACTCATTTCCACAGCTTTGTGAACGGTGAATATGTCCGAGTGCCACATAGTCAAAGTCTTTAAAAACGCTTGAGTCCACATTATCGCTACCACCGACAGATATATCCTCCGACTCTGTTCTTGAAGAGCCTGTAACAAACTGGTGAGTAACAAGGATATTTCTGATATCAGTATCAATATTTATATTATTTATTACAATTGACATGGCATCTGTATATGAGGATATTTCTTCATCCGGAAAGAATCTTCTTACATGAACAGGCTTGATAAACGGTAACATGTATATATTGATTTTTCCAAAATCATCAGTACATTCGATTGGAGAAATATTGCCGTTATAAACCGGAGACAGATGTATACCGGCTTTATCAAAAAGTCTGGAACCGAATGCAATACGCTCGGCAGAATCATGATTGCCGCTTATTATAAAAACATTCAGATCTCTCTGTGACAGTTTATAGAGAAAATCATCAAAAAGCTCCACCGCCTCGGCAGGAGGAATAGGCTTATCATAGATATCACCGGCAAGTATTATACCGCTTGGCTGTTCCTCATCTATAATGTGAATGATCTTATTGAGGATATAGGTCTGGTCTTCCAGCATGGAAAATTCATTTACACGTTTTCCAAGGTGTAAATCGGATAGATGCATAAGCTTCATGAGCTGATTCCTTTCACTTGTATGATTACGAATTTTATTCTTACAGCTAAAAATAAATATATTATAGCTTTAAGTATAAAAATATATATGTTAATATTATAGCATAAGGAAGAAGAATAGTGAAAATTTTTGGACTATTTTCGTTGTTTTGCGTGCATTAAACTATAATATTTAAAGGTAGGTTGACTTATGAAATTTTGGATTTTTATGCTGGTAATGAACTTACTTATTCCATTGACTATGATAATTTTTGGATATATTTATAATAAAAAACCACCACAAAAGCCAAAGAGTAAGTTTGCATACTCAGGATATAGAACGTCAATGTCTATGAAAAATGAAGAAACCTGGGAATATGCAAATAGATTTTTTGGTAAGCTTTGGTTTAGATTCGGTATTCCGGTAGGGGTAATAAGTATAATTGCCTTTATCTTTTTTATTGGAAAAGATAAAGATACTGTAGGATTTGCCGGAATGATCATATGTTATGTTCAATTGGTTGCAATGCTTTTGCCGGTTATTCCTACAGAGATATCACTTAGAAGAAGATTTGACAAGTATGGAAACAGAAAGGACAAGTAATGAGAAAAGTTAAACTTTGCACGCTATGCTATATTGAGAGAGATGATAAATATTTGATGCTTCATAGAGTAAGTAAAAAGAATGATATAAACAAGGACAAGTGGATAGGGGTTGGCGGACATTTTGAGGAAATGGAAAGTCCTGAGGATTGCCTTATCAGAGAAGTAAGAGAAGAGACGGGATATGAACTGGTTGACTTTGATTTTCGAGGCATCGTAACCTTTGTATATGGCAAAGCAGGGGAAGAGGTCGTAGAGTATATGCACCTTTTTGTCGGAAGAAATGTAGAGGGTGAGCCTATAGAATGTAATGAAGGTGTTTTACAGTGGGTAGATAAAAAAGATGTGTTAAATCTTAATCTCTGGGAAGGAGATAAAATCTTTCTAAAACTCTTAGAAGAGAGAAAGGAATTTTTCTCACTGAAACTCGTGTATAATGAGGATGAAATACTGAGTGAAGCTTTCCTGGATGGAAAATCAATGGATATATAATCATAGATGAATTTTCGGAAGCAATATTGTATAATAAAATTAATTATTGGATTTGAGGGGGGATTATGGAAAAGAAAATTCGTATAAAAGGTGAAATATACTTATTACTGTCCGGATTTTTCTTCGGACTTCAGCCTTTTTTTGCAAAGATCATATATGCTCATGGAGGAGATGCATACAGTCTTTTAGTTTTGAGATTTTTGATAAGCGGAGCTGTATTTGCTGCTATTTATATGATGCTCGGTAACAGTATATGGCTGACAAAGGATGAGTTTATTTCAGTATTTATTTTATCGGTTCCTGAAGTAATTATGTGTATACTGCTGTTTTTATCATACAGTTATATATCATCAGGCTTGGCTTCGACATTGCATTTTTCATATCCGGCTGCAGTTATTTTGCTTGAATTATTGATTTTTAGAAAGAAAATAAGTAAGATAAAGCTGTTATGTTTATTGTTCTGTGCAATAGGTATCGGTGTATTTTATCAACCTGACGGAAATATAAATATCTTGGGAATGGTTATGGCACTTGCTTCAGGTGTAGGTTATGCCATATATATTATAGTATTGACACATGGAAAAGCAGGTAAGATAACTGTACTGAAAATGTCTGCATGGCTTTCATTTTTACTTGCAATAGAGATTGCAATCGTAATGCTTGTATCGGGCAAGTTCAGATTTCAAATGGATGCCACAGCTATAGGAATGAGTGTATTTATGGCGGCTGTTATATCTACATTGGCACTTGCTACATTCCAAATCGGAGCACCTATGTGTGGCGCTCAAACAGCGGCACTTCTTAGCACTATAGAACCGGTGAGCAGTATTTTACTTGGAGTAATATTCCTTGGAGAACATATGAGTCTGAGGATTTTTGTCGGTATATGTTTTATACTGATGTCAATAGTGATTCAAATTAAAGAAAAGAAAGAATAGGATTTGAAGGGAGTTTTATATGAAATTAGCGGTAGCTTTACAAGAAAGAGCAGATCTTAATATCAAAATAGATGATTTGAAGGGAAGATTAAACAGAAATATATTGGTACAGGAAGGTGAAAAGCCTGCAGAAGATCCTAAGGATCTAAAAAAAGAGCTGGACTCTTGTGTTGAAAGATTGGAATATTTGATAGCAGCTATCAATAAAACAAACTGTGAAACAATAGTTGACGGAAAGTCTATTACCGAATTGCTTGCAAGAAAGGATGCGCTGCAAGTAAAAGCATCTGCTTACAGAGACAGTGTATATGTGGGAAGCAGTAATACAGACAGAGCAAGAAGTACCGAGATAAAGATAGTTCCTGTTATAGATGTTAAAGCTTGGCAAAAAGAGGCTGATGAGACAGCAAAAGAAATCAGACTTATAGATAATAAAATCCAGGAAACAAACTGGACTAATGAACTTATAGAATAATATTTTTAGATGGTAGCATATTCAGGGCGAGTAAAAAAAATATGCGTTTGCATACATATCGGAGCCTTGGGCAAGCATATGTTCATAGTTATGCCCCGACAGTGTACAAGTGTATTGTTATAAATAATTGTTATTACCGATTACTGACTGTTTGTGTGAGGGAGGGAAGTGGGATTATGATAAAAACAATATCAGATTATTGTAAAGAAAAATTTGGAACAAAGGTGTATAGATTGGCACTGACTACAGGAGCCACCTGCCCCAACCGTGATGGAAAGGTTGGGGTGGGTGGCTGTAGTTTTTGCTCTGATAAGGGTTCGGGTGAGTTTGCTGTAAGCTCTGAAGATATAAAAGAGCAAATAGAAAAAGCAAAGATATTGATCTCTGCTAAAATTCCCGGTTCAATAAAGGAAAGTGATAGAAAATATATTGCTTATTTTCAATCATTTTCAAATACTTACGGTGATACAAAGAGACTTATCAGCCTGTTTGAACAGGCGATACAAAGAGATGAAATAGTGGCACTTTCCATTGCTACAAGACCGGATTGCTTTTGTGAAGATATGTTGGATTCCCTTGAAAGATTAAATAAGATTAAGCCGGTTTGGATAGAGCTTGGACTGCAGACTGTAAATGAAGATTCTGCAAAGGCTTTTAACAGAGGTTATACACTTGATATTTTTGAAAAAACATATGATGAATTAAAGAAAAGAAATTTTGAAGTAATTGTGCATATGATTTTGGGCTTGCCGGGTGAAACGAAAGATGATATGTATGCAACAGCTAAGTATCTTGCGAAAAAGAAAATAGACGGAATTAAGATACATGGACTGCATATATTAAGAGGTACAAGACTTGCAAAAGAATACGAAGATCACCCGTTTAAAATAATGAGTCTGGAAGAATACACAGAGGTACTTATAAACTGTTTGAAAATATTGCCTGAGAGTACGATCATACATAGAATGACGGGAGACGGAGACAAAAAGCTTTTAATTGAACCTATGTGGAGTGCAGATAAAAAAAGAGTGCTCAATTATATAAATAAAAGAATAAGAGAAGAGTTTTTATAAGGCTTGCAAGAACATATGTTTTGGTCTAAAATGAAGTAAAGAAAACTTTTAGAGGTATTATGTCTACTATATACGATAAATTAAATGATAAACAAAAACAGGCGGTTTTTACTACAGAGGGATCGGTTTTGCTTTTGGCGGGAGCAGGTTCCGGTAAAACCGGTGTGCTTATGCATAGGATTGCATATTTGATAGAGGAAAAACATGTAGATCCTTACAATATCATGGCAATCACCTTTACAAATAAAGCTGCCAAGGAAATGAAAGAAAGAATAGGAAAACTTATAGGTGAAGAAGGAAATTTTGTTTGGGTAATGACATTCCACTCAAGCTGTGTAAGATTTCTTAGAAGATTTATTGATAAAATTGGTTTTGACAACAGCTTTACAATATATGACAGTGATGATCAAAAAACTCTTATGAAAAAGATTTTCAAAGAGCATGATATAAACACAAAAGTATACAAGGAAAGAGCAGTACTTAACATTATTTCAAGTTGTAAGAATGAACTCATGTCACCTTCTGAATATATGAAATCGGCTGTGGATTCATATGAAAAGGGTGTGGCCAGACTTTATGAGATATATCAAAGTACTCTAAAAAAGAATAATGCACTGGATTTTGACGACCTGATTTGCAGAAGCGTGGAACTTTTTGAAAAATGTCCTGAAGTGCTTGATTATTATCAAGACAGATTCAGATACATTATGGTGGATGAGTATCAGGATACCAATACGGCACAGTTTAGACTTATTTATTTGCTTGCACAAAAATACGGAAATATATGTGTGGTAGGTGATGATGACCAGAGTATATATAAGTTTAGAGGTGCAAATATTGAAAATATCCTAAGTTTCGAGGATAGATTTGAAAATGTTAAGGTAATAAAGCTTGAACAAAACTATCGTTCCACAGGAAATATACTTGATGCGGCAAATGCTGTTATAAAAAATAACCGTGGCAGAAAAGATAAAAGTCTTTGGACAGAGGGAGAAAGTGGAGAAAATATAGAACTTCGCCAATTTCAGACTGCAAGTGAAGAGGCTGACAATATAATAAAGGATATCAGAGACAGAGCAAGGGATAATTTCAGAGACTTTGCAGTGCTTTACAGGACAAATGCACAGTCCAGACTTTTGGAGGAGAGATGTGTAACTTTGGGTATTCCCTATCAGCTTGTGGGCGGTGTAAACTTCTATCAAAGAAAAGAAATAAAAGATGTGCTTGCCTATTTAAAGACTATTGCCAACGGCAATGATGATATTGCGTTACTTAGAATTATCAATGTGCCGAAAAGAGGAATAGGAGCTACCACTATTGCAAAGGTAAGTGAGTATGCAAACGAAAACAATATAAGTCTTTATGATGCTATGAGTATCAGTGAAATGGCCGGAGTAGGTAAGGCAAGTGATAAAATCAAGAGTTTTATTACAATGATTGAGGAGTTTAGAGAGAAGGTAGCACAGAAGGCAAATATTGCAAATCTGATTGAAGAACTTTTGGATGAAACCGGATATATTGAAAGCCTCTATGATGAGGGTGAAATTGAAGGTGAAAGCAGAAAAGAAAATATCGACGAGCTTATAAATAAGTCCGGAGAATACGAGGACGGAGAACTTTCATTATTCCTTGAAGATGTATCTTTGGTTGCCGATATTGACAGGATGGATGAAAATGCCGACAGGATCACACTTATGACTTTACATGGTGCAAAGGGATTGGAGTTTGATACTGTATATCTTGCCGGCATGGAGGAAGGTCTCTTTCCAAGCGCTATGAGTTCAAATTCCAGAGAGGATTTGGAAGAAGAGAGAAGACTTGCATATGTAGGTATTACAAGGGCAAAGAAAAATCTTATACTTACATCGGCAAAGCAGAGAATGGTGAATGGTGAAACAAGGTATTCTTTGATGTCCAGGTTTGTCAGTGAAATTCCAAGAGAACTTTTAAATAAACATGTTCTTGATACCGAAAAAAGGTATACAGAAAGAAGCGGTAGTTTTGGCGGGGAATTGCCTTGGGAGACAAAAACTCCGGTAAATAATAATTTTGAGAAAACACTCAGTTTCGGAAAGCAGTTTAAAGTTGAAAAGGCACAGAGTCTTGACTACGCTGTAGGTGATACCGTAAAGCATATAAAGTTTGGAGTAGGAAAAGTTCTTGAAATAGTTGACGGAGACAGAGATTTTGAAGTCAAAGTGAATTTTGAGAAATTTGGAATTAAAAAGATGTATGCAGGGTTTGCCAAGCTGGTAAAAATATGATAGAATCAATTAATTGAGTAGTTAAGCATTTTGCCTGACTTTTTACACAAAATATATCTTTAAAAGAGAGGTATGGTTATGGATAAATTTAATAATTTAAGTTCTAGAATGGAAGAATTGGTTAATGCATCAAGACTTAACAGTCTTTTGGCAAAGAGAGAAGAAGATGAGAAGAAGAAAAATACCATTATATGGGTTTTAGCTATTATCGGTGCAATTGCAGCTGTAGCAGGTATTGCTTTTGCAGTATATAAATTCTTCACACCTGATTATCTTGAAGACTTCGAAGAAGACTTTGATGATGATTTTGACTATGACTTTGATGATGAAACAGAAGAATAAGAAATAAGATGATATGATGGCGACCCTTGAGGTCGCCTTATCTTTTGTGAGGTGATAATGAAAAAAGGCGATATCTTAAAGGGACAGATTACACAAAGCCATTTCCCCGACAGCTCATATATTGACATTGAAGGAGAAAAGGTACTTATAAAGAAAGGTATACTCGGTCAAACAATAGAGTTTGCTGTTACAAAAAAGAGAAAAGGAAAGCTTGAAGGAAGAGCATTAAATATAATTGAAAAATCCCAATTAGAAGACAATGAAAATCCATGTATACATTATGAGGTATGCGGAGGCTGTACTTATCAGACTTTAAGTTATGAGAATCAGTTGGAGTTAAAGGATAAACAGCTTAGAGAACTTATGGAGGGTGCTACAGATAAGGATTTTGAATGGGAGGGAGTTATTCCGTCTCCAAAGTATCTGGCATACAGAAATAAGATGGAGTTTTCTTTCGGTGATGAAAGAAAAGACGGTGATTTGGCACTGGGTATGCATAAGAAGGGAAGCCACTATGATATAGTGAATGTATTTGGTTGTAAGATAGTAGACAGTGATTTTACTAAGATACTTGAGCTTACTTTAAATTTTTTCAAAGAGAGAAAAGTATCATATTTTCATAAAAACAGCCACATAGGTTTTTTAAGACATTTACTAATCAGAAGAAGTGAGTATACGGGAGAGATACTTGTGTCTTTGGTTACTACAAGCAGCTTCGGTTTTGTAGAGGATCCAAATACATTGCCTGAGCCTTCTGTACTTGGAACTACTGAGGAAGTACTTATAAAAGAATGGGCTGATTATATAAAAGCAGAGACTGATAAGGGAATATTAAACGGAAGTATAGGTGGAATTTTACATACAAAGAATGACTCATACGCTGATGCGGTATTAAATCAGGGAACGACCCTTATTCATGGTAAGGACTATATCACAGAGAAATTAAACGGACTTGAATTTAAAATAACACCATTCTCATTCTTTCAGACTAATTCTAAGGGAGCAGAAGTATTATATAATGTTGCAGGGAAGTATTTGGGAAATACAGCAGGCAAGTCGGTATTTGACCTTTATTCAGGTACAGGTACTATTGCACAGCTTCTGGCATCTGAGTCTGAAAAAGTTTATGGCGTGGAGATAGTTGAAGAGGCTGTTGAAGCCGCTATAGAAAATGCAAAGAAAAACGGCCTTGATAACTGTGAGTTTATAGCCGGGGATGTATTAAAGGTGGTGGATACCTTGGGATTTAATCCTGATATTATAATACTGGATCCGCCAAGAGACGGAATCCATCCAAAGGCATTACCAAAGATACTGGACTTCGGTGCCAAAAGAATAGTTTATATCTCCTGCAAGCCAACATCCTTTGTGCGTGATCTAAAAGTGATGGAAGCCGCCGGCTATAGAATGGAAAAATGCGTGGGAGTAGACATGTTCCCAAACACAGTTAACTGTGAGGTGGTTGTTATGCTGTCGCGACCGTAAGGGAAGCGAGAGCATTACAAACCACCCATGCAATAGCCGTCCGTGACTGTCAAGTGCGAAGCACGCAGACAGAACGGAAACGGCGAACTGCGGAGGCGGTTGTTATGCTGTCAAAAGTTGCATCCTACTAAGTAAATAAAATTTAAAAAGTAAAGGCTTATTCAAAGGCCATCGTTAAAATGTAATCGGTAGCTTTGAGTAAGCCGTATTTTTTGTGAGAAAAATCAACTGAGTAGATACAAGTCAAAGATACCAAGATTATCCGGAAACATTTTTGATATCTCAGAAAATAAGACTTGTCAAGGAGAACAATTGGTGATATGATCAACATATCAAAAAAAAATGATGTGAGGGGCTTTCATGAAGAGAGATTTAGTGAAAACTGCAAAGATATTTAAAGCCTTTTCAGTGGTGGTTCGCCTAGAGATATTAGATTTATTAAAAAACGGGGAAGTATGTGCCTGTGTTTTATTGGAAAAACTGGATTTAACGCAATCAGGCTTGTCATACCATATGAAAATATTGATAGAGTCAGGAATTGTTACAGCAAGAGAAGAAGGTAAGTGGGTTTACTACACTATATCTGAACAAGGAAGACAAAAAATAATACAGATGTTTTTAGAATCTACAGCAAGAAATTAGTTACCCTTAAGGGTAACTAAAAAAACGTTATTTACATCAAAAAAAATTGATATATTAATAAAGTTTAATTCAAAGAATTGAAGAAAGGGTGAAAAAAATGAAGAGAATGTCAATTTATGAACCGGCTATGTGTTGTGATACAGGTGTTTGCGGAGTTAATGTGGATCCTGAACTCGTACGTATTTCAACAGTGATTAACAACTTGAAGAAAAATGGTATCACTATTGAAAGATACAATTTATCAAGTAAGCCAATGGCATTTGTCAATAATAACAAGGTAAAAGAGGCTTTGGATAAAAATGGAACCGATAGTCTTCCATTAATTCTTGTGGACGAGGATATAGTCATAGAGGGCAGATATCCAAAGAATGAAGAAATAATGGAACTTTTACAAATCTCTAAAGATTATCTTGAAAGTAGTAAGCAAAATGGCTGTTGTTCTTCAGGTAATGATTCTTGCTGTAGTGAAGATAAAGAACCGGATCAAGGGGGCTGTGGAAATAACAGCTCTTGTTGCTAAGGGGGAATTATGAAGGAATTTAATCTTGCGGATATTAAATTAACCAAATATCTATTTTTCACAGGCAAGGGAGGTGTAGGTAAAACATCTACAGCTTGTGCAACAGCAGTGGCTTTAGCAGATGAAGGAAAGAAAGTACTGCTGATTAGTACAGACCCTGCTTCAAATCTTCAAGATGTTTTTGAAACAGAATTAGACGGTAAAGCAAAGCCAATTAAAGGAGTAGATAATTTAGAAGTAATCAATCTGGATCCATTGGAAGCGGCATATAACTATAAAGAAAGTGTTGTAGCACCTTTTAGGGGTAAATTGCCTGATTCTGTTATTGATAGTATGGAAGAACAGCTATCCGGATCTTGTACAGTGGAGATTGCTGCCTTTAATGAGTTTTCTAATTTCATTACAAATTCTAAGATCAATACAGACTATAACCATATTATATTTGATACAGCACCTACAGGTCATACCCTTAGAATGTTACAGCTTCCTTCTGCTTGGACTGATTTTATCAGCGAAAGTACCCATGGAGCATCCTGTTTAGGACAGCTTTCAGGATTAGAGTCTAAAAAAGAAACTTATAAAAAGGCAGTTGAAAATTTATCAGATAAGAGTTTAACAACTCTGGTATTAGTTACAAGGCCTGATAAAACACCACTTAATGAGGTAGCCAGAGCATCAAAGGAGCTATCTGAGATTGGAATAAAAAATCAAATATTAGTGATTAATGGTATCTTAGAAAATTATGATGATGACTTATCTGAAAGTATATTTAACAAACAAAAGTTAGCCCTTGAAAATATGCCGGATATGTTGACTGAGTTTGATACCTATACAATTGCCTTGAGATCATACAATATTACCGGAATCGACTCTATAAGAAATCTACTTAAGAAAGATCAAATAAATGAACAAAAAGTGGAAGTAGAAGGCAAACTCTTTAATTTAGATGATATTGTTAGTGATCTTGTAAAAAATAATAGAAAAGTAATCTTTACTATGGGCAAGGGTGGTGTAGGAAAGACTACTATTGCATCTTCCGTTGCCCTCAAGCTAAGCAAACTTGGTAAAAAGGTACATCTGGCTACAACAGATCCCGCTGACCATATCAAATTTATGATAGATAGTTCAAGTGGAATATCTATGAGTCATATTGATGAAAAAGAAGAATTAAAAAAATATCAAGATGAAATACTTGAAAATGCAAGAAAAACAATGAGTGAGGATGATGTAGCTTACATTGAGGAAGATTTAAGATCACCATGTACACAGGAAATAGCTGTATTTAGAGCTTTTGCAGAGCTCGTGGAAAAAGCAGACGATGAGATAGTGGTGATTGATACTGCTCCTACAGGTCATACCCTATTGTTGTTAGACTCAACTTTAAGTTATCATCAAGAAGTTCAAAGAACACAAGGACAGATACCTGAATCTGTAAAAAACTTGTTACCCAGATTAAGGGGAGAGGAAACAGAAGTATTAATAGTTAGCTTGGCGGAGGCTACCCCGTTTTATGAGGCATCTCGATTAGAAGAAGATCTAACAAGGGCATCCATTCATACCAATTGGTGGATTGTCAATTCATCCTTGTATAAAGCAAATCCCGGTAACAAGATGTTATCTGCTAAAGCGAATGAAGAAGTTAAGTGGATTAACAAGATATTAGATCATACTTCAGGAAAGCTAGCCGTTATTGAATGGACAAAAGAAGACCTTTGTGGTGATAAACTTTATCAGATATAAAAAGAAAAAATGATGAAGAGTTTATACAAACCATTAAAGAGATTGAAAATAAGGTTCAAAAAATAATTGAGAAAGTTGAGGCGATTTAGGAATGAAGAAAATTAATGGAATTGGTTTTTTTGAGAAAAATCTGACTTTTTGGGTGTTGATTTGTATGGTAATAGGCATATTTATTGGGAAATATTTTCCTTCTATTCCGGAATGGTTAGGAAAATTTGAGTTCTATAACGTGTCTATACCAACAACAATTTTACTTTGGATAATGATTTATCCAATGATGTTGAAAATTGATTTTAAGAGTATCAAAGACATAGGAAAAAATCCTAAAGGTCTATTTATTACATGGTTTGTGAATTGGATCATTAAGCCACTCAGCATGTATTTAATTTCTTCCTTATTCTTCTTTATTATTTATAAGGGATTTATAAATAAGGAATTGGCATCAGAATATTTAGCCGGGGCGGTTTTACTCGGAGCTGCACCATGTACAGCAATGGTATTTGTATGGAGCAAGTTAACAAGAGGTGATAGTGCTTATACCTTAGTACAGGTAGCTAGTAACGACTTAATTATTTTGATTGCATATATACCGATTGTGAGCTTCTTACTAAAGGTTGGAAATATAAATATTCCATGGGGAACACTTTTATTGTCCATTGTATTATTTATTGTTGTTCCTCTTGTTTTAAGCATGGTAACGAGAAGTATAATCATTAAAAATAAAGGGGAGGACTACCTAAATGAAACCTTTATCCCTGCATTTGATAAATACACTATGATGGGATTATTGTTGACGTTGATTATAATATTTTCATTTCAAGGACAGAAGATATTGGATCAGCCACTAAATATTATCCTTATTGCAATTCCTTTGATCATTCAAACTTTGTTTATATTTGCAATAACATTTTTCATGGCATATTTAGCAAAGCTGCCATTTTCAATTGCAGCTCCCTGTGGCATGATTGGTGCATCAAACTTTTTTGAGCTTTCCGTTGCAGTTTCTATATCTTTATTTGGGCTATTATCAGGAGCTACGCTAACAACCGTAGTAGGTGTTCTGGTTGAGGTTCCTGTTATGTTAGCCTTGGTAAAGTTTGCCAATTCTATGGAAAATAAATTTAATCGTTGAATAGGACCTGAATCATAATCGCCATAGCCTACAACATACTCCGTATGGCTGGGCAGTGTACTATAGGCAAACGTGCTCCAAGACAGAAGAGAGATAAGTTAGAAGTTGTAGCTAAGTATAAGTATCGAGTTTTATTTTTGAGGAAAATATGGAGGTAGGGTATAAATGGATAATGGATGACTAAACCGGTCACAATTTTTGTTGGAGAGAACGGAGTTGGAAAATCTACACTTAAAGGTTGTGGATACATTAGGTTTTAATCCTGATATTATAATACTCGATCCGTCAAGAGACGGAATACATCTGAGAGCATTACAAATCACTAATGTAAAATAGTGAAAAAATAGTGTAAATTTAGTGGAAAAAGAGCTGTATAAATATTTGAATTATTTGAGGGGAAAATATATTGAGTTTATAGTCTAAACAGGATATAAATGGTGCATATATGAAGCTATTAACAATTGATGAGATAATGTCTTCGATTCTTGATGAAACCAAGGGACTTGATGAAGAGATAACTGACGGAATGATTCTCAAGGAAGAGATGATTCCATATTCAAGTCTTGATAAAGTAAAACAATTGCTGAAAATAGAATATTTAGATCAGGTATTCTCGTATTATATTTTAAAATATAACTGGGGTAATGTCGGTTTTTTAAGTTATCAATTTGGCAACAATGATGAGATTGGACTTGATTGGTTAATAAATAGAAATCTTGAATACAGTGATTATCATATTCTACAAAAAGAAGGAATTATTATTATTGCAAACGGAGATCCATATACTATTTTACTTGAATACAGCTCCGGAAAGATATATGCCTTTACAAGTGATATGAGTTATGAAGAAAAAATACAGATTGCTTTGGACTTTGAAGAACTGGTGAGAGCCATGGGAACAGGACAGTATGCGCTTTGGAAGAATAATGAAAAAGAGTTTATTGAACTGATGAGTAGTATGGTGGAAGAAGATGGACTTGTGTTTTGGAAAGATTACGTGGGATTGTATTAGATAAATGTATAAACAGGAATTTATCAGAAAATGAGGAATAGTTGAAATGGAGGCGCTATAATAACATGAAGATTGAAGGGAACCAGAAAGAACTGGATGCAATGGTAGAATTTCATAAGGGAAACCGTGTCGAGGGGCTGAGACTGCAAGAAGAATTTGCAGCGGAATTTCGTAAGGAGTATAAAGACAAAGATCACTGTCCTTGCCTGAAAGCCTGTCGTTATCACGGAAACTGTAAGGAATGTGTAGCAATCCACAGAGCGCATCAGGAACATGTTCCTAATTGTATGCGACCATTGATTAATAAAAAATTGAAATTGATGTCAGAATTAACAGAGCATACCTTGGCAAATGAAATAGAAGCTCCACATGAGATTTTAAGAAAATAGAATTTATATTATTGCGTAAAAATATAGGGATGTTTATGGTGAATATCCAAATATAGAAAGTCTACTAAAAGAGCTTAATATTTTAGTCAGTACATAAAGATATAGAGCATAATCAACTATACTTGAATAAGAGTTATATTTATTATAGAATTATGAAAAGACAGAAATATTACTAAAACAGGTCTTGCAGAAAGGAGAAGGTCCAATATTCTATATTGGATTGTATTAAATCTATATAAGAACTTTATATGAAGAAAAAAGTTAGTTGTAAAAATAAAATAGAGTTTATAAATGAGGTGGCAGAGGATTGCCTAAAGGATATGTCTGTAGAAGATAAAGAATACCTTATGGAGAATCCGGTTGCTATAGAGTACCATTTTTCATATTGTCTGTATATACGTAATAATTATATCCATAATAGAGACTTTTCTAATGTCTCATTTTTTACACATGCGGATGATTTGTCTTCTGATATTATACGAATGATTTTTTCTAAGCTTCTTCCGGATTATGAGTATAGTAATCTTTTCATTGAAACATTATATGATAATGAAGAGTTTATATTATTACGAAAAAAGTATAAGGATAAATATGGTGAATATCCGGAAACTCTTGTGGAAAGATATAAGACACATGCCTGCTTAGAGCCTGTACATTCCAGGGAAGAAAGAAGTTTCTTTAATAATGAAGAGCTTGACAGGGAACTGGAAATTATAAAAAGAAACTATGACAATGCTTTAGTCATAGTAAACAGTTTGATAAAAGAGCTTAAAGGTATGCTTAGAAATTAGATATTATACTGAACATTTTGCAGAAAGGAGAAAATCCTGTATTAAAAAAGAATATGGGATTGTGGAGATATGAAAATAATCGAAAATAAAATGGTGTTTGCATTTGATGGAACAAACAAATGTGTAGCAGAGGTTGAGGATGGAGAAATTCTGGTTTTCCGTACACATGATTGTTTTGATAATCAGTTAAGTGAAGAAGGTACGAGTATAGGAAGTTTAAACTGGGATTGTATCAATCCGGCCACAGGACCTGTTTATGTAAAAAGTGCTCTTGCAGGTGATGTACTGAAGGTTGAAATACTTGACATTAAACTTGAAAACCAAGGTGTGATGTGCGCACTCCCTGATAACGGTGTATTGGGTTCTTTAGTAAAAGAAGAGTCTGTAAAGCGTTTGAAAGTGGAAAATAATAAGGTTTACTTTAATGAAAATATTATATTTGATGTAAATCCTATGATTGGAGTTATAGGTGTAGCACCAAATAGCGGAGCGATAAATTGCGGAACGCCCGGAAATCATGGTGGAAATATGGACAATAAGAGGATTGCAAAAGGTGCGACTCTTTATTTCCCTGTATTTCATGACGGAGCAATATTTTCTTTAGGTGATGTACATGCGGCTATGGGAGATGGAGAAATAATGGTCAGCGGTGTGGAAATTTCAGCTGATGTTACAGTGAGACTCTCTGTAATAAAGGGTGTAAGTATTGAGACACCGATGCTTGAAAACGATGATATTTGTGGTGTAATCTATTCTCACGAAGAGATTGAAAAAGCAGTATTTCATGCAGTAAGAATTACAAATGAGATAATGCAAAAGAAACTTGGGCTTTCATTTAATGATGCCGGTATGCTGACCAGTGCGGTTGGAGATTTGAGATTTTGTCAGGTGGTAGATCCTGAGCGTACAGTTATGATGTGTATACCGAAAGCCATATTGAGTGAATTGTTTTAAAATAATGATATATTAAGTTTAGCCGGAGGAAAATTTTACTCCGGTTTTTGTAGTTTAAATATCAATACATTGACTATATATCGATTACTTTTATAATGGAATCATGTGATAAATTACTACAGAGTATATTAAGAAAGAATAAATGGAGAAAGTATGGATAAAGGGAATATATTGGTAATAGGTGACTCGGGGGTTGGTAAATCAACTTTGATCAATGCCGTCTTGGGGGAAGAAATCGCTGAATCCGGTTTTGGAGATAAGGGTACTACAAAAGAATTGAAAGTATATGAAAGCGATGTACTTGATTTTCGTATTATAGACACTGTAGGTTTTGAACCTTCATTTTTTAAAAGAATGGGGGCTATAAATGCTGTAAAAAAGTGGTCAAAAAATGCCGTTAAAGACGGAAAAGAGAATTCCGATATAAATGTCATATGGTTTTGTGTTGAAGGTACTTCGAGTAAATTATTTCCGGAGACTATAAAAAGTCTTTCTAAAGCGACATCTATTTATCCGTCTGTTCCTATAATAGTTGTAATTACAAAATCATATTCAAAGCCTGAGCGTGAAAGAAATGTACAGATGGTGAAAGAGGTATTTGAAAAGCAAAAGAACACTAAAAATCTAAAGGGGATTATTCCCGTAGTTGCAATGATATATGAAATAGATGAAGAGCAATTTGTGGCACAGGAAGGTATAACGGAGCTTATAGATATGACCTATGAGCTGATACCTGAGGGTATGCAGGCTGCAAGAAAAGACATTGAAGCATTTAAGTTAAACAGAAAAAGGTCATTTGCACAAACGGCCATCGCGACTTTTACTTTAAGTGCTGTGGCAATAGCTGCAATACCTATTCCGCTTTCAGATGCGGTATTGTTATCACCTTTAGAGATTGGAGAAATAAATTCTTTAGCAAAGATATACGGCATAAAGAATGATAAAAACTCTAAAAGATTTTTAAATTCTGTTGTAGAAGCAGGAACTGTAGGTGTGGCTGCAAAGGCGGCTATAAATGCTCTAAAAGCAATTCCGGCAATCAATTTGGCAGCCTCTGTAATAAATGCAGCTGTTGCAGGTGCTATCGTTCTTGGAATAGGTGAAGTGTGTGTGTATACATATGAGCAAATTCACCTTGGAAACAAGTCTTTGGACGATGTGGATTGGATCAATAAAATAATTGAGTCCAAGTTAAATAAGCAAATAATTGAAAAGATAAATATGATTGTCACAGATGAGGACTTTAGAAACGGTAATATAACTAATTTGAAGAAGCTGTTTACAAAGCTGTTGTCAAAATAAAGATTACAATGTTTATGATTGTATCATAGGAGCAATGGTATGAAGAATAAACTTAGCGGTATTGAAGACACATTATATATTCCGCTTGCTGCAAGAATTTATGCATCAAAGAGATTTCCGTACTTTTTCTATGATGAAAAGGCTTTGGAACTTGAAGAACATATTTTAAAAATAATACCATTAATTAATACTACAGAATTTTTCAATATGGCAAGTGCTTGCAGGCAGCAGACAATAGATAAAAAAATAAAAGACTTTTTAAGGGCGCACAAAGAATGTAATGTTGTTTTTCTTGGTGCAGGGCTGGAAACAGCATATGATAGGATAGGGAATAAGACTGCAAAATTTTATCAGGTGGACTTACCAAATGTTATAAATATAAGGAAGAGTCTGCTGGGTGAAGCTGTAAATGAAAAGCTGATATCCGGTGATATGTTTACACTTGAATGGATAAATGAAATAGATATTAAACTTCCAAGTATGGTTGTGGTGTCAGGTGTATATCAGTATTTTACAAAGCCTAAAATTGTAGATATGATTAAAAGAACGGCAGAGCGTATACCAAAATTTGAATTGGTATTTGATGCAACAAATACTACAGGCTTAAAGTATGCAAACAGATATGTAAAAAAGACAGGAAATACAGATGCGACAATGTATTTTAGCATAGAAGATGCTGACATGTTTTCACAAGAAGTGGGGATGAAATTAGCAAGCATTGACGGGTTCTTCTCTGATGCATTGCTACATTGTAATGGGATGAGATTGAAAACAAAAATATATATGTACTTTACAGATAAACTAAGAAGAACTATGGTGATTCATCTATGTTCAAAATAAATTTCAACAGGAGGTTTTATGGCGATAGACGGAGTTAAAATTATAGACAGTGACGATGCCTATGATATATATAATGATATTGTAGAGCGGTATAAAGATGGTGTAGATGTAGCACTCATTAAAAAAGAATGGCTTGATGAGGAAGCAAATTTTTGTACGGATGAGTTGCATACAGAGATATATTGGACAGCTCTTGCTTATTCACTTTGGAAGATAGGGAATTTGGATGAATATATAAAAGAAAAAGTGTTAGATATAATATCAAAAGGAGCAAGTGAACTTTGGAATGAGATAGATGAGAAGGCATTGAAAACAAGACAAAAAGCACTAAATAAGCTCTCTGAACAGATTCAAAGTGAAAATCCAAGGCCGATTAAAAAGCCCAAGCCACAAAAAAGAAGAGAACCGTATTTTGAACTTGGAGATGTTATCTCGGTAAAGTTTGAGAATGAATATGGAATTTGTTTTATTTCAGATCTGGAAGTAAGGCCGAGAAAGATAGAATATCATATAGCCTGTGCAAGAACTTTGCAAAAATCAGAGCCTACTATAGATGATTTTGTAAACAGCAGTATTGCGTATAAGAAAATGAATACCGAGTTTGTACTTGAAACAGATTGCTGGTTTAATCATAAGGATCTGGGTGTATTACTGCCATATTTAAAGAAAATAGGTAAGGTAAAACTTAAACCTTACAGTTTGGGAGTACTCTCGCCTGCTGATTCGCTTGAACATTTTTATGATGATATTACAAATGAATCTGATCTATGGCCTTTTAAAACAATTAAGATAAGCGAAATAATAGAAGAAATTTTAGAAAATTAATTATAGGAGTAATTTATAATGAATAAGAAATGTCGTATAAAGCCTGAAGATTTAAAAAATCTTTTTCACACAGACGGTCCTGAGGGTTGTATAGCTTCCGACAGGATAATGGTTGAAGGCAGAAAGGTCGGATATATGTATAGAGAGTATGCCGACCGCAAAGAAGACAGCGGTTGGAGATTTACTGCAGGAGATGAGAACGAAGAATATATGTCAAATGCTGAAAATGCCGGTGTATATACTCTAAATGCAGTAGCTAATATTGATATGGATATTATTCCTTTTTTGAACTCACCTGTAGGAAGCGGTTTTTTCAGAGATGAAAACGGGAAACTTGTAAAGGATGATTTTAATATAATTGCCAGACAGGAGATAGATGAAATTTTATATGAGTATAAGATTGAAAACTCAGAGGATTATGAGAACAGAGATCCGGAGGAATTGGCAGAGATATATGAAAATATTAAGACAGTTCAGGAGAATCATGATTTGTCCGATGATGATGTAGAAGAATTATTAAAAAGTATTTTCTCTGATTATGATGAATCATAATAAATCGCATATAAACCGTAGTAATATTTATTGACTGAGCAAAATGTAGAGTAAAATAATACATACTTAATAATAAAAAACGTACCGAATAGGTACGTTTTTTATTATTAATAGCTTGTAAGCTTATCTACATTTTCAATTATAACAATCTTTGTATCGGCATCTACGCTGTTTACAAGTTTTTTCATATATTCCTCAGGAATTCTGACACAACCGGCTGATGAAGTATCGTTGTCGGTTTTTGTACAATGAATGAAGATTGCCGACCCCTTACCCGGTATGGATTCTGTATTATAGTTAAGTGCTAATGCATAGTTATAGAAAGGATGAGCCGCCTTTAAATCTTCGGCTGAATTCCAGTCTTTCTTTACATTTGAGGTATTTACCCATTTATTGTAGTATGCACTGTTTGAATCATCTACCCAGTAATCGTCATCACCGATTTTACGATATTCCAATATGCTTCCGGGATTATCCTTAAGTCCGAAGGCGAACATAGCACTGAATACTCCTTCAGGTGTTTTTCTGTCACCTTCAGCTTTTTGAAGAGAAATACCGTTTGTACCTGCAATACCGTTTACATACCAGTTCTTTTTCCATGTACCGTCAGCCGATTTTGTATAGTCATTGACTGTCACCTTGTTTTTATTGCTCTTATGTCCGACTATAAGCACAATATGGCTTGCAGTTTTTGAAACTGCCAGCTTTTCTACAGGTAGAGCGGCATGTGAGCTTATAGTTGTACTTGCAAGTAGTGTTGAGAGAACCATAAAAGTTGCACATATTTTTTTGATTAATTTCATATATTATTCCATTCTGCATTGGAGATGTAAATACATCTCATTATTAAAGATTTTCTATAAATAAGATTTTATACTGATAAATATGTTTTAGTCAATGAAAAAAATATTAAAAAAATATAATCATTATTTCTTTTTACACAAAAAAGAGGTGACATATAACAGTGTAATGTGATAACATACTAAAGTATACACAAAGAGAGGTGGCATATGTTGAGTACGATAACAAAAATTTTGAGCACGGTGGATGACTTTGTTTGGGGATTACCACTGATTATTTTGATTTTGGCAACGGGATTATTTTTGACTGTAAGACTAAGGGGGCTTCAGATAAAGAGGTTACCTCTCGCAATCAAGTATATGTTCTCATCGGATGAGGAAGACGGAAGCGGAGAGGTATCAAGCTTTGCAGCACTTTGTACAGCTCTATCGGCCACAATCGGAACAGGAAATATTGTAGGCGTAGCTACCGCCATAGTTTCCGGAGGACCCGGAGCACTGTTTTGGATGTGGATGGCAGCTATAGTAGGAACCGCAACAAAGTATGCTGAATGTCTTTTGGCTGTAAAGTACAGAGTCGTTGAAAAAGACGGACATGTTATCGGAGGACCGTTTTATTATATTGAAAACGGAATGGGCAAGCAGTTTAGATGGTTGGCAAAAATATTTGCAATATTCGGCATAATGGTCGGGCTCTTCGGAATAGGAACTTTTACACAGATAAACGGCATTACAAGCGCAATAGGAAACTTCTTTGACAAAGAGAGTGTTCATTATGTGAATCTGTTTGGAAGAGATTATTCTCTTACCATTATTATATCAGGAATTGTACTTACATTTTTTGTAGCATTGGTTTTAATAGGAGGTTTAAAGAGAATTTCAAATGTGGCTCAGATAATAGTGCCTTTTATGGCAATTATTTATGTCGCCGTAGTTATGATTATTCTTATACTTAATCTTGGAAAGATACCGGCTGCACTTATTGAGATAGTGCAAAGTGCATTTGGACTGAGAGCTTTTGGCGGAGGTATGTTTGGTGCTATGATAGTAGCCATGCAAAAGGGAATTGCCAGAGGAATATTTTCAAATGAGGCAGGACTTGGAAGTGCACCTATAGCGGCAGCTGCGGCTCAGTCTAAGGAAGAAGTAAGACAGGGACTTATTTCAATGCTTGGTACTTTTATAGACACTATTATTATCTGTACTATGACAGGACTTTCGATAGTTATTACAGGTGCATGGGATATGGGACTTGAAGGTGTAGCTGTTACAACAGAGGCTTTTCAAATAGGATTGCCTTTCTCAAACAGTGTGTCTGCATTTATATTGATGGTATGTCTTGTATTCTTTGCTTTTACAACTATTCTCGGCTGGGATTATTATTCTGAAAAATGCCTGGAGTACATAATCGGAAATAAGCCGAAGGCTATAACGGTTTATAGATGGATTTATATTGCATGTATCTTTATAGGTCCATATATGACAGTGAAAGCGGTATGGACTATTGCTGATATCTGTAACGGACTTATGGCAATACCGAATTTGATAGCCTTGATAGCATTAAACGGTGTAGTGGTAAGAGAGACAAAATCATTTTTTGAGCGTGGCGTTCATAATAAAATATAAAGTAAAAAGGTCTTAGACTCACAGATGTATAACTGTAAATCTAAGACCTTTTGTCAATTATTATTGTTCTGCATATTCAGGAAATGTAATACTGTTTTCCTTGAAAACATGAACAAAAATATCCTCAACGAAATCCTTCATAAGTTTAAACGTATTGGCATATGTGACGCAAGTATCAGCCGGTACTTGAAAGTTATTTGTAAGCTCTTGCATTTCCTTAATCATGTCGCCTACATCTACATGTTCACCTTCAAGTTCACTTATCAATTCAAGAGTTTCTTTGTCAGGGTGATGATTTGAACGCATCAGCGGGAATATGAGCCTCTCTTCTTTTGCAAAATGCTCTTCAAGTTCTGCTTTCATTCTTGCAAATAAGTTGTGAATCTTTGTAAGTTCCGCACCATGATGCTGATAATGTACTATCAAAATCTTGTTTAAAAGCTTTTCGATTTGTTCCATCATCTCACGCTCTGTAACATGATGAGTTGCCTCAAGATTATCAAGCATCTCATTAACGCTTAGTTTTTCAAAATCTTCTATGGATTCCACACTTTCTTTGTTTTGTGGAACAGGCTGCGAAGCTATATTGTTAAGTTCATTTATAAGTGAAGTAAGGTCAATACTCCCGTCTGTGAAAGACTCATCAAGTGGCATATGACCACCACAGCAGTAGTCTAGGTGTAAGTTGTTAAGATAAGGAATTGTTTGAGGATATTGTTTAACAATATCGGCAAGTGACATTTTAGCTGTAATCATAGCATACCTCCTTAAAGTGAGTGAATTATCATAAACAAATTCACTGTCAGTTTTATAGATAAAGATGAACTTACATCAATATCTATAAAAAGATTATACACTTATAAAATATAGGAATCTGTAACAAATAAGACAAAATAAAATATTATAAGAATATAATTATAGTTTTGAATTTAAAAGATACAAAAAAACAGATGAAATGGTAGGGTTTAAAATCAGCTTGAAAGAAGTATGTATTTGTTGTATACTTTTTTTGTTATAATTATATATCGGTTCTCTTAGTTAAATGGATATAACGATAGCCTCCTAAGCTGTAATTGTGGGTTCGATTCCCGCAGGGAACATTTTTGGCGGTAATGACTTGCGATAGATGCTTGTCATTATCGTTTTTTGTTGTATATAAAAGTTTTATTTTTATTGAATAACTATTTATTATATGAGAAAATAATAGCGAACAGTCAAGTTTAATCTTGATTATATAAGCAAAGATAAAAACGCAATGTACATTTATTGTGCTATAGCCGGTAGGTAGCCCGGCAGTCCTATAAGTATATAGGGTAAGTAACCTGCCCCTCCGGGTTGTCCGTTCTTTGTAAAGAAATTGGAGGGATGGCGATGAATGATATAAATGTCAAGTTAACTGTGTTTTTTGAAAATCCGTTTTGGGTAGGTGTGTTTGAGCATGTTGAAAACAACTTTCTTGTTGTATCAAAAGTAACGTTCAGTGCAGAGCCTAAGGGCTATGAGGTATTAGACTACATAATAAAAAATTACTATAGTTTGGTATTCAGCCCTGCTGTTGAAACAAAGATAAAAAAAGGCAAAACAAATCCGAAGAAAGCTCAACGCGATGTAAGAAAGCAGATGCAAGTATCCGGTATAGGAACAAAGTCACAGCTTGCATTAAAATCGCAACATGAACAGAATAAGAAGGAAAGTAAGATAAGAAGGCGAGAAGAAAAAGAGGCGGATGTGCTTAAGAGATTTTTATTAAAACAGTATAAGAAAAGAAAAAAACATAAGGGACATTGATATTAAGTAAAAGTATTTGTAAGTGAAAGCGGGTGTTTATATGTATGAAAATGAGAAGACAAAGCTTCAAAAAATTATAGATGACAGTACCAATATAGTATTTTTCGGTGGTGCCGGAGTTTCTACAGAAAGCGGTATTCCGGATTTTAGAAGCGAGGACGGTCTTTACCGTCAAAAGTATAAGTACTCTCCCGAACAGGTGATAAGTCACAGCTTTTTTATGAAATATCCTGATGTTTTTTATGAGTTTTATAAGGACAAAATGATGTGTCTTGAGGCAAAGCCAAATGCCGCACATAATAAACTCTCGGAACTTGAAAAGTCGGGAAAGCTTAAGGCTGTAGTGACGCAGAATATTGACGGGCTTCATCAAAAAGCCGGAAATAAAACAGTCTATGAGCTTCACGGAAGTATACATAGAAATTACTGTATGAAATGCAAAAAATTTTATGATGCAAAATATGTTAAAAACCAAAAAGGAATACCATATTGTGAATGTGGCGGTATGATAAAACCTGATGTTGTTTTGTATGAAGAGGGACTTGACGGGAATGTAATAAATGCCGCGATAAGAGCAATCGCATCGGCAGATACTCTTATAATCGGCGGGACATCTTTGGTGGTATATCCTGCGGCAGGTTTTATTGATTATTTTCATGGCAAGCATCTTGTGGTTATCAATAAGTTGAAGACCGGAAAAACCGTAAATGCAGAGTTGTGTGTGAATGCGCCTATCGGAGAGATTATGAGCGGAATAAAGATCAAATAGAAGATAAAAATTTTAATCAGAGGAAATGAAAATGGGGAGATATCTTTGCAATATGCTCCCCAATTTATTTAAAGAGGTTGTTTGATTGATTTATATTAGTTTACGACAAGGTCTGAGATATCATTAACTTTTCTTCCCACACAATGAATAGAAATCTCTTCATAATAAGTGAGTCTTATTTGACGGCCACTCCGTCACCGGAAACAAGATACTCTTTTGCCGGTGACATATTTGCATCGTCATGAGTTGTTGTATCAGAAGTTCATTTGGAAGATTTCTCATCATTAGTGTTTAGTTGTAGTATCACCGGATTTTTCCATTGTAAAGTCATAATATTCTTCATCATTGCTGTAAGTAATTACAAATACATCATCCTTATATTTGCCGTAAAGATTAGCGCCGTCAGCAACTTCGCCTTCAAACAATACTGAATCGATGAAGAAAGACCATGTAGGAGTTGAGATTTCTTCGTCAGCAAAACTTATGACTGCTGTATGATCTGCATTTAAAGTTGCTGTGAAAAAATCAGGTGTTACATCTTTTGAAGCATCGCTACCCAATACATCGGCCACTGAAACACCAACCCATTCACCTGTAAGAGCTTTATCTTCTTCAGGAATATAGTTCTCAGGGTTTGCTGCGTCTGTACCTTCTTTTGCAAATGTTATAGCAAGTTCAATTCCCAGGTATTCTTCTAGAAAATTCTCAAAGGTTATAGTATCTTCTCCAATTTCGCCAACTATTTCTTCATTATCTATGGTTATAGTAATTGTACTGTCATTGCTAACCCATTTTCCTGTTGCATTTTCGCTCTCTAAAGATATAGAGGCTTTACCGTCTTTTTTTAACTCGAGGGTGAATCCGGATACATCATTCCCGGTAAGAGTCATTCCAAAAGATGTTTCACTTACTCCTATATATTTTCCGGCCAGCTTGGCGTCTCTCTTGCCGGAAGAACCTACACAGGCAACCAAAGCCATAGATAGTATGATTGTAATAAGCATTGATAAAATTTTTTTCATTTTACTCTCCTTTCTTTTATACGCTTTTTGCCAATCAAGTTTTTGCTTTGAATTCATACTACGCTTTATAAAATTAAAAGTATATTACCCTTCGAATACTCTTTCAGTAAAAAAATAAATGGTATCACATGAATAAGAAATAATGTACAATAAAATAACTATAAATACGGATAATTATTACACTTTGACCATTATAATATTTACTATTCATAAATAAATTTTTTTAATAAAAGTCTTAATATAAACACTACAAGGAGGATATATTTGAGTTTAAGATAAGATATTATTATGATACAATTACATCAAAAAAATATTGATAAAAAAGAGGTGAATTATGCCAAGGGGGAGCAATCAAAAATTTAAATTTACATATCTTACGAAGATTATGACAGAAAAGACTGATGATGAGCATAGTCTCACTATGCCTCAGATACTTGATGAGCTTAAGAAGTATGAAGTAAGTGCTGAGAGAAAGAGTATCTACGAAGATTTTAAAGATATGGAAAGATTCGGCATAGATATTATAAAGGAGCAGAAGGGTAGGGAGACCTTTTATCATATTGCAGGAAGAGAGTTTGAATTGGCAGAGGTAAAGCTTCTAATTGATGCTGTGCAATCCGCAAAGTTTATAACTCAAAAAAAGTCAAAGTTATTGATTTCAAAGGTAAAAAAATTTGTAAGTGAGTATCAGGCTAAACAATTACAAAGACAGATTGTTATAAATGATCGTGTAAAGACAATGAATGAAAGCGTATATTATAATGTGGATGATATACATACTGCTATAAATCAAAATAGGAAGATCAAGTTCAAATATTACAAATGGGATATAGATAAGAAACTTGTGGAAAGACATGGAGGGATCTATTTTGTTGTAAGTCCGTGGGCACTGCTGTGGGATGATGAAAACTACTATATGATTGCCTTTGATGATTGGGATAATAAAATCAAACATTACCGTGTAGATAAGATGATGTATATTGAGGTTGGAAAAGATGAAAGAGCCGGAAAAGAAGAGTTTAAAAACTTTGATATGGCAAAATACTCAAAGGCAACCTTTGGTATGTATCATGGTGATAAGACAAAGGTATGTATAAAGTTTACTAATCATATGTGTGGAGTATTTATAGACAGATTCGGGAAAGATACTATTTTTAGGAAAACAGATGAAAACCACAGTGAGCTGGTAGTGGATATAAATGTAAGCCCGCAGTTTTTCGGATGGATATTCAGCTTGGGAAATGATGTGGAAATAGTTTCTCCAAAAGAAGTTGTTAATGAATTGAGGGAATACACAAAGAAATTTATGCTAAAATATGAGCTAATCAGAGGTGAATTATAATTCTAAAGAGAGCTCTTTTTTGTTGAATTTAAAAAACGGAAAAGAAATGTGAATAATCTTATATGCAAGTCTTTAGCAACTAATTTTTAAGCAAAAAACTATGTTATAATTTTACTTATCTTTTAATAAAAATTAGTGATTTTTTGAAAACATATATTCTTAAAACTGAATAAAATCATACTGGACATAATTATGACGGCAATGTAAAATAATAGTAGATAATTTAATGTATAAAAAATCAAAATTTACATATTATAATAATAAATTTATACAAAAAGCTACAAATTAACGTTAATTGATAAATATAAATTATGATATTTAGTTATACAATTTACGTAACAGTTGGTTTAGAGGGAGGACAAAATGAATAGAAAAAAGACTTTACATTTATTCGTAATAATATTTGTTGTGATTTTGGTAGGATGTACATGGAGGTCCGGGAAAGAGAAGAAGCAAGTCGTTCTTACACTTTGGCATGTATACGGTGGTCAGACGGATTCTCCCTTAAATCAAAGTATAGATAAATTTAATGAGACCATAGGAAAAGAAGAGGGTATTAGAATAAATGTTACAAGCGTAACAAATACAAATACAATACATGAAGCTGTTATTGCAGCTGCAAAAAATGAGCCGGGGGCGGCAGAGCTTCCGGATATGTTTGTCTCATATCCAAAAACTGTACTTAGTTTACAGGATAAAGATATTTTGGTTGATTATAAGAAATATTTTACGGAAGATGAGCTAGATGAACTTATTCCTGAATTTGTACAGGAAGGAATAATTGATGATAAGTTGATGGTATTTCCTGTAGCGAAATCAACAGAGATTCTTTTTGTAAACAGGACATTGTTTGAACGCTTTGCAAAAGAAACCGGGGCAAAGGAGGAGGATCTTGTTACATGGGAAGGTCTGTTTGAAATGGCAAAAGTCTATGAAAAATGGACAGATGATAAGACTCCAGATATTCCAAATGATGGAGAGAATTTCTTTGTACATGACTACCATTTTAATTATTTCCAGGTGGGGTGTGAGTCGCTAGGTGAATACTTTTTTACAGATGTATTAAAAGGTGGCAAGTTGGCATTTGGAGATAAATTTAGAAAAATTTGGGAACCTTATGCTGATGCGGCTATTTCCGGTGGAGTATGGCTACGTGACGGTTATGCTACAGAACCGCTAAGAACCGGAAAGGCAATAGTGAGTGTAGCATCATCCGCGAGCGTACTGTATTATGAGGACATTGTAACATATGAGAATAATATTTCAGAACCTATAGAGGTTGTATCATATCCGGTACCTGTTTTTGAAGGTGGGAAAAAGATGGTTATGCAAAGGGGAGCTGGCTTTTGTACAGTTAAGTCTACTCCGGAGCGCGAAAAGGCGGCAGCATTGTTCTTAAAATGGCTTACAGAACCTGACAATAATATTGAATTTGTAGTAAAAGCAGGATACATGCCTGTGACAGAAAAGGCATTTGCACAGCTTTCCAAGGTGGCAGGAAAGCTTGAGAGCACTAAGTATAGAAGTTTATATGAGGCTATTTCAAAAACTAAAGAAGAATATACTTTCTATGTAGCACCGCAACTATCTAATTATCTTGACATGGAAATGTACTTTGAAAAAAATGTAAGACTTGAGCTCTCAAGGGCCAAAGAGGAATATAAAGAAGCTTTGCAAAATAATGAACACCCGGATAAAGAGGCTTATATTGAAGAGGCATATCAAAATATGATGAATGCGATGCAATAGTTTGGAGACAAAAAATGGAACAGAATAAAGAAAAAAACAGGTCTGCAACTCTAAGAAATAAGTTATCTTTTTGCGAGATTCTAAAGGGAATTAATCATCAAAGTAGATCAATGCGTAGCAAACTTATGATATATCTCTGTTGCCTGGTCTTGGCAGGAACGGGAATATTATTGGTTATGCTGGTGGCTTCAGGTGTGTTTTCAGAAAGTGGAAGACAAATTGAGCAAAATCTGCAAGTTCACCTTCAAAATCAAGAAAGAGATATTAAAGATAGAATGGATTTGTTTGCAACAAATGGTATAGATCTATCAAAAAGGCTTACAATATATTTAGAGAGAGAAGTGCTGTCATATCCCTATGATATAAAAGAATTGGAAAATGATGGAGACAAACTTCGAAAAATGCAGGAAAATATGTATATGCTATTAGAAGGCAAATTACATGTTACTCGTGCAAGTGGTGTTTATGCAGCATTTGATACTACAGTAAATACTTCAGCACCAAATGCGGAATACTCACGTAGTGGAGTTTATTTGAGGTTGGCTAACGTAAGTGGAAATGTTTTGGAAGATGATGTGTTTCTCTTTCGTGGGAATCCAAATGTAGCTATGCAGAATAAAATCCAGATACATAATCGTTGGAATATGGAATTTAATACTGAGGATATGTACTGGTTTAATAATCAGGTATCTACAGGAAGTAACAAGGCTGCAACAGAGGAGTATTTATGGATTAACAGACAACATTTGAAGGATACATGGGAAAACAGCATATTTTTAAGTGTACCGGTTATTGGAAGCGAGGGCAAAAGATATGGAATATGTGGTCTTGAAATCAGTGGTCTTTTATTTCGTTTAAGTTATCCCAAATTCGAAAGTAAATATGGTGATATGGTGACCATAATCGCACCTGTAGATCAGGAGAAGTTATTGCTTAGTGAAGGACTTAGTGGTTCTCAGGGTAATAGTTATATAAATGAAAATGATGATCTTTTTATTGATACAGGTAAAATATATAATGTTTACTCTAATTCTCAAGGGAAATATATTGGAGTACAACAAACAATAGAGGGTGCTTTTGATCAACAAGGCAGACAATGGGTGATTGCCATACTTGTTTCATATGGTAGTTTTGAAGCTCAGGAAAGATATGAAAAAATAATGATGATAGCAATACTGATGGTATTTAGTATCGTTATGTTTATAATATCGCTTATTATATCTAGACAGTTTGTGAAGCCTATTGAGAAGGGAATAGAGAATCTAAAGACAGATGATTTCTATAAAAATGACTCTCGTACAGGAATTGCGGAGATTGATATTCTGGCAGAGTTTCTAAAAAGTAAAGAAGAAAAATACAAGAGTATGGGTGCAGTTCCATCAGAAATAGAAGAGATGTTTGATCGCTTTATAAAAAATTCAAAGGAATTGACTGCATCAGAAAGAAATATTTTAGAATATTATGTAAATGGATATGAGATTGCTGAACTACCGGACTTACTTTGTATAAGTTTAAATACAGTAAGAAAACATAATAGGAATATATACACAAAGCTTGAAGTGAATTCTAAAGATGAGTTACAGATATATATTGATCTATTGGTACGCTGTGGAAGGATTAATGAAATATTGAAATGAAATTAGATGCACCTAATATTAGTATAAATCATACAAATATTAGGTGTATTTTTGTGCATTTCTTTGGTATTCATTAGATACTATTTGGAAAATCGGCTTAAAAGTATTCTTTGAATAATATATTTTTGCTTTAAAGTATGATATTGATAATACAAATAGAAGTATTTCCATAAAGAAAATAGAAAAGAGGAGGTAAAATTATGTAGACATTTTAATATTGATACAAATTATAAAAATATAATAAGAAAGGAATGTATTATGAATCAAAAAAAGATAATTATAAAAGAAATAATTAAAATTATACTATTTGTGTTTTGGATATTGGCACTACTTTGCATTATGCAAAAAGAGTCTTATGCAATGAGTAACTCTTTTGATTATGAAGTTAAATATGTGGATGAATTAGGTAATGTTGTAAAAACAGATAATGGTAATCAAATGAGCAGTAGCATAGGTTTAATTACGGAAACATTTACAATTCCGGTGTTACCTACATTTACTGAAGACGGTATAACATATTATGTTAAAAGCAGTGCAGATCAGAACTTGCTCACTGATGCAACTTTGAGTTCTACAAGGGATGAGCTTGTTGCAACTGTTAATTGGATTACATATACAGGCAGGGTGACTTATAATCTGTTATGTATGGATAATCGATCTTCATATGTAATTAAATATGAAGATGAATCCGGCAATACACTTACTAATGATCAGATTGGTAGAGCCCCGGATATGACTTGGATGCCTTTAACTAATACCGAATTTGTTGCTACACAATATGATACCGGAATAGTTTATGTGGTAAAACCGAATCAGGTATATCCTACATTTCAATATCAATATAACTCATCAAGTGATATTAAGGTACTTGTAGGTGCAAATTATCCATTATACACAATTATCTGCACGAGAAAGTATCCGACAGGAAGCGGAAGTACAGGAGGAAGTGGAAGTACAGGAGGAAGTGGAAGTACAGGAGGAAGTGGAAGCATAGGAGGAAGCGGAAGTACAGGCGGAAGCGGAAGTACAGGAGGAAGCGGAAGTACAGGAGGAAGTGGAAGTACAGGAGGAAGTGGAAGCACAGGAGGAAGCGGAAGTACAGGCGGAAGCGGAAGCACGGGAGGAAGTGGAATAACTGGTGGAAGCAGCGGAACAACTCCAACACAGAGCGTAGTAGTAATTCCCGGTGGAACAAGTGGAAGTGGAAGCATAGGTAAAGTCGAAAGAAGCCATAATAGTGGAAGCGGTAGAGGAGTTGGCCATAAGGCTATTGGAAAAGGTGGGTCAGGAATCGGAGCAACTATTAAGCAAGGCTGGATATTAGAAAATGACAAATGGTACTATTACTCAGGAACTACCAGAGATACACTGAAAAAAGGTTGGCATTTGGATCCACAAGACGGAAAATGGTATTATCTAAATCTTTTAGACGGTGTTATGTTTACAGGATGGAACAATATAGGTGGAAAGTGGTATTTCTTTAATAACCATACACCTAATTGGACTTGGGAATTGCGTAATGGTGAATGGTATTTTAAGAATATAGAAAATTCAAGACCACTTGGATCAATGTATACAAATGAAAATACGCCGGATGGATTCAAAGTTGATAAAAATGGAGAATATATTCGTTAGACAAGTGTTTTTAAATCCAATATAAACCGGAAGAAACTGTTCAATTTCCCAAAAGGAGGGAAGATGAAACGATATAGTACGATTTTGATAATAATAATTAGTTTATTATTCTGTATGGGTTGCTCAATTAATGAAAAAAGAGATGAAGCATTAGTAGGGAAATATATAGCGATATCAGGAAAAGCATTTGGACTTAATCTTTCTCGTGATGAGATAACAGGATTTACTATTGAGCTAGGCGTTGATGGGCAGGCAATTATGGTAGCAGAGGATATAAGAGTAGAGGGTAAATGGTTTAATGATGATACTACTGTTACAGTTAAAATTGATAAGATAAATATGGTAGGAACAATTAGTGAAGATACAATTATATTTGAAGGATTTTTAAAAGATCAGGTAGGGGCCTCAATAGACTTGCAGTTTGCAAGAGAAGGAACAGATGTTGTATATCCTTAAAATTAAAAAAACTCTTTTATGAAATTGAACAGGGAGTTCTGTTGTTGATGTGTTGGATAATGGTATCTATTATATATTTATGATTTGTAACTTTGAAAGCGGATAGCTCGAAAATTGAGCTATCCGTTTTTGTCAATAGATTTTAGAGATGTAATGTAAACTGGAGGTATAAGATGAAAAATATAAAAAAACTTCTTTGTGATACTACTTTTGGCTTTGACTATGCCTATGTCAGTATATTGTATAAGAACCCGGGGGAAAACTAAGAAGTTGGAACAAGTATAACAGAATCCGGAGAGAAAAATGATAAGAAGAATAGTAAAAAAATGAGGCAAATAAGAAAAAAAGGATTCAAGAAAAGATATTGTAGTATCTGAAATTTTTTTAGAAAAGGAGCCTGACAATGAATATGACAAAGATGCTATACAGATACTTTGTGAAGGACTTGGTAAGATAGGATATGTGGCAAACAGTCCGTATACAGTGCTGGGTGAGTCATTCAGTGCAGGAAGATTGTATGATAAAATAGGTGAGAGAGCTGTAGAAAAAGTAGTACATAAAACAGATTACGGTATTGTATGCAAGATTTCAAAAAAATCCTTGTTGGGTAGCGAGAAAAAGTCTATCATTGTATAGAGATAAAATTGGGTTAGAAGAGATTCTTACCCGGATAATATAAGGAGTAAGTATGGGTACTTTGGGTAATGTTTTGTGGTTTATTTTTTGTGGACTTTGGAGTGGGTTATTGTGGATATTTGCCGGTTGTCTTTGTTGTATAACGGTTGTAGGAATACCTTTAGGTCTTCAATGCTTTAAATTTGCCGGATTGGCATTTTTTCCGTTCGGAAAAGAAGTGGTATATGGCGGAGGTGCTGTAAGCTTTCTTGTAAATATTATTTGGCTTATTATGCTTGGAATACCTATGGCAATCGCTCATGCAACTGCTGGGCTGATTCTTTGTGTAACCATAATAGGTTTTCCTTTTGGACTTCAGTTCTTCAAATTGGCTAAACTTTCATTAATGCCTTTTGGAGCAAGAGTGATTTAATGAAAACATTCTTAAATTATATTGTAGCTGATTGAAAAATGAGTATAATTGATATATGATTGAGATGACAAATTTTGGTAATTTATATATCAATGATATATTAGGAGGATAATATGCCAATTAGTTTAAAAAAAGGTCAAAAAGTTAGTCTTACAAAGGGAAATCCGGGACTTAAGAATGTTGTGGTAGGACTTGGATGGGATACAAATGCCTATGATACAGGTGCAGACTTTGACTTGGATGCGGCAGCATTTTGCTTGACAGATTCAGGTAAGGTTTCAGGTCAGAATGATTTCGTTTTCTTTGGAAACCTTAATCATCCTTCAGGTGCTATAAGCCATTTGGGAGATAATCTTACAGGTGCAGGTGACGGTGATGACGAGCAGATAAAGATCGATCTTTCAAGAGTTCCTGCAGAAATCACAAAGATTGCATTCACAGTAACTATTTATGAGGCGGAAGCTAGAAGACAGAACTTCGGTCAGGTATCAAATGCCTTTGTAAGAATATTTGATGAGAATACAGGTGAAGAACTTTTGAGATATGACCTTGGTGAAGACTTCTCTATTGAAACCGCAGTTGTATTTGGTGAACTGTATAAAAACGGTGACGAGTGGAAATTCAATGCGATAGGTAGCGGATATCAAGGTGGATTGGCTGCTCTTTGCAATATGTATGGTATTGATGCGGATTAAATTTTGAAATTTGGACTGTGCACTTTTTTAGTGCAGGTCCTTTTTTTATTTATTTTTATATTGTAACATATGATACTGAAAAACAAGCTTTATAAGACTATAATTAGGGAATACTAACTTATATGGGGAAAAGGAGAATGATATGAGTAAAATACTTGATTTAAATAAACCGGTTTTTGAGTTGGCAAAGGAATATCCTGATTTTATTGAAATATTTGCAGGTCTCGGATTTAAAGATATAAAAAATCCTGTTATGTTAAATTCTATGGGACGTTTTATTACTATAAATAAGGGCGCTGAAATGAAAGGGATTCCTCTTGAAAAAATAAAAAAAGTTTTTAGAGAGCATGGATATGAAATAGCTGAGGACAAAAAAGAAGAAAAAGAATTAAAAGAGGTAGCAGACAGTATACAAAATAACACTGAAGACAGTACCGAGTTACTCAAGCAATATTTGATAAGACTCTCAAACGGTGAATCATTGGAGTCAGTTCAAAAAGATTTTAGAGAAAAGTTTGAATCTGTAGATGCAAGTGAAATAATGAAGGCGGAGCAGTCGCTGATGGAATCGGGAATGCCGTATCAGGAGGTTCAAAAATTATGTGATGTTCACTCGGCACTGTTTCATGGAACAACAAGCAATGAGCTTGGAAATGAGAATGAAATAAAGAATACTATGAGTATGGCAGACGGTGCAAATGAAGATGATACTAAAATACTTATTGAGACAAAGGGACATCCGCTTTCTACATTTACAAGAGAGAACGAAAATCTTGATAAGTATATAAACGAATTTCTGGTTAAACTTGGAAACAATGAGGTGGACAGAGTTCTACTTTCAAAGATAAGAGAAGTTTCCATGCATTATGCAAAAAAAGGAGATCTTTTATATCCTTTATTAAAGACCAAATATAATGTTTCGGGTCCGGCTACTGTAATGTGGTCTGTAGATGACGAAATCAGAGATGAGCTTGGAAGACTTGATAAAATCGAAAAAGAAGATGAGAAATGGATAGAGGATATAAAGGCTGTAATCACTCGTATGCAGGAGATGATTTATAAAGAAGCCAATATTTTATTCCCGATATGTACAGTGAACTTTACAGATGAGGACTGGTTAAATATTTATTTGGACAGCAAGGGATATGAGAACTGTCTTGATATAGTACCTGAAAGTTTCTATAAAGCCGAAAAAGTTAAAAGAGAGTTTGATGATATTGACGGTGAGATAGTTCTTCCGGGAGGACATTTTACAAAAGAGCAACTTATTGCACTCTTAGATACCATGCCTCTTGAGATTACATTTATAGACGCAGCTGATATAAACAGATTCTTTAACGACAATGATTGCCCGAAAGCATTTAAAAGACCGTTGATGGCAATTGACAGAGATGTGTATTCATGCCATCCTCCAAAGATAGAGCCAATGGTAAGAGAAATAATATCAGGCTTTAAAAACGGAAGCAGAGATGAAGTTGCTATCTGGATGAAAAAGAACAATAAGGACATGCTCGTAAAGTATATGGCGGTCAGAGATAAAAATAAAAAATATCTTGGAACAATGGAAATAGTTCAGGATATGGATTTTGCAAGAAAGCATTTTGAAGAAGAAGGTCAGAACAACTGATATAATAAAGAGCCTATGAATTTTACTTCATAGGCTCGATTTTTTATTCTATAATATTTGTAAGTCCGTCACGTATAAATGACAGAGTAAGTACTGCGAGATCATGAGGTGACATCTCAAATTCACTGTCAATCCACCTTACAAGCAGACCTAGTGTTCCTGAAAGAATGAAATCGTAATATAATTCAAAATAAGGCATATTCTTTTGCTTTATAAAAGCCTTATAATTATTAAATACACAGGTCTGCAATTTATTTCTGAGTTCATTAGAGAAGTTTGCATCCAAATCGTCATGCAGGAATATTTTTGCCATATCTTTATTATCATATATAAATACAAATAAAGCTTCTATAAAAGGTACAAGGTTGTCTGTATCTGGAGCTATCTTGTCTAGTATATCTTCAAATTCTTTTAAAAGATCGGCTTGTATATGCTCCATCAAATCATATACATCCTTGTAATGTAAGTAAAATGTTCCTCTGTTTATGTCTGCCATCTGTGCCAATTCTTTTACCGTGATATTTTGAATTTTCTTTGTTTCAAGTAAGATGCTCAGACATTTTCTAAGCTGTGACCTGGTTTTTCTTACTCGCCTGTCTACAGTTTTTTCGTTCATAAAACCTCCCGATAGTGTTATAAAATAAAATTTCCAATTTTTCGATTGAATGTACAATAGGCGATGTTTAAGAACTTTAATATCAGTTAATTAACTAATGCACATTAATATACTTAAAAGTATAGTCAACTACAGTAAAAAAAGCAAGTATAAACTAAGACCATAATAAATATTTTTTAATTAAAAAATATTTCAAGTAAAGTGAAAAGTATAGTATAATAAAATACTAGGGTTAAGAGCCTTATTTGACTTTAAAATATTATGTGATATAAGGGAATTTTATGAGAACTAAGAAATTTAGATATATTATATTTGTATTGGTATTCCTATTGGCGGTAATAGGTTTTTTATTATACTCTTTTTTGAAAAAAAATAAAGTTGACACTACAGGTGGAGATATTGCGACAAGTGACATTAACATACCGAGATTATATAATGTGCTTGGGGATTATTATATAAATAAGATGTATGGTTACAGTGATGAGACGGATGTTGAGGCTGCCGATAATATACTTTCATTGGTACTGGATGATTACAGTATGAAGTTTAGAGTGGTAGATGCAAATATTGCGGATGTTGAAGAGTATGATTACAGCATAAGAACATTTGATACAGATGAACTTATAGAAAGCGGAGACAGGATAAAACTTGATGGCGATATTATAGATTTGCATCTGTCAAGTCTGGTGGAAGAAAATAAAGAATACTTTCTTGAACTTAGATTGTATACAAATGGACAGACATTTCATTATTACAGCAGGATAGTCAGGAGCAACATCGAATTTGCAAAAAGGCTTATAGATATGGCAAATACTTTTTCAAATAATAATTTTGACGGAAATACGGCAAAAGACAATACCGTATATCTTGAAAGTGACGGTACAGGGAATTCAAGAGGACTTGAATATGTAACATTGAAGTCGGATTTCAATATGATAAGTTATAACGGAATGAACCTTACACCTTCTGAAAAAGAGGTGAGCCTTGTAAATTACAACGGCAAGGTAGGAGAAATACATTTCAGCTTTACTGCAAGTTCAGAAAATAAAAATTATAATATAGAAGAGAATTTTATCTGCAAATCCGGTACACAAAGACTTTATATGCTGGATTATACCAGAACGATGAATCAAAGTTTATCAAAAGATATTGAATATAATAAGAAAATAGATTTAGGCATAGGTAATAAAGATGTTAAGTCTATATCGGATAATACAGGTGAGAAAATAGCATTCCTGGTAGATAATAAACTTTTTTTGTCAGACAGTAAAACGGAAAGCCTTGAACAGGTTTATAGCATAGGAAAAAACAGTTATATTTATCCACTGAAATTTGGAGACGGATTGTACTTTATAAGCTATGGGTATAATGTTGACTCATCTCATATAGGGGATGTAGGTGTTTGCCTTTTTAAATATATGGAGAACACAAAAAAAGTTTCAAAGCTGGCTTTTGTAAAAACAGAAATTGATGCTCAAAGTTTAAAGGAATCGATAGATGAACTTGCATATATGGGTGATAATGCGATGCTTTATCTTAAGCTTATGGATAAAGTGGTAGGACTTGATATTTTGTCGGGAAATTATGTGACTGTGGCGGAAAACCTTGAACACGGAAAGTATTCCATAAGTCAGGATAAGAGTTTATTATCTTGGAATATCGGAGACGGGTTGAATATTTATAATTTTGCTACAGGAGAAAATCAGCAATTAGATAATGCAAATGAGATAATGCTGCCTATAGGATATATTGGAAGCGACTTGGTAGTAGCAATAGAATCTCAAAATGTTTCAAATACAATCAACGGCAAATCTACAGGAAGTATTTTTGAAAAGGTGAGGATATACAATAATCTTTTGGAATTACAAAAGGAATATACTTATGACGGCAGATATATTGACAATATCGATGTAAATGGGAATCGTGTGCATATTGATCTTTATCAATATGACGGTGAAAACTTTACCAGGTTGGGAGAGGATACGATAATCAGTAACAAGTCTGTGGCAAGTGAGATCAGAGTATCATCTTATATGGATAGTTTCAGAGCAAAGAACTATGTTATAGACACCGGTAAGTGGATTGAAGGTGAGGTTTATTACTCAGTGGATCTTCAAATTGACAATACTGATATAGAATATAATATCGATTTGAATAAATCGTATCTTGACAATATGTATTATGTCTATATTAATTCCAAGTTGGAAGGGACATACGATAATTCGGTGAATGCTATAGATATTGCATATACAGATATGGGATTTGTAAGAAGAAAAGGTATAATGGTGTATGCGAGGTCAATGGTTGAGACCGCGTCAAATACAAATTTTGATGTAAACAAAGCCGGAGAATATGTAAATTATTGGGAAAATAATGAGCTTACAAGATTTCAGGGTATAACATTAAAAGAGGTAATGTACTTTTTAACTGTTAAAAAGCCTGTGTTTACATTTACAGCAATAAATAATCCGGTTATAATAATTGCGTATGATTCAAAAAGTGTCACAGTATATGATATAAATAAAGCAAGTGTACAGAAAATAGATATAAATGAGGCTCAAAGTATATTCAATAGTACTCAAAATGACTTTTCTTGTTTCTTTACCTTTAGAATGTAATGTGATAAAATTAGAATCGTAATAAAAAAGAAAGATTTGATTTGGGTTTTTATTTACTTAAATATTAAAGTTTGAATATATAGTTTTATATTAGAGGAGAAAAATGGCTCAATATATAATGAATGGTGGAAGTCCATTGGTAGGAGAGGTTGCTATAGGCGGTGCAAAGAATGCGGCACTTGGTATTTTGGCAGCTGCTATAATGACAGATGAAGATGTTTATATAGAAAATTTACCTGATGTAAAAGATATTAATGTAATGCTTGAGGCGATAAAGGCTATTGGCGCAAGTGTTGAAAGACTTGACAGACATAGCGTGAGAATTAATGCGTCTGAAGTAAAGGATGTATTGGTTGATGACGAATTTATAAGAAAAATAAGAGCATCATATTATTTTATCGGAGCGCTGTTAGGTAAGTATAAGAGTGCCGAGGTGGCTTTGCCGGGTGGATGTAATATAGGGTCAAGACCTATAGATTTGCATTTGAAGGGATTTAAGGCATTGGGAGCCGAGATTGATATTGAGTCTGGAAGAGTAAAAGCACATGCCATTGATTTGGTTGCGGCGGATATATATTTGGATACCGTATCTGTAGGTGCCACTATAAATATTATGATGGCTGCATCATTGGCGGAAGGAAGAACGGTTATAGAAAATGCGGCTAAAGAACCGCATATAGTTGATGTTGCAAATTTCTTAAACAGTATGGGTGCGGATATAAAGGGCGCAGGAACAGATGTTATAAGAATAAATGGTGTTAAGTCATTACATGGAAGCAGATATTCCATAATACCGGACCAGATCGAAGCCGGAACATTTATGTGTGCTGCGGCTATTACAAGGGGTGATATTACTGTAAAGAACATTATACCGAAGCATATGGAAGCTATAAGTGCAAAACTTATGGAGATGGGATGTGAGGTTGTGGAATTTGACGATGCAATAAGGGTTATTGCAAAGAACAATCAAAAGTCCACAAATATAAAGACGTTACCTTACCCGGGCTTTCCTACAGATATGCAACCACAGATAACTACCGCTTTGGCTCTTGCTACAGGTAGCAGTCTGGTAGTTGAAAGTATATTTGAAAACAGATTTAAATATGTGGATGAACTCGCAAGAATGGGTACAAATATCAAAGTGGAGGGTAATACCGCTATGGTTATCGGAGTAGCAAAACTTAGAGGGGCGGCGCTTAAAGCACCGGATCTTAGAGCGGGTGCTGCACTTGTATTGGCAGGTCTTGCTGCAGAGGGACAGACTACTGTAGATGATATTAAGTATATAAAAAGAGGATATGAGGATTTTGAAGGCAAGTTGGTCTCATTGGGTGCTGATATAAGAGAAGTGGACAGTGAGGCCGAGGCAAGAAAGTTTATTATCAAGGTTGTATAAGGATTTAATTTGCGGATGGCTTGGCTGTCCGCTTTTTAATATATAAGGTAATTAGGCAGTTATGAAAAGAGAAGAGTTACTATCAAGTCTAGTTCCTATTATTGAAAGAATTATAAATGAGATAGAGAAGTTGGATGAGGAGGCAAGAAGTATTATAAAAGGGCAACATAAGGATGAGGGTGTAGATGCATTGGAGTTGACAAATATTATTTTTGATAAGAGCGGATGTTATGATATGTTTGCTCTTGGATATCATGTAGGAGAAACAGAGGCAGGAGAACTTTACCTGCTAATAAAGTTTGATAAAAATTTTTTTGGAAACAGCGATATAGTTTATGAAGTTTATTAGTAAAAGTGGCTTAAATCGGCTTAAATAAAGGAAGTTTAATGTCTCCAAAATTTTAAAAAAAATAAAAATAAATGCTGTCAAGCATAAATGATTATGTCCCAAAAAAATTAATTTATAAGCCCCATAAAAGGGGCTTTTATCATGCACTTTTTATGTCTTCTTCAATTCTGTGTGGCTGTGAGTGTACGAATTTATAAAAGGCACCTAATCTCCAAGGATGGTTCATTGGTGGAATATAAGGTTTTCTAGGCTCGGGTTGTTTGTAATCAGCATCCAAGTCCTTAGATTTATACTCATGGGGCGGTATTTCTTCCAGAGCGTAAATATCTTTGTCATTTACGCACGCAAACAGAGACCTATCAAATGCTTTGATAAGCATAACCTTGGTACCTTTTCGGTAATGGGTCTGCATTCCTTTATTATCTACCATCTTATAAAATTTCTTCTCGAATTGAATCGCATGTCCGGCATCAACAGTTCTCTCGGTTAAAACCGCCAAAGTAAGATTTATTTTTTCTTTAGACGGTTGCTTTTCAAAGACAGATTTGATACCATTACATGGAAGTGAGAACTTCTCATTGAATTCTTTTATGTAGTGGTAAAGGAATTCATTGGCATTATTGATGTCGGTTACGCCTGCGAGTCTAAACTCAATAGGCAGGCGTGACTGTAAGGTTTGATTCAATCGTTCTATGCGTCCTTTAGCTTGTGGTATGCTGCTTGATTCAAGTTGTATACCAAGTTGCTTGCAGGCGTAAGCGAACTGTGTATAGGTGTCTTTGTCGTCAGATAAGGCACCTTTTTTCTTGTAGGTAAATACAGTTCGTTTATCAGTAAGAAACTTATAGGGAATACCATAATCAGTAAGAATCTGTTCAAACACATGGTAGTAGCTGTTAAGAGTCTCTTGAGTATCAAACCATGCACCCGTAACAACACCTGAGGCATCATCAATGGCCAAATGTAGATGCCATATCTGTCCGGGCACCCATTCATAAGGTGTAGCATCCATTTGAAGCAATTCGCCGAAATAAGCACATCTTGGACGACGACTGTGAGCATCTTCAACTGCTACTAAGTTAGCCTGTATCTGTGATAATTCTTTTTTTGATGTTGCAGCTTGCTTCTTGGCTCTGAGAGCCTGCTTAATGCGTCTACGTTTAGCTTTTGTAGCCTTTGGAGATAGAATGTACTCTGACTCCAAAATACTCATTACAGAGGAAGAAGAGATGCTTATACCCTCATGCTTTTTAAGAAGCTCCGTATAGTGTTCAAAGTTAGCCTCGTAGTATTTAGTTCTGTATAGATCAATAACCTGACTTCTGACATCAGGACGTATAGTGGTGGCAGGCTTCTTACCTCTGTTACCATGGATAAAGAATGCCTTACCATCTTTAATATAACCTTGTATCATACGGTTTATATGCCTCTTGGTGCATCCTAGGATAAGAGCATCTCTATCCTTATTAGCTGTATCCGGGTGATCTACCAGCCCTTTAATAACCTCATATTTTCTTTGTTCATTCATTGATAAAATAACCTTTCTGATAAGTCAGTCCCTCCTAGTGTTAGAATATACAAAATACTATTCTACCATAAGTGGGACATTTTTATTTGTGGTATACCAGGACTTTATCATTTATGGCTTATAAAATTTTAAAAAAAATAAAAATAAATGCTTGACATTAAACCCTTGTTGCGATATTATAATTAGGCAGTTACGGAGAGGTATCGAAGTGGTCATAACGAGGCGGTCTTGAAAACCGTTTGTCCGCAAGGGCGCGTGGGTTCGAATCCCACCCTCTCCGCTTCCTTTTTGCCTAAAAGCAAAGAGGTGAACAGAAGAAGGATAACTCGCAACCAAGCAGAAGTACCCAAGTGGTTGAAGGGGCTCCCCTGGAAAGGGAGTAGGCTGTTAATAGCGGTGCGAGGGTTCAAATCCCTCCTTCTGCGTTGAACCTTGATAATTTAAGATTAAACAGTACACACAACCCTGAAAATAACTTGATTATTTTAATAATAATCGATGAGATTTCAGTAAAAACAACGTTTAGATTCGAATAGAATTTAAAACCTTTAAAAAACAGTAGATCTGTGAAAACAGATGCAAGCTAGCGAGAAGGCTAGATTAAACTTTTATATGAGAGTTTGATCCTGGCTCAGGATGAACGCTGGCGGCGTGCTTAACACATGCAAGTCGAACGAAGCTGCTTAAAGGAAGTCTTCGGATGGAATTTAGGTAGACTTAGTGGCGGACGGGTGAGTAACGCGTGGATAACCTGCCTTATACAGGGGGATAACGGAGAGAAATTTCCGCTAAGACCGCATAAGACCACAGCACCGCATGGTGCAGGGGTAAAATATTTATAGGTATAAGATGGATCCGCGTCCGATTAGCTAGTTGGTGAGGTAAAGGCCCACCAAGGCGACGATCGGTAGCCGGCCTGAGAGGGTGAACGGCCACATTGGGACTGAGACACGGCCCAAACTCCTACGGGAGGCAGCAGTGGGGAATATTGGACAATGGGGGAAACCCTGATCCAGCGACGCCGCGTGAGTGAAGAAGTATTTCGGTATGTAAAGCTCTATCAGCAGGGAAGAAAATGACGGTACCTGACTAAGAAGCCCCGGCTAACTACGTGCCAGCAGCCGCGGTAATACGTAGGGGGCAAGCGTTATCCGGATTTACTGGGTGTAAAGGGAGCGCAGACGGCAATGCAAGTCTGAAGTGAAAGGCGTGGGCTCAACCCATGAACTGCTTTGGAAACTGTATAGCTTGAGTGTCGGAGGGGTAAGCGGAATTCCTAGTGTAGCGGTGAAATGCGTAGATATTAGGAGGAACACCGGAGGCGAAGGCGGCTTACTGGACGACAACTGACGTTGAGGCTCGAAGGCGTGGGGAGCAAACAGGATTAGATACCCTGGTAGTCCACGCAGTAAACGATGAATACTTGGTGTCGGTGAGGTAAACTCATCGGTGCCGCAAGCTAACGCATTAAGTATTCCACCTGGGGAGTACGTTCGCAAGAATGAAACTCAAAGGAATTGACGGGGACCCGCACAAGCGGTGGAGCATGTGGTTTAATTCGAAGCAACGCGAAGAACCTTACCAAATCTTGACATACTCTTGAATAGACTTGTAATGAGTCTAGACCTTCGGGACAAGGGATACAGGTGGTGCATGGTTGTCGTCAGCTCGTGTCGTGAGATGTTGGGTTAAGTCCCGCAACGAGCGCAACCCTTGTCGTCAGTAGCCAGCAGTAAGATGGGCACTCTGACGAGACAGCCGGAGATAATCCGGAGGAAGGTGGGGATGACGTCAAATCATCATGCCCCTTATGATTTGGGCTACACACGTGCTACAATGGCGTAAACAAAGTGAAGCAAAGCCGCGAGGTCAAGCAAATCACAAAAATAACGTCTCAGTTCGGATTGTAGTCTGCAACTCGACTATATGAAGGTGGAATCGCTAGTAATCGCAGATCAGAATGCTGCGGTGAATACGTTCCCGGGTCTTGTACACACCGCCCGTCACACCATGGGAGTCATCAATGCCCGAAGTCAGTGACCCAACCGTAAGGAGGGAGCTGCCGAAGGCAGGGAGGATAACTGGGGTGAAGTCGTAACAAGGTAGCCGTATCGGAAGGTGCGGCTGGATCACCTCCTTTCTAAGGATAAAAGTAGGGGTTGTGAGTACTGTTTAGTTTTGAATGCTCAAGGCTGAAATCTTAGCGGTGTCGATGCGCCCGGGGGATACACCCGTTCTCATTCCGAACACGATGGTTAAGACCCGGTCGGCCGATGGTACTATATTGGAGACGATATGGGAGAGTAGGTGGATGCCGCTTTATATTTTATAATAAGATATTATTCAAACACATAGGAGGGGCTTATGGGTGAGCAATTTGGAAATTTGGTAAGACAATATCCATGGCATGTAGTTTGTCTGGTTTCACTACTCTTTATTGTAGGACAGGGGTTGTTGATATTTCTTGCTAAAAAGAATAATTGGTCATTGAGAGTAAGACCTATCCAAATACTTATGTTTGTTGTATTGTTTATATGTTCGTTATATATGATAATAACAGGACAGAGTACGATGTAAAATTTAGGGCTTATAGCTCAGCCGGTTAGAGCGCACGCCTGATAAGCGTGAGGTCGGTGGTTCGAGTCCACTTAAGCCCATACATTTTTCACTTGATGAAAGCAAGCGAAGCG
>NZ_RRCO01000004.1 GCF_003862475.1 Lachnoanaerobaculum gingivalis | reverse complement strand
AATAGAGCGTATTCCTCGCATATTTGCATAAGTAATAACTGCATACATCATGATCGGGTTGTACCCTGTTCTTCCCTTGTCCGAACAATTGGCTAACAGTCCGGAAAAATCTAAATCCTCCATAACTTTTTTTAGGGTATAGACTGGATCGTCATTGGGTAAACTCAATTCATATAAGCTAAAGTTGATTTTCTGTTGACCTATTTCAAAAAAGTCGTTATAATAATTAACTGTGAGCATAGTTACATTATAACATGTAACGGAGAAAGATGGTTGTCGTTAGCCATCTTTTTTTATGTAAAAATTTAGGGAGGAGTGACTCATCATGAGTTACTCCTCCCTCTTTTATGGCTGTCATTTCCCGACAGCCCCATAGGTTTTTCATTGATTTCTAATATGCCATAATATTAGTATAATTTAATACAACTCTTGAGTAATTTTTTTATCTTTTAATAAAAACTATAAAATTGCTTTTATTCCCTTTGCACTACGAAAAATTGTATCTGTAAAATGATTACCGGGATTTAATTCAAATATCACCTCGGTTCTAAGATCCTTAAAATACGCTGAAAGCTCTCTTGTATTATCCTCTCCTTTTACAGTATTCCATAAAGTCATAAAACCAAAGTGAGCCTGACATACTTGCCACTCTGTTATGTTTTTACAATAAACAGTAAATTTTTAATCTAGTCCTCAAGTATTTGAAATTTTTAAATCTTTATAGCCATTTAATTTATCAAATCCTCTTTGTTCAACATATAGCCTCACACACTCAATTTCTTTATCTAACTCCTCACCAATCCAATTTTTTGTTATTTCACATAACTTCATCAATATAGCAATTGTTTCAAAATAATCAAACTTAGCCTGCATCTGTGGATAAGCAATTCCCATCATTTTCCTCTCATCAATATTTAATATAGCTCCTAATTTTGATGCTTTGAAATCGTTTTCATCATGTGAAAAATATTTGTTTCTCATTTCTATGAACTTATTATGGCATCCAATTGGATCCTCTTCTATACCTTTATATACCTTTGTTGCACTTAACTGAGATCTACCGTCTTTCTTTGAAGGAGAATAACATTTCGAATATTTTATTACAGCCATCTGAAAATAGCATGTCCTATCTATATCATCATACATATTGATACATCGTACTAAAAATTCTAAAGCATATGACAAATCAATATCTATAAGAATATATGAGTATAGTTTTCTAAATCTGTCTTCCCTTGGTACCTCAACGTAACGATTCCTAAATGCCAATCCTTTCGGAATTAACATACCAGATTCATTAATATCATAATCAAAATTATATTTCATGAATATCTCCTCTTCTATTTTTGTTTAGAATTCAACAAGAACCCTCATAATCATTTACTAAAACCATTCTAATATAATACCACCTCTTGTAACCAGAGGCCAGTCTTGCATTCAGAACTGCATTCTTACATTGGAGTGCGTACCTAAGCGATAAAGCTTTAAAACAAGTACATCTTCACATATTTCATAAATAAGCAACTGGTTTGTCTCGATATGACACTCTCGAGTTCCATTATAGTTCCCTGTCAAATCATGATCTCTGTATTTTGCACCCAAAGTACCGCCATTAGCCAGAATATCAATTACCTCAAACAGTTTATCTAAATTCTTTCTTTGCTTTTTATTTCCTTTATCCAAACTTAATTTGACAATTCATTTTCATTGTGCTAGAACATGATACAAGATAAAGCATAGAAAGTGTGATGAAATGGAATTTTATCGTAGTAACGGAGAAAGAATCCATTATGAAATCATAGGAAGAGGCTTTCCGGTTGTCTTCTTACACGGAAACAATCTGGAAAGCGGTTATTTTAAAAAGCAAAGGGTTTTAAGTAAGTACTATAAGCTTATTTTTGTAGATAGCTTAGGACATGGTAAATCAGGAAATATTTTGGGGAAGATAAGCTTTTCTTATCTGGCGGACAGTCTTGATGAACTGCTTTCATATCTTAATATAGAAAAATGTCTGCTGGTAGGACATAGCGACGGTGCAAACCTTGCTATAAAGTATGCTGCACTTTACCAAAACAGAGTTGCAGGTATCTTAGCAAACAGTGGTAACATTACTTTTAAAGGTCTGAAATTTCTTCCGGGATACGCTTGTTATCTTGAAGAAGTCTTATATAAAACTCTGGGTATAATCTTCCCCTTTTTTAAGAGGAGATCAAAGGTCTCTCCGCTCTTGCGTGAGGATCTGAATATTCCTAAAGAAGCTTTCTCTAAATCAAACTTTCCTGTCATAGTTTTGGTTGGAGACCATGATATGATCAAAAGGGATCACAGCATAGCTATTGCCAAGCTTTTTCCACATGGTAAGTTTATAGAAAGGAAAAACCAAGGCCACAATATTCCAAAAAAGGACAGTAACTACTTTAACCAAACTATTTCAAAAATGGTAAGCTATATACGAAGTTGTACCGGGTGATTTGCAATTCTTCAAGGAGGAAAATATGCAAAGGATAATCTCTATTTTTAAAAAATATAAAAACGTTCTAAAAGGCATCTTGTTTGTAAGTATACTAATCTTGGTTCTGATAGAATTTTCTCATATGAGAAAGACTGTTTCTTTCAGTGCTGTAAAGGATATACTTAGCCATTTATCTGTATTACAGATTTTTAGCCTTTTTATTTTCGGTATTCTTGCAGTTTCTCCTATGATGCTGTATGACTATATACTGACAAAAGAGCTTGGTAAGAAAATTTCTATATTTAAACTTATTGAAAACAGTTGGACTATAAACAGTTTAAATAATCTTATAGGTTTTGCAGGTCTTGTGGATGTCGGACTTAGGTACAGCTATTTTTCCGACGAAGAACAGGAAGGCAAAACAATGCAAGGCATATCAAAGGTAATGCCGTACTTTATGTCGGGGCTGTCTTTATTGTCGTTTGTATCATTGTTATTGTTATTTTCTCATGATAAGAATAATACTTTAAAGACATACAGTTTTGTACTTGTACTTGCCTCTCTTATACTTCCGGTACTACTTTTCCTATCTACAAGAAAAAGACTTGATTACTTCGGAAATTTGAGTAAAAAGAAAATACTTGCTCTCATAGGAACCTCACTTTTGGATTGGCTGTTTGTATCCGGATTTTTCTTCTATGTAGGAAAAGTACTTGGTTATAATGTTTCTTTTGTAAATATACTTCCTTTATATTGTATTTCCATTTGTATAGGTATTGTATCAATGATACCGGGAAGTCTTGGAAGTTTTGATCTGATAATGATAGGAGGACTGCTACATCTTTCATTAAACCATAACGAGGCGGCAAGTTGGCTTTTGCTTTTCCGTATTTTTTATTATTTTATTCCGTTCTTTATAGGACTGATATTATTTATAAAAAGTATGGCCGGCCAGATAAATGATAAATTTCTGGGATTACCCGGGAAGTTCTTAAACATAATAAGCCGTGGAATACTTCATTTTATGGCAAATTTCTTCGGCTTTTTCCTTATGGCAAGTGCAATACTTCCTGATGAAATTCATAACATACCTTTTATAGGGAAAATGGATCCCATCCGTGGACAGCTGCTCTTTCAATTTCCAAGTTTTCTTCTCGGAAGCCTTTTCTTCCTGCTTGGAAGATTGATAAAAAGACATTCTACATTTGCAAAACCTTTTTGTATTGTACTATGTCCTATAAGCCTGATTTATATCAATCTTGGCGGCTACTCTGTTTTTGGCAGTCTTTATATACTTGTATTTTTAATGCTTTTATATACTGAGAGAAAGAGCTTAAACAGAAAGTCATTTTTCTATTCCTTAGAGGACAGAATAAAAGATATAGGATATATAGTTTCAAGCTTTATAGTCACTATATTTCTTTTGTATGTATCAAGGGGAAATACAGGTGGAAACAGTTTGGGATTTCTTCTATTCCATCATAACGGCTTTCTCTCAAGAACTTCTATAGGGACACATTTTTTTAACGGATTTTTCAATCACTTTTTACATCTTTTTGCATACTTACTGATTATTGCATTCTTTTATATTGCAGTAGAATCTATGGCAAAGGACAGACATTTTTCTTTTGGAGAAAAATTTGAAAAATCTCGTTATAAAGCGTTTTTGGAAAGTTTCGATAATACCAACTTAAATGCTTCTCTTGCATTTTTGGGAGATAAACTTATATATTATTACACTGAGGGAAATAAGGATCTTGTGGCTTTCCAATTTGCCTTAGAGGACGGTAAGGCTGTTGTTATGGGAGATCCTATAGGTAGAAATGAATATTTTAATAAGGCAGTTTCTTCATTTATAGAAGATGCTGAAGCCAAAAATCTTATACCGCTTTTTTATGAAATAAGTCAGGATATGACTTTACTTCTGCATAATTACGGCTATGATTTTATGAAGTTTGGTGAAACTGCAAAAGTTGATCTGAATAAATTTGATTTGACCGGAAAAGCCGGAAGAAAGTTTCGTGCTATTACAAATCGTGGTGAAAACAGCGGATATTCCTTTAAAGTGGAATTTCCCTCTTTTTCAAATGATTTTTTGGATGAATTAAAAAATATTTCTGACAGCTGGCTTTCGGGCAGGCAGGAAAAGGGCTTTTCTTTAGGGTATTTTGACAGAGATTATCTTTCACTTGCCCCCATTGCCTGTGTGCTTGACAGTTCAGGAAAGATTCAGGCATTTGCAAACTTTTTGGTATGTAATAATGATAATGAGTCAAGTATAGACCTTATGCGTTACGACCCTAAAACTGAAAGAAACGGTATTATGGACTATCTCTTTGTACAGATTTTTCTTTATATGAAGGAAAATAACATTAGATACTTTGACCTAGGAATGGCTCCTCTTTCAAATGTAGGGCAGTATGACCACAGCTTCTTAAACGAAAAACTTGCATTTTTAGTTTACAGCTTCACAAGTCGTTTCTATTCTTTCGGCGGCCTGAGAAAATATAAGGAAAAGTTTGCCCCTGCTTGGGAGGCAAGATATTTATCCTATCCGAAAGACAGTAACCTGCTTTTTGATTTACTTACTATATATAAGATTGATAACAGGCAGGTAAAAAAGGTATAAAAAACGGGTTGAAAACTCAACCCGCCTTTCTTTATCCTTTAACCGCTCCTACCATTATTCCTTTTGAGAAGTATTTTTGCATAAATAGATTCCGACTCTTTTCCGTCCCCATTCACTTCCTGTAAAAGTATTAACAGTAAAATGTATAAAGCAAAAAAACTCCATATTCTAATATTCAAGCTGCCTTTTGCCGGGCACCGCTTTTATCAGTCTTTTATCTTCTTTTATTCCGCTATAACTCATTACCATTCTCCTTTGAATGTCAGTATACTTTGTGTAAATTATTATTTATCCTAATATCATACAATTATAGTTCCAAACTGAATTTATTGTCTATCTGAAAAATTAATATAAAGGATTGAAAAAATCTACTATTATTTCGTACCTGTTTCTCTCTTTTGATTCTTTAATAGCCTTTTTAACATCCTCTACATGGTCTGTAATTACTCCGTCCACATCTGAATAAATAAATTTATTAATCGACTCAGGTGTATTTACAGTCCAGACAATAGCTTTTTTACCGGCAGCATGAATTTCATATATCTTTTTATCTGTAGCCTCACGCTCCTCCATTATAAGGTAATCCCCTTTTAAATTCTTTGGCTTGCCGCTTGTAAAATAATATAAATATCCGCTTTTCATCTCTGGATACTCCTCACTGATATATTGAATAATTCTGTAATCAAGTGATAAGAGTACTGTTTCATCAATCATATTATACTCTTTAATTATTTTTACCACATCATCCACCATCTTTGTATCAGCGGTTTCGCCCTTTAATTCAACAAATACCCCTATCTTACCCTTGGCTTCATTTAATATCTCATCCAAAGTCGCCACCTCTTGACCGGGTTTTGATATATCAAATGAATTTTTTACTTTGAATTTTTTTATCTCCTCAAGTGTAAGGTCTTTAGACTTTTTAGAAACTCCCGCTACTCTTTTAAAATTAACATCATGATTAATAATATACTTATCGTCCTTAGTCCTTTGAACATCTATTTCCACCCAATCTACATTTTTTTCAATAGCTTCTCTCACACCCTGAACAGTATTTTCAGCTCCCAAATCACCACCTCCACGGTGAGCAATAATTTGGATATCTATCGGTCTTATAAATACTTCATTAAAGTTTTTAGACAGTAAAAAGGACAATGCTGCATTTATAAGCATTGCAAATATTACAAAAGAAAGGACACTTCGCCTCTTTTTTATTCTGCGCTTTTTTGTGTATGCAAATATTACATCCTTATCAAAACATGATTTTACTTCTATTCCGTCTCTTCTGTTATATTTATAAAAAAGCTTTGTCACTACGCTGACCAAAACAGGTATTGTAAGAAAGACAAAGTATGTAATCATCTCAAGCATTATAAGTATTATGAAAATCTCAAAAAATTCCTTATATGCCACAGCTTCAATATATTCTCCACATAAAAACAGCAATACAAAAGATAATGTAAATACAGCAAAATAAAGTAATGCCAATTTTATAGCAGCCCATATATAATCTTTTATAAAGGATTTCCAATGTCTCTTCATCAATTTTCTTGATGCCAAAAGTGCCTTTCCGATACTTCTCCCCTCAATGATTATATAATGCAATGAAAAGATATGCATTAAGCTTATAATTGTCAATACAATCAGAAAAAGACTGTACATTCCAAGGTATAAAGGCGTATTAAATATAACAGATGTTATAAAATTAGGGATTTCAAAATTTCTAAACGGAGTAATACTGATGCCTAAACCCATTAGCGGAAATACAATAGCAATAAATCCTCCCAAAAGTAATCCGGAAGGACTAAAAAAATATTTTATAGACTTTATTCCTATAAAAACAATCTCTATCAATCTTATATTTGCTCTGTTTTCTTCCGTCAAAGCACTGATAATAATGAATGCATTGATATCCACTCCCATAATTACGGCTATTACAAACAGCCCTATTAAAAGAAGTGCCACCCCTTGAAAGCTCAGCAAAAACGGAACGAAATCACCGCTTGAAATATTTGTTCTGCCCGTAGAATAAATCAGATAATTGCTTATGGCAGAAAAAACAGGCAACACAATAAAACTTATCAATGCCTTAGAAAGTATTTGATATTTTGTAAACAACCATAGCATCTTGAAATTTAGTATACCGGTTTTATTCCTTTTTCCTGTCATATATCTTCAGCCTTTCTTGAATACTACTCTATATTCTGAATAACTCCTGTAAAAAGAATTGAACTGTCAGGAGCCGCCACTGCAAATACAAAAGGTCTGTCAATAATAAAATCCACCTGATTCTGTATTATTCCTGCACTCTCCATCATAAGTGCAGTATACGCCGCACCTGTAACACCTTCCTCATCTATCTTTACCATGGCGGCATGCTCTGCTCTGCTTACATAAATATTTTCAACTTCTTTTGTAAGTGGAGTGAAATCTGCCTGTTTGTCTGAAAGCACATCTGTAATTCCGATATCCTTTAGACACTCCAACAGATTTATTTTAGCCGAATCATTGAATTTTGGAACTGTCAGATGCACCAGTGCTGAATCGCTTTCCACACTTACAGGTTCCATACAGATTTTTATCATTTGTGGATCTGCCGCAATATCCTGTGCTTTATAACCTTCTTTCGGCAGGAAAAAATACATTGTACCACTGTCAACAAGACTCAATCCTACAGCCTGAAAATGCTCTGTTTGATACAAATTTGTCATAATATCATTGTGCATCATAGGAACTGACTGATCCCCTAAAACCCCATGAAATATTCCTTTATTTGTTTGTTCCTTTGGGAAATCTTTATCCCATGATGCCTTGTAATAAACAGTTGAAATAAGTGCCAACACAGATTCCTGGTTAAATTTCAATTCTTTTGTATACTCTGTAAGCAATTCTCCTGTATGCTCATCAGTCCATTTTCGAAGTTTCCGATTCATAGACTCGGAACCCATCTCACCGCTATAAGATGAAGCATGATACTCCACTGACAGCCTTTTTAAAGTATCTTCATTATACCCTATATCATTTCTTAACCAGATAGAGTTTGCCAATATACTCTTTAGTGCGGGTGTATCCACATAATTGGCATCCCATATTGCTTCTATTCGCTTATTTAAGACATCCATATCCTTTACATTAAGCACATCTAGGATTTGCTTACGTGTATTTCCATCTGTAACTTCAGCCAGCATGGAAAGTGCTATATAAATATTCAATGGCGAACATACCGCATTATGATCTGTGGCATCTGATAAAAGTTCCTTCTGTATCAGTTCATAGTACTGTCCCATCCCTTCCTGAACAGTTTGCGAGTTGTGAACCTTTTCTATATAATCCTCCCACCATTCACTGTGAGCATCTCCATTTGCAAACTTATTAACATCTGTTCCCTCAGAAATAGGGCTTGGAATAACAGCTTCAACAGATTTTATAGATTTATCAGATTCATTAATGTCTTTAGTTCTTAACTGTGTAGCGCTTTTTCCACAGGCAGTAAGCATAGTCATTGCTGCCAAAAATATTCCAACGATTCCTTTTATCCTCATAGCAACCTTCCTTTCTAAAATAATTAATAGTTTCCTAAATTATACTGTTGACTTTAATAAGCTTATTATAATTTCATATCTTTAGGAAAAGCTTCCTTCCGCATAATTCCCCACATTTTATCTATATAGCTTAATGTATAAAAATTTTCGTAATAATGATAATAGAAAGCCCCTTTAAGTGTCATCTTATATCCTTCTTCATCTCTTGTTAAAAATCCAAGCACTTGTAAAAGCCAGAATTCCGGACCGTATACCTTATTAAGAGGTGTATCAAAAAACTCTTCAAATTCCTCCACTTTAAGTCTTGTACTATATAATTTCCAAAAAAGATAATAAATCATCCTTTGCCTTTTAACAAATCTGTTTGTAAGTGCAGTGGGCAGTATATTTGCATCAATTCTTTTACAATATTCCAATACAGAAAATGTGTTTATTTTAAACTGATCCTTAAAAAGACTTGTGGCGGAACAGCCGAATCCAAAAAAATTATCTCTGGTCATTGAAGAATATGATGCCGACTCTTCACTTGCAAAAGTCCAGATAGACTTCCTTACATATCCCTTGCCTATACAATAGTTGGTAATATCATCCAAAAGTTTTCTCTTTTCTTTTTTTGGCATAACAGGAACTTTGTTTTCGGTAAATGTAAAATCAATTAAAGGGTAGATTGCTATATGATTGGCTCCTTTAGCAAATGCCATATCAATATCATTTTTTAAATCTTCAAAGGTCTGAGTAGGCAATGCAAATATAAAATCCATAGAAACCGTCTCAAATTCAACTTCGTTTAGTGCATTTGACATATCTCTAATATCAAACTTTCTTCTTTGCAAAACCTTTTGGTATTTATCATGAAAAGATTGTATACCTATACTTATCTTATCAACTCCCGCCTTTTTTAAAGTCTTTAAAACAGGAATATTTACATTATCAGGATGAAGTTCTATTCCTATGCCGTCCGTTATAATAAAATGCTCACTTAAGGCTGCTATAATATCTGTTATTCTGTCTGCAAGAAGTGCGGGAGTACCGCCTCCGAAATAAAGGCTTGTAGCCTTTCTCCTTCCGTTCCACTGTTTCCCCACCAAATGAATTTCTTTAATCAAAGCATCTATATAGACATTTGCTGTTTTCTCATCATATATAACCTTACAATAGGGACAAAAATTACACATACTTTTACAGAATGGTATATGAATATATAAGCCTAACTCAGCCCCCTCATCATATGGCAATACTTTGTCGAAATCACTTGTAAAAACAAACGGTTTGGTTGAGTGTGTAAGATACATTCTCGTCAAATCTGTAATTAAGCTCATATCCGCCTCCTATGATGTTTTCGATAGTATATAGTTTAATTCTTTATATTAAATTTACTGTTCTTATCCAAAATAACATCCACATCTGCTACCACAAGATAATATCTCTTATCTTTATCGTGTTTTTTATCTTTAAACTCGAACTTCATAAATAATAATGTATCATTACATTCTTAAAAAACTGATGCTTCTGCAACTTTTTTAATTTCTTTAATTGCTTCATTACTCTGAACATTTATTTCAAAGGGCTCCGGTCCACCTTGCCACATTTTCGCTCTGTAGATGCTTATCCTTAAAGAATATTCTAATATCGCTTTCTGTAAATGTATTGCTACCCATAATCAGCTTCTCTCTTATAACTTCATAAATAAAGTCAAAAAACAATGTATCATAACTTAGTGCCGCTATAAGTGCAAATAATTTCTGTGTTGTAACATCACTGTCTTGAAATACTTCTTCTGTCCCATTGTCCGGACTTGGTTTGGATATGATTTACTGTGCAAAATGATATGTCTGTAAATATTCTATTATTTTAGTTCAGTCTATAATAATAAGTATTTTTACCCGACCCTTCTCTCTTAAGTTCACCTGATAACACCAATTTTCTAAATGCACCTTCAATGGAGCTTAGGCTGAGTGAAGGGCATAACTCTCGTATATCCTGTTTAGTAAATCTGCCTATCTTATTTAGGCAAGCTCGACTTACTGTATCCAATGCAGAAAATTTTTCTTCTACCGGTGCGAATCTTTCACCAAAATCTCTATATGCTGACAGAATTGTTCCAAGTATATATTTAATAAAAGGCAATTTATCTTCATCATTTTCATGTCAACCGGTTTGTGCCTGTCTAAGTAAAGCATAGTAAAAATCTTTATTTTTTTCAATCTTTGCTTCTAATGAAATATATTTGCCCACATAAAAACCGTGTCTATATAATAATAGTGTAGTGAGCAGTCTACTCATTCTGCCATTTCCGTCATTAAAAGGGTGTATACAGAGAAAATCATGTATAAACACCGGAATAATAATCAATGGATCAATCTCTGCATTTCCTATTACTCTATTATATTCTTCACATATTTTATCCAAAGCTTCAGGTGTTTCATATAATGCAAGCGGCGTAAATACCGTTTCTACTTGTCCGTTATGATATGTAGCACTTATCCTATAATCTCCTGTTCATCTCTATTCCTTGGTGCTGTCTTTTCTTTTACAAGCTGCCTTATACGAGTGCCAGTAGTAACAATACCTTCAATAGCATTTGAAGCTTCTGTACTTTGTATTTTTGCAATTTCTACAAGCTTTTCCAATTCTCCCGGTCTTTGTTTAAGATACATTTCCTGCTTTCCGACTTCTCTATATTGCCGCCACCAAGCTTAAGATTTCCGAATCCCATTTTTTCTCTTTAATTTTTGAATAATTAAAATCTCTCATTCCCTTACCTCTGGCACTATTCCCTTAAATAATAGTGTTTTTTAAGGGAATAGTCAAATTTTAAGGGAATGAGAGACTTAGTTTTATAGTTTTATAACTGATATAACTTTGTATACTTTTCTTCTATATAATCAAGGAAGTAATTTACATTAAATTCTTCTCCTGTCACCATCTTCATAAGTTCAGGTGCCTCGTAGCGGAAACCATAGGTATGAATATTTTTCTTTAACCAGTCCATAACTTCATTAAACTTGTTATTTTCAAGCAAACTGTCTACATCCAGTTCCTTTTTCATTGCATGTACATACTGTGCTGCAAAGGCTGTACCCATAGCATAAGTTGGGAAATAGCCGAAGCTTCCGTCTGACCAGTGTACATCCTGTAATATTCCAAGTTTGTCATTTGGCACATCTATTCCCAAATACTCTTTATATTTTGCATTCCATGTCTTATCCAGCCCTTCTGTAGATATAGTGCCGTTAAATAAGCCTTTTTCTATCTCATAACGAATCAAAACATGCAATGGATATGTCAGTTCATCCGCTTCTGTGCGGACAAATGACGGCTTTGAAATATTGATTGCCTTATAAAAATCTTCAAGACTTATATCACCAAGTTGCTTAGGGAAATATGACTGTAACTTAGTATAATTATACTTCCAAAATGCCAATGTTCTTCCAAGATAGTTCTCACATAGGCGTGACTGTGATTCATGCATTCCGCTGGAAACTCCCTCAGATAAAATCATTCCGTCATATTTCGGATTGATATTATGCTCATAATAAGCATGCCCCACCTCATGAACAGTTGAAAGTATGGCGGATGTCACATTTGATTCTATATACTTTGTAGTTGTACGGCAGTCATTCTCACATGTCCATGAAGTAAAAGGATGCTCTGACTCATTTTGATATCCCCATGAAGAATCAAAATGTAAATATTTAAGCAATTCATCCATGAACTTTTTTTGATCTTCGATAGGGAACTTCTGATGTAAGAAATCCTCTCTAATCTGCTTTGCATTTGTTACCTTCCCGATAAGCGGAACGAGTCTTTCCTTTAATGCATTAAAGAATGCATCATATTTTTCCTCATCCATTCCCGGCTCAAAATCATCAAGCATCTGATTATAAATGCTCTTATCACTGCTTCTATAACCATACAATTTCTTTTGACTCTCAATAACTCTCTTTAAATATGGCTCAAATATAGAATAATCAGCCTTTGACTTTGCAAGTATCCATGCATCAAATGATTCATCGCAAAGCTTTTTAAAAGCTACAAACTCTTCCTTCGGTATACAAACAGTATCCAAAGCTTTCTTATAATAAAGCTCTATTGCACGTCTATCATCAGCCTCTACTTCCGGATCATCTTTTAAATTCTTTAATAAATCAACAATTTCCTCATCAGTTTCCAGACTGAACAGCTCTCCTGCCAGGTATGCAGATCTCTCATCTCTATAAGCAGCTCCTGCACTTGGTGCAACTGTCTGCTTGTCAATATCTATAATATTTAATGCCATCTGATATGCAGAACATTTAAAAAGCCAGTCATGATATCTCTTTAATTTTTCTTTTGTATTCATATTTTCCCTCGTATACTATTTAATATGGTACTGCTTTGATTATCCTGCAGAACCTACATAACATTTTAACACAAAAATAATAACTATAATATATTTTAAAGTAATTTGTCATCATTTTAAAAAAGAAAAAGACCAATCTTTCGACCGGTCTCAAATCTTATAAATAATAAATATGTTTAATCTCCCAATGCCTGATCCACATCAGCTATAATATCTCTTATATCCTCAATACCTACAGACATTCTGATAAGATCCGGTGATACTCCGGCAGCTGCAAGCTCATTATCATTCATCTGACGGTGAGTAGTGGATGCAGGATGAAGTACACAGGTTCTTGCATCAGCTACATGTGTAACAATTGCAGCCAATTTTAAGGAATCCATAAAATTAACTGCGGCTTCTCTTCCACCCACAACGCCAAATGATATAACTCCGCAAGTTCCGTTTGGAAGATACTTTTGTGCCAAGGCATACTGGCTGTCATTTTCAAGTCCCGGGAAAGAAACCCAAGATACCTTCGGGTGATTTTGTAAATGCTTAGCAAGAGCCAGAGCATTTTCATAATGTCTTTCCATTCTTAAATGCAATGTTTCAAGTCCAACTCCAAGGTAGAATGAATTCTGTGGGGAAGGTATAGCTCCAAGGTCACGCATCAAATTTGTTGTCATCTTTGTAATATATGCACCTTTACCAAAGCTCTTCGTATAGATTATTCCATGATATGTCTCATCCGATGTTGTAAGTCCCGGGAACTTTTCACTGTATTTTTCCCAGTCAAAATTACCCGAGTCCACAACCACTCCTCCTACAGCATTTGCTGAACCGTTCATATACTTTGTGGTTGAGTGTGTAACTATATCTACTCCCCATTCAAACGGTCTGCAAAAAATCGGTGTAGGGAAAGTATTATCAACTATTAAAGGTACACCATTCTTATGTGCAGCCTGTGCAAACTTTTTTATATCCAAAATCTTAAGTGAAGGATTTGCTATAGTCTCACCAAATACAAGCTTTGTATTTGGTTTAAATTTGGACTCCAACTCCTCGGCTGAAATATCTGGATCAACAAAAGTGGCTTCTATCCCCATATTCTTCATAGTATTAGCCAATAAATTGTATGTTCCACCATAAATAGCAGAAGAAGCAATAATATGATCACCTGCACCGGCTATATTTAATATTGCATAGAAGTTTGCAGCCTGTCCCGAAGATGTCAATATAGCAGCCACACCTCCTTCAAGTTGACAAATCTTTCTTGCCACAGCATCATTAGTAGGGTTTGCAAGCCTTGTATAAAAATACCCTGACCCCTTTAAATCAAATAAATCCCCCATCTGCTGTGAGGTCTCATACTTAAAAGTTGTAGACTGTACTATAGGAACAACTCTGGATTCTCCCTTTTTCGGCTCATAACCACCCTGTACACAGATGGTATTGATATTATAATTTGACATTAATAAAGCTCCTTTATATATATTTATACTTTAATTTATGCGATATGTTTTATTTTAATCACATATTTTTCTTTTAATTTTGAGCATCTGTTCTGTGCAATAATTCCTTCATGCTGTAACCTCCCGGCTACAATACCGGGATGTATTCCTATCTTTTTAGCAAACTCTTTAATCTCATTATCCGAAGTATATCTTGTCGGTTCCAGTTTTTTATACTCTTCGGGTGGAATAAGATAATCCATTGCAAACCTGTCCGCTTCTACTTCAAGATTGTTATTATAATCTTTCATTTCTTCAACTGTACTGCTTATAAATACTGTTTTAATTTTTTGTTGAAGAACATGCTTGATTTCATGGAATAAAGAAAACCAAAACTTATCTGCATCCAATCCTCGATTATTCATTGCAAGCACTACTCTGTCTTCAGTCACCCATTTTACAGCACCGTTTACACCTGAATTCTTCAAATGTGGCAACAGAACAAATGCAATACCGCAATCCGCAAAAATTTCGTGCATTCTTGGTAAAAAATCCTCCGGTTTTTTAACTGTCATACTTCTTAGCTCCGGTAAATACGCTTTTAGCATTGCCGCATTATAAGGCTTAGTATCTATATTTTTTGAAATATTCATAGCTGTTTGAATCCAAGCCCTGGAATTAATAATATTCTTCTCACTAATGTAAAATACACTTGTCCTAAAATTCACTAAGAAATCCTGTTGCAACATAATTCTTAAATTTGAAACCATAAAAAATTTACAAAGATTATTAACTTTATCATTAATACTCTTTGCCATTTCCAGACCAACAACATCTACAAAGTATTTATAATCTATTTCTTTTGCCAATTCCGCCTGTGAATCAATATCCTTAGCCATCTGTATTTCAATTAACTTCTGATCATATGCATTCTGTAAATTTAGCCAGACTTCTACACCTGTTCCTAACATAGCAGAAAGTTTTTTTGCTAAGTCATTAGAAATATTAGATTTTCCATGTATTAATTGACTTAAAGTCTTTGTGCTTGTTCCCATTCTTGTGGCAAATTCAGCCTGACTTATTTCCATATCTTCTATAATATCTGCAATATAATATCCAGGGTGAAATGCCACTATATCTTTGTATTCATTTATATTACTCATAATGGTTTGACACCTCCGTTACTTTCACAATCTTGATCATTTTACACTGAGCAAGTATATCTCCTTTTATAATCTCACTACCATCATTATCACAAGGAATCATTGTAACCCTATATCCGGTTTTGCCCAATCGTATACTCCATTCATCTTTTCTATCACCTCTTAAATGTTCAAAATGAAATGGGATATAATTAGCAATATCCATCAAAGACTCTGCATTCCCAAAATCGATCACTGTCTCCTTTTATTTGATTACCATTTTGGTAATTAAAATTATAACATCTAAGAAATTTAAAGTAAATACTCATGAACTAAAGATATATCTTTTTATTTTTATATATTATACTTATTTACATAATAAGATCGAATTTTCAAAACATCCTTTATTCTTTACCGGAAACCATTGGCATCTTATCCATAACAGCTTCCCCTCCGGACTGTAGCAGTCTGCCTAAAGCCTTTGTCAATTCATCACGCTTTTCTTTAGGTAGTTTTACAAATCCCTTAATGATAGTTCCGCTGTTTTTTAATAAACTGCTTCCAAATTCTTTAAATGTTTCAACTTCCGTCTCCTCAATCATCGCAAAGGCGGTGGACACGACAGACTCCCTTGTTTCATCATCAGTTTGTTCAAGCCATGTTCCTAATGAACTATTTATAAAATCACTCATGGCATCAAGTTCAGACTCAACAAACTTATCCCTCATTACCTCCCAGGTCATAGCATCATGCTGAAAAATACCCTTTGCACTACTTTTTACAATTTTTTTCTCACCGTTATTTGAAAGCAATTGTCCAATTATTGATGTCTGTGGAATAATACTGCATATTTTGTGAGAAATATGCTTATACTCTGCCGAATCAATAATCTCTTCCCTAAATCCCGGTCCATCATTATTGTATACTTTAACAATACGCTCTTTTAATTCTTCATTGCAAAAGGCAGCTGCATACATAGCAAAATTACCACCTTTTGAATGTCCTCCAAGCATCAATTCACCCTTGATAAAATCAGCTACATTATTTAAATAACATACCGCTTCCTTTGCACCCTCCGAATCTGACATACAGCTCATAAGAAAATCTTCTTTCCAACCTGTTATAGTACTGTCAGTTCCACGAAAAGCTATATAATTTGTTCCGTCAGGAAGAAAAAATGTAACCGCACAAAACTGTTTAACCATCTCTTTATCCAAAACATCTTTATAATAGCCAATCCTTGTACCTTTAAAACGCTCTCCCTTAACCATTTGCTCAAGTAAAAGCGGAGCTCTCGCAGTAAATTGTCCATTTTCTTTTACTTCATACAAAGAATATTTCTCACAATATGCTTCAAATATCTCCTCAATACTGTATATCTTACCGCTTTCAGGAAATAACTTGCCAAAATCAATATATGATATATATGACAGTATAACATTGTCTACATCATTAAATGATGATACCGATAAGCTTACATCATTTCTCCATTTTAAATAATCCAATAGATCCATATTTCATCCTTTTTAAATTACGAAATAACTTTCATAATAATTTAATCTAAATTTTCTATAAGCCCATAATACAACTTAGTATTATTATTTACAAATGTTTCTCTAACAAAATTTATAACAGTCCCTAACTACCGGTAAACATTGTGGCAAGGAAAACATAAGTGCCTGCATATATATTGATTACATACTTTTAAACTTACAAAAGGTCTATAATTACCAGCTCCGGGCGGTTAAATATTCTGGGAATTCGTGTGCTTTCTCTTGCCAGTCCTCTACTGACAATCATATGTGAGTCTTCAAAACTGTATTGCCCACCCGCATATCTTGGAAACAGCCCTTGATCAGGTGCATAGAGTCCGTTAATTATTCCCGGCAAACGCCATTGACCGCCATGTGCATGCCCTGACAGTATCAGATTAAAATCATAATTTAAATATGTCTTTATCAACTCCGGACGATGTGCAAGAAGTATTGTATAATATCCGTTTTCACCTGCATTTCCAACATCTGCAAGCTGTTCTTCAATACTGTAATTATTATCTGTGTATTTCATACAATCAGGATCTGATATGCCGCAAATATTTAGCTTTTGTCCATTTATATCAATCGTATCAAAACTGCCCTCCAACACAGGTATATCATATGATTGAAACAGTTTTATAATCTTATCTATTTCATAGCTCCAATATTCATGGTTTCCGGTAACATAGTAACAAGGATACCTATCTGCTATAGCACTAAGTAAGAGCTCGGTATTTTTATGTGGAAGCTTGTCATCACAAATATCACCTCCAAGTAAAACTATATCAGGGTTCTGTGCATTAACAGCATCAATAAGCTCTTTTTGCCCTTCCCCATAGAAGCAGGAATGAAGGTCTGTAATTAAAGCAATCCTGACAGGAGCGGTCAATTTGTCACTTTTTAGCGAGTAGTATTGTATTTTCAATTTTGCATTAAATGCAAATATAACTGTAGTTACCAAAGTACATACAAGCAGTATAACAATTATCCTAATGTGTTTCTTGATTTTCAACTATTTTCTCCTTTGATGTCTGCATTTTATGGTATAGATTTTCGGTAAATATCTTCCCCTAAGTAAAATCTTAATTTATCATATTTTTATATTTAACGCATCCCACTATAATATATTTATAAATTAAAATTGTAAATAGACTCTGTACAAAGTGCGAATCCGACTGTACTTAAACTAGTCTTTTATAATGTAAGGTTTAAAAAAGAGTGGATTGAAAATCAACCCACCCAAACATTTGACAAATAACCATAGTCAACCCACCCTGATATTTGTCAAAAAACCGTATTAAATTTCCACAATCAGGCCTCAACTCCCCAAACTTCAATTTGTGTAAGTGCCGGGAACGGAGATTCTCCCTCCGCCTTTATAAGCTTTTCAAGCACAAGGCTTTTTATTTTTCTTTCCTTTATCTGAAAATACTGTGGTTTTTCGGATTTCTCAAGTTTTAAAGTTTCACTGCTGCCGTCATCAAAATTAATATCTGCACTTACCCAATAATTATCATGAGGATAATCCGCTCTGAGAGTAAGCCTTATTTCATTTACAAGTACTTCTCTTCCAAAATCAATGGTAAGAGCTGCTTTCGGGTCTCTGTTAATACCCCAACTCTGATAAGGATATTTACCATGAGATGAGTTTGCATACATTCCGTCTATTGCATTTCTTGCTGCAAATACCGCCTCACCTCTGGTTTCAACATTGGCTGATGCATGAGGATAAAATGTATTATTCTCATGCTGATCATAAACATTTAATGCAAGGTTTTTTAATTTACTTATCTCCTCATCGGTAGCATATCTTGCTTCAATATAATGGATCATTCCTGTAAAGCTCTTCGGTGAATAATTCGGTCTGTTATTTGCAGGAGGAATGAAAAATTCAATACTTCTACCCGGAATATAGATAAATGCCTCTCTCATACTGTCCTCAAAACGTACAACACAGTATCTTCCGGCTTTATCCGTATCAAGTACTATTCTGTCTCCATCCATATATTCACTACAATATACAAGTTCCGCCTTATTATCTCCCTCAAAGCCGCAGGCCTTTTCTATCTCTACCCTACCTACTATTTTTAGTTTAATCATATATACTCCTATTAAAATTCTTACCAATACATTTTCCAATCAGGTCTTGAAAGCCTTGTAAGAGCCTCCATGAAGAAATAATCTCCCCAGATAACACATTCATCAACACCGCTGTTTTTACATGTATTATAAGGTGTTTTCTTTGCGTATGTTCCATGTAAAAGCTGACCGTTTGATATACTCTTATCTTTAACCTGATAATTCTTTATAAGAGAATAAATAATTTTTTTTGCTACTGAAGTATAGTATGCGCTGCTTTCTTCATCCAAATATTTACTCATCTCCAAAAATCCGCATACTGCAATTGCAGCTGATGATGAGTCTCTTGGCTGTTCATTTTCATCACCGTCTCCAAAGCATAGATCCCAATACGGACAAAGATCTGTAGGTAAATGCTTTAGGAAATACTTTGATACTCTCTCAAAATATTTTATATATTCCTTATCTCCTGTATTTTTATATGCTATAGCGGTTCCATAAATTCCCCATGCCTGTCCTCTTGCCCATGCGGAAGCATCCTTATATCCTTGACAGGTAGCACCATGTGAAAATTCACCGGTATCAGGATCAAAGAATATTGTATGCCAGGTTGAATCATCATCTCTTATTATATGCTTCATTGTAGTAAGTATATGGTTTTTGGCAATCTCGGCATAATGCTCATCCTTTGTCACTTCGCTTGCCCAGTAGAGTAGCGGTACATTTAGCATGCAGTCAATAATAAGTCTGGCATTATCTCTTGCCCACATCTCTCCCCATGCCTGGATATATTTTCCCTCAGGGCGATATCTACTGCAAAGTTGATCTGCAGCCTTTATTGCGGCTTCTTTTGCATTTTCATAAGAGATTAAACTGTAAGCCGCAACACAGGACGGTATGTAAAGAAATCCCATATCATGATGATCTATATAATGTCTTATATTTATACGATCCAAAAATGAGTCTGCCTGTTTCTTTCCTGCCCTTTCAAACAACTCTTTGTCCGCAGCACTTTTTGCATTTTCATAGGAAAGCCATACCTCTCCTGTCCAAAATCCGCTTGTCCAATCGGTATTAATACCGGGTGTATAAAAATTCCCTTCGCTGTTTGCATGCGGAAAATGCTCTTCAAATTCGGGTAAATTATTTTTCACCTGTTCCATACACATATCCAGAGCCTCTTTAATCATAGTATCCGATGCTTCCGGATATTTTTCCAATAAATTAATATCAATCCATTTATCCACTTAATCAATCTCCTTTTATCCTACCATCTAAGCACTGTCATATACTCAGGATTTTTATGAAATACACAAACCATAGTTTGTCCGAGTCCGTATACTCCTCTTATTCCGTTTAAGTCACTATAATTCCCGACATCATTTTTAATGAGAACCACCCCGTATTTCTCCTTGTTTCTTGTAATTACATATCCTTGAGCTATATCCTTTGAAAGCATAACTTCATAGGCAAAATTGTATACATCTTCTTTTACGATCTCTATCTTTTGATTTTCCCTATTTTTTACAATCACTGTAGTTAAAAAGTATGAACTGCTTGTATTTACTTTAAGAGCACTCGTTTCTTCTATTTGATTATAATGTCTTGAAAGCAAAGAATTTGTAATTTCAGGTAATAATTCACCTCTTTCATCAAAGCACATTACACTAAACTCACATCTTTCTCCTTGCCCTATTATCACATTATTTTCTTTTTTTAGGCTTATATTCTTTCCGAAGGCAAAATGCTGTGATAATTCATTTCTCTTATTTCCGATAATTTCGTCACTTATAATAATGATATCAGATGTCGGTGCTACGATACGCCTTCTAAGAATCACATTCAAATCAATATACCCACAGTGAAAGCCTTCAAATAACAGCCGGTTTTCCTTAAAAACAAAAGTATTTCCCGTGGAAGGAGGTAAATTTTTATAAATCCATGAATCCATGCATTCTGCATATTCACTGTTATTTATAATGGGCACATTGTGGGCCTGACTCTCCTTAAGTCTGTATCTTTCATCTACATTTTTATATGTAAAACGTCCACTGTCCCTAAGTATTTCCTCACCTTCAAACCAAAGTTCCATATGAAGTTTGTCCTGATGTCCGTGCCCTCCTCCAAGGCTTCCGTTTCTAAAATAAATAAAATCCGAATTCTCATTATAGGAGTCTCTCCATATTGCTTCACCGCTTTCATGGCATACTATAAGACCTCCGGAGAGTCTTTTACTTTCTAATTTTTCATAGAATACTATTCCCTCAGTCCCAAAAAGCCATGCACTTTCAAAGTCAAGCTCATTATATCCTGCAAATTTAAGCGACCTGTCTTTAAATAATAATGCTCCCCGACTTAACAGATCTCTTACATCGGTATCATCCGAATCTCCGGTCAGGATTTGATGATGATTTGGATAAGTATGATATAAAGTAGCAAATGCCATATTTTTTATAATATTTTTTTCATCTTCCGAAAAAACTTCATCATTATAAAGCTTAGCCACTCTTAAAACTTCAAAATACGCATCCAGTACTTCATTATGATACATTGTAGATGCTTCCCATTGCATTCCGTCATCATGTATCTGTGTATGAAGCGCCATCTTCAGAAAATAAATTGCTTTCTTTTTATATTCATCGTTTTTCAGCACATGTGAAAGTACATATAAACCTGCATACTCCATAACACCCCAGTTACTTTTTATGGAAAAGCCCTCTTTAGGATTTGTTGCCAAATGATTTGCATGCACGGATAATGCCAAGAAAAACTTTTCTTTTATTTCATCCGTAATAAGAGGATGAGATGTGAAAAAAGACATTGCCCTTACCCAGTAGTCTGCACGAAGACCTGTCTCAAGTGTTCTCCAAACTTTTCTGTCGGCATTTTCAATATCAATATTTTCATTTATCCAGTCAAGCAGCTGATTTATAAAAGTTATTACATATATATCATTTTGTTTAATCCAAAACGCCTGTCCAAGACATATAAGGTATCTGTGTCTGTTTAACTGAAAAATAAATTCTTCATCTTCATTAAAGCAATAATTCCAATTTATTTTTACGCCAAAATTTACCGGTTCATTTGTGGTTTCCATATCCCAGGGTAATCTGAAAAGAAATCTATTCTCTGTCAACTCATCTGCGGTTTGAAGAATAATATTCCTCATCTCTTTGCAGTTTCTATTACAAAAGTCCGCAATTTTTATATACTCTTCCTTTTTGAATGCAAAATGTTCTCTAAAATCATCCCACAACAAATCTATATTATTCATAGTTCACTGTTCCAGTTCTTATAAAAACCGTCATTTTGACGCTTCAGCCATTTAATAACTTCTTCTTCCATCGTTTTAGCAAGCTGTTTATTCTCTTCATTATCTAAATCAAGAGTATTTTTTTGCTGAGAATCATTTTGTATATCATAAAGATATCTTTTAGGATTACATATAACATCATAACCCAGCTCCATGACGTAGGTGTATTTTCTTGTTCTAACCCCACGCCACCCATAATCGGCTGGATTCTTACCCATCTTTTTAAATTTTTCCACAAAATCGGCTCTGCCGGGGCATGCCATAATAAAGCTTACCCTATCCGCATCCTCATTACCTTTAATAAATTTGGAACAGTCCTCTCCTTCAACCGTATCAGGTATCCTGCAACCCAAAAGGCCCAAAACTGTTGGCATCATATCTTGACTTCCAATACAGGTAGAGCATCTTTTATTCTTGTTTCCCGGTACATGTACTACAAAAGGAATTTTTATTGACTCCTCATACCAAACATGCTTACCCATAAGCCCATGCGATCCCATCATATCTCCATGATCCGCCGACAAGATAACAAGAGTATCTTCATACAGATTATTTTCTTTCAGGTATTCAATCAACCTTCCAAACTGCTTGTCAAGACCGCTTATAGCCGCATAATACTGCTTTGTGGTAAGCCTTAATTCTTCCTCGCTCATTGCGGCATTTTCACCGGTATGGTGATGTATATTTTCAAAAATAACATTTTTCTTTAACTCCACATCATCATACATCTTTAAGTATTCATCCGGAACTTCACTGTATACGCTATGTGGCGGATTCCAAGATATATACATGCCAAAAGGCTTTGATTTGTCTCTTATTTTTGATAGGTATTCTATTGCCTTGTCAGTTTCGTGCTCAGGTGACCATTTGTTTACCTTTATCATCTCATCACTGTCATGCCAATAATGTGGTGATAAATGCATATCATAAGTACCGTATGAGTACCAATAGTCAAATCCATGCCTTCTTACTCCCGGAGGAGTATATGCATCCCAATCTCTTGCACCTGACTTCGGAAATTCACAAATATTTTGCTCAGGTTCATCTAAATGCCATTTACCTATATATGCGGTCTCATAACCAGCTTTTTTCAGCACCTGACCTACACAAATCTCTTCATCTTTTAATCTTAAAGATAATCCTTTTTTACAGTTTGTAAAAAATCCTGATGACAGTGGGTATTTTCCGGTCATAAGGCTGGCTCTATGAGGAGAGCAAACCGGAAAGGTGCTGAAAGTATGGTCGCAATAGGTTGACTCTTTGCAAAACTTATCCATATTCGGAGTTTTAACAGGGTCTTCCTTTGCATATCCTATAGCCCCTGCCCTCCATTGATCTGCAAAAACAAACAATAAATTCATATTGTGCTTCCTTTCTATCCCTTTACACCTCCGGTTATTCCACCGATAATCTTCTTTGAAAGTCCGATATAAAGTATAAATGTCGGAATAAATACAATTATTACGGAAGCGAATAGACCTGACCAGTCACCGCTGTATTTCATTCCGTTTATCATCGAGAATAATCCAAGCGCTACAGGTCTTAGTTTCTCTGAATTTACAAATAAGAGTGAAAGGAAATATTCATTCCATATTGCTATGAAATTAAAAATTGTTACCGTTACAACTCCTCCTTGAGCCAGTGGAAATACGATCATCCAAAAGGCCTTTATCGGATGACATCCGTCTATAGCCGCCGCCTCTTCATATGCACTTGAAATATTGGCAAAGTATGCCATAAGGAATGTAGTTGTATAAGGTACTTTTATAGCTACAAATAAAACTATAAGTACAATTCTGTTTGAAAAAGCGTTACCAAGTAATCCGGCTCCCGCCACCAATGTATACAAAGGTATTATTACCATTATAAGAGGAACACCCATAGTTCCTGCCAGTGCGGAAGTAAGAAATTTTCTTCCCTTGAATTCAAATCTTTGTAAAACATAAGCATATGGGGCACATACCAGAATAATAAATACACAGGATAAAACCGCATAAATGAGTGAGTTTACAAAAAACACGGAAACATTTGATGATACCCATGCTTTAACATAATTCTCAAAATGAAGTCCTGTTTTAAATCCTAAAATATCCCCTGAAAATATATCTGCGGTAGTAGACAAACTTGCAGCCACTACCCAGCCTAAAAGCACCGCAGTAAAAGCAACCCAAAGTATCAGTATTATATATCCGGGTAACAGTTTAATCTCTTTTGACAAGTTAAAAGGTGCGGATTTTTCTTTGTTTTTCAGTATTTTCATAATCTAACCTTTCATAAAATGTTAATTAAAATTCCAAATCATCATCTTTAAGAACTCTATTGGCAACTCTGAATATAATTATTACCAAAGCGCAAAGAATTATACCTATTGCCGCACCCGCACCTGCATCACGAGAAATCATATCGGCGGTTTCAGCTCCGAATACTTTGGTATACATATATACCATAGGTACTACTGTAGATGTATCTGCAGTTAAAGGTGAGAAAAGCTGTGACCATATAAAGAATCCTGCAATACTTATTGACCACATAATAATATTTGTTCTTAAAATTCCTCTTAAAAGAGGCAGTGTTATATGAAAAAACTGTTGGACCTTATTTGCACCGTCTATACCTGATGCTTCATAATATTCCTTGCTTATTCTTTCAATTCCGCTGATCCATATAAGCATATGATGTCCTATCATTCCGAAGCAGTAAGAAAATAAAAGTGCATAGAATTTATGTTCCGCATCCAGCCACTGTATTTTTGCCAAACTCTCCAAACCTATCATTTTAAAAAATGTTGTAAAAAATCCATAGGATGAGTTAAAAGCATATTGAATCCACATTGTAGCCATAGCTACCGCACTGATTACATTCGGCAAATATATTGCCGCCTGAAAAAATCCCTTTCCTCTTATTCCGCTTGTCAAAATGATAGCTATCAATAAAGAGATTGAAAGTGTAACTATACCTCCGATTGTCCATATCTTTGCTATATTAATAAGCGACTGTATAAACAATGGGGCATTGAACAGATCTACGTAATTTCCCAAGCCTCTAAATTCCCATTTGTTTATCGGATCCGTAATTTCCACTATCTTAAAAAAGCTCATAATTACAGTTCTTATTATCGGGTAAATGAATACTCCAAGAAACAATATTGTTCCGGGAATAGTAAATGCCCAAATCATACTTTTATTGCGTTTCATAAATATTTTCCCTTCCGAAACAGGCAAAAGCCAGACTTTTAGCTTATTATCTTAAAGGCAGCAATTTCACCGGTTAAAAAAGGCAGGTCAAATAACGACCTCGTTACCCGCCTGCCCTCTTTTTTCATTTAGACTTTATTTTCCTGCTGCCTTTTTCATATTTTCAACAAATTCAGCACCTGTAATCTTACCTGAGTAAAGCTTAATTAAATTCTCCTTTAATGCCGGTGTAATTTCCGGATTGCTTTCCGCACCACCCATAATCTCTGTGCAGTTATCAAAGTATGGCTTTACATCAGCCAACTGCTCAGGCCATGAATGATTTTGTGAATCTGCAGGAAGACTTATACTCTCTTTAGCAAGCTTCTCGTCATATTCACCTCTTGTCATCTTCTCAATAAATCCAAATGCAGCCTCTTTATTCTTACATACTGAAGTAATAGCAAAGCTCTGTCCACCAATCATCATAGCCTCTGTGCCGTTAATTCCGTTATTTACTTCAGGATATCCGAAAAATCCCCATTCAAAATCAGGTCCTGTAATATTTTTAACTTCATTAACCACATATGTTCCTACAGCATACATTGCAACCTTACCTGTAGCGAATTCTGTATTCTGTCCTGTAGGGAATACATTTGAAGCCACAAGCTCTGAGAAATATCCCTTTGTAGCAAGCTCTGCAAGATCATTAGCTGTTTGTAAAACTTCAGGTCTGTCCCATTCATTGTTGTTAATAGTTTCCTTTAAGCCTTGACTTCCTACAAGTCTTCCAAGATGCATACCGAAAGCCTGTGGTACATATGCATCATCAGTGGTAATCGGAGTTATTCCCGCATCTTTAAGCTTTTGACATGTAGCAAGGAATTCATCCCAGTTTGTAGGTACCTTATCAATACCTGCTTCCTTGAAAAGCTTTTTATTGTAAAAATAAGCATTTGCCTTAAACTGATATGGAATCTCTTTAAGTACACCTTCATTATAGCTTCTGAAAAGCTTCATCATTGTAGGGTTGGAACGTGACTCATAATCACTTTCTTTAACCAAATCCTCAAGACTTATAATACGATCACCGTAATTGCTCTTGTTTCCTTGTCCGTCAAAGAAGTCAACCTGCTGTTTTGCATCAAGTGCCGGAATCAAACCTTCTTTAATTCCTTTACGTCCCTTAAACTCTACTTCAATTTCTACACCGGTTTCTTTTTCATAAGCTTTTATGGCCTCGGCAATAACAATTCCCTGTGGCTCTGTAGCTTCCCAGTTTGACCAGTATACGAGCTTCACTCCGCTGTAATCAGGACCTTTGGCTGTATCATCCTTTGATTCACCGCTTGTACCCTCGCTTGATGCTTGAGCGGCTGTAGTACTTTCCTTGGCTGTATTATTAGCGCATCCTGCCAATACTGACATAATCATTGCACCGGAAATTACTGCAACTCCAACTTTTTGTAAAAACTTTCTCTTCATATAATCCTCCTTGAATATGTATATTCACATATAAATTTTTACATATTTTATTAAACTGCATTCCGCTTCGGAAAACAGTAAATATAGTTCTAAAAATAATCAATCCGCATAGAGATCTGCATTGTTTTCAAGAGCGATATCAATCCTGCATGGTATAACATCAGGCACAGACATATTTTTTATTAAGCAGTCCACCATAATCTTAAAGGCCATATATCCTTTATCATAAGGATTTTGGTCTATAACCGCCGACATTCTCTTCTTTTTTAAAAATTCCAAGGTTTCTTCATTTAAATCTGTTCCTATTATAGCAACTTTTTTATTATTACCATATTTTTCAAGTGCTTCAACAAACGCCCTGTTATCATGAGAGGTAAGAGCATATATAAGACATATATCACTATACTTACCAAGTGCCTCACATGCATTTTTATAGAGTTCTCCTCTATGGTCCATATTCCTTGTATATCCTGTCACAAGTTCTATTATCAACTCCGGTTTGTTTTCTTTTATATAATTACAAAAGCTTTCCAAACGCCCCTCATGTATCTTTGAATCTTTGCGTCCACAGGAAACAAGTATCCTTCCTTTATCGGGAGTAATAAGTGTTGCAAGCTCAGCCGCCACTTTACCTACCTGTATTTCTCTAGGTGGAATGCTGATGAGGCCTTCAGGAATTTCGATGTGATCGTCTATAACCAACACCCTCATATCCTTTGCCAACATTCTCTGAAACTGCATAAGTACTTCCGATGCCCTTGTAAAAGAAATTGTTATAACACCGCCGTATTCATTAGACCCCTTATCGGCAATCTCTTTTAGCTGTACAAGTTGCTCTTCTTCGTTATCACATACAAAAGGACTTATTTCTATGTTTAGCCCTTTAAGCTCCTGTGCACCTTTATTAATACCGAGCCATAAATAATCAAAGTAAATTTTTTTCTCCCATTTATCCTTTGGCAACACTACAGCAACTTTACTGGTTTTTCTCTTAATGGAGGCAGCGGCATAATTTTCCACATACCCCATTTCATTCGCCGTTTCCAAAATCTTAGAGCGAAGTTCACTACTTATCCCTTCTTTTCCTCTAAGTGCTCTGTGAACAGAAACAGCCGATATACCAAGCTCCTTTGATATATCCTTTATGGTTACCTTGCCTGATGCTTTTTTCATAAACAATCTATCTCCAATATTTTAAAATCAAAGCCGGATATTAAATTAAATTATCGTTTGCGTAACCGTTTACTTATGTGGTAAGTATATACCTAAATTGCTTTGATGTCAATATTTTTATTTATATTGTATAAAATCAATCTGAATAAAAAAGGCTCTCGCTTCACAATCTTTCAATCATTAAAACGACAGCCGTTTTCAATCATTTTTGTCTTAGACTTTCTGCTATATCAATGATTTTGTCATAGCAGGCATCAAAAAATATCTTATATGCTTCACAAAAATAATTACTGTATAGTCCTGTATCCGGGTCTAAATCTCTATTGCGTTGACATCCACCTCTACAGACTCTGTAATATTTGCATTCCCTGCATTCGCTATCCAGCTTAAACGACCTTTCTATAAAGCATATTTCAGACCTTTTTTTATCTATCTCACTTAAATTGTTTTCATTGAAATTTCCAAGGCGATATTCATCCATAGCATAAAAATCACATGGATAGACACTTCCATCAGCTTCTACTACCGTCTGAATACCACATACTCCACGCTGCTCACAGGATTCAGCCATATATCCTCCGGCAAGATTTATATAATTTATAAACTGCCTGTTGTATGGATCTTTTCCATTTATATAATCTTTATACCATAGATCAAATAATTCAATTAAAAACTTTCCATAAACTTTTGGAGTTAAGGAGTAAGGCTTAGCTCCACGCACTTCATTTATAGGATCAAGACAGGCTATATATTGTTGGTATTTCCATCCCTGTTTATTATAAAACCTGTAGATATCTGAAATATTCTTTGCAACCTTAGATGTAACTACAGTAAGAATATTATAATCCACCTTATGCTTATCAAGTAGTTTCGCCGAATTTATTATTCTGTCAAAAGTATCATCTCCTGATTTTGTATGTCTATAAGAATCGTGTATTTCTCTTGTACCGTCTACCGACAATCCTATTAAAAAATTGTTTTCCTTAAAAAAAGAACACCATTCATCTGTAAGTGCAAAACCGTTTGTTTGAAGGGCGTTAGTTACTTCTATATTGTTTTTATTGTACTGTTTTTGGTATGCCAATGCCTTTTCAAAAAAATCAATGCCACATAAGGTCGGCTCACCTCCCTGAAAAGCATAGTGTATACTCCCCTCCGCCCTAAGCATGGTCTTTCTGATTGTATTTTTCAAAGTCTGTTCAGACATAAATCCATAGGAATTTTGCAAACGCTTACTTGCCTCATCACAGTAAAAACAATATTCACAGGACATATTGCAAAGATTGGAAGCAGGCTTAATTAAAACGGTTATTGGTGGCATGTGGTCTCCTTTTTTGTTGGTGTGAGTTTTAGGATAATTTTCTGTTCTTTTATTATATTTGTTTATTAGAATTAATAATACTTTCAATATCGCAGCCACCGTAAAAGATTCGGACTACCGTAACTATTCTTTTTTTCATAATCAACGAGGTAATATACAATAAAGTTGTCTACCGGCATCTGATGCATTTTTATAGAACTCCATGGTTCCCACTCAACCAATGCATAACGAGCGGGCATGAAATCCAATGAACGAACTTTTTTTCGTATACGTTCCAGCTGTGCAACAGCAGTATCTTAAACCTATAATTCCTTCTCAAATAATTTTTAAGTGTATTTTCAAGAAATTATATTATCCTATATATTTGGTTAATAGCTTAAATAAATAGGTAAAACTACAATCTTAACTGATTACTCTTTTTTTTCAAATAGTATTTTCTTCAATTCATCTATAGCCTTATCCAATTCTAAATATTTCATCAATTCCTCTGGTGTAAGCTTATCCTTAACTTTAAATAAATTATCCTTTGCATTAATCAATTGACTAATTTTCCATATTTCTTTCATCGGGCGCATATCAAAACTGAAAGCAATATTATACATGTATTCTCCAACCTTTGTATAGAATTCAATATTACCTTCTTTATCTCTACCTAAATGTAAGTCATACTCTTTTAATGCCGGATCTACAAATCCAATATTTCCATCGTTGGATTTATTCTTATCCTCTGTTGGCCATTTGCCGAGTTTTTTTCTATTGCATGTGAAACAAGAATATACTAAATTTGAATAATCAAGTTTTCTGTTTGAATCTATTCTTCCAGGAACGAAATGATCTGGTTCAAAGCCTTTTGTTGTAACCTCTTCAGATTTACCACAATAACCGCATATATGTTTAAAGTCTTCTCTCAATTGAGGAACATATTTTTTATAGTCATTTTCTTGATTTACATCAACACTTCTACTGATTTCATTTTTTCCATGTATTCGCATATTTTTTACCTGTTTTCAACTTCCTCTACCAAAACATTTACTCTTCCAAGTATTTCATCAATTTTCTGATTAACTTCACTACTTAAAAGCTGAATTGGCAAGTCATCTACTTCACCATATGCGCGTAATAATTTATACAGATCTATAAATTGTTCTTCTTCTATTGCTGATATAGAACCATTTTTCCTTGCTTTAAGCAGTTCCTCATAATTGATATAATATTTATGTAATCTATTTTCAAAAACATCGACAGCCTGTTTGATTTTTCTTGCAAATCCTTCTATATCATCTTCGGCCAAAACATTTCTGTCTTCAATTAAATTTATAATCACTAAATTTTCGCGTATCGATTCTTCAGGGTAATTAGTTAATATTAAGCATGGTAAATCGGGGACTTTAACATTTATGTAAGCAATTAGTTCAGTCCCCAAAAACTTAAATTTATTATTAAGTTTGTAGTCTATAATAAGGCATTTAATACTATTAGATAAAAGCCACTCTATAATTTCTGGCATTTCAGTAATACAATCCGGATATAGTAATTCAATATCTTTTCTTGCTAAACGTACTCGATAATCCTCATATGAATCTCTATCATCATCAATAAATCCTACTCTATACATATCAGCCCTCCACTTCTATTTCTTTATTAATTTTATAGTGGCATAGAATCCACTAGTATGTTTCGTATTATCGGATAAATCTATACTTCCATTATAATCTGCAACAGTTCTGTTTATAATCCACATCCCCATACCAGTGCCAATAGTTTCTCCCATTTCATTTCTTCTATCACTTTCCATAGGCTCTAAAATTTTCTTTGGATTATTTTTATAGGCAAGAGATAAACCTTGTCCAGAATCGCTGTATTTGATAATAATTTCTTTATCTGAGGCAGATACAACAATTTTTATACTCTTATTATCTGAAAAGCAGGATTCAAAAGAACTAACACTATTAGCAATCAGATTACTAAAAATGCTTTCGATATCATAAGGAAAACATTTTAATTGTATTTCTGGTTCTTGAAATTCTAAATCTATTGAAATGTTTTTAAGTGTTTCTTTCCATGACTTCACTGTCTGTGATATCAGAAAATTTAAATCTGTTTTTTTCATAGTTCTTTTATCACGCGTTACAGAACCTATTGTTACTTTAAACCATGAATTTAATGATTCTCTCATTACATTAGCTTCATTTAAATATTTTAACCCATCTTCCAAGTTACCATCTAATTCCAATGCTTCTTTAGCCATAACAATTTTTCTGCTTAGCTTATGAGTTATATCTTTAATTTCGTGAACATAAGTATTAGTAACTATACCAGTTGTAGCTAATGTTCTTAGTAATCTATTTTCATCCTCTAAGTTTTTAATAACTGTATCTTTATGGTCTAAAGCCGTTTTAGCTTTTTCTGGATCTATATAACTTTTATCAGATCCTAATTTTTGATTACATTCACTGCTATCACCTAAAAAGTCATACTTTTCTCTAGCTGCTTTTGCTTCTTCTGCTTTCTTATTAATTTCAGCTTGTATCCTTGAGGCTTCCGTTATTTTGTCATAGCGAGCATCTAACTTACGAAAAACATATTGTCTATCTTTTTCAAATTCCTGAATTACATTAATTAAAAATTCTTTTAATAATACAAATTCCTTTGTTTCTACAATACCTTCTCTGTTGGATTGATCTGGTAATGTAATATTCATACGTGAAATAAAAATTGATCCAATTATCTGATCAGCATTAACTCTCCACGCACCTGTTTGATGAGAAGGTGCAGCAGGAGATTTGTTTTTTCTACCGGCTAATAGTAACCAGTCATAATCAGATGTTTTAGGTTCTCCATAAGGTCTCACTCTAAAACTATCTCTATATATTTTAATTCCCCCAAAAATATCCCTCTCATTATTACGATTATTAGACAATTCATAAAAATATTTTTCGGCATCTGTTTTTGAATAAGTCACTTTTTCAAAATACAAAACCCCAGAAAATTCACCTATTGTATTTTTTAACTGCTCCCCACGTTTTGGTAGCATATGTGCAAAGTTTGTTTCTATACAAATATATTCACCTTTAAAATACCGTTCATCTTCTGAAGTAAATTCAGCTTGTGTAATTATTTCATCAAATCTATCACCGAAGTCAAATTCATTTCTATGTATCTTAATATAAGTTTTTCCATCTATCAGAACATTAAATTCAACTTTATAATCATAAGAAAAAGCATTTTCAACATCTAATATATCAGCATCTTCACTAGTGTTTTGCTCATCAAAAAAATATACTTGAAATTCACTTTTCATTTCATATGGTATTAATGTTATTAAATCGTCCTTAATTTTTTTTATAACATTATCATTCCATGAGTCTCTTAAAGAAGTTAACTTAAAAATAGTTCCTGTGTTTTTAAAGTTATTTGATATTATTTTTTTTACTTCACAATTAATAACGTCATCAAGAAACTCATCTATTGATATAGTTGGTTCATATAAATCTGCTGTTACATCTGTAATATTATCACTCTTTGAAAAATCCTCCCAATCAACCTTCCAAATTAACTTTCCTTCCGTTGAAGCAGTAAACATTTCACATGTATCAGATATTCTATCTAAAGCAAACCTCCCAATTCCTTTTGCTCCAGTTTGTACTCGACCTGATTTACTAATAAATTGTTTCTTTTTTGTCGATCTCCCAATAGTCATCCAGTGTTTTATAATCACATCCTTTGTCATGCCGCAGCCATTGTCTGCGATATATAGCGAATTAGTTGTTTTTTCATAATACAAAACACAAATCGTAGCATCTGCATCATACGTATTTTTAACTAATTCAATTATGGCACCATTTAATTTTGATACATTTTCTCGTCCTATTAAACGAGCTGTATAAGCATCTACATTGAATGATATCTTTGCCATGGCAATCCCCATCCTAATCTAAAGTATATTCAAATTCCCTAATATCTCTTGCTGTAATCCTCATTGTTGTTCCATTCGCATTAATTCCTATGTCATGAATATAACTTAAAAATTCATCACTTTTCAAAATTTTCTCTGCAACTTCTAATGATAAATTTCCTTTTTGATATATGCATATTCCAGAATATGGAACTTGATTTTGAGAAATATGATGTATCTTAACCCTTTCTGTTATCAAAGTAGATAGCAATAATTTTTCTTGGTTAATATTAGTTAATGCCTGCGATCTTCCAAATTCAAACCATTTTGAATTTTCGTCTTTATCACGCTTATTCAATTTCTCAATAAAAAATTTTAAATAGTTATATGCTTCTGGAAATTTTTGCATAAACTCCAGTTCCTCATAATGCAATAAATTATCATCGCTATACGAATATGGAAAAATCAGAAACTCTTTTCTACCATATTGTAAAGAGCGTGGACTGACAGCCTCCCTTAATATATTTTTTTCAATTTTATATTTATTAACCAATATATATTCATCATACTCTTCATATTTTTTTAGTATAAACACTTCATTTAACAATGTGGCGATAGGGCATCTCACATTAAAATCCTCACCGAATTTTCTTTTTCTATTTTCCCTAGTAATGCTTTCTCTTCTAAAAATCCACTTGTTTGTCAAATTGTTTTTATGCAGTTTTATGTCTAGTCTTTTTACTTTATCTACATATAGAATGTCATTATTATGCTTTGTTCCATCACAAATAATAATAGCCGACGAAGTCAACTTATTTTCAAATAGTTTTTCTGTTGTATAATCAATTATTACTGACAAATAAGGTAACATGAAAATACGCAATCTATCTGCAAATCTATTCTTAAAAATATTATTAGGAATCAGATAAGCCAATTTTCCCCCCTTTGCTAATACTTTAATAGATTTTTCAATAAAAGCATAATAATAGTCTGGCTTACCTTCTAAACACACTACAAAGTTTTCTTTAATAAAAGATCTTGTGGTTCTGTTTAAATCTGAGTATTTTATGTAAGGCGGATTGCCGATAATAAAATCAAATTCTTCATAAATAGAACTTTTTAAAAAATCAATTTGCGCGATATTCCATATTACATTATTTATACCATATTTTTTAGCTACTCTATCTAAATTATCTATGCAATTTATTTTATGCTTTTCATCTATCTCACTTCCGTATATATCGTTTTCTAATCCATAGACTATTCTATCTATAGAAATATTTTGTTTTATGCTGTCTAATATATATCTATCAACGATTTCAACAAGAAAAGCTCCATCACCACAAGAATTTTCTAAAACCTTTTTGCCATATAAACTTTCTTTATACCCAACCTCATTTAATACCTCAATGACAATATTACGAGGAGTAAATACTTGGCACTCAACATTAATATTATCCATATATTCACTCTCCTTTATAACATACTATTTGACATACAATTTTACCTTGAATTCCTCTGATATTCAATACTTTTATTGCCTAAGTTTTATTGATTAAGTTTATATTATTAATTCATAGAGTTGCAAGTTAGGTGGTTAGTTTCTTTAAAGATCAACTATTAAGAAAATTACTATCATCTGTTCTTTAATCATTTAATTTTAAACATGATATTACGACTCGTTTATATACAAACCAGTCTTCAAATATGAGGTTATCACTTTAATGATCAATAAATTATGGATCGACTTCTTCTTTTTGTGTATTTATATTATTCAAAATATATGCACTTACTTATAATATATTTGATTGGTTTAGACGATTGGTATTATATGCAAATATGATTGATACTGTTCGTCTAAAACTGCTTAAGATTTCTGCAAAAGTACTCCATTTAACAAGGTATATAACATTCAATCTGTGTAGCAGTTGCATATATAAGGCTGAGTTCTATGTAACTCTATGCAATATCAGCAAGCTATGTGTAAAGCTTGAATAGAAACTAATAATGGCCCTTAACAGATTTATAATTACGAGTAAACCTTAACCAGTGGAAGTCTGCCCATTTTTAGCTGTTTCAAGTCATTTATGGCTTCATGGATTAAGTTTAAAGATTTATAATACAGTTTTTAATGTAAATATTACGCCGTGAATAATTTGGGTTTAAATATTGTATTTTTTATAATTCAGGTTGAATTATAAAAAAGCACAAAACTCCCCCCACAGTATATGACAGTTTTATAGTCATATACTATGAAGGGATGATATCATTCCATCTTATATCAAGAATAACCTTCCACCTGTTCTACCAAATCTAAAATAAGCTTAGAAAAGCTCTCTGCAATTTCCTCAATGTCAGTATAGTCATTATTATATCCACGCACCTTACCGCTTTCCAAGTCTATAAATACTATGCTTCCGTCACCTAAACCTCCAATCGGAAATGCCTTACCATGTTTACACTCGCTCATATACTCCTCATATGCTTCTTCAAAGAATGTATAGTTTTCCTCCAACTCCTTCAAGTTAAAAATCCATGGTTCCGCCAAATAGCAACCTCCCAGGTTAAGTAGTAGCCAACGGTACTCTAACGGTATAGATACATAATTTGATTCAAACTTCTTTATATTATCTTCAGGCTCCGGTCTGATACCATTGGTAAACACACATGCTTCGTAAGCCGCCTTGATTCTATCAAAGTGTTTTTCTAAAACAATATTACTCATTTTTACTCCTTGATGAATTTATATATGTATTTTTCAATATGCAGTATATCTCTTGTTTTTGTCAAGTACAGTCATCTTTTCCATTTCTTCATTTGTCGATTCAAGGTTGAAAAATAAAACTTCATCAGTATTGTTATTTTGTTTTTGTAGATATTGATATTCCATTATTCCAAAATCAAATCAGCGCAACTTTATCTGTAGATATTGATATTCCCGTAATCCTTTATTTATCTCTTAAAATAAGGTGTATTTTAAGGGATAAAAGCAACTATAAGGGAGAAAATCTGTTAGAAAGTTGTTTTCACAGATTTTATTACTCAATTTGCTGTCAGCAAGCATACCCCTTCAAAATGATTCGACACCTCCGTTACCTTCACTATTCTAATCATTTTACATTGAGCCAAAATATCTACCTCTATAATCTCTCTTCCATCATTATAGCAAGGAATAATCGTGACCTGGCGCTAGAATATATTTAGTACAAAACAAAATGAGATATTTCCTTATTTGTTATATAATAAACCTTAGGAGGAACTCATTATGTCAAGTAATAGAAACCATCACTCAAAGCAGTTTAAGCTGGATGCTATAAACTATCGAAATGAACATCCTGACCTTACTCAAGTTGAATGTGCCAAGAATCTTGGTATTGGTGTTAGTACACTTGCCAAATGGGAAAGTCAATTTCGTAATAATGATGGTGACATTCCCGTTCGTGGCTCAGGTAACTATCAATCTGATGATGCAAAAGAAATAGCTCGCCTTAAACATGAGCTTCGTGATGCTCAGGATGCTCTTGATGTACTAAAAAAAGCCATAAGCATTCTGGGGAAAAGTTAACTATTGCTATCTATACAGAGGTTTCTGCAAAGGTAGAGGCAACTAAAGTAAGTGGACACCGTGTCTCTACTTCCGGAATGCTTAAATTTTTAGGTGTATCTCGATTCGGATATTGTTCTTTTCTTAATAGAAAAATATCTTTTGCTATTAAGAGGAAGGAAGCTATTAAGAAGAATATCCGGCTTATTTATGATGCTTCAAAACAAAACTATGGTGCTCCTAAAATAACCAAAGAACTTCGTAAGTCAGGTGAAACTATTGCTGAGCGCACTGTAGGCAAATATATGCGTGAAATGGGTATTAAAGCCCAATGGATTAAGCCTTTTACTACCACTACCAGAGACTCTGATTTCAGTACTGAACTTACAAACATACTTGATGAACGATTTAACCCGGAACGCACTAATGCCGTATGGTGTACAGATATTACCTATATATGGACTCAAAACGGCTTTGTTTACCTTAATTGTGTTATGGACTTATTTGCCAGGAAAATAATAGCCTGGACTCTTTCTGCTACTATGGAAGTATCAACTGTTGTAGCAACCATAGATAAAGCAAAGACTTATCGTAACACCGAATCGCCTTTAATAATACATTCTGATCGCGGCAGCCAGTATGTATCAAATGCTTGGTGTGAAGCCACTAAAACTATGCAACGAAGCTATTCTCGTTGTGCCTATCCATATGATAATGCGTGCATTGAATCATTTCATTCATTTATTAAAAGAGAATGGCTAAACAGATTCAGTATTCAAGACTACAGCCACGCATATAGGCTTATATTTGAGTACATTGAAGCCTTTTATAACACGGTAAGGATTCATAGTCATTGTGATTATATGTCTCCTGACGAGTTTGAAAAGCTATATAATAAGGTACATGTTCTTCCGGCATCTTAGCCGGTAGAACCTCTCATTTTAATTTGTACTAAATCTTGACATAGGACCAACCCAATATCCTGTATTACCTAACCGTATGCTACATTTATTCTTTCTATTACCTTTTAAACGCTCAAAATGAAACGGAGGATGATTAGCAAGATCTATTAACAACTCTACATTAAGTATAAAGTTTTCTGCAGATATAAGTTTTTTACTTGCTCAGGATATTGCCACTTTTTCTTGTAGACTCTATAAAATCCTGTGGTTCTAAATCATACTCACTATTAGATGGCTATGGCAACTACTTACTATAATTCTCAATGCCAATACCGTAGTCCACAAACATCCCGTGTATATAGTTTTAATTTTATCCGCATTGCACTTTCTTTCTTGGTGCAGTAGTGTAATCATTGTGCCTAAGCATATGCGCTTCATATTGTGAACCGCTTTCTTTTTGCTATAAATTCAAGCTTTCAATATCCATTTTTCTCCCAGCAAGATAATGCTCATATACATGTTCTGCTGGCAAGAATCTGACTTTGATATCTTGAAGTCCAAGAGAAGACAACATCTCCATTGATACCTCCCCACGCGCTTCTACTTCTTTGTTCTCTGTTGGCATAAGGAAACAGTTCTTCACTGATGTGAAGCCGTGATCCTCTATAAACTTCTTATAGGCCAACTGGTATAAATACTGCTTAGTTATAGATTCGATTCCCGGTTGCCCTTTAGGCGCAATGCCTGGCTCAAGCTTTACATTATAGTATTTTGCATCGAATATTATAAACCGGTTACCTCTGATAGTAATCAAATCTGGAATGAGAGTGTCTTTAGCTTTCTCTCCTGTAATTGTCCATAATGGTTTCTCAATTAAGTCTCTCAACTTTTGATTTTTGTCATATCCTGGTTTCAATCTTTCAGGAAGTAGAATCGAACCGAGATTTGTATCAAGATTGTTATCCATGATATCCGCACAAATGCCCTCCCACACAAGATTGAAACTATTCGTCCCAAAAAGTGACAGACAATCCAAGTCATTAAGGCTTCCGCATTGAGCTATATATGCATATACTGTTTTCAACACGAGTTGCTTTCTTGTATTAAACTGAGTGTTTAGTTCCTTTTCGATGCGATAAAGGATATACTCATCTTCTCCAAAATCATCTAAGGTCTCATCCGTCAAATCAACGGGAGTAATTTCAAAGAGATCAAGTAGTTCCGCAGTTTTCAACTCTTGTGAAGCCTTAGTAAGGATGCACTCATGTAATCTCTTGAAATAATCGAAATCATCGGTTATTCGCTTTTTAGTTTGCAGATCCGTATAGAAAGGCCTATCGTTTGAAATTAGTGTAAATGTCTCATTGATGGTTTTATCCCACAGTATCTCACCAGATCCGTTACTTTCAATGATATCCTCTGTATTACTGTAAACCCCATTCTCGTAGAAATCTGAAAGCAAGAAAAGTAAGACAGCAATCAGATTAAATGTACTGCTTTCGCTACTGTCATTGAACATACGAACTATCTGTTCTTTTGTATTGTACTTTTCTAAAACCTTTATTACTTGTCGTAGTTCATCCTTTGGAGCTTCATTATTAAGCAGATATTTGGGATAGCATTTCAACACACGCCCCGCAACAACTATGACCCCAACAAATGTAAACACATAGAGATATTCATCTTCTCCCACTTCAACGTCCGCAACTTCGATATCTTCGTCAAGAAGATCTGACATATCTCTCTGTACATCTGATGCTTTAACAGCCTTTAGAACACCAAACTCTTTTATTTTTCTTATACGCTTAACCGTTTCCTCTTCTGAACACTCCAAAATCTCACAAAGATCCTTTTGCGTATATCTTTTCTGCTCTCTTACGAATTTAGAGATCATAAGCTAAGACCTCCTTATTCTTCAGATTTGTACATATCATTTTCATCAAGCTCGATGCTATTCGTAACAAGATCCACTACCTCAACCTGGTTTTGAATTGCTGCATTAAAGATGCCAATGCCTTGCTCATCAAATCCCTTACAGATTTCAGAGTATCTTGTTTTATCTCCCCTGTATCCTTCAAACAATCTGTTCCTTTTCTGCTTTGCAGCATCATCAAAAAGATACATGAGAACCTTATGCTTAAAAACGTCACAGAATCTCTTGCTATCCATCTTATCACCATTTTGGGGAACGACAATATCTCTCGAAATGAAATATGGTCCGAGTTGCTTGTCCTCATTTATTTTCTCCGAAGCAAGATAATCATTAATAGCCTTTCTAAGAGAGTTCCATTCTATATGCTGCTTTTCTATAGAACCAACTTCAACATACTTTCCTTGAATATCCTCATCACTGTCATTTATGCCAAGATAAGTGAAATCCCATCTTCTTTTGAATGCCGTATCCATAGGAAATACACCTTGATCGGCACTATTCATAGTAGCCCAAATAAACATATTATCCGGTATACGGATTTTAGAGTAATCGCTTGGAACTCCGCCAAGTTCTTTGGCAAGATATGCCTTTATATCCTCTGATGCCTGGATTGGGTATTCGCTCACATTTCCTTCCATATCAAGAAGCTGGAATATGTCACCAAAAACTGCTGCAACATTTGCACGATTAATTTCCTCAATAATGAGGAGATACGGCTTTGTCAAATCTTCTCTGCTGTTTTTTAGTGCATTAACATATACTCGCATGAAAGGGCCTGGAACATAAGCGTAAGTAATTGTATCCTTGCCTTCACTATCAATACTTGGAACTGGCTTATATGTACCTACGAAATTTGCATACGAGTAGTCTGGATGAAATGTAACCCGCTCATAATCAGTCTCGTTATCTGAACCGAGAAGTTCCTTTCTCTCTTTATTAATTGTGAAGCTCTTTCCTGTTCCAGGAGCACCGAAAACGATTCTGTTGCGTGCAAATTTAGATTGATATCCAGTACTAAATCTGATAGATGAAATTTCGATTTCAGTCTCTGCATCGTCCTGGTCTTTAATGTATGTACCATTTAATAAATTGGCAATAGCTGCCCTATAATCATTCATTGTCCAAACGGACATAGCTGTCATTAAAGAATGATGGAGTGAATATGAAATCTCTGACCTTTGAATATTCTTTTTTAGCCAAACGACCTTACGTGAATTCTTATAATCTAAGCTCTGATCATCTCCGATTGCGTCATCGTAATAATAATCCGACTCAATCTTTCCAATGTGGAATACATTTCCATCAGCGAATACAACATAGTCTCCAATTTGCATGTCATTAACGAATCGCCAAACTTGACCCACATTTTGTCCTTGCGCTCTTGATTTTGCTTCAGGCCATTCTTTAGCAAAAATATCTGCCAGCTCTTCTTTAGTTGAAACAGAAGATAAATCTCCAAGAACTGACCAACCTATGCAAATATGTGGATTTTCTTCTGATAAAGCTGTATTCTTTTCTTTAATGTGAATACCAAACAGGTTATGATTCAAAACATCACTTGAGATATCCTCATCTTCTTCAGTTTTGGAATTATTTGAATTCCGCATAATGTAATAATGATCAAGCGGTTCATCCGATAATAAGAAACATGTTTGAACGCCAGAACCAGAATAAAGTGTCTGTATTTGTCCTGCCGCTTTTAAATCCGCTGCCGATTTTTGAATTACACTGTTGAAAAGAATCGATTTGAAATCGTTATTATATTTCATCATAGAGTAAAATCCACTTTGATTATCTTCAACATCAGTCTGGTTATACTCAAGCTCTATTTTTTTACCTTCAAAAAACCATTTGTCGGCAAATGGCTTTAGGTTAAATCGGTCAATAAAAATCTTTACTACCTCTTCTTCAGTACACTCTCTTTCAAATCCATTCCTTCTTAAGAAGAAAACTGAACAGGCTGTTAAATCAATTTTGGTCTTTATATAGCGCCTAAAAAAAGTGGTAACCCAATCTTTAGCGAATATAATATAACTTGACTTAACATTATCAAACGAATCTCTGGGAGTCTTATCAAAAACCATACTCAATTGCTTTCGCAGCAAGGTGCCATTAATTGTGTAATTTAGGTTTTCTTCAATCTCCTTGTCAAGGCAGCTAAGAATACATAACAGGCCTCCCACTTTTGCATCTAAATAAGAAATTTGCTTATTAGCTTGCGCTATTGTCTCAGATGTAAAAAAATACATAGTTATTTACCCTCCACTACGAGATGTTCAATTAAGTTCTTTACAATCTCCGTCAGAACTGGTACAGATACAGAATTACCAAACTGTTTATAGCCTTGTGCGTCTGAAACAGGAATCATAAATTCATCCGGAAATCCTTGTAGTCTTGCAGACTCACGAACTGACAGCTTTCTTTCTATATCCCATAATTTTGGTGTTCTATTAGCTATAATTGTTGAGGCATACGATTCCAGACATGAATAAAAAGCTTCTTGTATTTGCGTTTTAGCTGGATCTCCAACATGGAATCGTAAGCTTCCATCGGGCTTTTGGAATGAGTAAACACCGTACTTTCCCTTTTTAGTTTTAGGGGCATACTTTGAATTGTCGTGTTTTACCCTTATTTCATCCGCATGAGCAAAATGATACTTTATTCGATCTAACTCAAATTTAGGAAGTTTCAGCGATGAATTGTTATTAGCTAAATCAATAATATCTCTTAAGGTAGCACCACTATTTGTGCCCTCTGGAAATACAAAATCAGTATTCTTCTTAAATCCAACACAATACCAACGTTCCCTCTTTTGCGGTAGTCCAAAGTCCAAAGAACTCAGAATACATTCATGTATATCGTAACCAAGTTCATCTTTTAAGATACTACGAATGGTTTCAATAGTTTTTCCTTTATCATGAGAAACTATACCCTTAACATTTTCTAAGAAAAACGCCTGTGGCTCTCGTGCTTTTAGTATTTCACATACATCAAAGAATAAAGTTCCTTTGGTCTTATCCTTGAACCCAAGTTTTTGACCAGAATAACTAAATGGCTGACATGGAAATCCTGCACACAATACATCAAACTTCTCTGGAATAAGTGCCTTTGTTTCAGGCTTTGTTATATCTCCAAATGGTACCTCTCCATAATTTTCAAAATATGTTTGTTTTGCAGCATCATCCCACTCTGATGAGAATACACAGCGACCTCCGTTGTTTTGCATTGCCAAGCGGAATCCGCCTATGCCAGCGAATAAATCAATAAAAGTGAACTCAGATTTGCTTGCTGGAAATGGTACATCAAACGCCTTATTAAATTTATCAGCTGAAGGCAAATTATCAACATTAACTCCATGTTCTAATAAAAGTTTTCTATACTCGTTTGCTTCTACACTTCCATTTGATTGAATGTAATGACTAACCAAGGCGTAAGCCTCATCAAACTCCTTATTGGATAAATACGGTAAGAGCTTATGATAATTTGGGTTTTTGTTGGTAGATGTCGGTTTACCCATTAATTTATTCCTTTCCTAACACCATTTAGTACAATAATACAAAATGATGAGTTTTTTTGTTATTTTTTTATATGCTGTCCGCTCTAAGCTCCATTGCATATTAGAACGTGTAGTGAGCTAAAACTGCCAAACACGATTATACTTCAAGCTAATCAATTATCCTGCATTTAGTCAATATATAATTTCTTCTCTAATATCAAAATCGATATTATTCTTTTTGCAATACTCGTCTATTAATTTCATTGTTTTCAGATTTGGTTTCGCCTTCCTCGTTTCCCATCGATTAATTGTGGCATAAGAAACACCGATTTCTTTTGCAAAATCTTCCTGAGTTAGCAATGCCATTCGCCTTATCTTTTTTATATCTTCCGAAAAACTCATATCTAAAACCCTTTCAATCATATTGTTGACTTTTATATATCATCAATATATCATTTTACCATATTTTCTCTTACATTTTAATGACACCATAGAAAGTTTACAAATGACAGCATTACTATCGTCTCAACGACCTAAAATCCACACAAACAACAATTCTGTAGTTTCAATAGCGAAAATCAGCAGTTTTATAGTTACAGAATAAAAAAATTGTGTGTATATCTTTGTTTTCATCAGGACTAAAAGAGGTTTAGAGGGTAGTCAAATATTAACACATAACCTCTAAACCCTTTGATTTCAAGCCTTTTCAGCAACTTTACTTTTCCACTCGTGACATCAAACAGACGCACTCCGCATGCTTAGTATGACAAAAGCAATCAAACACCATCCCCTTCTCAAACCCATACCTCTGCCTCTTAAAGCTTTCCAGATCCCTTGCCAGTGTTTCCGGATTGCATGAAACATACACAACCTTCTTTGGCTTTAATCTGCCGACCGCAGCTATAAACTCCTCTGTAGAGCCTGTTCTTGGGGGATCAAGGATCACCACATCTATCTTTTCCCCGGCTGCTGCCAAATCATTTATAAATGCTGTTGCATCTGCATTATAAAATTTCACATTCTTTATATTATTTATCTTGGCATTGGTGATGGCATCTTTGTGGGCATCCTTATTTAGCTCCACTGATATAACTTCTTTAACAGATTTTGAAGCTATAAGCCCTATAGTTCCTATACCTGAATAGGCGTCAAGTAATACTTCATCTCCCTTTAATCCGGCGTACTCTATTGCCTGAGAATACAGCTTCTCTGTCTGATCTCTGTTTACCTGATAAAATGACTTTGGTGAAATCTTAAATGTAAGGCCGCATAGTTCATCTGTGATATAGCCTTTACCATACATCACTATTTCTCTGTCACCAAGTACCATGCTGGTGTTTTTATTGTTTACATTCTGAACTATGGTAGTTATCTCGGGATGCTCTCCCCTTAGTACCTTTATAAAGGCATTCTTATTTGGGAATATTACATTTGAGGTCACCAAAACCACCATGATCTGACCGCTTTTCTTTCCTACGCGTATCAGTACATGGCGTAAAAATCCGAAGCCACTGTCTTCGTCATATGCCTTTATTTTAAATGAAACACACATTTTCTTGATGGTCTGTATGATACTTCCTGCCTTCTCATCTTCAATCAAACAGTTTTTTGTATCTACCACTCTATGTGAGTTCTTTTCATAAGTTCCGGCTATTATTTTCTTGTTTTCAAAGCCGAAAACCGCACTTACTTTGTTCCTATAATGATAGGGATTGCTCATTGAGACAATCCCGTCAAATTTACCGTATTTTTTTATCAAAGAATTTGCTTTATCAAGTTTTTCCTTGACATGCTTTTCATATGAACTGTTTATATAATCGCAGCCGCCACATTTTTTGGCGACTGCGCATTTTAGCTCCTTTGAAGCTTTTATATTTCTTTTGTTAATTCCTTCAGCCATGCTTTCTCTTCTTCATCAAGTCCATAAGATATAGCCTCATAGACTTCTCTCTGATATTTATTATAATATTCAATATCCTTCTTTGTCATCACTTCAACAAGTAACGGCTCGCTGTCAATAGGTGCCTTGGTAAGACTTTCAAATCCGAGGAAACCTTCCTGTTTTTCTATAACATTCATCAAAATTTCCATTCTGATACCATGCTTGCCGCTTATATATACTCCGGGCTCGTCACTCATTATCATACCCGGTTCAAACTCAAGATTTCTGAATAAATCTTTGTTTATCTTATTTCTTATAGAGGTAGGTGCCTCATGTACTGTATTTACAAAGCCTACTCCATGTCCTGTACCGTGATTATAATCAAGCCCGTACTCCCAAAGTGCTTCTCTCGCCTTTATATCAAGGCATACGCCTATGGCTCCTCTTTTAAATGTAGTGTTTAAAAGTCTCAGCATACCGATCGTTACCAGAGTATAATTAAGCTTCTCTTCATAAGTATTTTCTCCAAGAGAAATTGTTCTGGTTACATCTGTAGTACCGTCCTTATATGTAGCACCTGAATCAAACAGGTAAAGTCCCTTTGCTCCAAGTGTCTTTGCAGTCTCATACTCAGCCTCATAGTGAACTATTGCACCGTTCTCTGCATATCCTGATATGGTAGGGAAGCTTAAATCAAGGAAGAGTTCATCTCCTTTTCTTAGATTGTCAAGATAATCTGATGCCGTCTTTTCTGTAAGCTTGGCACCGTTTTTTATCTGCTTTTTTATCCAATACATATACTTAGCCATATATACACCGTCTCTAATATGGGATTTCTTCATATTTGAAACCTCAACATCATTTTTGATATTTTTCAGATATGTTACAGGGCTTAATACACTGTAAAGTTTATTTGCATTTTCTTTTTTGCTTATTGAGATAAATGTCTTATAGCTGACATCCGCCTCATCAAACATTATCTGTTTATTTTTAATACCTGCCACAGTTTCATCAAAACTGTCATATGGCTTTATATCTATTCCGTTCTTAGCCAGATATGTTCTTACCTCATCACTGAGCGCCTCATCCTGAATAAATAATGTAGCCTTGTCGCTTTCAAGTATAAAATAAGATAGGAAAAGCGGATTACATTTTATATCAAAGGCTCTCAGATTAGTCAGCCATGCAATGTCTGAAAGTGATGATACTATCAAAAGATCTCTTCCCTTCATTCTTTCTCTTACTTCACTTATCTTTTTTTCCGCCGACTTTCCTGCATACTTTTCATCCAAAATAAACACTTTTGTATGTGGTCTTTTCGGTCTGTCGGTCCATACTTCATCAGTGATCTCTTTTCCTATTGCAAGTTTAACTCCGTTTTTTACAACCTTACTTGCAATAACCTTTCCCTCTGAAAAGCTAAGAAGTGATCCATTAAAGCCGAGCACTTCGTCTTTTTTCATCTTTTCTTCCAAAAGCTCATCAAGATTAGGTACTCCCGGCTCTCCCATTTTCATAAGAGTAATGCCTGAACCTTCAAGTTCATTTCCTGCCTGCAAAAAATATCTTCCGTCAGTCCAAAGAAAGGCCTCTTCCTTCATTACGAGAAGTGTACCTGCACTTCCTGTAAAACCGCTAAGAAATCTCCTGCATTTGTCATATTCTGTAGGATATTCGCTTTGATGTGCATCAGAAGAAGGGGATATCCATGCGTCTATCCCCTCTCTTTGCATTACTTTTCTTAAATCAACAATTGTCTGTTTCATAATGCTCCTTTTGTAAAAGCCCTGTATAATATAAGTTTATCAAATCGCTACAAAACGAGCCGATAATCTTATTTACAGAGCTGTTACTTCTATAATATTAAGTATTTATAAAGCCAAATTTTACCAATGCATTGAAGACTCCGTCATCTGCTATATTTTCGGTGACATAATCTGCATATTGTTTTAGTTCCTCTATTGAATTTCCCATTGCTATACCCAGTCCCGATTCCTCCAAGATTTCCTTATCATTCATGGAATCTCCGAATGAAACCGTATCTGTTAAATCAACACTGAAGTAATTACACAAGCGTTTTAGTCCTTCCGCCTTGCTTGCAACCTTTTCTACAACATCTGCTCCGAACATTCCGGCAAAGAGCGGAAGTTTCAAAGTGGGAAATTTCTTTTCTATATCCTTTGCACATTCAACCGGTCCTATATAAGTCAATGTTCTTATAGGCAGGTCAAATAATTCTTCAGCCGGATAAAACTTTCTGAAGTGCTGTCCCCATCTTTTAAAATCATATGCATCAATTATATGAGGATTGAAAAAATAATCCTTATCTTCAAGGGTAAGCCCTATAGAGCATTCCTTGCCTTCTACATATTTTGCCAGCCCTCTTAAAACATTCTTATCAAAGAAATGTTCAAAGATTTTTTCTTCTCCCACCTTTACCAAGGTACCGTTAAGACCGATCACAGCATCAGGCTTTACTATATCAACAAATTGCCTGCTGTCGCTGTTTTCCGGATTTCTACCTGTCGCAAGGACTATGATATGCCCCTGCTCTCTTAAGCTTTCTATAGCTAAAAGAGCAGATGGGGTTATCTTATAATCTTCATGATTAAGCAATGTCATATCAATATCAAAACTGAAAATCTTTTTATTTTGCATTATCCAACCTTAATTTACTCAAATGCCAAATATCTCTTACATATTCTTCTATTGTTCTGTCAGATGAGAACTTACCTACATTTGCAGTCTGAGTAAGCGCCATCTTTGCCCATCTCTTCTTGTCTCTGTAAGCTCTGTCAACCTCTTCATGAGCCGCAGCATAACTTCTGAAGTCTTTAAGAATAAAATATGTATCGGCTCTGTCATGACCGTTACTCTTTAAGAGTGAATCATAGATCTCTCTAAACTCCTCAGTATTGTTTGGAGAATAGAATCCGTTTACAAGCTGCATAAGTACTGTTCTGATCTCGCTGTCACTGTTAAAAATAACCATCGGATCGTACTCATGATTCTTCTCATATGCAATAACTTCATCTGAAGAAAGTCCGAAGATAAATGCGTTCTCATGACCAACTTCTTCAACTATCTCAACATTGGCACCGTCCATAGTTCCTATAGTAGGCGCACCGTTAAGCATGAATTTCATATTTCCTGTACCTGAAGCCTCTTTACTTGCAGTAGATATCTGTTCACTGACATCGGCCGCAGCAAAGATTATCTCAGCATTTGATACCTTATAATCCTCAATAAATACAACCTTTATCTTATCATTTATGCTCTTGTCGTTATTGATTACATCAGCAATGGAGTTTATAAGCTTAATCGTCTGCTTTGCTCTTTTATATCCTGCCGCCGCCTTGGCACCGAATATAAATGTTCTCGGATACATATCGAAGTTATCATCATTTTTAAGCTTATTATAAAGATACATTACATGTAAAATATTTAAAAGCTGTCGTTTATACTCATGTAATCTCTTTACCTGTACATCAAAGATAGAGTCGGGATCTATTTCTATCCCGTTATGCTCCTTGATATACTTAACAAGTCTAAGTTTATTCTGATATTTGATATCCATAAACTCATTAAGAGCGTTCTCATCATCCAGATAATTCTTAAGACCTGATAAAAGCGGTAAATCAGTAATAAACTTATCTGTTCCAAGCTTCTTTGTAATCCAATCGGTCAAGAGCGGATTGGCATGAGCAAGGAACCTTCTTTGAGTAATACCGTTTGTCTTATTATTAAACTTCTCAGGCATCATCTCGTAGAAATCTTTCAGCTCCTGATGTTCCAAAATTTCGGTATGAAGTCTTGCAACACCGTTTACAGAAAATCCTGCTACAATAGCCATATAAGCCATTCTTACCTGGCCGTTATAGAGTATTGCCATGTTCTTTTCTTTTTCCGCAAAATTATGTGGGTACCTTGCTCTTATCTGCTCTACAAATCTTCTGTTTATCTCATCTACGATTTGATAAACTCTTGGAAGAAGTGATTTAAACAGATCGATAGGCCACTTCTCAAGTGCCTCCGCCATTATTGTATGGTTGGTATATGCCATACATTCTGTAGTTATCTTCCAAGCATCATCCCAGCTTAATCCTTCCTCATCCAAGAGAAGTCTCATAAGTTCAGGTATCGCTACTGTAGGGTGAGTATCGTTTAACTGGAATACCACCTTCTTCGGTAAATCATGTATATCGCTGTGATTTTCTTTAAACTTGTCAAGCGCTCTTTGAAGACTGGCTGAAATAAAGAAATACTGCTGCTTTAATCTAAGTTCTTTACCTGCATAGTGATTATCATTCGGATAAAGTACCTCTACCAATGTCTTTGCAAGGTTTTCCTGTTCGAGAGCTTTTTGATAATCCCCCTTATCAAACTGCTCAAGACTGAAGTTTGTAATAGCCTCGGCATCCCAGATACGAAGCGTGTTTACCATTCCGTTCTCATATCCGAGTACAGGCATATCATAAGGAATTGCTCTTACAGAACCGTAGTTTTCCTGTATAAACTTCTCCTTACCGTCCACATTCTCTACTCTTACATTTCCACCGAATTTTACAATATATGAATATTCGCTTCTCTTTATTTCAAAAGGATATCCGTTTTTAATCCAGTTATCCGGAACTTCCTTTTGATATCCGTTCTCTATCTTTTGCTTAAACATACCGTAGCGGTATCTGATACCGCAACCGTATGCAGGATAATTAAGAGTTGCAAGAGAATCAAGAAAGCATGCGGCAAGTCTTCCAAGACCGCCGTTTCCAAGAGCAGGGTCACTCTCCTGATCCTCTATATCTGTCAGGTCAAATCCAAGCTCATTTAAAACTTGTGCAACCTCTTTTCTTGCACCGAGATTTATTATATTGTTGCCAAGTGCTCTACCTATCAAAAACTCCATTGATAAATAGTAAAGAATTTTTGCATCCTGAGCGTCATAAGCCTTATGTGTTGCTATCCACTCATCTATGATAGTGTCTTTTATGGCGTAGGAAAGAGCATAGAAAACCTGCTCTTTACTCGCCTCGTCTATAGTCTTTCTGTATAATACCTTTACATTATCCTCTATAGCTTTTTTTAATTCCTTAGCGTTCATCATCGTAAGTATATCTAACCTTTCTTACTCACTCCAAGGGATGTATTCTCTCCGTTCAAGTTCCAATCCTTAGTGTATCCCTCTACATTGTTATATACTATCTCATCTGCCAATGTGTCGTTCTTGATCACTGCTTCATTTTTCTTTATTATTTCAGCAATTCTCTCATTACCGGTCTGTGAAAGCACGATATGATCAACCACCTCAAATCCCGCTTCCTTTCTCATAGTCTGAATTTTTGAAATAAGTTCTCTTACAAAACCTTCTTCAATAAGCTCTTCGCTAAGTCTTATATCAAGTACAACAGTAGTCTTATTGTCTGCCTCAGTTACAAAGTCATCATTCTTTGCAGTTTCGATAAGCAGATCTTCTCTTGAAAGACTTACCTTCTCACCGTCAAACTCAAAGTCTACACTACCTGTTTCATTCAAAGACTTCATCGCCGCATGTCCGTCAAGTGAAGCGAGTGCCTCTCTTATCTTTCCTAAGAGCTTACCGTACTTCGGTCCGACAGTCTTTAACTGCGGCTTAAATGAGTAGCTTACAAATTCTTCCACATCATCCTTAAACTCTACAGCCTTGACATTCAGCTCATCCTCTATAATCTCCACATAGAAAGGATCAAGTACAGTCTCAGCCTTAACATACATATTTCCGATAGGCTGACGGTTCTTTATATTAGCTGAGTTTCTTGCGGCTCTTCCAAGTACTACTATGTCAAGCACCTCGTCCATGCTTACCTCAAGATCCTTGTCGATAAACTCTTCGTTGACAGCCGGGAAGTCTGTTAAGTGGATACTTTCAGGAGCATTCTTATCTACGCTTCTTACAAGATTTTGATAAATCTCTTCAGTCATAAAAGGTATCATCGGTGCAGCTATCTTTGAAAGAGTTATAAGAGCTGTATAAAGTGTCATATAAGCATTTACCTTATCCTGCTCCATTCCCTTTGCCCAGAATCTCTCTCTACATCTTCTTACATACCAGTTACTCATATCATCTGTGAAACTCTGTAGTGCTCTTGCAGTCTCTGTTATCTTATAGTTATTTAAATAGTCGTCAACTGTCTTTACCAATGTATTAAGCTTTGATAAAAGCCATTTATCCATTACGCTAAGCTTGTCATACTCCAAACTGTACTTTGTAGGATCAAAGCTGTCGATATCTGCATAAAGTACATAGAATGCATAAGTATTCCAAAGTGTACCGAGGAATTTTCTTTGTCCTTCCTCAACCGCCTTGTCATGGAATCTGTTTGGAAGCCATGGTGCCGAATTTACATAGAAATACCATCTGATAGCATCCGCACCGAACTTGTTAAGTGCATCCATAGGATCTACGGCATTTCCCTTTGACTTACTCATCTTTTGACCGTCTTCATCCTGTACATGTCCCATAACAATAACATTCTTATACGGTGCTTTATTAAATATAAGTGTAGATATGGCAAGAAGTGAATAGAACCAACCTCTTGTCTGGTCTACAGCCTCTGAAATAAAGTCGGCCGGGAATTGTGCCTCAAACTTCTCATGATTTTCAAAAGGATAATGATGCTGTGCAAAAGGCATAGATCCTGAATCAAACCACGCATCAAGTACTTCAGGAGTTCTTCTCATCTCCTTACCGCACTCCGGACAGGTGATTGTCACAGCGTCAATATAAGGTCTGTGAAGTTCTATATTGTCAGGACAATTCTTTGACATAGACTTTAACTCTTCAATACTTCCGATACTGTGCATATGTCCGCAGTCACAAATCCATACGTTAAGAGGTGTTCCCCAATATCTGTTTCTTGATACCGCCCAGTCCTGAATATTCTCAAGCCAATCTCCGAATCTTCCCTTTCCGATACTCTCAGGAATCCAGTTGATTGTATTATTATTTCTTATTATATCTTCTTTAACTGCAGTCATCTTGATATACCAAGACTCTCTTGCATAGTAGATAAGCGGTGTATTACATCTCCAGCAATGTGGATAGCTATGCTCAAATACAGGTGCATCAAAGAGCTTTCCGTTCTCTTCAAGATCTTTTAATACAAGCTTGTCCGCATCCTTTACAAATACGCCTTCCCACTTTGTTTCCTTTGTAAGATTACCCTGTGCATCTACAAATTGAACAAAAGGAAGATCATAGTTTCTGCCTATTCTTGAGTCGTCATCACCGAATGCCGGTGCTATATGTACTATACCTGTACCATCTGTCAAAGTGACATAGCTGTCACATACTACAAACCATGCTTTCCCCTTTACATTGAGTCCACCCCAAAGCGGCTCATACTCAATTCCTTCAAGATCCTTACCCTTATAAGTCTCAAGAACAGTATAGTCCTCTTTTAAAACCGTTTCAACCAATGCACTTGCTAAAATATAAGTATAATCTCCCTGCTTTACTTTAACATAATCTTCGTCAGGATTTACACAAAGAGCCACATTACTTGGTAAGGTCCAAGGTGTAGTGGTCCAAGCCAGGAAGTAAACATCTTCATCCTTTTTCTTAAATCTTACAATAGCAGATCTTTCTTTTACATCCTTATACCCTTGTGCCACCTCATGGCTTGAAAGCGGTGTTCCACATCTTGGGCAGTACGGCACTACTTTAAATCCCTTATAAAGGAGTCCCTTATCCCAAATCTGCTTTAGAGCCCACCACTCAGACTCAATATATGAGTTATGATATGTAACATACGGATCGTTCATATCAGCCCAGAAACCTATAACATCTGAGAATTCCTCCCACATACCCTTATATTTCCAAACCGACTCTTTACACTTCTCAATAAAAGGTGCGACACCGTATTTTTCTATCTGCTCTTTTCCGTTAATTCCAAGCTCTTTTTCAACTTCTATCTCTACCGGAAGTCCATGTGTATCCCAGCCGGCTTTTCTCGGAACCTTATAGCCCTTCATAGTTCTGTATCTTGGAATCATATCCTTGATAACTCTGGTTAAGGCATGTCCTATATGTGGCTTTCCGTTTGCTGTCGGCGGTCCGTCATAGAACATATATGTGGGAGCATCTTTTCTATCCTCAATACTCTTCTCAAAAATTCGGTTCTCACGCCAAAACTTTTCAACTTCTCTTTCTCTCTCTACAAATTTAAGGTCTGTAGGCACTTTCTTATACATAAAAAATCCTTTCTTTGTAAGATGATTATAAAAAAAGCCTGCCCTGTAACAGGACAAGCCAAAACTTATATACCACCTTTACAACATACTATCATATGTGTTCCTATAACGGGGAAACCGGCACATCTTACTCTTAATTCAGATTGCAACTCAGGAGTGATTTTCATCCATCGCTCCGTATCGGTCTTACACCGTCACCGACTCGCTGAAACTTCTGCCAAGGATTACTCTCTCCGTCTTCGTTTTTTATTTTATAACCGGTTAATATTATAATCACTTGTAGATATTATGTCAATGGCACAAAGGCTCAAATCCCCCTAAATAAGCCAAATTAGAGTAAAGGCACAATAAAATTAGTCCAAATATAACTTACCGGCATCGCAATAGCCAAAGCAGGTATCATATCTCCTGTAAGAATTTCGGTATACATATTAGTTATATCCTCCATTCCATTTTTTCTGAATAATAAACAGAAATTTTTGTCTAAAATCCGTGTTTTTGTAACCTAAATTTTTTATAAATATATTGGCTTTGTTTTTTATTTATTATTTTCTTTCTTTATATTTTTTTTATATTTTTTCCATATTATAGACACAATTATTTTTTATATTATAAGAGCATTAGCGATAGCTAGTGCAGGTTTCAGAATTACTGGAACTACAAAGCTTTTTCATACTCATACCGGACAGTTTAACTGTCCGGCCCCCCTAAAAATGTTAAAACCACCTATTCCCAAGGTGGTTTTTTTGTGTCTGAAATACTAAATAAAGTTTTATACTTGTAAGTTTTATACCAAAGCATTGAAATTACTTTCAAACTTCTATTCTCCTAATAAAAAAGAGGAGCTTAGATATCTAAACTCCCCTTTTAAAATCAATATTATGCAGTCATTGCAATTTTACCGTCAACAACTTGTATAACCTTAGTTGGGCACTTTGCCGCACATTTTCCGCAATTTATACACTTTGAATAATCTATAAGTGCTACATTTCCATTCATATGGATTGCATCATCCTCACATGCTTTTACACACATAGTGCATGCAATACAACCAACCTCACATACCTCTTTGACAGCTTTACCCTTATCCTGTGAATTACACTGTACAAAAGTAAATGTCTCATAAGGTACCAAGTCTATAAGCTTCTTAGGACAGGCTTCAACACATTTTCCACATGCCACACATTTCTCTCTGTCCACCAATGCAATTCCGTCAACGATATGTATAGAATCAAACTCACAAGCTCTTACACATGATCCGAATCCCATACATCCGTAGCTGCAGGCTTTACCGCCCTGTCCCGGAACATTCATAGCCGAATTACAGTCTGTAATGCCAAAATATGTAAAGTTTTGTTTTGCCTTATCACAAGTTCCCTTACATTTTACAAATGCAACCTGTTTTACTGCCTCACCTGCACTTACTCCCATTATCTCTGCGATAATATCTGCAACCGGTGCTCCGCCTACAGGACATTTATTTACAGGTGCTTCACCTGCCGCAATAGCCTTTGCAAGACCGTCACAACCCGGATATCCGCAACCACCGCAGTTGTTTCCCGGCAGGGCATCTCTTACAGCTATTTCTTTTTCATCCACTTCAACTTTAAACTTCTCACTGGCAACTCCAAGTAGGAGACCGATAAGAATACCTACTATACCAACTACTGCCGCCGCAATAATTACTCCATTCATATTCTTCCCTCCTAAATAAGTCCTGAGAATCCGGTAAAGGCAATTGCCATAAGACCTGCTGTTATAAGTACAATAGGCATACCTGATACTACATGAGGTATATCATTATTTTCAATTTTCTCTCTGACACCTGAAAGCAATACTATCGCCAAAGCAAAACCGCTTGCAGTACCTACGCCGTATACAAGGCTTTGTGCAAAATTGTATTCCTTTGCAACATTGTCAAGAGCAACACCCAAAACTGCACAGTTGGTTGTAATAAGAGGAAGGTATACACCTAGAGCCTCATAAAGTGACGGCATATTTTTCTTTAATACCATCTCAACAAACTGTACCAATGCCGCTATAACAAGAATAAATACAATAGTCTGTAAATATTCAAGCTTTAACGGAAACAAAATATGTGCATAAATAAGGCTGGCCGCCATACTTGAAAGGGTAATAACGAATATAACCGCCGCTCCCATACCTACAGAGGTTTCAGTCTTTTTTGATACACCGAGGAAAGGACAAAGTCCCAAAAATCTGCTGAGCACTACATTGTTTACCAGTGCCGCACTAATCAAAAGTAAAATCAGTTGAGTCATTATTTACCCTCCCCTGCATTAGCTGCATTTTCCTTCTCAGCCTTTGCCTTAGCAAGAGCCTCTTCTTTCTTTCTCTTTGCCTCAAGTTCCTTTTCTTCTATATCCTTATCAATAGCATTGTGATTGTGTGCCTTGCTTTCACCAAAGCATGCCGAACAATTTCCTCCACAAGCTATTTCAGATGAATTACCTGTATTTGTAGCACTTGGAGCCTTAAAATAATTTTGTAAAGCCGCTAAAAGTGCAAGTACAAAGAATGCACCCGGAGCAAGTACAAGTATTGAAATAGTAAAATCTGTAGGTATTATCTGATTGTTGTTAGGTAAAGCAATAAGTCCCTTAAATATTGTTCCCGCACCAATAAGCTCTCTTACAAAAGCTATGCAGGAAAGTGAAAGCGTAAATCCGATTCCCATTCCAATTCCGTCAAAGAAAGACGGAATTGCAGGATTCTTTGAAGCATAACTTTCCGCTCTACCAAGAATAATACAGTTAACAACTATAAGCGGTATATAAATACCGAGTGATTTATAAAGTTCAGGTGTATAACCCTGCATCAAAAGTTGTACCACCGTAACCAAAGATGCAACGATAACTATAAACGCAGGGATTCTCACTCTGTCAGGTATTATATTTCTCATTGCAGAGATAATTAAATTTGAAAACATCAAAACGGCTGTTGTAGAAAGTCCCATACCTATAGCATTTACTACAGATGTTGTAACCGCAAGTGTAGGACACATACCAAGCATCAGAACAAAGGTAGGATTTTCTTTTATTATACCGTTATATAAACGTTCTAAACTCTTATTCATATTTCCTCCTTATTCCAATATTGAATTAAAGTAAAGTGCCGCATTTACAGCATTGGTAACAGCTGTACTTGTGATGGTAGATCCGCTTATAGCCGATATCTCATCGTCTGCACTTGCAGCACCCTTTACAAGCTTGAATTCTTTTGTATTTTTATTTGCATACTGACCGTAGAAAGACTTTTCCGCCGCTCTCATACCAAGACCCGGTGTCTCTTCCAGTGTGAGGAATGTTATTCCGACCACAGTACCGTCAGACTTTATACCTACGGATATTTGTACTGTACCGTTATATCCGTCTTTTGATGTTGATGTTATAACTCTGCCTATATTGTTTCCGGACCCATCCTTTGCGGTAACAACCTCATCAATATTTGAATGTCCGAAGCCCTTACCTGCAATTTCATCTGCAGTCTCCGCAATCTTTGCCGTATCGGCCTCATTTTCTTCAAAGTCTTTGGCTTCCGGGAAAACAACAGCATAAGCTTCATTTTTTGCCGCTTTTGCCGCAGCCGCTATAGGAGCCTTTGTTATATCGTATACAAATCCCAGTACAAGGCCTGAAATAAGGGTTATAGCAAATAAAATAATCGCATCTTTTACAAATCCTGATTGTTTTTTCATGCCTTCTTTGCCTCCCTTCCAAATGCCTTCGGCAATGTTGCCTTCTCTATAAGCGGAGCCACCACATTACCGATGATGATAGCGTAGGAAACTCCCTCCGCATTGCCTCCGAATAATCTGAATAAACCTGTAAGTATACCGATAAATATCGCAAAATACACCTGTCCCATTTTTGTAACAGGACTGCTTACATAATCTGTTGCCATAAAGAACGCACCGAATATAAGACCTCCGCTGAGCACATGATATAAAACAGTTGTAGGATTGTGATCACCGAATAAGAATACAAATACAGCAACTGTAGCAATATATATAACCGGTATTCTAAGAGAAATAACCTTTCTTACAACAAGATAAATTGCACCTATAAGTAAAGCAATAGTTGAAACCTCTCCTATTGTTCCCGGTATTCTACCGAGGAAAATATTTACAAGATCATACTGCTCAAGTGCATCCGTAATTCCCTTTGCCTTTAAGAAAGCAAGAGGTGTAGGTGTAGATGATGAATCATAGTTCATAGCCACAGAGCTGAAGTTTGTCATACTTCCGGCAAATGATATAAGCATAAAGCATCTTGCAGCCAAAGCCGGATTCATAAAGTTTTGGCCAAGTCCGCCATAGAGCTGTTTTACAACAATTATTGCAAATACACCACCAAGTATAGGCATCCAAACAGGAATCTGAGGCGGCATATTAAGAGCCAATATAAGTCCGGTAACCACAGCGGAAAAATCTCCGATAGTTACAGGCTTATTCATTACTTTTTCGTATAAATATTCAGCAAGTACACATGCAAGAACTGTACATATAACCACGATAAGCGCAGATAAACCGAACTGAAAGCATCCAAATGCCAAAGTAGGTATCATTGCAATACAAACATCCTTCATGATATTTGCTGTGGATGAATTATCCCTTACATGAGGAGATGATGAAACATTAAATTTGCCTGCCATTATTTCCCCTCCTTCTTTGCCGCCTCAGCTCTTCTCTTTGCTGCAACAGCCTGACGCATATATTTAAATCCTTGAGTAAGTGGTCTCTTTGCAGGACATACATAAGCACATGAGCCACATTCAACACATTCCATACCGTTTAACTTCTCAAATCCTTCAGTATCGTCCTTTAATGCCTTATCCATCATAAGAACAGGCACAAGAAAACTTGGACATACATCAATACATCTTCCGCATTTGATACATGGTGTTTCAGGATTTTGCTCAACTTCATCTTCCACAAAAGTTGTAATTGAAGATGATGACTTGGTAACAGGAATATCAAGAGTAAACAAAGCCTGTCCCATCATAGGACCGCCTGAAAGCACCTTTTTAGGCTCAGTCTTAAAACCGCCCGCCGCTTCAATAAGTTCCTGATAATTGGTTCCTGTTCTTACTTTAAAGTTTTGCGGAGTCGTAACGGCATCGCCTGTTATAGTTACAATCCTTCTGATTAGAGGAGTAGACTCGGCTACCGCATTATATATTGAAATAACTGTATCCGTATTGTCAACAATACAGCCTACATCTGCAGGTAAGAGGCTTGAGTTCAACTTTCTTCCTGTACACGCAAAAATCAGTGAACGCTCACCACCCTGCGGATACTTTGTATACAGTTCCACAACCTCTATTTTTGATTCGTTTTGTACAAGTTTTTTTATTTTCTCAATAGCTTCAGGTTTATTATTTTCAATACCTATAACACCTTTTGCATTCGGAAAAAGCCTGAGTATAATCTTTAAGCCTTCCACCAGCTTTTCAGGTTCTTCCATCATAAGTCTGTAATCGCTTGTAAGGTACGGCTCACATTCCGCACCGTTTACAATGATGTAATCAATCTCATTTTCATTCTTTGGTGAAAGCTTCACATGTGTCGGGAATGCAGCTCCTCCGAGTCCGACAATACCTGCCTCTTTCACTATTTTTCTGATGTCATCTTTAGAAAGCTTTGTATAATCTCTTTTTTCTCCAAAACCTTCTACAGCACGATATTCCTTATCATTCTCAATGATAATGGAATTCACCATTGAACCGTTTGACACTCTTCTGGGTTCGATCTTTTTCACTTTTCCGGACACTGAGCTTACCACATTGGCTGATATGAATCCCCCCGCCTCTGCGATGATTTGTCCGACCAGCACTTCATCTCCGACAGCCACCAAGGGTTTTGCAGGTGCACCGATATGTTGGCTTAACGGGAACACCATTTCAACACCGCTTGGTTGTAGTACCGTTATCGGATGTTCCATTGAGAGTTCCTTGCCCTCATATGGATGTACACCACCAATAAATGTAGCTAATCCCATATTTTTCTCCTCTTCTATCCGGGTAAACAAATGTAAGAAATCAGGCAGTAATTTGTGTAAAACAAGTCAAATTAATTGTTAATTTTTAGATTATTTTAAAGCAATATATAATCTCCTGACGCACAAATAAACCAAGAAACCAAAGCAATTCTTAGTCTTTCGGCATACTGCCGTTTGAAGCATTTTTCCACCCTTATTTTCTTTTATTATACCATATTTGTACAAAGTTACAGACGATTTTCAAGGATTTATATTGTATTTTTTTGTATACATTTTTTTATGATACAGAAAGCAAGTATTTTTTACAAATATTTATTAATAAAATTCTCTCTATCTCTGCATTAATATGTCACTTCCAGTCTATAATTTTATACAGAAAAATTCAATCTAAATAAAAATAATATAGCAAAAATATTTTTTTGCTATATAAAAACTCCTACCAAATTCAGAATTTAGTAGGAGTTTTTATTACATTTTATCAGGCGCTTCTATTCCAAGGAGATCTATGGCAGACTCCAATAGCTCCTTTGTAAGAAGAATAGTTGCAAGGTATCCTTTTTTCTTTTTCTCATCAGCTTCAGAAAGTATCTTTATTTCATGATAGAATGAGTTGAATGTATTTGAAACCGCATAAATATACTGACATATTTTATGTGGTGCAAGTTCATTCCATGCAGATTTCATAACTTCATTAAACTGTGACAATTCCATATAAAGCTTTTTATGTATATCTTCCACAGGAACACTCAAGTCATTAAGACTGACCTGCTTTGAACCGCTTTCATAGTACTTTTCAAGTATAGACTTTATTCTGACTATTGTATACAAAATATAAGGCCCTGTATTTCCTTCAAATGATATAAATCTGTCAATATCAAATATATAATCCTTTGCAGCCTGATTGCTGAGATCGCCATATTTAATAGCCGCAAGTCCTACAATCTTTGCAGTATTTCTTGCTTCCTCGTCGGATACATCTCTTGATTCCTTTATCTTTGCAAATACGGCATCCTCAATGTCCTTAATTACAGTCTCAAGACGAACCACACCGCCGTCTCTTGTCTTTAAAGGCTTTCCGTCTTTTCCGTTTATTGTTCCGAAACCTATATATTTAAGTTCATGATTTGGAGGAACTATACCTGCAATTCTTGATACTCTGAAAAACTGTGTATAGTGAAGTTCCTGTCTCTTATCCGCAATATAGATATATTCATCAGGTGAATAAAGCTTTTCTCTTTCCACCAAAGTACCGAGATCCGATGTGGCATAAAGTGCAGCGCCGTCGGATTTTCTTATTATACAAGGAGGCAATTCCTTCTTATCACCTTCCATAGCTATATCCACTACCAAAGCGCCTTCAGAAACTCTTGCAATTTTTCTGTCTTCCAGATCTTTAATCAAATCCGGTATATAAGGATCGGCATCGGACTCACCCTTCCAGAGATCAAAGTCTACCAAAAGTGAACTGTAGTTTTTCTTTAAGTCCTCTACAGATACATTAATTATATGCTTCCAAATCTCCCTATACGGTCTGTAACCTTTTTGAAGTTCCAAAGTGGCTTCCTGTGCTCTTTGCTTAAAACTTTCATCAACCTTTGATTTTTTTGAAGCCGCAGGATATATTTCCTCCAAATCATTTAAGCTAAAAGGCGCTTCCTTTGGGTACTCTCCGTCATAGTTTTCCTTAAAATAAACAAGCTCAGGTTTTCTTTCTCTAAGCTCTTCTATTATAAGCCCCATCTGAAGACCCCAGTCTCCCAAGTGTACATCCGCTATTACCTCATTACCGAAGAATCTTCCCATTCTTTTTAAGCTCTCTCCGATAATCGCAGAACGTAAATGTCCGATATGAAGAGGCTTTGCAACATTTGCACCTCCATAATCGATTATTATTTTCTTTGCAGGATTGTCAAGCTCTATACCGTACTTTTGTGAATTTGACATGTCTCTCACATATTTCTCTATAAAAGTATTGCTTATATTTATATTGATAAATCCCGGCATAATAGCTTCGATTTTTTCAAAGCTTTCACTTTGTTTTAGGATTTCAACAACCTCATTTGCTATATCAATAGGTTTTTTCTTATATTCCTTAGCTGCCGCCATTGCGCCGTTGCATTGATACTCACATAGGTCAGGTCTGTTTGAAATATTGGCCTTTCCATACTTTTCATCATATGACAATTTTGCAAATGCAGACTTAAGCTCATCGGAAATCAATTCAATAATTGTCTTCATATATCTCCAGTCTGTATAATTTATTTTTATGCACTATACTGTGCAACTCAACTACAAAAAAGACGGTCAAGATGACCGTCAAACATTGAAAATTTTAAACTCTTGATAAATACTCACCTGTTCTTGTATCAATCTTAATCTTATCACCAAGATTTACAAACAATGGAACATAAACAACTGCACCTGTCTCCACTGTTGCCGGCTTTGTAGCACCCTGTGCTGTATTTCCTGCAAATCCCGGCTCTGTATCTGTAACCTCCAACTCTACAAATAAAGGTGGCTCTACAGAGAATACATTACCGTTGAATGAACATATCTTAACCATCTCATTCTCTTTTACGAACTTCAACGCATCTCCAACCTTGTCTGCATTAAGTGCAATCTGATCATATGTCTCAACATTCATAAAGTTGAACATATCTCCGTCTGCATATAAATACTGCATATCGGCTCTGTCTATTCTTGCCTGTGGGAATTTCTCAGTAGGTCGGAAAGTTCTTTCAACAACGCTACCTGTAATTACATTCCTAATTTTTGTACGAACGAATGCAGCTCCCTTTCCCGGCTTAACATGCTGGAATTCAAGAATCTGAAAAACCTGTCCTTCCTCAATCTCCAATGTTAAACCATTTTTAAAATCACCTGCTGAAACCATTAATATTTCCTCCTAAAAACTTTCATGCGATACTTGAACTATTCTATAACAATTTTGATGTCAAATCAAGACTTAGTTTGCTCTATTATGTACTCCATTGCAAGAGTATATCCGCTTAGCCCAAGTCCTGCTATCTGCCCTGTACATACAGGCTGTGTGAGAGACTTATGCCTAAACTCTTCTCTGTCCGAAATATTTGATATATGTACCTCTACCTTAATACAATCAAGGCTCTCAAGAGCATCTCTTATAGCTACACTTGTATGCGTAAATGCTGCAGGATTTATAACTATTCCTGCCGGCTTTTCAAAATATGCCTCCTGAAGCTTGTCGACTATCGCACCTTCATGATTACTCTGAAAGCATTCCACATCCACCCCAAGCTCTTTTGCCTTTTTATCAATCATTTCCAGAAGATAGCTGTAGTCCTTGTTTCCATAAACTTCCTTATTTCTTATTCCGAGGAAATTCATATTCACACCGTTTATCACCAAAATTTTCATTGCATTCTCTCTCTAAGTTTCTCTGTCAACAATACTTTCACTTTTTCTATAATATCCTTATCGACTTTAACATTATTCCATATCTCAAAGCTTGCAACACCTTGAAGAATAAGCATATCCAGACCGTTTATGCAAACCTTCCCTTTTGATTTCATCTTCTTAATAAATGCAGTCTCAAAAGGTGTATAAATAAGATCGATACCCGAATCACATTTTTCATAAAATACCTCATCTTCTATTATGCAATCTTCAACATCCGGATGCATACCCACATTCGTAGTCTGGAATACAAAATAATTATCCTTGTCAAGCAGATTGATATTTGACTTTAAATCATCCAAAGCGATAACGGAAATATCTTTAATACCTACATCCGCTTTCAGTTCATCAGCCTTTGAAATATTTCTGTTTACAAGAGTAATTGATTTTACTCCCTCTTCTATTGCCAAATAAAGTACAGCCTTTGCGGCACCTCCCGCCCCCAAAATAATTACATCCTTACTCTTTATACTAAGATTGTTATTATAAAGGCTCATGCCAAGTCCTATAATATCCGTATTATATCCCTTATAACCGTTTTCAGTCTTTATAAGCGTATTTATTGCACCTATTTTTCTTGCCCTGTCATCAATATCTGTAACTATATCAAGCATATCCTTTTTATATGGGATAGTTACATTAAAACCCTTAATATCCAACGCAAAAGCGCCTTTTATCGCCTCTTTGATATTTTCAGTCACATGAAATGCCGAATAGCTCATATTTATATTCATTTCTTTAGCCAAAGTATTTTGTAAAATCGGAGAAAGGCTGTGTGAAACAGGATTTCCTATGATACCGTAAACTTTTGTATCAGCACTTATCATTCTTTTTCACCTTATCTGTCTTAATTTTATAAAAGAAAAGTACAATTCTTTCAAAGAACCTTTTTATAACTATCTGTATTTCTTCTTTCGGGCTTATGGGGTCCACTAAAACAGAGTAAACTCCTGCATTATTAGCTCCCCATATATCTGTAAAAATCTGATCTCCTACAAAAAAAGTCTGTTCCCTTTTTACATTCAAAGTATTCATCGCCTTTATATAGCCCTTTTTTGAAGGTTTATCAGCCTTATATATATAAGGCGATCCGACCGCCTTTGCAAACGGTGAAACTCTTTTTTCTTTATTGTTTGAAATAAGACAGGTCTTAAATCCTATTTCTCTAAGAGATTTAAAAAATTCAATATTTGACCTGTCAGCCTTTGTTCCATGAGTAGTCAAAGTATTGTCTATATCAAAAAGAACAGCTCTGAATCCCTTATTATAAAGCCCTCTATAGTCTATCTCATATATATCTTTCTTGTGTAAATCCGGAAAAAGTTTATTCATAAAAATCATTTCTTTAAAAGCTTTGATATCTCATCTACAAAAGTATTTACATCCTTAAACTCCCTGTATACAGATGCAAACCTTACATACGCAACCTCATCCAGTTCCTTTAATTTTTCCATCACAAGCTCACCTATCTTCCTGGTAGGTATCTCACTGACTTCCATAGAATAGATTTGGTTTTCTATATCATCCACCGTTTTTCTTATTACAACTGTGGAGACAGGTCTCTTATGACAGCTTTGGATGATTCCATATTCTATCTTTGACCTGTCAAAGTTTTCTCTGCTGTCATCCTTTTTAATTACCATTAGAGGAATTGTCTCAAGTTTCTCATATGTGGTAAATCTCTTATTGCAGCTTTCACACTGCCTTCTTCTTCTTATTGAAGAATTGTCATCCGCAGGACGAGAATCGATAACCTTTGTATCCTGCGCCTGGCAAAAAGGGCATTTCATAAGCTTATTCCTTATCCATAATTATAATTCATTTATTTGTGCATCTTCATTTTCATCAAAATAATATGGAAGATTCTGATATTCATCACTGTCATCAAACTCCAATGAATCACCATACTCTTCAATAAAATATTCAAAAGGATTGCTGTTATCACGATAGCTGCTGTAGCCGTTATCATCTGAGAATAACAATCCTATTATTATTATAAATACCATAGCAATTGAAAGTATAACGCCCAGTATTGATAAAGCAAGTCCTACACCTGCCTTTACATCTATTCCATGTCCGTTTCTTGTCGACAAAACAAAAAGTACTATACCTACTATTCCAAGCGGAAGTCCTAAACACATGCAACAAAGTACGCAGCTCAGTATTCCGACAATAAGACATGCTACCGAATATTGTTCTTCGTTCATTTATCCTCCTTTAAATCATTTCATCCAAACATATAGACCCGTAAGGTCTGATCTTCATCTTATAACTTGACCCTTTTCCAAGGAATTTATCCATATAGGAAACATATTCATCACTTAAGTTCTCAGGAACCATCGCCATAATAACTCCTGCAAATCCTCCACCGTGAACCCTGGTTGCCCCAACATTCTTTTCTTTAAGGAATCTCTCGGATAAAGCCAGTGCCACTGTAATCCCCTGTTCATTCGGTGCGGCATTTGTATATACATTTTGAAGATATTTCCATGATGAATTTCCGCTGTCCGTAATATTCTTTAAGAAAGAATCGAAATCATTGTTCTTTAATGCTTTTATCTCATTATCGACTCTTTTATTCTCATCAAAGAAATGAATACTTCTAAGTACAGCTCTGTCACCTGCAAAAGCTCTTATCTTCGGCAGTTCTTTATAAAACTCATCTTCATCAACTTCAGATAATGTAGACTTTCCGAAAAACTCCGCCACCTTTTTCATCTCTGCAGGTATTGAAGAATAATCCGCTGAAAGATCCGCATGTCCTCTTCCTGTTTGTACAATTATAAGATCGTGCTTTGCCCCCGCAAAGTCAAAATCCATCTCTTCAACCTTCGGCAAATCAGGATTTGCAAAGTCTATGCTTATAAGCCCTCCATAAGCACAACACATCTGATCAAGCAGTCCGCTTGCCTTATCCCAATAGTTGTTCTCGGCATATTTTCCGATATAGGCATAATCTGTTTTTGAAAGTTTCCCTTCATTAAATAAGGTATTTATTATCTGACAAATCAAAGTTTCAAATGCGGCTGAGGAACTTACCCCTGCACTTGAAATTACATTACTTGTAATATAGGCATCGAAACCGCCGATACTCGCACCCCTTTGTCTAAATCCTGCCAGTATTCCCTTTAAAAGTTCTACAGTACCTATCTTATCTGTTCCCGGCTCAATATCCTTTATATTCACTCTGAACTTCTGCGAAAAAGACTCACTTATAATATTAACAAAGTCGGAGTCGTTTTTTGTAGCTACCGCTACACAGTCAAGATTTATACTTCCTCCAAGTACCTTTCCGTTGTTATGGTCCGTATGGTTTCCTGAAATCTCGGTTCTTCCGGGAGATGAAAACAGTTTAACATCCTTTTCTCCGAATTCCTTTAAGAATCCCTTTAAAACTGCTTCATATCTCTTTAAATTATCATCAACTCCGGATTTTCCGTAAAGCTCCTCTAATAATTTTTGACCTCTTTTCTCCAATATATCCCTTGCCTCAAGTAAATTCATATACCCCTCGCTTAATATTTTAATTAAAGCATACATATCGTTCTAATATCTATACATTACAAAGTAAGTTTATCATAAATCCAAAAAAAGTACACAATTTATTATTGTGTACTTAAGTTTATTTTTGACCTATCCGATTGCAAGAACTATTCCTCCGTCACCTGCGTACAAAGTGGCAACTCCTGCACCGTTTACAACCTTAACATCCTTAAATTTATTACTGTCACGGAAAAGCTTAGCTACACTCTCACCTCTTTCTTCATTATTTATATGAGTAATGCATACAATCTTTTCAGATGTGTTTTCTCCCGCTTCAGATATAGCAAGCTCAACCATTTTTACTAAAGCTTTCTGCATCCCCCTTTGCTGGTCTTTTTTTACTATCACACCGTCTACGGCACCCATAACAGGCTTGATATTTAAAGCTGAGGCTATAAATGCACTCACCGCCGAAAGCCTTCCGTTCTTTCTAAGTGTATCAAGAGACTCCAAAACAAAATATGTCTTCATCTCATCTCTAAGCTTAATCATTCTCTTTGAAATCTCTTCAAAGCTAAGACCTTCTTTACATAATTTGTCAAGCTCAAGCATAAGTCTATACTGTCCGGCAGATGCCGACCTTGACGAAAGCACTAAAATATCCTTTTTTTCATATTCCTCTTCGTAAAGTTTCTTTCCGATCTCAGCACTTTGATAACTTCCGCTAAGATGCTCTGAAAGAGTAACGATAAATGCCATATCGGTATCACATTCCAAAGCCTCTTTAAATGCATCCGGTGACGGACAGGCACTTTTTGGTCCTATTTTCGATTCGGCCATTCTCTTTATAAAGTCTTTTTGATCAAACTTCTCGTCATCTATAACCTGATAGTCTCCGATTTCAAGTGTAAGCGGAACAATTTTTATATTTTCATCTTTTTTCAGATTCTCATCCAAATCAGTACAACTATCCCCAATTAATCTATATGTCATATTTTTCAACTCCGTTTAATGTAGTTTTTAAAACTACATCCATTATAGTAATATACTTATTATAAGTCAAGTATGCTTAATTCTATAAGCTAAATATGCTTGAAATATTTTAAATTTATGCTAAAATCTGTAGTATTGCTTAAGTTCTTTAAGCAAAATATTTTTTACCGGAGAGTTTTTACACAATGAAATTAAGTGCAAGAAATCAATTCAAGGGAATTGTAAAGAATGTTAATGAAGGTGCTGTTAACGGCATCGTTACTATTGAAGTAAACGGAGAGGCTGTTTCAGCTACTATTTCAGTTAATGCTATCAAGGAGCTCGGGTTAAAGGATGGAGCTTCTGCAATCGCAGTTATCAAGGCTACAGAGGTTATGGTTGCTACAGAGCTTCCAAAGATCTCTGCAAGAAACAAGTTCCAAGGTGTTGTAAAGAGCATTGAAGAAGGTGCTGTTAACGATATCGTAGCTATTGAGACAAAGCTTGGTGTAGTTTCAGCTACAATCTCAAAGAACGCTGTAAAAGAGCTTGAACTTGCTGTAGGCAAAAAAGCTTATGCTGTTATCAAGGCTACTTCAGTAATGGTAGGCATTGAGTAAAATATTAAAAAGGCCGGCACTTACGATTTTAAGTTGTTAAGTACCGGCTGTTTTTATTTTATTATTTTAATTTAAGCATAAGCTCATTGCTTCTTTTAATAAATGTACTCATTCTCTCAGGTGAAAGCGGGCTGTGTGATATTGAAGCAAGATCGTAGAACTGTTCACAAATCATATCAAATAAATCTTCATGATTGTTCTCAAGAAGCTCCTTTACAAGCGGATGATTTGCATTGAGAACCAAAGTCTCACCCTCACCTCCAAACATTGAAGGATCCATGCCCATCATTCCGTACTGCTTCATCATCTCCTGCATTCTTCTGCTCTCTTCGGATATTGTAATCACCGATGAAATCTCATCGCTCTTTAAAAGCTGTACTGAAACTTTCAATCTGTCATTGTGAAGAGCTGTCTTTACCTTTTCAGATAACTTATCATATGAAGCCTTTGTATCTTCAGCTACCTCCTCGCTTCTCATATCATCCGTCATATCTGAATCTATTCTAAGGAATTTCACATTGTCTCTTTTCATCTCAAGAGTTGAGATAAAAGGTACATCAATGCTGTGTGGCAATACTACGGCATCCTTTCCGGCAGACTTAAAGATATTTACATACTGACTCTGCTCTTTTACATCATTTACATAGAATATCTGAGTTTTCTCAACCTCTTTTTTCTCTTCAGCGTTTTCCTGAGTTTCATCAGAAGAATTTTCTAGCGTTTCCTCGGAATTTTTGCTTTCATCAATAAGCTCGCTTAATGTAAGGTACTTATCATTTATATTTTTAAATAATATATAATCTTCTACCTTCTTAGCAAACTTCTCGTCTTTAAGATAACCGTACTTTATAAAAGGTGCGATATCATCCCAGTATTTCTCATACTTATCTCTCTCGGTCTTGCACATTCCTGAAAGCTTATCTGCAACCTTCTTTGCAATATACTCTGAGATTTTTCTTACAGAACCGTCATTTTGTAATGCGGATCTTGAAACATTAAGCGGAATGTCTGCACTGTCTATTACACCCTTTAACAGTAATAAAAACTCCGGAATAACCTCTTTTATATTGTCGGCGATAAATACTTGGTTGTTGTAAAGTTTTATAGTACCCTCTATAGAATCATATTCCGTATTTATCTTAGGGAAGTATAAAATTCCTTTTAAGTTAAAAGGATAATCCATATTTAAATGGATCCAGAACAGAGGCTCCTTATAATCCATAAATACTTTTCTGTAGAACTCGATATACTCCTCATCGCTACACTCATTAGGATGCTTAGTCCAAAGCGGATGTATATCATTTAGCGCTACAGGACGCTTTTTAATCTTGATCTTTTCCTTTGCAGGTTCTATCTCAACTAATTCCTTAGTACCGTCTTCTTTTTCTTTTTCTTCCGTCTTTGCAGGCTCAATTATAGTCTCTATTACGGTATCGCTTTCTAAAAGCTCATCCTTTTCTATAATTTCTGTAGCTTCCTCAGCATCTATATCCTTTAAGAATATCTCTACCGGCATAAATGAACAGTACTTGTTAAGTATCTCTCTTACTCTGAACTCGTTTGCAAACTCATGACAATTATCATTAAGATATAATGTAATAGCAGTTCCTCTTGAAGCTCTGTTGCCTTCTCCCATCTCAAACTCCAGACCGCCGTCACTAACCCAATGTATAGGCTTTGCACCTTCTTTGTATGAAAGAGTATCAATACTTACCTTATCCGCTACCATAAATGCAGAGTAAAATCCAAGACCGAAATGGCCTATTATCTGCTCTTCATTTGTCTTATCCTTATATTTTTCTATAAAATCAACCGCACCTGAAAAAGCTATCTGATTTATATACTTTTCTACCTCTTCTTCAGTCATACCTATACCGTTATCTATAAAACGAATAAGTTTTTGTTTAGGACTGACTTCTACATTTATCTTATATTCATCTCCTTCAGGCTTTGTAAACTCACCTGCAAGGCTTAATTTTTTCAGCTTTGTTATGGCATCTGTTGCATTTGAAATCAATTCTCTCACAAAAATATCATGATCTGAATACAACCATTTCTTTATAATCGGAAATATATTTTCACTGTTTATTGATAAGTTTCCCTTTTTCATTTCATCACCTCTCTAATAAATTCGCAAATATATTATTTGCTTTGATATAACTATTATAACCATGAAAATATAAAAGTCAATAAAAAATTGGCACTCACCTAATATGAGTGCCAATAGCTTTTATTATATTTAATTATTTAACCAACTTATCAAGCTCTTTTACAGATTCCGTCTCAATAGCAATGCCATGTGTTGCCTTAGCCGCATACTGATTTACCGCACCTTGAGATTTCTTGATATTCTGCATTGTTCCCGGTCCTGCAACACAACCGCCCGGACATGCCATTCCTTCAAGAAGATATCCCGGGTACTTTCCTGCCTTAGCCATTGTCATCATCTTTTTGCAATCTGCAAGGCCTTCCGCATTCATTACCTTTACTTCTCTGTCAGGATACTGACTCTTAATAACTCCTACAACCGCCTTTGCAACTCCTCCTGACACAGCAAAGTTTCTTCCATCTGTAGATGCATCGTTGACACCGTTCGGATCTTCTTCAAGATTTTCAATATCTATATGTTTTGCATCAAATATTCCGGCCATCTCTTCAAATGTAAGTACAAAGTCCACTTCACTTCTTACCTCTGTCCACATAGCCTCAAGCTTTTTAGCTGAACAAGGTCCGATAAATACTACTTTTCCGTCCGGATGCTGTTTCTTTATAAGTCTTGCCGTAAGCGTCATAGGTGTAAGTGCCATTGATATACATTCAGCCTGATCCGGGAACACTTTCTTTGCCATCAATGACCATGAAGGACAACATGATGTACCCATAAAAGGTAATTTCTCAGGTACTTCATCAAGGAAGTCAAATGCCTCCTGTGTGGCACAAAGATCTGCACCTATAGCTACCTCAAATACATCGGCAAATCCGAGCGCTTTCATTGCCGCACGCAGTTTTCCCGGTGTCACCTTAGGACCGAACTGACCTACGAAAGCAGGAGCAATAGCCGCATATACTCTGTCTCCCGACTGAATAGCTCTTATAGTCTGGAAAATCTGTGATTTATCTGAAATAGCGCCGAACGGACAGTTTACAAGACACTGTCCACATGATACACATTTATCGTAGTCAATATCGGCTTTACCGTTTTCATCTGAAGATATTGCATCCATACCGCATGAAGCCGCACAAGGTCTTGTCTGCACAATGATTGCATTGTATGCGCAAACATTTGCACATCTACCGCATTTGATACACTTTTCCTGATTAATGCTTGAGAATCCGCTCTCTTTATCTATCTTTACAGCACCTGTAGGACAAACCTCCGAACATGGATGTGCCAAGCATCCCTGGCAACCGTTAGTTACATATACTCTCTTTTCAACACAACCATGGCATGCAAATTTAATTATATTAATTAACGGTGGTGTATAATATGTCTCCGCCTTATCCGCAAGCTCTATTCCCTCAGATAAGGGAGCATGATTAGCCGCACTTCTGTAAGGCAATCCCATAGCAAGTCTGAGTCTTTCACCTACTATAGCTCTTTCCAGGAAAACGTTGTTTCTAAAATTTCCCACTTCACCGGGAATAATCTTATAAGGAAGCTCCTCTATTCTTTTATCTACCGGCCACTCTGTGTGATAAGCCATTCTGGCAACTTCTCTAAAGATTCTATGCCTTATTTCCTGAATTCTTGTTTCAACACCTCTCACAATTTTCCTCCACTAAAAAAAATTTCCGTTTATAGTGACAATAGTTTTAAGTATTTCTAAAACTGTCTTCTATACTGAGCAATGATATAATACTATATTTAAAAAATAAAATAAAGGTATATTGTTATTTTTTTATCAATTTCTTGTTTTTTATAAGAAACATACAAAATTGCATTAAAAAAAACACAAAAACGGCAGACTGTACAGTCTGCCGTAAAATATATTATTTTATTTAATTTAAGATTAGTTCTCTTTCTTCTTTGTTGCGATTACAAACGCACCTGCTACAGTTGAAAGACCAAGTAATGCTGCATAAAGTCCCATTGCTGAAGCATCAGCTGTCTTTGGTACATTTAATTTTCCGCGCTTAGCTGCTGTCACATCACCCTTAGTTGAAACATTTGTGTTTCCTGCTGCAGGACCTACGTTAGCTGCAGGACCTACATTACCTGCAGGAGCAGTAGTATTTGAAGGTGCAGGACCGTAGTTTGAAGCAGGAGTATTTGTAGGTACTGTTGTTGCAGTAACAGCTCTTGAGCTTCCGCTTCTTGATGAGCTTGATGAACCGCCTCTGCTGCTTGACGCTGTAGAGTTTGAACGAGTAGCCATAGAAGGTGTTGCATTAGATACTGTTGATCTTACTACAACTGTAGAAGTACCCGGTATAATAATCTCTGAAGGTGCCTTCTCTCCCTCTATTCCTATAATACGGGTTATCTTTCCCTCATTAATAACCTGTGCGCTTGCAGCGTCTGCAGATTTTCCAGGAATAATTATCTGTGAAGGTGCGGCAAAAGCAACTACACTACCTGAAACTAAACCTAAAGCCAATGTTAATGATAAAACTGTTTTTTTGATTATTGATAAGTGCATGATATGATACCTCCTTTTTCATATAAGTTTTTTTGATGAAGCTAATATATAACCTTATGAAAAAATTTTCAAGCACTTTATTCAATATGTAAATTTATAGTAAGATTTCTTACGAATAAACATATTTCCTTAATAATAAATATATTTATTATTCCGTATCATTTTCAAGCTTACTTGCTCTTGCTTCCACTTCCTTCTTCTGGATATCTCCCGGTGTCTGCTCATACCTTGCAAATTCATAGCTGAATACACCCATACCTCCGGTCATTGAACGAAGCTCGGTATTGTATCCAAAAAGCTCCAACATAGGAACATCGGCTCTTATAAGCTGTTTTCCGTGATTTATTGACTCCATACCGAGAACTCTACCACGTCTTTTGTTGAGATCTCCCATAACATCACCTGTAAACTTATCAGGAACTATTACACTTACTGTATAAATAGGCTCTAAAAGCACAGGTGCGGCCTTCATAAATCCGTCCTTAAATGCTATTGTTGCAGCCATCTTAAATGCCATTTCAGATGAATCAACAGGGTGATATGAACCGTCCAAAAGTACTGCCTTTACACCTACTACAGGATATGCGGCCAAAGGTCCCTTAATACAGCACTCAGCCACTCCTTTTTCAACTGCAGGGAAATAATTCTTAGGTACCGAACCTCCGAATACAGTCTCCTCAAATACATATGGCTTCTCAAGATCTCCTGAAGGTTCAAAGCTCATCTTTACATCACCGAACTGACCGTGTCCACCTGATTGCTTCTTATATCTTCCGGCAGCCTCAACCTTTTGTCTGATAGTCTCTTTGAAAGCTACCTTAGGTCTTGAAAGTTCTATCTTTACTTTATATCTATCTAAAAGTTTGCTAACTACAATTTCAAGTTGTTGATCACCTATTCCGTAAAGAAGAGTTTGTCTGTTTAAAGTATCGTTCATATGCTTTAATGTCAAATCTTCTTCCATAAGTTTTGACAGACCTGATGAAAGTTTATCCTCTTCACCCTTGTTTACGATCTTATATCTCATACATGTATATGGTGATGAGATCTTTGGTCCATGATAAAGGATAGGTGCATTCTTTAACGCAATAGTATCACCTGTAGTTGTTGCACTAAGCTTAGCCATAGCGCCGATATCACCGGCAACAAGCTCAGGTACTTCTATAGCGTTCTTTCCTCTGAGTACATAAATCTTTCCGGATTTCTCCTCTGTTTCCTTACCTACATTATAGATTGCACTGTCAGGCTTCAGTGTACCTGTACAAATCTTAACCAATGAGTATTTTCCTATGAAAGGATCCACGATTGTCTTAAATACTCTTGCGGATAATGAAACCTCTTTATTATATTTTGCTGTAAAATGCTCACCGTTGCTTACGTCTACTCCCACACACTCTTTATAATCAGGTGACGGGAAATACTTTTCAATTGCCATCATAAGTGCCTTAAATCCCTGTGCGTCCACTCCTGAACCCATCATTACAGGCACGATATCTCCGTTGCAAATATTTTCTTTGAGTGCTGTTGAAATTTCATCATCACTGAATTCCTCACCTGAAAGATATCTTTCCATGTATTCTTCGCTTGTCTCGGCAACGGCCTCCATCAAGGCCTCTCTTGCAATCTTTAAGTTGGCTTCAACATAATCAGGTATCTCACACTCTACATAATCTGATAGGTTTGTAAATCTTCTACCCTTCATCTTTACGACATTTACAAATCCTACGAACTTTTCGTTTTCTCTGATTGGAAGATGGAAAGGAGCCACTTTTCTTCCGAAGCGTGTTTCAAGCTTCAAAAGCAGTTCACGATAGCTTGCCTTGTCATCGTCCATATTTGTTACAAAGAATATTCTAGGTAAACCGTATTCTTCGCACAACTCCCATGCTTTTACTGTACCTACTTCAATTCCGGCCTTGCAATTGACTACAATAATGGCAGCGTCTGCAGCTGATACGGCTTCTTCCACCTCGCCTACAAAGTCGAAATATCCCGGAGTGTCCAAGAGATTTATCTTTACACTTCCGGTATCTCCTTCATATTCTACCGGAACTAAAGATGTACTGATGGAAAAACCTCTTTTAATTTCTTCTTTGTCATAATCGCTGATGGTATTTCCGCTTGAAATACTTCCCATCTTTGAAATATTTCCTGCAACAAAGCTCATGGCCTCTGCTACTGTAGTCTTACCCGAGCCTCCATGGCCAAGCAGTACAACGTTACGAATCTGTTTAGTTTCATAAACCTTCATAAGAGTATCCCTCCTTTTTAGTCAATAGACTTTTCTGATAAAGATATTTTACTAAACATACGATAAAATTTCAAGTTTTATATTCAATTTAGACAATGTAATTTGTACTTTTATTATAGTTAAATCGTAATATATTTTTATAAAGCTTTTGTATAAATAGACTGTTTTAGTAAAGATAAATAGTCCTGTTCAAGCTATTTTACTATGTCACTTTAAATTATTAAAGTAAAAGTAATTGACTAATTCGGACAAATGTACTAGACTTTTTATATTTAATATTGGTGCAGTGCCGGAACGGAGGATTATGCAATACAATAATATAGCTTTTATAGGCTTTGGACTTATAGCGGGATCGATTGCCAAAGCAATAAGAAAATACAGACCCGAATCAATAATCTATGCCTATACAAACAACCGTTCCGAGCTGTTAAAAGGTAAAAGTGACGGGATTATAGATATTATTCTTGAAGGTATAGACAACACTCTTTCAGACTGTGATATAGTATTTTTATGTACTCCGGTAGAGTTCAATGATAAATATCTTAACGACATAAAGCCTTATATAAGAAATGATGCAATCATAACGGATGTAGGTTCCACAAAATCTTCAATTCACAGTCTTGCAAAAGAACTTGAACTTGAGGATGTCTTTATAGGCGGACATCCGATGGCAGGTTCTGAAAAAACAGGATATGACGCTTCTGATGCACTGCTTTTGGAAAACGCTTATTATATGATCACTCCATCTTCAAAAGTAAATGTCGATAAGCTTGAGGTATTTTCAGGAATAATCGAATCAATAAAGGCTATACCCTTTGTAATAGATTATCAAAAGCATGATAAAGTTGTTGCAACCATAAGTCATTTACCTCATATTATTGCGGCTACACTTGTAAATCTGGTAAGTGAAAATGACTATGATGACGGAGTAATGAAAAGAGTTGCCGCAGGAGGATTTAAGGATATTACAAGAATAGCCTCGGCTTCTCCAATCATGTGGGAACAGATATGTATGCTTAATTCTGAGCCTATAAATATGATGCTTCGCAAATATATAGATACTTTAGAGGATGTATACTCACATTTGTCTGCTAAGTCGAGTACATATATCAACAATATGTTTGCAAAATCCGGTGAGTACAGAAACTCTCTTGATACAAACTCTCAGGGACTTATTATTTCAAAATATGATTTAAGCGTGCATATACAGGATAAACCCGGAGCAATTTCCGTTATATCCGCCATCCTGGCCGCAAATTCTATAAGTATTAAAAATATCGGTATCAATCACAACAGAGAAAAGGGCGAAGGTGCATTAAATATTTCTTTCTATGATGCCGATTCCTGTAAAATGGCAGGCAAATTATTGAAGGAATATAATTATAAAATTATTTAACGGAGGAAATATGATAAAAGGTAGATTAATGGTTCCCGGCGATAAATCAATATCTCACAGAGCTGTTATGTTTGGAGCCATATCAAAGGGTATTACAAATATAAAAGGTTTTTTAACAGGTGCTGACTGCATTTCAACTATATCAATCTTTAAGAAAATGGGTATTGATATTGAAATGGAAAACACCTGTGTTAAAGTAAATGGAAAAGGACTTTATGGTTTAAGCGCACCTAAAGAAATACTTGACTGCGGAAACAGCGGTACTACAACCAGACTTGTCAGCGGTATTTTATCCGCACAAAATTTTACTTCTGTTCTCACAGGTGACAAGTCCATACAAAAAAGGCCTATGAACAGGATTATAGCTCCTCTGACATTGATGGGAGCCTACATTAAAAGTAACAACGGTTTTGCACCTCTGACAATCACAGGAAGTTCTCTTCACGGTATTGAATATAACTCTCCTGTTGCCAGCGCGCAGGTAAAATCCGCAATACTTCTTTCAGGATTATACGCAGACTCTTCTACTACTGTAATTGAGCCTGCAAAATCAAGAGATCATACCGAATTAATGTTAAAAAAATTCGGTGCAAATTTAAACACTACAAAAACCTCCGTAACAATAAATCCTTGTAAGGAACTTTTTGCGACAGATATAGACGTTCCTTCCGATATATCTTCTGCGGCATTTTTTATGGCTGCCGCCACTTTGGTTCCGGATTCCGAGCTTATACTTGAAAATGTTGGTATCAATCCCACAAGAGACGGCGTAATAAAAGTATTAAAAGATATGGGTGCAAATATAGAAATAATCAAATCAAATGATGAGTTTGAGCCTGTAGCCGATATCAAAGTATCATATTCAAAACTTCATGCAACTACTATAGGAGGAGATATTATACCGACTCTTATAGATGAACTGCCTTTACTTGCCGCCGTAGCTTCAATGGCCGAAGGTAAAACTATTATAAAGGATGCTACAGAGCTTAAGGTAAAAGAATCCAACAGAATAAAGGTAATGTGTGAGGAACTTTCAAAACTCGGTGTAAATGTAGTTGAAACCGAAGACGGTATGGAGATTGAGGGAACAAACAAACTTTTGGGAAATGTCACTATATCTACTCATGACGATCACAGAATCGCAATGACATTTGCTGTTCTTGGGCTTATTTCAGACGGTGAAATAAAACTTGATAATAAAAACTGTGTTGAAATATCATATCCCGGATTTTTTGACGATTTAAGAAAAGTAAATATTTAAAAAAAGCCGCCATCGATAAATAGCTGTAAGTATAATCGGTGGCGACTTTTGTTTATTTCTGATGTCCGAAAAGCATTGCTACATAATAATATCCGACTCCGGCATATATTGTAGACACCGGCAGATTTTCTATAACCCCCTCACTTTGAAGCATAAACTCATTATGCTTTGGTGAATTCTTAAATGATGTAATCTTTATATCTGTAGATGAGGAATTGTCCATTGTCAATATCTCAGATATTCCAATGTAATTATTTGTTATATTGTTCACAGTATAAAAAGCCTGTCCGTCAGGTCTGGTATGTGCAAATGATACCGCACTCTCATTTGCTCTTTGCTGTGCCGCCGCCAGAACAACTAATCTCTTCTTCATTTTTTCTCCTACAACTCATCCTAAATCCGTTAAAATATATTTTACATATACAAATTTCTTGGGTATAATACAGAAATAAGTATTTATATAATTTTTATACAATATAATTATATCTGACACATTAGATAATTCACAGTGCCTGTTTGGTTAAGATACACAAACTATATTGTAAGAAATACACAATGGAGAAGAAAATATGAGTCAAGAAAAATTTGATTTGGAAGAGGCTCTAAAAAACCTTAACAGCGCCCCTTCATCACAGAAGAAAGCCGGTACAATCAAAAAGAAAAATTCCGTAAAAATAGAACCTGATTACAGATATGAAGCATGCAATGACTCTTTCCCCTGTGCCAATTGTGGAAAAATGATAAATCCTGAAGGTGCAGGTACACATCACAGAAACCATTGCCCCTACTGCCTGTCCTCCATTCATGTGGACAATGAACCGGGAGATCGAAAAAGTGATTGTAAAGGCATTATGGAGCCTATTTCCATATGGGTTAAGGATAAGGGTGAATGGGCAATAGTTCACAGATGTAAAAAATGCGGTAAACTTAACACCAACAGAAGCGCCGCAGACGACAACCCTGTACTTTTGATGTCGATAGCCGTAAGGCCTTTGGCCTCACCGCCATTCCCACTCCATTTACTCCAAAATGCACTTGATAAATAAAAATAAAGAGAGGGCAAAGATCATTTAAAGGTCTTCGCCCTCTTCTAAATTCACATTTTATTCAGTTACTTCTTCTTTTCTGATTTCTTTTGTTCTTATCTCTTTGCAGATCATATCCACGAAGTCTGAAAGCTTTTTACTTCCTTCATCCCCTGCAAATCTGCTTCTTACAGATACGCTTCCCTCGGCTTCTTCCTTTTCACCTACTACAAGCATATATGGAAGTCTTGAAAGTCTGGCATCCCTTATCTTAAATCCGATTTTCTCTGTTCTTGTATCAACAGTAGCGTCCACACCGTTTTTCTTAAGTTCTTTCAAAACTGAGTTTGCATAGTCTGCATACTTGTCTGATATAGGAAGAATTCTTACCTGCTCAGGACATAACCATGTAGGGAACTTTCCTGCATATTTTTCTATAAGCCATGCAAGTGTTCTCTCATAGCAACCAAGTGATGTTCTGTGTACAATATAAGGTCTTACCTTTGCACCGTTTTGGTCTATATAGTAAAGGTCGAAGTTTTCTGCAATAGCGGCATCAAGCTGAATTGTAATCATTGTATCCTCTTTGCCGTAAACATTCTTTGCCTGAATATCAATCTTAGGTCCGTAGAATGCAGCCTCACCGTCAGCCTCTGTAAAAGGAAGTCCCTTTTCTACCAAGATATTTCTAAGTGCCGCCTGTGTTCCTTCCCAATATGCCTCATCTCCAAGGTATTTTTCCTTATTGTCCTTATCCCACTTTGAAAGTCTGAATGTTACATCATCTCTAAGTCCCAGTGTTTCAAGTACATATATTGCAAGGTTTAAGCAGCTTTGAAGCTCTTCTTCAGCCTGATCCGGTCTTATTACATTATGTCCCTCTGAAATAGTAAACTGTCTTACTCTTGTAAGTCCGTGCATCTCTCCCGAATCTTCATTTCTGAAAAGTGTTGAAGTCTCACCCATACGATATGGAAGATCTCTGTATGACTTTTGAGTATTCTTGTATACATAGTACTGGAAAGGACATGTCATAGGTCTGAGTGCAAGGATTTCTCCATCATGCTGAGGATCTCCCAAAATAAACATACCGTCCTGATAGTGATCCCAGTGTCCTGAAATCTTATAAAGATCGGACTTTGCCATAAGAGGTGTCTTTGTTCTTACATATCCCCACTCATTGTCCTCAAGATCTTCAATCCATCTTTGGAGTTTCTGAATCATCTTTGTACCCTTCGGTAACATAAGAGGAAGTCCCTGACCCACTACATCTACAGTTGTGAAGAGTTCCATTTCTCTTCCAAGCTTGTTGTGATCTCTAAGCTTAATATCCTCAAGATGTTTTAAATGTGCCTCAAGCTCCTCTTTTGAATTATATGCTGTACCGTATATTCTTTGAAGCTTTGCCTTGTTTGAATCTCCTCTCCAATATGCCATTGATGATGATATAAGCTTAAACGCCTTGATATCCTTTGTTCTTTGAAGATGAGGTCCTGCACAAAGATCTGTGAAATCTCCCTGCTTATAGAAAGATATCTTCTCACCCTCAGGTAAATCTTTTATAAGTTCCACCTTATAAGGCTCATTTTTTTCTTCCATAAATTTGATGGCTTCTTGCCTTGGAAGCTCAAATTTCTCGATATGTGCACCTTCTTTTATAATCTTCTTCATTTCGGCCTCGAGCTTGTCAAGATCTTCTCTTGAGAAAGGCTCGTGATCAAAATCATAATAAAATCCTTCTGCAATGCTTGGTCCGATGGCAAGCTTAGCCTCAGGGAAAACTCTTTTTACAGCCTCTGCAAGTACATGTGATGCTGAATGTCTTATAACTGAAAGTGCTTCCTTATCCTTTAGTGTAATAAGATTGAGCTCACAATCAGCTTCAATTTCATCTCTTAAATCATGCATAACACCGTTTACTTCACCGGCAACCACATTTCTTGCCAACCCCTCACTGATGTCCTTAGCAATATCAATAATACTTTTTTTGCTCTCATATTCTTTTACTGAGCCGTCTTTTAATGTTATCTTCATATTTCCTCCATTTCCAATAATAAAAAATCGCCCCTAAACTATCGTTTAAGGGCGATTGACGCGGTTCCACCTTAATTCGGATATATAAATATATCCCTCATTTGATTATAACGTAATCAACGTGCTGTATTAAAGCCACTCCGAGACGGTCTTCACATATACTTCCACAAGTTGCTCTCAGCCTCCAACTCTCTCTGTAATTTCCACATATGCTACTTTTCTCTTCTTCGTTTATGCACAATATAATATTACTTGATTTTCTCTTTGTCAAGGTCTCAGTATATTTTATTTATAAATTTTCCAAATAATTAAGCATGCCTTCTACAGCAACCTTTGCCTGAGCCACTGCATCAACTACTGTTTTTGAGCCGTGAACCACATCACCTGCCGCAAAAACACCTTCAACAGTTGTCATACAATTTTCATCCACTATCAAAAGTCCTTTATCCGATGCTCTAAGTCCGTCTGTTGTAAGAACAAGTTTATTCTTAGGTCCGTTACTTACAGATATGATTGTAGAATCCGCATCTACATAGTCGAGTTCTTTTTCATAGTCGATAACATTATCTTCTTCATCAAATATTGCAGTCTTAAATACAGGGCCGTCATATGTAATGGCTTCAATAGCCTTACCGAATATAAACTCGGCACCTTCATATTTGGCCGCCTCCACCTCTACAGAGTTTGCTGCAACTCTTTTACTTCTGGCATAGAGCTTTACTGTTCTTGAACCTCTCCTAAGAGCTGTTCTTGCCACATCCATTGCGGCATTTCCCATACCGATTATCGCAACACTGTCTCCAAGCTTATGTCCGTCAGGATTTGCCAGATAGTCCACACTGAAATGTACATTCGGCATACTCTCACCTGCAATACCCAGAGTCTTTGCTCTCCACACTCCGGTGCCTACAAATACAGCCTTGTAACCGTCTCTGAAAAGATCCTTTATCTCCAAAGCTCCACCTACTGCGGTATTGTTTCTTATCTTGATTCCCATTTTTTCCATCTTGTCATAGTATCTTTGCATTAAAGACTTGGGCAATCTGAAATCAGGAATACCGTATTGAAGCACTCCACCTATTGTATTCTTTTCATCAAAAATAGTTACATCATAGCCTTCTTTTATCATCTTAATCGCTACAGTCATACCTGCAGGACCGCCGCCTATGACAGCGACCATAACATTCTTTCTCGGCTTTTTAACAAATTCCATTCTGTCCAGATAGAAATCCGATATAAACTTTTCTATATCGCAAAATCTTACAGGATTATTTTTTCTGTTCATTATACAATTACCGAGACATTGAGCTTCGTGGTCACAAACTATTGAGCAAACCAAAGATAAAGGATTGTTTTCAAAGAGAATTTCTCCGGCCTCCATTATCTTTCCTTCTTTAAAAAGTGATATAACCTGTGGTATTGATGTTGTTATAGGACAATGACTGCTGCACAGCGGCTTTTTACACTGCAGACATTTATTGGCCTCATTTACTATATGTAATCCCATTTTTCACCTCTTACTTCCAACTAACTTAATATAAGACTGGTTAAGTTTACAGTGTAAATAAATATTTTTCAATAAAGTATCTGATAAAATACATTTAGATATTTTTTTGACAAAAGCCTATAAATCCGTGACGGATTTATAGGCTTTTTCTTTAAACTATTTATTCTTAAAATATTCCTTAAAACATTCAAATGTTTCTTCACTGATATAGTGCTCTATCCTGCAGGCATCTTCTATCGCTGTTTCCTTGCTTACACCCATCTTTTGTAAAATCTCACCCAAAGCTATATGTCTTTCAAGTGTAGATTCTGCAATCTCCAGGCCCTTTTCAGTTAATGTGATATGTCCTTCATTGTCAACTTCAACATAGCCGTTTTCTCTGAACTTTTTCATTTGCTCACTTATTGTCGGCTTTGAATATCCCATTTCTCTTGCAATGTCAACTGCCCTTACTACGCCTGTCTTTTTCTTTAATCTTAGTATTGTCTCCAGATACATCTCGGCAGCTTCCTGTATAACCATAATTACCTCCTTCTTTATTGAATTCCTACTTACTGTTTATGCTGGTATTATACATAAAAGTGTCGTAATCATCAATTACTTGCAACTGTTTTGGTTATCTTTATAAAAATCGGACATCAAAAGATGTCCGAATATATTAAAATTTGTTTTTCTTAATTCTCCGGTAAGAGATTTGTCATACTTGAAAGTGATATACCTACAGTTGACAAATTGTGAAGCAGTGATGATGTTCCCGGAGCAAGTATTCCCAAAATACCGAGACCTATTAACGAACCGTTAAATCCCATAATAAATCTGAAGTTTGAGCGAACACGTCTTGTAAGCTTATTTGAAAGTTCTTTTAATCTTACAAGATCATTTAAATCGTCTGCTGATATACATACATCCGCTATCTCTCTGGCAATTGCCGCACCTTCACTTATGGCAATGCCGCAGTCTGCAGCTGATAATGCAGGTGAATCGTTTATACCGTCACCGATCATTATTACGGTTCTGCCCTTTGCTTTTTCTTTTTCCACATAGCTTGCCTTATCCTCAGGCAATACTTCAGCGTAGAATTTATCTACTCCTACCTCTTTTGCAATAGCTTCGGCTGTATAGATATTATCTCCTGTCATCATAACAGTCTTTTTGATTCCGAGAGCCTTTAATTTCTTTAAAACATCCTTTGCTTCGGCTCTGAGAGGATCTGCAATCTCAATAATAGCTGCAAGTCTTCCCGCAATAGCCATAAACAGATGTGAATATCTGTGATCAAGCTCTGCAAGCTTTTTCTTAGCATCTTCACTAAGAAAAGCTTTTTCATCTTCAATTACAAAATGATAGCTTCCTATTACAACCTTGTCACCTTCTATTTTACTTGCAATACCGTGTGCAACTATATACTGCACCTCCGAATGCATCTCTTTATGACGAATCTTTCTGTCTTTAGCCTCTTTTACTACAGCATTTGCAATGGAGTGAGGATAATGTTCCTCAAGGCATGCGGCAATCTTTAAGAGCTGATTCTCATCATCTCCGTCAATTCCGATAACTCTTTGTACTTTCGGGCAGGCATATGTGAGTGTACCTGTCTTATCAAATACGATAGTATCGGCATTTGCAATTGCCTCCATAAACTTTCCGCCCTTTACGGTAATCTTGTCATTTCCGGCCTCTCTCATTGCTGAAAGTACTGCAAGAGGCATAGAAAGCTTCAGTGCACATGAAAAATCCACCATAAGAACAGACAATGCTCTTGTTATATTTCTTGTAAACAGATATGTAAGTCCTGTTGCCATCAATGAATATGGAACAAGTCTGTCTGCAAGTCTGTTTGCCATATTTTCTGTATTTGATTTAAGCTTTTCGCTTTCCTCAATCATAGATACAATCTTATCATATCTGCTCTGTCCTGTAGTTGCGGCTACCTTTAAAAGACATTCACCCTCTTCAACAACAGTTCCGGCATATACTCTGGATCCCGCTCTCTTTTCTACAGGTACCGACTCACCTGTAAGAGATGCCTGGTTTAACATAGCCTCTCCGCTTACCATCTCTCCGTCAACAGGTACTATATTTCCTGTATGTACTCTGATGGTATCACCTGACTGAATCTGTGAAATAGGTACTGAAACCTCACCGTCATCCGTTACAAGCCATACTTTGTCTACATTTAATGACATGCTTCTTGCAAGATCGTCTACAGACTTCTTATGTGTCCAGTCCTCAAGTTCATTACCTACACTAAGTAAAAGCATAAGTGAACCGGCTGTTGAGAAATTACCCTGTGCAATAGATATTCCTATTGAAAGTGCATCAAGCAAATCAACCTCAAATTTTAACTTGAACAGACATTTAAGTCCTTTATAAATATATGGAACAGCCTTAACAATTGTATAAATATTGTTGATGATGTTTGGGAAGAACATATTTCTCACACCTGTGAACATGAGCATTCCCACCATCTTCTCCTGAAAATCTCTTGTAATCTGTCTGCCTGAAGTACTTGGCATACTCTCAAGCAAAGCAGTATTATTATAATCAAATTTTTTAAGTTTATTTATAACTGCATCTCTTTTATTATCCTTGTAATAAATAGCGACATCGCAGGTTCTTTCATATACAACGGCTTTTCTGATAAATTCAAAGCCTTCCAAATAATATTGAAGCATATCCGCTTCTTTTACCGACATTCTTTTTTGAGCCATGCGCACACGCATTCTTCTGTTTGACTCATGTAAAATTTTACAATTCACTTTTTATCCCTCTACATCTTCTTATAACTTAAGGAAGAGTCAGACTCTTCCTTATACTAAAAACTTTATATTACTGATAAGAGAAATTACTCTTCGATGTTTCCTTCAGCTTCCTTTGCTGCACGTTCTTCGTTGATATCCTTAGCTTCTGCTAAAATATCGCTTGCATTCTCCTGTACACATGAAACTGTATCCATTACGCACTCCTTCATACGAAGTACTGCTGCTGTTCCCTGTGCATATGCCTTCTTAGCATCCTTGCTTGAAAGCAACTTAATTCCTGCTGTACCGAAAAGTGTACCTGCTGCAAATAAACCGAACTTCTTCCATCCAAAACCGTTAAGTAAAAACATATTAACCTCCTTAAGTTAGCGTTAACTAATTTTAACAATTATATTTTATAAAATTTATTACGGTAATAATATATCATAAACTTAAATTCTTGTAAATAGAAAATTTACTCCAAAATAGGACTTTTACTTGTGAATATTGTATTTTTTTAAGTACTTTTTAGTTAGTTTTTGCTAATATTCGGTAAATTCAGTAAGTAAACTCTAACTTTTCCTTAAAAAAATCTTGCATTTAATGTTAGTGTATGCTAACCTATAAAATGTATTTGACATGTTTCATGAAAAGGAGGAGTTATGATGCCATTACTTATGGCTAACTTAGGTGAAGAATACACAATAAAGCAAATTGGCGGTCGTGAAAAAGATAAGACTTTTTTAGCAACCCTCGGCTTTGTTGTTGATGGCAAAATCACTGTTGTCAATGCTATGGCAGGAAATTTGATAGTTAATATCAAGGATTCAAGAGTAGCAATCAGCAAGGAATTGGCCTCAAAAATAATGATCTAAGTTGCCTGACAATTTTAGGTAGTAGAATGTAAGCAGCTTATTTACATTCGCCAATGGAATTTCCATTGTATGTTTTCAGAAATCACTTATTATAATGCGGAAAGGAGAATAGAATGGATACTTTAAGAGATGTAAAAATCGGTGAGACTGTTACTGTTGCCAGAGTTCATGGCGAAGGTCCTGTAAAGAGAAGAATCATGGATATGGGTGTTACAAAAGGCACATCAATTCATGTTCGTAAGGTAGCTCCTCTTGGTGACCCTATTGAGGTTACAGTTAGAGGATACGAGCTTTCTATTAGAAAAGAAGATGCGGAAAAAATTGAAATAAACAGATAAGGAGCTAATATGGCAATCAGAATTGCGCTTACCGGAAACCCAAATACCGGTAAAACTACTTTATTTAATGCCTTGACAGGTTCAAACCAGACAGTTGGAAACTGGCCCGGTGTTACCGTTGAAAAAAAGGAAGGAAAATTAAAAGGACATACAGATGTTATCATCACAGACCTTCCGGGTGTTTATTCTCTCTCTCCATATACATTGGAGGAAGTTGTAGCAAGAAACTATGTTCTCAATGAAAAGCCTGATGCGATACTTAATATCATCGACGGTACAAACCTTGAGAGAAACTTATATCTTACTTCACAGGTTACAGAGTTAGGTGTACCTGTTGTTATCGCTGTAAACATGCTCGATGTACTTGAAAAGAGCGGAAACAAGCTTGATCTTGCAAAAATGAGTGAAAAGCTTGGATGCCCTGTTGTGGAAATATCCGCACTTAAGGGTACAGGAGTTATGGAAGCTGCAGAAAAAGCTATTGAAATAGCTAAGAGTCATACTCTTCCAAAGGAAAAGCATGAGTTTGACAAGAATGTAGAAGAAGCTATCAAAAATATCATCGCTCTTCTTCCAAGCAGCGTACCCGAGCTTCAAAGAAGATGGTACGGTGTTAAGTTGTTCCAAAGAGATGATAAGGCTATTGAGCAGTTAAATCTTTCAGAAAGTACATTGGCTGAAATTGAAAAGATTATAACAAAATGTGAAGATGCTATGGATGATGAATCTGAAAGTATTATCACATCCGAGAGATACAATTATATCTCAACAGTTATTGCAAGTTTTTATAAGGTTAAGAATAAAGACTATGTAAGTATTTCAGATAAGATTGACAAGATAGTTACAAACAGAATTTTGGGTCTTCCGATATTCGCAGCTATCATGTTTGCCGTTTATTATATTTCTATTACCACTGTAGGTACAGGAATGACCGACTGGGTAAATGATGTTTTGTTCGCAGAAATTATTCAGCCGGGTGTTCAAGGTTTCCTTGAATCTGCCGGCGTTGCCGAATGGCTTGTAGGCCTTATTGTAAACGGTATTATTGCCGGTGTAGGTGCCGTAATCGGATTCCTTCCTCAGATGCTTACACTCTTCTTCTTCCTCGCTTTCTTAGAGGGCTGTGGATATATGGCGAGAATTGCATTCGTTATGGACAGAGTTTTCAGAAGATTCGGACTTTCAGGTAAGAGCTTTATTCCAATCCTTATAGGTACAGGTTGCGGTGTTCCGGGAATTATGGCTTCAAGAACTATTGAGAGTGAGCATGACAGAAGAATGACGGTTATTACAACCACATTTATTCCATGTTCTGCAAAACTTCCTGTTATAGCACTTATATCAGGTGCATTGTTTGATAATGACGCGTGGGTTGCTTCATCAGCTTACTTTGTAGGTATTGCCGCTATTGTCATCTCAGGTATCATGCTTAAGAAGACAAAACTATTCTCAGGCGATCCTTCACCGTTCGTTATAGAGCTTCCTGCATATCACCTTCCTACAGCAGGTTCAATCATCAGATCAATGGCTGAAAGAGGTTGGAGCTTCGTAAAGAAGGCAGGTACAGTTATTACACTTGCAACTATCCTTATATGGTTCCTTAGCTATTTCGGATTTGTAGACGGTTCATTCTCATATCTTGCTGAAGATCAGATGGATACTTCTCTTCTTGCAAATATCGGAAACACATTTGCTTGGATTTTTGCTCCTCTCGGTTGGGGTACATGGAAGCCTGCAGTTGCAGCCATCACAGGACTTATGGCAAAAGAGAATGTCGTAGGTACATTCGGTATTCTATACCATGTTTCCGATTTCAATGCGGATACCGGTGAGGGTATCTGGCAGCTTTTACGTGCCGACTACACACCTCTATCAGCTTACTCATACCTCGTATTCAACCTTCTGTGTGCTCCTTGTATTGCAGCGATGAGTGCTATCAGAAGAGAGATGAGCAGTATAAAGTGGTTCTGGACTGCTGTAGGATATCAATGTATTTTTGCATATATAGTAGCTATGATTATATATCAGGTAGGTTCACTTATCCTTACAGGTAAGTTCGGTGTCGGTACAATATTCGGATTTATCGGAATCGCAGCTATTATTTACGGTCTTGTACGTAAGCCATATGTAGAAAAAGATTCTACTGTAAAAGCTAAAGTATAAGCGGTTTTATTAAAGAAAGGAGATCATTATGGCAGCAACAGTTATTATTTCAGCTGTATTGGTCGGCGTAGTGGGTCTTATTGTAAGATCTATTTATAAAGATAAGAAAAACGGGAAGTCCTCTTGTGGTGGAGGATGTGGCGGTTGCTCAGGCAGCTGTCATACCTGATTCTTTATTCAAATACTTAAATCCAATTAAAAGAAAGAGCCCCTGCATTTGCTAGGGCTCTTCTTTTTTACCAAGTCTGATATTTTCTATTTTTTCTTTTAGCTCTACTTCTAAAGAATCAAACAATCTGTTTGTAACTGAAGTCTTTTCTATATGTTCTTTTCTGAAAGCCTCTTTAGTGTCTTCCAAGTCTTTTAAAAACTCCCTTGCCGAGATAAGTATTGCCCCCTTACCTCTTATAATGATCTGCTCAATACCGTCTGATGTAGCTACAGTGACATCATATCTTTTTATCATTTCATGCGTGGTCTTTTCTATATACTGATCTGCCGTTTCCGCAGTCTTTGTATATACTACATATACACCCGAGAAATTCTGCACCTCCGTAGGATGATTTACAAGCCTGTAAGCATCAAATACCAGAATAATCTCATAGTCCTTGTAGGCCTTATAATCTATCAGAAGTTCAATCAGTCTGTCTCTTGCCGCATCAATATTTATCTGTGCAAGTTCATTTAGCGACTTTGAAGCAAAAATAATATTATAACCGTCAACCAACAGATAATGTTTCTTTTTTGCTCTTTCTTTATAAACATACTCTTTTTCAGGTGTTCTTTTTACAGGTGCATCCCAGTCTCCTATCCTTGGAGTTACCTTACCGTAAGTCCTTTCAAATATGGCCATAAGCTCTTCACTGTCGGCTTTTGTGGCATCATAGGTTGATCTTACGGTCTCTATCTTTTCCTCTTCCTTTACAAGTTCAAACTTCTTTAGCGGTAAATGCATATAGTTAAATACTTCACTCCACGGCACTATAAAACTCTCACCATGAGAGCAAAATACGGAATCAGGAGTATTCTTTGTATCATATTCCGCCATATATAAGCTTTTTTCTATAATCTCCTCCGCATTATGACATGGTAAAAATCCTCTTAGACTGAAACCTATTTGACCAAGTCCCTTGGTATATGATAAAAGAGTGCTTCCATAGTTTTGTATATTGACTGTAGGTGCATATCCCGTCACTCTGAGAGTCTCTCCACCCTCATAGCTTATATCCTCTGCATTCATATTGTTTAAATCATTTAAAAGCCTACCCAGAGAAGTCATAGGTATGTTTATTTCAAAGTCATAATATGGCTCCAATAAAATTGATTTGGCATACATCAGTCCATGCCTTACAGCTCTGTTTACAGCCTCAAGAAAATCACCACCCTCGGTATGTTTTTCATGTGCTCTGCCTGCTACCAAAGTAAGCACCACATCTGTTAGCTCGCTACCTGTAAGTACACCTCTAAACTTAGATGTCTCAACAATATTTCTTACCTGCCTCTGAAAGTTCTTTGGAAGTTCATCATCCGACACCTCATTTACAAAAACTATGCCGCTTCCTCTCTCGCCTTCACTGATAAGTATATGCACTTCGGCATAATGCCTTAACGGCTCAAAATGCCCTACTCCCTCAATATATCCGCTTATAGTTTCCTTATAAATGATACCTCCGTCTATAAGATCACAATTAATTCCAAATCTTTCACCTATAAGATTTTTTATAAGATCTATCTGAACTTCACCCATCAAATTCACCCTGATTTTTGAAAGTTCCTCGTCATACTCCATTCTGATTTCAGGTATCTCATCAAATATCTGTAAAAGCTTCGGGTATATTTGATTTATGCTTATGTCATCCGGAAATACCATATTGTAACTGAGTACCGGTAACAGCTTTTGTACAGGTCTTTTTACATCTCCGAATGTGTCTCCGGCATGAACTTTTGAAAGCCCGGTGACCGCTACAATGTCGCCTGCAAAAGCTTTATCTGTTGCATTATATTTTTCACCGTCATAAGCTCTTATCTGATTGATTTTTTCATCAAAGAGTGTATCCTTAACCTGTAAAATTCCACCAAGAAGTTTTATAAAGGAAAGTCTGTTTCCGTTCTCGTCATATTTTATCTTATATATTATTCCTGAAAGTTCATCCGGATAAGTTTTTTCATGTACATACTCTTTTATAAGTTCAAGTATTCCTTCTATATTAATAAGTTTTAATCCTGAACCGAATATTGTCGGAAATACTTTTGAATTCTCTATGCAAAAACTTATATCAGATTTTGTTATTTCTTCCCCTTCGATAAACTTTTCTATTAGATTCTCATCACAGGCTGCAATCTCTTCTAAAAGCATCTTATTTTCCTTTGAAAAGTCCACTATATTTTTTGAAAGAGATTTTTTAAGTCCCCCCAATACTTTATTCTTGTCAAACTTATCACTGTCTATTTTATTTACAAATATTACAGTAGGTATATTTGCTTCTCTTAATAATCTGAAAAGTGTATATGAATGTGATTGTACCCCCTCACTTCCGCTGATTACCAAAATTGCCATATCAAGTATGGATATGGTTCTTTCCATTTCGGCACTGAAATCCACATGTCCCGGAGTATCAATTATATTTATTTCTATTCCATTTATACTTGTTCTTGCAAGCTTTGAGAATATAGTTATTCCTCTTTTTCTTTCATATTCATCATTATCCAAAAAGCTGTCACCGAAATCCACTCTTCCTGTTTTTCTAAGCTTTCCTGTCTTGTAGAGTATCGCCTCTATCAATGTAGTTTTTCCGGCATCTACATGTGCCAATACACCAACATTTATCATGAGCTTAACCTATGTCAACGAAGCAAAACTTACAGGCACAAATTTTTTCAACTCCTTTGGATTCATCTCAACCTGATAACCGATTTTACCTGCACTGAATATAATATTTTCATAATTCAAAGCTGTGGAATCAACTACAGTAGTAAATCTCTTTTTCATACCTATCGGAGAACAACCCCCATGTATATATCCTGTAAGAGGCAGTAAGTCCTTTGACTTCAACATTTCTATAGATTTTTCACCTACAGCTTTTGCCGCCTCTTTTAAATTAAGCTCCTCTGACACCGGTATTACAAATACATAGTTTGCCTTACTCTTTCCAACCGTTACCAATGTCTTAAAAACCTTTTTCTCATCCTGTCCAAGCAACTGTGCCACTTCCACACCGTTTGTAGCCGGAGTATCTATATATGAATAATGATTATACTTTATCTTCTTTTGATCCAAAAGTCTCATTACATTTGTTTTCTCGTCCATTTTTCTCTTTCCTTTAATTTATATCAATTTAAAAGTGAGACCGCCTCATTTATATTTCTTACACCTATAAGCTTTATATTTCCATTAAATGAAATCTTCTCAAGGCATACCATCGGTAAAATACAAACCTCAAATCCAAGCTTCATAGCCTCTCTAATCCTGATTTCAGGCATACTTACGGCTCTTACTTCGCCTGAAAGTCCCACCTCTCCGAATATTACCGTCTTTTCATCTATTGTCCTGTTTTTCATGCTTGAGATAAGCGACATAATAATTGACAGATCAAGGGCAGGCTCATTTATTCTAAGTCCGCCCGCAATATTTATATATGCATCATATCTGCTCATTGCAAGTGCACATCTTTTTTCTATGACCGCCATCAAAAGATTTATTCTGTTCACATCTGTTCCTGTGGAAGTTCTCCTAGGCAGTCCGAATGCTGTAGTAACCACTAAAGCCTGTACTTCTACCAGTATCGGTCTTGTACCCTCCATTAAACATGCCACGGCCGCACCTGTAGCATTCTGCGGTCTTCCTGAGAGCATAAACTCGGAAGGATTTTTTACTTCTATAAGTCCCACTTGTTGCATTTCAAATACACCAATCTCATTTGTAGAACCGAATCTGTTCTTGACGGCACGCAGTATTCTGTATGAAGCAAACCTGTCACCTTCAAAGTAGAGCACTGTATCCACCATATGCTCAAGCACTCTGGGACCTGCAACCTGCCCTTCCTTTGTCACATGTCCGACTATAAATATAGCAATATTATTTTCCTTTGCTACCTGCATTAAGAGATTTGTAGATTCTCTTACCTGACTTACACTTCCCGGAGCTGACGCCACCTCTTCATTAAACATAGTCTGTATAGAATCTATAACAACCACTTCCGGCTTTTCACTCAGCACGGTTTCTTTTATAATATTGAGATTCGTCTCACATAAAAAGCTTAAATTCCCTGTGATGTCTCCCACTCTTTTTGCTCGCATCTTTATCTGCTTTAAACTCTCCTCACCTGAGATATAAAGCACAGTTCTGTTATCATCCGATATGTTCTTACAAACCTGAAGCAATAATGTGGACTTTCCAATTCCCGGATCTCCACCTACCAAAACAAGTGAGCCTCGTACCACTCCGCCGCCAAGTACTCTGTCAAGCTCCTCAAAACCCGTCTTAAACCTGTCCTCATCTTCAAGTTGTATTTCAGAAAGCTTAGCAGGCTTTTTATATGTATTTGCAGAAATTCCCCTGCTTACTGTCTTTGTCTTTGCTACCGGCTCTTCAACAAGACTGTTCCATGCCTTGCACATAGGGCATTGTCCCAACCACTTAGGTGACTCATACCCACATTCCTTACAAAAGAATGCACTGGACTTTGCTTTCGCCATAAAAACCTTTCTATTTAAAATGGGCATATCCGGCTTACCGGTATGCCCATGCAACTATCTTTTTTTGATTAAAACCTTTGATCCGTTCTCACTTAGCTCAACACTAAATATTAGCTTACCTGATAGATTTGTCTTCATGCCTCCGATACTTACATCATCAACATAAACCTCATATTCTGTATCTTCTTCCAAACCAATAGTTATTTGAGTATCCCCAAAACCATATATATTAAATGTAGTCAAATTTGGGGTGGTTTCAAATTCCATCACTGCACTACCCGGAACCGATTCATACACAAAAGCCGAATTTCTTTCAAGCTTTGTTATCTCCTTAAAAGTCTTTACCTTATATACATCCCCCTCATGTGCAAAATCTTCTACCTTTGATTTTGTACCAAGAATATAATTTCCAAAACTAAGTTTACCATCCGACTCTTTGCAAATAAGACTCTCTACTACAGGCATATAAACCTCCTACCAAGCTATGTTTTTGTAGAAATAGTATACAACATTTGGAAAGTTCAAACAAGTATATTATTGAGAATTAATAAGGTGTATGTGAGTTATTATATTAGCTTTAATATTCATTTACCTCAGTATTTTAATAAAATACAATATCGGGTTTTTTCTGAGTCTTATTTAATTTATCTCCCGGATGATATTCACTGTCTATAATATATGTGTCCCCAAAATAATACTCACCTTTCAGTTTTTTCGGTACTCTGACTTCTTCAAGCATATCATATTCACTGATAGCATAAGGATCTACATATTCTACATTTTCAGGCATTGTTATAGTTTTAAAAGCACAATTTATAAAGACATGATCTTGTATTTTCTTTAAATTCTCCGGTAATTCTATTTCTTCCAAAGATATACATTGTCCAAATGTCACCGGCTTTAATTCACTCAGCTTACTGCCTTCCTGAAAATACACCTCTTTTAAGTCGAAACAATTATAAAATACATACCCTCCCATCATCTCAACACTGTTAGGTATATATACCCCTTCTATAAACTCCCTGTCTTCAAAAGCCCCTGCCGCTATCAGTCTTGTTCCGTCTCTAATTTTTATTCTTTTAGCACCTTTACCTGTGTATCCAAGAAGTATATCACCAACATATTTACAACCATACTCATCAGACTCCATATCTAGCAGATAGTCAGTATTACTAAAACACCAATGCCCAATATTTTCTATATTCTTCGACAAATTTATTTCAGATAAATGTATACATTCCATAAACGCATAATCACCTATATCCACTACAGTATCAGGTAAATCCACCTTTTTTAATCCTGAATACATAAAGGCGGATTCCCCTATGCTCTTTACTCCCTCAGGGATACTTATTTCTTCCAAAGATGTACAAGATCTAAAACTGTTATTTCCTATTCTTTCCAAGCTGTTCGGAAATTCGACCTGCTTTAAATTTTCATAATTATCAAATACGTCGTCTGCAATTACTTTAGTGGTATCTTTAATCTTAATACACTCTTTTTCTTCCTTACTGTATATCAATACCTTTCCCATATATACACAACCGTATTCATCAATATCTGTTTTTTTAAGAATATCGGTTCCCGAGAAAGCATCTTCCCCCACAGCTTTTATCCCTTCCGGTATATTTATATCTGATAAGCTGCTGCAATTATTAAAGGCAAGTTCATCTATTTTTTCAAGGCTCTCCGGCAATTTTATCTTTTTAAGTTTCTCACAACCCTCAAAAGCACTTTTATTTATTTCAATTATATTTCCTAAAAAGGAAACTTCCTCTAAAGAATTACAATCTAAAAACGCTTCCGGATAAACAGTAGCCACAGCCTTGGGAATTTCTATACTCTTTAATGAACTGCAATTATTAAATGCCCCTGTATATATTATTTCCAAATTATCAGGTAATTTTATATACTCTATTTTTACACAATTATCAAAAGCATAAATATCTATTTTTTTAACAGTTTCCGGTATAATAATACTTTCCAGATTGGTACAATTATAAAATGCTCTTTCGCCTATGACTGTGACTCCTTCCGGTATAATAATACTTTCCAGATTGATACAATTATAAAATGCGCTTTCACCTATGACTGTGACTCCTTCCGGTATAATAATACTTTCCAGATTGGTACAATTATAAAATGCGCTTTCACCTATGACTGTGACTCCTTCCGGTATAATAATACTTTCCAGATTGGTACAATCATAAAATGCTCTACCACCTATAGCTGTAACTCCTTTTGGTATTTCCACTTTTGTAATGCTGTCTCTTTTTTCCAAAAGACCGCTTTTTATGTCAAGAAAAACACCATCTTCTATAAGCTGCTTACATTTTAAATTACTCAGAAAGAAACATAATAATATGATAATTACTATACCTGTTATAGTAATTGCATATATTTTAGCATTTTTATTTCCTTTAACCACAGCAATCCTCCCCTCTACTTTAGCTTTATCTAAGATACATAAATTTAATAGTATATAACTTTAGGGTGTGCACCTCCAAAATCAATTATTTTTTTCACTATCTTAAAATTCTCTTTTATACTTACAGGTACTTCGATTTGCTTTAGGTTCTTACATGTATCTAAAGCAGAGATGTCTATATACTTTATACTTTCCGGAAATCTTATTTCTTCCAGGCTTTCACAATGTGCAAAAGCAGCAAAATATACCTCTTCCAAGCTCGAAGGCAAAGTAATTTCTTTTAAATCAGTGCAACCCCAAAATACTCCCATATTTAATATTTTGATATCACAGCCTTCCTTAAATACAACTTTTTCAAGTGATTCACAGTCTTCAAAGGCTTTACCACCCAGATATTTCGTACTTTCAGGAATCTCTATTTCTTTAAGACTTTTACATTCTTTAAAAGCTTCCTCATAAATTATCTTAATATTGCTTCCTTCTTCGAATATACATTCCTTTAAATTTTGGCATCCGCTAAAAGCTTCCCTTTCTATGATTTCCACACTTTTTGGAATCTCTATTTTTTCTAATTTTAAAGAATTAAAAAATACATCACCGTTTATACGCTTTATTCCTTCCCTGAGCTTAACATGGCTCTTTCCGTCTTCATATCCAAAGAGTATATTTTGAAAATATTTACAGCCATATTCATCTTTTTCCAAATGCTCAAGCCAGTATGTATTTTCAAATGCTCCTACATCTATTCTATCCGGAGTCTTTTCCATATCCACATTCGATAAATTTCTGCAATTGGCAAATGCCTCGCTTCCTATACTCTTTACACTTGCAGGTATAATCAGGCTTTCTATATTACATTCAAAAAATGCATTGCTTTCAATATATTCTAAATTCTTAGGGAGATTTATATTTTTAAGACTTTTACAGTTTACAAAAGCTCCGTTTCCTATAATAATAATACTTTCAGGCAATTCAACCGTATGTAAATCAGGCAAATCGGCACAGGCTTTACTTGCAATCACTCTTGTGCCCTCTCTTACCCTTATCTCACTGCCTTTATTCTCATATTTTATCAGAGCATCACCTATATATATGCCGTCCTCATCTTCCCACAGACCTCTCTCATAATACTTTGTACCTTCAAATGCACCTTCTCTGATATATTTTATACCCTTGGACATTTCTATATTTGAAAGGTTCTTACAATCTTTAAAAGCAAAGTCATTTATATCCTCCACAGAATCCGGAATTTTTATGCTCTGCATTTTCCCACAGCCCAAAAAAGCCTCACTGCCTATCTTTTCGAGCCCCTCATTCAACTCTATTTCCTTCAGTTCTCTACAAGTTGAAAATGCAGATTCGTCAATCTCCTTTACCCCAAGCGGAATACTTATTTTTTCCAAAGAGGTACAGTTTTTAAATACTGCAGCATTTATTTTCTCCAAACCTTCAGGTAATTCTATATTTTTTAAATTTGAGCATTCTAAAAATGCCCCTATACCTATACCTCTTACATTTCCGGGTATTTTAATATGCTCAAGTTTTCTACAGCCCATAAATGAAAGTTCTCCGATGCTTTCAAGTGTATCAGGCAATTCCACGGCTTCCAGATTTTCACAGCCTACAAGGGAATACGCAGATATTGATTTAACCCCTGTAGGAACAATCAGCTCTTTCATGCTGAACTTGCTCTCAAATATTCCCTCCTCAACACCATAGAATATATTATCCTTTATAATCAGTTTTCTTTTTGCATGAGTAATTACATACAGTGCAATAAACACAATCAATAATATTAAAATAATCAGCCTGTTTTTTATTCCTTTGCTCATAAGCATATCTCCTTGGTTTTAAATATACTGCCTTTTCGTACTGCAATATAAATCACTGATAATCTTTGCATATTTTGGAAAATAAATCCCATATTCTTATATCTCTATCCTCATATATAATATTTTCTATGCCGTCTCTTTCATATATTATTTTCCCTTTAAAATCATAGTTATCGCTTCCTATAAACTCGAGAGCATATATATAGTATGCACCATTCTCCGTTTTTTTATACATATACTTTATAAGCTCATCCAAGTCCTTTATTTCCTTAAACTCATCAAGCCCTTCTTCCTCCGATATAGTTTTAGCGGGAGTGAAATTTCCATTACTGTCCTTTTTGCTTATTCGTATATGCTGCATATTGTCGTTAAAAATATCTATATACTTCTGTGTGTTTTCATCTTCTATAATTGTATAATTATAAAGGCTGTATTTTTTTCCCTCGATATAGTCATAAATATCCTGCTCAACTATACGAGTCAAATTTTTACTCTTCTCAATTATCTTTTCATTTCCCCTATTATCATTACATTTCAAATCCGCTCTCAGAAGTTGTGCTAAAGTCGCTATAACCATGGATTTGCTTTCATGTTCATACGCTTTGTCCTTCCTTTTTTTCTCTGAAAACTCCTTGCATACTATCAGTACAAATATCAATGACAATGCAGATGTTATTATTATTATCTTTTTTAGCTTATTTTTTAATGTTACCCCTGCCTCAGTTTCCATAATCACACCGCCTTAAAAATAAAATCAATCCGCAAAAACTTTACTCTTCCATCGCTTTATCTATCTCTTCCAATGAACTTACCGGCAGTTTATTTTCCGTTTTTTTAAAGTATCCCCCTTCAAGCAGGTAAACCTTGTCTTTATAAATAATATATTCATTAAGAGTTCTGTATAATATATCTACCGGTCTTGTATAATCGATATAAATAGGATATGAATAATATTATTTTAATTCCGACACATAAACATACTTATATAAAAGCCAATATTCCAGTTCTGATTTCCCTCCTTCTCCAAAAACTACGATACTGCATCTGCATACCTTATCCTCTTTATCAATATACTTTGTTATTTCCCCGTCCCATTCCGTGCTAAGTTTATTAACTGTTTTTATATTTCCAAGCATGGACTGTGCTGAAAATTTACTATAGTATTCATCAACCTCATTTTTTATTTTTTTTGCATTTATACTGTCAATGTTTTTTAATCTTGCACATCCTGCTATAAACATACAAATAAATATAATTAAAAATCTGTAATCTCTCTTCATATTCAACTTCCTCACCAAAATAACTATATTCAGTTGTAAATACAATCACATCGTAACTTCTTACTCTACTTTTCTTACTTATATGTTAATATATAAATAGAATATTTTCAAGTTTTAACATCAAATTATCTATATATGTTCATTTAACTTTTAACTATTCACTTAATTTAAACAAAAATAAAAGTATTAAATATTTTAGCCAATAAAAAAGATGATGCCGCATATCGCAGTATCACCTTTTGTTATATTTATTATTTGATATTGATATCACCTGTATCGCTTTTTAATACTATTCTGTTCTGTCCTTTTTTATTGGATGCCAAAAATTTTGAAGCTAAATCCTTCCTCTCATCCTTTATAATATTGGTGAAATCAAATTGATTTTTTATATCACCTAAGGCGGTTCTTGCCTCCACGGTAACATCACTGTCAGGTGCAAGTTCCAGGAATATATCCCCCACATCAGCCTTTAATGTATGTTCTCCCTTTTCACCTAAAGACGGTTTAAAATAAATTTCTCCATAGGAAGATTCAACTCTTGATGAATTTACCTTACCCGATATTTTAGAATCTCCGGCACTTATATCCACCTCCAGATAATCCACATCCATCTCGGATTCTATATCACCTAAATCCGAAATCAATTTTGCATTTGTAAATTTACCCTTTGCATACATATCACCCATATTATTGTCAACAGTTATATCTTTAGTATAGCTCTCAGGTATCTTTATTTTCAGCATTACATTATTACTTTGTAAAATATCAAGATTCAGTTTGAACATTTTTCCATACATTACATCAATTGTCAGTATCCCATTTGCTTTTTGTAATTCTACCTTGGCATCTTCATTTGCAGTATACTCTATGCTTACATCTTCTCCGGAGTATTTCTCAATATCTATTTCTCCAACTTCACATTTTACATCTATAATATCTATTCCCGTAATATCAATATTTTCCGTTATAACTTTCTTTTCTTCAAAATCATTATCATAATTTGGAGTACGGATTATATTTGGTGCTCTAAAGATCAATATAACTACACTTATTGCCGAACATATAAATATCAAAAACAATATAAGCGAAACAATAAGCCAATTATTGGAATTTTTTATTTTTTTCATGGATACCTCTCTTATAAAATATAGCTTTCTATTTACCCGCTCTTTTTACCATTTCAACATTTGCCTTAATATAAGCAATTGTTATCTTAAATATAAGCCTGCATATAAAAACGGTGAGAAGTATAAGCATTATCCCTAATGCCAAAGCACCTATTCCCGATATAAAGCATGCCAACCTTCCAAGTTCAAGAGTCAAATTAAAGGGTGTGCTTACATATGGCAGAATAAAAACAGGCTGTATCATTAAAATAATTCCGGCAATACTTATACCCAGGGCAATACCTCCAAGTCCCAAAACAATGCCTATAACTCCGGCATAAATACCTATAACAAATGCTATATTAAAAAGTCCGAGTCCGATACCGGCAAGTATGGCTTTAAACATATTGTAGGGGCGGGGATTTGTCTCGGCTTTTTTTATAAAGCTGTCCGCCTTGTATGCATTTGCTATATGTACAGGATTGCCTAAGGCTTCGGATATTTCTTCTTCGGTTTTGTTCTTTTCCAAGCCGATTGTAAAATGTTCTTCATAATCATACATTATATCTTCCAACTCTTTTTCTTCAATACCGGCTAAATTGGCACGAAGTATAGCTAAAAACTCCTGTCTTTTCATTCTAATCTCCTTTTGTGATATTCAGATCAATTATATAATCGACCTGCTTTGAAAAATTATTCCACTCAGACTTAAGGCTTTCAAATCTTTCCCTGCCGGATTTGCTGATAGTATAATATTTTCTTGGCGGTCCCTCACTGGATTCTTTTAAATATGTTGTACAATACTGTTCTGTGATAAGCCTTCTAAGCAGGGGATATATCGTACCCTCAGATACCTCTATCGCCTGTGAAATCACCTCTACTATCTCATATCCGTAGCAATCTTTTTTACTTATAAGAGACAGTACGCACAGCTCCAATACCCCTTTTTTAAACTGTGTTACCATGGTATTTCCTTTCTAATAAAATCTTTGTTACTCTAGGAAATATTTACAGACTGAAAAATTCAACCCATATCTTTTAAATGAAATAAACTAAAATAAGTTTTGTAAAATAGCATAAATATTTATCTTTGATTATAATAACATACGCTACTGTATATTGCAAGGTACTATGTGTTATTTATTTATTTCAACTAAAAAACTGCCACATACTCTAAAAGCATATGGCAGTCTGTGCGTCTTTATTATATTAGCTAATTAGCCTGTAATCTTAGCAACATTGAGTCTGATTCCCGGACCCATTGTTGATGTTAAGACTACGCTCTTAAGGTAAGCACCCTTAACTGTGCTTGGCTTTGCCTTATTGATGGCATCCATGATGCTCTGGAAGTTCTCCAAAAGCTGCTGCTCACTGAATGAAGCCTTTCCTACAGGTACGTGAACGAGGTTTGTCTTATCAAGACGATACTCTACCTTACCTGCTTTGATGTCTGCAATAGCCTTTGTAACATCCATTGTAACTGTACCTGCCTTAGGGTTTGGCATAAGTCCCTTAGGTCCGAGTACCTTACCAAGGCGTCCTACAACGCCCATCATATCAGGTGTTGCAACGATAACATCAAAATCTAACCAACCGTCATTCTGGATCTTTGGAATAAGCTCCTCTGCTCCAACATAGTCAGCTCCGGCAGCCAAAGCCTCATCAGCCTTTGGTCCCTTTGCGAATACTAAGATTTTTACAGTCTTACCTGTTCCGTGTGGTAGAACTACCGCACCACGAATCTGCTGGTCTGCATGACGTCCGTCAAGACCTGTTCTTATATGTAATTCTATTGTTTCATCGAACTTAGCAACTGCTGTCTTCTTAATTAAAGCTACTGCCTCGCTTGCATCATACTGTACGCTACGATCAACTAATTTGGCAGCTTCAACATATCTTTTTCCGTGTTTCATGTATATTACCTCCTAAATTAGTCTTCTACTGTGATACCCATTGAACGGGCTGTACCTGCTATCATAGAGATAGCTGCGTCAATACTTGCTGCATTAAGGTCAGGCATCTTAAGAGTAGCGATTTCCTCAAGCTGAGCTCTTGTAATCTTAGCTACCTTTGTCTTGTTAGGTACACCTGAACCTGAAGCGATCTTACATGCTTTCTTAAGTAAAACTGCAGCCGGTGGAGTCTTAGTTATGAAACTAAAGCTTCTATCTGCATAAACTGTGATAACAACAGGGATGATTAAGTCTCCCTGATCTGCTGTTCTTGCATTAAACTGCTTTGTAAACTCAACTATGTTTACACCATGCTGTCCGAGAGCCGGACCAACAGGTGGAGCCGGTGTTGCTTTACCTGCAGGTATCTGCAATTTTATATATCCTGTAACTTTCTTTGCCATATGGCACCTCCTTGTGGTAATTTCGGGGATTTCCCTCCCACGCATTTAAATAAATGCAACTATGTAATAAATTACATCTTCTTAACTTCTGTGAACTCGAGCTCTACTTTTGTCTCGCGTCCAAACATTTCTACGTTAATAGAAACAGTTTTCCTCTTTTCGTTGACAGCGGTAATCACTCCCACGGTATCCTTCCATGCTCCGCTGATGACTGTAACCATATCGCCTTCCTTAAGGTCAACCTCAAGTCTTGCTTCAGGCTTAGCGGCATTACCGCTATAGCCAAGTGCTACAAGTTCATCTTCGGTGAGTGGTACCGGCTTGCTTCCCGGGCCTACGAAACCTGTAACGCCTCTGGTATTCCTTACAACATACCAGGTTTCATCATTCATATACATATGTATAAGAACATATCCGGGGAAAAGTTTTTTATCTGACGATTTTTCGACACCATTTTTTACTTCAAGTATGGTCTCCATAGGAACCGTAACCTCAAGTATCTGATCTTGAAGTCCGCGATTCTCAATTGTCTTTTCAATATCTACTTTTACTTTATTCTCATAGCCTGAATAAGTATGGGCTACGAACCATTGTGCCTCTGCCATATTTTCACCTATTTAAGAACAAAGTTTAGTAAAAATTTGAAGATAAAGTCAAGTATTGATATTATTATACCAAGTACAATAGATGATGAAATAACAGCAATAGTCTGCTTTATAATATCATCCTTTGTAGGCCATACTATCTTTTTAAACTCTGTCTTTATACCTTTCCAAAAGTCAGATATCTTTCCGCTTTTTCCTTCAGCCATAATTACTCCTATTTTGTTTCCTTATGCACTGTATGAGTTCTACAGAACCTACAATACTTTTTAATTTCCATACGGTCAGGATGATTTTTCTTATCCTTTGTCGTATTATAGTTTCTCTGCTTGCACTCTGTACAAGCAAGTGTTATCTTTGTACGCACAATCTCCACCTCCATTGTTCGAATTAGACTTGAAAATCCAAAAAAAAAGGACTTTGCATCCTTAATCTTAAGTATTCTATCACATACAAGTATAGCCGTCAATATATAAATATTTTTTCTTGATATAAAAAGTGGGTTGAAAATCAACCCACTCCAACATTTAACAAAAAGCTTAAAATAGATTCCGTATACAGAATGTTTAAATTATGTTAAATAAATTTTTCAGTACATTTAACTTCTTCCAATAATAGCATCCGCTATAACGGCTATAGCAAAAGCTACACTGATTAAAATAGTCATAGCCGAGTATTTATCCTGTATATATCCACTGTTAGTTATAACTATATTGGCTGTAAATATAGTAGCCAAAATACCTCTGTATAAAGTATGTCTTTTGTCATCTTTATTCTTAATACTCTGCGTATCATTCACAAAAAAAAATGAAAAAAAACAATAAAAACTAAAAAAATGAAAAAACGCCATATAATCAAATACAAATCCTAAAAATCCTAGAAATCCCAAAAATCCTAAAAATCCTAAATTTTTTTTAAATCTGTATATTTTTTTATTCTCCAAATTTTCCATCAAAATCCTCCCTCTTTAAGCGCGGATTATTCATATATTGATTACTCATAATCATGTTTTTGCAGAACAAATGCTCCGTTTGAATTTCCCACTCTTTTATAATACTTTATCCCTACTCCGGGTGTAATAACACAAACTGTATTTTTATAATCATATATGGCATATGAACCATTGTCCAACGTTATCGTACAAAAACTATCACCGGGATCTACTGTATAGTTTCTATATTCACGGGTCTTTGTGTCCATATATGTCCCACCTCCATAAAAATCAGTACCAAAAAAGGAAATAGCATCTGAATTAACCACATCAAAGATTTGATCCGCACAATATGTACTACCTATTGGTTTTTTTATAGAATTATATCCATTAATACATAATATAAGAATTATTATAATAAATTCTATACTGCATATAGCAAACGCTATAATCAACTCAACCGACTTTTTTTTCATAAGCATTTCGCCTTAAAAATACAATACATTTTCTCACTAAACTCATCCTTTCTAATTGATTTTCACAGCCTATATATCTTGACTAAATTGTATCACGCTATGTATTTTTTTTCAATTTAGAACATTTTAAAATAAGCTTATAAGCCGTAAATAAATATTTTTTCTTGACAAATTTCAGTTTAATTCTAGAATAAACATTGAAACAAAAACACACGTCTATGGAGGGCTTCTATGGAAAAGCTAAAATTATTTTTTAAAAGGAAAGATATTGTAATTTCAGCCAAGCGTTACGGCATTGATGCTTTGGGCGCTATGGCACAGGGACTGTTTTGTTCACTGCTTATAGGTACTATTATAAATACCATAGGTAAGCAGTTTCAGATCTCTTTCCTTACCGGTACGGTTGCTACTATTGCAGGGGTTGAATATACTGTAGGATCTCTGGCAAGTGCTATGAGCGGTCCGGCAATGGCTGTTGCTATCGGATATGCACTCAATACGCCACCGCTTGTACTCTTTTCTTTAATTACTGTAGGTTTTGCTTCAAATGCACTGGGTGGTGCAGGCGGACCTTTGGCAGTATTATTTGTTGCTATTATAGCATCTGAAGTAGGAAAAATGGTTTCAAAAGAAACTAAGATAGATATACTTGTTACGCCTCTTGTAACCATATCTGTCGGAATCTTCTTATCCGCCATACTGGCTCCTACTCTCGGAAAAGCCGCTATGAAACTTGGAACAGTTATTATGTGGGCTACAAGCCTTCAACCTTTCCTTATGGGTATACTGGTTTCACTTCTTGTCGGTGTGGCACTTACACTTCCTATCTCATCGGCAGCCATATGTGCGGCTCTTGGACTTACAGGACTTGCAGGTGGTGCCGCTTTGGCAGGTTGCTGTGCTCAGATGGTCGGATTTGCTGTTATCTCATTTCCTGAGAATAAATGGGCGGGACTTATTTCACAAGGTATAGGAACATCAATGCTTCAAATGGGTAATATTGTAAAGAACCCTCGCATTTGGATTGCGCCATGTATTACTTCTATGATTACAGGACCTGTTGCTACATGTATATTTAAGTTGCAAATGAACGGAGCTGCTGTATCATCGGGTATGGGTACATGCGGTCTTGTAGGGCAGATTGGTGTATACACCGGATGGGTAAGCGATATTGCAAACGGAAGCAAAGCTTCTATCACCTCATTTGACTGGATCGGACTTATATTTATATCATTTGTTCTTCCGGCTGTTATCACTCCTGTTATTCATATGTTTGTGAAAAAGATGGGACTGGTAAAGACAGGCGATTTAAAGTTATAAAAATAATCCCCGGATTTGGTACTATCCAAAATCCCGGGGATTTTCTTTTTACAATAATCTAAATACCTGTTCTGCGGTATCTGTAAGATTTTGCTTTGCAGTATCTGTTTGCATTGCTTCTTCCAATGTAACTATTCTTCTAAGTATCGGGAAGAAGGCGTCAATTCCGTGCTCATTACAAACTCCTGCATCCTCTGTTACACTTCCTGAGAATGCTATGACTTTTTTATTATACTTCTTTGCAATATTTGCCACACCTACAGGAGCCTTTCCCATAACGGTCTGGTGGTCAAGTCTGCCCTCTCCTGTAACCACAACATCTGCATTCTTTACATATTCTTCAAGCTTAGTTTCATCAAGTATTATCTTTATTCCGGACTCCAACTTTGAATTTGTAAAATTAAGGAATGCATAGCCAAGTCCTCCTGCCGCACCGGTTCCCGGATATTCACTGTCTGCAGTAGGATATTTTTCTTTTACTATCTTTGAATAGGCATTTAGCCATACGTCCATATCTGCCACCATTTCCTTAGTAGCGCCCTTTTGCGGTCCGTATATTGCAGAGCATCCAAGCTCTCCACAGAGAGGATTGTTTACATCACATGCCACTCTGAAATAACATTCAGAGAGCTCTTTTATTACATTCTCATCTTTTATAGTAACAATATCTCTTACTCCGGTTGCTCCAAATCCCACCTGTTTACCGTCTTTATCAAGGAACTCATATCCAAGAGCCTGAAGCATACCTATTCCACAGTCATTGGTAGCGGAACCTCCTATTCCAACTACAAAATGTCTACATCCATTTTTTATAGCATCCTTTATAATTTCTCCTACTCCGAATGTTGTAGTATGTAAAGGATTCTTCTCATCTCCGCTTACCAGAGTAATTCCCGCAGCCTGTGACATTTCTATTATAGCTGTTTTGCTTGAATCAACTATTCCGTAAACAGCATTTACGCTTTTTCCTGCCGGTCCTGTTACATCAACATTTATAAGTCTTCCGCCCATTCCTATAGACAGGGCTTCAACCGTGCCCTCGCCACCGTCTGCAAGCGGTCTTATTTCAACTTCCGCATCCTTATGTGCATTTCTTATTCCCTTTGATATAGCCTCTCCTGCCTCCAAAGAAGACATACTTCCTTTAAATGAATCAATGGCAACAACAACTCTCATTTTGCTGTTTCTCCTTTCATCTGTACTGATGTCAGTTTATCATATAAATACATCAAAATACACTTAAAAAATCCACTTGTTTATAAAATAATTCTTATTGAAATAAAAAAGGCGAAGTTTCCTCCACCTTTAAACAACTTATTTTAAGAGTTCATCATAGCAAGCCGCTACACCGTCTTTTTCTATCTTTTCAAACCATCTGTTTACGATATCATACATATCGCTAATATCCTCACCCCAGTAATCTTCTCTCTTTAAGATATCCGCTACTGAAGCGCTCTTCATAAACTTTACAATCTCTTCACCGTCATTTGCTTCATCTGTCTTATAAAATGCGATAAGTGCGGCCAATGAGAAACTTAGTATCTCAGGATATTTTCCGTTTTCCGCCTTATACTCCAAGATTGTCGGAAGTACTCTGGCTCTGAACTTTGACACTGAATTAAGTGCAATTGATAAAAGCTGATGCTTAATAAAAGGATTTGAAAATCTCTCAAATACAGCCTCTCCGAATTTTCTGTTATCCTCGGTATCTCCTATTGTAGGTATTATTTCCTCAAACACAGATTTTCTAAGAAGTGATGATACCTTTTCATCCTTCATGCACTCGCCTACAGTCTCAAGTCCATATAGTCTTGCTGCTAAAACCATTGAAGTATGTGCTCCGTTAAGTATACGAACCTTTCTCTTCTTATAAGGATCCACATTGTCGGTCCAAACTACATTAAAGCCTGCCTTTTGCAGTGGAAGCTCATCCTCGTGATTTCCCTGTATTACCCAGAGGTGGAAAATTTCGGCTGTATCCATCATATTGTCCTTTTGACCAATTCTCTCCTCAAGTGCTTTATGTTCATCTCTTGGGAATCCTGTAACAATTCTGTCAACCAATGTAGAGCAGAAGCTGTTTTCTTTTTCAAGCCATGAAGCAAAATCCGCTCCAAGCTCCCATTTGGAAGCATACTGCTTACAACATTTTAAAAGCTCTTCACCATTGTGATCTATAAGTTCGCATGAAAGTATAATAAATCCGGACAATCCTGCTTTAAATCTTTCATAAAGAAGTGCTGTTAGTTTTGCCGGAAAGCTGTTTGCGGGTGAATCGGAGAGTTTATTATCATCTTCATACACAATTCCTGCTTCTGTAGTATTTGACACAATAAATCTGAAATCAGGATTCTTTGCCAGACTCAAATATCCTTCATAGTCCTCATATGGATTGATACATCTGCTGATAACATCTATATGAGTATGTTCATCTACCACCTTACCGTTATCAACTCCTCTTAAGAAAAGATTGTATTCACAGTTTTGTGCTTCAAGCATCTCACACATACCCGTTTTTATAGGCTGAACGACAACTACAGAGCCTTCAAATAAGCCCTTATCATTTAATTTCTGGAAGAAATAGTCTACAAACCCTCTCAAAAAACCGCCTTCACCAAATTGGATGATTCTCTCTTTAGCCTTCATATTATACTCCTAATATTTTTTATTAACTACTGCAGCCATTGCCATCAGTAATCTGTTATCATTGAAATAATTTTACCTACTTCAATGTTATCTTTCAGCTTCCGCATCTTAGCTTTATACATCGATATATTTGCTTCATATCTTCAGATTTTATTTTCTTTTTCGCCCTCTAACAATGTAAGCGTTTACATTTTTGAGTATATAATATTTGAAATTTTTTGTCAATCAAAAAAGACAGCTAAAAGCCGCCTATAAATTACTCATCTTTCCAAATATATTTTTCAGGATTGCACCATCCACATATATAATCAAGCATATCCGCAAACCACTCTTTTGATAATCCTTCCTCTAAGCTTTTATAATATTCAAAAAACATATTATATACAGAATCTTTTGAAATTCCCAAATCATGTATAGCGATTAAGATATCATACGCCTGCTTACTGTAATCAGAATAATTCGATTCTGTAACAGCTTTAGAAAGTTGTTTTATCTCATCAAATAATATATCAAAATCATTCATTTGTTTACCTCTATATTTTGATTAAGAAAGCTGGCAGCTCCCTGTCTATCTATAAATCCTCAACATCTATCGCCTTTATTCCGTTTTTCCTTAATAAATCGGCGAATACACCCTGTCCTGATATAATTTTCCCTGAAAATGAACCGTCATATATTGCATTAACTCCACATGACGGACTTCTTGACTGTAAAATAACGATATCGGCATTTTGCTCTTTTACTGTCTCAAGTGCTCTCCTTGCTCCTTCACGAAATTCTTTATCAACAGATGTGCCGTCCTTGAGACTTACTATACTGTTTACTATTTCCACAGGTTCTCTTGGAATAGGCAGTCCGCCAAGGACTTCCGGACAAACAAGTATTACCTCATGTCCTTTAGTATAAGCTCTTACTTTTTTGCTGTAGTTATTTCCGCCGTTATATTTACAATTTTCTCCAAGTAAACAGGCACTTACCGCTATTTTCATTTTAATAACCCACACCTCTTATAAATCTTTTCAATAATTTCCGATTTAAACTCCATATACTTATCTATATCATCGGGATAAAGTACTGCGGCCTGCTCTTTCACTTTTGAGTACTCAGATGCTAAAGCAGGATTATTTTTCAAAAAATCTCTGAATGTAATATGTTTGAAGAGTTCCTTGGAATCTTTCGGACATACATATAAATGATGTGCCATCAATTCTTCTTTTCCGGAGTATGAAAAAGCTTCTCTACCCTCAATACCCAAATTTCCCTCGTGTTCGTATCCTTTATCCTTAAGCAATCTCTTTATAATTTCAAATTTGTCATTTTCAATGACAATATCAAGGTCAATAATTGGTTTTGCAGACAGGCCTTCGACAGATGTGCTTCCAACATGTTCAATTTTAATCGAATTGTAAATGATGTCCTTACCTAATGAAACTACTATCCTTTCAAATTCATCTTTCCATTTCGGATTCCATTTTTCAACCACAACATTTTTCGTTCTCATTTATAACCACCTGCACAGCTTCTAATTCTAATTCTCTCTCAAATCCAAATACATTATATCAAAATCTATATATGAGTCTCCGATTTTAAAATATGCAGGAGACGCCCCAATTTTTCTGAATCCGAACTTCTCATAGACATGGATTGCTCTAAAATTATCACTTCTGACTTCAAGATTTATTATCTCAATACCATGTGACTTGGCATACTCTATCGCCATTTCAAGCAACCTGCTCCCCAGTCCTTTATTCCATTCCGATTTCAAAACTGTAATACCAAGTTCCGCCCTGTGATTCATTCGCCTTGGCATTCCGGTTAAGCTTACATCTCCAATGATTTCTTTATCTCTCCATGCAAAAAATGAGCAGGATCTTTCATCTTTTAAAACAGAACGGATATATTCTTCCTCTCCTTCAACAGAAATCGGAAAACCTTCCGCTCCAAATGATAAATTATCTGTCTCTGCCCCTATCTTTTTTGAATATTCTATTCTTGCTAAAGCATCCTCAGGAGATGCTTCTTTTATAATTATATTATCCATTTATCTTCCCTTCCCAAGGATCTCTACTATCTTTTCAAATGTATTTCCATTCCTTATTGTTATCTGCTTGTAAAAATCCTGCTTTATCAGCTTTTTGTGATAGGTGGTTTTCAAATATTCCGATTCATCATGTTTTCCCCAAAATAAGGCATTTTTTCCAATATGCACTATCTCATTATAAAATGTGGATTTATCTATAAAGTCTAAGATTTTACTTCTATCCGAATCACAGGAAAAGAATAAAACATCTCTTCTTGCCATTTCTTGATACCACCATTCAGGAAGATTTTCCTTTTCTTTTAAATAATCATCTTTATTTATTAAAGTAAAAGGGATTGAAAAGTCAAAGTTCGTTTCCAATAAATGTTTTATATTGGAGATACAACTTTCATAGCTTTCCACACTGCTAAAGAGCAAATTTCCACTGTTGATATAGGAAGCAACATCATCAAATCCTACTTCAGTTAACAAAACTTTCAAGTCACTCATAGAGACTTTGTTCTTTCCGGCAACATTTATACCACGCAATAAAAGTATATATTTCAACTAACTTACCTCTATAAACTATAATTCATTTCTGTTTTGACTTTTTTGAGAAAACTAACAGATAAATCCCGAATATGAGCTTAATTGCCGCATCAATATATGCAATCATAGTTACAGGAATGCCCTGAAAAATATACCCTACTGCAACATTCACAGTACAAATAATCCCTAAATAAATCATTGAATTTCCATGTACAAGATAATACATAAAGAAGTGTATTGCAGTCGCCATCAATGCTCCCAACCAAATCAATCTCCAATTCTCATCGGCAAAAAACGGTCCACCAAGTAATGACATTAAAATAAACAATAAAATAATTGCATATAATGATACTTTTCTTTGAAATTCAGACGAGCTTCCGTCAGACAGCTTATTTAATACTTTTTTATTCACATTGACTGTAAAAAAGCTGACAATATATCCGATGCAAAATATCTGCATATTTATGATTTGTTTTCCACCCACAAAAGTAGCCACTGAAATAACTGTTGCTACCAAAATTAACCATAAGCCACATGCCCTCTTATAATTGAATTCCAACTTCTCATTTTTATTATATTTTAAAAACACATAACCTCCTTAAGTCACTTCGGCAACAATCATCCGATTTAGTTATCAAAAGTAATCACCTGCTTATCCACATTTACCTCTGCCTCAACTCCAAAAGGAATAATACACCTCGGTGTTGCATGTCCCACATTTATATTATAAACAACAGATAAGTCTTTATCTCCGATTTCCTCAAGTAAAATTTGCTTATACTCATCATAATATACATCATCTTGAGGCTTTCCGACTAAAACACCTGATAGCACATCAAATATTCCATAATCCTTTAAAGCTCCAATCATTTTTCTATATAGTTTAGGTTCCGGCTTATTCTCACTTGTCTCCAATAATAAAATTTTATTCTTCCACTCATCAAGACTTGGGAATAAATCATATTTTTTACAAAGAGATACCGTATCTTCAAATCTTGAATTATCAAATATATCATAGATTGAATCAATACAGCCTCCTAAAATCTTTCCTCTAAATACCGGCTTACCACAAAGTAACTCAAATCGGGTATTTTTATACTTTTCCATATCGACTCCGACAGAATTCTCACTGAAGTCTTCTCTTTCCTTATACCAAAACTCACTTGGACGTACTTCTTTTATTTTTCCTGTTGTTATAAGCTCTTCAAAGTATCTTTTGGTATATGATAGCATTTCATTTGAGAGCTCACATATATCAGGTAGAAATGCCTGACCATAGAATGTTTTGATTCCCACTTTATTCAGCATAAAATGATTTTTAGTGGTATCTGAAAACCCTAAGAATATTTTTTGTTTAACGTGCCTTTTCAACTCATTATTTTCAAACAGATATGGCAAAAGCTTATATGTATCCACTCCTCCTATTGCACATAAAATCATGTCAATGGAATCATCCTTAAAAGCCTCTACCAGATCTTTAGCTCTACTTTCAGGATGTTCCTTTATAAAGTCCACACCCTTAAGTGCATTAGGTAAAAATTTAACCTCTATACCGTATTTATTTAATCTTTCCACACCTATTTTAAGTTCATGCTTAATAAAGCTTTCTCCTAAAACACCGCTTGATAAACTGACTATGCCTATTTTCTTTACCATAAATACCTCCATATATTAGCCATATTATAAACTTGCCTTTTACTCTTTAACCCTTCCGCTTTCAATTTCCTCTTTTGTCATACCTGTAAGCTCTGTTATCCACAAGCCTATATTATCTGAAAGTATGGAATCACAAAAATATTCATCTTCTTCATCCATATATTTACAGGTAAAAGCAGGCTCTCTTGTGGCTGCTTTATAAAAGCTCATTGCCATATAAGACAGTTTATCAGGATCAAAGCATAAAGAGAGTTCCTTTGCAATACCGGCTCTGATATTGTCCAGGTCCATACCTTTTGCTTCACATTCTTCTCTCGCCTTTAAAATATAACCTGTACAAAAAGCTTCCAATAGGCTTTCGCTCTGATAAATTTGCTTACAGTTAAAATCAAAAATATTTCCACCTGAAATTAAAAAGTTCAGTAAGTCTTCTAAACTTTCTGCAACTCTTCCGACTTCTCCCTCACTACCGATAAACCCTATACTCCCATCCTCCAGAAACACAAATTCTCCACCACTTGCATCATGTGCAAATGCCTTACATTCCATAGAATAGACTTCATTATTCTCTGAAAACTGAACTTCACTAATCTGCTTATAAAAGCAAATATCACACTCTTTCATAAGTAGGGTATTTATTTCATTACGGTTTTTAATATATTCAAATAGATCCATGACTTCTAACTCCCATAAAGTATATAGTTCAAAAAACAATATATTACATAATTATTATTATACTAGGAATTTTCATAAATTCACCATATTATTTCTCTTTAAAACAAAAAACCGATACACGCATTGAATCCTCAATACCTGTACCGGTTAATCATATTTAAAATATAATTATTTGATGGTCTGGTCTCCGTCCTTTATAACAAAGTTCTTCTTTGTTCCCAACTCTTCCATCCAGGATCTAACCTCAAGAGTCTTATAATTTCCGGTATTATAACCTGAACCGCCGTCATTGTCCCAAAGCCACTCAGGAGCATTCCACATAGCTACCTTAGGTGCGATAAGCTCATAAACATCTTTGTTTACACCGTACTGACCGTGATGAGCCATCTGTACGATATCAGCCTTTAACTCTGAAGCAGGTACATCAGCTTTTAGTCTCTCACCTGCTGCAGGTCCCATATCTCCTAAGAATAACACTCTTGTACCGTTGTCAAAGTCTAATCTGAAAACTACGGATGAATTGTTGATAGAATTTGACTCTATCCAATATGGATCATTAAGTACGTGGATAGCTACACCGTCTACATAGTAAACCTCACCCTTACTTGTCATATGAGATACGCCTGCAGGTAATTTTGCTATTGAGTTTCTGATTGTATTTACCATGTCCGCTCTATAGCTTTCATACTTATCATACCATGCCTGCTCTCTTATGTTGTAGTAGAATGCATCTATCTGCAATCCTTCAAAACCGTTCTCTGCAAGCTTTGTAAATGCACCGCCGTGATCGCTGTGAGGATGAGACAAAATCCATGCACTTACTTCATTACCGAAGCTCTTTATAGTTTCTACCAAGTGTGGTTCATCCTGTGGAAGACCTCCGTCTACTACAATAATCTTGCCGTTCTTTGTCTTAATGACAAAGCTCATCATCTGACTCTTTGTAGATGAGGAGAGCATATGGATTTCAGCACCGTTTAAATAAGTATCCGCATCTGCCGGTGCACCCATTACAACCTTAGGATACTTTGATGAACTCTTACCTATAACACCTGCAAATGATGTCATGCTTGTACTAAGTACCATCAATGAACATAATGACGCCATCAGAATTTTCTTTAGAAGTTTCATTTATCCCCCTTTTTGTTCTGTAATTCTAAGTTAGTATTAGTCCCTGCTTCAATAACCTGATTCACAATATATCTGGAGTTTTCCATGATATCATCTTCTCTAAAAAGCTGTACCTCAAGATCATACCTATCAAAGAGTCCACCATAAGAGTTTTCGCTTGATTTTTCTATAGAAAAATCCTGAGTTGCGGCATAATCATTTACTGCTTTAATATATTCAGTTCCGTATGCCAATGCTTCATCATCACTGATTTCGTTTGACAGTGACCATATAAGCAATACCCTATTTTCATCAGCCTTAAAAGCCATATCAATATAATCACTCATCGGGTATAGAGTTTTGTCATTGAATTGTTCTTCTGCGTCACTTCTTATCTGAGTCCAATCCAAAGTTATATTTTTTTGAGTTTCAAATACAGGCTCATTTACCTCTTTGTTCATCGAAGAATCTCTTACGACTATATCTGAATTTGCACAGGCTCCTGAAGATAAGGCAAATATTATAGAAACAGCTCCTATAATATGTCTTTTAAATTTAATCATACATGAATACCTTTCCTTAGACATTTACTAACTTTTATATTATATCAAAGGGTTTTGTTTTGTGTAGTGTTTTTTTGATTATTCCATATTTTTTAAGATATTTTTTATATCTTGATTTATCACTATAAAAATGTTATTATGTTCAATATCACGATAAATATTTTGATTTTGAACATTTGGAGGCGTTATGAAAAAATCGAGTATTGATTATTTTGTCACTATAGTTCCTTTTTTACTTGTGATATCACTTGTAATGTTATTTTTCATATTTCCTACTCAAGCCGGAAATATACTTGCACAAATAAGAAGCTTATTAAACAACAGCCTGGGAATATTTTACCTTATATTCGGTTTGTTTATATTCTTATTATCCATATATATTGCATTTTCAAAATATGGCAGTATAAAGCTTGGAAGCGGTAAAAAAGAACATTCAAACTTTGCATGGGGCACTATGATGTTTACCGCAGGGCTTGCGGCTGATATATTATTTTATTCACTGTGTGAATGGATGCTTTATGCAAATGAAGGCAGAATCAGTTCACTCGGTGATACTACACTATGGTCGGCTACCTATCCTTTATTTCACTGGGGCCCTATTCCATGGGGATTTTATGTTGTACTTGCTTCATGTTTCGGCTTTATGCTTCATGTAAGGAAAAGAACAAGGGCAAAATATTCTGAAGGACTTAGAGTACTTCTGGGTTCTAAGGTTGACGGTATTTGGGGGAAAATTGTTGACCTGATAGCGGTATTTGCACTTATAGCCGGTACCGCTACTACATTTTCGCTTGCCACTCCGCTTCTGTCACAAACCGTTGCCAAGCTCTTCGGTGTTTCAAATAATAATATACTTACTATTGTTATTTTGATTGTAACCTGTGTTATTTATTCCGCCTGTGCTTATCTTGGTATTGAAGGTGTTTCAAAACTTGCATCATGTTGCACTTATTTATTCTTTGCACTTTTGATATATGTTTTCTTCGGCGGAGGACATGGAAAGTTTATTCTTGAGCTCGGTTTTGCTTCGCTTGGAAACCTTGTGAATAATTTCTTTTCAATGTCCACTTATATTGATCCTACCGGACAGTCAACTTTTGCACAGGACTGGACAGTCTTTTACTGGGCTTACTGGATGGTATGGTGTGTAGCCACTCCGTTTTTCATAGGTAGTATATCAAAGGGCAGAACTATAAAGGAGGTTATACTCGGCGGATATATATTCGGCCTTTCAGGTACATTTATGTCCTTTATAATACTTGGAAACTACGGTATTGCACTTAATGTGTTAGGGCAGGTAGACTTATTAAAGATATACAATGAAAGTCAGAATCTATACCAAACCATAGGTGAAGTAATATCCTCTCTTCCATTGCCTTTTATAGCAATGATACTTTTGATACTTACCATGATTACATTTTATGCCACTACATTTGATTCCATAACACTTGTAGCCGCATCTTATTCATATAAGGACCTTGAAAATAAAGAGCCTTCAAAAAAGATAAAGCTTTACTGGTCAATACTTTTGATACTGCTGCCTATAGGACTTATTTTTTCGGACAACTCCATGTCAAACCTTCAGACTGTGTCCATTATTGCGGCATTCCCTATAGGAATTATAATGCTTTTACTTATAATTTCCTTCTTTAAGGATGCAGATATGTACCTTAACGGTAACTGAAAATTTCGTGATTCCAAAACTCGCCTATGGATATTGAAAATCCTATGGCGAGTTTTTCTATACTCAAAACACTTGGATTCTTGCTCCTGCCTGAAATGATGTCTTTTATAGTAGTTTTGGGAACACCCGATCTTTTAGATAACTCATAAATTGTAATATTTTTCTCATAACATAATAATATAATTCTTTTAGAAATTGCCTGTGATATATTCATATGCTCTCCGATTTCAGAAATGTAATTAATTTTAGAAATATACATCTATTCTATCAAAAAAAGAGCCGTTTTCACAGCCCTTTATGTTTAAAAATTGATTTTTTCCTCGACTATATATAAAGGACGGTCCTTTTGCTCAGCCAATATAAGTCCCAGATATTCTCCTATTATTCCCACTATAAAGAAAAGTACTGAAAACATAAAGCATATCAAACATATAATTGTTGCATAACCGCTTGGTGTACCTACTCTTAAAAAAGACACAACAGTATAAATCATCATTATTATAGCTAAAAACGCCGCCATTCCGCCTGCATACATTCCAAGTTTAAGCGGAAGATTTGAGAATGTCATTATAGTATTCATGGAAAATCTGAAAAGTTTTCTTATTGAATACTTACTCTCTCCCGCATACCTTTTCCTTGCCTCATATTCTATATTTGTGCTGTTAAAACCTACATTTTGAACATAACCTCGAAGGAATCTTGTCTTCTCTCTGTAGTTATTTCTTAAAATATCGGCAACCCTTTTTGATATTCCGAAGAAATCTGATGCGTTACTTACAAGCTTCATATCGCTTACTTTATTGATAACTTTGTAAAATCCCGCTGATGTTATATTTTTTAATATACCTGCCGATTTGTTCTCGGTTCTGACCATGTTTATTATATCAAAACCCGAATCAAATTTTCTGATTATCTCAGGCAGTAATGTAGGAGGATGCTGTAAATCTGAATCCATACAGACAATATAATCTCCGCTTGCATAATCTATACCGGCAATCATAGCCGCCTCATGTCCGAAGTTTCTTGAAAAATGTATAACCTTCACATTCTCGTCATCTCTTGATAATTTAAACAAAGTACTTCTTGACCCGTCTGTACTTCCGTCATTTACAAAAATTATCTCATATGGATTATCAATTAATAGAAGAACCTTTATTGTCTCTCTGTAAAATTCAAATAAAACTTCCTCTTCATTGTATACAGATACAATAATTGAAATCTTCTTACTCATATACTTCTATCTCCGTACTTCCATGCGTCGGTACTCTGTCAGCTTTTGGAGGAGGTGTCATATAGTCTCCGTAAACCAGCTGTAATACATTTTCATATTCATCTATGATTGATAATGAAATATCTTCAAACTGAATTTTGATATATTTCTCATACCATCTGCTGTTTACCTCTATGTCGATATAATCCGGTTGATAATTGCTGTAATACCAGGTATTGTTTTTTCTGCCTTTATAAAATAATTTTGAAATCTTATCCTGTATACAGAATAAAAATTTCATAGGTATTATTTTACCGAAGATAGAGAAAAACAATATGGCGATTTTCATCATACCCTTGTACTTCTTGAAATCAAGCTTCTTTCTATGTCCCATGGAAAAAAGATATATCAGCTTTTGAGTAAAAAGTGTAAACCTTTTTAGTGTTTTCCTGTTCGGCAACTTATCTATTATAAATATATCAACCCAAAGGTGGTTGAGTTTACCTTCGTATAGATCTTTTTTATCCTGTTTTTTATGTCTTATACTGGGCTTATATATGATTCTTGGAGTAAAATCGTAAAAAACCTTTCCTCCCTGAAATTCATTAGGCATGATAAATTCCAGTTTATCCGATAATTCTCTTTTTACAATTTTTCTGAAAGCTTCAAAGTTTGCTCTTGTCATTGCAATATCGGCATCATCATCCCAAGGTATAAAACCTCCATGTCTGATAGCTCCAAGCAATGTACCCGAGTCCAAAGTATAGTTTATTTTATATTTTGTACATATTCTATCTATTTCCTGTAAAATATATAGATTTGCTTTCTGCAAAGCCAACATTCCGTAAGAATTATCCATTTATAGGCCTCTTTTCAAAAATATTTATATTTAAATATTAACTACATCATTCTACACTCTTTATACCTTACAAATCAACAGAAAACTACAATATTTATATCACTATTCGGAAAAAATATTAAGTTTCTTGGACTTTATAATACCAAGCGCTTCTCTTGTCTTCTTCGGATTATGGTATTGCAAGACTTTTTTTAAAGTCTCATCACTTTCATTCTCAAAATTCTTTGCCACTTCCATCTTCACTTCAAAGCTTTCCAAACGATACTTTGCCATTCTGATCTCATTTCCGGCAGTAGAAATATTTCCTAAAAATACAAACAATACAAACAATGAAACAGCTGCCTTTGTCAATGGTGACATACTTTGTTTCTCTTTATTTATATGTATTTTCACATAACCGAATGTCAATATCACACCTATCAGCCCCGCACCGAATTGAAGTGCATATCTTGAACTCATGGCATAAAGAGGATTTAAAAAAATCCATCTTGTCAAAATAACCATAGCATGACTGAAAAGTCCCGATACAAGCATAAGCATCGGGAATGCTGTAGACTCATATATTTTATATTTAAAATTCAAATATAGCGCATACAGGTAAAAGAATATAACCGCAGCCCCTATAATACTTGTTATAAGAATACCTATCTCATACCTTTCCACTATACCGATACTTATGATATCTGATGCAAAAGTATTTAGGCTAAACAGCACAAAGTAAACAGGATTCCTTGAAAATACACTACTCAAACTCTCTGTTGTAGCACCTGCATGTTCAGTATATGAGTTTGCATATGAATACATAAATGCAGTCAAAGAAAGTATCACAGGTATTGCAAGAGTAAATGTAATTTTATTCTTTTTCTTAATTGCGTATAAAACATATACAATTATCAAGGTAAGGCCATATGCAAGTGAATATGAACCTGCCGCAAACAGTATCGTAAATACAGGTAAAATAATATTTAAACTAAACTTTACTTTTGTTTCTCTGTGTACATATGAATCAAGTATGTAAAAATGCAGTACAAACAGAAAGAATGTAAAAAAATGCACCCATCCGGTTCCGTTTGTAATCATTTCCCATTGAGAAAGTGAAAAAACCAGCATCATTACAAGGATAAAATATCTAAGATTCAAATTTTTGTTCGCCATAAATATACCTATTATGATTCCCATAAGCGAAAGGAATATGACTCCCAAAGCCATATCAAACATTGTTGAATATTTAAAGAAAGCTACATTTATCATTCTTTCAAAATATGTTATAGGCAATCTTGTAAGTATATCCTTGCTAAAATATGGCTTTGGTGAAAAAGGATCCTTAAGATATGTATTTATTATCCTAATATAATCCGTGTAGACCACATCAAGCATTGCACTTCTTATATATGCGCTCAGATATAAGGCTCCGAATATCGGCATGAAAAACGCTAAAAACTTCTTCATTCACACACTCTCTAATCTATTTTTATATTTAAAATATAACTCAATCTGTCTTCGCCTCTTTGCTCTGTGGCATCGGGCAGGTAAAAATTGCTCTTCAAATGTATATCTGTCAATGAATTCGGAGTAGTATCTATTTCATACTGTGTTATATTTGATATGAGATACAGCGTCTCCTTTTCTCCATTGACTTCTATTTCTATTTCTTCATCTCCGTTAAGCTCACCCGGATACATTATCTCAAAGTGAATCTCACCGTTTTCTCCTGACATTACATTAAGTTTTGCCTCTTCGTCCGTCCAACCGTCCGAATAATGTCCGTATACATTTTCAATCTTTATATTTCTCAGGAAATCCGTTACATCCTGATATGAATTATTTTTCAAGTCTTCAGATAAAACTATCATATCATCATCAATCTGCCCTATTGACCTGTAACTTTCAATAAAGGTAACGATATCTTCTCTGATATTTTGATCATAGCTTCTGAAAAACTCAAGTGAATCAAATTTACTGAGTTTAAAATCATTTTTTATTATAAAAATTCTTTTATCGCTCAAGTCCTTACCATACTTATAATATGTTTCATCTGCCAGAGAATTTGCTCTGTTTTGACCTATGAAAATATATATATTATCATAATAACCTCTGTAATATATATCTGCTGTTATCATACAAAATGCCCATACAAAAAGTAACACTACAGCTGTAAATGATACATAAAAAATCTTTCCCGGAGAGGCTTTTATCTTTTTACTCTTAAACCTTTTTACCATGATACTTTTATCCACCCCGTAAATATATGCAATCAATAAAAGCATAAATAAATACGGTGCATATACCCATCTCATCTCAACCCTTATGGTAACGGCGGATGACACCATACTTCCTATTATAAATCCTGTAAAAAGTAAAATGTTTTTTATCCACGACAGTTCAATTTTCTTGTTGTACACCGCTATCGAATAAATAAATTTTATTATAAAAGCAAATGCAGCCAATATCCCTATTATAATTACAAGCTTTAGCGCTGTATTTACATTATGAAAATTTATTCCGTTAAGATGTTCAGGTCCGGTATTAATACCTAAGAGATACAAAATTTCAATTCTCATTGAACTGAAAAAGTCTGCAAGATTAAATGTCTCACTGACTTTTGAACCTCCCGTGCCCTCAGGAACAAATGACTTCAGTGCAAGAAGTCTTATAAGGGTTATCATTACAAATAATGCTATAGATATTAATGCATTTAAAATTTTTCTTCTTTTTCCGACAATTGCCGCAAATATAAGCATGGGTAAAAGAACCATAAATCTTTCATGTGTAAAGCAATTTAAAAAATAAAATCCACATGCATAATAAAAATAAATACCTTTTCCGTTTTTGATATAAAGATATAAAAAATATAACATAAGCAGTGCAAATACTAAGGCCATGGCCTCCATAACACCTAAAAACTGCCCTATATTATAATATGAAAATCTGGATATCAAAAACATTGCGGAAAGCGTAAATGCCAAACCTCTTGACTTTGCCATACTTTTGGCAAAGAAATACACTCCTATTGATATAATTGCAGCTATAATCATATTTATAGGTACTATAAGGTAAATATCGTTTTTTAAAATACCCTGATATATCCATGCAACTATCCAGTATACCGGTCTGAATTTTCTGGTTTGTTCGGGAAATACATATTTAAAAAATCCCACTCCTCTTCTTGTTGACCACATAAACAGGTCATCCTGATAGAGTCCTCTTATGCTCATTCCTGCATTTATCACAAATGCAATACCTATAAGAAGCATTGAAAGCAGAACATCCTTCAGATATTCATACTTTTCTTCAATTTTAATAATTGCCATAAGTCCTCCTAAAAGTAAGCATTATATGAATTTTGATAAATTTTCTTATAAATATCCGCAAAAGGTTTCGGCAGCAAAATATCAAACATTATACTTTCCTCCATCTGCCTTGAATTATCCATTATGCTTTTTTTAGTTGTAGCCTCGTCATGTATTCTATAGCAAATACCGGGTCTTTCAGACAGTACAATTCTTCCTTCAAGTTTAGAGAGCTTAAGAAGGCACTCCCAGTCAAGTGCAAATTTAAGCTCCGATATAAATAAATCCTTAGGACAAAGTCTCTTATCATATGCACAGCTTGGTGCAATTATAGGATTACCGAATGTAATTGCAAGTCTTTTTACAAAAGATATATTATTTAATGCATTTACTCTAAGAGGTAATCTGAGTATTTTTTTTACAATCTCCACCTTACCGAATTGCTTTATCTTGCCGTTTTTCAATGTTATAGATGATGTTGTAAAAAGAGTCATATCGGGATATTTTTTCTTATACTTAAGCAAATCCTTAGTATAATTTTTTAAATAAATATCGTCCTGATGTGCAATGGTTACCAGCTCCGTTTGCGCCGTATTATAAGCAAACTGCCAGTCAAAACCGATATTTGACACATTCTCAGGCTTCTTATTATCATTTACAAACACATCGATATTATATTTTTTTGCAATGTTATATATATGATCGTTCGGTGTGGATGTGGCAATCTTTATATCTGATTTTACAATCTGTGCCTTTAAAGATTTTATACAGCTTTCTAAATATGGTGATTCTTTATATGCGCAAATAACAAATGTATGTTTCATAACTTCCCCGTCTTTGCTACTTTCTTTTTATAATGTCCTTTATTATACCATGAAAATACAGCCATTGCATTATGTCGGGACATTTAAAAAAGGGGCTGTCGGGAAATACTGAATTTTAATCCCTACAGAACTAAATAGAAATATCCTGACAAGTACAAGGCATTTTGGCTTTGTGACTTTGTCAGGATATTTTGTTTTTCTATTATACTGTCTATTTTTGGGCACAAAACCCCCTTAGCAGAAATTTTGCTTTTGCATTTTTTACTATGCGGTTCTCTCCTGTAGTTTTCCTTCAAATTTCTTTAGTTTTGCGTAGAGAAAACGATGATATTTGTTTATATTTCTTCCTATTGCAAAAAGCATAAATTCTTTATATACCTTATCTGAAGAGCGATAGTTAAAGCGTCGGAAATCTTCATTTTCTTTAATATCTCCAAAATGACCTTCTGTTTGAATAGAGCGTATCTGTCGTTTTAGAATACCTTTTTCACTCTGTATGTTAGCATGTGACTTCTCTCGAAGCTCTTCCCATACTTCATTGATCTTCATCACTTTGTTCTTATCAATATCTTTATCAGGATTATATTTGTATAAGCATTTAGACTTATGTTCACATCCACTACAGTCTGAACATCCATATACTTCATATGTTTGTGTATAACCATTCTGTCTTTTCTTTTCAGTGTTGATATGTCTCAGTTCACGACCGTCATGGCAGATATAGACTTGTTCATCCTCAAATACCATTGTCTTCATGTTGTAGTATTTACCTATATCTTTACTGTATGCTCTTGTTTTTCTTTTCTCATGATCCTGCAGTTTTATATAACTGTCTATCTTATTTTCTTTTAGATATAAGAGATTTTTCTCACTACAATAACCGCTGTCTGCTGTCACTTCTTCAAGTACTTCTCCAAATGCTTCCTTATGCTTTTCAAGGACCGGAATTAATGTATTATAATCTGTACGATCATTACTTACATAACTATGTACAATAAAATAATTCTCTACTGCTATCTGTACATTGTATGCNGCACGCAAACAGAGACCTATCAAATGCTTTGATAAGCATAACCTTGGTACCTTTTCGGTAATGGGTCTGCATTCCTTTATTATCTACCATCTTATAAAATTTCTTCTCGAATTGAATCGCATGTCCGGCATCAACAGTTCTCTCGGTTAAAACCGCCAAAGTAAGATTTATTTTTTCTTTAGACGGTTGCTTTTCAAAGACAGATTTGATACCATTACATGGAAGTGAGAACTTCTCATTGAATTCTTTTATGTAGTGGTAAAGGAATTCATTGGCATTATTGATGTCGGTTACGCCTGCGAGTCTAAACTCAATAGGCAGGCGTGACTGTAAGGTTTGATTCAATCGTTCTATGCGTCCTTTAGCCTGTGGTACGCTGCTTGATTCAAGTTGTATACCAAGTTGCTTGCAGGCGTAAGCGAACTGTGTATAGGTGTCTTTGTCGTCAGATAAGGCACCTTTTTTCTTGTATGTAAATACAGTTCGTTTATCAGTAAGAAACTTATAGGGAATACCATAATCAGTAAGAATCTGTTCAAACACATGGTAGTAGCCGTTAAGAGTCTCTTGAGTATCAAACCATGCACCCGTAACAACACCTGAGGCATCATCAATGGCCAAATGTAGATGCCATATCTGTCCGGGCACCCATTCATAAGGTGTAGCATCCATTTGAAGCAATTCGCCGAAATAAGCACATCTTGGACGACGACTGTGAGCATCTTCAACTGCTACTAAGTTAGCTTGTATCTGTGATAATTCCTTTTTTGATGTTGCAGCTTGCTTCTTGGCTCTGAGAGCCTGCTTAATGCGTCTACGCTTAGCTTTTGTAGCCTTTGGAGATAGAATGTACTCTGACTCCAAAATACTCATTACAGAGGAAGAAGAGATGCTTATACCCTCATGCTTTTTAAGAAGCTCCGTATAGTGTTCAAAGTTAGCCTCGTAGTATTTAGTTCTGTATAGATCAATAACCTGACTTCTGACATCAGGACGGATAGTGGTAGCAGGCTTCTTACCTCTGTTACCATGGATAAAGAATGCCTTACCATCTTTAATATAACCTTGTATCATACGGTTTATATGCCTCTTGGTGCATCCTAGGATAAGAGCAGCTCTATCCTTATTAGCTGTATCCGGGTGATCTACCAGCCCTTTAATAACCTCATATTTTCTTTGTTCATTCATTGATAAAATAACCTTTCTGATAAGTCAGTCCCTCCTAGTGTTAGAATATACAAAATACTATTCTACCATAAGTGGGACATTTTTATTTGTGGTATACTAGGACTTTATCATTTATGGCTTATATTCATATAAGCTAAAGTTGATTTTCTGTTGACCTATTTCAAAAAAGTCGTTATAATAATTAATTGTGAGCATAGTTACATTATAACATGTAACGGAGAAAGATGGTTGTCGTTAGCCATCTTTTTTTATGTAAAAATTTAGGGAAGAGCGACTCATTTTGAGTTACTCCTCCCTATTTTATGACTGCCATTTCCCGACAGCCCCTTTAAATTAAAAGAATTTATCTTCTGTTTTCCTGTGCCGCCCATCTGAAGTTCGGAACCAATTCCTGCCACTTGCTTATACCTAAGATGCTCTTTGCAAAATCGGTATTGTCAAGAGTGTACTTTGACTTGTCAATATATCTGTATACTGTCCAAAGTTTTCTCTTTGATATAGCCTGAATTTCATCTCCAACATTCATGCTGCATGTCCAAAGTCCGAATGAAAGCCCCTGTCTTACCTCAAGCGGTGCATCCACCTGACGGCTTAAGATATATGCTTCGATATACGGATTTGAATCTACTAGATAGTATGAGTATGCAAATGCTGCAGCCTGCTCATTCTCAAGATTTCCTCTTGTAGGATTTGTAGCTGTAAAGCCTTCCTCTGTAAGCATAATATGTCTTACCGAGCCGTCATGCTTTTTAAGTGCATCCTGTGCAAAATAATCTGTAAGCTTATTTAAGTTTGCAAAGTTTATTACAGGTGAATCAAAGCTGTCCTTTATCCATCCGGTCTTTTGAGCATCATCCCAGAACTCAGGATCTGTCATAGGTGCCGGATATGGGTGATAAGCAAGTCCCCAATCAATATCTCCATGCTCAAGCACAAGAGAATTGAAATTGTCTACTATCTGCTTTCCACCATACTTATTCTTATTGTTTATCTCATTATTCCAGTTATAATCAAGCGAGTAGAATACTCTGTCTGTAGAAGAAGTAGACTTGATTGCATTATAGAAAATTCTAAATGCCTTCTCATACTTTCTTGTATAACTTCTTACATCCATATCTCCTATATAATTCCACTGCTGGTTGTTGATCTCATTTCCTATAATCCAGTTTGATACCTTACCGTGTGCGGTATTTTTTCCGTTGTATCTTTCCGCAAGGAATGATGCAATAGCCTCAGTGGTCTCTGTGCCCTCTTTTGATGAAGCATTGAACATATAGTAGAATATGCTGTCTCTTCTGGGCATATTCGGATACATAAGCTCAGGATGAGCCTCATTATAACCGTTCAAAATAATAGCTGTAACAGTCATATCTTTTCCTGAGAAAGCACTTATTGTCTTATCATAGCTTTCTATAAGTGTCTTATTGAAATGATATGTCTTACCGTTATAATTGTAATCTATACCGCTTCCCAAAATCTGGTTGAAGGCAATATTTGTAGATGCATGCTTTACACCGAGGTTAAATGCATCATCAAGCATCTTCAGCTCTATCTGCAAACCTTTCTTTGATGCCTGTGCCTTGTATGCATCAGTATTTGCCGCAACCGCCTCAGGATTTGTAATATATTTAAGTGAACTTACCTGAACATATTTCGATCCGTCATAAACTGCCACCGCATAACTGTTGTACAATCTGCTGCTTTCACTGCCTTTATTAAGCTGATATGATTTCTTAACATTACCTGCACTTACCTTCTCAAGATAGTCGGTTCTGTTTCCGATACCCTCCTCATACGGCTGTAATTCAAAAAGATAAAAATTACCGTCTGTACCTGCCATATCACCTGAGTTATTCATAGTGATATCAACTGTAGACTTATTTTCTCCTATCACAACCGATTCAATATTTGATGTTGCACTAAGAGCATATGCATTACTATGTAATCCAAGTCCAAGCATTGTTACTATAGCTAATGCAGATGCAAGTTTTATTAAATTATTTCTTTTCATCTTGCCTCCTTCTTTATATATTATAACTTATTTACAAAAAAGCTTTGTTAATTTTTTTTTACATTTTTGTTATATCGCAAGTAAGTCTGTTTGCCCTTTTTATTACAGTCTTATACATACCGTACTGAATATTTTCAGCAAAGATATAGCATTTATAAGTATAAACAGAAATATGATATTTCTCTTGGTCTCATCCTTTATCACGATCTTATTATTCCTGCAGATCATAAGAAGAGGCAACAGTACCGGAATAAAATATCTTCCACTCACACCTTCTATAAATTCCGAGCTTATAGGAGTCCATGCTATAAGCATTGATAAAAGTACCAAAAATATGACAAAGAATATACTGATACCTGTAAGCACCCTTTCTTTTACCAACAGTTGCTTTTCTTTTGCCTCTCCGAAAACAGAAAATATCATGCCTATATTAAGTACCAAAAATCCTATATACGGAATCCCCACCACATCATCCGCATGTCCGAGATATGCTCCGAACATTGTCTTATGATAGTATTCAAATTGTAAAAGCAATGTATTATAAAACAGCTTTACAGCCTTTAATTTATTGTGCAGTAAATAACCTATGGTGTAGCTCTCCTCACCTGCCCACTCAAGACTTGAAGCAGTGCTTGTAGAATATCCTACTACTGTAGATCTGTTGACAAGATACATTGCAAACACCCATGTCAAAAGTACCACTACTGCAGAGGCGAGAAAAAAAGTTATATTTTCTTTTTTTATCTTGCCGTCCACCTTACCTCTGAATTTAAACTTATACATCGGTATACAAAAAAGCAGTAAAAGCATCGGGAAGTAAACCATTTTACATGGTAAAACAAGTCCCGCAATAAGTGAAACTATGACCAGGTCTTTTATACCAAACTCCTTCTTTTCATGTGCAAGATAAAATACATAGGACACAAAAAAAATCATGCTTGAAATCATAACCGCATCATAGGAATATGATGCCGCCAGTTCAATTGTTGTAGGAAGAAGGCTGACTAAAAAAATAAATTCTTTAAATTTAGGCAGGAAATATATTCCCAAAGTACCGAATAATATAAATAAAATAAGATTTGCTATTCTTCCAAAGAGTACAAGATAAACACTGTTAAGCCCCATTATTCTGGCTACAGTAATACCCGTTGCTGGTAAAAAATATACACTCGGTATGGTATTTACAGGCGCGTGTAATGACTGGGCCTTTTCATAATCTTTGCCGCCAAAACTGATATAATTATCAGCGCCGCGAATATTCCCCTCTCCATAAAAAACCTTGTAAGATGTTTCTTCAAGCTTGCTTGAAATAATTTTCCCATGACTTCCCTCCTCAGGTATTAAAACTTTCTCTTCTTCACTTTTACTTTTGTCAAAAGTGTACTCTCCGTCCACATCTTCTATCCAAAGATCCTGTGCTCTTATTATTACATGTCCGTCTTTAACGGTTGCCTGTTTTCCAAGCATCTTATTTGATATTTTATAAGCCGATATAAAATGTGCTATTTCATCAGGTGCAGACATGGCCGGAAAAACATACATATATGCAACTCCGAATATAAGCATTACAACCGGATATAACTTAACTATACTGAATTTTGTTAAATTCAAATATATTCCGGATACGAGTATCAGTATAAGGGCGACAACAGATAATATGATATAGCTCTTACTTAAAAAGTAATCACTTGTATGTGATACTCCAAGTTTTACATACAGTCCTTGAATATAAGCGATTACAATAAATCCTACTATGCAACCAAATAAATAGATGACTTTTTTCATAAACTCTCCAAATAATGCTTGTACTTTTTATAAATAGATATTACACTGTAATTACTACTATTGTAAAGGAGGTTATTATGGCAGGTTTAAAAAAGTTAATGTTTTGGGCAACTGTTGCAGGTGCTGCGGCAGCCGGAGTGTCATATATACTGAAGTATAAAGAATATCAAAAAGAATTGGAGGGCGAATTCAAGGATTTTGAAGACGAACTTTCAGATTATAAAACAGAGGATGCTACCGCAAACAGAAAGTATACAGCATTAAAGTCTACTACAGATGAATTCGTTACGGCAGCAAAGGACACCGCAAACAGTGCAAAAGGTATGGCAAGTGCAGCCAAGGAAATGTTAAAGGATGTGGCAAATATTATTACAGATAATGTTTCTGCAGCCGGTGATGTAGCAAAGGACAATGCAAAGCCGCTGTTTGAAAAAGCTAAATCAAGCGTTGAGCCTGTAGTTGACAAGGCTAAAAAGCAACTTGACAAATTCGGAAAGGATTCTAAAAAATCCGAAGTTGTTGAAAACGACCTTGATTCCGATGTGGAAGTTGAATTCTATGAAATGGACTCCGATGAGGACAAGAAAGGCTTGGCACAAAAGATTGATGATATTTTAGAAAACAGTACAGATAAGAAATAGTAAAAAAGAGGCTCATGGCCTCTTTTTTATCTGTCCTTAAAAGGTGTATATTCTTTTAATTCTCCCACATACTTTGTAGCAGGTCTCATTATTCTTCCATCATAAAGCTTGTTTTCCACATTGTGAGCAACCCAACCTATATTTCTTGATATAACAAATAGAGGTGTATAAAGATCCTCAGGAATACCGAGCATATTGTATGCAAACCCTGAGTAAAGGTCTACATTTGAAGAAATTGTAGTTCCCTTTCTCTCAAATACCACTTTCTTTACAGTCTTTTCAAACTCTTCATAGAAGTGATACTCTTCCAGTCTGTCCTTATCTTTTGCTACAGTCTCACAGTACTCTCTTAAAAGCTCGGCTCTTGGGTCTGTGATAGTATATACCGCATGACCGAATCCGTATATTAAACCGCTGCAATCATAGAAATCTTTATCAAGCAGTCTGTTTACGATATTTCTTATCTTCTTTTCATCGGTAGTTATACCTATTTCATCCTTTATCGCCTTCATCATCTGTACAACCGAAATATTTGCACCGCCATGCTTAGGTCCTTTTAACGATCCTATGGATGCCGCTATAGTTGAGTAGATATCCGTACCTGTGGATGAAACAACTACATTGGTAAATGTAGAGTTGTTACCGCCGCCATGGTCTGCATGAAGAATAAGTATTGTATCAAGAAGAGCCGCCTCATTCTTTGAAAATTTCTGATCGACTCTTAACATCTGCAATATATTCTCAGCCATTGAAAGCTTCTCGTCAGGATAATGTATTATCAAACTGTCATTATAAAAATAATGTCTCTTTGCCTGATATGCATAGCACATGATAACAGGAAGTGATGCCGATATTCTTATACCTTTTACAAGAGTGGAATAAACATCCACATTGTCAGGTTCCTCATCGTAGTTGTATAGAGTAAGTACAGCATTTTGAAGCACATTCATCAAATTCTTTCCGGGATTTCTAAGAAGCACACTTTCAAAGAAGTTGCTTGGCAGTGTATACATACTTCTGAATACCTTTGAGAAATTGTCAAGTTCCACCTTATTAGGCAAAAATCCGAATAAGAGTAAGAACATTACTTCCTCATATCCTCTTGTGGACTTTGCACTTCCGTTCACAAGGTCGTTTAAGCTGTAACCTCTGTAGTAAAGCTTGCCGTCTACATTTGTTTTTACACCGTCTATTATATCATAGCCCACTACATCGGATACTTTTGTAAGGCCTACTCTTACTCCTGTACCGTCTTCATTTCTAAGACCTTTTTTTACATTGAATTCGCTAAAAAGTCCGTTTTTAATTTCATTATAATTTTGGCTCTTTCCGAATTCCTGTGCCAAAAAGCTGTCAATATAATTATCCTTCATTCTATAACTTACCTCTGATTCTTAAGTATTCCAGTATCAAATCCACACCCTGTTCAAGTGTAATCTTTGATGTGTTCAGAGGAAGATCGTAATGTGTCATATCATCCCACTCTTCACCTGTATAATACTTGTAATACTCTTTCCTGATTCTATTGTTTCTTTGCACTCTTCTAAGTGCTTCCTTGGCATCTACTCCGTCAACTTCCATTACTCTGTCAACCTTTTTTGAGAGATCGGCATATACGAAAAGTGAAATAAAATCATCTTCTCCTGCTGAACTGAGTACGAAATCAGCACATCTACCTATAAGTATACAGGATTCACTTGCTACCAGCTCTCTTATAACTTCGCTTTCAAATCTGAAAAGATTGTCAGGTGAAACTATATCATCTCCTATGGACGGCTTATTATTTGCATTCTTTATTCCACCTATTATCCTTTGTAAAATATTATGCCCCGGTCTTTCGTCATTCATTCTGAAGTACTGTTCTCCGACAGCCGAATGTTCAGATGCCATCTTTATTATTTCATCATCATAATACGGTATTCCAAGTTTCTCTGAAAGCTGCTGTCCTATTATTCTTCCACCGCTTCCATATTCTCTGTTTATGGTGATAATAAGTTTCTTATCCATAGTCCCCTCCTATTTGAATTTACTAATTAGCCAACATCATTCTGTCATTGGCAAACTCACCGCCGCTTGCCTCTTCAAATTTTCTCAAAAGGTCTTCAACCTTAAGTTTCTTTTTTTCCTCACCGCTTACATCATAGATTACTCTGCCCGAATGCATCATTATAAGTCTGTTGCCTATATTGAGGGCATCCTTCATATTATGAGTTACCATCATTGCTGTAAGATTTTGTTCAGCCACAATCTGCTCTGTAAGATCAAGAACTGTCTTTGCAGTCTGCGGATCAAGTGCCGCCGTATGCTCATCTAAAAGTAATAACTTAGGCTTTTTAAGTGTTGCCATCAAAAGCGTCAACGCCTGTCTTTGTCCTCCTGATAAGAGTCCTACCTTTGATGTCATTCTGGTTTGAAGTCCAAGTCCTAGTTTTGCAAGTATTTCCTTGTAAAGCTCTTTCTCAGATCTTTTTATTCCCCAAGATAAACCTCTTTTTTCTCCTCTTCTGAAAGCAAGTGCGAGGTTTTCATCTATCTGCATTCCTGCACTGGTTCCCATCATAGGGTCCTGAAAAACTCTTCCGATATACTTTGCTCTCTTATGCTCCGGCATTCTTGATATATCCACGCCGTCTATTATAATCTGACCGCCGTCAATAGGATATACACCTGCAATCATATTAAGCATTGTTGACTTACCGGCACCGTTTCCTCCGATTATTGTTACAAAATCTCCCGGATTTAACTTAAGTGATAATTTATTTAAAGCTTTCTTTTCATTTATTGTACCTATATTGAAGGTTTTACTGACATTTTTAATCTCTAACATCTTATTCTCCCTTCGGTGAATAGGCTCTTTTTGCCCTTATTTTTGCACTCATTACAGGTACGGCAAGCGCAAGTGCCACTATTATTGCAGAAAGCATCTTCATATCGTTGGCATCCATTCCAAGCTGTAATACAATACCTCTGATTACAAAGTACACGATAGAACCTACAACAGCTGCCGAAAGTTTCATCCAGAAAGATATTACTTTACCGAGTATTACCTCACCGATAACTATAGCTGCAAGTCCGATTACTATAGCTCCTGTTCCCGCATTGATATCGGCATACTTCTGACTTTGTACTATAAGGCCTCCTGAAAGACCTATAAGTCCGTTGCTTATCACCAGGGCAAGAAGCTTTGCATGACCTGTATTTACTCCGAGAGCTCTGATCATAGCTTCATTATTTCCGGTTGCTCTGAGCGCGGAACCAAGCTCCGTACCGAAAAACCAGTATAAAATCATTATAATAAGTACAATAATAATTCCACCTAGTATAACACCGGCTACTGCATTACTCATACCTGTAGCATCTGTAAGCCATGAGAATATGGTATTTGTCTTTAAAAGCGGTATATTACTCTTTCCCATTACTCTAAGATTGATAGACCAAAGAGAAATCTGTGTCAAAATACCGGCAAGAATCGCCGGTATTTCAAATATTGTATGTAATGCTCCTGTGATAAAGCCTGCAATCATTCCGGCAAAAGTTGCAAATAAAAGTGCAAGTAAAGGATTCATGTTGAAGTTTACAATCATGACCGCACATACACATCCTCCAAAAGCAAAACTTCCGTCTGCCGTCAAATCCGCTATATCCAGCAGTTTATAGGTAATATATACCCCAAGCACCATTGCCCCCCAAAGTATTCCCTGCGCAACGGCACCTAACAGTGCTGTAAACATTTATACCTCCAAAAATTATATTATAATTCAATTTAAGCTTTCATTATTTTATAATATACCATAAATTACTGCATTGAAATACTTGATGTGTCTATTCCAAGTTCTTTTGCAACCTCTTCATTTATTGTAAGTTTGCATTTATCCTTTGGCAAATAAGCTATAGGAATATCTGCAGGTGACTTACCGTTTAAAATTTCAACAGCCTGCTCTCCTGCAAGCTTTCCGACCTCAAAGTAATCAATACCGTATGTTGCCAAAGCACCGTTTTCCACATGAGCAGCCTCCGCTCCTATTATAGGAATCTTATGCTCTGTAGTGGCAATCATAGCTACTGTTGTCATACCTGCCGCAATAACGTTATCTGTAGGTACATATATAGCATCTACCTTACCTACCATTGACTCAACCACTGTCTGAATCTCATTTGAACTTGAAACTGTGTACTCAACTCCGGTAAGTCCCTTCTCTTTAAGAGCATCCATAGCCATTTCAGCCTGTAACTTGGAGTTTGCCTCAGCTGTACAATAGAGTATTCCCACATTCTTTGCCTCAGGTAACAGTTTTGTTAAAAGCTCAATCTGATCCGCTACCGGTGTAAGATCAGAACTTCCTGTAACATTTCCTCCCGGTGCGTCATTGCTCTCCACAAGTCCTGAAGCTGCAGGATCTGTTACTGCTGTTATAACTACCGGAATATCTGTAGTGGCACCTGCTACAGCCTGTGCTGCAGGTGTAGCTATTGCAAGAATCAAATCTTTCTTATCATTTACAAGCTTGTTTGCAATAGTCTGTGCCGCCGACTGCTCACCGCCGGCATTTTGCTGCTCGATATCCACTTCAATACCTGCTTCTTCAAGTGCTGCCACAAAACCTTCATTTGCTTTATCAAGTGCAGGGTGCTGTACATACTGCAAAACTCCGACTTTTTTTGCATCGGCACTTACTTCTGATGAAGAATCAGCCTTGCTGTTTGTATTATCCGCTTTTGATCCGCATGCCATAAGGCTTGCTCCAATGAGTATTGCCATTGCTATTGTCAAAATATTCTTTTTCATAAACTTTCCTTCCATATAAATAAAACTTATTATGCAAGGGATTATACTATATATGTTTTTTTACGTCAATACCTTAAGGCTTTAAACATTAAAACTTTAAAGTAATAAAGTTCTTTATATTCTCAATATTTTTTAATCCTTCTTCGTAGCCTTCATTATACAGCTTTTCAAGTTTTACACTACTGTGCTCAAGCCTTTGTACTGTTACCTTATTATGCGGTCTGATAATTAAAAGCTTACCGTCTTTAGCCAGCTCTTCCATTTCTTCCTGCATCCTATTGTATCTCTCAGGTATAGTCATTAATTTTTCAACCAGATTAGGCAGCGGCTTAAAGTATCTTTTATATATACTTTCATTTATCTTATTTACAGGCTTTTTCCTGTAACCCTCTTCTCTTGTAAGTACTACTATTGCTTTTGAATAACCTACATCAAATGCTCTTTTATATGCTATTGAAGTTGATATACCTCCGTCAAGATATTTCCTGCCTTCCACATCTACCATCTTTGACATTACAGGCATGGATGCCGAAGCTTTTACTGCCGATATAATATCGCTGCAATTATTTTTATCAAAAAATCTGCTCTCTCCGGTTATTACATCTGTAGCTACAACTTCATATTTTTTCGCCTTGTCATTAAATGATTCCCAATCAAAAATATCGTATTTATTTGAAATATCATCAAATAAGAAATCGAAATTAAATATTTGTCTGGATTTGAACATGTTTTTATAACTTATATATCTCTTATCATGCAGGTATTTTAAATTGATTCTCTTTGATCTGCCTCTTTGCCTTGAAATATAATTCATTCCGTTCATAGAACCTGCAGAAACTCCGTTCACATATTCAATATATACTTCATTATCAAGCAAAGCATCCAAAACACCGGCTGTAAACAGCCCTCTTAAAGATCCGCCTTCCAGACACATTGCCCCTTTTAATAATTCCATCTTTCTACCTCCATATTTTAATATATTAGCACCTTGATTGTAATTACTCAATCTGTTACAATCTAACTTATTCTGATTTTGGTAGAATATAACAATGAATTATATAATAAATTTTAAAACGGAAGGTAATTTATGGCGGAAAAATTAGCGAAATCACTTGTAGGAATGATGGGCGGACTGCTGTCTCTGAGCTTCGGAAAGCAATTGATAGTATTTATTATATCAATGCTTCCTATTTTGGAACTCAGAGGCGGTCTTATAGCAGCTTCTCTTCTAAAGCTTTCACCGGTTGAAAGTTATGTTATAGCACTTGTAGGTAATGCTATACCTATTCCTTTTTTACTGCTTTTGATTAACAAAATCTTAAGCGCTATGGAAAAATCCAAATTTAAGCTTTTTAATAAAATGCACTCATTCCTACATAAAAAGATTATGAAAAACAAAGACTCCATAGAAAAATATGGATTCTGGGGACTTGTTATCTTTGTAGGTATACCTCTTCCCGGTACAGGTGCCTGGACAGGTGCTATAATAGCCGCATTCCTTGAAATGGACAGAAAGAAAGCCTTTCTTGCAATCTGCTTAGGTATGCTTATGGCAAGTATTATAATGATGATTATATCATTCGGCGTACTATCAAATGTTGTATAAAAAATGGTCTGTTAACCGTAAATTCCTACGATTAACAGACCGCTTTTTATTTTATAGGTCCGTTGTTTAAAACAAGAGTATCTCCCTCACAAAGAGTCGTCTCACCGTTTGGAATAATAAAATCATCCCCTCTTATAATAAGCATTACAAGTGCGTCAAGTTCCCCTGAAAGTTCTGAAAGTGTGCTGCCTTTTGAGAGTAATTTCTTGGTTAAAACAAGCTCTGTCATATTGTAATATTCTTCAAAGTCGATAGACTTTGCGGCAAGAACTATTGTATCACCGCAGCAAAGTAGAGTTTGTCCGTTCGGAACTATATCTTCTCCCTCTCGCTTTATTAAAACCATTAATGTATCAGGCGGCAGATTTATATCACTGATACTTTTACCGCACCAGTTTTGATTTTCACCGACGGTAAGCTGAATAAATTCTATAGGTATCTCATCTCCACTGTAATCCGAGAAGGTTTTCATTACATCATAGCCTTCATCAATCATATCAATTTTCTTAGATATAAAAGGAAGCAGGCTTCCCTGTACCAGTATTGAAAATAATACTATAAAAAATACATTATTGAATATATCATAATTTGCATTGGTATTTAATAATGCCGTAATTGCAAAAACTATTGAAGAAGCTCCTCTAAATCCCGACCATGAAACAAGAAATATCTGATTCCACTCCGCCTTAAAAGGTTTCATAATTATTGTAATAACAAGCGGTCTGACAACAAATGTTATAAAACATGCCAGAGCAAATCCTGTACCCGCAACTAATAAAAGTCTTGACGGATATACTAAAAGTCCAAGAAGGAAAAATATCAGTATTTGCATAATACCTGTTATACCGTCAAAGAACGGAACCAAATCTTTCTTTCCTCTGATATCTGAATTTCCAAGTATAATACCTGTGATATATACACTCAAATATCCGTTTCCGCCTACCACATTAGGAAGTGAATATGAAAGCAGTGCAACGGCAATTACAAACACCATATTAAATCCCGGCGTGTTTATAATGAATCTGTTTATCAAATATTTAAAAATAAAAGCAATTAAAACACCTGTCAACGCTCCCACAAAAAGCTGTAAAAACAGCATACCAAAAACACTTCCGACCGTTATACTTCCCGATATCATAGTCACTACAATCATCGTAAGCATATATGCGAAAGGATCATTACTTCCGCTCTCCACTTCCAAAATAGATGCGGTATTATATTTCAGATTCAAATGTCTGTCTCGTAATATTGAGAATACACTTGCCGCATCTGTTGAAGAAATTACCGCACCTGTAAGTACCGAGTTTATCCATGAAAATTTCAGGACAAAGTAAGCAAACACAGCCACAAACATTGAAGTAAGCACTACTCCGACACTTGACAGGAGCCCTGCCTTTAAAAGTACGGGCTTTGCCTCCTTGATACTTGTACCGAAACCTCCGTAAAACATTATAAAGATAAGTGCAAATGAACATATGGTTTCCGCCTGTTTGAAATCATCAAATCTGATTTTAAATATGCCTTCAGATCCGAATACCATTCCCAGCAAAATAAATGCTAAAAGTACAGGCACACCTATTTTACTTGTTATAAGATTCAGTACTATACAAAGTAAAATAATAAATGATACAATCAACAAAATATGATTCATCATTATATTTCCTCTATCTCATTTGAAAAGCAGCTTTTTTTACTGTCGTCACATGCCGGACCCATAGGATAAACTTTTATTAAAAGTGCATTCTTTTCTCCGTTTAAAAACAGTTCTCTGACATATTGGTAATTTCCGTATTTTTTCCCCTTTACTATATCCCTCTTATGAGATTTTGAATAATAAGTCAAAAGTCCTGTGGCAAGTGTTTTCTCCCATGCGGATTCGTCCATATATGTATACATAAGTACAGTATGATCTATATAATCCTGTACTATCACCGGAAGCAGACCTTCACTGTTTAATTCTAAATCTTTCCACTCAAAATTTGTTTTTCCGTTATAAATTCTTGCATCTATTTGTTTCATTTATGTCTCCTTTATATCCAACTTTTTCAATCCTCTTTTAAGATTCCTTACTGAGATATAAGCTAAGGCTCTCTAAATAATGTACTATAATATCACCTTTTTTAGGTATCAAATATTCCTCATCAAGCTCTTCATATTTAAAACTTTTTTTACCGCCTTCATTCATCCTTTCAAAAAAAAGTTTCAAATCCTTTAGCGGCAAATATATTATCTTATCAAGTGATTTAAAAAATATAATAAGAAAAGCTATGCCTCCCTGCTTTTCAAACTCCTCCATGAACTTAAACTGGTGTTCATGTACATTTGCAAGTGAAAAGCTTGTACTTGCGCATTCTTTTGCATCAAAACATACAGGTATTCCCTGAACGACTCCTATATAATCAACTGTGGACTTTTTCTCAAAATATGCCAAAGTGATATGCCTTGAAGATTTGTCAATATCAATCGGTGTAATCGGTGTAGGAATCTTTTGAATAAGGGCAAGTCCGCTTTCTCTGTACTTTTCATTGGAGTAGTTGATATACTCTTCCAATGCCGAGCCCCTAAGACCTCTTGTTTTCCAAGTACCCATCTCCTATCACCTTTCTGAAATCATTATTATATGAGGCCTCAAAGCACTTTCCCTTTAAAGCTTTAAAAGTATCCGTATCTGAAATATCACTGTTCGGATATACAAGTCTGAATGAATGTAAAAGCTGAGACTTTATACCATACTCTCTTTTAAACTTTTCATTCACCGTTTTCTCTCCGTATTTAAAATCCCCTATTATAGGATGTGATATTGAAGACAAATGCGCTCTAATCTGATGAGTTTTTCCTGTTATAAGCTTTACTAAAAGTAGTGTGGTATCTTTAAAATAATCTACTACCTCGTACTCTGTCTGTATAAAATCCGCACCTTTAAAGGTTTTATCTTTGACAGTAACTTTATTGGTCTTTTCATCCTTATAAAGCCATGCATTAATCTCCCCCGTTTTTCCCACTCTGCCCTTTACCAAAGCCAGATAATATTTGCTGACAGCCTTTGTTTTTATCAATTCGTTATTTACTCTTAAGCCTTCCAAAGTCTTTCCGCAAACCATAAGTCCTGAAGTATTTCTGTCAAGTCTGTTGCATATTGAAGGCTTGAATGTATTTAACGCCTTGGAATCAAATTCAAGGTAATCAAGCAAAAGATCGTTTACCGATATATCGTTTTCACTTGATTTCTGTGATAAAAGGCCTGCAGGTTTATTTATTATAACAGTATTTTCATCCTCATATACTATATATGATTTAAAAGTTTCTGTACTTTTTTTATTAGCTGTCGGCTTTTCCTCTAAGTCTTTTATATTTCCCGCTTTTTTCCCTGATAACTTTTCAAAACTTTCATCGGAAAACCAAAGCTTGATACTTGCCCCCTGCTCAAGTCTTTCCTTTCCGTCAGCTTTTTTATCATTTAAAGTAATATTCTTTTTTCTAAGCATCTTGAAAATAAATCCTGTATTTGCATTTACAAATATTTTTTCCAGAACCCTGTCAAGCCTTTGTCCGCTTTCATTTTTTCCTACAATTATTTCAATCATTATACTGAAAGGCTTTTAAAGATAGCCCTTATCTCATCTAAATTTTTGTCATCCGCATCTTTACTTTGAACAAACTTTTTCATTTCATTAAAGCTGTCACAAATCTTCACACTTACTTTGATACCGCCTATTTTCATTCTTTCTTTGATAAATTCCTCGGTTTTTGATTTATCCGCCTTGTTGGAGAGAATACCGAAGATTCTTTCTTCATCGATATATATTATATCAAGAGGCATTACCTGCTCCTTCATGGTAAGGATTATATCAAATAAAAAATGCTTATCATCAAGATATTCCTTTATCTTTTCATATTCAAATGATTTATACTTAAACACCACTAGAAAAGGTGACAGAAGGTTTGCCATAGGAAGTACCATAAGTATGGATGAAACAAGCAGTATCCTTGAAATATCGGCATTTTTTGTAATCTTTGAAGATATAAAAAGCAAAAGTATAATAAAAACAAAAAACCCTATAATTAATCCGTTTTTTATTTTAAAGTATTTTCTGTACCCGTACTCGCCTTTTTTCTTTGTCATAGCAATTCCCTGTAGTCATTTATATAATAATTCGCCAGTTCCTTTTTTCTTTCTCTAACCTCTTTTGAGAAATCATCCTCTATTGCACATACCTTCATTCCTGCAGCTTTTCCTGCAATAACACCTGCTACCACATCTTCAAATACAAGACATTTTTCAGGTCTGACTCCAAGAAGTTCTGCCGTTCTTAAATAAACATCAGGTGCAGGCTTACCTTTTTTTACCTCATCCGATGTAGTAATGACCTCAAAATAATCTTTCATATTTAAAGAATTAAGTACCGCATCCACCATATTTTTGTTATTGCTGGTTGCAATTCCCATTTTGATTCCTCTTGACTTTAAATGTTTCAAAAAGCATGTGCATCCCGGCTTTTCTTTCACTTCATACTTATATTTATCCAGCGCCATATCTTCCCAGTCCTGACAGATTTTTTCCACACTGTCTTTTATACCGAACTTCTTTTGAAAATAAACCGCTGTTTCATGAAAGCTTATTCCGTCTATTTCATTTTTTAAATTGTCATCGTATTCAAATCCGAATCTTTCCAAATACTCGGCATCGATATCAGGCCACATCCACATGGAATCTACCAAAGTACCGTCCAGATCGAAAATACATGCATCTATATCTTTTATCATAAACTACCCAAATCCGTATTCTCATCTATAAGCTCGGGATGTTCCTTACTGTAAGCTGTTATAACCTTATTCACTTTGCTTATCACTTCACTTCCCAAACTCATGTAAAGTTTTTTATCTCCTACTATATAAAATTCCTTCTTCGCTCTTGTAGCCGCAACATTCATCATATTGGCCTCGCTTACCGCCCAGCTTGCGGCACCCTTACTGTTTGTATCAGCTCCAAGCACCATAAATACTATCGGAGCTTCCTTACCCTGGAAGGTATGGATGGTTCCGATATTTGTGACTTTTCCGTTTTCTCTTCTTGTAAAGCCTATTTCATCAAGCTTTCTTGCCAGTCTGTAAGCAACATTTTTAAATGGTGATATTATATAAATAGTGTCACTCTCATTTTTATCCAATATCTTAGGGTTTGACTTTGCCATACTCTGTATCTTTTTTAGAAGAAATTCACCCTGTTCTTCAACATACTTATCTACCGCCTTACCTTTTATATCATACCATCCGGTTTTTCCATAGCCCTCATTACCCTGTACCATAAGGTTTTGATAAGATATCTCATTTGATATGGTAAACATAGGATATTTACAGCGCCTGTGTACCCAAAGCGGAATACCTATCCATGAATCCTCTTCTTCTTCACCCTTTGTGTAAAAACCGTATTGACTTGCGGCATCCACCAAAGTCTGTACGGAAGCAGACTCGGACAAATACTTTTCACTTACATTATAGCTTTTTGAAAGTAATGCAAGCAGACCGCCGTCCAAAGTGAGTACAGGCTTTATCTGGAAAGGATCTCCCACTACCATAATATTCTTGCTTCTAAATATTGCACCCACTGCTGCCTGTGGGAGAGCCTGTCCTGCTTCATCCACAAAGGTATGACCCAGAACATTCTCGTCAATATTTTTTAACATCCTTGAAAAGCTGGCAAAAGTGGAGCTGATAACAGGAACGGTAAGGTTTATCCAATTCCAAGAGATATTAATCAATCTCTTATTTTCCATATATTTACTTTGGTTTCTCCATATGCTTACAGCGGCCTTAATATTTTTTCTGTTTTCATATAAAAACTGCTTTCTTACACCTAGAGCCGATACAAATAGCTTAGACTGCTCCACTCTGTAGTTTTCATCAAACCATGGATTTGAGAGCTGAAGATTTTCATAATCACTGTCAAAGTCAAGTCCCTTAGATATACTTGTATTATCAACACCAAATTCACTTATTATCTGAGTATATTTTTCTTTTCTGTTATTTATGTTCTGCTTCCATGCTTCATACTGAGTATTCTCATTATCTGCCGCATTCTTTTGAGTATCTATAGATTTTTTCAGCTCGTTTATTTTATTTTGAAGCTCATTTTCAAGCTTTCTGTAGGTCTCATCCTCATCAAATAAAGCCTGAAGTTTATTTTGCAAAATATTTATTTCATTTGTAAAGTTCTTGTTTTTATCAGAGTTAAAAAGCGATGAGAAAAATCCCGGTTTTTGACTTCGCTTTGCTTCAAAAAGCATTTTTTGATTTGCAATACTTCCTGAAAGTTCTTCTCTTTTTCTTTTAGTACTGTTTAGTGAACTTGAAGCTTCATCAAGGCTTACTTTTTTTTCATTTACAGACTCTTTAGCTTTCTCTCTTAATACGGCAATCTTTTTTCTTCTCTCTTCATCCTCATTTAATAAAGTATTCTCTATTTTATTAAGCTCGGACTTTGCATTATAATAAGCGTCAAACTTATTTTGTAAGCTTTTTGCATCATTTCTAAGCCCAAGTACTTTTTTGTATTGAACTTTAAATTTATTATAAATTTTATCATCGGACTCATACTCATTTTCAAGACAATTTACTATACATTCTATCCTGTTAAGTATATTGGTCATATTATCGGACTTACCGCCCTCAAGGGAAAAAGAGCCCCAGAATTTTTCTTCACCGGTATCCTCAAGTATCAGTTCTTTTTTACTCTTTCCGTCTTCCTTGACCCAATTTTCTTTTACATTCTTGTTTGCAATCTCTTTAAAATAGTCTATAGCCTCAAGCTCAGGTAAAATATTTTCATCAATACCATCTTTCAGCGGCAATTCATTTACAATATTTTGAACCGCACCGTTATTTGAGCTTGCAACAACTATATTGTTTTTGGCAATACGCTCAGGGAGCTCGCCTATGGAAGCTTTATCAAAATATCTTGTCAGCTCACTTCCCTTTACATACTTTTCAGACAGTCCGCATATATCAAACGCCTGCTCTACGATAAGCTGTGCAAATATATCTTTTAAAAGTGTAGTCTTCCCTGTACCCGGAGGTCCGTTTACACTCCTCATTTGATTATTATCATACCCTATAGTCAAATTTACAGCCACCTGCTGCATAAAAGAAAGCGCAAATTTTGTATTACTTGGAAATCTTCCGAGAGGATAATTTTCAGGACTTAAAATCTTTTCAAACTCTGTCTTATTAAACCAAGAAGAATCTTTTTTGCTGTCCAAATTTATCCTTCCGGCTGTTTTGCCATAAAGATAATCATTAAGGTTTTTATTGTCTATTCTCTTAGCCTTTGTCAAATCGTCCACGAAGAAGGAATGAAGATTTGTGGCGTCGGTTTCAATATTATTTAAAAGCTGTACTCGACAATTCTTTAGCTCAATTCCATATTTATTTAAAACAGTTTCAACAGCCTTATCAAATTTCTCAGGATTATCTTCACAGTTTTCAAATCTTTGTTTCAGCTCATCTTTTAAATCCTCTTCAAACTTATGAAACTCAGACTCTGTAGGCACCTGCCTGTAATATCTCATATATGCGCTTGCACTGAAAAATAAATTGTCGTCAATATAGCGCAAGCCCTTGTCAAAACACAATGCCATACTGAATTTATCACCGTAATTTATATCTCCCTCCGGCTTTGCTATTCCATATGTTTTCCTAAGAAAATCAACCACCTCTGTAAAAGCAAATATATCAAGATAGATTACAAAACCTGAATTCTTATATCTTCTGATATTTGATTTTTCAACTAATGAGTTAAAATAATCATAGTATTTTTTGTCGGTCAAGTCATCAAGTCTAAGATTCTTTTTGTCTTTCAGACTTATATCTCCCTCAGAGAGATGTTCAACCATAATCCATGCATCTAAAATATTATTTTTCATCCCTTCAGCATCTCCATCTCAATCTCTGTTATTTTTCTGCTTTCCCCTTTGTTTAGTTTCAAATCGTCAAGTCTGAGTCCTCCAAAGGCAACTCTTTTTAAATAAGTCACCTCCCCTCCTAAAGCTTTTACCATTCTCTTTACCTGGTGAAATTTACCCTCATGTATTGTAAGCAATATTTCATTATCAGATATAATTTCAAGCTTTGCTGTTTTAGATACTTCACCTTCTCCTATGTCCAGCCCGTTTTTTGTCATCTCTACAGCATTTTCATTAAGTTTGCCTTCAAATACCGCATAATATGTCTTATCCACATGTGATGAAGGTGAAACAAGTCTGTGATTTAAACTGCCGTCATTTGTAAGTATTAAAATACCTTCAGTATCCAAATCCAGTCTTCCTACAGGTACAACATTTTTTCTTTTTGAATCTATAAGCTCCATAACGGTTTTATGTACATTATCTTTAGTTGCACATACATATCCTGCAGGCTTATAGAGGATAAATGTTTCAAACTCCTCTACCTCCACCTCTTTGCCTTCAAAGTATAATTTATCTTTTTCACTGTTCAGTTTTTCCTCAGGCTTTTTTACTATATTGTCATTTATCCTTATCTTACCGGCTTTTACATATTTTTTTATTTCCTGACGGCTTCCAAAACCGAGCTCTGAAAGGATTTTATCAACTCTGACAATCATTACATCCATCTCCAACCTTGATAATACTTATTTTTACAGCTCTTTTTATTCTGCTTTACAAATCCGAGAGAAAATCCGTCTACACATACAAGTCTGATTCCCATGTATTCGTCATCCGCTTCTATGGTTTCACCCTTTAAATACTTTATTACTCTTTCGTCAGTGGCACTTAAGTTTAAAGGATTTTCCCATTCATCAAACTTTATATTCATCGCCAATGCCTGAAAAGGCTCAAATCTGTTCTTTTTTATCTCACCAAGCAGTAATCCGGTTCTTATATAGTGTAAGCTCTTATCTATCAAAGCATCCTTTGGAAGATAGTATGCATAATCCTTATTTATAAAGATCCTCTCATAATCCCAGTCCCTTTTTATTTTCCCGAGAAACTCAAGTAACTCTTCCGGAAGCTTAGGTGATTTTCTTTTCTTTTTATCTTTTGTTTTATTTTTATCTTTTTCAAGAGCTCTCTCATCCTTTTTCAGCCTCGCTACAAAATGTCCTTCTCCCTTTATCTTATGTGGGAAAAGTCTTATAGTACCCGGTAAAATTTTAGACTCTTCAAATCCGAAATCCGGCTTTATTTTATCTATCTTAAAGTCAGGATGATTTTCTAAAAATTCAGATAAGCTTCCCTCATCTTCTACTTTAGAATATGTACATGTGGAATATACCAAAGTTCCACCCGGCCTTAACATCTTTGCCGCCTCATTCAGTATACTCACCTGTAATCCTGTAAAAAACTCCGGACCTCTTCCAAGATATGCCCTAAAAACAGCACTGTCACGCCTGAACATACCCTCACCCGAACATGGTGCATCCACTATTATCTTGTCGAAATACTCGATATATACCTTTGAAAGATTCTTAGGATCTTCATTTGTTATCAAAACATTGTCAATTCCACTTACCTCAATATTCTTTTGAAGCGCTTTTACTCTGGAAGCCGAAAAATCATTTGATACCAATAATCCTTCACCTTGAAGATATGATGCGGCCTGTGTAGACTTTCCTCCCGGAGCGGCACAAAGATCAAGCACCTTATCACCTGGTTTTATACCTGCCACCATTGCAGGTGTCATAGCTGAAGGTTCCTGTATATAATAAAGCCCTGCAAAATAATACGGATTTTTAGATATGCTCTTTATTTTTTCAATATTACTTAAAGAAGGTGTTGTTAATACCCCCCTTTCTTCTTCAAAGTAAAATCCCTCTTTGACCCATGGAATCTCTTTAAAATCTCTGTCAAGAATTTCTTTGAGTTTTTCCGGCTCAAGTTTCAGTAAATTTGTTCTGATACCTACATAGGGTTTCTCATCCAAAGATTTGATATATGCATCATAATCTTCTTCTAAAAGCTCCTTCATGGCATCTACATAGGACCTCGGTAAATCCTTTTCCTGTATCATATATACCTCAATCTAAATCAATCTTATTACGCAAAAAAGGGCTTGTTGCAAGCAACAGCCCCATAATTATTCCTGTGTATTCTGATCTGCCGGAACAATACTGGTTGCAAGTTCCTGTCTGTTCTTATCGATCTCTCCTGTATAAAATTGCAATGAACTCAAATATTGATTGAATCTGTTCTGACTCTCTACCATTGTCCCGGAGATTATTCCCTGAAGACTTTGAAGCAACTCATCGGTATAAGATATAGCCGCCTGTCTGACACTGTTGGCCTCATTTCTTGCGTCATATACAATATTGTTGGCTTCCATTCTTGCATATTCCAATATTTTATCGGATTCCGCATATGCAGTCTGCATAATTTGATTTTCATTTACAAGTTGTGACTTTAACTTGTTTGCCTCATTCATTATAGCATCCGACTCTTTTCTTGCACTCAGAACAATTGCATCAGCCTTTCTCTTTGCCTCATCCCTTATTGAATTTCTTTGAATATTTGCATCAAGTATAAGCTTCTCAGCCCTGTTTTTTGCATCTGTTAAAATGCTGTCCTTATTGCTTATAACTTTTTGTGACTGTGTGACCTCCTCAGGTATCTCCTGTCTCAACTCGTTCAATAATGCTATAAATTCTTCTTTATTTACCTTTATTATTGAATTGGACAGTGCAACGGTTTTACACCTCTCCACAAACTCTTCTATCTCAGTTATCACCTGTTCAATTCTACTCATGATCTCTCCTCAAACCTTTTTCAATCAGTCTTTTCGTTACCTTTTCTCTGATATGATCTCTTACAAAATGACTGATATCTCCATTATATACCGCAATTTCCTTAACAATACTTGAACTCAAATATGAGTATTTCAAGCTTGAACTAAGAAAAACCGTTTCCAGATTCGGTGCAATTATTTTATTTGTCTGAGCCAATTGTAATTCATATTCAAAATCTGTTATTACTCTGAGTCCTCTAACCAATATATTACAATTTTGCTCATGTGCAAAATCCACCAACAATCCTGCAAATTCTAAAACTTCCACATTTGTCAAATGTCCCACTACACTTTTTATCATGTCCACTCTTTCAACAGGTGTAAAAAGAGGATCTTTGGTGTTATTGATAAGTACTCCTACAATAAGCTTGTCAAACATCTTTGATGCTCTTTCAATAATATCAATATGTCCGTTAGTAATAGGATCAAAACTTCCCGGATAAATAGCTTTAGCCATAGTCACCCTCGCTTATGCATAAAAATATGTTTATTAGACTTATACTCTTTGACCTTATCTATATACCAATCCTTTGATAAATGTGTGGTATCAGTCTTAAATTCTTCTTCAATTATAACCAATGTATGCTCATCAATCAATGTGGAATTTATTAAAATATCTAAACATTTATCCTCAAATCCCTTTTGATATGGCGGATCGATAAAAACAATATCAAATTTCTTTCCATGTGTTTTTATCTTTTCTAAATTTGCTTCAAAGCTTCCCTTCAGTATGGTTGCTTTATCTATCAGCTTTGTGTGCTCAAGATTTTCTCTTATGCACCTTATAGCCTCTCTGTCTATATCACAAAAATATGCTTCCTTTGCGCCCCTACTTAATGCCTCAATACCTATCCCTCCACTTCCAGCAAATAAGTCAAGGAAGGTGGCGTTATAGAGTTCATTTGAAATCATATTAAATAATGTTTCTTTTATCTTATCTGTAGTAGGCCTTGTGGAAGTACCCTTAGGAGTTTTTAAAATAAGACTTCTTGCAGTTCCGGAAATCACTCTCATCTGTTACTGTCCTATTTCAACTGCGGATTTGATTTCTCCTGCCTGTGTAGTGTCACCTATCGGCTCTACAGTCGCCTCTGTCGCACTGCTCTCACTTGAAGATGAAGACTCTGTAGGTTCAGGTGTTACGGCAGTAGGTGCCAAATTGTAGCAAAGTACAGGAAAACCTGTGTCAACATAATCGTATAATTGCTTTGCTATTGCAGGCGGAAGGTTTACGCAACCGTGTGAACCTGAAGTCCTGTATATTTGACCTCCGAAAGCGGATCTCCATGGTGCATCATGAAAACCTATACCTCCGTTAAAAGGCATCCAGTAATCAACCGGAGTTGAATATCCTTCACCCTTTAAAGTTGCATTTCTGGTCTTATAAGTAAGAGGGAATGCACCGGGAGGTGTAGTCCAGCTCTTTGCAACATTACCCGATACAAAATCACTCTCAAGTACCTTTGAACCGTTCTTTATCACAAACATATGCTGAGTGGTAAGATTTACTTCAACATATGAATTACCGTAATCATTCTCACCATGTGAAGCCGCTTTTCTTGAGAATTCCGGTTCTCTCTTTGTGGTCTCACCTGCCTCAATAAGAGATTTTATAGTTGCTTTTTCCTTTTCGGTATCAACTTTCCATCCATATGAGCCTCCTGATATTGTTACGGTAGGACCGTAAGATGTCTTCAATGTTTTCGGCTTACCTATAGTGTTATAAGCATTTGAAATTGTCTTTACAAATGATTCAACACCCTCATCCGATATATTTACAGATCCGTCACTGTTTACAGTTAACCATTTATGTATAGTATCACCGTTCAAAACATTCAGCTTATCATATGAGATTCTGGCAGATATATACTTATTCAAATTTGTAAGTGCAAGATTAAGTGTAGGATCGTCCGATCTTTTTGCAGGCTTTTCATACAAGTCATTTTCTTCATAATCAAGATTTATATCATTGTTTAAAACAATGAGCTGACTCTTTATATACTCTTTTGCCTTCTTTACATCAAGTGTATTTCCCTCGACTTCAGGTATAATGGAGTATCCCGAACCCTGAACAAAATCTGAAATTTTCGCATCTACAGGTGCAACAAATTTGGACTCGTCAAACGCTCTAAGCTTTGAAACTGTATCCTCAAACTTGTTATCATCCACAGTAAATGAGGATTTTATTTTCAAGTTCTTTTCACCGCTCATATTTGCGATCCATGCCATACTGTTTTGCTGATGTAATAAATCCTCAAGTGAAGAGTCCTCAACAAAGGCAAGACCAACATCACTGCCCTTTATTATCTCATCATTATTATCTCTTGATCTTATTTTACTCTCAAAATTATCTATCTGCTTAGACATAACCTGTCTGACTTCATCAACAGTTTTCTCTGAAGCATCTATACCGTTTATTATTGTATGTGGGAAAAATTTTGTTCTGTAGGTGTTTGCTTTTACAGTATAGCACCCCACTACAAATACAATTCCAAGCACCGCCACACCAAGTGCAAACTTATTTCCCTTCTTCTCTTTTTTACCTCTTTTTCTTGGTTCTTTTTTATTCTCAGCCATACTACTCCTATTAAAGTGCTAACTTTTTATAATGTAAATCCATGTAGTTATTTATTCTTTCTTCAAGCTTTTTACTTTCTTCTTCCCCTATATTCTCGCTTTGCACCATATCTACAGCATTTTTTGCCATTTCAAATATATCATTATCATTGTATATATCCGCAATTCCAAAATCAAGTTCTCCGCTTTGTGCAAGACCGAAAAGCTCTCCCGGGCCCCTTAAAACAAGATCCCTTGATGCAATATAAAATCCGTCATTAGAATTTCCTATAATTTCCAGTCTCTTTTTTGCAATATTTGAATTTGAAGTTCTGACAAATATGGCATATGATTGCAATTCGCTTCTTCCGACTCTGCCTCGAAGCTGATGTAGTGTCGCAAGTCCGAACCTTTCAGCATTTTCAATCATAATAACTGTTGCATTAGGCACATCCACACCGACTTCGATTACAGTTGTAGAAACTAAAATATCTATCTCTTTATTTATATACCGAGACATTATATCATCTTTTTCTTTCTGTTGCAGTCTCCCATGTAATACTTCTATCTTACAATTTTGTGAAAATTTATCTTCTATTTTCTTACTGTACTCTATTACATTCTCCGCCTCGATGTTCTCACTCTCTTCAACCATAGGGCATATTATATAAGCCTGATGTCCTTTACCTATTTCAAGTGATATATGCCTGTAAGCTTTTTCCCTGTCATTTTCCGTTATAACAGCGTTCTTTATGGGCAACCTTCCCACAGGTTTTGTTTCTATGGTTGAAATATCCAGATCTCCGTAAAGTATAATTGCAAGAGTTCTCGGTATCGGTGTAGCCGACATTACAAGTACATGAACATCCTCTCCCTTATCTGAAAGAGTTGTTCTCTGCCTTACCCCGAAGCGATGCTGCTCATCGGTCACTACCAGTCCAAGATTTTTAAATTTTACATCTTCCACAAGCAGAGCATGTGTACCGACTACAATATCTATCTCACCGGCTTCCATCTTTTCATAGACTGCCAAATGTTCTTTTTTAGTCATAGAACCTGTGAGAATACCGATCTTAGGCGGATTCTTTAATTTCCCCAAGGTCTCTGACATGGATTTAAAATGCTGTTTTGCCAAAACCTCAGTAGGCACCATAACAACACCTTGAAATCCGGATTTTACAGCCATATATAGGCATATCAAAGCTACTACCGTCTTTCCCGAGCCTACATCTCCCTGTATCAATCTATTTGTAACCACACCGCTTGACATATCGTTTAAAATCTCCTCTATCACATTATTTTGTGAATCGGTAAGCTTAAACGGCAGTGTGGACTTTATTTCTTCCAAATACTTAATTTCTTTTGATACTATATTTTTTGACTTCACTCTTAGCCTTTTATTTTTCAAAAGTTTCATTCCATATAAGAATCTAAAGAAATCATCAAATGCCAGCCTTTTTTTAGATTCAAAAAGACTTGACTTACTTATAGGATCATGAATATTTCTTATTGCTTTATTTCTGTCTTTCAAGGAAAACTCTTTACGTATGCTCTCAGGTAAGTATTCTTCAAAATCCTTATCATCTGTATATTCAAAAGCTGATTTTATCAGCTTCTCCATTGCATTATTATTTATACCTGCCGTAAGCGCGTATACAGGCTTAAAACTACCTATCTTCTTTTCATATTCATCTATGGTATAAACTGTAGGATGCTCAAGCGTATTCTTGCTTCTTCTTGAGAATTTTCCTACAAAAATATAGCTCTCCCCCTGCTTTAGAGTTGCTCTCAAGTATGATGAGTTGTACCATATCACATCTATTAAATCTATATAGTCTGTAATCTTTGTTGCCGCAATTTTTCTGTTCGGACCGGTAAGCGATATGTTTTTTGTGATTGTAGCCTTTATAACTACTTCTTCATCCTTGTTTACTTCGGAAATTTTTGTAGGAGCTTTGTATTCCAAATATCTTATCGGATAATGTTTTAAAAGATCTTTGACAGTCTTTATATCAAGCTTTTCCAAATATTCTGCTGTTTTTGCTCCTACACCCTTTATATTTTTTACAGATAAATCTATCAAGCCGACCTCCCTACAAAGTTTTAACTAGGTCGCCAAATCATATATTTGACAGACCTAGTTATTAAAAATCTTATTCTACAGATATGAAATAGTAGTAAACAGGCTGTCCTCCAAAATGTAATTCAAACTCTACATTCTCGTATTTGCCAACCAATCCATCACATAACTTGGTAGCATCCTCTTCACTTACCTCTTCACCATAGTAAAGGCATACCAATTCACTTGAATCATCAATCATATTGGCAAGTGCCTTATCTACAGCTGAATCAATACTCTTATCTACTCCTATTATGCCATTGTCTCCCAATGCCATAACATCATTTTCATGTATTTCAACATCGTCGATAGTGGTATTTCTTACCGCATAGGTTATCTGAGCCGACTTCACATTTGAAATCTCTTCGGTAGCATTTTCAATGTTTTCCTCAGCGCTTCTGTCCTCTGAAAGACTTACCATCGCCGTTATTCCCTGAGGAATAGTCTTTGTAGGTATTACTACAACCTTCTTGTCTTCCACTATTTTAGCCGCCTGCTCAGCCGCCAAGATAATGTTTTTATTATTCGGTAATATATATATAGTTTCAGCGTTCAAATTCTCTACGGCATTCAAGATATCCTCAGTACTTGGATTCATAGTCTGACCGCCTTCAACCACTACATCAACCCCTATTTCTTTAAAAATTGATGTAAGGCCGCTTCCTGCACTTACGCTTATAACTCCCATTTTCTTTTTCTGCTTTTGAGATTCAAGGATTTTATCAACACCCTTGATAACTCTCTCTCTATGCTCTTCACGCATATTGTCGATTTTCAGATTGGTAAGCTCTCCAAAAGTCAATCCTCTTTGAATAGCAAGTCCCGGATCATTTGTATGTACATGAATCTTAACCACCTCATCATCAGCTACACATACAAGTGAATCACCTATTGAAGTAAGGAATGCTTTAAACTCCTCTTCATCCTTATCTGTAAATTCCTTATTTAAATTTACAATGAACTCTGTACAATATCCGAACTTTATATCTGAAGTATCAATATCCTCTCTGGCTGCACCGTTTGTACCACCATCAAACTTTGTTGAAAGTACCACATCGCCAAGCTCTATAACATTTCCCTTAAGACCTTCAAGTATACCGTGAAGTATAACCATAAGTCCCTGACCGCCTGAATCTACCACTCCGGCTTTCTTAAGCACAGGCAACATCTCAGGTGTTTTCTTTAAAGTCTCATCACCATATGCCAATACAGCTTCCAAAAATGCGATAATATCATCATATTCATCATGTATTTCAAGGGCCCTTTCTCCCATTGCTCTTGCAACGGTAAGTATTGTACCCTCTTTCGGCTTCATTACAGCCTTATATGCGGTCTCACTTGCCTTATCAAATGCAAGTGCAATTTCAAACACATCTACAACAGGTGATTCCTTTAATATCTTGGCTGCACCTCTAAAAAGCTGTGAAAGTATAACGCCCGAGTTTCCTCTGGCACCACGCAGTGATCCCTGCGCTATTGCCTTACACATAGATGCAATGTCATCGCCTTCTTCAGCCGCCAATGTCTTTGCCGCCGACATTATTGTCATTGTCATATTTGTACCGGTATCTCCGTCAGGAACCGGGAACACATTCAGTTCATTTATCCATTCTTTTTTTGCTTCTAAGCTTTTTGCTCCTGTTATAAAAGCACTCTTTAGTGATTGTGCATCAATCTGCTCTAGACTCACAAAAACTCCTCCTTAGTCTATTATTCGTACACCTTCTACGAATATATTTATTTTCTTTACTTTCATTCCGGTAAACTTCTCTGCCTTATACTGGATAGTCTCTATTAGATTTTGAGTTATAGCACTTATGCTAAGTCCATACGCAACTATGATATGGAAATCCAAAATCAACTTATTATCCTCTATTTTTACACTGATGCCCTTTGTGAGATTTTCTCTCTTCAAAAGTCTTGATATACCGTCTGTTACAGAAACTGCCGCCATACCAACTATACCGAAGCATTCAACCGCCTGTATTCCTACATAGAATGCTATAACATCCGGATTTATGCTTATCTGACCAAGATTTGTATTGATTTGACCTTTGTTCATATAACCCTCCAATCATTTTATCGTCAAAAGACTTTATACTGTGGTCTTACCACTTAACTATGAAAGAGTAAATACTTTTCGTAGTTTTATAGATATTTTTAATATCTCCTAAATCTGCTATTGAGGTACATAACATATCTAAGATACTTAATCATAACATTTTTTTATAATAAAGACAATGCAAGCTTTTATTTTGCCAAATCGATTATAATAAAATCGGTATAAATTTTTATTCCACGATATGATTTTTGTAGTACAATAGAAATATCATTTTTTAGAAGGTTTTTTATGGAGTATAAATTTAGCAAAAATAAAGATATTTTATTTTTAGGCATCAGAGACGGTATTCCGATTGCTCTCGGATACTTTGCCGTATCATTTTCACTTGGTATAATGGCTACAAAATCAGGACTGTCACCTTTTCAAGGACTTGTTGCAAGTTTTCTAAACAATGCCTCTGCAGGAGAATATGCAGGCTTTTCAATGATTGCCATATCCTCAACTTATATAGAAATTGCTGTTATTACTCTTATAGCAAATGCCAGATATCTTTTAATGAGTATTGCCATGAGCCAGAGAATAAGAAAGGATACACCTCTGCACCATATATTTATAATCGCACATATGCTGACAGATGAGGTTTTTGCAGTATCCATTGCAAGACCCGGAGATATAAATCCTTACTATACTTTCGGTGTAATGCTTGTCGCATCACCGGCATGGTCATTCGGTACATTCTTCGGTGCTATAGCCGGAAATATTTTGCCTGTGAGGTTGGTTTCAGCTTTCAGTGTGGCACTTTACGGAATGTTTATTGCAATAATAGTTCCTGCCGCAAAAGCTGATATGAAAATACTTGCTTTGGTCACTGTCAGTTTTTCACTCAGCTATATATTCTCCTTTAAGTTTTTCCATATATCCGATGGAATAAAGACAATACTTTTGACTGTTATAATATCTGCTCTCGGAGCGATATTCTTTCCTTTAAAGAACGGAGTAGCCGATGAATAAATGGATATATATTTTTATAATGTTTGCAGTTACCTATATGATAAGGGTTCTTCCTCTTACAATTATAAGAAAAAAAATTAAAAACACCTTTATCAGATCATTTTTATACTATGTTCCCTATGTCACTCTCTCAGTAATGACCTTTCCGGCAATACTAAATGCTACAATGTCAAAGACAGCCGCACTTATAAGCTTTATTGCAGGGATAATTGCGGCCCTGTTTGGCGCAAATCTTTTTAAGGTTGCACTTCTATGCTGTAGCCTTGTACTTATTATTGAATATTTTATTGTATAAAAATGGGGCCGACTTTTGTCGCCCCATATCTTTATCCTCTAAATCTATACCCTACACCCCAAATAGTTTCTATAAATTGCGGTTTGGAACTGTCCTGTTCTATTTTTTCTCTGATATTTTTGATATGTACGGTAACTGTTGAAATATCACCCATTGACTCAAGCCCCCATACTTCTTTAAACAAATCTTCTTTTGAATATACCTTGTTCGGATGCTTTGCAAGAAAGTAGAGTATATCAAACTCCTTGGCAGTCAATGTTTTTTCATCTCCATAGCCCCAAACTCTTCTGGAACCTGCATCTATCTTCAAATCTCTGATTTCTACAATGTCCTTATTTGCTGTTAAAACACCTGCCAACCTGTCATATCTGTTAATATGTGCCTTTACCCTTGCTACAAGTTCACTTGGTGAAAAAGGCTTGGTCATATAATCATCCGCTCCCAGTCCAAGTCCTCTTATCTTGTCAATATCATTCTTTTTTGCACTAACCATGATAATAGGTATCTCTTTTACAGCTCTTATCTGCTTACATATCTCATATCCGTCAACTCCGGGCAGCATCAAATCCAGTAATACCAACTCATAGTCTTCATTTAACGCTCTTCCAAGTCCTTCTTTACCGTCAGTTGAAATATCGACCTCAAAGCCGGATATTTCCAAATAATCCCTTTCCAGCTCAGCTATACTTACTTCATCCTCTATTATAAGAACTTTGCCCATTTTATATCTCCTACTTCTTTAACTCTATGCCAACCTCTGTTCCTACACCGGGTTTAGACACAGCTACAACACTTCCCTCATGATTTTCTATTACTTTTTTTACAATAGAAAGTCCTATACCGCTACCTCCAAGTTTAGTATTTCTTGACACATCGCTTCTGTAAAATCTCTCAAATATATGTGGCAAATCTTTTTCATCTATCCCTCTGCCGTTATCCGAGATTTGTATATTTATTGCATCCGACGTTTCTGTGACTCTAAAATGAATTTCAGGTTCTTCCTTGTCCATATATTTCACAGCATTTGAAACTATATTGTTTAAGGCTCTCTTTATCTGTTCCTTATCCATATCTATAACAGTATTACGGCCTATATCAACTATATACTCAAACTTAATTTTTATTGTTTCAAGTTCCAGATACAAATCCTTTACATATTCATCAAAAAATTCTTTTACATAAATTTTTTCATATTTATAGGACATGTGTTTTTCTGCAACCTGCGAATAATACAGCAATTCATCAATCAATGAAGTCATATCATTTGTCTTATTATATATCGTATTCAGGTAATCTCTTGTCTTTTGAGGCGAGGAGGCAACACCGTCAAGTATTCCCTCCACATATCCTCTTATTGCTGTAAGCGGTGTCTTTAAATCATGAGAAATATTACTTACCAGCTCTTTTGCCGCATCTTCGGAAAGCTTTTTTTCCTCTTCATCTTCTTTTAACTTGATTCTCATTCTCTCAAAATCATTGTATAAAAAAGGAATCTCAGAAAAATCTCTTTCATCTAATTGATAATCCAAATCTCCGTCTGCTATCCTCTTTGTGGCGATTTGTAATTTATCCAGAGGAACAAGAATCCTTTTATAGATCCAAACCCACATAACAACCGCCACAATATCTATTATGGTCACAAGAATGGTAAGCCAGATACCTATATTGCCCGTGGTATCATAATTCATACTGTATATAAGAAGTATAGACGGTATGATTATTATAAGGCAAAATATCGAAAATAAACCGGAGCCGATTTTCATCAGATAGCCTTCTTAAGTTCTTCCACTTTATCAAGTCTTTCCCATGGAAGACTTAAATCATCTCTTCCAAAATGTCCGTATGCCGCAGTCTGCTTAAATATCGGCTTTCTAAGGTCAAGCATCTTTATGATTGCAGTAGGTCTTAAATCAAAATGCTTTCTGATAAGCTCTACTATTGCACCGTCACTTATCTTTCCTGTTCCGAAAGTATCTACGGAAATAGATGTAGGATGAGCCACACCGATAGCATAAGATAACTGAATCTCACATTTTTTTGCAAGTCCTGCAGCTACTATATTCTTTGCAACATATCTTGCCGCGTAAGCTGCCGATCTGTCCACCTTTGTACTGTCCTTACCTGAGAAAGCACCGCCGCCATGCCTTGCATAGCCGCCGTAAGTATCCACTATTATCTTTCTTCCTGTAAGTCCTGAGTCTCCATGAGGTCCACCTATAACAAATCTGCCTGTAGGATTTATAAAATACTTTGTATTCTCATCCACCATATCCTGAGGAATAATTTCATCAAATACATATTTCTTTATATCTGTATGAATCTGCTCCTGCTCCACATCCTCGTCATGCTGTGTAGAAAGTACAACTGTATCTATTCTTACAGGCTTACCTTCTTCATCATACTCTACTGTAACCTGTGTCTTACCGTCAGGTCTTAAATAGTTTAAAGTACCGTTTTTTCTTACCTGTGTAAGTCTCTTTGCAAGATTATGTGCAAGATATATAGGGTATGGCATAAACTCCTTTGTTTCATCTGTAGCATATCCGAACATAAGTCCCTGGTCACCGGCACCATTGTCCTCATCCTCTAAATCAATATGCTCTCTAACCTCAAGCGCCTTGTCAACACCCATTGCTATATCACTTGACTGCTCATCAAGTGCTACAAGTACACTGCAGGTATCACAGTCAAAGCCGTATTTTGCTCTGTCATAGCCTATTTCTCTTACAGTTTCTCTAACTATCTTTTGGATATCTACAGTAGCCTTTGATGAGATTTCTCCCATTACAAGTACCATTCCTGTAGTTGTAGCTGTCTCACAAGCCACTCTTGAATCCGGGTCTGCACTTAAATATGCATCCAATATTGCATCTGAAATCTGATCGCACATCTTATCAGGATGTCCTTCAGTAACTGACTCTGAAGTAAAAAGTCTTCTCTCTTCCATTTTTCTCCTATCTTTTACACTTATATATAAACCTTAGAATATAAACCATCTTTTATAAAGCCGATATCTAAAAAAGCCCACCAAACGGTGGACTAAGGTTTCCACTCATTGCTCGATTTCTCGCTCAGGTTGGCACCTTCCTAAAAGGGGTTGCCGTGACATCACAGATCCTTAACTCTCCGTCACTCTTAATAAGTGTATATGTATATACCCATCAGGGCAAATTTATTTTGTAGCAGTCATAGTATACCATTTTCATATAGTTATGTAAATATTAATTTTGATACTAAGATTTACGTATTATATTTCACACCTTCTTCCGCAACCATCGGCAAAGCTTCTTCTGTATTAATATTATATTTATAGATATTATTATTTTCTTCAAAGCTGTAATTATCAGTCCATAGCTCACATTGTGTCATAACTGTCTGAACGGCATCATCCATTCCCTCAGGCGGATATTTGTGTTTCTTCAAAAGCTTTTTAATAAGCATACGCATTTTTGCCCTTGCGGATTCACGTTTCTGCCAATCAATCGTCTTATTTTTTCTAAGGGTTTCTGCCAACTCTTTTGTTATTGCGACAAGCTCCTCATTTTCATAAAAATCTTTAATTGCTTGTGGCTTTGTCAAAGCGTCATAAAATGCAAGCTCATCAGCATTAAGCCCAAGTTTATTACCCTCTTTTTGGTCTGCTGCAATCTGTTTTGCAAGTTTTAGCATTTCCTCAATAACTTCTTCATTAGTCAGCATACCATTAAGATACGCATTAATAGAACGTTGCATAATCTCACTAAACTTCTCAGATTTAACAATATTTGTTCTACGATAAACAGAGACCTGCTCTGCAATCAACTTCTTCAATAGCTCTACTGCAAGATTTTTCTCTTTCATATTAGCTACTTCCTGAAGAAACTTCGGATCAAACAAAGAAAACTCCTCTTTAATATCCGAGAACAGATTTATAACACCGTCACTTTTAATACTCTGCTTAAGAAGTTCATTTATTCTTGCATTCATTTCAGGTAACGAAATCTTTTTCCCTACACCTGTAACAGTAAGTCTGATGACGAGAACTCTAACCGCCTCAAAAAAAGCAGCTTCAAATCTATTATCTTCATCAACCAATGACGAACATAGCGATAATGCCTGATGAAGCATAATAGCTTCTTTTACAAATGAGTATTTATCATCAACCTTTTCTCTCCCAATAATAAAATTCACAGCACCACTGATAGCCTTTGCTCTTTCCAGATCTGTACCACTTTTAAATTTCGAATAATCATATCCGTGGAATTTATCACGACATACTGCCAGTTTCTCCAAGAACTTTGGATATGCAACTTTTGATACATCAGTATCTCCATAATTCTTTTTATCCCTGGATGTATAGTCATTCATTGCCTGTTTCAATGCTGTAGCAATACCTACATAGTCAACAACAAGACCACCTTCCTTGTCACGGAACACACGATTAACACGAGCAATAGCCTGCATTAAATTATGACCTGCCATCGGCTTGTATACATACATTGTAGCAAGAGATGGAACATCAAAGCCGGTAAGCCACATATCAACAACTATGGCAATCTTCATAGGGCTGTTGTTATCTTTGAACTTCTTTGCAAGTTCATCCTTGTAATGCTTGTTTCCGATAATCTGTCTCCATTCCTCCGGATCATTATTTCCTGATGTCATAACAACCCCCACCTTTTCGCTCCAATCAGGGTGTAGTTCCAAAATCCGCTTATAAATCTTCATAGCAATAGGACGTGAATATGCTACAATCATAGCCTTTCCGGTAAGCAGATTCTCTCTGTTATTTTCATAGTGGTCAAGAATATCACAAACTAGCGAATTTATGGTATTATCATTTCCTAGCACCGCTTCCATCTGACCAAGCTCTCTTTTGCTCTTCTCAATTACTTCTTCATCTGCATTCAGAGCCATCAAATCATACTCTGCATCAATCTTATCCAATATCTCTTGATCCAAGTTCAACTTTATAACACGGCTCTCATAATACACCGGTCTGGTTGCACCGTCTTCAACAGCCTGTGTCATATCGTAAATATCGATATAATCTCCAAATACCTCACGAGTGCTTCTGTCTTTAGACGAAATAGGCGTACCTGTAAATCCTATATATGTGGCATTAGGCAGTGAATTTCGAATAATTCTTGCTGTGCCGATAACTCGCTTTGCCTCTTCCTTACCGGCATCATTCTTTACAATCTTAATTTTCTCTGCAAGTCCATACTGACCCCTATGTGCCTCATCTGCCATAACTATAATATTATTACGTTCAGAAAGCGGCTCATCAGACTCCTCAAATTTCTGCATGGTAGTAAAGATAATACCGTTTGCCTGTCTTCCGGCAAGCAAAGTTTTTAGATTTTCCCTACTCTCCGCCTGTATAGGTTCTTGTCTCAAAAAGTCTTTACACTTTGCAAACTGTCCGTAAAGTTGATCATCCAAGTCATTTCTGTCAGTGAGTACAACAATAGTAGGACTATCCAATGCCTCCTGTAATAAATGGGCATAGAACACCATTGAGAGAGATTTACCGCTTCCTTGTGTATGCCAAAAAACACCACCTTTACCGTCAGTAACAGTAGCGTGTTTTGTTGACTCAACCGCTTTTCTTACAGCAAAATACTGATGGTATCCGGCAAGAATTTTATAGGTGTTAATCCCCTCATTTGAAAAGCAAATAAAGTTCTTGATAATATCAAGTAATCTTTCTTTTTTGAATATACCCTCAAAGAAAGTATCAAACTGAGCATACTGAGTATTCTCATAATTACCATCTTTTGTTTTCCATTCCATGAAGCGGTCTTCACCGGAAGTTATTGTCCCGGCTTTCGATGTCAACTGATCGCTCATAACACATATGGCATTATAGACAAACATAGATGGAATTTCTTGCATGTAGTTACGTAGTTGCCTGTAAGCTTCTGAAGCATCCGTTTCTTCACGAGAGGGAGATTTCAGTTCAACTAACACAAGCGGGAGACCGTTCAAAAACAGAATAATGTCCAGACGTTTGTTGCTATTTTCAATAAAAGTCCACTGGTTAGCAATAATAAATGAGTTATTTTCAGGCTTTTTGTAGTCGGCAAGGTATACAATAGCTGAACGTTCTTCCCCATCTAAAAAATATCTTACCGTTATACCGTTTTGCAGGTAATCCATAAAAGTAGCGTTTTTCTGCACAAGCTCACCATTTTCAAAATTCTTGAGCTTATGTAACGCTTCCTGAATAGCATCATTAGGTAAATTTCTATTCAAATGATGCAGTGAATCTATCAAAACATCTTCATATAATGGACTATAGAAATCTCTTTCAATATCCGGACCATATATATATTCATATTCCAGGTTGTTTTGAAATAATTCAATTATTGAATTTTCGTAGTCGGATTCGGTAAACATTTATATATCCTTCTCCATTTCTTTTTTTAATTTTTTCAAATCTGATTTTGAAACTAAAATAATCGCCGTATGATTTCCATTCTTATTGTAGTCCTCAAGCAATACAAATATTCTATTCTTTTGTTTTTTCATAAAAACATATCCATGTGCAATGGCATTCCTAAGATGTCTTACAAAACACTCATAATCACTTTCCTTTTTGTCCTTTTTGTCCTTTTTAACACAAACAAAAGCTCTGTCTTTATTTCCTATCGTATCTTTTTCTGTAAGTTTATACTGTTCCAATTTATTATCACTGGGGAACTTTGAATAAAACTTGTAGTATTCTTTTTTCCAATCTCGAATAAAATCATTCCATTTTTGACTATTTTTGTTGCTTTTTAAAGCCAAATAACTATCTATCGTAGGTGCCTTATGAAGAAAAAAGCTAAATAGTAATTGTAACTCTCTATCTTCAACTTCAAACGGAAGGATATTGTTCTCTTTTATTTCACTAAACTTCATTTAACTCCTCAATAATAAACAATAACTGAGCAAGTCACAGACTTGCAATGCTTATTGACCGTATGGCAATAAGATAGTTTTGATTCTGAATAGCTGGTAAACAATAATTTAGAGCAGCAATCCGTTCTTTTGTTCAAAGAGTGGTTCACTGACTTCGTTAATACTTCAAGTAATCTGATTGAAACACAGTTTGGGTTAATACCTGATACATTCAGATTACTTAAAAATGGTGAGTTGCAAATAGTTGTAACTGACTATGTTGCAAACGGTAGTTTTGCGTCGCTAAAAGCTAATGTGACTTTATATCAAGAATCTAACTATGCTTACTTTATACGCAATACCGACTTAAAATCTGGTTCATTTGATGTATTTGTAGATGAACATTCTTATAAATTTCTTTCAAAGTCAACACTTTACGGAGGAGAAATAATTATCTCAAATGTTGGCGATGTGGGAAGCGTATTCTTATGTCCAAAACTAAAAAAGCCAATGACACTTGGTAACAATATAATCATGCTTCGTTCCGAACAAGATAATTTGAAATACTATCTCTATATTTGGTTCAAATGGCTATATGGTCAATCGCTAATCCAAGGTATTAAAGGTGGCTCTGCTCAACCTAAGTTTAATAAGACTGACTTTAAGAGCCTACCGATTTTTTTACCTCCTGACGATTTGTTGGAGCAATTTCACCAAACAGTTAAGCCTATGTTTGAGCTAATAGAGAAAAACAATGAAGAAAATCAAGGCTTAAGAGTTATACGAGATACCCTTCTACCCAAACTTATGTCCGGAGAAATTGATGTCTCTGACATCGACCTCTAAGCCGCTAATAGACTAGAAAACTGCTCCGCAGTTTCCGCGTTATCACCTCTGTCAGACACCTTACTATCCGTATGCAAGCATTCGTCTGTCTTCGGTGTCTGCCTACTCTGCTTCACATTTGTCCATGCGTTGCACTGATAAGTCGATAAATTATTGTTTATATCATTATTCTGTTCTATTTTCTTATCTATTGAACTAAGAATATCTACAATTTTTTCCTGTGTTTTTCTATCAGGTAGAAGAAGTTCTAAATTTTCTACATCTGAAGGCTTAATAGCAGGATAGGCAGATACACTCTGTTCCGCGATAGCTTGTAAATGTTCTGTAATTGCTTGTTGCGTCAAAACATAATAAATATAATAAGGAACTGCTTTTTCAAAATCAACATCAATTACTGCAAATCCTGTTGACACTAAAAAATTATCAGGCTGTTCTTTAATAATTCCATAGTGCAACTGATTCGGTCTTACAGTTGAGTAAATGATACTATTCAATTTTACTTTTCTTCTTGCTCTACTCGGCAATTTGTCCGTTAAATTATTGATATACTGTATTTCATCAACTCGATTCATAGTAATATTTCCAGTATCTAAGTAGTTTACAAATTTCCAATCTTCCTTTGGAGAATACGTGCTTTGATTTGTCGAAACTATCTCCCAAAGTCTAATTTTCTGCCATACAGCCACATCCATTTCCCTCCCTATCCAATATATTTTCTATGCGCAATTTTCACATTGCTTTGCTTTACCATTGCATACTGCAAGGTCGTGTCTATTTTTCTATGCCCTAAAAGCTGTTGCAGTTGCTCAATGGGCATTCCTTTATCTATCGCCATAGTTGCGAGTGTGCGCCTGAATTTGTGCGGATGTACCTTTTGCAACCCTAATTTCTTCCCATATTCCCTTAATCTTACTTCAACTCCACCTATTTCCAGCCTTTTATGAGGCTCTTTCAATGATACAAACAGAGCCGGGTTATCATCTATTCTACTGTTAAGATAATTCTGCAAGTGAATCTTTGTTCTTGCATCAAAATAAACAACTCTCTCTTTACTGCCTTTGCCAAACACAATACATTCTCTCTCGTTGAAATCAATATCATTTCTGTTAAGCAACACCATTTCACCTACACGCATACCGGTTGATGCAAGAATATCTATTATTGCTAAATCTCTTAGTTCTGTGCAATTATCACGCATAAGTTCTAAAGCTTCATCAGAATAGGTCTCTTTTATGTTTGTGCCGGTTTTAACTTTATGTATACGTCGTACCGGACTTTTCAGTATGTAGTCCTCATCCTCCAACCAAGCAAAGAAACTTGAAAGAATACGGCGTATATTGTCTATTGTAACTTTACTTGATTTTTTCTTTTCCTGATATTCTGTCAGGTATCCCCTAATGTCGTCTGTAACTATATGTTTGACATCTTTTTGTAGTTCATCAAGCATAGCTTCAATCGTAGCCTTGTAGTATTTAAGAGACTTTTCTGAACAACCCTCTATGCGTTTTGCCGATAAGAACAGTTCTACAAAGTTTTGCTTTGAAGTTTTTCCCTGTTTTTGCTTTTCTGTTAGCTCATAGTCTGCAAAGACATATTGCAAAACCTCCTGCAACTTTTCGTTTTGTGCGTTGTTCAAATATGGCAACATACCTTGAACAATATCATTTATTAAGTTTTGTTTCATCGTCATTTCTCCTTTTTTATTGAGAACTGACAAGCAACGGCTGTTCTTTAAATTGACTTCTGCCGCTGATAGAAGTTTTTAGTTACAAATCACTTGTCTTAAATGTAAAATAGTCTTCGTAATAATAGCTGTGATCAATACCTTTCATATAAATCTCACGGTCATTGATTTTTTCTGTCAGTGCTTGCTTTAATATATATTTGATTTCAATAGTTTTAACTGGACTGCGTTCCATAGCAGAAAGGTAATCCTCCTTATCTACAAGACTCCAATCAACAACTTTACCTAACTCTTTTTTCAAAATCAAATCAAGCCAAATTCTTGTACTTCTGCCATTTCCCTCACGAAAAGGGTGTGCAACATTCATTTCTACATATTTTTCTATAATTTCATCATATGTTGACTGTGGCATTTTTTCGATATTTTCAAGAGATGCTCTCAAATACATAAGCGGAGCAAAACGGAAATTACCTTTTGCAATATTAACAGTTCTTATTTGTCCGGCGAAATCATAAATCTGATCAAATAAATATTTGTGTATTTCAGCTAGTGATTTAAAAGTTCCATGTTCAAGATTATCCAAATATCCGCTTTCAAAGAGTTCTATTGCTCTTTTTTTACTGATTTTTTCTTCAGCCTTAGCTAATTCTATCGAATCAGTAATGCCAAGTTTATTCTCTAATGTCATAGCAACTTCCCTTTCTATATTTTTATGATAGTTATGATATACAGTAATTGAGCAAGTCGCAGACTTGCGATGCTTATTGACCGTAGGGCAATAAGATAGTTTTGATTCTGAATAGCTGGTAAACAATAATTTGGTAGCCTAGATTTCGATGTTGGAGACATCAAGTTCGCCAGACATAAGTTTGGGTAATAATGCATCACGGGTTGAAGCTAATATTGTTTTTTCCTCTTTGTAATGTCCTATCATTTCAAAAATTGGTGTAGTAATTAAAGTATAGCTATGTACTTTTTCAATATCTAAACCTGTAATTGACATAGAAGCAATGTGTTGAGGGTAAATATGCGGTTGAGCCGAACCTGTTTGTGCGTCAAATATCTCTTTTTGTCGTTTCTTTAGAAGCACATACCAAAAATAAACATCATCTGTCATTGAGCTATCAATAAATGATGAGTCAGACGACCAAATGGGAATATTCCATAGGCTTACATAACCTGCATTAGCACCTGACGCCGAAATTGCAAGAACAGGCGATTGAGTATTAGCTACATTGTGATAGGTTGAAGGCTCTAATCCGCCGGCAATTACAGGAACACTACCATAAATGGCATTTTTAGAAAGCAAACCTTTACCACGCTTTGGCGAAATATACTCGCCAATGGTATGAGAACCGTTTGAAATGTCAGGAAACATATTATCAAATATATCTTGAGCTTGCTGCTCTAAATTATTGTTTATTGTATTGTTAAGTTTTATTTTATCATCCAAATCTCTTAAAATTCCACTTATTACTTTTTGTTCTTCAACGGAAGGAACTTTAATATCTAAATTCATTAATACATCTGTTTGTACTCGTTGCCTACCCGATGAACCAACCATTGATTTAATTGCCGGCTCTCTTACAATTGAGCTACATACTAAATAATACAGGTAATCTGTATCTATTCCTTCTTTTGCACGAAAAACGATATATTCTGTAGAACCAAACCCAATTTCACCTTCATCAAGAATATCAACTTTGGCAATTTTCCCATTTTCTAAGCAAGGAGTTATTCTTGCCATAATAGTATCGCCATTACGGAATTTAGTCCCACTTGTAAACGGTTCATTTTCATATGACATAATATCTCTGCAAAACGGTTGTAATTTATCCATTCCAATCTTTTTAGCAATTCTTCCTTTTGGCAATGACTCACGAGGATTAAAATCTACAATCTCTGACAACTTCTTTATTTGCCACTTACACTTCATACCCAATCGCCCCCAGTTTCTTACGAATTTCCTCTTCCAACTCATGAGACTTTTTAAACATATCTGACAGCTCTGAGGTCAGCCTTGTCATCTTTTCTTCAAAAGGCTCTCCGTCATCTTCCTGTTCTTCAATCCCCACATATCGACCTGGAGTTAAGATATAGTCATGCTTTGCTATATCTTTTATTGTAGCAATAGCCGAAAATCCTTTTTTCTCTTCCAATATTCCATTTTGAAAATCTTCAAATGTTTTTGCTAATAAATCAATATCTCCCAGGCTTCCGTCTTCCTGTATTCCTTCTGTGAAGTCTCTATGTTTTCTATCAACCATATAACCCATTTTTCTGGCATCAATAAATAGAGTCTTTCCTTTTTGCTTTTTATTCTTAGTAATAAACCACAATGTTACAGGAATAGTTACACTATAAAAAAGCTGTGTAGGTAAAGCTACAATACCTTCAACTAAATCATCTTCTATGATTCTCTTTCTTATTTCTCCCTCTCCTGAAGTTTGAGATGATAATGCGCCATTGGCAAGTACTAATCCTATTTTACCGTTCGGTGCTAAATGATGAATCATATGCTGTATCCAGGCATAGTTTGCATTTCCTGCCGGTGGCATTCCATATTTCCATCTGACATCATCTTTTAATTTTTCTGCACCCCAATTTGAAAGATTAAACGGTGGATTTGCCATAATAAAATCCGACTTTAAAGTCTTATGAAGATCGTTGAAAAATGTATCTGCGTGGTAAGCACCGAAGTTTGCATCAATTCCTCTTATCGCCATGTTCATTTTTGCCATCTTCCATGTATCTGCATTTGATTCCTGTCCATAAACAGAAATATTTCCCCTGTTATCACTGTGAGCCTGTACAAACTTTTCACTCTGCACAAACATGCCACCACTTCCCATACAGGGATCATATACTCGGCAATTATCAAATGGCTTCAGTATAGCCACAATTGTTTTTACAATACTTGAAGGTGTATAAAACTCTCCTCCCTTTGTCCCCTCATATGCTGCAAACTGAGCAATACAATATTCATATGTCCTGCCCAGTAAATCTTTACTTGCCTCTGTCCCGTCCATTTTCACTTCATTCGTAAATAAATCTACAACTTCTCCAAGTACTCTTTTATCCAAATCAGGATTAGCATAGTTTTTAGGTAAAACATTCTTAAGTGTCGTATTCTCTTTTTCAATGGCTCTCATAGCATCATCAATTACTGTACCGATTTCAGGTGTATGAGCTTCAGATGCAATTTTACTCCAACGAGCTTCCTCAGGCACAAAGAAAATATTTTCTTCTGCATATGCATCTCTATCATTTTCAAATCCATCACCTTCTTTTACCAATTCATCATAACGTCTTTCAAACGCACTTGATATATAGCGAAGAAAAATAAGACCTACAATAACCTTCCTATATTCTGCTGCAGGTATATGTCCCCACAGAACGCAAGCGGCATCCCAAATTTGCTTTTCAAAACCTATATTTGTATTATTTTTTCCGGCCATTATTTATTCTCCATCCTATTTAAATTCTATAATATTATTTAAACCCTTAATCAATCTATCTTACCATATTCTTAAAAATTAAAATAGAGTATACTATACATGTATACAAACTCCTAGACATTCAAAAAGGCAGATATAGTCTACTTCGACCTTTTTAAATTTGCTATTTGAAAATACTTATTTCACATTGAAATAGACATATACTATATAATTAGTATGTAATGCTTTTACCCTCACTTACTGCTAATCTAAATAATTAAGCCTCTTAAGGCTGCCTTCATCAAATGTATAGCTCTGTGTTATAAATGGATATCTTATCTCACTTTCATAATACCATGGGTCCTCACTGTGAGCAGGATTTTTAATTATATGAAAGCTTTGAGCAGGCATAAATCCCTGTGCAAGTAAAAACGCCTTTTCTCCGGCTTCATTTTCACAGATATCTGCTACCATCACCACATGTCCCGGACTTCCACCCTTTATAAAAATATCTCCTACTTTAAGCTCTGATATATATACAGGTGTTGATTCATTTTCCATAGACAGAGTGGACGAATAAGAAAAAACAATACGCAAATATTTTTTGAAAGTTTCCTCACTATCATCGGAATCTGCAACCTTCTCCCAATATGGCTTATCATTCGAAAACTTCACTCTATACCCCTGTTTCCAGTGATTATAATCGCATACAAAGCCGTCTACAAAATGAAAACTGATTTTATCATGTCTACCGCTCTTATACAGATATTCAGCATATATTCTCATAATACTGTCTGCACACTGCTGCAAGTCTTCTTCCGCCACTTCCATAGAAAATACTGCGACGTGACCTTCTCCGCCTTTTTCTCTTTTGTCAAAGTAATAAACAGGAGTACCGTCAGGCTCAAGCGGATAATTACCTATAAAATCTGCAAAGCTTCCCTCAGCCGCTTCCGCCCTTTTATATCCCTTTGGAGTGATAAAACGGGTAAAAACTGTATTCCCTTCGGGATTTATAAAATCTGAAAGCTGTACGGTACTTTCCTCAGTGTTTTCTTCCTTGCTCTCATTATCATTTGTTTTTGTATCATTACTATTTTCAACAATTGTGCTTTCTGCTTCCTCATTTGTGACGGTATTCATATTTTTACTCTTACAACCCCAGCATATGCAAGCCATCATAATAAGCAGTAAATAAAATTTATTTCTCTTCATAAAATTCATCAATGTCTGTATACCCCCTTTCAAACTCTTAAAATCAGATTTATTTACTTTAAGTACTCCTCTATTTTGTCTTCATATTTTTTTAAAAGTTCCCTTGAATAAACTTTTTCATTTTTTGAGTCTCTAACTTCTTTCCAAAGGGTAGCTGCAGCTTTTAACTTATCAGAATAATTATTGCTACATTCATCTAAACAAAAATCTTTTAGGAACTGATTCCATTGACAAGCTGAATTATCATACTTAGCGTAATCTGATTCACCATAATATACTTTCAGCATATCTTGTATTGTAAAGCTTAAATCATTTTCGGCTTTTACTTTCCTCCAAGCTGTTGCCATATCAGCATTAAATTTAAATGGATTAACACCTGTTACAGCAGAAAAATAATCTCTAAATTTTTGGTTAAAGGAAAATCCACATTCAAGCAATGGCGTATTTAAATTTATCGATTCAGTTTGATTTTTGTTTACTTTCCTTATAGATTTTTCCACTCTATTTCCCTTAAAAAATTGTTCTATAATTAAGTTCAGTTCTTGCTTTGTGCATCTATATTCCAGCCCAAGATATTTACAAATTTGTGAAAGTTCTTCTCGATACCAATAATATCTGTTAAATTCTTCAAATGATTTTATATCTTTAAAATCCGGTCTGATATCTTTCATCATCCCTCCTCTATAAATACTGATTTATCTATAATATTTATAATAGTAAATAATCCAATTCAAAACTACATTTCAAATCACAACTTTTTTGTATAATAGTACCTCTCCCCTGTATAGGGATATTTTTTCAATGCAAATACCTCTTTATAACCATGTTTTTCATAAAATTTCGGTGCTTGAAAATTAAAAGTATCAACAAATGAATACTTACAGCCTCTATTTCTTGACTCCTTTTCCGCCATTTCTAAGATCTTTGAGCCTATTCCTTGTCCACGTAAATCATCACTGACATACAGATATTCAATCTCAAGCCAATTCCCGAAAGTCTCCGCTACCATTCCCGCAACTATATTCCCCTGTTCATCTTCCAAATAAATATTAAGTGGTTCGCTTTTAGACAGTTCTCTATTGGATCTGTTGTATGCTCTGATTGAATTTGCCAGTTCTTGAGTTCTTTTCGATTCAATATTTTCTAATTTCAATTTCATATTTTATATGTCCCTTATTGTTTTTATAATTAGATTTTTTAAATTCTAATTACCGGACTTAGCAAACATGGAATTTATCTATGAGATTTCATATTATCTATAGCAAACTTTCCACTTGCTGCAGCAATAGGAAGTCCTCCACCAGTTTGAATCCATTGACTTGCAAGGTATAAATTATTTAAACCTTTAATAGTGCTCTTAACATACTTGTTTTTATATCCTTTCTGTGGATTAAAACTCATGTAACCCCCTTTATATGCATTACACCAAGTTGTAAATGTAACTGGAGAATATGTTCCAATTACGATGAGTTTCCCTTCAAGCTGTGGATACTTTTTTTCAATTCTTAATCTCAAGTCATCTGCAAGACGCTGTTTTTCTTGATTGTATAAGCTAATATTATTTTTTAGTCCAAACCAATAGGCATAATTTTCATCATTTTGTAAAATATTACATTGAATGACTCTCTTTTCCATTGGAAATAGTGTCTCATCATAATCAAAAACTCGCATTCCACAAAAATTGTGCGTTTCCCCTGCAACATCATATTCATCACAAGGGAAAATAATGCTTCCTTTAGGTAATTTCAAATCTTCCTCAGTAGATATTCCAAATGCAACCTGATAACATGTATTAGAAACATAGCCCTGTGGATTATCATACATGTACCTAAGATTTTTATCTAAATATTTTTCATCAATTAAGTCATAGAAAAGATAATGTGGGTCTGCACACCAAATATAGTTATCTGATTTGATTACCTCTCCATTATTACCCAGAATACTAACAACTTGACTATCTACAATATTTATTTTTACAATATTAATACCTAGATGCAACTTCCCACCTAGGGATTCAAATTTAGCAAGCATTCTACCAACCAATCCAACAGAACCTCCTTCTGGTATAGCTGCTGTGTTGCTTGTAAAAAAAGCATATGATGCAACAAGGGAAAGAGCGTTAAAATTGCTATTAAAGTAATTTTTAAACATTGCTCTAATGTAATGATTCTTAAAGCGATTGACAAACTCCTCAATCGACTGCTTTCCATATTCCTTAATTGCTTTACTTGCATCTTTCATGCTCATTCCTAGTTTTATAAATTGCAAAGGATTCATATGAGCAATCGAATAATCGCACGGTGGCTTTACACACTCTAAGGTTTTGGCACAGTCAAAAAACAAATTTAATTCTTTGTAATCTTCCGGAGCAAGCTCTAAAAACTCTTTTCTTGCCTTCTCTAAATCGCTCCACAAATGTAGTGTTATTCCATCCATATTCATACAATAAAAATATGGCTCACGATAGATCTTCAAACTATCAGAAATAACTCCTAGATTTTCCCACATTTTATATAGTTGTTCATCCTTATTGCATCCAACAAGAAAATGTATACAATTATCTATATGATATCCTTGCCTGTTCCACCCTGTACACTCACCTCCAGGCATTTTGTTTTTTTCATATATTTCTACTGAATATCCAGCCTGCAATGCATATATTCCAGCACTCAACCCCGAAACACCTGCTCCAATAATTACTACTTTTTTACCCATACTGTCTCAACTTCTCCTTCTTCTACAAAAAATAAAATTTCTACACTGCTTAAATTAATGATTTTCACTATTTCGCTTTTTGTCTATGTTCTATGCTTTCAGTAGACTATTTCACCCCACTCTCTGACTGTAGGAAATCTTTACAAGAGAGGTTACATCTACTACGCTACTTCGTTGCTCGTACAAGCAGTGTTACGCATTCCATATGAAACGAGTGAACACTAAGTATGTCAAGTAGTTGTGTTCGTATGTGGAAACATATCCATTAACTTTTAATGATAGCTTAAGGTTATCGTTAAAAGGTATTAGCTCGACAAAACGGAATTTATCAGTTTGTAAATCTTAATAAATATCCATTGGGATCTTGTATTAAGAACTCAATTTGTGTTTCTTCTGCCCCATTAACTTGATATTTATTTATTGTTAGTTCTCTATATATTTCAAAATTTATAGTTTTCACTAATTTATAAAGTTCTTCAACATCTTCGACTGCTATTGAAAAATTTATACCTCTTCCCAATGGATAACTTAATTCGCCCGTGTTCCACCCATCATCATGAATTTGTTCAAACATAAACTGACTATCTTGAAAAGACATGAAAATAAATTTCTCTTTCTGTCGTTCGTACTCTATTTTAAATCCTAATTCTTTGTAAAATTTTTTAGTTTGAAGAATATCAAAAACTGATAATTCAGGAATCAAATTATTAAAATCCATACCAACATCTCCTAAAATTCAAATTTATCTATTTCGATAATTTAGCTGATTTAGTTGCAATATATGTTTTAATATTCATTTCATGCAACCTACCAGAACCGTTTGTATCTTCATATATATCAAGCAGAGTAAACCCTGCCTTTAATTGTCCACCTATCTGCTCAGTTATATTGTGAGAGAACTGAATTCCTGAATTTCCTTTAATCATATATTCTTTAGCCACTTTATCTTTTAATGGATTAAAAGGCATTTTCCAAACAATTTCTTTTTCTTCGTCATCCACAATGTAGTTTATCTCATTATTTAAACCTGCAAGAAGAATTCCACCCTTTTTCAGAACTCTATATGCTTCGTTAAAAACATGTTGCACATCTTCAACATAACAGTTTGAAACAGGATGAAACACTATATCAAAAGTTTCATTTTCAAAAGGCAAAATTTTTGTCATATCACCTTCAATTGCTTTAATATTATAGCCCTCTCTTTCAGCAACTAAAAATTCGTTTTCTATTTGCTTTGAAGAATAATCAAGCACAGTACATTCTGCCCCTAAAGCATTAAATATAGGCATTTGCTGACCTCCACCTGATGCTAAACCTAAGATTTTCTTTCCTTTTAAATCTCCCAGCCACTCATGTGGAACCGGAAATGTAGGAGTAAGAAAAACTTTCCATTCTCCATTTTTTGCACTGATATATGCATCATGTGAAATTGGTTTCCCCCATTCCCAACCTTCCTCAACCCATCTGTCAATAGTTTCTTTGTTTATATCCTGATATGTTTTCATTATTTTACTTACCTCCATAACAACTAAAAATTCACTAACCTTGGTAAACCATGATTTAGCTATACTGTTTATCATAGTAAACAATCCTCTTCCAAACTGCATTTCAAATCACAACTCTTTTGTATAATAGTATCTCTCCCCTGTATAAGGATAATTTTTCAATGCAAACACCTCTTTATAACCATGTTTTTCATAAAATTTCGGTGCTTGAAAATTGAAAGTATCCACAAATGAATACTTACAGCCTCTATTTCTTGACTCATTTTCCGCCATTTCTAAGATCTTTGAGCCTATTCCTTGTCCACGTAAATCATCACTGACATACAGATATTCAATCTCAAGCCAATTCCCGAAAGTCTCCGCTACCATTCCCGCAACTAAATTCCCCTGTTCATCTTCCAAATAAATATTAAGTGGTTCGCTTTTAGACAGTTCTCTATTGGATCTGTTGTATGCTCTGATTGAATTTGCCAGTTCTTGAGTTCTTTTCGATTCAATATTTTCTAATTTCAATTTCATATTTTATATGTCCCTTATTGTTTTTATAATTAGATTTTTTAAATTCTAATTACCGGACTTAGCAAAACGGGAGTTATCAGTTTGTAAATCTTAATAAATATCCATTGGGATCTTGTATTAAGAACTCAATTTGTGTTTCTTCTGCCCCATTAACTTGATATTTATTTCTTGTTAATTCTCTATATATTTCAAAATTTAGAGTTTTCACTAATTTATAAAGTTCTTCAACATCTTCGACTGCTATTGAAAAGTTTATACCTCTTCCCAATGGATAACTTAATTCGCCCGTGTTCCACCCATCATCATGAATTTGTTCAAACATAAACTGACTATCTTGAAAAGACATGAAAACAAATCTTTCATCATTGCGTTCATATTCTATTTTAAACCCTAATCTATTATAAAATTTTTTTGTTTTATTAATATCAAAAACTGATAACTCCAGAATCATCTTATTGAAATCCATCTTCACCTCTCCCACAACTTCAAATTTACCCGGACCAGTAAACCGGAATTTCTTAATCACTTTTTTTAATAAGCATACTAAAAGATGTCTTGTTATTTACGTACTAAATTTTCAAATTAAGGATAAAAAAGTATCATAAACAATAGTAACTACAATTTATTTCTTTTCATATTACGCTTTACTTATCCAACTTAATATGTGGAATCTGCATCATTATTTTTTCCCTTATGTCCGGCTGTATGTAGTATAAAGGTAATTTTACTTTACTATATTTCTTATAAGAATCCTTTTCACTTAATTTCATCAATAAATCTGTAAAATACTGTTCCCAACTCTCATATTTTTTACTGTCAGCATAAATATAGGTCTCTGTTATTCCTGTGCTATCTCCAAATATACCGGATTTTAAAATCAGCCATTCAAAGGACTCCGGCAAAAATAATGCCAGCTTACCATAACTGAGTTCTTGTTCTTTTACAAGGCTCTCCATCTCACACCCAATAGCAGCACCATCTGCTACAATAATGATATTAAAATTCTTATATTTTTTCAAAAGTCCTTTAATTTTAGACTTTCCTCCTGCTGCTTCACATTTTATATATGTGTTTTTTATAGTTTCTAAGAAAAACTCATATCCGGACTTGCTGTCTTCTGTAATAATAATATCCGGCCTGAATGGAAATCTATTTGGATCAGGATTATCATAAAATTTATCAATATCAGTATAAACTCTCTCAAATTCTTTGTTCTTTCCGGTACCCTTAATACGATATATTTCATCCACACTATATGGCAACTGTGAAAGGTAACTTCTTGTTATTATTAGGAAGTAATTATTGCAACCCTTTACCTTGCTTGCAAATTCCTTTGAAAAAACAAACTTGCTTCCTTCATCAATCACTACAACAGAGTTACTCAACTTATCAAGTTCGTCTTCCCAATTTTTCCCTTCTAACGTTACTATATTACCACCGCTAATCTTTACTCCGCTTTCTTTTCCCAGATTGTTGTAATCTCTAATCATATCATACAATGTGGTCTTTCCTGTGCCGCTGTCTCCACGAAGAATAGTAATATTCCGATTTAGTGTGAATTTATAAGAGTTTCTTTGATTGCTTATCTTAATACTTACCCTACCAATCATTACTGCATATTCTCCTTAAGATATTTATCCGCTGCATCTAAAAACTCTCTCATATTATGCACTATTAGTTTTCTATCATTTAAAATACGGATTTCAAAATCTTCCTTTCCAAAATCCATTATATGATATAGGGCTATCGTGAAATCCTGTTCTTTACCAAGCTTCAGTATCCATTTTGAGCAATTATCTCCACAGTTGGATGCATTAAACGTCTTACCCGGTTCATTTTTCATAAGAATCAAAGCCTTTACACCACCTGACAGTTTATCCGGCGGAATTTGTCCCAAAACAGGGCTTTGAATAGTATTTGCATCCAATACTTCAGATCTGTCAATATCTTTAATAGCAGCTTTTGCAAATTCATCTGTAATCCAACCGTCTTTATATCTGTTTCTAAAATATACCGATGTATTATATATTACATTATCTCTATCACCAAACCACACTCTAAGCATAATATTCCTCCATATCTATAGTTTTTTATTCTCTCTTATTGAACCACACTAAATTCTAATTACCCTGCTTATCAAACAGAGATTTCTTAATTACTAATTTTTTTAATTAAGCTTCCCAAAAGATTTCCTATTGTTGCAATTATACCGTATATTAATACATAAACAGCTGCACTTTCATTATAAAATATAAATATGGTCGGAATAAAGAGTGCCATAATTAGCAATAAAAATATCAAGTTAAAAGAATGTCTAATTCCATAAATGATAGAAGTTACAAAACAAATAATCGGAGTTAAAATAAGTAAGAAGAATATACCGGTTCCTGTATCATTAATGAAAACAGGCAACACATAAAAAGCTAAGGTTATCACTATTAAGTAAACCGACATTTCTCTTATTTTTTTCATTTCCTTTACCTCCGTAAATTTATATACTTTATTTCTACAAACCTAAATTATCAGTTAATAGATAATTTCATAGAATTCATAGGGATTACTTCCAGCACAAAATGCTCATCACTAATTCCGGTATATGGGTGTGAATCTGCAATCTTTATGTTAAAATCTCCAACATAATATGAATTATCATTCCGAAAATTCTTTTCGTGACTTAACATAGTACAATTTGCAATAATCACAGTCACATAGCATATCTGAGGACAATGAATTGTATTACTCTTTCGTTTTAACAATATCTATCTTCATCCTTTAGTTCCCCTCCCGGAATATTTCCCAGAAACATTTCTAATATAGATTTTACTGTACTTTTTATATTCAGTCCATATTTTAGTCCCGGCCTGTAGAAAAACTTTTCCAACAAAATTACTGAATACAGAAAAAGCACATATCTGAAAGATTCTATAATCTTAAAGTTATGTGCTTTGTTTTTACACTATTCGATGGTTTAGACATACCGTTTTTTTTAAGCTTTAGTTATAGGAATCCAAAGTTCCATTTTATAGTCTTTACTATCCATATCACCTTCGTAATAATATTCAAAGTCAGGTTTTCCTGAATGAACATATTCATGCTCAGGGAAGAATACTTCCATCGCATATTTCCACCCGTTATGAATGCAATCCGGAACACTTCCTATTAACTCTACAACGGCATACTCTGCTTCTTCCACTTCCAAAACATCTAAACCCATGCTTATGGCTTTGTCTACATCATTAACAATATAGCCTGCCATGTAGTTTATTTTGCTTGGATTTTCTATATCATGACAAACGCCCATACTTTGACCGCTTCCCAAACTTGCAAGTTCATCGTAGCTATATTTTTTATATAGCTTATTCCATACACTTGGACATAATGATGAATTGATGCTTTGTTCATTTACACCTGCAACTGCAAATGCTTTTTTCTTTTGAATTGTAATATTCATACTTCTTCCTCCTCTTACACTGAGTGTTAATTGCACTCGTGATACTAATTTGAACGGTTTCCCATTTCTTACCTCAGAGGGAGTAAATCCATGAAAATTCTTAAATGCTGTTCCAAATGAATCTGATGACTCGTATCCGAATTTGAAAGCAACATCAATAATCTTATCATCCGTATCTCTTAATATAACGGCTGCTTCTGTCAATCTTCTGCTTCTTAAATATTCTGAGAGTGTTGTTTCAGTCAGAATGGAAAACAAGCGACTGAACATTGAATACGAATATCCGGATAACTGAGTTACTTTCTTTTCGTAAATTTCATCATCAAGAACTGTTTCAAGATAATCAATCGTATTGTTAAACGACTTGATAATATTCACTTTGATTCCCCCTTTCTTTCGGTTTATTTTAGTATAGAGGAAGATTTCTTTTCATACCCTACAATATACATACAAGTTTTATAGGCTTCATCTCATAGAAAATTATAACTTTCTAAGTTCAACAAATTGAATCAGTTCGATTGGTGGGGCTTCAACTGACCTAGAGCCGTTCAGATAAGCAACTCTCGCTTTACAATTCTTTCTTTGAAACAGCTTGTCTGTCTCCTCACCGGTCATCATGATTTCTCCTTGGAATTCAAGTCCAAGAATGTCATTGTAAAATGCTATTGAGCGATCTAAATCAGAAACAGTTAATCCAACATGATATATTCTTCCTACCATTTTATATATTCCTCCTCAAATATAAATCAAATTTAGTCTAACAAATTTTTTATCATCTGTTCTGGAGAATCCATAAATCTCTTTGTTATTAAAAAATATTCTGTTTCCTTGTAGTCAACTGATTTTATTTCTTCTTGAGTTATTTCAATAACTTCTGCATCCGGAAATGTCATAAGTATAGGTGAGTGTGTAGAAATTATAAATTGAGAATTATTATCTACTAATTTTTTTATATAACATATCAATTCCATAAGTCTCATTGGTGATAATGCAGCCTCAGGTTCATCTAATATATATAATCCGTTTCCAGAAAATCTATTTTCTACCAATGCCATAAAACTTTCTCCATGTGATTGTTCATGCAAAGAAACTCCACCATAGCTTAATATAATTGGTAAACCACCCGAACCGTTATCCAAGTCATCAATATTTGATGCTACATTATAGAAACTTTCCGCTCGTAAGAAAAAACCATCTTTATGTTTTCTCCACCCTCGACTCACTGTAATATATTCATGAAGATTTGAATGTGATTCTTTAGTGGAAAAACTGAAATTTACACTTCCACCTTCTGCATTAAACCCCATTGCCACTGCTAATCCTTCTATCAGTGTAGATTTTCCAACTCCGTTCTCTCCAACAAAAATTGTGACAGGTTTAGTTAATTCCAGTCCACCTATTTTTTTAGATTTGATATTACCGGTAATCTCTTTAGATAATTGCCACTTGGAATTTTTTTGGATAAAAATATCTTGTTCACATATAAACCTCTATTTAGCCATTTATTATCCACTTCTACCCTACCTCCGTATTTTCCCAAAAATAAAACTTTCTGATTACACTTAGCTATAACTTAAAAATTGTTATTTAGTTTATAATCGTATTATTTTATTCGCTATATCTTCTACAAACCTCTTATCATGTTCCACAAATACAAGTGTAGGATTTGCTCTTTTTATAATTTCCTCAATCTGTATTCTTGATATTACATCTATATAATTCAGCGGTTCGTCCCAAACAAATATATGAGCCAGCTTTGATAAGCTTACAGCAATTAAAACTTTCTTTTTTTGTCCATCGCTATAGTTCTTCATATCCATTTCAAATAGTTCCCTTGCAAAATCTAATTTTCTAAGAATTGTTTTACACAATATTTCATCAACACCTTGGCTTTTAATATACTCATTTAGACTACCCGTTAAATTTGATGTATCCTGAGGAATATATGATATTTTTAAATCACTTGCTAATTTTACATCACCTGAATACTCGTGATGTAACCCTAATAAAATTTTAATCAAGGTCGATTTTCCGCTACCATTACCCCCATATATAGCCACTATATCACCTTGCTTTATATCAAAACTTATATTACTTAATATCTGTCTTTCTCCATAATATAATGATAAATCGCAAACTGATATTAGAGGGTTTTTGTGATGATCTAAAGTATTCAATAATAGACTTTCCCTTGTTTCAATATCTTTTAGTAAATTCTGTTTTTCTTCTATTGCCTTATTTTGTCTATTCTCCAAATTCTTAGATTTTTTCATCATCTTAGCAGACTGATGACCTATATGTCCCTTGTCCGGTTTTACACCTGATACTTTCACACCGTTTTTAGTATTTTCAATTTTATCGGACCAAATTTGGCTTTGTCTTGCAGCTTCTTTTAATCGTTTAATATCTTTTCTTAATTTCTCATTTTGACTAATCTCAAATTGGTCTTTCATCAATTTATTTTCATACCACGATGTAAAATTTCCTGATTGGACATCAATAGAATTCCTGTTAATGGAAATAACATGATTGATACAACCATCTAAAAAATCTCTATCATGAGATACAAGCAAAAAACCTTGTTTATTTTTCAGATACTCACTGACAATTTTTCTTCCGTCCATATCTAAATGGTTTGTCGGTTCATCTATAAGTAAAAAACCATCTTCTCCTGTAAACAAAATAGCTAAAAGGATTTTTGTTTGTTCTCCTTTAGAAAGCGTTTCAAACTTTCTGTAAACAAGACTCTCATCTACATTTAGCAAATTAAGTTCTCTAAATAATTTCCATTCTTCCTCATCTGATATTAGTTCTTTATATAACTCAATCCCTAATTTTGAAGTATCACTTAAATTGGGTGGAAATTTAATAAAGTCAACACTTTTGCTGATTTTCCCACTATAAACTTCTTGGTTTAGAAGTAGCTTAAATAGTGTTGATTTTCCAATTCCGTTTCTTCCTATTAACCCTGTTTTCCAGTTTGTATCAAATGAAAATGATACATTTTCAAATACAGGTTTTTCATAGCCATAATATGAGAAACTAAGATTTTCAATTTTAATTGTTGACACAAAAATACCCCCCTCAAATTCAAATTTACCCAGACTAGCAAACTGAAGTTTGTCTACTCCTCTGCAATTCTCCACCTTAAAAAATTTGCTACGATATATGTATCTGCCGGCTCATGAATGGAATTATCTATTTTCTCAACATGAAAGAAATCCGTGTCCGACCATATTATTACTCTATGAGGATTTCCAGGTAGTAAATTATCGTGAAAAGCCAAATTTGCACTCAAAATATCACATGAATAATTATCTTGCCAGCCAACCAAATGCATCTGACGCAAACCTACAAACTGAACTTCTATTGTTTTCGGTCTCCATTGGCGTTGAAATTTCACAGATAATATCCTTTCTTCTGCACCACCAAAATGCATTGCCATATTATCATCAACGAAAACCCCACTCTGAAAGTTAAGTGACACAATACAAGCATCATGAAAGTCACCATAAACAGACATTAACAAATCAATATCTTCTTGCGTTTTAATATCGTGCCAAGAATTCATAATTTTGCCTCCACAACTTCTTATTGTTTATCAATCCTTAAAACTCTCTTCTGTGCTCTCATTATCTTTAGCTTAGGCAGAAGTATTATCTTCAGTAATTGTACTTCATGCTTCCCCAATTATGATAATGTTTTTCTTATATATTACATTATCTCTATCACCAAACCACACTCTAAGCATAATATTCCTCCATATTTATAGTTTTTATTCTCTCTTATATTGAATATATTATATCATAATTACTTTTAATTCTATAAAATCTGTTCCTAAATACATATTTCCTCTTGACAATAAAAGTAGACAACGTATACTTTTATTGTAGACAGTGTATACTTTTAGAAAGGAAATATATGAAAAGAGATACTGAAAAATTAAAGGAAAACCTTATTTTAACAGGGGTAGAGGAGATAAAGAAAAACGGCATTGACAGTATATCGCTTAGAACTGTAGCAAAGTCCTGTGGCGTTACCCATGGAACACCTTACCGACATTTTGAGAACAAGGAAAATTATTTAAATACAGTATTAAAGCATATATCCACACTTCTTGGCGATGAGCTTATTAAGGATGTGGATGCAAGCCGACATGCAGTAGACCAGCTTATTCAAATGGGTGATAATCTTATAAATTTTTCCAAAAAGTATCCGAATTTCTTTGAGGCATTATTTATCAAATTTCCGTTTAAGTATATGAAATTTACTGATAAAACAATTTCAGACACCTCTGATTTTCCGGGGTTTTCCAAATTTAAAGAAGTGGTTATTTTACTTAGAAAAGAGGAAAACTTTACAAATAGTGAAACCGAGTCACTGCTTCACTTTTGGAGTTTTATTTCAGGACTGGCAATTATAGCGGGAAGCCTAATTGGAAACGAACTTGATAATGAAACTATTAAAAGTACCATAAAAAGTATGCTTGAAATATATATTAAAGGAGAAAGACAATGAATATTTTAATTATTTTTGCACATCCGAATTGTAAGAGTTTTAATCATGCGATACTAAAGTAGGTGGAAAGTTCTATTCCATCTGTACATAAGATTAAAACAATTGACTTATATAAAGAAAATTTTGATCCTGTATTGAGATTTGACGAAGAAAATAAAAGGCGTGATCTGTCAAAAAATCTTGAGACTTCAAAGTATCGTGATATGATCAAAGAAGCTGATAAGCTTATCTTTATCTTTCCTGTGTGGTGGTCAGGTATGCCTGCTGTTTTAAAGGGATTTATCGACAGAGTATTTGTATCAGGTTTTGCTTATTCTTATAAGAAAATAGGACTTGAAGGACATTTAAAGGGTAAGTCGGCGTGGATTATCACTACTATGAATGCTCCTTCTGTTATACTGCCTTTCTTTAATGATTACGGTAAGGTTTTAAAAAATCAGATTTTAAAGCAATGTGGTATTACACCTGTTAAATTGACCACACTTGCTCAGGTAGAGTCTGCTACTCACGAAAAGAGAAAACTCTATTTACAAAAAATATCTTCAATAGCCAAAAATATCTCTTAGATCCAATTTTTAAAAGGGTGAGCCAAAACTTGACTCACCTAAATCTTTCATGCGTTAAGATTCCATTCGTACCTCCACTTCAAATCACAACTCTTTTGTATAATAGTATCTCTCCCCTGTATAAGGATATTCTTTCAATGCAAAAACCTCTTTATAACCATGTTTTTCATAAAATTTCGGTGCTTGAAAATTAAAAGTATCTACAAATGAATACTTACATCCTCTATTTCTTGACTCATTTTCCGCCATTTCTAAGATCTTTGAGCCTATTCCTTGTCCACGTAAATCATCACAGACATACAGATATTCAATCTCAAGCCAATTCCCGAAAGTCTCCGCTACCATTCCTGCAACCAAATTACCCTCTTCATTTTCCAAATAAATATTAAGAGGTTCACTTTTAGACGGTTCTCTATTAGCTCTGTTATAAGCTCTGATTAGATTTGCCAATTCATGTGTTCTTTCCGATTCTGTATTTTCCAATTTAAATTCCATACTTTATGTTATTTCCTCTACCTGTTCCTTTGTTCAAGGTCGCATTTTGTGACCTTGAAAGTTTATATGATTTTGAGGTCACAAATTTTCACCTCAAAAATTCCCAAACATCCTTCTAATCCCATCTTCATAACACCTACTATCAAAATCCGGTTTATACTTTGTAGTTTTCTTCTTAATGATATCCGAAAGCTCCAAAAGATAGTCCTTATACATTTTAAGAAACTTACTTACACTTTCTGTCTTTTTTGAGTTCCACTCATTAGAGCTGAAATGAACATATACCATAAACTTCTTAGCTTTAGAATAATATCTTGCCTGATAAATTCCCGACTTAGGATAATACTTTGATATATTTCCGCTAAGACAAACACAAATATCCGCCTTCTGTAATGTCTCTGTCTCAACGCTTTCAAAAATATTTTTCATTTCTTTTCTTACCGTCCTTGCAGCAGATAATATATTATCCAATATATCATCCGTTCCGCCAACAATAATATTCATATTGACTTTCATATTTTCCTCGAATCAGCTGTGAAGTTGAACCCCCCCGACGCTTGACATAATACCCAAAAAGCCAACGCAACCACAGGCTGAATTGACTTTTCTATCAACAATTACCGGCATCCAAAAACGCCTTAGCTATCACTATATCCTCAGGTGTGGTTACTTTTATATTTTTATAATCACCCTCTTTTAATCCCATATTTTATATGTCCCTTATTGTTTTTATAACTCGATTTTTAAATTCTAATTACCGGACTTGGCAAACCGGGAGTTATCAAACAGCGTTCATTGTTTCGCTTTGTGGCATTTTTACACACTTCTGGATCACACCTGTAACATACGTAATGGAATCGGCGCAGTCGTTCTTGAGCCATTCTGAGATAATTGCCATCAATCCCCGAATACAAAAGGCCATAATATAAGGTCGATCATGCGGTAGTACACCGTAGCGGTCGAGTATCGGCGTAAACACATGACGGAACATCCTATCATAGCTTTTATCCATGCCCAACACCGCTGCATTTTCTGTTGCTGTGCGGAACAGTCGTTTGTTGTTCTTAATGTAGCTGAGGTAAGGTGTTAAATAATCCGGCGTGATTAGATATAATTCATCCCTCGGGCAATTCAGCAGCTTTGCAAAAAAGGCATCTGAATCTTTCTCCATGCAAGCAAGAAATTGATCGTTCATACGACTGACACTCTCCGAGAGTAGGTCTGATATCGTTTCATAGTGCAGATAGAAGGTGGAACGATTGACCCCTGCTACTTCACAGATTTCTTTGACTGTAATATACTCAAAATTCTTTTTTGCCAGAAGTGTCAGAAAGGCTTCGTCCATTCTGGCTGCAGTAGCAAAATATTTGCTTTCTGATCTATTCAGTCGTTCTTACCACCTTTCGTATTTTTGTTTACTTCTCGCTGATTTCTTTTGCCAGTTCCATGATTTCAAAAGCATATTTCTGCTTTCCCTGAGCCAGCATTTTTTTGTAGATGGGGTAATTAACGCCCATACCCAACAGCCCAATCACGCCGAGGACAAACATAGTAGTGCTACCGCTGCCGACGACCTTCATGGAAAGGAATATCCCAACACCGGCTACCGTCGCAGTGATAATACCGAAGGTGTATGTAAAAACGGTTGCGGGAAGCTTGGCTTTTGCATCCAGCTTGCGAAGAGCGACCACCTTAGAGGTATCCTTGGGTGCATATTCGTTTGCGAGTTGTTCTGCATAGATTTTATCTGTATTCATGGCTTGTTGCCTCCTTCATTTGATGGTTCTATGATACCGGCAAAGAACGAGCAACGGAACAACACTGACGGTAGTTTGTGTTGAGTTCAATAATTGTGCAAATTCAAATTTGTCTTTCTGACATATATTTTTGTATTTCGTCAAAAGTTAATTTTCTAATCTGCGTATTTGGATACTCTTTATATTCTTCCACGCGGAAAACAGGAAACATCGTTTCACAAGTTTTATCTTTATTATTTCTTAGATATACTCGCAATTTTTCACCATCCGCAAAGATTTTGTATAATAATCTGCCATTCTTGTTCTTAATCTCATAGATTCCACAAGATTTTTTCATTGTATAATCAGCAGTTCTCAAATATAACTTAGCAATTTCTAGTGACTTAAAAGGAAAATTCCAGCGTTGCAATCCTCTCTTTGGATCTTTAGAAATACAAATACAACGACCACAAGAACCACAAATATATTGTGTATGATTTTTTAAACAATCAAATGGCTCTAAAAGTGGTGTTATTCTATTATTATCAGCATAACATTCCTTGCACATTTCAATATCACTCTCCTTCTGTAAATTTGTTTTTCAAGTGGTCCATTATAAATTCAAACAATTGGCTTATATATTTTAGCATATTTCAAATTATTAACATAGCATATATTATAAATAATGAAAAAGCCAACGTGCCCCAAAGTTTACATAGAATTTATTATATTTCCCCCTTGACAATAAAAGTAGACGGTGTATACTAATATTGTAGACGGTGTATACTTTCGGGAAAGGCGAATATGAAAAGAAATACAGAAAAATTAAAAGAAGATCTTATTTTAACCGGGGTGGAAGAAATAAAGCAATCCGGAATTGATAATTTATCACTTAGAACCGTAGCCAAATCCTGCGGTGTGACTCATGGTACTCCTTATCGCCATTTTGAGAGCAAGGAAAATTATTTGAATGTTGTATTAAAGCATATTTCAACCTTACTTGATAATGAGCTTGTTAAGGATATGGATATAGAGCAAAGTGCAGGAGAACAGCTGGTTCAAATGGGACTTAATCTGATAAATTTTTCAAAGAAATATCCTTATTTCTTTGAGGCATTATTCATCAAATTCCCGTTTAAATATATGAAATTCACAGAAAATACCATTTCAGACACCTCTGATTTCCCGGGATTTTCAAAGTTTAAGCATATTGTGCTGATGCTTCGAAAAGAGGAAAACTTTACAAATAGCGAAGCCGAGTCTCTGCTTCACTTTTGGAGTTTTATCTCCGGTCTTGCTATAATCTCAGGAAGCCCTATGAGGAATGAACTCGATAATGAAACCATACAAAGTACTATCAAGCATATGCTTGATATCTATATTAAAGGAGAAAGAAAATGAATATTTTGATTATTTACGCACATCCAAATTGTAAAAGTTTTAATAATGCAATATTAAAGCAGGTGGAAAGTTCTATTTCGTCTACACATAAGATTAAAACCATAGACTTATATAAAGAAAATTTTGATCCCGTGCTGAAATTTGATGAAGAAAATAAAAGGCGTGATCTTGCAAAAAGTCCGGAGACTTTAAAATATCGTGATATGATCAAAGAAGCCGATAAGCTTATCTTTATCTTCCCTATATGGTGGAGTGGTATGCCTGCTATTTTAAAGGGCTTTATCGACAGAGTGTTTGTATCCGGTTTTGCTTATTCTTATAAGAAAATAGGACTTGAAGGGCATTTAAAGGGCAAATCAGCATGGATTATCACCACTATGAATGCACCTGCCTTTGCACTGCCTTTCTGTAATGATTACGGTAATGTACTAAAAAATCAGATTTTAAAGCTCTGCGGTATTACACCGGTCAAATTAACCACTTTAGCTCAGGTGGAATCCTCATCACAGGAAAAAATGAAACTCTATTTGGAAAAAATATCCGGTATGGCTTCCCGTATCTAAAATCAAAGACTGTGAAAAATAATGTAAATAAAATCTTCTGTGATAATAAAGGATTAAATTTATCAGTCAGGGTTTTCACTGTCTTTATAGATCTAACCGTTAAAAAGGGTATGTCACGATTAAAAGTCCTAATTTAGCAACATACCCTTTAATTTTTATAAACATTATTTAATCCACTGTATAAATGCTGTCTTATCGGCACAATTATAGCCTGCATTTTTATAAAAGTTTAATGTGGATTCATCTTTTGAGCCTGTTAAAAGCATCATCTTATAGCAATTCTCTTTTTTAGCTATCTCTCCGGCAAAATTTAAACATTCACTTGCATAGCCCCTGCCGCGATAATCGGTATGAGTAACCACATTTTCTATAAATGCATAGGCTCTTGCATTTCTTGTTAAATTGGGAATTATAACACAGACACAGGAGGATACTATTTTTTTGTCTATTTCATTAACAATAATGTGATGATTCTCATCTTTTATAATGCTAATCCATACCTCCTCAAGATGCTTTGACATCCGTGGCAGACTGCTTTCATGTAAATGCAAATACAGTTGAAGTAAATCATTTAATTCATTTTCTTTTATCTCTCTTACCATTTGGTCTCCCGTATATCTAAGATTTTTGCTATAAGCCTTATATTTCAAAAAATTTACTTACTTTTTCCGTGTTCTCTTTTGTCCATGCACCTGACCATAAAAACTTTCCATTCTCCAAAAAAATCAAATAATCACAGCATTCCTTTAAAAACTCCGGATCATGAGTTATGATAAAGCTTGTTCTTCCCTTAGCTTTTAAATGCTTTATGATTTCAGAAACTTCCAACATATGCTCATAGTCAAGACCACTTGTCGGCTCATCAAAAATCAATATTTCCTTATCACTTGATATTGCACTGCCTATTGCCACTCTCTATTTTTGACCTCCCGAAAGAGAGAGTGGATTTACCTGCACCATTATACCCTAAAACTCCTACAATTGCACCATATGGAACTGTTATATCAGGAATATCGATAAATTTTCTTTTCCCATAAGAAAATGAAATATTATTAAAACTGAAGTTATTTTTATTACTGTTTTCATCATTCCTTTCCTCAAATTTGACCGGACAAACGGAACGAAGCCCCATTTGATGCAATTGTGTTTCTTCAATTTTTTTAAATTCATCAATAGATAAGTCATTTACAATCCTTCCGTACTTCATATAAATGACTCTGTCCGCAAGCTCCATCAGATAATACAGCCTATGCTCAGCAATAATGACAGTCTTACCTTGCTTTTTCCAATTTCTTATTACCTCCTTCAAATCGGAAATAGTACGAAGATCCAAATTTGAAGAGGGCTCATCAAGGATAAAAATTTCCGGTAACATTGCTGCAACAGATGCACATGCAATCTTTTGCTTTTCGCCTCCTGACAAAGCGAAAATATCTCTGTCAAGAAGATACTCCATATTTAAATCCTTGGTTATACGGCCTATTCTTTTATATATTTCTTCTCTTGAAACACCTGTATTCTCGCATCCGAAAGCAATCTCACCTGTGGAATCAACACTAAAAAACTGAGAACGAGGATTTTGAAAAACGGAGCCTATTTTTTGTGACAATTCGTATAATGTCAATTCAGATGAATCTATGCCGTCAATAAGTATCTTTCCTTTCAACTCTCCCGGATAATATGCAGGTGAAAGCCCGTTAATCAGTCTTGTAATTGTAGTCTTACCACAGCCTGAAGCACCGCAAAGAATCACAACCTGCCCCGACAAAATCTCCAGATTTATATCATAAACACCGGCACTATGCTCTACAGTATTATAAGAAAAAGACACATTTTCAAGTACAACCATACTATTTATATTCTCCCTATTATTGTCCATATAACTAAAGCAACTATGAGAATAGCCATACCTGCATCCCATATTCCAAATCTCAGCTCAACCATACAGGTTCTTTTTTTCAGTCCTCCAAGTCCTCTTGAAAGTGCCGCTGCTGAAAGTTCTTCGCCTATCTTTGCAACAGACATCATAAGTGGAACCAATCTGTATTCCAAAATCATTGACGGGTTTTTCAGGAATTCCTTAGTTCCGAATCTTATCTCTCTCATCCTCATTGCATTACTGATGGACTTATTCTCCTCTGCCACTTTAGTCAAAAATAACATAAAAGGTATTCCTGTAATAAACGGAACCAAAATAAACAGCAAAGGATAAAGAAATGGGATTGCATTAATCATTCCCACTGTAAAAAATACCACAATATAAATTATTGTGACAATCCTAGATTTGAAGCAGTTTCCTCCATCCTGCCGTAAAAAAACTCGACAGACTTTGAACAGAATCCAGTGCTGTTTCTTTACTGAAATCATGTAAAACCGTTTCAAAAATACAGGCATAATATGCATGTATAATCATATGTAACTCATTCTTTGCAACACGATTATAAGAAATCCCCTTTTTATCCAGTGTTTCATATATACGATACATACTGTTTAATTCACGCTCAACAATGCGGTCAATATAGTTATTATATTCCGTTCCGTCCGAGCAGCAAATTATAAGCTTAAATATATCGAAATGCATATAAATATAGTGTATAAATTCTCTTATAGCATCTGAAGAAATATTCCAGATTTCATCCGTATTTCCCGTATCTATATTATCAAAGCATTTATCTTCAGCTCTATCAAATCCGGATAAAAGACCGGTTGCCACATCATCTACAAGTTCTCGAAAGATGGAAGACTTGTCCTCAAAATGCCTGTAAAATGCACCTGTAGTAACTCCTGCCTTCTTACAAAGCTCTCTGAGATTGGTCCTTCCATAACCATTTTTTAAAAAAAGCTCCTTTCCACTTTCCAATATCTTTTTATGTGTGATATCATATGCTCCGTTTGACATACTTTTACCTTTCTGATAACTTTGTTATCATTTTATCCCTTTTTAAGTTAGGTGTCAATAACTAACACCTATAGCTATTCCAAATAATCAAGCCTTTTTAAACTTCCCTCATCAAAGGTATAATTCTGTGTTCTTAAAGGATATTTTATCTCGCCTTCATAATACCATGGGTCCTCACTGTGGGCGGGATTTTTAATTATATGAAAACTTTGTGCCGGCATAAATCCCTGTGCAAGCAAAAATGCCTTTTCTCCCGCTTCATTTTCACAGATATCAGCCACCATTACCACATGTCCCGGGCTTCCTCCCTTTATAAAAATATCCCCCACCTGAATTTCAGAGATATCTACAGGTCTTGACTCTTTTTCCATAGACAATGTGGATGAATAGGCAAATACAATGCGAAGATACTTTTTAAATGTTTCCTCACCGCTGTCAGGATTTGTACTTTGCTCCCAGTACGGTTTATCATTTGAAAACTTTACTCTATACCCCTGTCTCCAGTGCTCATAATCGCATACAAAGCCGTCTACAAATGTAAAGCTTATCTTATCCTGTTTTCCTGACTTATAAAGATATTCAGCATATATTCTCATAATACTGTCTGCACATTGCTGCAAATCCTCCTCAGCCACTTCCATGGAAAATACCGCAGCATGACCGTTTCCTGCCTTTTCTCTTTTGTCAAAATAATATACCGGAGTACCGTCAGGCTCCAAATTATAATTACCTATAAAATGGGCAAAACTTCCCTCAGCCGCTTCCACCCTTTTATATCCCTTTGGAGTAATAAAACGGGTAAAAAGTGTGTTGCCCTCAGGATTTATAAAATCCGAAAGTTTTACAGCACTTTCCTCAGTGCTTTCTTCCTTGCTCTCATTATCATTTGTTTTTATATCATTACTATTTTCAACAATTGTACTTTCCGCTTCCTCATTTGTGACGGTATTCATATTTTTACTCTTACAACCCCAGCATATGCAAATCATCATAATAAGCAGTAAATAAAATTTATTTCTCTTCATAAAATTCATCAATATCTGTATAAATCCTTTCAAACTCTTAAAATCAGATTTATTTACTTTAAGTACTTATCTATTTTGTTTCTATATTTTTTTAAAAGTTCCCTTGAATAAACTTTTTCATTTTTTGAGTCTCTAACTTCTTTCCAAAGGGCAGCTGCAGTTTTTAACTTGTCAGAATAGTGCTCGCTACATTCATCTCTACAAAAATCTTTTAAAAACTGATTCCATTGACAAGCTGAATTATCATACTTAGCGTAATCCGATTCACCATAATATACTTTCAGCATATCTTGTATCGTAAAGCTTAAATCATTTTCAGCTTTTACTTTCCTCCAAGCTGTTGCCATATCAGCATTAAATTTAAACGGATTAACTCCTGTTACAGCAGAAAAATAATCTCTAAATTTTTGGTTAAAGGAAAAGCCGGATTCAAGCAATGGCGTATTTAAATTTATCGATTCAGTTTGATTTTTGTTTACTTTCCTTACAGATTTTTCCACTCTGTTTCCCTTAAAAAATTGTTCTATAATTAAGTTCAGCTCCTGCTTTGTACATCTATATTCCAGCCCAAGAGCCTTACAAATTTGTGAAAGTTCTTCTCGATACCAATAGTATCTGTTAAATTCTTCAAATGATTTTATATCTTTAAAATCCGGTCTAGTATCTTTCATCAACCCTCCTCTACAAATTCTGATTTACCTATAATGGTCATCATAGTAACTAATCCCAATTCCAAACCACATTTCAAATCACAACTCTTTTGTATAATAGTATCTCTCCCCTGTATAAGGGTATTTTTCCAATGCAAACACTTCTTTATAACCATGCTTTTCATAAAATTTCGGTGCTTGAAAATTAAAAGTATCCACGAATGAATACTTACACCCTCTTTCTTTTGACTCTCTTTCCGCAATTTTCAAAATTTTTGAACCGATCCCTTGTCCCCGTAAATCATCACTGACATATAAATATTCAATCTCAAGCCAATTTCCAAAAGTTTCCGCTACCATTCCTGCCTTTAAATTGCCCTGTTCATCTTCCAAATAAATATTTAAAGGTTCACTTTTAGACGGCTCTCTCTTTGATCTGTTATATGCTCTGATTAAATTTGCCAATTCTTGAGTTTTTTTCGATTCAGCATTTTCTAATTTTAATTCCATAACTTATACACCCTCTACTTTTTTATAATACGATTTGTTAAATTCTAATTACCGGACTTAGCTAACAAAGATTTATAGCTCTTTTAATTCTAAAAATTGCCCTACAATCACATAGTTTTGAAGATCCTCTTTGCTTAACCCTCTCGTGATAAACAAATCATCATAAATCGAAATAGACTTACTTACATCTTCACTTTCAATATGAAAAAAACCTGTTTTTAAATCAATACCGACATAAATGTCACCATTAAGTTTATAGGCAACAATATCATTTATATTACCTGCATTTTCATGGAAATGTTCCTTTGAGTTTAAATTTACAACTTCCTTAAATTTTATATTGTCATAATTTTGTGTAGGATATTTATCTTGAAAATATGTGTTTAAATTGCTCCCACTTATTCTATTTGGTTTAAGGAACTTAGATTTCTTTTCATATAATTCTTTCCAAAATCTTAACTTATTTTCATCCACTTTGTATGTAATCATGGCATAAAACACCTCCACAAATTCTAATTTTATCTAATCCGGTTATCAGCATTGCATATATGCTACACTTATACTTTAATTACATTACGAATAATTGCTTAAGTATTGGAGATGCAATATGTCAACACTACAAATTCGTATTGGGCTAAGTCGGACAAACCGGAAGTTATTTAATATATTCCACCATATTCACTTTTTGCTAAATTTGTATATTTATTTATAAATTCCGCTTTTGCATTTGTATATCCATCTCTATCATGTTCAAATTCTTTCCAAAGGGATAGTTTTAAGGTTTCATATTCTTTAGCTATTTCCTTATGCTCATTCAAATAATCTCTGAAATACAATTCATCATTATCTCCGGCAATTCTAATATGAAGATGAAATACTTTTTCTGCAAATCCTTGTTCTGTATACCCTTTATTTAATATGGTACGAGTTTCAGTCACATTCATACATAGCCATCCATTATTTATGAGAATATTTTTAACAACATCTAAATCTTCTTTATTGTTTACTTCAACCAATATATCCACAATATTTTTTGCCCATATTCCCAATATAGCGGTGCTACCGATATGAGATATTCTTTTTATATACTTATTTGGAACCGCTGATAAAATCGATTTTCTTTCTTCATCATACCATATTATCCACTTTTTATTATATTCAACTAAAAATATCGGAAACAATTGCCAAAGTTCTTTTAAGCTCATTTCCTCCAATTTTTTACTCATACTCTTCCTCTGTAAATTCTGATTTACCTATAATGGTCATCATAGTAACTAATCCCAATTCCAAACTACATTTCAAATCATAACTCTTTTGTATAATAGTACCTCTCCCCTGTATAAGGATAATTTTTCAATGCAAACACTTCTTTATAACCATGCTTTTCATAAAATTTCGGTGCTTGAAAATTAAAAGTATCCACGAATGAATACTTACACCCTCTTTCTTTTGACTCTCTTTCCGCCATTTTCAAAATTTTTGAACCGATCCCTTGTCCCCGTAAATCATCACTGACATATAAATATTCAATCTCAAGCCAATTTCCAAAAGTTTCCGCTACCATTCCTGCCTTTAAATTGCCCTGTTCATCTTCCAAATAAATATTTAAAGGTTCATNCGAATGAATACTTACACCCTCTTTCTTTTGACTCTCTTTCCGCCATTTTCAAAATTTTTGAACCGATCCCTTGTCCCCGTAAATCATCACTGACATATAAATATTCAATCTCAAGCCAATTTCCAAAAGTTTCCGCTACCATTCCTGCCTTTAAATTGCCCTGTTCATCTTCCAAATAAATATTTAAAGGTTCATTTTTAGACGGCTCTCTCTTTGATCTGTTATATGCTCTGATTAAATTTGCCAATTCTTGAGTTTTTTTCGATTCAGCATTTTCTAATTTCAATTCCATAACTTATAAACCCTTTGCTTTTTTTATAATACGATTTGTTAAATTCTAATTACCGGGCTTAGCTAACATAATCAATTATTATTTTCTTTATTTCCAAATCAGACTTTTATCCATTAAACAATAATTTCATAGAATTCATTGGAATTACTTCTAAAACAAAATGTTCATCACTAATTCCGGTATTTGGGTGTGAATGTGCAATCTTTATGTTAAACTCTCCAACATAATATGAATTATCATTCAAAAAAGTACCAAAAACAATATACTGTACTCCAATATAATCAAGAATCCCGCTATCATCCGGGAGAAGACTCATAACCTCAAAAGGTTTTTCGATATCTACACCATATTTATCCAGCCATAATGCCAATTCAGCAAATTCTTTTCTTGACTTAAGGTAGTACAGCTTACAATAATCACAGTCACATAACATATCTAAGGACAATGAATCATAGTACTTTTTCATTTTAACTATATCTATCTTCACAGTTATCTCCTTAAAACTTTATCAAATTCTAATTTTATCTAATCCGGTTATCAGCATCGCATATATGCTACACTTATACTATAATTATACTATAAATAATTGCTTAAGTATTGGATATGCAATATATCAACACTACAAATTCGTATAGATGATCAGCTAAAGAAAGACGCCGACTCACTATTTTCAAGTCTGGGTTTGGATACATCAACAGCAATAAGGATTTTCTTAAATGCTTCACTTGAACACAATGGATTACCATTTCCTGTTGTACATAAAAAGCAATATAATGAAAGTCTTAATGCAATTCAAGATACAAGGTTACATAGAAACTTAAATGGACCATATAATTCTGCAAAAGAAGCTGTTTTAGCTATGTTGTAGGATTAAATGTATCAAATTCTATTTACAAATAAGATGAAGCGTGATGTAAAGCGAATCAAGAAAGGTGGTAAAAATATTGCAAAATTAGTAGATGTACTTGATTCACTTAGTACAGGAAAACCACTTGAGTCCAAATATAGAGACCATCAACTCTCCGGTAATATATCAGACTTTAAGGAATGTCACATAGAACCGGATTGGTTATTAATATATCGTGTTTAAGATTATAGGCTTATTATTTTATTCGCTATATCTTCCACAAACCTCTTATCGTGTTCCACAAATATGAGTGTAGGATTTGCTCTTTTTATAATTTCCTCAATCTGTATTCTTGATATTACATCTATATAATTCAGCGGTTCGTCCCAAACAAATATATGAGCCGGCTTTGATAAGCTTACAGCAATTAAAACTTTCTTTTTTTGTCCATCGCTATAGTTCTTCATATCCATTTCAAATAATTCTCTTGCAAAATCTAATTTTCTAAGAATTGTTTTACACAATGTTTCATCAACACCTTGGCTTTTAATATACTCATTTAGACTACCCGTTAAATTTGATGTATCCTGAGGAATATATGATATTTTTAAATCACTTGCTAATTTTACATCACCTGAATACTCGTGATGTAACCTTAGTAAAATTTTAATCAAGGTTGATTTTCCGCTACCATTACCCCCATATATAGCCACTATATCACCTTGCTTTATATCAAAACTGATATTACTTAATATTTGCCTTTCTCCATAATATGATGATAAATCGCAAACTGATATTAGAGGATTTTTGTGATGATCTAAAGTATGCAATAATAGACTTTCCTTTGTTTCAATATCTTTTAGTAAATTCTGTTTTTCTTCTATTGCCTTATTTTGTCTATTCTCCAAATTCTTAGATTTTTTCATCATCTTAGCAGACTGATGACCTANTTGTTTCAATATCTTTTAGTAAATTCTGTTTTTCTTCTATTGCCTTATTTTGTCTATTCTCCAAATTCTTAGATTTTTTCATCATCTTAGCAGACTGATGACCTATATGTCCCTTGTCCGGTTTTACACCTGATACTTTCACACCGTTTTTAGTATTTTCAATTTTATCGGACCAAATTTGGCTTTGTCTTGCAGCTTCTTTTAATCGTTTAATATCTTTTCTTAAATTCTCATTTTGACTAATCTCAAATTGGTCTTTCATCAATTTATTTTCATACCACGATGTAAAATTTCCTGATTGGACATCAATAGAATTCCTGTTAATGGAAATAACATGATTGATACAACCATCTAAAAAATCTCTATCATGAGATATAAGCAAAAAACCTTGTTTATTTTTCAGATACTCACTGACAATTTTTCTTCCGTCCATATCTAAATGGTTTGTCGGTTCATCTATAAGTAAAAAACCATCTTCTCCTGTAAACAAAATAGCTAAAAGGATTTTTGTTTGTTCTCCTTTAGAAAGCGTTTCAAACTTTCTGTAAACAAGACTCTCATCTACATTTAGCAAATTAAGTTCTCTAAATAATTTCCATTCTTCCTCATCTGATATTAGTTCTTTATATAAATCAATCCCTAATTTTGAAGTATCACTTAAATCGGGTGGGAATTTAATAAAGTCAACACTTTTGCTGATTTTCCCACTATAAACTTCTTGGTTTAGAAGTAGCTTAAATAGTGTTGATTTTCCAATTCCGTTTCTTCCTATCAACCCTGTTTTCCAGTTCGTATCAAATGAAAATGATACATTTTCAAATATAGGTTTTTCATANGTCAAACTCCCGTGTTGATTTTCCAATTCCGTTTCTTCCTATCAACCCTGTTTTCCAGTTCGTATCAAATGAAAATGATACATTTTCAAATATAGGTTTTTCATAGCCATAATATGAGAAACTAAGATTTTCAATTTTAATTGTTGACACAAAAATACCCCCCTCAAATTCAAATTTACCCGGACCGGCAAACTGTAATTTTATCTAATCCGGTTATCCGCATTGCATATATGCTACACTTATACTATAATTATACTACAAATAATTACTTATATATTGGAGGTGCAATATGTCAACACTACAAATTCGTATAGATGATCAGCTAAAGAAAGACGCAGACTCACTATTTTCAAGTCTAGGTTTGGATACATCAACAGCAATAAGAATTTTCTTAAATGCTTCACTTGAACACAATGGACTACCATTTCCTGTTGTACATAAAAAGCAATATGATGAAAGTCTTAGTGCAATTCAAGATGCAAGGTTACATAGAAACTTAAATGGACCATATAATTCTGCAAAAGAAGCTGTTTTAGCTATGTTAGAGGATTAAATGTATCAAATCCTATTTACAAATAAGATGAAGCGTGATGTAAAGCGAATCAAGAAGCGTGGTAAAAACATTGCAAAATTAGTAGATGTACTTGATTCACTTAGTACAGGAAAATCACTTGAGTCCAAATATAGAGACCACCAACTATCCGGTAATATGTCAGACTTTAGAGAATGTCATATAGAACCGGATTGGTTATTAATATATCGTGTTGAAGATGATAGGCTTATTATCATTGCAACTGAAACCGGTACTCACGCTGACCTTTTCGGTATGTAGTTTTACAAATATGTAAATCATTATATTATAGCACTACAAACCGAGATCTATCAGCCTCAGCTATCTTTCTCATAGTACACTATATTCATAATATCGCTGATATTATCTATCTTTTCAATTCTATGATATCCAAGCTTTTCATAGAGATGGCAATTACCTTTTTCCTGTAAAATAGTGCCTAAACACCAATTTTCACTTCCATGTATTTTTTCAGCAGCCTTGATGGCTTGTTGAGCATATCCTTTATTTCTGAACTCCGGCATTATCCATATTGGAGCTATTTTCTTCCTGCTTCCATCTTTATTATCAATGATACGAACCACACCAATTCTTTTGGAATTAACAACAATAAAATAATAAGTTGTACATGGCTGTTCAAACTTTGACATTACCTTGTCAAATGTTTCAGCGGCAGGGCTTATATCATAATCATTATATTTTTCCAAAAGTCCTGCAAATGCTTCCAGTTGCATCTTCCAAATAGTCTCCATATCTTCTTTTATCGCTTGGATAAGTTCAACATCCCTGTCCATTACTCCCCCTTACAACTTCTAATTTATATATCTTATAAATACCCGAAAAGCCAACGTAACCACAGGCACATCGGCTTTTCCGTCAACAATTACCGGCGTCCAAAAACATCTTAGCTATCACTATATCCTCAGGTGTGGTTACTTTTATATTTTTATAATCACCCTCTATCAGTCTTACCTTTGTATCATTAAACTTCTCCACCACCATTGCATCATCTGTAATTCCAAGAGATTTATAATCGGTTTTATACATCTTTTCAAATGCCGACTTTATAAGCTCCGTATAAAAGCATTGTGGAGTCTGTATAATACAAAGGGTACTTCGATCAATTGTCTCACCGCCAAACTCACCATCTCTCAATCTTATAGTATCCTTTGGAGCTACTACAGGTACCACCGCCCTATACTTAAGCGTTTCGTCTATACATCTGTTTATAAGTTCCACATTTATCATGGCTCTGGCACAGTCATGTATCAGACATATATCTCCTGATACAGCCTTCAATCCACTATATACAGAATCATATCTTTCATTTCCGCCGGAAACAATATCTTTTACCTTAAAAAATTCGTATTTTTTTACAATATCTTCTCTTACGAAGTCAATATCATCTTTTGAAGTGACTACAATGATTTCATCCACCTTACTTTCACTGAAGGCTTTTAAAGAATAGTATAATAAAGGCTTTTCAAAAAGCTCTACAAACTGTTTCTTTTTATCACTGCTAAATCTCTTACCGCTGCCTGCCGCCAGTATTATTGCCGTACTTTTCATAATCATATTCCAATATCGTTATAATACTTTTTATAATCACAGTTCCAGATTCGGCACTGCATTAAGTGCCAAATCTTTAAAGTTTTCATTTAAATACTCAAAGTATGCGGCCACACCAATCATTGCGGCATTATCAGTGCAATATATAGGTGATGGGAAATGAAGTTTCAAACCTTCTTCACTGCATTTTTCTTCCATCAGACTTCTAAGTGCTGTATTTGACGCCACTCCACCTGCCATAGCCACATTCTTTATATTATAATCCTTTGCAACTTCAATGGTATGTTCCACCAAAACCTCTACAACAGCTCTTTGAAATGAAGCTACAAGATCATTTACATTTATCTTTTCACCTGTCATATTTGCCTTGTTTTGATAATTTAGGACAGCAGACTTTACACCTGAAAAGCTGAAATCATATTTTGAATCATTTACTCTTGCCTTTGGAAACTCTATGGCATGAGGATTGCCAAGCTTTGCGGCCTTATCTATCTTTGGACCACCCGGATATCCAAGTCCCACGCTTCTTGCCACCTTATCAAATGCCTCACCTGCCGCATCATCTCTGGTGGTGGCAACTATCTCAAAATCATTATAATCTTTTACAATTGCTATTTCAGTATGACCTCCTGAAACAATCAAACATACAAATGGCGGCTCAAGTTCTTCATGCTCTATAAGATTTGCAAGTACATGTCCCTTTATATGATGTACACCTATAAGCGGTTTATTCAGTCCGTAGGCAAGTGCCTTTGCTTCGCCCACGCCTACAAGCAGTGCACCTACAAGTCCCGGTCCGTATGTAACCGCTATTGCATCTATATCATCAAAGGTAACATTTGCCTCTTTCAGTGCATCTTTTATAACAAAATTTATATTTTCTATATGCTTTCTGGAGGCAATCTCAGGGACTACGCCTCCGTATATTGTATGCAAGTCTATCTGTGATGAAATAATATTTGAAAGCACCTTTCTTCCATCTTCCACAACTGCTGCCGCAGTCTCATCACATGAACTTTCTATTGCAAGTATTTTTACATTACTCTTCTTCATAACCAAGCTCTACACTCCATCCATCTCTTGCGGTTTCTATAACCGGACAGATTTTTTTCAGCTTATCAATATACTCATCCGGTTTATTCATTGACGGCGAATAATGTGTCAACCACATTCTCTTGGGATTTGCAACTTTTCCAAGATTTGCAGCTTCCATCATAGTCATATGCTTATGTTCTTTGGCATTTTCTTCTTTTTCATCTTCACCATACATACCCTCACATATAAACAGGTCGCAATCAGCGGCATAATCTGCAATAATCGGAACAGGTCTTGTATCTGTGCAATAATTTACCTTTATACCTCTTCTTGCCTCTCCCATTACCATATCAGGAGTATATGTGATATCTCCGTCAGTGATAGTTTCACCATGCTGCAATTTATTCCAGTATTTTAACGGTATATCAAGCTCCTTTGCTCTGGCGGCATCAAACTTGCCCTTTCTGTCAATAGAAATTCTGTAGCCGTAGCATGTTACTCTATGGCTTACCTTATACGCTTCTATCTTATAAGGTGCAAAATCTATCACTTCCTCATTTTCTCTAAGTTCATGGAACTGAATTTCAAAAGGAAGCTCCGGTGCTATAACTCTCATAGCATTTACAACTCTTTCAAGTCCCTTAGGACCTATGATAAGAAGCGGAGTGGTCTTTTCACAATTTCCGATTGTAAGTAAAAGTCCCGGTAAACCGCTTATATGATCCGCATGAAAATGTGTAAAACAGATCACATCTATAGGCTTCGGACTCCATCCCTTCTCTTTTATGGCAACCTGAGTACCCTCACCGCAATCTATTAAAAGATTTACTCCTTCACATCTGGCCATCATTGAAGTCAGCCATCTGTAAGGTAGCGGCATCATACCTCCGGTACCTAATAAACAAATATCTAACATTTTATATATCCTTCCATTAACAGAGCATCATCTGTGGGATCAAAGTAATATTCTTTTCTGATACCGATTTTTTTAAAGCCATAATGCTCATACAGACTTATGGCGTCTTTGTTTTGGCATCTGACCTCAAGAAAAACCTTTTTTACTTTCATATCTCTAAGATTTGAAATCATAAAGTTCATTAACTTATGTCCACAGCCAAATCCTCTGTACTGTTTATCGGTAGCTATTCTAAACAGCTCCGCTTCATCTTCATTTACCCTGAAAACTATATATGCCAAGACTCTATAGTCATCTTCAATCACGATGCAGTAATCGAATTTAGATTCTATAGAGTCTTTTATATTATTTTCGCTCCATGCATCACTAAAAATATCAGTTTCTAAGCTTCTTATTGCTTCCACATCAGAAAGAAGCATGGGTCTAATCCACATTTCTCTCCCTTTCAGCTTGGCTTTTTCTAAGATATTCCGGTCTCATATCATCAGATACCATGGTTTTTCCTTCTTTAAACATCTCCATACCAAGCATTGCAATATTTGATGCTCTTTGTCTGTTCAAATTTGCCGGAGCAAAATCATGTGCAATTTCAAAGTTTCCATCAATATATTCCTTGAATACCGGAACTCCGTCACCAAGGAATACTGTTCTTATTATTTTTTCTTCTTTATCTATTTCTCCTAGTATGTCAAGTAATTCATCTATGGAAATCGCCATTGATTCTCTTATAACTTCCAATTTACCTACATTTTTATATATACCTGTATATACTTGATTTCTTCTGGCATCCATTATAGGTACAATCAGAGCATCACTTGAGTATATATTTAATGCCATAGCATCAAGTGTAGGCACATGAATAAGCGGCAAATCAAGTGCCAGTCCCAGTCCCTTTGCACTCGCAGCACCTATTCTAAGTCCGGTAAATGATCCCGGACCTCCTGAAATTGCAATAGCTGAAAGCTCTTTTAGATCCACTCCTGTCATTTTTACTATTTCATTAAGCATTGGCAATAATGTCTCTGAATGAGTCTTTTTAAAATTTGTAGTATATTCCGCTATTGTCACATTTTCATCTATTATTGCAACTGAAGCCACTAATGCAGCACTTTCAATTCCCAAAATCTTCATCATTCATGCCTTCCACTGCTATTTTTCTGTAATCAAATCCCTTTTCAAGATCCTTTGATATAACAACCCTTATAATATTTGCCGGCAATGCTTCTTCTATAAGCTTTGACCACTCTATAAGGACTATAGCATCATCATATATAAATTCATCAAATCCTATTTCATCAAGCTCAGAGATATCAGAAATTCTGTACACATCAAAATGATGCAGTCTTTTATCACCTTCATAGCTTTTCACTATATTAAATGTAGGACTTACAATATCTCTCTTTATTCCAAGCCCTGCACCGAATCCCTTTGCAAAAACGGTTTTACCGACTCCAAGATCTCCGTCAAGGCATACCACCGCAGAACCGGTTTTTGCCTTCAGATTATTTGCAATCCTAAAGGCAATATCAAATGTTTCCTTATCGGAAAAACTCTCAAATACCCTTGTATTCATAATTATAAAAAACTTACCCTTGTCTTCTCTTTTAAAACAGCAACTATCTTGTCTTTATTTTCCTTTGTATATCTGTCAGGTAATAAATAACCTCTGACAGCATCCACGTATATTATTATAATACCGGGTACTATCCTTGAACGAAATCCGCTCTCCCACTTAAAATCAACACTCTCTCCCTTTGATGAAACCACAATTCCCTCATCATTCATCTCAAGTGAAAGCCCTGCTCTTATAGCCTCGCTTCTTGCCTGTTTTGCTGATTTTAGATAAAGCATTGCCGGCTGTATTATCAAAAACATATTTGCCAATACCAAAAATAGGATTTTTCTTGGAGTATCAATTTTATTCCAAGAAGTAATCATATAATAATACATTACAGCAGTAAAAAGCACATTAAATATCAGCAGGAAACCTCTGTTGCTGTGATACATGGAAAAAAGCCATATATCCTTTGCATTAAGCTGCATATCTATCTTTATTTTATTCATATCAATCCAATACCATAGACAGTGCTATTCTCTTTTTCTTTAAGTCCACACTGTCCACCTTTACTTCAACAATATCTCCTACACTCACTGCTTCAAGAGGATGCTTTATAAACTTCTTGCTAAGCTTTGATATATGCACAAGTCCGTCCTGATGTACTCCGATATCCACAAATGCACCAAAGTCAATAACATTTCTGACTGTTCCCTTTAATATCATGCCCTCTTTTAAATCTTCCATCTCCATAACATCAGTACGAAGTATAGGCTTTTGCATCTCATCTCTTGGGTCTCTTCCAGGCTTTTCAAGCTCTTTTAATATATCTTTTAAAGTAATCTCACCTATTCCGATTTCATCAGATACCTTTTTAAAATCAGTGATTTTCTTTGAAATACCGTTAAGTCCGGCAACAGTGATATCCTTGGAACTGTAACCTATACTCTCCAAAAGCTTCTTTGTAGCCTCATAACTTTCAGGATGCACACTTGTCATATCAAGCGGCTCTTTACCTTCATTTATTCTAAGGAAACCTGCACATTGCTCAAATGCCTTAGGTCCAAGCTTGGAAACCTTTAAAAGCTCTTTTCTTGTCTTAAAGCTTCCGTTTTCCTCCCTGTATACAACTATATTTTTTGCAACAGCCTTTGAAATACCTGAGATATACTCTAAAAGAGGTGCTGAAGCGGTGTTCAAATCCACACCTACCTTGTTTACACAGTCCTCTACAACTCCCGAAAGTGCTTCTGAAAGTTTTTTCTGGTTCATATCATGCTGATACTGACCGACACCTATTGATTTAGGATCTATCTTTACAAGCTCTGCCAGAGGATCTTCAAGTCTTCTTGCAATAGATGCCGCCGATCTTTGGCCTACATCAAAGTTTGGAAACTCCTCTGTTGCAAGTTTACTTGCCGAATATACACTGGCTCCCGCCTCATTTACAATAATATACTCAAGCTTTGTATCAACTTCTTTTATAAGCTCTACAATAACAGCCTCGGATTCTCTGGAAGCAGTACCGTTTCCAAGTGAAATAAGACTTATATTGTATTTCTTTATAAGCTCTTTTAAAACCTTTTTTGACTCTGCAACTTTATTTTGCGGTGCTGTAGGATATATAACCTTTGTATCAAGTACCTTTCCGGTCTCATCAACTACTGCAAGCTTACACCCTGTTCTGAAAGCCGGATCCCAACCAAGCACAACTCTACCTGCTACAGGTGGCTGCATCAAAAGCTGTGTAAGATTCTTTCCGAATACCTTTATGGCCTCATCCTCTGCCTTTTCTGTAAGACTTGATCTGATATCTCTTTCTATTGAAGGTGCAATAAGTCTCTTATATGCATCATCAATAGTATCCTTAAGTATCTGCTCAGTATGCACATTATGCTTTTTTATAATGCATTTTTCCAGATATCTGATAATCTCCTCAACCGGAGGATCAAGCTTTACTGTAAGTATTTTTTCTTCCTCTCCTCTGTTGATTGCAAGTATCTTATATCCGGCAGTTTTTGAAACGCTCTCTGCAAAATTGTAGTAGTTTTCATATACAGATTCTACCGTTTCATCCTTTGCCACAGAAGTCAGTATACCCTGCTTAAATGAGAGATCTCTTATCTTATTTCTGAATGTGGCATCATCTGAGATCTTCTCTGCAATAATATCCATAGCACCTGCTATAGCATCCTCAGGTGTTTCCACTTCAAGACCTTCTTTATCTGAAAGATATTTTTTTGCTTCCTCAAGTGCCGGCTGTTGAAGATTTTCCTCGTAAATATCTGTGGCGAAATTCTCAAGGCCCTTTTCAATAGCGATCATCGCTCTTGTACGTCTCTTAGGTCTGAACGGTCTGTAAAGATCATCCACTGCTACCAGGGTAAGTGCCGACTCTATTTCTTTTTTAAGCTCTTCTGTAAGCTTTCCCTGCTCCTCAATTGCCGATAATACCTGTTCCTTCTTCTCCTCAAGATTTCTGAGATACTTTAATCTCTCATCAAATTGTCTGAGTATTTCATCATTTAGAGAGCCTGTTACCTCTTTTCTATATCTTGAAATAAAAGGAATTGTGTTACCCTCATCTATAAGCTTTATAGTGGCCTCCACCTGTGTCGTCTTTATTCCAAGCTCTTCTGCAAGGATCTTTACTATATCAGTCAATTCTATTTCCTCCCTTATTTATATTAGTGCGCTATGTAAAATTGAATATAATCCTGCAGTACATTTATCTGCTCCGGTTTAAACATACTTAAAACATTCGGATCTTTTAGTTGCGTAATGACAAAAAGTATCATTAAGTATATAATTAAGCCTATTAATATTCCAAATATTCCTGTAATAATACCTGCAACCGCTCTTCCCCTTATTCCGCCTACGGCTGAAATAATTCCGAATGCAACAGCAAATATTCCCATAGGAATACCCAGCGGAACTCCTGATGTCGGCATAGCACACATATTCAGAACTATCGAAACTATTCCGAATACCAAAGCTCTGTTTTCCCATCTTTTTTTTGCAATACTTACGGTATCTTTCATCTACAATCCTCGTCTATTTTAATAAGTCAATTCCTCTAAAGATTAAAAACCAGTCTTTTACAATCCAGTTTAAAATCATTACAGCAATTCCTATATATAACATCGGCAAAACAATCTTGTCTTTATTCAAATGCTTGCCACTAATCTTATACTTTACTACAAAAGCGAAAAAAATAAAAGTTGCAATAACAGTATAAAGTACTATCGGGTTATAAATAAAGCTTTTCCATATATTCCCTCTTACCAAAAATCTCACTGCCCTGGTTCCGCCACAACCCGGACAATAAAGACCGGTAAATTCATGAAATGCACATGGAGGTACAAAACTTAATAAAAATTCTAATATCTTTCTCATTTTCTTCCCAAATATAATTTTGGCACCACCGATGGTAGTGCCAATAAAAATTAAACTATCTTTGTCCTTATATATTTTATCACACCGCTCAGATTATTCAAAGCACTAAGGAAATCTTTTTCCTTAAGCACTCCTGTTATCAAAGCGAATTCGTCCTTGCCGTCAAGGTATACTTCTCTTGAATCCTTGAATTCAGACTTACATTTTTCTATAAACTCACTGTCTCTGCCCATAAATCTTACAAAGTATCTATGGCTTGTCTCCTGCATATCTACAACTTCCTGCTTGTTCTCACCCCAGCCGAAAGGTACATTTCCATGCTTATTCTTTGCAATTGCAACAATATCTGCAACTACTGCACTTGCAGTAGGAAGCTTTCCTGCACCGCTACCATAGAGCATGCTCTTTCCAAGCATATTTCCCTCAACCATGATACCGTTAAATACATCATTTACCATAAAGAGCGGATGACTGCTCTCAACCATTACAGGTGCTACGAATGCATAAAGCTTATCATTTTCAAACTTAGCATCACCGAACAGCTTAATTGATGTATTAAGATGCTTTGCATACTCAAAATCTGTAGTATCTATCTTTGTAATACCCTCTGTATGAATATTTTCAAAATTTACTTCCTTACCTGTTGCAAGAGATGAAAGTATTGCAATCTTTCTGCAAGTATCATGCCCTTCCACATCAGCCTCAGGATTTCTCTCAGCATATCCAAGATCCTGTGCTGTAGCAAGTGCCTTTTCAAAGCTCTCACCCTCTGCATCCATCTTTGTAAGTATATAATTTGTAGTACCGTTTAAGATACCTGTAATCTCCTTAAAATGCTCACCTGCATAGCTCTCTGTCAAAGTTCTGATAATAGGAATACCGCCGCCTACACTTGCTTCAAAGAAGAAGTTTACATTTTTTTCTCTCGCAATCTTTAAAAGTTCTGTACCATGTGCCGCTACCAAGGCCTTGTTTGATGTGGTAACATGCTTACCTGACAAAAGCGCATCCCTTACAAACTCAAATGCCGGTGATGTTCCGCCCATTGTCTCTACAACTACATCTATCTCCTTGTCCTCTATAATCTCTTTAATGTCATGCACCAATAAGCTTTCCCACTCGGTTCCCGGGAACTCACGCAGATCAAGAATTCTCTTTACAGCTATATCCTCACCTGTCTTCTCCTTTAAAAGTACATTGTTTTCTTTTATAACTTCATATACGCCTGAACCTACTGTTCCAAATCCCAATATCGCAATATTAAACATAATTTACTCCCTAGCTAATATTTTTATATCAAAGATGCCGTCTAAATTTCCGATTTCATCTACCATCTTAGATAAGTCTCCTGTATCCTTTAAAACCTCTATAGATAAAGAAATAGTCGCCACACCGCTTACAGGTATGGTCTGATGTATTGTCAAGATATTGGCATGATACTTTGCAACCACTGCCAACAGCTCTGATAAAAGTCCCATTTCATCCGATATCTGAATAGAGAGGGTGATATTCCTTCCCTTTGAAGAATCATCAAATGGAAAGATATCATCTTTATATTTGTAAAATGAGCTTCTGCTTATACCGCATTTATCTGTGGCTTCCTTTACAGTCATCATCTTGTCCGCAGTCAAAAGCCTTTTTGCTTCAACCACCTTAATGAGTACCTCAGGTATTGCTTTATCTTTTACCACATAATATTTGATATTCTGTTCCATGTTCGCCCCTAAAATACATTTGTACGTCTACCGCACAATGATAGCACAGTAGATTTTAAATTGCAAGTAAAAATGTTTTATATTAATGCATTAAAAAAGAGGCCGTTTACACAGCCTCTAAAAATTTAAGCTAAACTCTTCTTTAATTCATTTGCTATCTTATTCTCCAATTCTCTTGCACTTGCCTCATTCTCACTGCTTATAGCAAGGTAGAGTTTTAACTTCGGCTCAGTTCCTGAAGGTCTGAGTACCGCAGATGAGTTACCCTCAAGCATATACTTTATAACATTTGACTTAGGAAGATCTATTGCCTTTTTCTCTCCTGTAACAAGGTTTGTCTGAGTTGAAGTCTCATAATCTCTTACTTCCAAAACTTTTACTCCGGCAATTTCTTTCGGTGTATTGTTTCTGAAAGTGTCCATTATTGCATCCATCTTCTTCATTCCGCTCTCGCCTTCAAACTCAAATGAATAAAGTGTATTAAGATAATATCCGTACTTCTCATATAATCCGTTAAGTACATCAAGTAATGACTTGTTCTGTGCCTTATAGTATGCAAACATCTGTGCAATCAAATATGCTCCGTTTACAGCATCCTTATCTCTTACATAGCTTCCTGAAAGATATCCGTAGCTCTCCTCAAATCCAAGGAGGTATCTGTCTACTTCACCGTCTTTTTCAAGATTTGCAATCTGATCTCCGATATATTTAAATCCTGTAAGCACATCTCTGGTCTCAATACCGTAGTTATCGGCAACTCTGTTTGCAAGATCTGTAGTAACTATTGTTTTAACAACTACAGGCTTTTTAGGCATGATTTCCATTGCAACTTTTCTCTTTGCAATAAAGTCTGTAAGTAAAACACCTACCTCATTTCCTGAGAACAGCCTGAAATCATCTCCCTGCTTCACTGCAATACCTACTCTGTCACAGTCAGGATCTGTAGCGATAAGAATATCCGCTCCTACCTCTTTAGCAACATTAAGGCCTACTTCAAGAGCTTCTCTTATCTCAGGATTCGGATATGGGCAGGTAGGGAAATCTCCGTTTGGAGTGGCCTGCTCTTTTACTATCTCGATATTTGTAAATCCGTTTTTCTTAAGGCAAGTTGTAACACATCTTAAACCTGTTCCGTAAAGCGGTGTATAAGCAATTTTTACATCCTTATCAACATCATCACCTATAAAAGTCTGTGTTGAAACAGCATCCATAAATGCATTAAATGTATCTTCACTTATATATTCAATAATGCCTGACTTAAGTCCTTCCTCAAAATCAACCAGCTCATAGTTTGAGAATGTCTCCACACTGTTGATCTCATCAAGTATTCTGTCTGCCGCCTCATTGGCTATCTGACATCCGTCAGCACCATATACTTTGTATCCGTTATACTTTGCAGGATTGTGACTGGCTGTAACCATTATACCTCCGTCACATCCGAGCTCTCTTACCGCAAAAGAAAGTGCAGGTGTAGGCATCAGTTCTTTCCAGATATATACCTTGATTCCCGCTCCGGCAAAGATGCTTGCCGCTCTTTTTGCAAATACATCGGAATTGTTTCTGCTGTCATATGATATGGCAAGCTTAGGAGCCTTTGATATGGAATTTATATAGTTTGCCAAACCTCTGCTGGCCTTTCCAACAGTATAAATATTCATTCTGTTGCTTCCCACTCCAAGCACGCCTCTAAGACCGCCAGTACCGAATGCCAATTCCTTATAAAATCTGTCATTGATAGCCTCTTCATCATTTTCAATGGATGCCATCTCTTTTACAAGAGCCTCATCAGCCAAATCGGCATTTTTCCAAGTCTCATAAGCTTTTTTTGTAAGTTCGTTCATAATGCTCCTTTCATAGGAAATGTGTATTTTTTCACATTTTTATATGGTAATATAATATCAAATTTCTGTGCTAATTACTACTATGTTTCACACTTTCTCTACCATAATAGAAAATATATTGTTGAATAACACCTGCATAACCCTCATAAAGCTCCAGCGGAAATTCTCCGTCATAGTGTTCATCAATCATCCTTTTTATCCAGACATCTATAGGGAAGGCCGCAATTCTGTGATAACCGAACAATGCCACACAGTTTGCCACCTTTATACCGACTCCCTTAAGGCTCATTAGAGCGGCTAAAAGTTCGGTATCGTTAAGCTTTGAGAGTTCCTCAAGTTCTATATCTTTTCTGAATACCGCCTTTGAAGTGGCCTCTATATATGGGCTTCTGTATCCAAGTGAGCAGGCATTTAACTCATCAATACTTGCATTTGCTAAAGCCTCCGGTGTGGGGAAACTATAAAACTCTGTATCTGGATCTATATTTTTTATAAATCCGGGAACTTGCATATCTATTTTTTTTCCGTAAACCTTTGAAAGTTTTTCAACCGAAGATTTAATTGCCGGTATGCTCTTTCTTTGTGAAATTATAAATGATATAAGCATTTCCCATTTATCCTGATTTAATATACGAATTCCGTATGAATATTCGGTCGCTTTTATCAAAAACAGATCGCTCTTTGGAATATTCTTCTCATACTCTTTATAATCAAGCCTAAGGTCAAAATAATCCAGCCAAAAATCATTAAACTCCTCTTCACTGCAAGAGAGTATATATCCGTCCCCGTCCTCTTTTATAAACAGCAGCTTATCACCTGCCACAAGACTGAATTCATCCTCATAAATATTAAATCTGAATATCTGTCCGCTGTCTGCAATCTTTCTCATATCAAGATGTGGGTATTCTATTCTAAACATAATTCTTTCCTATCTTTTCTTTAAAATCTGCCGGTAAATCACATTCAAGATACATTCTCTCACCTGTTATAGGATGTATAAATTCAAGGCTTTTTGAATGTAAGAGCGGTCTTACCAAACTTTTACCGTAATCATCTTCATTATACAAATAATCTCCTACAAGCGGTGCACCTATATGACTCATATGTACACGTATCTGATGTGTTCTGCCTGTTTCAAGTCTAAGCTCTATTAAAGAATATTTTTCAAATCTTTTCAAGACCTTAAAATGTGTCACAGCCCTTTGACCGTCAAAGCTTACTTTTCTTTTTATCAAAGTATCATCCTCTCTGGCTATCGGCAAGTCAACAGTATCTACATCCGGCAATCTGCCGTCATCTTTTACTATAGCATTATATACTCTTTTTATCTGCCTGTTTTGCATAGCAATATTTAAAATGCCCGCACTTAAGAAATGCTTTGCCACTATTGTAAGTCCCGTAGTGTCTTTATCAAGTCTGTTAATGCATCTGAAAACAAAGTTCTTGCCATTATAATAATGCATCAGAGCGTTTGCAAGTGAGTTCTCATAATTGTTAAGGCTTGGATGAATCGGCATATCTCCACCTTTATTTATAACTATAATATCATCATCCTCATATTTTATATCAAGTTTAATATCCACAGGTAAAATATTTTCGCTCTTTTTATTTTCACATACACGCACAAGAAGCCGGTCATTTACCGCCGGCTTCTGATTCATATAAGCCCAAACTCCATTGAGCATTATACCATTTTCATATTTTTTCAAGTCTATAATATTTGAGGCTGAATATCCCTTTGTTTTTAAATAGTCTTGAATATCCTTATACTCCCCGTCTATTATATAAAGAATTTCTCTTTCCATTATTTCATCATCTTCTTTATCATATTTGACAGCTCAAATATCTTTTCTTTTCTCTCTTCCTCACTGCCTGTAGCTGCCGCATCCAAAATGCAGCCCTCTATATGTGCTTCCAAAATAATACGGTTTGTTCTTTCAAGAAGAGCTCTGGTGGCAAGAACCTGATTTGATATATCAATACAATATCTGTCCTCTTCCACCATCTTTATTATGCCCTCAAGCTGTCCTTTGGCTGTCTTTAGCTGCCGTAAAACAGTCTTAGAATCGGCTCTCATTATACTACCTCATAGCCTGCATCTGTGATAGCCTTTTTCACCTTCTCCAAATCTGTATCGGCACTGTGCTCTATTGTAACATTTTTTGCATCCAAATTCACCAGTGAATTGCTCACACCTTCTACACCTCTTGTCACTTTCTCCACAGTTGCCTTGCAGTGCTCACACATCATTCCGTTTACATTAATTACTGTTGTCATATTTTTATCCTCTTTTCTATTATTTTCAATGAGTTCTATCTCATCATTTTCTACATTGTTTTTCTTTATTTCCTTTGGCTTAAATGCTCTAAGTCTAAGTGCATTGCTTACCACACATACACTGCTCATTCCCATTGCCGCTGCTCCGAACATAGGACTGAGCTTCCATCCAAGGCTTAGATAAAATACTCCTGCAGCCAGTGGAATTCCTATTGAATTATAAAAGAATGCCCAGAAAAGATTCTGCTTTATATTTCTGATTACAGCCTTACTTAAATCAATTGCTGTGGCCACATCCTTTAATGAGCTGTGCATCAATACTATATCCGCACTCTCTATAGCGATATCCGTACCTGCACCTATTGCAATACCTACATCCGCTCTTGCAAGTGCAGGCGAATCATTGATACCGTCACCGACCATTGCCACCTTATGACCTGCTTCCATAAGCTTTCTGATATGTTCTTCCTTATCGGTAGGTAAAACTTCGGCAATAACCTTTTTAATGCCTGCTTCCTTTGCTATAGCCATTGCAGTGTTTTTATGATCACCTGTAAGCAATACAACATCAATATTTCTGTTTTTAAGAGCCTGTATAGCTTCCTTACTGTCTTTTTTTATTGTATCCGCAACTGCAATAATTCCAAGCAATTTGCCGTCTTTAGTAAAGTACATAGGTGTCTTACCCTGAGCGGCAAGTTCATTCCCCTTTTTAAATACTTCTGTAAAGTTTTCACTGTTTCCGTACTGCTCTTTTATGGCCTGCTCATTTCCGGCAATTATTTTTGAATTATCAATACTTGCAACAATACCTCTTCCGAATATAGCCTGAAACTCTGTAGGTGAAACAATCTCTAAATTCTCTTCCTTAGCCTTTTCTACAATAGCCTCAGCTAAAGGATGCTCCGAAGCACTCTCAACTCCCGCAGCCAGCTTTAAAAATTCATTCTTATCTACATCAAATGCCAAAATATCTGTAACTACAGGCTTACCCTCTGTTACGGTACCTGTCTTATCAAGTACTACAGTATCAATACTGTGAGTTGTCTCAAGTGCATCTGCGGACTTTATAAGTATTCCGTTTTCAGCACCCTTACCTGTACCCACCATTATAGCTACAGGTGTTGCAAGTCCAAGTGAACATGGGCAGGATATAACAAGTACCGCTATGGCACAATTTAGTGCAAATGAAAAATCATATCCAAGTGCCAGCCATACTATAAATGTGATGAGAGCAATTCCCATCACTACAGGTACAAATACTCCTGCGACCTTATCAGCCATCTTGGCAATAGGTGCTTTTGATGATGAAGCTTCTTCCACCAAAGCAATAATCCTTGAAATGGCGGTGTCCTCACCCACCTCTGTGGCCTTTATCCTTACACTACCGTTTTTATTTATAGTGGCGGCTATAAGCTTATCGCCTTTCTCCTTTTGTACAGGTATACTCTCACCTGTAATGGCACTCTCATCCACACTGGTACTGCCCTCAATTATCATCCCGTCTACCGGAATGCTTTCACCCGGACGTACTATTACAATATCTCCCACTACAACATCTTCTGTAAGTATATTTTCCTCTACACCGTCACGAAGCACATTTGCCCTCTTCGGTGATAAGTCTATAAGCTTTGATATTGCATCAGTCGTTCTTGCTTTTGAACCTGTTTCAAAAAATTTTCCTAATGTAATTAGAGTCAAAATCATTGACACAGATTCAAAATAAAGATTCATTCTGTATTCCGTCACTGTATGCATATCGGCATTATTAAGCGCATAACCCATTACGTATATTGCAATTACACCATATATAAATGCGGCAACTGTACCTATCGCAATAAGTGTATCCATATTCGGTGAAAGATGGAAAAGAGATTTAAAGCCGCTTATATAATACTTTCTGTTTACATACATTACAGGCAGTACTAAAAGAAGCTGTGTCAGAGCAAAGCCTACCGGATTACCCTCACCCGATAAGAATTTAGGAAGTGGCAAGCCTATCATACTTCCCATACTGAAATACATTAAAATAACCAAAAATACTATAGATACCTTCAACCTAAGCTTCATAGAAGCTATTGCATCATCATTGGTCTTTTTTATACTCTTCTCTTCTTTTTTCTGTTTTGTATCTGTAGCCAAAGATGCTCCGTATCCGGCATCCGCTATATTTTTTATTATATCATTTGAGTTCAGCTTATCTTCTTTATATTCCACCTGCATGGAATTTGTCAAAAGATTTACCGAGACATTCTCCACACCTTCAAGCTTACCTACCACTCTCTCCACTTTGGCGGAGCAGGCGGCACAGCTCATTCCGGTAATATTATATTTTTCTTTTACCATATTTCTCCTTTCTTCTACACCCCCACGGGGTATTAGTATAATACATCCTTTACCTATACTTTGTCAATTAAAAATATAAATTTTCTTAAGTAAAATAACTTTATAGAGAAAAAACCCTTACAAAATGGCTTTTTTGCTTTATTCTTCTTGACAAATCAGCCTAAACAGACTATATAAATTATGTTATGAGTGGTATCATATCTCATAATGATTCTATATTGCCGACTAAATTCGGCAGTAATATTTTAGTATAATGTTTAGAACATTATTTTTAGGAGGAAGAAAATGAATAGAACAGAGTTAATCGATGCTATTGCTAAGAAGATGGATAATTCCGTTACAAAGAAGGACCTTGAGGCTACACTTAAGTCTTTTGTAGAAGTTGTTACAGAAGAGCTTGCAAAGAAGGAAAAGATCCAGCTTGTTGGTTTTGGTACATTTGAGACATCTGTAAGACCTGCAAGAGAAGGAAGAAACCCAAGAACAGGTGAGACAATGAAGATTGCCGAGAGCGTAGTTCCAAAGTTCAAGCCGGGTAAGGCACTAAAGGATGCTGTTAATAAATAATGCGTATTGACAAGTTTTTAAAGGTTTCACGAGTAATCAAAAGACGCACAATAGCCAATGAAGCATGTGATGCCGGAAGAGTTCTTATCAATGATAAGGTCGTTAAAGCATCTGCTGAAGTAAAAGTAGGGGATATTGTAGAAGTATTATTCGGTGGCAAGTCTGTAAAATTTGAGGTACTTTCCTTGAAGGAAACTACTAAAAAAGATGAGGCACAGGAATTATTTAAATATCTTTAGTAAATAGCCGGCTTAGCCGGCATAGACAATGCCGTATTAGGTTGTAAAATCAACCAAGCGGCATTTTTTATAATAAAAAACAGAGAGAAATATTATGTGGATTGCAGATAATTGGAAGGACTATGAAATACTGGATACTTCAAACGGCGAAAAGCTTGAGAGATGGGGAGATTATATACTGGTAAGACCCGATCCTCAAGTGCTCTGGAACACGGAGCATACACATCCTGCATGGAAGAAGAAAAACGGTCACTACCATAGAAGTAAAGCAGGTGGCGGACATTGGGAATTTTTTAATCTTCCGGATACCTGGAGTATCGACTATGAACTGCCTTCATCAAAAATAACATTTAATCTAAAGCCTTTTACATTCAAACATACAGGTGTATTCCCCGAACAGGCTACAAACTGGGATTTCAGTTATAATAAAATAAAAGATGCTATAAATAAAAACCGTAAAATCAAAGTACTCAACCTTTTTGCATATACCGGCGGTGCTACTCTTGCCGCCGCCGCTGCAGGCGCTAATGTTACACATGTAGATGCCAGTAAAGGTATGGTAGGCTGGGCAAAGGAAAATATGGTAAGTTCCGGACTTTCAAATGCTCTTATCAGATGGCTTGTGGATGATTGTATAAAGTTTGTACAAAGAGAAATCAGACGCGGAAATACCTATGATGCCATAATAATGGATCCGCCTTCATACGGAAGAGGTCCTAAGGGTGAAATATGGAAAATAGAAGACTCCATATATGAATTTATAAAGCTGACAACACAGTTGCTTAGCAAAGAACCGCTCTTCTTCCTTATAAACTCATATACCACCGGGCTGGCACCGGGTGTACTGACCTACATGATGAAGAAGTCTTTAGAAGAAAATAAGCTTCCTGCCGCAAGCATAGAAGCTATGGAAATAGGGCTACCTGTTAATAAATCAGGTTTTGTTCTGCCATGTGGTGCAAGTGCAAGATGTACTTGGTAGGATAAAATTTTAGAGGCTGTATTTTACAATAATATGTAGATGTTTTTAAACTGCTGCTATAATTGTATTTACAAGCCTCTTATTTTTAACTTTCTTATCTAAAATCTTTAATTATCTTCTCCACCGCATCAAGAAGATTGTCCGCCTCAATATCACAGCTTCTATCGTATTTACCGTCATTTCCAGCAAAACCTGTGTCTACAAGCACTGATTTTATTCCGGCATTTCTTGCCGTCTCAAGATCCATTGTAGAGTCTCCAACCATATATGACTTTGAAAGATCAATATTGTATTTCTTTACTGCCTCTTCTATCATACCTGTTTTCGGTTTTCTGCATTCACAGTCAAATTTCAATTCAGGTACTTCACCCTCAAATCCTTTATCCGGATGATGTGGACAATAAAAAATATCGTCTACAAAAGCTCCCTTTTCGCCAAGAAGAGTCTTTAACTTATTATGAATATTGTGAAGTTCTTCAAAGGAACACTCGCCTCTTGCAATAACAGGTTGATTTGTTATAACTATTGCCAGTGCCCCGCTCTTATTAATCGCCTTTATAGCATCAATCGTACCCGGAATCAGTTCCAGATCATCAGCTTTTGATATGAATCCCTTTGAAACATTCATAGTACCGTCTCTGTCAATGAAGACAGCTCTTTGCTTATTCTTTAAATTCTTTGACTGAATAAGTCCGCTCTTTAACTCCTCCACTGTAGCTTTTATTCTGTCTACGGTACCGACATCCTTCACATACTCAGGTGTATGATATGCATAAATATTTGCTCCCAGTTTAACCTGATTTGCAAGTATGTCCTTCTCAAAATCGGTCTTTACAGGTTCTTTGACTAAGTCAAGCAGTCTTTTGTTTATTATATAGATACCTGCATTGACCATATTGTCATACCAGTAATCTCTTACATTGTGCTTTGAATCAAATCCTATAACTCTTCCGGTATCATCCGTCTGAATAAGATCAGAATCATATGGATGCCCGTTCGGATGTGCGAGAAGAGTAGTAAGAGCTGAATTTTTGAAATGAAAATCTTCCATTCTGTCAAAATCCATATCAAAGAAAACATCTCCGAAAATAAGCATGAAATCCTTGGCATCCGTTTTATCTTTCAAATAATAAAATGCCCCTGCAGTGCCAAGCGGCTCATTTTCAAAAATATAGTCAATCTCAACTCCGAAGTCTTTTCCGTCCTTGAAGTGATCTACAATTTTTTCACCCAAATGCCCTACAATCATTACTATCTTTTTGATTCCATAGGCTTTTAACTTCTCCACCTGATATTCAAGTAAAGGTTTGCCGTCCACCGGCACCATGGGCTTTGGTATTTCATCATTTGTTATACTTAAAAGTCTGCTGCCCTTTCCACCTGCCATTATTACCGCTACATCAATATTTTTCATTGTTTTAACCTCTCTAAAGTTTCATCAAGCGAAGGAATACTCACAATTCCACCTCTTTTTTCAACACAAAGACTTGCTACAGCATTTCCAAATCTTGCAATATCATACATCTGTTTTGAAGTTATATTATCAAGATCCATATTTTCACTTAAAAATCTTGCAAGCAGACCTCCCCAGAAGGAATCTCCGGCTCCTGTAGTATCCACAACATTACTCTTAAATCCAGGTACTTCCACATATCCCGCTTTTGAAACGACCAATGCACCCTTTTCTCCAAGAGTAACTACAACAAGTTTTCTTCCTCTTTCTACCAAATACTTACCTGCTTCAAGCGGTTCTTTGTATGGTGTAAGAAGAGATGTTTCTTCATCAGATATTTTCATAATATCAGCAAACTCAGACATCAATCTCATCATTTCCATGGCCTTATCCACGCTGTCCCACAGCGGCTCACGGTAATTTGGATCATAGGATATAATTGCTCCTGCTTCCTTAGCAAGCTTTACGGCCTCAAATGTAGCACTTCTTGAAGGCTCATCTGTAAGAGAAAGTGAGCCCACATGAAATACCTTAGTATCTGATAGAATATCTTTATTTATCTCATCTATACTGAGTCTCGTATCCGCCCCGGGCTTTCTTGCAAATGAGAAGTTTCTCTCTCCTGTTATTGAAAGACTTACAAAAGCCAAGGTGGTAAATACAGAAGGGTCGGTAATCAATCCGCTTGTATCAATAGGTACACTGTCAAGTACGCTTCTTAAAAAGTCTCCATGCATGTCGGCACCTATCTTACCTATAAACGCCGTTTTTAATCCGGATCTTGATACGGCGGTCAACATATTTGCAGGTGCTCCTCCCGGATTTTGCTCAAAAAGTCTCATGCCTGCCGAAGACAGTCCTGCAGGTGTAAAATCAATCAATAATTCTCCTAATGCAACTACATCCAATTTTTTCATTGAAAACTCCATTCTTTGTAAAGTCAAATATGAGCATATACTAAGCCGGTTTTACAGGCTGATAAATCCCAAGGTGTTTAATATTGCACTCACCAATATTACAATTAAAAATATCGGTGCAAACACCCTCATTACTATATTATAAAGCTTTTTTCTCTTAAATGCGGAAGAATATGAAATTTCATCATCAATTTTTTCTAATTTAATAACCCTTACCACCAAATAGCATGTGGCAAGTGCAGCTATCGGCATCATAATAGAGTTTGTAAGGAAATCAAGGAAGTCAAGTATCGGCATCTTAAATATCAAAACAAAATCCCATATACCGTATCCTGCCGCAGATGAACCTCCGACAAATACCATTATAACAGCCATTAAAATAACAGACTTATTTCTGCTTAAATTAAGCTCGTCACAGAAAGTCGATATACTGGTTTCCACAAGTGATATGGCGCTTGTAAGTGCAGCCAAGAGTACAAGTAAGAAAAATCCTATACCTGCAATACGCCCTGCTCCCATGCTCTCAAAAACCTTCGGCAATGTAATAAACATAAGTGAAGGTCCCGCCTTAAGCTTTGCAGGGTCACCGCCTGAGAATGCAAATACTGCCGGGATAACCATAAGTCCTGCCAAAACAGCCACACCCGTATCCACAAGCTCCACTCTTGAAGTAGATATCTCCACATCCACATCTCTTGTCAGATACGAACCGTAGGTGTACAAAATACCCATAGCAATGGACAGAGAATAAAACATCTGTCCAAGTGCCGCAACCACCGTCATTAAAGAAAAGTTACTGAAATTCGGAACAAAGAAATACTTTACTCCTGCCATAGCACCCGGTCTTGTTACCGAATAAGCGGCAACAATAATTGCAAGTATGATAAGCAGAGGCATCATTATTTTTGACACTCTCTCAATTCCCTGCTCCACACCTCCAAGTATTACAACGAACGTAGCTGCTGCAAATATTATAAACCAAAAGAATACTGTCTTTGTATCCCCTATAAAGCTACCGAAATACCCGTCACTTGCAAGTCCTGATACATTTCCCTTTATATACTCCACCAGGTATTTTACTACCCAACCTCCTATTACGCTATAATAAGGCACAATAAGCACAGGTACTATAGCATTTATAAATCCGCCCACCTTAAGTATCTTGCTGTTTCCAAACTGATTGAATGCACCTATAGCACTTCTCTTTGTCATTCTTCCTATGGTGGTCTCTGACATAATCATTGCATATCCGAATGTCAGAGTAAGGACAAGGTAAGTCAATAAAAACATACCTCCACCGTACTTTGCCGCCAAATACGGAAATCTCCAGATATTTCCAAGGCCTACCGCAGAACCTGCCACAGCCAAGATATATCCAAGACCTCCTGAGAAATTCGCTCGTTTTTCAGTTGTCTTTTCAAGTTTCGTCTCTTCACCGTATTTAAAATTGTCAGTCATATTCATCCCCTTTATTTTTCTTTGTTTAGACTAACATTTTAAATGCTTTTTTACAAGGACAATTTACTTTGAAACGTACTCGATCAGATAACCGTATCCCTCTTCTTCCATTTTATCTAAAGGAATAAATCTAAGTGCCGCAGAATTAATGCAATATCTTAATCCGCCAAGCTCACTTGGGCCGTCATTAAACACATGTCCAAGGTGAATATCGGCGTTAGAGCTTCTTACCTCAATCCTTCTTCTCCCAAGACTTAAATCCTCTTTGTAATGCACCAAATCCTTTTGTATAGGCTTTGAAAAACTTGGCCATCCACATCCCGATTCAAACTTATCTGTAGAAAAGAATAACGGTTCCCCCGAAGTAATATCTACATATATTCCTTTTTCAAAATTTGAATTAAATTCATTGTCAAAAGGTCTCTCGGTAGCCGCATTCATAGTTACATCATATTGTAGAGCGCTAAGTCTGTTTTTTAGAACCTCATCATCATCCTTTTTATATTCCTCCGACCTTACTATAGGCTCGTTTGCCCAAGCAAGATTTATATGACAATATCCGTTAGGATTTTTGTCAAGGTAATCTTGATGATACTCTTCCGCAGTATAAAAGTTTTCAATCGGCAATACTTCTACCGCAATTTTTTCATTAGACTTTCTTTGCTCTCTTTCTATTGCCTCATTTATTGTCGGTAACTGAGCTTCATCTGTATAATAAATTCCCGTTCTGTACTGTGTTCCCACATCATTTCCCTGTTTGTTTACGCTGACGGGATCTATTATTCTAAAATAATATATTAATAAATCCTCAAGACTTAATACACTATCATCATAATCAATCAAAACCGTTTCCGCATGTCCTGTATTGTGCCTGCAAACCTCCTCATAGCTTGGATTTTGCGTATTTCCGTTTGCATAGCCGCAACTTGTATCCACCACACCTTTAATTCTTTTAAAGTATCCTTCAACACCCCAAAAGCAACCGCCTGCAAGATATATTCTATTTATCATAATCTGTCTCCTTAAAATTTTAATTTATAAAAATATTATAGCACTTTAATGCTTTTTAACAATTAGATTTTTTGCAATTCTTTGCAAATAAAAAAGGACAAACCTATAAAAGTTTATCCAAAGTAGTTTTCTGTAATTCTCTGTTCAATGCGCTTTGTATCCTTGTAAACTCTTTGTTCAACATACATTCTCCGCATCTGTTATTGATACAATCAAAGCCTTCTCTTATACATTCCGTGATACTCATGTCCTCACCCAAAGCAATACATATATCAAATAATGTAGTATATGAAAGATCACATTTTAAATAGTATCCGCCGTTTACGCCTCTCATACTTCCAATCAATTTCGACTTCAACAGACTGTTTAAAACTTTATACGTAATAGCTTGTGGTAAATGTTCTTTTTTAGCCACCTCCGTTGCCGAAACCTTTGTCCCCTCTTTTAATGCTCTGATAATTCTTACAGCATAGTCCATTTCCCTGGTTATTAACAATTTGTCCCCCTAAATGCTTACTCTGTCTTTGTAGCACACTATAGTTGCTTAACATATAGATATTAGCATAAAGTACTTATTTTATCTATGTTAATTTATGATTTTTTTTGGATAATTTTAACATAATTTATACCGATAGTTTTTTTGTAAAAAGCCGATATCAAAAAGACATCGGCTTTAGTATAAATTTAACTACTGCAATGTAGCATTCTTTATAGCGTCACTTACACCCTTTGAAGTAATAGATGCTCCGGCTACGCTGTCAACCTTGAACTCACCGCTTGACTGCATTTTTCTCTTTATTTTCTCCATAGCCTTTCCTCCTATTTCGGCGGTTTCCTTTCCTCCGCTTATAGAAAGATCGTTTACTATACCGTCTTTAACGGTAAATGTGACTTCCACATCTCCGCCAAATCCCTTTGCAACTCCTTTATAAGAACCGTCCTTAAGATCTGTCTTAATATCCTGTGGAACAAAGTTTGCATCTTCGTTTTCTACAACTATAGTTCTTTCGGTATTTCCGCCGTTTGCAAGTACATATCCGTTTGCATTATCACCTGAAATACGTCCGAATACTACTATATCCGCTACAGCATTTCCACCTAATCTGTTTCCACCATGTACTCCGCCTACTACTTCACCTGCGGCATAAAGCCCCGGAATAACACTTCCGTCTTCTTTTAAAACCTGAGTTTCTTTATTTATCTTTACACCGCCCATTGTATGATGAATAGCCGGCTTTGCAAGTCCTGCAAAGAAAGGCGCCTTTGTAAGAGGTACTTCCATACTCTTTCTTCCAAATTCGCTATCCTCACCGGCTTCCTGCATTGAGGCATACTTATTCATAGTAGCTACAAGATTCTCTTTATTTATGCCTGTTTTTTCAGCAAGTTCTTCTATTGTATTTGCTTCTACAATAATTCCTTCATTTATATATTTTTCTATAGCACTGAGAGATTCTCTTACAGCTGTATCAAAAACAAGCCAGCTCTCTTCATTTGGCTGTGCAAGTATTGACGCGGAAACAACATCTCTTGTCTCAAGTTCGTTTACAAAACGATTTCCTTCGTCATTTACCAGTATAGCACCGTTACCACGCACACCTTCCGTATACATAGTTGCTGTATTCGGGTTTACGGTAGGATGAGTTTGAATTTGCTCAATATCAGTAAGTCCGGCTCCTAATTCAAGCGCCATTTCTATACCGTCACCTGTAGCTCCCGAATGATTTGTTGTAATAAATCCTGCAAGCTGTGGCGCATATTTTACTACCATATCGGGATTTGCTCCGAAGCCTCCTGTAGCAAGTATAACAGCTTTGGTATTTATAACAAACTCTCCGTTTTCATCCTCAGCCTCTACTCCTGTTATATTTCCGTCCTTATCGGCAATTATCTTTGTTGCCTTTGTTTCAAGTAAAACAGGGATTCCAAGTTCATCAAGCTTGGCATTTAAAGTCTTTACAAGCATCGGTCCTACTGCAGATGTATCACTTGGTCTGTGTATTCTTTTTACGCTTGCTCCACCGAACTGAGCAACTACAGAAAGATCTCCGCCTATTTCATTTACCCAGTCAACTGCCGCAGCTGAATTTTCCACCAATGTTCTTACAAGTTCAGGATCGTTTAAATTCTTACCGCCCTTCATTGTATCTTCATAGAACAAATCATTGCTGTCCTCTATACCGTCTCTCTTTTGATACTGAGTTTCAGAAGCATTCAAACCGCCTGTAGCTCTTACAGTGTTACCGCCCGTGATAGGCATCTTCTCCAAAATAACTACATTTGTAGCGCCTTTTTGAGCGGCTTCTATAGCCGCACTCATACCTGCACCGCCTGCACCTATTACTACTATATCTGCAGACTTTACTTCCATATATTTTTTAACTTCTTTACCCTGAGCCTTAAGTAAAGCCTTTTTCAATGCTCTTTTCAAAGCTGTGGAAGTGACTGTTGCACCGCTTACAGAGTCAATTTCAGTATCAAGTGCGGTTTTCATCTGTGCATTGAGTTTTTCAACAGCTGCTCCTCCTATATCCGGAGTTTCTTTAGCCCCTTCAAATGAAATATCTTCTATTCCGTTTTCACCGACTGTTACTATTGCTTTTACTTTTCCTCCAAATCCCTTTTCCGATGCGGAATATGTGCCGGCAATATATTTGATATTATCTTTTATAATCTTTCTGATACCATCAGTAACCGGAAAAGCTATTATAATAGTAATAACAGCGGCCAAAATCATTAAACAGAGCCCCAAAGTGTTACCACTGTTTCGTTTTTTCGGTTGCTTACCCATTTAAAACCTCCTTAAACCTCTTACAATTTTACCGCTACATTATATACTATATTTTTATAAAGTTAAAGTTTCAGCATTAAAAACTTTATTTATATAGTGAAATATATTCACAAATCAATAAAAAAGTGTTATAATAAATTTTATACAATTAAATATTGTACATTTGTGATAATCTTTGTCCTTTATTAGGATATTAAGGAGGTAGTATGAAGAATATAACAGTTGCAGGTGGTGGTGTTCTTGGCTCACAGATAGCATTTCAAACAGCTTTTTGCGGTTTTAATGTAAAGATATGGCTTAGGAGTGAAGAATCTATAGGTAGAACAAAGCCAAAATTGGATAGATTATATAATATATACAAACATACATTAAATGAGGCTAAGAAAAGTCTTGGATCAGGAGTTTCATTGCCAAGGGGATTGGCTCCGGATTCAGGATCACTTACAGAATCAGATATAGATAAACTTCTGGAAGCTACAGAGAAAGCTTACAAAGAAATAGTTCTCACTACAAGTTTTGAAGAGGCTTGTAAGGATACCGACCTTATAATTGAAAGCATGGCTGAAAATCCTGAAGCAAAAACAATATTCTATAAAGCTTTAGATCCATATCTTGAGGAAAAGACAATAGTCGCCACAAACTCTTCAAGTATGATTCCAAGTCAATTCCGTGATTGTCTTAGCAGACCGGAAAAATACCTGGCCATTCATTTTGCTAATAATATATGGATCAGCAATACTGCTGAAATTATGGGACATGATGGTACAGACAGGGATGCATATGAAGCTGTGGCTAAATTTGCATCAGATATTAAAATGATTCCGCTTCGTCTTACAAAAGAGCAACCCGGATATATATTAAATTCCATGCTGATACCTTTTTTGAATGCCGGACAGATGCTACTTGCAAAGGAAGTTGCGGATCCAGCTACTATTGATCTTACATGGAGAATGGGTACCGGATCACCTTATGGTCCTTTCCAGATTCTTGATATAATCGGTTTAAATACTGCTCTTAATGTAGTATCTAATGATCCGCTTTCAAAGGATCCAAATACTGTTCAAGGTAAGATAAAAGCAATTCTTGAAAAATATATTTCAGAGGGTAAAACAGGTATAAATGCCGGTGAAGGATTCTATAAATATAATAAATAATAAAATAAGGAGCTGTCGGGAAATACTGAATTTTAATCCCTACAGAACTAAATAGAAATATCCTGACAAATACAAGGCATTTTGGCTTTGTGACTTTGTCAGGATATTTTGTTTTTCTATTATACTGTCTATTTTTGGGCACAAAACCCCCTTAGCAGAAATTTTGCTTTTGCATTTTTTACTATGCGGTTTTCTCCTGTAGTTTTCCTTCAAATTTCTTTAGTTTTGCGTAGAGAAAACGATGATATTTATTTATATTTCTTCCTATTGCAAAAAGCATAAATTCTTTATATACCTTATCTGAAGAACGATAGTTAAAGCGTCGGAAATCTTCATTTTCTTTAATATCTCCAAAATGACCTTCCGTTTGAATAGAGCGTGTCTGTCGTTTCAGAATACCTTTTTCACTCTGTATGTTAGTATGTGACTTCTCTCGAAGCTCTTCCCATACTTCATTGATCTTCATCACTTTGTTCTTATCAACATCTTTATCAGGATTATATTTGTATAAGCATTTAGACTTATGTTCACATCCACTACAGTCTGAACATCCATATACTTCATATGTTTGTGTATAACCATTCTGTCTTTTCTTTTCAGTGTTGATATGTCTCAGTTCACGACCGTCATGACAGATATAGACTTGTTCATCCTCAAATACCATTGTCTTCATGTTGTAGTATTTACCTATATCGTTACTGTATGCTCTTGTTTTTCTTTTCTCATGATCCTGCAGTTTTATATAACTGTCTATCTTATTTTCTTTTAGATATAAGAGATTTTTCTCACTACAATAACCGCTGTCTGCTGTCACTTCTTCAAGTACTTCTCCAAATGCTTCCTTATGCTTTTCAAGGACCGGAATTAATGTATTATAATCTGTACGATCATTACTTACATAACTATGTACAATAAAATAATTCTCTACTGCTATCTGTACATTGTATGCAGGCTTTAGCTGCCCGTTCAACATATGATCTTCCTTCATTCGCATAAAGGTTGCTTCCAAATCGGTTTTGGAATAGCTGTTTCTATCTTTCCCCATAATTTCAAAGCATTCTTTATAGCCCATTAGTCTCTGTCCACAATGTTCAAGTTCTTCATAAAGTTGTTGAAGTTTTGGCTTTCTCTTACCCTTTCCGTTAACAAATACAATGCCTTCTCCGTCAGCAATTGTCATAAGATTTTTCTGGAGCTTAAGTATTTCAAGAGGAGAACAGTTATCAATCTCTATAATACGGTTATTAGATAGCTTTTTATGTTTTGTAATCTTTCTTTTTCTGTTCTTTTCAATAATATCTCTAACTCTATCAATCCCGTCAATCACAAACATTTGTGCATTTCCAAGCTCGTACTTTTCGCCAAATCCATTATCTTTTATAAAAGAATTATAGCTTGAATAAAGCTTATCAATAGAATCTAGAAGACCTGCAAGATGATAATTAATGCTTCCACGCCATACAAAAGTATAACGATTAGCATTAGCTTCTATTTTCGTTCCATCAATAAACAACTCTTTTAATGTTACAAATCCTTCTTTTTGTAATCGTCTCATAAACTGATAGTTTAAGTCATCCAGGATACCTGAAGTAAGTTTCTTACTTTTAAAATCATAAAAAGCATCTCTTTTAGGCTTCCTCCCTTGAGTAAGCCAGATAAAAGCAATATCTCTTTCACATAAATCCACAATACGATCAATAGAGCGTATTCCTCGCATATTTGCATAAGTAATAACTGCATACATCATGATCGGGTTGTACCCTGTTCTTCCCTTGTCCGAACAATTGGCTAACAGTCCGGAAAAATCTAAATCCTCCATAACTTTTTTTAGGGTATAGACTGGATCGTCATTGGGCAAACTCAATTCATATAAGCTAAAGTTGATTTTCTGTTGACCTATTTCAAAAAAGTCGTTATAATAATTAACTGTGAGCATAGTTACATTATAACATGTAACGGAGAAAGATGGTTGTCGTTAGCCATCTTTTTTTATGTAAAAATTTAGGGAAGAGCGACTCATTTTGAGTTACTCCTCCCTATTTTATGACTGCCATTTCCCGACAGCCCCCTTTTTTATCTGCAACCTCCACAGGCATCACACGCACTTTTTGTTACCGCACATCCGCCAAGTGCTGTTTCTCTAAGTTCTACAGGCATTCTCTTACCTACCCTATACATAGTCTCAAGCATTTCATCAAAAGGTATAAGCTGCTTTATTCCTGCCATTGTAAGTTCCGCCGCCACCAAAGCATTTGCTACTCCGGAAGCATTCCTGTTTTGACATGGATACTCTACCAGTCCACCTACAGGGTCACAGACAAGTCCAAGCATATTCATAAGCACTGTTGATGATGCATCCAAACATTGAGAAGGGCTTCCTCCCATCAGTTCAACAGCACCTGCCGCCGCCATGGCTGCCGCTACACCCATCTCCGCCTGACAACCTCCCACAGCTCCTGCTACAGTGGCATTTCTCATTGCAAGATATCCTATTGCACCCGCTGTAAATAATGCATCTATTATTTTCTCATCAGAAAAAGAATATACATCCTGCATTGCCAATAAAACTCCGGGAACTACTCCTGATGAACCTGCGGTAGGAGCCGCAACTATAAGTCCCATAGAGGCATTGCACTCCAAAACTGCCATTGCATACATTACAGCCTTTGAAAGCACCTGACCGCCTATATTTTTCTCCTGCTTTTGATATTCGCTAAGCTTTTTTGCCTCACCGCCTATAAGTCCTCCCATTGATTTTATCGGTGTATTTATAGGTAATGTTGAAGCGTCTCTCATAATCTCAAGAACCCTTTTCATTTTACTTATTATTTCTTCTTTTGAACTTGTACTCTCGTCACATTCCCTTTTTTTCATTACATCGGAAATCGACATATTTTTTTTATCACAAAGTTCCAGAAGTTCTTTTGCATTAATAAAATCCATAAACTCTCCTATTGAACTATCATTACCTGTGATATATGTTCATTTTTATATAATCCGGGTTTAATATCGGGCGGTATCATTTCATCCGATTCTATAATAGTATATGCTTTATTTCCCTTTGACTCTCTGTAAAGCTTCATAAATGCAATATTTATATTATGCTCGCTCAAAATCTTACTGATATATGCTATAACTCCCGGTCTGTCACGGTGTACCAAAATGATTGCGCTGTACTCACCTGAAAAATCTATATCAACCTGATCTATCTTTACTATTCTTACCTTACCGCCACCAAGTGACTCACCTCTGACTGTAACCTTTCTCCCCTCTTCATCTTCCATACATACATCAACCGTATTCGGATGAATCTCGGTAATCTCACTGTTAGGTGTAAATTTGTACTCTATTCCTCTTTCAGTAGCAATACTGAAAGAATCACGTATTCTTACATCATCTGTACCGAATCCCATAAGTCCGCCAAGCAATGCTCTATCCGTACCATGCCCTTTATAAGTCTTTGCAAAGGAGCCGTAGAGTATAAACTCTACCTTTTTGGGATTTCCACCTATCATCTTTCTTGCCAAGAATGCAATTACACATGCTCCTGCCGTATGTGAACTTGAAGGCCCTATCATATTCGGCCCAAGCACATCGAAAACGCTGATAAATGCCATATTATCTCCTATTATTTATAATATATTTATTATATATTGAATTCGCTATAACGCCTATAGCATTATCACCCTACATATTACAAACTGTTTTAAATGAATCCTGTGTTATATAAAATTCCTTATTTATTCGCATTATTTTAACATATTTAAAAATGAAAGCAAACATATTATAAAAACTACAGTGGCAGTATTTTTTAAAATCTAATTTATAATTAAGATTTCTTTTTTCTGTTTTCATGTATAATGTATTTGAAGAAATCAAATCATATGGAGGTAAAATGAAGAAACTATTATTATATTTAACAATTCTTGCATTACCTGTTATAAGTGCAGGATGCAAAAGTAAGGATACTTCAGATTTGAAAAGTATTATGACCACAGAAGCTAACGGTGCCATGTCACCTACTACTACCGCTGCCGAGGGTGCTAACGGTGCTATGTCACCAACCACAATTGCACCTACAAGTGATAGTAAAGAGTCTTCCTCTTTGGCTGAAACAAAATCCGATAAAACAACTACCGCTGAGAAGAAATCATCTTCCAAATCAAGTGTTACTGAAAATTCGCAGAGCTATTCCAAGGATAAATCAAAAATCTCTTATCCTAAACTTAGCGGAATCGACTCTAAAATAGAATCATCAGTAAATAAAGCTATTGAGGATAATGCCAAACTTGCTTTGGATTCATTTGCTTCAAGTGCCGGTTCAACCGTTGAATTAAAGTATAATGTAAAAAATCAAAGCAGAAACAGAATGAGTATAGTTTACACCGGAACGCTTAAATCAGTAAATGAAAGTAAAAAGATTATTTTTACAAATAATATAAATCTTGATACAGGTGAAAGTATAGGTCTTATAGATTTTGCCGATCCGCTTACCATTGCAAACTATATACTCTCAGATGATGTTGAACTTGAAAATGCTACAAACTCTCAGGCTGCAGGCTTTACAGAATATAAAAAGACATTAACTGTTGATACTCTGAAGGCCTTGCTTGAGGATGCGGATTTTCCACTTATAAAGAAAAATGATGTGAATGAAGGTTTCCCAAAGCTTTTCTCTTACGAATCAGGCGGTGATATTTTTATAGCTATACCTCTTTCTCATGAACTTGGTGACTATGTACTTGTAAAATATTCTCCAAGCACTAAATAATTTTTTCTATGTACTTATGTATTTATTTGCTCTATAATAAGGGAAGCAAATTTTAGATTGAGGTGTAAAATGTCAAAAGTTTATATTAATAAGCATCCGTTGGTTCAACACAAAATATCAATTCTTCGTGATAAGAACACAGGAACCAATGAATTCAGATCTCTTGTAGGTGAAATTGCAATGTTGATGGGATATGAAGCCTTAAACGACCTTCCTACAGAAGAAGTTGAAGTAGAAACTCCACTTGAAAAATGTATGACTGAAATGATTTCAGGTAGAAAAATAGCAATAGTACCTATACTTAGAGCCGGACTCGGTATGGTTGACGGTATTTTACAGCTTGTGCCGGCATCAAAGGTGGGACATATAGGACTTTACAGAAATGAAGAAACTCATACACCTGTAGAGTATTATTGTAAACTGCCAAGTCCTATTGAGGAGAGAATAATAGTGGTTACAGATCCTATGCTTGCAACAGGGGGTTCCGCTATAGATGCTATATCTCAAATCAAGAAGCATGGCGGTAAGAAAATAAAATTCATGTGTATAATAGCCGCACCTGAAGGTCTTAAAGCTCTTGAAGAGGCTCATCCTGATGTACAGATATATGTAGGTCACCTTGACAGACAACTTAATTCGGACGCTTATATTTGCCCGGGACTTGGAGATGCCGGTGACAGAATATTCGGAACAAAGTAAATAAATTATTGCGGCCACCTTCGGGTGGCTGTTTTATAAAAACAGAGGAGCCACACTTTCGTGTGACTCCCCTTTTTTATTTTCGGACTGAAAATCTACAAGTTTTATAAACTATAGATTATCTCCAAGCTCCGCTTTCATTTACATGATAACCGTCAGGTGTAGTTTCATTCTGGTACATTGAACCAAGCGGTCTTGAGTTCACATTACCAAAATTCCATCTGCCTGTTGCATTATCAAAGAACCATGTCTGTGCAGGTGCTGTAGGATTCAAGAAGTAGTACTCTCCTCCTATCTTGCTCCAGTTTGTATGCATAGCACCGCTTGAAGAATCAAGGTAATACCATCTTCCGTCCTGGCCGTCATGATGCCATCCCTTAATCATCTCACCAAAGAATCCGTTGTGATTCATTGACAGATAATACCATGTACCTCCGTCTAAGAACCATCCTGAATTCATGATTCCGTCCTCAGCGAAGTGATACCACTCAGACTTTGTCTTTCCTTCGTAAGTATAGCTTAAGTATGCCCAACCCTTAGCTCTTGTGCCATTTGTAAGGTTGAATACCCACTTGCTGCTGTCAGGATTTGCTGTAGCTTCTACAGGATTTGTAAGCTCCCAGTTACCGTCGTAGCCAACTCTAAGACCTGCTGTATATACGCTTGATCTTCTGCTTGCATTTCCTGAGCCGCCGCCTGAACCGCCACGGCCTCCTCGACCGCCGCCACCGTTTGGTACTCTTCCGCCTGCATCAACCACTGCATCATTAAGTGCCTTAATAGCTGCTATAAGCTCAGGTGTAGATGACTTTCTGTTCATTCTGTCAATTACAGCCTGTGCCGCATTGATAGCCGCCTGAAGTGCTGCTCTCTTTACAGGGTCATTGATTCTGTTTAACTGATTGTTTGCATTCTTTATAGCCGCCTTTAAATCAGACTCCGCTTTTCTACGCTCAGCCTTATCATTTGAATAGTAAACATAGATTGTCTCATCAGCTGTCACACGAAGAGTAGGGTCATAAGGATCATACATTCCTCTGTCCTTACTTAATCCCTCGTAATGCCATGTAATACCGTCATTGTCTACATAGTCTGACTGTATTGCGCTTGCATAAAGTGATGCATAATCATTTACTACCTTATTACTTGCTATTGTAAGTCTTGTTACAAGGTGATTATCTCTTCCGTCTATTACTTTTACCTTAAATGTACTTGCCGGTAAAACATATCCGAATACATAGTTCATTCCACTCTCAAATTCAAAGTTGAACTCTCCTGTGTATGCACTTCCTGCATTCTCATAATCTCCATGTTCCTCATTAAAGGTAGGAGCTGTTGCTGTTGCATTTGACGGTGTTGCTGAATAGAACTTATATTCTCTATCCTGCATCAATACTCCTGTCTCAACTACTCCTGATAACTTTGTTCCACTTGGTAAAGCATAATCTTCCCATGTGCTTGTTAAAGGATTTTCCTTTTGTACTCTTGCACTTACCTGGAATTCTCCTCTATATGAGTCATCTCCTATAGCATCCGCCATCTGAGTTCTCAAAGTACTTCCTACCGGTGTCTTATCAATTACTATTCGGAAATTTCCTGAGTCTGTGATAACCGGCTGTATAATTCCCACATTTCTGCTCGGACTTACTCCGTTATTATACTGTACAGGAGCCCATGTCTGTCCCGGTGTTGAATATACTGCCTGTATTGTTACAGGATTGTTCGGCATATCGAATGTCAAACGCTGGTTTGTTGCCGCATTCATATTTGGCAGAGGTCCACCACTAACGATATTCCAATGATCAAATAATTGACTGTTATTATCAAGACCGCTTGCCTCTATCTCTACCTGTGTATCTTTTAAAAGTCCCTGTAAAACTGCAGGATCTGTTGATGCAACTCCGTTTATCTTGAAGTTACTTATTGCAGGTGCATTGTTTGCAATAGCTGTTATATTAAATCTGTTTACAGCCAATCCGATGTTTGATGTATCAACAGGTAATGCTGCTCCGTCTGCTATACGTGCTGCAGGTGTCACATTTGTTCCTGTTGTTCGTGGTACAACTCTGTATATTGTATTCGGATTTAAGTTATTAAATGTTATAGGTGCTCCCGGTGCACTTGGTGTTGTAAACGGGTGCACTACATTTCCTGACGGATCTACCAATGCATAGTCGGTATTTGGTGATGTAGGATTTATTGTTATCATCGCCTGCCCTGCATTTGAAGGATCCTGTGATACTGTAGGTGTAACAGCTACAGGTATTGTAGCCGGTGCTGAAGGTCCTGCTACAGTTGTTATACTTGAAGGTATCGGTGCTCCTACTACTATACCTCCCGCATCTGTTGTAGGAACTGTACTTACATGGTAAGTATTTCCTGCCTGTATTGCAGGATCTGTAACTAAACCTCCCTCTCTCATTACATCTGCGCCTGATATTGTTGCTACAACATTTCCTGAAGGATCCGTTATAACATACGTAAGTCTTAAATCCATCGGTGCAGGTGTTGCAGGATCTATAGTTATTGTAGGAGCTCCTGTTGTAGAATTTAAGCTTCCCGTAACATTCGGTACATATGCTGCTACCGGTGTTGTACTCTCTCCATAAACATATAAATCTTTTCCTGCAAGTGTTGAAAGATCTACAGTTGCCGTATCTATAGGTGTGAGGTTCAATCTTCCTGTTAACGGATCCACAGTACCTTCATACCACTTCGGTGTATATCCGCTTTCCACGCTTATACCGTTATGAGCCTCATCTGTATAATCCTGAATCTCACTCCATGGAATATTAACTCTATCCACACCTGAAGCATCTTTTCTAGGTATCTCCGCTACACTTCCGTTTAACAGTCCTATATGGCTGTCTCCCTCATGGAGAGTGTATTTATACCATGCATTTTGATCTTTCTTAAAGCTGGCTATAAGAGAGATTATATTTGTAGTTCCCGGTGTTATCTGTGTTAAAGTTGCCTCACCGTTTGAATTAAAGCTTACTTCCTGACCTTTATATGTCCATTTGTCAAATAAATATCCTGCATTAGGAACAGGTGTAGGTAAGTCGCTTCTCTTTATGTCAAGATCATACTTAAGTGTAACAGGATTGATATTCTTTCTTATCAATCTTGGGAATGTTCCTCCGTTTGTAAGATAGTTGTCATATGTAATGCTGCTTCCGCCACTTGTTACATAAAGATCTCCACCTTCCAAAGACGCTGCCGATAACTCTGTAACGGCATTAGGATCTTGAGTATACTTTACTGTAAGCACAAAGTTGTCTGCAGGTCCGTTTGTTGATACTACATACTTAGGACTTGCAGCACTCCATGTGGCATATAAACTTGATATAGGAGTTGTATATGATGATGACCAGCTTGCCGCATCATCTACCTCTATACTTGGATGTGCCAGGTAACTTGTGAGTTCAGGTGCCTCTATTGTCATGTTGTATGCTGAACCTGTATTGTTTGCCTTTGCATAAATCATCTGTACAGGATTTGTTCCGTTTGCTTCTTTATAGAATGTTCCTGTTACTTCTGTTCCCGGTGCATCCGGCACTGCATTTCCGGCATCAGCCAACTTATCAAGCACCTTCTGTGTTATGTTGTTTCCCTGATCGTCCTCATACTTTACCTTTAAAGTTACAAAGTATGCAGGGTTCGGTATGTAGTTAAAAGTAATTGTAACAGGCTGATTAAGCATTGTTCCCACTACTTTTCTTGCATCTACATCATGTCCGGCATCTCCTACCATATTTGCTTCGGTAGTAATCTTTCTAAGATTATTTGCCGCATCATCCTTTGCCGGAATCAAGTTTCTTATAACACTTGGTGTTCCGCCGCCTACTGCCGGTGATGTGAAATATCCGTCCGCATTCGGTTTTCCGTTACCATATGTTACCGTTATTGGGTTTGTAGCATCAAGGATATATCTTGCAGGAGTATAGTTTGTTGTTCCTGTTGCAGGATCTTGAAACTTCTTTGGTAAGATAAGATTTAAATTACCCTGAAGCGGCACATTCTGGCTTGTTCCGTATATTGTAGCTGGAATATTTGTTATATCCTCGATCTTTTTTCCTGCCTCAATTGCTGCAACTTCCGTAACTGTACGAGGCACAGTATATAATGGTGAGTTAGCATCTGTTTGTACTGTTCCGGTAGGTAATCCTGCATGATATGTAGCTACTGCTGCTGAGTTCTTAAACACAGAGTCCTGTACTGTAATACCGTTTGTCTGAGTAGGGTCAACAACATACTTATATGTTATCTCTACACCTTTATTTATAGATGTTCCTGTAACATACTTTGAGTCCGTATCATACGCTATATGTGTTTTTGATACATCAAAGTTATCCTGTAAAACAACTGTCTTACCGCCATCACCGTCATCTGTAGTACTTACATTTACTACTTTATATCCCGGAATTGTAAGAGGTGCCACTGATATACCTGACATTACAGGCACATTTCTATCAGGTACATTCTTAAATGCAGGAATTGCACTTGCATCATCAAGTCCCGGTATATAGTATCCGCTTGCAGCACTTGATTTTACATGATTGACCTTATAATAATAAGTTTTTGTATTATCAGGTCCAAGCTCTGCATAGTATGTCTGACCTCCATATGGATATATTGCAGGTACCTGATTCATATAAGGACTTGCTATACCGTTATTCTGTCTTGGATACCATGCTGTAATCAAATATCCGGTTAACCCTCTCTGATCCCAGTTAAGTGCCGATGCATCACCGGTTGCCTGAAATGTTTTGGTTGCATCAAAAGCTCCGCTGTCATTCATATATGGCAATGCAATAGCACCTGTTCCGGTGTTTACCTGAAGTCCTGCAGGTGCCGGTGCTGTTGGAATAACAGCTCCTGCTGTTCCGCTTAATGTTAAATCACTTGCGAAACGATCTACCGATTCATTCTTTCCGGTAAAATTAAACTGTATTTCTCCTGCTCCCGGAGCAGCTGCATATGCCGGCATTGCCGGTGCGAGCATGGCAAGAGCCATACTCGCAGACAATGCGGCAGCTATTTTTGCTTTTATTGTCTTTCTTTTCATTTTTTCTCCTACGTCACTTAGTACCAAGCACCGTTTGCATCTACATTATATCCGTCAGGAGTCTTCTCTCCCGCATACATAGATCCAAATGGTCTTACACTATTGTTTAAGTAGTTCCACTTGAAAGCATTGGCATCCCACGCATAAGTATTTTGCGGAGTATTGGTATTAAAGTAATACCACTTTCCGTCAATCTTTTGCCATCCGACAAGCATTTCTCCGTTTGAATTCAGGTAGTACCATCTTCCGTCATGCTTATCCAAATGCCATCCTGTCTTAAGGATACCTGTATTATCATTCATGTAATACCACTTATTTGTCTTTTCATCCTTTACCCAACCTGTTACCATCTGGCCAAGCTCAGGACCCGGTGTTGTGTTCATATAATACCAGTTGCCGTTCTTTGAGTCATATACCCAACCTGTTGCCATTGTTGAGCGTCCGTCAAAGTAATACCAACGTGATACCCTCTTACCTGTATTGTCGTTGAATGTGATCATTCCCCACATATCGTTAAGTGGTGTTCCTCCGTTAAGTACGAATGACCATCCGCCTGTTACAGGGTTTGTCTCCCAAGCACCGTCTACACCAAGTACGAATGCTCTTACATTACTGTTTTCATTGATAGCTGTGTTTTGTTGTGACTTCTCTCCCGGTGTCAAAAGTTTACTTCCTCTACCTGATGAAGAGTTACCGCCACCGCTGGCACCACCGGTTCTTCTGTTTCTGTCTCCGGCTCTGTCGGCTGCTATCTTTGAATACTTGTCAATAAGTCTTCTAAGTGCATCTATTGCCTGCTGAAGCTCTGCCCAGTTTGCCTGTCTGAGATATGTAGTTCCGTCAGGAGATACAAGATCTCTTGCCTGTCTAAGTGTCTCAACTGCATGTGCTATAGCCTCATTAAGCTCTGCCACCTCTGCTACCTTAAGGTATGGGTCTCCTGTGAGGAGCTTTGCTTCTTCTATAGTATTACCAAGATCCACTCTTGCCTTTGCAACTTCTTTTCTGTTGTCTGAATAGTATGCATAAACAATTGTTCTCTTTGTTACAGGACTTGTTGTGTCATATACTGAAAGCTTATCTTCCTTCTTTGACCAGTTAACATAGTCATACTGTACACCATAGATATCTTCAAACGGTGTTACAAGTCCGTTTGCTACATCATTTTGTGCATATGCCGTAACTACCGCATAATCACTTGAGTAGTAAGTATCCTCTACATTCTCTTTTCTTCTTACCTTAAACTTCTTATAGAAGTTTCTGCTTGTATCATTTAAGTGTAAATGATCAAGTACAGGCTTATTATCTACAAATGTTACCTTAAATGTCTTTGAATAAACAAGTACATATGAATGCTGCAAGTTACCTGTAAACTTAAGAAGTCCCGCATTGTTTGCTACATCTGTTGTAATTGTTATATCTACCGGATTGATATTACCTAAGCTGTCAGGTGTCACATCAAATAACTGGTAGTCAAGCTGATCTACATCTTCTGCAGGAAGCTGTGCTATAACATCTACTGTTGCATTTGATGCTGTTGCAGGTATTCCGTTATTTACAAGTCTTCCGTTTACATATCTTTCAAGCTGGATATCAAGTCCGTATGCTGTTGTATGTGCATCCGGATGATCCACTCCCGATATAGAAACAGGCTTTACAGCTGTTTTCTCATTTGCTTTTGCATCTCTCTTGTTAAATACTACCTTGTATTCTACTGTTGCACCGTTTACTCCGATAAGTGATCTGTCAAGCGGTGTTGTAAGATCATGTGCAAGTCCCAGTATCTGGTCAGGGATAAGTCCAAACTCTCCTACGCTACCACCTCTTATTGTCTCTGTAAGATCCGCATCATCTCCCGCTACCTTGGTAGGTTCGTATACAGCCTTAAGTACAATGTTTGAATTTGAAAGAGTGAATGAGTAGTCAGCCTGTGTTATATTTCCGCTAACTCCTACCGCTCTTCCTGCAAGTACCTGCCAGTAAAGGAAGTTCTTGCCGTTTGCATTAACCGCATCGGCATGAATAGTTACTGTCTCTCCTGCCTTTGCCTGATCATATGTGTCGCTTCCTACACTTGTCGTTCCTACCGTTACTACGCTTCCGCCCTTTGTTTCTACTACATACTTAGGTGCGTCCGCCATATCTCCCGGATTTGCTATTATCTGATTTCCGTCAGGTAATTTTGTAAGTGGATTTGGAATTGAGCTGTCGCCCTTCTTTCTTGCCACTACTGTGTAGGTCTCATTTGGATTTAAGTTGTTGAAAGTAACTGTTGAAGGATTGTTTCCTACCGGAGTCATCCATCCGTTATCACTTCCCGGATACTGCACTACGTTTCCGTTCTCATCTATAAGCGCATAGTCTGCGTCAGGATCCGCCGGATTGATAACAATCTGTGCCATTCCGTCATTTTCAGGATCATATCCTATGTTGTAGTTATTATCTACTGTCGGAACATATACATCCTGTGGTGTTGATACCGATGTTCCTGTTATAGAAGAAATCGGCTGACCTACAGTTGCTACCGTATCAGGGCTTCCTTCCTGTACATTGTAGTGTGCTCCCGGTATAAGGTTTGGAACTACCGTTCTGTTTCCTGTTGAATCTCCCGGTACCACCGCTACGATATTTCCGTTAGGATCACTTATTACATATACATTACCCGGTGTTGTACCGTCTATTACTATCTCACCGCTTCCGTCATTTCCTATACGGCCTGTAGGTGTGATAGATCCTATACCTCCAAATACGTTTGGATCCTGGCTAAAGAATGCTGTATATGTTGCATGATTTGTAAGTGTACTACTTCCCTGCATGAAGGCACCGTTAGGATCCTTCCAGCCGTTAAACAAGTAGTTTGCTACAGGTGCAGCTGTCGGAAGCTGTCCTGTTATCTGACTCCATGTGTAATCAAACGGTATATGAAGTGTTGCAGGTGCCGTGATAGAACCGTTACTTCCTGCCACGAAGTTGATATCAAACCACTTACTTGGGTCTTCTACAAACTTAGCATATACAGTTAAAGGTGTAGGATCTGTTGTTCTAAAGAAGTCCGTATCTCCTACCGGCTGTGTACATGCCGCATCCTTATACCATCCGTCAAACATATAGTAACGATTCGGTGTTACACTTGGCACATAGTTTAATGCCTTTATCTTGCTGAACTTATATGCTCTTGCATCTCCCGCGCTTGTTCCGTCACTTAATAAGATGCTGTTTGCTGTTGTTGCCCCTACACTACCGTTGTTATATGGTGCAGATGCTACTGCAAAGTTGATACTTGTCCACTTTGATGCATCTCTACTTAACATCCAGTCCACCTTTGTAGGTGTTGCAGGTGGAAGTACAGGCATTGTTCCTGTAAACTCTCCGGTTGTATTATTTGTTATACTTCCCAGTGTTGTAGGATTTTGATCTACGCTTGAGCTTGTGTCCCAAACATATCCGTATATCTTTTCAAGATTTGCTCCTGATGTCGGTAATCCTTCCACAAATGTTGTTCCCGCCATATGTGGCACAACCTCACTTGCAAGTACCGTATTATCTACTCTGTCAAAGTATCTCTTTATCAGGTTGTTTCCTGAATCATTTGTATACTTAAATACTATTGTTACATTCTGGTTAGGCATCTTTGCAACAAAGTTACCGTTTGCCAAATCTTCATCAATTATAAGGTTATTTACTCCGTCATCAATACCGATTGTATATAGCGGTGTTGAAGGAGCTGTTCTACCCTGTGTAACTGTAAATGTAGAGTATGAGAATCCTGTAATATCATTCTTCTTTGCTGCGCTGATCTGCTGCTCTGCCAGTCTTGTTACTGTTGTTGTAGGTGCTATTACATTACCCGCCAAATCCTCATGTCTTACTTCAAATGTAAATCTCTGTGAAGGATCTACCGAATACTTATAGTAAAGTGCGATTGCAAGCGGAGGCATACTTGTTATAGTAAGTCTTCCCGGATGCGCATCTGTAGCCGGCGCTATAGTTCCTGTAGCCGCTGTATTAGGTGTCTTTGTTCCACTGTCATATATATATCCCGGTATAGGTCCTATAGGATCCTTTGTAAAGTTGTCAGCTACATGATGTGTATTGTCAACATCTGTAAAGAATGTAATAGGAGTTGACAAACTCTTGTTTGTAAACTTTCTTGTGATTGCAAATGTTCCCGATCCCGGTGTCCACTTTGCATAGAACTTTTTAACTCCTGTTACAACAGGTGTCGGGAAAGTTCCGCTTGGATAAGGTATCACAGGACCTATATCCGTATCACCTGAATCAAATATACCATTTCCGTTTATATCATTGTACTGTTGCCATCCTACAAGATCATATCCAAGCCTTGTACTCTGCGGAACTGAAATATTTGATGTGGCTCCTGTAGGTTCCGTTTTGTCAGGAACCGCTGAACCGCTTTGTGGATCAAACTTATATGTAGCCTCATCTTTAATAAGATTGATTCTAATACTTACATTCTCACCCGGCATTGTACCTGTTAAGTTTCCGTTTGCATCTATTGATATCGAATCCGGAAGGTTCATAGCCGGATTTGCACTTGCATCATACTTATATCCGCTGATTGCAGGAATGTTATACTTTATCTCACCACCTGCAGGCGTTCCCTTTGAATAAGGGTTTGCATCTACATAGTTTTCTGTAGCAGGTACAGGTGAAGGTATTGTAAAATCTGCAAAGTTAAATGATGAACCGTCAGGCTTTAAATATGTCAAAGCAAAAGTGTATATAGTTGCATGTAGATATATAACCTTTGAATTCTCCAATGTTCCGGCTGCTTCATGTGCCACAGTCTTTACACCGTCTCCGGCTCCTATAGTCTGTCCTGAAATATCGGATTGGAAGTTTGCAGGAGAATATGGCAATGAGCCTCCTGACGCTCTGTCAGCATAGTCCGCCAATACGCTACCTTCAGTATTTGCTGTAGGTAGTGCATCACCTGTCATTCCTATTCCCATAGTTCCTGTTATAGAATTTCCCGATTCTACAAAAATAGGCTTCTTCCTTATTAAAACGTTTCCGTCTTTTGTTTTTACATCTGCAGTACCAAATGTACCGTTATACATCTTTGAACCTGTAACATCAAGACTTCCGTTCACTGTAATAGGATATTTTCCTGTCGGTAAACCGGAATCTGTTGAATCAATAGCCGCACCGTCATCCAAAGATATATTGTTTTTAATTGCAGCGCTTCCTCCTGCAGCATTTATATCAAGAACACCGGTTCCCGAAATCTTAAATACTGAAGGTACTTTCGCTCCTGTTACCTTAAACTCTTTAATAACCGTTCCGGCTTTTACACTTACCTTACCTTTATCAAGATCAAAAGCAGGCGCTGTAGCAGTCGCATGGTCCTTATTTCCGTCAACTATAACGTCACGGAAATTTAACATTGAGTCGTTATCACCCATCTTAAACAACTCACCTGTAAAACCGTCAGCTCTCTTTAAAGTGGCTGTATTTGACTTTATAGAAGGATTGAACTTCTGATAACCTGTATAAGTTGTAAGATTAGGATTATTAAAGTCTGCTGTCTGAATAGTTATCTCAGTACCGTTTGGAATAGTTAAGGTTTCACTAATCTTTGCATCATCTTGTAAATAGATATAAGCCTTCTTGATTCCTCTTGTTCTGATATCATCTATAGCATCCTTTACTGAGTTTATAGGTCTACCCATAAATCCGGCTATCTGTCCACTTGTACCCGTATTTCCGGAACCGTCTGATACATAGTATACTGACGGCTTGATAGCTATCATAAATGTTGCAGTTTTTTGCTCCCTTGGCTTTAAGTTAAAGTATGCTGAAAATGCCGCAGCACTATCACCGGCATTTACCATTCCCGGGAATCCCTGTGAGAATACCCAATCTGTATGATAATGACTTCCTGTCTGTATATATCTCATACCCCAAACACGGTTTTCACTAGGGTCATTTGAATCTCTCTTTACCATTCCGGCTCCGTTTCCTGATGAATATACATCAAAAACGGTTAATGGATAGGTTGAAGATGTATGACTTTGGAAATGAAGTCCTTCAAATTTCTCTCCTGCACCATGTCTTGTAGTGAAAATAGGAACATCATCCTGAGAAGGAAGCATAGTATCTGTCTCATTACCGACCATAAAATCTATGGTATCTGTTGCACTAGGGTTGTATGCAGTATACTGTACCGCAATATACTGATCGTCATCAGAAGGTTTGATTTCCTGTCTGAGTTCTACTGTCTTTCCACCGTCAGTCAATGTCAAAACTTGACCATTCACATAAGTATGTCCGGCAACATGAAGTTCATGTTTTCTCGAACTACCCTGAAACTCCGTTGTCTGTGGCTGATCACCGCTCCATACAGTTGTATATACATCTGCAGGTCCTTCCGCAGGATTTGCAGAATTTGGCTGTGTATATACAGTAGCTCCTGATGCCGCATAATCTGTACGCTCTGCATCAGTTCCTATACGGTACGGTTTACCAAATGAGTAATATCCATGCCACCAGTTACTACCATACTGTGTAAATATATCCGGCCTTGTACCCGGTGCACCGGTGTGTACAGATGTAGCACCCGGATAATATCCTCTTGTATTATTGGTTCTGTCTTTTGAACTCTTTAAACCGCCAAGTCCAAAGGTAAATGTATCTTCTCCACCTCGAGCGCCATAACCATCTGTACTATTATGCCCTGAAGCATTACCAAATGCAAAAGTGGTAGAATCCGATGAACCATAAGTAAATCCGTCAACCTGGCTTACCCATTTATTACTATGTCCGTCTCCCGGACTTAGGTTTGAGTTTGGTGATAACCCTGCCGCCATCGCAGTCAGATTGCCAAGCGGAGCCCCTGTAAGGACCATGGCTCCTGCAAGCAATCCGGCAGTCGCCTGCTTTACCTTCCTTATTAAATTATTTTTCTTCATATCTCTCCTCTAACTATCTGTCAAAGAGAACAAAATCACTGTCCAAGTTGTTCAATCCGTCTGTAGCATATGTGATTTCCGCTCCCCATCTGTCATGTTTGTCGGCACTTGAATCGTAGTGATAGAATCTTCCGTTCTTCTTTCTCGGTCTGTCACTATCACTTACTCTTGCTACGAACTTTGAGTTTGAAACTACTATCCAGTTGCCATCTCCGTCCTTAAGAATCTTTGTGCCTTTGACTACCTTACCGTTTGAGTCTACGACTACATACTCGCCGTGACCTGTTCTTGTATCCTTAAGAATACCGTACTTAAGGCTTGCGTCAGCATCCAGTCTTAATCCGTTGAAGTAGAACTTACCGTCGCTCTTTGCAAGTGTGCATCTTGCTCCGATAGCCTTACCGTTGTCTTTGAAACCGAATACTGCGTTTTGATCTCTAAGAGTTACTGTAACCTCACCGGTAATCATTGAACCGTCATTAAGCTCATCTGTACCGAAAAGATATAAACTACCTCTATCGATTGCAGCTATAGGTGAGTTGAGAGCGTCTGTAAGGAAATCTTCCTTTGTCCACTCATCTACATCATATTTGATACCGAAAGTATCATCTTCCAACATAATTACAAAACCTGTCTGCATACGTCCGATCTCATCGAAAGCATATCTTCTTCCAAGTACTGTAGCTATTTTGTCTTTAATTACACTACCGTCTTTCTTTGTTCTGAACCAGCTGTGCTCTTGTGTATCATAGTCCTGCTGACTCATCACTTCATTCGGTACTGTAAATGTCCAATAATCATCTTTAAGCTCACCGTCTGTATCAAGTGAACCGTATTTTACTTTAGCATTGCTTGCTGTTGCTCTTATGTTTGCGTTGGTCACGGAAAGCTGAGGTATCATTACACCGTTCTCATCAAACAGGTATGCCTTACCGTTTATCTCTCTCTGCCTTGACTGATCTGTGCTGCTTGCAGCGTACTTTCTTCCGTTAGCACCGAAGTACAACCACATCTCACCATACTCACTGTAGTTTCTCTGTCCAAGCTCTGAATATCCCGGATTCTCTCCTACTTGTGAATAAAGCAACCACTGATCCGCATACATTGCTCCGTCATCACCGAAGTAGTATTTCGCACTCTTAAACGGATTGTCATCTTCTACCGCATTGCCCTCTGCATCAAAGAATCCTGTCTTCATTACTCCTTCTTCATTGAAAAGATATCTCTTTCCGTTGATTTCATGAGTATATACTCTTCCGTCTCTGCCCTTGTACGCCTTTCCGTCGGCACCGAAGTAATACCATGCATCATTATCGTCGATATCTTTTGCAAGAACCCAACGATTAGCCGCCATTACACCGTCGGCATCCAAATAATAAATGCCGTCTCCTACGGTAACGATTGAATCTTTTACCATGTTACCGTCATCGCCCAGATAATACCATGCGTCACCCGACTTTCTCCAAGCCTCGGACACTGCGTTATTGGCATTATCCAAATATCTCCACTCACCGCCTGAGTTATCCCATCCTTCTGCATGTACAGTAGAAGGGCTTGCCCAGAGGAACAAAGCGGAAACCGCCAGCAAGCCTGCTTGACTTACTATGCTCTTTTTGTTCATCAAAATACCTCCTTGATTGTATGTCTGCCGGAATATAAGGTCCTATACTATGTTCAACATGCATACTCCCATATCACTGCTTAATGTATTATCATTAAATCAGTCACTCTATTATATCCAGCCAGAATATTTATATATATTTCTTCAATGCAAACAAAACAACCCACAAAAATATTTGCCCATTATATTTTCGCAAGCCTCATATTGTCATCAAAGAAATCTATATCGTATTTATTTATGTAAAAACTCGTATCATTTCCTCATCTTATGCAGTATTATATGTGATTTTGTGTACAACAAAAACAAGTCTCTACACTTAAGCATCAATTATACTATTTTAATTAGCATAATATAACAATATAATATTATTGAATGATATTTTTGTCAAATAAGTCAATGCGTTAAATATAAGATATTTTTATTAGTTTTATATATGGACTCAAACCCGGCAGTTATAAATCGATTGTTATAATGTATATATTTATTAATATTTTATCATATTTTTATTATTTATTAATGATAGAAATTATTTATGCTCGTTTTATTTTTTCAAGTTTTACTGCATCGTTTTTTACATCAGAAAAGTCGAAAAATATACGATACTTTTCTGACATATCTTGTAATATTCCTTCGACTTTTTGTTTGCTGTTTATATTGTTTTTGAAAGTAAATTATTTCTTTGCGGCTGTTGTTTCAGGTATTTTTATTTCTGAAGGTGCCTTTTTTGTTTCACCTGCAGTATCAACTCCCGCTCTGTCTTCTGTTACTATTGCTGCGGCACTGTCCTTTGAAACTACATTGTCCTTACCTACAGATACTATTAAGTAATATCCTTCCGACTGGAATACGACATTGCTGTCTCCCTTTACACCTACTGTAAGGTATGCATCATTTGACTCAAGCCCTGTGGCTTTCTCGCCTTCCATCTGATCCAAAATATCATCAAGCTTAACGCTGTCTGCAGTAAAGCTTAAAAGGTCACCTGCCTTTGCACTTACAGCTTCAAGTACATATCCGCCCGACTTGTCATCATAGTAATGTAAAACTCTCTCAGGGTCTGCATACTTTACAATTCTCTCACCGGCTTCAGCCTTCTCATCAGATGCTGCTGTTCCGAACGCACTTCCGACATCATCAAATGACTCATCAAGATGATTTGCTATATCATAGTTTATATCCACTTTTACACTTGCAGCTGTTGTTGTCTCTGCAGTGGTGCTTTCCTCAGCCTTTGTAGTGGTTTCTGCGACTGACTGTGTTGTTTCTGCCGTTTCTTTTTTTGAACCGCATGCACTGAATAATAATGCACTTCCCATTGTCAATCCTAAAACTGTTATCAAAAATCTTTTCTTCATATTTAATTCCTCCTAAGTCAAATGACTTTATGCTGTTTAAACATCATTTTGATATCTGACACTATATCACTTGAACCTTATAAAAACAAGTTTTTAATATGAAAGTATTTTTTAAGAAATGATTTATATTATTTTATCCTAATACAAGCTTTGCTGCACCGTATATTCCGGCATCGTTTCCAAGCTTTGCAAGAACTATATCCGCCTTATTCTTTGTTATAGGTGTATAATACTCAAATTTCTCTCTTATTTTGTCTATAAGGAAATCTCCGGCCTTTGATACTCCGCCACCTATAACAAATACTTCAGGATCTACAGTCATTGCCAAGTGTGAAAGTGCTATTCCCAGATATTTTGAAACTGTATCCACAACTTCCAGTGCGATTTCATCACCGGCCTTGGCCGCATCAAGTACGTCTTTTGCTGTTATATCCTCCAGCAAAGCAAGTCTTGATGCAACTTTCTTTGTTGCAAGAAGTCTTTTTGCCTCTCTTACTATTCCTGTAGCGCTGGATATCTGTTCAAGACAACCTTTTCCTCCGCAATTGCATTTTTCAGTCTCTGACTCTCTGACATGCATATGCCCTATCTCTCCGCCAAGACCGTGCTTTCCCGGAACGATTTTCCCGTCTATTATAATTCCTCCACCTACTCCGGTTCCAAGAGTAACCATTACGGAATCCTGCTGATGCTTTGCACCTCCCATCCATGCTTCTCCAAGTGCTGCCACATTGGCATCATTGCCAAGTGCCACAGGCATACCTGCAAGTAAATCCGACAGTATTCTGGCGGGAAAAACTTCTCTCCATCCTATATTTACCACTATCTCTATAAATCCGTTCGGCATTACAGGTCCGGGAACTCCCATTCCTACACCTACACAATCTGTAAGAGTAAGTCTTGCCTCTTTCAATGTTTCTTTTATAGACTTTCCTATTTTTTCGATAAGTGCCTTAGTATCGTTTTTAGGCTCCGTAGGTATTTCCCACTTTTTTAAAAGATCTCCGTTAAGTGTGAATATACCCAGCTTTACACTTGTTCCTCCAATGTCAACTCCTACGCATACCTGTTCCATATTCTCTCCTTTATATTACTTAAGTACTATTCCTCTAAAGTCATTATCTCCAAGTATTGTAAATCCTGATAACAACCCTCTTTTTACAATCTTATGTATATTTGAATCAAGGCTACCGCTATATTTTATTACACCTGCCGTGTTCATTATTATCGCCTTATCATCCTTTGTCAGATAAATATATCCTTTTTGCATATCAAGATTTGAAAAATCTCCCAAAAACTCTTTTTTCAAAATAACATCGCCTTCTTTTGAGTATATATATAATGTATGATTAAATTTTTCCGATGTATTTTTATATACTACACAAAGTTTATTTCCCTCAAAGTCCACAGCTTCAATATCTTCTTCGGCCTTTATTGTCTTAATAAGCTTCGGAGAAGCAACATTCTTTGACGAGAAGAAATAAAGTCCGTCAGATGCAATTGCCACCGAATTTATTTTATCAAAATACCTTACTCTTGCCACCATTGAAGAAACAAACTCTTCATCAAAACCGCCTACAACTCTATTCGGCATATTTTGTCCGATCTCCGAGAAATCATAAAAAACGACTCTTCCCATCATTGAACTGCCCTTTAAGTACTGGAATGTTGCCATAAGTGCGGTTCCGTCAGGTGACAATGCTATATCTGTAGGAAAGCCGTCTCCGGCAAGCTTTGACTTTATACTTATATCAAGCTGTTCACCCTCTTTATTGTAGAAAAATATATATGTGGAATTTGAATCTTCTACCAATATGGTAATTATACCGGTTTTTGATACAACGGCCTTAAGTATCGGTAAATCAGTACCTATAGCCGCCACCCTGCCGTCTTTTGTATAGCTTTCAAGATCATTTCCTCCGACATCAAATATTATCACATATTTACCGTTATTATCAGTCTTCGGATTTGACATCTCATAGCTTTCTATCCACACTTCTTTTCCGCCTGGCTTTAAATACAATGCACCGTCTTTTGAATACTTTAAAAAACCTTTACCAAGCTTCTCATAACCTACAAGACTGCCCTCACTGAGTTCATGAATCCATTTCAGTTTAAATTTATCATAACTCTTGTACCTATTTATTAATGTAAATATAACTGTGAAGGCAGTTATTAAAGCAAGCAGGAGGAGGATAAACCTCCCCCTCTCTGCAAAAAAGTTGACATTTTGTCTTCTTCTGGATCTTGGAGCATCTTTCTCATCAAGCTCAGCGGTTACTATTATTCTGTCTTTAAGCTCCCGCTTCTTTATTTCCTTATCTTCTATCATCTCTTATCCGTTTTGTCTTTTTTGGTACAAATCTATAGCCTCGCTTAAATTAGCGGCTTCCTTGTCACTTATAAGCTTTTGTAGAGCCTCTATCTTTGCCGGCTGTAAAAAGTCTCTTCCAAGATATGATTCATACTTATCGGATATGTCTAAGTTTATCTCCGATCTTCTTGCAGCTATACTTCCGAGGCTTTGCTTTGTCACCTCAAGCTCATTGTTCAGACTCTCAAGTTTTTCTCTTGAATTGTCCGCTATCTCATCTGCAATAATTTTCTTTGTACTGTTTTCAAACTCGCTTAAAGCTGTAGTTTTCTTATCCTTTATACTCTGTACATTAACCTTTGCTTCTTCTATCTCGGCATCGAAGTCTCCCAAATCATACCTTTCCTCCGACGAGTCGTTATTTATCTCTTTTGTTATCAGCTTGATTCTCTTAAAATCATTGTCTATAGTATCTCTCAAAGCTCTTATCTTAAGCAGGCTGTCTCTATGTCTTGCTTTTGTAAGATTCCCTATCAATATATACAATCCGCCTATCAAAATAATAACCGCAAGATAAATAAAAGGTAAGTATATAGTTCTGTGATTCGGTATCAGCTTATAAATTACCATAGGCATTGCAAGGAATATTACAAGTACAGCTAAAACTATCTTTACAAAATCAAAGAATTTGTGTGGGAAATAAAGTGTGTGATACAATCTTCCTCCACAAAATCCCGGCAATTTTTCTTTTTTTATCTCGCTTTTTATTTCAGATTTTGTATTCGCTATATGATCGTGCAAATCTTTAGTTTCGTCGGCAATTCTTTCACTTACCTTTTTGCTCTTTGCCTTACCCTTCTTTGCCTCCAAAGATTTTCGGATATCTTCAGCCTTTTTAATCTCGGCATCATATGTGGATGTTATCTCTTTTAATCTTTTAGACGTGGTCTCGGCTATTCTGCCTTCCACGGCTTTCTTTTCAGCTTCTATAGCTTTGGTTACTCTTTCGCCTTCAGCTCTGAGCCTTTCCTCTTCTGTACTTAATGTATCAAGCTCCAGCAGGGCACTTTTTGCACCTTCAAAAAAACTGTCATAGTCTAAAATAGGTTCTGCCATAATACACTCTCCATTTTATTATTCTTCCAATATCTGTATCTCCAGATAATCAAAATCTATTTGTTCTATAAAGTTATCAGCATTAAACCTTACTTTGCCTCTATAGGCAAAATCATCTATATTAGGCAAGAGCCATATAGGTTCTGCTACATCAAATTCATGACATATCTCTCTTATCGCATCAAATATCATTGTTTTTCTGTCTTTACTGTAATCTCCATCTGTTGCGACATGGTCTTTTAACAATCGATTGTCTTTGAATATCTTTCCCCAAAGCCTAAACATCTTTAGTTAAGCCTCTTTAAAAGTTCTTCTCTTTGGCTTTCATATCCCGGCTTACCAAGCAGTGCAAACATATTGCTCTTATAACTTTCAACGCCCGGCTGATTGAACGGATTTACACCGAGTATGTATCCGCTAACGCCACATGCAAATTCATAGAAATAGAATAAACTTCCAAGTGAGAATGGACTCTCATTAGGTATATTTATTTTAAGATTCGGAACATCACCGTCTGTATGTGCAAGTATTGTTCCGTTCATTGCAGACTTGTTTACAAAATCCACACTCTTTCCTGCCAAGTAATTCATACCGTCCGTATCCGTCTCTTCTTCTTTTAAAAGGATCTCTACAGGTGACTCTTCAATATCAAGTACGGTTTCAAACAGCATCCTGCCACCGTCCTGGATATACTGTCCCATGGAGTGCAAGTCTGTTGTCAAATCCACAGCAGCCGGGAAAATACCTCTGCCGTCCTTACCCTCACTCTCACCAAAGAGCTGCTTTACCCATTCCGATACATAGTGAAGACTTGGCTCATAATTTGCCGTAACTTCAACATTCTTTCCTTTTCTCAGGAATATATTTCTGATTGCTGCATATAATAAAGAAGGATTCTCCTCAAAAGGCTTTCCGATTACTTCTTCTCTCATAGCTGCAGCACCTGCCATAAGCTCATCAATATCTATTCCCGCAACCGCTATCGGAAGCAGACCTACAGCTGTAAGTACCGAGAATCTTCCACCTATATCATCAGGTACTACAAAGCTCTCATATCCTTCTTCGTTAGCAAGTGATTTAAGTGCACCCCTTGCCTTATCTGTAGTTGCATAAATTCTTTTATTTGCTTCTTCTCTTCCGTACTTTTCTATAAGAAGTTCTTTAAATACTCTAAAACTGATAGCCGGCTCTGTTGTAGTTCCTGACTTTGATATTATATTTATAGAAAAATCTTTATCTTTCAAAACATCCTTCAAATCAGCTATATACTTTGATGATATTGAGTTTCCGCAAAATATTATCTGTGGTGTTTTTCTCTGTGATTTATCCAAACAGTTGTAAAAGCTGTGGCTCAAAAACTCTATTGCAGCTCTGGCACCAAGATATGAACCTCCTATACCTACCACCAAGAGTACATCTGAATCATTTTGTATTTTCTTTGCTGTAGTCTTTATTCTTTCAAACTCTTCCTTATCATAGTATACAGGAAGATCGATCCAACCAAGAAAATCGGACCCTGCTCCCGACTTTGATAATAATGTATCTCTGGCATTCAACGTGGTTGTTTTAAAATTCTGAAGCTCATCCTCCCCCAAAAATGCCATTGCTTTTGAATAATCAAAACTTACTGTCTTGTTCATATTACACGCCTTTCTGTATTTATAATGTGTTACGGTCATATAACCATAATGTTCTAAAACAATATATCGTTTTTATTTTATAACAACTATATACTATTGGCAATAGTAGGAAGTATCAATAGTTTCTATCAACCTTGTAGTAAGCTTCACACAATTTTCTATTGCCTTTCTTTCAAACTCGGCATAGTCCATACTTGCACTGTCATCCGCCTTATCGGATATGGCTCTAACTATAAGCGCTTTAATTCCGTTCAAATATGCAACCTGTGCTATTGCGGCACCCTCCATTTCAGTACAGTATCCGCCAAAAGTTTTCTTCAAATCTTCCTTTGTCGCTCTATCTGATACAAAAATATCTCCACTCAAGACTCTTCCTTCAAACACTGAAATATTTGTAAGCTCTTTCTCACAGATTTCTTTTGCAATACTTCTAAGTCCGTCATCTGTAGGGAATGCAAATACATCCATTCTCGGTACCTGTCCTCTGGGATATCCGAAGCCTTCAACATTCATGTCATGAATCACCGCATCTGTGGATAGCACTATATCTCCTATATTTATCTCATTCTTCAGCGAACCGGCAATTCCGGTATTTATTACCGTTCCCACTCCGAATCTGTCCGCCAGTATCTGAGTACATGCTGACGCATTCACTTTTCCTATACCTGAGCGTACCACGGTAACAGACTTCCCGCTTATACTTCCCTGTACAAACTCCATACCGGCTATGACTTTTGTCTCTTTATTTTCCATAATTTCTTTCAGCTTTGAAATTTCCTCTTCCATAGCACCGATTATACCAATCATTACATTCTCCTCACTTGAATATTTATACTTGTTAAACTATACTTAATATATAGGCTTAATTATAACATAAAGAATGGAAATAATATGAAAAAAATAATATTAACAGGTGGCGGTACCGCAGGACATATCACACCGAACATTGCTCTCTTGCCTGCATTAAAAGAAGCCGGATTTGATATCAAATATATAGGCAGTAAAAACGGTATGGAAGAAGGTCTTATAAAGGCTCAGAATATTCCATATGAAGGTATATCTTCCGGAAAACTCAGAAGATACTTTGACTTAAAAAACTTCAGCGATCCTTTCAGGGTGGTAAAAGGACTTTTTGAAGCAAAAAAAATAATAAAAATGTATGCACCCGATATAGTCTTCTCAAAAGGAGGCTTTGTCAGTGTTCCTGTAGTTATGGCTGCGGCTTTTTTAAAGATTCCCGTTATCATACATGAATCTGATATTACACCGGGACTTGCAAATAAAATAGCCACAAAATTTGCTACGAAAGTCTGTACAAATTTCCCCGAGACCCTACAGTATCTTCCAAAGGGAAAAGCTGTACTCACAGGTTCGCCTATTAGGAAAGAACTTTTAAGCGGTAACAGGGAAGAAGCTCTCAAACTGACAGGATTTGACAATAAACCGACTCTTCTTATAATAGGAGGAAGTCTCGGCTCTGTTATAGTAAATACGGCAATCAGAAAATCTCTTAATGATATATTAAAAGAGTTTAATGTAATACATATCTGCGGTAAAGGTAATGTAGACGAAAAAATTGTTGGAAGAGAAGGCTATCTTCAGTATGAATATGTGGACAAAGAATTGAAGGATTTCTTTGCGCTTGCCGATGTGGTGGTATCCAGAGCGGGTGCAAATACCATATGCGAGCTTTTGGCACTCAGAAAGCCGAATCTTTTGATACCGCTCTCAGGTGCCGCTTCAAGAGGTGATCAGATACTTAATGCCGAATCTTTTGAAAATGCTGGTTATTCAAAAGTTATCGAGGAAGAGTCTCTCTCAAATACATCACTTGCCGGTGAGATATCGGAACTTTATAAAAACAGGCAAAAGTATATAGATTCCATGTCAAACTCGGATGCAACAAACGGTGTGGAAAATATTATTAATTTAATAAAACAGTATAGCTAGAATTTTCATACAAAACCGACATAGCATCTACTTAATATTCTAAAATCATAAATATCGAAGCTCTTTGAAAGTTTTTTCAATTTTCAAAGAGCTTTTCTATGTATTAAATACATATTTCTTATTCACTTAATTATTTTATCTTATTCTATTGTTTTTACTTTTTTAAATATACAATATAAACAATTATATATTTTATAATAGTATAAAACTACCATAGACAATTATTTTCACAATATTGTATAATTTCTGAAAATGATGACAATTCAGGTAAAGTTAAATATGCTATTTAACCCACTATTTTCATAGCTTAATCACCTGATTGTAACTATAAGGAGGACTTTTTGTGAAAAAGAAAATTTTAAGTGTTCTTATGGCAGGTACAATGTGCACTACCTTACTTGCAGGATGTGGCGGAGGCAAAGAAGCTTCCACAAGCTCTTCCTCAGCTACAGATAATGCGGCAACTGCTACAGATGACAACACTCTTACAGTATGGTGCTGGGATCCTGCATTCAATATCAATGCTATGAATGAAGCTGCAAAAGTTTACCAGAAGGATCACCCTGATTTCAAGCTTAATGTAGTGGAAACTCCATGGGCTGATTTACAGACAAAGATCAACACAGCAGGTGTTGCAGGTGATTTATCTACATTGCCTGATATTTTCCTTATGCAGGACAACGCATTCTGGAAAAATCAGATTTCATTCCCTGATGTTTTTGCAAACTTGACTGAAACAAAGGCTTTTGACTTTACACAGTTTGCACCGGGTAAATTGGCTTACTCAACCGTAAATAATGTAAACTACGGTGTTCCTTTTGATAACGGTACCGTTATAGCTGCTTACAGAACAGATATTCTTGAGCAGGCAGGCTACAAGGTTGACGACCTTACAGATATAGACTGGGATAAATATATTGAAATAGGCAAAGATGTTCTTGCAAAGACAGGAAAGCCTTTACTTTCATGTCAGGCAAATGAAGCGGATATTATAATGATTATTCTTCAGTCTACAGGCGCTTCACTCTTTGATGACAAGGGTGACCCTAATATCGTAGGAAACGAAACTTTAAAGAAAGCACTTGAAACATATAAGGAACTTAAAGAGTCAGGCGTTATGGTACTTGTAAACGACTGGGATCAGTACATTACAACTATGAATGCCGAGACTGTAGCGGGAACCATCAACGGTTGCTGGATTATGGGTTCTATCAGAGCCGCAAAGGATCAGTCAGGAAAATGGGCTGTAACAAATCTGCCGAAGCTTGCAGGTGTAGGCGAGCAGACAAACTACTCAAACAACGGTGGTTCAAGCTGGGCTGTGAATGCAGGATCAAAGAAGAAGGATTTGGCAGTTGATTTCCTTGCAAAGACATTTGCAGGAAGCACAGAGCTCTATGACAAGATTCTTCCAAGCGGTGCATTGGCTACATGGTTACCTGCAGGTGGAACAGAGGCTTATGCAGAGAAGGTTGAGTTCTTTGGGGGACAGGAAGTTTACAAGCTTCTTACAGAATTTGCATCAAAGACACCAAAGAATAATACAGGTGTTTACTACTATGAAGCAAGAGATGCAGTAGCAGCTGCCGCAACAAATATACTTGCCGGCGCTGATGTAGACAGCGAGCTTAAGACTGTGCAGGACACTGTTAATTTCGCAATGGGTAAATAATATTTTAAGGTTTTGTCAGGGGGTAGGTTTGGCCATGGTCAAGTCTCCCCCTTGTTTAATCGAAGGAGAAATTTATGGGGAATAAGAAAAAACTTTCACTCTCACAAAAACAAAATATATCAGGTTGGATATTTTTGACTCCTGCCACCGTACTCATAGCCGTTATGAGTTTCTATCCGATGATAAGAGCCATAATTTTGTCTATGCAAAGCGGTGTGGGTGCAAAAATATCATTCGCCGGACTTACAAACTATAAGAGAATGTTTGCTGATGCAATATTTATGCAGTCTTTGAAAAACACCTTTATATACCTGATAGTTCAGGTACCTATAATGCTTTTATTTGCTCTTCTTTTGGCATCTTTATTAAATGATAAGCATTTAAGGTTTAAAGGGCTTTTCAGAACCTGTATTTTCCTGCCATGTGCTACATCTCTTGTATCATATGCCATTATATTCAGATCACTTTTTGCAGTGGACGGTTATATAAATACCGCTCTTGTAAATCTTGGAATTTTACATACCGGTTATAATTTCCTTTCAAATCCTTTTGCGGCAAGAATTGTTATTATAATCGCTCTGCTTTGGAGATGGACGGGCTACAACATGGTATTCTATCTTGCGGGACTTCAAAATATAGAGTATTCCATATATGAAGCCGCAAAGATTGACGGAGCAACATATTTCCAGATATTAAGAAAAATAACCATTCCGCTTTTAAAGCCTATGATTTTACTTACGGCTATCATGTCAACAAACGGTACATTGCAGTTGTTTGATGAGTCTGTAAACCTCACAAGCGGAGGTCCGGCAAATGCAACAATTACAATGTCTCATTATATTTATAACACTTCATTTAAATATGTACCAAACTTCGGCTACTCAGCTGCCATGTCATTCTTTATTTTGATTTTAGTGGCAGTACTTGCCGCAGTACAGATGAAAGTAGGTGATAAGCGTGACTAAAATAAAAACTGTTGTAAAATATGTATTTTTGACCATTGTTTCACTTATATCGATTTTCCCTCTATACTGGATGGCAGTCAGTGCCACTCATGCAAGTATAGATGTAATAAGAGGCGCTCTCCTACCAGGAAGTTATCTCTTTAAAAATCTTTCAAATCTGCTTGCAGCAAGTGATGTAAGCAGTGCTATGATAAACTCATTTAAATATTCAATAATGATGACGGTATTGGCACTTTTTATCTGTTCACTTGCAGGCTACGGCTTTGAAATATACCATGATAAGGCAAAAGATGCCATTATGGCGGTACTTTTGTTGGCAATGATGGTTCCTTTTGTAGCTATTATGATTCCTCTGTTCCAGATGTTTTCAAAATGGGGACTTTTAAATACAACTTTGGGATTTTTACTTCCTACATTGTCCACACCGTTTTTGATAATGCTCTTTAGACAGAGTGCCAGATCATTCCCACATGATATTCTTGAAGCTGCAAGACTTGACGGATTAAATGAATTCAGTATATTCCTCAGAATTTTTATTCCTACTATGAAGTCTACATATGCTTCAGCAGCAATCATTACCTTTATGGGTGCTTGGAACTCATATCTTTGGCCAAAGGTAATAATGACTGAAAAAACGTCCATTACAATGCCTATGTTGGTAGCCAACTTAAAGGAAGGTTATGTAACCGACTACGGTGTACTTATGCTTGCGGTACTTCTTTGCAGTATACCTACAGTTATCATATTCTTCGTACTCCAAAAGCAATTTGCTGAAGGAATTACAGGTGCTGTAAAGTAATATATGATATGCTTTTTTAAAGGTGTGAAAACTTGTATCAAGATTTCATACCTTTTGTTGATAAAATATAATTTTAAGAGAGGTAAAAATGAATAAAGATATCTTAAAGAACATTTTAGAACCTACTGTTTTTGAGGAAAACAGACTTCCGGCACATTCAGATCATAAGTTATTTGCAAATAGGAATGAACTTATAAAGGGTGAGTCTTCTCTATACTACAATCTGAACGGTATATGGAAATTTGATTACTCAATCAATCCTGACTCCACTCCTGACGGATTTGAGCTTTTAAGCTTTGACTGCAAAAACTGGGAGGATATCAGAGTTCCTGCACATATACAAATGGAAGGCTATGACAGACCTCATTATGCCAATGTTGCATACCCTTGGGACGGTAGACAGGAGCTTAAATCAGGTCAGTCTCCTACTGACTTTAATCCTGTTGCAAGCTATGTAAAATACTTTACATTACCTGAGAGTTTTACAGGCAAGGATATTATTTTAAGAATGGAAGGTGTTGAGAGTGCGGCCGCCGTATGGTTAAACGGACACTATATAGGCTACTGTGAAGACAGTTTTACTCCTTCCGAGTTTGATTTAAGTAAATATATAGTAAATGGTGAGAATAAACTTGCAATACAGGTTGCAAAATGGTGTTCAGGCAGCTGGCTTGAAGATCAGGATTTCTTCAGATTCTCAGGAATTTTTAGAGATATCTGTCTCTACGCAAAGCCGAAGTGCCATTTGCAGGATATAGGTGTAAAACAGATATTTGAAAATAAAAATCTTGATAAAGTCAAATTGGATATATCATTAACTCTAAGTCAAAGTGCCAAAGTCAAACTAAGATTATATGACGCTTTTGATATGACTTTAAAGTCTAATGAGTTTAGATGCTTCTTTGATGAAACTGTTGTGACAGAGCTTGTTAAGGATCAGGTTTCCGGTGAAAATAATATTTTCCTTGAAATAAATAATCCGAAGCTTTGGAGTGCCGAAATCCCTAATCTCTACACTCTGTACATTGAAATATATGACGGTGATAATTTACTTGAAGTAACTTCTGTAAAAATCGGTATTAGATTATTTGAAAAAAATTCAGCTAATATAATGACTGTCAACGGTAAAAGAATTGTATTTGCCGGTGTGGACAGACATGATTTCAGCTCCAAATCAGGTCGTGCAATCAGCTATGCGGAAGTTAAAAAAGATATAGTTACCATGAAGGAAAACAATATCAATGCTATACGAACAAGCCATTATCCAAACTGTTCTGCACTATATGAGCTATGTGATATCTACGGCATCTATCTTATGGATGAATGTAATCTTGAGTCTCACGGCAGCTGGGACGGACTTCTTAGCGGCGTTTCAGACTATGATATGGTGGTTCCGGGCGATAAAAAAGAGTGGTTGCCTCTACTTCTTGACAGAGCAAACTCCATGTATATGAGAGACAGAAATCACTCTTCCATACTTATCTGGTCATGTGGAAATGAAAGTTATGGCGGCAGCGATATATATGAGATGAGCGAGTTCTTCAGAAAAAAAGATTCAAGCAGACTTGTTCACTATGAGGGCGTCTTTAATGACCGTCGCTATAATGATACCTCAGATATCGAAAGCAGAATGTATGCAAAGGTATCTGATGTAAAGGAATTTTTGAAAACTCACAGAGATAAACCTTTTATTGAATGTGAGTATACTCATGCAATGGGTAACTCCTGTGGAGGTATGCAGCTTTATACCGAGCTTGCATGGGAAGAGGAGCTTTTCCAAGGTGGATTTATCTGGGACTATATCGATCAAAGTATTACCGGTAAAGATCCTTTCGGCAATGATACTCAGTACTACGGAGGAGATTTTGATGACTCTCCTACCGACTATAACTTCAGCGGAAACGGTATAGTGTACGGAGGTGACAGAGATATTTCTCCTAAAATTCAGGCGGTAAGATATAATTACAGACCTGTTGATTTAAAGATGGATTTTGACAAAGACTTATTATATGTACACAACAGAAATCTTTTCAGAGATTTGAATGACTATAAATTTGTTATTTATATAAAGAAATTCGGAAAAACTTTATATGAAAGAAGTTTTTATTTAAAAGGTGAAGGATTGTCAAAGACTGAGCATTCTCTAAATATCAAAGAAAAAGCCGGAAAGCTTTTTGATATTTATGGCGATGAGCTTGTTATAGGTGTTAAGGCTGTTTTTAATATTGAAACCTTATATAACCTCGGCGAAGTTTCATTTACAGAAGTTGTTTTAAGAGAAGGTAATAAAGCATATGATGCTCTTTTCTCAAAGTTTGATGATAATATTATTTGTGATACTATACTCTGTGAAAATAAACCCTATAAACTTACAATGGGAGTTGTGAACTTCGGGATAAAGGGTGATAATTTTGAAGCTCTGTTCTCACAGAATTTCGGCGGACTCGTTTCTTACAGATATGCCGGTAAAGAGTTACTTAAAGCTATACCGAGACCTAATTTCTGGAGACCGCCTACAGACAATGATTTCGGCAATAATATGCCTTTCAGATATTCCAAATGGAAAACGGCTTCACTTTATGCCACTACAAAAGTTCCACGTGAAGACAGTACTTATTGGCCTGCATTCAGACCTGTTATAAAGGAATATGATACTTATGTATCTGTGACTTATAAATATGCCCTGCCTGAATGCAGCGATGAGCTAACTGTGGAATATGAAGTGTTTGGTGACGGCAGCATCAAGATAAATATGGACTATAAGAGTGAAACAGGTCAATATGATTTACCTGAGTTCGGTACAATGTTTAAGTTAAAGCCTGAATATGAAAATATTTCATGGTATGGAGCCGGTCCTATGGAAACTTACTCCGACAGACTTCCGGGTGCAAAGATTGACCTTTTCGAAGGCAAGGTAGCGGATCAGCTTGCTAAATATCTCTCACCACAGGAGAGCGGCAATAAATCTCATGTAAGATTTGCAAAGATTACCGATAAGAAGGGACGAGGCCTTATAGTTGCAGGAAATTGTATCAATGTTTCAGCTCTTTGCTATACTCCGAGTGAGATTGAAGAGGCAAGACATGACTTTGAATTGCCACCTGTTACAAAGACTGTACTTCGTGTAAATCTTGCACAGATGGGTATTGGAGGCGATGATACTTGGGGTGCACCTACTCTTGAAGATTATCTTATAAGAGGTAAAGGTACTTTGAAATTCAACTTTGTTATAAAGGGAATCTAAATATATCAAAGAGATTTGCCGATATTAAAGTAAATTTACATCAACTAAAAAGAAACTCTAAACTGTCTTACAGTCCGGAGTTTCTTTTTATATACAATATATTATTTATTATCTTGCAACATACGCGCCTGACTCATTTACAAAGTATCCGTCAGGTGTTGTGGTATTTAAAAGCATATTTCCTCTGTTAATGTCCATATAGTACCAGTTCCCATTTATATTCTGCCATCCCACAAGCATATATCCGTCAGCATTGAAGTAGTACCATTCACCGCCTATCTGCTTCCATGATGAAGTTACATATGTACCGTCAGAGAATGCATACCACCAACCTGTAGCATTTCTCTGCCATGTGCCTTGAAGTGTTGTAACATTCTTACTCTCATTGTAATTGTTTGCAGCCTCAGCCTGACTTATTGTTACTGTGCTTGATGATACCCATGCACTGCTCTTTGTACTGTCACCGTTTACAGCTCTAACCTTCAATGTGTATGTACCTGACTTTGTCATAAGTGACTTAAAGTTTGCACTGTTTGTAGTAAAACTCTGCACTCCGCCGACTGTAGATGTATTATCTCTTATAAGCTTCACTTGATAACCTGAGGCCCCCTGTGATATGCTCCATGCAGCCTGACCGTTACTGCTTAAATTTACTGTTTCTATAGGTGATACCTGATTTATCAGCGCCGGTAACTGTATATCTACGTATAAATCATTTGAACTGTTCTCTCTTCTCGCCTCTATAAGCTCTCCACCTGTTATTTTAAAGTCCTCAGCCTTATAAACACTGAAGTAATAATTATCATCTGCAGACAAATGCACTGTAATCTTAGGAGTATCTGTAATCTCCCAAGTAGTGCCCATATCCATAAAATCAACGCTGTCAATACTGTAGCTGCTACCTGATACATTTACCGTAATATCGTTTATATCCCTGTCTTTACCTACTGTAATAGCATCAGATTTTATGTTTATCTTTACAGACTTGATTCCCGATGCCGCAAATGCAGTCATAGAAGCCGCCAAGCTTATTATTCCACTTATTGCCGCTATGGCAAATTTTCTTCCCAATTTTTTCATATTCTTCCTTTCACTCATATCTATATGTTTATATAATATTCTCTCCATACTATTAAATACTATATTAGAGTTTCAGTCAATTACTATTATATTTTTTTTAAATACTTACCAAAAGGTTACAATCAAAATTTGTGATTTTACATTAAAAATAGGCTGTCGGGAAATGGCAGCCATAACATATGAAATATATGTATGTTCAGACTGTAGCGGATGTGAACATAAGTCTAAATGCCTTGTATTTGTCAGGATATTTCTATTTCGTTCTGCGGGAAATAAAATTACTTATTTCCCGACAGCCCCAATAATTTTATTCCCAGATATCTCTGTCCACATCACTGTTTAAATTTTTCCTTTGCTTACAAATACCTGTAATAAAAAATATTATTCCGGAAATCATAAATCCAAGCCCAAACACAAGCAGTATCCAAAAAGGTGCACTCTTTTCACTGATATAATTAAACATTTGAATGAATAAGAATACTCCGAAGATAAACTGTGACACACCAACACTTATAAAAAATGAATATCTCTTTTTTATTTGATTATTTACATCCTGCCTTTCAGTATAAAGTTCGAATTCTCCATCTGCCTTATTTTTTCTCAAATACACTCTGCCGGCATATTCGGTAATCACACTGATACCGGTCTGCTCCAAAAACTTTAAATATTCTTTTTTATTTTTACCCATGTACTTTGGAATATCTATTTTATATTGAAATTTTGCCGGTGAAACATCTTCAAACTCATATACCCCATTTGAGTATCCGATAAGCATCTGCCCCTTTTCTCCCTGTTCATTCAGCCAATTCTCTTCCTCGCTTATATCCAAAAAAACTTTTTTAACTGTAGACTTCATCTTACTCCTCCTTTAACTTTCTTGCATTTGAGAGTAATTCCTCCAATCTTGAAATTTCTTTTTCAAAATATTCTCTACCCTCATCCGTTATAATATACTCAATCTTTCTATCCATTGGCTGTTCATCAATCTGTCTTATCCAGCCTTTTTTTTGCAATGTGTCAAGTGCTCCGTATAATGTTCCGGCTCCCAGATTTACACGCCCATTTGTCATCTCCATTATATCCTTCATAAGTGCATATCCATGTGCTTTCTTATGCAGCCTGAGTAAGATGTAATAAACGGACTCTGTCAACGCCCCGCTGTTTGATAACCTACCCATATTCCCTCCTTCTAATTGTCCGGATTCTAAATATTACGTTTTGTGTTATTACGCTTTTTTATATATCCTTAACTGTAATATATCATAATCCGTAATAGCTGTCAATATTTTTTAATGCAAACATTAAAAAAATTGTTTATTGATGCAGCAAAAATAGAAGCTAATGCTAATCGCTATACTTTTGTATGGAGTGAAAGCATTAATTATCATCTTGCAGGTCTGCTTGATTCTATTGATAATCTTTATTCAAGCTACAATTCTTTTTTAAAAGATAACGGTGTTGGTGAGAAGTATGAGTTTGGAAATGCACAGATGTTTGTGATTAACGGGATTGATAAAGTTAGAGATGTTATTGAAAAGAACAGAACGGTTATACACAAACATATGAAGTATATGGATATTCAGACTTTAGTGGATGTGAATATAAATCTAAATGCTTATACAAATATGACCCTGATAAAGATATTGATAAGAACAAGATAATGAAGATTTCCGACGCTTTAACTATCGTTCTTCAGATAAGGCTTAATTTGAAAGGAAAACACAGGAGAAAACAGTATAGTAAAAAATGCAAAAGACAAATTTCAGCCAAGGGGGTTTTATGTCCCAAAATATACAGTATTATAGAAAGACAAAATATCCTGACAAATTCACAAAGCCAAAATGCCTTGTATTTGCCAGGATATTTCTATTTCGTTTTGTGGGAAATAAAATTACTTATTTCCCGACAAACCCCTATTATTATCTTGCAACATCTGCCACTCTTGATTCTCTTATCACATTTACTTTTATTTGACCCGGATATTGCATCTCTTCTTCTATTCTCTTTGAGATGTTTCTGGCCAAAATAACCATATCGTCATCACTTACTTTCTCAGGCAATACCATGATTCTCACTTCACGTCCTGCTTGGATAGCAAATGACTTCTCAACTCCGTCAAATGATGTAGTGATTTCCTCAAGCTGACTTAGTCTGTTAGTATATGTCTCCAGTGTTTCTCTTCTTGCACCCGGTCTTGCTGCGGAAATAGTATCTGCCGCCTGTACCAAACATGCAATAAGTGAATCCGGATCAACATCTCCATGATGTGATTCTACAGAATTGATTACAACCGGATGTTCCTTGTACTTCTTACAAAGTTCCACACCAATCTGTACATGTGAACCCTCCACCTCATGGTCGATGGCTTTTCCAATATCATGTAGTAAACCGGCTCTCTTCGCCAATCTAATATCCACTCCAACTTCTGCTGCCAAAAGTCCTGACAATTGTGCCACTTCAATAGAATGTTTTAAAGCATTCTGGCCATAACTGGTCCTAAATTTCATTCTTCCAAGTAATTTTATGAGTTCAGGATGTATACCGTGTACACCAACCTCAAGTGCCGCATTCTCGCCTTCCTCTCTCATAATACCGTCAACTTCTTTCTTTGCCCTATCCACCATCTCTTCAATTCTTGCAGGGTGAATACGACCGTCAACAATCAACTTTTCAAGTGCTACTCTGGCCACTTCTCTTCTTACAGGATCAAAACAGGATAAAACTACCGCCTCAGGAGTATCGTCAATGATAAGCTCTACTCCTGTAAGCTGTTCCAGTGTACGTATATTTCTACCCTCACGACCTATGATTCTACCCTTCATATCGTCATTCGGTAACGCAACTACTGAAACTGTCGTTTCAGCTACATGGTCTGCTGCACATCTTTGAATCGCAGTAACCACATATTCCTTAGCCTTTTTCTCGGCTTCATCCTTTGCGACATTTTCAAGCTCTTTAATAAGCCTTGCCTTGTCATGTTTTACTTCATCTTCAACTGATTGTAACAAAAATTCCTTAGCCTGATCACTTGTGAGTCCGGATATTTTCTCAAGCTCGGCAATTCCCTTATCATACAGGGATTCAACTTCCTTGCTCCTTGTGAGTATCTTCTCCTCTCTTGCAAGAACACTCTCTTCTTTCTTTTCAAGTAGATCCTGCTTCTTATCCAAGTTCTCTTCTTTGCTAAGTACTCTTTTTTCATAGCGGGCTAACTCTGCCCTTCTTTCTTTCACCTCTCTATCAAGCTCATTTTTAGTCTTTATAGACTCTTCTTTAGCTTCCAAGAGAGCTTCACGCTTCTTTGTTTCGGCTGTTTTTAAGGCTTCCTCTATTATTTCTCTGGATTTAATCTCTGCTGATCCGATTTTATCTTCATATGACTTTTTACGATGAGCAATCGCTAAACTCCAACTTAGAGGCGCCACAACAACTACACTGAGTATTACCGCTATTACTATACTTCCCAGTTGTGACATAAAAGCACCTCCTTATTCAATTTTCATTGTTCAAAACAACATTCTAATTTTAACAAAAAATGAATAAAAAGTAAAGTCGGTAAGGATTGTATACAGATTGTGTTTAGATCTATCACTTTATAAGCTTCTCAAAATCCTTTGTACTCATATTTGCTCTGGCAGCAGCCTCATCACTACTTAGTATTCCGTCATTTACCAAAGATGCAAGTATACTTATAACGCCTTCCTGTCTTCCTACCACCCTACCTTTTTCTATACCTTTTTCTATTCCCTTTTCTATACCTTTTTCTATTCCCTTTTCTATTCCCTTTTCTATTCCTCTGGCCTCTACTCTATCAAGTACTTCACACATATTAACATTCTCCCTTCCCTTCAAATAGTTTATAGTTTCTTCAAATCTGTTATCGCCTGTCATTGCAGACATTAGTGTTAAAAGTTCTTCCACATGCTCAATAGTAGTTTCATCTGCTATATAATCTCTGTTTACCCTCATCTGATACAGGTAATCAGCCAATATTTTAAAATCACTTTTAAATAAGTCTATCTTTTCTCTGTCCAGATAAGCTATCTCAAATACAGGACCAAAGTAATCACCGGATACTTTGCCTTGTCAATGTTTTCTTTTCTGCTTTGCTTTACATATTCTGCTCCATCATACCCAAATACTCTAAGCGGCATAATTTTATTCGCTATTGTCTGATTTTCAAGTCCGAATAATGCTACATTGATTTTGTTTTTACGCCAATACTTTGCTACATCTCTTTCCTGTGATCTTACCCTACCGTCAATCTTTAACATACTCATCGGCAATGCATCCGTAAGTATATCTTCATCTACTACATTTCTACCGCCAAATAAAAGTACATTTAGAATATCTGCAAAAACATCGTTGTACTTTTCAAGCATCTTCTCTGTTACATCCTTCTCTTGCATATCTCCTCCTTATTATACCAAAAATTTTTACTGTTGGATTATTCTTTGATCATTTTTGAAAATTAGAACTTTTAGAATCTCGAACTGAATCTAATGATTAGATTTTAACTTATGTTCTTTAAAAATACAATAATATATACTCTTAAATTGTTATTAAAAAAGGACTGTCTCAAGCGACAGCCCCATATTACTATTAAGCATTCTTATATGTTCCCATTACAACTTTTCTAAGCAAGTCTACAGGTATCATTGTGAATGCAAGTATAAATATTACTATCCATCCTTGTACACCAAACGGTACACAGCTAAACATCTTTCCGATGAATTGGAAAGGTGCAAAAGGTACGGCACCGGCATTTACGATAAGCGCCTGTACTATGATGATTGCAAAGAACACTTTAAGGAAGCCTGTATTTTCATTTAGTCCCTTAAATATTCCAAAACCTTCATCTCTTACATTAAATCCGTTAAAGAGTGCACTTGCTATAAAGAGCACAAAATATCCTGTAAGAAGCTCTTCCTCATTGCCGTCAAACAGATTTGCAAAGAAAGGTACCTTAAGATATATAAAGCTGAGTACTGTAAGCCAGAGTCCCATGCTTAAAATTTGAATAGCCATATTTTTGCTGATGATATTCTCGTCTCTTCTTCTTGGATTCTCCATCATATAGCTTTCTTTAGCCGGCTCATTTCCAAGCATTATTGCTCCAAGACCGTCCATTACAAGGTTTACAAACAGAAGGTGAGTTACCTTAAGCGGCTCTTCCACTCCGAAGAACGGAGCGACAGCACTTACTATAACCGCAGTGACATTTATGACCAACTGGAACTTACAGAACTTAAGGATATTGTGATAGATAGTTCTACCATAGAGTATAGCATCCTTTATAGATCTGAAGTTATCATCAAGAATTACTATCTCACCGGCTTCCTTGGCAGCCTCTGTACCGTTGCCCATAGCAAATCCTACATCAGCTCTCTTAAGTGCAGGTGAATCGTTTACACCGTCACCGGTCATACCTACAACAAGATTCATCTCCTGGCAAAGTCTTACCATCCTTGACTTGTCTGTAGGAAGAGCTCTGGCAATAACTCTGATATGAGGTATAAGTTTCTTTACTTCATCATCACTCATTTCATTGAGTTCTGCCGATGAAAGTGCTCTGTCTGAAGCAGACTGTATAAGACCCGCATCTTTTGCGATAGCAATAGCGGTTTCAAGTCTGTCACCTGTAATCATTACTACCTGGATACCTGCTCCCATAACCTCAGCTATAGCATCCTTAGCCTCAGGTCTTACATCATCTCTGATACCTACCAATCCTATAATAACTATATCATCATTTATAGCATTTTCTACGAGAGCTTTCTCTGAATATCCGAATGCCAAAACTCTCATAGCTCTTGCTGCAAGCTCGTCAATCTTTCTGTCAAGAACAGCCTTGTCGATTGTCTTTACTTCACCGTTCTCATCTAAGAACTTCTTTGCCTTTGCAAGAAGTCTCTCAGGTGCACCCTTATAGAATGTCTTATCAAGAGAATCTATTCTTGCCTGGCTGAATTTATTTGTTGAGTTGAATCCCTGATGTGCTCCCACAGCAAGGCTCTTCTCATTTTGTAATGCATCAAAAGTTGCATGTCCGATAAACTTCATCAATGCCTGGTCTGTTGCATTACCGCCTATTACCACACCTCTGTCATCAAACAATGACTGAGTATTCTTACCTATTGCAATATCTATAAGACCTTTTACCTTGCTGTGGTCACTAAGATCCGGTATGGCAATGGAGTTTCCGTTTGCAAGGAAGAAATCCACTACTTCCAAGCTTCCCTTTGTAATAGTTCCTGTCTTATCACTGAAAAGTATATTCAGTGAGCCTGCAGTCTCAATACCTTCCGCCTTTCTTACAAGTACGTTGTGGTCAAGCATTCTGCTGGTATTTTGCATAAGTACCAATGATATCATCAGCGGCAATCCTTCAGGAACAGCACATACGATAATAACTATTGCAAGAGTAACGGCCCTTATAAGATCCTGTACTATTGTCTGTGGCCCCATTGCAAAGTAACTGCTAAATCCTCCCGCTCTTATTATAAAATAAGCAAAGTAGAGTATCGCTATTACTGTAGCTCCAACATATCCGAAAATTGATATCTGATGCGCAAGTTTTCCAAGCTTTACCTTAAGTGGTGAATCAGGATCGTCTTCATTCATTTCAAGAGCCATCTTACCCATCATTGACTTAAGTCCGACTCTCTTAACCTCTAAAACACCCTCTCCATCAAATACTACAGCACCTCTAAAGAGTGAATGAGCATCTACGAATGTATCACCTGTGATATCCTCTTTCAACTCAAATCCGTCTTTTGCGGCGGTTTTCTTACACTCCTCAGCCTCACCGTTTAGGGCTGAGTTGTCAACTCTTAAATCTCCGTCTATTAAAATACCGTCCGCCGGTATCTTATCTCCCGATTGTAAAAGTACAAAGTCTCCTACTACCACATCATCCACATCTATAACGGTTACAAGACCGTTTCTGTAGACCTTACAAGTGTCCTTCTTTGTGTTGTCCTTTAACTCACGATACTTGGTATCACTTGCTACACCTGTCTTTGCAGATACAAAGGCTACTATTATTACCGCAATAATAGTACCAAGCGGTTCATAAATTTCAGCATAGCCAAAGAAAAACATTACTATCATAAGTACTGCAATAGCAAGAAGTATCCTGATCATAGGATCGTTAAATGTCTCCTTGAACTCCTGCCAAAATGTGGTCGGTTCAGAATCAGGTATTACATTTGAGCCATGTTCCTGCCTTGACTTTTCAACTTCTTTTTCAGTCAAACCGGTAAATTTCATATAATTTCCTCTTTCAAAATTTTGGGGAGACAGCAAATGCCATCTCCCGTAATATTTATTACAAATGATATTTTATACCAAATAGATAATAATTTAAAGTATTAAATTTTATACTGCCAATTACATATATCTACTTGCCAATTCTCCAAGACCCGGATCTGTGGTTCCCTGTCCTACAGCTGAGAACTTCCACTCTCCGTTATGTCTGTATACCTCACCGAAGATCATTGCAGTCATTCCCGAATAATTTTCTGTAAGATTATACTTAAGAATCTCTTTATTTGTTGAAGCATCTACAAGTCTTATAAATGCATTTCTGATCATTCCAAACTCTTGGCGTCTTTGTACCGCCTGATAAATATTTACAACAATAACGATTCTGTCATAAACTGCAGGTATATTTTCAAGATCGATAGTGATCTGCTCATCATCTCCTTCACCCGCACCTGTAAGGTTATCACCCATGTGCATAACTGTGCCTGAAGAGTGGCGAAGGTTTCCGTAATAAACCACATCACCTTTATTTACTATCTTGCCTCCCTGTAAAAGAAAAGCTGATGCGTCACAGTCTATATTGCCTTCCTGGCTTTGACCGCCACCAAAGAGTGATGATAAAAATCCGCCGCCTCCCTTTGGAGCCTCATCCCATCCGAGTCCGACTACGATTCTCTTTAAACCTGCATTCTCCTTTGAAAGGCTTACCTTTTGTCCTTTTTGTAAACTGATAGACATATATCCTCCTAATGTCTGCGTATAGTGTTTAAGCTACAGCTATACCGTAATGATTGCAAAGTGCGGCAAGTCCGCCACCGAATCCGCTTCCAATAGCATTGAACTTCCACTCGCCCGCATGCTTGTAAAGTTCTCCTACTACTACTGCTGTTTCGATAGAGAAATCCTCACCAAGGTCATATCTGATGATCTCAGCACCTGTCACTTCATCCAAAATTCTTATATAGGCATTTGAAACCTGACCGAAGTTCTGTCTTCTGGAATCCGCATCATATATAGTAACTGTAAATGCAATCTTCTCAATATTTGCAGGTACCTTTGAAAGGTCAATCTTGATCTGCTCGTCATCACCGTCACCTTCTCCTGTAAGGTTATCACCCATATGAGTAACACTCTCTGACGGATGAGATAAATTGCCGTAGAAAATGAAATCCTTTTCTGTAGGGCATTTTCCACCTGCATCTACCATGAATGCGGCAGCATCAAGGTCAAAGTCCGCACCTGAATCAAATGCATTTACATCCCATCCAAGGCCTACGATAACTTTCTTAAGTCCCGGATTTGTCTTTGTAAGATCTACTTTTTGTCCTTTAGATAAATTTATTGGCATAAAATCCTCCTTTATTATACACCGAATTTCTTATAAAATTCGTTTTTAATATTTTCAAGTTTTGCTTTATCTTCAACTCTTTGTCTTCTGGCATCGTCCTGAATTCTCTTTGTTTCTTCGATACCGTTTACAATAGTTCTCCAAGACTTCTCCAAAGTATCCACCTTTATAGAACTTCCTGAAGCCATCTGAGCTGTAAGTTTTGCCTGCTCAACAGTATTTGTGGCATTCTTTAATATCATTTCATTGGTCTTTTTATCAAGCTCAGATAATGCCTCAGCCTGTAATCTCTGACGTTTGAGCATAATAGCCTGTGCAAGGCTCTGCTTGAAAATAGGCAATGTAATAATAAAAGCCGAATTTATCTTTCTTATGAGGTTTATATTACTGAACTCCATAGTCTTTAGCATCGGAATAGTCTGCATAGCAACATTCTCTGCAACTCTTAAATCCTGAGTTCTTTGCTCAAGCATCATAAGTGCATTGTTGAGAGTTGTAAGCTCAAATTGCATTGACTTATCGCCTGTACGTTCCATCTCGGCAGTTCTCTCCGCTATGGCACCTTCCAGTTCCTTACATCCCTGCTCACCTGCCATGATATATTTTAACAGATCATGATAATAATTTACATTTGATTCAAACATGGTATTGAGCTTTTTATTGGTCTCTTTGATCTCACCCTCATAGCCCTTAAGCTCCACATATACTTTGTCTATTTCACCGCCCATGGTCTGATACTTTGTCATTATCTTATCCAGCTGTTTTTTTATACCGCCGAAGAGCTTGTCAAAAAGACCCGGTTCCTGTCTGATCTCTTCAATATCGAATTTGCTCATGATATTGGTAAGAATACCCAACATCTTTGAAGTTTCTTCAATCTGAGCGATGTTCATACTGTTGAGTACCAAATCTGAAGATTTTGATATCTCTGTAGCAACCTCGCCACCAAATGTAACAATACTGTCAAGATTGTCAAGTTCTATCTTGCTTACAAGTGCATCAACCTCTGCCGAATCCGCCAATTCATTCTTGATTTTTGCAGACTCTACTGCAATATCAAAGGTTTGAACGGTAGGTAATGCTTCATTCTCTGCAACATCACTTGTCACCGCTTCAGATTCTACGGTTTTTGCTTTTGAAAAATCAAGTCCCATCTTTCCTCCTATGCCCCGTTCCCAAATGTCACAAAGGCTCAATATTAGTTTTCATTAACCAAAAAGTCTTGAAAAAAAAGATTTTTTCTTTTCCTTCACAGACCTCAGTCTATTGAAATCCGGTATGGCTATATCAAAAAGATAATTGCCGATTATATGCTCTTCCATTATCTGAGAGTTGTAGTATTTGCTTACATTATCATATCCCGTAGGTATAAAAAATACTATATCAAATCCTATCAGATTCAAAAAAGCAACAATTATGCTGTCTTCCAACGAAATAACAGTTTCCGTTGTATTTACTATTATAAGCTTTGGCGGACATTTTGTAAAATCAAAGCTTTGTATAAATCTTAAAATTTCCTTAGGTAAATCTAAAACAATTGTAATTATCTTGTATTCTGTACCGTTTTGTCCTGTTCCCGCTATAGTCTTCCTTCTTAAAAGCTCCGATAATTTATCAAGAATATAATCTTGAGTCTCAGCTCTTAAATAGTCGTATTTGTAAATCTGTGAATGTTTTATGCCCTCTCTGTCAAGTCTTCCGTTCTTAAAAAAGGACGGTACACCGGCTGCCACAGTGCAGTTTCTTCCATAAATACTCTCATTCTTATATATCAATGTTGTATCTGTCAGAAGATCTTTAATGTTTTGAAAATATGTATCCGTATCCGAGTTAGCCACACCTGATATCTTGGCAAACATTACAGGGATATTTACAATATCATCGACTGTTGAAAAGTTCGGTCTAAACCTCGCCTCCTGCTTCCAATAAATACCTATTTCTTCATAAGTGGTTGAAAGTTTTATAATATTGGCCTTTGAAAATTGCATATCTCTGTACATTCCGGTATCAGAATACATCATAGTATCCAAATCTCTTTCGGCATTATATGCCATTGTACCCATGGAAAGATTGCTTCCGTCTGTAGGATATTCATTTACTTTCAAAGTCTCTTCAAAATGTACCTCATATAATCTTTCCCCGGTAAGTTTATCCTCTTTCTTTTCCGGATTAAAGATGATTACATCTATCGGCAGCTTTGCCGCCATATTTAAGAACAGGCTCTCTGTATCAGTTTCCACATTTCCGAAATATATAAGTATGGGAGCAGGTGAATGAATATCGGTATTTCCAAGCAGATCCGGTATATATCTTTGGAACCAGCATAGAATATATATTCCCTTATTCATCATTTTATTTAGATCCATATTCATCAGTTTACCGGTCTCTATCATTGTATCTACAAAGGCATCCCTTGCCACATCAACAAAGGTATTGCTCTTTAGATTGATATTTTTCTTCAAATCCGTTATAAGCTGATTTTCATTGGCATAATTGCCTCTTTTTATTTTTGCAATCTCGTCCACACTCGGATTTGTGATTTTATTGTTTATCACCTTTATACTTCTGTTTGCTTTTTTTAAATCCTGATATAGTAAATACAGATTGTTTACATAGGTGTTTCTATTGTCACAACCGTTTATTCTTGCAAACATATTGTAGAAAAACCTTGTATTCTCACCTCTTCTTGTATTCTTTAAATCCTCAAAGAGGTCCCCGCTAAGCCATGCATTTGTATTGGCAACGGCATTTGATTTATTGCTGTACAAAAGCCTTTTACTTTTGTCCTCCTCATACTGCTTTAACAGCCACTGTAGATCAAATCCGGCCGGAAAACTCTCACTTCCCATTCCCAAATCTATTGAGTATTCGGACTTAGGATCTATTGCCATATACTTTGAATCACCGCCCGGTTGCACCAGAATAATATCCGCACCGGCATTTGAAAGTATTTTTAAGGTAGACAGCTCTGAAAAATTTACATTTCCCCAAAATATAATCTTCGGTACATCATCATTTCCGAGTTTTTCCATAATATTGTAAAAATTATAGTAGAGCCAGCACATTATCCTTATAAAATTATTCTTCAATATATCTATATTCTTACCCTGACGCCTTAAAACTTCCAAGGTATCATAGATTCCGTCGGCTATGGATGCCCGCTGATAATCTTTAATTCTCGGCAGCCATTTTTTTAAAGCTTCCGCCATAAATCCCGGACCGTGAACATATTTATCTCCGATTATTTCATTAAAATATGCTATATTGTCCGCAGTAGGATTTTCTATATTTTTATCAATGATTGCCCCTTCTCTCTTGGCCAAATCATAGTATTTTCTGATAAATTCAAGTATTGTTTCATCATAGGAATTTACTCTGTAAAAATATACTCCCTTCGGCTTTCTTTCACTTTGTCTTTTAAAAAAGTCTTCAAGCCCTTTTATCTTCTGATGCAATAACATGCATTCATCCCCTTTCAAGTAAAAACTGTACTTATCTTATAAAACTCTTTGTAAAATTATATACTGCATCATACGGAACCGCCAGATTTATATTCTGCCCTTCACTGAAACCTGCCGTGCTTATTCCTATTACCTCTCCATACATATTCAGTACCGCTCCTCCTGATGAACCCGGTGATGTAGGTGCACTGAACTGTATCATATCCACATTATCTATATTTCTAAAACCTGATATAATACCGTCGGAAACCGAATTGAAAAGACCCAGAGGGCTACCTATTGCCACCACCTTTTGTCCTCTTACCAGACCTTCTTTTCCGTTATATAGCCTCAGCGGATTTAACACTCTTGAAATTCTTATTATTGCCAGATCCAGATGATGATGATATTTTATAACTTCATTTGTCTCATATATTCTCTCATCATCTTCTATTCTTACCTCAAAATAATATCCGCCTCTTATAACATGATTATTAGTGAGTATAAAACCGTCTCTTCCGATCATTATACCAGAACCCGTTCCAAGAAGCTTCTTACGGTTGTCAAATACGGCTATCATTACTATTGATGTTGACAGTCTTGCAAGCTCCACATAGCTTAACTCTCTATCTCTGCTCACATTTACCGCAGGTATCTGAGTGCTCTCTGAAGAACTTGCACCTGTATTCGTCTGATTATTAACCGGTGTTGCAGCAGATGAAACACTAACCGCTTTAGTTTTAGAATCTCTGTCTTTTCTTCTGGTGGATGCCAGACTTATGGTCACCATTTTTCTCTCGTCCCCCGTATTTACCGGTGCGGCGTTCATTCCGTTCGTTTTAATATCGGTAGGCCGTTGTATCTGATGATTTTCTGCAGGTTCATCCGGTTCATATATCATCTTACCTTCATAAAAATCACCAAGCTTTTTTGTGTAATAATATTCATTCATTACAGAGATATCTTTTGAGTACTGCAGCAGGCATACATCCATACCGAGTAAATTAAGAAAAATAAAAAAATAGATTTCCGATTCCTTTTGTATATTCTCCGCTACTACCTTTATATTCTTATCTCCGTTTATTTTGATATCCGAAAAATTATCTTCAAGCCAATATAAGAGCTTTACCATTATATTTTTTTCTATTGTATCCGAAATATTCTTCTTGTACTTTTGCAGGAATTTTTGCATTTCCTCTACCGCTTCTATAAGCTCATTTTCGCTTATATTATTTTGTCTTACTAAAGCCGTATCAAAATGACCTGTGGATATAAAAGCTTCATAAGCCCTCTTTTGATCCGTACAATCACTCTTTATATCAAACGAGTCAATATATTTATAGTATATCCTTCCCTGCTTCATCTCAGATTTCAGATATTTTCTTAATTCATTTATTTCCTTATTTGTATTTGTATCAGCACCTGTAAACTTTACCATGTAGGTGTTTCTTATTTCACCTGCTCTGTTACCCCTTACTCTTCCAAACTCTGTAATACTGTTTATATTTATAGGATTCAATCTGTATTTTGGCATACTTGCTCCATTAAAATCTGTCTTTCTTTTATTATATATTATATGGTATAATTATATCAATATTAGCGAAAAATATAAGCCTATATTCAATATTTTTTGACAGGGGTTGGTCATGAAAGATTCCAGTATTTACTATAGCGTGGGCGCACTGCTTTATACCGATGCAAATAACACGGGTATTATAGACGATATAATGCTTGAAAGATTTAATATTCCGTTTTCTTTAGCTTTTTCATTTGACATGGCAAGCAATGATGCCGAAGCTGATAAAGCTGAAAATATACTTATAAAGACCTTGGATAAACTGTTTGTTTCAAAAAAAGAGAGAGAGTTCTATATACCTAAACTGTTTATAAAAGTGCTTTCCACCTCACATATAGCCCATTTATATAAAAAATTCGGCAGCTTACTGGATATGATTACCGGCTTTATTTTACCCGACTTTTCCGTATCAAATGCCGATATATATATTTATGAAATGCAAAGAATAAATTCGGTACTTTCCACTCCTGTGTATATATTACCTGAGCTTGATTGTGTATCGCTTCTTGACCTTCGAAACAGATATAACTATCTGTATGCAATTAAGGAAAAACTTGCCACCTATGAGGACTATGTTTTAAATATTTTAGTTGCGGCAGGCAGTATACTCAATATGCTCTGTGTCAGGCACAGAGTTGATGAAAGCATATATCAAAGCGGTCCGGTTGCAGGACTTCTGTCCGACATTGTTTCAACTCTTTCAAGTGATTACATAATATCGGCACCTGCCTATGAATACTATGCAGGTATCGGCTGGCAGGAAGGTCTGGGCAAGGAAATTGAGCTTGATAAATTAAACGGCTTTGTAGGTAAAACCGTTGTTCATCCGAAACAGATACTTGTGGTAAACGATGCCTATAAGGTTCCAAGTATTGACTATGATGATGCTCTAAGTGTACTTGATGACAAGAAGATGTATCGTTCCTGTCCGAATGTTAACAATACCAGAATAAATGAACCTAAGATTCATTACAGCTGGGCAATGGAAGTTATCTTACTTGCGCAGTACTTCGGTGTGAAAAAATATTAAAAAATGTGTGAGTCTTTCCCACTCACACATTTTTTAAATGTCCTTCATTTTCTTTATAATTCCCATGCATTTATAATTATTTAAGCATGTGTATTCTATTTCACTTTCTCTTTCACCGGCAAGCTTTATTATATGTCTAAGTTCTTTATCATCTTTATATCTTTCATCTATAAGTATCTTCCACGGAACTCTTCTAAGAAGCACTCTTGTAGTCTCACCTATCCCCGGTTTTATAAGATTTATATCCTTTATACCGTATTTTCCTGCCTGCTTTTTTACTTCAATAATTCCCCTTGCTCCTCTGATGCTCTTATCCTTTACATCTTTTTTAAAAAGCTTTTCTATGTTTTCAATGAAGTGATAGCTCAAATCATTTTCTTCATATTCCTTATAGTAAACCGCACCGTGAAAATCGTCTTTACCTATTATATCATATCTGAGAAAAGTCCTGCTTACCAGTCCGCATACCGTAGCATTAAGTGCGGAGCTTGGAATAAAGATGTCATCATAAGTGCCTGCCAGTTCCGTCTCACCTGCAGGGTCCGATACCACTGCCAGTTCATCAGATACCCCCTTATAATTTTCACAGGCCGATTTTAACTCCTTAAGTATTGCGCCCTTACCTATCCAACCGTCTACAAAGAGAATATCTTTTGCCTTGTGCCGTGAAAGTATATACTTCATAGCATTATTATCAATGCCCCTGTCTCTTATTATGGAAACGGAATAATGTGCCACATCGGTTTCATACTTCCATTTTATATATCTTTTAAGCAGTACTCCTATCGGAGTACCGGCTCTTGCCAGAGAGACCAAAACCACATCTTTCCCTCTTTTTTCGATAACTTTATCTGCCAAAGATGCAAGAGAATCCGCCATTTTCTGTCCGAAAACCTTAAATGAATCAAAGTATATTTTCATATACTCCTCTGTGGGTATATACTCTATCGGCAGCATTTCACTGTAATGCATTCCTGATTGTATAAGCCTTTCCCTTTCCACACTTGGCAAAGGCTCTACAAGTCCTGTAACATCCTTTAAGAGAAAAATGACATCGCTTTCTTTGTAACTACTCTTCATTATCCCACCTGATCAAATATATATTTTTATTTCCTGAAAGTCTGATTGCCTCCAGGATATCAGCTTCTCCTTCAATATCTTTTCCGTCTGTAACAAGAAAGAATATATCCGACTCTTTCAAATCGTATATATAGGTCTGTCTGTTTTTATCATATATACTTCTAACCTCATATCTGGTATGAAGAGGGTAATTTGCTAACTTTGATACCTCAATAGGGCTTCTTGTGGATGAGTGCACATATACATCTGCATCTGAAACATTATCTATATACTCTGCCAGTTTTATCGGGATATAGATAAATTCTTCAGTCCCAAGTACAGTAACTGTCTTTTTATCTTTCAACAATTCTTTAAGCCCTAACTTTTCTTCCAGGAAATATCCAAGCCTGTCTGTCTCTGCATCCAAATCCCTTATATTTAAAAGCCTTCTGGTTCTGATATCTGTCTTAAAATTAATTATTTTAACATCATCATTCCTTGGTGTAGAGTTGACTCTGTACACATCACCATCGGTCAAAGTATCAACCACCTCATCTTCAAAACCTTCTTTATCTATATCTCTTATATAGACTATATCCACATTCTTTTCTTTAAAGAATTTTCTTCTTTCCTCTGATAATGTATTTGTAAGAGGAGCTATGGCATATTTTTTTCCGCCTTTAAATATTCTCTCTATCTCCTCTATACAATGCCATATAGTATTTCCTGTGGTGATCTCATCTTCAACAAATACTATTCTGTCTACCTGATTGTATATCTTTTCCATATCTGCAAGTACCAGTCTTTGCTCCATAGCATGACTGTGTGCCTCTGTAAAATGTATATACTCATTTTGTGCACATATATTTTCTCTGGTTGTCTGCATGAAAAAAGCTCCCGCACTGCTTGCAAGAGTAGCTCCTATCGCTATTGCAGTCTCCGCAAATCCTATTACAAGTGAATTCTTTAAAATTTCACTTGATAAATTTGCAAGAGTGTCATACTCATTTTTCACATCCCCGATCAATGCAATCTTATGCTTTCCCTGATTTGCATTAATTATCAAATAGCCTCTCTTATTATTATTAAGACGTTTTGCAAGGCTTATCTTATCCATACTACCACCTTTTGACATAAATATAGGGGTGACTTTCGCCACCCCTATATTCTAAATTATTTTTACTTAGATTTCATCCTCTGTATTATAAATTTGGTATACCTGATATTCTTTTATAAATTCAAACCCAAGTCTTGAGGCCAACTCTACAGAGTGCTGATTTCTAACATCTATATAAGGATTTATATTTTTATCTTCCAGATAAAGTGACACATTTGATGCTGCCGTAAGCGCAAGGTTTCTCCTCCTGTAGTCAGGATTTGTAGCAAATATCAGCTCCATAAATTCGTCGCCGTACGCTCTACCCACACAACCGCTTAATGCGACTCCGTCTTTATATACCATATATCCTGTAGCATCTTTGGCAAATTCATCTCTGTTATCAAAACATGAGGCGAAATCTTCGCTCCACATATCCTTTAACAAGGCATCATAATCATACGGTCTGACATTATCAATATTCAAACCTTCCTCAAGCGCTCCGTTTAGCTCTTCCAACAGTGCTCTGTTCTCAACACCTTTAAAAGCCAAAAGATATCTTGAGAAATTTCTATATCTGCAATCTATATTTTCTACAAGCCAGTCTATCCATGACTCTGAAGTTGGAATTATATAAGCCCCATCTCCATGCCTTGCAATAGTTCCCCACAAAGAAACCGCTCTGTCCTTCTTTGGAGTAACTCCTACTATATACATATAGTGATATACCTTTATAACACAGTATGAAGCTGTGCCTGTGGCCGGTATCCATACTTTTCCGCATTTGCCGGCAAGTGCAAGCCTGACCAATATATCATCTGTTGCCAATTCAGACAGACCTTCCCTCTCATTTAAACCAAGTTCAATCATAACCTTTCCTCGCCTACTCTTTCTTTTTATCTTTCATAAGCATAGTTTAACACAAAGAATTGGTTAATACTACAATAACATTAGTAAAAATATGAATCTATTTCTTAAATTTATACGAAAAAAGCTACCCAAAGCCTTTTACAATGGGTAGCCGGTTCTTATTATACAAACATTATCCTATAACATTGGCCATACGAATTACAGGTCTGTAGTTATAGTTTGAAATAATTATTCCTGTTCTTGATGATGAAGCATGTACCACCTTACCGTCTCCGATATACATAGCAACGTGACTTACAGATCTGCCTGAACCGTAGAAAAGAAGGTCGCCCGGCTGAAGCTGGTCTGCACTTGCAACTGTATTACCTCTTGTTGACTGCTCTGAAGATGTTCTTGGAAGTGAAACACCTGCAGCGTTTGCAAGAATATATTTTACAAATCCTGAGCAATCTGCACCTATATAAGGATTTGTTCCTCCGTAGATATATCTACCGCCTACAAAAGTCTTTGCAAAGTTTGCAATCTCTTCTCTCTTATTTGTAGCTGTAGCCTGAACTATGCTCTTTGTTGCTGAAGCGGCAGCCTCTTCCACTGAATCCATCTCATCTATAGAAGTATCTCCATCCTTTATAGAAATATATCCTTCTACATCATTATATGAAACTTTTGCGTATCCGCCACCCATATCTTCAAGTATCTGGAAAACGTCACCCTTATTTGCCTTACCGATTGTATCGTTTGATGTCATGCTCTTATATATATCAAGTTTATTTGCCTGTACTGTAACTATATATGTACCGCTTTTAAGAGCCGGTCCTCTCAACACTTCCTCATGGAAATTTGCAACTTTTCTGACTGATGTTGTTGCAAAAGATGTAACAGGTGAAAGTGTGCTGACAGTTATTGCTGATAATATTCCAATTATAATTCTTCTTGTGTTCTTCATTTTCGGCTCCTTAAATTCTCTTCTATGGTAAACCCGGTCCGTCCGGCATTTAAATCTTTAATAATTACAAACGATTTATGTTTGTTAAGTAAATGTTACGAAACTCAGTATAAACTCACTAAGAGAATATGTCAAGCTTTTTATTCAATCTTTAATATCTTTTTCCTATACCTTTTTATAATGGCAAAAAGGTTATAAATACTATGTAAATATCGTATTTATAACCTTTATTTGTTAATCTCTTACAAGTTTTATCCTATAAAAGCCCATTTTGAAGTTTTTATTTTGTAAAGCAACTTTTATGTTTTGATTTTATTTCAAAAGTTAATTTTTGTAACACTTTTGTAACAACTTAAAATTTATAATTCCCTTTTCCGAAAATCCCCTTTATTAAAGCCACCAAAATCAGTACTCCTATCACAGGTAATAATACCGGTGCCAAAAATGAAAATACCGCAGCAACCACAGCTACAATCACTACTAAGACCGCTATCGCAATAATTATAGGTATTATCAGGCTGTTGCCTGAAAAGTTATATGTTTTAAAGCTATTATCTTTTCTGTCACTATAGTTTTCATTCTCTTCATAATTTTCGGTTTTTCCGGCTGTGTTTTCATACGTCTCATTATCAATGCCTACAAATACATCGTCATATCCGGCGGCAACCTTTATAGAATTGGCAATAAGTCTGGGGTCTCCCAGTTCTTCCATTATTTCACCTATGCTTCTTCCCTTTGAAAGCTCATCATCAATATATGACGAATAAAATCTTATATTTTCCGCTATAAGAGATTGTGAACCTGTGGAAGCCAGAGCTTTCATCAGTCCGTCCAAAAATTCCTCTTTTGTCATATTTCACTCCATATCAAATATATCTTTTCAGTTCTTCTCTTCTTTTCTTGTAATCAGGTATCTGCTTTTCCACCTCACTCCAAAAGGCTTTGGAATGATTCATATGTTTTAGATGTGCAAGTTCATGTACAAATACATAGTCAATTAATGCCTCAGGTAAGAAGAATAACTTAAAATTAAAATTAAGATTCTTCTTTGAGGAACAGCTCCCCCATATAGTCTTTACATTTTTTATCCTAACCATATTAAAGTGAACATTCATCTGTTTTGCAAAATCATTCAACTTCTCTTTAAATATTTTATTTCCGTCAGAATGCATCCAAAGTCTTACCATATTCTCATACTTATCTATAGGCAGTATAATATGATAATTTTCATCAAATTTCATGTATGAATATTCCGCTTCTAAGCTTAGGCTCAAACCATGTGGATTTCGGAGGCATAAGCTTGTTTTCATCAGCTACAGCAAACAATTCTTCCATTGATGTAGGATACATCAAAAATGCAACCTTACCTCTGTCATTATCTATCTCAGACTTTAAATATCCTACTCCTCTTATTCCACCTGCAAATTTTATTCTTTCATCCGTTCTCGGATCTTTTATTCCGAATATGGGTTCAAGTACCAAATCCTGCAATATTGACACATCAAGGCTCTTTATAACATCACCTGATACCGAATCAAGTACTTTTTTCTTTGCACTTAAGATATAGAATTTATCCTTAACAAGCATTCCGAACTCACCTCTGTCACCTATCTCTTCAAGTACGGGGCTCTCCGTTATATCAAAGTTTTCAGATATAAGGCTCATAACTTCTTCCAAGCTTTTTTTGTTAAGATCAAGTACTATTCTGTTATAAGGCAGAATATGCAATTGTCTTTCATCAAATATTACAGACAGGAAATAATTGTACTCCGCATTCGGATTGTTTTCATTTTGCCTTCTCTTTAAAGCCACTTTTACGGCGGAAGCGGCTCTGTGATGTCCGTCGGCTATATAAAGAGATTCTATATTTTCAAAGCATTCTCTTATCTGCTCATTATAAGCTTTATCCACCTTCCATACCCTATGGCCTATTCCGTCATCCGATACAAACTCATATATAGGGGCGGCCGATATATTATCCGATATTATTTTTTTCAAATCGTCGTTTTTCTTATATGCCAAAAATATCGGCCCGGTCTGTGCATTTACGGTGTCTACATGATTTATCCTGTCAATTTCTTTTTCTTCTCTGGTGTTTTCATGTTTTTTTATAATATCGTTCAGATAATCATCCACACTTGCAAGCCCCACTATACCTATTTGGCTTCTTCCATTCATAGTAATCTCATACAGATAATAGCTTTCTACATCATCTTTTTTATATATGCCCTTATCTTTAAATTCGGCATATAAATCCCTTGCCTTTATATAGGCTTCTCTTGAATACATATCAAAGTTTTCATCAAACGCAGTCTCAGGTCTGTCGATATTTAAAAAGGCATAGGGCTTACCTGACACCGCTTCTTTTGCCTCTTTTCTGTCATATACATCATATGGCAGGGATGCCACCTGCTCTACCAATTCCCTATCCGGTCTTACACATTTGAAAGATTTTACTATCGCCATCTTACCCTCCATTTTATTTGATTTTATAATTCTATCATAAATACCATATTTCATATAGCTTTTATTAAATACTTAAGAATATAAAAATAGGCAAAGCCATAAGACCTCGCCTGTTTTCTTCTATAAATAAAAGCCGATGTATTTACTTTATAATCCTCACCTTAGATTCTATTATCGGGTTTCTCATAGCATATATGAGCATAAGAACCACAAAAACCAATTCTCTCTGATATAAATATTCAAGTGATTTTTATTAGTTTTTTCTATTCACATATAAAATTGGATGCTCTCCTTATCTTTTGACAACCTTATATTTTCAATAAAATTAATATCTATTCGGCCTTTTCAGTTAATTCTTTCAACTTATTTTCTATTACCTGTTTTTCCGCCAAAAATTGTGCCAAGCCTATTTCATATGCAATAATTTGTGTGTATGACATTTTATCTCTCCATTCTTTATGGTTTGACATTAACTGATTAATATCATTTTCTAATAAAGATAGTCGGCTTCTAAGCCAATTGGCTATTATAGTTTTTTCCTCCTCTCCACCAAAATACATTCTAACAAGAAACTCCGATTCTCTTTTTTCAGGATCAATAGGAGATTTTAAATAACAGTGAAATTCTTCAATACCTTTTTTTGTAATGTTGTAAATATTTTTATTTGGTTTTCCTTCTTGAATCACTATATTTTTCTCTACTAACAGTTCTTTTTCTAGCCTCCTCAAAGTTGGATATATCATTCCATAACTGGTTTTATAAAAATACCTAAATACTGTTTCAAATACTTCATTTATCTCATATCCACTTCTACTCTTTTCAATGAGCAAACCTAGTATAATATCTTTACCTGTCATATTCATTTTTTAAAAACTATAAACTTCCCTTCTAAAATTTTATCTTCGAAACCATTATATACTTTCGATGAGAAAAAGTAAAAATGTGGTATGCTTCTCTCTATTTTGGAAATAATATTTGCTTTTTGATTCGGAAATAAAGGTTTATTAAATCTTACTTCTTCAACTTTACTTAGTAAATACTTTTCCCCATCCAAGCTAATCTCATTTCCTATGCACAACATCAATAGAATTGCTGACTGAGCCATCGCTTCTATGAGTAAAACTCCAGGAACAATAGGCTCTTGGGGAAAATGCCCTAAAAAAATAGGATTATCACTCTTAAACGTGTAATTACATTGAATAGTTTTGTTATTTTTATCCACATCATCTACATAATCAACAAACCTAAATGGTTCCTTTTGAGGTAGTAATTCTTTAACTTTTTTATTGTTAAGTTCCATATTTTTTCTTTCAATATAACCATTCAAAAAAAGTGTTATATTATCTCCTTATAATTTTTTAGGTTATTTAAGGGGTACCTATAATCCCATTACTTTATTTAAATCCATTTCTTACATACTCCTAGTGTTTAGAGATGACTCTCATTTTAGATATCATCTTTCATAGATTTTTTCCTCAAAAACAAAAATATAATTATTGCTATTATACTATAAAAAAGATTCCCGGTAAAAAGCATTTTCCAGTCAATATTAAAAGGTATCAAGAAAACCGGAGCTATTCCGACCCCAATATATGAAATCAAACTTAAAATGGAAAAACCTATGCTGCGTTCTTCCTCAGTATTGAAGCTCCCGACTTCTACATAAAACACTTTAAATAAGCTACCATAGCCTAACCCATATATCCATGCAAAAAAATATACTATAAAAGCTTCTTCAAATAATACAAGGGAAAGTTGTACCAACGAAATAAAAAACAACGCACACAATACCGTATAAAAACTATACCTAATTCTCCTAACAAACTGCATCAAAATGTATCCCGCCCAAAAAAACAAATAATATATTCCAATAGACAAGCTCAATGTCTCAAAGTAAACAGGTAAATAAGCAACTATTGATCCATATGATATAGATGAAAATAAAAGAATAATGAATGAAATTTGAAACATTGTATTTGACACGACTTTTTTTAAATTATAACTTGCTTTATAATTTGTTGTACTCTCATAATTGTTCTTTTCCTTCTTTAACAATAATGCCACTATGGTCATTATGCTTGCAAATATAACCCACCAAAGAAAAAGCAAATGTGGATTCTTATGATATATATTTTCACCAATTATGGGAGAAAATATCGAAGCTATAGCCACTACAGAATTGTATACGCCTAAATTAAAAGCTCTCTTATCTTTATTTCCACTAAGTAAAACTAAAATTGCAGGAGGAACCAAACCAATAGATAGTCCAAATAAAAGTGATCCCACAAACATCCATTCCATACTATTGCTTTCGATTACTAAAATAAGGCAGCTAACAGTAAAAAGTATACATCCTAACACAATTTCTGTTTTTGCCTTCAATAAATTCCAAATCGAAAACAATCGTGCGACTAATAATGAGCTGATAAATGTAACCATTACAACATTGATGTCTTCTGTCGATTCATTAATATTAAACACAATTAATGGCAGTAATGTAGTGAGCATAGAAAATACAAAATTCATGAAAAAAGAAACGCTAAATAACTTCTTTTCATTCATAAGTTTCCTCCTAATGTAAGATTATACAAATCAGAAACATCTTCACCTTTACTTTTATCAATAGAAATATAGGCCGTTCTATCAATTAATTCGCAACCCAAACTCACCTTTACACCATAAGTTGTGCTTCCACAAATTATATATCTATAATGATTATCGATTCCAAACTTTATCGCTCTATAAAATAAATTGAAGTATGAATAAGTTTGTCGATTGACCGAATAGTCTAGTCCTACATGTTTTAATGTTAACTTGCTTTCATCATGAACTAATAAAGCGAAACCAATAATTTTACCATTTAGTTTTGCAATAATCCATATAAAATCGTCTGTCAAGTATTTGAAGCTTTGGAACTTATCACAATCACAATAGTGTTGATAATTGATGGTTTCAAAATTGTCTTTTTCTGTGTTAGCATATAGTTCATATAAAATACTGAAATCCTCTTCATTTATTTTTGAGTTTTGAATAACTTCAATTGAGCAACCTTGCTCACTAAATATCTTCTGCTTATTTTTAATATCCCACCTTCTTTTTGCTTTTTGATTATTCAAATAATCATCAAAACTTTCAAATGGCAACTTCAGTATTGTGTTAGGATAATAAGGAAATGAAATAGTATTATCTACTGATAAATGCATATCGTAGATGTCAACATTAGTAAAAAAAATTCCTTCAGCAGTTTTTGAGTCAAAAATATTCTTTTGAAACTCTTGAAAAACATCACTATAGTCAACACATTCACTAAAATACGTGCCCGCTTCCATACTCATTGGCCCCCCAATAAACAGAACATCATATTTATAATAATCATTGTCCAATTTTCTTTTCTCTAGGATTTTTTGAACCACATTATCATTTTGTATAAATTGCAAGCAGTCTAATTTTTTAATAAGATCCCCAACAACAACAAAATCAATAGTCCCTTTTGACTCTTTTACATAATAAATAGGGGTGTAGTCTTTGATCGTTTTTTCACAAGTTTTCAGCCACATGTGTTGGATGTCTCTACTTATTTTTATGTTATTCCACTGTTTTTTAATTATTGTTGGTAAATCCTCGAAACTATAAGTCAAGTGGATCATAGTGTAACCCCTCCATCTATAATAAAATTCTGACCAGTAATATATCCGGATTTTTCACTAATCAAAAAAGCTGCTAATTCTGCAATATCTTCTACTCTACCAAGCCTATTTAAAGGTATAGTGTCAATAATTTCTTTAATCCCTATAACATTCGATAACATATCGGTATCTATATATCCAGGGCTAATTGAATTAACTCTGATATTATATTGTGCTAACTCAAGAGCCGCAACTCTTGTTAAAGCTTCAACTCCAGCTTTCGAACTTGCATAATTACTCTGACCATTTACAGCTTTTTTTGATGCAACAGAAGAGATATTTAGTATAACACCTTCTCTATTATTTATCATATAATTACTTGCACATTTTATTGCCCAAAATACCCCATTAAGATTTGTGCCAACAACGCTATTCCATGAGTTGACTGTCATAAATTTTATCTTCTTATCATCTACTATTCCAGCAGAATTAATAAGAACATCTAATCTCGCATGTTTTTCATAAATTTCCTTGAAATTATTTTTTACTGATGCATAATCAGTAATATCTAAATTAATATAATTCATTCCGCTATATTTTTTCGAAGATAGTTCGGACTCCGTTCTATTCTTGACACCAATTATATAAACCGTATACCCCTTCTCCTGTAATTTTCTAGCAATACCATAGCCAATCCCTCTTGAGCCACCAGAAACCACTGCAACTTTATTCATTTTTTACCTTTCTCACATTTTTTCTAACTTTCAAATATGAAAACATACCACTTTTATTGTTTTCAGAAATAATTATATTGTCATATTTATTGTCCTGTATGCAATGAAAAAACTGATTTATCGAAGTACAAGATAACATATTTATATCATTTACAAAATAATAATCAGCATTTCTTACAATATCTTCCTTCCAAAAACCATATATTGCATTTTTTTCTTCATCAGGAAAGTCCTCATCTATTACCATAATATGTTGCAAAAATTTATCTTTAGTGACATACTTAGAGTAAATCTCCTCAATCTCATAGTTGAAGTTTTGCTCATCGTCATTATCAAGAGTTAGTAGTAAAGCAAAAGTATCTTCCATATAATAATTACTACTTAATAAATCGCTTTCAACAACAGATTTCGCTATTTCTTCAGTAACCACAACCAAAGCTTTATTAATAGCTTTAGAATGTAAAAATTCTAAAGCTACTTTTAGTGCATCAATACCAGAGTTTTGCCCCGTATTAATGGTTGTATTTATTGATTTACTCCCTAAAACAATAGAAATCCACCCTGATATACTATTTAAAACTGTATTAGGGAACATTAAAGGGCTAACTAATCTCGGTGATGACTCATACGCAGGTGACATGAATTGTAATCCATGTTCGACATATGACAACGACGTTCCTACAAATATTCCTAGATCCTTTTTTTCTTCTTCAGTTAAAATGTTGTTTGTACATGCAATTGAAGATACAATCGCATTTTTAGTGGCTTTTGGTAGTTTCTTGAGTCCTTTACTCGACGTATAGTCTGAAATATTTATGTTTTTTAGCATTTTCACTTTAATGGTTTTACTATAAATATCCAAGGTCTCATCAACATATTCATAGAAATCGCTTAACCTATAACTATTTAGTATTTTCATCCCCATAACTTTCTCCTAAATATTTTTTAAATATCACTGATGCATTTGATCCTGCAAAAGCATATGAATTATTCATTGCGTAAACTATTTCTTTGTCTTGATAAATATTAGGAACACAATTTATATTGCATTCTGGGTCTTTTTTCAAATTGTTAGCAGTAGGTGGAACCTTACCATGAACAATTGACAAGCAGCACACAATAGCCTCTATGGAACTAGCTGCTCCCATCGAGTGTCCTATCATAGATTTAATAGAACTTATCGGTACTTCATTGCCAAAAATATTTTCTAATATTTTCGATTCAATTTTATCATTTGCAATGGTACCTGTTCCGTGTGCACTAATATAATCAATTTGTTCTGGGAGTAAATTAGCATAGTCTAAAGCTTTTTTTATAGCTAACTCTATTCCACTACCCTCTGGATGGGGAACATTGATATGAAAAGCATCACTACTCATCCCATATCCAATAATCTCAGCATAGATTTTTTGATTTTTGGCTTTAGCATGTTTCTCACTCTCTAAAACTAAACATCCCACTCCCTCCGCAACTAACATTCCATCTCTATTCTCATCAAATGGTCTACAATATTCACTAGCAATAGCATTTAATCGTGAAAATCCATAATAGGCAATTGTAGAAAAAGAATCCACACCACAAACAATAATTACATCGGCTAGTCCGTTCCTAATAGATTCAAAACCCGATATTAAGGCGTAATTCCCTCCAGAACATGCATTGCAAAATAAGCATGTTTCTACATCTTCAATTTTCAACGCCTTTAGGGCATCTCCCACCAAATTATTTAGCTGATTTTGTCTTAAAAAAGTACTGGGATTTTCTATTCCAAAAAATGTATTCTTTAAAGTGTAATCAATAGTTGTTTCACCCATAGTTGTCCCTATAAGAATACGGTCGATTTCACTCAAGTTCAAATTAGAATCAGCAATTGCTTCATCAAGACCAGCTATCAACAACTGGCAACTTCTCCCTAATCCAGGATAAGTACTTTTAAAATTTTTTATCTGTCCTCCTTGAGTAGCATTCAAAATCTCTATACCCTCTTTTTCAATTTTATTTGTACCAACTTTTCCATCTAAACAGTTTCTCCAAAATTCAAATACATTCTCGCCAATAGAAGAAACTACACCTAAACCTGTAACTACAACTTTATTTCTTTTCATCTACTTTTTCCTTCACGAAATTAAAAATATCTCCAACGGTAACAAAATCCGCCAAATCTTTTTCTGATATCCGGATATCGAATTCTCTCTCTAATTCAGTTAATATCTCTAAAGACATCATTGAATCGACTTCCAAATCATCCACCAATTCCAACTCCATTCTAATTTCGCTTTCATTTACTTCCGAAATTTCTGCAATAATTCTCATTACTTTGTTTTCCATTCCATAGTCTCCTTTTAAATTATTTTATTATTTACCTCACTTATTTCTAATGACATAGGACATTCATTAGAAATATTTTTATATAGCCTGTACGGCCCTATTTGCCTAAAACCAATCTTCACATAGATATTATATGCTTCCTTTGTAGTGACTAAAAAAAGCCTTTTCAAATTGTATTCTCTAACAACATTTCCAATTTCTTTTAGTAGGCCGTTAAGTATATGTCCTTTTAGTTTTATATTCTTGTTCTCTATAATAATCAATCTCATAATTTCTGCAGTCCCTATCTCTATAAAAAGATCATGCTGTTCTTCAATCGGTAATTTGATTTTATCTTCCAGTTTCAAGACTACAGACAAGAATCCCAACAAAGAAGCGTTTAAGGAATCATAGCAAGCAATATGAATTGCATCATCATCACATTTATCCTTCATAATTCCATTTGGATATAACTCTATTGGTGCATCCTTATCTCTTTCAACAAATATTCTGTACCTTTCTCGAAATATTTTTTCTAATTCTTTCTCATTTGTAACTCTTCTTGTTATTAACACAAATCCACCTCCTAGTTAATTTATAGCACGATTTTATATTATCGTCAATAATATATTTTATAATAATATTTATCTCATTTATATTCTTTCTCCAGCTATGCTTGTACACTAACCAACATATTGAATAAGTACAGTAAGCGCATATGCACTTACGAAAACATTTCACTATCATTTGGAGTTAGTTCTACCCAATCCGTGTTTGAATACGATTTTTTATAGTTTATGAACATAGCAAAATAACAAGGGGATCTGTGATCAAATTCACATAAATACTGCATTTGTGATATAATCATGCAATAAAATGAGGTAAGTATATAAATTATATTTCCAGTAAGATTGAACAACTTTTAACCTTACGGTAAACATTATGTAAGAAATACGAAAAAGAAAAAGGTACTTTGGGAAACAAAATACTCAAAAGAAAAGTTGCCGATTTTAAATCAGATGAGTGTTTTAAATAGATTCAAATGGAGCATCAGAAATTGATTGATGATTACCCTAGACAGATCAAACAACTAAACTTTGTTATTGAAGTCTTTCGTAAAGATATAAAACATGCTGATGATGCTCATTTAGATTCCAAGATTGTATCTGACTTTGAAGAAAAGTACCCAAAATTACAGTAGAACGCCGTTTAATCATTTATACGAGGGAGCAGACTTTTGTAATGACATTTCTAAACTTTGAACGCATCAAAGAATTATGCCGAATCAAGGGGGGTGCTACTTGGAGTACGAAGACCTTTACACCGCTGTCAAGGAATTTTTAATAGCTAATATGAAGCCGTACCGGTACTTTATACTCAATAAGTCTAATTGATTAATATGTAGAAGGCAAATTTATTCGTATACAGTAGAACTTAGTCTTTTATTATTACTTAGATTTATTATATACAAGCTAACTTGCAAATGGTATAATATCTGCAAAACAGTGTTATAAAAGAAAGGCGGTAATATGGAATACAGCGAGATTAAATTAAATATTTCAAATGATAATATTAAAGAATATAAGCTTTTTGAAGGGATAAAGATATATTCAGATACCTTTATATCGGATGATAAAAAAACACTGACCAATAAGAGAATTTATATTACAAAAAAGAGAAATTATGTTTACTATGAGAGAACGGATGTAAATTGGAATTATTGGAATAGTAAAGATAAATATGACTTAAGTTTTGATACAGACAGTATAAAACATAATATTGTATTTGAAGTATCAAAAGACCTGACTTTATTTTCACAGTATCTTAGCGAAGAAATTATTAAAAAGATTATGAAAAAAGAGGAAAATGGAGAGATCGTTGAAAAATTGGATATATAAATGTATTCTAAGCTTCAAATTTTAATATTTTTATTGCACACAAAAGGGATAAGATCTTCACATAAAGAGCTTATCCCCTTTGATGCCTAAAGGCACACATTACTCTATAATTTCTTCTATCTCGCCCAGCAGAATAAAATGAGGCTCCCAGCCGCCGTGACCATCAGTATAGACATCAGGATACTGTTCATAGTAGTCTCTTATTTCCTGTATAAAACTGTTCTTGTCAAACTTTTCCTTGTTGCCTACTGTTATTACCGCCCATTCGCTATCAAAAATATCAAAAGGAGCATACTCCTTTTTTCTAAATTCCATATATAACTCCCTTTTTGGTTAAAATACTACTTTATAACTCTCACCTTTAAAATACCTTCAATAGAATTTAACTCATTTATAAGGCTTTCGCTTGCCTTGTTTTCTATATCTATAAGGGTATATGCCTTTGAGCCCTTTGATTTATTTGTAAGATCAGAAATATTATATCCGTTCTTTGCAAATGCTGAGGTAATCTGACCTATCATATTCGGGATATTTTTATGAAGGAGAGCGACTCTTCCCTCTACCTGACATACTCCCATGTCGCAGCTTGGGAAATTTACGGAATTTTTTATATTGCCGTTCTCAAGATAGTCTACAAGCTCATTTGCAGCCATCACTGCACAATTGTCCTCGCTCTCCTGTGTGGAAGCACCCAGATGAGGTATAACTATCGCCTTTTCCATCTTTGCAGACTTCGTGTTTGGGAAGTCTGTAACATATCTTGCAACCTTACCGCTCTCAAGCGCTTTTTCCATCTCATCATCATCTACAAGCAGGTCTCTTGCAAAGTTTAAAATCACAACTCCGTCCTTCATCTGAGGAATTGAATTTTTTCCGATCATTCCCTTGTTATCATCTGTGAGTGGAATATGCAATGTAATATAATCACACTCTCTGAATATTTCATTTATATCTGTTATATGTTTTATCTTTCTTGAAAGTCTCCATGCGGCATTTACTGAAATAAACGGGTCGTATCCCAAAACTTCAAGCCCCAGTGAAGCTGCGGCATTTGCAACTTCGGCACCTATAGCACCGAGTCCTATTACTCCGAGTTTCTTTCCCTTTATCTCACCACCTGCAAAGTTTTTCTTTCCCTTTTCAACATCCTTTGCAATAGTATTCGAATCTTTGATACTTCTTGTCCACTCGATACCTCCTACTACATCTCTTGCAGCCAAAAGCATACCGCAGATTACAAGTTCCTTTACACCGTTTGCATTTGCTCCCGGTGTGTTAAATACCACTATTCCGGCATCTGCACATCTCTCAAGCGGTATATTGTTTACACCTGCACCTGCTCTGGCTATGGCAAGGAGATTTTCTGAGAAGTCCATATCACCCATTGCGGCAGATCTTACCATAATGGCATCCGCTTCTTCAATATTGTCTGTAAGCTCATAATTTTCGTCAAATATATCCGTTCCGACATTTGCAATAGCATTTAAGCAATGTATTTTTCTCATAGTATCTCCTTATGCATTTTCCTTCTCGAATTTTTTCATAAACTCCACCAGTTTTTCTACGCCTTCCTTCGGCATGGCATTGTAGATGCTGGCTCTCATTCCGCCTACACTTCTGTGGCCTTTTAAGTTTACAAATCCGTTTGCCTCGGCCTCTTTGATAAATTTCGCATCAAGTTCTTTGTCTCCTGTAACAAAAGGTACATTCATAAGTGAACGATCCTCTTTTCTTACAGTTCCTTTAAAGAGCTTTGATGAATCAAGAAAATCATAAAGAATCTTTGCCTTCTCTTCATTTCTTTCCTTCATTGCAGCCAGTCCGCCAAGAGATTTAATCCATTTAAATACCTTACCGCAAATATAAATATTGTATGTCGGAGGTGTATTATAAAGTGACTTGTTGTCCGCATGAATCTTATATCTGAGCATTGAAGGTGTGCCTTCAAGTACATCATCTGTAACAAGGTCATCTCTTATAATTGCAATAACCACTCCTGCAGGTCCTATATTCTTTTGAACTCCTCCCCAAACCAAAGCATACTTACTGATATCCATAGGCTCTGATAAAAAGCATGATGATACATCTGCAACCAAATCCTTGCCTTTGGTGTTCGGCAATGTTTTAAACTTTGTTCCGTAGATTGTATTGTTCTCGCAAATATATACATAATCCGCATCTTCTCTTATAGGTAAATCCGAGCAGTCCGGAATATATGAGTAAGTCTCATCCTCACTTGATGCCACGGCAACCACATCACCATACATCTTTGCTTCCTGGAAGGCTTTTTTTGCCCACTGTCCTGTGATTATGTAATCCGCTTTTTTATTCTTCATAAGGTTCATAGGAACCATTGCAAACTGTGTATGTCCGCCACCCTGTAAGAAAAGCACTTTATAATTATCAGGGATATTTAAAAGGTCTCTTATATCCTTCTCGGCTTCCTCTATTATCTCTTCATATACCTTGGAACGATGGCTCATTTCCATAACGGACATTCTGCTACCGTTGTAATCAAGCATTTCTGCTGCTGCATCTCTTAAAACCTCTTCAGGAAGTACTGCGGGACCCGCACTAAAATTATATACTCTACCCATGATAATCTCCTTATAATACAATATTTTCAATCTGCTTTTCGCAAAATACCGTCTTGTTTACTTAATCGGATTTAATTTCAAATCCTTCTCATCAAATGCATCCGATATAGCCGCTCCAGGCGATACCATCGGAAATACCTTCTCATCGGAATCAATTTCACATTCAATAACAAAAGTTGTATTCGATTTTAATGCCTCTTCAAAAGCGGCATCAAACTCCTCTTTTGTAGTAACTCTTTTGGCCTTGGCTCCCATGGCCTCTGCCAATTTTACAAAGTCTACCTTATCTCTTAACACTGTTTGTGAGTATCTTTTTCCATAGAATAAATTCTGCCACTGTCTAACCATTCCAAGTACATGGTTGTTTATAATAACCTGAATAAGCGGAATATCATATCTTGTGGCTGTAGCTATTTCATTCATATTCATTCTGAAGCATCCGTCACCGGCTATATTTATTACAGTCTTATCAGGCTCTGCCATCTTTGCACCGATAGCCGCACCAAGTCCGTATCCCATAGTTCCAAGTCCGCCTGATGTAAGGAATGTTCTGGGATTCTTAAACTTATAAAACTGTGCCGCCCACATCTGATGCTGTCCTACTTCAGTACTGATTATTGTATCGTCTGCGGTCTTTGCATCTATGGTCTCTATTATGTACTCACCTGTAAGTCCGGTCTTATTTGTTCTTACAGGATACATATCCTTTAGTCTTTCAATATGTGCTACCCATTCATCATGATGCATAGGGTCAAGTCTTGAGTTAAGCTTTCTTAAAATCAATCTTGCATCACCGATAAGACTGTAATGTGCCTTGATATTTTTACTTATTTCAGCCGCATCCACATCTATATGAAGGATTTTTGCATTTTTTGCAAATTTCTTAGCATTACCGATTACTCGGTCTGAGAATCTCGCTCCGATTACAATAAGCAGGTCGCACTCGGTTATTCCGAGATTGCTTGTCTTTGTTCCGTGCATTCCCACCATTCCGGTATATTTCGGGTCTGAGCCGTCAAATGCGCCCTTACCCATAAGTGTGTCGGCTACAGGTGCATCTATCTTTGAAACGAATGTTCTAAGTTCTTCGCTTGCTCCTGAAAGGATTGCTCCGCCACCTACCAAAACATATGGCTTCTTTGAAGCTCTTATAAGTGAAACGGCATTTAATATCTCTTCTTCGCTTACATTTGTAGTCGGCATTACCTTTTCAGGCTTTTGATACTCGTATTCAAAGCTGTCTCCGGTAACATCCTTTGTAATATCTATAAGTACAGGCCCCGGTCTGCCGCTTACAGCTATTTTAAAGGCTCTTCTTATAGTCTCCGCAAGCTTGTTTCCGTCTCTTACAATAAAGCTGTACTTGGTTACAGGCATTACAATGCCTGATATATCCACCTCCTGGAAAGAGTCTTTTCCAAGAAGATTATTGCCTACATTACAGGTGATGGCAACTACCGGTATTGAATCCATATATGCACTTGCAATACCGGTTACCAGATTTGTAGCTCCCGGTCCGCTTGTTGCCAGACAAACACCTACTTTTCCGCTTGCTCTTGCATATCCGTCAGCGGCATGTGAGGCTCCCTGCTCATGACTGGTAAGTATATGTCTTATTCTGTCCTGATTTTTATATAATTCGTCATATAGATTAAGTATTGCGCCGCCCGGATATCCGAATACGGTATCAACACCCTGCTCTAAAAGACATTCAACTATTATTTGTGATCCGCTTAATTTTGCCATCTATCCTCCTATAACTCGTCCACTGTTAAAACCGCACCCCTTGGAGCACCTGAAACAAGCCTTCTGTATCTTGCCAGATAACCTGTTACCTCATTAATTCTTGGCTTCCAGTTTTCTCTTCTCTTTGCAAACTCTTCTTCACTTACTCTGGCATTTATTGTATTTGCATTGATATCAATATCAATAATGTCACCGTCTTGTAAAAGTCCTATAGGTCCGCCTACAGCCGCCTCAGGTGAAGCATGTCCGATTGATGCGCCTCTGGATGCGCCTGAAAATCTACCGTCAGTTATAAGTGCTACGGTAGTATCAAGTCCCATTCCGGCGATTGCAGATGTAGGATTTAACATTTCTCTCATACCCGGACCTCCCTTCGGTCCCTCGTATCTGATAACCACAACATCTCCCGGTACTATCTTTCCGCCTTTGATTGCCGCAATTGCATCTTCCTCACAATCAAATACTCTTGCAGGTCCTGAGTGCTTAAGCATTTCAGGAAGTACAGCACTTCTTTTTACCACACATGAATCAGGTGCTATATTACCTTTAAGTACTGCAATTCCTCCAACCTTTGAATATGGATTCTCGGCAGGTCTTATAACATCTGTATCCAGATTTATGGCATTCTTTATATTTTCGCCGACTGTCTTACCTGTAACCGTCATACAGTCAAGGTTTAAAAGTCCAAGCTTTGATATCTCCTTCATAACCGCATAGATACCGCCGGCCTCATTTAACTCTTCTATATAAGTGTGTCCTGCAGGTGCAAGATGACAAAGGTTCGGTGTCTTTGCACTTATTTCATTTGCAATGTCCACATTCAGCTCAACTCCCGCCTCATAGGCAATTGCCGGAAGGTGAAGCATGGAGTTTGTGGAACATCCGAGTGCCATATCCATTGTAAGTGCATTTATAAATGCTTCTTTTGTCATAATATCTCTTGGACGTATATCTCTCTTTAACATTTCCATTACGGCATATCCTGCTCTTTTTGCAAGACGGATTCTCTCCGAATATACTGCAGGTATTGTACCGTTTCCTCTAAGTCCCATTCCCAGAACTTCTGTAAGACAGTTCATTGAATTTGCCGTATACATACCTGAACATGAACCGCAGGTAGGACAGGTCTTATTCTCATATTCCATTACATCATCTTCACTGATCTTACCTGCCGCATATGCGCCAACCGCTTCAAACATACTTGAAAGTGATGTATTCTTTCCCTTAACTCTTCCTGAAAGCATGGGACCGCCCGATACAAATACTGTCGGTATATTAAGTCTGGCCGCCGCCATCAGCATTCCCGGTACTGTCTTGTCACAGTTCGGGATCATTACAAGCGCATCAAACTGATGTGCCATTGCTACCGTCTCTGTAGAGTCGGCTATCAAATCTCTTGAACAAAGTGAATACTTCATTCCTATATGTCCCATTGCTATACCGTCACATACCGCAATCGCAGGGAATACAACAGGTGTTCCTCCGGCTTCCGCTACGCCGAGCTTTACGGCATCTGATATTTTATCTAAGTTTATATGTCCCGGTACTATCTCATTAAATGAACTTACAATACCTATTATAGGTTTTCTCATTTCCTCAGGTGTCATACCTACAGCATTTAAAAGCGATCTGCTCGGTGCCTGCTGCATACCCGACTTCATATTATTGGAGCGTAAATTTTCCATATTTCCTCTTCCTATCACAATCTGCTTTTGTGAAATCATTTTATATATTCAACTATCTTGTCACCCATTTGAGAGGTGCTAAGCTTATTCATTCCTTCAGTATAAATGTCTACGGTTCTGAATCCGTCCTTTAAAACCTTCTCGACAGCATTTTCAATATCACCGGCTTCCTTATCAAGACCAAGTGAATACCTTAAAAGCATTGCCGCTGAAAGTACGGTTGCTATAGGATTTGCAATATTCTTACCTGCAATATCGGGTGCCGAACCGTGACTCGGTTCATAAAGTCCAAGCTTACTCTCATTTAAGCTTGCGCTTGGAAGCATTCCTATGGAGCCTGTGATCATACTTGCTTCATCCGATAAAATATCACCAAACATATTTTCTGTAAGCACTACATCAAACTGCCCCGGATTCATTACAAACTGCATAGCCGCATTATCTACAAGCATATGTTCTAGAGTAATGTCCTTATAATCCTTTGCAACCTCTTCGACCACATTTCTCCAAAGCCTTGAGCTGTCAAGTACATTTGCCTTGTCCACGCTGATCACTTTCTTTCTTCTTTTTGAAGCGATATCAAAGGCAACCTTAGCCACTCTTCTGATCTCATTTTCATTATAAACAAGAGTATCCACCGCAGTTCTTACACCGTCTGTCTCTTTTGTATATCTCTCACCGAAGTATAGTCCTCCTGTAAGCTCTCTGACTATTACCATGTCAAAACCTGCTTTGCTTATCTCCGTCTTTAAAGGACAGGCATCGGCAAGTTCCTTATATAAAAGTGCCGGTCTTAAGTTTGCAAAAAGTCCAAGCTCTTTTCTTATTTTTAAAAGTCCGGCCTCAGGTCTTAGATTAGGTGCAACATCATACCATTTTGAATTTCCTACATTGCCGCCGACTGCTCCCAAAAGTACCGCATCAGCGCTCTTTGCAATCTCTATTGCTTCATCTGTCAAGGGCACTCCATATTTATCTATGGAACATCCTCCCATATCTATATCTGTATATATAAATTCATGATTATATTTTTGTGAGACAGCCTCCAAAACCTTTTTTGCTTCTCTTACTATCTCAGGTCCTATACCGTCACCGTTTATCAATGTTATATTTGCTTTCATATTCCATCTTTCCTTATTTTAAAAGATTTTCTTACCATAATACTTTAAAATAAAACTTTTTTCAACTTTACTGTTAACTATTCTTTATTTTATGCATATATATTTTCTATACTTGCCATAACATTTAGTTAAGGCAAATCAAAAAGAGCAGAGATTTTTATCTCTGCCCCACTTTTTAAAACTCATCGTCTTCATCTTCTTCCGCTATAACACCGAATACAGCCCCCATCGTACCGGCCGATACCGCAACCGCCACTACTATAACAAGTCCTACAATACCTGCAAAAATCGGCATAATATCCATAAGCACCTCCCAAAGCATAACCGCTTATTCTAAAAATAACACCCCTCAGGTGTTACGTAACAATTCCATATAACTGGGCCAGCTGGATTTGAACCAGCGAATGCAGGAGTCAAAGTCCTGTGCCTTACCGCTTGGCGATGACCCATCAAAGGGTGGGTAATGGGATTCGAACCCACGGCCTCCAGAGCCACAATCTGGCGCGCTAACCAACTGCGCTATACCCACCATAATATATCATATATTATGATAAAAAGCAGGTGATGGGAATCGAACCCACGTATTCAGCTTGGAAGGCTGATGTTCTACCATTGAACCACACCTGCATATCAGTGAGCCTGAAGGGATTCGAACCCCTGACCCTCGGCTTAGAAGGCCGATGCTCTATCCAGCTGAGCTACAGACTCATATATTATGTTTTTAGAAAACAAGTCGGGGTGACAGGATTCGAACCTGCGACCCCCTGGTCCCAAACCAGGTACTCTAGCCAAACTGAGCCACACCCCGATGATTATTTACATGTCTCTCTCAGACACATACAGCATTATATATGAGCGGCATTGCAATGTCAAGCATTTTTTTGATTTTTTCAAAGAAAAAAATGTATCACAGCTAAAGTTCGAACAGCAGTATATAGGCTTAATTTTACAACCCCCGGACAACTCTTTTATTACCGCCGGGGACTGTAAAACTCAAATCCCATAAACATACCTGCTCAACTATAATTTATTTAAAATATTCGTGACCTCCATAAGAAAACAAATATGTCAAAGATGAATCAAACCATCCTACCGCATGGCTCGAAGAATATGCTCTATCCATAAAGTAAAGTGCGCCTCTTGAATAGTCCTCTCCCATCAGTGCATTATTTACACCTTTGATAGTGGCTTCGCTTACTTTAACTTTAAAAAATCTCTTATCCCTTATAGGTGAAAACTGTCCCTTGCTGAATATAACTTCTGTTATAGTGTTTTCAAAATGGCTTGAACGAACCCTGTTTAAAACAACATTGGCTACTATTGTTCTACCATAGACATCATTGTCACCAACTTCAGCTTCAACAATCCTTAGCAGATTATTATAATCCTCTACTGTAAGTGAAGATAATCCAAGTGCTACCCTGCGTTCCTCAAGAAGTCTTTCCATCTTTTCATTTCCGGTCTCCTTTTGCTCTATTCGGGGCAAATTTGCGATTTCTTCATCAACAGTTGTATTATCTAATCCGGCATTATCCAAAATTTCGTCCGTCTCGTCTTGCATATCATCCTCAAAGGTTTCACCTTCTCCGGAATTTATGACATTAGCACTGACAGCATTTTTTCCGCTTCCGGCAAATCCATTGCTTGAAAATGCAACCACACTGATCACTGCACCACCTATTGTGAGCAGAGCCATATGTCTGTACATTTTCTTTGTGAGCCTCATAGGTATTGACATAATCTTCCCACAAATGGACTTTAAAAGCGATGTTATTCTTGGCATAAAGTCTCTCCTTTTTTTAACACAATTGTTAATTTTTTGAATTATATTAATTGAGCGACTAAATGTCAACGATTTATTAAAGAAGTTATCTATTTGTAAGTAATCTTTAATAATAATATAATATCGCTGTTAAAAAAAGTTTAAAAACGCCCTAAATAAGCACATCTTCGTTTAAAATTTATCATTTAACCACCTTAGTGCATACTCGGCATAAAGTGTTGCTCCTATGTCCAAAGCGTTCTCATCTACGTCAAAACCTTCATTATGAAGTTGAATTAAACTGTTTGGAATGCTCTCATTTGAAGTTCCGAGATAAGCATATGCCCCCGGAATTTCCATGATAAATTCAGCAAAATTATCACCGCCTAAAGATATCGGTCTTACCCTTGCCGCCTTTTCTCCGAAAATATCCTTTACGATGCCTCTGACTTCTTCCGAAACTCTCTCATCATTTATAAGTGCGGATGTATAATCTGTCCAGATAACCTTTGCGCTTCCTCCGTAAATCTTTGCAATATTTTCAGCAGTCTCTTGCACCTTAGCCTTTACTTCCTGTCTGGTCTTTTCCGATGTTGTTCTTGTTGTACCCTCTATAACACCGCTTCCCGACACTATATTGTAAGATGTTCCCGAGTTTAATATTCCCACACCTATAACCACAGGGTCTATAGGTGATGTAGTCCTTGTAACCAATGCCTGTAATGCCACAACAGTCTGTGCGGCAATATAAAGTGCATCTATACCCATCTGAGGAGTTGATACATGAGTAGCCTTTCCCTCTATCTCTATCCTGAAATGATCTACAGACGCATTGTTTATGCCTGTAGTGACACCAATCTCTCCACATCTTAAATCAGGAGCTACATGGAGTCCGAAGATTCTTTCAACTCCCTTTACTTCACCGTTTGCGATCATAGCCTGTGCACCTGCACCTACTTCTTCACCGGGCTGGAAAATAAGTTTTACCGTTCCTGCAAACTTTTCTCTGTTATTGGCAAGTATTATAGCCGCACCAAGTAAAGACGCATTATGAACATCATGTCCGCATGCATGCATAACACCTTCTGTTTTTGAGCAATAAGCTCTGTCATCTCTTTCAAGTATAGGAAGGGCATCTATATCGGCTCTGAGTGCCACAACTCTGTCCTTACCCTCTCTGGTACTACCCTGATGTCCTATATTGCTCTCAGATTCATCTGCTCCCTTATTCTTTGCAGGCTCCGACTTTCCTGTTCCTTTAATAAGTCCTATAACTCCCGTTTTTGCACTTCTGTAATGCTCTATACCCAGCTTATCAAGCTCTTCTTCTATTCTTGTAGCTGTTCGATACTCCTTCATACTGAGTTCCGGATGTAAATGGAAATCTCTTCTAAGCTCCACCAAAGTTTCATGTATCTTTTTTACTTCATTTAATATATCCATAAAGTCCTCTTTTCATTCTATCCCTTTATCCCTACTTTATTAGTAGGATTTTAATTTATACTACCACCTTTTAAAAAAAGGGTCAAGAACAGTTTATGCTCTTAACCCTTTATATTGATTTTTAAGCTATTCAATTTTTGTAAGCTTACCGCTTAGTACAAATCTTGCATCATCAAACTCATAACTACAGGTTGACAGGGTAAAGACCTTATCATCATATTCCGGATTCACATCCGACTTAAATGCAGATACTTCTTTTAATGACTTTATCCAGTTATCAAATTCCGTACCGTCACTAAAATCAAGCTGCCATGCGTTCTCTTCCACATTTGCCACATGTCCGGCAAAGAAATCAATTCTGTATACCGCATCTTCGGTTATCAAATATCCGTTCTTATGTTCATCAAAGAAATCCTGCTTTTTATAGCCCTTAAGTGCCGCAAACATACTTCCGTTTTTCATATGATGTCCGTATATTATGCTGTGCAGATCACTCAAATCACTTGGGTTTCTGGTATCTAAGAATATAGCACCTGCCGGATTCTCCGTTCTGTCCACCATATGGTCCAGATAATATTCATTATCTGTTGTATGCACTATCGGATAATTTATTTCTGTATCAGGCACATAAATCCAACCTATAACATCACTGTTTACAGCCTTTAATCCTGCAAAATCAACCTTCGGATAAGGCTTTTCTTCTTCAGTTTCCTCCTGAGTCTCTTCAGTATTATCACTTGACTGTGCTGTTGTCTGCTCTATGGTATACTTATCTATTTCTTTATAGGTATCCACACCTTTTTTGTATTCACTTTGTATCTTAATAATATTATATCCTGCATATACCGCTATTAATAAAAATATACAGCATAGCACTATTCGTATCTTGTCCTTCACTTTCTTCTCCTAATCATCACTATACAGCCTTTTACAATATTATTCCCTTTACAAATAAAAAGCCATAAAAACTTTCTTAATGATTTTATAAAGTATAACATAGATACGAAAACTATCAAGAATAATTATATCTCCAATATATAACTTATTCCGCAGATATTTACGGAATCACCATTATGCAGCCTTATATTTTCCTCATTTTCAAGCTTTCTTCCGTTGACATATGTTCCGTTTCTTGAGTTTAGATCTCTTGCATAAATTTCATTATCTTTTTCAAAGAATTTCAAATGCATTCTGCTCACTCCGTCCGTATCAAGAACATAATCACATACTCTTTCCTGTTTACCTATAATAAACGGTAAATATGAAAGCTCTATGTCTTCCTTCCCGTTTACAGTTCTTAAAAATCTTCCCGAACTTTTTATCTTTATATCCGTGAGCAGTACGGTACTTCCTATTTCTTCATCAGGTACTGTAAATGAAGCCTTATCCTCATTTATATATGCGGCATTCACATTTGACTCATAACCCTCAAATACCTTTTCAAGAAATTCCGATTCCTCATCCTGAGACTTTACTTTTTGATTCTTAAAAATGCCTCCGAAAATATTGAATTTAGTTTTATTACGCTCTTTTTCCTCGACATTCTCAGGAATTATTTCTTCAAAGGTAACCTGCTCCTTATCCGCTTTCTTTATATTAGAGTCCAAAATTCCTTCCAAATCATTTATAGTGAAATCTCTTTTTTGACATTCCTTTAGCATCCCGTATACCGTTATCAAACAGTCTTTATCTTCCTTATTGATATTATTTAAAATATTTTCCAATAATAATTTCATCTCTTCTTTATTATCTTCGTTTCTTGGAATATATAAAAATAAGAATCTTTTAAGGTCCAAATCGGAAAAAATATATTCGGGATCCAGTACTATTGATGATGCTTCAAGTAAAAATTCTTCCAATGATTTTGTGGCTGTTATTATTTCAATAATAAATGATTTTATTTCTTCTGCATTCAATGTTTTTACTTCAAAAATTCTTGATACCGGCTGTAGTGAGCTTATATCATAACAAATCTCTATTTTAGAGTTCAGCCTTTTTATAAAAGGCTTCAAGAAATTTTTGATATTATTATGCTCTATCATACCCAGTTCAAAGGCATATTTACTTTTTAACTCAAGCAAAAAACTTTCCCCCGGCTCAAATATAAGCTGGTTACTCTTCAGATTCCTCTGATAACTGACCTTTAAGTCTTTCATATATCCCCTCCAATGCTGTAGTCGCTCTTATATAGCCCTCGGGATCATAGACAGCCACTCTGATACTCTGATTTCCCTGCTCCCCTTCCACGGAAAATTTATGTTTCTTTATTTTTACAGCTTTATTGCCCTTTAACTCAACTAAAGACTTTAACCTTTCCGTATCATATCCCATATCTTTTTCATCATGTGCCAATCTCTCAAGCAGTAGATGCATCTCAATACTGTCAACCGTTTCAGTATGTTTATCTATGCTGTATCCTATTATAAAAGCAATACCCATAAATATAAAAAATATAATATAAGTTATCTCCACTGTAAAACTTGCTCTCAAACTCTTCTTCATACACATAACCATATAATGCAATTTGCCATAGTTATAAAAGGAAGCATTGCCACTCTGACTCCTTTTATTCTACGTTTTTTTACCATGTAATATAGGCTCATAAAAAGAGCATATATTGAAACTATAAAAACCGATACAAAAAACAAAAGTATATTTCCTTTTAAACCGAGAATCGCTCCGCAACCTATAAATACGAGTGCATCCCCCTCTCCCAAGATATTAAACTTTGAAAGCGGCAATAATAAAAAACCGCTTAGTATTCCAAATACTGTATTCTTAATATCTATGCTGTTACCGATAATAAGCTTATATATCTGAATATCTATAATCATTATATAAAATAAAACCACACCAAAAGTGTATATCTCTTTTTTTCTGATATCCTGAAATGTAAAAATCAGCAAAAATATTATTAAAATCATCTTTTCCACAAGTTCAATACTCAATGTCTACCTCCACAGTAAGAACATACTCCCAAATGCTCCACATCCGAGAGCTTAACTCTTTGTACATAAGCTATGATTGCACTGCAATTCGGATCACTGTGATATCTTGTGCCTGAAGGCATTATATAAACCGTTGTTCCTGCTCTGTTTCCACATCTTTCACATGGTTGATACCTCGCTCCGTTATCATTTCTTATACCTGCTATTTCAGACAAAGATACCGAGCGCAAATCATTATAAAGATAGTGGCATCTTGGATCTAAATGATACCTGGTCGAGTTCCTGCCTATATAAACATATTCTTCATCATCCGAATTTCCGGAGCCTTTCCCGCCGTCCGCTCCTATCCACGCTCTTCTTGAAGCTACCACAGTCTGATTGATCGAATTTTTAAATATCCCTATAGGAAGTGAATATTTATAATCTATCCTTATACATATGGTCTCACCGTCAGACATACAGGTTGATAAAAGTCCGTGAATATTAGCTATATTCTTATCTTTCACCTCGGCATTTATTTTTGCAACCACAAAGCTTCCTATTGCTCCACCTGCAAATACTCCCTTTACATTTTCCATAGCCTCATGATCGTAATTTTCATTTTCTTCTTCTCTCGTATTACCTGTAAATCTGTAATATGTATATGCATACTGGCAGGAATCCTTACATACGGCTTCTGCGATTCCTCTGATTTTTCTATTGGTATTCATCATATCAAAAGGCATTATAAGTACCGCCATAGCTATAATAAACAGGCTAAAGCACATGGCCGCCTCTACACTGAGAGAGGCTTTGTGCGTCCTCTTATACCTGCATGCTTGGAGAGCTTTCATTTTTTTATTTTTAAAATTTTCATTATAAGAGGACATACAAAACCTCCCTTCAATATATTTTCTCCACTTTAACCTGCATCTCATAGCTTGAAGTAAGACCTGCAAACTCTTTTGAAAAATATGATATTTCGCTGAATACTCTTCTTGCTCCACAGCTTATATTTGCATCAATACCGTATATCATATCCTGCATTAAAAAGTCGTTTTGGCTCACACCTATATCAAGCTGCATTATATCCATCATTCTGAAATTTCTTTTTACGGGATCTTCTATATATAAAAGCATTTTCAAATATCCCTCATAGTTGATACCACGTTCAGAATCATTATTACCCAAAGCCCTGTTTTCCAAAACTTCAAATATCGTGTCAAGATCCGCCTTCCAATCATCTTTCGTCTTTATTATAGGCACCTTGCCCCCTGATAAAAGACATTTGATATCTATAGCCGATTCCACCAAAGCCCATACCCCTATTATCAAAAACTTGATAAGAACTGTTATTTCGGGCAGACATATCACACCGCTGATTACCTCGGCAAGCTCTTCGGCTCTTTGCATCTTATCGGCATCGGATATGATATGCATATAGTTTAATCCCTCTCGTATTGCAAGAAGAGACGCCACCGTGTTTTCAAGATTCTCCCTGTCCGAGTCTTTTCCGTTTAATATATATTCAAGCTCATATGACAGAGGAGTACTTATGTCATCTGTAAAGTCGGCAAAGTATGTTCCGATATACTCATTTATAAGAAGCCTTTCTGCAAGATTTCTGCCTGTATATCCTCCTGTGACGGTATTTGAAGGAAGAGCGAGTCTGTTTATACTTTTATTTGAAACCTCTCTGTTTTCAGGAATCACAAGAGAGAATATACCGTCGGAAATAAGATCCTTTAACTGCTTTAGCTTATCTTCCTTAACTTCATCAGATATTCCATGTCTAAAGTTCATTCTCATTTCTGTAAGTGAATTTATATCATCACTCACATTATCCCATCCCTCGCTTATTTCACTACTGTGGTCATCTTCTTCATCATCCGATGCTTCAGATATTCTTTCCTGAAGGATTTCAATATCGGCTTCCAGATGCTCAATTTCTCTTATCATACTTTCAGAAAGTCCGCCAAGTGCTACCACCTCAAGTCTTCTTTCTCCGTCCTTATCTGCGTAGTCTTTAAACTTTTCCGTTTCTCCCTCAATATACGCCTTATTGTTTTCTGAGAGTTTCGAAATACTTTCGGCATTTTTATCTTTTATTTCTCCGATTTTCCTTGATAATTTATCGGCTTTTTTTTCATACTTTTTTATAAGATCAGGAACTTTTTTTAATACCTTTTTCAGATTCTTACAAAGCTTTTTTATCTCCGTGAGATTTCTTGCACCAAGTGAGGATCTCATTTCAGATCTTATTTTCTCCTGTTCTGAAATATTTTCAGAAAGTCTTTTTAAAACCTTCTCAACTTCAATTGCTTCTCTTGAACTGAGGCCATAGTCGGAAGTAACCTTTTCCATACTCTTAGCATCTTCTATATCTTTCCAAAGCTTATCGGGAGAACTGTCAAATATTGATTCAAAAGTTCCAAGGCCCATATAATCAATAATCTCCTGCTCAAGATACATGCCGCCATTGTCATTTAAATATATTTTCTTATTTAAATTCACATGCGGATTTTGAATCCTGTACATTCCGCTGTTTTTTATATAAGGGTCCATATACAAAAGCATCATATCTTTTATATTCTCATCACTGTAACTTTCCAGACCGAATATTCTGTAATTCTCCCAAAGCTTTCTATGATATCTGCTAAAAAGTGAATCAATTGCAGAGTCTCCTGCCACCTGTAAATAAAATCTTGCTCCCGATGTCCTTGCAGACTCCAAAAGTCCACATATTAAAGCACTGATACAGACAAATATCAGACATATAAAGACGGTAACGGAACCGCTTTTTCTCAATTATATACCTCTTTTGATTTCTTATTGATTTCCTTAAAGATATTGTTCATAAGCTTACTGATATTTCCTTTAAATATAAGTACCAGACCTATCAAAACCACTAAAACCAAAACAATCTCCACTACTCCGACACCGTCCTCATTTTCCATAAAATCTTTCCAAAACTCCAACATATTTACTACCCCTTTCTAATTTTCTAAAATCCACATTGCTTTTATAAAATCAATAAAATATCAACAATGCAGGTACAATTATTATCATCATCACTATAAGTAACATCATAAAAAGCGGTAAAAGCAGCTTTGTATTTAACTCCTCGCCTTCTCTTCTTGCCAAATTTATCCTCTCATCCCATGCACTTTGTGACTCCATGCTTAGGAGACTGTGCAGATTTGCAAGTCCGTTCCTTCTGTTTTGTTCTAAAAGTGATGCCAATTTCATATATTGCCTAAGGGCACAGCTCCTGCCGAAATCCTTATATACAGTATTCTCATATATTCCGGTTTTAAGTTTTGCCAGAGCCTTTACCATTTCCTCATAGGCATATCTTCTTTCATTGTTCTCTTTACATTCATTCTCATAATCTATAACTATACTCTCCCATGACTGTCTGACAGAAAGTCCGGCACCTATAAATACTATCAGTTTTGAAACTATATCCGGATAATCCTTCATAAGCTCCCTTTTTCTCTTTTCTGTGCTCCGCCTTTCTTTTTCCTTTTCCTGTAAATATAAAAGTATCGCTATAACTGTTCCCATAATCGGAATAATATTAAAGTTAAACGCTTCACCATAGTGGTATATAAGACTTTTACCGTCATACGTATCCGGCAGAGTATAACCGTCTTTTTGGATTGATTCCTTATCGACAATTGCTATCTTATCAATCAGCCCCTTTAAAAGCCTTTCATCATTTGATAATATTTTCGGACATACTGTTATTGGAATAATATAGCTTTCCTCATAAGTTTCATAACTTAAGTCTACCTCTATATCAAGATTTATGTTTTCTTTGAGATTTTCATTATGTACATTTCCCAAAATGTCTATAAGTTCACTCTCGCCGAAATCCCACTTTACACTAAGGCCTAAATCGCTTATTTCATTTGTCAAATTCAAATCTGTGGTGATATTTTGCAGTGAAGAATTCTCACCCGGAAGTGTTAAAAGTATCTCTTCCAGACCTTTTTTTATAGCCTCCTTTGCCTCATCTTTTGAATAAGTTCTCTTTGTTATAGGTATCTCTATTCTTTGCGGCTTATCAAGTAAACCTTCAACCTCTATTTCAATCTCGGTATCATATTCATCCACACCCGGTCTGTTTATATAATTATCTTCTACCGTATTTACCTTTAAAAAAGAATTGCAGATACCAAAAATCACAAAGCTTGCGATTATAATCAGCCAACACTTTAAATTTTTTAAAAAGATTATCCTCAAATACTTTTTCATAGGCTATACCTCTATATTTAAAAGTCTCTTTGAGATATAAATTGCAAACAGATAGACTATAAGTCCTATACTCATGCAGGCTCTTCCTATAAAGGTTGTATACATAATATTGAAAAACCCCGGTGAGCTTATATCAATATATAAAACTATAAAAAGCGGGAATATATTCATAACGTTTTGTTCAAACCTCTTTGAAGTTGTCATGGTTATTATCTCTTCTTTTATTCTCACCTTATCACCTATAACACCGACCGTATGTGCGATAATACTTTCAAGTTCACCTCCGCTTCTTTTGGCAATCCTTAAAACCTTTGCAAAGCTTCTTATATCTTCGCTGTGGCTCCTGTAAGCCAAATCGTCAAACGCCCTTTCAACACTGATATTCATGTAAATAAGCTGATTTATATATTCAAATTCTTTTATTATCAGATTATCTTTAGCATATAAAAGTCTTAGCTCCACCAAAGCTTCCTTTACAGAGTTTTCCAGTGAATATCCTGCATTTAAAAGTGATGAAAGTATCATTATCGCTTCCTTAAACTCCACAACAAGTCTGCGCTTTTTTGCTGCGATCAATTCTTTTCTTTTTAAAATGGGGTATAAAAAACAGAATGGAAATAAACAAGAAAATATGATTATGCTTTTATAGAATATATAAGAACCTATGGCCACTGCCAATACGGCTAAAAGGCTGTATTTTAGCCACTCTAAAACACTGAATCTGTAGCTGTTATAATCTATAGCCTGCTGCGAACAATTTTTGTTTGTTTTTAAGTTCTCCGACTTTTTTATGTATCTTTTCTTCCATATCGAACTCATAGAGCTTATTAAGCCCAATCTCCCCATTTTCATAGGGCAAAACCTCCAAAATCTCAAGCATTCTTCTTTCTCCCTCTCTGAGTCTGCCAAGATGTATCAAAATATCCAATGCACTTGCTATCTGCGATCTGATAGCCGCCAGCGGCAGATCCGCACCGCTTAGCACCATGGTTTCAAGTCTTGAGAGCATATCCTTTGCACTGTTACCATGTCCGGTACTGAGTGAACCGTCATGTCCGGTATTCATAGCCTGCAGCATATCAAGCGCCTCTCTTCCTCTGACTTCTCCGACTATTATCCTGTCGGGATTCATTCTAAGCGATGCCCTTATAAGATCTCCTATACCGATACTTCCGTCACCGCTTAAAGTCGCATTCTTTGTCTCAAGCCTTACTATATTTTTTATATGCATCAGCTGTAATTCTGCCGAATCCTCTATTGTAATAACTCTTTCCCCCTTAGGTATATAGCTTGAGAGTGCATTTAAAAATGTGGTTTTTCCCGAGTTTGTGCCACCTGAAATAAAAATATTATATCCTGAGCAAACCAGCATCTCCAAGAAATTTGCACATTCTTCGGATATTGTTCCATTTGATATCATTCTCTCCATACTGATAACTTCCGGAAACTTTCTGATTGTAATAATCGGACCGTCAAGAGATATTGGAGGCAATACAATATGTACTCTTGAACCGTCTGAGAGTCTGGCATCCGCAATAGGTGAAGACACATTTACAACTCTGTTCACCTTACTTACAATCTGCTGAATCATATCTTCCAAAACTTCATTACTCACAAAGCTCTTATCCCATTTCATGACTTTTCCACATTTTTCCACAAATATATCATCTTTTCCGTTTACCATTATCTCTGTAATGTCTTTGGAATCCAATAACTCCTGCAGTATATCCAGCCTTCTGAACGAATCAAAAAGAGAATTTCTTATATTAATTTTTTCTTCAAGAGGAATATAAAAAGAATGTTCCTTATGTACTATTTCACGATCTATTATTTCATATAATTCTTCATCTTCTATATTTCTAAGGTCTGAGAGCTCATCTCTTATTTCTCTCTTCAGTTGCTCATAGATACTTTCACCCTGATTTGCGCTCTCATCTTCACGTTTAACCACCTGTATTCTAAAAATCTCATCATCTGTTATTTTTTTGTTTAACAAAAGCACCTCCATAATATAAAGCCTGCCAAAAAATATGGAGAAACAGGTATCAAATGCTTGTCACTTTTTCTGTATTCATAATATTTTTCAATTCTTCCGGTAGCAAGCACTCTCATACAATAGTTTACAAGCATCGTAATTCTTATTGTTAACTGATTACTGAAAATCATATAAAGTAATGCACCGGTTCCTGCCAGCACCAATGCTATAACAGTCACATTTACCCCGTCATATGTACCTAAAAATCCTATAACCAAAGAAAACAGCTTTATATCTCCGGCTCCAAAAAATCTGAGCCTGTAAAGAATTGAAAATAATATAATTGAAACAAAAAATCTGAATACAAACTCCAAATGTAATATACATACTCCGGTAAGAAAATATCCTAAAACAATAATATTCGGAACCTTCTTCCAAAGTATATCCGTCATTGCCGCAGCAAATAACATACTGCCCACTATATAATAAATCATAGGCCCTCAGCTGTCTTTGAAACCTGTAAAAAATATTCACGCCGCTTTAATCTTGTAAAATTAAATATATCTGCCAAAATATCCTCCTTCGGCAATCTAATCTCATATATTTTGTGAATGATCTCAGCATATCCGTTTCGCCCCAGAAGTGATTTAAACTCACTTATCTTTGTCATCTCCACACTGTTATTCTCTCCAATCACCGGGCAGAATATCTTTTCACACATATCCAAAATCTGCATGGATCTGCGGCCTATGCTTCCAAAGTCGATTACAATAATTTCAAAATGATTTGCCGAAAGAATATCATTCATAAATTTTGTAAGTTCATTATCGGATAAATAAAACAAATCTTCATTGTACCTTGCAGGTAAAACAATATTCAGATCCTCAACTCTGCTGATACATTCTCCCAGTTTTGCAAAATTTAAATCTCCGGTTTTATAACCATAAAAGACATCAGACAGGTCTCTGCTGTTTTCTTTTCTCAAAACAGAGAACAACGAATCATATTCATCAAAGGAAATAAGCAAAGAACTGTTTTCCTGTGAACGGAAGTAAGAATGAAATGCCACTGAAAGACTTGTTCTGCCACATCTGTTTATCGGAGAATAAACACCGTAGACTTTTGTATTTTTATTACCTGCCGTAAGTCCGAAAGAATTATTACCCGAAAAAAATCCCAGCAGTTCATCAACTATTATATGTACACCGCAAAATTTGAATATTGAACAGAAAAGTTCTGAAGAACCGGTATATTTAGACTCTACCATCGCATCATCTGACAGGAGAACGACCGGAAGTCCTGTATCTATACATTCATCCACATTGTCAATATCTGTGATAAATGCCACTGTCTCCATAGAAGAGCTTTCATTACTGTACATTTGGAATGAAGTATAAGCGACCGCTTTGAAAGGAATCCTATCCTCCTTGGAAAGAAAATCAGATAATTTTAAGGCAAAGCGTATATCCGTATCAATCACCGCTATAATATGCCTCATAAAACTCCTATAGAATTATTTAAAGAAAGGTCCCCAAAACACCTGTTAGAAAGGTGTTCTTATCTTTAGACTTTTATAATAACAAAAAAGAGCATAAAAGTCAATGCTCTTTTTGATATTTCATATACAATTTATATATATAATAAATGTGAATTTTATACAAAAATTTATTTTATCCTGGGAATCTGCCCAACATCATAGGTTCTGTTCTCCATTAATTTAAACTTTATATCCTCAGGCAACTCAGACTTTCCTATAGCATACATAGCTATCTCTACAACAGCTTTGGCATATTCCTTTTTATCACTTTCTATAGTGCCCAAAAGCTTGCCCTCATTGATTGCTTCAAGAGCCTCCTTTGTACCGTCTATACCGACTACCTTTATACCGGTTATATTATTTGCTCTCTCTATTGCATCTATGGCACCAAGTCCCATATCATCATTATTTGATATAACAAGGTCTATATTACTGTACTTATTAAGAAAGTCCTCCATAAGTGCCGATCCCTGTGCTCTCTCCCAGTTTCCTATAGCGCCGTTTAGCTTATTTATCGGAATATTATTCTCCTGCAAAGTTTTTATAACCCATTCTGTCCTTACAAGAGAATCCTGATGACTCGGTTCACCCTCTAACAGTACATAATTTATTACACCGTCGCCGTCTATATCTATGCTGTGAGGATTTTCATTATAGGCATTTATTATTATCTTGGCCTGCTCGATTCCTGCCGCCTTCGGTCCTGCGCCTACATAATAAATATTGTCAGCTCTGTTTAAATCATCATCTACCGGTTTTCTATTAAAGAATACTATCGGTATCTTTGCACCGACCGCCGTTTCAATCATATTTGAAGCGGCAAATCTGTCAACGACATTTATAAGAAGTACGTCATAGTCAAGAGATACAAATCTCTCCACCTGATGATTTTGAGTATTTTGATTGTCTCTGGCATCCACTACCTCAAGATTTATCTTGACATCATGTTCTTTCTCATATTCCTTTGCATACTCTTCAATTTCCTGTCTGACATTTGAAATAAATGTATCATCAAATCTATACAGACAAAGTCCTATCTTGATGACATTTTTCTTGGGCGATGCAACCCTGCTCATCATAGATATAAAGCCGACGACAAGAGCAATTACAAAAATCGCCATGCTTATTATAAAACCATTTTTTTTCATCTTCCTCCCACAGTGCTAGTCAATTGGGAACAGCACTTTTTTTATATCCTCATTTTCCAGACTTTCCTTATCCACAAGCATATTTTCCATATCGATATTTGACATATAGTTCGTCTTTTTTAAGTCCGCCATAAGCATTTCCACTGCCGAATATCCTTCGTCATACTCATTTAGAGTAGCTATCGCATCTATCGTACCGTCATTTAATTTATTCAAAAAGAATGTGGTGGCTCCTATACAATAAAATCCATGTATATGTTCCTTATAAACGCTGCTTCCTCCAAGTATCTTACATATATTGTCAGTGCTTATCTTATCAAGAGAGAATATAAAAGCACTTTTCTTACTATGCACCAAATCTTCTATTGCCGTTCGAAACTCCTTTTCATCTCCCTCTACAAGAATTATATTAGAAGATTGTTTTGATTTCAAGAAATCTGTTTCCTTTGCTACACCTGCAAGATTCAAATCATTTACAAATACATAAACCGGTGAACTTCCGTCATATTTTTCTTCAAATGCTGTATAAAGCCTTTCAATCATATCTGTATAGTCAATATTTATAGTCCTCTTTGAGATATTTATGCTTGGATTTGCACTTCCTATCTTAGCCGTGTCAAATACATCCGTATCCTTTGACTTTAATACAACCACCGGTGACTTTATAAGATTGATTTTTAAATCATTTTTTGCCAGCACAATAATACCGTCTGCACCGTTTTCCTCCTCGGACTCTATAAGCTCCTTTTGGCTCATATTATTTAATGTAATGAGGTTTATATCTATATTGTATTTCTTTGCCGCAGCATCCACACCTTTTTTAAGATTTGCGTATTTACTTTCATCCTCACCGTCAAGTATCAAAGATACCTGATAAACTCTCGGTGTTTCTTCTTTTAATATCAAATTTGTCTGTGAAATTACAAAGAGTAAGAGAATTGATATAAACCATACTATCCATATATATATTTTATCTGTCTTCATCATTCTCTCCATATGCTACAGCAGGCAAATGAATTGTAATCTTTGTACCTTCATCAGGCTCCGATTCAACTTTCAACCCGTATTCACTTCCAAAATACAGCTTTATTCTTTCATTTACATTTTTTGCACCGATACCGGATCCTTTTTTACTTGGGACAAAGTCTTTACTCAGTAAAGTTTCAACCATATCTTCACTCATTCCAAGTCCATTGTCGGTTATCGTAAAATAAAGACTGTCATCCTCTTTAAATACTTTTACGTCTATCTCACCGTCGCCGTCCATAAACTCCATTCCGTGATATATCGCATTTTCCACCAAGGGTTGCAGCATAAGCTTTAGCGATGAATAAGAAAGTACTTCCTCATCCACATCTATACTGTATTCAAATCTGTTTTTGAAACGCATATTCTGTATCATCAGATAGTTTCTTACATGCTCCACCTCATCTTTTACAGTGATTATATTCTTTCCCTTACTTAATGAAATCCTGAAAAACTTTGCAAGTGCCGTCACAATATTTACAGCCTTGTCGGAATTCTCGTTTTCAATCATCCAAACAATAATATCCAAAGTATTATATAAGAAATGCGGATTTATCTGAGACTGCAATGTATCAAACTCGCTCTTTCTCTTAGCGTTGTGCTCAGCCACAAGATCTGACATCAGCACCTTTATCCTGCCAAGCATATTTTTAATTGATTTACCAAGATGTTCCACCTCATAAGAACCGCTAGGTACTATCTCCACATCCAGATTTCCGCTCTCAATCTCTCTAACACTGCCGTCAAGCCTCTTTATAGGATTTGATATCTTATCGGAAATAAAGGCATTTATCATAGCCAATAAAAATAAGAACAAATCTGCAACAAAAAGAACAAAGAATCTGAACTTTATTCCGTCTACGCCAAGTGCGGCACTTGGTGTAACTCCCACAAGCTTCCAACCTGTATATCCTATCGTTCTTACATTAAGTGTAATATTTTTTCCGCTCAGATTTTCAGCTGTTATTCCGTCTTTTAAAGTGGCGGCATATTTATTATCTTCCTTAAATCTTCCCGAATATATCTCATTTTGTTTCGGATGCCATATAATATCTCCATAATCATTGGTCAAATACACATAGCCTCCGTTTCCCAAATTTACATTTGAAAATATCTCTTCAAAATACATATAATTTAAGTTTATCAGAAGAAGTGCCTGTGTAGCCTTACCCTCATCAGTCACCTCAACCGCTCTTGAAAGAGAAATCACCCATGAATAGCTGCTTTCATTCCTGTCAAAGAGATCTCTGATATGTGGCATGGAAAAGTTTATATATTCACTTTCCGCCATACTTTTTTTAAAAAAATCTTTTTCCAAAACATTGCTGTTATCCTTTAATCTAAGTGCCGGCATAGACTCTATAAGCTCGCCCTTTCCGGATATCAAAGCTATATCATCTATCATATTGTCATTGTTGACATAGATAAGGTTCATTCCCCTTTTTATATCATCATTTGATATATCCGTATTTTTGATAACATTATAATAAATTGAATCGGATACCTTCATGGCATTTCTAAGATACGAATCAACCGACTCTCCCAGCTGTCCTACAATGCCTGAGTTTTCCTCAATAATGGTGGCATTTAGACTGTTTGTAAATCTTTGAAATATTATAAGGCTTATAAGTGCTATGGCTATAATCGCCGTAACTGTAAAGTACATGAAAATAGAGCTTTGTATGCTCAAATTTTTTATACTCAAGTTTTTTAAACTGAATTTCCCTTTTTCCATATACTAACCTTGCTGTCTGTACTTTGAAGGTGAAACCCCATACTTTTTCTTAAACACATAGCTGAAATAATTCTGATCCGCATATCCCACCATTTCCGCTATAATATATGTCTTTTCATCTGTGGTCTTTAAAAGCTCCACAGCCTTTTGCAATCTGACATTGGTAAGGAAATTTACATAGGATATCCCCATATCCCTTTTAAAGTTTGTGGAAAACCTGGCAACAGAGACATGTAAATGTTTACAAAGTTTTTCAAGCGACAATTCCATATCCGCAAAGTTCTCTTCTATATAGGCCTTTGCCTCTTCAAGTACCTTCTTTGATGTGAAGGCTCGATCTTCTCTTATCTTATGAGCTATATTTATGCTTGCCTCAAGTAACCACTCTCTGAAACCGCCTGTATCCTTTATCTTATCCAAAAGATCTATATAGTCCGTTGCAGTCTTTGTGAGTACTGAAAGCTCAAGTCCGTAATCCTGTACCAGATTTATAATAATATTTATAACATTTATCATATAGGACTGATACTGACTTGAATGTACCTTTGACTCCTTAAGCTTTGATGCTATCTTTTCCACATATTCGGCTATACTTTCATCACTTCCGAATTTTAATATATTGATATATTCCTTAGCTTCAATATCTTCAAGCTTCAGCTTATCCGACTTTACGGGCTCCATATCTTTTATATAGATAACTTCGCCGCTTCCTACAATACCTCTGTAGCCGAGAGCCTCCTTTGCCAGAGTATATGAGCGGTGTAGATCTGTGATATCCTTTACACTGATGCCCAGACCTATGGTAAGATTTACACCTATGGCTCTGTTTACATCTCTTATTGCCTCTGTAAGTATGGACATTATATAGTTTTTTGACATCTTCTCAGGAAGTCCTGTCAATATAACTATACTGGTTTCCGAATACATTGAAAAGACCTCCGCCTGTAATTTATATTTCAGGTTTTCAAGGAGGTTTACCTTTACAGATATAGGTATAAGTTCTTTATCGACTATACTGCTGTCCATATCGTCTATATGAACGGCGGCTACTATATATCTGTCTGCATTGTTTAAATTTATATCATATTCGGACATAGCATAGTCTATCTCCGAAGCACTTATACTTCCATGTATAATACCGTTTAAAAACTGCTCCCTAAGTATAGGAATGCTGGCTTGATATCCTCTTCTGAGTCTCTCAATATCTCTCTTTTTATCAAGTTCCTCATCCATACTTTTATGTACTTTTCTCAGTATCTCAGTAAGCTCAACTGCGGAAACAGGCTTAAGCACATACTCTATTACGCCCATCTTGATGGCTTCTTTTGCATAGTCAAAATCATCAAATCCCGAAAAAATAATGGACTTTATAAGCGGATATCTTATATTTATTTCATTTATAAGCTCCAGTCCGTCCATATAGGGCATTCTGATATCTGTAAAAACAAGATCCGGATTTAAGTTTTCTATTTTCTCCAGTGCTTCAACACCGTTTTCGGCATCGCCTACAACTAAAAATCCTTCCTCTTCCCAGTTGATTTTTTTTATAATACTCTTTCTGACTTCCTCTTCGTCATCCACAAGTAAAATTTTGTAAAGTTCTTTCATATTAAAGTTCCAATACTATAGTAAAAGGTCCGTCATTTTCAAGGCTTACCTTCATATCCGCACCGAATACCCCACATTCTGTATGAATATCCGACTTCTTACCAAGTTCCACCATATACTCATATAATCTCTTTGCCTCATCCGGTGAACCTGCACCTATAAAGCTTGGTCTGTTTCCCTCTTTGCAGTTTGCCAGCAGTGTAAACTGTGATACAAGTAAAAGCTCACCGCCCACATCCTTTAATGAAAGGTTTGTCTTTCCGTTTTCATCTTCAAATATTCTAAGTTTAATAAGCTTATTAAAATACTTTTCAACGATCTTTTCATCATCGTCTGCAGCTACACCAACCAAAACCAAAAGTCCTTTGTTTATCTTTCCTACTTCTTCGCTGTCTATTTTTACATTTGCATGATTTACTCTTTGTATTACAAGCTTCATATTTCCTCCTAAAACGATCTTATCTCGTCTTCTTCATTGCTTATTTCTATGGACATTATTTTTACATAATATCCTCCGTCACCTACAGGTACAAGTACTCTGTCACCTTTTTTCTTACCTATTATGGCCTTACCTATCGGTGACTCTATACTGAGTCTGCCTTCCAGTGAATCTCCTCTGATTGAAGTAACTATCTTGAACTTTTCACTCTCGTCATCATCTTCAAAATAGAGTTCTACCACCTTGTCAATTCCGACCTGATCTTCTTTTGTCTTATCTTCATATACATGACAGAATCTAAGCATTCTCTCTAAATAATTGATTCTGCTCTCATTCTTGTTTTTCTCTCTTTTTGCGGCATAATATTCAAAATTTTCAGATAAATCCCCATGTGCTCTGGCTTCCTTTACCGCCTCTATAAGTTTCGGTCTAAGCACCAGTTTTCTTTCTTCTATCTCCGCCTCTATCTTTTTAATATCATCTCTTGTAAGCGTCTCTGCCATAAAACCATCCATATACTTTTTTTTATATAAAACAAAAGAGTAGTAAAAACTACTCTTTTTTAAACCCCAAAGTGACGGCTCTGCTTATTGACGCCTAGCGAAGCTAGGTGGGTTACCTCACCTTGATATCTGCCTTCTACCTATAGAAGCTTGACATCCATCGAAGGTTATTTGGAATCCCATAAATCAAAATGTAGGTTCAAAATTGGCAAAGTTATCGCTCACCTCAGGAATTTTCTTTATATTAAAATTATAATACAAAATATATTTTTTTCAATATATTTCAATTAAAAAGTCCGAAAGTCATACAAAGTATTTCTTCCGGACCTAATTTTATCTTCCGATAACTTATGTTATCTAAATAAAACTATTCAGTTCTTCTTTTTTTGAAGATACATAGTGCAGCAAGTGCACTTGAAATAATCAACATCAAACCGTAAACCGGAGTTGCATTTTTATCTTCAGTCTTTGGAACTGAAAGTGCCACTCTTGTATCTGATATGGATTTTGTTGTATCCTTGCTCAGTTGTGCCTTCTGTGGCTGTGGAGTTTTCGGCTCATCTGTTACGATTACCGGCTTCTCGATTGCATTCTTTGATATTGTATTACTATTTACAGTTGCCTTTCCGGATCTTACACTTGTGTTTCCACCCAAACTGCCGCTTCCACCTCTGCTTGCGTTTGAGCTTGTCGCTATTGACGGTGTCGCTAAAGGTCTTCTCGGTCTGATAACTACATCCTCATCTCTTCCCGGTATTGTGATCTGGCTTGGGGTTGCCACTCTTATCGGGGTTGTCGGGGTGGTTGGTGTTGTAGGTGTACTTGGATTTACCGGTGTTACAGGGGTTATCGGATTAATCGGATTTATCGGGCTTGGGTTTATCGGAGTTACAGGGGTTAAAGGTCCCGGTATTACTACCACACTTGGATCCTTCTTATAGATGTATGTTACTTCTGTTCTTCCTGTTGTGAATACTCCTGTCTCTGCTCCCTGTACAAGGTATAAACTATATCCGTTTATTGCCTTTGCCGCTGTTGCGTATGGCAGGCCAAGGCTTCTGCTTCCGTCAAGTATCTCATCACTTTCTAACGGTATTCCTGCAGTATTTACGTAATGGGCAATTACATCTCCTGCATCTCTTCTTCTGTATACATATGTTACAGTCTGACTACCGCTTGTAAATGTTCCTGTTGCGTTATTTGGTACACTTATCAGATCGTAATTGTCAAATACTTTTGAACTTGTTGTATAGTTCTCTCCAAGTCTCTCACTTCCGTCAAGTACCTCAGGGCTCTCTAAAGGTACATTTCCGTTTTCATCTATATGCTCTACTACAACATCTCCCGCACCGTCATGCTTATAGATATAGTTTACAGTTATAGTGTCTGCTGTAAATGTTCCGTTTGCGTTATTCGGTATTACTATAAGTGTGTAATTAGGTATTACCTTAGGGGTTGTTGTGTATGGCAAGCCTACATTATCTGTTCCTGTTATTGTATCAGGTGTCTCAATTCTGTTTCCATGATTGTCCAGATAATTTACGACTACTCCGCCTGACTGCTTTCTCTTATAAAGATATGTTACCGTTTGGCTTCCGCTTACAAATGTTCCTGTTGCGTTAGACGGTACTGTATCTATCTCATAGTCTGAGTAAGTCTCAGGGGTTGTTGTATATGGTAATCCAAGCTTTCTGCTTCCGTCAAGTACTGTCGGTGTGCTTAAGTCGCTGTTATCATATACTGATTTGTGGTATACGGTTACATCTCCCGCATCAGCTCTTCTATATACATAGGTTACTGTCTGTGGGCCCGGTGTGAATGTTCCGTTTGCGTTAGGCGGTACGCTCACTAATGTGAATTTCGGTATTGTCTTTGATGTAGTTGTGTATGGAAGACCGAGCTTTCCTGTTCCGCTTTGTGTATCAGGAATATCTATCTCATTTCCGTCCTCATCTACATAAACGCTTGTCACATCTCCGGCAGGTATTCTTCTATATTCATAGATTACTGTCTGTGGTGTGTTTGTATATGTTCCGTTCTTATTGGCAGGCTGTGCTACCAACTCATAGTTAGGGATGTTCTTCTCTGTTGTTGTGTAGGCAAGTCCAAGTTTTCCTGTTCCTCCCATTACATCGTCTGTATCCAGAGGTGTTCCCGTTCCCTGTTCTACATATTTTACAGTTATACTCTGAGCATCATTTCTCTTATACTCATATGTTACTACTGTTGTTCCGGTTGCAGGATATGTTCCGCTGTTGTTTGCAGGTGTAGCATTTACTACTGTAAAGTTGGTTATATTTTCAGGGCTTGTAGTATATGTAAGTCCTGACTTTCCTGCACCGCTTAAGTTCTCATCAGGAGCCAATGTTGTTCCTGTTCCCTGCTCTACATGGTGAACCACTACATTTCCTGCATCATTTCTTCTATAGAAATATGTTACAGTCTGGTTTCCTGTAGTATAATTTCCGTTCTTATTAGCCGGCTGTGCTACCAGTGTAAAGTTAGGAATATTATGCTCTGTAGTTGTATATGGTAATCCGAGCTTTCCGGTTCCGTTTAGAGTGGTATCAGGTACAAGCGGTGTTGTTGTTCTGTCAATATAATGATGTACAACTACATCTCCTGCGTCATTTCTCTTGTACTCATATGTTACTACTATTGTTCCTGTTGCCGGATATGTTCCGGTGTTATTTGCAGGTGTAGCATTTACTACGGTGTAGTTTGCTATATTTGCAGGGCTTGTTGTATATGGCAATCCCGCATTTCCTGCACCGTTTAGATTCTCATCAGGAGAAAGAGAGTTTGTTGTTCCCTGCTCTACATGATGTACTAAAACATTTCCTGCATCTTTTCTCTTATAGTAGTAATTGACAGTCTGTGTTCCGTTTGTGAATGTTCCGTTTGCCGCAGGACTTACAGATACAAAATCATAATCATTTATATTCTTTTGTACTGTTGTAAATGCTGTTCCAAGCTTTCCTGTTCCGTCCAAAGTCTCCTGAGTATCAAGCACAGTATTTGTACCTTGCTCAAGATAATTTACCACTACATTTCCGGCATTCTTTCTCTTATAGAAATAAGTTACTTCCTGCACCCCGGTAGTAAATGTACCTGTTGCATTTGTAGGTGCCGGTGTTGTGAGCTCAAAGTTTGCTATATCATTTTCTCTGCTCTGCGTTGTATATGGCAGACCGAGTTTTCTTGTTCCGTCAAGTTCTTCCTGTGACGGTGAAGTTGCACCTGCCGGTGTATAAAGTTCTGTAGTCTGTCCTACTTCATAGTGATGTACTATGACTTTTCCTGCATTCTTTCTCTTATAGTAATAAGTTACAGTCTGCTCTCCTGCCAGGAAAGTTCCCACTGCATTGGTAGGCACAGGTGTTACAAGCTCATAATTACTGAGATCTGCAGACTTTTCCGTTGTCACATATGGAAGGCCAAGCTTTCCGGTTCCGTCAAGCTCTTCAGCCGCAGGTGAAGTTTTTCCTGCCGGTGTGTAAAGCTCTGTGGTTCCTCCAACTTCATAATGATGCACTGTGACCTTTCCCGCATTCTTTCTCTTGTAATAGTATGTAACTTCCTGTACTCCTGTAGTGAAATTACCGCTTGCATTTGTTGGTGCAGGAGTTGTAAGCTCAAAGTTTGCTATATCATTTTCTCTGCTCTGTGTTGTATAAGGAAGGCCAAGCTTTCCGCTTCCGTCAAGCTCTTCAGCTTCAGGTGAAGTTTTTCCTGCCGGTGTGTAAAGCTCTGTTGTCTGCCCTGTTTCATAGTGGTGTACTACGACTTTTCCCGCATTTTTTCTCTTGTAGTAATAAATTACTTCCTGCTCGCCTGTAGTAAATGTTCCTGTCGGATTTGTAGGTGCAGGAGTTGTAAGCTCAAAGTTTGCTATATCATTTTCTCTGCTCTGTGTTGTATATGAAAGACCAAGCTTATTTGTTCCGTCAAGTTCCTCAGGTCCTGTCGCAGTTGCACCCGGAGCTTTGTAAAGCTCTGTAGTTGTACCTACTTCATAATGATGCACTGTAACTTTTCCTGCGTTTTTCCTCTTATACTTATAAACAACAGTTGTATCTGTAGTCGTATAAGTGCCGTTTGCATTTGCCGGAAGCTGTGTTGTATCCACCTCATAATTCGGATCTGTTGTAACCGCCGCTGTTGTATATGGTGTTCCCACACCTGCAGTAGTAGTTGTATCCGGTATAAGTTCGGTGTTATCATCAATCTTTATATGTTTTACAGTAAGATTTGAAGTCTGATTTTTCAGACCTATGTTTTTAACAGATTTAGTCTTTGTCTTTGTAAGGCTTACATCTGTTTTTGCCCAAGTACTTGTCTGTCCGCTAAACAGTGTTGAGGCTGATGACTCTGTAGAGTTAAAATCCTGTCCTATTACCGAACTTGTACTTGGATTATTTGGAATAATTGTATCACTTGTTAATGTTTCAACCATCACATTGTAATTACCTGCATTTGTGATAATGTTTTTGAAAGTATAATCACCGTTTGCGTCTGTTGTAGTTTCGGCAATAACATTTCCGTCTTTTAAAAGCTTTACCGGACGGTTTGCAATCAGCACATCTCCTGTACTATACTTTCCGTCATCATCTACATCATAGTACGCTTTTCCGGATACCTGATACTTGTAAATACCTACCTTTGAGTTAATTGCCTCATTTGCACCGTCAATATTGTTTCCATACCATGTTGCAATAGAATTGTTACTTGTATCGTCTTCATCCAAATCTTTTGTGTCAGGCATTTTTACCTTGTAAGTAAAATACTCTTTGTCATCCTTTGCCAGCTTCACACCTGTATTCATTATAGCCTTAAACATTGTCACCTGACTCCAGTCTGAAATGCCTGAAGCGCTTACCCAGGTATTTGCAAGGTTCTCGGCAAATGTACCCTTAGGTGAATCTGTAGAATAGTAAACCGTATATCCTGCCGGAGCAGTTACAGGTCCTTGTAAAACAGTTGCAAATTTGGAACCACGGTATACATAATTTCCCGCATAGTCCTTTACTGTGTTCTTATCTCCCGCATATGGGAAAATATCTAAGAAATTCAACTCCGTTGCATCCGCATTTGAGTTGTTATAAGCCATGATTCGATATTGAACTATCTCATCTTTTTCAGCTTTCATCTTTGCACGGTATGCACTGTCAGGCTCCGATTCAAGCTTTTCAACCTTGTTTATTATAACCGACTGTGGCGGTACGAAGTTGAACTTCCACTCTATTCTTGAAAGTCTGTCATTTGTACTTCCGTTCTCATTTGAATCATAAATATCAAGGTAATTTGCAGTATCCTTTGAAAATACTGTATGAGGATCCTTGCTGTTTGCCTGATCCGTATTATTGGTCCATGAAAGTATAGCTTCAACTTTATGTTCTCCCGCCTCAAGGCTTGAACTTGGAGTAAATGAAACCTTTATATTATCTCTCTTAAAAATTGCCTGCTGTTGCTTTTTGAATGCAAAATTATTGAGATCGAAAATATATGCTTTCTTTCCCGTTCCGCCGTAATTAGCTACTTCCGTAGGATTTGTATCTGCGCTAAAGTAAGGTGTTCCTCCGACTGTAATGCTGTTAAAGTTTAACTCAGGATCGACAACCATAACGAGCTTACCGTTTTCTACATCTCTGTCTTCGCTGAATATATATGAATCATCATAGTTGACATTCATCTCATATTCCATGGTATTTCCTGTGTAAGCTATATTTGAAGATGTATTGCCGTTGATCTTCTGACTTAATTTATCAAGCTGCATCTGAGCAAACTCTTCACGCATAATATATACCGCATTTGAGCTTATAGTTGTCCATACGCCGTTTGAGTATGACTGTACCTTACCTGTATTTGTAACATTTGCAGATGAAGGCGAAGGATTTGCAGCAAGTCTGTTTTTCTCCTTTGTAAACTCGGCAGGTGTAAGCTGTGTCTCAACTACAAGACCTATAGCCTTCTCACCGTACTTTGATATTGTCACCTCGTTGTCGAATTCAAGTCTTATACTCTTATAGTGCTTAGGTGTCATGGCAATCGGTATGCTGTCTGTTGTCATAGCCGCATCATTATTTACCACTTCATACGGCACATTTGTCTGTATAACTTCCTCGCTGCCGTCATCATTTACACCTATCAGCTTGTTTTGAGCTATAAGCGCAAGATTTGCAGCATCAAAATAACCGTTTTGTACACGGATTCCGTAACCTGTAAAAAGGTTTGGACTCCATGGCTCATCAATGATTGTATTTAATGTTGTTGTAGTATTTTGTACTACCGTAGTTCCCCAATACTGTCCTGCTGTAATTAAATAAGCATGTTTGTATTCTTCTTTTACAGGAACCGCATAATTGTAGCGAAGGTGATATTTATTTCCTTTAAGCTTTCTTACATAAGTATAATCCTTAAATACGCTACCGTTTCTTTCTGTTGTGGAATCTGTACTTCCGTCAGTATTTACAAGTACTGTTTTTACCGGGAAAGTCTGTCGTCCTACCGTTGTAGCGGTTCCATACTTTATGGTAAAAAGAGGTCTAAACTCGTAACCTGTTCTTGTAAAATCTTTTGTAATTGTATTGTCGGCCGAATTATAAGTCCAGCCTGCATTGTTCGGTAATGAAGCATCCCAAACCGATGTTGAAGGCAATGTAACTGTTACTCTAACCGGCCTCTTATCCAAACCTTCTGAAGGTTTTACCGTCACTTCTCCATTTGTCGCGTTCTTTTTTCCGTTCATAATAGAGAATGTGATATCATTTTGGTAATTTGGTGAAAATTTTGTATGTGTTGAATCAACATCTGCATCTACAATTGTCTCACCATATCCCATCTGTCTCGGATTAGCCTGACTGTTGTCATTTCCTTCAATACCTGCCACATAACCTGCAGCAGTGAAATTTTTGTTGTCATTTACAATCTCCACTCCGTCTTTTTCGTGGAAGGTTGTCTTAATATTAACCTGCTCCCCTCCGGCAACATTCAAGTTTTTAAGAACTGCTCTAAACGGGAATGTTACAGGCGGTCCTGCCGTCAATTGTCTGTATGTAACTTTTATCTTATAGTATTGTGCATCGCTTGTATTATCAACCGTGACTCCTTGTATGAAGTTGGCTGTTGATACATCTGCTGCAGACGGTGCATCAAATTTGTCTTTAGACAAATAAATAATTGAGTATGGCAGTGTATAACTTCCTACCGTACCTGAAATACCCGTCTGGATACTGTAAGATTCCTGCTTTCCTATCAGCGATGTTGTTTGACCGCCTACCGAGTATCTTATTTTTGTTGTAACTTGACTACCTATACCTGTTGCATGTGCGTCTATGGGCACAGAAGTAAATGTAATTATAAGTGCAAGTATGAATGACAATACTCCGGTCAAACGTTTTCTTAATGTGTTGATATGTACTCCTCCTTCCGTTGTTCTATTACTATTAAATATAGTAGGCGAAAAATATTTAACGATATAATTATACTTATTCTTATCCTTGATTTCTACATTTTTTATTGTATAAAATCAATTTCGATAGATTTCACTCTATAATAATAGGAATCATTCCTCCTTTTGTGATAATTTAGAAAGAAAGTGTTATTGCTTACATGTTAAAAAGGTATATAGGCCGAAGCTTACATACCTTTAAATATTATTTAAATACATTCTCAAATTTATTCAGGATATATCAGTCTCTCTTTTGATATATCCGACAACACTTCATCAAGATACTTAGCTGAAATATATCTTGCCATAGGCAAATTTATATCCAGATAGTTGCCACAGTCCTTTGCACAGGCTCCCGGAACCTCTCCTTCAAAGTTCTTGATAAACTCGAACATCTCCTTAAGCAAAGGTATAATCTCATTTGACTCATGATCGCCCTTTAAAAGCAGGTAAAATCCTGTTCTGCATCCCATAGGTCCGAAGTAGAGAATACTCTCTCCGTAATCTTTGTGGTTTCTTAAAAATGTTGCTCCCAGATGCTCTATAGCATGAAGTTCCGCTGTATTTATTACCGGCTCAAAATTCGGTCTGGTCATTCTTATATCAAATGTGGTAACAATCTCTTCACCGACATTATCTTTTCTTGACACATAAACTCCCGGAAGAAGCTTTAGATGGTCTATTGTAAAGCTTGTTATCTTTTCCATAAAATCTCCATTATATATTTTTTGTCTGCAGGTTTCTCATAGCATTGATTATACAAAGTACAGTTACACCTACATCAGCGAATACCGCTTCCCACATAGTACCAAAACCTATGGCCGCAAGCAATAGGAAAATAAGCTTAACACCCAAAGCAAATATAATATTTTGCTTTGCAATGCTCATAGTTCTTTTTGCCAGCTTAATACCTCTTACTATATTGCTAAGTTTATCATCCATTATAACCACATCTGCCGCCTCTATGGCTGCATCGGAACCTATACCTCCCATTGCAATACCTATATCGGCTCTTGCCAAAACCGGAGCATCATTTAATCCGTCACCTACAAATGCCAGTACCTTATTGTCATCAAGTTCCTCTTCCACCTTTTCAACCTTATCCTGTGGTAAAAGTTCAGAGTATACAAAATCCACACCCAGCTCTCCGGCCACTACATCCGCAACCTCTTTTATATCACCTGTAAGCATTACCGATTTTTCAACTCCGACACTCTTTAGTGCCATAAGGCTTTCACTTGCATCTTCCTTTATTCTATCATTTATTACAATTGATCCTAAGAATTTGCCCTCCTTGGCCACATAGACAATACTTCCGAATTCTTCGTTTTTTTCAAATTCTATACTGTTTGAAGTCATAAGCTTGTCGTTACCTACAAGGACCTCTTTGTCGTCAACTTTTATGCTGATACCATGTCCTGCAATCTCTTTTAAATCACTTAATCTGTCGGAAATATTTGTATTTTCTCCCGATTCGACTTTTAGTTCTTCATATGCCTTTTTAATAGATATTGCTATAGGATGTGAAGAATACTCTTCCGCCAAAGAAGCTGTTTCAAGTAATTTCTCTTCGCTTATATTATTCGGATGTAGGCTTACCACCTCAAAAACTCCCTTTGTTAAGGTACCTGTTTTATCAAACATAAAAGTCCTTACTCCGGCTAAAAGTTCAAGATAATTGCTTCCCTTTATCAACACACCTATTTTTGACGATGCACCTATACCGCTGAAAAAGCTTAAAGGAATCGCTATAACAAATGCACAAGGACATGATACCACTAAGAATGTAAGCGCCCTGTAAATCCATGTACTGAATCCTGTTCCCGGAAATATAAAAGGCGGAATCACTGCCAGTGCTATAGCTGCAAAAACAACTATAGGAGTATATATTCCCGCAAACTTTGAGATAAAGTTTTCTGTCTTCGATTTCTTCGCTGCGGCATTTTCCACAAGGTCAAGAATCTTACTTGCTGTAGAATCGCTAAATTCTTTTGTAACCTCAAGCTTTAAAAGACCGTCCTTATTTATACTTCCGCTATATACATTGGCACCCTCATTTACACTTCTTGGAACCGACTCGCCTGTAAGTGCCGAAGTATCAAGCATTGCCTTACCTGAAACTACGATTCCGTCTAAAGGAATAATCTCTCCGGCCTTTACCAGTATAATATTTCCTACTTCCACATCATAAGGATCCACAGTTTCCACACTGCCGTCTTCTTTTACAAGATTTGCATAATCAGGTCTTATATTCATCATATCTGATATGGATTTTCTTGATTTATCTACAGCCAGCGACTGTAAAAATTCACCCACCATATAAAAGAGCATAACTCCCACCGCTTCCGGATATTCACCGATTATAACTGCACCTACGGTAGCAATAGTCATAAGGAAGTTTTCATCAAATACCTTACCTCTTTTTATATTTGAGAAGGCTTTAAGTAATACATCCTTTCCCACTATTATATATGCCGCTATGAACAGTCCGAAACTGATTATATTTGACATAGAAAAGCTTATTTTTGAAACTATGACGGCAATTATATAAAGACATGCCCCCATAATTATTTTACTTAACATCTTCTTTTGCTTATTGTTCATATCATCCTTCTATCTAATGAATAAAACCCGTATTACTTACGCTCTCTTTACCTCTACATCAGGCTCTTCAACCTTTATAATTTCCATAGCCTTTTCAATAATCTCATTCATCTTCTCAGCCTCAGCCTCAAGGGTGCATTTTAATGTCATAAAGTTGATATTTGCACTTGTAATACCGTCAATGGCGGCAAGCTTTTTCTCAAGCTTTGCAGCACAATCAGCACAATCCAAACCTTCTAATTTATAAACTCTTTTCATTTCTTTTCTCCTTTAAAAATCTGCTTTACATCTATGAGAGACATGTACGATACCTGTTTCAAATATCTCCTTTACATGTTCGTCATCAAGTGAATAATATACTTCCTTACCTTCTCTTCTTGCTTTAACAAGCTTGGCTTCCTTAAGTGTACCAAGCTGATGTGATACCGCCGACTTTGTCATTCCCAGCACTTCACAAATATCAAGTACACATAAATCATGTACATTTAATGCCCAAAGTATCTTTATCCTTGTCGGATCTCCTAATACTTTAAAAAGCTTTGACAGAGAATCTATCGTTTCAGCCTCAAGCATATTTATCTTTGCTCTGTCTATTGCCTCTTCTCTGCTTAAACTCTCTACTTCAACACACCTCCCTTTAGTTGAATATATGTTCAACTGTTATGTTGCTATTATAGTTGAATATATGTTCAACTGTCAAGTGTTATTTTAAAATTTATAAAAAAATTCAATCAAAAAATCCAAGCTTAATTTTACAATCTCATATAAGATCATAAATAAAGCTTGGATTTAAATTTTAAACTTTATTATTTATTGTGAAATCTCTCCGCCTGTGACTTTATCAGCTCTACATCATCAAAGTAATTTATTCTCATAGCATTCTTTACTTCTGAAAGTGTATTTGCAGCTTCATTTCTTGCAACCTCACAGCTTTCCTTAAGCATCTCATAGATTGCCGGAATATCTTTTTCAAATTCCGCTCTTCTTGCTCTAATCGGTGCCAAGGTTTCTTCCATTATGCTTGCAAGGAACTTCTTTACCTTCATATCTCCCAATCCACCACGTGTATAATGCTCTTTTAGCTCATAAAGTGAATTATAATCCGGAAGGTATTCTGCAAAATGCTCCGGTCTTGAAAAGGCGTCCAGATATGTAAATACCGTGTTACCCTCAAGATGTCCCGGGTCGCTTACCTTTATATGTAAAGGATCTGTATACATAGTCTTTATAGCTGATGCAACAGTATCTGCATCATCTGAAAGATAAATACAGTTTCCAAGCGACTTACTCATCTTTGCCTTACCGTCTGTACCCGGAAGTCTCTTAGCCGCATCTTCCTTTGGTATAAGCGCTTCAGGCTCTACCAAAGTTTCACCGTATACTGAATTAAACTTTCTTACTATCTCTCTGGTCTGCTCAATCATAGGCAACTGATCCTCACCTACAGGTACTGTAGTTGCTTTAAACGCTGTAATATCCGATGCCTGTGATATAGGATATGTGAAAAATCCTACCGGAATACTGTTTTCAAAATTTCTAAGCCCTATCTCAGCCTTTACTGTAGGATTTCTTTGAAGTCTTGAAACTGTAACAAGATTCATATAATAAAATGCAAGCTCTGTAAGCTCCGGTACCATTGACTGTATAAATATATTAGACTTCTTAGGATCGATACCGCATGCCAGATAGTCAAGTACTACCTCTATAATATTTTGTCTTACCTTTTCAGGGTTTTCCATATTGTCGGTGAGTGCCTGAGCATCCGCCACCATTATAAAAATCTTTTTAAATTCTCCTGAATTTTGCAATTCAACTCTTCTTTTTAAAGAGCCGATATAATGTCCTACATGTAACTTTCCGGTAGGACGATCTCCTGTAAGGATTATCTTATCCATTTATAACTTCTCCTTTGTCTCTAAGTATTGCCACCATGATACTTAGGAATATCCATAAAAATGGTGTTACCACAGGTAAGTTCAAATTTACGACAGCCTGAGTGGCATAGCAAATTACTGCAATAGCACATGCATACAAATATGGCAGCATTGTATTGTCTCTAAGATAAAACAGTCTTGTTCTGAGTGCTTCAACACTTGGAAGTATAAGTGCCAGAATATAAGCTATTGTAGCTATAGGTCCAAGAGTAAATAAAAATTGTATATACTCATTATGTGTTGCATCAAAGAACTGACCGGTCACACTTGTCATTTCTTCGTTTCTGAGTAATCCGATATATAAGCCGAAAGTATCCGGTCCGCTTCCGAAAATCTTGTGAAGCAGCGGGAATTTCATATATTCTTCCACGGCGGCTCTCCATATATAACCTCTGAAAGTACCCCATGAATCATTAAATACAAAATAATCTGCAAGAGCACCGTACTTTTCTTTAGCAGCAGTTACATCCGAGTTTATCTTCATTCCCATAAATACTATTGCCGCAAATATTATAACAAGTATTGCAAGCCAGATATATCTTAAGCTTCTTAAAAGCGCTTCATTGTCTCTTCTTTTTTCTTTCTTTCTGTATTCAAGTACATACATGATAATAACTATTATTGCAAAAGCAACAATGACTAAATCCAGATATTTAAAATCACTTATAAAATCGAACAGACCTGAAATACCAAGTACTTTGCCCGCATAGCTTATATTTATCAGCTGTATTATCTTTATTCCGAGAAGATAGGTAAAAATCGTCAGTACGAATCTTCTTACACCTTCCATGGTTCTGAATGCCACAAAAGGTACAATTCCGAAAAATGCTGCAAGTGTAAGATAACCGTTATCGGAAGTACCCATTGTAAGTGCAATAAAGTTCATAAGCATTATTACATAGTAGAAAGCTATTTTTCCGATGCTCTCGCCTCTGCCATTGTCACTTTTAAACGGCGTAGTGATGAACAAGGTTCCGGCAATCGCAATATAAAATGCCAATACCGCGGTATATGTATTTATATTTCCGATGGTTGAAGTGAATATAGGCCACTGCTCAGGGCTTATCTTCTCCTTAAATCCCAATATATCCATATTGAAATAATCGGTATAACCAAACAAACATACCGGAATACTTACTGCAAGGAATACTGTAAAGTATACCTTGCTAAATGAAAACATTCTGCTCACCGTAAAGTAAATTATCACATATATAGAAATAAGTAAGAGTCCCGAATATCTTCCCTTATCACCTGTAATGGACTCCATTACAAATCTTCCCGCAAATGCTGTAGAAAGTGCGCTCATCAGCCAGAATACCAATATACATATATCCCATATGCTGAATTCTTCTTTAAACCAAACGGCAAACCCTTTTTTATTCAAATTATCAAAGAAATTTTTAAATCCGCCTGCAAAACCGCATATTACGATCAAAGCCAAAATCATTATTATTGAAAGAGTCAATACCGTATAATATTTTGTCTGCAAGATGTCAAAATAAAAATCATTGTAGATCAAAGGGAAGATGGTAAACATCGCCATAACCCAAAGTCCGACTATCACATTTGATGCATTCATCAGCTTTCTTTTAGATTTCATATAACCTCCATAACTACAGTCCTAAAAATACCGCTATAGGGTTCATTCTTGATAAAAATACCAAAATCGGGCTGCATTCCAACATTTCCGAAAGATTCGCCCCTGTCTTTGTTGCAGAAAGGGCGATAATAAAAATACAGCCGACCCAGAATATTATCAATGCAAAAATAAAACCTGCAAAAGCTCCAAACAACTGATTGACTCCGCCCAAAACCGGTATCTTGCTTAGAATCTTGTTACCTTTGAACAGTATTCCAAGCACCAGCCAAACGAGTACAAATGAACCGATAAAACTTATAGAATTAACAGTCATCTGGGTGACATAGCTTACAATATAATCCGAAAAAGTATATACACCAAGTTTATCATATACTTTTCTGTCGTCATTTTTCTTCAAAACGTCTTTGACTTTTGTAGGTACATTCAACTTATCTATTGCTTTACTTCTTCCCTCGGCATTTGATGAGTCCTCATGCATCTCATTAAGCCCTATTTTTTCATAAATCGTAGTTAATACAAATTGATTTATCTTGGTATTTTGTTGCAACTCATTTCTGAGATACGGATTTACAAAATTCAGAGCAATTACACTTGATATGAGCGCCAGCATTGTAATGGATATTTTTAAAAGGCCCTTCCTATACCCTCGCGCTATCATACCTATAAAAAACAGTAATATACAGACCTCCAGAACATTAAAACACATTATATCCTAAAATGCTCCTCTCTTAGAATCAATCTGCCTTCTTTATCATACTTAGGATTCATAAATCCGAATATAGCCTTCACAACACCCGGCCTTTCAGCAAGGTCTGCAGCATGATCTATAAGATTTCTGGCATTCTTTCTGGTCAAAGGCGTTTTATCTTCCTTCATATAATCCGCTCTTTCTTCCACAGCATACTTTGCCTTGTTGTAAAGCACGCATTCTATCTCCTTTGCATAACTGAGTGCATAGTTAATAAAATCGTCCACATCCATAGGAGCGTTATCCTCTCCGTCTTCTTCCTCATCAGCTGTATAGGCTTCTTCATCTTCCTTCTCTTCAATCTGAGCCGGCTCTTCGTCAGTTGTCTCAGCTTTTTCTACTTCTTTATCTTCTTTTTTATCTTCTTTCTTTACAGGCTGTGATATAATCGGTTCAATCTTAATTGTCTCTTTTTCTTCCTCTTTCACATCAGACTTTAGATTGTTCTTTTTATGGAAGGTAATGCTGTCCGAGCTTGTGATTTCCTGCATTTCAAACTGAAAATCCTCGCCATATTCCTTCTTTAAAATATTTGCTATGATTTCAAGGTCCGATAATTCTTCAGTACTCTGTGGCTCTTTTTCTGTATCAACTTCCTCAACAGCTTTCTCCTGTGCTTCCTTGCTTTCTTCCTTTTCAGGCTCCTTTGCTTTATCCTTCAGCTCAATATTTGCCACAATATTCTTTCTCTTCACAGGAACCTCTTCCTCTCTCATAACAAGACTCATTCCATGCAAAAGATCGTTTGCTTCTATCAGGTTTGCAATTCCTTCTATTGTATCCGCAAATACTACAGTCTCCTTACCGTCTCTGATAAACTCTATGATTTCCGCAATAGTATTATCATCAAGGTATCCCGCCTCAACTATGATAAGATCTTTGCCCTTAATCTTATCAATGGAGTTCATAACTCCTTTTGCATTAAGGCTCTTTGCCTTGATTTTTAATACTGTATGTTTTATCTTTGTAAGTTCATTTACCTCTCTCAATACCTCTATAGCATTTTCAAGAGCCTTTTGTCCTGTTATGCCCTCTACCATTATGGAGCCCGGTCTTCTCATCAAATATTCCTTCGGCTCTCTTGATTTTGGCGCTTTTGCTTTCATTACCTTTCCGTGCACAGGTAAATCGACCTCCCTACTTTCATCATTTGCAGCCTCTTCCACACTCTCTTCAATAACAACAGTATCGCCCTCTTCATCATCTTCAGGTGAATCTGATTTTGCAATCTCTTCAGTTTCCTGTTCTGCTTCCCCTTGAATATCTGTTTCTTCTGTTGTTTCTTCTGTTGCATCCTCTTGAATATCTGTTTCTTCTATCATAACGGTACCTTCATCCTCAGATTTCACTTCTTTATACTCAGGCTCTATAAAGATTTCCTCAGGTTCTTCACCCTTCTTTACCTTTGTTACAAAAGTTCTCTCTTCCTTTGTGTAATAGATTTCTTCATCATCTACCACTTCCATTGTTGTTTCACTTTTTATACTGCTTTGGACTACATCTTTTTGCTCTTTTCTTTTGGCCATAACAGATGAAACTGTAGGTACACCCATGTCTATTTCATCGTCAAAATAGCTGTTTATTAAATCATCCTTATCAAATATAGGATTCTTCTTTTCCGGGACATAGTTTTCCAATACCTTTGTTGAGGCTGTTTCTGTAACTGTGATATTCTCTACAGGTAGTTCATCAGGTATCTCCTCTATGAAATCATCATCCTCGTCACTTTGATCCGTATTACTTTGAAATACATCACTATTATTTGTATTTATATTTATCAAATCAATCTTATCATTTTTTTCTTCTTTGATATCCGATTCATCCACAACAGCTTCGTCTACATGGGCCTTGCCTAATTCCTCAACCTGCTCTTTTATATTTTCACTATCTTTTGTCTGCTCCGCTTTAGAAACAGTATCTTCTAAAACAGGCTCCGTAATGTGTGAATCTTCAGATGTATTGTCATTGTCTGGAGACTTTCTTTCCTCTTCATCTCTTATCCATGTATTTTGTACTTTATCCATTCCCTCACGTTCATCTCTGCTTCCGTGAGTTTTTGGAAGCCCCATACTGTCAAAGTGATTACTGATTCTGCTTTTTCTTCTTTCACCCATGACCGGTGGAGCATTAAATCTTCCCTGTTTGATTCTCTCCACTCTTTCCATATGTGCTCTGACCTCTTCATCTATCTCTCTCATAGATGCATGATCGCCTTCAGTCTTCATCTTATTCAAATTTTCATTTGTAATTGCTATGGCCCTCTTGAGTTCTATTTCAAATTCCGGGTTCACGTTTTCCCCCTTAAATGTTGTTTCTGATATCCTTATTTCATTTACACCGACAGTCTTTGGAAAAAGCTCAGTATTTATGGAAGCATCCTCATTTGGACTTTCTTCCTCATCAATCAGACTTATAGTAGTTCTTTTTTCCTCTCTGGGTTTATATGCACTCATATCATCCAGATTAAGATTCGGATAATTCTCACTTTCATACTGCTTTACAAGCGAGTTTAATCTGTCCTCATAGAACTCCTTGTTATCAACCTGCTCCTGCTGCTTTGAGCTTAATGGACAGCCTGTTGACTCCTTCAAAGCAGCGGCCTTTTCCACATACTCGCCGACTCCGAATAAAAGCATTATTTCATCACATGTCTTTATACAATCATCTATTCTTCCTGCTTGAGCATAAAGCTGTGCGAGTTCATACTTCCACTGCTCATCCATCTTCTCGATATCACTGTACTTCTCAAGAATTCTTATCTTCTTATGTATGTCTTCACCCTTTGCCACGGCAATATGATATTCCATAAGATATTTTCTGCTGTCTTGAGGTGATATCTCGATATATTCTCTGTAGTAAGCTTCAGCCTCCGCTATATCTCCCTCTTTTATCGCAAGCATGGTAAGCCTGTACAAAGCTCTTTTACCGACCGGTGCTCTGTCATAGGCCAAAAGCAATACTTCTCTGGCTTCCTTATACTCATCGTTTTTTTCATAGACTTCTGAAACGGTTGTCAATAAGCCTGCATTATGAACTCTACTCCAGTCGATTGTATCGGTGATTCTCATAGCAGCCTTGTAGTCACCGCTTTTCACCAATTTATTCAGTTGTTCAACCTTTAAATTAAATTCATATTTATCCATACTTGCACCAAACCTCAAGATTTTTTACTTTTGCACCCTAGAGTGCTCTTCTTCCCTCAAGTGCCCTCAAAAGAGTCACTTCGTCAATATATTCCAAATCCCCGCCTACAGGAACTCCGCTTGCTATCCTGCTCACCTCTATACCTGTAGGTTTTACAAGTTTTGCTATATACATTGCCGTAGTCTCACCCTCAAGTGTGGAGTTTGTGGCAATTATAACTTCATTTACATCACCCTCAAGTCTTTTTATCAGTTCCTTCAGCTTAATATCCGCCGGACCTATTCCAAGCATTGGCGAAATTGCACCATGCAAAACATGATATACTCCATTATACTTTCCGGTCTTTTCATATGCCGCCAAATCCCTTGTGTTTTCCACTACCATTATGGTCTTATGATCTCTTTTCTCACTGGCACATATAGGACAGACTTCTCCGTCTGTCAAGGTATAGCATTCTTTGCAATAATTCACATTGCCCTTGGCATCTTTTATTGCCTTTGACAATGACTCTACCTGTTCACTTGACATTCCAATTATGTGAAAAGCAAGCCTTTGTGCGGACTTTGCTCCCACCCCCGGCAGCTTTGAAAGTTCCTCTATAAGCTTGCTGATATGACTGCTGTAATAATCCATTAGAATGGCAACTTTCCTGCTCCACCTGCAATGCCGCCCATCAGTGCGGAATGCTCTTCTTCCATCTTTCTGAGAGCCTCATTTGTAGCCGCCATTATCAAATCTTCTAACATTTCCACATCGTCAGGATCTACCACTTCTTTATCTATGGATACCTTTGTGACTTCCTTTTTACCTGAAACGGTAATGCTAACCGCACCGCCTCCTGCGCTTGCACTAAACTCCTTACCCTCAAAAGCTGCACTTTGCTCTTCCATCTGCTTTTGCATCTTCTGAGCCTGCTTCATCAACTGATTTATATTACCGGGCATCATGCCTCCACCGAAACCGCCACGCTTTGCCATAAATATCTCCTTACTGTTCTATAATAATGTCTGTGTTTATAACAGATTTTATCTCGTCTATCGAAACATATCTTGTGTTTCTTACAACCTTATTTTCTCTTAAAGAAATCCGGATTGCAATATCTTTTCCGTATTTTTCACTTAAAAATGTACGCAAATCTAAGATTGTCGTCTCCTTATTTCCCATATCGTAAAACATCTTGTTAAAGAAAATAACATCGATGCCGCCTTCTTTTACCGGCTCTATCTCAGCTTCCTTGTATACACTTCCTGCCTTGCCGCCAAGATGTTCCACTATGCTGTTCCATTCTTTTTTTATTGCCATGAAATCATCATATGTCGCCTTCGGAAGCTCTATGACTTCATCCTCTATCGGAATATCCGCCTTTTCTTCCGGATTCCTTTGTACCGAATTAACAGGCCTTACTCCCGATTCAAGTCTTGCGAGTCTGTCAAGCACACTGTCCAGATTATCCTCCATCTCAGGAGTCATAAGTCTTATAAATTCAAGCTCCGCCACAACTCTTTTTTGTGTAGCAGTCTTTAATTTATTTGACAGTTCCGACAAATTTCTAATATACCGCATAAGTGTTTCTTTGGAAACAATATTTGCTTTTTCTTTTAAATTTTGTAAGTTCTGTTCCGACATGTCAACCAGCGAACTGTCATTTTGTGTGGACTTAAGTATCAGAATATTTCTCAGATACCATAGAAAATCCGTCACAAACTGCCCTATCTCTTTTCCGTCTATTATGGAATTATTCAAAAGATTCAACACTTCTATAGTATTGCCCTCAAGTACTCCGTCCAAAAGCTCATTAAATACACTTATATCTGAAGCACCAAGTATATCAAGTACCGCTTCATAGCTTATCTTTTCATTTTGTAAAAAAGAAATACATTCATCCAAAAGACTTAGTGCATCTCTCATAGCTCCGTCCGCAGATTTTGCAATATACTCAAGCGCCCTATCTTCTATATCAACACCTTCACTCTTACAAAGACTCTTAAGTCTCTCAGATATGGTATCGATACCTATTCTTTTAAAATCATATCTTTGACATCTTGACAGCACTGTAACCGGCAGCTTATGTACCTCTGTGGTTGCCAGAATAAATATAACATATTGCGGCGGTTCTTCAAGAGTTTTTAAAAGTGCATTGAACGCTCCTGTGGAAAGCATATGCACCTCATCTATAATAAACACTTTGTACTTTCCGAAAGTTGGCGGGTATTGTACCTGTTCCTTTATATCCCTTATATTGTCCACGCCGTTATTGGAAGCCGCATCTATTTCCACTACATTTATGGAAGCCTCACTGAGTATTGATTTACAGGTAGGGCATTCATTACACGGTCCCGCATCTGTAGGATTTTCACAATTGAGTGCCCTTGCCATTATCTTAGCTATACTTGTCTTTCCGGTACCTCTTGTTCCGCAAAAAAGATATGCATGTGATATTCTTCCGGTCTTTAACTGATTTTTTAAAGTTCTTGTTATAGCTTCCTGACCTACTACCTCATCAAAATTTGAAGGTCGAAACTTCCTATATAATGCTGTATAAGCCATCTGCTTCCTTTCTATTTGTCGCCAAAGCTTATTCCCACAAGTCTTGCCTCTCTTACAAGCGAAGACTCCGGATCCACATATTTTAACTTGCCGGCAGACTCATTTAAAGCAATATCTGTAACCTCTGTGCCCTTTAATACCACCAGACGTCCGAATTTTTTTCCAAGTATAAGTTCCGCTCCATGCGCACCAAGCCTTGTAGAAAGTGCTCTGTCATAAGGATTCGGGTCTCCACCTCTTTGAGTATGTCCCGGAACTGTAACTCTCACATCCACATTTGTCTCCGCACTTAGCATATCCCCTATTTCATAACTTATAGAAGGATATCTGCCTGCATCTTTCAGCTTCTTCTTTTTTAATTCTTTTTTTGAAAGAGCCGCATCTTCCTTTGATATTGCCCCTTCCGCTACAGCCAGTATAGTAAACTTCTTGCCTTCCTTTTCTCTTATCTTTATAGCCTCGGCTACTTTTTTGATATCATAAGGTATCTCAGGTATCAAAATGATGTCCGCACCGCCTGCAAGGCCTGCATACAGTGTAAGCCATCCAACCTTATGTCCCATTACCTCAACTATAAAGACTCTGCTGTGAGAGGCCGCTGTAGTATGAATGCAATCAATAGCATTTGTAGCTATTTCCATTGCACTTTGAAAGCCGAATGTCATATCCGTACCATAAAGATCATTGTCTATAGTCTTTGGAAGTCCGATAACATTCAAACCCTCTTCACTTAAAAGATTGGCAGTCTTTTGTGAACCGTTTCCACCAAGCACAACAAGGCAATCGAGCTTCAGCTTCTTATATGTAGACTTCATAGCCTCTACCTTATCCATGCCGTTTGCATCAGGCTCTCTCATAAGTTTAAAAGGCTGACGACTGGTTCCCAGCATAGTTCCGCCCGTTGTCAATATACCCGAAAAATCCGAAGGTTTCATTACTCTGTATTCCTCATACATAAGCCCCTTGTAGCCTTCAAGAAAACCTATTATTTCCACATCTTTATCAGATTTGTAAAGACTCTTTGCCACACCGCGCATTGTTGCGTTTAAGGCCTGACAATCTCCTCCACTTGTTAGCATACCAACTCTCAGCATATATAACTCCTTTGCACAAAGTCGAAACAAATTCACTGCTTTTGCATTTAAGCATTGTCTTTAATTATAACCTAATTTTATTCATTATACAATAAAAAAAGCCCTTCCCAATAGCTCACTGTCTATCAAGTAGGACCTTCATGCGCCTTCAGGGACTCGAACCCTGGACAAATAGATTAAGAGTCTACTGCTCTACCAACTGAGCTAAAGGCGCTTTTTTATTTTTTTGTGTTCCTGTTTTTTGAACACTTTGATATAATACAATATATAAAAGTTGTTGTCAACATGTTTTTTAAAAAACTTTGAAATTATTTTTATTTTTTCTTTTTATACCGTTAACCAATCTTGCGCAACCATTTATTGACTTTGTCTATAAATAAACCTATAATTATATTAAAATGTAGTCCTTACAACATATATCACCACATCGTTAATATAGCATTAAAGGAGATAATTTATGGAATTTAGACAACTGGAGGCTTTCGTGGCCACAGCCGAATTAAAGAGTTTTTCACAAGCTGCAAAATATTTATATCTGTCACAGTCAACTATAAGCTCACATGTTCAAAACTTAGAGGATGATTTGGGAAGAAAGCTGCTTTTAAGAACCACAAAGTCCATTACTCTCACACCTGAGGGCGAGACATTTCTCTCCTATGCAAGAAAAATAGTGGAGACTAAGGATCAGGCTGTACTCTCATTGCAACAGTCATCAAAAAGTATGTTACATATGGGGGCGTCATCCATACCTTCAGGCTATCTTTTGCCGGAAATTATTGCAAGATTTAAGGAGAAATATCCTGAGATGCATTTCAGTATCTGGCAGGGAAGCAGTGATGAAATAGCCGAGCTTTTACTTAGTGACAGTATTGATATAGCCTTTACAGGAAAGGATATAAATTCACCGCTTTGTGAGAGCCTTAAGGTATGTCCGGATCATCTTATGCTTGTCACACCTGCAACCGAGGAATACAAAAAATTAAGAGACAGCCATGCCAAAATATCGGATATCTTAAAGTATCCTATGATCTTAAGATCCAACGGCTCAGGCACACAGTTTGTAGCCAGCAAACTTCTGGAAGGGCTTGGCATAAAGAAAAGCGATCTGAATGTTATTGCACAGACAAACGACCTTGAATCCATACAGCAGATGATAGTTCACGGTCTCGGCATAAGTATCTGTTCAAGATTTTCCACTCAGAATTTATTGGACAGCGATAAGGTGATAACCTATCCGCTTGATAACGCAAATATGAGACATTTCTCATTACACTATATGAATATAAAAAAGTCCTATCCGACCATCAAGCTTTTCCTTGACTATGTGCAAAACTTGATAGATGAAGGTATGTACAAATAAAACAAGGGCCGATGAAATCGTTTTGATCTCATCGGCTCTTACATATTCCACCTAGAATGTCAGCCTCATCTTATACCAGATAGTATCGCCATGATTTGACTGTGATATTCCCTCATCCTTATAACCGAATTCTGAATAGAAAAGTCTGAGTCCGTCTTTACAGGTAAGTACTATTCCTTTTCTTCCCCTCTCCCTGCAATCCTCTATCACCTTATTCATCACTGAGCCCGCAAGTCCTTGGCCTCTGTAAGGTTTTTCTGTAACTACGGAAAATATCATCTGCCACTCTCCATCTTTTTTATGCATAGAGGCATCATCATACATAATATCTGTCAGGTCCTCTTCATCGGTAGCCATACCGTTTATAAAGCTCTTTATTACACCGTCTTCTTCCAAAATCCAAAAGCACTCCGGAAAACTTTCCATCCTCTTTCTTATGCTTTCCCTACTTGCCGCCTCCGCTTTAGGATAAGAATCCGCCTCTATCTGTGCCAGTCTGTCCAAATCCTCCGCTTTTACATGTCTGATCATACATCCTCCTTTAATTCATATAAAATCCTAAAACTTTTATCATCAAGCTGTATTATTCCAAGTCTTTTAAACCCAAGTTTTTCCACAGCTTTTTGCATAGTTTTATTATCCTCATGGGTTTCTATTCTTAAAATAGACATTTCCTTTTTTGCAAAATCTACTATACGGCTTACAATATTTCTTTTACTTCCATCACTTGCCACTCTATGTATTATCCCATACTCCTTATCAGAAGGAAATTTAAGTTCTTGGCTCTTTTCATAGCCCTTTATAAATACAAAACAGGCAAAAATATGACCATTATCTTCCAATACATAGCCTATTTTTTCTTCTATATCCTTATTTACGATATTTTTTTCGGGATAACTGTCCTTCCACTGATTTGGATTGCCGCTATTTTTCATATATTCCCTTGCAATAGCATATATCTCCATTATCCTGTTATAATCAGAAGGAATTGCTTTTCTAATATTCATCCTATACTTCCTTTACCAAAAGTTTGTAATATAAACAGTAATAATATACTGCTCTCTATTTAAAAAAGGCATATTATAGACAAAGCCTATAACATGCCCTATATCTTTATGGTCCTACCGAAACCTTGATTCCAAGCTGTCCATACGGCCAGATAATATCCATTACATCATTGCTTACAGCCACACAACCTGCTGTAGGTACACCCTTTTGATAATTTCCGTGAATCATTATTGCACCGCCAAGTGCTGTATTCCATGGAGGACATACCTTCTTATCAATAGCTGTGTATATAGCATCCTTTTCTTCCTGTGTAATAATTCCCTGTTCAAATCCTCTGTCGGCTGCAGCCTTATCAGGGTAAGAAAGTCCAAGAGATAAATGATATGCACTCTTATCATTTCTTACGCAGATATAATAATCACCGTTTGGAGTTGTTCTGTCACCCTGCTTTTGCTTTGTTCCGTTTGCTGAAAACTCTCCAAGGCTGCATGGCCATTTGCCTATTACCTTATTATCGGCTATAAGCGTAAGCTCCTTGCTTGTCTTGCTTACATAGATTCTTGTGGCAGGCTCACTCTGCTGAGGTGTGTAATTACTTGTAGTTACCTTTCTTACCGTTGCGGCATATACACTGAAGCTCATCAATCCGATAATCATTGACAGAACAAGTAATGCCACAATGCTTTTTCTCATCTTCATAAAAACCCTTTCTAAAAATAAATTTAATTTATAAACATCGCATCCCCAAAACTGAAAAATCTGTATTTCTCTTTTACAGCCTCCTCATAAGCATGCAATATATTCTCTCTTCCCGCCAATGCACTCACAAGCATTACCAAAGTTGACTCCGGTAAATGAAAGTTTGTAATAAGAGCATCCAAAACCTTAAACTTATATCCCGGATATATGAAAATATCTGTCCACCCCGACTTTTCTTCCAGATGACCGTTTTCATCCGCCGCACTTTCTATGGTTCTGGTGCTTGTAGTTCCCACACAAATTACTCTTTTACCGTTTTTTCTTGTACTGTTAATAATGTCAGCAGCCTCTTTTGAGATTTGAAAAAACTCGGAATGCATATGATGCTCATTCACATCCGTTACCTTTACCGGCCTGAAAGTACCAAGTCCTACATGCAGTGTAACCTTTGCAAGTCTGATGCCCTTTTTTTCTATTTTCTCAAGCAGCTCCTTTGTAAAATGCAAACCTGCTGTAGGTGCCGCCGCAGAACCCTCATTCTTTGCATATACTGTCTGATATCTGTTTTTATCCTTCAGCACATGTGTAATATATGGTGGAAGCGGCATTGTTCCAAGCTTATCTAAGATTTCTTCAAAAATCCCTTCAAACTCAAACTCGATTATTCTGTTACCTTCCTCCACTATATCAACTATTGTTCCCAAAAGTAATCCGTCACCAAAATCAATCTTTGCTCCAACCTTACATTTTTTTCCCGGCTTTACAAGACATTCCCAAGCAGTCTTTGATGTTCTCTTTAAAAGAAGTATTTCTATCGCCGCTCCGGTATCCTTTTTCACACCCATAAGTCTTGCAGGTATTACCTTTGTTTCATTAAGTACCAGGCAATCACCCTCATTTAGATAATCTATAATATCAAAAAAATGCTTATGACTGATATCCCCACTCACTTTATCAAGTACCAAAAGTCTTGAAGAAGCTCTGTCTTCAAGAGGATCCTGTGCTATAAGTTCTTGTGGTAAATCATACCAAAAATCTTTTACATCCATATCAGTTTCCGCTCTTTGTCTCCGATATGGATACATTAGCTTCCTCTTTACTTGTTTCTGTAATGCTTTCCACAGTACTTTCTTCTACAGTTGTTTCTGTAGGTTGCTCTGAAGTTTCCACTGCAGCACCGCTCTCATTTGTAGACGCATTTTGCACCCAAATAGAGTACAGTGTTCCAAGCTGTATATCACTTGTTACAGCAGTTGCAAGGTCTTTTCTCATCTGTGCATCAAGCGCAATAATATCCTCAGACTTGGAAACATCCTCTACATACTGCCTCTCTTCATCAGTCAGCTTGTCAGTCTCTACCATATAAAAAGCATCCTTAGGTTCTTCTTTTACATATGCCCATGTAAGCATAGGTGCTTTTGTATCAATATCATGGAACTTTACATTTGAACTGATAAATACCACATATGAATTATCCTCATATCCCTTTGTCACATAGGTAACAGTGTCATCAAATGACTCGTATACCTTTGCCTCATCTGTCAGTTTTGCCTGCAAATCTGCAAGTCCGTCCTCATCACTTCTTCCAAAAACATTGTACATTCTTCTGGCATCCGCATTTACTTTTGCGTACTGATAAGCCTTCACAAGCTCTATAATTCCCGGAATCGGATCCTTTTGCATACCATATGTTTTATAATCCGATAATACTCTTTCCTCTTCAGACATGGTAGACTCGGCAACTGTAGTGGTCTCCTCAGTGCTTACCGCATTACTTGTATTGCTGCAGCCCGTAGCAACCGCCATCATCACTGCCATCATACCTATTCCTGTTATTATTTTTTTATTTCTCATAAATGCCTCTTTATAATAATTTATAACCTTTTGATTCCGGTATTATTTTATCAAATATTATTGCAAAAAGCACCTATCAATTTATTATAAAAAATGATATAATTTTGTAATATTTATTTGTATCAATAGCGTATTGGATAACGCATCAGACTCCGACTCTGAAGACTGTGGGTTCGAATCCCACTTGATACATTATTTTTTAGTGACATATAAGGAGAAATATGTTAAAGAATGAAGTTTTAAAAATCCTATTATCAAATAACATTCACGTATCCGGTCAAGATATTTCGGAAAGTCTCGGTGTCTCAAGGACTGCTGTATGGAAGGCTATTTCCACACTGAAAAAAGAAGGCTACAATATAGAGTCTGTAAATAACAAAGGCTATCTTCTTTTGGCAAAAAGCGATATTCTAAATCAAGTGGAAATAGAGCAAAATATAAATTCTTATAAACTCTCCAATGCGCCACAGATAATATATCTGGATGAAGTCGACTCTACCAATAACTACGCCAGACTGATGGCTGAAAAGATAAATTCCGACTTCCTTGTAGTAGCCGATAAGCAAACTTTGGGAAAAGGCAGAATGGGAAGAAGTTGGAGTTCACCTGCCGGAGTCGGTATCTTTATGAGCCTTTGTATAAAGCCTGAGATGGCTGTAGAAAAGACTTCTATGATCACTCTTGTAACCGCTGTCTCCCTTTGTGATGCTATAGAAGAGCTTTACCCTATAAACGCCACCATCAAATGGCCTAACGATATAGTCATAAATTCAAAGAAAATATCAGGTATACTTACAGAAATGAGCTCAGATATGGACGGTATAAAATACATTATTTCGGGAATGGGTATAAATGTTAATAATAAGGAATTCCCTGATGATATAAAAGATATGGCATCATCTCTTTTGCTGGAAACCGGTATTTTAGCGGATAGATCAAAATTGATTGCAGCTGTTATATATCATTTCTACAAAAATATGAATATCTTTCTAAAAACCGGTGATATGAGCGGACTGAAGGAAAACTATGAAAATCATTTGGTAAATATCGGCAAAGACGTGAAGATACTTGACCCTAAAGGAATTTACCAAGGAGTTGCTCTTGGAATTGATGAAACAGGTGCACTGCTTGTAAATGCGGAAGGGAAAATAAAAAGAATTATCAGCGGTGAGGTCAGCGTAAGAGGACTATACGGTTATGTATAAAATGAGCAGGAAAAACCTGCTTTTTTGTAAGCAAAAATCGTTAATATACAATTCAAAATACAACACATAAAAAATAACCCCTGTAAAATCAAGGGTTAAGCTCAAGCTGCTGACGGGACTCGGACCCGTGACCTCCTCACTACCAATGAGGTGCGCTACCACCTGTGCCACAGCAGCATCTAGGTAATAGTAGCATAAAGACATATTGCTGTCAATATGAATTAAGAGCTCTTAATTTACATATCCCTTGACTTTTCTCTCTCACATGTTACTCTTTACTTAAATAATAAAAATATTGGAGGTACTATGTTTAATATAGCTGATAACAGAATATATATGGATGATGAAAAAGGAAAGATGATTGCTGAGGTTACTTTCCCAAATTTGGATGATAATACAATAGTTATAGACCATACATTTGTTGATGACTCTCTTCGTGGTCAGGGAATTGCTGCAAAACTTATGCTTGAGGTCATAAACTATGCAAAATCAAATAATAAAAAAATAAAGGCTACATGTTCTTATGCGGTAAAATGGTTTGAGAAAAACAGAGATGAATACAAAGACCTTTATATAGGTTAATATAAACTGTTACATCACTATTTTCATTTCTGTCTTATTATTTGCTTGATTTACCTATTACCTACCTGTATAATAGGATTATAAATTAAGGAGTAGGTAAATCATATGAAAATTTCAACAAAAGGGCGATATTCACTTCTTGTTATGATTGATTTGACAGAAAATAAATCCGATGACTTTATACCATTACGTGACATTGCCAAAAGACAGGACATTTCAGAAAAGTACCTGGAAAGTATAATAAAACTTCTTGTAAAGCATAAGCTTGTTGTAGGACTGCGCGGTAAAGGCGGCGGCTACAAACTAACAGGACATCCAAGTGATATCACTGTTGGTGAGGTACTTAGAATTGCAGAAGAAAATATAATGATTGATGATGAAGATACTGAAAGCATGTATCGCACAAGCGAATACCGCACTATTGATATGTGGAGTAAACTCTCAAAAATGATAAATGATTATTTTGATAACATTTCCATTGCCGATCTGATAGTAGAAGATCCCGGAAATGACTTTGTGATTTAATACAAAACAAGCTTTAATTTTATGGAGTGTATGACTCATAATTAGCCATACACTCCTATTTAAAATAAACTATTTAGTATTACTCTCTTCCTTGTTCTCAATCAAAATTACCAAAAAACTTAGTGAGTCTCACTATTTCTTCTACCACCACTTTATCAAGTCCGTAACTTCATTTCTCAAATCCACAAAATCCTTGGCTGCAATGTTTCTCGGTCTTTGGATATTATTGTATATCTCTTTTTTTATACCGGTAGGCTTATTTGTTAACACCAGTATACGTTCACCGAGATAAACCGCCTCTTCTATATTATGTGTTATAAAAATCACCGTTGTCTTGTTTCTTTCCCAAAGCTTCAAAAGCTCATCCTCAAGCCTGAATCTAAGCTCTATGTCAAGCTGACCGTAAGGCTCATCCATCAGCAAAACCTCGGGCTCGGTGGCAAAAGCTCTCGCTATAACAACTCTTTGGAGCATACTTGCCGAAAGCTGATCCGGATAATACTTTCTGTATTTTTCCAGTCCCACTACCTGCAAATACTCATTTACCTTTTCTTTCGCCTCACTTTTTGGAATTTTTTTAATATCCAAACCGAAGCCTACATTCTCCTCAACCGTAAGCCAAGGCATAGTTGAATATTCCTGAAATATATAGGCGATATTATGCTTAAGCAAGTCCACCGGCTCGTCATTAATAAGTATTTCTCCGCTTGTGGGTTTATAAAGCTTTGTCAAACTGTTTAAAAATGTCGTTTTTCCACAACCCGTAGGTCCGACTATGCATAAAAATTCTCCCTCTTTTACAGTAAAGGAAATATCGTCAAGCACCAATAAATCATCAAACTTCTTGGTAAGATGAGTCACCTTTACCTTGTCTTTTCTATTGTCTTCCAAAATTTTCTCCTTTACAATGATTTATCCATATTCTCAGTTATTTCCTGTCTGTAGCTCAAAAACTTCGGATCTACATAGCTTCTTGGATGAGGCATATCAATAATATACTCCTTTTTTATGCCCGACGGACAGTTTGTTAAAAGTATTATTCTGTCTGCCAGAAATAGAGCCTCTTCTATGTTGTTGGTTACAAAGATAACGGTTCTCTTTTCACTTTGCCATATTCTCTGCAGCTCTTCTTCCATCATATACCTTGTCTGTGCATCCAAATGTCCGAAGGGTTCATCCATCAGCATAATCTCCGGCTGATTGCAATAGGCTCTTGCAATACCGACACGTTGTCTCATACCTCCGGAAAGCTGCGAAGGGTAGCTTTTTTCAAAACCGCTCAAGCCTACAAGGTCTATGTAATGCTTTGCCGTTTCACGCCTCGTTTTTTTGTCCTGCCCTCTCACTCTTGGACCGAACTCTACATTTCCCATTACACTAAGCCAAGGAAACAGGGCTGTTTTTTGATAAACCACCCCTCTTTCGGGTGCCGGTTTTGTTACCTTTTTGCCGTTTTCTATAACCTCTCCGCTCGTTGCAGTTTCAAGTCCTGCAAGTACATTTATAAGAGTAGTCTTTCCGCATTGTCCCGGTCCGAAAAGCACCAGAAATTCATTTTCCTTAACCGAAAAACTTATATCCCGCAAAACCTCGGTCTTGCCGCTCTTGTCATAGGCATCAAACTCCTTAGATACATTCCTGCATTCAAGTATGGTTTTTACATTCCCTGATTGTTCCATGCGCATAATCTCCTTTCAAGCTTTGCCATTCCGGTTGCCAAAACAAAGCCCACCAAGCCTATCGCAAGCATTCCGACCATTATTTGCACCGTTTTTCCGTAGGTCATTCCCATTACTATGAGCCAGCCTACTCCTTCATTTGAATGTACCATTTCCGCACCTACAACGGCGGACCATCCTGCAGTTACCGCTATTTGCAGACCTGCAAATATATAGGGTACGGATGACGGTAAAACTATATCAAAAAACACCTGTCTTTCCGAAGCTCCAAGCATCCTTGCTGCTCCTATAAGAGTCTTATCCACGTTTTTTGTTCCTTCATAAGTATTTACCGTTATAAAGCAAAAACAGCCTAAAAATATAATGAAAAACTTACTTTTATCTCCAAGCCCGAACCACAATATAGACATAGGTATCCATGCAAGCGGAGGTATTGGTCTTATAAATTCAAATATGGGCTTAAGTATAGCTTCGGCAAGCTTAGAATATCCCATCGATACACCTAAAGCTATACCGAATACGGTTGAAAGCCCGAAAGCTACACCCACTCTGTAAAGGCTCACCCCTATATGGGTAAGCATGGTATACTTTCCTATAGGTTCTTTAAAGCTCAGTATAAATTTCTCCAATATCAGGGAAGCGGGCGGCAAAAACAGTCCCGCTTTTGTAAACCTTGAAACCAGTTCCCACACAATAAGTAAGGAAGCAAAGGCAAGAACAGTCATTATTACGGAAATATTCTTGTCTACAAACTTTTTTAAGCTCATATTATTTTGTCCTCCTCACAAATTTTTTCTGTAATTTCTCAAGTATACTCGACAATAAGTAACCTATTATGCCTATAGTCACCATTCCTACAATTATCACATCCGGACGACCTAGCATTCTTGATACCTGTATCATGTATCCAAGTCCTTTTGTAGCCGCAAGAAGCTCAGCTGCTACAAGCGCAACCCATGAAGAACCCAGCGCCAACCTAAGTCCGGTAAAAATCATGGGCATTGCGGTCGGTATAGCAACCTTAAACAAAAGCTGTCTGTTGCTTGCACCGAAAGTTTTTGCAACCCACAAATGAACCTTGTTCGTTTGCTTGATTCCTGCATAGGAATTTATCGTAGCACTTATAAATGCCGCGAAAAATATTATTCCCACCTTCGATTCATAGCCTATACCAAGCCATAAAATCATTAACGGTATCCATGCAAGCGCCGGTATAGGTCTTATGACATCGAACAGAGGCTTTGCAAAAAGCTCGAACTTCCGACTCCATGCCATAGATATACCTAAAGGCACTCCTATTAAAACTCCCACAAAATATCCACCCAGGGAAATTTTCATACTTGATACAATATGCTGTAAAAGGCTCCCTCCGTCAGGATTTACTCCGCCTGTAAGCTTGTATATAAAGGTTTCGAGCACCTTTCCCGGTGCCGGCAGCATCATAGGCGAAATAAGATGAAACACATCTGTTACAAGCTCCCATATAAGCAAAACACCTGCCACAGAACAAAGGGAAATAAGCCTGTATTTATTTTTTTCAAAAAATCCTTTCATCGGTAACTTCCTTTTTTATTTATTCTGCTTTATAAATTCATCGTCTATATTTTTATCAAATTTTTCCATTAAACTTGGCTCCTGCTGTCCCAATCCTACATAAAATTCGCCCAGCTCTCTTGCAAATTTTCCAAGATCTCTGTCCTTCCAATCCTCTCTTGTAATAAAATTCACACGTCCGAGGTCACTTACACAGCTTTCTCTGCTTGTTTCCGTTCCCGCTTCCTTTAAGTACTCAACCAGTAAATCAGCCGCCATTTCCTTATCGGCATTCAAAGCTTCACAAGCTTCCATGATGCAATCCATATACTTTGCAACAATCTCTTTCTTTCCTTCAACAGCTTTGCGGTTTGCAACAACCATATCCACATATCTTGTTCCAAGATCCGCAAGATTTCCTACCTGAACCATGCCGTCTTTTTGTGCATCAAAAAATGTAGGTACATTAAGGGCAACTATATCGCACTGATTCGCCAATAGTGCCTGATAAGCCTGAACGGTATCCATATTTACTATATTTACATCAGTCATACTCAGTCCCAACTTCTCAAGCCACTTAAGAGTTGTAAAATGCTGCGCTGTACCTATCGGAAGTAAAATTGTCTTTCCTTTTACCGTTTCCGCACTTCCGAGTACATTAGGGAAGGACGGATTAGCTCCCTTTGCCTGTGCAATAGGTGAATCGGGCTTTACAAATACTCCAAGACCGTCTGTAGACTCCAAAACCTCACCTATAATCATCATATCATAGTTTGCCACTCCTGTTATGGATGCAGCTCCCATTGCTCCCACATCCCACAGATTAGCAGCCAAAGCTTCATTCATAGGCGCCCCGGTTGCAAACATTGTAGGCTCTATCTTAAAGCCCGCCTTAACATCCAAACCGTTCTTAATGATGTATTCCGTAGGTAAGCTTGTTATGAAAGGCATTGTCGCCACTCTGAGCACCGGCAAATCACCCGTATTTTCAGCCTCACTCTGCTCCATCTTTTTTGTCTCACCTTCCGCCTTGCTTTCGGAACTTCCGCTGTTACCGCAAGCAATTAAAGAAACTGCCATTCCCACTGCCAACATCATTGCTAAAAACTTATTTTTCTTCATTTTTAAGATCCTCCCAAGTCCTTTTTATTTTATTATATGTTATCAACCCTACTTATACTTTTTGTTTTTTTTACTTTTTTTTCTCATTTTCTCAAATCAAAAAGGAAAGTATTGTTTTTTTTACTTTCCTTTTGTTTTTTGATTTTATTCTCTTCTTCTGAACTCGTAAGGATTAACTCCGTACTTCTTTTTAAAAATAGTGGAAAAATAGCTCACATTGGGGTATCCTACTTCTTCGGCAATTTTTTGTACTCTCAGCGGAGTATTTGAAAGCAGATACGCCGCCTGCTTCAAGCGTATATCCGTTAAATAAGTACTGTAATTACTACCTGTTTCCTCTCTAAATACTCTTGACAGATATTCGGGATTCAGGTTCGCGCTCTTTGCCACCTCGTCTAAGCTTATTGCCTTTGAATAATGCGTTTTTATATATTCTACAGCCTGCTCCACGCCTTTGGAAAATTTCCTTTTGTCATAATCAAGCTCGTCATAAATATAGTTTACAAAATTATTGACAATTTTTTGCACCTCGGAAAAGCTGTTTGTATTATTAATCTTACACTGCTCATCCTGAAGCATACAGTGTACAAGCTTAAGGTCATTGCCCGCAAACCTCATATATGCCATCTCGACGGCTTGGCAACAGAAAGATGAAAATTCGTGCAGTGTATATTCACTTCCCCTTGCCGCCTCTTCCATTTCCGCTTCAAGGCTTTTTTTAAATTCTCTTCTTGAAAGCGTATAGAGTTGTCTTATTTTCTGTCTGAATCCACTCTTATTTTTTTCTATAAGCTCTCTTATCTCTTTTGCGGACTTTCCCGGTGTATATACCTTTATTTTTTCTTTATAATACCCAAAACCCAAGGAATATACCGCCTCTGTTACAGTATCGGTAAGATTAACAAGCCTATCTATTGCAGTGCTTACTCCCACCATACAGGAGTTTTCTTCACTGAGCCTTCCGGCATACTCATATATAAGTTTTTCTTTTTTCCCTTCACTCATTCCCCTTGAAAGATTACCCAAAAGCATATATATAAGGTTATTATACTCAAATTCTACCAGATGATGGACAAAATCAACATCAGGCAGACTAAAGCCTTCTTTTACATCCTTCTTCCATAAAGCCACAGCAAAAAGCCCATCGTCTCTCCAGCGTATTCCCTCATCCTTCATTCTTTGTATATTACTTTCACTGAGCACAGTGTTTTTAAGAACATCTCTGATAAAGGCATATCTTCTTCCACCGCTGTCTCCTACTTCCTCTTTTGTACCATTTCCAAGCTTTTCCTTAGCCCTGTCAAGTATCTGCTCCAGGCTCTCCTTACTCATCTCGGTTTTCAGCAAATAATCATCCGCACCGTAGCGCATTGCCTCTCTTGCAAGGTCGAACTCCGCAAAAGCTGTCAGGATAATTACAAGGATTGAAGGCGAAACCTTTTTGATTTCTTTTAGCAGCTCTATTCCGTTTTTCACCGGCATCTTTATGTCTGTAAACACAATATCCGGCTTTGTCTCATAAAAAAGAGTCAATGCCTGCTCTCCATTATAAGCAGTTCCGACTGAACGAAAATCCTGTCTGTCCGCTATGCAATATTCCAGCCACTCGCATATCATCCTTTCATCATCCGCTATAAGTATCTTCATATTCCGTCCCTTTGATTATAGGCAACCTCACGCTGACACAGGTTCCTATGTTTTCTTCACTGTCTATTGTCAATCCGTATTCTTTTCCGAAGTTTATTTTTATACGACCGGATACATTTACGAGGCCTATGGATTTCCTTGCTTCATCCTCATCAAGGTTAATACGTGCTCTAACCTCTTTTAGACGCCGGATGTTCATACCCTTGCCGTCATCACTTATATTTATAAGTAAATCTTCTCCGTCCTTAAGAACCTCTAATACTATGAGTCCTCCTGAATCCTTGGCTTCCAAGCCATGAAAAATCGCATTTTCAACTATAGGCTGCAAAATCAGCGCCGGAACCTGACAGGATTCAAGCTCTGTACTTACCTCGATTTCATAATCCATAATATTGGAATACCTTATTCTTTCAAGCTCTAAATAACTTTTTGTATTTTCAAGTTCTTCTCTTAAAGGAATCAAATCCCTGTCTGTAGATAAGGTTTTTCTAAGTAAAGCTATGAAGGCTTTTATCATCTTCACCGCCTGCTCATTTTTGTTAAGCTCCGCCATACACTGAATGGAAAATAAGGTGTTATACAAAAAATGGGGATTTATCTGGGCTCTTAAAAAGTCCATCTCCGATTTTCGTTTTTCTTTTTCGTTATTTCTTATATCTTCCAGCAACTCTTTGATTTTCCCGGACATAGAGTTAAAACTTTTTCCCAGAGCAAGCACCTCATTACAGGCATTCTCTTCCTGAACACATATAAACTCACCGCTGCTTACTCTTTTCATTGATTGACAAAGGCTCGCTATAGGTTCACTTATACTCTTTGCCTGTCTATATGAAATAAAGGCGGCTGTAAATAAAAAAACCACCATTGATACAGCCAGATATCCGGTCATATTTATCAAGACCGAAAACATTATTTCACAGGGTATCTCCTCGACTATCGTCCAGCCCGTCTGAGAGTCGTAGCAATTTGACAGAAAATAGTATTTCCCCAGTTTTTTTATTATATGGGAGCTTCCGTTTCCGTACAGCTTGCGAAAATTTTCGGCTCCTATCATATTTTTCCCAAGTATACTTTTATCCCTCGATGATACGACATTTCCTTTTTTATCAAAAATATAAACATTGCCTTGTGTTTCAAAGCCTGCATACAAACTTTCAAGAACATTTTCATCAACGCTTATCAATATAGTTCCAAGGACATTACCCGAAGCATCCTTTATCTTTGAGAAACCTCCAAAAACATAGGTTGCTTTCTCCTTTTCACGAATAAAGCCGTTCTTATAGCTTACAAAGCTCATATCTCCCTGTTCGTCATAGCTTTTTTTATACCACAGCTGAGTTTTTAAGCTCTCAAAATCATAGCTTCCTTCTTTGTAGGACGAGTAGACAAAACCGTTTTCTCCCTGAATAACTATATCGTATTCAAAGCCTATATCTTTAAAAACAACATCAAAATTCTTTCTCTTTTCATCAAGCTCGAAAACATTTTTTTGAACATTTCCCGCCTCCGTCTGTGATAAATACCGGACCAAATCTGTATTATACTTATACAAATTAATTACTGTGATAAGGTTGTTTTTTATTATATTGGATCTTTCGGATATCTGTTTAAGCACATCTATACGGCTTTGCCCCACCTGCACTATTATAACCTGCTTAACTGCCAAAAGCACCGCCGTTGCCGTAGACAGGGCAATAAGTACAAGCATGATTCCGAAAGCGGAATACAGCTTAAACTTAAGTTCCCCTGTATATTCTTTGATTCTTTTTATAAACCTACTTGCCATTCTCTTTAAGTTTTTCTTTTATGTAATCGTCACAGCTGTGAGACACTTCTCCCTTACTCCATAAGCCTGCCAAGTTTATCTGTCCCGAGCCGTATACCGCTTCCTTCGCTCCGTCTATTTCCGGATTTACATATTTTAAAAACCATTTTTCAAGCTCATAATCAAGCTTATTTGCAAGCTCCGTGCTCTCATCGGTAGCCTTTTCCATAAGATTGTTTTTCTCTCCGGGATCTTTGAGCAGATCATACATTTCATGAGGTCCGTAAGGATAACGTTTTATAAATTTATATCTTTCGCCTCTTATCATTCTGTTCGGACCGTACTCATCCATAACTACCACCGCTCTGTCCTTTGGCAGCTCCTCTCCCCTCAAAACGGGCTCAAAGCTTCTCCCCGGCAAATCAATCTCGGACACATAATCAATTCCAAGATATTCAAGTAGTGTAGGCATAAAGTCATAGGCAGAAACAAGATCTGAGCTCACCAAGCCCTCAGGGATTTTTCCTCTATGGCTTATTATGCAAGGTACTTTTACGGATGATTCATACATATTTATCGGGAATGTCGCATTTCCCTTGCCCCAAAATCCGTGATGCCCGCAGCTGAAACCGTTATCACTCATAAATACAAGTAAGGTGTCCTTTCTTATATCCAGTTCATCCAACAAGTCCAAAATTCGTCCTATATTGTAGTCCATGGCTGTAGTGGCTCCGTAATAGCCTTTTTGGTTTTCTTTTAAATTTTTAAGCACTTCCTTGGTCAAATATATACTGTCCTTATGCTCTCCGTCCATTTTACAGGTCTCAAAAGCACAGTCATCATATAAATCTGTGTATTCCTTTGGATGATTATTAACCCAAGGTGAATGAGGCGCCGTATACCCCACATGTAGATAGAAAGGCTGTTTTTTAGCATATTTTCTTATAAAGTCTATAGCCTTATCGGTTATTATGTCCGTGGCATAGCCATCTTTATTTACAAGCTCCCCGTCCTCATAAAATGGTGCATTGTAATAGGGACCTCCACCTGACTTATGAGCAAACCAATAATCAAAGCCTTTTTGCGGTGTAGAGCTCTTTCCTAGATGCCACTTACCCGACAGACCACAGACATAACCGTTTTTAGACAGGATATCTGTATATCCTGTCTGCCCTTTCAGATACTCGATTTCTTCCTGCTTTTTGTTATCATCTCTCAGCCAGTCATGTACACCATGCTGTGAGGGTATTCTTCCTGTTAGCAATGTAGCTCTTGCAGGTGAACATACCGGTGATGCACAAAAAAAGTTTTTAAATCTTATTCCCTCTCTTGCAATTCTATCTATGTTTGGTGTTATTATTTCATTATTACCCGAACACCCCATAGCCCATTCACCTTGATCATCCGACAAAAGTAGTATTATATTAGGCTTTTTTATTTCCATTTTATTCCCCCTTATATAAAAAATTATTCCTTTATATTACTCAGCTGAACAAAGCCTTTAGATATATCAAATTATTTCTCCGCCGCTATCTTTGCTATCTCCACAATAACATCTATAGCCTTTTGTATTGACTGAACGCTTACAAACTCAAATCTTCCGTGGAAGTTCTCTCCGCCTGCAAAAATATTAGGTGTAGGAAGCCCCATAAAGGATATCTTGGAACCGTCTGTTCCACCTCTGATAGGATCCTTATTTACTGTTATTCCAAGATTTTCCATAGCCTTTGTTGCAATATCCACACTTCTTGGATCATTCTTTATGATATCAGCCATATTGCGATACTCATCATGCATCTCAAGCTTTACTCTGTCTATATCATATCTTGAATTGATTTCTTCACAAATCTTTCTTACAGTGTTCTTCTTATCCTCAAAAAGCTCACGGTTATGATCTCTTATAATATACACAAGGCTTGCATTCTCCACATCACCATGTGCCTCTATCAAATGTATAAAGCCCTCTCTACATTCTGTTGTTTCCGGTACGGATAAAAGAGGCATGGCCATCTGAATATCTCTTGATATGGTAAGTGCATTTATCATCTTATTCTTGGCATCACCCGGATGTACACTCTTACCTAAAATATCAATCTTAGCCTCTGCGGCATTAAAACATTCAAACTGTAATTCACCTACAGAACTTCCATCCATTGTATAGGCAAAATCACAACCGAAGTCTTCCACATCAAAATTATTAGCTCCGACACCTATTTCCTCATCACATCCGAAAGCAACTCTTAGTTTACCATGTTTTATCTGCGGATTTTCAATCAAATACTCCATAGCTGAAACTATCTCACAAACTCCCGCCTTATCATCGGCACCAAGAAGTGTAGTTCCGTCGGTAGTGATAAGAGTCTGACCTACGTAATTTTTTAAATTAGGGAACTCCTTAGGTGAAAGCACAAATCCGCTGTTGCCAAGTGCAATATCTCCTCCGTCATAGTTTTCATGTATCTGTGGTGAAATATTCTCGGCATTAAAAGCCGCTGTATCCACATGTGAAATAAATCCTATTACAGGAGCGTTTTCCACATTTGCAGGAACTGTTGCCGTAAGGAATGCATTTTTCTTATTTATCTTAACTTCCTCAAAACCTATTCTCTTTAACTCCTCACTAAGTTCCTCCAAAAACTCCATCTGTGAAGCTGTGGACGGAATCTCTATTCCCGCCTTACTCTCATCAGATCTTGTATTTTTCTTTACATAACGCAAAAATCTATCTACAAATCTTTCCATTGTATCTCCTCTCTATAATTCCAATTTAAATTTATTCTGCTCATTGAACACAGAATCCAGTATACTCTTTATATATAAAGATGTGAAGCTCTCATGCTGATCTTCCCAAAGTCTTATGCCTTCTTCAAAACCCGTTGTATCAAAAATCTCTCCGGCAAAATAGCATTCATTCATCCTAAGAAATGCTCTGCCCATCTTTTGAATATCTTCTTCTTCATCATTGTCAAAGGTATGAGTATTAAACAACTTATTCAATTGTCTACTCCCAACACCTTTAAATAACTGCCTGCTGTAATTTTCAAAATCATTTACAGCCTCTACCTTCAGACATTCTGTAAAGTATTCAAATGACTTCTCGTCATAAATAATATTTGCAAAATGATTTGGTGACACTGCCAATGAAGATGTGACAATCTCCGTTATAAGATTCTTTTCAATATGCTGAATATGCATATGACCGCTGAGATTCAGCTTTACATTGTATTTGGCATAAAGGGCTTCTATTTCCTCCGCATTTTTAATCATAAAACCTTCAGTAAACATATAATTTTGCTCAAGAAGATTTTGATGACTTACTGCAAGTATTTGCGCATCCGCTTTTGACAGTTCAAAAAGCACCTTATCCAGCCAAAGAATACTTTCCTTGCACAAATAATTTGAGTGATAGGAATTAGTATCCAGCATTATCAAATATAAATCGTCCCTAAGTTTTGAAATATAGCTTCCGGAATACTCATCAAAGTACTCATAATTTTTATAACCGCAGTCGGCATATATCTCTCTGAAATCTTTTGCACACACACTGTCAACCTTATATATTTCATTTCCGCGAAATCCGAAGCTTCTTTCATAATCTATATCATGGTTTCCGGGTATCAAATATATCGGTATACCCTCTTTCACTATACTGTTAAGTTTTTGTGAAAGTTCCAAATGGCTTACTCTCTCTCCGTTAAAAGTTAAATCACCCAGTAAGAGCACCAGATCCGGCCTTCTTTTTTTAACTTCATTGCAGAATGCATCCACTATTTCTTCAATATATGTCATTCCCTTACCGTCGCCCTTTTCCATTACATTTGCAAAGGCCTCTCCTCCGTCATTTATACTCTTTGAAAGGTAGTGGAGATCGGTAGCTATCATAATATTCAAAGTTTTCTCACTCATACAAGATAACCTCTTAATCGTAGTCCTCCAAGAAAGAGTGTTTTACCCCGTTTTTCTTGTAGGCTATTACTGTATCAAGGCTGACATTTTCCACACTTCTGAAAATATTCTTCTCAATATATGGATTTTTAGCAGCCAACTCCCTTATAAGTTTCTTTACTTCAGCCCTCATAGAGCCCTTGTCGCCTGTTTCCGATATGGAGCAATTGTCTGTCAATCTGCAGGCACATCTTATAAAATTAAGTTCATTGTACTTTGCCCAATGAATAATATCCTCTTCCCTCACAAGATAAAGCGGTCTGATAAGCTCCATACCTTCAAAATTTGTGGAGTGAAGTTTCGGCATCATTGTCTGTATCTGGGCACCGTATAACATTCCCATAACAATCGTTTCTATAACATCATCAAAATGATGTCCCAAAGCAATCTTATTACATCCCAGCTCCTTTGCCTTGGCATATAAATGTCCTCTTCTCATTCTGGCACAGAGATAACATGGTGATTTCTCATCCTCTGCCACAATATCATATATGGATGATTCAAATACTACTATAGGTACATCCAAAATCTTAGCATTGTCCACTATAGTCTGATAATTTATATCATCATATCCCGGATTCATTACAAGGAATACCAACTCAAAATTCCTCTTTCCATGCCTTAAAAGCTCCTGAAAAAGCTTTGCCATCAGCATAGAATCTTTTCCTCCTGATATGCATACCGCAATCTTATCACCGTCTTTTATAAGCTCATATTCATTTATGGCGGCTGTAAATTTTCTCCAGATACTCTTTCTAAACTTCTTTATAAGGCTTCTTTCAATATCTCTGCTTCTTTTATTCGACTCATCTTTTTTACTTTCCTCTTTTAGAAACTCATTTAATTTAAGTTTCATATAGGCCTCATATCCGCCTACAAGATTATATATATTCTCATAGCCCTTACTTTCCAGTTCTTCCGCCAGATACTCGGTCTTATTACCTGTAGCACATACCAGACAGATAATATCGGTTTTATCAAAATCTTTTATTCTCTCAAGTATATCTTCTTCCGCTATATTAACAGAGTCCGGAATACTTCCTCTTTTAAATTCATGTCCGGGCCTTATGTCTATTATCTTTTTATTCTGTAACTCCGGTAATTTTCCTATCTCAATTTCCATTACATTTGTTTCCTTACTATCAAATAGTCATCATTACTTCTATAATACGGACAGGTGGAATAATCACTGCTTCTCATTCTTGCATAATCATCCTCATCCATATCCACATCACAGATATAACCCTCTGCATCTTCGTCATATATATAATTAATACAATAATCGCAAATCATGTTTCTTCCTGTCTCTGATCTCTTTTGTATACCTCCTGCTTATAATCCTCAGGCGCATACTCCTTAAGCCAAATCTCTTCACCCTTCTCCAAAAGCTTTTTACCGCTTAATACGGCCTCAAAAGCCAGATACTGTGAAGCTCTCTCTTTTCTTGATAAAGGAACCTTCAAGCTTGGAAGCTCCATATCTATCATATCGGTGTAATCTCTTTTTATTCCATTCATAATGATTCTAATATACTATAGTATATACTTACAAGTCAAACAATCGAGCAGGAAAACCTGCCCGATCATATATAAAAAGAGCCCCTAAGGGCTCTCAATAATTTTATTTAAATATTATTCCTGAGAAAACTCATCCTTGCCTACGCCACAAAGTGGGCAAACAAAATCATCAGGAAGATCTTCCCATTTTGTTCCAGGAGCTATTCCGTTATCAGGATCTCCAAGAGCCTCATCATATTCCCATCCGCAAACATCACATACATACTTCATAAATTATACCTCTGCCTTCCATAAACCATGTAAATTACAATACTCATAAGCTGCTATAAGCTTCTCTCCATCCTGTAATACGAACTCAGCATGTGGCTTATCCTCAGCTGTAAGTCCCTTGTACTGCTTTCCAAGGTTTGTTTCGATCATGATGAAGTTGATAAGATGCTCAGGTGTCATAGGATGATCTACGCTACCTACATTAACAACAACCTTATTACCCTCAACAGTTACTACAGGTACATGCTTCTCTTTAGCTGCATCTGTTGTGTTAGCCTTTAAGAGCTGCATCGGCTCTCCACAACATCCAAGTGTACCACCACAATCAACTACTACTGAGACAATATTTCCACAGTGTGCACAACGATAAAAACTCATATTTCCTCCTTAGTTCTTTGCTTTTAATAAATCTCTAATTTCCTCCAGAAGAACAACATCATCAGCCTTTGCAGGTGCTTCCTCTACCTTAGCCTCTTCTTTCTTCTTAAACTTCTCTATAAGTCTTACAAACATGAAGATACAGAATGCAATGATAAGGAAATCAACTACATTTTGGATGAAAGATCCGTAAGCAATAGCATTCTCAGCTATGTCTCCGTGTGCAGGAGTGATAACATACTTCAAATCAGTGAAGTTTAAACCTCCTGTCAATATAGATATGATAGGCATAATCAAATCATTTACCAAAGATGTGACAATCTTACCGAAGGCCCCGCCTATGATAACACCTATCGCCATATCCAAAACATTACCTTTAAACGCAAACTCTTTAAAATCTTTTAACATCTTGTCCTCCAATATCCGGTTATGCATGAGCCTGCTATTGCTAGCGTCAAATCTAACGCTTGTTAGATTTAATTTTACACAACCTCAATGTGCTTTTATTATGAACTAAAACTTCTAAAAAGTCAAGCACAATAATGAGAATAATTCCTGTTTTTTATTTAATACAATTTACAAGTAACAAAAAGAGGAATACCCCCACAGGGAAGTATTCCTCTCGCATTAGATTTATCAGATGCCATGAGGCTTCGCTTCGCTCCACCTCAAGCCTATATAAAATCTATTTTAATTAACTGAGATTATTCCTCAAGACGTACATAATCTACTGTGTAGTTAGATGTCTTAACCTTGTAATCATCTCCGTCCTTCTTTGTTCCGCTCTTAATCATAGCACCTGTTGTGTTAACAACATAAGCCTTAGTTCCTGTTGGAAGACCTGTGAACTTATACTCTGTATAATCTAAGTCTCCGTTTGACTTGAAGTGCTGAACTCCACCGTTACCGTAAGCTAAAAGAGCATCCTCTACAGATAACTTAGCGACTAACTTGTTGCTGCTGTTAAGGACAACGATCTCGATCTTGTTGTCAGCATCAGCTGTTGTAAGCTTTCCACCAACATAGAACTTGTGATCTTCCATACCGTTGATACCGGCACCCTTGTTAGAACCGTTCTTAGCGAACTCGAATGTGTACTTTTCGCTATCAAGCTCTACAGTCTGCTTTCCTGTCTTCATAGAACCGTCATCGCTTCCGCCGAAGAAGTAAGCCTTAAGCTCTCCGGATGTGAATAAGCTGTCGTTAGCCTTTACAAACTTGTTGTAGTTGTCACTTGTATCATATGTACCGTCAGAATCTACCTTCTGAACGATCTTCTTTGAGCTGTAACCTGAACCTAAAGTGTTACCTTCCATCTGAAGTACAACGAATCCGCTAATCATTCTACCGTAGTTGTCGAATGCATACTTCTTACCGTTTACTGTCTTGATTTCGTTAACTGCAAGCTTTCCGTTACCGTCTGAGTAGTACCAGTAATCTGATCCATCCTCATACTTATCTCTCTGGAGGTAGTAACCAGGAGTTACCTTGAACCAACCCTTTGTAGATCTAGCACCGTCTTCAGGTGTTGAGTAGTATAAGAATGAGTTAGAGTATGTAGCAATACCCTGTGAACCGCCATCTTTAGCAGGTGTGTTAGATGCTGTAGCTGTTGTGAACCAACCTGCGTTCATACGGCCATACTCATCGAAGCCATACTTTCTTCCGTTGATTGTCTTACCTGTCTGCTTCTTCTCCTTCTTTCCAGAAGCCTTGAAGTAGAACCATCTTGTCTGATCCTGATCCCAGTAGTTGTCACCAGGCTGAAGTTCAGCTGCCTGATCATCCTTGATAGCGATCTCTTTCCATCCCTCTGTCATAGAACCGTCGTTCTCATCACCGAAGTAGTACTCAGCATCCTGCCAAGCATTTTCATCATGCTGTGTCTCGCCGTCTTTTACCCAACCATACTGCATCTTACCGTCAGTATTGAATGTGTACTTCTTACCGTTGATAGTCTTTAAAGAAACGTCGCCTGTAGCTGAATCGCTTCTCTTGTAAGCCTTACCGTTAGCTCCGAAGTAGTACCACCACTGATTTGGCTCGTTCTCTTCGCCTGCGTTCTCGTTGTCAACTGCAACCCAACGATTTGTAACCATAACACCGTTAACATCAACATAGTATGTATCGCTGTTATCGTCGATAAGTGAATCTGTAGCCATCTCGCCTTTATCGTCAAGATAGAACCAGTAGTCACCTGACTTCTGCCATGTCTCTGTTACTTTCTCTTCGTTTCTGTTATAATATACCCATGTACCGTTCTCCTGTTGCCAACCTGTAGCAGCGAAAGCTGTCATAGCTCCACCAACTGAGAGAACTGCTGCTGCTGAAATTAATGCAGCAATCTTTGTTTGCTTTCTCATAATGAATGCATCTCCTTTTTGAAATCCTTTTAAAATCTAATGCGTCCCGTAAAGGCTCTTATCAGTCCTTTATCTTAAGACAAAGCTAGTATATAACTTTATTTTATTACTTACAATATATTTTCTTTTTCTGATTTCTTACAAAAATATTACATTTCTGTCTTTTCCGCGATATATATGTATACTTATATCCCCTGTTATGCTAATATGTTCAATATAGATATAATTTTATTGTTTTTGAACTTAATGTTTATTTTATTATATTGGGAGCTTATATGAACAGATATGCATATTTACTCAAAGAAATATTTGAATGTAATACGATTACTCAAAGGGAGCTTGCAAATAAGTTAAACCTATCTCTTGGAAGCATCAACTCACTTATAAAAGATGCCATGGCGTTAAACTACTTATATAAGGAAGGAAGCAGTATAAGTCTTACCGAAGCCGGACTTGATTATCTTGCTCCTTTTAAGGTGGAACGTGCCGTTATCATGGCTGCAGGCTTCGGCTCAAGATTTGTTCCGCTTACATTTGAAACGCCCAAGGGACTGCTTGAGGTATTCGGTGAGAGAATGATTGAGAGGCAAATCAAGCAGCTCCATGAAGCGGGCGTCTTTGACATAGTAATAGTTGTGGGATATTTAAAGGAGCATTTTGAATATCTTATAGATAAGTACAATGTAAAGCTTGTGTATAATCCTGACTATTCTACTAAGAACAATATTTCTACATTGCACTATGCATGTAAGTATATAGAGAATTCAAATGTATATATACTCTCTTCCGATAACTGGATGAGAGATAATATGTATCACAGCTATGAACCTTACTCATGGTATTCTTCCATATATATGGAAGGAAATACAAATGAATGGGTACTTGATTTCAATAAAAAACGTGAAATCACTTCTATAAACGTAGGCGGAAGAGATGCCTATGTAATGTACGGACCTGTATATTTCAGCAAAGACTTTTCAAAAGAGTTTATGCCGATACTGGAAAAAGCCTTTGTTACTCCGGGAAGTGATGACTGGTATTGGGAAAATGTACTTATGAGTGAATTACAAAAGAAAAACTCTACCCTGCCTGCCATACATATAAATCCACAGCCTGAAAATCAAGTCTATGAGTTTGAGAATCTGGAAGAGCTTCGAGCATTTGATGATAAATATATGGAAAACAGCGGAAATGTGGCTCTTGAACTTATTGCAAAGGTTTTTAATATCCCTGAGAGTCATATAAAAGGTCTTCGTACATTAAAAGCCGGTATGACAAATAAATCTTTTCTTTTTGAAGTGGATAATAAGAGTTATATATGTAGAATACCCGGAAAGGGCACAGATGTACTTATAAACCGTTCAAATGAGTATGACTGCTATATGGCTGTCAAGGATCTGCATATTACGGAGAAAATAATTTATTTTAATAAGGAAAGCGGTTATAAAATTTCAAAGTTTTATGAGGGTTCAAAAAATGCCGATGCTTTTAATAAGGAAGAAATGTCAAGATGTATGGATCTTCTAAGGACTTTGCATGAGACTGATGTAAGTGTAAGCCACAGCTTTGATATAGCCGAGAGAATAGAATATTATACAGGACTCTGTGAAAAAACAGGTGGAATATCTTTTGAAGATGTAGAATCGGTTCATAAGAATATGACGGTTTTGCTGGATCTCTTAAAGGAGATAAAATCCGAAACTTGCCTCTGTCATATAGACAGTGTAGCCGATAATTTTATCATTACATCAGATAATAAGATAAAGCTTATTGACTGGGAATATGCCGGAATGGCGGATCCTATTATAGATGTGGCAATGTGTGCAATCTATTCTTATTATAATAAATCTCAGGCTGATGAACTTTTAGAAACATATCTTAAAAGAAAGCCTCTTACAGATGAGTATAAGAAATTTTATTCATACATGGCACTCAGCGGTTACCTTTGGGCGCTATGGACGGTATATAAGGCGAATGTAGGCGAAGAATTCGGAGAGTATTCTCTTAAAATGTACAGATATGCAAAGGACTTTTTTAATGAAGTAATGAAGCTTTAATAAAATGATGAAAAAGCAGTCGGATTTTCCGGCTGCTTTAAGCTTTAAATAACCCAAATTTATTAATCTACACTCACTCTGATTCCGCCGCTTCTCTCGCTTGGCTGAACCAAAACTGTTACAGGCTCATTTCCTGACCATTCAAATGAATAGGATTCTCCTGAAGCCTGACCTATGAAGGTCTTCCATGAAATATCCGCTCTTATCTGTGGATCTCCCATTCCGTTCTTGCTGAACCAGCATATTACAGCATCCGGATCTACCGCAAGTGTATCTCTTGACTTCACGTTTGAAACCACAAGCGGATTTCCATCTGAAAGGAGTGCCACATAGGCATTATTTCCTCTACCCACCAATGTGGTTGTAGCAAGACCTTTTTGTGAAAGTACACCTACACCCAAAAATCTTACAGAGTAATCACAGTCATTTGTAAATGCAAGTATATTTTCAGACTCTACTGAAACCGTCTCACCAGGTGCAAGCTTATACACTACTACATGCTGTCCGTAGTTTGCATAGTATGTTGTGGAAGCTCCGTTTAAATGTACCTTCATAAGAGGTATATTCTCACCTGCAACTCTTCTTACAAGCTGTCCGAGTAATGCCTGTCCGATACTTCCTCCCGGTCCAAGTAACATCTTTTCAAAAGTATAGTTCTTCCCTCCCGGATTTTCTCCTGCTATGAATGCACCTGCTTTTGCAATCAATGTATCATTTCCCTCGCAGGTAACCTTAAGTGTCAACTCGTTAATTACTTCAAATGTCAGCATATTCCCCTCCTTATTCGACTTGTACTCCGTAAAATTCGCAAAGTCCCGCCAAGTCCTTATTTACTCCGTTTCCTATTGCATTAAATTTCCATGCACCGTTGTGCAGATATACTTCTCCCATCATCATGGAATTTATATTGTTGTAATATTCCTCCACAAGGAAAGAAGCCACTTCAGTATTTGTCACAGGATCCACGATCTGTATATATGCATCTTTTAGCATACCGAAATTAAGTGCTTTTTCAAGTGCATCATTTATAGTCATTACAAAGACTATCTTTTGTACAGCCGGATTTAATATAGAAGTGTCTATATCAAATACCTGTAATGCATTCGTCTCTTCAACATTTTTAAAAAGTACACTTCTCTCAGGACTGCTCTCCTGTCCGTAGAAAACAAAGAAGTCATCACCGACTACTTTTCCGTTTCCGGCAAGTAAAAATGCGGAGACATCCACATCACAGGTTGCATTGTTCACATTCCACCCGAAATTCACCTTTATCTTATTTGAAGAAAAGGTAAGCGAAACTTTTTGCCCCTTTGAAACTCTCTTGTTTAATGCCGGCAATGTTATTCGCCTTACATTGGCATTTTGTCCTGTGCTTTGAGCCTGTCCGGTGTTTTGACTTGTTGCAGTACCGGACGAACTTTGTGTACTTCCGGACTGAGCGGCGGCATTTGTGCTTCCGGTCTTCTTGTAATAGGAAGTATTCAAAATATCTACATTGTCACTATTTAATACAACACCTTTTTTCTGGTTCAGATTATCGAGTTGTTCTGCACCTATAGGTTTTGTTACATTCATCGGATACATACTCTTATTCACCTCACTTTCTTTAAAATAATAATATTTAAATTTTTAAATACTAATCATTTGATCAACCTACATCCAGTCCTGAATGATAGGAGTAATTTCCTATATTCTCAAGCAGTCTGTGAAAATCGGTTTCTTCCATTCTGTCCGGCACTATTTCCGTATTCAGTATCTTAAATATCTCCTCACATCTGTCAATACATTTATCAAAGAGCTCCGGAAAGCTTTCATTTGAATGAACACTCTTATTCCATGGATTTATCCAAAGTTCATGTTCAAGATTTAGGGCTCCTTTTACATCCGGTACTTCATCTGAGAGTATCTTCTGTGAAACTATAGGACTTTTTAAAAACAGGGATTCTATAGCATTTATCCTGTTTTTCTTTCTACCCGTAGGATCGGCAAGAGTTCTTACTCCAAACCTCATTGCAAGTACAGATCTGTGTACCATGGCAGGTGTTACTCTGAAATTATTCTTATATGTAATCGGATAATAGGTTTTATTTATAACTCTTGCAAGGAAATCCGAAACAAATTGTATCTCAAAACCGTTTAGTGCAAGAGTGGCTGCCTGATTAAATTCCGAAGTTTTCTTTTTCTTATACTTTTTTAAAAGTATGGTATCTATATCATTTTCAAGTGCTGCATGAAGTCCGTATACATAGGCGCTGTTTTTTCCGTTTTCATGCCCTATCCTTGCGTAAATATAAGGATGGCAGATATAATCACCCACATAGTGGCATAAAAAACCTGCAATATAGCTTATCGCCTGCTGCTGCTTTTGTTTTGATTCCATCCCCTGTATCTCACAAAGTGCATTTGCAAAAAAATCATTTACATGGCTCTCATGCATATATGAACCGACATTTCTGTAATCCCTGTGTCTCAGTATCGGAATATTGTAAAAAAACATATCCGGTCCCTGAAGTCCCAGCTGATACAGCCATCTGTATTTAGATATAATATATTTTAAACCTGAGTTTTCTAAGCCACCATATGCCTTTAACCCTAAAATATAGTGAGTTGTAAATCCCGGCATTTCCTACTCCTTAATATATTCTAAAACCTTTTCCAGATAAAAATCTGAAAAAAGTCCTTCATAATCATTGAAAATATTTTTACTTATATTCAAATCCTTATGTGCAAATCCGATGTCTGCAATCTCTATCATTCCGGTATCAAACTCCGTATCTCCCGCCGCAAATATCTGTACTTTCTCTGTAGCATATTCTCTTATAAAACGCTTAATTGTATCCGCCTTGTTTAAATTCTTAGGCATTATATAAAGCTTATCTTTATTGTACAAGGCCTCTACCTTTGTCATGTCCAGTATGGCTTTAAGATCTCTTACAACATCCTCAGTCTCATCGCATTTTGTAAAGATAAATAAGTCATCAATATTTCTGCATTCAAACTTTCTTCTTTTATCTTTTTGCAAAAATGCATATGCTTTTTCTCTCTCATCTGATGAAGGCTTTACTATATCAAGGCTTTCCTTATACCATTCATCCGACTTTATGCCGTCTTTTAAAAGTATTCCTCCATTTGCACATAGTACATACTTTGGGATGATACCAAGCTCTATTCTGCTGTATTGGATATAGGTTCTTGTTGTTATGGGAACTATAAGGATCTTTTCATTTAATTTATGCAAAAGCTCATAGGAGTATTTTGACATAAAGCTGTTTATCTCTCCGTTATAAAGCTCCACCGGTACTTTCTCTGCTATATCCGTTTTCTTTGAATAGATCAAAGTATTGTCCAAATCTGTAAATAAAATATTCATATCGATAGTTTAACACTTTTTTATAAAATAGTCATTTTAAAAAAAATTTAATTATCAAAAAGGGGGCTGTCGGGAAATGACAGCCATAAAAGAGGGAGGAGTAACTCATGATGAGTCACTCCTTCCTAAATTTTTACATAAAAAAAGATGGCTAACGACAACCATCTTTCTCCGTTACATGTTATAATGTAACTATGCTCACAGCTAATTATTATAACGACTTTTTTGAAATAGGTCAACAGAAAATTAACTTTAGCTTCTATGAATATAAGCCATAAATGATAAAGTCCTAGTATACCACAAATAAAAATGTCCCACTTATGGTAGAATAGTATTTTGTATATTCTAACACTAGGAGGGACTGACTTATCAGAAAGGTTATTTTATCAATGAATGAACAAAGAAAATATGAGGTTATTAAAGGGCTGGTAGATCACCCGGATACAGCTAATAAGGATAGAGCTGCTCTTATCCTAGGATGCACCAAGAGGCATATAAACCGTATGATACAAGGTTATATTAAAGATGGTAAGGCATTCTTTATCCATGGTAACAGAGGTAAGAAGCCTGCTACCACTATCCGTCCTGATGTCAGAAGTCAGGTTATTGATCTATACAGAACTAAATACTACGAGGCTAACTTTGAACACTATACGGAGCTTCTTAAAAAGCATGAGGGTATAAGCATCTCTTCTTCCTCTGTAATGAGTATTTTGGAGTCAGAGTACATTCTATCTCCAAAGGCTACAAAAGCTAAGCGTAGACGCATTAAGCAGGCTCTCAGAGCCAAGAAGCAAGCTGCAACATCAAAAAAGGAATTATCACAGATACAAGCTAACTTAGTAGCAGTTGAAGATGCTCACAGTCGTCGTCCAAGATGTGCTTATTTCGGCGAATTGCTTCAAATGGATGCTACACCTTATGAATGGGTGCCCGGACAGATATGGCATCTACATTTGGCCATTGATGATGCCTCAGGTGTTGTTACGGGTGCATGGTTTGATACTCAAGAGACTCTTAACGGCTACTACCATGTGTTTGAACAGATTCTTACTGATTATGGTATTCCCTATAAGTTTCTTACTGATAAACGAACTGTATTTACATACAAGAAAAAAGGTGCCTTATCTGACGACAAAGACACCTATACACAGTTCGCTTACGCCTGCAAGCAACTTGGTATACAACTTGAATCAAGCAGCGTACCACAGGCTAAAGGACGCATAGAACGATTGAATCAAACCTTACAGTCACGCCTGCCTATTGAGTTTAGACTCGCAGGCGTAACCGACATCAATAATGCCAATGAATTCCTTTACCACTACATAAAAGAATTCAATGAGAAGTTCTCACTTCCATGTAATGGTATCAAATCTGTCTTTGAAAAGCAACCGTCTAAAGAAAAAATAAATCTTACTTTGGCGGTTTTAACCGAGAGAACTGTTGATGCCGGACATGCGATTCAATTCGAGAAGAAATTTTATAAGATGGTAGATAATAAAGGAATGCAGACCCATTACCGAAAAGGTACCAAGGTTATGCTTATCAAAGCATTTGATAGGTCTTTGTTTGCGTGCGTAAATGACAAAGATATTTACGCTCTGGAAGAAATACCGCCCCATGAGTATAAATCTAAGGACTTGGATTCTGATTACAAACAACCCGAGCCTAGAAAACCTTATATTCCACCAATGAACCATCCTTGGAGATTAGGTGCCTTTTATAAATTCGTACACTCACAGCCACACAGAATTGAAGAAGACATAAAAAGTGCATGATAAAAGCCCCTTTTATGGGGCTTATAAATTAATTTTTTTGGGACATAATCATTTATGCTTGACA
>NZ_RRCO01000003.1 GCF_003862475.1 Lachnoanaerobaculum gingivalis | reverse complement strand
GGGCAGCTAAAGCCTGCATACAATGTACAGATAGCAGTAGAGAATTATTTTATTGTACATAGTTATGTAAGTAATGATCGTACAGATTATAATACATTAATTCCGGTCCTTGAAAAGCATAAGGAAGCATTTGGAGAAGTACTTGAAGAAGTGACAGCAGACAGCGGTTATTGTAGTGAGAAAAATCTCTTATATCTAAAAGAAAATAAGATAGACAGTTATATAAAACTGCAGGATCATGAGAAAAGAAAAACAAGAGCATACAGTAACGATATAGGTAAATACTACAACATGAAGACAATGGTATTTGAGGATGAACAAGTCTATATCTGTCATGACGGTCGTGAACTGAGACATATCAACACTGAAAAGAAAAGACAGAATGGTTATACACAAACATATGAAGTATATGGATGTTCAGACTGTAGTGGATGTGAACATAAGTCTAAATGCTTATACAAATATAATCCTGATAAAGATGTTGATAAGAACAAAGTGATGAAGATCAATGAAGTATGGGAAGAGCTTCGAGAGAAGTCACATACTAACATACAGAGTGAAAAAGGTATTCTGAAACGACAGACACGCTCTATTCAAACAGAAGGTCATTTTGGAGATATTAAAGAGAATGAAGATTTCCGACGCTTTAACTATCGTTCTTCAGATAAGGTATATAAAGAATTTATGCTTTTTGCAATAGGAAGAAATATAAACAAATATCATCGTTTTCTCTACGCAAAACTAAAGAAATTTGAAGGAAAAATACAGGAGAAAACCGCATAGTAAAAAATGCAAAAGCAAAATCTCAGCCAAGGGGGTTTTGTGCCCAAAAATAGACAGCATAATAGAAAAACAAAATATCCTGACAAAGTCACAAAGCCAAAACGCCTTGTACTTGTCAGGATATTTCTATTTAGTTCTGTAGGGATTAAAATTCAGTATTTCCCGACAGCTCCTCTTTATCATTTTAATTTAGTTTCCTGCCGGTCCTACACTTGCTTGTGTAGAAACGGCTGATGAAGTCTCAGGACTTGCTGTTGTCGCAGGAACAATCTGAGACATAGCGCCTGACGCATCTATATTGTAGTCTGTACCGTTTACATTTACTGTTGTATTGGAAAGCATCTTTCCGCTTTCATCAAGATAGTATGAAACATTATTGATATTTATCATGCCTCTTGCCATACTTCCTGAATTATTCATGTAATACCAGTTTTTATCTACATTTATCCAACCTGTCTTCATAGCACCGCTTGGAGAGAGGAAGTATCTTTGATTGTTTAGATCAAGCCAGCCGGTCTGCATCTTGCCTGAGCCGTCCAAATAGTACCAAGTACCGCCGTCATTGACCCATCCGGTTGATATAGAGCCTGACTTGTCAATATAATACCAGTCGTTGCCATCCTTTAACCAACCTGTTTTCATAGCACCGGAGTCGGTAAGGAAATATCTGTTCTTTCCGTCATTTATCCAGCCTGTTTGCATTTTACCGGTGTTATCCGTGTAGTACCAAGTGTTCTTATCGTTTATCCAACCTGTCTTCATAGCACCGCTATTATCCATATAATACCAGGCACCTGAATCGTTCAGCCAACCCTTATACATAGCACCTGACTTGGTGAGGAAGTATCTTGAATTTCCAACATCAGTCCAACCGGTTTGCATCTTACCGGTATTATCCATGTAATATCTCTGATTTCCCGAGTCTATCCAGCCTGTCTGCATTCTACCGCTGTTATCCATGTAGTACCATGTGTTATTGTCATTTACCCAACCGGTAGTCATAACACCTGACGGAGCAAGGAAATATGTGTTTTTACCGTCTACAAGCCAACCTGTCTGCATTCTACCGTCTTTGTCGGCGTAGTATCTTTTGCTGCCGTCAGTGATCCAACCGGTCATCAGCTTTCCGTCGGTACTGTCAAGATAGTACCAATCGGAATTTTCCTTGTACCATCCCTTTTTTGCGGCGCCGCTTTTTGTCGGATCCAGATAATAGCTTGCATTATTTGAAGTAAACCAACCGGTCTTTGCCAAACCGTTTGAATCCATATAGTAGGAATTGTTGGAGTCATGTACCCATGAATCCTTTACCATATTGTAGTCTTTGTAATAATATCTCTTTCCTGCAATGGTTCTCCAGGTATTTGCAGGGATTTTGTCGGAAAAAGATTTATATTGGAAGTCAATATCTACATTACCTTTTATACCGTTTACCTTACCTGTGCTTGTAGCCTGCCAAATAACAGGATCCGGATATGAATGCTTTACATTATATCTGGCAACCCAGATATCGTATTTTTTCAGAGCATTCATATCAAGCTTATTTGCAATCCAATAGTCGTTTGCATATACGATAGGATAATATCCTGCGGCTTCCACCTTATTACAGAATGTCTTTATTATAGCGGTAAGCTCGTCTTTCGGAAGTTTACCCTGTGTATTGGCATCCTCCACGTCAAAAGCTACAGGATATGAAATAGGATAATCCTTTATTATATCCAGAACAAAATCGGCTTCTGCATCAGCCTGTGCGACTGTCATTGCATAGGAATAAATATATACTCCGAGCTTTATACCTCTTTTGTTTGCTTCAGTAAGATTTCTTCTTATAACAGGATCAATCTGACCTTTGTATCTGGTACCGTGTATGATGAACTGAACATCATCTGCGGCAACCTTGTCCCAGTCAACATCACCTTGATAATGTGAAAGGTCAATACCTCTTGCAACTACTCCGGTGAGGGATGATCCGTCAAGCATTTGATATACTCCCGGTGTTTGCATTGTCCATTCATTGGCTGCAAATGATGTAACCGGACTAAGCAAAGACAGTGCAAGTGACAAAGATATAGCCGTTTTTATAAATTTATTAAAATGCATTTTTTACCTCTATTTCGGTCCGGATATTTCACCGGGTTTTAAACCTACTTCATCCTTGCTTGAAGAAGAGCTTTGTGCATTCTTTTTGCTCTCATCAGCCGGACTTTTCGCTTCCTCTTTATTATTTTTTGCTTTTGCTTCATCAACCGGTGAAGCGGGAGCTGTTGTTTCTTTGCTTCCGGGTTTTGCCTCTGCCGAAGTCTGGGCAGCTGAAGTGGAAGGAGAACTTGAAGATTCGATTTTAGCTCCGGGTGCAACTGTAGGTGCCTCATTAGCGGCTGCAGTAGGTGCTGCCGTACTGCTCTTGCCGTCCGATTTTTTTGTTTCGGATATAGCATTAGTGACACTGCTAGGAGTGCCACTAAGATTTGTACATACACCATTTGCATCGAATGTGTATTCTTTTCCCTCTATATTTATGGATTTACCGGTAACCATCTTTCCGTCGGCATCAAAGTAATAATATTTGCCGTTTGATTGTAACCAACCGGTAATCATATGACCTTTTTCATTGAAATAGTAAGATGCTCCGGAAATCTTCTTCAGACCGAATATCATTTTACCGTGATTTTCGCCTTCAGCTTCTTCCATATAGAACTTATGAGTACCGTCATTTATCCAACCTGTTTTCATAGAACCGTCAGCATTGAAATAGTAGTAAATACCGTCGATTTGATTCCATGATGTATACATCTTTGCGGAACTGGAGAAATAATAGGTCTTGTCGCCTATTTTTGTCCAACCGAAAGCGGCTCTTCCGTCAGGCTTGAAATAATACCATGCACCGTCCATTTGCCTCCAACCTTTGGCCATGACACCTGTACCCTTAAGGTAGAAGTAGTTAGAATCGCTCTTTAACCAGCTGTTTTGCACAAGGTTTCCGCTGCTGAGTGTGTAATACCAGTCATTATCAACTTTGAACCAGCCTGTAGCCATTATTCCGTTAGACTTAAAGTAATACCATTTGGAATCGATTTTCTTCCATCCGGTCACCATAACGCCTGTAGAAAGATCCATATAATAATACCCGTTTGAGGACGGGAGCCAACTTTTATGCAATTGTCCGTTGTCATCCAGATAGGTCCAGGTACCGTTTGACTCTTTCCAACCGTTTGCAGCATATACCGCAGAAACGGCAGAAAGTGAAAGCAAGCCGCTTATCATACCTGTAACCAACATTTTCCTGATATTATGTTTCATATTTCCTCCTTTTATCAGATTAATCGGGAATAAAACAGATTTTAATCTCACGATTCCCTATATCAAGTTATTATAGCATCTTAGTCAACAATAAAATAGTTCCTATATTATAACAAATATTTACGATTTACAGAACACCATTTTATCATCTTTAAGCTCAAAAAATTTTTGTATAATTTTTTTGAAAATAAGTTTTTAATTTAACAATGATACTGATAAAAATAACACGGATATAGACAAGTAAGAATTATATAGGTATAATAAGAAAACCAAAAAAAAAATTAGTATAAAATGCAATATTGAAAGTTTTTGAGGTTTTGGAGTATAGTAGGAGGTGTGAGATATGGAAGCCTTAAAATATTTGTCACTGATTTCGCAGGTCGGCTTTACCATGGTTACACCGATTTTACTATGTACATTTTTGGGTATGAAATTGGAGGAAAGATTTCACTTTCCGTTTACTCTGATCTTTATGCTTCTCGGGGTAATAAGCGGATGTATGTCAGGGTATAGACTTATCATGAATACCATAAAAAAGATGGACAAAAAGAAAGAAGAAACAAACCTGCAAAAACAAGAAAATACTTTTGTTTTGCCAAAAAGAGAAAGTAGGATTTTTAAGAATAAGGATGAATAAGGAAACAAGAAGAACATGCCTTTATATGGGTATGGGAGTTTTACTTTATGAAATCATTTTGAGCCTGGCGGCAATCCCGTTTACGAGGATTATGAAGTATTCACTTTTACCGGTCGAACTTGGTATACTGACAGGCACTATTTTGGTAATAGGCATGGTCATTGATATGGGAATATCCACAGAAGACAGCCTGTACGGGGGAAATCCTTCTTTTGCACAGAGAAAGATTATGATTCATTCTTTGCTTAGGAAGGCGGCTCTATTTATTGTTGTTGCAATATTTTGGAATAGTAGATACATAAATGCACTCGCGATTGTCATATCTGTTTTCGGACTGAAATCGGGTGCATATATGTATCCATTGTTTAAAAAAATATTTGAAAAAGGAAGAAAGGAGGAGACATGAGCTTAAGTATTTTAGCTGAAAGTGCAGCCGGAAGCAAAAATTTGGATTTCATGATTCATGGCCTATTTAAGTATAAGCTTTTTGGACAGGAACTCTATTTGACTACGACTACAGTTTCCTTGTTGATCGTTGTCTTATTGATTACTGTATTTGCTGTTTTTGCAAACAGAGCAATAAAGGCGGCAGATCCATACAATGTCCCAAGCGGATTTGTAAACTTTTTGGAATGTGGTATTGAAGCGTTAGAGGGAATGACCGATACTATACTTGGTGCAAACAAGGATAGATTCTTAAACTATATAGGAACAATTTTTATCTTTATTTTTGTTTCTAACTTCAGCGGTTTGCTCGGACTTAGAAACCCGACAGCGGATTATGGTGTAACATTCTTACTTGGATTTTTTACATTTTTAATAGTAAATTTCCAGGGTATAAAGAACAGAAAGTTAAAACATTTTACATCGCTTTTTGAGCCGATACCGTTGCTCTTTCCGATAAATGTTATCGGTGAGATAGCAAACCCGATATCTATATCATTGCGTCTTTTTGCAAACGTGCTTTCAGGTGTTTTGATCATGGGGCTTTGGTATGGTATGATGCCGATCTTTTTAAAGATTGGTGTGCCGTCATTCTTACATCTGTATACAGATGTATTTTCAGGAGCATTACAGACATATGTTTTCTGTATGCTTAGCATGGTCTATATCAATGACAAATTAGAATAGTTCATTGAATAGTAAAATATTTTCATGGATTTAAGTGAGGAAGTGCCTTACTTGATATCATATATTTTGGAGGTTATTTATGAATATGACAGGACAGGATTTTATATTTGGTTGCTCTGCTATAGGTGCAGGACTTGCAATGATAGCAGGTATCGGACCGGGTGTCGGACAGGGTATTGCGGCAGGACATGGTGCGGCTGCAGTAGGTAGAAACCCGGGAGCAAGAGCGGATATCACATCAACAATGCTTCTTGGACAGGCGGTTGCAGAGACAACAGGTCTTTACGGACTCGTAGTTGCTATGATTCTTATGTTCGTTAAGCCTTTCGGCGCTTAATTTGGAGGTTTTATGGAAAGACTGATAGGATTTGACCCTCAGCTTTTGGCTGATTCAGCCATCACAGGCTTTGCGGTCCTTTTCTTGTTCTTTATTCTTTCCTATTTGCTTTTTGATCCGGCTAAGGAAATGCTCAAAAAAAGAAGAGAGCGAGTTGCCGGAGACCTGGAAAGTGCGAAAGATGCAAAGGCAAAAGCTGATGCTCTTAAGGCGGAGTACGAAGAAAAATTGGCCTCTTTCCAAAAGCAGGCTGACGCTATCTTAGAGGATGCCAGAAAAAGGGCAAAGGATAGAGAAAACGAAATCATAGAAGAAGCAAAGGCGGAAGCTAGAAGAATTACTGACAGGGCTAACAACGAAATAGAGTTGGCAAAGAAAAAAGCCATGGAAGAAGTAAAATCAAATATAGTGGATGTTGCTTCGATTATTGCAAGCAAGGCAGTCAATTCTGCAATGAATGTTGAAGTGCAGGATAGACTTGTTGAAGAGACTTTAAAAGAAATCGGAGATGGTACATGGCAAAATTAGTGTCCAAAGTATATGGAGATGCTTATGTGTCGGTAGTATCTGAAAAGAACAATCTGATTGATGCACTTGAAGAGATAAAATCCGTAAAAAACATTTTACTTGAGAATGTCGAGATTATAGAACTTCTTGATTCACCTAAGATGGATGATGAGGAAAAAATCGACTTTATAAAGGGAATATTTGAGAATCACATCAGTGTTGATTCATTGGGATTTTTATTGACTATAATCGAAAAGAAGAGACAGGCTGAACTTATACCTATACTTGATTATGTTATAGATTGTGTAAAGGAGCTTCTTCTTATCGGAAAGGCAACTGTTACCACCGCATTGCCACTTGATGATTCAAAGAAAGAGAGAATAGTGGATGAACTTTTGAAGTCATCACATTATAAATCTCTTGAAGTAGAATATGTGGTAGATGAGAGTATCATAGGCGGTATTGTCATCAGAATCGGTGACAGAGTTGTGGATTCAAGTGTAAAAACAAGAATTGATAAGATGAGAAAAATGTTATCATAAGCCGTATTACCGGCAAAAAGTTTAAAGAAAAGAGGTACGAGTCTAGTGAATCTAAGACCTGAAGAAATCAGCTCAGTTATAAAAGAGCAGATAAATAAGTATTCAACTAAACTCGAGGTATCAGATGTGGGTACTGTTATCCAGGTGGCAGACGGTATTGCCAGAATACATGGTCTTGCAAAGGCTATGCAGGGTGAGCTTCTGGAATTCCCGGGAGATGTTTACGGCATGGTTCTTAACTTGGAAGAGGACAATGTCGGTGCTGTTTTACTTGGTGATAAGAAGAATATCAGCGAGGGTGATACAGTAAAGACCACAGGTAGAGTTGTAGAGGTTCCTGTAGGAGATGCACTTACAGGTAGAGTTGTAAACGCGCTTGGACAGCCGATCGACGGAAAGGGACCTATAACTACAGATACCTTTAGAAGAATAGAGAGAGTTGCACACGGTGTTATCGAAAGAAAATCTGTAGATACACCGCTTCAAACAGGAATAAAGGCTATTGATGCCATGATTCCTATAGGAAGAGGACAAAGAGAGCTTATAATCGGTGACAGACAGACAGGAAAGACTTCTATCGCTGTAGATACTATAATCAATCAAAAAGGACAGAATGTTCATTGTATCTATGTCGCTATAGGGCAGAAGGCTTCCACTGTTGCATCAATTGTAAAGACTTTTGAGGATTACGGTGCTATGGACTACACTACAGTAGTGGTTTCTACTGCAAGTGATCTTGCGCCGCTTCAATATATCGCACCTTACTCAGGCTGTGCCATAGGTGAGGAATGGATGGAAAGAGGAGAGGATGTGCTTGTAGTATACGATGATCTTACAAAGCATGCTGCCGCATATCGTACACTTTCACTTCTTCTTAAGAGACCACCGGGCCGTGAGGCTTATCCGGGTGATGTATTCTATCTTCACTCAAGACTTCTTGAGAGAGCTTCAAGATTGTCGGATGATCTTGGCGGCGGTTCACTTACCGCATTGCCTATAATAGAGACACAGGCAGGAGACGTTTCAGCGTATATCCCTACAAATGTTATTTCTATTACAGACGGTCAGATCTATCTTGAGACAGAGATGTTCAATTCGGGATTCAGACCTGCTATCAATGCCGGACTTTCAGTATCAAGAGTAGGTGGTTCCGCACAGATAAAGGCTATGAAGAAGATTGCAGGACCTATAAGATTGGAGCTTGCACAGTACAGAGAGCTTGCATCATTTGCACAGTTCGGTTCGGAGCTTGATGAAGCTACAAAGAATCAGTTGGCACAGGGTGAGAGAATCAGAGAAATCTTAAAGCAGCCTAACTATAAGCCGATGGCGGTTGAATATCAGATAATCATTATCTTTGCTGCTACAAAGAAACTTTTGCTTGATGTTCCTACAGAGAAGGTACTTGAGTTCCAGGATAAGTTGTTCAGATTTATAGAGAGCAAGCATCCTGAGATAGCTGCTGAAATTAGAGATAAGAAAGAAATTTCCGACGATTTGGCAAAAAGACTTACAGATGTTATCAATGAATGTAAGAAAGCATAGTGCAGGTGTATTATGGCTTCAATGAAGGAAATAAAGCGTAGGCGTGCGGCGATACAAAGCACTGCTCAGATTACCAAAGCCATGAAACTTGTAGCAACGGTTAAGCTTCAAAAAGCAAGGACAAAAGCGGATGCTTCCAAGCCTTACTTTACCGTAATGTATCAAACTATCGCATCAATGCTTGAGAAAAGTGAGAATATATCTCATAAGTATCTTAAGAAAAATGACGGCGGTAAGATAGGCGTATTGGTTATTACAGGTAACAGAGGTCTTGCAGGAGGCTATAACAATGCTGTAAGCAGGCAGGTAATAAGCGAATTCAAAAGCAATGAAACACTTATATATGCAGCGGGTAAAAAAGGTAGAGATACACTCTTACATAAAGGCTTTGAAGTAGAGGGAGACTTTTCAGAGATTGTGGAAGAGCCGTTGTACAAGGATGCCGCAGATATTACAAAGGTATTGCTTGACGACTATGAAAGCGGAAAGCTCTCAGAGATTTATGTGATATATACCAATTTCAAAAATACGGTGGTACATGATCCTGTACTTTTGAAATTGCTTCCTATCAGCAAGGAAGATTTATTACAGCCTGAGACTACAGAAAGTGAGGGTCCGAGAGCCCTTATGAATTATTCTCCCAATGAAGATGAAGTATTGGATGCTATAATTCCAAAATACATTTCTTCTGTTATTTATGGCGGTCTGATGCAGTCTGTTGCTTCAGAAAACGGTGCCAGAATGACCGCTATGGATTCCGCAACATCAAATGCGGAAGAACTTATAGATAAGCTCGGCTTACAGTATAACAGAGCTCGTCAGGGTGCTATCACTCAAGAGCTTACAGAGATTGTGGCCGGAGCCAACGCCATAGAATAACTACCGGAAACGGATGAAGAAGAGGAAGGAGAAAAGTTGATGGCAGAGCCAAATATTGGCAAAATAACCCAGATTATCGGTGCCGTTTTGGATATTAAGTTTTCCAGAGGACACTTGCCACAGATCAATGAGGCAATAAAGATAGATACAGCGGACGGAGTGCTCACTGTAGAGGTTGCACAGCATCTGGGAGATGATATAGTAAGAACAATTGCCATGGGAAGCACAGACGGACTTGTTCGTGGAATGGAAGCAAGAGCTACAGGAGCACCTATTTCAGTTCCTGTCGGTGAAAACACTCTTGGTAGAATTTTCAATGTACTCGGAGAGGCAATTGATAAGAAAGAACCACCTAAGGTAGAGGAGTATCTTCCTATACATAGAAAGGCTCCAAGCTTTGAGGAGCAGTCTACTCAGACTGAGATTCTTGAGACGGGAATCAAGGTAGTTGACCTTTTATGTCCATACCAAAAGGGTGGAAAGATAGGACTCTTTGGTGGTGCGGGTGTAGGAAAAACCGTACTTATACAGGAGCTTATCAGAAATATCGCAACAGAGCATGGTGGATATTCAGTATTTACAGGTGTAGGTGAGAGAACCAGAGAGGGTAATGACTTATACCACGAAATGACCGACTCGGGAGTTATCAATAAGACAACCATGGTATTCGGTCAGATGAATGAGCCGCCGGGTGCGAGAATGAGAGTAGGACTTACAGGTCTTACGATGGCGGAGTATTTTAGAGATCAGGGTGGAAAGGATGTACTTCTTTTCATCGACAATATCTTCAGATTTACACAGGCCGGTTCAGAGGTTTCAGCACTTCTTGGACGTATGCCTTCTGCGGTAGGTTATCAGCCTACACTTCAAACAGAGATGGGTGCGCTTCAGGAGAGAATCACTTCTACAAAGAACGGTTCCATCACATCCGTTCAGGCTGTATATGTGCCTGCGGATGACCTTACCGACCCTGCTCCTGCAAATACATTCGCTCACCTTGATGCTACTACGGTTCTTGACCGTTCTATAGTGGAGATGGGTATTTATCCTGCGGTAGATCCTCTTGGTTCCACTTCAAGAATACTTTCACCTCATATAGTTGGAGAAGAGCATTATCAGGTAGCACAGAGAGTGCAAGAGGTATTGCAGAAATATAAAGAGTTACAGGATATTATTGCCATGCTTGGTATGGATGAGCTTTCTGAAGAAGATAAGCTTACTGTAGCAAGAGCAAGAAAGATCCAGAGATTCCTTTCACAGCCTTTCTTCGTGGCAACACAGTTTACAGGAATTGACGGAAAATATGTACCTCTATCAGAGACTATCAGAGGATTTAGAGAAATTCTTGAAGGAAAGCATGACGATATACCTGAGCAATATTTCCTAAATGCAGGAACTATCGACGAGGTTGTAGAGCGTGCCTCTAAATAGGAGGTAGTATGGACAAGTTTGCATTAAAAATAATGTGTCCCGACCATGTTTTTTTTGAAGGGGATGCTACAATGGTGGAGTTTACCACAACACAGGGAAATGTCGGTATATATGCCAAGCACATCCCTATGGTAAATGTAATAGCACCGGGTAAATTATCTATACATTGTGAGGACGGAAGTGTAAAGACTTGTGCTCTTCACTCAGGCTTTGCGGAGATCTTACAGGATGAAGTCACAATACTTGCCGATTCATGTGAGTACAGTGATGAGATAGATGTTAACAGAGCCAAAGAAGCAAAAGAGAGAGCCGAAAAAAGACTTTCTCAAAGAGACGGTATAGATGTTGCCAGAGCTGAGCTTGCACTCAGAAGAGCATTGGTTCGTCTGGATGTAGCAGGATATAAATAAATTATAAGGATTGTATGTTTGTTTTAAAAGGATAGTAACATACAATCCTTTTTTATTTCTTCACAGATTTGTCAAATTATGGTATTATAAAAGTTATTGAAAGTTATATTCATAACGGCTTTGAGGTTGAAAAAGCCCTAGCGAAAGTGAGGACGAACAATGAAGGGTATTATATTAGCAGGTGGTAGCGGCACAAGATTATATCCGCTTACAAAGGTTACATCAAAACAGCTATTGCCTATTTATGACAAACCTATGATTTATTATCCTATTTCCGTATTGATGGAGGCAGGGATTAGAGAGATACTTATAATTTCCACACCGGATGATACTCCGAGATTTAAAGAATTGCTTGGAGACGGTGCGCATTTCGGACTTAAATTAGAGTATGCCGTTCAGCCAAGTCCTGACGGACTGGCACAGGCATTTATTATCGGAGAGAAGTTCATAGGCAATGAGCCTGTGGCGATGATACTCGGAGACAATATTTTCCACGGACACGGGCTTAAGAATCATTTAAAATCAGCAGCTTCAAAGGCAAAAGGAGCTACAGTATTCGGATACTATGTAGATGATCCTGAAAGATTCGGAATCGTTGAGTTTGATAAAAACGGTAAAGCGATTTCAATAGAAGAGAAACCGGAAAAGCCGAAGAGCAATTACTGTGTTACAGGACTTTACTTCTATGACAATGATGTAGTGGAGTATGCCAAGAACTTAAAGCCGTCTGCCAGAGGAGAACTTGAGATAACAGATCTTAACAGAATCTATCTTGAAAAGGGAGAACTTGATGTACAGCTGCTTGGAAAGGGATTTACATGGCTGGATACAGGAACACATGAAAGTCTTGTGGAGGCTACCAACTTTGTATATACCATTGAAACACATCAGCACAGAAAGATCGGATGTTTAGAGGAAATAGCATACTTAAACGGCTGGATAAGTGATGAAGATCTTTTAAAGGCTTATGAAATATTTAAGAAAAATCAGTATGGTAAATATCTGAAAGATGTATATGACGGTAAATATATAGATAATATACATTAGTCATAATTTACGATTTATTAGGCCTGAGAACCTTTAAAGACTCAAGCTGTTTGATATAATTAAAACTATAAAAGAGGTTAACTATGAAAATTATTGTTACTGGCGGTGCAGGGTTTATAGGCGGAAATTTTGTTCACTATATGGTAAATCAGTATCCTGAGGATATGATTATAAACCTTGATCTTCTTACATACGCAGGAAATCTGGAGACTTTAAAGCCGGTGGAAAATGCACCGAATTACAAGTTTGTAAAAGGCGATATCGCAGACAGAGAATTTATTTTCAAGCTGTTTGAAGAAGAGAAGCCTGATGTTGTAATCAACTTTGCTGCAGAGAGTCATGTAGACAGATCAATCACAGATCCTGAGAGTTTCGTAAGAACAAATGTTATGGGAACAACAACTTTACTTGATGCCTGCAGAAAGTACGGAATTAAAAGATACCATCAGGTATCAACAGATGAGGTATACGGAGATCTTCCACTTGACAGACCTGATTTATTCTTTACAGAAGAGACACCGCTACATACATCAAGCCCATATTCATCATCAAAGGCAAGTGCGGACCTTTTCGTGCTTGCATACCATAGAACATATGGCCTTCCTGTGACAGTGTCAAGATGTTCAAACAACTACGGACCGTACCACTTCCCTGAGAAGCTTATTCCGCTTATCATAAGCAGAGCACTTAATGATGAAGAACTTCCTGTATACGGAAAAGGTGATAATGTAAGAGACTGGCTCTATGTTACAGACCACTGTAAAGCAATCGATTTGGTAGTAAGAAAAGGTAGAGTCGGTGAAGTTTACAATATCGGCGGACATAATGAGAGAACCAATCTTGAAGTTGTAAAGACAATACTTAAGGCACTTGGTAAGCCTGAGAGTCTTATAAAATTTGTAACAGACAGACCGGGACATGACAGAAGATATGCTATAGATCCGACCAAGATGGAGACTGAGCTTGGATGGAAGCCTGAGTATACATTTGATACAGGTATTGTAAAAACTATTGAATGGTATCTTAACAATAAAGAGTGGTGGGAGCATATCATCAGCGGTGAATACACAAAGTATTTTGAGAATATGTATGGAGAAAGACTTTAATGAGAGTATTGGTAACAGGCGCAAAGGGTCAGCTTGGAAGTGATCTTCTTTGCGAGTTGTCAAATAGAAATATTGATGCAGTGGGTATAGACATTGATGATTTGGATATTACAGATTCTGAGGCGACAAAGGAAGTAATAGAAAAAATCAACGGTGAAAAAAAGCTTGATGCAATCATCCACTGTGCGGCATATACCGCAGTGGATGCGGCAGAAGATAATGAAGCCCTTGTAACTAAGATAAATGCGGAAGGTACAAAAAATATTGCGAAGGTGGCAAAGGAACTTGACCTTTCCATGATGTATATTTCTACAGACTATGTATTTGACGGAGAGGGCGAAAGACCATGGGAACCGGATGATAATAGAGCACCTCTTAATATTTACGGTATGGCAAAATATAAGGGAGAGCTATATGTTGAGGAATTACTTGAGAAATATTTTATAGTAAGAATTTCTTGGGTATTCGGCCTTCATGGAAACAACTTTATAAAAACAATGCTTAGACTTGGAAAGGAAAGAGGAGCTGTAAGTGTGGTAAACGATCAAATCGGCTCACCTACATATACTCCCGATCTTTCAAGACTTTTGGTGGATATGATTTTAACCGATAAATACGGAAGATATCATGCTACTAATGAGGGTCTTTGTTCCTGGTATGAATTTGCCTGTGAGATATTTAAGCAGGCAAACCTTGATGTGGCAGTCACACCTGTGAACTCTGACGCTTTCCCGGTGAAGGCAAAGAGACCTCACAACTCAAGAATGGATAAATCAAAGCTGACAAAGAACGGATTTGAGCTTTTGCCTTCATGGCAGGATGCCCTAAAGAGATACTTGTCAGAACTGGAGAATGGCTAATGGGAAAATATTTCGGTACAGACGGATTTAGAGGAGAAGCAAACATAGACCTTACAGTTGAACATGCATATAAGGTCGGAAGATTTTTGGGAAGCTTCTACTCTAAGGACGGGAAAAAATGCAGAGTTGCTATAGGTAAGGATACAAGAAGATCAAGCTATATGTTTGAATATTCTTTGGTGGCGGGACTTACAGCATCCGGAGCGGACGTATATCTGCTACATGTTACTACAACACCAAGTGTATCCTATGTTGTAAGAAGCGATGATTTTGACTGCGGAATAATGATTTCCGCAAGCCATAATCCATACTATGATAACGGTATAAAGGTAATCAACGGCAAGGGTGAAAAGCTTGAAGAGGAAGTTATAGAAAAAATAGAAAGCTATATCGACGGACCTGCAGATGCTATTCCTTTTGCAATAAAGGAAGATATCGGAAGAACTATAGACTATGCAGCAGGCAGAAACAGATATATCGGCTATCTTATCTCTATAGCTACCAGATCCTTTAAGGGAAAGAAGGTGGCACTGGATCTTGCAAACGGTTCGGCTTCAAGTATTGCAAAGAATGTTTTTGATGCCTTGGGAGCTGATACCTATGTGATTCACAACAATCCTGACGGTATAAATATAAATACCGACTGCGGTTCAACACATATAGAGAGTCTACAAAAATGCGTTTTGGAAAACGGTTGTGATATAGGTTTTGCCTATGACGGAGATGCCGACAGATGTCTTTGTGTTGATGAGAACGGCAATGTGGTGGACGGAGACTTGATCCTTTATATTTGCGGTAAGTATATGAAGGAGAGGGGAGAACTTTTCAACAATACTGTAGTTACAACCGTTATGTCAAACTTCGGATTGTATAAAGCCTTTGAAAGAGAAAATATAAATTTTGAAAAGACTGCTGTAGGTGATAAATATGTATATGAGAATATGCAAAACAACGGTCACTGCCTTGGCGGTGAGCAGTCGGGACATATTATATTTGCAAAACATGCCACAACAGGTGACGGAATACTTACTTCTCTTAAGGTAATGGAGGTGGTGCTTGAAACCAAGCAGACTCTGTCAAAACTTGCAAGTGAAGTGGATATATTCCCACAGGTTCTAAAGAATGTGAGAGTTGTGGATAAGCAAAAAGCCGGAGAAAACAAGGCGGTGCTTGAGGCTGTAGATGCTGTAAGCAAAGCACTTGGAGATGACGGAAGAATACTTCTTCGTCCAAGCGGTACAGAGCCTCTTATCAGAGTAATGGTAGAAGCAAAGAGCATGGAAGAATGCGAAAAATATACAGATGAAGTAATAAAAGTTATGGAAAAAGAAGGACTTTTAATATAGGGGGGACAAAAATTAGAGAATGGGACAAAGCTTAAACTTAGATTAGGAAAGAGGAGAGATTAAATGTATCATATTGAAAGATATAAAAGAAATCCCGTAGTGGATTTCAAAGAGAGAACATGGCCGAATAAGCAAATAGAAAAGGCACCTATATGGTGTTCATCAGATCTAAGAGACGGCAATCAGGCATTGGTCGAGCCGATGGTGGTGGAAGAAAAAATAGAAATGTTTAATCTGCTTGTAAAGTTGGGCTTTAAGGAAATAGAGATAGGTTTCCCGGCGGCATCCCAGATAGAATTTGATTTCCTTCGTCAGCTTGTGGACAGAAAATTGATTCCTGATGATGTAGTGGTACAGATACTTTGCCAGTGTAGAGAGCATCTTATAAAAAGAAGCTTTGAAGCTATAAAGGGAATTAAAAAATGTATAATGCATATCTATAATTCCACTGATACATTACAAAGAGATGTAGTATACGCTCTTGATAGAGAAGGAATAAAAAATATTGCACTTGAAGGTGTGGATCTTGTAAAGAAGTATATGAAAGACCATGACGGTGAAATTATATTGGAATATTCACCTGAGAGCTTTATGGGAACAGAACTTGATTTTGCACTTGATGTATGTGACGCAGTTGTAGATGCATGGGGCGCTACAAAAGATAATAAGATAATAATCAATCTGCCGAACACTGTTGAGATGACAACACCTAATGTATTTGCAGACAGAATAGAGTGGATGGGTACACACCTAAAAAACAGAGAGGCGATTATACTTTCTACACATCCTCATAATGACAGAGGTACAGGTACAGCTGTTGCGGAGCTTGCGCTTTTGGCAGGAGCCGACAGAATGGAGGGTACACTTTTTGGAAACGGTGAGAGAACAGGAAATGTGGATATACTTAATATTGCCTACAATATGTTTTCACAGGGTATTGATCCGAATCTTAATATCAGCAATATTAAAGAAATCATAGATGTATATGAGAGAACCACAAAGATGAGCATTGACCCGAGACATCCATATGCAGGAAAGCTTGTATTTACAGCTTTTTCAGGTTCACATCAGGATGCTATAAATAAGGGTGTTCAGGCGATGAGACAGAGAAACAATCCATACTGGGAGGTTCCTTATCTGCCTATAGACCCTGCAGATATAGGTCGTGAGTATGAGCCGGTAGTAAGAATAAACTCACAGTCCGGAAAGGGCGGAGTTGCATTTGTTATGGATACATTCTACGGCTTCAAACTGCCGAAGGGTATGCACAAGGAATTCGCAGATATTATTCAGAAGATTTCAGAAGCACAGGGTGAAGTTTCACCGGAAGAAATCTACAAGGAATTTGAAAAGAATTACATTGAGAAGAAAGAACCTCTGTATTTTGAAAAATGCATTATTACAGATGCAGATGAGGACGGAGATTTCTCTACATATGTTAAGGTTACATACACATTTAACGGCGAAGAGAAAGTATTTGAGAGTACCGGAAACGGTCCTATCGATGCTGTTAAGAGAGGTCTTGAAAATGTTGTCGGCAAGGGAATTAAGGTTCTTGATTATAATGAGCATGCTCTTACATCAGGTTCAAACGCAAAGGCGGCTTCATATATCCATATGCTTGATGTGGAAAGCGGAAAGACCACTTATGGTGTGGGTATTTCAGGTAATATCACAAGATCATCTATCAGAGCTTTATTCTCTGCAGTAAATAGATTGTTCTATTAAAAGTACTTTTAATTAAAGGAATACATGCGTATTAAAGTGTGTATTCCTTTATGTTCATATAATAATAAATGAGGTAAGTATGAATATAGTTTATATAGCAAATGAGAAATTTGCAGTGCACCTGGGTGTCAGCTTATATTCGCTATATGAGAGAAACAGATACGAAAAAGATATCAGAGTCTTCATCATTTCCACAGGAATTGGTGAGGACTCTTTGGGTAAGTTGAAAAGTATAGCAAAGAAGTTCGGCAGAGATGTAGAAATAATAGAACTGAATGATACATCAAAATATTTTGATACAGGTATACAGGACTCGACATTTGATATCAGTAAGATGGGTAGACTGCTTGTAGGCGAGATTTTGCCGGAAGATGTGGAAAGAGTACTTTATCTGGATTGCGATATGGTTATATTGCATTCTATAAGGAAATTATACAATACAGAGCTTGGAGAAAATATAATAGCTGCAGTGGAAGAGCCTACAGTACTTGAGAGAGTAAGGTATGAAATAGGACTTGACTATGAGGCATCCTATGTAAATGCAGGACTCCTGCTTATAGATTTAAAAAAGTGGAGAGAGAATAATCTCGGTGAAAAGACTATAAGTTACAGCAAAAGTATATGGGATAAAAGTCTTTTCGGTGAGCAGGATGCCATAAACGGTGTACTCAGATGGAAGATAAAGAAGCTTTTACCTAAGTATAATTTCTTTTCAAATTATAAATATTTTTCATACAATTCATTTATTAAAGTTTATGGTGCAAGCCTTTCATACACAAAGAAGGATCTAAAGGAAGCAAAGAGAAGACCGGTGATATTACATTTTGCCGGAGATGAAAGGCCTTGGATTGCAGGGAGTATGAATCCATATAAGAAAGCATATGATTACTTTAAGAAGAAGACTCCTTTTAGAGATGTTCCTATAGAAAAGGGAAAGAATTTGTATATGCTTATATACCATATAATGGATTTGGTTACATTTATTTGTCCTACATTAAGAAAAAGGATATCCGAGTATTACATAGATAAAGCATACAAGAAGCATTCTGAAAGAAAATAAGGAGAGCAAATGAAATTAGCTTTAGTAGTATTAAATTATAATGATGCGGATAATACCTTAAAGGTTCTTGGGAATGTTGCACATTATGATGTATTTGATAAAGTAATTGTGGTAGATAATGCTTCAAATGACGATTCAAGAATCAGATTGAAAAGCTACTGCGAGGATAATGAAAAAATATACTTTGTAGAAAATCATGAAAACAAGGGATATGGTGCCGGAAATAATATCGGTATTTTCGTGGCAAAGAAGCTTGGAATGGATTTGGCTTTGATAGCAAATCCTGATACGGATTTTGAAGAACGAGTGATTAAAGTATTAAAGTCCGCTATGGAAAAAAATGAAAATATCGGCATATGCGCTCCTTTGGTAGAAACAAATGATGTATACGGCAGCAGAGAAAATGTACTTAAAGGTGCGTCATGTTGGCCGATGAGAGATTTTCTTCATTCCTTGGCGGAGAACGGTCCGATATGCAGACGAATATTTACAAAGTCACTTCATTATGACAGGAACTTTTATAATGCAAAGATAAGAAAAGTGGGCGCCGTACTTGGTGCACTCCTTATGGTAAGAGTTGACGCCTTTATAAAGGTCGGCGGTTATGATGAAAAGATGTTTCTATACGGTGAGGAGGATCTGCTTTCAAAAAAGATGGAAGGTATCGGCCTAAAGACTGCTGTTATTACAGGATATAAGTATAAGCATATACATTCCGCGAGCATTAAAAAAAGTTTAAAGAGCCTTTATTCACGCCAGAAAATAAGAGAAGAGTCCACAATGTATTTTTATAAAAATTATCTGAAGATAAATTTACTTCAGCAGATGTTTGCAAAAGTTTTCTTTGCATTTGTAAGACTTGAAGTGATTATTTTCGGGTTACTGTAGGAAAGCTTATGATAGAGATTTTACTTGCGACCTTTAACGGTGAAAGATTTTTGCCTGAGCAGATAGAAAGTATAATAGGTCAAAGCTATACGGACTACAAAATACTTGCAAGTGACGATAATTCAAGCGATTATACTTTTGAAATATTAAGAAGCTATGAGAGTGTATTGGGGGAACAAATAAAGGTCGTTCAGAGCAATACTCACAGCGCAAAGGAAAACTTTTACAATCTGCTTGATATGGCTGATGCCGAATATATTGCACTCTGCGATCAGGATGACTTTTGGCAAAGCGATAGACTCAAAAAAAGCTTGAAGGCTGTACAAAGGCTTGAAAGAAGGTATGGCAAAGAAACGCCGATACTTGTGCATTCGGATTTGGAGATAGTGGATGAAAACTTGAATTCACAAAACAAAAAAATGTCCGAGCTTACAGGTATGAGTGAAGCCATAAAGTATGCAAAAAAGGAGTCAAAATACCTCTATACAATAAGTACCGAAAAAAGTTTTTCAAGATATCTTGTTGAAAACAATATTACAGGAAATACGGTGATTATAAATAAAGCATTGCTTGATATATATAAAAGGCCTGAGGTTTCTTTTATGCACGACTGGTGGCTTGGACTGATCGCTTTTACATTCGGTAAGGTGGGATTTCTTAATGAGTGCCTGGTAAAATATCGTCAACACGAAAGCAATGAACTTGGTGCAAAGAATCCGCTTGAACTTTGTAATATAAAAAAGAGGAACAAACAAAGGATAAGAGAAAATTATGACTGTATGTTTGCACAGGTGGAGGAGTTTTTAAGATTATATAAGGATGAACTTGGAAAAAGCAGGTTGGCCGATACCTATTATGCACACAAATATTTAAATGCCTTTGTAAATATGAAATCTAAAAACAGGATATCAAAGATAAGGGATATCTTGAAATATTCATTTTTTAAAAGTTCAAAAATACTTACAATAGGAGAGATGTTGAATATCTGATGAATAAAAAAAATAAAAGTGAGATTTCCACATCTCTTTTTTGGAAAATACTTGAAAACGGAGGTTCACAGGGAGTCCAATTTATAGTATCTGTGCTCCTTGCAAGGCTTTTAAGTCCGTCAGAATATGGAATAGTTGCAATAGTTTTGATATTTACGACAATAGCAAATGTTTTGGTACAAAACGGTTTTGCTTCAGCACTGATACAAAAGTTTCATGCAGATGATTTGGACTTTTCATCTGTGCTGATTTTTAATGTACTTTTATCGGTGGCGATATATATACTGCTATTTTTGGGCTCTCCCATAATAGCCGGTATCTATAAAAATCCCGAGCTTACCAATATACTTAGAGTTATGGGCATAATAATACTGCCGGGAAGTATTATATCAATAGAAAATTCATATGTTGCCAGAAATATGAAGTTTAAAACACTTTTCATAGCAACATTTCTTTCATCTGTGATTTCAGGCAGCTTGAGTGTAATTATGGCACTTGAGGGAGCCAAGGTCTGGGCCTTGGTTTTTCAGCAGATAGTCTATTATTTTGCGCTTCTTATAATACTCGGTATAGGTATAAAATATTTTCCGGGGCTTAAGTTCAGCTTGGAGAGATTAAAAACCATGTTTGCCTATGGCTCGAAGCTCCTGGCGGCATCACTTATAGATACGATTTTTACAAATATACATGGACTTGTCATAGGTAAGGCATACAGTGAAGATATGCTTGGCTCATTCAACAGAGGTGAGCAATTTCCAAAGCTGGTAGTAAGCAATCTTTCATCAGCTATACAGTCCGTACTTCTTCCCGCCATGTCAAAGAAACAGGAAAGTAAGGAAGATGTAAAATCACTTTTAAAGTCCTCGGTAAGACTTTCCACATTTGTGGTGGCACCTATGATGTGCGGACTGGCGGCAGTCAGTGACAATCTGATACTTTTACTGCTTGGAGAGAAGTGGAGGATTGCAATACCGTTTTTGCAGATGATGTGTTTTTCATATGTGTTTTGGCCGATTCATGTATCAAACCTTGAGGCGTTAAATGCTATGGGCAGAAGCGATATATTCTTAAAGCTTGAGATTATAAAAAAGATTCTTGGAATTGCCATATTGCTGATAGGAATAAGGTATAATGTATTTGTGTTTGTAGGACTTAAGGCCTTTTCAGATTTGATCTGTGCATATATCAATGCAGCACCGAACGAAAGGCTTTTGGGTTACACGCTAAAAGAACAGAGTATGGATGCTTTAAATAACTTCATCCCTGCTATAATTATGGGAATTATTATTTACATTGCAGGTAAGCATATAGGAATCGGTATTTTAAGTCTTTTGATACAGATAGTGCTTGGTGTAATTATTTATATAGAATTGGCTGTAGTTATGAAAAATGAGAACTTTAAGATGATAATGAGTAAGGTGAGATAATAATGAATATACTTTTGACCAGTGTAGGTAGAAGAGCATATATAATCGATTATTTAAGGGATATATATAAGAACCTCGGATTAGAGGGGAAGATAATAGCAACAAATTCGGATATGAATACAACAGCTATGAGTGTATCTGATAAGGCTTTTGAGTCACCGCTTATATATGATGAAGAATATATTCCGTTTCTACTGGAAATATGCAAAAATGAAAAAATAGATATTTTAATTTCACTCTTTGACATTGACCTTATGATACTTGCAAAGAATAAAGCCGAATTTGAGGCTTTGGGTGTAAAGGTCATTGTTTCAAATGAGGATGTTATAAATATTTGTAATGATAAATTTGAAATGCTTAAATATTTTGAGAAGATAAATATGCCTGTGCCGGAGACCTATTTGGATCTTGATAAGGCACTTGAATATGCTGATTTTCATAAAAAAACTTATATTTTAAAACCCAGATGGGGAATGGGCTCTCTAAGCATATTTGAAGCCGAGAATAAAAAAGAACTTGAAGTTCTCTATGAAAAGGCAAAGAGAAGTATTCAAAAATCTTATTTAAGATTTGAGTCAAATGCCGATATGAACAGAGCAATACTTATACAGGAAAAAATCAAAGGAGATGAGTTCGGGCTGGATATTTTCAATGATCTTGAAGGCGAGAACTTAAGTGTTACGGTAAAGAGAAAATATGCAATGAGATCCGGTGAAACCGATATTGCAGAGGTTACCGAAAACAGCGAGCTTAAAGCAGTAGGACTGAAGATAGCAAAAAGCCTTTCTCACATAGGAAATCTTGATATGGATATACTCTTATCAGACGGGAAAGCCTATATAATAGATATGAATGCGAGATTTGGAGGAGGCTATCCTTTTACTCACAATGCCGGTGTAAACGAGCTGGAAGCAATTATAAGACTTTTTGGCGGCATGGAACTTAATGATTTAAGTGTTAAAAAATACGCCTGCTTTGCAAAAGAAATAACCATGGTGGAATTAAAATAGATTTGGATATATTATGGACAGTAAAGAAAGAAGTGCATATTTTTGGAATATGCTGGGAAGCCTTGTATATGCTGTTACAAGTATGCTTCTGGGTGTGGCTGTAACAAAGCTTGCAGGAGCATATGCAGGAGGAATATTTTTCTTCGGATTTTCTACATTGGGCCAACAGCTTTATATAGTCTCATACTTTGGAATGAGACCGATACAGGTTACCGATGTTTCAAATGAATACAGTTTCGGAGATTATCTGAGGCTTAGAGTTATTACCTCGGCTCTGGCTGTTTTAGCAGGTTTTGTATATACGATTATTATGACTAAAGACAGCTATGTCTTTGAAGTATACATGATTTTGTCACTGTATAAGATTTTAGACGGATTTTGTGATATATTTGAGTCTGAAATGCAAAGACAGGACAGGCTTGATATGACAGGAAAGGCAACGCTTTTCAGAACAATATTTTGTGTAGGCATATTCCTCGCTACACTTGGAGTTACAAAGGATTTAAAATTAAGTTCTTTGGCACTTTTGCCAAGTATAGTGATAGCCGCAATAATATTTGATATACTGCCTTTAAGAAGATTAGGCCCTGATAAAGTTGTAAAAAAGAATTCTTATATAAGCTTAATAAATAAGAGCAAATGGCTTTTTTTAGGAGCTTTTATAGATCTTTATATCTTCGCCGCCGCAAAGTACGCTGTAAATTACAGACTCGGAGAGGAGCTAAACGGCTACTTCAGTATAATATTTATCCCGACATCCATTATAAATCTGATGGCAGGTTTTATAATAAGGCCGATACTTACAAAACTTTCATTGCTGTATAAGACAGGTAACAGAAAAAAGTTTATTTCGACCATATCAAAGATTGCGGTATTTATATTTGTAGCAACTTTATTTGGAATGGGAACGGCATATACTTTGGGAATTCCTGTTTTGAAACTTGCACTTGGAAGTGTAGGAAATGCAATAGAGCCTTACAAACCGGCCTTGGTTTTGGTAATACTTGGCGGCGGACTTTATGCAATAGTAAATCTCGGATATTACTGTTTGGTTATCTTTGAAATGACAGGAGTTATATTTTCAATATATGCTGTAGGGGCAGTGTTTGCATACTTTATCAGTGATTTTATGGTAAAGAGTTTCGGAATGAACGGAGCGGCTTTTGCATATATGATAACAATGCTGTTACTTTCAATATCATTCCTTGTTGCAGTGATTTTCGGACTCAGAAAGGTTAAAAAATGAATTTAGTAGATGTAATAATACCTACATACAAACCTGACAATAAATTTTTGGTATCAATAAAAAGACTTCTGGCTCAGACAGTGGCGCCGGGTAAGATTATTATTATAAATACAGATAAAAATATATGGGATAAGACCGGGATAGAAGAGAAATTAAAAGAGCTTTTTGAAGAAAGCAATACCGAACTTATATTGGAGCATATAGAAAAGCAGGATTTTGACCATGGTGCTACCAGAAACTTCGGAGTATCAAAGTCAAAGGCTGAGTATTTTGTTTGCATGACTCAGGATGCGGTCTGTTTTGATAAGAAGACTATTGAATATTTGCTTAGAGGTATGGATAAGTCTATAAAGATGACTTATGCAAGACAGGTACCGGATAAAATTGCAAATAAAATCGAGAAATTTACAAGAGAATTTAATTATCCTGCAGAGTCAATTATAAAGTCATTTAATGAAAGACAGACGCTTGGAATTAAGACATATTTTGCTTCAAATGTCTGTGCGGCATATGAAAGAGAAACTTTTGATGCTTTGGGAAGATTTGACACCGGACAGATTTTGAATGAAGATATGCTTTTTGCCTACAAGCTTATAGAAAACGGATATTTTATAAAATATGAAGCATGGGCAAAGGTAATACATTCTCACAACTACAGCGGAGCTGCGCAGTTTAAAAGAAATTTTGATATCGGAGTATCGCAGGCAAGCAATTCTGATATCTTTAAGAATATAAAAAGTGAGAACGAAGGCAAAAAAATGGTATTAAAAACCATGGAGCACCTTCTTTCCACACATTCATATATCAGTGCAATCAGGCTTATATATATAAGTGCCTGTAAATATGCGGGATTTTTGGCAGGAAAAAATTATAAAAAACTGCCGAAGAGTATTGTTAGAGCCTTTAGTATGAACAGAGAGTTTTGGAGATAGATATGGCTGATACATTGGTAATAATACCGGCGTTTAATGAAGAAAAGAATATTGCAAATGTAATAGAGCGACTTACAAATACATTAAATGATGTGGACTATGTAATTGTAAATGACGGCTCCATTGACTCTACATCCAAAATCTGCAGAGAAAGAGGATTTAACATTATAGATTTGCCGGTAAACTTGGGCCTTGCAGGTGCTTTTCAAACCGGTATGAAATATGCCCACAAGCATGGCTATAAATACGCTGTGCAATTTGACGGTGACGGACAGCACAGACCCGAATACATTCCTGAAATGAGGAAAAAATGTGAGGAATGTGATATAGTCATCATTTCAAGGTTTGTCACCAAGAAAAAGCCGTTCACTCCGAGAATGCTCGGTTCCAGACTTATTGCTCTTGCAATAAAATTAAGTACAGGTGCTACTATCCATGATCCTACCTCAGGTATGAGAATGTATAATGAAAAACTGATTGCTGAGTTTGCGCTTAGACTTAACTATGCACCGGAGCCGGACACAATATCCTATCTGATAAAGCAAGGCGTGAAAGTATGTGAGATACAGGGTGAGATGGATGAAAGAGTGGCCGGAATAAGTTATCTTACTCCTATAAATGCCGCCAAATATATGTTTAGAATGCTTTGCTCCATTATATTTATTCAAAGTTTTAGAGAGAAGAAGAAATAATATGACTGCTATACTAAGAATAGGTTTGATTTTGATATCAATAATGTCATTTTTTGTCATTATAAGAAAAATAAGAAAATCAAAGATAAGAATTGAAGACGGACTGTTTTGGGTGGTTTTTGCCATCGTACTTATAATTTTTGCCATATTCCCAAGAATAATTTATTTTATATCAGATCTTGTAGGTGCCAAATCCCCTGCAAACATCGTATATCTGATAATAATAGGCATGCTCCTTATCAAGCTTTTCTTTATGAGTATACATATGTCACTTCTTGAAAATAAGATAGTGAATCTTGCTCAGGAGATGGCGCTGAAGGAGAAAGAGGATAGGGACAAGATGGAATAAGAATCGAAATTTAAAATATCGAAACTTTCATGGTACGTTGGTGGAAGTGAAAAAGGATAATAAAAAAGCCTCAGGGATACCGGGGCTTTTTATTGCAATAGGATACCGGGGCTTTTTATTGCAATGCACTTGTAATATACATATCTTTTGCTATACTTATGTTAGATAGGAGGTGCGGAAATGGCAAAGGGAAATCTTACATTAAGGATGGACAGTGAGTTGAAAGTACAAGCATTGGAACCGTTTAAGGCATTGGGATTGGATTTGAGTACCGCAACAGGAATTTTTTACAGACAGGCTCTTAGATGTCATGGCCTACCATTTGAGGTGAAAATAGATGAGCCGAACGAAACCACATATAAAGCTATGGAGTCTGCAAAAAATAATGAAGACATATACGGCCCATTTGATAGTGTAAAAGATTTGATGAGAGCGTTAGATGCTTAAGCTATGGATGATGAATTGATACTAAGACTTATCAGAACAGGTGGCCATAGTGATTTATTTTAATTTTCAACCCGAGGAAACTCGGGATTTTTTATTGATTTAATCAAAATCATTGATTATAATAATTAAAAATACAAATTCATTATATCTAATAATTTTGTATCTACATTTCTTATATTTTCTAATTTTAAAAAGTTCTATTTATAAGGGAGGTTTATGTCTGACAGGTCTATACAAAAATTCAAAGAATACATACAAAAGTTAAATCCAATTGATGACATTATATTTAGAAAAATGGCAGAGAATAAGGAGTTTTGTGAAGAAATATTAAGAACATTTTTGCAAGATTATCAGCTGAAGGTCTTAAATAATAAGTCACAATATGCTATAACTAATATAGAAAGACGCTCCGTTATACTTGATGCATATTGTGAGTTAAGAGACGGAAGGCGAGTGAATATTGAGGTTCAAAATGCTGACAATGTAAATCATCAAAAAAGAGTGAGATATTACAGTAGTGTATTGACTACAAGCTTGATGAAAAAAGGCGAAAGCTTTGATAATGTGCCGGAAGTATGTATGATATATATTTGCAATTTTGATATATTCAAAGAAAATAAGAGCTCATATTTAATAAAAAGGGTGATAGACGGAAGTAATACGGAAGTTGACAATGGGCTTAAAGAAATATATATCAGTGCCAATATAAATGACGGTACCATATTATCTGAACTAATGGGAGTTTTTACAAAAGATGATTGTTACAGTGACAATTTTCCTGTAACATCTAAAATGAAATATGATTTTAAGTATGTTAAGGAGGGTAATAAGATGACGGATGCGATGAAAGAGTTATATGACATATTTAAAGAGGACATTGATCAGGAAGTATTAGAAAAATCTAAAAATAAGTGGATAAAAGAGGGCAGAAAAGAAGGTGTAATAAATACATTACTTATGCTTGTAAAAGATGGAATAATTTCAGTAGAAGATGCTGCAAAAAGAGCAAACCTAAGCGTAAGTAAGTTCCAGAAATATTTAAATGAAAAGATGTAAATGACTTGGTATGACTTAAAATAATTAGGACACTGTAAAGGGTGTCCTTTTTGTATGTCTTTAATTGGATTGATACGATGTACTATAAAGAGGGTAATAAGGAGATTTATGTCTGAGAGGTCTATACAAAAACACTTAATCTTAAGTCTATTAAAAAGTTTATAATAGTGCAACTAAAAATCTATACAACATTGACTTTTTATTACAAAAATATTAAGATTAAATTATACAAGTATTTATCACAACGCAAAAAAAATTGTTAGAAGTGTAAATATATAGATATAAGAGGTGATAGATTATGAAGGTTTGAGAGTGATGTTTTTGTATTGATGTGAATTTGTTTTTGTTTATAATGAGGTGATAGTATGAAAAAATTATATATTGGTTTAATGGCTGCATTGCTTACATTTACAAGTATAGCTAATGTGTTTGCGTATTCAAACAAAAGATTTGTAGGACTTTTATGTGAAAATAATGAGGGCTGTGTTTATAAGAAAGACAATGGTGAGTATGCAAGAAATGAATGGGTTAATGTGAACTATGAGGGAAGATCACTTTGGTATTACATAGCTGATAATACTCATCCTATAAGTGCAACTATAAGTCCTGATGGCTATAAAATAAATCTTGCAGGTCATTGGATTGATGAAAGAGATTTGAACAATTTTTATGGTGATTTCTATGATTATGATATGTTGCGTATGTTTGATATAGTTGCAATGGTATTCAATTATAAATATAATTCTCAAAAGACTTTGAAGATGAATGTAAAAAGAGAGAATTTCACTTCAGAAGATAAAGCATTTTTGACATATGCATATATCTACCAACACGGAGATTATAGGCTTACAAATGTAAATAAGGGATACGAGCCTTATAAAGTAGCCGGTAAGGAAAATATAATGGCTATTATGAAAGACCTTACAGGCTCAAGTAATGAAAGTGATATACAGGCATTTGCAAAGTATGCAACTATAAAAGAGAATAAATACTGGGTAATGGCAAGTGGAGACTTTGGAGATGCAGGTATGGCATATCTGTCAGAAAATGATTTGCAACTAAGTATTGAAGGCAATAGAGTGAAGATTACAGGTGATGTGCTTCTTTATAAAGAGGGATTGGGATATATTCCGGCAAGAAAGTTCAATGCCTACTTTACAATAAGTGATAGTCCTGACTTGGATTTTGTGATGTTTGATGAGCTTTTGATTCAGTAATATATAATAAGAGAAGAGGGCTCATATCCTGTAAATGAGTGGGTTTGGATTGATGGAAACTTGGACGGATATGCAGAGTGCTATCGCTTTGACGAGAATGGAAATTGCTATATAAATACAACTACTCCAGATGGCTACACCGTTGATCAAAATTGTGCTTGGACAGTAAACGGAGCAGTACAAAGATGTATAAGTGTTACAGGAAATCTTGGATATTACGATAAAAGAACAGGCTTGGCACAATATTATAATCAACAATCAGGAAGAATAATACTTAGTATGTACCCTGATAATATAAACTTTGCAATACTAACTTTGAATAATCCAAGGCAGATGGTAGTAACAGATTGTGTTACTTTAGAAGATAGAAGAGTTACTACAGTGTCAAGAATACATTTTCGTAATGCATCAGAAAATACACCGGATGGAAGTTTTGTTTCTTGGAGAGGGTATGAAGGTAAAAATGTAACTATTGCGTTTGTTGGAGGAGAACCGGAGCTGTATAGTACAGAAGGTGGAGAGCCACTGGATGCAGTAGGATATATGGGAGTTAATGTAAAAATCTATACTAACTAATATATTTGGGTCTGTCATGAAATGACAGGCCCATATGTTTTTAATAATCGTCTTCATTTAAAATAATATCAAGCATTTGCCTTGGAGTTACAATAAATGTCTCAATTGGAAAATGTTTTATATTTCCTGTCACAAGCCAAGTTTGAGTTGATTCTCTCTGTTCCATAACAACTTCGTAAAAAACAACATCTTTAGGATCAGGTAATTCAATATCCACATGAGTCCCATTAATATACAGTCCTCTTTGCTTAAATTCGTTTATGATATCATCTACAATATCAGTTGTTAAATGAAATTTTGGACGCAATAAAACATTTCTATATTCTGATTCGATTTCTTTATTTAATACAGGTATGATTTTACCATTGAAGGCAAACTCAATGATACTTCCAGGAATAGAATTATATTTTAATACTGCAGAGACAAGAACATTAGTATCAATAACCACGAAATACTTCATAATTATTTTCTTGCCTCTGCTATTTCTGCATTTATCTCATCCTGTGACATATCGGAAATATTATATTCCTCTGCAATCTTGCTTGCTTTTTTTAAAGCACTGATTCCGGGAGTATCAGTGCTGTCAAGCTTCATACTAAACGGAATACCCTGTTCCTGATTGAGTCTTGACATACACATTTTAAGATATGCCGGAAGTGAGAGCCCGAGTTTATCAAGAATTTGCATGGACTTAATTTTTTCAGTTTCTTCTGTTCTAAATTGGATAAGTGTACTTGCCATATTTAATGCCTCCGAATATAAATATCATTACATTTTTAGTATAATACTGCTGTAATCAAATGTAAATATTTGATTACATAAAGCTGAGTATCAGCACGTCAAACTACCGGACTCTTTTATTTGCCCAAAATTTTTATGCACAAAACCTTGATTTTATTCATAAAAAGTGTATAATTATGAAACTATAAAAGTAATTATAAAATAGCAGGAAGGGAAATGAGGTGTTTTTATGATAAAGGCGAGTATTGTGGGAGCTACGGGATATGCAGGAGCTGAGCTTGTAAGACTGTTATTGCAAAGAGAAGATGTAAAAATAGTGGGATACGGTTCAAAGAGCTTTGCAGGTGAGAGCTATTCCGGTATTTTTAGAAGTATGTATAAATATGCAGATGATGTCTGTGAAAACGACAATGTTTCGGAACTGTCAAAGAAAGCGGACATTATATTTACGGCCACACCTCAAGGCTTTCTGGCTGAGAATATAAATGATGAAGTACTTGCAAATGCCAAGGTAATAGACCTTTCGGCGGACTTCAGAATAAAGGATGTGGATGTATATGAAAAGTGGTATAAGCTTGAGCACAAGTCTAAGGGGCTTATAAAAGAGGCGGTATACGGATTGCCTGAGCTTTACCGTGAAGAGATAAAGAAAGCAAGACTGGTTGCAAATCCGGGATGTTACCCTACTTGCTCAATACTTTCATTGCAACCGCTTTTAAAGCATAAGCTGATAGATGAAAAAAGTATCATAATAGATGCAAAGTCGGGAATCTCAGGTGCAGGAAGAAGTGGCAAGGTTGACAATCTTTTTTGTGAAGTAAATGAAAATATGAAGGCTTATGGAATAGGCAGTCACAGACATACCCCTGAGATAGAAGCTCAGCTTTCAAAGGCGGCAGGAGAGGATATTGTAATAAGTTTTACACCTCATCTGGTTCCGATGATGAGAGGAATTTTGGTGACTGCATATGCTTCACTAAAGGCAGGTACCACCGAAGAGGATATAAAAAATGCCTACGAGAGTGAGTATGCAAATGAGAAGTTTATAAGACTGCTTAGAAAAAATGAGAATGCGGAAACAAGATTTGTTAAGGGAAGCAATTTTGTAGATATAGGCTATGTAATAGATAATAGGACAAACAGGATAGTAGTGACCGGTGCGATTGACAACCTGATAAAGGGAGCGGCAGGTCAGGCCATACAGAATATGAATTTAATGTTTGGGATAGATGAAGAATGTGGATTAAAAAGTTTACCGATGTCAATATGATAAGAAAAGATACAGAAATAAGGACAATGACAATAGAGGACTACACTGAGGTAATGTCTCTTTGGCAAAGTATAAAGGGTTTTAGGATCAGGGCGGTTGATGATGATTTTGAACATATAAAAAGATTTCTTGAAAGAAATATCGGGCTTAGTGTTGTGGCTGTAAAAGATAACAAAATAGTAGGAACCATACTTTCAGGTCATGACGGCAGACAGGCGACATTTTATCATGTATGTGTGGATTCACAGTACAGAGGTGAGAATATAGCGGCAAAGATGGTAAAGGAAGCTATAGAAAGGGTAAATGCCGAAGGAATAAGTAAGATAACTCTTATAGCATTCAAGCAAAATCTTGCAGGAAATATTTTTTGGAAGAGTCAAAACTGGAAGCAAAATAAGGATATAAACAGCTATGAGCTTGTACTGAATGAGGAAAATATATCAAGTATAGTAGCATAATCGGCGATACAGCCTAGGAGATTTATATAAAGAGTATAAATCATAACAATATATAAGGAGAAAGTATGAAGATAATAAATGGCGGAATATGTGCACCGAAGGGATTTTTGGCAAGTGCAATCGAGGCGAATATAAAATATAAAAACAGAACCGATATGGCCATGATTTTTTCCAAAGTCCCTGCAATATCTGCAGGAGTCTATACCACAAATCTTGTAAAGGCTGCACCTGTACTTTGGGACAGAAAAATAACGGACAGTGAAACTGTTGTAAATGCAATAGTTATAAATTCAGGTATTGCAAATGCCTGTACCAAGGATGAGGGCATGGAGTACTGTAAACAGAGTGCAAAAAAAGCGGCTGACAAGCTGGGAGTGGAAGAAGATTCGATACTTTTGGCATCCACAGGTGTTATAGGTATGCAGCTTCCTATAGACAAGATTTGTGCCGGAATAGAATCGCTTTCAGACTCTTTAGAGCAGGGTGAGAAAGCTGCCAATGAAGCAGCTAAAGCTATAATGACTACTGATACAGTCTCAAAGGAAGTTGCAATAGAGTTTGAAATATCAAAAAAGACGGTAAAGATGGGAGCTATGTGTAAGGGCTCGGGTATGATACATCCGAATATGTGCACAATGCTTGGATTTATCACAACAGATGTGAACATCTCAAAGGAGCTTTTGTTAAAGGCGCTCAGAGATGATGTGGTGGATACTTTCAATATGGTAAGTGTGGACGGTGATACATCTACAAACGATTCTCTTATAATACTTGCAAACGGTTTAGCTGAAAATGAAAAAATAGTTGATGAAAACAGTGAAGACTACAAAGTATTTAAAAGCAATTTAAATTTTGTTACAACCACTCTTTCAAAGATGATTGCAGGAGACGGCGAGGGAGCAACTGCACTTTTTGAAGTCGTGGTGGAGGGTGCAAAGACTAAGGAGACTGCAAGAACCTTGGCAAAATCTGTAGTTACCTCATCACTTACAAAGGCTGCCATATTCGGACATGATGCCAACTGGGGAAGAATACTTTGTGCGCTTGGCTACAGTGGTGAAAAGTTTGATCCCGACAATATGGAGCTTTACTTTGAGAGTGAAAACGGAAAGATTCTGATATATAAGGACGGTGTATCTGTAGGATTTGATGAGGAAAAAGCTACCAAAATCTTATCCGCAAAGGAAGTAAGAGCTTTGGTAAAGTTAAATATGGGAGATTTTTGTGCAACGGCATGGGGATGTGATTTGACATTTGACTATGTAAAAATAAATGCGGACTACAGAAGCTAGAGAGGTGTGTAATGGATAAATTACTTGAGAAGGCGGGGACTCTTATAGAGGCTTTGCCTTATATACAGGCGTTTAATAAAAAGATAGTGGTCGTAAAGTATGGCGGTTCCGCAATGCTTGATGAGAACTTAAAGAAAAAGGTAATACAGGATATCGTACTTTTAAAGCTTGTAGGTATGCAGCCTGTTATAGTTCACGGAGGAGGCAAGGAGATTTCCAAGTGGCTTGAAAAGGTGAATATTGAACCTCATTTTGTAAACGGCTTAAGGTTTACGGATGATGCAACCATGGAAGTTGTTGAAATGGTGTTAAACAAAGTAAATAAAGAGCTGGTGCAGATGATTGGAGAACTTGGAATGAAGGCGGTAGGTATCAGCGGAAAGGACGGTTCCCTTTTACATTGCCATAAAAAGGAAGTGGAAGGTGATGACATAGGCCTTGTCGGAGAAGTAAGTGAGGTAAACCCCGACATCATCTTTGATCTTTTGGAAAAAGATTTTTTACCTGTCATATGCCCTGTAGGTTTTGATAAAGAGTATACAAGCTACAATGTAAATGCGGACGATGCGGCATGTGCAATTGCAAAGGCGCTGAAGGCTGAAAAGCTGGCATTTCTTACAGATGTTGAAGGTGTATACAAGGACTTTAATGATAAGAGCAGCCTGATAGAGAAGATAAGCATAAGTGAAATTGAAAAGTTTATAGAAAACGGACAGATGGGTGGAGGTATGCTGCCGAAGCTTTCAAATTGTATAGATGCGGTAAAAAACGGAGTAAACAGGGTGACGATTGCCGACGGCAGAGTTGCACATTGCCTTTTGCTTGAGATGTTTACAAACAAGGGTATAGGCACCATGATAGTAGGAGATCAGCTATGAAGATGAAAGATTCAATAGATTGCGCCGAGCAATTATTATTAAAGACATACAACAGGTATCAGGTGGTATTTGACCACGGTGACGGGATAAAACTTTTTGATACCGACGGAAATGAATATCTGGATTTTTTTGCAGGTATTGCGGTACAGGGACTCGGTTATAACTATAGGGGAATAAATGAGGCATTAAAATCTCAGGCGGATAAGCTTTGGCATATATCAAACTATTTTTATAATGAGCCTGTGATAGAGGCCGGAGAAAAACTTCTTGATATCAGCCGGATGGAAAAGGTGTTTTTTACAAACTCAGGTACGGAAGCTATAGAGGGTGCGATAAAGATTGCAAAAAAGTACGGTACAAAAACCGGTGGAAGATTTGAAATAATTGCAATGGAAGGAAGTTTTCACGGCAGAAGTCTGGGAGCACTTTCGGTAACAGGAAATGAGCATTACAGGGAGGATTTTTATCCGCTGATTCCGGGAGTAAAATTTGCAAAATATAATGATATAGAGTCTGTAAAAAATCTTGTTAGTGACAAAACCTGTGCTATAATACTTGAGACGGTACAGGGTGAGGGTGGAATTCATCCTGCAACGAAAGAGTTTCTTGAAGGTATTAAAAAGCTTACGGATGAACATGATTTGATACTGATTTTGGATGAAATTCAATGTGGAATGGGAAGAACAGGACAGTATTTTTCCTGGCAGGAATACGGCATCAAGCCTGATGTTATGACGGTGGCAAAGGCACTTGGTAACGGAGTACCTATAGGTGCATTTTTGACATCGGGTAAGGCAAGCGATGTATTAAAGCCCGGAGATCACGGTTCTACATATGGAGGGAATCCTTTGGTATGTGCGGTGGCATCCAAGGTACTTGATATCTTTAAGGAAGATGACATAACGGGAAATGTAAAAGTAGTGGGAGATTATCTCAAAGAAAAACTTACGGAACTTGCAGACTTATATCCTTTTATAAAAGAGGTCAGAGGCAGGGGATTACTTCTGGGAGTAGAGTTTGATATGACTGTGGCTGATATTATAAGGTCTGCGCTTGTTGATGAGAAAATGGTGCTTATAAATGCCGGAAGCAATGTATTGAGATTTATTCCGCCACTTATTATTTCAAAAGAAGATGTTGATGATGCACTCGAAAGGTTAAAAAGGGTGCTTAATAAGTTTTAAAGAAAAGGTGAGCAATGACGAAGGAAGAGATTTTTGCCATAGTTGAAGAGGAAGATGTAGAATTTATCAGATTACAGTTTACCGATATTTTCGGAACTTTGAAAAATATCGCAATAACTGCAAGCCAGCTTGAGGATGCCATGGAAAACAGGATCCTTTTTGACGGTTCAAGTGTAAAGGGATTTGCACCTATAGAAGATTCGGATTTGTATTTACATCCGGATCTTTCTACCTTTTGTATATTCCCATGGAGGCCGCAGCAGGGGAAGGTTGCAAGATTTATCTGCAATATTCACAGAACTGACGGAAGCGTTTTTGAAGCCGACCCAAGGGCGGTATTGCTTGATGCATATGATAAAGCAAGGAGGTTAGGACTTAATATATTTATTGAAGCCGAGTGTGAATTCTTTTTGCTCAACACTGATGATAAAGGTGAGGTAAGTCTGAATGTGAGGGAAAAGGCCAGCTATTTTGATATCGGCCCTCTTGATATGTCTGAAAATATCAGAAGAGATATTGTACTGACTTTGGAAGAGATGGGTATAAAGATAAAGTCTTCACATCATGAGATAGCAAAGGCACAGCACGAGATAGACTTTACGGATCAGGATGCATTAAAATGTGCGGACGCCATTCAGACATTCAGAATGGCGGTAAAAACTTTGGCAAAAAGACATGGTCTCAGTGCTTCCTTTATGCCGAAACTTTTTGAGAATGAAAACGGAAGCGGAATGCATTTTAAAATATCCGCTTTTGACGATAACGGAAAGAATATATTTGAAGATAATGCTAAGCTCAGTGACAGGGCAAAATCAACAATTGCAGGAATTCTTCATCACTCAAGGGAATTATCACTTATAAATAATCCTTTGGTAAATTCGTATAAGAGATTGAAGCCGAATTTTGATGCACCGGTTTATGTGTCATGGAGTTCAAATTCCAACAGAAGTGCTCTTCTTAGAATACCGACAGAAAGAAACAATCAGATAAAACTTGAGCTTAGAAGTCCCGATTCCGCTACAAATCCGTATCTTTGTATAGCTATGCTTATATATTCAATACTGGACGGACTTGAAAACAGTATGGAGCTTGAAGATGCTATTAATGAAAATATGTACTCAGGAAAAAATTATAATATTAAAAAGCTTCCGGATACATTAAGTGAGGCGATTGATGAATTTGAAAATTCAAATTTTGTGAAGGAAAAGCTTGGAACTCAAATATTTAATGAGTACGTAGAGGCAAAGAAAATCGAATGGAACGAGTTTAACAATGCTATAACAGACTGGGAGATTAAGAAATATCTGGAAAGATTCTAGTAAAGAACTTTTGATTTTTTAATCAAGGAGAAAGGACAGTAATGTCGGATATAATCATTGCATTTCCAAATCCGGGTGACAGCAAGGTTTTGAGGTCGATTTTGATAAAAAACGGATATTCTATTGTCGGAGTAGTGGCATCAGGTGCTCAGGCAATAAATCTGTCTGACGATATTGATTATGGCATTGTGGTCTGTGCTTATCAGCTTAATGATATGCAATATATGGAGCTTAAGGAGAATATGAATGAAACCTGCGAGCTTTTGCTGGTATGTTCACCGGGCAAGCTTAATGAGGCGCCTGATGATGATATAAACTTTTTACCGATGCCTTTTAAAGTAATAGAACTGGTAAAAAAGGTGAGTGAAATATCGGATAAACTTTATTATGAGCGGAAAAGAAAGAAAAAGCAGGAAGAGCGAGGCGGCAAAAATTTTATGGCTATACAAAAAGCCAAGGAACTTTTGATAAAGCACAAAAATATGACTGAGCCTGAGGCGCATAAATATTTGCAGATCAGCAGTATGAAAAACGGAGAAACCATTATCAATACGGCAAAAAAGATTTGTTTGTTATATGGTGGTAAGGAATAAATATAGATGGAGAATAGTATGAAGTTTGTAAAAATGCAGGGAGCGGGAAACGACTATGTATATGTGGACTGCTTCAAGGAAAAGGTGGAAAATCCAAGTGAGGTTGCTGTAAAGGTAAGTGACAGACATTTCGGTATCGGAAGTGACGGTCTGATACTTATATGCCCTTCAGATATAGCGGATGTAAAGATGGATATGTACAATGCCGACGGAAGTAGGGGGCTTATGTGTGGAAACGGCTCAAGATGTGTGGCTAAATATGTATACGACCATGGCTATGTGAAGTCTGAAAAGTTTACCATGGAAACAGGCGCAGGTATTAAGTATATTGAAGTGGAGCCAAAAGACGGTGTTGCCGAATATATTAATGTAAACATGGGCAAGGCAACCATTACATCCGATTTTCCTGAGAAGATATTGATAAACGGTGAAGAGAAAGAGTTTATAGGAGTGGATATAGGAAATCCGCATGCCGTATATTATGTAAATTCTTTGAAAAAACTTAAAGAGATGAATCTTGAAAATGTCGGCGAGTACTATGAGAAACATGAGAGATTTCCTCAAAAGGTAAATTCAGAATTTATCTATATAGAAGACAGAAAGAATATTCATATGAGAGTATGGGAGAGAGGCTCGGGAGAAACTCTTGCCTGCGGTACGGGGGCATGTGCAAGTGCGTTTGCTACAATGAAAAGAGGATTATGTGAAACTACGGTAAGAGTTCACCTGCTTGGAGGGAATCTTGATATCAGTCTTGTCGGTGATGAGATATATATGAGAGGTAAAGCCGAGTATGTATTTACAGGTGAAATAAACTTTTAAAGTTTTCATATAAAATACACAATAAGTAAAAACGGTACATGACGTTCTTTATAGATATGGTAAATTTTTAATAGAACACCTGCATACCCTGTTATGTATAGGCAAAATTACATAAACAAATTAAAAAAAATCGTATTTCCTATTGATTTACTTGTGATAATGCATTATTATTTATGTGAAACTTGTTAATATCTGCTATCAGGTATTTAGAGCAGATCGAATTCGAAAATTAATTGTTGTCAAATATGACGACCGATTAATGACTGTCTCATTCTGATTTTTGTATGAGATGGTAGAGAAAAGTAATAGAGTAAAGGAGATAGTTATATGATCTCAAACCAGATTCTTCAAAATACCATAGATGGTTTAAAGAGTATTACGAGAACAGAACTTTGTGTTTGTGACATTGAGGGTAAGGTTTTAGCAACAACTTTTGCCGAGGCCGATACTTACGGATTACAGGTAAGTACATTTGCGAGTTCTTTGGCAGACTCTCAGGCAATAGGAGGATTCCAGTTTTTCAAGATTTTTGATGAGCACCAGCTTGAGTATGTTCTTATGGTTGAGGGAACAACCGATGACACCTATATGGTGGGAAGAATGGCATCATTCCAGGTGGAGAACCTTCTTATAGCGTATAAGGAGAGATTTGATAAAGACAACTTCATAAAGAATCTCTTGCTTGACAATTTGTTGCTTGTAGATATCTACAACAGAGCAAAGAAATTACATATCGAGACTACTGTAAGAAGAGTGGTGTATATTATTGAAACAAAGAATGAGAGAGATGTATCAAGTCTTGAAGCTGTAAAAGCTCTTTTTGCATCAAGAAATAAGGACTTTGTTACAGCTGTTGATGAGAGAGATATCATTCTTGTAAAAGAGATGAAGGAAGGATCTGCATACGAGGATCTGGACAGAGTGGCAAGATCTGTTATTGATGAGCTTAATTCTATCGGAATTTTGAACGTTACAGTTGCTTACGGAACTATAGTAAATGAGATTAAAGAGGTGTCAAAGTCTTATAAAGAGGCTAAGATGGCACTTGATGTAGGTAAGATATTCTATGCTGCGGAGAACATTGTTGCATATTCAAGACTTGGAATAGGAAGACTTATATATCAGTTACCTATACCTCTTTGCAAGATGTTTATCAAGGAGATATTTGACGGAAAGAATCCTGAGGATCTTGACGAAGAGACACTTACTACAATCAACAAATTCTTTGAAAACAGCTTAAATGTATCCGAGACATCAAGACAGCTCTTTATCCACAGAAATACTTTGGTATATCGTTTGGATAAGCTTCAAAAGAGTACAGGACTTGATCTTAGAATGTTTGAGGATGCAATCACTTTTAAGATTGCATTGATGGTTGTAAAGTATATGTCATACATGGATAAGCTCGGTTACTAAGCTTGAAAATAAAATTTAATAAATTATGATATGGGGAGATTTATATCTCCCCTTTATTTTTAATGTGTGATATAGTAGAGGATAGAGAAAATGGAGGTGTTATATGTTTGAGCATCGTGAAATAGATGACTATGAGAAATATATCAATGAAAGGCAACAAGGAAGAGCCGGCATGGAAGGACCGGGTTTAAGAGAAGAAAGAAACCGGGAAAGAAATCAAAAAAGAAAAGGAAGAATGAACGGGGTTATAGGATTTATTCTGGGAATTATGACATCGTTTGTTTTAGTATATGTAGGTTTTGCTTTTGCATTCAATAACGGAAATGTACTGTCTCTGTTTTTAAAGAGAAATAATAAGCTTGACTATAAAAAAATTGAAGAAAAGACATCGGTTCTACAAAATATTATAGACAGATATTTTCTCTTTGATGAAGATATGACAAAGGTGGAAGACGGTATTTACGCCGGAATGATGAACGGCCTGGGAGATCCTTATACAGTATATTATACAAAGGAGGAATACAAGGCGCTCAATGAAGATACCGAGGGTAAGTACTCAGGTATAGGTGCCATGGTTTCACAAAATCCGAATACTAAGATTATCACTATTGTAAAGATATTTGATAACAGTCCGGCAAATGATGCGGGGCTTCAGGTCGGAGATATTATCTATAAGATAGACGGTGAAGAAGTTGCCGGAACGGATATGGATATACTTGTAAAGACCAAAATCAGAGGTGAAGAGGGCACAAGTTTTAAAATGACAGTCCTCAGAGGTGATGACAGAAAAGAAGTTGAACTTGACCTTACAAGAAGATCTATAGAGGTGGAGACCGTAGCGGGTAAAATGCTTGATAACAATATCGGCTATATAGCCGTAAGTCAGTTTGATGCGGTTACCTCAGAACAGTTCAAATCAAATATAGAGTCGTTACAGTCACAGGGAATGAAAAAATTGATAGTGGACCTTCGTGGAAATCCCGGAGGATTGCTTGATCAGGTGGTGGATATGCTTGATTATATTCTGCCTGAGGGATTGGTTTTATATACAGAAGATAAGTACGGAGAAAGAGAGGAATATTATTCTGACGGAAGTCATGAGTTGAAGATTCCTATGGTTGTACTTGTAAATGAGAACTCGGCATCCGCATCGGAGGTTTTTACAGCTACATTTAGAGACTTTGAGTGGGGTAAAGTGGTAGGAAAAACTACATTCGGTAAGGGTATAGTACAAAATGTACTTCCGCTTGGAGACGGTACCGCAGTTAAAATTACTACACAGCATTACTATCCGCCGTCAGGTTATGACTTACATAAGGTAGGAATAAAGCCTGATGTAGAGGTTGATTTGAATGAAGGTGCAAAGATAGGAACCGATTCCGACAATCAGCTCAGTACCGCTATCGATATATTAAAGAATGAGGAATAAAAATGGATTTTCGCTTTCTTAAAGGCATGAAGACAGCTGCCGATTTAAAAAAAGAAAAAGAAGATATGGAAAATATAAAGGCGGATATGATATCCGCATCGGATACGGAAGAGAAAAAGGCTATTTATAAATACTTCGACGGAGAGGCTATTATAGATAGCCTTTCTATGTCTGCCGATACTGCAAAGAAGGCCAAAGAGCTGATAAAAAACAATCAGATACGCCTGACCGATGTAAGTGACGGTATAATAGCATATGGAAATGTATACGGGTATTATACTCAGGACCCGAATGTGTGTGGAAGAGCGGTTGCAAAAGTTGAATCATCCGAAAATTGCAAAGTGGATATAGAGTTTGGCAAAGACAGTTTAAGAAGTGCACATTGTAATTGTTCGAAATGCTTGGATAAAAACAGAATTAGAGGTTACTTTAATGATACAAGGAATTGTGAACATGTGGTTGCAGCAGTATTTCTTTTAAATGCGTATTTAGACAGCCATGAGCTTGGAGATGAAACAAATTACTTCGGAGAGGCATTCCTTTCGTATTTTGATGAAGAAACCGATCTTAATGAAGAACCTGTACATATAGTACCTAAGCTTATAATGTCATATAAGAGCACGTATGATAGCAGCTTATATATACAGTTTAAAATCGGCAGAAAGAAGTTTGTACAGATAAAAAGCTATAGAAATTTTGTTGATGCACTAAGAGATAATGAAATTTATCCTCTTGGGAAAAATGACAGTGTTAAGCTTGGCTATGCGGCATTTGACGATAAGAGTATAAAGTATGTAAAGTTTATTGAAGGACTTGTGGATACGGAGGCATCTATAAGCTATAAACTGCTTGATTATGTAAAGACAGGTCTTAATGTATCAAGAATACAGGTAGACGGAGCAAATATAGATGATATTTTCAACTTACTTTTTGGAGAAAAAGTAGAGCTGACAACAGAGTACTTTTCTAAGAAGACTGTTACGGATATTGAGCTTAGAGACTTCAATGAAAAGATTACTATTGAGATAAATCCTATTTATGACAGAGATCTGTTTGCAGGTATAAATCTGGAAGTGGATTTTCCACTGTCGTTTGTATCAAGCAATTATGTATACTGCATTAAAGATAATTATCTTAACAGATGCGATGAAAATCTTCTGAAGATATTTAAAGCAATGAATGATTCAGGATACGGGTATCGGGAGATAAAGATAGGAAGAAGAAATATAGGCAGGTTTTATTCCAATGTATTGCCAAGTATAAAAGATTATGCGAATATAGTAGATAATGCTCCCGAGGCAATGAGTTTTGTGCCTGACAAGCCGGAGATTACATATTATCTTGATCTGGAAGATAACATTGTAACGGGAAGAGTGGAAGCGGCTTATACCGGCGGCAGAGTGGATATTATATCCGGGAAAATACTTGAGAGAAATGATAATGAGCTTTTAAGAAATCAAAAGCAGGAAGAAAAGGCAATAGAGGCTTTAAAGATATATCTTCCTTATGAGGATAAGCCGAATTTCCTGAGCGCGGAGACTGAAGATGAACTTTATGAGCTGAAGGTTTCGGGTATCGACAGATTAAATAAATACGGCAAGGTACTTGGAAGTGAAGCTTTCAATAATATCAGAGTATACAAAAAACCTTCTGCAGGAGTGGGAGTATCTGTAAATTCAAATCTTTTACAACTTGAATTCTTATCAAAGGATATGAGTACGGAGGAACTTGCAAATATTGTTACAAGTTACAGAAAAAAGAAAAAATATTATCGTTTAAAGAGCGGAGTTTTTATAAATATGGATTCCGAGTACATGAAGAATTTTAATGAGATGCTGAATGTACTGGAAATTTCTCCGAAAGATTTGAGAGCCGGTGCACTTACAGTGCCTTTGTATCGTTCACTCTATGTTGATGAAATGATGGAAGCGCATAATGAACTGGTAGAAAGAAGAGATGAGAGCTTTGTAAAACTGATTGAGAAATTTGACAATATAAAAAGCATGGATTTTGTGCCGCCGGATGAAGTGTCAAATGTTTTAAGAAACTATCAAAAAGAAGGCTTTAAATGGTTGCGCTCTGTGGAAGAACTTGGATTTGGCGGAATTTTGGCAGATGATATGGGACTTGGAAAGACCCTGCAGATTATCTCTCTTTTGATGGATGCAAAAAAGAACGGAAGGCTTAAAAAAGCTCTTATAGTATGTCCGGCATCTTTAGTATATAATTGGAGTGAGGAAATATCAAAATTTGATACAAAAGGTGAACTTAGAGTATCGGTACTTGCAGCCGCCAAAGAAGAAAGACAAAGAATTATTGAAGAGCACGAAGCTGTGGATATTTATATAAGTTCTTATGATACCTTAAGAAGGGATATTTCACTGTATCATGATATGAGATTTTCTCATCAGATAATTGATGAGGCTCAGTTTATAAAAAATCAAAATACCGGAGTTGCAAAAGCGGTAAAAACTGTGAAAGCTGATATAAAGTATGCTTTGACCGGAACACCGATAGAGAACAGATTAAGTGAACTTTGGAGTATTTTTGATTATATAATGCCGGGATTTTTGTACAGTTATAATGCATTCAAATCAAAGTATGAAAATACGATAGTAAAAGACGGTAATGAGGAAAGCGCAAAACTTCTTTCAAAGATGATCGGTCCTTTTGTACTTAGAAGGCTTAAGTCCGAGGTGGCAACGGATTTGCCGGATAAGATAGAAGAGGTCAGAGTATCAAGGTTTGATAAAAAGCAGCAGTTGGCATATGATACCGAGCTTAACAAACTGAAAAATGTATTAAACGGCAATGAAGAATATAACAGTTCAAAGATGATAATATTGTCGGAGATTACAAAGCTGAGACAAATCTGTTGTGATCCGAGGCTTATTTTTGAGGATTATGAGGGAGATTCAGCCAAGCTTGAAACCTGTATCGATCTTGTAAAAAGCGGTATAGAAGCCGGACATAAAATTCTTTTATTTTCACAATTTACTTCAATGCTTGATATAATAAAAAAGAGATTTGAAGAAGAAAATATAAGCAGTTATGTTATTACGGGTTCCACAAGTAAAGAAAAAAGAATCAAGTTTGTAAATGATTTTAACAGTGACGGTACAAATGTATTCCTGATTTCTTTGAAAGCGGGAGGTACAGGCCTTAATCTTGTGGGCGCAGATATTGTTATTCACTATGATCCATGGTGGAACTTTGCGGCACAAAATCAGGCTACCGACAGAGCCCACAGAATAGGGCAAAAAAATAAAGTAACGGTTTACAGACTTGTTGCAAAGGGAACTATTGAAGAAAAAATAGTTAAGCTTCAAGAGTCAAAGAAGGATCTGGCGGACAGAGTATTAAACTTTGAAGAGGGCATATCCTTGGCAAATATTTCAAAAGAGGAATTGCTTGAACTTTTGGGATAAGTCTTAAGATAGGGGGAATCATGATAGGAGGTACTATGGGAGAAAACGTAACAATCAAGGAACTTATAAAGGATTTGAATCTGGAAAACTTTACACCGGATATAGATACGGAATCTATAATATTGAAGCATCCTGATATAAACAGACCGGCATTACAGCTGGCAGGTTTCTTTGATCATTTTGACAGTGAAAGAGTACAGATAATAGGTAATGTGGAGAACGCATTTATTCAGACATTAAATGACGAAAAGAGAAAGGAAACTTATGATAAGTTGCTTTCATATAAGGTTCCATGTGTACTATATGCAAGAGGAATAAAGCCGGATGAGGATATGATCTCTTACTGTGTACATTATGGTGTGCCATGTCTCGGTATTGAACAGTCTACAACTTATATTACCTCAGAGCTTGTAAGATGGCTTAATGTACAATTGGCTCCGGTGATTTCAATACATGGTGTTTTGGTTGATGTATACGGTGAAGGAGTACTTATAACCGGAGACAGCGGTATCGGAAAGAGTGAGGCGGCTCTTGAGCTTGTAAAGAGAGGTCACAGACTTGTATCTGATGACGTTGTGGAAATCAGAAAGGTTTCACAGCAGACTTTGGTAGGAACGGCACCTGATATAACAAAGCACTTTATTGAGCTTAGAGGAATAGGAATTATAGATGTAAAGGCGTTATTCGGTGTACTCAGTGTTAAGGATACCCAGTCAATTGATCTTGTGATACAGCTTGAAGATTGGGTAAAAAATAAGGACTATGACAGACTCGGACTTGAGGATAATTATATAGAGTACTTGGGAAACAAGGTGGTATGTCATGTTTTACCTGTAAGACCCGGTAGAAACCTGGCAATCATTGTAGAAACCGCGGCTGTAAATCACAGACAGAAGCAGATGGGATACAATGCGGCAAAGGAACTCTACAACAGAGTACAGGCAAATATGGCCGGAAAAGATTGATATTAAAAATAGTAGCGGAGACAAAATGCAGATGGATTTTAAAAGTATCCTTGGTGAAAATTGCAAAACCGGTGAATTGTTAAAAAAGCATACTACTTTTAAAGTAGGAGGAGAGTGTGATTATTTTCTCACTCCTGTCACTGAGGAAGAACTGAGCCTGTGTATGGATATAATAAAGAGAGGAAACTTAAAATATTATATTTTTGGAAAAGGCAGCAATATACTGGCGGATGACAAAGGCTATGACGGAGTGATTATCTCCACGGTCGGCTTGAATAACAGTATTACACATGAGGGCAATATTATAGAAGCAGGTGCCGGAGTGGGACTTGATAAGATAAGTGATTATGCTATGGAAAATTCACTTACAGGCTTTGAATTTGCCTGCGGTATACCGGGAAGCCTTGGCGGCGCGATAGTAATGAATGCAGGTGCCTATGGCGGAGAAATGTCAAATGTGCTGATGGAAGTAAAGGTGCTTTGCCCTGACGGAAGCATTAAATGGAAAGTTGTTTCAGAACTTGACCTAGGTTACAGAAAGAGTAACATTTTAGCAAATAATGAAATAGTACTGGCTGCAAAGCTTAAACTTGTGTATGGCAATAGGGATGAAATAAGAGCACAAATAGAGGATTTAAACAACAGGAGAAGTGAAAAACAGCCGCTGGAGTATCCCAGTGCAGGTTCTACATTTAAGAGACCGGAAGGGTATTTTGCAGGTAAACTTATAGATGATGCCGGACTTAGAGGCTTCAGACTCGGAGGTGCCGCAGTATCTCAAAAACACTGCGGTTTTGTAATAAATTATGACAATGCCTCATCTGATGATATAAAGAAGCTGATAGAACATATAAAGAGAGAAGTGGATGAAAAGTTCGGTGTAAAACTTGAATGTGAAGTAAGGATGATTTGATATGAAGATGATAATTGTAACAGGAATGTCCGGTTCAGGTAAGACTGTTGCATTAAAGATGTTTGAGGATTTCGGATATTACTGTGTCGACAATTTGCCGTTGGAACTTTTGTTAAACTTTGTAGATCTTACAATCGAATCCGAAAGAGGTATGAAGGGTATAGCTCTGGGTATTGATATCAGAAGCGGACTTAACGGCTTACAGGAAGTATTTGATGAACTTAGCCATAAAAAAATCAATATGGAAATTCTCTTTCTTGATGCGGATGATGAAACATTGATAAAGAGATATAAAGAGACCAGAAGAAATCATCCTTTAGCTGTAGAGGGCAGACTTATAGACGGAATAAATCTTGAGAGAGAAAGATTGGCATTTTTAAGAGAGAGGGCGGACAGAATACTTGATACAGGCAGATTTTTGACTAAAGAGTTGAAACAGGAACTTAAAAAAATCTATGTTGACGGAAAGTCTTTTAATAATCTTTTTGTTACAGTGCTTTCATTCGGATATATGTACGGTATACCTGATGATCCCGATCTTTTATTTGATGTAAGATTTTTACCTAATCCTTTTTACGATCAAAAGCTCAGGCTGAAAACCGGTGAAGACAAGGAAGTTTCCGATTATGTATTCTCAAATAATGATGCGGATATTTTTCTTGATAAGCTTGATGATATGATTAAATTTTTGATACCCAGATATATTGATGAGGGTAAGAGCGCTTTGGTAATAGGTATAGGTTGTACAGGCGGACAACATCGTTCGGTAGCTATTGCGGCGGCTATTAAAGAAAGACTTGATAATATTGAGGGTATCGGTGTCAGACTGGAACACAGAGATATGGGCAAAAATATTTCAAGAATTTCACAAAGATAGGAGAGCGGATGACATTTTCTTCAGAAGTGAAAAATGAAATTGCAAGGATAATTCCTACGGTTAGGCATTGCATACTTGCAGAAATTTTGGCAATTGTTTACTTCATTGGTACTGTTTCTTTATCACAAAATGGTGAATTGTCTTTAAAAATAAACACTGAATTTTCAGGACTTGCCAGAAAGTACTTTACATTAATAAAAAAAACATTTAATATAAATACAGATGTAGTGATAAGCAATAGTACTTTGGTGAAACGTAAGCGCCTATATTCTGTAAGTATTGTAGACGCTGCAGAGGCCAAAGAGGTGCTTAAAGCTATAAAGCTTCTTAAAAATCAAGAGTTGGTAGACGATTTGCCGCTTGGCAGTAATACGGTCTTACTGAATTCGTGTTGTAAAAAGGCCTTCTTTAGAGGAGCGTTTCTGTCCTCGGGCTCAATAACGGATCCCGAAAAAGGATATCATCTGGAGATTGTATGTTCAACTATGGATGATGCACTTTTTTTAAAGGAATTGATGGAAGACTTGTCATTATTACCTAAAATTACTGTAAGAAAAAAAGCTTATGTAGTATACATAAAGGACAGTGAGCAAATATCATTGGCACTTGGTCTGATGGAAGCGCCTACATCGCTTATGAGTTTCGAAAATATTCGAATCTTAAAAGGAATGCGAAACGATGTAAATCGAAAAGTGAATTGCGAGACTGCAAATATCAATAAAACGGTTTCTGCATCACTTTCTCAACTTGAGGATATACAACTTATTAAAGAGATGATGGGACTTGATAAATTGACATCAAATCTGGAGGCGGTAGCCAATGCCAGACTGGAAAATCCTGATGCTTCATTGGTGGAACTTGGAAAAATGATTAGTCCACAGCTCGGGAAAAGTGGGGTTAATCATAGGTTGCGTAAACTCTCAAACATCGCAAGCCAGTTAAGAGAACAAGTAAGGAGAGAAAATGGTTAGGAAGTCAGTTAAGGTTGCAATTGATGCAAAAACTGAAGCCAGACCGGTAGCTATGCTAGTACAGGTGGCCAGCCAGTTTGAAAGCAGGATTTATGTTGAAAGTGGTACTAAAAAAGTAAATGCAAAAAGTATCATGGGCATGATGACATTGAAGTTTGGTGATGGCAAAGAGGTATACATATCAGCAGACGGTAATGATGAAGAACATGCCGTGAACGAGATGGAAAAATATTTGACTTCAGCAGCAGTATAAGCTGAGAAATATATTGCATTTATGGGGTATGAAACGCTGGGATTTAGGACTCTAATTTTGTATGGACTATTATGGTTAGGATTATAACCTTATAAAAATACAGAGTTAGAGTCTTTTCCTGTGTTGATTTAAAAAATACTATTGCATTCTTATAAAAAAGAGTGTATTATTATGCAATAGTGATTGGTAAATATACAAATGGAGGATATTATGAAGAAGAAAATATTAGCATTGGTTATATCAGGATTTATGGCAACAAGTTTGGTGGCATGTGGCGGTGCAAAGACTGCCGAAACAAAAGCTGCAAATGAGAGTGCGGGAGATACAGCTTCAGGAGAAGTAAAAACTATACAGTCAGGAAAACTTATAGTGGCAACAAATGCGGAGTTCCCACCATATGAGTACCACGACGGTGATAAGATTGTAGGTATTGATATGGAGATTGCTGATGCTATAGCAAGTAAGCTCGGACTTGAAGTTGAAGTGGAGGATATAGCGTTTGATTCCGTTATCCTTGAGGTAACATCAGGTAAGGCGGATGTAGGTATTGCAGGTATCTCTGCTACAGATGAGAGAAAGCAGAGCGTTGATTTTTCAGATACATATACAACATCAAAGCAGCTTATTATTGTAAAAGATGACTCTACTATAGCTTCAGGTGCGGATCTTGAAGGCAAGACACTCGGTGTACAGACAGGTACTACAGGTGATATTTTAGTAAGTGACATAAAGGATGCAACTGTTGAGAGATATGCAAAGGGTATGGATGCAGTTCAGGCACTCAGCCAGGGAAAGATAGATGCGGTAGTTATCGACAGCGAGGTGGCAAAGAAGTTTGTTGAAGAGACAAGCGGACTTAAGACTTTAGATGAGGCATATGCAGAAGAAGAATATGCCATTGCAATCAAAAAAGGTAATACAGCACTTTCAGATGCGGTTAACAAGGCGCTTTCAGAGTTAAAGGCTGACGGAACAGTGGACAGTATTATTGCAAAATATATCAAGGCTAATTAATATGTTTGAAGAGTTAAAATCACAATTTATTTTAAATTTTATAACGGATAACAGATGGCTTTTACTCATAAACGGACTTGCCGTCACATTAAAGATTACATTTTTTGCCGTAATCCTTGGTTTTATACTGGGGTTTGGAGTGGCTGTTGTAAGAAATATATACGATAATACAAAGAAGTTGAAGTTTTTAAACTTCCTTTGCAATATTTATCTTACAGTAATCAGAGGAACACCTGTAGTTGTTCAGCTCCTTATAATATACTTTGTTATATTCAGTTCTGTAAGAATAGATAAAAGCTTTGCCGCAATACTTGCATTCGGTATAAACTCGGGAGCGTATCAGGCGGAAATATTCCGTTCAGGTATAAACTCAGTACCGAAAGGACAAATGGAAGCCGGAAGAAGTTTGGGATTTAGTTATCCTCAAACAATGATAAATATAATAATGCCACAGGTTATAAAGAATACATTGCCTACTCTTGCAAACGAGTTTATAGTTTTGATGAAGGAGACCTCGGTAGCAAGTTATATTGCTTTGGATGATCTTACAAAGGCGGGAGATGTTATAAGAAGCAAAACATATTCGGCAATGATGCCTTTCCTTGCAGTTGCTCTACTCTATCTTATCATGGTAATGCTGTTCAGCTATTTGGTAAAATTACTTGAGAGGAGGTTGGCTAGAAGTGGAAGGTAAAAAACTTATTGAAGTAAGAAACTTAAGCAAGCATTTTCATAAAAAGCAGGTACTTAAAGATATATCTCTGGATATAAATAAAGGAGATGTAGTATGTCTTATCGGTCCTTCCGGTTCGGGTAAGTCAACATTTCTCAGATGCTTGAACAGACTTGAGGAAGCAAACAGCGGTGAGATATTGTTTGAAGGCACGGACATATGCAAAAAAGATGTAAATATAGATTTACACCGTCAGAAAATGGGAATGGTTTTTCAGCAGTTTAATCTTTTCCCACATATGACAGTGCTTAAGAATTTAATCATAGCCCCGATGAAGCTTCAGGGGGTTGATGAAGAGTCTGCAACGGAGTATGCGATGAGTCTTTTGGAAAAGGTAGGACTTGCAGACAGAGCGAATGAATATCCTTCAAAGCTTTCAGGCGGACAGCAGCAAAGAGTTGCTATAGTCAGAGCACTTTGCATGAAGCCTGATGTAATGCTCTTTGATGAGCCTACTTCAGCTCTTGATCCAGAGATGGTAGGAGAAGTACTTACAGTTATGAAGGATCTTGCGCAGCAGAAGATGACCATGGTAGTGGTAACACATGAGATGGGCTTTGCCAGAGAGGTGGCAAACAGAGTGGTTTTCCTTGATGAAGGTGAGTTTGTGGAAGAGAATGCACCGGAGGAATTCTTCACAAATCCTAAAAATGAAAGATTGAAGACCTTCCTAAGTAAGGTTTTATAAAAAAGTTTCACTCGGATCAAATGCATCACTTGGAACACAAAGGAAGACTAAAATTTAATATAAACATAAAATGTGCCGTATTTCCCTAATATGGCACATTTTTTCTTTTTGTGTTAGAATAACATAAAACTGTTTGAAACATTAGGAATGGAAAAATGGAAGACAAGATAGATTATAATAAAAACGATAAAGATGATAAAAATAATAATTATGAAAAAATTTGTTATATGTGCAGGAGACCGGAATCAAAGACCGGTACTATGATATCAATGCCGGGCGGTATAGATATCTGCCCTGACTGTATACAAAAAACCTTCAACTCTATGCAGAGTATGGATATGAGTAAGCTTACCAATATGTCAAAAATCAATATGGATGATTTAAAAAATGTGGATCTTGGCAGCTTTACAATACCGAATATGAATTTGAACCCCATACCTGAAAGAGCCAGAGTAAAGAAAAGGGATGAGAAGAGAACAGAGCCGCTCTTTACAATGAAGGATATACCTGCGCCGCATAAGATAAAAGAAATGTTGGATGAATATGTAATAGGTCAGGATCAGGCTAAGAGGATAATTTCGGTTGCCGTATACAATCATTACAAGAGAATATTTTTAGACAAAGATAAGGAAGGAACAAGAGTTGATAAGTCAAACATCCTTATGATAGGACCGACAGGAAGCGGAAAGACTTATCTGGTAAAGACTCTTGCAAAGCTTCTTAATGTACCTTTGGCTATAGCAGATGCCACCTCTCTTACCGAGGCCGGATATATAGGTGATGATATAGAAAGTGTTATATCAAAGCTTTTGCTTTCAGCAGGTAATGATGTGGAAAGGGCCGAATGCGGTATTGTTTTTATAGATGAGATAGACAAGATTGCAAAAAAGAAAAATACCAATTCAAGAGATGTAAGCGGTGAGAGCGTACAACAGGAACTTTTAAAGCTCTTGGAAGGCAGTAAGGTTGAGGTGCCTGTAGGTACAAATCAAAAGAATGTCATGGCACCCATGGAAACTGTAAACACGGATAATATACTCTTTATCTGTGGAGGAGCTTTCCCTGCACTTGATGATATTATAAAGGAAAGACTTCAAAAGAATACAAGCATGGGATTTAACTCGGATCTTAAAGACAAATATGATAATGATGACAATCTCTATGCAAAGGTAACCAATGAGGATATCAGAAAATTCGGTATGATACCTGAGTTTATAGGAAGATTACCTGTTATATGCACACTTTCAAAACTTGATAAGGAAGCTTTCAAGAAAATCCTCATAGAGCCTAAGAATGCTATTTTGAAACAGTATAAGCGACTTTTGGAGTTGGATGAAGTGGAGCTTTCATTTGATGATGATGCAATGGATTGGATTGCCGAGCAGGCCATGAAAAAGGATACGGGTGCAAGAGCACTTCGTTCCATTATAGAGGAGTTTATGCTTGATATAATGTATGAGACACCGAAAGATAAAAACATCGGTAAAGTTATTATTACAAGAGATTATTTGGAGCATAAGGGCAGTCCGAATATAGTGTTCAGAAATATATAGGAGGATATATGTTTGCTGTTTTGATACCGATACTTGCAGGTCTTGATATAGTCTTGAAATATGCAGTAAATTCAATGGATAAAAAAGAACTGCCGAGAGTTTTTGCAAAAAAGATAGAAATAGATAAATTTTACAATGACGGCTTTGTGTTTGGAAAGCTTAAGAAAAAGAAGAAAATAGTAAAGTATGTTCCGGTATTTATTACTTCAATACTGGTGGGACTTCTTTCTGTTTTACTTCCCAAAAAGGGAAATACAATCAGAAAGTTATCTTTAAGCCTTATTATTGCAGGTTCACTTAGCAATATCTTTGACAGATTTACAAGAGGCTATGTGGTGGATTATATACGTATAAAGACTAAGGGTGCCGATAAGGTGATTTTTAATCTGGGAGATATATTTATATTGCTTGGCAGTCTGATAATGCCTTTTGGAGTAAAGAAAAAAACAAAAGAAATATTGCCGGATATTGTATCAGAAGAAGAGTAATTCGATTATAGGAGAAATTTTGGAAACGAGTGACATATTACAGTTAGTCATTTTGGTATTATTATTGTCTGCTTCAGCATTTTTTTCATCCGCTGAAACGGCCCTCATGACTTCAAATAAATTAAGAATAAGAAATTTGGCGGAAAACGGTGATAAAAGAGCCGAAAAGGTTTTGGAAATCACAGCAAATACGGATAAGATGCTTTCCGCTATTTTGATTGGAAATAATATAGTAAATCTTTCCGCTTCGGCACTGTCCACTACACTTACATTAAAGGTGTTCGGCAGCAGTCTGGTAGGTATTGCTACAGGTATATTGACATTCCTTATACTGGTATTCGGCGAAATAACACCTAAGAATGTAGCATCAAAGAATGCAGAGAATATTGCGTTAAAATATATCGGAATTATTTCCGTATTGGTCGTTATTTTGACACCTGTAATCTATGTGGTAAACAAGGTTGCCGGAATCGTTATTTCCCTCTTCGTTAAAAATAATGATGACAATAATATGGTGACCGAGGACGAACTTAGAGCAATGGTGGAAGTCAGCCATGAGGACGGAGTTATTGAAAAAGAAGAAAAGAAGATGATTGTAAATGTGGTGGACTTCGGAGATACGGTTGCCGGAGATATAATGCTCCCGAGAGTCGATATGGTGATGGTATCTGTGGAATCCTCTTATGAAGAGATACTTAAAATCTTCAGAGAAGAGAGATACACAAGAATACCGGTGTACGAAGAAAGCCCTGATAATGTTATCGGAATACTTAATGTAAAAGACTTTTTGCTGATAGAGGATAAGGAGACTTTTTCTGTAAAGGAACATTTGAGAGAACCTCTTTATACCTATGAATATAAAAAGACTTCATCACTTATGGTGGATATGAGAAAGACAGGTGCCAATATAGTAATAGTACTGGATGAATATGGTACCACTGTAGGACTGATTACTCTGGAAGATATGCTTGAAGAGATTGTAGGTGAAATCAGAGATGAGTTTGATGCCGAAGAGGATGAAGGGATAACAAAGATTTCCGAAACGGAGTACCTTATAGACGGTTCAACAAATCTGGATGATGTCAATGACAGAATCGGACTGGAACTTAGTTCGGAGGAGTATGAGTCTATTGGCGGAATCATAATGGAGAAGCTTGGAAGATTGCCCGTAGAGGGAGAGATTATCACATTTGACAATATTATACTGACAGTAAAGAAAATGGATCATGCAAGAATTGAGAAGGTAGGATTAAAGTTAAAACCTTCTTTGGTTAAGGAGCAGTAATGAAGCAAAAGCATATTTTATTTGATTTGGACGGAACTATAGTAAGGTCAGACCTCGGTATTACAAAGGGCGTACAAAAATCACTTGAGCACTTCGGTATATATGAGGAACTTGATGCTTTGAAAAAGTTTGTAGGACCTCCGATGGTGGAGAGCTATACAAATCTTTACGGATTCAGTTTGGAGCAATATAAAGAGGCGCTTGATGTATTCCACGATTATTACAGATCTGTAGGTATATTTGAATGTGAGCTTTATGACGGTATAGAAGAGATGCTTAATAGCTTGTCAAAAGAATATAAGCTTTATGTGGCGACTTCAAAGCCTGAAAGAGAGGCAAAAAGAGTAATTGAGCATTTCGGACTGGAAAAATATTTTACATTTGTAGGCGGTTCCGACGGAGACTTTAATACAAAAAGAGACACAAAGACTGCAGTGATTGAGTATGTGCTTGAGACAAACAAAATAATGGACAGGAACTTTGCTATAATGGTAGGAGACAAGAGCCATGATATAGTAGGTGCAGGTAATACAGGTCTTAAGAGTATCGGAGTACTTTACGGTTATGGCGGCTTGGAGGAGTTTGAAGGCGCAAATTATATTGTAAGGAATGTAGAAGATTTGAGAGATATGTTTTTATGTTAAAAAAAGGTGACTTGTTAAATATAGGATATTATGATTATGGCCAATATTTCACAGGAAGTCTGGAGGGTGTAAGATTCAGGTTGGGAAGAGATCCGCTTGAAAAGGTTAATTTTACGCCTAAGGATAAGAGGGGCGAGGCCAAGCTGAAACTGACAGTATGGCCTGAGCCCTTTAATTTTGACCATACTGAAGATGATAAGAAAAAAGACCGGTATTTTGATTATACAAGTGTGGGACTGGATGAGGCGGTTGAATTTTTAAACAATATGGCACAGACATTAAAGTCGGATAAGGAGAAAGCATGGGAGATATAATCAGAGAAAAAAGAGAGCTTGCTTATGAAGGAGCAATTGTAAAGGTATATAAAGACCATATGCTGATAGACGGCAGAAAAGCTGTATGGGATTATATACAGCACAACGGTGCGGCTGCAGTAGTACCTGTACTTGAAAACGGTAAGATACTTTTGGTACGTCAGTACAGAAATGCGCTGAACAGATATACTCTTGAACTTCCGGCAGGTAAGGTGGATTCTAAGGATGAGCCGAGAAGAATATGTGCATTCAGAGAACTTGAAGAAGAGACCGGTTATAAGGTTGCTGCACCGGATGAACTTGAGTTCTTGATAAGAATTGATACTATGGTTGCTTTCGGTGATGAGGAAATTGATATCTTTGTGGCAAGAAATCTTATTAAGAGTGAGCAGCATCTGGATGAAGATGAGAGCATTGATGTGGAAGAGTGGGCACTTGATGATCTGGTGGATTTGATTTACAAGGGTGAATTGAAGGATTCAAAGACGGTGGCTGCCATTATAGCATATAAGAATAAGTATAATTTATAGATATAGGCTTTCCTTATAACCAGAGCAAGAAAACATCTTATTGACCGAGAAAATATGAGACTGTAAAATGTTTTCTATTGTTAATAATAGTTTTTAGAAAAGTCAGGTGAATTTATGAATATTGAAACATTATGTGTACACAGTCCAAATGAAGATAAGAATGCTCATGCATACGGTGCAATGACGGTGCCTATATTTCAGACAGCTACCTTCTCTCATCCGGGAGTAGGCGAAAGTACGGGATATGACTACTCACGTCAATCAAATCCTACAAGAACGGAGCTTGAGGACTGCATAAGCGCTATGGAAGGTGCTTATGATACGGTGGCGACTTCTACCGGAATGGCGGCATGTTCTTTGGTACTTGAGCTTTTTAATTCAGGTGATCACATAATATCTCAGGAGGATATTTACGGCGGAAGTACCAGACTCTTTAATACACTTGGAATTGAAAGAGGCAGAAAATTCAGCTATGTGGATACAACAAAGCCTGAAAATGTACTAAATGCAATAAATGAGAATACAAAGGCTATATTTATTGAAACACCAAGCAATCCTACAATGCTTGTTACAGATATAAGAGAGATGGCAAAGATTGCAAAGAAACATAAACTTTTATTGATTGTTGACAATACTTTTTTAAGTCCGTATTTTCAAAACCCGATAAAGCTCGGTGCGGATATTGTCATCCACAGTGGTACAAAATATATTGCAGGTCATAATGATACTTTGGCGGGGTTTGTATGTACTGCAAATGAAGAATTATCTGAAAAAATCAGATTTATGTATAAGACAATAGGTCCAAGCCTTTCACCATTTGACAGCTTCCTTGTACTTAGAGGACTGAAAACATTGGCTGTAAGAATGGACAGAATACAGGAAAATGCATTAAAGATTGCAAACTTCCTTAAAGCAAATAAAAAGGTTACAAATGTATATTATGTAGGTTTGCCTGAACATCCGGGATATGAGATAAACAAATCTCAGTCAAGCGGTTTCGGTGGAATGATTGCATTTACAACAGATACTGCCAAAACTGCAAGGGATGCATTTGAAAAAATTGAAATAATAAAATATGCGGAAAGTCTTGGCGGAGTAGAGTCTTTGATTACCTTCCCTATGATACAGACACATGCGGATGTGCCTGTAGAGGTAAGAGAGAGACTTGGAATAACAGATACGTTTTTAAGACTTTCTGTCGGAATAGAAAATGTAGACGATCTGATAAAGGATCTTGATAGGGCATTGAAATGATAAGGGGGATATATGTACGATTTTGATAAGATCACAGACCGAAAAGGTACAGACAGCTTGAAGTTTGACTGTGCAAAGCTTAGAGGTAAAAAAGGTGACGAGCTTTCACTCTGGGTTGCAGACATGGACTTTCCTGTGGCACAGCCGATTACAGATGCTTTGCAAAGAAGAGTGGACCATGGAATCTACGGATATACGGAAGTACAGACAGACTATTTTGAAGTGGTAAAGAACTGGTTTGTAAAGAACTTTTCATGGGAGCCTAAAAAAGGTACATTAGTTAAGACACCGGGAGTAGTATATGCCATAGCAATGGCTGTAAAGGCATTTTCAAAAGAGGGAGACGGTGTTATTATACAACAACCTGTATACTATCCTTTCAGTGAGATGATACTATGTAATAACAGAAAGCTTATCAACTCTCCGCTTGTAATCAAAGACGGCAGATATGAGATGAACTTTGAAGATTTTGAAAAGAAGATAGTGGACAATCAGGTAAAACTCTTTATACTTTGCTCTCCACATAATCCGGTAGGTAGAGTTTGGAGTAAGGATGAATTAAAGAGAATAGGAGATATCTGTATAAAGCACAATGTGGTTATCTTCAGTGATGAGATTCATGCGGATTTTGTATATCCGGGAAATAAGCATACGGTATTTGCTTCATTGGGAGAAGAATATGCTAAAAACGCCGTAATAGCTACAGCACCAAGTAAGAGCTTTAATATAGCAGGTCTTCAGGTTTCAAATATTTTTATAGAAAATAAGAAGCTTAAAGATGCTTTTAAAAATGAAATAGTTAAATCAGGATATTCACAGATGAATACTATGGGACTTGTAGCTGCAAGAGCGGCCTATGAGTCCGGACAGGAATGGTTGGATGCTGTAAGAGAGTATATAAAGGGAAATCTTGATTTCCTCAGAGATTATTTAAAAGAGAATATCCCACAGTTAAAGCTTATAGAGCCGGAAGGCACATATCTTGTATGGGTGGACTTTAGAGAACTTGGTCTTACCGAAGAAGAGAGAGAAGATCTCATAGTAAATAAAGCAAAGCTTTGGATAGATTCAGGGGCTATGTTCGGCGTAGACGGAGAGGGATTTGAGAGATTTAATATCGCATGTCCGAGAGAATACTTGAAGATGGCACTTGACAGTTTGGCAAAGGCGATTAAGAGTTTGTGAATTAATTTTACAAAATCTAATTATCACTTGACGGATGAGAGTGCCAGTGATATAATTTAGCCATATACATGGGGAGGTTGTAAACAAGCCATTGTTTCAACCTCTTTTTTATAAATTCACCTTAGCACTCTTTAATAATAAGTGCTAGTAAAGGAGGCTATATGATTTTAATACCGACATACAATACGGTGGTTTTACCGGGTTCAAAAATATATTTCAGAAAAGACTATTTACAGGAGGCCGGTGTAGATAAGATATCTGTTGGTGAAAAGGTAACATTTCTTTATCTGAGAGAGCCGAAAGATAAAGATATTGCAATGGAAGATATCTATCCTATAGCTGTTGCCGGACAGGTATTATCTGTAGATGATGAGGGTGGTGCCAACCTTGAGGCATTTAACAGAATTAATGTTGAATATATAGACTTTGATACACAAAATGTCATCGGAGTACAAAGACCTGAGATAGATGATCTGGATCCTAATGATGCAAATGCAATGCTTGTAGGACTTAGAGATGAACTTTTAAGTTATGTCACCAAGTTTCAATGGGGGCTTATGGCAAGAGGCTATGTACTGGCATGGAAGAATATGAATGAGGTGATGGTAGGACTTTCACCTTTTATGAATATTACTCCTGAAGAAAAATATGCTGTGCTCTCAGAGGATTCAACCAAAGCAAGGGCTGAGCTTATAGCTCAATATGCCAGAGAGTTTATGGCTATAAATGAAGTAAGTGAAGAGGCAAAGCAGGCACAAAAAGAGCTTCATGAGAAGGCATATAGGGAAGATGCTATTAAAAAGCAGATAAATTTCTTGCAAAAAGCTTTGGATGAGATGCATCCTGAAAATATTTCCGAAGTAAGAAAGTTTGAAGAAAAAATAGAAAATTCGGGAATGAATGAAGTTGCCAGAAAAGAAGCCGACAATGTTTTAAATAGAATGAAGCAGGAGGGTAAGGACAGTCATGAGTATGGACTTCTTTACAATTATTTGGACTTTGTCACTTCATTACATTGGAAAAAAGAAGAGCCGAAGGATATAGAACTTGATAATGCTATGGAAGTCCTTGACAGAGAGCATTATGGACTTAAAAAGGTTAAAAAGAGAATTATAGAGCAACTGGCGGTAATGTCTTTAAATAAAAAACAAAGCGGATCAATACTTCTTTTTGTAGGCGCACCGGGTACGGGTAAGACCAGTATAGGAAAGAGCATTGCAGAGGCACTTGGCAGAGAGTATGTAAGAATCTCTCTCGGAGGTGTCAGAGATGAGGCCGATATCAGAGGACATAGAAGAACTTATATAGGTGCAATGCCCGGAAGAATAATGGACGGCATGAAAAAGGCCGGTACATCAAATCCTGTGATGGTACTGGATGAGATTGATAAGCTTGCATCATCATACAATGGAGATCCTGCAAGTGCACTTCTTGAAGTACTTGACCCGGAGCAAAACAATACTTTCACAGATCATTATATGAATGTACCGTATGATCTTTCAGATGTATTATTTGTATGTACCGCAAACTCTCTTGATACCATACCGGGACCGCTGCTTGACAGAATGGAAGTTATCAGATTTACAGGCTATACCGCACTTGAAAAGTTTTCTATTGCAAAGGATCATTTGATACCAAAGGCAAAGAAAAAGGCGGGAATCAGTGAGGACAATCTTATAATAGAAGATGAAACTATAAAGGCACTTATAAACGGCTATACTATGGAAGCAGGAGTGCGTGGATTAAAGAAGCAAATAAGTGCTCTTTGCCGACATGCCGCAGTTGAGCTTGTTAAGAACAATAAAGAAATATTGGATGTAAAGCCTGAAGATCTGCAGGAATATCTTGACCAAAGACCGATAAGACATGAGAGTATATTGGAGAAGAAACAGGCAGGAGTAGTTACAGGTCTTGCATGGACTGCTGTAGGCGGAGAAATACTCTTTATAGAGACAATGCTTACAAAGGGCAAGGGCAAAGTGAAGATTACAGGACAGCTGGGTGATGTAATGAAAGAGAGTGTGGATATTGCACTCAGCCTTGTAAAGAATATGTACCCTGAAAGTCATGAAGTATTTGAAAACAATGATATTCATATCCATGTACCTGCCGGAGCAGTGCCAAAGGACGGACCGAGTGCAGGTATTACAATGACTACAGCGCTCTCATCACTTGTAAATAATATTCCGGTATCACCTGAGTATGCCATGACAGGTGAGGTTTCTTTGAGGGGAAATGTAATGCCTATAGGTGGACTTCCTGAAAAACTTATGGCCGCTGCCAGAGCGGGAATAAAGAAGGTATTTATTCCTGATGAGAACAAGGATGATCTAAAAGAAGTGGCAGAGGAAGTTTTGAATGAACTTGAAATAATTCCTGTAAAAAGAGTTGAAGATGTACTGAGTGTTGTATTAAAATAAAGCTAATATTGCAGTGATTTTGGAAATAAAATTCCCGGTTTGCGCATGTGAAAAGTGGAGGTACAACATGCTTAGTTTTAAACACGATATTCCTACAAAATTGTATTTTGGAGAGGGACAGATAAAAAGATTGGCAAAATCATTGGAGCCGTTCGGTAAAAATGTTTTGTTCGTCCTTGGCGGCGGCTCAATCAAGAAGATGGGGCTTTATGATGAAGTGATAAAGATTTTAAAGGAGAATAATTTCAATATCACCGAATGTGACGGAATTGAGCCGAACCCAAGGATAACTTCAGTAAAACGAGGCGTAAAACTTTGCAAGGAGAACAATATAGATGTGATCTTGGCAGTAGGTGGTGGAAGCACCATTGACTGTGCAAAGGCAATAGCGGTAGGATATTACTATGAGGGTGATGACCTCTGGGAGATGGTGAAAACAAGCTTTAGAAGAGCAAAAGCACTTCCACTTGTAGATATACTTACACTCAGTGCAACAGGCTCGGAGTTTGATGCCGGCGGAGTAATATCAAATCTTGACACAAATGAAAAGCTTGGTGCGGTATATACCTATCCTGCAGTAAGTATATGCGATCCAACATATACTTATACAGTATCACCTTATCAAACAGCTGCAGGCAGTGCAGATATAATGAGCCATATATTTGAAGGATATTTTTCAAGAACAATGGACAGCGATTTATCGGACGGAATATCGGAGACTATATTAAAGTCTGTTATGAAAAATTGTAAGATAGCACTCAAAGATCCTACAAACTATTCTGCAAGAGCAAATCTTATGGCAAACTCTTCCATAGCTTGCTCAGGTATACCGGAATACGGTAAGCAGGAAACGGGATGGCCATGTCATGCAATGGAACATGAACTGTCTGCATATTATGATATTACTCATGGAGTAGGTCTTGCTATTTTAACGGTAAGATGGATGCGCCATATTCTTAATAAAGATGCAAGTGCTACAGAGAGATTTGTAAAATTTGCAAAGAATGTAATGGGGCTTAGCGGTGATGATGAGAGAGCGTTGGCATTTGCGGGAATAGATGCACTTGAAAATTACTTTAAAGAGACAGGTATTCCTATGACTCTTACAGAGCTTGGTATTGATGACAAACATTTTGTGGCAATGGCTGAGCATGCAAATATCGGAGGATATTTAAAAGATGCATTTGTAGCACTTACAAATGAGGACATAGTTGAAATCTATAAGGCATGTTTATAGTATAAAACATATTAATACTATAAAAACACTTGATTTATTTTCTAAAATACCGTAAAGTATCTAGCGTACTTGGTGAGTTCGAGACCTTCCTCACCTAAAACAAAACTAAAGGAGAAAAAATGAAAAATATTACAACAAAAATGATGGCACAGAGTGCAGTCATAGCGGCAGTGTATGTAGTGCTTACACTTGCATTTGCCCCTATCAGCTTCGGTGCTATCCAGTTCAGAATTTCTGAGGCACTTTGTATTCTGCCGTTCTTTACAGTGGCGGCAATACCCGGAGTTAGTATAGGATGTCTTTTGGCAAATATACTTGGTGGAGCGGCACTTACTGATATTATATTCGGAACATTGGCTACACTTATAGGTGCAATATTAAGCTACAGACTCAGAAGTATTTCAAAATGGTTGGTATGTGTACCACCGATACTTGCAAATGCAATTATTATTCCGTTTGTATTAAAGTATGCTTACGGTTTACCGGATTTGATACCTTACATGATGCTTACAGTGGGTATAGGAGAAGTCCTTGCGGTAGGCGTTTTAGGTAATTTATTGATGCTTGCTCTTGAACCGAAAAGTTCGTTTGTTTTCGGAAGCGAGAACAAGGTTAGCCAAAAAGTTTAGAAAATAAAATTTTTTATAATGAGATATCCTGACAAAGTCACAAGGACAATATGCCTTGTATTTGTCGGGATATTTTTTTATGTAGAGATTAATTTTTTTCGAAAAAATATGCATATTATTTACATTTCACATTTTTCTGCTATAATTTACTACTATATGTATATATAGATATTGTTTAGCCAATAAGTGCGATTAAAAAAATTAAAGTGATTTATCTTTTTATGTCCGGACAAATTCAGAAGATACAACACTTTAGAATAAAATTAGGAGAAACAAATGAGTATGAAAAAAGCAATAAAATTTACTTTGTTGTTAAGTATAGCTATATGTATTCAATTATTTTTTAATGCTCCAATTGCAAAAGCGGAGCAAAAAAAATATATGGATAACGAAGTAAATATCAGCAAAAAAGACTTGATTATATTACTTGAAAAGCTTTCAGGTAACTTGGGATCCGACATAGCGGACATAGGAAATTACGCAAATGCGGATGAAGAGTATATTAAAAGCTCTGCAGAGAAATTAAAAGGACTAAATATAATAGATGAGCATGTATCATTTGCCAATCTTTATGAAAGTCCTAAAAAGGAAGAAGTCTATTACCTACTTGCAAGGTATATAGGCATTGGAGCGGCTGAGGGAAAAACAGCTTTTATTGATGATGAGAAATTGCAGTCATGGTCAAGAGGCTATATAAAAGAATTGGAGAACCTTGGTGTTATTGAAGGAAAAGATAAGAACTTTGAGCCGGATAAAGTGTTAAACAGAGGTGAGTTAAGGAATGTAATTAAAGAGCTTTTCCTTACGGTTATCAATACCTCTCAAAATTTCAAGGTGGATGAAAACAATAAGTCAAAGGCTTTTATAGTTGTCAATACCAATGATGCCGTTATAGAAAATATTAAAATACATAATCCGATACTTATAAACCAAAAGGCGAGTAACGGAAAATTAAGAATAATGAATTCAGATATAAGTAAAATCTATATTGCCGCAGGAAGTCAAAACTTTGAGGTGCAACTTTCAAACTCAAAGTTACAATCGGCAAAAAGCCTCGGTAAAAATATTACCTATACAAGTTTGGGATCTGACGGGAAGGTAGTACCTTTGCCAAATCCGGAGGAGTATAAACCTGAAGGTAGAAAGCCGGTTAAGAAGATAATAAAGGGAAGTAGAAGTCACAGTTCATCAGGCAGTTATTTTGGAAACAACAGTCAAAAAGAAAATAAATCTCAAAGTGATAAAGAAACTGAAGAAAAAGCAACACCTCAAGACAAGGATATAGTTAAGCCGGAGGAGAAGACCGGTACCGGAAAGATTACTGAAAATAAGAAAACTCAAAGCGAAGTCCCTCCCAAAGTAAATGAAGGTGCTCATAATGAAGGTGACAAAAACAGTGCAACACAAAATTTGAGTGAAGACTTTATAGTACTGAATGAACATTTATATGCCGATAAAACATTAAAATATAAAGCCGCTCAAGGAGTGAACCTTGAAGACAAAGCACTTATAGGGCTTAAATTAAGCGGAGAAAATAACGGAGTAAAGCTTAATGTAAAGTGGGAAGGTGATAGTCTTCAGCAGGTAAAAAACTCTCAAAAAGGAGAATATCGGCTTGCTGTAAGCAGCTTAGAGGATCTTGTAATCAATGACAAGAACTATGGTAAGGTAAAATTTATAGTTAAAATAATTATAGAATAGGTGAGTTATGAATAGAATAAGTAAAAAACTTGCCTTGTTTTGTGCCGTACTTCTTATAAATCCCTTGGTTTCTACAGCTAAGCCGGGATTTGCGGCACAAAATAACGGGGATAGAGTTTCAGAGTATGTAAAAGAGGCAGATAAAAAATTAAATTCGGCTGATATAGATGCCGAAAAAAATGAAGATAAGCCAAAAGAGCTTAGGCTTATAATAGAGCTTGATAAGGACTCCTTGATAGAAGAAGCCATAAATAAAGATATGGACTATGATAAACTGGATGATTCCTTTATAGATGAAAAAAAGCAGGAGTTGAAAGAAGATCAGGACAAGCTTGTAACAGATATAAAAAATGAGGATATAAAGGCGGATTTTAAGGAGATAAGGCACTATGATACAGTATTTAACGGTATATCATTAAGTGCCGATGCGACTGAAATAGAAAAAATAGAAGCGCTTCCCGGAGTAAAAAGCGTGTATGTATCACAGGAGTTTCAAAGACCTTATCTTAAGTCTTCAAACAGTATAATAGGTTCGGGATATGCGTGGAATACGCTTGGCTACAAGGGCGAGGGCAGCGTTATTGCAGTAATAGACTCAGGTATAGATTACAGACATAAAGCACTTAGACTGGATGAATCGGTACATCCTATGTATACAAAGGCAGATATAGAAAAGATAATAGCTGAAAACGGATTAAAGGGCTCTTATTATTCGGATAAAGTACCTTATGGCTATAATTATTATGATTTTAATAAGAACTTACGTAACAGTTTCGGTGTAATGCACGGTATGCATGTATCTGGAATAGCTGCAGCCAATGATGTCGAAAACAGTATTTTCGGAGTAGCGCCTAATGCACAAATACTTGCACTTAAGGTGTTTTCAGATGACCTTGAGTATCCTACAACATTTACCGATATTTGGTTGAAGGCCTTGGATGATGCTATAACATTAAAGGCTGATGTAATAAACTTAAGCCTGGGAACGGCAGCCGGATTTTCAATGGAGAACAGAGCTTATCCGGAAAATGAAGTTATAGAAAAGGCAAGAAAAGCCGGAATAGTAATTTCGGTAGCTGCCGGTAATGACGGAAATATTACTTCCGGAAATATAAATAATGTAGAACCTTTAAAAGAGAATTATGATACCGCTTTAATTGCAAATCCTGCTGTAAATGAAGGAACTATAGCAGTTGCATCCATGGAAAATACCAAAAGACATATGTATGTCATAAGGTGGAAAGACAGCTGGGATGCTTATGTAAATGAAGAGATGGATTTGCATAAAGGAGAAAATCCGAAAAAGATAATAAGTGCGGATATATTTGATTTAAAAAATGCTAAGCAAGAGCTTATTAAAAAAGAAAATATAGAAGGTAAACTGGTACTCTTTGAGATTCCTACCACAAGGGACAGTTTAGGATTCGGGGATAAGCTTGAGGCAATAGCCGAATTAAAACCTGCCGCCATTGTTTTTTACAATAACAGGAGCATGGCTGAGCAGATAGGCGGAAATCTTGAAGTTCCCGGTAATGCGGGAAAGCTTACCTGTATCCGTATAAAAAGAAGTACCTATGATAAGTTAATGGAGGAATACGGTTATAATAATAATCTGAGACCTGAAATATTTACTGAAATGACTGATGTCGACAATGTAGCGGCAGGAAGTGTTTCAAAGTTTTCTTCGTGGGGGCCCACTCCCGATCTTAGAATTAAGCCGGAGATAACCGCTCCTGGAGGACATATATACTCAAGCGTTGAAGACGATAAGTATAAGGATATGTCCGGTACTTCCATGGCGGCTCCTCAGGTAACCGGAGCTACAGCTATACTTAAACAATATATAAAGGCAAAGAATATACAAACAGATAACAGTTCTGAATTTATAAAACTTTTACTTATGAATACTGCCACTCCTTTAAAGGATGAGGGGATTTTTGAAGATATACCCTATTTTGTAAGACAACAGGGAAGCGGTGCTCTAAATATTGAAAATGCATTAAAAACCACTGTAGTAGTAAGGGCGGAAGGAACCAATGACAATATAGCCGACGGAAAGCTTGAGCTTAAAGAACTTAAGGATAAAAGTTTTGATGTAAGACTTAGTCTTGAAAACTTTGGAGACAGTACAAAAAGCTATGATATAAATTCGGTTGCACTTTATGAGCCTACAGACGGTAAATACAGGCTCCAAAGATCTGAAATATTACATTCAAATGAGTCTAATATAAGCAGAGAGATAAGCGTGGAAGCACATTCATCAGCAAGTATAGATTTTACTATGGATTACTCGGATGCCGTAAACTTTGAAGAGGACAACTTTATAGAAGGTTTTATAAGCCTTAAGGACAAAGATGGTATATCAGATCTTAGTATACCTTTCCTCGGATTTTATGGAGATTGGGGCAAACAAAAAGCTATAGATGCATTTCAGCTTCCTGAACTTGGAAGTGAAAAAAGAAATGTACAATTTTTTGTAAATAAAAATGCGGGAGTAAGCTCTTCAATGCTTGGAACAAGTATGATGCTTAAACTTCCACTGTACAATAATGAAATATATTTTTCACCGAACAGTAAGTACTATCCCGATGTGGCGGCAAGAATAGCACCACTCAGAAATATGGAGCAGATAGAGTATTCAATACTTGATGCTAAGACAGAGGAAACTTTAAGAGTTTTAGGAGTTTCAAAGCAGGTAAGGAAGCTTAGCAGACTTTCAGTCAATAAAAGCTTTAAGTTTATGCCGGAGTCGGTATGGGACGGGAAAATTGGCGAAGGAATTGCAGAGGACGGTGCCGAGTATATATATTGTATAAAGGCAAAGCTTAATACTAATAATGTAGGAGGCAACGGAGAACAGGTCTATAAATTCCCTGTACGTGTGGACAGCATGGCTCCTAATCTAAGTACCGCTGATGAAGTGCAGGTAAATGATATTGACGGCAATATGAAGGAGATAGTATTTAATGTTCATGACAAGGGCATAGGTATAGAGAATGTATATTTGCAGTCAATAAGATATACACAGGATGATAAGGCCGATACAAGTATAAGGTATGGAAAATCCTTTGTTATAAGATTCCAAGATGAGCCTATGAAGGATGGAAAAGAGCTTGTAAAAGTTGAAGACGGCAAGCTGAATATACCTTTGGAAGCAGTACCTGACAGCCCAACTGCAAGGGGGGAAGTATATGTTTATACCAACGGTTACAGAAATTCAAATATTGAAGTACATTGTCCGTATTTCACAGATACTTCAGATCTTATAATAGATGCCGTTGACTATATGGATAATAAAAGCAGGACCACGCTTTCAGAGGTCAGAGAAGGCAATTATAATCAAATTAATTTCCTTAACTTTTTTGACTATATAAGCAATAAAAATGCAAGCGTTTATGTAAACGATATAAAGCTTGATGATATGACTTACAGTCTGATAGAAAAGGAAGCGGTGATTAGGATAAAGCTGGCGGATGAAGAGTCACATTTGCATAAACTTACTTTGAAACATGATAATATCGAAGAAAATATTATTTTGGATAATAAAGTAAATTCCGAAATATCAAAAAAATACAATTTTAAATATGATGAGGACAAGCTTTACTATGAATTTACAATAAATCCTATTGAAACAAGCTTTGATATTACAACAGTATTTAGAGACGGAAAGCCTATGCAAAATACTCATGAGAGCATGGAAGAAGCAGGTATTACAGATATCACAATTAATAATGCTACTGCGTCAAATGCAGAAAAGAAACCCTATCCTGCAGTATTCCTTAAAACACCTGAGTTTTTTGATGTACTTGGCAATACAGAAGGTGAAGAGAAGCAGATAGATGTATCAGGTTTTGTAGGATATGTGGACGAGGATGACAGTGTAGAAAGTGTGCAAATAAAGCTTGTAGATAATGACGGAAATGAACTTTCAAGTCCAATAAATATAGGAAAAGAGGATTTTGTAAAAAGCAATATTATCTATAGAAAAAATGGAAATGTAATATATAAGGGCGAGGCCTATTCTTTTGAAAGTAAACTGAAGCTTGAAGCATTTAATGTTAATATAAAAGTTGAGGTAAGTACTAAAAACGGAAAATCGGCAAGTATGGTAAGAAGATTGTTCTACGATAAGATAAATCCTTTTATTGATTATAAGGTATATGAAAGAGAACTTGATTCCGATATGGTAAAAATAAAGATTCGCTCACGTGATAATTCATTTAAATTAAATCTTTATAACGGAGACTCACTTATAGGTACTGATGATAAAACCTCAATTTCTTATATTGAAGGTAAAGACGGTAATACTACGCAGATAGTTACACAAATAGAAGTTCCGCTAAACGAGGGGCAAAACAGTATAAAAATAAGTGCCATAGATCTTGCCGGAAATAAATCTGAAAAGACCATATACATCTATAGAGCAAAAAATAATTAGTAGAAGAAGGAGAGCTGTTTAGGGCTCTCTTTTTATTTTACACAATCTATCTTGCCATATATCGACCGAACAACTATTCCATATTGCGTGTAAAGCGTTTGAGGGTTATAATTTATGTAAAGACGGAGAAAGGAGAAATTTATAAATAACTTTTATAAATGATAGTTTAGCCATCAAAGTCCCCAATATAAAAGTTAAAATTCTAAAATTCAATTTCTATGAAATAAACCTGTCAATCTGTAGAACAGGAAATCATAGTATTCTAAATGATTATTCAATCTGAAGATCCCAAATACGATTTTTACATACAAAAATATATAAAAATACTACTTAAAGCAAAGCCCACGCAGGTTGTAGCGAATATATAAGTTGCAGACAGATAGGTTTTTATATATTGCATAAAAACCGTCTGACTCTATGTAAAAAATCAAATAAAGAATGGTTTATAACTGTTAAGTATCAATGAAAGAAGTGTCACAGTAAAGGCTTACTAGGTAGCCGCTCATTGATACCTAACATATTGAAAAATAAAGAAGGCCATGTAAGTATAACTGTCAGGATATGAGATATATTTTGGCAGTTTTTGTATTGTAAATATTGAATCGTCAGAGATTTATTTTAAGCTTTGACTATATTATTGTAATTATATTTGATACAATATGACGATATTAGTTTTGAATTTGTTTAATCTTACGTAATTTATTATAATATTAAACATTCAAGTATTTTGAAAGAAAAGAGAGTATGAGTTATAAAAACATAAGGAAAGAATGCGAAGAGCTGTGGGCAAAAAATAAATACTATGTACTGAGTAAATCACATAAGGAATATCTCGGGCTAAGAGAGTACCTGAAAGGGAATGAATTGGATGTTTCATTTCTGAAAGAGAACATACAAAAAATAAAAGACATGAATGAGAGTAGGAAAGATTTCAGCAATGCCGTTCTTCATGTGTGGGGATATTTTAAAGAGTATGCAAGTGCTGTAGAGAAACAAGAATTATTTAATATATTAAATGAATATATGGAAGAGAGAAGCAGTCAGACAGTTGTAATTGACTATATAAACACTTTACTAAAGAAATACCCAAATGAATATTTGGAAAACTCCACTTTCTTAACAGGAGAATATAATGAGACTATGGCATGAAAAAATCATACATTTATTACCTAAAAACCGGCTGATTGTACAGTATAGATACTTTTTCCGGAACGTAAAATTTCGCCTATAAAAATATTATCTTAAATATTTATACATATTTATGATATATAATAGTGAAGGCTTTACAATAACTTATTTTTTATGGAGGAAAAGTGAAGAAGAAGGTTTTAATAGGTATTGTTGTAGTTCTATGTATCATACTTGGAATTATATTTATATCAAGAGAAATGGATGGAATTATAGGCTCAAAAGAGAAGGTTACGCAGGAGCAGTTATATCAGGTAGAGGGTGATGAAGTAGCGCTTGTATATAATTATTCTTTACAAAAGGCCAAGGCAATATATAAAGATGGAGTAGTATATGTACCTCTAAATTGGACCAGAGCCATACTCAATGATAAATTTTATTACAGTGATGATGAAAAGCTTCTTTCATACGCTTTGCCTACAGAAATAGTATATGCAAATTTTGAGAATGTGGATAATAACGGAAAGCCGCTTTTGCTTGAATCGGACGGAAAGGTTTATTTGTCTATAGAAACCATAAAGGCTTATACAGACGTATGGGTAGATTCATATACTGACAGTGAAATTAAAAAAATGTATATCAATAATACTTTCGGTAGTTATGATGTTGCTACAATAAAGTCAAAGTCGGGACTGAGAGTAGATGCCGATAATTGGTCTGCAAGTATAGAAAATGCAGAACTTAAGAAAGATGAAAATGTTACAATAGTTGAGCAAAATGAGAAGTGGTATAAAGTTTTCACACAAAGCGGTTTGATGGGATATGTAAAGAAAAATCACTTGAAAAATTTCACAAAAGCTGAAAGACAAAGTGCGTTTGTAAAGCCGGAATATACTTCAATATCAATGGATGAGAAGGTTGTTCTGGGATGGCACCAGGTAACGACAGCTGCCGCAAACAGCGGTATGGAGAAGGTTGTTGCAAATACAAGCGGGATGAATGTAATATCACCGACATGGTTCAAACTTTCAGATAATAAGGGCAATTATACTTCTATAGCAAGTAAGGATTATGTGGATGCGGCACATAAAAAGAACTTACAGGTATGGCCTTTAATTGATAATTTCAGTAAGGATATCAGTACATTAAAGATACTATCTTCTTCCGAAAACAGAAAAAATCTTATTTCAAATCTGATTGCAGATGCAAAGAAATATGGTTTTGACGGAATAAACATAGATTTTGAGTCACTTACTCAGGATAATGCACCGCATTTTATCCAGTTTATCAGAGAGCTTTCTGTTTCCTGCAGAAACAATAAAATTGTATTGAGTGTGGATGTACCTATTCCGGCATCTTACAATATGTATTATGAGAGAGATGAGTTGGCTGAAGTTGTGGATTATGTAATAAACATGGGATATGATGAGCATTACAGCGGATCTGATGAAGGAAGCAGTGCTTCTATAGACTTTGTAAAAAATTCTATTACAGACAGCCTTACAGAAGTACCTAAGGAAAAACTTATAAATGCTGTTCCGGTATATACAAGAGTTTGGACCAAGGAAAACGATAAGGTTACATCAACGGCGCTCGGAATGGTAGGAGCAGCTACATGGGTAAAGGAAAATAATGTAAATCTTACCTGGGACGAGGAAGTGGGACAGTATGTAGGGCAAACCACGGTAGGAAATGCCACCAAGTATATATGGATGGAAGATGAGCGCTCTATGAAACTCAAAATGGATGCGGTAAAAGAAGCGGACTTGGCGGGAGTAGCGGTTTGGAAACTGGGACTTGAACCGAAAGAGATTTGGGATGTTATATCATATAAATGATAATGGATATGCCCGTTTTTTGTACGATTTAGAGTAGTGAAAGGTTTGGTAAAATGAAAAAATATAAAGTCGGTCCTGTATTGTTGGGACTTACTATGTTGATGTCCTTTAATGCCTATGCAGGTGTTGATGGATGGAAACAGGAAAATAACAGTTGGAAATATTATAAAGAAGATAAGGCTCTAAAGGCTTGGCAGCAGATAAATAATAATTGGTATTTCTTTAATGAAGACGGAAGTTTAAAAACCGGTTGGTATATGGACGCCGCAAATAATTGGTATTTTTTAGACAGCTCTAAAACTGCCAATGAGGGAGTGCTTTTATCAGGATGGCAGTGGATAGACGGATATTGCTATTATTTTGAGGGAATAGATAATAATACATTCGGAAAGATGTATTCAAATACTCTTGTCAGCGGATATAAAGTTGATGCTTTAGGAAGATGGATTAATGAAAGCGGAGCAGAATATTATGAAGCCGGTAAAGGTATAAGTACAGGTAATGCTTCACAAAGTTCATCGAATACAGCAAAGAAAACAAGTGTTGCAGGAAGTTCGGAAAAAAGCGGTAAAAGCGGAGGCTCAAGCAAGGGCGGAAGCTCCGGAAAAAGCGGAGGCTCAAGCAAGGGCGGAAGTTCCGGTAAAAGCGGAGGCTCAAGCTTTTTAAATCAAGGAGAAAAAAGAGAAGAAAACAGAATATTAGGAGAATCAAAAGGAAAGGCTGAAAACTCAAGTTCCAAAAGAAGTGAAGACTTGGTAGGTTCAAGACAAGACTTAAGCTCGGATAAAAATAACAGCTTGATTGCAGATAATAAAACAGGAAATAGTGAGAAAGCCGGAAGCATAGAAAAAAATACAAATAAAGAGTATACCACAAAGTCAAATGAGAGCCCTGTAAAACCGGCCACTTCCTCAAATGTCGAGATACCGAAAGAAGAGGAAAAAAAGGATATAGAGTCAAAGGAAAGTAAAAAGCCTGAGGCAGAAAGAAAAGAGAGTACACAAAACAGGGCTGAGAGATTTAAAGAATCATTAATTACTTCAGAGAATGACAATGTTGTTCAGTATACAAATGAAGACGGTGAAATACGAACCATCATATGGGTAAAGGGAATTAACGGACCTGTTATGGGAGAAGGTGGAGACTTTCATAAAGAGATTACACAAGGCGGTAAGAATACTTATGTAATGTATACTGTACCATATTCAAGCGGAGACGGATGGTATGATGTTAATAAAACAAGAAGCGGTGGAAATATCGATATAGATAAAAATCTTTGCTTTGCAGCGGTATCATCAAATATGCTTCATTGGTGGTTTGATCAAAATATTGAATATGTTGACAGATATATAGAAAAAAACGGAGATATAATTCGTGCCAACAGAAAACTTTCAGATTTAAAAACTTCCTTTGAAAATCCGGAAAACAGTAAAATATTTGAGCTGTATAAAGTATTGTACGGATATAATGAGAGAGGGTTTTATTCGGATCTTTTGATGGATTTATTTATTAACGGATATACTCCAAACCCAAAGGGTGGAACAAATATAGAAAGTGATGATCTTATCCCAAATAATAACGGCGGATTCTTCTATGATGTTTTCAAGGGGAAAAAACTTACAGACCGTACTTATGGTGGAAACTATGAATCACTAAGTAATCTTCTTAAAGAAATCTTGGGTAATGGCGGCATAGTAGGACTTTCTCATAAAGTGTTTTCAAAGAGTAATCATATAGTTACTTTGTGGGGTGCCGAATATGACTTGAACGGGAAGTTGAAGGCTGTATATATAAGCGATTCTGACGATCAGGATGAAAGTAATGTAGGCATGAAACGTTTTGAAATCCGAAATGTAGGAGGAAAAGCAAAAATATCTACCAACGAAACAGATAAGTCTGCGGGTGCTGAATTAGGATATCTTCATATCCTATATCAGGGAACCGGACAATGGGAAAATTATTTTAAATAAAGATATAAAGGACTGAAGACTTTCGCATTTAAGAAAGGCTTCAGTTCTTTTATATTTATATTATCTTAGAAATGTTTTTTGAAAGAATTTCATCAAGCTCAGTTGAGAATTGTCCGTTTGAAATTAAAACGTCAATATCCCTGAAGTCTGTAAGTTTGAAAAAACCTCCGGCTTCTTCCTTTGTGTTGTCGCAAAGAAGTACAGTCTTGTTAGCATTTTCTATCATACTTTTTTTGACAAGTCCCTGAGAATCATCACCCTCAAATATACCCTTGGTATTAATGGCTTTACATGAAATAATTGCAAGCTCCGCATTAAAGTTTTTAATAAAGCTTGAAGCAAATTCTCCAACTATGGACAAACTTTTATGTTTTAATACACCGGGGCACAGAAAACATTTTAAATCCTGTGCATTTGAAAGTTCATTTGCTATATTGATACCATTGGTAATGATAGTGATATTATGCCTTAATTTAAGCAAAGGGGCCAACTGACAGACTGTTGATGACGAGTCCAAAAATATCACCATACCGTCTTTTAAAAGCGGTGCTGTCTTGCCGGCAATAATCTGTTTTTTATCCAGATTTTCTATCCTTCTCATACCGATAGGGCTTTCGTTAGCTGATTTCTCAATCACAGATACATAGCCGTGAGATCTCTTTACAATGCCTTCTTCTTCCAGTGCGATTAAATCTCTTCTTATAGTAGAGCGTGAAGCAAAAACTCTATGACATAAGCCGTCTATACTTGATATACCGTTGCTCTTATTTAAAACATCAAGTATCTGTTGTTTTCTTCCATTCGAATCCATAAATAATCCTCTTACTTTTATTTTACAGTAACTTCCGTTAAGCAAATATAGGAGTTACCGACAGGTTTGAACAAAAAAATTCATACATGAACATTATAGCATAAAATAAAAAAAAGTATTCAAGAATATATCCATATATATATTTTTATTATTAAATATGTTATATTGTTTTTACTGAAAAACATTTTCGACAATGTTTCGTAGATATGAAAATAAAAACAAGAGAAAAGCTTTGGAATTTTTTTGGGGTTGTAGCATATTTCCGAAAGATTGCCGATTTTATTATTGAAAGTTGGTGAAGTATGAAAAGAGTATTGGCTTTCGATATGGGTGCAACATCCATCAGAGGTATTATAGGATATGTTAAGGATGGAAAACTTGTAACGGAAGAAGTTATGAGAATGTCCCATAGTATAAAGGATAAAAACGGAAGATTGTACTGGGACTTTGATGCTATTTTAGAAAAAATAGTCAGTACAATCATTGAGAACAAGGATGTATCATGCATCGGTATTGATACTTGGGGCGTTGACTTCGGAGTAATCGATAAGGATGGAAAACTGATAGATACTCCATTCTCCTATAGAGATGAGAAATATGCTATAGGAAGAGAAGAAGCGAAAGCAAAGATAAGTGAGCTTGAAATATTCAAAAACAGTGGAAATCAGATAATGACCATAAATACAATATTCCAGCTGCTTACATTAAAGAAGTTAAATCCTGACATATATGAAAAGGCGGATAAGATGCTTATGATGCCGGATCTGATTTTCTATATGCTTACAGGAAAGAAAATAGGAGAAGAAACTATCTGGTCTACAACAGGACTTTATGATATGGGACAGAGAAAAGTTTCAGACACTATATTTGAAAAACTTGATTTGAAAAAGAGTCTGGTTCCGGAGATTGTAAAAGCTACAGAAGTAGTCGGCAATACAAAAGATTCGGGAATAGAGGCATTAAGGGAACTTTCAATCGATGTGATACCGGTATGTACTCATGACACTGCAAGTGCACTTCTTATGACGGACAGCTTCCTTGATGAGGACAGTATGTTCTTAAGTTGTGGAACATGGTCACTTATAGGTAGCGTGGTGGATAAATGTATCATAAACGAAAAAGCTTATGAGAATAATCTTACAAATGAATTGGGATTTGACTCAAAGCCTATGTTTTTCAAAAATATCACAGGACTTTATCTGTTGGAAAAGTACAAAGCACAGCTTGAAACAAAGCTTGGCAAAAAGATTCCATTTGATGATATCAGTGATTATGTAAACAAACTTGATAAGAAACTTTCACTCATAGATATGGATGCGGAAATATTCGCAAAAGAGGGTATTGATGTAAAGAGTGAGATTGATAATTTTATAAGAAATCAGGGAGGCAATACTCCTGAACATGACTTTGACTATTTTGCTGTTATTTATGAGAGCATGGTAGCAAAGTATATGGAAGTAAAGGCCGACATTGAAAAGATTTTGAATAAGAATTTCAAGAAGATCCATATGATCGGGGGCGGTGCTAAGTCAAGCGTACTTACATCTATGATTGCAAATAAAATGGGGGTAGATGTAAAGGCGGGACCTTACGAGAGTTCAGCTCTTGGAAATATTCTTCTTTCACTATTACATCTTAATGAAGTAAATGATTTAAAAAGCGGTATTGAATTGATCTTAGGATCATGCGAGATAAAAAGAATAGATTCAAAATAATAAGGAGGGAATATGAATCATCCAAAGATAGGTATAAGACCTACAATAGACGGCAGATGGGGTGGCGTTAGAGAGTCACTTGAAGAACAGACAATGGGAATGGCAAAAAGAGCGGCTAAACTTATAGAGGACAACTTAAGATATCCTGATGGAGAAAAGGTAGAGGTAGTAATATCACCTACAACTATCGGTGGCGGTGCAGAGGCTGCTGTTTGTGAAGAGTTCTTTGCAAATCAGAATGTAGTGGGAACACTTACAGTTACACCATGCTGGTGCTACGGAACAGAGACAATGGACTTGAATCCAAACACAATTAAAGCTGTTTGGGGATTCAACGGAACAGAGAGACCTGGTGCAGTTTACCTTGCGGCAGTTATGGCTGCATATGCACAGAGAGGACTTCCTGCATTCTCAATTTATGGAACAGAAGTTCAGGATAAGGATGAAACAACTATTACAGCAGACGTTGCAAAGAAGATCTTAGACTTTGCAAGAGGAGCTGTTGCAGTCGGTATCATGAAGAATAAGTCATATGTAAATATCGGTTCGGTATCTATGGGTATTGCAGGTAGTGTGGTAAACGTAGACTTCTTACAGAAGTATCTCGGAATGAGAACCGAATGGGTAGATATGACAGAGGTTCTTAGAAGAATTACACTTGGTATCTATGATCATGAAGAGTTTGAAAGAGCTCTTGCATGGGTAAAGGAATACTGCAAAGAGGGTATGGATATCAATGCAGGTAAGGACTTCCCTGAGATAATAAAGAAATCAAGATATATCAAGGATGACGAGCAGTGGGAATTCTGCGTAAAGCATGCAATGGTAGTAAGAGATATCCTTGAAGGAAATCCGAAGCTTGCCGAAATGGGATGGCATGAGGAGTCACTTGGAAGAAACGGTATTGCAGGCGGATTCCAGGGACAGAGAATGTGGACAGACTGGCTTCCGAACGCAGACTTTACAGAGGCTATTATGGCTTCAGGTTTCAACTGGAACGGTAAGAAAATGCCGACTCCGTTTGCAACAGAGAATGATACATTAAACGGTGTAGCTATGATGTTCGGATGGCTTTCTACAGGAAAGGCTCCTATCTTCTCAGATGTCAGAACATACTGGTCACCTGATGCAGTAAAGAGAGTAAGCGGAAAAGAACTTGGCGGATATGCTAAGAACGGTATCATCCATCTTATCAACTCAGGTGCAAGCTGTCTTGACGCAAGTGCGGCAGCTAAGGATGAGAACGGTAACGGAACAATGAAGGAGTGGTGGAACCTTACAGATGAAGATGTTAAGGCATGCTGTGAGGCTACCGACTGGTGCAGAGCCGACTATGAGTACTTTAGAGGCGGCGGTTTCTCATCACACTTTAAGACATCAGCAGAAATGCCTGTTACTATGATCAGAGTAAATATGGTTGAAGGTGTAGGACCTACACTTCAGGTAATAGAAGGACATACATGTGTACTTGATGATGATGTACATAGAATCCTTGATGAGAGAACAAGCAAGACTTGGCCGACAACATGGTTCGCACCAAAGATCGGTGTAGGCGCTGCGGATTCAGTATATAATGTTATGGCTAAGTGGGGTGCAAACCACGGTGCAACAGTAGAAGGACATGTAGGAGACAGACTTCTTACATTGGCTTCAATGCTTAGAATCCCTGTAGCATTCCACAATATTGAGGGCGAGAGAATATTCAGACCGCATTCATTTAACGGATTTGGTACAGCTGATTTAGAGGGACAGGACTACAGAGCATGTGCTTACTATGGTCCGCTTTATAAGTAAGAATTAAATACAGGAGGGCGATTTGCCCTCTTGATAGTAAAGGGGAAAAATATTATGTTGATGGAGAAGGAAAGACTGCTTTTAATAGAGTACGGAAAGAAACTTGTAAAAGCAGGCCTTACCAAGGGTACAGGTGGTAACCTGAGTATATTTGACAGAAAGAACGGACATGTGGCAATCACTCCTTCAGGAATAGATTTCTTTGAGATACAGCCTGAGGATATCGTTATCATAGATGTTGACGGAAATGTGATAGAAGGTAACAGAACACCTTCATCAGAGTGGGCAATGCATGTAATGCCATATAAGTACAGAGATGATATCGATGCGGTTATTCATGCTCATACAATGTATGCAACTGTTATGGCTTGTCTTAGACAGGAACTTCCTGCAACTCATTATATGATTGCAGTGGCCGGAGAGAATGTAAGAGTAGCAGAGTATGCTACATACGGAAGTCCTGAGCTTGCAAAGAATGCTTTTGAGGCAATGAAGGACAGAAAAGCCGTTATATTGGCAAACCATGGAATTCTTGCAGGTGCAAATGATCTTCTCAACGCTTTCAATATCGTAGAAGAGATAGAGTATTGCTCTGAGGTTTATACAAAAGCAAAGGCTATCGGTGAGCCTGTAATATTACCTCATGAAGAGATGGTTTTGATGGCTGAGAAGTTCAAGACATATGGTCAGAGGGTTAGTAAAGAAAACAAATAAGGGGGAGATTTTATGTCAGCATTACTCACAATGAAAAATATAAAGAAATCTTTCTCCGGAGTTGCAGCATTAAAGAATGCGGAACTTGAACTTAATAAGGGTGAAGTAGTTGCACTGATGGGTGAAAACGGTGCAGGAAAATCCACTCTTATGAAGATTTTGACAGGAATATATTCTAAGGATGAGGGTACTGTAACCTTTGAAGGAAAAGAAGTAGAGTATAAGTCGGTATCCGAATCTGAAGAGGCGGGAATTGCAATTGTTCATCAGGAATTAAATATGATGAACGATCTGACTGTGGCACAGAATCTTTTCATCGGAAAAGAGAGAAAAAAAGGAATCTTTATAGACGATGCAAAGATGGCACAAGATGCAAAGGAACTGTTCAAAAAGCTTAATGTAGATATAAATCCGAATGTAAAGATAGGAAGTCTTACTGTAGGAAAGCAACAGATGGTTGAGATTGCAAAGGCTATATCAACAAATGCAAAGGTTATCGTATTTGATGAGCCTACAGCAGCTCTTACAGACTCTGAGATTGAAGAACTTTTCAAAGTTATAAACGATTTGAGAGCTAAGGGCACGGGAATAATTTATATCTCACACAGAATGGACGAAATTAATGTTATCTCCGACAAGGTTATTGTCATGAGAGACGGAGAATATGTAGGTACTTTGGTAACAAAGGAGTGTACAAAAGACGATATTATTAAGATGATGGTTGGAAGAACAGTCTTTATGGAACCAAAGACCAAATCTGACGTAAGTGCGGATGCGGAAGTAGTACTCAGATGTGAAAATCTGAACAGGGGAAAGCATGTAAAGAATGTTTCCTTTGAACTGAGAAAAGGTGAAATACTCGGTTTCTCAGGACTTATGGGTGCAGGAAGAACAGAAGTTGCAAGACTTATATTCGGTGCGGACCCTATGGATTCCGGTAAGATATATATTCACGGTAAGGAAGTAAGTATAAAATCCACAAAGGATGCCGTGAATGCAGGTATCGGTTATCTGTCAGAAGATAGAAAGAGATATGGACTCTTGGTAGACAAATCAGTAGAAGAAAACACCTGTCTATCTTCACTTGAAAAATTCACAAAAGGACTGTTTATAGACGGTTCAAAGTCAAAGACTGTCAGTGAAAAATATGTTCAGGAATTAAGAACCAAAACACCGAGTGTTACACAGATTATAAAGAAACTTTCAGGTGGAAACCAGCAGAAGGTTGTTATAGCGAAGTGGTTGGTAAAGGATTCTGAAATATTGATATTTGACGAACCTACAAGAGGTATTGACGTAGGTGCCAAGAGTGAAATATATGATTTGATGGAAAGATTAGTTAAAGAAGGCAAATCCATAATAATGATTTCATCGGAATTGCCGGAGGTACTCAGAATGAGCGACAGAGTCGTAGTAATGTGTGAAGGCAGAATAACAGGTTGTCTTGACATCTCTGAGGCTAGTCAAGAGGGAATCATGACATGTGCAACAAATAGACAGGGGGCAAAATAATGAACCTAAAAAAGATTTTTTCAAATCAGCAGGCAGTGGTTATCGCCGCGCTGGTAGTAATATGTATAGTGTTTTCACTGTTAACAGATAAGTTCTTACAAGCTACAACATTTACAAATATTTCAAAGTCTGCTTACTATGTAGCATTTATGGCAATCGGAGTTACTTTTGTTATTGCTACAGGCGGTATCGACCTTTCAATAGGTACAGTTGCTATATGCTCTGCACTTATAGGCGGAACCTTTATGGAAAAAGGTGCACCGATGTTTGTTGTTATATTGATAATGCTTTTAGTTGGAGCGATATTCGGACTTATAAACGGTATTTTGGTATCACATTTTGAGTTGCCGGCATTTATCGCTACTCTGGGAACCATGATGGTATCAAGAGGTTTGGGCTCAATCGTATCAAAGACAAAGACAATATCATTCCCGCAGGGAAACAGTGCAGGTGCTTGGTTTAGAGAGATATTCATGGTAACAAAGGATGGCGGAATCCTTCCAAAGAATTTCCCTACAGGTTTTATACTTTTAGCAGTATGTGCTGTAGTAATGGCAGTAGTACTTAACAAGACAAGACTTGGAAGATATATACTTTCAATAGGTTCAAACAAGGAAGCTACAAGACTTTCCGGTATTGATGTAAAAAAATATGAGACACTTGCTTATGTATTCTCAGGTGTGTTCGCAGCACTTGCAGGACTTGCATATGTAGCAGTATTCTCAACAGCACAGCCGAATACAGGTAACGGATTTGAGCTTGATGCTATCGCAGGAGTAGTTATAGGTGGTACATCACTTTCAGGTGGTGTCGGTTCAATCGTTGGAACAATTATAGGTGTGTTTATCATGACAGTACTTAAGATCGGTTTCCCATACATCGGAGTACAGTCACATTATCAGCTCTTCATCACAGGAATCATATTAGTATTCGCTGTGTATATGGATATCTTAAATAGAAAAAGAAAGGGTTAATAAGGAGGAAATTATGAAGAAGAGATTTTTAGCAGTTGCAGTAGCAAGCTTGATGGCAATGTCATTAGCGGCATGTGGAGGATCAAGCAGTAGTTCAAGTGAGGCTGACAAGACAACAGCAGCACAGGCAGACAGTTCAAAGGCTGAGGAGACAAAGGCAGAGGCAAGCGCTGACGGAAAGAAGATCAACGTTATTGCTAAGGGATTCCAGCATCAGTTCTGGAAAGCAGTTGAGAAGGGTGCAATGCAGGCAGGAACAGATTTAGGAGTTGAAGTAACATTCCAGGGTCCTGACAATGAGTCAGCAATTGCACAGCAGATCGAGTATTTAGATGCAGCTATAGCACAAAAGCCTGCAGCTATATGCTTTGCGGCACTTGACACACAGGCAAGCTTAGGTTCAATCCAGACAGCAATGGATGCAGGCATCCCAATTATTGGATTTGACTCAGGTGTTCCTGATGCACCGGCAGGAGCTATCAAGGCTAATGCTTCTACAAACAACCTTGAGGCAGGAAAACTTGCAGCAAAAGAAACATATGAGCTTATCAAAGACAAAATTGATGGTGCTTCAGGTACAGTTAGAATCGGTGTTGTTGCTCAGGAGTCAAACTCACAGTCAATCGTTGAGAGAACAAAGGGCTTCGTTGAGGAGATGACAAAGCTTATCGGAGAAGATAAGGTTTCAGTTGAAGGACATGACAGCTTAAAGAATGAAAAGAGCGGCGCTCCTGTAATTATCGATGTAGGTATTCCTGCAGAAGTTAAGGATGCAGACGGTGCAGCTGTTGCATCAGCTATACTTGAGAAGTCAGATCTTATTGCAATCTACGGTTCAAACGAGTTTGCAGCAAACGCAATCATCACAGCTAACGAAGGTCTTGATAAGATCGGTGAAGGCAAAGTTGTTGCAGTCGGATTTGATGCAGGTAAGAAGCAGCTTCAGGCAATCAAAGACGGTTTATTTGCAGGTAGTGTAACACAGGATCCTGTACAAATCGGATATAAGGCAGTTGAGCTTGCAGTTAAGGCAGCAAACGGCGAGAGCGTATCAGATGTTGATACAGGTGCTTTATGGTACAACAAGGACAACATGGAAGATCCGAAGATTGCTCCATGTTTATATGAATAAGAGGTAAATATGTTAAAAGGTATACCCGAGATAATATCACCGGAACTTTTAAAATACCTTTGTGAAATGGGTCATTCCGACAGATTGGTCATTGCAGACGGCAATTTCCCCACACATAGTGTGGGAAAGGATGCCCATATCATAAGAATGGACGGTCATGGTGTATGTGAGATATTGGATGCTATATTAAAGCTCTTTCCACTTGACACCTATGATCCACACCCGGTTAGTATTATGGAAAAAGTACCGGGAGATACAGTAGCGACTCCTATTTGGGATGAGTTTAAAGAAATCGTATCAAAATATGATACAAGAAAAGATGCTATCGGAAGCATTGAAAGATTTAAATTTTACGATGAAGCAAGAAAAGCTTATTTGATTATTGCGACATCAGAGAAGGCACTCTATGGCAATATAATGTTGCAAAAGGGTGTTGTATAATTTTGGTCGGTAAGTGACAGATTATTAGGGGGATTCATTATGGCTAACAGAATCATATTAAATGAAACATCATATCATGGACAGGGTGCTATTTTAAGCATTACAGAAGAAGCAAAGCTTAGAGGTTTCAAGAAGGCTTTTGTTTGTTCAGATCCGGATTTGATTAAGTTCAATGTAACAAAAAAAGTTACTGATTTACTTGATAAAGAGGGTCTTGAGTATGAGATTTATTCTGATATAAAAGCAAACCCGACAATTGAAAATGTTCAAAGCGGAGTAGCGGCTTTTAAAAAATCAGGTGCAGATTATATAATAGCTATCGGTGGCGGTTCGTCTATGGATACCTCTAAGGCTATCGGAATAATTATTACAAACCCTGAGTTTGAAGATGTGAGAAGTCTTGAGGGACTTTCACCTACAAAGAACCCTTGTGTTCCTATTTTTGCAGTACCTACAACAGCAGGTACAGCAGCAGAAGTTACTATAAACTATGTTATCACAGATGTAGAGAAGAAGAGAAAATTCGTGTGTGTAGATCCACATGATATTCCTGTAGTAGCATTCGTAGATCCTGATATGATGTCAAGTATGCCAAAGGGACTTACAGCTTCAACAGGTATGGATGCACTTACACATGCTATCGAAGGATATACTACAAAGAGTGCTAACATTATTACAGATATGTTCAACTTAAAGGCTATCGAGCTTATTGCAAAGTCACTTCGCGGTGCAGTAGAAAACACTGCAGAGGGAAGAGAAGGAATGGCTATCGGACAGTATCTGACCGGAATGGGATTTTCTAACTGTGGACTTGGAATAGTTCATTCAATGGCACATGGTCTTGGTGCATTGTATGATACACCTCATGGTGTAGCAAACGCAATTATTCTTCCAACAGTTATGGAATATAATGCTGATGCAGTTGGCGAGAAGCTCAGAGATGTGGCTAAGGCTATGGGCGTGGAAGGCACAGAGAATATGAGCGAAGCAGAGTACAAAAAGGCAGCTGTTGATGCAGTAAAGAAGCTTTCTGAAGATGTAGGCATTCCAAAGGATTTAAAAGAAATAGTAAAACCTGAGGATGTAGACTTCTTGTCACAGTCAGCAATGGATGATGCCTGCAGACCGGGCAATCCAAGAGATCCAAAGTTTGAGGATATTAAGGAATTATTCCTCAGCTTGATGTAAAATTGTTACCTTCTATATTATTTTAATAAAAGGGCGTATACTTAACCTTAGGGTAAGTATATGCCCTTTGTGCTTTATATATACAAACTTATTTACATTTAGATATCCATATAGTACGATATACATAAATAACAGAAGTGAATTTAGAACTGATAGAAGTATTCAGTGGGGATATTATATGGAAAAAGTTGATAAAATATGTCCATACTGTGGAAAGATGATGGAAAGGGGAGAAATCCCCAGAGGTGAAGGACGTTCACCTTATGATATCAAGTGGATTCCTGAACGCAAAAAAAGTAAATGGTGTGAGGAGTTATTATACTTCTTTTCTCAGGAAGGTAAAGATAAAGTAATAGAATTAACGAGTAAGTATTATCCCACATTAGGGGATGAGAAGAAGTGCATAGCCTACCTTTGCAGAGAGTGCAAAATAATAATAATCGATATTTAAAATCAAGAAGCTTTGCAGTATATATTCAAGATAAAGTTCATTATACAAAGACTTTTCCCTGTAGAGTAAAAAGGATATTTTAGTAAGGGAGGATTCATGGAAAAAGCGGAAGTAAAATGCCCATACTGTGGAAAGATAATGAGTGAGGGCATAATAGAAGGTGCAAGGTATTCACTTTGGTGGCGGGATACAGACAGTAAAAGAGGTTTTTTAAAATCGCTTTTAAATTTGGATAAAAAGAATGTAAGACTAAGCTATCCTTTTTATGATAAATATTGCATCGCTTATTTATGCAGGGGTTGTGAAAAGGTAGTAATAGATATTGCGGAAAATAATAGAAATATTAGAAGAGATTATGGCAGTGACATACAAATTGAGTGACATTTTGTATGTCACTTTTTCTTTTAAAATTTGGATATAGATTTGCTAAAGAAAGATTCAGTATAAAATTCGTTCCGGAATTTTGTAATTGCAAAAAGAAAAAATACTACATAGTACCTTGCATTATAAAGTACTATGTGGTATCATCTTTATAAATCATATGTAGTATTGTCATGCAGTATGCTTTTATATATAAAATTATTAAAAAGTAAAGCATGAATCATTTGATGTTTTGTTTAGAATTGGAGTTTAGCTATATTTCCATAAATATAGTCATAAAAATATAATAAAGTAAAAATAATATAGTATTAAATATCAAATTGAAAGGTAGTATAATACATGTACAATTTATTATTTTAACAGTTCTGTCAGATAAGCATCATAAATAATATATAGAATGGAGAAATATATGAAGATAGGGAGAATAGTGATAGCTGTAATAGTTGTTGCGGCAGTGGCTTTTACAGTGTATAGATTTGTCGGATCAAAGAAGGTGGAGGTTGTAACGGATACCAGACCGGGGGTTATGACAGTGGAACCTGAAAGAAGAGATATAGTAATATATACTGAGCAGATAGGAACAATAGCACCTACTCAAAGTGTATCGGTATTTCCCAAGGTAGGTGGTGAGGCACTTTCAGTTAATTTTAATGTGGGTGATAATGTAAATGCCGGAGATGTTTTGGCAACAATAAATTCCGATGCACTTACAGCACTGAAAATTCAGATGGATGCGGCAAAGGTCACTATGAATGATACCGCTACAGCACTTTCAAGAACTCAGGCACTGGCAGATACGGGAGCTGTTGCCACACAGGTACTTGAACAGGCAAGATCCGCCGCAACATCCGCAGCATTAAACTACGAGGCTGCCAAGTCACAATATGAACTACAGTCTTCATATACAAGTATTAAAGCACCCATTTCGGGAGTGGTAGAGACCAAAGGTGTAAAAGTGCATGATATGATCGCTCAGGGTACAGCAATAGCGACTATATCAGGCAATAGCGGAATGGAGGTAAAGTTTGGAGCAACGGTGGATGTCCAAAACCATCTGAAAGCAGGTGATCAGATAAAAGTTTTACATAACGGTACTGAATACAATGGCAATATAACCGAAATATCAAATGCACTCTCAAGCTCCACAGGACTTTATGATGTAAAGGCAAGCCTTGAGGGAGAAGCATTACAGAGCGGAATGAAAGTAAAGATTACACTTTTAAAAAATAAGGCTGATAATGTGTTGACTCTCCCCATCTCGGCAGTGATGTATTCGGGAAATGATGCATATATATATTTATACAGGGAAGGCAAGGCTGTAAAGAAAAATATAAATGTGGGAATTTATGACAGTGATTATATAGAGATAAAGGATGGAATTAACACTTCCGATAAAGTAATATCCACATGGAGCAATGAACTCTATGACGGAGCAGAGGTACTGCTCTCTCAAAATGAGGGGGTAGAAAGCAGTGCAGATGAGACTGTAGGCAATGCAGAAACAGAAAGTGCAGGAAATAAGTAGGAGGATTTATGATTGGATTAACAAGGTTTTCATTAAAAAGACCGGTAACTCTTATTCTTGCAGTAATAACGGTTTTGTTTTTCGGATTGCGCTCTGTTATGAATGCACCGATGGAGCTTAATCCCGAGATGAGTTTGCCGATGATGGTTGTATCCACTATATATCCGGGAGCATCTCCGGCAGATATAGATGAACTTGTATCAAAGAAAATAGAGTCCGAGGTTTCAACACTGACGGGAATAAAAACCGTAAGTGTAAGTTCCATGGAAAATGCCTCTACCATGCTTTTACAGTATGAGTTCGGAACAAATATGGATAAGGCGTATATTAATCTCAAAAAGGTATTGGATTCGGTAAAATCAAGCCTGCCAAAGGATGCCGAGGAGCCGAATATTATAGAGATAGATATGAATGCTCAAAGTGATATACAGCTGAGCGTTGCCGGAGGTACGGACGGCAATTTGCAGGATTATGTGAATACAAACATTGTTCCTGAATTTAAGAAAATGTCTTCGGTTGGAAGTGTTTCCATATCAGGAGGGCAGTCAAGTTATATAAGAATTGAGCTGATACCCGAAAAGCTTGCACAGTATAATTTAGCTATGTCGGATATCGGAAATATAATAAGCAGTGCGGATTTTTCCACACCTGTAGGCAAAGTTGACTATGGAAGGCAATCACTAAGTGTAAGTATAGGTGCCGACTATAAGGATATCAACAGATTAAAAAATATTGTAATACCGCTAAAAACAGGAGATGTAATACATTTATCGGATGTGGCAAATGTATATGATGCTTTGGAGGAGAAAAACTCGCTGAGCCGTTATAATGGTGAAGAGGTGGTTTCAGTAGCTATTACAAAGCAGCAGTCATCCACTTCAGTTGAAGTATCAAAGCAGGTTAACAAGGTTATAGAGGAGCTGAAGGCAAATAACAAGGATTTGACCATTACTACGATATTTGACAGTTCAAAATATATCAAGGAATCAATTAGTGATGTATTTAAGACACTTATAATGGCGGTAATACTCTCAATGATAGTTCTGTTTATATTTTTTGGAGATATCAAGGCTTCGCTGATAGTCGGAAGTTCAATACCGATATCTGTTATGGTAGCTCTTACACTTATGCGTGCGGCAGGCTTTTCACTAAATCTTATATCCATGGGCTCATTGGTACTTGGAATAGGTATGATTGTGGATGCGTCCATAGTCGTACTTGAAAGCTGCTTCAGATCAAAAAGCGATAAAAACTTTTTTGATTCCGCCGTGGAAGGTACAGGTATTGTGATAAATTCAATAACAGGTTCTATAATAACCACCTGTGTAGTATTCCTCCCGCTTGCAATGCTTAAAGGCCTTTCAGGACAGCTCTTTGCACAGCTTGGTTACACCATAGTATTTTGTATGGTTTCATCATTATTCTCCGCAATAATGATAGTTCCGCTTCTATATCTCTTTTTTCATCCTGTGGAAAAGACGGATACATTGGCAAACAGAGTGCTTTTAAAAGTACAGGATAGCTATAGAAATACGGTAAAAAAGATAACACCGAAAAAATTCACTGTAGTCGGAATATCGGTAATGCTTCTTGTAATATCCTTTATACTTGCCGGAAATGTCGGAATGGTGCTGATGCCGGAATCGGATGACGGACAGATAGCAATAAGTGTTTCAGTGGCTCCGGGGCTTAATATCGAGGATGTGGACAGAATTGCAAAGCAGATAGAAGATTTTGTGGCGGCGGATCCGGATGTGGAAAATTATCAGATGACCTTTGGAAATTCTGAAATGTTTTCAGAAAAAACCGGTATTTCAATAACTGCATATTTGAAAAAGAAACGCAGCAGAAAAACCAAAAATGTAATACAGGAGTGGCAGCCTGTGCTGACAAAAATTCCTGATACTTCTATATCCGTAAAGAATCAGTCAAACAGTTCAAGCGGAGTATCAAACCGTGCAGTGCAAATCAATCTTCAAAGTACCGATTATAATCTGGTAAGAAAGACCGCAAATGAAATAGTAGATAAAATGCATTCATTAAATTATTTATTAAATGTACATTCAAGTGCAGAAAATGCGGCTCCTATAGTTAAGATAAATGTGGATCCTGTACAGGCTGAGGCTATAGGAATGACTCCTGGAAGTGTTGCAGGTATAGTATATCAAAATCTTACAGATACGGAGGTAATGAAATATTCCTCAGGAGATTCTACAATTACCGTAAAAATGAATTATCCCGATGAAAGCTATGACACCATCAATGAAATAGAAAATATTTTGATAACAGGTGTTACAGGAACTAAAACTCCGCTTTCAGATCTTGCCACAGTGTCATTTGAGGACAGTGCGGTTACTATTACAAGATCGGATAAAAAATATCAGGTATCCATCACAGCGGATAAGGTGGCAGGATATAAGGGAGATGCCAATAGTGAGGCTGATGCATTCGTAGACAGTATCGGACTTCCAAACGGAGTGGAAAGAGCCACCAATGCATATAATGATATGATGAGTGATGAGATGACCGCACTGCTTAATGCATTACTTACAGCTATATTTTTAATATTTATTGTAATGGCAATGCAGTTTGAATCACCCAGATTTTCACTGATGGTAATGTTTACCATACCGTTTTCATTGATAGGAGCATTCGGACTCCTGTGGTTATTTGATGTACCGATAAGCATGATGTCAATGATAGGTTTTTTGATGATGGTGGGTACCGTTGTAAATAACGGTATTTTATATGTGGATACGGTAAATCAGTATAAGGTGGAGATGCCTCTTGATGATGCCCTTGTGGAGGCGGGAGCGACAAGAATAAGACCTATACTTTTGACCACCCTTACAACAATTATATCTATGCTTCCGATGGCTCTTGGTTATGGAACGGATATGCTCCAGGGACTTGCACTTGTAAATGTAGGAGGTTTGATAGCTTCAACGCTTCTTGCACTGCTGCTTTTGCCTACTCTTTATAAAATGCTTGATAAGGCAGGTAAAAAGCTTACAGGAAATCATTTAGAAGCGGGATTGGATATTGACTGAAAGATAAATGCAATTAAATAATTAAAGTCAGTATACTGACCGGGGTGGCTTACCTTAACCGTATGGAAAGCTTGAGCAAATAAAAATATAAATTGAATATAAAAGTAAGATTTGAATAATAAAATTATTGTAAAATTAAATATAGAGATGTATTTAACAAAGCTATTATAGATTTATTATATTGTGAAAGAGGTGAATATGAATAAAAAAGGCAGAAAAATAATAGCCCTTGCACTTTCAGGCAGTATGCTTATGACTACAACCGTATTTGCAAGAACTCCAAGATTTAACAGAAGTAATGAGGAGTGGGCCGCACTTGAAGACAATAATCTTGAGTACGGCGAGATAGAAGATTTGATAGCTGAGTATAATGCTACAGTGCGTTCAAATGAAGTTGCTCTAGCAAAGTTTAAAAGAGACTACGGAAGAACAAACACTGAAGTGTCTGATAAGTATAGAGAAAATGCAGAAGAAATTTTAAATAATCTTGATGACCCGGATCCAAGCGATCCGACATATATAGCAAAGCTTTCAAGTGTGGCGACTGCAAGAGCAACCGCACAAAATCTTTTATCAAGTGCGGATTCCACATTGGAAGATGCAAACATTATAAGACTTGGATATGAACAGTCGGAAAAGACTTTAGCACAGAGCGCGACTACAAATATGATTTCATATAGGTCGGGTCAAGTAGCAATAGATGTGGCTAAGGGCAATCTTGAACTTGCAAATATTGCATTGAATATGGCAAATGCAAAGTTAAATGCCGGAACAGGCACAAATATAGATGTACTGAGTGCTAAAGAAAAGGTAATCAATGCACAGAATGCTCTGACTAAGGCAATATCAGATAACAATACGGTACTTAAGAAGTTGCAGGTAATGACCGGTTGGAGCTATAATGCCACGCCGAACGTAGGAGATATACCGACCCCCGATATGAACAGAGTATTTGATCCGAGTGCGGATTTACAAAAAGCATTGGTAAATAACTATACATTGAGAATAAATGAAAAGAAATTGGAAAATGCAAGCGCAGACTCCGACAAGCAAAGTTTGAAACTGACTATAGAAGATAATAAGAAAAATATAGCAACCGCTCTTGCAGTGGCAGCACAAAATATAGCATCTGCAAAGGAAAGCTATAACTATGCAAACAGCTTTGCAAATCTTCAAGAGACTAACATGGCTATCGCAAATCAGAGATTCTCACTTGGAATGATAAGTAAGCTTGAACTTGATACACAAAAGGTAACAACGGAGAATGCAAAAAGAGCATTGGAGCAGAGCAGATATGCCATAAATCAGGCAATAGCAAACTATGATTGGGCACTAAAAGGACTTGCATCAACATCATAAGGAGGCTTATAAATGAAAAATAAAATAATAGCTTTGTCTCTTTGTATGGCACTTGCCACACCTATAACATCATATGCATATGTGACGTCTCCAAAGAGTCCGTCAGATGTAGAAAAGACACAGGCACAACTTAACGGATACAGTGAAGAGACATGGAGTAAGCTTATGGATAATACTTTGGAGTATGTAGAAATAGAAGATTTGGTAAAAAACTTCAATGTAAATATATCATCAGCTTGGAGTAAGTTTAATGAAAATGTAGACAGCTTAAGTATGGCACTTGATACACTCAAAGCGGCAAGAAGAGAGATGAGCAGTAATGCGACTGTAGCTATGAACGACGGTGATGTTGTAAATACAATTCTCTATAAGGCACAGGGCAAGGGCCTTGGTATGAGTATACAGGCAATGAGCATTGCAAAAGATAAGCTGTCAAGACAGGTGACAAGTACAAATGCGCCTATAAGAAATGCACAGGATCAGGTTGTGGCAGGTGTAAGAGCACTTATGATTGGATATAAAAATATAGAAAATCAGGAAAAGATACTGGAAAGTATGATAAAGATGTACGAGGAGGCGATAAGAGTCACAAATCAGACAGAAAGTCTGGGATTGGCGACCAATGCGGATATTATAAAGGCTCAAAGTGACCTGGCAAATGCAAGAGCAAATCTTTTGAACCTAAAGGCTAATAAGGATAAGCTTTATCGTACTCTTATAACTATGTGCGGTTGGTCTCCTGATGCCGTCGTTACTGTTGCAGATATACCTGATGTAAGTGAGGACGATATAAATAAGTTAAACCCAAGTGTGGATATAAACACTGCCATAGGAAACAATGCAACACTTATAAAAAACAGACATAATACATCTTCAAAGTCAAGTTCATTTGTGGAAGCAAAGTTGTATCAGTCAAATCAGGATGAAGATATGTTAAGAGCAAATATAAATGAACTTTATAATAATATAATAACAGATAAAGGTAATCTTGCAGCGGCAAATGTCGGAGTAGAAGCAGCCAACGCCACCGAAAATGCACTGGATACACAGAGAAGACTTGGCATGCTCTCAACGGCACAGTATCTTGGAGGAAAGCTTTCGGTTTTACAAAAGCAGGCGGAATTGGAGAGTGCAAGGCTTCAACTTAAGACAGATTACAATGCATATATGCAGGCGCTATCGGGAAATATTGCTATAGATTGATACTTAAAAAGTATCAAAAATATAATAAATATTAAGATAAAATAAATTGCAAAATTATCCGTATTTGATATAATTGACTAAATCATATTTGATTTCGCGTTAATAGTTCAATGAAGGATTATATACACTAAGGAGGATACGACAATGGGATTTTTTGATCAATTAGGTGATGTTGCAAAGAACTTGGGAGCAGCAGCAGGTGACCTTGCTAAACAGGTTAGCGACAAGACCAATGACGCTTTAGAGATAAGTAAACTCAATTCAAAGATCGCTGCAGAGAAGCTGGAGATTGAGAAGGAAAAGAAGAAAATCAGTGAGGCTCTTTTTGATAAATTTGCCAAGGGTGAAGAAGTACCTGAGGAAATAAAGGAATTCTGTGAGAATATAAAGGCACGTTTCCAGAATATAGATAGTCTTAATGCTGAAATCGAAAAAGTAAAGAATACTGCAGGTAAGAAGGCTGAAGAAGTTAAAGATGCAGTAGAGGATAAGGTTGAGGAAGTAAAAGAGGCTGTTCAGGATAAGGCTGAAGATGTAGCTGATAAGGCTGAGGAAGTAAAAGATCAGGCTGTAGATACATTTAATGAAGTTAAGGAAAATGTTGAGGACAAGGTTGAGGATGTGAAGAAAGACATCAAGGACGGTATCGACAACATTCAGAATTAATTCATTGATATTTTTATAGAAATTAATTAAAATAAGAGAGTAAAACCTTTATGGTTTTACTCTTTTTTACAAGAGGAAAAAAGTATGTTTTAGCTCAGAATAAATATATTTTGGAGGTAGAAGTGAAAAAAAGAATATTAGCGGTAATGGCATGTGCATTATTGGCATTATCAGGTTGCGCAAAGGCAAATGTAAATGAAAGCAGTACAAGTGCTGAGAGCAGTGTGGCAGAAAGTACACAGCCTGGCACTACAGGTGAAAATGAAGAAAGTCTTGGAAGCATAAAGCTGGGTGGATTAAAGGGTCCTACAAGCATCGGACTTGTAAAACTTATAGATGATGCAAACAAGGGAAGCCTTGCTTACAGTGTCGATTTTGATATGGAGACTGCACCTGATGTAATGGCACCAAAGCTTCTAAACGGAGAAGTGGATATTGCGGCATTGCCTGTAAATATGGGATCCGTACTTTTTAACAACTCAGACGGCAAGGTCACTATGCTTGATATAAGTACTCTGGGTATTCTCTATATACTTGAAAAAGGAAATCAGAGTATAAAGAGCGTAGAAGACTTGAAGGGCAAGACAATAATAGCACATGGTCAGGGTGCTACACCTGAGTACAGTCTTAGCTATATACTGTCGGGACACGGAATGGATATAAACACTGATGTTACTATGGACTGGAAATCATCAGCAGATGAAGTTTTGGCAACTATCGAAAATACAGACAATGCAGTAGTTATGTTACCACAGCCATTTGTAACAGTTGCTCAGACAAAAGTGCAGAACTTAAATACAGTACTTGATCTTACAAAGGAATGGGATGCACTTGGAACAGGCGGAAAACTTATCACTGCAGGTTTGTTTGTAAGAAACGATTTTCTTGAGTCAAACAAGGAGTTGGTAGACGAGTTTATAGCAAACTATACAGATTCTGTTAAGTGGATAAATGAAAATGTGGAAGAGGCATCTAAGCTGGTAGAGGCAAATGATATAATAAAGGCACCTATTGCAGCCAAGGCAATACCATATTGTAATCTGGTATCTATAACAGGAGATGAGATGAAGAGCGCTACAGAGGACTATTTAATGACATTGTTTAATTTAAATCCTAAGTCGGTAGGTGGTGCATTGCCGGGAGAAGAGTTCTATTATACCGGAAAATAGTCTATGAATAAAAATAGAACACATAAAATTACAGCAGTGCTTCTTGCACTGCTGTTTTGGCAAATAGTGGCAATGATTTTAAACAGGTCATTTTTACTTTCATCCCCTGTAGAAGTAGTCAAAGCATTGTTTGAGCTTGGTGGGAAGAATGTATTTTGGATGGGACTTGGGAAAAGCATATTTAAAATACTTTTGGGCTTTTTAGCTGGTGGCGGAGTAGGAATATTACTTGCAGGACTTTCATACAGATTTAAACTGTTTGAGATCTATATATCACCATATATTATGGTAATTCGCTCAGTACCGGTAGCATCATTTGTCATCATAATACTTATATGGCTTGGAAGTGAGGCACTTTCGGTTTTAGTATGTTTTTTTATGGTAATGCCCATATTTTATGCCAATACCCTGGAAGGATTAAAGTCTATAGATGTGAAGATGCTGCAGATGGCTAAAATATATGAACTTGGGAAAAAGGCAAAATTTATATACATATATTTACCGGGGCTGGAGTCATTTTTGATATCATCAAGTGTGGCTTCAATGGGAATTGCTTTTAAGTCAGGTATTGCGGCTGAGGTTATAGGCAGACCGAAAAACACTTTGGGATTCTTCTTATTTGATGCCAAGATATATCTTGAAACTTCAAAGGTCTTTGCCATTACGCTAATAGTAATACTGTGCAGTGCAATTTTTGAAAGATTGATAATATTTATAATGAAAAGATTTTTCGGATTGATAAAGAGGGTGTATTGATGTTTTTAAAAAATATATATAAGAGCTTTGACGGCACAGAAGTTTTAAGAGATTTCACTTTGGAAATAGCCGATGGCGAACATGTTGCACTTATGGGAAAGTCCGGAAAGGGAAAGACCACTATATTAAATATTATAATGGGCTTTGAAGCACCTGATTGCGGTGATATGGACGTTCCAAAGGAAATATCTACAGTATTTCAAGAAGACAGACTAAGTGAGGACTTCAGTGCGATTTCAAATGTATGCCTGATGAATGGGAATAAAGAAATTGCAAAAGAAATTTTAGATAAGCTTGGTATAGAGACTAAAAAATATGTAAATACTATGAGTGGTGGCCAAAAAAGAAGAGTGGCACTTGCAAGATGCCTTTCAAGAAGAGCCAAGCTTTATATATTTGACGAGGCTCTAAAGGGCCTTGATGAAAAGACAAAAGCTGTGGCAATGACGGTTATAAAAGAGTATACTTGTGGAAAAAGCGTACTCTTTGTGACACATGATATAAATGAAGCAAGAGAGTTTGCAGACAGAATAGTGGAGATTTAGCTATGGAAATAAAATTTGAAAAGCTTTCGGAGTGGCAGGTAGATAATATAAAACTTTCAGAGGTATCATATAAGTATGCACCGATATATGCAAAGAATCATTTTGCCAGAGCGAAGGATGAGTTTGTTATTTACTGTGGTGAGAATAATGGTGTTTTGTGGTTAAGGAATAATGAATATAAGTTTATTCCAATTAATACAGATAACAAAAGAAGCAGTAAACTCTTGCTTAATACAGATGACGGTATTATTTTAATCAGTGAAAATGAGGCGTGGAAATTGGGAGAATATGATGAAGCATTTACTCCTATAAATATAGAAAAACCTTGTATTGCAGAAAATATAACAGAGATCTCAACTTTGGGAGAGAGTGGAAAATTTCCTGTTATTTGTCGTGTAAGTGTAGAGGCGATGGCTGCCAACAGCTTTACATTTTTTAAATATGATAAAAATGAAAATACTATAAAATTTGAAGATATATTACATCCTGTATTTACAACAGAAAATACAAGGAAAAGATTTTTTGAGTCATTGCTTAAGGCAGAGGGGCTTTATAATAAGATGGAGTATAGATATAACTATCCTCAAATTGGAAGTATGATGATAAAGGGTGACGCTATATATGTATTCTTGGAGGCTGATACTGTAAATCCATGCGGACTTAGCTATTTTAAGTATTACTGGTATGTAGAAATTAATAAAGACGGAGTTTATAAAAAGAAAATCTGGGGTGAGGAAAGATTGGAAAAACTACCCGGTAAACATGGAGTCAGAGGTAAATTCAGTACTGATAAAAAATATCTTATCTTATCCCCTATTTTTAAAACAGGTGAATGGAAGGGCAAGCAAAAATTACTAAGTCTTTCAGATTTGGAACTTTTGGATATTACATTGCCAAGAGGATACTCAAAGTTTAGAGTGTTGGATATTTTTGATGAACAAGCATTTATCAGTGATGAAGTAGATAAGATAGCGCTTTGTAAAATGACAGAAGGGTAATATTGTGAACGGTATAAAGAAAAAGTATATAGCATATATTATAATAGGCACTGTTTTAATATATGGAATAATCAGATATTTTAATGCTGTAGAAGGCTATATAAAAAATATAACCAAAGCTTTGATGCCATTTGTGGTGGGAGCTATGATGGCATATATTATAAATATTCTTATGGATGCTTATGAAAATCTGCTTTTGAAAAAATTTCATAATAAAAAAATTATAAGAATGGTATCAATAATATCGGCTATGTTCACCTTTGTACTGGTAATAGCATTATTGCTTGGAATAATTATTCCACAGCTTGTAAAAATATCATTTTCTATAATGTATACGAATCCAAGTGATTTAAAGCGGATAATAGTTGATATCGGAAATAATGAGCAGATAAATAATATTTTAAAGATGTTTAATATTGATACCAATAATATAGATATAGCAGGATATCTGGCAAGGCTGATTAAAGAGGTAATGTCAGGTGTGGGAAATGTACTGAGCGGAGTATTAATCGGTATATCAGGATTTTTTAATACGGTATTTTCTTTATTTATGGCAATTGTTTTTGCAATATATATACTTGTGGATAAGGAAAAGCTGGGAGTACAGGGAGACAAGCTGCTAAAAGCATTTCTTCCGTCAAAAAGAGACTTTATTATTGATATTATAAGTGTTTTTGATAACAGCTTTAAAAAGTATTTTGTCAGTCAGGTAAAAGAGGCGATGATACTTGGTGTATTATTATATGTGGTTATGTCTATAGCAAGATTACCATATGCTTCATCTATTTCTATTTTAGTCGGTGTGACTGCACTTATACCGGTTATCGGTGCATATGCAGGACTCTTTATAGGCGCTTTGATGATACTTACAAAATCTGTGCAGAGCATGATAATATTTATAATAGTTCACACATTAGTACAACAATTTGAAAATAATATAATATACCCGAGAGTTGTAGGAAGCTCGGTAGGACTTCCGGGTATGTGGGTTATAGTTGCGGTTTCACTTGGCGGAAGCATCGGAGGAATATTCGGTGTACTGGTTGCAGTGCCTGTAGCTGCAGGACTTTATTATATCCTAAAGAGGGAAACGGAGAAGAGATTATAAAGTTATAATTATATTGATTCAGATATGTATTTTGTGTTAAATCTATATTACATTTGCTTGATAAATTGACCCTAAACCAGTATAATCTTTTTTAGGGAGAGCGAGGTATTATGTAATACATCCTGAAAGCAGAGGGTTTTTATGCCAGATACAAAAAAAGAACATGAGCCTGATGAGAAAAATCCTTTTATAAAGCAGACTATTATAGAGGATAATAAAGAACGTAATAAGAAGGTTATCTCAGCGGCTTGCCTTGCTATTGTTTTTGGAATGGTTGCAGGACCAAGTATGGCATTGACATCACATATTATAAACAAAAACATACTTAGCAAAAAGACAAAGACCACTATCGAAATTCCGAAGGAAGAAACTACAGTTGAGAGTAGTGAGGAAGCGGAATCTTCAGAACATGTGGAAGACATAGTTGCATCTGCTATAGAAAGCATTGATTTGAACGAAAAGAATCTGGTGCAGATGTATGAGAGTCTGAGTAAGGTTGCAGAAAAAAAAGATAATACTATTGTAAAAATAAGTGCCGTCACTACAGACACTGACTGGTTTAACAATACATTGCAAAATGAAAGCAGTTGTTCGGGAATCATAATAGCAAAGTCGGGTGACAGCCTTATTGTTTTGGCTCCAAATATGGAAAAAGAGGGCGGAATAAAAGTCGGTTTTTACGACGGTAGCAATCAGGAAGCTACAGTAATCGGAAGCGATCAGCTGACAAACTTAATGATACTCTCTGTGGATATTTCTTCCATGGAAGAAAAGATAAAAAGTATAGAGCCTGTTGTACTTGGAAATTCCTATCAGCTGAAAAAAGGTGCTTTTATATTGGCGGTAGGCAGTCCGGTGGGAGTATCAAGAAGCATCGATATCGGAAATATAACGGCAATTGATAAGAATGCGAGTTTTTTTGACGGATACGGAAGAGTAATATACTGTGATAAACATTTGGACAGCATAGGAACATTTTTACTGGATACATCAGGAAATCTGGTAGGTGTGGTTTCCAATTTGGATGACAGTTCATCCATATCAATGGCATACGGTATATCCGATTTGAAAGTACTTATTGAAAATATGACAAATGGTGTAGGATCGGCATACTTGGGAGTTCGTGCACTTGATATAGACAAGGACAAAGCGCCTGAGGGCATGCCAAGCGGTATCTATGTCTCAGAAGTCAGGACGGATTCACCGGCCTATAATATAGGGATACAATCAGGGGATATTATTTCCATGATTGGTAATGAGGAAGTAAACTCTATAACAGGGTTTAAAAATATAATGGAGAAGCTAAAACCAAACCAAGTGATCAATATCAAGGTGAATCGTTCAGGTAAAGACGGATTTACCGAATTGAATTTTGAGACAACTATTGGTGCCAGGAGCTAGAAGGGTAGAAAATGAAATTTATTGAAAGCTTAAAAGAAGGAATGCATATTTCAGAGGTTTATCTGTGTAAATCCAAAACTATTGCAGTATCAAAGACAGGTAAGGAATATGCCAGCCTCAGTTTGCAAGACAAGACAGGAAGCATTGACGCAAAGATATGGGATCTTTATTCTCCGGGTATCTCTGATGTAGATGCTATGACCTTTGTAGTGGTTGACGCTGAAGTTACATCTTTTAACAACACATTGCAGCTGAAGGTTGCAAGGATAAGGGAAGCTGATGCAAAGGAATATACAGCATCAGACTATGTACCGGTATCTAAAAAAGATATTGAAAAAATGTTTGCGGAGTTAAAAGAAAAGATAAAATCGGTGAAGAATCCTTTCTTAAATAAGCTTTTGACCGCTATTTTTATAGAGGACTTTGAATTTCAATCTACATTTAAAGCATCATCGGCAGCCAAGACCGTGCATCACGGATTCCTTGGAGGATTACTTGAGCATACTCTGGGAGTGGTGAGGCTTTGTGAATATTTTTGTGATAATTATGAGTCATTAAATCATGATCTTCTCATCACATCCGCACTTTGTCATGATATAGGAAAGACCAGAGAGTTGTCGGCATTCCCGGCAAATGATTATACCGATGAAGGTCAGTTGGTGGGACATATAGTAATAGGTGTTGAGATATTAAAAGCGCAAATTGATAAAATTCCGGGATTCCCGAAGAAGCTTTCAAATGAGCTTATACATTGTATACTTGCACATCATGGTGAGCTTGAATACGGTTCACCTAAAAAACCTGCACTTATAGAGGCTTTGGCTCTCAATCTGGCAGATAATGCAGATGCAAAGATGGAGACCTTTATTGAGCTGTTGGCACAGGGACAGGACGGAGCTACCGGATGGCTCGGTTATAATAAGTTACTTGAGAGCAATTACAGAAAGACAAGTGTATAATATAAAGTCGAGAACGTAGACTGATTATCAAAGCAGTCTTATATGTTTAGTAATGGAGATATATGAAAACTGATAATACAGCAAGTTACAAAAAAGGTGAAATGATAACAGTTGATATAACAGACTTTGGAGAAAATGGCGAAGGCATCGGAAAAACCGATGCCTTCACATGGTTTATAAAAGATACTGTTATAGGGGATAAAGTCACAGCAAAGGTGATGAAAACGAAGAAAAGTTACGGATATGCAAGATTGGAGAGCATAGTTAATGAGAGTCCCGACAGAATAGAGGTCAAATGTCCGGTGGCAAGAAGCTGTGGCGGATGTACATTACAGAGCCTTGATTATAAAGCGGAGCTTAGACTAAAGCAAAACAAAGTGGAAAATCATCTAAAAAGAATAGGTGGATTTGATCTGTCAAATGTAGAGATAGAAGAAATTATCGGTATGGAAGAGCCGATAAGGTATAGAAATAAATCCCAATTTCCCTTCGGGAGAAAGAACGGTAAAAACATCACAGGCTATTTTGCAGGCAGAACTCACAGCATTGTAGAGTTTGATGACTGCATTATCGGTATAGAAGAAAATAAGACTGTACTGCAGATAGTTCTTGATTTTATGGAGAAGTACAGTGTGGAAGCCTACAATGAGGAAGATGGAAGCGGCATAGTAAGGCATGTACTTATAAGAAAAGGCTTTGCTACGGGTGAGCTGATGGTTTGCATAGTTATAAACGCAAACAATCTGCCACATAGTGACAATCTTGTAGAGAGCCTATGTAGCGCACTTGGAAATGACTTAAAATCTGTTTCTATCAATATAAATAAAAAGAATACCAATGTCATCTTGGGAGAAAAAACAGTTACTCTTTATGGCAACGGCTATATAGAGGATTACATAGGGGATGTGAAGTTTAGAATATCGCCACAGTCATTTTATCAGGTAAATCCTGTACAGACGAAAAAACTATATAGCAAGGCATTAGAGTATGCCGCACTGACCGGTAAAGAAACAGTTTGGGATATGTACTGCGGTATAGGAACGATTTCACTCTTCCTTGCAAAGTCCGCAAAGTTTGTCTACGGTGTTGAGATAGTGGATGCCGCCATACAAAATGCAAGAGAGAACGCAAAGCTTAATAATATAGAAAATGTAAAGTTTTTCGTAGGTAAGGCGGAAGAGATTATCACAGGCGAATACGAAAACGGAAATATAAGAGATATAGATGTCATAGTGGTAGACCCGCCAAGAAAGGGGCTTGATAAGCTTGCAATAGATACAATGCTGAAGTTGTTACCAAAGAGAATAGTATATGTAAGCTGTGATTCCTCTACACTGGCAAGGGATTTAAAATTGCTATGTGAGAAGGAATATGAACTTAAGAAACTGACAGTGGTGGATCAGTTTGCGAGGAGCTATCATACGGAGAGTGTGGTGGTGATGGAGAGAAAATAAGTAGGAGGCCTTGAATTTACTTACTTTTAAGAGTATTTCATGTTTAAGAAAGCTGCTAGGGAAGAGAATGGAAAGCATCTGAGAAAGTATATTTGTGTAATTTTAGCTGTTGAACTCTACGCAGTAGGTGCAAGGTCTGAACCTGTTAGATTAAACAAAATAAGAATCTAGCGCATATCTAAGTAGAATCTTATTAATAAATTGGTGGTAGAGCAGGGATATGAAACAACTGTAAATCAGCGTTATGTGGATTTCTATTATGCCATGAGGCTTAGAGTTGTAAGTCATTCTAAGCGAATGGAATCCAGGAAAATTAGGGATGTGAACGGACAGAATCGAAGTGATAGCTTCAGTCCACATTCTCCCAAGATACTATTTGAAAATGACTAATAGATTAGCGGATAAAATCTACTGAAAATGAGTGTAAAAGTGATGGTGCTATAAGCTAGTATTTTGAAAACGTGTATTGAAATAATGATAACTTTAAAGGGGCAATCTTATGTGGAGAGACAGCGAGACCGAGTTGGATTTTTTGGATTATGGATATTTAATAAATAGTATTACTGATATTGTGGAAAATGATGATCTTCTACCAGCATGTATAGGATTGTATGGTGATTGGGGGAGTGGAAAATCAAGCGTTATACATATGAGTAAGTCTTTGCTTGAAAACAATGACAAAGATATAAAATGCATGGTTTTTAATGGTTGGCTTTTTGAAAACTATGAAGACGCTAAGAGTGCATTACTGGGAGAGATATTAGACGCAATAACAGATGAAAGAAAATTGTCAGAAAGAGCCAAAAGTTTAGTTAAAGGATTGTGGGATTCTATAGATAAACTTAAATTAGCAAAAAGGGTAGTTGGGGCTGGGGCGGACTTTATGCTTACCGGAGGAATGGCAACATTGACCAGTTTAACCGTAAGAAATGTCATGTCTGCTGTTTTTAATAATGTAAATAATATAGACGATGATATACTAAATAAAATTCAGCAGAATGTTAAGGATGAACTAAATTTCACAGAGCTTAGAGAGAATATTCGTTCTTTTCAAAAGAACTTTGCTAATATCCTAGAGGAATCAAAGATTTCACGTCTTGTTGTATTTGTTGATGAACTAGACAGGTGTCGTCCTGATACAATATTAGATACATTGGAGGCAATTAAGCTTTTCCTATTCACAGGAAAAACAGCATTTGTAATAGGAGCAGATGAGAGACAGATTGAATATGCAGTAAAGAGTAAGTTTAAAGATATACCTGGCCAAGAAATAAGTATAGGAAAGGAATATATGGAAAAATTGATTCAGTACCCGATCAGAATTCCACGTTTGGACACATTAGAAGTATCAAGGTACATTTCATGCTTGTTTCTTCAAAAAAAAATAGGAAAAGATGACTTTAGGAAATTCTTGGAGGCATTTCACACAGCACAAAAAGATGACTTTACGAATGTTGATTTAAATAAGATTTTAGCAAATCTGAATTTGAACGAATCAGAAAGTATTGTATCAGCTATACAACTGGCAGAGTTAATGACCCAAGCACTAAATGGTAATCCAAGACAATATAAACGTTTTTTAAACATGCTTGATTTAAGAATTCAGCAGGCCAAATATAAAGGAAAAGAACTGAACCAAAAGATTCTGACAAAAATAATGATGCTAGAATACTATCGACCTATTCAGTTTAAAAAATATGCAGAATTATCAAAAACAGGTGATCTGAAAGAAATGTTGAAAGAAGGAGAGGAAAACGAAGGGGATACGCAAGAAGGAATAGAGGATGAATGGCTTTTGAGGTGGTATAAAACAGAGCCACATATAGCAAATGAGGATTTGAGATTATATTTTTATTTTTCTAGAACTTCTTTAGAGGAGCGTGTAAGTATATTGAAAGCAACAATGTCGGTATTAGCTCAAAGAGTTTTTGACATTGTTATTTCTGAAGGAGAAGAGTCTATAACTAAGGCAGAAGAAGAAATGAGGAATCTGTCTATTGATGATGGGAAGGCTGTTATAGAAGCGTTTGTAAATAGAATAGTTTCTTCTGAAAAAGTGAAAATAGAACAAGTGAAGATTCTTACTGGGCTTTCGTTAACTAAAAAAGAGTTGTATGAGGAGGGGATGAGCCAGTTGAAATTAATCTCAGCATCACAGTTAACAGCTGGTGCTGCTCCATATATAGCTGAATTTGCTAAACAAACTCATATGGAAGAAGAATTAGAAAAGATAATGTCTAACCAGTGGAAAGATAATATTACCTTGGTTAGAACAATAAGAAATAGCTTGGGGAAGGAAGGGTAAATGGGAACATCGACAATTTATCAAGGACCGGTAAAGAATAATCCTTTACTACCGGATGGATATTTAAATGATCAAGAGATAGAGTCAGGTGGTTCTGTACAGCCCAATGTAGAGTGGAAGACAGTAAAAACAAATTTGTCAAGAATTATAAATGGTACCTATAGTGGAGATCGAAAAAGAAACTATGGGCATGTAGTTGGACAGTATGTAAAGGCGGCTGGTGGCTCTACAAGATTGGTTCATTCGGCGAATTCAGGTGTGAGATCGGGTCGAGCATTGGGTGGATTCTTTAACAATATAAGTAATTATGGAATCGAAAACTTATTACACAATTTACAAATTGAGTTTGAGGATAAAAGTGCGAATGAAGTAATTTCATTAGTGGTTGATGCACTAGCACCTCAAGCAGTAACAAAGGAGGATATAGTAGCTCGATCAGCAATGATGGATGCGATGTCCTTTGTTTATGAATATATGGAGCGAAATAATATGGATTTTGATTGTTTAAATAATATGCCTTCGGAATTATCCGTAAAATCAATGTGTGCGTATATACAATCATATATATGGGGGCTTATGCAGAGGGACTTACAAAGTAGATTTGAAAAGTACGAATCTGATATTGTTAAGGCCAATACAATTAGAAATGATTTTAAGGAAATAGTTTACAGTACAGTTGATGTAGAGTTTAAAAAGCTCAAGGAACAAATAGACTTTAGCTCAAAAAATGTAATTCCTAAAATCATGGGGGATTGTTTTATTGCATTGGAGGGATTAGAGTGATTATTAATTTTGTTCATAGTGATAAGGATATATATATTGCAGAGTGTGAGAACCTAAGAATTAGTTATAATGCAGCAAAACAATTTCGATATACTTTTTGGCAACATGATTTTATCTGCTCTTCTTGGTTTTCCAATACAGGAATAGATTTATTATACATTTCATTTTCTGTTTTTATAGCGGATAGGTTATGTAAAAGAGAAGATGCATCAGATAATTGGAGTAGAAATATTGAATTACATATTCCTGTTTTAGAATACACTTTATGGAATGAAAATGTATTACTCTTGCAGAACACCTTGAGTTTTCTGAGCGGAGATCATTGGAAGATTTTTTTTCGTCCAAGAGAAAAATCAGATATAGAAGTATTTGCTGAAAACCGATGGAAGAAAAAAACGCGTAGTGAAAAAACGCAGATGTTTTCAATGGTATCAATGTTATCTGGAGGAATGGATTCCTTGATAGGTGCTATAGATCTATTGGAAGCAGGAAAAAAGGATATATTATTTATTAGCCATTATGGAGGTGGAAAAGGTACAAAAGAATTCCAAGATAGGGTAATTTACTCATTGCAAACCGAATATGAGTTATTGGAAGATAATTTTTTACAATTTCATGCATCGGTTGTTGATGGTGTAGAAGATACAACACGAACAAGATCATTTATGTTTTTTTCACATGCTATTGTAATGGCTACGGCATATAGCAACTGCAGTAAAATGATTATTTCAGAAAATGGATTTATTTCCCTAAATATTCCTCTTACATTCTCTAGAATAGGTACAAGTAGTACGAGAACTACACACCCATATTATATGACTTTACTTAAGGAATTACTGAACAACGTAGGAATAACTCTGAATATTTATAATCCATATCAATTTAAGACCAAGGGAGAGATGTTAATTGAATGTAAAAATCAAGAGATATTAAATGCGAATATTGCAAATACGATGTCATGTTCTCATCCAGATGTAGGTCGTCATCGTGGCGAGAAAGAAGCTATGCATTGTGGCTACTGCTTGCCATGCACTGTGAGACAAGCTGCCTTAAAAAGAGCTAATATGTCAGATACAAGTAGGTATTATGACAGACAATTTAAATTAGGCGATGAAGCAAAAATGTGCTTAAATTCATATTTACAAGGTTTGGATATGTTTCAGCCTACCCAAATTTTTATGCGTATTCAGATGAATGGATCCATTAAAGAACATATAGAAGAGTTTTCTAATCTTTATAAACGTGGGATTAATGAGATTTCCAGCTATTTAGAGGAGTTTAAATGAATGAGTTTTTAATGGATGCACATATGCATTTTGATCTCTATAAGGATAAAATAGAAGTTTTACACTATATTGAAGCTGTGAAATCATATACAATTGCAATGACAAATCTACCTGATATTTATAATAGATACGAGAAATTAGTTGGTAGATATAAATACACTCAAATTGCAATTGGTTATCATCCGGAATTAGTAAAAGACTTTCCAAATCAGATTGAATTATTTAAGAAATTATCAGTAAAGTCACGGTATATTGGTGAAGTTGGGCTGGATGGTTCAACCAATGATAAACGTATATGTCTTGATCAAGAAAGAATATTTAGCGAAATACTAGAATTCCTAACAGGGAAAAATAAAGTGTTAAGCGTACATAGTAGACATGCTTCTAAAGATGTTTTAAAACATTTAGATGGATTTGCGGGAACTGTTATTATGCATTGGTACTCAGGAAGAATACAAGATCTTGAGGAAGCTATCGATAGAGGATACTACTTTTCAATTAATCCACAAATGTTGAACAGTAAGTCTGGAGCTAATATAATTTCCAAGATACCGGTACAACGTATATTACTAGAAAGTGATGCTCCATTTATTCCGTCACTAAAAAGTCAGTATTCTATTGACTTTAATGATATTATCTATGAGTATTTTTCTAATATGTATAATGTGACAAAGAAGCAGGTGGAGCATCGAGTAAAGGCAAATTTTGAAGAAATTGTCAAAACCAAGGATAGCATTTAAGTAAAGGCGATTTAGTATTTTGCGTAGCTTAAGGTAAAATAAATAAATTTACTAGAAGAATGGGTGAAGTAAAATTTGAAGGTATTATATAATAATGTTATCGATAGATATAAAACCTCAGAAGACCTAAAAGGTGCGGTATATTCATAACTTCATGAAGCGATAGTAACTATGACAACTAAGGAATGGAATTGTAGTGATTTAGTACAAATGATCTCTGTGCGTGGAATGACAAAAAATATGGATATATATTTGTTGATTGAAGAACATGTATTACATAAAGAGGTTTGTAAGCGTAATGTATTGAGTGCTGATAATCCTGATATTCAATTAATGCTTAGACTAATATATGAAAATAATAATGCAATATATCTGTTACAAGACATGAAAGATGAAATGCTAATTAAATAATTTGTGCGCGTCTATTTGTAAAGCTTCTTGATATGAGAAATTGCAAAGATAAAGTCTAGCTATTTATTTACACATTAAGATTGCGAATTTATAGTAGATGTGGTTTCTGTGTTTGTTGGATATAAAAATTAAGATAACCTAATTGAATAGGAGTTGAGATATGGTAGATGAGATGAAGGAGGTGAAGTGAATGAGTAATTTAGGTGCATATCAATGGTTGACTACTGTGGCGAAGAAGGTCGGAGGTCCTAAAAATTTTGTCTTAATAATTGCTGGCACAGGTGCAGTGATATATAAAGGTGGTGAGATTGTTGTAAAAAAGATAATAAAGAAAATAAATAAGGAAGAATTACACAGAACATCAGATTCAATGGTATATTCTGTAACTGCAGAGGGGGTTAGCAATGATGGATTAAAATTTAAGATAGGAGAAAAAATTAGAGTACTTGAAATAGATAAGGATGCCATTTTGATTGAGAAAATTGGAGAAGATAATAATCCATATTTTGTGTCAGAGGAGATGTTGAAAAACATATCAAATTATAAGAGTTAGAAGGAGAATAGTATCAGAAGATGAGTTTCGATGAACTGTAATTGAAATGGAATAATTGCTATATGAACTGGATGATGTTTAGTATGAATATAATGAAATTTATGGTATACATATTTATGTGATTAATGCAATTTCTAGCATATTTACACTAGATTTGACTCACCGTGAGCATGGCTGGTACTTATAAAATTACGATTAATTAGGAAAGTGGTAAAAAATGACTAGAGAAGAACTTAAAGAACAGATTGATGAGCTTATGCAACAGTATGCCAATGAAGAAATTGATGGTGATACATATGCGCGAAAGATGATGGAATTAACCACATCTGTACAGAGAGATAATAACTAAACTTGATAATTCAAAGATAAGGTAAGGATGCAAAACTATACCACATAATTACAATGGAGATTTATACAAAATCGAAGTAGTGAAAAATTGCAGTATGTGGGATTAGATATCAAGAGTATAGATGCCTAGACAAAATTATGGAGAAAAAGGGTTTGCCTATTCATTATGTTAGCGGTTGGTGTACAACTGATGTAGGCATCAAGTTTTCAATGTGGCATAAAGGTGTGTTGAATTCTGATGCATGGTACCTAGAAATCTCCGATGAAATTGCAAGATTTTTCAAGAATAAATAATCGAAAAAACTTCACCGCTTGACTTAAAACTAGTAGTGAGGTTCTTGGTTTAGGTTGTTAAGTCCACAGGCAATTTCTTCGTTCCAGAGCAGTTGAATGCATAGAAGCTTATGCTGATACAATTGTGGATACCAGAATAAACCTTAGAGCGAGTAAGGATAGGTTTGAGGCTTGCGGTTAAGATACATGGAGTAGATGTAGAATTGGAGTTTACAAAGTATTCGTTGTTCATATCCGGATGTTTATCGTTTTCGGGTACGAGAGTAGATTTGACTTGCGGCTTTTCTATGTTGGTTGCAAGTCTTGTTGTTTTGTGACTTACACTTTCCCACTTGAGAGAGGGAGGTGCTTGAGCGAAACTTGAAGATATATGTAGATGTGTTTACTCTGACTGTGCTAATATAAAAAGCCAAGATAAGTTCATAATTGTTTTATTCACAGCGAGCGGAGAGGGTAATGTATCAAAGAGTCATGCCAAATAACTTATTTACGGGTGCTGAAAGATTTATGTTGAAATACAAGTATCAGCTTATAGGAAAAGATACCTACGACTCTCTGGTGTAGTTCTTCAAAAACCAGATAAAAAATGTAGGTGTAGTTTTATTAGAATTGAGGAGTTTCTGATAAAGATGAGCAAAAAACGTTAGCCATTGTACTAACTAGACAAATGAAATTGCTAATTGATAGTGGTTCCGAAGACGTAGATGATATGGTGATTCTTGATTATCAGAAGATAAAACTCGAAGGTATGTATTTAGAAGATAAAGAGTAAAGGTAACCATTATATAAGTGTTATAATATTTCTATTTATCAAAATGCAAGACATGAAATAGCCAGTTATGATTCGGTGGCTCATGTATGGGAATTGACGAATATTGGAAAGGTTATCTGGGCTAGAAGAAAATTAGTATATAAACATATTCCTAAAGATTGGCATGAAGCGTATTCTTATGCCATTGATACTTCAGATGTAAAGCAGAATGAAAGAATAAAAACAACAACGTCTTTTTATGGACATGACTTTGATTGAGTAACATATTGTAAGTGGGAAATGCATGATGCTGATAGAGAGAATTGTTTCTGGAAAGAGATTCATTATTTTGTGTAACGATAGACACAAAGTTTAAGCGCAATTAGAGAAGGAGATAAATGTGTAAAAGAACAAGTTATTGAAAAATGGACGACATTGAAAGAAGTTCAGAAATATTTAGGTGTTAAATGTGACACCATTTTGCAGTGGATTTCAAAAAGAAATATGCCGGCATATAAAGTTGGTCGCCTCTGGAAATTCAAACTATCAGAAGTTGATGATTGGCTTCGTTCCAGTGGCGTTGGAGATGATAATTCTGCACCAGATGAATATGCTGTTCGTTTTTTAGAACACATGATTTTATAGAATTATAATGTGGTAGTGTACCTACCGTTAAAAAGACAAAATTAGCCAAAGAAAGGTATGGATGAAAATATGGACAATCAAGTACACAATGCGATTGTGAGTTTTATATGGGGTATTGCTGATGACTGTCTGCGTGACGTATATGTTCGCGGTAAGTATCGTGACGTTATTCTCCCAATGACAGTTATTCGTCGTCTTGATGCTATGTTAGAGGATACAAAACCGGCAGTTCTTGAAATGAAGGAAAAGATGGATGCAGCAGGTATTACTAATCAGTGGCCAGCTCTTTGTAATGCAGCAGGACAGGCTTTCTGCAACTCTTCACAATTTTTATTAAAAGACCTTACCAGTAGAGCAAAGAAACAGACTCTTAAAGTTGACTTTGAAGCATACTTAGATGGTTTTTCACCTAATGTTCAGGAAATTTTGGAGAAGTTCAAATTTCGTAATCAGATTGATACGATGATTGATGCGGATATTCTAGGTGCAGTTATTGAAAAGTTTATTTCTCCAACCATAAACCTTAGTCTTAAGCCTGTGTATACAGATGATACTATGAAAACAATAAAGCTTCCAGCTCTGGATAATCATGGTATGGGAACTGTATTTGAGGAATTGATTCGTAAGTTTAATGAAGATAATAACGAGGAAGCCGGAGAACACTGGACACCACGTGATGTTGTAGATCTTATGGCAGATTTAGTTGTTATGCCTATTGCTGACAAACTTATGGATGCAACTTATTCTTGCTATGATGGTGCGTGTGGTACAGGTGGAATGCTTACCGTTGCGCAAGATAGACTTTTGACTCTTGCAAAGAGACGTGGAAAAAATGTATCTATTCATCTTTTTGGACAGGAACTTCAACCAGAAACATACGCGATTTGTAAAGCCGACATGCTGTTAAAGGGTGATGGTGAACAAGCTGAACATATAGCATATGGTTCTACACTTTCTGCGGATGGTAATGCTAGCAGACAGTTTGATTTCATGCTTGCAAATCCTCCATACGGTAAGAGCTGGAAAACTGATGCTGAGAAGATGGGTGGTAAAAAGGATATCCTTGATAGTAGATTTAACACTTATCTTGATGATGGAACACAGCTTTCGATGATTCCAAGAACCAGTGATGGACAGCTCCTGTTCCTTCTGAATAATGTTGCGAAGATGAAAAATGACACTTCACTTGGAAGCAGAATTGCAGAGGTGCATAATGGATCTTCCATCTTTACTGGAGATGCCGGTAGTGGTGAGAGTAATGCTCGTAGATATCTGATTGAGAACGACCTTGTAGAAGCTATTATTGCTTTACCTGAGAATATGTTCTACAACACTGGTATAGGAACTTATATCTGGGTGTTATCAAATAAAAAGGAAGATAGACGTAAAGGCAAGATACAGTTAATTGATGCAACTTCAATGAAATCACCTTTACGAAAGAATATGGGCAAAAAGAACTGCGAATTCACGACTGAAATTCGTAACGAAATCATAAGGATTTTTCTTGAGATGGAGCAGAGTGAGATTAGCAAGATTTTTAATAACGATGATTTTGGACATTGGGCTGTTACAGTTGAACGTCCTCTTCGTTTGCGCGTCTATCCGGAGCGCAAGATACCATCAGGTGTGCTGAAAGATGTAGAAATGGCAGCTTTTGCTGAGGCTATTAATGAACTGGAACCTACTGTGACGTTAGATGATTGGAAGGCTTTTGAGAAGGCTACAAAGTTGAAAATTTCGCTCTTGAAAAAGGTACGTCCGTATATTACTGATAGGGACTCTAATGCATTGCCAATTGAAGGCGAGGCTGATGTTGAGCTGCGTGATACAGAGATTGTTCCTTTTACGTATGATGGAGGTGTTCAAGCTTTTATTGAAAATGAAGTTCATCCCTATGCCCCCGATGCATATGTAGATGAAAAGAAGACTCAGATAGGCTATGAAATAAGCTTCACAAAATATTTTTATAAGGTATCAGAACTTCGTCCTATGGAAAGCATTATTTTTGACCTGGAACGACTTGAACAAGAAACTAACGGGATGCTTAAGGATGTTCTTGGAGGACTAAAGTAATGAAGAGATATAGTAGCTATTCTCCTTCAGGTACTACATGGTTGGGAAATTTACCATCTGAATGGGAATGTAAAAAGATAGGCAGTCTATTTTCACAACGAAAAGAGAAGGTGTCAGATAAAGACTATGCCCCTCTTTCGGTATCAAAAGGTGGAATTGTACCGCAATTAGATAGTGCAGTTAAAACTGATGCAGGTGATAACAGAAAACTTGTAAAAACTGGAGACTTTGTTATCAATAGTAGGTCTGATAGGAAAGGCTCCTGTGGTATATCACCTTTGGATGGTTCTGTCTCTCTAATTAATATTGTTCTTGAGCCAAGACAAGAATGGAATGGCAGATATATTCATTATTTGATGAGAAGTCATATTTTTTCGGAAGAGTATTACCGATATGGCCGGGGAATTGTTTCAGATTTATGGACAACTCGCTTCAGCGAGATGAAAAATATTCTGTTACCTATCCCGTCAGGGCAGGAGCAAGACAAGATTGTTCGTTATCTTGATTGGAAAGTATCAAAAATAAATAGATTGATTGAAGTCAAGAAGAAAGAACTTCGAAGAATATGCGAGCTCAAGAAAACTGTTGTAAATGAGGCGGTGACACATGGTCTTAATCCTAATGTACCAATGAAATTCAGCGGCGTTGAATGGCTTGGAAATATTCCGGTACATTGGACAACTATAAAATTGAGACAGATTCTTCATCCTTTTAGTGAGAAAAACCATCCAGAGCTTCCGCTGCTTTCTGTAGTTAGAGAGCAGGGGGTAATCATTAGAGATATTGAGGATAAGGAAAGCAATCATAATTTTATTCCAGATGACCTTAGCGGTTACAAAATGGTGAAAAAGGGTCAGTTTGCTATGAATAAGATGAAAGCGTGGCAGGGTTCTTATGGTATTTCAGAATATACAGGTATAGTAAGTCCAGCATACTTTATCTTTGATGTGGACTTTGAAAATCTGGAATATTTTCATTATGCAATCAGAAGTAAAGTCTATGTGAATTTTTTTTCTCAGGCTTCTGATGGAATACGTGTAGGACAGTGGGATCTATCAATTAATAAAATGAAGGAGATTCCATTTATTGTTCCTCCAGCTGATGAGCAACAGGCTATCGTTGAATATATTCCTGCTACATTTGCAAAATATGACATAACAATCAAAAAGCTAACAGAAGAAGTAGAAGTCCTTCATGAATTACGAAATAAACTGATTTCTGATGTTGTGACAGGGCAGATTGATGTAAGGGATATCGAAATTCCTGAATTTGAGTATATTGAAGAAACAGAAGAAGTTGATGATGATGAAGCGGATGCCGAAGATGAGAAATCTTTCGACGAGGAGGTGTAGGATATGTCGTTTACTAATATAAAAGAAAGTGGACTTGAGTCATTAATTGTAAAGTGGCTCATTGAGCAAAATGGCTATGAGCAAGGTGTCAACGCAGACTACAATCGTGATTATGCAATTGACGAAACTCACTTATTCCGTTTTCTTCAGGACACACAGCCGGATTCTTTAGATAAGCTTGGGGTTTTTAAGTCAGAGATAAAGAAGAATCAATTTCTTAACCGACTGCAGAGTGAAATAGTTAAGAGAGGTATTATTGACGTTCTACGTAATGGAGTTAAGGTATATCCTGCCAGCCTTATCATGTTTTATCTTACACCGACTGAGAATAATGTTAAGGCAAAGGAGATGTACGAAAAGAACATCTTTAGTGTTACACGTCAGCTGATATATTCAAATGATTCTACTAGGCTTGCGCTTGACATGTGTGTATTTATCAATGGTCTTCCTGTAATTACTTTTGAGTTGAAGAATCAGTTTACAAAGCAGGATGTTGATGATGCGGTAAACCAGTATAAGACTGACCGTGATCCTAGAGAGCTGCTATTCCAGTTTAAGCGTTGCATGGTTCATTTTGCTGTGGATGATGCAAGGGTAAAATTCTGTACAAAGCTTGATGGTAAGAGCAGTTGGTTCCTTCCTTTTGATAAAGGATACAACGATGGTGCAGGAAATCCGCCTAATCCAAATGGGCTCATGACAGATTATCTTTGGAAAGAAGTTCTTACCAAGGATAAGCTTAGTCGTATTATTGAGAATTATGCTCAGGTAGTTGTTGAAGAAGATCCTGAAACAAAAAGGAAAAGTGTAAAGCAGATATTCCCTCGTTATCATCAGTTGGACGTAGTTGAAAGCTTACTTGCTGATGTGAAAGAAAATGGAATCGGAAAAAGATATTTGATTCAGCACAGTGCCGGTTCAGGGAAGTCTAATTCAATTTCTCGGCTTGCACATCAGCTGATTGGCCTTGAGGAAAATGGTCATCCCATGTTGGATTCTGTGCTGGTAGTTACCGACCGAAGAATTCTTGATAAACAGATTAGAGATAATATAAAACAGTTCATGCAGGTAGCTAATACGGTTGCATGGGCAGAACATTCCAGTGATTTAAGAGATGCCATTAAAGATGGAAAGAGAATTATTATCACCACTATAGAAAAATTTCCCTATGTAGTTCCTGATATTGGAGCTAAACATAAGGAAAATAAGTTCGCAGTTATTATAGATGAGGCGCATTCTGGTCAGAGTGGAAGAAACTCTGCGCAGATGAACTTGGCTCTTTCCGGCCTTGCTTCTGAAGATGAAATGGATAACGAAGATAAAATCAATGCAATGATGGAGGGACGTAAGTTACTCAACAATGCCAGCTACTTTGCATTTACTGCAACACCAAAGAATAAGACTTTGGAAACCTTCGGCGTTCCATATCAGGATGGAGATGAAGTAAAGCATCGTCCATACCATTCATACACTATGAAGCAGGCTATTCAGGAAGGTTTCATTCTTGATGTGCTTAAATATTATACACCGATTGCCAGCTACTATAAGCTTATGAAGACTGTACAGGATGACCCTATGTTCGACAAGAAACGAGCACAGAAAAAGCTTAGGGCATTCGTTGAAAGTGACTCATATACCATCTCTCAGAAGGCAGAGATGATGATTGAGCACTTCCACGAACAGGTGATTTCAAAAGGGAAAATAGGTAGACAGGCTCGTGCGATGGTAGTTACTTCAAGCATACCAAGATGTATAGAGTACTATTATGCACTTAATAAGTGTCTTGCAGCTAGACATAGCCCATATAAGGCGATTGTCGCGTTCTCTGGTGAACACAAGTATCAGGGACAGGAACCACCATTAACATCTGCGGCTATGAATGGATTCCCAGATGCGAAGATTCCTAAAACATTAAAAACAGACCCTTATCGTATTTTGGTTGTTGCAGATATGTTCCAGACAGGTTTTGACGAACCTCTGTTACATACGATGTATGTTGATAAGATGCTTTATGACATTAAGGCAGTTCAGACATTATCCAGATTGAACAGATGTCATCCAATGAAGTATGATACTTTTGTTTTGGATTTTGCAAATAAACCGGCAATGATTGAGCAGTCGTTCTCAAGGTATTATAGAACTACGTTATTGTCCGGTGAAACAGACCCTAACAAGTTGTATGACCTTATTACAACAATGGAAGAGTATCAGGTATATTCAACAGCTCATGTGGAGCAGCTTGTAGACTTGTATCTAAATGGAGCAGAAAGGGATAGGCTTGACCCAATTCTTGATGCTTGTACTGCAGTTTATAAAAATCTTGATACTGAAGAGCAGATTAAGTTTAAGAGTTCTGCAAAGGCTTTTTGTCGTACATACGGATTCTTAGGAGCTATTCTTCCTTATGGTGATGCAGATTGGGAGAAACTTTCAATATTCCTTAATCTTATGATTCCGAAGTTACCATCACCAAGAGATGATGATTTCTCAGAAGGAATCCTTGACTTGATTGACCTCGATAGCTATCGACTTGAAGCACAGGAATCAATGTCAATAAAGCTTGAGGATATGGATGCAGAGGTCGCTCCTGTACCGGCGGGAAGTGCAGGTCATATTGTTAATCCTGAGATGGACTTATTGTCTAGTATCCTTAATGATTTTAATGATATGTTTGGAAACATTGATTGGAAGGAACCAGATAATGTTCGTAGACAAATTATTGCAATTCCGGATATGGTTGCAAAAGATGAAAAGTACCAGAATGCAATAAAGAATTCTGATAAGCAGAATGCACGTATGGAAAGTGAACGTGCATTACAGCAGGTTATTTTCTCAGTAATGGCGGATAATATGGAACTTTTTAAACAATTCCAAGACAATCCTTCTTTTAAGAAGTGGCTGTCAGATATGGTATTTAACATGACATATGAGCCTAATACCGGAAGCAAGGTTGTAAATTATCCCGAACAAAAATCTACAATGAGAATTGTTGCTGATGATATAGTTCCATACAGAGACAAAAAATAAAAATGATGAAGTAGGCGCAGTATGAGTGAGGTGTTATCTAAAATATCACATGGTGATTTCAACTCAGTCTTTCAAGAAGTTACACAGCCGGAAAAGGTTAAGTTGATGATTGAATTACAGCTGCGACTGTTTTATTTAAAAAATTATAAACAACAAGTTTAATTAAGAAGAGATGAAAATTCTCCCATAGCGTAATATTGGTAGGTAAGTATTCTTCTGTGACAGGAGTGAAAGATTTAAGGTTATCGGAAATACATTTACTGTTGTAGCACAGATAATTTGAGTTCTTAATAAAATGCTGGTGTCGATGTTAAAGGCACCTATGTAGAATTAGGCAAAATTCTCTTATAGCGACTGTTAGTATTGTAAAAGACATATACGTTAAGAGTTCGTCTATAGACTTTATAGGTGAGAATAGAGTCAGTAGTGATAGCAATAATATGAGAATAGATTCTGAGTATCATATTTTAGAAAATTCTGTTAAGTATGATGATAGTATTATAAATATAGTTGTACGAGTAGATAAAGACGCAAGTGAAAATGAAGAATATTTATTCGATTTAGATAATGAATTAGCTAAAAGGTTACTTACATATATATTTAATAGAAATAGTTTTATGAAAATTATAATTATTTTGCATGTAAATTTAGGTGGCATGCCAGTTATTGTATGTAAAGTATATAGTATTGTGAAGGGCTTGGTTTCTAAGCAATGGAGAAAGGTCCCTTTGGAAATGATCATGCATATTGATTTTAATGTTCAAAGTACCAAAATGGCACTTTGAAATTTTTTATATTATTTCCTTTTGTGCTTTGTTTATTATATAATAAAGCACAAAAGGAAGTATAGCTATGAATACAGATAATATAAAAAAAATCATAGAGAAAAACAATGGTATAATTACTGCGACGGAAGCTGATAAATACGGTATTGACTCATGGTATCTTACAGACATGGTTAGAAAGGGAAAGCTTGAGAGAATTGGGCGAGGAATTTACTTTAATAGCGGTTTTGACAACTATGATGAAATGTATTTCTTTCAACTTCAAAATAAAGTGTGCATATACTCTTATCAAACTGCTTTATACATACATTGATTAACTGAAAGACTTCCATACGTAAATGAAGTTACAGTGTATCAGGGGTATAATCCATGGAGATTTAAGGGGATGGTTAATGTACATCAAGTAAAAAAGGAGTTGCATAAAATCGGTGTTGTGGAAAAAAACACAGATATGGGAAATTCTGTCTATGTCTATGATATGGAAAGGACTATTTGTGATATAGTTAGAGATAGGAAAAGGCAGGATCCGGAGATATTTTCTAAAGCTTGGAAATTTTATATTAAAAACAGATTGAAAGATATATGGAAGCTTAGAGATTACGCAAATATATTTGGGATATCAGAAAGGATTGAGAGTATTTTGGAGGTACTTGTCTATGAAGTTTGAAATGTTTCAATTAAGAAGCATAATATTTACTTAAAAAGGGAAGACTATGCAATTAGGATGGATTAATTTTTTAAAAGAAGATAGACAAAAGGCACTTGATGTTATCAATCTTCTAAGTGAGCAGGGGACGGTTGATGAACTTGGGATAGGAAGTATATATTACATGGAAGTGGGACAGAGTAGTTATATATAGATGTATGTTGGGAGGTGATTTTTTGACGGATAAGAACTGGAATCTTGAGCTAAACGAATACATACGCCAAGGTGAACCGGATAAGGTTGAAAAGAGTAATGCATGGAAAACTGCTATCGGTCTTCAGGATGTAGACGGACTTAAGCCTTCAAAGTATTTGATTGAAACTGCAAAAGATCATATTGAAGGTAAAATCAGTATTTCTGAAGCGGATAGGCTTATCAGCAGTTACTATAAAGAGAGAAGAGACAGAGATGGTGTGGAAGCAGATACTAAAGAAGCGGATATTGTGTCTGTAAGAATCACAAAATTACTTGGAGAGAAGACCTTTCAATTTTCACCGGTAGAATTACAAAATATTCATCGTAAATTATTTGAAGGTGTACTTCATTATGCCGGAAGAATAAGAGATTACAATATTACAAAAAATGAGTGGGTACTTAAGGGAGATACAGTACTGTATGCATCGTTTGACAGTATTATGGCTACACTTGATTATGACTTTTCACAGGAGAAGAACTTTTCCTATAGGGGACTGAATATACATGAGGCTATTAGACATTTTGCTAAATTTACATCAGGTATATGGCAAATTCATCCGTTTGGAGAAGGAAATACAAGATCAACTGCAGTATTTATTATTAAATATTTAAAGACATTCGGATTTACCATAAGTAACGATACATTTGCTAAAAATTCATGGTATTTCAGAAATGCTCTAGTTCGAGCAAATTATAACAATCTGAGAGCAGGTATTCATGCTACAAGTGAATTTCTTGAATTATTCTTTGAAAATCTTTTAATGGATGCAAAACATGATTTAAAAAATAGATATATGCATATTGATTTTAATGGCCAAAGTGCCATTCAAAGTGCCAATAATTCGGTTTCAAAGTGCCAAAATGGCACTTTGGAAATATCTTTGGAAGAATTAGCTATTATAAATGCCTTAAAGACTAATCCGGCATTAACTCAAAAGCAGATATCGGAGCTTGTAGGGAAGTCGGAGAGAACAATTAAGAGGTGCACTGTAGAAATGCAGGAAAAAGGTTTAATTGCTCGAGAGAACGGAAAACGAAACGGTAAGTGGAAGATACTTATAGAATCATAATATGCATTAATGAAGGAAGAGTATGCAATTAGGATGGACTGATTTTTCAAAAGAATATAGACAAAAGACACCGGATGTTATAAATCTGCCACATAGTGATAAGCTCATAGAGAACTTGTGTATTGCGGTATAGGTACTATCTCAGTTTTCTAGGAGAGAGTATTGAAATGGGTGCAGTGAACTGATGAGATTGAGAGGGTGTTATTCAGAGAAAATATAATATAGGAGGAGTATGAAATGGTAAATTTATTAGGTGAAAAAATAAGGCATAAAACACTAGGAATAGGAGAAGTTATTTATGTTGAGGAAAACTATATAACTATTAAGTTTCCTTCTAAAACAGCAAGATTTGCATATCCAAGTGCTTTCGAAAAGTATTTAAGCCCGGAAGAAAACAAAATAGCAGATGCCGTTAATGCCGACTTAGCCATGGCAATAGATGTAGAAGCAAAAAAGAAGGCTGAAGAGGAAGTACAAAAAGCCAAAGAAGAGCGGCAACAACAGAATATACGGCAAGAAAAGAAAAATAAAACAAAAGCCGGTAAGTCCATTAATGTTAAACGTAAATACGTAATAAAAAAGACAAGGGGTAAGTCACTTAAGTATTTATTTTTTCAAGATGAATACTATGAAGAAGAGTGCAAAGGTCAGTTTATACGTATAAAGGGAATTAAAAAAGATGATGGTACAGTTCACTATAGAGATCCGTTGTTTGATGTGATTTCAGGAGACATTATTTTTCATTGTGTCAAAGGATATGTAAGAGCTATTAGTATTGTAAAAGATAAATGCTTTAAAAGTGTACATACAGATCATTCCGTTGAGAGTATAGTTGGTGATGATAGCAGTAATCTAAAAATAGATTGTGAGTATCATGTTTTAAAAAATCCGGTTAAGTATAATGATAATATTATAAAAAAATATGCTGAATTAAATACAAAAACAGATAAAAATAAAGGATATTTGTTTAGCCTAGATAATAAGTTAGCCTGTTGCTTGCTTAAAGATGTATTTGATAAGAATAGTTTTTTGAAGAGTATTACCGTTATGTACGCAAATTTAGACGGTATGCCGGTTATTACAAGTAAAGATGATTTGCTTGTTAATTGTAAAGTATTGGATGAATATATTGAATCAAGGAGAGATCCGGAATATTCATATGCTTTGGATTTGATTAAGCGTGGAATTTGTTTTGTAGCAATAAAGACTAATGGGGACTATAAGTTTTATCCAAGTAGATTTGTAGGTTATAAAAATAATTCCAGATTAAAACATATGAATAATCGTTGGAGAGATGGTAGAGAAACTAATCCTGTAATTAGCTATGTATTAAAAAAAGGTGAACCTCTTCCTAATATAGAACTTGAAGTTTTATATAGAGAGTATTGTGAAAGGCTTGGTTTTGAAGCAATGGATAAAGGTTCTTTTGGAAATGACCATAAATATTGGGAGATGTAAGTAATGATGAGATTTTTACAATGAGCATACGGCAGAACTCATTTTATTCGGGGGTGCCAAGAAATATTTGAAAGAACATTTAGGATAAAGTAAGACCTCAGCCATCAGTAAACGAAAATCAGAAGTTACCACTTTGGAGGATAGAGTGAAGCTTATAAAAAGAAGATTGATAGTTGCTTTATATGTAACATTTATGATGGTTATAACTTTACCGGCCATATTTTATATATTTCAATGGAATATAACATCCGGAGAAACATTTTTTTATAAGGGAGAAAAATTCATATATAACTTTATGGTATATATATTAGAGCCATTGATTGTAATGGCTTATCTTTATTTTGTTTATGTAACAGCAGCGAGTTTAAGGTTTTACTTTAAATATAAGGACTTTGGAGCTAATTGTTATTATTTTCATAGAGATAGACTTTATATACATTCAGGATTTTTACCAATTCCCATAGAGAAGATAGAATATATGAAAATAGTGCGACATGTATATCGAGGAGAATACTTTGTGATTTCAATCAAAATTAAAAATAAGATGTTAAAACATAAATTCAGACTGGGTATTGGTGGTTTTATTCGTGGAGATAATAGTGTCTTACTGAAAAAATTGATAGATGATTTGAAAAAACGAGATATTCCCTATGTGATGAAATAGTAAAGTATATCGAATGCAGTGATTCTTTATGAAGTGTATAATGGGCAGTTAGTAAATATGGTAATACTTGGTGAGAAGTTATTTCAATGTCCAAAGTGCCATTCAAAGTGCAAAAATGTCACTTTGAAATTTTCTATAATAAATATAATAAAGATAGATGGATAAGATATAAAAATAAGAATCCATATGCCAAAGATATAGAATTCGAATCTATTATGGAGGAGTTAATCAGACTTATAGAGATGGTCATGTAAATAGAAATTATTTATAGATTTGAGTCCGTTTTCTAAGGAGAATAGCCTACCTGATTAAATATTCGTTACAGTTATGGTTTAATAAAAGCTATAATATAAAAAAATAAAAAAATTTAAAAATCATGCAATAAAATGCTATCCTCGTGCATTAATATAGTGAAAGGATAAATTTATAAAAGTATTTTCACTGTACACGGAAAGGATGGAAAAAATGAAAAAGTTTAATAAATTAGGTAAGAGTTTAATAGGTGCGGCAACTGTAACTTGTATGTTATTTGCGGCAGGAATGACAGGTGTTCCATATTATGGAAGCAGCTTTGTTGCAAAGTCAAAAGTATCAAAATCATATAAAGCGGCAAAGAAAATAACAGCTGATGAGGCTAAAAGAATTGCACTTGCACACGCAAAACTTGCGGAAAAGGATGTAACTTTTGTTAAAGTGGAGCTTGAACTTGAGGATAATAACAGATATGAGTACGATATTGATTTTTACAGCGGAAATGTAGAATATGATTATGAGATAGATGCAGTGAGCGGAGCAATATTGTCAGCTGATAAGGACATTGAGAACTATGTGATACCTACACAGCCAAGTACATCAGCTGCTAATACTCAAACTTCAGAGATTTCAGTAGAAAGAGCAAAGCAGATAGCACTTTCACATGCAGGAGTGGGATCGGCAAGATTTAAAAAGGCTAAGCTTGATTATGAAAACAGTATTAAAGTGTACGAGATTGAGTTCAAAGTCGGAAACTTGGAATATGAATATGATATCAATGTTTCAAACGGAGCTATAATCTCAAGCAGTGTAGAGGTAGATGACTAATAGAGATATATACTTATAGTCAGTCCGGGGTGAATTCCCCGGGCTGATTTTTTATGTATAACAGTAAGTCTGGCTAAGTTTAAATTAGGGGCTGTCGGGAAATGACAGCCATAAAAAGGGGGCTGTCTGGAAATGGCAGCCATAAAAGAGGGAGGAGTAACTCAAAATGAGTCACTCCTCCCTAAGTTTTTACATAAAAAAAGATGGCTAACGATAACCATCTTTCTCCGTTACATGTTATAATGTAACTATGCTCACAGTTAATTATTATAATGACTTTTTTGAAATAGGTCAACAGAAAATCAACTTTAGCTTATATGAATTGAGTTTGCCCAATGACGATCCAGTATATACCCTAAAAAAAGTTATGGAGGATTTAGATTTTTCCGGACTGTTAGCCAATTGTTCGGATAAGGGAAGAACAGGGTACAATCCGATCATGATGTATGCAGTTATTACTTATGCAAATATGCGTGGAATACGCTCTATTGATCGTATTGTGGATTTATGTGAAAGAGATATCGCTTTTATCTGGCTTACTCAAGGGAGGAAGCCTAAAAGAGATGCTTTTTATGAATTTAAAAGTAAGAAACTTACTTCAGATATCCTGGATGACTTAAACTATCAGTTTATGAGACGATTACAAAAAGAAGGATTTGTAACATTAAAAGAATTGTTTATTGATGGAACGAAAATAGAAGCTAATGCTAATCGTTATACTTTTGTATGGCGTGGAAGCATTAATTATCATCTTGCAGGTCTTCTAGATTCTATTGATAAGCTTTATTCAAGCTATAATTCTTTTATAAAAGATAACGGATTTGGCGAAAAGTACGAGCTTGGAAATGCACAAATGTTTGTGATTGATGGGATTGATAAAGTTAGAGATATTATTGAAAAGAACAGAAAAAGAAAGATTACAAAACATAAAAAGCTATCTAATAACCGTATTATAGAGATTGATAACTGCTCTCCTCTTGAAATACTTAAGCTCCAGAAAAATCTTATGACAATTGCTGACGGAGAAGGCATTGTATTTGTTAACGGAAAGGGTAAGAGAAAGCCAAAACTTCAACAACTTTATGAAGAACTTGAACATTGTGGACAGAGACTAATGGGCTATAAAGAATGCTTTGAAATCATGGGGAAAGATAGAAACAGCTATTCCAAAACCGATTTGGAAGCAACCTTTATGCGAATGAAGGAAGATCATATGTTGAACGGGCAGCTAAAGCCGGCATACAATGTACAGATAGCAGTAGAGAATTATTTTATTGTACATAGTTATGTAAGTAATGATCGTACAGATTATAATACATTAATTCCGGTCCTTGAAAAGCATAAGGAAGCATTTGGAGAAGTACTTGAAGAAGTGACAGCAGACAGCGGTTATTGTAGTGAGAAAAATCTCTTATATCTAAAAGAAAATAAGATAGACAGTTATATAAAACTGCAGGATCATGAGAAAAGAAAAACAAGAGCATACAGTAAAGATATAGGTAAATACTACAACATGAAGACAATGGTATTTGAGGATGAACAAGTCTATATCTGTCATGACGGTCGTGAACTGAGACATATCAACACTGAAAAGAAAAGACAGAATGGTTATACACAAACATATGAAGTATATGGATGTTCAGACTGTAGTGGATGTGAACATAAGTCTAAATGCTTATACAAATATAATCCTGATAAAGATGTTGATAAGAACAAAGTGATGAAGATCAATGAAGTATGGGAAGAGCTTCGAGAGAAGTCACATACTAACATACAGAGTGAAAAAGGTATTCTGAAACGACAGACACGCTCTATTCAAACGGAAGGTCATTTTGGAGATATTAAAGAAAATGAAGATTTCCGACGCTTTAACTATCGCTCTTCAGATAAGGTATATAAAGAATTTATGCTTTTTGCAATAGGAAGAAATATAAATAAATATCATCGTTTTCTCTACGCAAAACTAAAGAAATTTGAAGGAAAACTACAGGAGAAAATCGCATAGTAAAAAATGCAAAAGCAAAATTTCTGCTAAGGGGGTTTTGTGCCCAAAAATAGACAGTATAATAGAAAAACAAAATATCCTGACAAAGTCGCAAAGCCTAAAAGCCTTGTATTTGTCAGGATATTTCTATTTCGTTCTGCTGGAAGAAAAATTACTTATTTCCCGACAGCCCCTTTGTTTGAAGTGATATTGAAGTTGACTTTGAAGTGATATTGAAGTAACATTGAAGTAGTTCAATCAAGGAGTGTATATTATGTTTTTGGAGGAGATAACAGGTGATATAAAGCCGGAAAGTGATAAGCTTGAGTGTAAAGCGGCTTTAAACAGAGAAGATGTCGTTGGTTGGCTTAAAAGTATTGCCGGATTTGCAAATGCATCAGGTGGAGATTTCTATATCGGAGTTGAGGATAAGACGAATAAACTGATAGGTTTTGACAGGAAAGCAGCTGATAATGAAAGAAATTACTTTAATAATCAAGTAAATGAGCATTTGACACCAAGACCACAAATGAAAATTTCGTTTTTAAGTTATGAGGTGCGTGGAAATGAACGATTTATAATAAAGGTGAGTATAGAAGAAGCTACTATAAAACCGGTAATTCTAAAATATAAAAATATTCCGGCTATTTTTATGAGGCGTGACGGATTTACAAATGGAGCAACTTATGAAGAAATCATAGATATGAGTGTAAGAAGTAAAAATACACAATATGATATTTTAATATCTGATATTAAATATAATCCGGAAAATTTTTCAATGCTTAGAGAGTTCTATAAGAAATATAATAATGGGAAGATTTTGAAAGATAAAGCATTACAGTTATTAGGATTTTTTAATGAAGAAGGTTATTTGTCTAACGGTGCAGTTTTATTTCAAGATGATTACAAGGGTAACAAAACTGATGTACAGTGCTCCGTATTTTCCGGATCAAATAGGGGAAGCGACAGAGTCGTTACTATCAATCGCTTTAAAGGTAATATAATAGCGAGTATAAGTTATATTATTGACTTTGTAAATCAAAGAATGAATCATAGTATTATAAAGCTTGATGAAGGTAGAGTAGATATTGATTCATATCCGGCAAGAGCCCTATTTGAAGGTGTAATAAATGCAATTGCTCATAGAGATTATTATCTGGACGGAACACAAATTCAAGTCGATATGTTTAAGGACAGATTGGAAATATCATCACCCGGAGGTTTTTACAGAGGTGAGAAATTTGGAAAAACGTATGATTTATCTAAAATTATTTCAAAGAGAAGAAATGAAGTAATATCAGGAGTTTTAGTTTTATGTAATGTAATGGAGGCGGCAGGTACAGGCTTTGATAAGATAGTAGAGGAGTATAAGTCAGCAGATGAAGCACATAAGCCATATATTTATTCAAAGTCCGATCACTTTACATTTATATTGCCGGATCTAACATATGATAGAGGTATTGAAAATAATAATGTACCAAATATTAGCTTTCAGCCTGTTCCACAAGGGACGGAGCTTGATAAAAAGGTACTGTCATTTTGTTATCATAGAGCACATAAGGTCTCTGAGATAGTGGAATACTTAGGAATCAGTGATTCAACATATTTTAGAAAGAAAGTTTTGGCTAATCTTGAAAAAAACGGGTATTTAGAAAAGAGTAAGTTATCAAGAGCGGCGTTTTATAAGACAAATCATAGCATTGTAAGTATTGAATGATGTAGTTTAATATAAGATTATTTATTGAAAGTCAGTTCGGGATAGCTCCGGGCTGATTTTTTAAATAAAATAAATATACAAATAACCACTTGTTAGTAAAACCTAACTATGATACAATGATTTTACCGACGATATCGTCGGTAAAAGAGGAGGTATACAATATGGCTGCTGCGAAGAGACTCAGTGAGGCTGAAAGGAAAAAAGAGATTATGGATTCGGCCGCAAAGGTAATTGCCGCAAAGGGCTTAGGAAAGGCAACTATGGAAGACATCATCGCGGGAACAACTTTATCAAAAGGAGGCGTATATCACTACTATGGGAATGTAATAGAAATATTTAAAGACATTATGATAAGCGGGATCGATTATAGAAACAATATTATTAAGGAGCATTTGGTCGAATGTGAAAAGGGTGGTGAGAGTAAGTTTATGGCAAAACAGCTGGTTGATAAAGTTATAGACAACAATCCTTTAATGCCTCTTTATGTTGAGTTTTTGATTGAGAAAAAGAGAAATCCCGAGTTGAATAATATTATGGAAGAGCTTCAGGAACAGACAAAGGAAAGATTTAAAGCAATTAGTATTGATTATTCAGGATGGTTGTTTGATCCTCAAATTTTTCAGTTTGTTACCGACTTTATGAATGCTCTGATACTGGCTTCGGACGTACTGGATGCAAGAGAAAATTTCAAAAAGAACAGACAGTATTTGGAAGCAACATTTACTTACTTATTTGAACAAGTAAAGGAGAAAACGGATGGGAGTTTATAAGAAATTATTCAGATATGTGCCGAATGAAAAGTATATCGGATATATGTCAATTTTATTATCGAGTATTTCGGCATTTCTGGTGGTTTATGGGTATTATTATATATTTTTACTTCTAAAAGAAGCGGTAGTAAAGGGAAATTATGAAAATGCAGGATATTATTCTACAAGGATAGTTATATGTTTAACTATAAGTGCAATAATGTATTTAGTATCAGGCATTGTTTCACATAAGCTGGCATTTAGACTGGAAACAAATTTACGAAAAAGGGGAATTGAAGGGCTTACCGATGCAAGCTTCAGATTTTTTGATCTGCATTCCTCAGGATATATAAGAAAAACAATAGATGACAATGCGGCAAAAACTCATATGGCGGTAGCACATATGCTGCCTGATAATTCGCAGGCATTTTTGGTTCCGGTGTTTGCATTTATTCTGGCATTTGCCATAAGTCTTAGAGTAGGAATCGTTATTATAGTTTTATCTGTTGTAAGCGGACTTATATTGATGGGAATGATGGGTAATAAAGATTTTATGAAACTTTATCAGACTTCACTTAACAAACTGAGCTCGGAAACTGTGGAGTATATCAGAGGCATACAGGTAGTAAAGATATTCGGTTCAAAACTTAGATCCTTTAAGGCATTGCATGAGTCTATTATGGAGTATTCAAAATATGCTTATGATTATTCTCTTTCTTGTAAAACACCCTATGTAATATACCAGCTGATATTTTTGGGATTGATCGCCATTATCAGCATTCCGCTAAGCTTCTTTTTGACCGATATAAAAGATCCTAAATTTATGGCTGTAGAGCTTATTATGATCTTTTTCTTAAGCGGTGTAATAATGGTCTCTTTTATGAAAATAATGTGGGCAAGTATGAATATCTATAATGCAAATTTTGCCATTGACAGTTTGGAAGAATTATATGAAAAGATGCAGGAGGACAAACTAAGCTACGGCAATAGAGAACATTTTGATAATTTCAATATTGAATTTGAAAATGTCAGCTTTTCGTATGGTGATAAAAAAGTTCTGGAAAACTTATCATTTACCTTGGAGGAGAAGAAAACTTATGCCTTAGTAGGGCATTCGGGTTCAGGTAAGTCCACCATTGCAAAACTTCTGTCGGGATTTTATAAAGTTGATGGAGGAGCAATAAAAATAGGTGGATATCCTCTTTCGGAATATACAAAGGAGGCGATTATACGAAATATCTCATTTGTATTTCAAGACAGTAAATTGTTTAAAAAATCAATATATGACAATGTAGCACTGGCAGATGAGAATGCAAGCAAAGAGGAGGTTATGAAAGCACTGACTCTTTCCGGCTGTGATGAGATTATCGCAAAGTTTAAAGACAGGGAAAATACAATTATAGGTTCAAAGGGGGTATATCTTTCAGGAGGTGAAAAGCAAAGAATCGCTATTGCAAGAGCTATTTTGAAGAATTCACCTATTGTAATTATGGATGAAGCGAGTGCGGCAATTGATGCAGATAATGAATACGAATTACAAAAAGCATTTAAGAACTTAATGAAGGATAAGACTGTTATAATGATTGCCCATAGAATGACAAGTATAAGAAATGTGGATGAGATAATAGTCTTGGAAAAAGGAAATGTAATAGAGCGAGGAGACAATGATTCATTAGTAAAAACCGGAGGGTTATACAGCAGACTCCTTAGTCTTTACGAAACTGCAAATGATTGGAGGGTGTCAAATGAAAAACTATTATAAGAAAAGATATGCTCTCTCAGAACAGGGTGCAAAAAATCTTACAAAAGCAACGATATATTGTTTTTTGACATATTGTATAAACCTTGGTCCGATGTTTATTTTAATGGGACTTATTAATCAGTTGGTCTTGGGAAATGTATCAAGCACCTTGCAGTATATTGTTATGGCAATACTTATTCTGATATTTATGTATATTTTATTATCAGAAGAATATGTAAGCCTTTATAATTCCACCTATAAAGAATCGGCAAATTTGAGAAAGGGAATAGCAGAGAATCTGGCACAGCTTCCGCTGGCTTATTTTTCAAAGCACGATCTCTCCGACCTTTCACAAACGATAATGTCTGATGTGGAAAGGGTAGAGCATTCTATGAGCCATTCTATACCCAAGGTTGTGGCTATGTGGTTATTCTTTCCTCTGATGGGACTTATTATGCTTATTGGAAACTGGAAGCTTGGACTTGCAGCAATTATTCCAACTCTTTTGAGCTTTATGATCAATCCTTTGGCAAAACAGAAGGAAGTTTCAGAGTACAGCAGGTACTTTAATGTGCTAAGAGATAATTCAGAGCTTTTTCAAGAAACAATAGAGTTACAACAGGAGATAAGCAGCTTTAATCAAGCCGACAATGTGAAGAAAAACCTGTATAAAAAGATGGAAGAGAGTGAGAGGATTCATCTTAAAGTAGAGGTTCTTCCGATGTTGGCTGTGGGAATTTCTTCATCACTTTCATATATAAGCCTTGCAGTAGTATTGGCTGTCGGAATACAGCTACTTATTCATAATGAGATTAGCCTTTTATATCTGATAGGATACCTGATAGGTGCAATAAAGGTTAAAGAACTTTTTGATGTTTCAAGGGAAGGAATGACCGAAATGTCCTATATTGAACCTGCAATTGTAAGAATAAAGGAGATAAAAAATGCAGCGCTTCAAGAGGGTAAAGATACAGACCTTTCAAGCTACGATATAGAATTTAAAAACGTTTCATTTGCTTATAATGAAGATGCAAAGGTATTAAAAGGTGTGAGTTTTGTGGCAAAGCAGGGTGAGGTTACAGCTTTGGTAGGTATATCGGGATCCGGTAAAACTTCCGTGCTGAGGCTTATATCAAGACTGTACGACTATGATACCGGAAGTATCTTAATAGACGGAAAGGATATTAAAAATATATCTACAGACTCATTGTTTAAGAATGTCTCAATAGTATTTCAGGATGTGACCTTGTTTAATACAAGCATTATGGAAAATATTCGTCTGGGTAGAGAGAGTGCAACCGATGAGGAAGTAAAGGAAGCGGCAGTGCTTGCAAACTGTATGGATTTTATTGAAAAATTACCGGATGGATTTAATACTCTAATTGGCGAAAACGGTGCGGAATTATCAGGGGGAGAAAGACAAAGAATTTCTATAGCAAGAGCATTTCTAAAGGATGCACCTGTTTTGATATTGGATGAGATATCAGCAAGCCTTGATGTGGACAATGAAAAGAAGATACAGGACAGTTTAAATAAGCTTATCAAGGACAAAACGGTTATTATTATCTCTCACAGATTAAAATCAATAGAAAATGTGAATAAGATTGTGGTAATAGATGAGGGAATTGTTGAGACGGCAGGAAATCATAGTGAGCTTATAAAACATTCAAAGGTATATAAAAACTTGATTGAAAAGACAAAATTAGCGGAAGCATTTAATTATTAGGGGGAAAATATGAAAGAGCAAAAACTGAAAATAAAGGATCTGGTGACTATCGGTGTATTTGCAGTTATATATTTGGTGATTATGTTTGGCGTGGGAATGATTGGAGTTATTCCGATTTTATTCCTGGTATATCCTACGATACTGGGTATTGTTAGCGGAACTGTTGTTATGTTATTTATGGCAAAGGTACAAAAACCGTGGGCATTGTTGATATTTGGAATGCTTACACCTATTTTTATGATGGTAGAAGGACATACTTACATTCTAGTTCTGCATGCATTTGCAGTGATACTTATAGCCGAGTTGATAAGAAGAGCAGGTAGTTACAATTCATTTAAATACAATATGCTTTCATTTGCGATATTTAATACCTGGATCTGCGGTTCACTTATGCAAATGTTATGGGCAAGAGAAAAATATATTGAGATGACAATGATGATGGGCAATGAATATGTAGAAGCCTTGGAAAGGCTTGTCACATATCCACATATGGCATTGGTCTATCTGGGTGCTATAGCAGGAGGGCTTATAGGAGCGAATATAGGAAGAATATTACTAAAAAAACATTTTATAAAAGCAGGTATAATTTGATGTATTACATCAATGACAAAAGATTAAATCCAAATCCTATAACCAAGTTTTTGGTTGTAGTGTTACTGGGGTTTACTGTATTACATTCTATAAATCACTATTTGGAAGTAGCTGTTGTATTAACGATATCTATTATGTACTTTATGAATGGGTTTAGAAGAGAGGCAATAAAAAATATACTGGTATTTGGCGTATTGTTCTTTGTACCGAGTTTTAGTGCTTTGGCAAAGCTTCCCATATTTATAATGATGATGCTTTCATTACCTGCTATATTTCGTATGTTTTATCTTCCTTTTGCAGCAGGTGAATTTATGATAAAAACATCTGACGTCGGAAGTATTATCTCATCAATGGATGCTTTAAAAATACCGAAGGAGGTTTCCATCCCTATTGCGGTTATGTTCAGATTTTTTCCGTCTTTTGTAGAGGAGAAAAACAGTATCAAAATGGCAATGAGAATAAGAGGAATAGAAACAAAAAATCCTGTTAAATATCTTGAGTATGTAGCAGTTCCGCTGCTTATTATTTCATCAAATATTGCTGATGATATTTCAAAAGCTGCGGAAACAAAATGTATTGCAAATCCTGTAAAGAAAACAAGGTACATAAAAGTAAAAATTCATTTGATAGATTTTATTTATGCTTTCACAATGACAATTATAGTGGTGGGAGGTCTGATATGCTTACGTTAGAGAATCTGTCACTGTTTTACGAACAGGATAAAAAGGTACTTGATGATATCAACTTAATCGTAGCGGACGGTGAATGTGTACTTCTTACAGGAGAGAGTGGAAGTGGAAAATCCTCTATTATAAATTCAATAAACGGACTTGCCTTTGAATATGAAAATACCAAATTTAGCGGCAACATAAAGGTTGACAAGAAAGACTTAAAGGGAATGGAGCTTTATGAAATATCTCTTATGATATCCAGCGTTTTCCAAAACCCAAAGACACATTTTTTCAATGTGGATACAACACTTGAACTGTTATTTTATCTTGAAAACATAGGTCTTGATAGAAAAGAAATGGAAAGTCGTATGGAAGATATGCTAAAGCTCTTTCCTATAAAGCACTTGCTCGGGCGTAGCATATTTGATCTTTCAGGTGGCGAAAAGCAGATACTTTGTGTGGCTGCATGCTATATTTCAGGTTGTAAGATAATAGTACTTGATGAGCCTTCCTCAAATCTGGATGATAAATATATCAATATATTAAAAGAAATGTTGCATATACTAAAGAATAAGGGAATAACGCTTATTATTGCAGAGCATAGGATTTATTATTTAATGGATGTTGCAGATAGAATTATTCCGGTAAAAAATGGAAAACTTGGGGAGGAGCTTACCAAAACTGAACTGCTAAACAGTGAAAGATTAAGGGAACTCGGACTTCGCTCTGCAACAAAAACAGCCTTAAAAGTCAAAAGGAATTCAGGCGGAAATGATTTGACTGTTAAAAAAATTGAGTACAAATTTAAAGACGGTTCAAAACTAAAGATAGAAGACATTTCATTTGGTTTTGGAAATATTTACGGTATCACAGGAAGAAACGGTTGCGGTAAGTCTACATTGCTGAGAGTGATGACAGGACTTGAGGATAAAGGAAATAGCGAGATATTATTTAACGGCAATATCCTAAGTAAAAGAGAAAGACTGAAAAATTCCTCTTTGGTTATGCAGGATGTAAATCATCAGCTTTTTACGGATTCTGTAGAGGAAGAAATAAAACTCGGGGTTAAGGATTTGTCACAGGATAGATCAGATAAGGTCCTATATGGCCTTGAACTTATAGAATTTAAGGACAGACATCCGATGAGCCTTTCAGGAGGTCAAAAGCAAAGAGTGGCTATTGCTTCTGTTCTTTGCAAAAATTCAAAATTCATATTTTTTGATGAGCCTACAAGCGGTATGGACTATGGGAATATGATGAGAATATCAGAGCTGATAAAGGAAATGAAAACTGAAAATAATATTATATTTATAGTTTCCCACGATATTGAATTTTTGAATGAAACCGCAGACGGAATACTTTGTCTGGAGGAATTTAAGGCTTAGTTATCCAAAATCAAAGATTATTACTTAGGTATCAATCATTATTAAACAAAACTTAAAAAATGTAGTTTAACCATATGCTATAATTAAAGAAAACATTGGAGGATACTTTATGGATCGCTTTAAGAGAGTTTATAGACAGGGAGTGATTGAGATACTTGAAGTCTGGGTTGATACAGAGACCGGTGTAAACTATTTGTTTAGTGCAAATGGATATGCAGGAGGCCTGACAGCTTTACTGGATAAAGACGGAAAGCCTGTAGTAACATATAATGATAAAGAAGGATTATAAATAAAAGTACTGTAGCGGAAGGACGGCTTCTACTACAGTATTTTTTTAAAGATCTATTCCCATATTGTATGTTGTGCTCTTACACTATATTTATCAGGTTTATAAAGTGAATTAAAATCAGCCTCTACACTGTATCTTTTCCATATAACATAGTCGGACGGCTGAATTTTAAGTGTAAATGAAATATCATTCCTTACTTCTTCATATTCAATCGGATGTAGTGAAAAAATATCCGTCAAATCTCTTTCTCTAAAGTCATCTATACTCAGTTTTGACAGGTCGGTATTATTAAATTTGACTTCCGATAAAACCTCACTGTCTGCCGGAATCCTATAATAAGTTATTGTACAGTTTTTTAGCTTATCGCTATCTTTTAATGTAGGAGTAACACTTACAAAACCGTAGGATTTATCATCACGAAATAGTTCTAAAAGCTCACCATAATAAAAGTGGTCAACACGCTTATTTACGATTTCACTGTCTGCATCTTTTTCTAAGAAGTAAAAGCCGTCTGATAGAAGTTTGGCTACCTTTGTTTCACCGATTACTATATCGCTTTTATCTATTTGTACTACAACAGGCTTTTCAGGAAAACCTGTCATAGATATAAAGAGAGTAAGAGTAAAAAGTGAAATAAACAGTCCGGCTATAACCGCATTTGAAGCTGAATAGAGTCGAAAAATTTTATTTTTATGATTACTTATAAGCGTAGATATAAGTTGTATAAGGTGATAAAATATCAAACTCAGCACTGCAATTCCCAGCTGATATTTTAAGCAGTTATAAAGTGATAACATAAAATTATTTGTGTTGTAGTATATAATACCTATGCAGGCAATATTAGCTAAAGTATATACTAAGATAAATAATAATACAGCTTTTAGTGCAGCATTTTCGGTAATATCATCATAGTCTATATGTATTCTACCTTGAAAGCCCTGACCGATATTGTACATCCACTTTGGAACTTCCTTACCTGCAGATACTGCAATGACCAGTCTTAAAAACATATAAATAGTTAATAGAAAGCATATTAAGACCAAAAGTCCAAAAAACAATGCAAATATAGTAAATCCCATTTTATTTCTCCATTATTCCCAAATTGTATGTTGTGCCCTGACACCATAATGGTGTACTGAATTATTTTCGAAAAAAACCGCCTCAATAGTATAACGTTCCCACAGTGAGTATCCTACAGTTTGCAAGCTTATCGGAAGTCTTACTCTAAGCATCCACAGTGTGTAGAAAAGTGCAGTAACAAATATCCCTTACATTACAACTCACCCTTTTCAAATTAAAAGTTGTATACTTGTATTATATCATTTAGTTGTACAATTTACGATATTTAATACTTTTATAAGGGGGTAATATGGCAGTTTCATATTTTATTTATGTTAATGATAAAGAAAATACTGATTTTGATCTTGAGAAGTTTAACAGAGATATAAAAGAAAGATTTCCGGGAGTCAGTGTAGAAGTCAAAAACGATGAAAGCTGTAAATATGATGTTCACTTTGAATATTATGGGGCTGAATGCGAGTTTGAACTTTGGATAAATAGAGACAGGAGCGTTTTCGTGATAGATTATTTTAACTCAAAGAACAGGCTCTATGATTATGCAAAATATATTATATGGCTCAGAAGCTACTTTTCTTATGGAAGAGAAGTTTTATTATGTGATGAGGGATATAATAAAACGCTCGTATTAAGTGAGGGAGTAGAGACAGAGGATATTTTGGAGATACTGGAGTAGGGGGATTATTGTTAAAATGTGTCATCTTACGTATAGGTTTAGAGTTGAGAAATTTAGAGATATAAAGTATTATAGGAGAGTAGATTAATATATAAATAAGATTAAATTAATAAATTCATAATGGAGGTTATGGGGATGGAGACAGGCTCTGTAAATGATTTAAAAACTTATGTGGAAGTGAAATCTTGTGGTGATATTTTACCAAAAAAGGGAACAAACATCAGAAGCCCTTATGAGCATCAAAAAAAGGCTATGGAGGCACTTGATAAGATAAATAAAGAGGATTCTTATAGTACTCTCGTGGTTTTACCGACAGGAGGCGGAAAGACTTATACAGCTTCTATGTGGTTATTAAAAAATGCTATTGATAAGAAAAAGAAAATTCTTTGGATAGCACATCGTCAGATGCTGCTTGACCAGGCTGCAGAGTCATTTCAAAAGTTTGCTTATGCAGAGGTTGTACCACATATTTCTTCTTTCAGATTCAGAATTGTGTCAGGTGCATCAAGCCATGACAGAACAATAGATATCAAGGCGGATGATAATTTATTGATTATAAGTAAGGACAGCATAGGCAGAAATATTGAAAGACTTGATAAGTGGTTGGAAGGAGAAAAAGAGCTGTACTTGGTTGTAGATGAAGCACATCATTCAACTGCAAAAACCTATAGAAAAGTTATCAACTATGTAAAAGATAAGGTGCCAAATTTAAAGCTAATAGGTCTAACTGCTACACCATTCCGTACAGCAGAAGAAGAGCAGGGTCTTTTAGGAAAAATCTACTCTGACGGTGTCAGTGATGGTCAGGTTTTACGAGGAGACATAGGAATAACATATCAAATAGGATTAAAAGAACTTATAAACAGGCAGATTCTTTCAAAACCTATTTTTGAAAGCTACTTTACTGAAGAAAACTATGGAGATTCTCTGGGGCTTGAGTCATGGGAAAGGATTCAATATCTTGATAATTTGCCGGATGATATTGCGAGTCAGATGGCGGAGAGTGCCGCACGTAATAAACTGATTGTGGAAACATATAAAGAAAAACAGGATGAATATGGACAGACAATTGTATTTGCGGTCAATGTAATACATGCTATTCAGCTTAGTGCACTTTTTAAGAGAGCAGAGATGTCATAAATATCATAAAATACTATGCACAATATGAGGAGGCACCAAGATTCTATACATTTGAAGAGGTGAATAGAAATAAGCTGGATATATCAAAGATTGCACAGTATATTTGGGATAATAAAATGGATGAATGTGAGAAAGCTAAATATATTGACAATCTTTGGGACTCTAGTGATGACAATATGCTTCGTTTGTTCTTTGGAAGAAAGCTTTATTTCTTAAAACAGTTTGATATTGAGATGATGAAAATAGCACATCCTGATGTATATGAGATAGAAACTGTTGAATATGGGAAAAAATATTTAGAAAGCTTACCACTTCATGAAATTGGAAAAATTAGACCGGATCTTGAGAAGATGTTGAGAGATAGTACTTTTGAGAAGTATACAGATAGCGAAGGCAATTACCACTGTGCCTGCTGTGGATTTACAGACAAAACCAGAGCTCCTTTTCATGTAGATCATATTATTGCCATGAATAATGGAGGTAAATCTGTTTTGGAGAATTTACAGATTCTTTGCCATAGATGTAATGGGGAGAAGGGCGACAAATAATGTATGGATTATTTTATACGGCAATTGATATTGCATTGATTTTAAGTGATATGAATCTTGGATGTCGGGAAGAGAGCAAAATACTTGATCTAATATGGGAGAATGATGCAAAACTTCTTTCCGAATCATATAGAGAAAATAAAAGGAAATTTATTCTAGATACATATCACTGGATGCATTATATTTTTGATAAAGAAGCAATTGATACTGAATTAACTGCTATACAAATGGATTTTGAGCATACAAATAAAACATTAGAGATAAATCAATTAAGTAGCGAACTCTCAGATTTTGATTTGTTTTTCAAAAGTACCCGTATTAAAATATTATATGGTGAAAGCAATTATGTGAGAATAAAGTTTAGAACTTTATTAAATAAATATGGATATAAGCGTAGATCTCCACTGATAATTCAATATATAAGAAGTTGTATGGATTTCTACAAATTGAAAGTAAATAGGCGTGGTGGTATACCTTGTTCTATAGACAATGTGAGATTGGATGAAATGCTAATATTTAGAGCAAGTAGATAATTTATTCAATTAATCAAAGCAGTCACAGGTTTTATTAACTTGTGGCTGTTTTTTATTATATGGTAGTAGTAGGGGGATTATTTATATAAGCAAATATACAGAGTTAAACTGGCAAAAATTTTAAAAAGCTATATAATAAAGCCATAGAATATATGCTATTAAATATTATAAACTGAGAGGAAAGATTAAATGAACTTAGCTGAATATATAAAAGAGAATATGGTTTTAATCCCCAAAGGGCAGGAGTTAATAAGAGACTTTATCGATCCTGTCAAATGGTTAAGTTCAGATTATAAAATGTCTGCCCCTGGTACAAGGAAGGGGAAAGATACAAGGGAAGAATTAGTGGATGTTTTATCCTTTTTATTGCTGAAAACAACTGTAACAAATGAACTGTACAGTTATGTGACAGGTATTGAATGTGATGATAAAATAAAGGATTTTCCGGTGGTTAATGTAAGCTGGGTGGAAGCAATAGAGTTTTGCAACAGACTTTCAGGAAAGCTTGGATTAGAAAAATGTTATATTTTAAATTCTGTTTCAGAAAAAACCATAGTGGATTATTCAAAAGACGGATTCAGATTGCCCACAGATGTGGAATGGCAATATGCATGCAGGGGGAATAAAAAGGGCTATAGATATGGAGATATTGAAGAGACAGCTTGGTATGATAAAAATTCAGATAAAAGATTGCAGGAAGTTAAAATGAAGAGGGCAAATGACTTCGGACTTTTTGATATGATTGGAAATGTTTGGGAATGGTGCTTTGATTTATATGATGAAAAACGGTATGGAAACTATCGTATATTCAGGGGAGGTAGTTTTGCAAGTGAGGAAAGAGCCTGTGGTGCGACCTCAAGGCGGAAGAGTTTTCCGGAGTTTCAAATTGATGATTTAGGCTTTAGAATAGCAAAGAGCAGTTTTAGCGGATTGAGGTAAGGCAGCAGCTTCAGAATATAAAATTTATGCTTTTTTTAAAGATAACTATTATATAATATTATAGACAATGAATTACTATATAATTTCTAAATTATGGAGGAGATGTATGGACAATGGTAAAGAGTTAAAAAGTATTATAAAAAATCAAAGAAATTTCTTTAACACAAATGCAACCAAATCAGTGGAATACAGGCTTAGAATGTTGCAAAGACTTAAAAAAATCATTGTTGCTAATGAAGAAAAAATCTTATCCGCATTGTATAATGATCTTTCAAAGTCAAAATCAGAGGTATATATGACTGAGATTGCAATGGTATATACCGAATTAGATGAAGCTTTAAAAAATGTGAGAAGCTGGAGCAGGCCGCAAAGAGCAAGGGGTACTATAGGTACATTTCCGGCTAAGAATTATGTGTTTTCAGAGCCTTATGGCATAGTACTTATTATGTCGCCTTGGAATTACCCCTTTAATTTGGCAATAGCCCCTCTTATAGCAGCAATCTCAGCCGGAAATTGTGCAGTGATAAAATGCTCCAAAGAAAGTAAATATACCTCCAATCTGATTAAAGAAATTATTAATAATACATTTGATAAGAACTATATATATTGTGTGGATTCGGATATTGATTATAATGATATGCTTTCTCAAAGATATGATTATATCTTTTTTACAGGAAGTTCACGAGTTGGCAAGGTTATAATGAATGCCGCAAGCAAGAATTTGACTCCGGTTTCTTTGGAACTTGGGGGTAAATGCCCCTGTATTGTAGATGAATCGGCAAATATCAAAATTGCGGCAAAGCGTATAGTATGGGGGAAACTTCTTAATGCAGGACAGACCTGTGTATCTGTGGATTATGTGGCGGTGCATAGCAGTGTAAAAGAAAAGCTTATTAAGTGTATACTAAAAGAGATAAAGTCAAGATACAAGGATGCATTAAATAATAATACATACCCAAGAATAATCAATGAACATCATTATAAAAGACTGCTAAATCTGATAAGAGCGGAGGAGAATATAATCGGCGGCAGGGCTGACGAGTTTAGTAAAAAGATTGAGCCGACCGTTTTACCGAAAGCGGATTTTGAAGATGAGATTATGAAAGAAGAGATATTCGGACCGCTCCTTCCGATAATAGAATATAATGATATAAAAAAGCTTATAAGAACAATAAAAGAGCGAGAGAAGCCTTTGGCATGCTATGTATTTACAAATAATGAGAAAATAGCAAGGCGTATTATTAAGAGTATTTCCTATGGTGGCGGATGTGTGAATGATGTTGTTCTTCATGTATCAAATCATTATATGCCTTTTGGTGGTGTGGGAAATAGCGGAATAGGCTCATATCATGGAAAGTACGGTTTTGATACATTAAGTCATAAAAAGAGTGTCGTATGGAATGAAACAATGCTTGATTTACCTATACGATATGCACCTTTTAATTTGTTAAAGTTTAGAATGTTAAAATATATTCTGACAAAATTCAGGTAAAAGGATATGGAAATACCAAAGAGTAAGTAGTTACCATATGACGGTCAAGTTTAGGATGTATAATAAAAACCGGATTTTACTTATAATAAATATATCGGAGGTGAGGAAATGGCTTATACCCAGGAAAACTTTGAAGAATGGATCATTCTTATACCTTTAAAAATGGAATATTTTACAGATACATTTGCTAATGAAAATAATTTAAAACTTGACTATAGCAAAGGGTCCTTGGATGAACTGGAAAATTGGATTATTAGTAATTACAGTGAGATAAAGGATTTGATAAATGATTCTAAGACTTTGGACTATTTGACAGTATATATTGGAGAGACATTCAGAAAACATATAGGTGGAAAGTGGTATATAGATTTAAAGAATAAAAAGAATGCATACTATTCTATGCCTGTGTTGACAAGTCCTGATTACATAGGAGAACTATACAAAGCTCCAATGACATTTGCAACGGCATGTATTAATAGAAAAAAGGGCAATTATATTAGTACTATACTGAAAAACTGTATGGAAAATATGAAAATACGGTAAAAATACTGTTTATGAGATAAGCGTATGGATATAAGAAGAATAAATACAAATGAAGCAAAGCTGTTTTTTAATTGTTTAAAAAATATAGACAGGGAAACAAAGTTTATGATGCTTGAGCCGGATGAAAGGCATTTTGATGAAAAGAAAATGAAAGAGATCTTGGGAGATAAGGATGATTATTTTATAGCAGCTATTAATGATGGGGAAATTATAGGCTTTCTTTCGGCTCAAAGAGGGAAATATAAAAGAACAAGACATTCGGCATATATTGTTATCGGAATAAGGCAGGAGTTTCAAAAGCAGGGAATCGGATCAAAATTCTTTGATAAACTTGAGGAATGGGCAAAGGAAAACAATTTAAAAAGATTGGAATTAACTGTCGAGGTATCAAATACCATTGCAATAAACTTGTATAAAAGGCAGGGATTTGTAATCGAGGGGACTAAAAAGGATACTATGCTGGTGGACGGTGTATTTTTAGATGAATATATGATGGCAAAGGTGTACTAGACTGGTATATTTCTGTTACTGGAATTAAAAACCGAAAAACCAGGTTACATATATGATCTCATATTACCTTTGGAGGGGAAGATTGAAAATGAAAAGTAGAGGGTATCCATTCTCTTAATCGTAGCATAAACAAGCCATCTTCTGGTGGCTACTTTAAAAATTGAATATTAAAAGTTAAGGCTATGCAGTTGCTGACTTGATTTTATAACCTTGATTTTTTGCAATAATAATTGCCTGTTCTACCGTGATTTCCCAGTTAGTAGGAGGCAAATCATATTTTCGATAAAGTTCCGCATTATAGTTTTCACCGTTCTTAAGCATATGATATAATGCAGTCAGAAGCATTCTTGCAATGGCAATTATTGCTTTCTTGTGACCGCGGCGCTTTTTGAGACGGAGATAGCGGTTGCGAATTTCCGGATGCTTTTTACTGGTAACAATGGCATTTGCACACTGGACCGGTAAAGGTTTGATATAGCATCCGGCCTTGGAAACCCGAACAGATTTTTTCTCCCCTGTACTTTCATTGTTGGTCGGAGTAAGACCGGCCCATGAGCATAAGTGTTTCGCCGAAGGAAAAGCCTCTATGTTGGTACCGATTTCGGAAATAATTCCGATGGCAGTAAAGAGGCTACGGATACCTGGAGCGGTTTTGAGAATGGCAAGTTCCTGCTGATAGGGAGAGGCGAGCGCAAGAATGAGTTCTTCAAGCTCTGCTTTCCGGGATTCCAGGCTTTCATAATGAGCTTTGATCACCTTAAGTTTGCCGACCTGTTCCGGTGTGATATAACCGTCAATAGCGTCACGGAGTTCAGGAAGTTTCTTTTTCAAACTTTTGTAAACAAGGGGTTTAAGGTAAAAAGATGTATCTGCGGGATTTTCCAAAAGTTTATCCGGTATCGCCTGAGCAGATTTGCCGAAGGTGTCCGAAACAACGTTTCCCAACTGGATATTGGAAACCGTGAGACAGTTCTGCAAACGATTCTTTTCGCTTGATTTAAAGCAGGTCAGTTTGAAACGGTAACGCATAAGGTCACGGAGCTGGCGGATGTCAGCGGGCGGCATAAAGCTACCGGCAACAAGATCATGCTTAAACAGGTCAGCAATCCATTTGGCATCTTTCTTGTCAGTTTTCTTTCCACGGATAGCCTTAACATATTTGGGATGAGCAAGGACAATCGAACAGTCATTTTCTAAGATGTTATAAATAGGGATCCAGTATTTACCGGTGGATTCCATACAGACATCCTTGCAATTGTGTTTGAGTAGCCATTGTAACAAAGTTTTCAGACCGCTCGTGTAGGTAGAAAACCGGTGGCTCTCATAAGAAGTAATACCTTTATCGTTCGTAGAAGCGATACAGGCAACTACAAAAGTCTTGTGGACATCAATACCACAACAGATTTTGTATACGATTTTTAAAGACATAGGGACTCCTTTCAGAATCAGAAGATTCATTAGAGATTATAGGGAGAGACGGCATTGACTGAACGCCTAAGCCATAGACGAGATTGTTTATACAAAGATAAGATTACGTGTTCCAAGACACACTTATTTGTGCTTGAAAAGGCGAACCACACATATAATTATGCGGTCATCCGGCAAGCCGGACAGCCCACTCACCTCCCCGTGATTTGTAGTATACCGAGTTCCCTACAAAAAGAATTATAAATAAACCTGCATTATTCACGGTACGATATTTAAGTTAATTACCGTGCTATAAATCTTTAAACCTAATCCATGACGCTATAACTGACTTGATACACCTAAAAATGGGCAGACTTCCCCTAGGTAGAGTTTACAAGTAGTTATCAAGCTGTCAAGGTTCATTATTAGTTGTTATTCAAGCTGTATACATAGCTTGCTGATATTTGATAGAGTATCATAGAACTCATCCTTATATGGGCAACTGCTACACAGCTTGAATGTTATATACCTTGCTGAACGAATTACTTTTGCAGCAATCTTTAGCAGTTTTAGACGGACAGTATCAATGCGTTGTTTTCTCATATTTGCAGATAACGCCAATCGTCTAAACCAATTAAATATGTTATAAGCAAGTGCATGTATTTGAAGCCTGTTGGCATTTACAATTCTTGTATGACTGCTGACAGAAGCAAAGTCAAAACCTGTTTTACTTTCCTTTATGAAGTTTTCCATCAAGCCTCTTTTGCAATAGAACTTGATAAGATATTCAGGGGATGATTCCATGTTTGTAACAATGAATGTATACATGTAAGTCATTTGGTTTTCAGGTTTTTCAACTTTACAGACAACACGTCTTTCATAAGGCCAAGGACCTGCCTGATACATGAATTCACCATAAACTACAGCATAATCTACTTTGTTGTTTTTTGTGATTTCATCAAGTTCATCTACAAGATATGATGCTTTATCACGAAGTATAGCATTCTCTTTCAAACGAATTACATAGCCGGTGCCGTTTTCTTCACACTGTTTATATAAACCGGGTGTTGCAAAGCCACTATCTCCACGAAGGAGAAGTTTAATTTCCGGAAAATCTTCAAGATATTCATCAAGTATAGGCTGAAGAAATTCCACAACTCCTGTGCTTGAATACTTAGTCCCATCGCGAAGCTGAATTTTAATCAAATCTCCTGTGATTCCATCATAGCAAACAAGTGGATGGTAACCGTTACTTTGATAGTGGAAGTTAAATGCTCTACCTTCCTGTTTGCCATAGGCATTAAGGAGTGTTGAGTCCAAATCTAAAATGATAGCTTCCGGCATCTGAATGCTATAAACTTTCTTTCGAAGAATTTGATTTATTGAAAGGAACTGATTCAGTGAATCCTCATCCATTCGATTATGAAATCTTGAAATGGTTGGTTGTGATGCTAAAGTGTCTTTATTTAGCACTGCTTTAAACACAGGATCATTTGTAAGTTCATCTGAAGCGTCATCTTCAAAATAACCTGCAATGATCATATATATCATCTGAAGAAGATTTTCTTTATCAGTGTGATAACGGAATAATGCAGAATCATTGGTCTTAAATGATTGACTGAAAAGTTTATCAATGCCAAGTTTACTTACGAATTCTTTTATAAGAAGTAAGCCTGCATCAGAGGATAAATCTCCTCCATCGAAATTAATTTTAATTTTTCTATTGCTTTCAAGTGATAAGGTGTTTACAATACTCATAAAGGGCTCCTTTGTGTATTTTTTTTGAGTTTAAGCACCTTAATTTTACCACAAATGGACGCTCTTTTTTTCTTCACTTAATAAGTGAAAGCAATATTTTGTTAAAATATAGTAATTATGTGGCTTTCAGCCACTTTCATGGAGTTAACAATGAATAATCTAGGTTAAATTATAATTTATGGAGGTGCAATTTATGTTCAAAAAATTCACATCGAAACTTCCCGTTATTTTCTGTTTTTTAGTAACATGTCTTTTTGTTGTATTAGCATCAGCCTGCTCATCAGGTGAAAAATCCAAGGCGGAATCTCAAAAAAGTACAAGTTCCAATAAGTTTTCTCTTTATTTAAAGGGTAATAATTTGTATATGGCTCGCTATAATAACTCTGAAATTATAGACTTGGGACCTTGTACAACTAACGGAAGTGTTATGAAGGAATTTTCTATAACACCATACAGTAAAGATACCGATTTATTCTGTTCATTTTCAGATTATGATGGAGAAACCTATACACTTTATACATCAACATCTAAAGCACCTACAAAGCGAACCAAAGTAGCTGACAAAGTCACAGTACATTCAATTTTAAAAAATGGTGATATACTTTATCTTTCAAATAAAGAGTTGTTTTTATATAAAGGCGGTAAAGCGGTTAGCCTCTTTAAAGAAAATAAAGAGAGCGAAATGAGATATACTATTTCCGAAAACCAGGACAAACTTTTTATCGTTCCCTTTAACCACAATTCCGAAAAAGAATTTATAGTAGATGCATATTTTATTGATATCTACTCGGGCAAAAAAACTATATATTCAGATATCAATCCTAATATCCTATCATATTCCTTCGACCTTGATACAGTATGCTACTTCAATGACAATACATTATATCAGTTGAAAGATGGAAGCTCAAAAAAAATAGTAGCAGGTATTAAACAACCTTATAATTACTATTCTGTTGCTTCTGATAAGGTCATTTATACATCAAAGATTGATGAACCCGGATTCCTTTATAAATTTGACTATGACGGCAATGAGGAATTAGTAAGTGATTCACTTGTAGAATTTGTAGATTTTAATAGAAAAGAAGATTTACTGGCATATATTGAAAAAAATTCCGAAGGTGAGACCGTACTAAAGATACAGCAAAATGGTGAAATATTAGGTGAATATAAAGACATACAAGGATCAAAAGATGATAAAATAGAGGAGGTACTTCCTTATAATTCAAAGTATTGGTATTTTTTCTCTAAAGAAAATAATAAGCTTTGGAGAGTCACTTTAAAAGGAGATTCCAAAGGTGAAATCGAACTTATGAATGATAATATTTCTAATTTTGATGATATGTATACTGATAAAAAAGGCAAAAAAGAAAATGATAGCTTGTTGTACACAGCAAAAAAATTAGAAAATGACTATTATTCCTTGTTCATAGATGGAAATATTGTTATTCAAAACTTAGGTGAATATTCTTCACATGCGAATTTAGTAATTGACGATACCAACTCCTATATCATATATAATACCTCTCTTCCGGGAACTTCCACCGGTCATACTGATACCTATCATATTTGGGAAAATGGTAAAGATACTATAGTTGCTGAAAATGTAAAGGATTATAACGGATTCCTTCCAACATATGAAAAATTCGAAAAAACCTATTTTTTAACGGATTATGATGAAAATAAAGGAACAGGTATTTTAAAACAATATTTAAACGGAAAACTTAAAGATATAGACAATGATGTAAAGGGCTTTGTAAGAAATAATACAAGTTCACGTGGCTCTATATTATATAAATACCATTAAAGATATAAATACTGCCGGAGTCGCACGCGACCCATGTGGATCACGTAAGGCTCCGGTAGTAATATATCTTCTAAAGTATTATACCCTACTTTCCCATATCTAAACTATAAGTTTATGATACAATTACAAAAAGTTTTATTCCTCTATATAATAATTCCCCAGAGTATCTTTAGCTTTAAACTTTGCTGTAGTAAATAATTTATACTCACGTGAATTGCAAATTTTAGAATCATTTTCTTCAAACTGACGCCCAAAATTATATTTATAAGTCACTAATTTAGCTTCGTTTGGGTTAATTATAATAAATTCATCTTTATCAACAATAAACTCTTGAATGTCTATCATTATAGTATTCTTTTCATCAAACTCTCGTCCATACTCATCTAAAATTATAGGTACATTTCCAATATTTTCAATTGTTATAAACATGTATATCTCTCCTTTAGAGTAAGACTCTTTAAATTGTTTTACAATATTAAGCTTTCGAACGACCTTGGGCTTTCTATTCGCAAGATATAATGACACAATTACTGAAGAAACTGTACCTATGGCTACCAATACATTCCATATTGGAGCTTTCCAAAGTTCAATCCACATAATATGTCTAATATAATCACACATAAATATATTCCTTTCTATTTATTCATATACTAAAAATAATTATCTTATATATTCTTGACATAACAAAACCTTAAAGATTAAACGGCTTTCTGGTTTTTAATGTACTACTTTTAAAATAACTTCAGAAAAGTGTTGCTTCCATTTACATATTTTTTCATTCATATCTTTACAGTACTCAGAATAATCTACATTCGTCTTACTTGATGGGATATGCAATGGTAGCCTGTAGAATATCGGCTTTTCTTTTTTATAAAAACTATTAAAAGGATACAAAATCTTCTGTTTCAGTTCTTTATCTTTATTTTTATCTTCATCTTCACCAAAAGGATATATAACACCGCATTTATCTCCGCCTGATATAAATAGATATGAAATCAATTGATGAATATCCCCAGTTTTTTCCCAATTCCAAGGCTTGTATTTGGCATCAAATATACTTAGTCCTTTGTTTTCATCTTTGTTGCCTTTTTCTTCTATAAAATCAGGATACCAATGCTCCCCGGCAGCCCACTCTAAACTTCCTTCTTTTCTACTGAACAATGAATGTTTATACTTATATTCCTTCAAAAGTTTCTCCGCAACAAATTCTTCCCACAGCCAAGCTATGTCAATTAACAAGCTTAATGATAAATCTTTCGCATCATCAAATACATTTTGACCTGCTTCATTTAATATCATAATCGCAAGCTTTCTTGCTCCCTCATAATTCTGATACATAGGGTGTGTAATCTCTCTTCTACACTTTAAAGCCTCTACATAGTTATAATTCATCCTATATGAGGGTGTTGCATTTTCTATCACTTCAACTATTTCGCTTAATATTGATTTACTATTTAGAGATTCATTTCATATCTTAGAGTGATTTTCAGCAATATAATCTATAACCTGTCGCATCAAACATAATATTTCATTATCATATGTATATTCTCTGATTGTATAAGCTGTTTTGCCCATGAACGGAGTGTTGAGCTTTAAATGCCTATTTATATCCATCGTTCCTTTAAAATTATAATCATTATATTCTTTCCTTATATATTCCTTATATAATCCGTCGCTATACGCTTCTATCAATTTATTCAGGTAGAGAACTATCAATATAATTATATAATCACTTTCCTCCTTGCTACTAACATCTAAGTTAAACATATTAAATCCATACACACAATTTAGTAAGTAGAGAAGAAAGTATTGCTTATCTCCCTCATCAAAACGAGATTTTATTTCTATCCTATATCCATCATTATTTTGATCAACAATTGGTTTAGATATAACTCCAACCCAGTTAAATGTATATAGTTTGCTATTTCTTATTTCTATAGCCATATCATTATTTAAGTTGACATTTAGTGGTATGGTAATTATTTTATGTTCTTTCAGCAATTCACTAACTGAACTAACAGCTTCTATAGATTTTCTACTTTTTTCTGGCAATTCATGAACTTTATCAGACCATTCTTCATCACTAACAAAGTTATAGCCTTTATCAGGCTGTTGATTATCTTTAAGAGTAATAGTATTGGTATATTTCATAGTTTATACTCCATTTATAATATAAAGTTCTCTTTAATAGTTTCAACCTCCTTCGACTTACTCTTACTCTTAACATATTCCTTTAAAATCTGTGAAATATGGTTGTTCCACACCTTTTCTCTGGCATCTTTGTACTCATAATTATTATGTATATATAATTTGATTTTAGCAAAGTATGATGGACCCAAATGATAGTGCTTACTTAGACCTAAATCATCTATAATCGACTGATTAAGTTGCTTTATCTTGTCTTTATAATCCTTATAATTCGACCCAAGTGCTTCATCTATTCCCATAGAAATCAGTACCGTGTCCATAACTTTATTAGCCTCTATTTCGTACCAAGCAAATCGTCTTCTTAAGGCAAAGTCAAATACTTCAATGCTTCTATCTATATCATTCATAGTACCAATAATATACACATTTGAAGGGATAAAAAATTTATCATTCTCTTTATCTATAAAAAATGTGTCGTCAGTAGCTAATGATGAATATTGGGTTGAAATAGCACCTTTTTGACCTCTGTAGTCAGGATCCAAACAATACATAATTTCCCCAAGAACTTTTGATATCTCAGCACGATTTATTCATCAATAATGAATAGAAATTTAGGGAGACAATCAACCATTGCTTTATCATCATTTTTACCATGTCCTTCACCTATTTTTAAATTTGTATTTTCAATTGCCTCTTTCAACTTATCTTCTTCAATTTTATTTTTCCAAAAGTCCTTAATTTCTTTATCTTCACCAGAAAGGAAATCACCTATATTGTTTGCATTAACTATCTTTCCGGCTGCATATATTCTTTCTACGACTCCTGCTCTACGGCAAAATGACTTAAATGAACCATTTTTAAGTGTATAACTTAAATTACCGGCTGATAAATCTGGTCTTATCCCATCTATAAAATCTGTATAATCATAGGATGGGTGGAACTGCACCATATCCAATTGTATTCTTTTTATTTTTTCTTTTTCGGATTCATCTGAAATATCTATTAATCCATCTGCAATTTCATTTCTTGCTGAATAAGTCTTTCCAGTACCCGGTGCACCATTCATAATAAGTTGTTTATTGGCTATTAATAGGTTACGTTGAAGTTGAACTTCTTCTGTCATGTTTTTTGCGCTTTCTTTAATTAAATAATTAACCATTTTTTCCATTTCCTCTGCAACAACCTCATTTCGCTTCGTAAAAATACTTCCAAAAATCGCTTCACCATTCAAATTTGTCAACCATGTTTTATTTTGAAACACACGCAACTTGGTCTTTTCTTTATCTATTTTTTCAAAAAGTCCATTATTTTTTGTGTACTTTTGATTTTATTTGACATATACTTATTAAAGTTAGCACTCCATGTTGCATTTTGATTGGATTCATAACAAGCATCTATAAAATCTTCATTATTGTACCCCCCCCAATACAATACCCATTAGAAAGTCAAAATGTCGAACCCTATAACCTTTATATACTTCGTCTCTATTTCCCCCAGAATGTAGCCTTTTACAAATAGCTATAAAATCCGAATCCTTACTTTTTAACAAATATTCTATCTCTTGAAAAGTCGTATCCCATGTAAGTGGTTTCATAATTATTCCAATTCCTTTCGCTTTGCTCAAGGCACAAAACATTATGAAAATGTTTCCTTGAGCTTATTTTTTATCCTAGATTATTCATTGGCAACTCCATGAAAGTGGCTGAAAGCCACATAATTACTATATTTTAACAAAATATTGCTTTCACTTATTAAGTGAAGAAAAAAAGAGCGTCCATTTGTGGTAAAATTAAGGTGCTTAAACTCAAAAAAATTACACAAAGGAGCCCTTTATGAGTATTGTAAACACCTTATCACTTGAAAGCAATAGAAAAATTAAAATTAATTTCGATGGAGGAGATTTATCCTCTGATGCAGGCTTACTTCTTATAAAAGAATTCGTAAGTAAACTTGGAATTGATAAACTTTTCAGACAATCATTTAAGACCAATGATTCTGCATTATTCCGTTATCACACTGATAAAGAAAACCTTCTTCAGATGATATATATGATCATTGCAGGGTATTTTGAAGATGATGCTTCAGATGAACTTACAAATGAGCCTGTGTTTAAAGCAGTGCTGAATAAAGACACTTTAGCATCACAACCAACCATTTCAAGATTTCATAATCGAATGGATGAGGATTCACTGAATCAGTTCCTTTCAATAAATCAAATTCTTCGAAAGAAAGTTTATAGCATTCAGATGCCTGAAGCTATCATTTTAGATTTGGACTCAACACTTCTTAATGCCTATGGCAAACAGGAAGGCAGAGCATTTAACTTCCACTATCAAAGTAACGGTTACCATCCACTTGTTTGCTATGATGGACTCACAGGAGATTTGATTAAAATTCAGCTTCGAGACGGGACTAAGTATTCAAGCACAGGAGTTGTAGAATTTCTTCAGCCTATCCTTGATGAATATCTTGAAGATTTTCCGGAAATTAAACTTCTCCTTCGTGGAGATAGTGGCTTTGCAACACCCAGTTTATATAAACAGTGTGAAGAAAATGGTACCGGCTATGTAATTCGTTTGAAAGAAAATGCTGTTCTTCGTGATAGGGCATCATATCTTATAGATGAACTTGATGAAATCACAAAAAACAACAAAGTAGATTATGCTGTAGTTTATGGTGAATTCATGTATCAGGCAGGTCCTTGGCCTTATGAAAGACGTGTTGTCTGTAAAGTTGAAAAACCTGAAAACCAAATGACTTACATGTATACATTCATTGTTACAAACATGGAGTCATCCCCTGAATATCTTATCAAGTTCTATTGCAAAAGAGGCTTGATGGAAAACTTCATAAAGGAAAGCAAAACAGGTTTTGACTTTGCTTCTGTAAGCAGTCATACAAGAGTTGTAAATGCCAACAGGCTTCAAATACATGCACTTGCTTATAACATATTTAATTGGTTTAGACGATTGGTGTTATCTGCAAATATGAGAAAACAACGCATTGATACTGTACGTCTAAAACTGCTAAAGATTGCAGCAAAAGTAATCCGTTCAGCAAGGTATATAACATTCAAGCTGTGTAGCAGTTGCCCATATAAGGATGAGTTCTATAAGACCCTATCCAATATCAGTAATCTATGTATACAGTTTGAATAACAACTAATAATGAACCTTGACAGCTTGATAACTACTTGTAAACTCTACCTAGGGGAAGTCTGCACATTTTTTAGGTGTATTAAGTCAGTTATAGCGTCATGGGTTAAGTTTAAAGATTTATAGCACGGTAATTAACTTAAATATTATGCCGTGAATAATTCAGGTTAGATAATCTGATATAAAAAAGCGGAAAGCCCTTTAAGCTTTCCATTTTTTATTCCCATATAGTATGTTGTGCCATTACAGTGTAGTTTGAAAGACTGTTATCGGAGTTAAAATCAGCCTCTATACGATAGCGCTTCCAAAGAGAATAGTCATGAGTTTGCAATGTAAGTACAAAGTAATAAGGTCCTTTCATCTCATCATAATCTATCAGATGCAGTGAAAAAATATCTGTCAAATCTTTATTTTCAAAGTCGTTAAGCTCTAAATCAGTTAGTGATACATTGTTAATCTTCACAGCAGATAAATCTGTATCATCAGTTGTAGCCTTAAATAATGTTACAGTACAGTTTTTCAGTTCATCAAAGTCCTTCCATGTCGGTGTTACACAAACATGACCGAAAGATTTATCACCAAGATATAATTCCAAATATTCTCCATAGTAAAAGTGGTCACTTCTAGTATTTATAATCTCACTGTCTGCATTTTTTTCTTTAAAGGTAAAGCCGTTATCAAGAAGCACGGAAGCTTTTGTTGAACCGATAATCACATTGGTTCCTGCCAGCTGTACATTTACAGGCTTAGCCGGAATACCGGCTATAGATATAAAAAAAGTGAATGCAAATGAGGCGAAAAACATAAGTACATCCAACGCATTGGTAGTTGAGTAAGAATATTTCGTACGGTATGAGGGTATCAAAAAACGTATAAGAGGTTTGGTAATTCCGGAAAGTATTATCGCAGCTATAATTATAGGAAACTGCATTTGTAAACAGGAAAAAATTGCTTTCCCTATATTGTGTAATTTAAAGTAATTTATAACGGTTGCTATTATATCAACTAAAATAATACACAGCATAAAAACGCTCGCCTCTATAAGTGCGGGCTTATCTGTAATATCGTCAAGGTGAACAGGCCTTTTTGTAATCTGGATATGACCTAAAGTATATATCCATTTAGGGAGCTTCTTAAAAGTATAAACAGCTATCAGTAGTCTAAAGTATATAAAAACAGCTAAAATAAAGCACAGCAGTGAAAATATACCAAAGCCCAATGTAGATAAAAAAAATCCCATTACATTTATCTCCTTTGATTATGTAAAAGTATTAAAAAATCATGTGTTATTATAGCACTTTATGTATTGATATTGTAGATATAAAGGAATAGTATATGGAATGGGGCGGGAATAGATAGTAAGTGTGGAAAGCAGCGTAATCTATGGCTAATCACATGGTTATTTGCCAACTGAATTTAAATGGAAAGGAAATAAAGAATGAATATATTATTACAGGAAAGTGCCGATATTTTAAAAAAGTATTTTGGAGAGAGACTGGATAAAATGGTGGTTGAAAGGGCGGTGTTCGGACTGTTCTTTTCAGGAGTAAAATTAAGTACAGGTCATGGAGGTCTTTGTTTTACTCCTGTTAAGGAGATTCCGGAGGCTGTATGCTGTCCAAGTTCCGCAAAGGCTATGCCTTTATCAGGTAAACTAAGCGGTAGGAGTGTAAAGAGCTATTTGGATGATCTTTCACATGCAAATATTCTAAGAAAGACACTGGCTATTGCAACACTTAATGCACTTTCGGCTTGTTACTGGGAGGAAAATAAGAACTTGGAGTATAAAATAGAGATAGACTTAGACTCTTTTGATGTGATGGAGGTTCCCGAGAGCAAAAAAAGTGTTGTAATAGGTGCTTTGGTACCGATGCTTAAGAAGCTTCTTGCAGCAGATGCAGATTTTAAAGTACTGGAGATGGACTCACGTACTCTAAAGGGTAAAGAGCTGGAGCATTTTGCACCTGCAAAGGATGCTAATGTGTATCTGCCGGAGTCAGATCTTGATGTTATTACAGGCGTTACTATTCTTAATGATACATTACCCGATTTACTGGCTATGTGTAAGCCAGGTGCAGATATTTTGGTTACAGGTCCTACAGCAGGTATGATACCTGATGCATTCTTTAAAAGAGGCGTAACGGTAATGGGCGGTATCTTGGTGACGAAGCCTGATGAGCTTCTTGATGTTATAAGCGAGGGAGGATCAGGTTATCATTTCTTCGGGAAGAGCGCCGAAAGAATTGTAATTTACAATAAGCCAAGAATGTAAGATATTTAGATTTATAAGTAGAAAACTATTTTACAGCCTTAAAAGTGCGACAGACTACATTTTTACGGCCTTAAAAGCGTAGAAGATTACATTTTTACGGCCTTAAAAGTGTTGACGAAATACTTTTGCTAGAATGCATCGGAAGGTATAGAGCCTTATTATTATTCCACATCTAATTCAAGTGGAGAGATAGATTTTATGATTCAAGGCAAAACATCGATAATTCCTCTGGAGGTTAAAGCGGAAGAGAACTTGAGAGCAAAGAGTCTTAAAGCCTTTTGTGAAAAGTATCATCCAAAGTATGCTGTTCGTACATCTATGTCAGATTATCGTGAGCAGGAATGGATGACAAATATTCCTTTGTATAATATTTATAAAATCAGAGAATACGTAGATAAATAGAAATAAGGAGAGTAAAAATATGAGCTATACAAAAGAAAACTTTGAAGAATGGATTATGCTTATACCTTTTAAAATGGAATATTTTACAGATATATTTGCCGGGGAAAATAATTTAAAACCGGACTACAGCATAGAGTCTTTGGATGAACCGGAAAAATGTATTCTATAGTATGCCTATTTTAACAAGTCCGGAGTACAAGGGAATCACATGCAAATCACCTATGATATATGCGACTGCGAGTATCTACAGACAAAAGGGAAACCATATCAGTACGATACTTAAGAATAGTATGAAATAGAAGATAGGATTTTAGAACTTTTGTATACATAGGTGTTGTAGATTATATTTTGTCTATGCTATCATAAAGTCATAGTGTTCTAAGAGTAATGGCTCAATTTTTTAGAACATATGGGAGGAGATGTGGACTTAAGTTATATAAGACCTAAGATTTTTGAAGCATTAAAAGGTTACACCGGAGAGCAGTTTGTAAAGGATTTGATTTCAGGTATCATAGTTGCAATTATTGCAATGCCGCTGTCAATAGCGCTGGCTATCGCATCAGGTGTAAATCCTGAGCAGGGGCTGTATACAGCTGTGGTTGCCGGATTTTTTATTTCATTTCTGGGTGGAAGCATAGTGCAGATAGGAGGCCCTACAGCGGCATTTGTTATAATAATCTATGGAATAGTGGCTCAGTATGGAATGGCAGGACTTACAGTTGCCACCATAATAGCAGGATTTATGCTGATACTTATGGGTATCTTCAGACTTGGAGACTTAATAAAGTTCATACCGAAGACTATTACACTAGGATTCACCTTCGGTATAGCCGTAAGCATTGTGGTCGGACAGATAAAAGATTTCTTCGGACTACAGATGGGAGCTGTACCGGCAGAATTTGTAGAGAAGATGATTGCACTTTTTAAGAACTTTTATACATTAAGTATTGCTACATTTTTGATAGGACTTTTGGCGCTATTGATTCAAATATTCTGGCCAAAGGTATCTAAGAAGATTCCGGGATCTTTGATTGCCATCATTGCTACTACCTTAATTGTAAAGTTCGGAAATCTTCCGGTTAAAACTATAGGTGACTTATATACCATAAAAGCCGGACTTCCGGAATTTAGTATTCCGAAGATAACACCTGAGCTTATATCTTTGATGATTTCACCTGCATTTACTATAGCAATATTGGCGGCTATAGAATCTCTTTTATCCTGTGTGGTTTCGGATACAATGACAGGGAGTCATCACAGTCCGAATGCAGAGCTTATCGGACAGGGAGTCGGCAATATAATGTCGGCACTCTTTGGAGGAATACCTGCTACCGGAGCTATTGCAAGAACTGCCGCCAATGTTAAAAACGGTGGAAGAACACCTATTGCAGGTATGATTCATGCAATTACACTTATGCTTATATTGTTATTCTTGATGCCATATGCATCACTTATTCCGATGAGTTGTCTGGCGGCCATTCTTATTATAGTCGGCTACAATATGAGCGGATGGAGAAATGTGGTACACATAATAAAAACAGCACCTAAAAGTGATATTGCTGTTTTATTGATTACTTTATTTTTAACGGTGCTCTTTGACCTGGTAATGGCCATAAAATTCGGTATGATTCTTGCGGCATTTCTTTTCCTAAAGCGTATGTCCGATATTGCAAATGTACGCCAATGGGTGGATAAATCAAACTCGGATGAGTATGCACTAAATTCCGACTTGAAGGCTGTACCTAAAAATACAATAGTTTATGAGATTTTTGGTGCATTATTTTTTGGTGCTACAAAAGATTTACTTAATATAGCAAATGAAGACGAAAAAAATATACTGGTTCTTCGTATGAGAAATGTACCGGCAATGGATATTTCAGGACTGGAAGCTTTGGAAGAGTTGCTTGAAATTTGCAAAAAAAGAAATATGATTTTGATATTATCTCATGTAAATGAGCAACCGATGAAAGTAATGGAAAAGGCAGGGTTTTTAGAAAAGGCGGGAAGAGAAAACTTCTGTGAGAATATAGATAAGGCACTTGAAAGAGCAAGGGTCTTGGATAAATAGAAAAATTCAATGCTCAAATATATTGATATTAATTAAGTAAGAGGAGAATATATGAACGAGAATTTAAAAAAGAGAAATGAAATGCTGGCAGATACCGTAATCAAAGGTTTAAAAACCAGAAATATGACAGGGTACTATGCAAAGGATAAAGAAGAGGCACTTAAGATTGCGCTTGAACTTATACCGGAAAATAGCAACATTGCTATGGGAGGCTGTATGAGTGCAAATGAAATCGGTTTGATTTCCACACTTGAGCAGGGCAATTATAATTATATGGACAGGGCTAAGATGAAACCAAGAGAAGCTCTTTTGGCGGCATATGATGCCGATATATTTCTTTCAAGTGCAAATGCTATGACAGATGACGGAGTTCTTGTAAATATTGACGGGAATGCCAATCGTGTATCATGTATAGCACAGGGACCGAAAAAAGTTGTGTTTATTGTTGGAATCAATAAGATATGTTCCGATATAGACAGTGCTATGAAGCGTGCCAGAAATGTTGCCGCTACAGCAAATACACAAAGATTTGATATAAAGACTCCTTGCAAGATTACAGGAAAATGCTCAGACTGTAAATCACCTGACACTATCTGCTGCCAGTTTTTGATTACCAGATACTCTCGTCATGAGGGTAGAATACATGTTATTCTTGTTAATGATAATCTTGGATTTTAAAGGAAGTTTATAGGCATTTTAGTAAATTAATACAGGAAGCATAATATTATACATAAAAGACTGATGACTTGCAGTGACAGGTTATCAGTCTTTTTTAGCTTAGTGCAAAATAGACAAAGATAAATGTGAAATATTATATTGACATTTTTATTGTATATGATAAAATACATTTAAAGATATGGAACGCGTTCCACAAATGAGTTTCAAAAAAATAATACAGGTTAAAATGTAAGAACAGTATGTTTTATGAGACTTCGTGGAAAAACTTATAAACCAAACTACTTGTAAGTAGTATCTTATGTAAATATTTTAGGAGGTATATTCATGAAAAAAGTTTTAAGAACTTTAGGTGTTTTGGCACTTGGAGGTATGTTGGCGGCTTGCGGAAACAGCTCAGGCACAACAAAACAGGCAGATTCAAGCAGTGCAGGTGAGTCACAGGTAACAGAAAGTAAGAGTGCAGACGGTGTTACCAATGTAACTATTTGGAGTCCGACAGATACGGCAGCTATTGAGGCATGGTGGGTAGAGAAGATCGATCAGTGGAATAAAGAAAATCCTGATATTCAAGTTAAGAGAGAAGCTATCGACAGAGCTGATGCATATGCATATGAGAATAAGATTACAACAGCTACAACCTCAGGAAATCTTCCGGATATTTTATATGTAGACGGGCCTATGGTTTCATACTATGCGGCAAACGGTATTACAGTTCCGCTTGACAGTTATTTTACTGCAGATGATTTAAAGGACTTTATGCCAAGTACGGTTCAGGCTGATACTTATGACGGAAAGCTTTATGCAATAGCTCCTACAGAGTCATCAGTAGCATTATTCTATAATAAGGATTACCTTGATAAGGCGGGAATAGCGTATCCTTCAGATACGGATATAAAAGGGGCATGGACATGGAGTCAGTTCCTTGACAATGCAAAGAAGCTTACAACAGATGATTATGTAGGAACAAATATAATCATGGATAAGGGTGAGGGAATCATCTATGCTTTAGGACAGTTCTTTACAGAGGGTGGAGCCGAGTTTGTAAATGAAGACGGTTCAAAAGCTGACGGATATGTAAACTCTGATGCAAGTATAAAGACAGCAGAGTATTTAAATGAGTTTATTAAGAACGGTTATGCAAATCTTGACCCTGTAAAGGACGAGTTCCTTAACGGTAAAGCTGCTACATTACTTGGCGGTTCATGGAATATTGCAGATCTTGAGAAGTCAAACCTTAACTGGGGCGTATCATATTTCCCTGTAGCAGATGACGGAAAGGCAGCTTCACCGACAGGTGACTGGGCTGCAGCTATTACAAGAGATTCAAAGAATCCTGATGCTGCAGGAAAGTTCTTACAGTGGGCAATGAACAGTGACAATATTGCATCTTATGCAAGTGCGGTTGCTAAGCCTGCATCAAGAACATCAGCTTATGATAAGATGGAAGGCTGGGACAGCGGTGCAAGAGCTCTTATGAAGTGGCAGTTACAAAACACAGGAGTTTCAAGACCTAGAACACCTTCATACTCAGTACTTTCAACAGACTTCTCAACAGCTATGTTAAATATCTTTGCCGGAGCAGATGCAAAGGAAGAGCTTGATAATGTAGCTAAGAACTTTGATGAAAATTATGAGATGTATTATAAGTAAAATTTTAAATAGCGGTATGGTTTGAAAGGCTTGGCAAATTGCCAGGCCTTTTGTAGAAAGGATGTAATATGGCTACATTACAAAGAGTAAATAAGAAAGGCAAAAAAGAATACAGTGACAATCTTGCGGGATTTATAATGTCATCACCGGCTATTATTCTTTTAGTTGCCTTTTTGATAATCCCTATAATATATACTATATACTACTCATTTTTTACATATCAGGTAGTGCGTCCGGACAATATAAAATTCAATGCAATAGGTAATTATGTAAAGCTGTTTCATGATGAGAATTTCTATGTGGCATTGAAAAACACAGTATATTTTACAGTGATAGTTGTTCCGGTACAGTGTACACTGGCATTGGTACTTGCACTTATGGTGTCAGGTAAGAAAAAAGGTGTAGCTATATTCAGAACACTTTATTACAGTCCTCAGATAACATCAATGGTAATTATTGCTGTACTTTGGACAATTCTTTATAATTCCAATGCAAATACAGGACTTATAAATGCCTTTTTAAAGAGTATAGGTATGCAGCCTATAGATTTTTTAAACAATCCGAAGACTGCCATGAATTCCATAATATTCATGTCGGCATGGCAGGGTGCAGGCTATCAGATGATGATTTTTATTGCCGGATTAAATGCAATACCTACAGAGCAGTACGAAGCTGCAAGTGTAGACGGAGCGGACTGGTTTGCAAAACTTATATATGTAACTCTTCCGGGACTTATAAATACAATAAAGTATGTACTTATGATAACACTTATACAGGCTATGAAGCTTTTTACCCAGCCGTATATTATGACAAAGGGCGGACCGAGAAATGCAACAAAAACATTGGTTTTCTATATTTATGAACAGGGCTTTCAGAAAGGAAACTTCGGTTATGCCTGCAGTATAGCAACAGTATTTTTTATTATAGTTGTTGCATTGTCAATTATAGTTAAAAAGATAAGTAAGACAAATTAGGAGGTAATATGAATAATAAGAAGATAAATAAAGTGCTTGGTAATATTATTTTTTATCTTGGAAATGCTATAGTAGGTCTTATATTTGTATCACCGTTATTGTGGATGCTTGCTTCATCATTTAAGCCGGAACTTGAGATATTTTCAAATTTGAACTCATTGTCTACATTTATTCCAAAGAACTTTACTTTGGCAAATTATGTAGAAGTTTTTGAAAGAATAAAAGTATTTACAATATTAAAAAACACATTGGTATATATAGGTATTGTACTGATAGGTGATTTACTTTTAGGATCTATGTTCGGTTATGCACTTGCTAAGATGAAATACAGATTCAGAGGAATAAGCCTTACTATTGTAATAGCACTTATGTCAATGCCTGTTGAGGCGATAATTTTACCCTTGTATATAGAAATGGCTCAGTTAAACTGGGTAAATACAATGCTCGGACTTACAATTCCGTTTATGATGAACTGTTTTTCAATTTACATGTTTTATTCATATTTTATAGGAATTCCTGATGAGCTTATAGAAGCCGCTAAAGTGGATGGCTGTGGACCTATAAAAACATATTTTAAAATAATTATGCCGATTTCAAAGACTGTTTTTGCAACGGTACTTATACTTGATTTCGTATCCAGATGGAATGACTTTATGTGGCCTTTCCTTATAACTACAGGAGAAGAAAAGAGAACGGTACAACTTGCAGTACAGATATTTGTAGGAGTAAGCCCTATACATTACGGTGTTATTATGGCAGTTCTTACATTGGCATCCATACCTATGATACTTATGTATATATTTATGCAAAAATTCTATGTAGAAGGTATTGCATCTACAGGAATAAAAGGTTAGATTAACTGTAGAAATTTAGGTGGAGGGGTATATGTCAAGTATACAGGAGGTTGCAAAAAAAGCAGGTGTAGGAGTAGGTACTGTTTCCAGAGTAATTAATGACAGCGGATATGTTTCAGAGAAAACAAGAAAAAAAGTTGAAGAAGTAATAGAAGAGTTAAATTATAAGCCGAATGAGCTTGCGAGAAATTTGTTCAGAAACAGGACAAACATAGTTGCTGTAATTACACCGGCTATAGGTAACCCATATTATGCGACACTTTACAGTGAAGTGGAAAATCGTCTTAGAAAGTATGGCTATAAGACAATGCTTTGTAATACTATAGGTGAAGCAACAAATGAAGAGGCTTATCTTGAGATGCTTGAGAGAAATATGGTGGACGGAATAATAACCGGTACACATACTTTGGATTATAGCAGTTATAAGAAGATAAAAGGACCGATAGTCGGATTTGATACGCCAAAACTGAATGATGATATTTTGATTGTAACTGTAGATCATGAAAAAGGTGGAAAGCTTGCGGCTAAAGCTTTGATAGAAAGTGGATGTAAGGAAGTTTTGCAATTTACCGATGCAACTACAAAAAATTATCCTTTTATAAAGAGGCATAAGGCGTTTGCCAAAGAAATAAAAAAAGCAGGACTTATATGTCGTGAGTATAAGCCTAATATGGATAATTTTGAAGAAAAATTTATTCAGGAGAATATAGATGAAGCTTTCAGTATGTATCCGAATGTGGACGGCGTTTTTGCAACGGATACTCATGCCTTACTATATATGAAAAAGGCTTTGAGTATGGGAAAGAGAGTGCCGCATGATTTAAAAGTGGTTGCATACGACGGAACCTTTATTTTAAATACGGCATATCCGAGCCCAAGTGCTATAGTGCAACCTATTGATAAATTGGCAAAGGTCGCTGTTGACAGTCTGCATGCCATTATAAACGGTGAGAAGGTTGACAGAAATACCAAAGTACTTGATATAGAATTCAGACAGGGCATGACTACAAATTAGAAAGACAAGTGGTAATGATATGAACAACAAAGAAAAAGCGAATGAATATTTTAGAGAGAACAAATTAAAAATAAAAGATATTGAAAGGCCGGTTTATCATTTTACTCCGGATATAGGATGGATGAATGATCCGAACGGTTTTTCGTTCTTTGACGATGAATATCATTTGTTTTATCAATATAACCCATATGATATAAAATGGGGTCCTATGCACTGGGGACATGCAAAGAGTAAAGACTTTGTAAACTGGGACAGACTACCGGTTGCATTGGCACCGGATGATGAAATAAAGGGACAGTGCTTCTCCGGAACGGCAATTTGTGATGGAGATAAACATATACTTATTTACACCGTACATAATGACGGAAAAGAAGAGCAGACTGTAGAAGCCGGTGACGGAGTTAACTATAGAAGTATATCTAAAGCGTCTGTAATAAGAGTGGAACATCTACCTAGGGGATTTAGCGGTATAGATTTTAGAGATCCTAAAATTTGGAAAGAAGACGGCATTTATTATTGTATAGTAAGCGCAAAGAATGAAAGTGGTCTTGGTAGTATACTGCTTTTTGCTTCAACCAATCTGATTGACTGGGAATATAAAAATATTCTTTTTGAAAACAACGGTGATTATGGCAAGATGTGGGAATGTCCTGATTTTTTTAAACTTCATGATAAGTATATATTGGTAGTCTCTGTTATGGAGATGCAGGCAAAGGGCAGAGAATACTTTAACGGACATCAGGTATTATATTTTGTAGGTGAATATGATAAAAAACTCTACAGATTTACCCCTATAGATAAAGCAAGAACTTTGGATTTCGGCTTTGATTATTATGCACCTCAAAGTCTAAACGTTAATGAGAGAACTCTTTCGGTCGCATGGCTACATGACTGGGGTAATGACTTAACTCCTGATGGTGCAAAATGGTGTGGCCAGATGACATATCCAAGGGAGCTTGAATTAAAGAAAAATATTATTTATCAAATGCCCGCAACAGAGCTAGAAAAACATTATGAAAACGAGTATAAAACAAGCTTTTGTTTAAGTAATGATAATAAATTTCAAGATACAGAGTTAAATTCAAGGGTTGCAAGACTTGATTTGGATATCGAAAAGATTGATGCAAAGGAATGTATTATATATTTGGCGGCAAATCATAGATACAATTCTTTTATAAAGATAAATTTTAAAAAGAAAACATTGAAGTTTTCAAGAAGATTTTCAGGTTTGACCAAAGATGCTATTGATGAGAGAAAGATAGATATAGATGTCAAGTCAGGAAAGTTAAGTCTAAGTATATTACTTGACAGATTCAGTGTAGAGATATTTGTTAACGGTGGAAAAAAAGCATTAAGCTCGAGAATCTATACTCCTGTCGAGGCAAATGAAATCAGTTTTATTGCTGACGGTGAGGTAAGGGTAGATGCTTGCAAAAGAGATATAGTGGAATAATTTATTATACTTGAATATGTAGATACAAAAATGTTAATATATAACATAACAGTATTAAAACCACTTTATAATGTTGGAGGTGTTTATGAATTTATTCAAAAAGTTAATGTGTTCCGTATCGGCAGTAACGGTTTCAGCTCTTTTAGTGATACCTGTTATGGCTGCAAATGAAGCACAGTGGAAGAGGAATGATAAGGGATGGTGGTATGAAGAGGCGGACGGAACGTACCCTACAAATGCATGGAAACTAATTAAGGATAAGTGGTACTATTTTGACGGTATCGGCTATATGGTTGAAAATCGTTGGATAGGAAATTATTATCTTGGTGCTGACGGAGCTATGCTTGTAAGTACTTCCACACCGGACGGGTATTATGTGGATGCCACAGGTAAATGGGTGGAAGGAGTAAGTAAGGCTGCTGTAAATATAAGTAAAACAAGCGGATCCGGAACAAAGAGAAGTTCTTCAGGTGGCGGAAGAAGTAGTGGAGGATCAGGCGGTTCCGGTGGAAGCAGAAGAGGTGGTGGCGGTTCAGGCGGCTCCGGTGGAAATGGTAGCAGTTTGGGCTCTTCATCAGGTAGCAGTGTAGGCACAGCAGGAAATACTGGAAATAATACGTTAACGACTCCAAATACAACTACTCCTGCAGTTTCCACTCAGGAGACTCAGGTGATTGAAGCATTAAAGGCAATGGGACTTAGTGAGAAGGAGGCAAAGCTTTACTATATGATCAATGCATATAGAGAAAGCCTTGGATTACCGAAGTTGTCATTCTCAAAATCTCTTACAGAAGTTGCAAGAGCACATGTAAGTGATTCAAATGCATACACACCTGAAAATCAGGTAGATTCCAGAGGTGTGCAGGGTAATCTTCATAGCTGGTCAGGAAACGGAAGTTGGACACGTTTAGTTTATACAGGAGATCATAGCTATGCAAACGGCATGTGGAGCAAGCCAAGGGAGATTACAAATTATACAGGAAACGGATATGAAATTTCTTCAAAATACGGTGGAATGATAAGCCCTGAAACGGCACTTGGATTATGGAAGAACTCATCCGCACATAACGAGGTAATGATTACCGGTGGAATGTGGTCTGATTTAAAGACCATGGGAGTTTCCATTGATGGACATTATGCACATGTATGGTTTGGAAGTGATGCAGATCCTGACGGATATTATGATGTGGCAAATTATGATGTAATTCACCCATAATTAAAATTTGAATACCTTTATGATTGCTGACAGGCCTTTCGCTGATGCGTAAGGTCTGTTTTTAAGTAGAAAAAAGTATGATATAATCAGTACATAGTTGTTAAAAAGGAGAGACAGATAAGTACCGTGGTATACCGTTGGAACAGTATTTGGAATTAATATAGTATGAATATTTTTGATGAAGTAGATGAAAATCTGTTCAGACCTTTGACAGGGACAAATAAAAGAAAATATGTAGATATTCTGGCTCTTATTTGGGAAAAGTGCAAGCGGATGCCGATGTATGCTATAGAAAAAAGTACAATTTTTGATATGGCGGAGGAATATCTCCTGGGACTTAATGAGAATGTTGAACTGGATATGGAAGAGCAGGAAGAGGCAAGTGGAAATATAGCAGATATACGGATTATTGCCGGAAGCTTTATAAGAAGACTTAGAGATACAGGGTGGCTTTTGGAAAAGCCGGGTGAATATGAGGATGAGGATAATCTGGCAATTCATTATAAGGTGGTGCCTATATTGAAATCTTTTCAGGAGATTATCAGTCCTACTATCATCACCTATAAGGGAAAGCTTTTTAAAATATATTCGATGTTTGAACATATATCGGAACAAGGCAGCCCTTATGAAGGAGTTTTAAAAGAAGCTTCTGAGGACTTTGACAATCTGAATCAAGCACTCAGGACATTGGCGGCATCTATTGAAGACCATATAAATGATCTGACATTGGGAAAAAGTCCTGAAGAAATATTGGATTTTTTTGAGAAATATGAAGAAAAGATAGTTGTGGGATCATATCATAGATTTAAGACAAATGATAATCTGTTTTATTATAGAAGCAGTCTGTATGAGAGTCTTGATAGATGTGAAGATAATCTTTTTGATGCTTTGGTTCTGGATTATATGGATACCGAGCGTGTTGAAAGAGATGAGGCCGGTATAAAAATAAAAGAGCTTATACAAAAGCTTCGTATGGATATAGAGGAAATGGAAGCGATAATGCGAACTATTGATGACAGGCATATTTTATATAGAACCAGGGCAGTGCAAAGAGCACAATTTTTGCTTCTGTCTGACGGAAGCAGTAAGAGCAAAATCAATAATATTCTAAGATTTTACGCATGTCAGATAAACAGTAAAGAGGATGTATATGATGAAGATGACAGCGTTGCATATGATATTTTTCAGATATTCGGACAAAACTTCTTTGACTGTAACTCTCTTTCCACGCCTGTTAAAAAGAGAAAGCCTACGGCTATTGAATTTATGGATATTATTGAGGAACTGGACCAAGAGCTTATAGACGAGAAAAATCGCAAGATGATGGAATATATAAAAAATGCATTGACATCTGAAAATGTTAACAGATTCGCAAGAGATATATTAAGCGGAAATCATGCAGTGCAAATAAGTTCGGTATTTGAAAATGATCCGGATACTTTAATAAAAATCATAGGTCTGTATACCTATTCCAAGACTTCAGAAAGAGAGTATGATATAAGGCTTAGAGATAATGTGGTAGAGTCAAATGGTGTGAGGTTCAAAGATTTTATTGTTGAGGAAAGAAGGTAATGGCAACAGATATAAAAGAAGAGATAGCTAATTATTTATTGAATAATTGTTTTCTGATGGGAACGGTGGATACTACAAGAGAGAAGTATTACTATGTTATAAATCATGAAGAAAGTTTCAGACAGATTTTTTTGCCTATCGGATATACTTTGGTCATTCATAGAAATTTGAGAGTTGTTCAGCTTATAAATAATCATGGCAGCGGAAGGATTGCACTAAGGAAATATGAGAGCATTATCCTGCTTATTTTCAGGCTCTTATACGTAGAAAAGAGAGAAAGTTTATCCACCAATGAAGACAGAATTTATACTACAGTTGAGGAAATTAAAAATGAATATGAGAAGCTGAATTTGCCAAGAAAATTTGACAGAGCTTTTTTAGAGGATTCCATAAGAAATATAAAAAGATATAATTTGGTACAAGTAGCAGACAAATTAGTTGATATGGATGCAAAAATACAGATCTATCCTTCCGTTATGCTTGCAATGCCTGATACCGATATTTCAAAAGTATATGATGAAACTGTTAAGTTACTTTCTCAATACGAAAATTCCGAAGAGGAGGATGAAGAATGATAAGAATGACAAGACTTAATCTGATAAATTGGCATAATTTTCAAGATGACATTATAGATTTCAAAAATATCACATATCTTTTGGGCGTAAATGCAGTAGGAAAGACAACTATAATGGATGCAATCAGGTATTGCCTCACCACCAATAAGGACTTTAATACTGCCGGAAATAAAAAAAGCGGCAGAACTCTTTTAGGCTCGGTTCACCAAAAACAGAGAGCGGAGGAGAGTTATCTTCGTCCGGGGCATACAGTTTCCTATATAGGCATTGAATTTTTGGACGAAGCTATTAAAAAGACATTTGTAATAATTGCACGTGTGGAATCGGAAACTCCAAAGCAGGACCTTAGAGGAGTATATCAGGACTGGTATATTACAAAGCCGGGATACAGTCTTTTGGATATTCCGTTTTTTGTAAAGAGCAAAGAAGGAAAAAGCCCTGCTTCAAGAGAAGCTTTTAAGCTTGATAATAAGGGGATGGACAGGGCTTCAAATCAGGCTGATGCCAGAAGAAAAATCTGTCGTATGCTTGGTATAGGGGAGGCGGATTCTCCTATCGGAAAGAAATTTAATGAAGTATTCCATATGGGTACAAGTCTGGAGGATATAAAGGATATAAGAGAGTTCATTTATACTTATATTCTGCCGGAGCCGGAGGTAAACATTGATTTTTTGCAAAAGGACATGATTGAGCTTGAAAGGTTGCAGGAAATACTTCAGGAGGCATCTGACAGAGAGGCTTTACTAAGGGAGATAAATGAAAAAATAAAGAATGCAAGAGAACTTTTGGTTAAGGTGAAAATAAATGAGATATTGGTTGCATATGCAAATCTTCAAGGAAATATAGAAGAAACAAATGAAAGAAAATATCTTATTGATGAGTGGGAAGTAAGTTTATCTTTGTTGGAGGAAAAAATTACAGAACTTTCCGTTAGAGAATCAAAAGCCTCAGAACTCTTATATGAAGCACAAAGAGCAGCCGAAAATAATGCTGAAAATAAGGAGATGCTCTCTCTTGAGAGTGAAAATAAAAATAATAAAGTTGAAGAGAAAAGACTTACAGAAGAAGCGGCAAAGTTTGATAATGTGGCTAAAGACTTATTTGTATTAAGGGATAAATTAAATAGGCTTGGATTTGTTTTTGATATAGATAATTGCATAAGGGATGAAAATTGTTTTGAAGAAACAAAGATTGCAGAGATAAAAAGAATTGCTAAGATTTTTGCAGATATGGAAGAACAAATAAAAAACTATGATGCAAAAATAAGGACTGATATAGCTAAGTTAAATGAGGAAGGTAATGGACTTTCAAATAAAATAAAATCACTTGAATCAGGTGTGATGTGTTATCCAAAAGAAGCAATATTTGTCAGAGACAAGATAAATGAGGCCTTGAGTGAACAAAGCAAGAAGTCGGATGCCAGACTTTTGTGTGAGCTCTTATATATGACGGACAAGAGCTGGCAGGATGCAGTGGAGTGTTACTTAAATACACAGAGATTTAATATTATTGTAGAACCTGATAATTATATTTTGGCAAAGAAAGTTTTTATCTCTTTGGGTGATAAGGTCAACGGTATAGGACTTATAGATACAAGAAAAATAAAGAATGTAGAATATAAGATTGAGAAAGAGTCTTATCTGGGGGATAAGATTGAATCTGAAAATATATATGCCAAGGCATATGCAAGGTTTGTGATGAAAGATGTTATCTGCTGCGAATCGTCAGATGATTTGGAGAAATTTTCAAAGAGTGTTACTAAGGACAGACTTAGATTTCAAAGCTTTTGCTTACAGAGAATGGCAAAAAGAGAACATTTCATCGGTGTGGATGCCATTGAAAAGCAGTTAAAAGCCGCAAAAAAAGAACTTGTGGATATACAAAGTGGGTTGAAAAAGCTTGAAGATGCAAAGAAAAGCTTTGACTTCGTATATAACGGATATACAAGGTTTAGAGCCGGAGAGGGCTTTAGTAAGCTTGAAATGTATTGTGAATCAGGGAAAAAAGCTAAGGAGCTTGGAATAAAGATAGCGGATATAGCTAAGAAGATAGAAGAATTTATGCAAAATCCTATATTGCTTGCAATGTATGACAGAGTCAAGGAATGCAAAAAGAATGTAAATGATATAAGAGATGAGATAACAGATACCAAGGCAAAAAAGCAAAATATCAGCGATAATATAAGAAAATCAAATCTGATTATAGAAGAGCTTAAAAATAATCTGGAAGAGCTTAAAACTGTATATGAAAACAGTATAAAAGGATATTCGGAGTTTGCACTTGATGTGGAAAAGAAATATTTGAATGAAAGAAAGTCTAAAAAAGCTTCCGCTATTGCATATAATTTTTCAAATCGTATGGCACAGGATAATATAGCATTAAACAGCTATTTAAATCAGGAATTGATACCTTTGCAACAAAAGTATACCGCTACATACACTTGTGACTATGCAATAGGCTTGGAAGGGGCGAATCGGTACATGCAAGAATACCTTACCCTGCAAAATATTGAGCTGGAAAGACATAAGAATGAACTTGCACAGGCCCAAATTCGCTGTAAGGACAGATTTCGCAAGGAAGTGCTGTTTAGGATGAAGGACGATATCTTAAGGGCAAGGCAGCAGTTTAAGCAAATAAATCGTGTTATGGAAAATCTGGAATACGGTGAGGAAAGCTATAGATTCGGCATTGACAAGAGCAAAGATAAGGAACTGGGGCTTTTCTACGATATTATTATGGATAAGGACAATCAGCAAATTGACAGAGAAAATGATATGCTTGCATATATGGCTGAGGTAAATAAGTCCGAGGTATTTGAAAGTCAGATTGATGACTTTATGAGCAGAATAATGATAGATGTGGAAGAGCATGCAAAACAAAATCTAACAGGTCAAAAGTCAAAGGCAAAGAGTATGGGAATGTATGTGGATTATAGGACTTATTTGGACTATGATATTATTATAAAAAATTCAGTGACAGAGAAGGAAGTTGCATTATCAAAGGTAAGCGGTGAGGGAAGCGGTGGAGAAAATCAAGCACCGTTTTATGTAGCAATATGTTCGTCACTTTTGCAAATTTATGAGCAAAGTAAGGAAGAATCTATGAGGTTGATATTGTTGGATGAGGCATTTAACAATATGACCAGCGACAGAATCGAGCCTATGATGAACATGTTTAAGAAGTTGAATTTGCAACTGGTGCTTATAGCAACAGCAGAGAAGGCCACATCGATTTTACCATATTGTGATATTACCTACTCAATAGTTAAATCCGGAAACAGAAATGCAATACGAGCTTTCGAGAGGTTGGATGATGGATTATAGTAAGGATATAAGTTGATATTGACTTTATATTTATAAATAGATTATAATCTAATACAGCTAAGAAAAGATATGGTATCTCACGTAGATACAAAACGAACCCCTAGTAGTTGCCGCTATTAGGGGTTCTTCTCACTTTATACGGTTTGAGTATCCGTTCAGGCTAGTTGTCGCTATGATCTCTGTCTAACCATTTACAAATGTAGTAGCTGGCTACATTTGCCGCTACAGAGATAAGAAAAGATATGATTTCTATCACGTAGACACCCCCTTTCTGCTGTCAGATTGGGTGCGACAACAATATTATTATACTTTGTTTAAAATATAATACAATAATATGACGTATAATTGATTAAGAAATGTGAGAGGTTGGAAGATGGATTATAGTAAGGATATTTTAAATACTTTAGTGGATATGTATGAAAGAAGAGAGTATTATATAAAAGAGCCTTCTTCTTTACGTGCAATACAAATAGATATAAAAAAGACCTACCCGGAATATGTGGACAGATACGATCACAATGCGTATAAGGATATAAATGCAGCCATAGAAAAGTTGATAAATGAAGGATTGATAATATCAAAGCTTGAATCAACAGGTATCTACAGTAAGGTTAGATTAAATATTGACAGAATAGCGGATTGCTATAAGAAATTAAACAGAAAAAGTATTCCGGAACAATGTGAATATATAAAACAAATTCTGTCCTCATTTGCAAACAGTAAGTATAGGCTGCTAAATAATATAATATCCGACTGGATGAATTTGGCTATTAACTATGGGAAGCTGCCATATGATTTAAGATATGACGGTAAAAGGTTAAAAGATGTACTTACAATATTGGAAGCTGTATTTAAGATAGAAAAGGAAAGCTACATCAGAAATTTCTCAACGGCGGTATTCAAAGATTCAAAGAGATTTCAAAAAGAATTTAAGTCCTGTATAGAGAATATATTATTTGATTATACGGATGATCCTATAGAAAAGGATAAGATACTTGAATATTATAATTTGTATGAGAATCCTACATATGTATATATAAAGGGAGATGTGATAATAAGTTTTGAAAATTCTACAATATATGCTGTGGAGTTACCGGACGGAATAGCTCTCTCCAATGCTTCACTTAAAAGAATAAGAAATATAAAGGTACTTACAAAAGCTGTTATTACAGTGGAAAATCTGACTACATATCATGATGAAAATAAGAAAGAAGCGGTATATATCTATCTTGGAGGATATCACAATAAATCAAAGGAAGAATTACTTGAAAAAATATATAAAAATAATAAATCCTGTGAATATCTACATGAGGGGGATATAGATATCTACGGATTTTTAATACTTGAAAACTTAAAAGAGAAAACAGGTATACCGTTTAAGCCTCTCCTTATGGATATAAATACATTGAAAAGATTTTATGAAGCAGGAATATACAAGGAACTTAATATATCAGATATCAGAATGATTGAGAAAAACAGAGAAAACCTTAAAGAGTATTCAGAAGTATTGGATTTTATGCTTTTAAATAATTGTAAGGTGGAGCAGGAGTCTTTAAGGGCTGTACGATTACCGGAAGACAGTTAGAATATTAAAAGTAGTATATAATTTTATTGTCAAGTCTGAATTCTTAGGTTTGATACGAAACAGCAAAGTGCATAAATTTTATGTTTTAAAAGACTTGTCAACATTATCCACATTTTTATCCACAAAAATAGTGGGTTTTACAGGTCTTAGAAAGCTAATAAATAGGCTGTTTCCAAGTTATAAACCGACTTATCCACAATTTGAGTGCTTTATCCCCATAGAGTAAAGATTGCATTTGAGATAAATTTGTAGATTTTATGAGCTAAAATATATAAAAGTGCAATTTTACTCGGAAAATACAATTGGATGAAAATTTAATAAAAATCATATTAGTTGAAAAAATTAATCAAATTGACAGTACAATTACAAATTCAAATTGAATTTTTGTTTACAAAGTGGTATACTATAGACAAATAAAAAAGAAAAGGAGCTTATACATATGCGTTATACAATTACTGGAAGAAATATTGAAATTACTGATGGTTTGAAGAAGGCGGTAGAGGAGAAGCTTCAGAAATTAGAAAAGTATTTTACAGCTGAGACAGAGGCAAGAATTACATTAAGTGTGCAAAAGGAAGCACATAAGATTGAGGTTACTATTCCTACAAAGCAGGGGCTTATAAGAGCTGAGGAAGTTAGCCAAGATATGTATGTCAGCATAGATAAAGTTCAAGACATAATAGAAAAGCAGATTAAAAAGTTTAAAAATAAGCTTATAGATAAAAAACAGGCTGCAATGTCATTCTCGGATTTCTTTATAAACGATGAAGCTACCTATGGAGACGATGAAGACGAGATAAAGATCGTAAAGACAAAGAGATTCAGTATCAAGCCTATGGATCCTGAGGAGGCATGCTTGCAGATGGAACTTTTGGGACATGATTTCTATGTTTTCAGAAATGCAATCAGCGATGAGGTATGCGTAGTTTATAAGAGAAAAGACGGAAAATACGGTATTATAGAGCCGGAAGTTTAAATTGGTTGTTAAGCTATTAATGGTTACAGGGAGTCTTAAGACTCCCTGTTTTTGTATAAAAAATATTTTGAAAACATACACAACTTTTTTTAATATATACTATAATATAGACGGGTGTAGAGGTAAATTTATTTGCTGAATTTACCATGATGTAGAAAGAGCGGGAATAAGTTTTCTATAAGGAGGAGAATGAAGCATAGGGATATTATTGAAAAAATGACAATGGAAGAAAAATGCGCATATCTTTCAGGTAAAAATGCTTGGGATACGAGGTCGTTTTCTTCTATAGGGGTTGATGTTCTTCACCATGCTGACGGACCTACAGGTGTAAGAAAGCAGGCAGGAAAAGGTGACCACCTTGGGTTGAATGCTTCCGTACCTGCAACATGTTTTCCGACTGCGGCTACTTTGGCAAACAGCTGGGATGTAAGCCTTCTTGAAAAAGTGGGAGAAGGACTGGGAATTGAAGCGGCGGCAGAGGATGTAAATGTACTTTTGGGACCCGGAATAAATATAAAGAGAAATCCGCTATGCGGAAGAAATTTTGAGTACTATTCGGAAGACCCGTATCTTAGCGGAAAACTTGCGGCGGCTATGATAAAGGGGATACAAAGTAACGGAATAGCCGCCTGTGTGAAGCATTTTGCCGTAAATTCACAGGAGCTTCGCAGAATGGCTATGGATTCGGTACTGGATGAGAGAACGCTTAGAGAAATCTATATCACCGCCTTTGAAATAGCTATAAAAGAAGGTAAACCGAAATCTCTAATGACGAGTTACAATATGGTCAACGGTGTGTATGCAAATGAGAATGAGCACCTTCTGACGGATATTTTAAGAAAAGATATCGGCTTTGACGGTATGGTGGTTACCGACTGGGGAGCTTCAAACGATCATGCTTTAGGGGTAAAAAACGGTTCAAGTTTGGAAATGCCGGCTCCGGGACTTGACAGCGCAAGAGAGCTTTTGGAGGCATTAAAGACCGGTAAGATAAGTGAAAGTAATATTGATGCCAGAGTGGATGAATTGATAGATATCACATTGGCTACAAAGAATAAGAAAAAGCCGCAAGATAAGGCGAAGATGTTTGAAGACAATAATGCGCTTGCAAGAGAGGCTGCAAGAAAAAGTATTGTGCTTTTAAAAAATGAGGAAAACATTTTGCCGCTTGATAAGAGTAAAAAGGTAGCGATTATCGGTGACTTTGCATTTAGCCCAAGATATCAGGGAGCGGGATCTTCTATGGTGAATGCGACAATAGTGGAGAATGCACAAAGGCTTATAAAGAAGCTTGACCTAAATATAATCGGTATGGCACATGGATATTCAAGAGCGGATAAAGAGGATGAATCCCTTGTAAATGAAGCAATAGAGCTTGCAAAGCAGGTGGATATTGTACTTTATTTCTTCGGACTTAATGAGGCGAGTGAATCGGAAGGTCTTGACAGAACTCATCTTAGAATTCCAAACAATCAGATAACATTATTGGAAAAGCTTTCAAAGGTTAATGAAAATATAGTCGGTATAATCAGTGCCGGCTCGTGTATTGAAATGCCTTGGGAAAAGAATTTAAAGGGAATACTACACGGATATCTCTTCGGTCAGGCAGGCATGGGTGCGATATTTGAACTGCTTAGCGGTAAGTACAGTCCAAGCGGCAAGCTCTCTGAAAGTATTGTAAAAAAGTATGAGGATGTTCCGAACATAAAGTATTATCCTTCAAAAGAGAGGACTTCGGAATATAGAGAGAGTATATTTGTAGGCTACAGATATTTTACTACAGCAAATATACCTGTAATGTATCCTTTCGGATATGGACTTTCCTATACGGAGTTTAAGTATAGTGATATAGAGGCAGATAGAAATAAGGTAAGCTTTTATATTGAAAATACGGGTAAGTTTGCAGGTGAGGAGATTACGCAGCTTTATATAGGATTGAAGGAATCGAATATATTCAGATCAAAGTTTGAATTAAAGGGATTTGAAAAGGTATATTTAAATCCGGGTGAAAAGAAAAAAGTCACTATTTTATTTGATGATAAATCGTTCAGGTTTTATAATGTAGCGACAAATGCCTTTGAGATTGAGACCGGAGAATATGATATATATATAGGAAGCAGTTGTGTAGATATCAGATTGCAGTCTAAAGTAAGTGTTGAAGGTAATACAACAGTTTTCCCATATAATAGGAGTGATTTGCCTTCATACTTTGACGGAAATGTAGCAAATGTAAGTGATGAAGAGTACAGGATTTTGCTTGGAAGGGAAATACCTGATGGACGCTGGAGCGGGGAACTTGGAATCAATGATGCATTATGTCAGATGTATTATGCAAAAAGCTTTATTGCAAGACATGTATATAAGGTACTTGATAAGAGGCTGAAAAAGTCGCTTGAAGAAGGAGTACCGGATCTTAATACTCTTTTCCAGTTTAATATGCCGTTTAGAGCTATCGGAAAAATGAGTAACGGACAGGTAAGTATGGAGATGGTAGATGCTATATTACTGTTGGTAAACGGACATTTCTTTAAGGGGATTACAGGTATTATAAAGGGATATTTTAAAAACAGAAAGGCCAATAAGATATATAAAGAAAAGTTCCTTCAAAGAGAAGATAGAGAGTAGTTATGAATGTAGTAAAAGAATGGATAGAAGCGCATCCGAATCTGTGGGAGTTTATTAAATTTAATATTCTCTCAAATGTGGCGACAATTGTAAATTTTATAGTTATGTGGATCGGCACGGCTACATTTACAGGGTTTGGATGGCATCAGATACCGTTTAAATTTTTGATTTTTAATTATGCGGAAAATATTGAAAAAAACCTTGGGACGGCAGGCTTTTTAAGTTTCCTTGTGGCTACCGCACTTGCTCAGACTGTAAATTTCTTTGTTCAAAAGCAGTTTGTATTTAAATCAAATGCGGTATTTAAGGATGCTATACCGAAGTATATTATGCTTGCCTTTGTATTGATCATTATTTCTGCTGCACTGCCTGCATATTCACAGAAATTTTTCAGGGATATAGGAATCAGTGCAAGTATTGTACCTACGCTGGCTAATGCAGTAAATATTATTGTTCAGGTGGTTATCAGCTATCCGACAATGAAATACATTGTAATGCCGGAGAAAAAATAAATAGGAGGAGTATTATGTTAGCTGTTAATATGGCGGATGTAATAAGTGTTATCAAATCTATAGCGCCACACCTTGTGGCTATAGTGACACTTTTTGTGGCGGCCCTTGTGGTCATGTTTATCACAAGAAAGGAGAAGTCGGCACGTAAGAACCTTACAATAACGGCTTCATGGCTTGTTTTTGGACTTGGAACACTTTTAAGTATCAATCTTATGATAAACGGACCTTTAAAGACTATGATAACACTTGCAACAGGAAGGGGAGTTATAACTGAACAGTCTTTAAACGAAGCAAAGTCATTAGGTGAGGAAATTTCAAGTGAGGGTATTGTACTTTTAAAGAATGACTCGACACTTCCGCTTCAAAAGGGTTCAAAAATTAATCTCTTCGGTTGGTCGTCAACCAATCCTTTATACGGCGGTACAGGTTCAGGAGGACTTAACGATTCATTCCCTACGGTATCACTTATTGAAGGATTACAGAATGCCGGATTTGAGGTAAATGAGGAACTTGTAAAGTTTTATACAGATTTCAGGCAGACAAGACCTACAGTAGGAATGTGGGGACAGGATTGGACTATACCTGAGCCTTCAATTGAACAATATAATGAGGCAAATATTTTTGATAATGCAAGAAATTATTCCGATAAAGCTGTAGTTGTTATTGCAAGATCGGGAGGTGAAGGGGCTGATTTACCGAGAAGCCTTGATCCCGGTGTTGAAGATACATTTGTGGACGGAGGTACTTTCGGGTCAAAGGGTATCAGATACAGTGATCAAAAGGACGACTTGGATGTAGATAAGAGCTATTTGGAACTTTCAAACAGAGAAACAGCGATGCTTGATGCGGTAAATAAGAAATTTAAAAACATTGTTGTAATCATAAATGCTTCAAATCCTATGGAACTTGGTTTTGTAAATGAATATGAGAATATAACAAGTGTGATTTGGTGCCCGGGAGCGGGACAGACAGGATTTAATGCTCTTGGTAAGATTCTTGACGGAGAGGTAAATCCTTCAGGTAAGACAAGCGATATTTTTGTATATGACTTAAAAACAACACCAAGCTATAATAACTTCGGAGATTTCCGTTATACAAATATGGATGAGTTTGCCGTAGAGGACAGAGGAGTATCACATAACCCAAGTTTTATAAACTATGCTGAAGGTATTTATGTAGGATACAGATTCTATGAGACCGCAGCTAAAGAGGGTGCTATAAATTACGCCGGATATGTACAGTATCCGTTCGGTTACGGACTTTCTTATACCAACTTCACAAAGGAAATGGGAGAGATAGTTGCAAATAACGGTAAGATAAGTATCGACGTATTGGTGACAAATACAGGAAATGTTGCAGGAAAAGATGTTGTACAGTTATACTTTAATCCTCCTTATACAAACGGAGGTATCGAAAAGGCAAGTACAAACCTTGTAGGCTTTGCCAAAACAAAGCTTTTACAACCGGGTGAAAGTGAGACTGTAAAGATTACTTTTGCGGTTGAAGATATGGCATCATTTGATGAAAAAATCAAAAAGGCTTATGTACTTGAAAAGGGAGTATATGAGATCAGCTTACAGGAAGATTCTCATAATATACTTGATACAAGGACATTTCCTCTTGAAGATGATATAGTTTATGGTGATACAAATAAAAGAAGCAGTGATGATGCTGTTGCTACAAGCAAACTTGATGATATGAGAGGCGATTTTACAGTACTTTCAAGAAAGGATAAATTTGCAAATCTTGAGGAAGCAACAAAGGCGCCTACAAATTTTGTGCTTCCGGCAGATAAAAAGGCTGAATTTTTAAATAACAGTAATTATGACGGCAAAAAATTTGATATTGAATCCGATAAGATGCCTAAGACAAATGCAAATAATAAAATAAAACTTGCAGACCTCAGAGAACTTGACTATGATGATGAAGCCTGGGAGAGTCTTCTTGACAATCTGAGTTTTGATGATATGTCAAAACTTGTAGCTCTGGGAGGATATCAGACAACAACAATAGGAAAAATAGGTAAAGTACAGACAGTCGACTGTGACGGACCTTCTTCAATAAACAATAACTTTACAAAGAAGGGTTCAATAGGACTTCCCGCAACAATAATGCTTGCTAATACCTTCAATACAGACCTTGCACATTCATTTGGAGACAGCATCGGAAAGATGGCAAATGAGATGGAGGTTTCAGGATGGTATGCACCGGCTATGAATACACATAGAAGTGCATTTGCAGGAAGAAACTTTGAGTATTTCTCGGAAGATCCTTTACTTGCAGGAAAGCTTGCATCAGAAGCTGTAAAGGGTGCTGAAGATCATGGAGTATATGCATATATTAAACATTTTGCTCTAAACGATCAGGAGACCAACAGAAACTATCAGCTTATGACTTGGGCGGATGAGCAGACCGTAAGAGAGATATATCTTCGTCCTTTTGAAATATGTGTAAAAGAAGGAAAAGCAAAAGCGGTGATGAGCTCGTTCAATCACTACGGAATAACACCTGCAGCCGCATCAAATGAAGTTCTCAATAAAATTCTAAGAGATGAGTGGGGCTTTAGAGGTATGGTACTTACCGATTATTTCGGTGCCGGTGGATATGGTTATATGAATGCCGACAGATATATAAGAAACGGTAATGATTTCTGCCTTACAGCAATTGATACAGGTTATAATTATGTAAAGGATAAGAGCGCTACAGCAGTGATTGCGCTTAGAAAAGCATCACATAATATACTGTATACAACTGTCAACAGTAGAGCATATGCACCTGAAAACCTTAACTTAGGTATGATGGGATGGCAGATTGCAGCTATAGTGATAGATATTATATGTATAGCAGCAGCTGTACTTTTAGCTTTGAAGGCTTGGAAAAATTACGCTACAAGAAAAGATACAGATAATGAATAAAAATTTTTTAGCATATAAATTAAAAGAATATGTCAGCTCCGGTATATTGCCTATGCATATGCCGGGGCATAAAAGAAAAGTGCCGAAAGAAATAGAAGAGATGATGACAGATATCTATGAGATGGACCTGACTGAGGTAGAGGGCACTGATAATTTACATGATGCTACAGGCATTATAAAAGACTCTATGGAGTTTACAAAAAATATATATAAAACTAATAAAACATACTACTTAATAAATGGTTCAAGCTGTGGTATACTTGCAAGTATAAGAGCCTGTGCATTTACAGGTGATTATAAAAATAAAAAATCATATATAATAGTAGCGGATAATGCACATTTCAGTGTATATAACGCCGTTGAATTGTTAGATTTGATACCAATATATGTAAGTATAGGGTATAATAATTTAGGCATTGCAAAAGAATGTGATGCAAAGAGTGTGAAAGCGCTTTTAGAAATAAATAAGGAAAAAAATATAGTGGCAGCACTGTTTACTTCACCTACATACGAGGGAGTCGTATCCGATATACAATTGATTGCAAAAACTTTGCATGAGTATGATATCCCGGTTATAGTGGATGAAGCACATGGTGCCCACCTTACTTATATAGAAAAAACAACAAAAAAATATGTCGATTTGACAAATACATATGATATGGAGTTTCCTTCATCGGCAGTAAGTTTGGGAGCGGATATTGTGGTACAAAGTCTGCATAAAACTTTGCCTTCACTTACTCAAACGGCACTTTGTCATTTAAAATCAAAGTTGATTGATGAAAAATGCTTGGAAGAGTCACTCCATATATTTGAAACCAGCTCGCCTTCATATGTCTTTATGGCAGGTATTGATGCCTGTATACGATATATGAGTAAAAGTTATGCATATGTATCTCACTATTTAAAGAGTCTGAAAAGCTTCAGAGAAAAAGTTTCAAGTTGTAAAAGTATTCATTTATGGGAGGAAAATACAGGACTTGGATATGACTTTACAAAACTTGTAATTTACTCCGATAATATTGACGGGATTACATTGGCAAATATACTCAGGGAATCCTACAATATTGAAACTGAAATGAGCAGACCGAGATTTGTACTTGCGTACAGTACGGTTTGTGACAGTGAAGATGATTTTGACAGGCTGTATAAGGCCTTAAGTGATATTGATAAAAATTTCGTTTATATAGAACATGAGTCTACATCAAATCTTGATGAAAAGTATCTAAATAAGATTGCGAAAAAAAACATATATATATATCCGCCCGGTGTACCGGTTATAAAGAAGGGGGATATAATAGATCGAGCCGGTTTTGAGTTGCTGCAAGAATATATTAAAAAAGGGAAAAGGGTCTATGGACTGGACCCATAAGTAAAATGGGAAAAATTTATTATGTAATGGGCAAGAGTGCTTCCGGAAAAGATACTATCTTTAAAAGATTGTATAAGGAGTGCCCGAGAACAAAGAGACTTATAACATATACCACAAGACCTATAAGGGATGGGGAAGAAAATGGGGTTGATTACCATTTTGTAGATGAATCCGTTATAGAGGAATATAGAAAACAGGGTAAACTTATAGAGATGAGGACCTATAATACAGTTAAAGGTCCGTGGATATATGCAACTATTGATGACGGATCATTGCATCTTGAAAGTAAAAATTATCTTATAATAGGAACTCTGGACTCTTATAAAAAAATAAAAGAGTACTATGGTGCGGAAAATGTTGTACCTATATTTATAGAACTCAGTGACGGTATCAGATTGCAGAGGGCTATAAACAGAGAGATGGTGCAATCGGAGCCGCAGTATGCCGAACTTTGCAGAAGATTTTTAGCGGATGAGGAGGATTTCTCACCTATGAGACTTGAAGCTTCGGGAATTACAAAAAAATATGTCAATGAAGATTTAAATAAGTGCATACTGGAAATAAAAAAAGATATGGGAATAAAGATACAGGATGAGTGATTTTATTCTAGGAAATGAAAAGATAAGGCATCATCTAATGGAGTCAATAATAAAACAGTCGATATCACATGCATATATACTTGCAGGGGACAAGGGAATAGGAAAGTCTAAAATTGCAAGAGAGTTTGCTATGGAACTTATATGTGAGAAGCATACAGGATGCGGAGAGTGTCCTGCATGCAGGCAGTTTTTGGCGGATGCATATCCCGATTTTTTTTATATGGATGCCGAAGGCAAAGAAACTATCGGAATTGACAGGATTCGAGAAAATATAGTTAATGATGTTTCAATCAGACCATATCATGGAAAAGTAAAGATATATATAATAGATGAGGCGGATAAGATGACTGTGGGGGCGCAGAATGCACTGTTAAAGACTATAGAAGAGCCGCCCGAGTATGTAGTTATCTTACTTTTGGTAAGAAATATGAGTTTACTTCTTGAAACAATAAGGAGTAGATGCATAAAGCTTTTGTTGAGTGCGGTAAGTAATGACAGAATAAAGAGATGGCTTGTTGAAAAAGGTGCAAGTGAAGATCTGGCTACGGTGGTAGCCTCGTATTCAAACGGTGCACCGGGGATTGCAAAAGCAATGGCTGAATCTGAGGATTTTGCCGGTATGTATAATCAAAATGTAGAGTTTTTGAAAAAGATTTCAGAAGCATCTATAAATGATATACTTTTATTTATAGGGGAGTTGAAAAAAAGAACCGGAGGATTTAAGGATTTTATAAATTTTCTAAGACTCTGGTATAGAGATATATGTATCTTAAAGCTTACAAAGAAGATAGATAACCTTGTATTTATAAGGGAGGAAAGCATTATACTAAGGCTTTCCAGAGAATATACACTTAAAAAGATTAACAGTATAATAGATTTAATAGATGAAACGGAGACTAGGCTAAACTCCAATGTAAGCGGAGATACGGTGATGGAATTGCTTTTTATTGGCCTTAGAAAATAGGAGAAAAAAATGAGAGTAATAGGCGTTAGGTTTAGAGATGTAGGTAACATCTGCTACTATGATCCTGATGATATTGATATAGATGTTAATGATAGAGTAATAGTGGAGACTGATAGAGGCATTGAATGCGGCAGAGTCATATTGGGTGCCAGGGAACTCAGCGAGACTTATGATAATCCCCTAAAAAAGATAATAAGAAAGGCAAGTCCTGAGGATATTTGTATCTGTGAGGAAAACTTCAAGAAGGAAAAAGAGGCCTTTGATATTTGCAAGTCAAAGATCATTGAACTTGATTTGCCTATGAAACTGATTTCTGCAGAGTATACATTTGATAATGCAAAGGTTTTATTTTATTTTACCGCAGAATGCAGAGTTGACTTTAGAGAACTGGTAAAAATACTTGCATCTATTTTCAGAGTAAGAATAGAGCTCAGACAGGTAGGAGTAAGAGATGAAACCAAGATGGTAGGCGGCATGGGTTCATGTGGAAGAGCGCTTTGCTGTCACAGTTATCTGTCCGACTTTGTACCTGTGTCAATAAAGATGGCAAAGGAACAAAGTCTGTCTTTAAATCCTGCTAAAATCAGCGGTGTATGCGGAAGATTGATGTGTTGTTTGAAAAACGAATCCGATACATATGAGTATTTAAATAAAAAGATGCCAAGAGAAGGTGTTACAGTGTCAACACCTGCAGGAGAGACCGGAGTAATAGTTTCCACCAGTGTACTCAGACAAACTGTAAAGGTGCTTGTGACAAAATCGGAGGATGCGAAGGAAATTGAAGAGTATTCTTTAAAAGAGATAAGGATACAAGCTTAAGATAATGAAAGAAGAATTGATAAGGGAAGAATTGGGAGAGAGGCTGGATGATTTGCAGTGTGAGGCTCTCTTCCTTATACAAAATCCGACGAAGTTTTGCTTCGGTATAGATGCGGTACTTTTGGCAAATTTTGTTAAAGTAAAAAGAGGCGGTCATGCTGTGGACCTTTGTACGGGAAGCGGCATTGTACCGGTGCTTTTGAGTGCGAAAACTCAGGCAAAAAAAATAACAGGTATTGAAATACAGGAAGATATTGCCGAAATGGCAAATAGGAGTGTAAAGTACAATAGCTTGGAAGAAAAAATTGATATAATAAATGATGATATTGCTAATGCGCTAAAATACATAAAGCATAGCAGTGTGGATACCGTCAGTGTGAATCCACCGTATATGAAGGACACTACGGCTATAAAAAATCCGGATTTACCGCTTGCTATTGCAAGGCATGAACTTCTTACAGACCTTGATAAAGTGGTGGAGATTGCAGGTAAGCTGTTAAAAGAAAACGGAAAGTTTTTTATGATACACAGACCAAGCAGACTTTCAGAAATATTTGCGGCATTAAAGAAAAACAGAATAGAACCTAAGAGAATGAGATTTGTACACCCATATATGGAAAGTAAGGCAAATCTTGTTTTAATAGAGGGGGTAAAGGGATCGGGTGTATGGCTGGATGTGGAGCCGCCCTTGGCAGTTTATAAGGATAAAAATATATATACGGATGAGGTGTTGAAAATATATGGCAGGTAAAATATATCTGGTGGCTACACCTATAGGAAATCTTTCCGATATCAGCATGAGGGCGATAGAAACATTGAAAAATGTAGATATTATTGCCTGTGAAGATACAAGAAATACCATAAGGCTTTTGAATCATTTTAAAATAAAAGGACATTTGACCTCATACCATGAATATAATAAAATAGATAAGGCATATGAGCTTTGTGAAAAAGTAAAAGAAGGCAAGAATATTGCCTTTGTTTCAGATGCAGGAATGCCTGCGATATCAGATCCCGGTTATGAATTGGTGGATATCGCATATAAAGAGGGAGTAGAGGTTACCGTTGTTCCCGGAGCCAGTGCGGTAGTATCTGCACTTGCAATAAGCGGTATAAGTTCAAGAAGATTTGCTTTTGAAGGGTTTTTGCCTGCGGATAAGAATGAGAAAAAGGAAATCTTGACTGAACTTTCGCAAGAGAGCAGAACTCTGATTTTATATGAAGCACCGCATAGATTGCTAAAGACCTTAAAGGAACTTTTTGAGTATATGGGGGATAGAAATATTGCCATAGTAAGAGAAATTACAAAGTTGCATGAAGAGGTTTTAAAAGGAAGACTTGCGGAAATAATATCTGATTATGAGTCTGAAAAGGTTGCAATCAGGGGAGAATATGTACTGGTTATAGAGGGAAAGAGCCTTTTGGAAAAAAAGGAAGAGAGACAGAAGTCCTTTGAAGAAATCAGTATCAGAGAGCATTATGAAAAATATATAGCTGAGGGTATGGACAAAAAAGAGGCAATGAAGGCAGTGGCAAAGGATAGAGGAATACAAAAGAGAGAGGTTTATAAGGAACTCTTGTAAATATGGAGGAAATATGAGAATTGGAATAGGAAATGACCATACGGCAGTTGAGCTGAAGGACATTATTACAGAGCATTTGACAGCGGCAGGCTTTGAAGTTGTGGATTTTGGGGCAAAGGCCGGGGAGAGATGTGACTATCCGGTACCCGGAAGAGATGTTGCAGAGGCTATAGTTTCAGGAGAAGTGGATAAGGGAGTACTTATTTGCGGTACAGGCATAGGAATATCATTGGCTGCAAACAAGGTACCGGGAATCAGAGCGGCGGTTTGTTCAGAACCTTATTCCGCAAAGATGGCTGCACTTCACAATAATGCTCAGATTATTGCATTCGGTGCAAGAGTGGTCGGATCTGAAATGGCTAAGATGATAGTTGACAGTTTCTTTGAGACTGAGTTTGAAGGCGGCAGACATCAAAACAGACTTGATATTATCAGTGAAATAGAAGAAAAGTACTCAAGGTAAAAACATGGGAATAGCAGATTGGTTCAGTTTTGAAACAGCAAAGCAGAAAAAGAAGAAGATGGACAGATATTATAAAAAACTCTATCCTTTCGGAGAAGAGCAAAAGAGTTGGGAACAGGACAGGCTTAATGAAACCTTTCCCAATAATAAAAAGACAAAAAGCCATCATTTTGAACTTTTGATTTTGCGTGAAGGTATTGCAAATCTTTCAGATCCTGATGTATATGATGAGGATGAGGAGCGTCCAAGCGTTGAGGAAGTAATAAAAAATTGGAGAGATAAAGAGACGGTTTACAGATTAAAGCCTGAAGAAAAGCAGCAGTTAATTGAAATTGCGCTTGAAGAAATAGAAAAATTCAGTAAATAAAAATATATTTGTTGAGGTGGGTTTATGAATAGAAAAGTGTTAACAGTACAGGATATTTCTTGTTTCGGACAGTGTTCCACTACAGTGGCATTGCCGATACTTTCAGCTTGCGGAGTTGAGACGGCTATAATGCCGTCCGCTATACTTTCCACCCATACAGGCGGTTTTAGCGGATTTACTTTCAGAGATCTGACAGAGGATCTGCCAAAGATTATGGAGCATTGGAAAAAAGAAGGTATAAACTTTGATGCAATATATACGGGTTATCTCGGAAGTAAGAGGCAGATTGAGATTGTAATTGATTTGTTCAGCAATCTTTTAAAAGAAGACGGAATGAGAATAGTTGATCCCGCTATGGCGGACAACGGAAAACTGTATACAGGCTTTGATGAAGATTTTGTAAAAGAAATGAGAAATCTTGTAGGTGCAAGTGATATTGTACTTCCGAATATGACGGAAGCCGCTTTACTTACAGACAGTGAGATAGTACTTGATAATCAAAGCGGTGAATATATTATGAGCATTATACATAAGCTTAGGGATCTCGGCGCAAAGAATATAATATTAAAAGGTATCAGAAATATTGAAGGCAAGCTTGGAATAGCCGTATTTGAAGGTGATACTGAAAATATTGAAATTTTCTACATTGACAGAATAGAAAAAGATGCACATGGTACAGGCGATTGCTATGCTGCGGCGTTTACAGGCGGATTGATGCATGGAAAGAGCTTTAGAGAGGCTGCAAAGGTTGCCGCCGAATTTGTTTCGGAAGCTATAACAAAGACAATTGACGATGATGATCATTGGTATGGAGTAAAATTTGAAAAAGCCTTGCCGGTGTTAGTGAGAGAGTTGAATAAATGATAAAAATAGATGTAGGAGATATACTTACATTAAAAAAGCCGCATCCATGCGGTTCTCATGAGTGGGAAGTGCTTAGGATCGGACAAGATTTGAGACTAAAATGTGTAGGCTGCGGACATCAGATGATGATTGCAAGAAAGAGTATAGAAAAAAATATTAAAGCAAAAGGAAAAGACGTATAATGAGTATTTTGAATGTGGAAAATTTGAGCCACGGTTTTGGTGATAGAGCTATTTTTGACAATGTTTCCTTCAGAATGCTAAAAGGTGAGCATATAGGACTTGTTGGTGCCAACGGAGAGGGTAAGTCTACATTCATGAGTGTAGTTACAGGAAAATTGATGCCTGATGAGGGCAAGATAGAATGGGCGAAAAATGTTCAGATAGGATACTTGGATCAGCATTCTGTATTGGAAGAGGGAATCAGTATAAGAGATGCATTAAAGGGAGCCTATGATCATCTTTTTGATATGGAAAAAAGAATGAATGAAATCTGTGACTTGCTTACTACAGCTGATGAAAGCGTGATGGACGAGCTTATGGAAGAACTCGGTACTATTCAGGAACTTTTGATGGCACATGATTTCTATACTATTGACGCCAAAATCGAAGATGTGGCAAATGCACTGGGGATTACAGATATCGGACTTGAAAGAGATGTAACGGAGCTTAGCGGAGGACAAAGAACAAAAATCCTTTTGGCAAAGCTTCTTTTACAAAAACCGGATATTTTGCTTTTAGATGAGCCTACAAACTATCTGGATGTCGAGCATATTGAGTGGCTGAAAAGATATTTGCAGGATTATGAGAACGCATTTGTACTAATTTCTCATGATATACCTTTTTTAAATTCTGTTGTAAATATCATATATCATATGGAGAATCAGGAACTAAACAGATATGTAGGAGATTATAATAAATTCCTTGAGGTTTATGAGGTTAAGAAAAAACAGCTGGAAGCGGCATATAATCGTCAGCAGAAGGAAAGAGAAGAACTTGCGGATTTTGTTGCCAGAAATAAGGCGAGAGTTGCTACAAGAAACATGGCAATGAGCAGACAAAAGAAGCTTGATAAGATGGATATCATAGAACTTGTGGCGGAAAAGCCGAAGCCTGAGTTTAATTTTAAAGAGGCCAGAACACCGGGTAAGACTATTTTTGAAACTACGGATCTTGTAATAGGTTATGACTCACCACTTTCAAAACCTATAAATGTAAGAATGGAAAGAGGAGAAAAGATAGCAATGTTCGGTGCAAATGGTATAGGAAAGTCAACTCTTTTAAAGAGTATACTTTGTCTTACACCGGCACTGTCAGGAAAAACTGTTCTGGGAGACTATCTTGAGATAGGGTATTTTGAGCAGGAAAGCGACAATAAATCAAAAAACACCTGTATTGAGGAGCTGTGGAGCGAATTTCCGGGATACAGTCAGTATGAGGTAAGATCCGCACTGGCAAAATGCGGTCTGACTACAAAACATATAGAGAGTCTTTTCAGAGTACTCTCGGGTGGAGAGCAGGCAAAGGTAAGATTGTGTAAGATTATTAACAGGCCTACAAATATACTTTTTTTGGATGAGCCTACAAACCATTTGGATGTGGATGCAAAGGATGAATTGAAAAGAGCATTGAAGGCATATAAGGGAAGTATACTACTGATTTGCCACGAGCCTGATTTTTACGAAGACTTTATAACAAGAACAATTGACTGTAGAGAGTGGTCACTGAGAGTATAAGATTTTATTTTGGCGATTAAGAAAAAAAGCTGAAGTGTAAATGTTAGTTCAACTTAAAAAGTAAAATTATGTAAGTTGCATTTAGTGTTACAGAATCAAAGAAATATAACATTTATACTACTAAAAAGGTGCAATAACTGTTACAATATAAATATTATAGGGAGCTATTTGGGCGTATAGGTGTAATTTTTTGCATCACAAATAAGTGGATTTTAATCGAATTTTTTTGAGTGTAGGACTAACTTCCACTTGTAAAATACCTGTTTGAGACGCTCTTGACAGCTACCTATAATAAGAGTTATCTATTTTTTAGAAGATAGGGTTTTAAAACAATCCTATCTTTTTCTATTTCCTTGATACCATATGCTATAAGTTTTTCATAGAGGTCATGATACATAAAGGAAGCAACCTCTAAAGGACTCTTGCCACCAAATTTTTCAACAGGTGCAGAATTTATATGACTTATAACAAGGTTAAGGGAGTTTTGATTGATTAAGCCAATAGACGTCAAGTCTGTTTGTTTTGGAAGTATGTAACGTAGTTGTATGTGATTGTTTTCAAGAGAACCTTTCTGACCTGATTGCATCGGGTCACAGTAGAATACCCTGGTGCGTGTGGAGCCATCTATATCTGTTTCCATATCCTTTGCCGCATAAAATTCAGAACCTCTATCAGTTAGCAAGACATTTACATATTTTCTAAATACATCATTGCCGAGAATGTCTTCTAAAGTATCGACTCCATTCTTCATAGCAGTGGAAGTCTTTTCAGTTTGGTAGATTGCAAATAGGATGCCTGATGGAATAAACTTAAAAGTTTGGATAAATGGACCTGTGGTTTCGTTGTTATAGACTGTATCCATCTGCGTTATAAGAGCATTAGGATTTTCGTCAATATATTGCTTATAGTCATTGTAGTTACGTCCAATCAGATGTTTGTTGTCAGCCCTTTTCTTAAAACCATTAGACTTCTTTCTTGGAATTTTACGAGAGACTTGCCTTCTAAGGTCAAGAACGCTTATACCGGCTATTTCATGAAATATATCGCCTTCTATGTAGTTGTATAAAGTCTTTTCAGAAATACCAAGTTCAGAGTGAGAAGCAAGTATTTGATATGGAGATAAACCTTGTTTAAGGAGTGGTGCTATCACATCAGCAATGTCCTTAGCTTGTTTAACTGTAAGATTTACTCCTTGTCTGGAGTCTACCAGTGTATAATGATAATCATTCCATGCATCTTCCGGAGAATATTTATATTTGTTAAAACGACAATGACGCCAGTTTGTGCAGCCGTTACAGGCACCGGGAGAGCGGTCACGTCTTTTGCAGTGGAATGGAGAGTAAAGTATACAATCAGTTTTGCATTCACGTCCAAAAGGGCACTTCTTGTAGTTACTAAATTCAAGCGGCATGCTGCACCTGTATGTCAGCTTACGATGTGACTTGATTTCTTTACAAACAGTTGATTTATCTTTACCAATAGTTTCAGCAATAGCAGTCTTAGTGGAGCCGTTAGTAATACCCGTTAGAATAATTCGTCTATCTTCAAGGGTTAAATGTGAAAATGAGTTTAAAGATGTAATAGTGTTACCTACCTTTCCGGTAGCTGTCTTATCTGAATTGTACTACTAAACGCAACTATTGTAAAAGTTGAAATATGTGTAAGACTAAACGCAACTTTAGCATAGGGGTTGTGGAAATAAACTTTTCACCCTAGGATTAAGAAAAAAATAAAAAACAGAGGTTGACAGGACAGTGTATAAGGTGTAGAATAATACCACTGTCCTAAAAAGACGGAGAATTAAAATCAAATTTTTCTAAAAATAATAGAAAAATACTATTGACATTATTTGAAAAAAATGATATTATATCAAAGTTGCTCAAAAAGAGCGAAGAAAGTTCAGAAAAACTTTTCAAAATAACTTAAAAAGTTGTTGACAAAGTGAAATGGACTTGATATAATAGCTAGGCTGTTTCAAACAGCGAAGCGAATGAACCTTGATAATTTAAGATTAAACAGTACACACAACCCTGAAAATAACTTGATTATTTTAATAATAATTGATGAGATTTCAGATGCATTTTTCACTTGATGAAAACGAGCGAAAGCTTGTTTCATATCTTAGTGAAAAAGTAGTTCTTCGTACGAGTAAAACGAGTGCGATAGAACAACCTTAAAAAAACAGTAGATCTGTGAAAACAGATGCAAGCTAGCGAGAAGGCTAGATTAAACTTTTATATGAGAGTTTGATCCTGGCTCAGGATGAACGCTGGCGGCGTGCTTAACACATGCAAGTCGAACGAAGCTGCCTGGAGGAAGTTTTCGGATGGAATTTAGGTAGACTTAGTGGCGGACGGGTGAGTAACGCGTGGATAACCTGCCTTATACAGGGGGATAACGGAGAGAAATTTCCGCTAAGACCGCATAAGACCACAGCACCGCATGGTGCAGGGGTAAAATATTTATAGGTATAAGATGGATCCGCGTCCGATTAGCTAGTTGGTGAGGTAAAGGCCCACCAAGGCGACGATCGGTAGCCGGCCTGAGAGGGTGAACGGCCACATTGGGACTGAGACACGGCCCAAACTCCTACGGGAGGCAGCAGTGGGGAATATTGGACAATGGGGGAAACCCTGATCCAGCGACGCCGCGTGAGTGAAGAAGTATTTCGGTATGTAAAGCTCTATCAGCAGGGAAGAAAATGACGGTACCTGACTAAGAAGCCCCGGCTAACTACGTGCCAGCAGCCGCGGTAATACGTAGGGGGCAAGCGTTATCCGGATTTACTGGGTGTAAAGGGAGCGCAGACGGCGATGCAAGTCTGAAGTGAAAGGCGTGGGCTCAACCCATGAACTGCTTTGGAAACTGTATAGCTTGAGTGTCGGAGGGGTAAGCGGAATTCCTAGTGTAGCGGTGAAATGCGTAGATATTAGGAGGAACACCGGAGGCGAAGGCGGCTTACTGGACGACAACTGACGTTGAGGCTCGAAGGCGTGGGGAGCAAACAGGATTAGATACCCTGGTAGTCCACGCAGTAAACGATGAATACTTGGTGTCGGTGAGGTAAACTCATCGGTGCCGCAAGCTAACGCATTAAGTATTCCACCTGGGGAGTACGTTCGCAAGAATGAAACTCAAAGGAATTGACGGGGACCCGCACAAGCGGTGGAGCATGTGGTTTAATTCGAAGCAACGCGAAGAACCTTACCAAATCTTGACATACTCTTGAATAGTTTTGTAATGAAGCTAGACCTTCGGGACAAGGGATACAGGTGGTGCATGGTTGTCGTCAGCTCGTGTCGTGAGATGTTGGGTTAAGTCCCGCAACGAGCGCAACCCTTGTCGTCAGTAGCCAGCAGTAAGATGGGCACTCTGACGAGACAGCCGGAGATAATCCGGAGGAAGGTGGGGATGACGTCAAATCATCATGCCCCTTATGATTTGGGCTACACACGTGCTACAATGGCGTAAACAAAGTGAAGCAAAGCCGCGAGGCCAAGCAAATCACAAAAATAACGTCTCAGTTCGGATTGTAGTCTGCAACTCGACTATATGAAGCTGGAATCGCTAGTAATCGCAGATCAGAATGCTGCGGTGAATACGTTCCCGGGTCTTGTACACACCGCCCGTCACACCATGGGAGTCATCAATGCCCGAAGTCAGTGACCTAACCGTAAGGAAGGAGCTGCCGAAGGCAGGGAGGATAACTGGGGTGAAGTCGTAACAAGGTAGCCGTATCGGAAGGTGCGGCTGGATCACCTCCTTTCTAAGGATAAAAGTAGGGGTTGTGAGTACTGTTTAGTACTAAATTAGATTGGTACTGTTAAAACTTAGCGGTGTCGATGCGCCCGGGGGACACACCCGTTCTCATTCCGAACACGATGGTTAAGACCCGGTCGGCCGATGGTACTATACTGGAGACGGTATGGGAGAGTAGGTGGATGCCGCTGCATTTTTCACTTGATGAAAGCGAGCGAAGCGAAGCTTGAATCTTAGTGAAAAAGTACACCCCATCGAGCGAAGTGAGATGATGGTGTTACCAAAACTTAATAATAAGGGCTTATAGCTCAGCCGGTTAGAGCGCACGCCTGATAAGCGTGAGGTCGGTGGTTCGAGTCCACTTAAGCCCATACATTTTTCACTTGATGAAAGCAAGCGAAGCGAAGCTTGAATCTTAGTGAAAAAGCACACCTTGCGCAGCGAAGCGGAGCAATGGTGTTACCACAAGTGGGGACTACATCAGATATTCCTTTGGAAAGGATGAAAGATGTTGAAGTTCGAATCTTTAAGTCTCATTTGCAGAGATATTCTCTGCATGATGTACCTTGAAAACTGCATACCAAACGAGAAATTATATAAATATTTTATAATTAGACATCCGAGGTACTAATTACAAATGTAGTTAGTATTTTAAATAACAAAAATAAATTTTTAAACATAGTGTATGATACACGCTAGTGTCATACATAAACACTAAATCTAAAAGATTTAAGAGGTTAAACATAAAGAGCGTAGGGTGGATGCCTAGGCACTGACAGCCGAAGAAAGACGTGACAAGCTGCGAAAAGCTGCGGGGAGAAGCACATATTCAGTGATCCGCAGATGTCTGAATGGGGAAACCCACTTGGAAGAACTCCAAGTATCTGTACGCCAATACATAACGTACAGAGGGGAACCCGGTGAACTGAAACATCTAAGTAGCCGGAGGAAAAGAAAACAAAAGTGATTGCGAAAGTAGCGGCGAGCGAAATCGTAAGAGCCCAAACCGTGGTGCGTGCACTGCGGGGTAGAGGACTGCAACACGAGTAAGATATATTACCTGAACCGTTTTGGAAAAGCGGGCCAAAGAGCGTGAGAGCCGTGTAAGGGAAAATATATTGAATCCAGCAGTATCCGGAGTACCACGAGACACGAGAAACCTTGTGGGAAGCAGGGGGGACCACCCCCCAAGGCTAAATACTAGTCAGTGACCGATAGCGTATAGTACTGTGAAGGAAAGGTGAAAAGAACCCCGGGAGGGGAGTGAAAAAGAACCTGAAACCCTATGTTTACAAACTGTGGAACACCGAAAGGTGAACCGCGTACTTTTTGTAGAACGGTCCGGCGAGTTACATGTACAGGCGAGGTTAAGTATTAAAGATACGGAGCCGAAGGGAAACCAAGTCTTAATAGGGCGATTAAGTCAGTATGTGTAGACCCGAAACCGGGTGATCTATCCATGTCCAGGTTGAAGTTCGCGTAAAAGTGAATGGAGGACCGAACGCACATCCGTTGAAAAGGGTGGCGATGAGGTGTGGATAGGGGAGAAATTCCAATCGAACCCGGAGATAGCTGGTTCTCCTCGAAATAGTTTTAGGACTAGCCTCGTTATTAGTCTACCGGAGGTAGAGCACTGAATTTTTGCGGGGGCGTCAAAGCCTACCAAGAGATATCAAACTCCGAATGCCGGCTAGATGATTGACGGGAGTCAGACTACACGAGATAAGTTGGGTAGTCAAAAGGGAAAGAGCCCAGACCTACGGCTAAGGTCCCAAAGTGTGTGTTAAGTGGAAAAGGATGTGGGATTTCGAAGACAGCTAGGATGTTGGCTTAGAAGCAGCCATACATTAAAAGAGTGCGTAACAGCTCACTAGTCGAGAGGTCCTGCGCCGAAAATGTCCGGGGCTAAACACAACACCGAAGCCTAGGAATGTATATTATACATTGGTAGAGGAGCATTCTTAGATGCGTAGAAGCCATACCGGAAGGAATGGTGGAGTAATAAGAAGAGAGAATGCCGGAATGAGTAGCGAGAAAGAGGTGAGAATCCTCTTGGCCGAATATCTAAGGTTTCCTGAGTAAAGCTGATCTACTCAGGGTAAGTCGGGGCCTAAGGCAAGGTCGAAAGACGTAGTCGATGGATAACAGGTACAGATTCCTGTACTACATATAATCAGAACTGTGGGGACACGGAGACTGAAAACCGAACCCGGGAGGACAAAAACCGGGGCAAGCGAAGTACCTGTATGGGAGGAAAAACCACCATGCAAGGGGAAAACGTGATGCGTACCGAAAATTAGTAGGGAAGTCGGTTAGGGAGCCGTCAAGAAAAGCCGCTATTGTGTTATATGTACCCGTACCGCAAACCGACACAGGTAGATGAGGAGAGAATCCTAAGGCCGGCGGGAGAAGCATTGTTAAGGAACTCGGCAAAATGACCCCGTAACTTCGGGAGAAGGGGTGCCACTAGGAATAGTGGTCGCAGAAAAAAGGCTCAAGCAACTGTTTAGCAAAAACACAGGTCTATGCGAAACCGCAAGGTGAAGTATATGGGCTGACGCCTGCCCGGTGCCGGAAGGTTAAGAGGAGAAGTCAGGAAACGAAGCTTTGAATTGAAGCCCCGGTAAACGGCGGCCGTAACTATAACGGTCCTAAGGTAGCGAAATTCCTTGTCGGGTAAGTTCCGACCCGCACGAAAGGCGTAATGATTTGAGCGCTGTCTCAACAATGCACCCGGTGAAATTGAAGTACCAGTGAAGATGCTGGTTACCCGCGCCAGGACGGAAAGACCCCATGGAGCTTTACTCCAGTTTGGTACTGGGATTCGGTAATACTCGTACAGGATAGGTGGGAGACATAGAAGCATGGACGCCAGTTTATGCAGAGTCGCTGTTGGGATACCACCCCTGTATTGCTGGATTTCTAACCTGCGGCCGTAATCCGGCCGGGGGACAATGCCAGACGGGGAGTTTGACTGGGGCGGTCGCCTCCGAAAGAGTATCGGAGGCGCTCGAAGGTTCCCTCAGAATGGTCGGAAACCATTCAAAGAGTGCAAAGGCAGAAGGGAGCTTGACTGCGACACCGACGGGTGGAGCAGGTACGAAAGTAGGACTTAGTGATCCGGTGGCATAAAGTGGGATTGCCATCGCTCAACGGATAAAAGCTACCCTGGGGATAACAGGCTTATCACTCCCAAGAGTTCACATCGACGGAGTGGTTTGGCACCTCGATGTCGGCTCATCGCATCCTGGGGCTGTAGCAGGTCCCAAGGGTTGGGCTGTTCGCCCATTAAAGCGGTACGCGAGCTGGGTTCAGAACGTCGTGAGACAGTTCGGTCCCTATCCGGCGTGGGCGTAAGATATTTGAGAGGAGCCGTCCTTAGTACGAGAGGACCGGGACGGACTGACCGCTGGTGTACCTGTTGGAGAGTAACTCCATGGCAGGGTAGCTATGTCGGGACGGGATAAACGCTGAAGGCATCTAAGCGTGAAGCCCCCCTCAAGATGGGATATCTCATGTGAAAACAGTAAGACCCCTTGAAGACTACGAGGTAGATAGGGCCAAGATATAAGTACAGTAATGTATTAAGTTGATGGTTACTAATAGGTCGAGGGTTTAACCAAAAGGATAAGGAATTTATTTTTTTAGTTTGGTAGGCAGTTTTGAAGGTACATACCTTTATGCGCGAGTGGCTCAGTTGGTGGAGTACGACCTTGCCAAGGTCGGGGTCGCGGGTTCGAGTCCCGTCTCGCGCTCTGAAAGAAGTCTTATTATAAGGCTTCTTTTTATTTTGTATACATTTGTTACTCAAAGATTTGCTGACCTTTTTAAAAATGGAATACATGAATATGTATAAAAAAGCATACATTATATATAATAGGATATTTTTCTTGACAATATAATATTAGGTGCTATACTTAAACAGTAATGATTCTTATTTTTAGAAAGGGATATACATGAAGGATCTAAAATACAGTAGACAAAGGGAGGCTATCTTAGACAACTTGAAGTCTAGAGTCGATCATCCTACAGCTGATATGCTCTTTCAGTCACTACGAAAAGATGATCCTAAGATTAGCTTAGGTACTGTTTATCGAAATCTCGGCTTGCTCGCCGAGCTTGGTCGCATAAACAAGATTTCCGCTCAAAACGGAATTGAAAGGTATGATTATAATACCAACGAACATTATCATTTTTCATGTAAGGCATGTTCAAAGCTCATTGACTTGCCGGCCGATATTGCAAAAGATTTAAACGATAAGGCGGTGCATAGTGATATTGGAGTGGTAGAAAATCATTCGCTTATTTTTTATGGTTATTGTAAGGAATGTTATCAAAAAATGATTTATATGGATTCAAAAAAGGCTGTTTAGCCTTTGAATCTTTTAAGTCGGCATTTCATATCAATATAGTAATTTTGATATTTATAAGGAGGAAATTTTTATGTCAAAGTACGCAGGAACAAAAACAGAGAAGAACTTAATGGATGCATTTGCAGGTGAGTCACAGGCTAGAAATAAGTATACATATTACGCTTCAGTAGCTAAGAAGGCAGGATATGAGCAGATGGCAGCCCTTTACCTTGAGACAGCAGAGCAGGAGAAGGAGCATGCAAAGATGTGGTTTAAGGAGTTCCACGGAATCGGAACACCTGAGGAGAACCTTGTAGATGCGGCAGCAGGTGAGAACTTTGAGTGGACAGATATGTATGCTCGTATGGCAAGAGAAGCAAGAGAAGAAGGATTTGAGGCTCTTGCAAAGAAGTTTGAGCTTGTAGCAAAGGTTGAGGCAAGCCACGAGAAGAGATATCTTCAGCTTCTTGAGCATTTAAAGAATGACGGAACTTTCAAGGGAGATGCTCCTCTTGGATGGAAGTGCCGTAACTGTGGATATATCCATGAGGGTGCTGATGCTCCTACAGTATGTCCATGTTGTGCTCATCCACAGGCATACTTTGAGAGAATGACTGTAAATTATTAATATTTAGATTTACTAAACATCTTCACAATAGTGTAAAATCTTAAATTAGGTATATACTCCCCGACAGCTCAATCGGGGAGCTTTTTAATATTTGTCGCAGCTATAGTCAAATGCAGTGAAGATGTGATATAATAATATCTATTGTTTTATGAAAGAAAGCAAGCAAGGTAAATTGCTGTTATTAAAACGAAATAAAATATTTTGGAGGTCAACATGGCAGAAGAGACAATGAAGGATTTTGAGAAGGAGCTTGAAGAATCATATAAAACTATGGATACAAAAGAAGATCCGGATGCAGGAAAGTGGGATGTCTTCGAAAAGATGTTAGCTGAGAAGACTGTTGCAAAGGTTAAGATTACAGAGGTTGTTAAGGGTGGATGTATCGCATTCTTAGAGGAAGTAAGAGCATTTATTCCTGCAAGTCAGTTATCTACACAGTATGTAGAGAATCTTGACGAGTTCCTCGGTAAGAGCCTTGAGGTTGTTGTAATTACATCAGAGCCTGCTAAGAAGAAACTTGTTCTCAGCCACAGAGCAATTGAGAAAGAAGAGGCTAAGAAGGAGAGACAGGCTAAACTTGACAGCGTTAAGGTTGGCGATGTTCTTGAGGGTAAGGTTGATTCAATCAAGGATTACGGAGCTTTCATCGATCTTGGAGACGGAATTTCAGGATTGCTTCACGTATCACAGATTTCAAATCAAAGAGTAAAGAACCCTGCTGCAGTACTTAAAGAGGGCGAGACTGTAAAGGTTAAAGTAACAGGTATTAAAGATGGAAAGATTTCACTTTCAAAGAAAGCACTTGAGGAAAATGTAGAACCTAAGGATCCTTCAAAGGGCTTTAAATATGTAGAAAAGGGAGTTGCATCTACATCTTTAGCAGGATTATTAAAGGATATTAAATTAGACTAAAGGAGTGTTCGTATGGCAGAAAGTAAAGCAAAAGCTCTGCAAAAAGAACTTTCATTTGAATATCCTCATATAGCAAAAGAATCTCCTGAGCAAATTTCAAAAGCTCAGGAGTTTGCTGAAGGCTATAAGAAATTTTTAGACAAGTCAAAGACTGAGAGAGAAGTGGTAAAAGAAGCTGTCAGCTTACTTGAGGCAAACGGATATACAGTCTTTGACCCTAAAAAGAGCTATAAAGCCGGGGATAAGGTATATAAAGTAAACAGAAAAAAAGCAATACTTGCATCTACAATAGGTAGTGAGCCTATCACTGAAGGTTTGAGAATTAACGGAGCACATATAGATTCTCCAAGACTTGATCTCAGACCTAATCCACTCTATGAAAAGAGTGAGATATCATATTTCAAGACTCATTACTATGGTGGAATAAGAAAGTATCAGTGGGCAACCATACCGCTTTCAATGCATGGTGTTATATTTAGAAAAGACGGCAGTTTTGTTGAGATAAATCTTGGTGAAAAAGAGGAGGATCCGGTATTTTATATAAGTGATTTGCTTCCTCATCTTTCAAGCAAACAAGATCAAAGAAAACTGTCGGAAGGTATCAAAGGTGAGGAATTAAATATTTTTCTCGGAACGTTGCCGTTTGATGATACCGATGATGTAAAAGAGGCTGTAAAGCTTAAGACACTTGAAATATTAAATAATATGTACGGTGTTACAGAGAGAGACTTTGCCAGGGCGGAGATAGAATTTGTCCCTGCAACAAAGGCAAGAGATATAGGTCTTGATCGCTCACTTGTAGGAGGATACGGTCATGATGACAGGGTTTGTGCTTATCCTGCACTTATAGCGGAGATTGAAGCAAAGAATCCTAAGTATACAACAGTTACGATACTTGCAGACAAAGAGGAGATAGGTTCAACAGGAAATACAGGACTTCATTCTCACTTTGTGTATGACTATATAGAGTATTTGGCACAGAGCTTCGGTGCTGATGTAAAAGAATTATGTGAAAAATCATCATGTCTTTCATCAGATGTAAATGCCGCATTTGATCCTACTTTCCCTGATGTGTTTGAGCCTAACAACTCATCATATCTGAATAGAGGTTGTGTACTTACAAAGTATACAGGTTCCAGAGGAAAGTATTCTTCATCAGATGCAAGTGCAGAGTTTATGAATAAAGTTATATCAATAATGGAAGAAAACAATGTACATTGGCAGATAGGAGAATTGGGCGCCCTTGACATTGGTGGCGGCGGTACTATTGCTCAGTATGTCGCAATGATGAATATAGATGTAGTAGATTTGGGAGTTCCCGTAATCTCTATGCATTCACCATATGAGGTGATATCAAAATTAGATTTATATAATACATATCTTGCATTTAAGGCGTTTTATTTATAATGTCAGGTGCAGGGTGAGAGGTTTTTATTTATGAAATTAAAAAAGTTAGCTTTGATAGGAATGGTTGTTGTAGCTACAATGAGCGCATGCGGTATACAAAAAAAAGATGCTACTGAGACTCAGACAACAGCAGAGGGAGAATCAAAGGCAAATGCAGATGTTAAAAGACCAAGTGATTACGGTACAGCCGAGCTTGGAAAGTATATCGGTGTGGAAATACCTAATATCGATACAAGTGTAAGTGATCAGGATGTGGAAGCACAGATAAATACTGAATTAACGCAAGATCCTGACGTGGTTGAAGTAACAGACAGAGCTGTACAGGAAGGCGATACTGTAAATATAGACTACTTCGGAACAAAGGACGGAGTTGCCTTTGACGGAGGATCTGAAACAGGTTATAATTTAGTAATCGGAAGCAACAGCTTTATCGAAGGATTTGAGGCGGGACTTATAGGTCACAGCATCGGAGAAGATGTAAAACTTGATCTTACATTCCCTAAGGATTATAATAATGCCGATTTAGCCGGAGCCGCAGTGGTATTTGACGTAAAGATAAATTCAATATCAGTTTCATCTCCTGCAACTCTTACAGATGAGTGGGTAACTAAGCATACAAACGGTGAGCAGAAAACAGTAGATGAATTTAGAGCTGCCGTGAAGGCAAATCTTGAGGAACAAAGAAGTAAGAGCGCAAAATCACAGGATCAGTACAATGCGATTGCAGCCGTAATTGCAGACTCAAAATTTGAAATGAAGGATGAGGCTATTGATTTTGAATATAATAATATCTACAAGCCTATCGATAATATGATTACACAGTATGGCATGGATCTTGATCAGTATGCCTCAGCTTACGGCATGAGTGCGGATGAGCTCAAAACACAGATCAGAAATCAGGCTGAGAGCTATGTTAAGCAGGTTATTGTCACAAGAGAAATCTATAAGAAAGAGAAAATGTCTCTTACAGATGAGGATTACCAGGTAGTTGTAGATTTAAACGGCGGTTCTTTGACAAAAGACGAACTTATAAAGCAGTATGGTAAAGATGAGGTTGAAGAAACAGCCAAGACATATAAAGTTGTAAACTTTATTCTTGACAATGCCAAGAGAACAGATGTTACAGTAAACATCAACGGTGAGACTATGGGTAGTGAAGAAGGTGCAAGTGAAGAGACTAAAGTTGAGGGAGAAAGCAAAGCTTCTGAGAGTGCACCTGCCGAAGGCAGTGAGGCGGCACAATAATGAAAGCACTATTCTTTGATATAGATGGTACCTTGATTGACAATGATACAAAACAGGTGCCTAAATCCGCATTAAAGGCTATAGAAGAAGCGAGAGCGGCCGGACATTTGACATTTATAAATACCGGAAGAGTAGAATGTATAATAGGAAATATTAAAAACAGATTTAATATGGACGGTTATATTTGTGGATGTGGAACGCAGATAGTTGTCGGAGACAAGACCATCTTTGAGAAGAGGATAGATCATAACAGAGGCATTGAAATAAAAAAACTGTTAAAGAAATTTAATGTTGAAGGTATGCTTGAGGCGAGGCAGGGAATTTATTTTCCTGCCAAACCTTTTGTATATCCTGAGATTACAGAGAATATATTTGATGCGATATGTTCCATTGTAGAACCGTCTGTGGGAGAATTTGAAAAAGATGATTATGACTTTGATAAATTCTGCATTATAGACGATCCGAGATTTTCAAGGAGTGATCTGAAATCATTTTTTGCTGAATGCAATGATTTTGATATAATAGATCGAGGCGCAGGATTTTATGAATGTGTGCCATATCCTTGTTCAAAGGGAAAAGCTGTACTTCAAGTGCTGGATTATTACAATATAGCATTGGAAGATGCTTATGTATTTGGGGATAGTATGAATGATTTGCCGATGTTTACATGCGGAGCCGGGAACAGAATACTTCTTGGAGAGCATGACACCGCATTGGAAGAATATGCTACATACTTTGCAAAAAAAGTATCAGAAGATGGGATATATTTATCAATGAAAGAGCTTGGACTTATATAGTAACTTTCATTGACATTAGTATTTGGAGAGATTATGTTTTTCAAAGATGTTTGGAAAGATGTACAGGCTGTAAAGGACAGGGATCCGGCGGCCAGAAGTGCGTTTGAGGTTTTATTTTTATATCAAGGCGTACATGCTTTGATTATGCATAGAATTGCACATTGGTTCTATAAAAAGCATATGTTTTTTATAGCAAGATGGATATCACAGATTTCAAGATTTTTTACAATGATAGAGATACATCCGGGGGCTGAAATAGGCAGCGGAGTACTTATAGATCATGGAGCAGGTATTGTGATCGGAGAAACAGCGGTGGTTGGTGACAACTGTACACTGTATCAAGGAGTGACTCTTGGAGGTGTAGGAACAGCCAAGGGGAAAAGACATCCTACACTTGGAAAGAATGTAATGGTCGGTGCAGGTGCCAAAATACTGGGTTCATTTGAGGTTGGAGACAATGCATCTATAGGAGCAAATTCAGTTTTATTAAAACCTCTGGAAAGTGATTCCACAGCAGTGGGTATTCCTGCAAAGCCTGTTAGATTAAACGGCCAGGTTGTAGAGAGAAAACACAAACTTGCGCAGGTGAACGCGGACATTTCTAAGCTCGCAGAGACCATAGATATAATGAATGCGAGAATAAGAAAAATGGAAGAACTGCTGAATAAAAACGGTATTGATACAAGCTGTCTGGAAGACGGTAGAGATACCACAGAGTTTGCCGATTGGGTAATCTGATGAAAGCAGAATTAAATACAGTAAGCAGACGATTGGGAGTCGGTTATTCGACTTTCGATTTGTCTGCTTTTTTAGAAGAAAAAGCATTTGTATATCTTTTGCGCTGCAATGATAACAGTTTATATTGCGGATGGACTTCTGATATACAAAAAAGAGTCAAGGCTCACAATGCCGGAAAAGGTGCTAAATATACCAGAGCAAAATTGCCGGTTGAATTGGTTTATTTTGAGGTATATGCAGATAAAGTAGCGGCAATGCAAAGAGAATATGAAATAAAACAGTTAACGAAGCTTGAAAAGGAAATGTTGATAGATGAATCTTAAGATATTATATGAAGATAAAGACGTAATAGTGACAGTCAAGCCAAGGGGAATATCAAGTCAATCAAGTAACAGTTTTGAAGAGGATATGGTCAGCCTGTTAAAAAAGCATATGGGAAAAGACGCCTATGTAGGAGTGATACACCGGTTGGATAAGCCGGTATACGGAATAATGGTATACGGTAAGAATAAAAAAGCTACAGAAATCCTCAGCAATGAGCTTAGAAAAAAGAATATAGAAAAGACCTACGAAGCTTTGGTAGACGGACTTCCTGAAAGTGATGAAGGAGAGCTTACAGACTTTATAAAGAAACTTGATAACAATGTAAGTAAGGTTGTTGAAAAGAGTACTACAGGAGCTAAAGAAGCTGTATTAAAGTATAAAGTACTGGAGTCATATAAGAAGGACGACAGATATATCACAAGACTTAGAATAAATCTTATAACAGGAAGACATCATCAGATAAGACTCCAGTGTGCAAGCCACGGTTTCCCGCTGTATGGGGACCACAAGTATAATAAAAGACTTGCAAATGTTAAGACGGATGAGGACAAAGTACTCTCTTTGGCGGCTGTAAACTTAAGCTTTAAGCACCCTAAAACAGGTATGGAATTAAATTATAAAATTAATGCAGATTTTTGAAAAAAAGTATTGACAAAGAACATATAAAATGATAAAGTTAGGGAGTACTAACCAAGGGAAATAAATTTTCTTTAAGAATAAAGAAAACGGAGGTAGGTATGCCCGTTGATATAGTAAAAAGGCTTGCATCGAATGAAGATGACAGTGTGGAGCTGAGACTCATTATTCAAAATGCAGCGGTATTGAAGGGGAAAAGAATTTCCGGAATGCTCTTTTTAAATGACAAAGAGTTGGCCATAATAAGTGAGAAACTAAGAAAAACAAGTATCAGCTTGATGATTCTTTGCACTTGTAAGAAGAGACATTTGGTTTTGATATACAGAGCAAAAGAACTTGAAGAGTATCTTAAAAGATCAGAGGTTAGTGACTATTTAAGAGAGTTTGGATATAGGAGAGATGATTTCATATCAAATCTTATCAGACTGCATCAGAGGATGAACGGTTTTTATAATAAAATTAAAGAGTTTCCTCATGAGGTAGGAGTATTTTTGGGATATCCTATATGTGATATAAAGGGCTTCCTTGAAAACAAAGGAGAGAGATATCTACATAGCGGATATTGGAAAATATATGGCAATCTGGAAGAGACCAGAGAAAAGTTTTTAAGCTATGATGAGGCTAGAGAGATTGCTATTGACGAGTTCTTAGCCGGAAACAGGCTTGAGAATATAGCTTGTTGATAATGGTTTATATGCCTATAAAATATTCTTTTAAGGAGTAAAAATATGGAAAAAGCAATTATTGTTTATTGGAGTTCAACAGGAAACACAGAAGCTATGGCAAATGTGATAGCTGAAGGAGTAAAGGCGGCAGGCGGAACACCTGAACTTGTATTTGTAGACAGTGTTAATGTAGATGAATTACTTGCACAGCCTGCATTTGCTATCGGATGTCCTGCAATGGGTGCAGAGGAGCTTGACGAGTCCGTTGATAGCTTTGTATCAGAGATAGAAGGCAAGGTATCAGGTAAAAACATTCTTTTATTCGGTTCATATGACTGGGGCGATGGAGAGTGGATGAGATTATGGGTTGAGCGTATGCAAAATGCCGGAGCAAATATTATCGGTGGAGAAGGTATTATAGCAAACCTTGAGCCTGATGATGATGCAAAAGCTGCATTGGAAGCGGCAGGAAAGCAGTTAGCTGCATTTTAATTTTTTTGGTCTTACATTAGGACAACCTAATTTAAGATATGACAGTGAAAGCTGTCATAATATATAGTGTAGTGGTGAAAACCGTTACACAAACAATATGGTGGTGAAAACTATCATATACTATCAAGTAAGACTTGAGCAACCTTATTTGATAATATACAGTGTTACACATATTGAAATTTCCTCTTACTTAAAAGACAGGCCTTGAGCAAGCCTGTCTTTTTCTTTGGTAAAAAATATATATAATAGTGTAAATTTATTATAAATTTATTGCCTTCAATTAAAGTGTTTTCGCTTGACATAAACGGTATGTCATAGTATAATCTCACGGAACTAGTTAGATTAAGTATTGAATTCGCCACATACGCCGGTATAGTGGTTTTTTTCTAATCTTAAAGTTTGATTGAAGTTGAAGTTTTGGCTTCAAAAATGAAAAATTAAGGACGGTTTTACTTAGTAAGAGTGAAATAGAAGTCAAAATGGAGGAAATATGGCAGAAAAAAAGCATATATTAACTTATGAGGGACTTAAGAACTTAGAGGATGAGTTACAGGATTTAAAGGTAAATAAGAGAAAAGAAATTGCTGAAAAGATAAAAGAGGCAAGAGAACAGGGTGATCTCTCAGAGAATGCAGAATACGATGCCGCAAAAGATGAGCAAAGAGATATAGAGGCCAGAATAGAGCAACTTGAGAACCTTTTAAAGAATGCTGAAGTTGTTGTAGAGGATGAGGTCGATCTGGATACAATCGGTATCGGATGTATGGTAAAGATTCTTGATAAAGAATTTGATGATGAACTTGATTTTAAAATTGTAGGTTCTACAGAGGCCGATTCACTTGCCGGTAAGATAAGCAATGAGTCACCGCTCGGTAAAGCATTACTCGGTAAAAAAATCGGAGAAACAGCAGTTGTAGAAACACAGGCAGGTGTTTCGGAATATATGGTATTAGGAATACAAAGAGTATCTTAAGGAGGAAATATGGCAAATAGCAATGAACCAATGACAACAGAGGACCTGAATCATATTTTAAAGGCAAGAAGAGACAAACTTGCAGAGTTACAGGCGGCAAACAACGACCCTTTCTTTATCACAAAGTATGATGTAGAAAAGCATAGTGCAGATATAAAGGACAACTTCGAGGAATTAGACGGAAAAAGTGTCAAGATTGCAGGTAGACTTATGTCAAAGCGTGTCATGGGTAAGGCGTCATTTTGTCATGTACAGGATTTAAAGGGAAGAATACAGGCATATGTAGCAAGAGATTCTGTAGGAGAGGACGAATACAAAGCATTCAAGAAGCTTGATATCGGTGATATCGTAGGTGTTACAGGTGAAGTTTTCAAGACACAGACAGGTGAGGTAAGCTTACACGCTACAAAGGTAGAGTTGCTTTCAAAGAGTTTAAAGCCGCTTCCTGAGAAATTTCACGGACTTACAGATACAGATACAAGATATCGTCAAAGATATGTGGATCTTATAATGAATGAGGATGTAAAAGATACATTTATAAAGAGATCAAAAATAATAACAGAAATCAGAAAGTTCCTTGACGGTCAGGGATTCATGGAAGTTGAGACCCCTATGCTTGTAAGCAATGCAGGCGGTGCGGCCGCAAGACCTTTCAATACACATTTCAATGCTTTAAATGAAGATGTAAAGCTTCGTATTTCACTTGAGCTTTACCTTAAGAGACTTATTGTAGGTGGACTTGAGAGAGTATATGAGATAGGAAGAGTGTTTAGAAATGAGGGTGTTGATACAAGACATAACCCTGAGTTTACACTTATGGAACTTTACCAGGCATATACAGATTATCACGGTATGATGGATCTTACTGAAAATATGTTCAGATACCTTGCAGAGAAAGTTTGTGGTACTACTACAATACCTTATGCCGAGGCAAGGATAGATCTTGGAAAGCCTTTTGAGAGAATTACAATGGTTGAGGCTATAAAGAAATACTCAGGCATTGATTTTGACAAGATAGAGACAACCGAAGAAGCAAAGGCACTTGCAAAGGAAAAAGGCATTGAGTTTGAAGAGCGTCACTCAAGAGGTGATATCATTAATCTTTTCTTTGAGGAGTTTGTAGAGGAGAAACTTATACAGCCTACATTTGTAATGGATCATCCTATAGAGGTGTCACCACTTACAAAGAAAAAGCCAAGCGATCCAAGATATGTAGAAAGATTTGAGCTCTTTATCTATGGTAGAGAGATGGCAAATGCTTACTCTGAGCTTAACGATCCGATAGATCAAAGAGAGAGATTCCAGGCACAGGAAGAAGCATTTGCAGCAGGAGATGAGGAAGCAAATCATACTGATGAAGACTTCTTAAATGCTCTTGAGATAGGTATGCCGCCTACAGGAGGTATCGGCTACGGTATCGACAGACTTGTAATGTTGCTTACAAACTCACCTGCAATCAGAGATGTATTACTCTTCCCTACAATGAAGAGTCTTGATAAGCCAAATATAGCCAGAAATGATACAGACTCAGCCGACTCAAAGAGCGGTTTCTTTACACCGAATGAGAAGATAGATTTTTCAAATGTAAAGATAGAGCCACTTTTTGAAGAGTGTGTAGATTTTGATACATTCTCAAAATCAGATTTCAGAGCTGTAAAGGTAAAGGATTGTGTGGCAGTGCCAAAGAGCAAGAAGCTTTTACAGTTCACTTTGGATGACGGAACAGGTAAGGACAGAACAATCCTTTCAGGTATTCATGATTTCTATGAGCCGGAGGAGCTTGTCGGAAAGACACTTATTGCGATCACAAATCTTCCGGCTAGAGCAATGATGGGCATTGAGTCATGCGGTATGCTCTTAAGTGCTGTAAATGAGCTTAAAGAGGGCGAGGGCGAAGAGCTTCACCTTATCATGGTAGATAATCATATACCGGCAGGAGCTAAGTTGTACTAATTAAAGAAAACATGATTAAATAAAAATGTATAAATGAAGAGGATGGGAGGATACTTCCGTCCTTTTTTAGTGTGATTTTATAATTATATGTTTAGTTAAGTCTTATATATTAGTCGGTAGAAACGGGATATGGCTTCTGTCATTCTCAAATTAAGAGATAACGTCATTTGATAAAAAATCTCGACTGAGCAGTATGCGTGTGTTAAACTAAAAATACTAAAAGTAGAAAAATAACTTTTTGGGATAGTATGGTGAAGTTTATGTGGCAAAAAGTAAAAGAAAAAAAGAAATATACTCTTAGAAAAGAAATGACAAGTCTAATGTTACGAACATCCGCATGTACTCTGTTATCAGCTGTACTTGCTATTCTTTATGTGTTCTTCTCATTCTTTTTTCAAAAAACAAAAGAAGATATAGAGTACGTTTTGAAAAGTACATCTCAGCAGTATCAATCTCACATGCAGTTTATAGCAGATGGAGCAATATCTATTCGACATAACATATTACTGGATGATTTCTTTGAAAATAACGGATTTGATAGAGAAGTAGTAGAAGAACAACTTTCGTACAGTATGGAATTATTTGCAGACAGAAATAGAGTAAATCAGCAACTTCCTTTTGTTACAAGTCTATATTTGTTTAATAATAATGATCAATGTATTAATGAGCATTATTATGCCACAACACTGGCTTTTGAAATGGAAGAAGAAAATAAATACCGAAGTATGCAAAGATGGTTTAAAGCAGATGGTAATAGATATGCTTCGTTAACAGACAAAGAGAATCTGAATATACTTTTTAGAATTTATGATGATAAAATGGAAGAAAAAGGGATCGGTATAGCTCAAATTAGTTTGAAAGCAATAGATGCTGTATTTGAAAATGTAAGTAATTATAAAGACGGTTCATGGATGCTTTTATCAGGCAATGATTTTCTGCTTTTTCCGGAGGAAAAAGCAGAAATAATAGATAAACTAAGTAAAACGGAAGCAGTTTGGTCGGGAATGCGAAATGTTGGAGGAGAGAAAGTTATAGGATATGCGGATGTCTGCGGTTTTGATATTAGATTAATTACAACGGTAGATCAAAGCAATATTTTTTCAATACTTCGTCCTATATTGGTTATTTTTTTGATTGGATTGGGAATAGTTCTGGCTCTTACATTTATTGTGGCATATGGAGTCAGCTATAGATTTACGAAGCCTGTTACGAAAATGATTTCAAGTATACAGGCATTTGGTAAGCAGGAACTTAATGCAAGAATAGAGGATTCATCTATTCAGGAATTTCATGATATAGGAACTGTGTTTAATGAGATGGCAGACAGAATAGAATATCTGATTACAGAAGTATATGAAAAGCAATTAATAGCAACACAATCCAAAGTGAAATATCTTCAATCACAGATTAATCCTCATTTTCAATTTAATATATTGGCAATGCTTAGCCTTAAGGCAAAGATGGCCGGAAATGAGGATCTGTATCAAAGTTTAAATGCCTTTTCAAAGCTGATGCAAGGGAAGATCTTTCGTGAAAAAGAAATAAAGATCAAAGTAAAAGAGGAATTGGATATTGTGAAATTTTATCTTATTTTACAGAAAGAAAGATATCAGGAAAAGCTTTCTTATGATATTTATGTGGAAGATGACAGAATATATGAAGATATGATTCCAAGATTGTTGATAGAACCACTGGTTGAAAATGCAGTTTCTCATGGGTTAGAGCCACAAAAAGAAAAGGGCAGGATTGTTGTTAGACTGCATGAAGAATTTACAGAAAAGGAAAATAGAAGCTCAATGCTTCATATTTGTGTAGAAGATAATGGTGTGGGAATGGGAGAAAAGGAAATCGAAGTAAATATTCAGGATGAGCAATATAAGGTAGAACATACACATACAGGATTTGAGAATACAAAAAGAATGCTTCAGATATTGTATGGAGATAACTATGAATTCAAGATATGGAGTGAAAAAGGTAATGGAACTAGGATTGAAATTATAATTCCGGTAGAAAGAGGCATAAATTATGTGGAAAGTAGTAGCGGCAGATGATGAAGCATACATTAGAGAAGCATTAAAAAAATTAATAAATTGGGAAAAAATGAATTGTAATCTGATAGATGTTGTGGATGACGGGCAAGAGTTAATAAATAAGATAGAAGAGGAAGAACCGGATATTGTAATTACCGATATTCAAATGCCGGAAGTAAATGGTATGGATGTATGTAAATATTTATATGAAACATATCCGGAAACCCAAGTTATTATTCTGACTGCATATGCTGATTTTTCATATGCAAAAACTGCAATTAAATATAGCATCTGTGATTATGTTTTAAAGGTTTCCATCATGGATGAACTTCCGGATGCAATTGAAAAAGCTACAGGAAATCTAAATCAGTTGAAAAGAGAGATAGAAAAAAATGAAAAAGACCTATTGGCGCAGCTATCATTAATACAACAGATAGATCATTATATAGAACAGAATTATAAAAAGAAATTATCACTGGATGATATTGCAGAGGCATTACATATTAACAGCAGTTATTTGAGCAGGGTATATAAGATAAAGAAGGGAAAAAATTTATTTGATACAATTCTTAATCTAAGAATAGAAGCGGCAAAAGACTATTTGATAAACACTGATATGAGAACCTATGAAATCTCAGAATTGGTAGGTGTGGAGGATGCCAGTTATTTTTCAAAGATGTTTAAAAAAATCACAGGACTGTCACCAAAAGAATACAGAAAGCAGGAAGAAAATGAAGAATAAGGTGAAAAAGCTTCTGTTATTGATGTGGATACTGCTAATCTGTTTCATGTTAAGCGGATGTGAAAAAGAAAAGAAAAAAGTAACAATCACTGTAATACATTCATGGGGTGGAACAGAAGCTGATCATGTTGCAATGAGACAAATATATGAACAGTTTCAAAATGAGAATCCGGACATTAACCTTAGATTGATTTCTATGCCGACAAGAAATGAAACATTGCGTAAAGTTGAGGATATGATTATGGTAGGCGATACACCGGATATAATTGCCTTTAGCGGAATGGGTGAAAACAGCATATATAATTTTATGGTCGAGAATAATATGGCATTGGATATTCAACCATATTTAGAAGAAGATTCGGAATTTGACAGAGATATTTCTAAAACAAATAAAAAATATTGGACAACAAAAGCGGGTAATCTTTATACGGTCGTTGATGTACTTTCTTTGAGCGGTGGATATTGGTACAATGAAGAAATTTTAGAAAAAGCGGGAGTGAGGCAACTTCCCGGTACATGGAATGAATTTATTGCTATGTGTGATCGGATCAATGAATGGGCAAAAAAAGAGAGTGCTGAAGTGAAGCCGTTAAGACCGTCTGCAGAAGGCTATCTATACTTTATGGACCACATGTTATTTAGTGAGAAGGACTCTATAAGTGAAATTAGTGATGAGGATTTTGTAGATACCTTAAAAAAGATGGAAAGTATTTATCATTTTTCAACATTTGAAAATACATCATATAGCTATAGAGATGAGACAAGACTTTTTAATGAAGGTAGACTTGCTATTTATGTGAATGGTGTATGGGGAGCACCTATGATTTCAGAAAAAATACATGCAAAATATGCATTATTGCCCACTAAAGACGGGATATCCATGTCCTGTGAATCGGCAAGTTTGGGGTATGTGCTTGGAAAGAGCGGCAGTAAAGAGCGAGAGGATGCTTCTGTAAGATTTTTGAAGTATATTCTCAGTGAAAAAGTACAGATACAGATATTGGAACGAACAGAGCAATTTCCGGCGAATCCAAATATTTCTTTGGAAAAGTATAAGAATGAAAAAAATCGAATGTATCAGGCAGCAACATTGGTGTTGGATGCAGAAAGAAAAATTGAGATACCTGATAATGTTTGGTCGGCATCACAAAAAGAATACTTTACAGATAATATTTTTAAAGTGTTGACAAATGAGATGGATAAGCAGGAGTTGGTGGATAATATAGATAAAAGAATCAGATGATTAAAAGAACATGTAAAATATTGCAGTTAAAGTAAATATTTTACATGCTCTTTTTGTTTATATGTAAAGATAATACATGATTAAGTAAATTTGCTTCATTCAAAATACATAAAGAAAATAATAAAATAAAAACATAAAGTATATGAAAATATTAAATACTAAACGAGGAGGATGGTATGAAAAGAAAATTATTGAGTGTATTATTGATTGCTGCAATGGGAGTATCTGTTCTTGCCGGATGCGCAAGCAGTGATTCCCAAAAAACAGAGGTAGATAAAAAGGCGGCATCAAGTGATGAAAATGTACTTGAGTTTTATCATGGATATTATCAGGATAAAAGCGAATGGGCTGCAGCACAGGTAATGCGTGATATTTATGATGAATTTGCCAAGGCACATGCAGATGGAGCAGTGACATTTAAGCCAATTCCTGTAGAGAACAGAGATGATATTGTAAGTGCAAAGGTTGCAGGAGGATCTTTTCCGGATATGGTTGATGTTGGTGGAGCCGGAGTACCTCAGTCAGCAATTTCACAGAATCTCGTATATGATTTGAAGCCATATATTGATGAAAATAAACTTCAGGATGCTGTAGGACTTAATTATACACAGCATGATATGGATGGACATATATATGCCGTACATGATCAGATTGAGAGCCGTGGACTTTGGTATAATTCCTCTGTTTTTGAAAAGGCAGGGGTATCTGCAGATGCATTGAAAGATTGGAATTCTTTTGGAGAAGCAATGACGAAGATATCAGCTCTGAATGACGGAACCTATGGTTATATCGGTGGTCAAGGATCAAGCTATATAGTAAATAGTATAATGGCTTCAACAGAAAACGGAAAGAAGATGTTGGAATCTGAACTTACAGAAGAAATAATTAACTCAGATGAGTTTGCAAATGCATTTAAGACAGCGGCAAAATTGGATCAGGCAAACGGATCGGATCATACAACAGATGATAATGGAAATTTAATGGCTGAATTCAACACAAACGGAAAAGTAGGTGTTTTGTTTAATGGTGTATGGAATGCAAGCGGAATAGATGCATCACTTGTTGATTCTATTGAACCTTCATTGTTCCCGGGTAATGTAGCTATTGCATCAGCAGGTGGTGGACTTGCTGTTTCCAATAAGATGAGCGATGAAAAAACAAAATTGGCTCTTGAATTTATCAAGTATATGACAAGCAAAGAGGTACAGGAAAAGATATTTACAGAAGTACAGGCTAACCCTTGTAATACAACTGTAGATCTTAATGCATTAGCCCAGAAGAGTGGTGATGCGGCAACAATTAAGCTTGCAAAAGCATGCTCACAGGTTAATTCAGCAGATACTGTTGTAATTGATATGAATTATACATGGGGGTCTGATGTTGATAAGGCGATTATAAATGCTTTAATGGAATGTGCAGTATCAGGAACTGATGTGGATGCGAGATTTGAATCTCTTAAGAAAGAATTGCTTGCATTGATAGGTTAAGTTATCTGAAAAAAGACTACATAAAAAGGGAGGGGGATAAGTCCCTTCCCGTTTTTAATTAATGAGAAAACCTTATTGTAGGGCTTTTATAATAGGAGGTAGAAAATTGGAGATGGTAAACAGACCTAAAAAGAAAAAAAGTAAATTAGGTATGAGGAGAACAGGGTTTATTATTGCGTTTTTGGCACCAACACTTTTTGTTTTTTGTGTGTTCTATTTATATCCGATTATTACTGTATTTGTAACATCATTCTGTAAATGGGATTATACCAACATTACAAGTCCTGAATTTTTTGGATGGAATGATTTGTGGAACAACTATAATTATATTTTTAACAAGTATCCATTTTTCTGGGAGGCACTTAAAAACTCAACAAAATGGGCGATAGTGGGAGCAGTTGTACAAATTCCGATTGCGACATTAATTGCTCTGGCACTATCCAGAAAAGTAAAAGGAATTAAATTTGTACGAATTGTTTATATAATTCCGAATATGATATCAACGGCTGCTATGGGTGTGATTTTTTTGCAATTATACAATCCGTCCTATGGAATTATCAATCCTATAATTCGTTTGTTTAATAAAGACTTTTCTGACAGCATACTCTTATTAAAAGGACCTGCATTTGTTGCTATGACATGTGCCTATATATTCTTTACAGGAACTACGACTTTAATGATTCTTGGCAATATTATGGCTGTACCGGAGGAGATAAGAGAAGCTGCCATGCTGGATGGAGCAAGTGGTTTAAAACAGGACCTGCATATTACAATTCCAATGATTAAAGGAACCTTAAAAACAGTATCAGTCCTTGCGGCAACATCAGGATTCCTTCTCTATAACGAAGTATATTTTTTAACGAAGGGAGCGGCGGGAACTTATAGTATCAGTTATGTGATACGTGAACTTGCTATTACGAGTCCGAGAACTCAGTTTGGAAGAGCAAATGCAGTTGCAATGATACAAATACTGGCAGGAATGGTTATCATTCTTGTAGTTAGTTTTGTATACAGTTTGTCATATAAAAAAGAAAAACATTAGAGGGGAGTTATGACATTGAAAAAATTTAAAAAAGAAAAAACAGTTAAAGATATGCCGATTGGAACAAAGATTTTTACATATTTATGCCTCATATGGGCATTAACTGTATCATTAGTTCCATTGATTTGGCTTGTACTTTCCAGCCTAAAAAAAGATCCTATGGCAAGACCGGGATTTCAACTTCCTGATTCTATTTGTATAGATGGATATATTTCCACATTTAGAGATCTTCATGTTCTTAGATATTTTGGCAACAGTTTATTTGTAGCGGGAATGTCTGTATTAATCAGTGTAGTTATGATATCCATGTCTGCATATGTGGTAGCAAGAATGGAATTCAGAGGCAAAGCATTAGTAAATATTTTGCTGTATTCAACAATGTTTATTCCGGCAACAGCCTTGACATATCCTGTATACAATTTGATCAATAATCTTCACTTGTATGATACAAGGGCGGCATTGATTCTGATTTATTCATGCAGTGGAATAGCGGTAAGTTTTTTTGTTATTAAAAATTATTACAATAATATTCCGAGAGAGTTGGAAGAAGCAGCCAGAATTGACGGATGCGGGTATTTTCAAACATGGCTGATGGTTATTTTTCCAATTGCAAGACCGGGAATTATGACAGCGGCAGTACTGGCATTTTTGAATAATTGGAACGAATACTACTGGGCGTCACTTGTATTGATTACAAGAGAAAAATTGACTGTTCCGGCATTGCTTTCAACTTTTACGACATCATTTAATACAAATTACAACGGCTTATTTTCAGCAATGGTAGTAATTATTCTTCCACCGGTGGTATTGTACTGTATTTTTAGTAAATTCTTTGTGGAAGCATTATCAGGTGGAGCAGTAAAAGGATAGGAGAAGAAGATAAATGAATCAAGAGATTAGAGAAAGAACAAAATGGTTTATGGATGCCAGATTCGGAATGTTTATACATTGGGGATTATATTCTATTCCGGCATGTGGAGAGTGGATAATGTCACAAAAGGAAATGACGGTTGAAGAATATAGGACATATTTTGAACAGTTTGATCCGGTAGATTATGATCCTAAAAAATGGGTTAAACTTGCAAAAGAAGCCGGAATGAAGTATGCAGTTTTGACGGCCAAGCATCATGACGGTTTTTGTCTGTTTGATTCCAAACTTACAGACTATAAGGCAACAAATACGAAAGCAGGCAGAGATCTTGTAAGAGAGTTTGTAGACGCCTGCAGAGAAGAAGATTTGAGAGTTGGTTTATATTTTTCAATTATTGATTGGCATCATCCGGACTTCCCTAAATTTGGGGATCGTCAGCATCCAATGAGAAACAATAAAGCTTATGAAAATGAAGAAATAGATTTTGAACGCTATTTGGAGTACATGCATGGACAGGTGAAAGAACTCGTGACAGGATATGGAAAGCTGGATCTTCTTTGGTTTGATTTCTCTTATGATGACATGACAGGAGAAAAATGGAAAGCAACAGAATTGATAAAAATGGTACGTTCATATCAGCCGGATGTGATTATTGACAATCGATTAGAGGGTTCAGGAGAGAGCCATGGAAGTATTGCAACAGAACATCCGCTATTTTACAGTGGTGATTTTGCAAGTCCGGAACAGATCATACCTCCAAAGGGAGTATGCGATGAAAAAGGTGAACCGATACCATGGGAACTTTGTACAACAATGAATAATCATTGGGGGTATTGTAAATTCGATCATCAGTACAAAACTCCACAGATGCTTGTAAGAAAGCTTGTAGAATGCGTAAGCAAAGATGGAAATATGATTTTGAATGTGGGACCTGATGCAAAGGGAAATATTCCGCAGGAAAGTATAAATATTCTGACAGATTTGGGAAAATGGATGAGTAAAAATAAAGAAAGTATATATGGATGTGGTATATCCAAGTTGGAAAAACCGGATTGGGGAAGATATACACAGAAGGGAAATACAATATATGCACATGTCTATGAAACTCCATTGGGAGCTTTGCCTTTATATGGAATTGCACCGGACAAATTGGACAAAATCACTTATTTGGCAGATGGAAGTGAAGTAAGACGCGGAGAAGCATGGAACACCGCACTTTATCCGGATATTGCATTTATTTCATTTGGAGAAGACCCCGTATTTACATATCCGTTACCAGATGAAAAAGATACAGTACTGAAAATTGAATTAAAAGAATAGTATACAGCTATAGTTATTTTCAATTAAAAATATTTAATTGGGATAGTATCTTAAATTAAAACAAGATACTATCCCATAACAAGGGAGAAGTGAGATGAAGCAGGTAACGAGTATCTTAATAGGTGCAGGATTAAGAGGTGGATATGTATATTCTCAATATGCATTGGATCATCCAAATGAATTTAAGATAGTGGCTGTTGCGGAACCGGATCCGGAGAGGAGAGAGGCCTTTTCAAAAAAACATAATATTCCGCAGGAAATGCAGTTTAAATCATATAAAGAACTATTAAAAAGAGAAAAAATAGCAGACTGTGCAATGATATGTACGCAGGACCGGATGCATTATGAACCGGTGGTAACGGCGTTGGAAAAAGGATACCATGTACTATGTGAGAAACCAATGTCACCGGATAAAGAGGAAATAATAAAAATGGGAGAGATGGCAAAACGATACGACAGGATTTTATCAGTATGTCATGTTTTACGTTATTCTCCATTTTTTTCTAAAATAAAATTATTATTAGAAGAAAAAAAGATAGGTCAATTAATTACAATTCAGCATATTGAGGAAGTAGGGTATTGGCATCATGTCCATAGTTTTGTCAGAGGAAATTGGAGAAACGAAAAAGAGTCAAGCCCAATGATTTTACAAAAATGTTGTCATGATATGGATATTTTACTATGGCTTGCAGAGAGCTCTTGTAAGAAGATAAGTTCTTTTGGAAAATTAACATACTTTTCGGAGGAAAATGCACCTAAGGGAGCGCCAAGATATTGTATGGACGGATGCAGCCACCGTGACGAATGTCCGTTCTATGCACCAAGATTTTATCTGGAGCATTCAAAAGCGGTAGAAGATGGACTTGTATATGCTGTGACCGACAATGCAGATTCTAAACATATATTGGATGCATTGAAGAAAGGGCAATATGGAAGATGCGTGTTTTATTCGGATAATACAGTAGTTGATCATCAGACAGTAGAAATCGAATTTGAAAATCAGGTAACAGCATCATTTTTGATGACGGCATTTACAAATCAATGTGCAAGAAGAATCCGATTGATGGGAACCAAAGGTGAAATAAAAGGAGATATGGAAGCCGGGATAATCGAAGTAACAGAGTTTGTAAGCGGTACAAATGAAGTTATAAAATTGCATACTCCAACAAAAGGACATAGTGGAAGCGATATGAATATGATGAAGGACTTTGTCAGAATGGTAGGAGAAGGAAAAAAAGGAAAAACAAATGCGGATATTTCGGTGGAAAGTCACTTAATGGCTCTTGCGGCAGAGGAATCAAGAGTAAATGAAGCAGTGGTTAATTTCAAACAGTACACAAGGCCAAATGCTGAATGAGTGTGGTTTATTTATAATAATCAAAGCATAGAAAAGAGAGATAAGAATGGCTATATCATATAATAATAAGAATCGAATATTTAAACTGGATACAGAGAGTACATCATATTTAATTGGTATATCGCCGGAGGGATATGTAGGACATGTGTACTATGGTGAAAGGTTGAAATGCGATGATGCTTATTATCTGCTACGAACAGAAGAGGCACCATATACGCCATCAAAAAACGAGAGGGAAAAGTTATCATTTCTTGACTACTTTCCTATGGAATACCCCTCAGGTGGAATAGGAGATTTTCGTGAAAGTTGTATTAATATCCGTAATTCGGCAGGATGTATGGCAAGCGAGTTCTTCTATGAATCTTATGAAATTACTAAAGGAAAAGCGAAATTAGAAGGGCTGCCGGCATCCTTTGGTGAAAAAGATGATGTAACAACACTTAATGTTAAATGCGTAGATCCTGTTTTGGAGATTGAATTAGCTCTTTCATATTCAGTGTTTGAAAGAGTAGATATTATTACCAGAAGTGTTAAAGTAATCAATAAAGGAAAAGAGAATGTAAGATTGGAAAAAGTCTATAGCGCCTGTGTGGATATGGACAATGAAAGCTTTGAACTGATTACACTCTGTGGTGCATGGGCAAGAGAAAGACACATCCGGCGTAGACCGATATGTTATGGAAAGCAATTGGTAAGCTCTGCAAAGGGAGAATCAGGTCATCAGGAGCATCCATTTATTGCACTTGTAACACCCGGGACAAATCAACAGCAGGGAAGAGTCTATGGAATGCATTTTGTCTATTCCGGCAATTTTATCGGACAGGTAGAATTAACACAGTTTGATTCGGTTCGCATGGTAATGGGAATTAATCAAGAAGAGTTTTGCTGGAATCTGTATTCAGGAGAATCTTTCCAAGCACCTGAAGTTGTACTTACATTCTCAGGAGAAGGACTTGGAAAAATGACACGCTCATTGCATGATTTCTATCGTCAACATATTATAAGAAGCCCTTATAAAAACATGAAGCGTCCGATTTTGATCAATAATTGGGAAGCAACATATTTTGATTTTAATACAGAAAAGCTATTGGATATTGCAAGAGTTGCAAAGCAAGACGGTATTGAGATGCTGGTTATGGACGATGGGTGGTTTGGTAAACGTGACAATGACAGCTGCTCACTCGGTGATTGGGTTGTAAATGAGAATAAAATTACCGGAGGACTGAAATATCTTGTAGATGAAGTAAGAAAACTAGGGTTAAAATTTGGTATTTGGTTTGAACCGGAAATGGTTTCACCGGATTCTGAACTTTACAGAGAGCATCCGGATTGGGTAATTCATATTAAAGGAAGAAAAGCAACACAAAGCCGTCAGCAATATGTACTCGATTTATCAAACCCGAAAGTAATTGATTATGCCTATGAATCAGTGGCAAAAATCTTAAGGAGTGCGGCAATTGATTATGTGAAATGGGATATGAACCGTCTGCTGAGTGACTTGGGAAGCAATTATCTTGATAAAGATTCACAACAAGAATTATTCCATCGTTATGTACTGGGTGTATATCGGATGCAGGAGCGTTTAATTACAGAATTTCCAGATTTATTACTTGAAAATTGTTCAAGTGGAGGTGCAAGATTTGATCCGGGGATGCTTTATTACAGTCCACAAATTTGGTGTTCGGATGATACAGATGCAATAGAACGGTTGGAAATCCAAGAAGGAACAGCATTGATTTACCCTTTGTCAACAATCGGATCACATGTTAGCGCGTGTCCAAATCATGCTGTTGGAAGAATAACACCATTTGAAACAAGAGGACATGTAGCACTTGCAGGCACATTTGGCTATGAATTGGATATTACAAAACTTTCAGAAAAAGAACATGAGTTGGTTATACGGCAGACAAGAATGTATCACAAATATAATGATTTAGTTAGAGAAGGGGATTACTATAGAATTGCATCTTTTTCTGAAAACGGTTATTATGACTGCTATATGGAAGTATCAAAAGATAAAAAAGAAGCACTTGTAACTTATGTTCAGGTACGTGGTATTCCAAATAGTCACAGTAGAAGATTAAAACTGCAAGGTTTAGATGAAGATAAGATATATTGTTTGGAAGGGACCAATGAACAATATACAGGAGAAATGTTGATGAAATGTGGATTCTTATTTAAAGATTTTTGGGGGGATTTCGAGAGCAGGCTCTACTATTTTAAATAAATATGGGCTCCTTTGGGAAAGGAGCCCATATTAAATCCGACTGACCTATATTCTTTAATATTATTCCTTAACAATATCCTTTAAAGCTCCGTTGTAGTCAAAAATCAATTGAAGTTTTTCACCTTCATTATCAGGAAGCTTAAAGTTACCATATTCATCCTTCTGTACTGATGAAGTCTGAGCAGTGAAATTATGATTTACAGTTGCCGGAATAGAGATAGAATAAGCAATATCTCTTGGAAAGTCCTCCTCCTCAGTATTATCGGAAAGTGGACGATAAAGTAAAGTATTTTCTCCGGTTTTCCAGACCTCAGCATTTTGCTTAAATTCACTGTCTGACCACTGTTCAAAAACCTTAGGCTTATTGCTGCCCTTTCTAACAACTATATATTCTGTGTTTAATCTACTATAACTCATTCTCCATCCTACATCCTGATAAGGGGTATATATTTGGGTGAAGACCATCAATAATAAATCTCCGTCAACCAATTCCGCTTTGCCGATTGACCGACCTGTCTGACTGTCCGGATCAACTTTAAAAAGCTCTGAAATCAGAGGCTGTCTGCCTTTTTGATTGATTTGATAAACCGATCCTTCATCAATATCAAGTTCACCGTCAGATCCACCGTCTACGATATCGATTTTCCCGTTATGTGCAAAAATGAGTGGAATATTAGGAGCTGTTTCTTCCTGTGTATCCATACCTTGCTGTATGAGCTGAAGGCTGTTTTCTTCTAAACGGGCCTTATAAATTTCTACACTTTCCAAAAAATGAGCTGTTCCGCCATAATACCCGAAGGTAAGATAATACTCCTTACCATCCTTGGTAAGTCCCTTAAATTCCGGAGAGGAATATGATTCTTCATTTACATTAAGATCGCCTATAATAATATCTTCATCAGGCTGCTCAAAACTTCTTCCAAAAATCTGTCTTGAAGTAACATTATACCCGTCTTCGGAATAATTATCACCTTCTATGAGGAAACCGCCGTTTACAAAACAAAGAAATACCACAGAAGAACCTTCTTCACTTGCCCAAATATATGGTGTTTCTTTAGAACTTAAATCTATAACACCGGCAGAACCCCAATCTCCCTTAGCCAGATATTGTCCGTTTTCACTTATTCCAAGTATCACACCTGCTCCAAGTTCTTCCCTGTCTTCTCCCTCCATATTTACACTATAACTTTTTGATGTTCCGTCATCAGTCATTTCCGACAGATAAAACCTTTGATTACTATAGTACAATTTACCATAGCCGCTATCTTTAAAGAGCTCCTCTACCTTACCGTCTTCTTTTAGACGGCAAATCCATGAGACACCTGTGGAAGTCGGATATTCTAAAAATTCACCGAACAGAGCATTTTTCTCCAGTGCATATTCACCATATTTTCTAAAATATATATCAGAACCTATTTTAACAAAATAAGCACCGTTATTTATGACTTTTTCGTTTTGTATCCTACCGTTATCCTGATTTTCACCTTGCTTTTTGCTGTCACTTTTTTCTGATTTAACGGTACTTTCTGAGCTTTGCTCTGTTTTAGTATCGGATTCTGCTTTTTGTGAGAGCGTGCAGGAACAAAGAATCATTCCCATACAAAGAATTACAAAAACGGATCTTATTCTTTTTATCATATCTCCTCCTCATAAACAAATCGTAGTTGTAAGACTGGTTATTTTTAAATGTGACAGTTGCTTTTTAGAATCATTAACAGTTCCAATATAAAAGCAATAATATCGTATATGTTTAACTTTATTGAGTTAAACCATGTAATAATTCCAAATGAATGATATGGAATACGGCACATTTTATATGTCTTATTATAGCATTTACGATAGTTTCGGTATACAGATAAAACCAAAATATTTATTGGAGGACTCGTTGATTAAGTATATATAATACAGATGTTGTAAGGTTTTCTTACGCGATTTTAAATCTATATAAAGGTAAAAGTCGAATTGCTTGCTTCCTTGGCACGCAACTTTGGTTACCTTTTGTTGGATAGAGGGCAATCTTTAATTAATATGAAGTCATTCCAATATTATGACAGAATGTATCCATGTCAGGATAGTGCAAACAGTATAGGAAATCTTATTGCTCTGCCATTGCAGGGAAGGGCATTAAAAAATGGAAATAGCGCCTTTATTGACAGTAATTGGAATGCCTATCCTGATCAGTGGGATATTTTATTAAACCATACAATGAAGTTGTCTATGGAAGAGATAGTGGATTTTATGAAAAAATGGAAGGCTGAAATCACTGAAGCAACAGGTGTTGTAACTGATGATATGGAATGTAGACCTAAACCATGGAAAAAGAAACAAGTATTTAATAAATCTGATGTTGTAGGCAAAATGCATATTATTCTTGGCGATGGGGTATATGTAGATGCATTGAATCTTATGCCAAGGATACAGAATCAAATAAGAAGCTTGGCGGCATTTGACAACCCTATCTTTTATAAGAATAGGCGCTTAGGATATTCAAATTATTATAATTTTAGTTCTGTTTATATGGGAAAAGATATTGACGGATATATTCGTATTCCAAGAGGGCTTAGAGAGCAACTTATAAATAATTGTAAAGAAGCCTGTATTGAGTACGAGATTAGTGATCAAAGAGAAATGGGAAGACCTATAAGAGTATTTTTTAATGGAGATTTGCGTACAGAGCAGGATTTGGCGGCGAACAGAATGTTACAGCATGATCATGGAGTGCTTAGTGCAACTACTGCATTTGGAAAAACAGTGGTCTGTAGTTATTTGATATCACAAAGAAAAGTCAGTACATTAATTCTCCTTCATAGCAAAGATTTGATTGAACAATGGGTAGAAGAATTAAATAAGTTTTTAATTATAAAAGAGAAACCACCAATTTATAAAACAAAGACAGGTAGAGAAAAACGAAGAGACAGTGTGATTGGAGTATTAACAGGTAATAAGAACACAATTACAGGAATTGTTGATGTTGCTATGATTGGGTCAATGTATAGTAAGGGAAAATTCAATGATTTTATTAATTCTTATGGACTGGTAATTATGGACGAATGTCACCATTGTGGATCTAATACATCGATAGAAGTAATGGAGAGAGTAAATTCAAGATACGTTTATGGAGTTTCAGCAACACCAAAGCGTGGGGATAATCTTGAAAAAATAGTATATATGTTATTAGGTCCGATAAGACATAGCTATACTGCGAAAGAGCGTGCGAAAGAACAGGGGATTGGATATTATGTATATCCAAGATTTACAAGAGTTATTGATACAAATGAAACTAGGAATGATATTAGTGCTGCTTATAATTTAATAAGTAACAATAAATTAAGAAATGAAATGATTGTAAATGATACAAGGCAGGTAATTGCCGATGGAAGAACTCCGCTTATTCTTACAAGATATAAGGAGCAGGCAAAGAATTTATTTGATATTCTGTCAGGTGCAGCAGATTATGTGTTCTTGCTTTATGGTGATAATAGTGATAGGGAGAATTCTGAAATCAGAAAAAAATTAAAGGAAGTTTTATGTGAAAAATCAATTATTTTAATAGCTACCGGGCAGAAGATTGGTGAGGGATTTGACTTTCCAAGATTAGATACATTGATGTTGGCGGCACCGGTTTCATTTGATGGAAGATTGGAGCAGTATGTTGGGAGATTACATAGAGATTATGAAGGTAAGAAGTATGTGGTTGTTTATGATTATATAGATGCTCATTTAAAAGTTTTTGAGAAAATGTATTCAAAACGTCTAAGAACTTATAAGCGTTTAGGATATTCTCTAATTTCGAATACAACATTAGATAAACAAGTTGCAAATGCAATTTATGATTCAGGGAACTATATTGATATATTTGAACAGGATATTGTCGAGGCAGAAAAGAGAATAATTATTTCAAGCCCACATATTGTTCAGGAGAGAATTGATAGAATAATTTATATTACAAAACAGCAGGTGGAAGCAGGATGTAAGATAATCGTGATAACAACTGATCCTGAAAAAATGAGCTTTGGAAGCATTAATGATTATCAAGAAATGATTAATCAGATGAAAGCATCAGGAATACAGGTTGTTATTAAAGATGAGGTAGATGAACATTTTGCAGTCATAGATGAAGAACTGGTATGGCATGGTGGTATGAATCTTTTAGGCAAGGAAGATGTGTGGGATAATTTGATAAGGATAAAATCTGCTGTTGTAGCGGAGGAGCTGATGGAATTATCCTTTGGGAATTAAACAGAATTTAGATATTAGTTTTTTGTAAAGAATGATTCTGGATTAGATTGTACTATACTTTTAATAAATATGATGATTTAATGTTCTCAATAATAATATATGGTACGAATAATTAGTATAAGTATATAAAAAACCATCTTTAAAAGTCGAATATACAAATAAAATTATAATTGAATAGTTTTTTGAAATAACGTATAATCAAGCTTAATATGACAAAAATATTTAGATACTCCATATCAAATAAATGTAGTTTGAACTATTGTATGAAGCTTTAAGAAAGAATATATGAATTGATGAGGATTATTTAAAGGACATGTATTTGAACGTGTTATTTTAGAATAATATGCACCGGTATTTATATGGTCAAGTAGGATATAATAGTAGCCGGGATGACAATCAATACTTAAATAGGTATGAAGAGTTATATGTTAGTTAGAAGTATATATTTATGTTGTACATTGTATAAATATAATAACAGGACAGGGAGATGTTAAATGGATACAGCCTTTTTGAACAGTAAAATGAACGAGTATATGTTTCGACTGAATCAGAAGATGAGCGGATGGCTTTCAAAAAAACTTCCGAAGATTACAGATGATTGGTGGCAGGAATTGGTTATTAACAATCTCAGCACATATCAGAGAGAGAATGTTCTCAAAGAGGGAATCAAGGAAATTGATGGACTTGATTTGGCGGCATTACTTCGTATTGTACATCGTAACTGGTTTGTAATTACAAGTATGTTCTATCTCAATAATAAGGAACGCGAAAAAATTCATGATATGCAACAGATTAGGAATGATTGGGCACATATTGCTCAAAATCGTATATATAAAGAGAAGGTTATTAATGATATAAATGTTATTATTGATCTTATGTATACATTTGATGCTTCTATGCAGGAAACAAGAGATATGGAAGCTTTAATTATGGATGTAGAAGAAGATAAGGATTTACAGGGAGTAGTATCGGAGTATACTGTTAAAAAAACTGGAGTATTGGAGGCTTCCGAGAAAACAGTCATATCTGAAACTACTGATATTACAGTGGGAAGTGTTGTGACGCTTGTAAGTAATTCTAAGATTATCGGTGCAGTTATTGCAATAGATGGTAACAGCTACTCAGTACTGATTAATGGTGATATACAAAAATTTTATCGTGAACAAATTCGATTACAGGAAAATAAAAAGGCGGAATATTATCTTACATTAAAAGAAGTACGTGCAGCACTCACAGCTTATCAAATAAATAATCCGGGTTCAGGGAATTTGTATTCGTTAAATGCAGCCAGAATTGATTTTGTACCATACCAGTTCAGACCGGCTCTGAAAATGATTAAGTCAGACAGCCCACGTATACTTGTAGCGGATGATGTAGGTGTAGGTAAAACAATTGAAGCAGGTTTAATTCTAAAAGAAATGGAAGCAAGGTCTTCTCTAAATTCAGTTCTTGTTATATGTCCACGACCTCTTGTAGCTGAGAGAAAATGGCAACTTGAAATGAAGCGTTTTGATGAAAATTTTACTCAGTTAGATGGTAGGGCACTTGCAGAATGCATACAGGAAACAGACCGTGACGGAGAATGGCCTGAAAGACATAGTAAAACAGTTATCCCGTATTCTTTATTTAATGAGGATTCCATCCTTGGAACGCAGTCAAAGTCCCCAAAAAAACATAGGAATTTAGGCCTTGCAGAGCTTGATCCGATTCCACATTTTGATCTTTTAATTGTTGATGAAGCTCATAATATCCGTAACTCTAATACATGGATGTATCGTGGAGTTGAACTTTTTTGCCGTAATGCTGATGCAGTTGTATTCCTTACAGCTACACCGCTTCAGAATAGCAATAACGACTTATATACAGTACTAAACCTTTTAAGACCGGATTTAGTTATTGATAAGGATACATTTAAGACTATGTCAGAGCCAAATAAGTTTGTTAATAATCTTCTTCGTATTGTGAGAAATCAAGAAGAAGACTGGCAGAAAGCAGGGAAGCAGGAAATAGCCAATATACTTGGAACCACATGGGGAAGAAATGTTATTCAGCATAATCCTGACTTTGAAAAAATTTTCACTGTCTTGGACAAAAAGGATTTATCCAGAGATGAGAAGATTAAGGCAATATCCATTATAGAAGGATTTCATTCATTCCATACAATGATTAATCGTACCAGAAGAAAAGATATTGAGGATTTCTGTATTCGTAGAACGCAGACTGTAAAAGTTCCGTTTAATAGCATTCAAAAAGATCTTTACGATACGTTGATAGAGTTTGAAAGTACTGCTCTGGCTCAGTTGCATGGTAGACAGAGTGTACGTTTTATGCTTTGCACAATTATGCGTCAGGCATCCAGCTGCATTTATGGTCTTGCACCATTTATGAATGATTTAGTAGATAAGAGATTAGCACAGATTCAGGAAGATGGTGAATTATATGAGAATGATTTTGAACTGAATTCGGATGAGGAAAACACTTTGTTTGAACTGGCTGATGATATATCAAAACTATCGAAGTCACTTACTATAGACGACACTAAATTTATGAGACTTCTTGAGATAGTGAATCAGAAGCAGAAAGAAGATAATAATCGTATTATTGTATTCAGTTCATTTAGACACACACTTGGTTACCTGAAGAAGAATTTAAAAAAATATGGTATCCGTGTAGGTCAGGTAGATGGATCAGTACCGGATGAGGAGAGATTTAATCTTCGTAAGAGATTCTTACTTGATAGGGATGAGAAGGATGCAATAGATGTTCTTTTGTTCAGTGAGGTTGGATGCGAAGGCCTGGATTACCAGTTCTGTGATTCTATGATTAACTATGATTTACCTTGGAACCCAATGAGAATTGAGCAAAGAATTGGACGTATTGATCGCCGTGGTCAAAAGAGTGATACAGTAAAGATCTATAATATGATCACAGAGGATACAATTGATGCTGTGATTTATGACAGGTGTCTTTCAAAGATTGGAGTGTTTGAGGAAAGCATTGGTGATTGCTCAGAAATTCTTGGCGATATTTCAGATCAGATATTCAAGATTATGTTTGATTCTGAGCTTACGGATAAAGAACGTAAGATGAAGATTGAGAAGATGGCAGACAACGAAGTAATGAAGGTTCAGGAGCTTCACCGTTTGGAGCAGGAAGAAAAATCATTGTATGGATTTGACCTTTCTAAATATATGATAGATAAGGATGTTCAGGAAGCTGAAAATCAGTGGATTAATCCTCAGAGCATGAATGAGATGGTTGGTGTATTTTTTAGTGATTACCTTGGACAAGGGGAGTATTTGAGAGGTAAAGCAGAACTAAAGACACTTAGACTTGCTTCAGATAAGCGCAGACTACTTCTTAACGATTTGCTCTCAATGCAGCTACCGGCTAATAATAATGCTGTTAAGATTTGGAAGGCATACCTTAAGTCTGATAAACCGGTTCTTTATGTAACATTCGACAGTAATTATGCTAAGGATAATAGAGATATTACTTTCCTTACACAAATGCATCCGCTGGTTATGAGTGCAGCAGCATATGTGAGTAGAAAATTCCCATGTAATCTTAGTGTGTGTATTTCAGATTCGGGAATACCGTCAGGCAATTATGAATTTACAATTTATGCATGGAAGTATGTTGGATTAAAACCTGATATAAGGTTAATTGCTATCAGTGATAATGAAGAGGTTGAGAAGAATATTCTTTCATTCATTCATTATGCTTCTGAGTACTCAGGTAAAGAAACGTTTCATTATGACCAATGGGATGACATGGACAGATTGCATTACCGGAGATGGCAGATTGCAAAAGATGTATATACAAAAGATGTTAGAAATGAGTGCGAATACCGCTTGGAGCAGATAGCACATTCCGCTAATCAGCAGGAGACCATTGTTAGAGCTCAGATTGATGTCGCAACAGAGGATAAGATTAAGAGAATGAGAGTATCACAGCTTGAGAATCTCAAGAAGAAATATGAAGAACAGAAAAGAACGGTAGAAGAGACCATTAGTAAGGCAGATATTCACACCAATTTACTTATTAGAGGTGTATTGCACGTGGTCTAAAAGAATGTGGGGAATGGAAAGTGGGTAAGATTAATTATCACGCAATATATGAGAAAAATAAACATGATTGGTTTGCTATGACGGAGGAGCCTCAGAAATATGAGGCTCTTTTGGCGGGACATTATTCAGATAGTAACCATTTTGTATATGAGCTTTTGCAGAATGCAGAAGATGTAAGAGCAAGTAAGGTTGTTATTGAGTACTATTGTGATAAGCTTGTTTTTTACCATAATGGAAAACCTTTTGACGAGGATGATGTACGTGGAGTTTCATCTATGTTGATGGGGACCAAGAGTAGAGATGATGCAAGTACAATTGGAAAATTTGGTATGGGGTTTAAATCTGTATTTAAGTATACATATCAACCGGAGATTTATTCTGATGAAGAAGGATTTATTATTCAGAATTATCTTCTGCCTAAAGAAGTAAATAATAATTGGGATTTTAGAAAGATAAAAGAAGAGTTCAACTACTCGGATGGCAGTAAAAAAGTATATGTTTTTGCTAACTGTGAGCATCTAACAAAAATTATAATTCCTTTCAATAAGATTGATTCCAAGGGGAAACTTAGTTATGTAAGTGGTAATGACGTACTGGATAAATTAGAGGGATTATCAGGAGAAATTCTTCTATTTCTGACATATATTCAGGATCTTTGTTGGATTAATAAGGAAGTCGGTAAATATGCTCATATTACTTTGAGCAAGGACTCAAAAGACGAGAACCTTATAACTTGTCGTATATCTGGAAACAATAGTGATAGAAAAGAAGATATTTCAAAATATTTGAAGTATAAAGATGTCTTTGATCATCCTGAGATGAAAAATGCTGAAGTAAGTGTTGCATATAAGGTTAACAGCCTGGCTAAAAATGTTAATGAGATCAATAGTTCACCTATATGGGTGTACTTTCCAACCAGAGATAACACAAGACTGCCATTTCTGATACAGGGAAGTTTTGAAACAGCAGTTTCAAGAGAAAAATTGATGACACCGTCAGATTTTAATAATGTACTTTTTAATCGACTTGGTACTTTAATAGCAGAGTCTATGGAAGATCTTGGCAGAAGAGGATTAATTACTCAAAACTTTATACGTCGAATTATTTTAGCCACATTTCAGGACGAAGTAGAAAATAATACTATTCCCGGGTTGTCAAAGAAGATAACTAAAGTATTTAAGTCAAAACCACTGGTTCCTGATGCAAATGGACATAGTCGTATGGCATCAGATTTAAAAATTGCTGTTCCATTTTCGCTTGCAGAACAGGCAAACTCAGTACTATGGATAGATGCATTTGATGGAGTGGGGGATTTTGTTGCGCTGAATGCAGAACATGAGTTAAGATTTACAGAATATTATTCTTGGTTACGTGATAAGTTAGAAATACCGGTCTTTAGCTTTAAAGATTGGGCTCAAAAACTCTGTGAACAACCGGAACGTACAGTAAGCACAACAGATGGAACGCTGGATGAGCTGAAGACTTTTTATAGCTTCATAAGTGAGTATCAAGATAATTATTACAACAATGAAAGAACAAATTCCAGAGCAGGAGTTTATGAAGCAACTATTAGAGGGTGTTTACCAGGAGCCTGGGAGTATCTGAGAGAAGCGCCTATTGTTCTTAATGCAGAAAATCGAATGATTCCGGCATATAAGGATGATATGCTACAGATTTATTTATCTTCATCAAGCAAATACAGGACAATTCTGAACTCAAAGATTGTAAGTAGGCATATCGCAAAAGATTACCATAAACTGTTATCAGAGGGATTAAAGATTGCAGAATTTGACAATTATCAGTTTGTAAAGGAAAAAGTAATTCAGAAGTACGTGGAAAGCATTGATGGTGGGATAGGGTTTGAAGATGTGGAAGATCTTAAACAGATATTCAGCCTTTTTGATGAGGTTGATGATGCTGATGAGGTTAGGCAAATGCTTAAAGATGCATACATTATAAAAGTAAAAAATGAAAATGAGAATGAAAGTAGAGAAGAATTTGCGAAGCCGGAAACTGTTTATATTGAACATTCAGATGAGGGTATTGATTTATCAGTATATTATCATCCGATAACTCTTGCTTATGATGACGGCGAAGAGGACGAGGATGGTAATATTATATATACAGATAGTGATGAGTTATATGACTTCGGACTGCAACATATTGATACAAAGTATTATGAGACTAATGGTATTTCTATTAGCCAGCTTAAAAAACTCGGATCAGTCACTACACCGATAGTTGAAGGAAATCGTTGTGGAAGAGGCCATGGTGATGACTATTGGGATGCATTGGGAGAATTTTGTCCGTTTATTAATATAGATTGTTTGGAAGATAATCTTGAATATATTGAAACTCATATAGATTCAGAACTGGCAAAAAAGAAGTCGTCTGAAATTCTTAAACTTTTACTAATTATCTCGAAAAAGCTAAAGGGTTCAATAAAGAGAAGGCAAAGAAATCCATATACGAAGGAAGAGACAGCTGATTTGCTTGAAACAATTAATGCTTATAAATGGCTATTTGATAAGTCGGGGAAGCTTTATCCTCCAATAGAGTTATCACGTTTTGACTTGGATGAGAATATCTATGACGATATTCCGATTAATAAGCATGGATTTGAAATATTGGGATTTGTTGAAAAGGATGTAGATGTAAAGGCTGAGACTTTTGAAAAAGTACAGGCTCTTGATCGTAAAGATAAGAAAATTGTATTTCGACAGTTGGCAAAAGAGCTTGGCTATGATCCTGATTTTTTTGAAAAAAAACAGGTGCAGAACAATATACCTTATTTGGATGATGATGTGAATAATGAAGTATTTGATCCAATTTCATGGATATCAGATGAGTTTCCACAACACAGAGTTAATGATTTTGAGAACTTGACAGGCCATGTACGAAGGCAGTTTTTCTTTGCAGATCCTGTTAAGTATGAGAAGGTGATGCGTCAGATTAGAACAAGTAAGTCACAAAAAGCAGTTAGAGCATACACTATTGGTATGTATTTGAATGAAAGCGGTGTGAATATTTGTCAGATGTGTAAGAAGCCTTCACGACATGTTGATGCTGTTGAAATTGCAAATTTCGGAATTGAAATGCCACAGCTAAATCTGTCTTTATGTCCATATTGTGCAAGGGTATATAAGGAACTTAGAGATGTTTCAAAAGATTATTTTAGGGAAAAAATTAGAAATGCAATTCTTGAACTTGATGTAAAGAAAATAGAGGATGATTATAAAATTGAGATTTCTAAAGATGAGATAATTGATTTTACACAGACACATATTGCAGAGGTCAAGGAGATAATAAAACTTATAGATGAATATGGAGTTCCTGAATCACAAAACAAAGATATTGATATTGAGGTACATCTAAAGAAACAGGTAAAAGATGAAAAGACAATAGGAACGGATAATCTACATGATAGAGTTGATGTAAATATTCTTAAGGAAGGAGATATGGTTAAAAACGCAAAGTATGGTCAAGGTACAATTGTAAATATTGATACTATTATGAACCATATTGATGTTGAGTTTGAAAATGCAGGTAGGAAAACATTTGAGGTACCCACTTGTTTTGAAAAAGGTTTTTTAAAATTAATCACTAAATCAGATGATGCTAACTCATATACCTCATTAGAAGAACATAATGAAGTTAAAAGTAATAATCAATTAACTTTGGTTAGATACTTTACTGAATCGGGTTTTGAAGTAATTGATAAACGTGATAGAGGTGGAGCTCTATGGGTTGTAGGTACTAGAAAACAACTTGAGGATACTGTAAATGAAGCAGAATTAATATTTAATGTGGAAGGTACGTATTGTGACGGAGGTCGTGCAGTAGGATATAGAAAATCATGGTTTACAAGAAGTAAAAAATAGGAGGTGATTAACATGGCTCAGCATATTTCCGTTAGAGTTGCATGGCATGATCATGGATGGGACGGAACAGTATGTCAGAATCCAGGAGATAATAACTCATGTCTTAGGCTTAAAAATATATCGGAAAATAGAGATGATACGTTTGAAAAAAGTGTTTGTGGACAGTGTATGACATATAATGAAGAGAAGCTGCCTTGCATAGCTGAAAGTTCAGCTTTTATGTCTAATTGTGATCTGGTGCGCACTACAGTTCATCCTTATAAGCAGTCAAATAAAAGCTCACATGGTCATTTTCTTCCAACAGATATTGTATATCCTGCGTATTCCTTTGTTACAAAACCATTTGCATGGATGATGCTTAAAAATATTGATAAGAAGTAGGAAGAGTTCGGTATTGATTTCGGCTTGGAGCGTGAGCCGATTTTGGGATTTAAAACCGATTGGATTCAGGATGCAATGAATCATAGGGCTATCTTTGATACTTTTTATAGGGATATTGTGCCTAATCAGTCCTTGGTCATTGCTTATACAAAACAAGTCCCGTTTGTTGAAGATACACGTCGAGTTATTATCGGTATGGGACATGTTAAGAGATATATTCCGGCAGTTGAGCATGAACATACAGATGAGAATACTCTTAGATCAATGACATGGGAGGGACATATCTGCCATTCTATTCGGAGTGATCACCAAGATGGATTTGTTATTCCATATCAGGAAATGATGGAGTATGCAAATACACACCTGGATTTTGATATATCGAGTATTACAGTATTTGCACCGGATGACGCGTTTGAAGAGTTTTCATACGCTACTGAACATGTAAGCCATGATGCAACTATTGAAGTGATTCTTTCATGTATAAAAGCGTTTGAGATTATCAATAATTGTCTAGATGAAGATTATTCCAACGTTCTAACATGGTTAAATATAAAGTTATCTGAGGTTTGGGAAGATAGAGGTGCATTTCCCGGAATGGGTGCTATGCTCACTGCATTAGAATTGCCATTAGGTGTGTTGATTGCTAGGCAAATTAAGGAAAAGCTCAAGGATGGAGATGATATTTGGAAGAATGTTGAACTTCTATTTGAAGATCCTGAAAGTGTAGTAACAAATAACCTTGCAGTAAAAGTCACTCCGGTTCTAAAGCTGACATGGAAGCACTTGCCTCCTGAAAGAAAGGTATTATTTAAGCTTCTTTCGAGATTATCTCTTAGTATAGATCAGGCAAAAATGCTATTCTATGCGAATCAGAGAGAAAAGGCAGGGATTTATTGTACAGATGATGAAATAATTAGGAATCCATATATTCTTTATGAGAAGACACGACTTAAGATAGATGGTCTCTATGTTTCAGTCTGTAAAGTAGATAGAGCAGTATTCCCAATACCATACATACGAGAAAAATATCCTTTAGACTCTCCTACAATTTTGGATTCCGACAATGATCAAAGGAGAATACGAGCTGTAGCTATAGCCGTATTGGAAGAAGCAGCAAATAAAGGTCATACTATACTTCCTAAGGCTTTTTTAGTAGACGCTATTAAGAGTATGAATCTTGAACCTTCGTGTCCTGTGACTACGGATATTATAGAAGCTGTTAAAAAGTTCTTGATGGTAGAGATTATTAAGCGCGAGATGAAGGATGGTACAGAATATTATAAGTTGATTAGAATTCAAGAGTTTGACGATATAATAGAGCATAGAATAAGCCGTAGAATTAATGCACCTAGGCTTTCGGTAAAGGCTGACTGGAGAAAAATGCTTGATGATAAGTTTAATGACGGATCAAAGATTTCAGAACAAGAGGAACGTGCAAGAACAGAGAAAGCTGCCATTCTTGGAGAATTGGCCCAATCTAGAATCTCGGTTCTTGTAGGTGATGCAGGAACAGGAAAGACAACTGTACTATCTGTATTATGTAGCCATCCTGATATTAAGTCAGGGGGAGTTTTGCTACTAGCTCCAACGGGAAAGGCAACTGTACGTTTGTTGGATAGTATGGGGGATGATGCAAGGGGAATCACTGCACTAAACGTTGCACAGTTTCTTGTTCGAAGTAAACGCTTTGAGTGGGATGATATGAGGTATGTTCTTTCAGATAGTGATTATAAAGATGTACCGGATACGGTCATTGTTGATGAATCATCTATGCTAACAGAAGAGATGTTTGGAGCTTTGATACAGGCATTAAGGAGAGCAAAGCGAATTATTTTTGTGGGTGATCCGAATCAGCTACCACCTATAGGTGCAGGAAGACCGTTTGTAGATTTAGTTTATATGTTGAAAGTAAACCTTGATAAAGGAGTGTTTCCTTTGGTGTGTAGTCATTATGGCGAATTGACTGTAAACCGTAGGCAGAAAGCGGATGAAGTTAGATCAGATGTATTATTATCAAGATTATTTACGACAAGTGAACAGATAACTGATGATGATGTTATTATAGATATTGAGAAAAATAGAGATCCCAATATTGAGATTAAACAATGGCATTCCCGAGAAGACCTTGAACAATTGTTGCTAGAGACAATGGCAAAAGAAATAGGTATGAAAGATATAGATGACCAAGAAGCATTTGATTTGTCACTTGGTGGTGTAAAAACAGATTTTGGAATTTATTTTAATACCGGAGCTGCAAGTTTTGCTGAAAAGTGGCAGATTTTAGCACCGGTTAGAAATATGCCTCAAGGGGTTATGAATATTAATCGCTTGATCCACCTGAAGTATAGAGAGAAATTTCTAAAAATATCTAAGAAATGGGGAATGAATAAGAGAATTGCGAATAGTCTTGGACCTGAAGCTATTGTATATGGAGATAAGGTCATAAATGTTATTAACACAAGCCAAAAAAAAGGGTATCCAGAAAAGGAAGCACGAAATTATATTGCAAATGGAGAAATAGGTATAGCTTGTGGAGACTATAATAAGAGTAGAAGTTCCTGGAGAGGTCATCAAAACGATATGAGAGTTGAGTTCTCATCTCAGCCAGGTATTTCGTACTCTTTTGATAAATCTGATTTTAATGAAGAGAATGGAACAGCTCAGCTGGAGTTGGCTTACGCATTAACTGTCCACAAAGCACAGGGAAGTCAGTTTAATACAGTTATCCTTGTTCTTGCAGAGCCATGTAAGCTTTTATCAAAAGAAATGCTCTATACAGCACTTACAAGACAACAGGGAAAGATTATTATACTTTATAATCAGGAGCCATATCATCTTTTGAAATACACTTCAGTGGAACATTCAGATATTGCCAAAAGATTTACAGATCTGTTTAGAGATGTATATAAAGAAGAGGACGATGGTCCGGATATGCGACCTCAGATAGATGAAGTAAATGGAAGGTTCTATGAGAACAAGTTGATTCATAAGACTATAAGGGGAGAACTCGTACGTTCTAAATCTGAGGTTATAATCGCAAATCAGCTTCACCTTCATGGTGTTGAATACGAATATGAGCCGGAGCTCGAGCTAGAAGGCAAGATAAAACGACCAGATTTTAAGATTGAGGACTACGATACTGGAATCGTTTGGTATTGGGAGCACTGTGGTATGATGGAGGATTCTAAATATATGCGTCGATGGGAGAAAAAAAAGGTGTTTTATAAGAAAAATGGAATAGAAGAGGGAAAAAACCTCATTGTAACTTATGATGAGCATGGATCAATTGATACTGAGAAGATAGATCGGATTATAGTAAATACTTTTGATGTAGGCTGATGAAGGTATATTCACTTTTATACTATTCTGAAAATTTATAGTATATTAATTATGTATAGAGGAGTATAAAATAGCTATATTTCTATATAATTATGTTATCACTAAATAAAGTAAAAATTTTAAAATTATGTTAAAATAAAGGGGCGATTCTTATTGGAGTTGCCCTTTTAAAATATAAATTATAATAATTTTGATATAAAATACTATTTCAGGGAGATATAATGAGAGAATTTAAAACCGAATCAACCCTTCTTGACGGCAATCTGGCATTGTCTATAGCACCTGCATTAACACCTAATGGAGTAGAGGATAATCCTCTTTTTTTCAATGGAGAAATTATAAATCCGACAATAGTTTCAGGTGGACTTTTGGTACTTGCAGATATAGTAGGTACAAGATATTTTAATTATGTACCGGTAGCACAAAGAGATCCTATTCTTTGCGCACAGGGGGATAGACTGAGAGCGGAATGTTTTTCCGCTTGCAATGGCGTTTATGCAAGGCTTGATGTTTTTCAAAGTGCCTTGGACGGCGAGATACTTTATGGTACTACCAATGTAGATATCGGAGCTGATTTAAGGAAATCTCTTTTTAATATAAAGCAGGGGGACAGATTAAAGTTTCGTATAGGAGATGACGGCTTTAAGACCTTTCACAGTAAGAATATTGATGGTGGTCTATTGACAGATATACATATACAACGCCCTGTAAAAATGCCCGACAGATGGGTGAGAGCACTTGGTAACTGTGCCATACTACATCAAAATATGGAATATAAATTCCATATTGAGGGGATGCAGGCAAAGACATTTATTGCAATGTTACCGGCGGCTACAGGAAAGGAGCGGTCAGGATGGCTGACACCTACAAAGACAGGTGTGATGTTAAAACCGAGAGAAGAAAAAATGAGTGTATATATTAGCGGACTTCATAGACTCAGTGCACTTAAGAGGATAATGAGTAATGTTAGTGCTGTATATTTTTATGCACCGAAGGATGGTGAGCCCGGGCAGATGATGATTGAGGTATGTATGACCGGAGTAAATATTACACTTAGTTTGACAGCAAAGAGCTATGAGGGGTATTCAGGCGAAGGGGCATTACTTGATTCACTTTCGGATTTAAAAATATTAGAGTATTCAGACAGAATTGATAATATATTGAATTTTGAATCAAGGCTTGATATTGATAAGATGTCAAAATCTATGGGAATGGTAAAAAGTGATACGAATGCGGCATTGGAGCTGCTTGCCGTCTCAGGAAAACTTGGGTTTGATGTAAGAGAGAGGGTATTTTTCCATAGAGAATTACCGGATGATCCGGATAGAGTTTTAAAGGATAATCCAAGACTTATAGGGGCAAAGAAGCTTATTGAAGATACCGAATATATTGAAGATAATATATGGCATGTAAAATCAGGGGATACAACATACAGAGTTATTTATCCTACAGATGAAAACCTTGAGAATGCAAAATGCACTTGTACATGGTATCTGAAACATAAAAACGGTAGAGGGCCGTGTAAACATATCCTGGCAGTGAAATTGAAAAAAGAAAAAGTGTGAAAATAATTTTTATTACTATTTGTGAAGACACTAAGTGGTAAAACGGAGGTCAGTATGGCAAGCAAACTTGAAAAGTCAGTTGAAATCTATCGTTCTCTTGGATATGAGGAAACAGATTTTAAAGATATTTTAAACCTTGGGATAGGAAACAAGGAAGAACAAAAAATTGCAAGAGAGGGGCTAAAATCCGGAGAGTGGTCGGAGATCAAACAATTATCGGAGAACAGTTACGGTTTTGTTCCGGTGGTGGATGTGGACTTAGGCAAACTTGCAATCTTCGCCATTCGTGTGGGAGTGGATGCAAAGAGAGCGGCAAATGTTTTAAGAGCGGGCAGTGAAGTCGCTCTAAAAGCTATTGAGGATAGAGGCGAGACTTATGCCATGAACTTTATACAAGCTGCCTGTGCATCAAACAGAAGAGTATGGGAGCATTCATTGTCGGTTCTTGGTATGTTGGCATTGAAACTTGTTCATGAAATGAATCTTGAAATTCCTGAATCTGTAGAGTATATGAAGGACTGGGCAGCCGCAGCGGCCATTCTTTTAATGTCAAAAAGAAAAGACTACAATTTTGATGAGGATTTTGTGATTGAAAAGGAAGAGATTTTAAGAAGGTTCAAGGAGCATATAGAAGCCGGAGTGGCCTTAAATGTGCCTGCAACCGGACCTTTTTCAGATTTACTCATATGGGGTGTACAAAATAATATTCTTGATAAAGATATGGCAATGGAGCAGGTGTTTTATGGACTTAATATTGCACAAAGACCGGGAGACAGAAAAGAGCTTGCAAATGTTTTAGAGCAAATCGGACTTAGTGACAGAGATATTATAGAAAGAACGGAAACAATTATTCCACTGCTTGGTCTTGGAGAAACGGCAATACTGGAGCGATTTGCACCTGTACTTATAGAGAGTGCCACTGAAGATTGGTTATATCCTATACTTATTTCCTGCAGTTCGGCAAAGGTGAAAAAAATAAAAAAATTGATTTTAAATTCTGCTTTAAAAAGGGAAAGCCCCAAGTCTGTGAATGAGTATGAAGAATGGCTCTTACTTTATAAGCAGGATGAGGATAAGAGCATAGTAAAGCTTGCGGGGAGCCTAGAAGATAAATGGGGATTAAAGATCGAACAAGAAGCTACAAAGGAAGAAGTACAAGGGCTTTGGAAAGAAACGCCTAAGCTTTGGGATGTTCCCAAGTTTGAGCTTGGTGAGATATCATCTGAGAGATTAACAGATTTTGCCTCAGTTATTTCTGAAAGAAAGGACTTTATTGAAGATCTTGTTTTCGAGAGATTTATTGCCATGGTAAATCATATTGCTTACAGAAATCCGGATGAAGCTAAAATGAGCTTAGCAGGTATTCCAAATGGTGATGCCGGAGGCTTGAGAACACTTGGAAGATGGGCTAAAAACCTTGAAATGAATATGATAAAAGACACAAGGGAAAATGTGTGGAATGGTGAAAAAGAAGTCTTAAAAATCAGATACCATTCTCTCTTATATATGCGAAAAGAGCTGCTGTTTAATTCCATGGGCAAATTACCTTGCTTACTAAGTACGCCAAGCTATGTGGATCTAAGTATCAGTTTAAGTGATTTAGTGGAACGCTTATTAATATATGAAGATAAGAATTTATCATATGTTTCAGAGCCTGATTTACAGCTTGCAATTACAAGGCTGGATATGGAATTGCTTACAGATGCAGATATAAAAAAATACACGGAAGAATTAAAGAAGATGAACCTGAAAATAGAGCTTCCTTCAGGAGAAGTGTTGAAGGATGAATCAGGTGAAGAGATTTTAGTCGGTGATTTGATTGCCGGATATTTAAAAGATCCATACATTGAGCCTGAGTTTACACCGGGGAAAACGCCATACTGGAGAATAGAACTTAATATGCCCAAAAGCCTTAAAGTATTACCGAATAGACTTTCATACAGTCATGACGCAATGTTTACTATTTTTCCGAACTGGGGTGATTATTCTCTTACTGCTATACATAGAGATTATGAAGTTTACCATGGCCAGGGAATTGTTTTAAGACAGATAGCAAGAAGGAGAAAGCCGGTTACAAAAGGTGCAATGATGAATTGGATCGCAATACAAGGTAATTTAAGCGTTGAGAATGCAGATGATATTATAAAGGCCAGTCAAAAAGCATGGGATAGAGGACTTTTAACACCCGGAATAGCCGATATTTCTGAGCTTGACTGGAGTGGTGGTACACCATCAAACTTGGCTAGTCTGGCTGCTTCAATGGAGAATATGGCAAAAGAAGGTATGCTGAGTTTGGTATGGATGGCTGCATGTGATGTAGTGGAAGTATCGCTTAAAGCACCAAGAATGCTTGCAGGAACAGCTGAGATTGTAAAATTTATAAGAGATTATCTTAATGAAGTTATTTTTGCAGTAGAAAATAAGCTTGCCACACAAAATGTATTGGAAATGAATGCCATAAAAAGTCTTGCCACAAAATCCGGCTCTTCAAAGGCTGTAGGATATGCGAAGGAAATTGTAAGTATATTAAAATCTTTGGATATTGTAAAAGATACAGATAAGAGTGATGAGTTGGCTGAGCCGCAAAAATCTCCAGATGATTTTGATAAAGTATGGGTGGTATTACCTAAGGCAAAAAAGCTTATCAATGATAATGTAGAGTTTGATATAAATGTATTTGAAGTAAGAAAAGGTGAAAAAGCTTTCCGCTTTAATCTGCGATTACCGGATAAAGCGGACCGCCAATATCAAGTGACTGTTTACGGATGGTTTTACGGACTTAGTAATGAGGGTCAGGTTTCAGGATTTGAGGCTGACAGTAACGGGAAAATCATAGATGAGGATGCAAAAAGCGTATGGCTTCATTATGATGAGTCAAAGGAAAAGATTGTAGTAAGCAAGTATAGAAACCGGCGTGATGAAAGAACCGATCCTTTGAAAGGAAATCCCACACCTTACTCAAATATTTTTTTAACTATTGCAGTAAGTACTTTGGCACAGGACGGAGAGAGTATTTATGGTGCAAAAAGTCTTTTCAGACAACTGGTGGACTTAGGAGATTTATCTGTAGAGAATTTAAGAGAAATCATGAGAGAACTTTTATTACATGAAGAGATAAGCCCAGCAAAGCTGGTGAGAATAGTTGAGAAAGAAAATAAGCTTTTAAGTATATGCTATGTTATGCTTATTGAGAGTATAAAATATGCCGGAGAGATGGTTGCAGAGAATAAAAAGCCACCTGTATGGGTAAACAGAGTTTTGGATATTTGTATTTACTATGCAGATTATTTAAGAGAAGCAGCAAAGAGAGGGTATATTCCGGCAGAAGATGCCAAATGGCAGGGGCTTTTAGAAATTGCCAAAAGCAGTGCCAAGTCTGCTGCAATTAATAAAGCAAAGAGTCTGGTAAAAGTGTTGGGAATAGGGTGAATAAAGAATGAGAACATTTGATAGGGGAATATATAAAACTTCAAAGGAAGCATTGAAGGCAGTGTTTGGTTATGATTCATTTAGGCCGGGACAGGAATCTGTTATAAATGCTGTTTTGGAGGGCAGAGATATTCTTGCAGTAATGCCTACGGGTGCGGGAAAGTCATTGTGCTATCAGGTTCCGGCTATGCTCCTTTCAGGTATTACATTGGTTATTTCACCGCTTATATCTCTTATGCAGGATCAGGTAAATGCTTTAAATGAAGCCGGTGTGGATGCTGCATTTATAAACAGCTCATTATCTGAAAAGGAGTTGAATGATACCTTCAAAAATGCATACAAAGGTCATTATAAGATTATATATGTGGCACCTGAGAGGTTGATGAGTGAAGGCTTTATCAGCTTCGCCAAAAGTATTGAAATTTCAATGATAACTGTAGATGAGGCACATTGTATATCACAGTGGGGACAGGATTTCAGACCGAGTTATATGGATATAGCAGAGTTTATAAATATATTGGGTAAACGCCCCATTATAAGTGCTTTTACAGCAACTGCAACGCAGAATGTCAGAGAGGACATTATCTGCTCATTGGGACTTAATGATCCATATTTTCTTGTAACAGGCTTTGACAGAGAAAATTTGTTTTTCCAGGTAGATAAGCCACAGAATAAGGAACGATTTATACTTGATTATATAGAAAGACATAGGGGCGAAAGCGGTATTATATACTGTGCTACAAGAAAGAATGTTGACAGTCTGTATACTCTTTTAAGAAAGCAAAATATTTCAGTTGCCAGATATCATGCCGGAATGAGTAATGAAGAAAGAAAGCAAATGCAGGATGATTTTGTATTTGACTATACAAGTATCGTAATTGCGACAAATGCTTTCGGAATGGGAATAGATAAATCAAATGTCAGATTTGTTATTCACTATAATATGCCTTCAAGTATGGAAAACTATTATCAGGAAGCCGGAAGAGCCGGTAGAGACGGGCTGAATTCCGAATGTATTTTACTGTTTTCGCCACAGGACATTATAATCAACAGATTTTTATTGGAGCATAAGGATTTTAGCGACATTGATCCGATAGATGCAATGACAATCAGGGATAGGGATATTAAAAGACTTCAGATAATGGAGGGATATTGCTATACGACTGAATGTCTGCGCAATTATATTTTAAAATACTTTGGTGAAGATCCCAAAAAGCCATGTGATGATTGCGGTAATTGTCTGCGGCAATTTGAAACTCTGGATATGACGGATGAGGCCAAAAAGATAATAAATTGCATATATGAGTCTCGTGAAAGATATGGAAAAAATATAATAATGGATACAGTGCTTGGAGCAAAGACTGCAAGACTTGCAGAAATAGGAGCAAGTAAATATAAATCCTATGGAGTTTTGGAATCATCAAATAAAAATCTGCTAAGACGGCTTATTGAAGAGCTTTTACTTGAAGGCTATATTTTGACAGGTGAATATCAGGTTTTAAAACTTGGAGATATAAGTAGACTTAAAAACACTGATACTAAAGTGATGGTCAAGATTACGGATGAAGATAAGGTCACAAATAGGAAGTTAAAGCCTAAGAAGAATATAAATGGTATGGATTCACTAACTTCTGCAGGATTTAAACTCTTTGACAAGTTAAAAGAGCTTAGACTTGAAATTGCAAGAGCTGAGAAGATACCTCCATATATCGTTTTCAATGATAAGACCTTGATAGATATGTGTGCAAAGATGCCGACTACAAAGTCCGATATGCTGAATGTTTCGGGTGTCGGGGAAAATAAATACGGTAAGTATGGCGAGAGATTTATTGAGGTAATAAAGGGATTTCAGTTATGAATAGAGGTGGAGGATAATTATTGAAAAAATATGACATAGTAATTAGAAAGCAGTTTGGAATAATTAAAGGTGAAAATAAATATTTAAATACGGTCCTTATGTAGAGGTATTGGAACCTGAAAGTCTTAGGAATAGGATTAAAGAAGATATCTCATATATGTCAAAGAGATACTCTGGCTGATAATGTTAGAAAGCCATATTAAAGCGTTTAAAAAACAATAAAAGGCAGATAACAAAACGCCCAAAATCTGCTGTCATTTTTAATGGACAGTTGGTTTGATAGACTCCTAATATAACAAAGAAGTACTTTGTAGATTGGAGGAAGAAAATGATAGCACAGATGAGTAGTAAATCAAAGATTTATCACAGACCGGGATGCAGATTTATAAATCGAATAGAAGAAAAGTCATTGGTAAGTTTTGACTTGGATGACGGAAGAATTAAATATTTAAAGCCATGTAAGTGTTGCTGTAACATCAAGTTTTTATACAATGGATATAGAGAAAATTTAAAGGATGTATTTAGAGATTTACCTATTTGGACAGAGCTTAAGGAAGATTACATAGGAGTACATACTGATTGGTATAATTGGAGAGTCAGTCTAAGCAAGTCAAGTCAGGATATAAGGCTGTACCTTGAAGAGTGGAATGAAGAACTTCAAAAAGATTTGTTAATCAGAGTTGATGAAATCGGAAAAAGTAAGAACCTGAAAACAGCTATGAGATATATTGCAAAGGAAGAGAGGGTAGCCTTTTATCCTTGTAAGTATAGAAAATATGCACTTGGAATAGAGTACTTAGCTAATAAAAGGGGAGTACAAATAGAGTTTGATGATACTGATCTTTATATTCTTACTGATATGGCTGCTTGGAAAATATCATATATACAATATTTTAACAGGTATAAGTTATTGCATTGTCCATTTAACGAGAAGCCTCTTACTATGGAGGAGGCAAAGACTGCACATTACCATGTACAAAGGGATGTGGAAAAGAATCAATCACCGTATAATCATTTGGAATATATTGTAAAACATGATGAAGCAAAAAAGTTAATGCAGATTAGTTATAAAAAATTACCGAAAGTGACAAAGCAACAAAAAAAGTATTATCGTCAAGCTGAAAATAGGGAAAAAAGAAATAGTATCAGAAGAGTTTGGAAGCTATTTGAAGAGCTTGAATCAGGAAAGGAGAAATATGGCAGCAGATTTTAAGTATGATATTGTAGAGGAGATAGGTGTTTTATCGAAGAATGCAAAGGGGTGGAGAAAGGAACTTAACCTGATTTCATGGAACGGCGCCACACCTAAGTATGATATCAGAGAATGGGCACCGAATCATGAGAAGATGGGAAAGGGTGTGACACTAACAAAAGAGGAGCTTGAGACTCTTAAAAAACTTATAGACTAGAAAAGGTAAAATATGCCGATAGGATGGATTGATTTTTCAAAAAAAGAAAGAAATAAAGTGATTTCGGTGCTTGATTTGCTCTCGGAAAATTCCACTCTGGATGAACTGGGTATTGCAACAATCAGAGACGGGTTCTCTGATTTGTTTTTTCCGGGTACCTCCACCGTACAAACAAGAGCAAAATATTTTTTTATCGTGCCCTATGCACTAAGAGATTTGGAAAGAAGCGGTGAAACAGATGCAAATGATTTTCTTGAAATCTTAAATGCTATAGAAAGAGAGTGTGCAGAAAGATTTATAGAGAATAATCCGGGAGAGACCGGTGTGATAGGTAGCAGATCACTTGCAAGCGGTCATTGGGTTAAGCGAACACCTGCGGATATATACTGGTCAGGTTTAAGACAGTATAATATATTTCATGGCGGCAGATTATCACTATCAGAATATGTAAGAGCAGTATGTGAGATAAATGCTAAAAAGCGTAATCTTATAGAACTTGGAAACAGGAATGATAAAGCAGAGGAAAATGACACAGACGATGCAGATGCCGGCGATATTCGCAGTATGCATTTTTGGAATATTCCAACTTATGATGATGAATGGTTTGATAAACTTAAAATAGAACTTACAAAAGAAGAAGCAAAGTTTTTAAAGGAGAGAATCATAAACTCATGTGGAGAAAGTATATTTGCCCATGCTTTAAAAAATAATTTATGGGAGATAATGGAATGTGACAGTTTTGAAAATCTCAAAGATATGATCAGACTCTTTCCAAAGCAAATACAAAAGGACTATAGACTGGCTAAAGATTTTTCGGAATTTAATTATGTACTTCGTATTATTTATAATATAGTTCTCTCCGATGAAAAAAATGAAGAGGCTAATGAAGCTTTTGATAACTATCGCAGTGAAATGAAAAATATTGCAAATATCGACTTGGAGGCAGTTTTTGCGTGTACAGATGCATGGAAAAATCCTATGATGTGTAAATTTTTGCTTGCTGCCAAGTCGGAAATGCTTGATGAAAATATTTCAGGACTAAAAAAAATTGTAGAAAACAGAGAGGTATTTTTAAAGGGTAGCGGCAGGGCAAGATGTGCACATCCTGGAGAGTTTGACAATACCGAATGGTTTGGAGGCTATAAGTTAAATTATAGATTTGATAATGCAATAAAAATCATGAATGATATTTATACGGGAGGAGGAGAATGTTAAATCCGGGCGAAGACAGACTTGATTACGGCAATATTTTAAAACCGCCAAAATCCTATACATTGGACTTTGCAGTTGGTACTACATATTCTTTGGACTTGGATGCTTTGGTAGGGATGTGTATTTCACTTGGACTCTTAGAAGAGGCTGACAGCAATATAATGAAAGATCCGATCTGCCTTTTGGAAGCACTTAGAAGGACGGGAGATAAAGTAGCTTTATTTTGTGAGGCGGGAGAGATTTATCTGCCCGGAAAGGTAAGTGCATTATATACTTTGCTTGAAAAAATGGTTTTTCAGGTGGTTACAAAGGCAAGGAGTGGAATAAAATATCCGTCATTTCATCCCAAGTTTTGGCTGCTTAGATATATAAATAAAGAAGAAGTTTTATACAGAGTTGTGGTATTAAGCCGAAATCTTACATTTGACAGAAGTTGGGATATATGCTTTTACATGGATGGGGAGTTTGGTGAAGAGACAGATAAGAATATCCCGATAGCAGACTTTTTGAAATATCTATTAAAACAGCTTCCAAAACTTGAGATTTCCAAGGCAAAGAAAATCAAACAGTTAATCAAAGAACTGGATTATGTGAATTTTGAAACAGGTATGAAGGAGTTCTATGATTTTGAATTTATTCCAAGCGGAGTACCATGTTCACAAGGCGGTATGTATTCAATGCTTGATACTTCATTGATAAAAGGGGCAAATGACAGACTTGAAAAATCCTTTCATGAACTCCTTGTAATGTCCCCCTTTTTAAGCAAAGATATAATTCGTCAGTTCAATGAAAGAAGCAGATGGATTGAAAATGCCGAGTATATGCTTGTTACAAGACAGATGTCAATTGATAACTTAAGTCCTGAGGATTGTGACAAATTCAGGATTTATGTATTAAAAGATGAGATCGTGGACGGTGAAGCTGCAATATCTGATGGGGAGAGTGATTACTATAAGCAGGATATTCATGCAAAAATCTATATGCTTAGAAAAAATGCGGATACGGAAGTTTATCTGGGATCTTTAAATGCTTCACATAATGCCGTTTATGGAAATATAGAATTTATGATTTTATTAAGGTCAAAAAACAGATATATAAACTTGGAAAAATTAAAGACGGAAATATTCAATGGGGATGAAGAAGGGGCGAACAATCCATTTAAAGAAGTGGAACTTCTTAAGTGCCGGGAAGAAAAAAATATTGAGGAGTCGGAAGAACTTGATTTTTTGATAAAACAGGTGAACCGTTATAAATTTTATGCTGTAGTAACTGAAAACGCTTCTTACTATGATGTTAATATAAGTGTGGAGAATTATGAAAAGCAGGATGCTGATATCACAATAAGCCCTATATTTGCACAGTCTAAGGAAGCAAAATTTGCAAAAAACATACTGTTTGAAAAGCTCACTATAAACGCCTTATCTAAGTTTTATGTTTTATCCATTTGTGATATTGTGGGTAATAATGTAAAAAGAGTGATTAAGATAGAAACCGAGGGGATGCCGAATGAGAGAGAAGGGAAGGTCATCTCATCAATTATAGGAGAAAACTTTTATAGATATATCGAGTTTTTGTTTGGAGATGATCATATTATCAGTACTTTAAAAGCAAACAGTGAAAAAACTCAGGGCATAGCAGGAAAATCTTATTCCACTATAGAAAACATGCCGGTACTGTATGAAAAAATGTTAAAAAAAGCAGCGACTGAGCCGGAAAGTTTTACTGAAATTGAGAAGATTATCAGACTACTGCCAGAAGATGGTGTAGTTCCTGAGGCTTTTAAAAAGTTATACAGTACATTTAGAAAAGTGGTGAAATAGTATGGAAAGGCAAAATACCGCACAGAATATAATGGAAGGCTTGAAAGACTTCCAAAAAGAGACTGTAAATCGAATTATACAACTGTATGAAAGCGGACAGAAAAGAGTTCTTATATCTGATGAGGTGGGGCTTGGAAAAACTCTGATTGCCGGAGGAACTATTGCGAAATTTGCCGATTTTGCAAGGAAGCAGGGGAAGAAGAGAATAAGTGTAGTCTATATCTGTTCAAATGCAGCAATTGCTGATCAGAATCTGGAGAAACTTTGCATTACAGAGGATGTACAAAGAGAAAGTGTAGAAGGTTCAAGACTTTCTATACAACATCTGAATATATTTTATAATGAGGCCGAATCCGCTGAAGAAAATTCAGTCAGGCTTATTCCATTGACACCGGATACATCATTTTATATGGCTACAGGATGCGGTCAATCATGGGAAAGAGCGGTATTGTTTGCAATATTGTTACATATACCGGAACTTACAAAATATATTAAGCCATTAGAGCGGATTATGCAGGCAAGAGCAAGTGCAGGTTGGAATGAATGGGCAAAGCAGTTTGGAATTTTAGAGGTTTCTGAATGTAACAGACTTACTAAGGGCAAATACTTGAAATATATGGTTAAAAAGGTTTCAAAAGGATTAAAAGCCAAAAATCAGGACGGAAATACTTTGCTGGATGATTTAATAAAAAAATGCAGGGAAGTTAAAAAAAGTCGAAAGGTTGAAGATATAGATGAAATTATCGGAAGATTGAGATATTTATTTGCAGGAATCAGCTTGGAAAGGCTAAATCCGGATCTGGTGATTTTAGATGAATTTCAGAGATTTAAGTATCTGATAAAATCAGAAAATGACTCTGAAATGGGAATGCTTGCAGGCAAGTTTTTTAGCAGTAAATCTCTATACATGCTTCTGCTTTCAGCCACACCTTATAAGATGTACTCCACTTTGGAAGAAATTGATGAGTCTCTTTTGGATGAGCATTTTTTGGAATTTTTTAATGTAATGGATTTTTTAAATGATTCGGATGATAAACAAAGAGAGTTCAAAAGTATATGGGAGGATTATTCAAAGCATTTAAAGGAGTTTGCACTGGGAGATATATCAATTATTCAGGCAAAAAATAAAGCCCAGGAGGCAATGTATGGCTCTGTATGCAGAACCGAGAGAATTTCTACAAAGGAAAGTGCAGATATAATGGATATTACAAATACCCATAAAGTGTTGGATGTGGATGAGTATGATATAAAATCCTATATAAAGGCAAGAAGATTGGTTGAGTTGATGGAAAAGTCATATAATCTTCCCATTGATTATATAAAATCCTGTCCATATATTATGTCATTTATGAAGGACTATAAGCTGAAAAAGGATGTTGTGGAGTATTTTAGTGATAATCCGGAAAAGATAAAGGAAATAGACAAAGATACTAAGGATATTCTATGGTTAAAGAGAGAGGATATAAATAATTTTAAAGCTATAAGATGTAATAATGCAAGATTGGAAGCTGTTAAGAAACATGTTTTTTCACAAAAATCGGAGCTTCTTTTGTGGGTGCCGCCTTCAAAACCATACTATGCACCGGCAGGTGTATTTAAAGATGCAGAAAATTTCAGTAAGACTTTGATATTTTCCTCATGGGAAATGGTGCCGAGAATGGTATCCTGCATGCTTTCTTATGAGGAAGAGCGTCGTACTGTAGGGGCTCTTGCAAAGAATAATGAAGATATAACATTGCATTATTTCAGTTCTGAGAAAAAGACTTATCCCGGAGCAAGGATGAAATTTTCCATATCAGGTAGCAGGCTAAACAGCATGAGTTTATTCTGCCTTTTATATCCTTCAAGATTTTTGACTGAATGCTATAATCCGATAGACTGTATGAACAGGTCTATGTCATTAAAAGAAATAGAAAAGGAAATAGCAGAAAAAATATCAAAAAAGCTGGAAAAGTATAAGACTCCCTTATCAGGTGCCATAGATCAGAGATGGTATTATATGGCTTCGCTTTTACTTGATCCTCCCGGATATGTGACTGAGTGGTTAAATTGGGAGGAAAAAAAGCTTTCAGGTGAGGATAATACAGGTACCTCTTTTTCTAGACATTTAAAGCAGCTGAAGCAGCTTTTTTATAATAATATAAAGAATTTTGAACTTGGAAGAAAACCTAAGGATCTGTATTTTGTGTTGGCAAATATGGCTATTGCATCGCCTGCTGTCTGTATTAACAGATTATATCGTTTTTATTCCGCCGGGAAGAATTATGAAAGTTTTTTGCCCACTCAGGTGTCAAAGTGTTTTATTGATATGATGAACAAGCCCGATTCTACGGCAATCGTTGAACTTGTTTGCGGAAAAAATAATGAGGATGCACATTGGAAAAATGTATTGACTTATTGTAAGCAGGGTAATATTCAGTCAATGTTTGATGAATATGCACATCTTTTGTCAAACGGTTATAAGGGGGAAAATATCGTAGATAAACTTCATAATGATATTATAATAAATATAAAAACAACACATTATGAAATTGATACATGGCAGAACTTCCATAAAACTATAAATAAACAAGGAATAACCAATCCAAGAATCAGAACACATTTTGCAGTTGCTTTTACAAAGGGGGAGGGTGGCGAGAATGATATAAACAGAAAGAAGTCTGTAAGAGCGGCATTCAATTCGCCATTTAGACCATTTGTATTGACGTCCACGTCCATTGGGCAAGAGGGACTTGATTTTCATAACTATTGCAGAAAAATTGTACATTGGAATCTCCCGTCAAATCCGATTGATTTGGAACAAAGAGAGGGTAGAATAAATAGATTTAAATGTCTTGCCATCAGGCAGAATGTGGCAAAAAGATATGGAAATATTATTTTTAAATCAAATATATGGGAGGAACTGTTTCAGGAAGCAAAGCTTATGGAAAGTTCCGAGAAAAGTTCTGATTTGATTCCTTACTGGGGACTAAAAGAAACTAAAGACATGATTCGTATAGAGAGAATTGTTCCTATGTATCCATTAAGTAAAGACCAGGAGGCTTATGAAAGGCTGATTAAAATCTTATCTCTATACCGTCTAACTCTCGGACAGGCAAGGCAGGAAGAGCTATTGGAATATCTAGTACAAAATGAAGGTGGCAAGGAGAATTTAGAGGAGTTATTTATGAATCTGAGTCCGTATTTTAGAAAGGTGTAAATTTTAAGATCATATACAAAATATAAGAGTGTATCCTGATAAAATATCACCATGCTTTGTATACAATTAAATATGAAATGGCCGTTTAGTTAAGTTGTGATATCATCCAGCTATTTTATTAGCAAGAAAAGATAAAACAAAACAGTCAAAAGAGCATAAAAAATACCTTAAATAGAATTATATTGAGGATTTTAGCCTAATATGTTATTATATAATTTATATGGAGGTAGTTTTATGTGGAAGAGTATTGTTAGATTATCATCTTTAACAATAAAAAATATTAAGAATGTAAAAAACGGTACAATAATCATGCCACATGAATACAATAGAGGTTTTGATTGTGGCGGTGCGGAAATACTGGGAGTTTATGGACAAAACGGTTCAGGAAAGACTGCAATTGTTGATACATTTTCATTTCTTCAACAAATCATGATTGGTGAGGAATTAGACCAAAGAATAGCTGATTATATTGATACAGATTCAGAAAGTGCGGAAGTAAATGCCGAGTTTAAAATATTTAAGGAAAATATTTTATATGAAGTTGGATATTATATAAATTTTTCTAAGGGTGATAATGGAATATGTATTGATAGAGAATACATAAATTGTGCAATAAATCAGGATGGAAGCAGAACAAATAAAAATGTTTTCATGGACTATAGGAGAAATGAGACTGAAACTATTTTTAAGCCACAGAAACGACTTGAGGAATTGATTGGAAAGAATAAGGACATTAAAACAGATCTTATTGTAGCAAAAAAAATGGCTGAAAAAAGTAATTGCTCATATATCTTCGGCGAAAACAGCAGGGATATTTTCTTTAATAATGTATCAGACAAATTTAAAATTTATGTGGATGTACTGAGTGCATTGTTTAGATTTGCACTTGGAGATTTATATGTAATAGACAATTCACACTCAGGTATGATTTCAACAAATGTTCTTTTACCGATGTCTTTTCGTGTTGATAAAGAGAAAATCGGAATGAAGGGAGATTTTGCAGTACCTTTGATGGAGCCTTTTGTATTGGATAGTGAACGTAAAGAACTGCTTAAAGAGATTGTGGACCAAATCAACACAGTACTTTATACAATAATTCCCGGAATGCGAATAGATATCAAAGAATATGGTAAACAAGCTTTAGATTCAGGTGAAGATGGATGGAAAGTTGAACTTATGTCTGTAAGAGGAAATAAGAAACCTATTCCTATCAGAATGGAATCGGATGGTATTATTAAGATCATTTCCATTTTAAATGCCCTTATACAGGCATTTAGCAATGCCTCAATATGTTTGATTATTGATGAGCTGGATGCCGGAATCTTTGAATACCTCTTAGGTGAGTTATTAGATATTTTTTCAAAGAGTGCCAAGGGACAGTTGATTTTTACATCTCATAATCTTCGTGCTCTTGAGATGCTTGATAAAGAAAGTATTATGTTTTCAACGGTTAATCCTAATAACAGATATATTCATATGAAGAATGTTAAAGATTCAAATAATCTTAGAAGTATGTACATTCGGAGCATAACGCTTGGAGGACAGGAAGAGCCTATTTATGAAGAAACCGACAGTCTAAAGATATCCAGAGCATTCAGAAAAGCGGGGAAACTTTTGCATGAAGAGAGAAAAAAAAGTTGTGATGGTAATAGTTGAAGGACCTAGCGATGAAAATGCAATTGGAGGTATTTTAAAAGAACATTTTTCGTCTAAAGAAGTTCAATTTGCGGTGGTTCATGGAGATATTACATCCGATTTTACTACTACAAAAGATAATGTACTGATTAAAATAGGAGATAAAGTAGAAGAAATTAGAAACAAGTATGGATATCGTTCGGATGACTTTGTCAGTATAATTCATATAACAGATACAGACGGTGTATTTACAAAAGATTGTATAAGGCAGAGTGATGTAAAAAATATACAGTATTATGAGGATCATATTGAGACTGATGATGTCTCTAAGGTAGAGAAGAGGAATAAACATAAGTCAGAAATCCTTTCTAAGTTATACTCAACCGGAAGAGCAAAATTTATATAGATATTATTTATATAAATCCCCTTAAACAGATATGAAAAAACAATCTGTCTAAGGGGATTTTAATATGGCAGCCCATTTACCTTCCGGTTTTTATATCTGACTTATTCAGATACAGCATACCTATACCGAAAGCAATACAGATATAAAATAAACATGATAATATAGTAAGAGGTATATTAAGCTCTCCTTTTATATTTGTGCTTCCCATGGAATAAATCAGCATTGAAAACGGTGTGGCATAAAAAAGCCCTTTTAAATTAAGCAAAAGTCCAAATATATTTCCAAGGAATGCAAGTCCTACAGGTATTGCAAAGGAGCGTATTATTAATGACAACATACATTGGAAGCCTGCAATAGCAATAATACAGATTAAACTTGTAAAAATCCTTAAAAAGAATACCGGATGTATATTACCGGGGATACCGAGCAGCTTTCCGGAAATAATATATATTATAGCTACCCATAGTATACAAATCATGGAAAGAACTGCAGTTGTAAGCCATTTATCCTTTAAGATTTTAAATCTTGAGTTTGCTGTAAGTACTATATTCCAGTTATTTCCCTGATGCTCCATACGAAACAGAAGGCTTGCCAGAACAGCAATCAAAGGAGACAGGAAAAACATTCCTAAAAACAACGATTCTTGAGTCCAAAGATCATCCCAGTTAAAGGACAGTACATACCGGTTTCCAAGGAAATTTATAACACCGATGCTTGCTGAAATAACAGGAATCAAAATAAAGGGTATCCATACAGGATTGTATTTAAGCTTTATAAGTTCAGCAGGCAGTATAGTATGTATACTCCTGCTTTTAGCTGTTGAATGAATAAAGGTAAAGTTCTTTGTTTCAGGAGTATTAAATACTTTAAAGCCTATTATCATGGTAACAAAAAAATATATTAAACCTACAAGAACAGCCGGAATATTTATTTTATTCCATGAAAGCAATATTTGTCTTGTTGCAGAATCAAAATCCATAGATACGGTACTTAGAGAAAAAAGTACAGACCATGGTGTAAGTGAAAACTTGCTTATAAAAGCAAGGAAAACACCTGCCAGTGTTCCGCCAAATGCGATAGAAAGTGCTGCAAACTGACTCTGAAATCTTAGTGAAAGCAGACATTGTAATTGGAAAATAATCATACCGAATATGACTTCTGAAAACACTGTAAAAATAAGATAAAAAAATGGAAAATCACTTTCAGGGAGTAGCTTTATACTAAAATAAAAAAGCATGATCGTCTGTAATATACAAAATAAAAGTATATGCACAAAGCCGAACATAAGCTTTGAAATATAAAGTTTTGTTCTGCTATAAAGTGTGGGCAGAGTATTCCACATATTGCCTTTATTTTCCATATCAATACATTTGCTGGCAAGTACAGACATCATAATGGAAATCAATAATGTATTGATAAAAGGAATTGAGGCAAAAATCATTTGCCATTCCTGCCCCTGTGGCAGTCTGCCTTGTAAAACATAAAGACAGTTTAAAATAATTCCGATAAATAAAAGTAAGGCTGAAATTATAAACTTATTTTTCTTAAATTCTATTAAAAGATACTGATGTAAACCTATTTGCTTCATAGTGATTCCCTTTCTCCGGTAAGTTCAAGGAAAATTTTTTCAAGATTTTCGCCGGTTGATTCAAGTTCGGATAATTTTCCCTGATATAGCATCTGTCCTTTGTGAATGATACCTACATAGTCAGCCATTTGTTCTATCTCATTAAGAAGATGGCTTGATATAAGAACAGTTATATCTCTTTCCTTTGGCAAAGAGGTAATCAGATTTCTGATTTCCATTATGCCTGCAGGATCAAGTCCATTGCTTGGCTCATCCAAAATAAGGAACTTGGGATCCCCAAGTAAAGCCATAGCAATACCAAGTCTTTGCTTCATACCGAGTGAATATGCACCAAGCTTTTTATCCTTTTGTTCATATAAGCGAACTGTTTTTAATGCTTTTTCTATTTCCGACTCATTTACACCCTTTAATTTTGCGATGATTTGCATATTTTCAAGACCGCTTAGATGCGGGTAGCCTCCGGGGTTCTCTATAAGGCTGCCTGTTTTATGCAGTAAAGACAAAAGATTTTTATCCGATACATCTTCACCGAACATCTTTATTTCACCGGCATCCTTTTTTATAAGTCCCAGAATCATTTTCAGGGTTGTTGTTTTACCGGCTCCATTAGGTCCAAGGAATCCATAGACACAGGATTTCGGTATACTCATGGACAGGTTTTTGACACGATAGCCGGTACCGCTCTTTTTAGATAAATTTTTGATTTCAAGTATTGCATTGTTCATATATATTCCCTTCTAATTACTTTAAAAGTTTGCCTTTGTTGCAGTCTGATTTAAAAAGCCTTTGCCGTTACAGTCGGTCTTTTAGTATTAATATTCCTAAAATCGGCATATGCAGTTTTTGCATGTATATAGAATAATGGTCAAAGCTTATATTAAGATTATCTCTACATTATGATTACATTAAGAAATTCATTTTTATATATTGTAGGAGCTTATATAAGTTATAATAAGTGAAGAAAATAATATAGGAGTCAATATGGAAAAGAAAGATTGTAAAATCCTTATAATAGATGATGAAAGAGAGCTTGCAGGGGTAGTAGCCGATATTTTAAAAAATGAAGGTTACAGCAATGTAGAATCGGCATTCAGTTTAAAAGAGGCAAATGAAAAAATAAAAAAAGGTCAAGTACATTTGATTTTACTGGATGTGATGCTTGGTGACGGAAACGGATTTGATTTTTATGAGAGATTGAAAAATGAAGGAATATTTACAAAACTGCCTGTGATTTTTCTCTCGGCAAGGGATGAGGATGAGAGCAGGCTTCACGGTCTGGGACTTGGAGCGGATGATTATATTACAAAGCCCTTTCTTCCAAAAGAATTATTGCTTCGTATAGGGGCGGTAATCAGAAGATGTTATACAATAGATGAAAATATATCGGAGGTAATATTGGGAGAAAGCCTGGTATCTTTAGATGGAGGTACAGTTAGAAAAAACGGAGAGGATATAACACTTACAGCAAAAGAACTTACGCTGTTTTCTGTTTTATATCGAAACAGAGGAAGGATAGTAACCACAGATATACTTTGCGAGGAACTTTGGCCGGACGGGAGCTATGGACTGGAAAATTCCTTAATAGTTCATATGCGACATTTGCGTGAAAAAATAGAGAAAAATCCGTCAAAGCCGGTATTTTTAAAAACAGTCAGAGGGCTGGGCTATAAATTGGAGAGAGCATGAGAATACGAGGAGAAAGAAGGCTGCAATTTATAATTATTATATTGTTCTGTGCAATAGGCATATTATTTATTGATTTGATAATTTACGGCATAATAGAACATGAAAGCTCGGATGTGTATAAAACATCTGCCGGGGAAATAATGAATAATATGACCGGTGATAAAGGGAATTTCTCATTAAGTGTGGAAGAAAGTGTAAAACTTCATAGTAATAATGAATTTGCTTTTATAATTGATAAAGAGGGAAAAACTGTATGGAGTGAGAATTTACCAAGTGTTCTAAAAAATCGACAGTATACTTTGCAGGATGTGGCAAAGTTTTCAAGATATTATCTGGAGGATTATCCGGTACGTACCTATGTAGTAGATGATGGGGGGCTGTTAATAATAGGTAAGTTAAATAGCAGAATATGGAAATATACATTGGAATATGATGTAAATAATCTTTTATTATTTATTAAAATAACACCTTTAGTACTTTCTGTTAATATTATTTTATTAATTTTTATCTCTTTGAAGCTTTATAAGGCAAAGCAAAGAAGGAGAGAAGAAGAAAGGGTGGAGTGGATTGCAGGAGTTTCACATGATATACGAACACCGCTTGCTATTATACTTGGCAATGCACAAATGATATTAAATGAAAGCCGGGATGATAGAATAAAAAATAAAGCTGAAATTATTGATAAACAGGGAGTGCGTATAAGAGCATTGGTTGAAAATCTAAATCTTTCAAGTAAGCTTGATTTTGGCACAGGAAGATTTATAAAAAAGCAGGTTCAAATGAGTGTCTTTATTCGTAAAATCTTAACCAATATTATAAATACATTGGATGAGGATACAGTATCAAAGTTTGAATTTGATCTGAATATAGAAGAGAGTTTACAGGGAAAAACTTTTTTAATAAATGAGGAGCTTGTGGAAAGAGCAATAATAAATCTTGTAAATAACTCTATGAAATACAATGAAGAAGGATGCACCATCAGCATAAACCTGAATGAAAATAATAAAAACACTGTTTTAGAAATAAAAGATAACGGGCAGGGAGCAAACAGGGAGTTTTTGCAAAAAATAAATAAAAAGTCCTATGCCTTTGAAAAAAGTATGGGTAATCACGGACTTGGACTGAAGATAGTAAAAAAGGTGGCAGGATATCATAGATGGAAGATTGAATTTTTGAAAAATGAGGAAGGCGGATTTAGTTGCAGTATGCAGTGGTAATGCATCAAAGCAATATAATGGAGTCGAGCAGCACTATTACAGAGTATTTATTTTGGATAAATACTCTGTGGGTGTACATCCGTGTATCTTTTTAAAACGGCGATTAAAATATGCTGCATCTGAAAAGCCGCATTCATAGGCTGTTTCGTATATAGGCTTTTTTATATTAAGTTTCATTTTTTCAACAGCTTTTTGAACTCTGTAATTAATGAGGTATTGTATAGGTGTTGTACATAAAATATCTTTAAACAGGCGCAGGCAGGTGCTTACACTTATATCTGCACTTTTTGCTATATCTTTAATACCGATAAATGAATCATAATTATTTTCAATAAAAACAATAGCTTTTTTGATGCGGGATTCGTCTTTTTTTGAATTATTGGTATAAATGTTTTCTTCCAATATAAAATCCATATGATCAATTATTAAAGCAAATACCTGACCAAGATCGGCTTTAACACTCAAAGGATAATCTTTGTGCTCATAAGCACCCTGTTGCCAGGCATCTTCACAAAGTTTCAGTATTTTATTCTGCCAGCTGATTTCAGGAGATAATTTTACAAATGGAAAAGAACAATTATTTATAACAGGATCTATATAAGTTTGTCTAATGATATCATCTTTTGAACATAAAAGATTCGGCGAAAATATAAGGCAGTGCTGATGTCCGGTCACAGACTTAAGGTTTGCAGAGTGCAATATGCCTCCATTGGCAAAATAACCCTCTCCGGCTTTTAATATAAGTTCGCTGTTTGATATTTTGACATTTACAATGCCCTCAGTAATAATTACAACTTCAAATTCATCATGCCAATGCCATGGAACGGAAACCTTCACCAAATCATCGTCAAAGAAAGCTATCGGAAAATCCTTTGTTCCATAGGTGAGCATTTCCCTACCGTCTTTATCAACCTTATCGACAGAGTATGAAAGTGACATTTTACCTCCTATATAATGACCATATAGTACTATTAAAATAACGATAATAAACGATATAGTACTACATGTTTTGATTTATTTTACGATATAATACTAACATATAAAATGAATATTTGAAATGAGGTAAATATGATTTCTTTACTACTGGCTGTTATATATCTGGTTTTTATCAGTCTTGGACTGCCGGATTCGCTTTTAGGCTCAGGCTGGCCGAAAATGCAGGTGGTATTTGGAGTACCGTCTTCATATGCAGGTTATATATCAATGACTATATGCTTTATGACTATTATATCAGCACTTCTAAGCCCCAGAATGATTAATAGAGTTCATACAAAGTGGATTGTAATATCATCAATAGTACTTACTATTTTGGGTTTAGCCGGTTTTTCCATTTCACACAGATATGAAATGCTTTTTATTTTTGCAATTCCTTACGGACTTGGAGCAGGAGCGATTGACGCATCTGTCAATCATTATGTGGCAAGCAATTACTCAGGCTCTGCTATGAATTTTTTACATTGCTTTTACGGAGTAGGAGCAATGATTAGCCCGTATATTATGTCGCTTGCACTTAAATATGCCAAGTGGAATGAAGGATATTTATGGACGGCTTTTGTTCAAACTGCTATTTTGGCAATTGTAATAATTTCATTGCCGCTATGGAAGGGCAATGAATCGGAAGCAGAGGAAGATAGGCAGGAGAGTGCAGGAATCAGAGAGAGTATTAAGGTGCCGGGAGTATTGTTGACATTGATTGCTTTTTTTGCCTACTGTTCAGGTGAGGCAACCTGTTTTTTGTGGACTCCCAGCTATTTTGCAGGTACCAAGTCAGGACTGTCGGATGAAAGAATTGCAGCATTCGGAGCGCTTATATTTAGCGGTTTGATGCTTGGAAGATTGATTTCAGGTTTTATATCAAATATATTTGGAGACAAAAAGCTTATCAGATTAGGTATTATTTTGGAATTTATCGGGATTTTTATGTTATTTATCCCTACACAAAACTATCTGATTGCGGCTATAGGCTTTGTGATAATAGGAACCGGTATGGGACCTGTATATCCCGCAATTCAGCATATGGCACCGACAAATTTTGGAAAAAGATACAGTGCGGCTGTTATCGGACTTCAAATGGCATTTGCCTATACAGGAAGTACATTTATGCCGATGGTATTTGGAGTGCTGCAGCAGCATATAGGTATCGGGATAATGCCTGTGTATTTGATATTTTTTGCAATACTTAATATAGGAATGCTTGAACTTGCATATTTAAGATGTGGGAAAATCCAAACCATATAAAATATATTTCCTTCTTATAAGCCCATATAATATGATGTCATTTTATCGGACACATTATATGTTAGGATAAAAATATCAAAAAGAAGATTAAAACTTGGAGGAAATATGAAAGAATTTTATATGTAATGCCTAAGGGAATTTTATGTGTACTTATGAATTAGTCACAGCGGTAAATAAGTGGAGATTTACGCTTAAATAAAAGCGATTTATAAAATAAATATCTGTATTTAAAAAATGTACATCTTTTGACAGTGTACATTTTTTTACTTATAATGATGTTAAAAATTGTCCGAATGGAGGTATATTATGAATGTAAAAAGAAATACTTTATTGCTTCTTGCCTGCCTTGTATGGAGTATTGCCGGTTTTAATATCCTAAGAATAGGGTTTATGGAGTATAAACCCTATCATAGTGCAATAAATTATTTATTGTCTGTACTTGTGTTTGTTGTATTTCAGATTTTCGTTTTTGGTAAACTGGTAAAAAAGCATACGGAAAGAATTAGTAATTACACAGAAGAAAAACATCTTTTTATAAAGTTTTTTGATAAAAAATCCTTTGTTATAATGGCATTTATGATGATATTGGGCATTGTTTTGCGTTCAGGGGGACTTGCGCCGAAGCGATTTATTGCGTTTTTTTATGCAGGTTTGGGGGCTTCTCTGCTTTTGGCTGGTCTTAAGTTCGGGTATAATTTTATAAGAGCGGAATTTAAAAGAAAGAGACATTAGAAAGTTATGAATAGAGGAAAGAGACCCAAAATTAAAATAACAATTACAGACAGAAGAGGGAAGATGGGCTGTCATAGGGGGCATCATGTGGGAGAGGTTTTTGACTATGATGAGGATAGAGGGAAGATATGCCCCATGGCAATGCACTGTGCCTTTCCATATATTGATATTTTAAGATATGGCGGAAGTCTCCCGGGGCAGCCGGAAGGTCAGGCTGAGTTTTGCTGTTCGGATGCGGATGTTATATTGGTATTTAAAGCGGAGATGGTAGAAGAATAGGTGGAAAATCATAAACAGGCATTTATACTACCGGTAGAATGACAGAAGAATCTCCCAATGTTATTCTTTTACATGACTCTCCTATAGTTCAATGGATAGAATAATCGGCTACGAACCGATTGATTCCGGTTCGAATCCGGATAGGGGGATTATTTTATGAACTATAGTTTTCAATATAAGCTTGCGTCATAAAATAAAAAATTATATAAGGGCAGGTGTCCCGAGTGGCGAAGGGGGCGGACTGTAAATCCGTTACAAAAGAAACAACGCCGGTTCGATTCCGGCTCTGCCCATTAGTTTGAAAATGTAGTACAATAATATATAGATAAATCCTCTATGGGAATAAAAAGCTAATTTTTTATTTAGTATGTGTCAGGCATTTTTATTGTACACCTGAAATGATATTGTATGGTAAAGAGATAAGCCGATATTATAGTATTAAATTTAAGTCGGTTATTAGAAAAGCATATTATTGGAGGGATTATGAGAACACGCGAAATAGAGATGTTAAATGACGCTTTAAAGATCTTTGAAGAAGGGTTTTATATAAAGGGGGGAGAGAAAAAAGGTATAAAGCTTTCAAAAAAAGAGTTACATACATCCAATTATACCGAGGAAGAAAAAATGTAGTTATGTGTGCCTGTAGAACTAAGGAAGTGAATTCAGTAAGATAGGCGGCAAAAAAATTAGATCCGACATCATTTGTTATTATATTGGATTCAAACGAAGTTGCCGGAGAGGGATTCAGACATTTATAAAGGAAAGATCCGATTACAGTGATTTGTATAACAGAATAAATTAGTGCAAGCCCTGGATACACTATGAGAAGGTAGTTATATTGACATAAATTTTTGGCAGAATTATAATGCTTAATGACATATAGAGGTATATAAAGTATCTTGGAGTAATTCATATCTTTGTATACCCGTATTATATTGGAATGTAATTATTTTTGCAGAATATATGGAGGCCGACATGAAACAATGTATGGATTTGAATAGTTTACATCGAAGATTAAAAAAGATAATAGGGCAGGTACAGGCAATAGATAAAATGATAGAGGAAGATGTTCCTTGTGAGGATATACTTTCACAGATAAATGCAGCAAAATCAGCATTGCATGGATGTGGTAAGGTAATACTTGAAGGTCATATAAAGCATTGCGTAAGAGATGGCATAGATCATGGAGATGTGGATAAGACAATAGATAATTTCACAAAAGCAGTAGAACGATTTGCAAATATGGGATAATAAATTTTAGCATATAGATTAAAAGAGTCAATATTTTGATTTAACTCAGGTATAAATGGGTGGTTCAAAGTATTGGCTTTTTTTAATTTAAAACTTGACAACATATACCCCTATGGGTACAATTCTTGCATAAACATATACCCCTATGGGTATAAAGTGATATAAATTTGGGAGAAGGCTCATATGAAAGATTTTATGCGAAGAATTGAAGATTTAATGGAGATCGGCGGTGTAAAAAAGAATATTGTATTTCTTGTAATATCAGGAACAGTGCTGTTTTTAAGTGTAACGGGTTTGATAAGATTGCCTTTTAACATTGCCTGGATAGCAATTGTACTTTGCGGATTTCCTATAATAATGGAAGCTATAATAGGTCTGACCACAGAATTTGATATAAAAGCGGATGTTTTGGTATCATTGGCACTTATTGCAGCTATATGTATCGGTGAAGTTTTTGCAGCAGGCGAAATTGCTTTTATTATGCAACTTGGAGCTCTACTTGAAGATTTGACAGTGGCAAAGGCAAGGGAAGGGATTGAAAAACTTGTAAAGCTTACTCCCAAAACGTCGAGAATTATAAAAAATGGTGAGGAAAGTATCGTTGAATCTGAAATGGTAAAAGAGGGAGATGTTATAAGAGTTTTGCCCGGAGAAAGCATACCTGTAGACGGTATTATAATTTCAGGCGTTACTTCTATTGACCAGGCGGTTATGACAGGAGAGTCCTTACCTGTTGATAAAACAGTAGGAGATGAGGTTGCAAGCGGAACTATAAATCAATTTGGAGCATTTGAAATGAGAGCTACAAAGGTAGGGGAGGACAGCTCCATACAAAGAATGATAAAGCTTGTACAATCTGCAGATGCGGGCAAATCAAAGATAGTAGGCATAGCGGACAGATGGGCAACATGGATAGTAATAATTGCGTTAAGTGCAGCATTGCTTACCTGGATGTTTACAGGTGAAATAACAAGGGCAGTTACAATCTTAGTTGTATTTTGCCCATGTGCATTGGTACTAGCAACACCTACGGCTATAATGGCAGCCATTGGAAACGCAACTAAGCATGGTTTCCTCGTGAGGGAGGGGGATGCTTTAGAGAGACTTTCAAGGGTGGATACAATTGCCTTTGATAAAACAGGAACTCTTACTTACGGTAAGCTTGAGGTTACAAAATACAAAAGTATAGTGAATGATTTTTCTGATGAAGATATTTTTATGTTTGCGGCGGCATCAGAGACTCTTTCAGAGCATCCTATAGGTAAGGCTGTTTTAGCTTCATATAAAGAGAAAATAAAAAATGAACTTCCACAGTGTGAAGATTTTATTATGATGGTAGGAAGAGGCGTATCTGCAACAGTAAACAATAAAAAGATACTGGCAGGTAATATAAAGCTTTTAGATACAAATAACATCAGTGTAGAAAATACAGATGAAATCACTAAATATTCGAATCAGGGAAGTACTGTAATTTATATAAGTATAGACAACAGATTTGTAGGGTACATAGTTCTTTCCGATACATTAAGAGCTGAAAGCGGTATAATGGTTTCACAGCTGAATAAACTTGGAGTTTTTCCTGTGTTACTCACAGGAGACAATTCTAATGCGGCAGATAGTATAGCAAGTTTATTAAATATATCAGAGCACCGTGCAGAGTGTATGCCTGAGGATAAATTGAAGTTTATTGAGAATAGAGAAAATCTAAAAAAGCCGGTATGTATGATAGGCGACGGTATTAATGATGCACCTGCACTTAAAAGGTCCACTGTAGGTATTGCTATGGGAGGTGTGGGAAGTGATATTGCCATAGAAGCTGCGGATATTGCACTTGTAGATGATGATGTTAAAGAGCTTCCACATTTATTGTCACTATCTAAAAAAATGATGAATACTATCAAATTGAATATGTCATTTTCTATGGGACTGAATTTCATTGCAATATTTTTGGCAATAACAGGTGTATTAAATCCTATTGTAGGAGCATTGGTGCATAATGCAGGCTCTGTTCTTGTAATAATTAATTCATCACTTTTGCTTAAGTGGAAGGGATATATATAAGATTTAAAAAGGCAATCCTTTTTGGGACTGCCTTTTTTTATTAATATAGTATATAATATAATTTTGACATTAATTTATAATAAATAATTATATAGGAGACAAGATGAGCGAAAAAGAAAAGATGCTCGCAGGAAAGATATATGATCCGACTGATGAAGAATTGGTAAGGCTGAGAACAAAAGCACATAGACTTTCACAACAGTACAATGCTTTATTTGAGGATGATTGTCTGAGAGATACTATTATTGACGAGCTCATACAAAATAAAGGTAAGGGAGTTTATTTGCAAGGTCCGATTTATTTTGACTATGGAGCTTTCACAACATTTGGGGAAAACTGCTATGCCAATTTTAATTTTACTGTATTGGATGTATGCCCTGTAAATATTGGTGATAATGTAATGTTTGGACTGAACTGCAGTCTTATGACACCTGTTCATCCGCTTAGGTGGCAGGAGAGAAACATAAAATATAAAGCAGACTCCAGTGCATATGATGATGAGTATGCAAAGCCTATTAATATCGGGTCAAACTGCTGGATTGCGGCTAATGTGGTAATAACAGGAGGGGTGACTATAGGAGAGGGCAGTGTAATAGCTGCAGGAAGTGTAGTTACAAAGGATATACCGGCAAATTCGCTTGCTGCCGGAAATCCCTGCAGAGTGCTTAGAGAGATAACTGAAGAAGATTCTGTAAAATATAAGAGCGTATTATTTTAGAATAAAGGTTTATAAAAAGATGAATAAGGAATTTATAAAAGAATTAACAATTGATATTATCGTGGATATTATAGCAGGTATTTTTATGGGAATAGGTACATACTGCTTTGCGGCGGCATTCAAATTCCCTATGGTAGGATTTACAGGTTTGGCACTAATTATTTACCAATTGATAGGGCTTCCTGTTGGAATAGGAACTATAATATTAAATATACCTTTTGCAATACTCTCATACAGAGAAATAGGAAGAAAATTTTTATTGAAGTCTGTTAAATCAATTATAATAACTTCTATAATGATTGATATAGTTGCAAAAGCAATGCCTGTTTATCAAGGGGATTATATGTTGGCTGCTATATGTACCGGAATAATATCCGCAACAGGATATGCTCTTATATTTATGAGAGATTCTTCCACAGGTGGTGCGGATTTTATAATGGTTTTGATACATCATTTCTTCCCACATTTATCACTTGGAAAGATAGCATTAGTTATAGACTCATTGATTATTGTATTGGGTGTTGCATTGGTTTCAAGAAATGTAAACAGTTTGATTTACGGACTTATTATAGCTTATTTGGTTTCTGTAGTGCTTGATAAGGCGATGGACGGACTTACAGCGGGTAAGCTTATTATGATTATTTGTGACAAGCCGAAGGAAATGGCAAAGGAAATATCAGATCTTATCGACCGCGGCTCAACATATCTTAAAGCAGTAGGAAGCTATACTGATGAAGAAAGAAATGTAGTGATGTGTGCATGTAGAACAAAGGAAGTGCATATAGTAAGACAGGCGGCAAAAAAGCTGGATCCTAATTCATTCGTTATTATTTTGGATTCAAATGAAGTGGCAGGAGAAGGATTTAGACATTTATAAGGATGGAAGAATGAATATATTTGAAGAAAAGAAAATAAAGATAAGCGAAGCGGTTCTTGCATTGGATTTGGACGGAACATTGACAAATTCAAAAAAAGAGATTACCGAGAATACAAAAGCCGCTATAGATAAATTTATAAAGGCCGGAGGAACAGTTGTACTTGCTTCAGGCAGACCTACATTTGGAGTAAGTCCGATAGCAAATATACTTGAACTTGAAAAGAAAGGCGGCTATATCCTTTCATATAATGGTGGATATTTTTATGATTGTAAAAATGATAAAGAACTGTTTATGAAGGAGCTTACACATGAATATCTGCCTATATTGGAAGAGCAGGCTAAACATTTTGGTGTAAATCTGATGACTTACAATCATGATAAGGCATATGCACTTGATATAGATGAGCAATATTATATGTTGGAGGTCACGATAAATCACTTTATAAGAGTGAAGGTTGATCCTCTTGCACCACAGATTACATTTCCTATTATTAAATGCTTGATGACTGCACCGGGTGATCATCTTGCCAAGGTGGAGCAGGAGATGAAAAAGCTTTGGGAAGGAAAGTTAAATATTGTTCGTTCAGAGCCGTATTTTTTAGAGCTTACAGAGGTAGGCATAGATAAAGCAAATACTCTTTTAAATATGACAAAGAAGATCGGCAAGGACACAAAGAATCTTGTTTGCTGTGGAGACGGATTCAATGATCTATCAATGATACAGGCTGCAGGTATAGGTGTGGCAATGGCAAATGCTCAGGAGAAGGTAAGACAGGCGGCCGACTATATTACAAAGTCAAATGATGAGGACGGTATAGAGGATGTTATTGAGAAGCTGTTTTATTGGGATAGATAGATTTTGTGGAGGATTTGAATGAACAGAGGAAAGCGTCCAAAAATAAAAATAACTATTACAGATCGTAGGGGGAAGATGGGTTGTCATAGAGGTCACCATGTTGGAGAAGTATTTGATTATGATGAGGACAGGGGTAAGATTTGTCCTATGGCGATGCACTGTGCCTTTCCATATATAGATATTCTAAGGTATGGCGGCAAATTGCCCGGACAGGCTGAAGGATGTGCAGAGTTTTGCTGTTCGGATGCGGATGTTATTTTGGTTTTTAAGGCTGAGATGGAAAAATAAAGGGAGTAAGTATGAACAAAAAGCCTATATTTGAAATTATAGCAGATCGCTTGAGGAAAACTGAATTTAAAGATGATGATATAATAACTTTGGGAAAAGATTTTTCACTACCAAATGATGAAGAAGGTCTTAAGTATATAGACGGTGCGAAGGATGGTATATGTGCCTATCATATGGGTGTGGCAGAGATCACAAAGAAAGATATAGAAGAAATAAATACAGTTATTACATTTGCTAATAAAGGTGATTATGATCAGGCTGATTCTGTGCTTGAAAAGCTTTGTGAACGCATTAGGGTAATAAATTTTATAGATGAGCTTCAAGATTGTATACTTGCCCGCAAAGATGAAATAGAGGATAAATTTTATATATACTCTCTACATTTGATGACTCAGTCTGCAAATATTGAATGTGTTAAAGTCGGAATGATTATTCAGGAATTGTTTAAACAAAGTGATGAAGTAAAGGGTATGGTAAGGACTCTTGGCCTTTCAGATGAGTTTACATTATATTCGGTTTTTATAATGAGAAACTGGGAGAATGGTAATACTGAAATCATGAATATTGCAAAGTCTGTAAACGGATGGGGTAAAGTGCATGCAGTTCACTATATTGAACCGGATACGGAAGAGATAAAGTATTGGCTTTTGACAGGTGCGGTATCAAATGGAGTCATGCCGGCTTATTCGGGATGGGATTGCTATAAAAAGGCGGATGTGGAAGCAATACTTAAAAAAGATAGGCTTACCTATGAGGAGCTTGAAGGAGTTTTATCGATTGTGGATGCAATACTTGATGAGGGACCTGTACTTGGTATTTCAAATATAGAAAACCCGAAAGAAATTTTGTCAGCAGTTTTAAATCATTCTATAAAGCATTTACCGCTAAGTTCTGAGAATTGTAAAGTTATAAGTAATATTTTGGATTGGCAAAAAGAAAATCTTGTAGATGAAAACTGTGAGATAGAGTTACTTGCAAACCAAATTTTTGAAGCAGGTAGGAGATAGTAAGAAAGGTAAAGGATGCTGGGAAAGACACATTTTTCTGTAGGAATGGCAGCAGGGCTTGCACTCTGCAGGCCACAGAGCATAACAATGCTTGTGGCAGGAACAGCTTTAGCAGGATTTGGAGGAATTATCAGTGATATAGATGTAGGTACATCCGGTGCCTACAATAAGGTGGATCGCATTATAGGTTTGGCCATCGGAACTATTACAGGAATAGTAATTGCAGATACTGTTTTTCACGTCGGTATATATGACAGACTGATGGCGGACAGCAATATCGCACGTATTATTACCGGAATATCAGCGTTTTTGTGTATATGTATTTTTGGAATGAAACAGCCACATAGATCATTTATGCATTCAATAGTGGCATTACTTGGGCTAAGCTTTTTTGTATATATGATTTTCCCGGATGCGGCTCCGTATTTTAGTATAGGTTTTATTTCACATATGGTTATTGATGCACTCAATGGAAAGCGTGAGAAGCTTTTTTGGCCTATAGGCAAGGGATTTGCATTACGAATGTGCTCATCAGACGGGTTAGTAAATAATTTGCTTTTTCACATATCTAATTTACTGGTATTGATATTAATACTTACTTCAAGGCCTGTACTTTTTATTCTGATCAATATAAGCGGTTTATTACAAAGATAAAATATAGTTCTTTAATTCCCTGTTTTAAACTACAGGGAATTTTTTATACTACAAGTATATTGATGGTTATCTTATGTATTTATATAATAGAAAACAATAGGTAATTGCGAAACTCGCTGAGCTCGTTCGCAATCATTATTGTATACAAGGATAAATTTGTGCAAATCACAAATTTCAAGCTAAAAAGTTGATAACTGCAAGATTTGGGCGCACTTTAATAAGCATAGTGATTATATAAAGTTGATAAGTCCTAAGCAATTAAAGATTTTAAACTTCTGATATGTTGTCGTTGGTTGATTTTATCAGCAACAACTACAGTTAATAACTGTGAGATACCGGCTAGCAGTAAATCGGAATGCAGTGTTTTTTCATTTGTTGTTTTCCGTTTGGCAATGCAGAAACTGTCCTTAAAGTGATTGATTGATTTTTCAACATTTACCCTGATCTTATATGTTTCATCCCACTCTTTAGAACCTCGTTCTACTCCGGGATAAGCTCTGAGATTCTTTTCAGGATAAACATAAATCATTCTACCGCAGGAAGAAGTTGTACAAGGATTGTCACAGTGACAGACACGCCGTTTGGACTTGTCTTGTCGGTTGTATTTCCATTTCATTTTTGGACAAACGAACTTCATTGTAGACAGTTTGCTCCTTAAATGGGATTTACTTCCTTCACGTTTCATCGGAAGCGAAGAATCATGAGGGCAACAGGGAATCCCATTTTCATTGAATGTATATTTAACATTATCCATTGAGAGATTAACTTTTAAAGGAATAAATGCTTTTTGGAAATGTCAAGCATAAATGATTATGTCCCAAAAAAATTAATTTATAAGCCCCATAAAAGGGGCTTTTATCATGCACTTTTTATGTCTTCTTCAATTCTGTGTGGCTGTGAGTGTACGAATTTATAAAAGGCACCTAATCTCCAAGGATGGTTCATTGGTGGAATATAAGGTTTTCTAGGCTCGGGTTGTTTGTAATCAGAATCCAAGTCCTTAGATTTATACTCATGGGGCGGTATTTCTTCCAGAGCGTAAATATCTTTGTCATTTACGCACGCAAACAAAGACCTATCAAATGCTTTGATAAGCATAACCTTGGTACCTTTTCGGTAATGGGTCTGCATTCCTTTATTATCTACCATCTTATAAAATTTCTTCTCGAATTGAATCGCATGTCCGGCATCAACAGTTCTCTCGGTTAAAACCGCCAAAGTAAGATTTATTTTTTCTTTAGACGGTTGCTTTTCAAAGACAGATTTGATACCATTACATGGAAGTGAGAACTTCTCATTGAATTCTTTTATGTAGTGGTAAAGGAATTCATTGGCATTATTGATGTCGGTTACGCCTGCGAGTCTAAACTCAATAGGCAGGCGTGACTGTAAGGTTTGATTCAATCGTTCTATGCGTCCTTTAGCCTGTGGTACGCTGCTTGATTCAAGTTGTATACCAAGTTGCTTGCAGGCGTAAGCGAACTGTGTATAGGTGTCTTTGTCGTCAGATAAGGCACCTTTTTTCTTGTATGTAAATACAGTTCGTTTATCAGTAAGAAACTTATAGGGAATACCATAATCAGTAAGAATCTGTTCAAACACATGGTAGTAGCCGTTAAGAGTCTCTTGAGTATCAAACCATGCACCCGTAACAACACCTGAGGCATCATCAATGGCCAAATGTAGATGCCATATCTGTCCGGGCACCCATTCATAAGGTGTAGCATCCATTTGAAGCAATTCGCCGAAATAAGCACATCTTGGACGACGACTGTGAGCATCTTCAACTGCTACTAAGTTAGCTTGTATCTGTGATAATTCCTTTTTTGATGTTGCAGCTTGCTTCTTGGCTCTGAGAGCCTGCTTAATGCGTCTACGCTTAGCTTTTGTAGCCTTTGGAGATAGAATGTACTCTGACTCCAAAATACTCATTACAGAGGAAGAAGAGATGCTTATACCCTCATGCTTTTTAAGAAGCTCCGTATAGTGTTCAAAGTTAGCCTCGTAGTATTTAGTTCTGTATAGATCAATAACCTGACTTCTGACATCAGGACGGATAGTGGTAGCAGGCTTCTTACCTCTGTTACCATGGATAAAGAATGCCTTACCATCTTTAATATAACCTTGTATCATACGGTTTATATGCCTCTTGGTGCATCCTAGGATAAGAGCAGCTCTATCCTTATTAGCTGTATCCGGGTGATCTACCAGCCCTTTAATAACCTCATATTTTCTTTGTTCATTCATTGATAAAATAACCTTTCTGATAAGTCAGTCCCTCCTAGTGTTAGAATATACAAAATACTATTCTACCATAAGTGGGACATTTTTATTTGTGGTATACTAGGACTTTATCATTTATGGCTTATATTAAAGGAATAAATGCTTTTTGGAAATTGAAATCTTCAAAAAGTAATTTGTAAATCTCAATGGTATCAAAGGCTGCATCACCAAGGAATATAGATGGTTTAATGTCTGGATGCCTTGTTTTAAAGTCCTTTAAGGTAGGCAGTAAAGCCTTGGAATCAGCAAGTGATTTGTCTTCATCTGGAGACTTTGCTTTCTTTTCAACTACAATGTCAGGATGGGAAGAAAGATAATCCTTGTTGTAGAAATCAATGGAACGAACAATTCCAAGTCCATTGGTAATAATACCGAACTTGTAAGCGTAGCAGAAATGCCCGTTAATGTACTGCTGTTTAACCTCATGGTTTGATGAAGCTGATGTAGGCATAGAAGCGTATGCCACCTTATAAGGGTCATAAGAACTATCAAAATTCATAGATCTTGCATAGGATTTGAGCTGCCTGATAATGCGGTTGGCATATTTAGGATTATTTTCGGTTACATAAGCTTCAATACCTGAAGTATCAAACAAAAGCATAGAAGCAAGGTTGTTATCAATATCCCTACATATCGGTTCAGTTATATCAACAAGCTTATCAAAAACAGATTGTAAGTCCAATAAAAAATCTTGCTTAAAACGAGTGATTTTAGAGGCATCAGGAACTTTGGTAAAGCCGCAGAATTCTCTAAGATGTCTGGAATAATGAAGGAAGACCAGTAAAAGAGAATCTGTAGGAATAGAAAACAGGCGTTGAATGATCAAAGCCCAAAGCATAGCAGTCAAAGGATATTTTCGATTTCTACCTGTGGCTGCATAATAATGATTGTAAAAAGAAAACGGAATAATTTCATCAAGGTCAATGTGATTTTCGAGCAGAGTAAGAAACTGAGGTTTGTCAGATTCAAAAATATCTTTACAATCTTCAAAAATATCTGCCAAAGAGAGTTGTTTTTGTGATATCATAGTAATGTCTCCTTTAGGGATGTGGTTTATGGTTTTGTGCAACTCCATTATATCACAGATCTAGAGGAGATTTTTATATTCAGTAACAAAAAAGTGTCGTATTTATACGGCTTTTGGCGTTTCGCAAACGCCTAAATAGAAAACAATATAAAAAGGTGGGATTATGGGAAAAGTTTATTTAAAGACAAAATTTGACAATGAAATGAAAATGGAAATTCCCCACAGTGTAAATATTGCAAATGCAATGTATGGTTTTAGAGAGATGGGAGCTGAGATTATTCCATATCATAAAATTGATGAAATTTATGATAGAGTAAACAGAGAAGATATTGTGCTGGATTATATAGAACAATGTAACAGTATATTCTCAAAATTCGGTGTTGAACCAAGTATACCTGATTATCCTAAAGTAATGAATAAATTTCTTGGAAGAAAAATTTGGAAGGATACAATAAACAGTATTTCAAGAAGTGAAGAAAAATGGTCAGCAGGTTATTTTGTTAAGCCTATAAAGAGTAAGGTTTTTACCGGAAAGATAATAAGCAGCATATCAGATCTTGTAGGCTGCGGAAATCATTCAGAAGATTATGAGGTACTTGTAAGTGAGCCTTTGGATATATGTGCAGAATGTAGATGTTTTATAATTTATGACGAGATAGTTGATGTCAGACCATATGGACTATTACTTGATAGAAGCAGAAAAAGCTATAGATATCATTATGACTTTAAAGTTTTGGATTCCATGCTGGAGGCATTTATCAGTTGGGAGGAAAGACCTGCGGCCTGCAGTTTGGACATATGTGTTACAAAAGATGGGCGAACATTGTTGGTAGAGATAAATGATGCCTATGCACTGGGATGCTATGGTTTGGCAAGTATTTTCTATGCCAAGCTTATTTCTGTAAGATGGAGTCAGCTTTTAGGAGTAAAGGATGAATACCAATTTTAAGATGGATATGTAATATATTAAATATTTGTTAATGAGAGTAAGGGTAAATTAATGGATAATATTTGGAAATCAGGGATGTATGGTTTGATTGTTGCAGATGCAATGGGAGTACCTGTGGAGTTTACTTCAAGAGAAGATAGAAAGAATGATCCTGTAACAGATATGAGAGGGTATGGAACATACAATCAGCCTGAGGGTACATGGTCGGATGATAGCAGCATGGCAATTGCAACCCTTGCAAGTATCAGAGATAAGGGTAAAATTGATTATAAGGATATCATGGAGAGATTCCACGATTGGTGTATGAATGGAGATTATACGCCATTTGATGAAGTCTTTGATATAGGAATAGCCACTTCAAGAGCTATTATGAAATATAGTACCGGAGCCGATCCGTTACAATCCGGAGGTGAAACGGAATGGGATAACGGTAACGGCTCACTTATGAGAATTCTACCTGTATGTCTGTACATATTTGAACAGCAAAAAGATATGAAATTGTCGGATGATGAAGCGATAGATATTATACATAATTGTTCCGCTTTAACACATGCACATTTAAGAAGTAAGACGGCCTGTGGTATATATTATTTTTTAGTAAAAGCTATTTTAGATAAAGACGGAGAATTAATAGAACGACTACAGCAGGGAGTAGATAATGCATTTAAGTATTATAGAGAAAGTACTAAGAGTGAGCTTGACAATTATAACAGAATTATTTCGCTTTCAAAATTTAAAGATATATCTGAAAATCAGATAAGAAGTACAGGCTATGTTGTGTACACACTGGAGGCTGCGATATGGTGCCTTGTAAATACATCTTCTTATGAGGAAGTTATTCTAAAGGCGGTGAACTTAGGTGATGATACAGATACGGTAGCAGCCATAACAGGTGGACTTGCGGGACTTTATTACGGCTATGATAATATACCTGACAAATGGAAAGTCAAGCTACAGAAAAGAGATTGGATAGACAGTTTACTAAATTGCTAAAATTTAATATTTTTACAAAAAGCTGGCATTTTTAATGTACAGCTTTTTGTTTATATTAAAGATAATAAAAACAGGAATTGCTTAGGGAGTATATATGAGGAAAGAAAATTTGGAAATAGCTAAAAATTTAAACTTTATTTTTTGCAGTCATCCACTGAACAAAAAGAGTGTAGATGAGGAGTATCTTGAAGAATATCAGGCAGCAGGTCTAGACCATACTTGTGCATTATTTAGTTATGAAGATTTAGAAAATGGGAAATTGTCGCTATATGGTGAAGATATTGAAGGCTTAACTATATACAGAGGTTGGATGATGTCACCACATATGTATGAGCTTTTTTATAATTTGCTTCAGAAAAAGGGAATACAGCTGATAAACTCACCGAAAGAGTATGCAAAGTACCATCTTTTACCGGGATGGTATAGAGATTTTGAAGGACTTACACCATTTAGTGTATGGAATGAGTCAAGGGATATAGGAGATGCTTTGGAACTTACAGAAGGACTTGAAGGGGCATTTATAGTCAAAGACTATGTAAAAAGTAGAAAACATGAGTGGTATGATGCCTGCTTTATAAAAGATATTAGTGATAGAGAAGAGACTTTTAGGGTAATCAATAATTTTCTTAATCGTCAAGGAGAGAATTTTGAAGGTGGTGTTGTACTTAGAAAGCTTGAAAGCCTTAAATCTATAGGGAATCATAAAGACAGTGGTATGCCAATTTGTAAAGAATACAGGGTGTTTGTTTTTAAGGGAGAAATATTGATTTCAGATAATTACTGGAGTGAGAATGAAGAAGTAAATATATCGGAAGATGAATATATATGGATTGAATCAATAGCAAGTAAGATAGAAAGTAATTTTGTGACTATAGATTTGGCAAGGAAAACTGATGGCAGCCTTATAATAATGGAAATGGGAGATGGTCAGGTATCAGGACTGCAACAAATAGATGCATATGAGTTTTACAGAACTTTTCAAAATCAGGGGAAATAATATGAAAATAGTAATAACAGATAGCGGTATATTATGGAATCCAAGGAATCCTATACTAAAAAAGTATAGGGATCTGGTATTAGTAGTTTACCTTGAAGGTGTAAAGGCTACAGATGAATATGAATGCTTTATATGTCCACATAAGTCATTTGGTCTTGGTATGAGTATGGGGATTGGCAGTAGAGTATATAATGATTTAGAAGATGTGGCAGATGAACTTTATTACAAGTTAAGGTCGGAAGATGATATCTTATTTTTGACTGACGGTGATCCTGCAAGTTTATACCCTTATTATATTATTAAAAATAGAGAGCATCATATGAATATTCATCTTTGGGCAAGTCCACCCTTAAGCGTTGAAGGAAAATGGAGAATGAAAGCTCATGAGGAGATGCTTTCAGATTTATCAGGCATAAAATCAGTTTGTTATATAGATATTCAGGATTATGTAAAGAATGAATATAAGAATTTCGGTGGTCTTTTAGAAGATGTCCAAAATTACTTTGAGGAGATTTTCCCGATTGTAATAGATGGTATAAGTGAGATGGGAAATGAATCTTACTTTGATTTGACTTCAAAGTCATATATTCCATTGGGAAAAGAGCCAAATAAAAATGATAGGTTAGAAAACAGATACTTGCCGGGAGATGTAAATATAGCAAGTATGTATTTTATCGAGGGGAGGGTAAATATCCCCAATCAATTTAGTGACGGTATTTATAGAAAGGATATGACATATAGACAGGTAGCCAGAATAGATGGAAAGAAAATTTGCAATACACTTCGTGAATACAGATTTAAACTGGCACAGATGAACAATATAGAATTTAATTCTGAGGAGTGTAGCTATGTGGGTGCCTGTGCCGGAACCTGTGAAAAATGTGATGAAGAAGCAAAGTATTTAAGTATGAAGTTATCAGAGATTCCAAAGGAAAAGCAAAGGATTCCAAGGCTTGGTATTGAGGAGGTAGAGTAATGTTTGGAGATATTTTATCTATTTCAAGACTTAGGATGGGCACAGACGGAAACGGAATATCTACTTTGGTAGTATTTTTTGATTGTCCTCTCCACTGTAAATATTGCATAAATGATTTCTGTCATAAGCCCCAAAAACCGTTTGTAGGAGTTCAACATGCAGCATTTACCCCTCAGGAGCTGATAGAAATTTTAAGGAAGGATGATATTTATTATTTGATGAGTGGAGGAGGCATTGCCTTTGGTGGTGGGGAGCCTCTGCTACAGTCAAAGTATATTCATAAGGTATGTACTTTGGCAGATAAAAGATGGGCAAAAAGAATAGAAACTTCACTTAATGTTCCTTGGGATAATATAAAGCCGGTATTGTATGATATGGATGAATGGATCATTGATATAAAGGATATAAATAATGATATTTATAAAAATTATACTGGGAAAGACAATAAAAATATGATTAAAAATCTGCTTAAATTACGAAACAAAATATCAAGTGATAAAATCCACATAAGGATTCCAAGAATAGTCGGATATAATAGCGAGTACGATATAGAAAAGTCCATACAGTGGGTAAGAGATAATATCGGAGTAGAACCTGAAGTATTTTCATACATAAAGGCTATAAACCGGTAATTAAATTGTAGTTACTGTACACGGGTAAACTTGTCTTCTACATCTTAAGCTATTAAACTTATTGAGTCTAACACACCGGTTAGGCTCCATATTATCTATTAAAGATTTCCTTGACAGCGTTGTAAAGGTTTGGATTATTTTTTCGTACTCCAAGCAGCACACCCTTGCTCTGACATAATTCTTCGATGCTTTCAAAGCTTTTAAATGTCATTGCAAAAGTCTGCTTCCTCTTATAATCTCTTAAACAGCGTTCTGCTGTATTGTTTGTAGTTGGCACCCTCATATCATGCAGGAAGAGTAGATGTTGCGTTTTATATTTCTGCATCCGGAGATACAGGTTGTATCCATCTCGATAATAAGGACTTGGCTCATGAAGTATGTACTCTTCCTTGGCTTTTTCAAGGATTTCTTGGTACTTTCCTTCAAAGTCAGATACAATTTTGGGATCTAAATGTGCATCATCTGCATGCTCATTTCTGTAATGTACCATTTCCCGGATTAGTTCTCTCATCTTACGGTGCCAAGTCAAAGACGGCTCATTTTCCATGCTGTCTTTCAGATACCGTTGTACATGTGCGAGGCATTCCTGATGGGCATTGCCATACTTATAAAAGGTGATTTCGTGGTCGTGTACCAAAATACCTTGGAAATCCTCTGTTACAGTTCCCTTTACACCTTCATACCCCTTTTTCTCACGGGCGAAGTAAAGGACATTCTGTTCATCCGGTGTTGCACATACATATACATATGCACTTTCTCCGTTTACTCTAGCATTTGTACAGTCTGTATGCATAACCGCAGAAGACAGCAGGTCTGCAAAGATCTTTTTTTGCTCTGCTTGTGTCTTACTTGAAAACTCTCGGCAGAGTTTATTTATCATGCCTCCTGATATTTTCAGTTTTCCACCGGTAAGATCTGACAGAAAGCGTCTGGTTTTGTTAATGGAAACAGCACAGTCTGTGTTTAACAAAAACAAAAGTGCTTTGATGCTGCCATCATAGTTCACGTCGTCAACAACACCACTTGGAAAAGCCGCATGGATTCGCTCTCCGGTCGTAGAATTGTAGTATACATCCGCTTGATATTCTGTTACATTCATAATCAACTCAACAGAAATGAGCTGCTTGACAATAGTCTTATTTGTCTTCTTAAAACCCGGATCTTTTGCCACCTCTTTTGGTGCCGGAAGGCAAACGACCTGAGTCGGTATCTGTTTCTTTCTCCTTTAATGCACGTTTCATCTCCTTCATTGATTCATGTAGTTCTTTAAGTGCGTCTTCATATGCTTCTTCACACCATTTCCATGCATTTTTTACATCCTTATGAAGACCTTCAATCACAAGATTCAGTTGCTTTATCTGCCTACGATACTCATCAACCAACTTCTGATGTTCCCTTCGAATCTGCTTAAAACGCTCACCTGATTTAAAATCGGCAACTTCCTTTTTGAGTATTTTGTTTTCCTGTTATAAAGCACCAATATATTCAAAGGGAATTCTCATTATGACTTCTCCGGTTCCTTGATTATTTTATTCTGATTCTTAACAATCCGCTCAAGAAGATCTATTTGCTCTTTCTGAGCTTCAATTGTTTCCAAAAGTACCTTGTTTTCCTTTTCGTATTCCTTACATAACGTTTTGTGTAAGGCTAAAAGCTGTTCGAGCTTACCGGAAATATGGTTCATATACTCACCTCATAGTATGATTATATCAGAAATGTTGTATTTATGCGAATTTGACAACAAAGTCCCTTCGTTATTTTGCCATGTGCATGACTCTTTAAAAAAACCATGTTCAAGCACGGATTGGGTAGAACTATCCACAAATGGTGGTGAAATCATTTTGTATAGCTTCCTGTATAATTCAAAGTGTAGAAAGTAAATGATTTTACAAAAATAGATACCTAAGTTAAACTGTCATTGCTGACCGGCCAGTTAGCAAATGAGCGGAATAAGGAAGGTATCTACAAATGAATTCTACACAAAATAAGAAGATTGAACAAGTAAAAGAAACAACAATGATTGTCGGCATTGATGTTGGCAGTGAAAAGCATTATTTCAGAGCTTTTAACTGGAGAGGCATAGAACTTACCAGAAAGCCTGTAGCGTTTTCAAACTCTATGGAGGGATTCAACAGCTTTTACAATTCGGTTGTGGAACTGATGCAGAAAAATGAACTTAAAGATGCACTGGTAGGAATAGAGCCAACCGGTCACTACTGGTTTGATCTTGGGCAGTTCATGGGTGAAAAGAACATAAAGTTTGTGATGGTAAATCCGCACCATGTGCATAAGACCAAAGAATTAGATGACAATAGTCCATCTAAAAATGACAGAAAAGATCCTCGTGTTATTGCAGGGCTTGTAAGGGATGGACGATATTTTTATTCATATATGCCGACAGGTGTATATGCAGAACTGCGGAATGCGTCAAACCGCCGGTTTGTGCTTGTAGAAGAACAGACAAGGGCGAAGAACCGTCTGCAGAAGTGGGTTGCAGTGTATTTCCCGGAATATAAGGGGATTTATACACACATAGATGCCAAGGGAGGGCTGCTGGTGTTAAAGCAGGCACCAACTCTTGAGGAGATAGTAAGACTAGGAGTGGAAGGTATCATAAAGATATGGAAAGACGCTAAACTCCGAGGAAATGGGCATAAGAAGGCTATGCTGATCCTGAATGCAGCCATGAAAAGCATAGGATTAAAAGCAGGTCTTACAGAAGCTCGGATGGAGATACAGGATCTGATAGAGGATTATGAACTCCAGACAAAACGCCTTGAACGGGTCAATGACCTGATCAAAGAACTGTGCCAACAGGTCAGGTATGCGGATAAGCTGCTTGAAATAAAAGGTATAGGAATAACAACCGTAGCTGGTTTCATAGCAGAAGTTGGTGATATCACGCGCTTTGATAGCACGAAAGAACTTCAGAAACTTGCAGGATTGGAACTGGTGGCAGATAGTTCCGGTAAGCACGACGGAAAAACAAAGATAAGCAAAAGAGGACGCAAGCGTCTCAGATATCTACTTTTTGAGGCAGCGATATCGGTGGTGGGAAAGAATGAAGAATTCAAAGAAATCCACAGATATTATACTACCAGGGAAAAGAATCCATTGAAAAAGATGCAGTCGCTGATAGCAGTAGCATGTAAGCTGATAAGAGTATTCCATGTGATCCTTACCAAGGGAATCAGTTATGATGCATCAAAGATGTTGAAAGATATTCGACGTCCGGGAGAGCAGTTAAAGGCTGCATAACCGAGCAATAAAGAACAACCATAATGATTATAGGAAGCGTCCACCGAAAGGTGCTGTAATCGTAGTGTTTGGATCAGTGATGAAAGTACAAAGAATGAGCTGGTAGCCGGCAGGAATTTTCTCCAAAGGGCATGACCCTGATGAATAGCTAAGCTGGCACCCTGGTTATGGACAGGCAGAACGAAGGAAGTGAGGACCCACCGTAAGGAGGATAATCCTGTTGGACATGAGAGGTGAGCTGCCATATAGGGATGGGTACACATCGAGGCCATTTAGAACGAATAGTGATGACGTTTTATTTGGTGCACCCATTATTACTATATATCTGCCCTGTATGAGGTAAAGATCACTCCATAACCTTAGTTCTATTCAATGACAGGTATCAAAAAGTATTGAATTTATTAAAAAAACACTTGATTATATGGAGAGGAAGAATATAGATAAAATCTGTTGATAACTTAAATACAAAAAATTTGGTTTTCAGAGTTACCTACAGAAACTCCACTGACCGAATCAATCATAATAAAATAAAAAAATAATTTTCAGCATTTTTTACAATAGAAATATACTACCCGTGTACAGTAACATTGTATTTAATCATACAGGCAACTCCTTTCCTACCTTGTATTTTAATGGCAGGAAACTTATAATAATATGGTGAGTGTAAGCACCATAAAATATGCAAATGGTAAAGACGATATTGATTTTTGAAGAATGAGGATATATATGCAGGTAGTGTGGTTTTGAAACAGGAGGATGGTTAATTGTGAAAGAAAAACACATTACATACGGTGAAAGGGAGAAATACAGAAAAGTTGCAGATGCTTTTGCAGAGCCGTATGAGATTGAAAATATACTTGTTGTGGATGCTGGAAGATACGGTTTTGTCAAGTTACAGTATTATAGACCGCCGCAAGGTTTTGAAGATGCAATTACATCTACGGATAGTCGGAGCATGTTTGAAAACTTGTGGGAGGAATGGCTTGACACGCAGCTTTTTCTTCTAGCAAAAGGAACACCGATGGCAGGAATGGGATATAATTAGATATTCCGGTGTCTGCCAAAGGAGAAACAAGAGGAACTTATGAATAGAAAAGCCGGATTTGCAAAAACGGCAGGAATAGAATAATCAGGTAACAGCGTCAGGGCAGTTATTAGTGAAATACTTGTAGCTGCTTTTTTGTGCTTTTGGACACGATGTCCAGAAGTGGGAAGGAGAGATATATAGATGGAATCAATGAGAGATATTAACAGGGTAATGGAGTGTGAGATAGCGAAGGGGAGCAGCCCTTTGAAGCTGGATTATATTGAATTTGGAGATTATTCGTATCAGGAGATTACGTCAAGAGAGAAATTGCTGGAGTTGTTATTGTATTTGTTGTAGATAGGTGATTTCAAGCAGTATGCCGGAAAGACTATCCTAAATAATGTTTATATGTACCTGAGAGGGAAAAAGCCTGTATTTAAGATCCAAGACAGCCATAGAGAGAAATAATATATTTGCAACAATCAGGAGGTATGCAAAGAAGCTAAAGCCGCAGTATAATGGAGATGTATATTTGGAAACGGTCAGATGTTATTTCGATATACCGCAAGAAAATCTGGAAAAGTGCCGATATACATATCAAGGGAATGAAACATACGCCTTCCTGATGTCGGACAAGTATATCATGGCATTGTATACGCATTGTCTAGTGGCGAGGAAAGAGGCTGCTATGTATTATATACAGATTGAAGGCTTTATGGAAAAAGAGTATGGGATAGTCGGGCTGAAGAATGTGGGGGATATTTTGTTTCAAGCGTTGTTGTTGGATGATGTAAAATGGGATGGTGTAAGAATGGTTGCTAATTTATATGTGATTTATACAATTAATCACATTAGGTAGTGGAAAGGATTGGAAAAATGCATATGGTCGATGAAATGAAATTAGATCAATATATGATATGCTTGGAGGTTGTAGATTATTACCCCGATGCAAATATAATATTTTGGCTAGATTATTTGGAAAAACATGTTCAAGGTAAAGTCCACATTCTGTCATATAGAGCAATAAAGCAAGAAATACAAAAAAAGTATACTGGTAACAAATTTGTATGGATATTTGGAATGGTTAAATCTTATGAAGCAATTGGAAAGTATATTGGAGAGCAAAATAAAGAGGATGCAATTGTTATTGTTGGAGGAGAACGATTGGCATGTTGTTGTGTCGAAAAGGCTATATCAGCATTAAAATTTGAAGATAAGTATTCAAAATTGCATTTACAAGAGGACGAAGATTGGACTGATTTTTCAAAAAATATTGATAAATTATACGGAAAGTATCAGTCAGATATTAGTGGGTTAGTACTCATTTGTAATGTTAATAATACTATTGCTGATAGGATAAACAAAGAATTGGAATCTTCAAATAATATGAGTATAAGTAAGACAGAAATTCTTGGATATAATTGTGAAAGTTCTGATAATGCAACGAAAGTTTTAAGAGAAATAAAGAATAAATCGTTGCAAGAAGCGTTAGAGATAATTAAAACGAATGCAGCTACAATGGATTCAGAACACATTATTATGTGTAAAGCGATTGCATATCATAGTAATGGGGGTATTACTAAAACAATTGAGTTATTAAAATCAATATATAAGACATTGTCAAATGAACAAAAGCTTTTTCTGGCAGAAATGTATATTTTGCAGAATTCTAAAGAGGAAGCAAAAAAAATATTTGAAGAAGTGTATAGTGAAGATAGATGGGAAAGAGGATTATTTGAATTAGGATTAGATATTTATAAGAAGGATGAGAAAAGATATAGGGATATTTTAGAAGAAGGAATTATCTATCAGCCAGAAAATATATTTCTTATTGAAAGATATGCGAATTTTCTCGTAGATCAAGAAAATCATAAGGAAGCAGCTAGCTGGTTTAGAAAAATAGATAAACCGTATTTTGAATTGATAGCTAGGATAAATGATTTATTGGCGGAAGAACAGACTGATATTAAAATTGTAAAGTCGTATATTTTTGAAATTGTTGAAAAAAATCCGGATTTAAAAAATATAGCATTACTCAAAGTGGCATTATATGCGAAATCGAAAGGACATTATTATAATGCATATAATTTACTCCAAGAGGCTGATTTGCATGAAGTAGATGATACTACACAAGATATATTGGAACACAAGATAGATATTTTAAAAGACTCTGAAAGAGCCTGTAAAGCATTAGGGAAATTAAAGCCTTTTCGAAAAGAAAAAGATTATGCGATTTTATTGGAAAAGCGATGTTCCCTTTTATTAGAATGTATAAATTTTTTTGCTAACATTGAAAATGGATATTATCATTGGCGAAAACTATTGGAGTGTCAGCAAGTTGATATATGGAATATATCTTTAAAAAAACGTGTACTTGGCTGTATTAAAGAATTAGGAAAAATTGATTTTGATAGAATGTTGCCTGATTCATATATCAGCAATTTGCAATTATCTGAAGAACATTTAAATTGTGATACAGCAATTATTTGTTTGAGAAAAAGTAATTGTGGAGAAATGTCGCCAGAAAAATTTGGATGCACAAGAGAAGAACTTGTAAAAGGAAGTTGGGGGTTAATAGAAGACGAAGGGACAACTATTCAAAGAATTTGGCTTAGGTACTATTGTTCTATTGGAGCATCTTTTTTGAGTGAAAATCCGCAGGAAGCAACATCCTTTTCATTAAGTATATTAGAGTATGGAAAAACGGTAGATTCTAGTGAACAAAAGTTACTTGTAGCTTTATATTTAATGGCATGGGCAAATGTACAGTTTCGTTTGGGGAATACTATTGAAGGTGTTGCGTGTGCAATTGTTTCAATTAAACAGTTGTTGGTTTTGAAAGAAGTTACGCCAGTTCTTGAAGAAGGATTAAATATTTTATCAAAATATTTGGGAATGTATGATGAACTTTATTCAGAAAATGAGAAAAATGATGTTGTTGAAAGTATTGAAGTGCTAAAAAAATATAATGAGTCTTTAGAACCACTTCATTATAAGTATTCGGACGATGTAACTGAGATTATTCAAAATTATGAAGGAAGGGTAGAAAATCACGAGAAAAAAGATAGCCACTGGCTTTTTGATTTAAGTAACCTTATTGCGGGAAAAGTGAAAAATAAAGAGTATGATAAAGCAGTAAAATATATTACGGATAATTATAATTCGATACACGAATTGCTAAATCAACGTAGAGATATAGCTGCAAAGTTATATTATTTGTGGGGTGATTTGTTAATTAAGACTGGTGGAAGTATTGAAAATTTTTTATTAGGATTAGAAATGCTTGACAATGCTATTATTCAATTACAAAAAAGAAGGCAAGTTTATCATCAGGAAGAAAGAGCTGCTTTAGCTCAGGAATATGACCAAATAATAAGGGAGTATCTTTGCTTTAGCGGCATATATTATGCTGTTAAAGATATTGAAGAAGAGACTAAGCGAAAATTGAGAAAAGAAATTCTTGAAAAGATGTCAATATGTCTTCCACTGTCTGTAATAGAACAGAAGAATTATTATTTGAAGAATGAAATATCAGACGAATTGGATAAAAAGCATTGCAGATTACAGCAATTAAAAAGAGAATATGCAATTATGCTAAAAGGTAATAGAGTAGAGGATAATGATGTTCAGACAATAGCAAGGGAAATAGAATTTTTATCAAAAGAATTAATAAATAAGCATCCATATTATATGCCTCTAAATAAATTTGAAGGAACAAATTGGGAAGAATTGAAAAAAAATTTGAAACCAGATGAAGTGGTGTACCAGTATGTATTGACGGAAACGGCAATGGTAAGCATATTGGTAACAGATAAATGGATTGATATAAGAACAAAATTTTTTTCTGCTGAAGGGGATACTCCTTATAGCGGTATGAAAAAATATGGGCAGATAATTGAGAGTAATATGTCTAGTGATGATGAGATAAAATATTATTCTTCTGTGATTACCGATGTTGTTGCGGAACACTTGTGTGAGTATGTATTTAACCATAAGACAAAGAGTGTTTATGTAATTCCTGATATTTCTAAGAGTATCTTTCCGATTGCAGCTGTTCAATATAAAGGAATATATTTGATTGATGAGGTTGAAGAAATTGTAAATTTTATCGATTATGTACAATTAATTAATTCTTTAAATACTGAGTTGGATGATATAAAAATTGTAAACAAAGTTTTTGGGAAAAGGGAAGAAACGTCAATTCACCATATCAATAAGTGGTTAGAAGAACATATAATGGATAATGTGGTTAGTATTACAGATTGTTCAGATGATTTACAAGCAGTTTCAATGGAGTGTAAAAAAGGGAAGAATACGTTGATTGTATATGGTCATGGGGTAAGGGAGCCTGCTTCTGAACTTACTGAAGGGGCTCAATCAATAGAAGGTGCAAAAAGTATGATTCAAATTAGAGAGGTACTAAAAGAGGTTTGTATTAGTAATTTTATATTAATTAGTTGCGTTGGGGGCACTCCAAATAGTAATAATCCAGAAATATCTTCTGGAACATGGACAAGTATTTTTGAACGTTTTAATGGTAACATTATGACATGTAGGTGGAGTGTTCCGACAAGAGATACGATTAGTATGATGGATAAAATATATGATAATCTTTTAAATAAGAAAATGCGTTTCGGAGAAGCGTTGGTCAAAGCACAGCGAGATATGAAGAATAGTGGGAAAAATCAGTTAAGCTGGGCTGGTATAGAATGTTGGATAAACTAAAATTTATAATATAATAACAGCGTCAGGGCAGTTATAAGTCGAGAGATTTGTAGCTGTCCTTTTTTTAGGTTCTTTGTCAAATGTTGGGGTGGGTTGATTTTCAACCCACTCTTTTATGATATTTCATAGTTTTATATTACTAATATAAGGGATGTGCTATTCTCATAGTCACGGTTTAGCTGTGCCAAAAGTTTTTTATTTCTACCTTGTTCATCATACAGCTGAGTTTTTAATTCGCTGTTTTCACGGCAAAGGTCAGTAATCTTAGACAATGCCTGTTCCCTGTCACGTTCTGATAACAACCACTTCTTTTCCTTTAATGCACGTTTCATCTCCTTCATTGATGCACGTAGTTCTTTAAGTGCATCTTCATATGCTTCTTCACACCATTTCCATGCATTTTTTACATCCTTATGAAGCCCTTCAATCACAAGATTCAGTTGCTTTATCTGCCTACGATACTCATCAACCAACTTCTGATGTTCCCTTCGAATCTGCTTAAAACGCTCACCTGATTTAAAATCGGCAACTTCCTTTTTGAGTATTTTGTTTTCCTTTTCGTATTCCTTACATAACGTTTTGTGTAAGGCTAAAAGCTGTTCGAGCTTACCGGAAATATGGTTCATATACTCACCTCATAGTATGATTATATCAGCAATGTTGTATTTATGCGAATTTGACAACAAAGTCCCTTCGTTATTTTGCCATGTGCATAACTCTTTAAAAAAATCGAGGTTCAAGCAAGGATTGGGTAGAACTATCCACAAACGGTAGTGAAATCATTTTGTATAGGAAGAATATAGATAAAATATGTTGATAACTTAAATACAAAAAATTCGGTTTGCAGAGTTACCCACAGAAACTCTACTGACCGAATCAATCATAATAAAATAAAAAAATAATTTCCGGCATTTTTTACAATAGAAATATACTACCCGTGTACAGTAACATTTGCACAAGAACTAATCAATTTTCTTCCAATATCTTAAATGGAATATCTTTTTTCTTTGGTCTCAGAACACCATTATTAATTTCTAAATTTCCATATGATCCCAATACATCAATTTCTCCGTTTTTTTGTTTCCCTGCGATCACTTCCACGTTACCATTGTTCTCTCTTATAAACATATCTAGTGACCCCATCTGTTCATATTGAGTTTTGCATAACATCACCATCTCTTTTGGATTATACTTAAAAGCAGATAATGTTATGATATAGCGACCAAAACCATAGCCTAGACGTGTAATTAATTCATCTTCGCCATCAGAATCTATATCAGAGATTACAAATTGATCATAGTTAACTAATATAATATTGTTGTATTTATCAATTATAAGCTTTGCTGGTTTAATTTTATCTGTGTAAACATAAAAGCCTCGCAGACCTAATTTTGTAGTGGCCTCAGAAATATCATATTCAGAAATAGCATATATTACATCATCCGAAAAAAAATCTCTTATAATATCTTCATATTTTTTGATATATTCAAATGAATTATCTCTTTTCCCATTATAATAATCAATGACAACTTCTCGGTTCCCCACATCATCTATTTTACTGTCTGTTATTACAAGACCGTCAAATCCGTTAAAATACATAGAAACAGGAGAACCTGATGTTGCCGGTCTTAGTACCTGCCAATTGCCTTCTTTTAGTTTTTTATAATATTTCTCAAGGTTTTCGCTATCTGTTGTTATTAAACTAATCTTATATTTTGTACTGCTGATAATCTTACATGAAATTTCCGGAACCGGAAAATCAAAATCATCCGACTTTAATGTGTGCTCAAAATTATCTGTTGAAATATCACTTGTTTCTAATACATCATGATTTTGTACTTCTTTTTTATGTGTAACACTCCTACACCCTGACATTATAAGTATCACACAAAAAATACATATGATTCTCATATCTGCTTACTCACTTTCTTCAAAGATATTTACACAATGTCTATTTTTAAGTAAAATCTAAATACATCCGCTTTTTTCTAAATTTATAATTTGCAGTAAATACTTTTACTTATTTTCTTTTGGAAAAAAGTAGAAGATTTAAACCACTTTGTCCAAATAGAAAATTTTAATATTGTTTGCTAGAAACACAATGTATAATATATAATTTAAACCTGAATTATTTATCACAGTAGATTTGTCTTAAAAAGCCTACAAGATAATTGTTTTATAAAGCTATCTCGTTCGTAAGTTGGAAAATCACCTGAAAAAAAGGCGCACTATCCCTATGCATCAAAAATAGTCATTTAATATTGGATTATCAAGGCTCATAAGTTACTACTATTCCAACTGTGGCGGTAGTTTCCTAATATTTGAAATCGTTTCATAGAATTCTTTCTTATAGGGGCAACTGCTACACAATTTGAGTACTATATATCTTGCCTTATTTACTACTTTTAGCAACTTTAAGCGAATAGTATTGACTTGCTGCTTTCTCATATTTGCAGAGAGCACCAGTCGCCTAAACCAATTAAACAGGTTGTATGCAAGAACATGTACCTGTAAACGATTTGCATTGACTACCTTGGTACGACTGCTTACTGAAGAAAAATCAAACCCTGATTTTCCTTCTTTTATGAAGTTCTCCATCTTGCCACGACCACAATAAAATTGAATTACTTTGTGTGGTTCTGATTCCATTGTAGTGACAATAAAAGTATATAGGTGAATAGACTGATTATAGGGTTTTTCTACTTTAAAAGCAACTCTCCTTGGATGCGACCAACTTCCTGCCTGATAATAGAACTCACCGCATTCCACCATATAATCCGTTTGATTTTCACGGGCTGCTCTAAATAACGCTGCATCAGCATCTGCAACGTATTTTATCAATGTTTGGTTTTGCTTCAAGTGGATTGCATACTTACAGTCGTTATCTTCGCAAGCTTTGTATAAATCAGGAGAAGCAAAACCACTATCACCACGAAGATAAAGAGGGAGCGATGGATATTTTGCACGATATTCCTGTAACAGTGGAATCATGAATTTGTCAGCATCATTGCTACAATACTGTGTGCCGTTACGAAGTTCAGCCTTTAAAAGATCACCTGTAATTCCGTCATAGCAAAGTAGTTGATGATAACTGTGAGCCTGATAATGAAAGTTAAAACCTTCTCCTTCCTGCTTGCCGTAGGTGTTAAGCAGTGTAGAATCAAGGTCAAACAACATGTGCTCCGGCGCCTTAATAGAATAGACAATATCTCGCATTTTTGCATTTATAGAATCCAGCTGTGTAAGAGTGTCGTTGTCCATTCTATTCCAAAAACGAGATAGTGTAGATTGAGAAGCCAAGGCCTCTTTTTCCAAAATAGATGTTAATACCGGATCATTAGTCAGTTCATCTGCACAATCATCTTCAAAATAGGCTGCTATAATTTGGTAGAGCATCTGCATAAGGTTATCAGGATCTGTATGAATACGGCTTTTTGTATAGTCATTGGTTTTGAAGAGCTTTTTCACAAGCTTTATAAGACCTACCTTTGCAGCGAATTCTTTGATGAGGATTAGCCCTCCATCAGAAGAGAGATTTCCACCGTTAAAATTTATTTTAATTTTCTTGTTGCTTTCAAGTGAAATAGTGTATAAAATTGGCATAAGAGGACTTCCTTTCCTTGGCATTGTTTTGATTTGACACCTTAATTTTACTAAGAAAGAGGTCCTTTTCTATTCACTTTTTAGGTGAAAGTAAGAAAGTTTTGTAAATGCAGTAATTATGTGGCTTTCAGACGCAGATATAGCTATGCTATGAATAATTTAGGTTTAATGTTGTAAAGAAGGCAGGGGTTAAAGGAGATTTGATTCCAAAGCACAACCATGCTGAGGCATATATAATATTTACTGTGGTAAAGGGAGCGGTAAGGGCATTTATTAATGATGAAGAGATCCATGATTTAACACCGGGAGATATACTGTATTTTGACGGTGATAATTATATAAACATAGAGTTTTTAGAAGACGGAGAATTTTTTGTAACCCTTATTAATAAATAACTTAAGCAAAAAGGCTATCAAACAGTGTAATTTTGCTGTTTGAAGCCTTTTACTTTATATTTAATGGAGCTTCATATTCTTTTCTATTACTAAAGCTTTATTTATGGTGTAATTATAGCTGATAGGTTCATCTGTATCAAAAGAATAATACCTCATTATACTTTCTGCAGAAGAATGGAGCTTTTCTTTAAGCTCTTTATCGGAACTGTTTTTCCAAGCCTTGTAAATGATAGGCATTGCAGCCATATCACTTTCCTTAAGATCATATATATCATAGTGTGGCAGATTACCGTTCATATAGGCATTAAGGTTATACCGGGCAACCACTGCGTCTATATTGGCAAGGCAAAGAAGTACAAAAAGTATATTTCCTGCATAGAAACTTAATTTGGTAACAGGAAAGTTCTTCTTAAATTCTCCCATTATGATAAAGGCAAATACAAAACATAAGAAAATCATAAATACACTTGGAATTATGCGCAGTGTTGTAAGTCCATAAGTTCTTATATACAGATACATCTTGGCAAAGGCAACAGATATAAGTACCAATGTTAATATTGAATTTAGGATTATATGAATACGCATATACTTATTATTTTCATTTTTAACTGATAAAATCTTAGCTACCGCAATAAATACTATATTGATTAAGGCAACAGCCAGAAGTTCAAAAAATCCTCTTCTTGCATAGTCTGAATAAGTAAAATCAGTCGGTAAAGAACCGCCTAAAATATCTATAAAATATATAGCCTGTATGCCTATAAAAAGAATATAAAAGCAGCAAATAACGACATTAACTGTGTATAAACTAAGTCTTGGTATGGAGGCGGCATTATCCATAGTTTTATTAAACTTATCTATATTAAAGGACTTTGAATTATCCTCTATGGAGCTTCCGTAGATAAGTGCGTACAGGTAGGTTGCCATAGGTAGTGACCATATAAGAGTTCCGATATTTTTAGGAATACTGATATTGAAGTTAAATAAATTGTCAAAAATATTTTTAAAAGTAGCATCTGCACTTGAAAGCAGGAAAACGACAATTATTATAAATGGAGTGCCAATCAAAAGTCCGAGAAAAATATGCAAAAAGTACTTAGTCTTTGTACTTGAAGAACTTTTTCCCCTCTTTGAAAACATGCAAAGCCAAAAAGAAGTAGCGTTATGTATAGGAATAAGTACAAGTGCATTGATATAGTCGTATAATATAAGTGCTGAAGTTTCACTTTTTATAAGCTTGTTAAATACCGTTACAGGAAGGTAGATAAGCATAAAATCCATAGCGATTTGCATAAATATACTAAGGGAATAGTTATAAAAAACAGTAAAGCTTATGGCTAAAAGTATCATAAGTACCGATAAAATAATACTTTCACTATTGAGCTTAACTGCCTTTAATTTAGCATATACAAGCACGGAGATAACATAAAGTACTATGTATGCGGTAGCTCCCAAACCTAAAGTTACTATATCTGTATTTAAGTTATAATATTTTGTGCATAAAAATGCGAGTATAAATACAACGGGCAGCATTATTATATCTATCGTTTCAAACTTATATTTAGGCTCTTTTTTTATCGGAGCCTTGTTTGAAGTTGCGGACTCCATATTAACACCGGCGATGGAAGTACTTGCACTTGTAGTGTTGTTTAAACCGTCAGCTACATTATTGTTTGCACTTGTGTTTACAGTATTGTTTGAATTGTCAGCTACATTATTGTTTGCATTTACAGTTACATTATTGTCTGAATTTATAGTTTCGGCATTATTTGAATTTATAACTGTAGAATTATCTGATAAATTTTCGTTCATGTTAAAAACCTCCTTTAGTTTTCGTCAGGTACATATTCCAGTATATCCGCAACTTGACAGTTAAGTTCTCTGCATATAGCCTCCAAAGTGGAGAATCGTACCGCCTTGGCTTTATTATTTTTTAGAATGGACAAATTGGCAGCTGTGATACCTATTCGCTCTGCAAGCTCTCCGGCAGACATCTTCCTTTTTGCCATTACCACATCTATATTTACCATAATCATAACTTTTCTCCTTATATGGTATACTCATTTTCTTGCTTTATTTCTATAGCCTCTGTAAAAACATTCTTAACTACTCTCAGTATAAGAGCCATAAATGCAGAGCCTGTAACTAGTAATACAAAAGGCAGATAGAAAAATGTTAAAATGAAGCATACAAATGAGACAATAAAACAGCACCATGAAAGTAGTCTAAGATACTTGACATTTTCTGCTATAAATACTTTGGACTTATGTATGTTACATAAGAGCTTATATAGGAGAAATAGGGCGGCATAGGCAAGTATGTCAAGTATGTAGACTGTAATCATACTGAAAATGATATACTTTCCGATAAGTTCTTCATTGGAAAGAGGAATATAAATGCGCCTTAGGATAATAAATTTTATATCATGGTGTATGTAAATATTAAGCAGTATACCCAGTATGGCAAAAACAAATACACATACCTTAGATAAAGCTATACTTTTATTTTGTGTCCAATTCATCACAACCTCCTACTTTACATATAGATATTTACAAACTGCAAAAAATATTAATGCTAGGAGCATGATAACACATAATTTAATGTTTGACAATAAAAATATATTGTTATTCAATAAAAAAATATTGAAATTCATTTAAGAGTTGTTTGTTAAGATGAGTTGTAGGGTGATATTATTTATTGAAATATTTTGTAATCATATTATCATAATTGATTCAAACCTCCTATTCATCAAATTGGATCAGTATGTTGAAGCTTCGATATTGCAGATAATAAAATGATGGTTTATGTGCTTAATGTACCGGTGGAGGTGGAGAGGTGTGGGTACACTTTTACTTAATGCCACATCCCCTATAGGAACGACTATTTTTAAGATTTGAGATAAAAGTTGCTTCTCCCCAACTCACCTTCCCCTTAGCAATATAAACAATAGCTATTTATATACACCAAACTTTTTATACAGCTATTCCTTGCGAGCTAATGTTTCTGTTCAATTGTTGCCATCTAATTATTGCTGTTTAATTTAACCATTGTTTATGCTGACAACTCCCCGATAAACCATTATTTTGTTGGCCAAAGTATTAATTTTTTAACATACAGATCCTATTTTGAATGCGGGAAGTTTGGATTAGAGAAAATATCGGAGTTGAACCTGAAGTATTTTCATACATAAGGGCTATAAACCGGTAATTAAATTGTAAGATATAGAGCATTTTTTATACTCCAAGTATAATGACAAATAACTTTTACTATGTTATTCTATCAATAAAGAAATTTGGGCTGATTATGCCCGGAAAGGAAAAGACATGAGAACAATGAATCGTTTTGACTATTTAAATATTGAACGCCGTGATTACGCGCTCCTTAGTATGCCGTCTAGGAAGGGCTTTGTTTTGGTGTACTCATTAGAGATAGGTCAAGTACGAGAAAATTGTTTGTATAATTATAGGCATAGGTAGATACTATACTAATATTAGATAAATGTTTTTGAGGCCGCTTACTCTAAATGGGTAGGCGGTTTTTTTATGTAAAGGAGAAGATATGGATAGAATTGAAATAAAAGGTAGAGTAAATACAGCTGTGTGCTATGCAAAGGTTGTAGAGGATGAGGCAATAGAGCAGATAAGAAGAATGTGCGATTATGTAATAACGGAAGGATCAAAAATCCGTATAATGCCTGATGTTCATGCCGGAAAGGGATGCACTATAGGTACTACAATGACTATACAGGAAATGGCAGTTCCCAATATAGTCGGAGTAGATATCGGATGCGGAATGTATACGGTAAAACTTGGAAATGTTGAAATAGATTTTGAAAAGGTAGATGAGGCTAATCATTATATTCCATCTGGAATGAATGTATGGGAGGGCAGACAGGAGCGCTTTGATTTAACAAAGCTAAATTGTTTCAGATATTTGAGAGATTCAAGAAGACTTGAGCGTTCACTTGGTACATTGGGAGGTGGAAATCACTTTATTGAGATCGATGAGGCAAGTGACGGATGCAAATACTTAATAGTACATTCAGGATCAAGAAATCTTGGAAAGCAGGTTGCACAGTACTATCAGAGATTGGCGGCAAACTTAGATAGAGGGTATGATACTTATTTTAAAAAAAGAGATGAGATAATAAGAACTTATAAGGAGCAGGGGAGAAAAAGTGAAATACAGACTGCTCTAAAAGATCTTCATTGGAATGTATATGAGTCGGAAACAAGCATGCCTGATGACTTATGCTATGTTTCAGGAAAATATCTGGAGGAGTATTTAAATGATGTTGAGATTTGTCAAAACTTTGCAAAAAGAAATCGTGAGTTGATGGCAGAAATTATCTTAGAAAGAACCGGAATGAAAAATCTTGAGTCATTCCATACTATTCACAATTATATTGACGTGAGTGAGATGATCTTACGAAAAGGTGCTATAGCGGCACATAGCGGTGAGAAGGTCTTGATCCCTATAAATATGAGGGACGGAAGTGTTTTGGCAGTGGGTAAGGGTAATCCTGATTGGAATTATTCAGCACCTCATGGAGCCGGAAGACTTATGTCAAGAACTGCCGCAAAAAAGAATTTAAGTTTAGATGAGTACAAAGAGACAATGAAGGGGATCTATTCCACTTCTATAAATGAAAACACATTGGATGAGGCTCCAATGGCATATAAAAGACTTGAGGATATCATAGATGTTATAAAAGACTCTGTAGATATCATCGAGGTAATGAAACCAATTTATAATTTTAAGGCTTCTGAATAGAAAAGAGTAACTCTTTCCTATCCGGAAGCGGAAAGGAAGAGTTATGTTTATTTTTCCTACCATTGATTTGGTAGCTACAGGAAAAAATATTTTGAGACTTAGAGAAGAGTCAGGACTTAGTGTGAGAAATTTGCAGGAAATATTTGGCTTTGCCACCCCACAGGCGATTTACAAATGGCAACATGGCACAGCAATGCCAACTATAGATAATTTGATAGTACTGTCAGCAGTATTTCAGGTTTCTCTGGATGAGATTATCATAGTAGAAACAAATACACAAATAAGTGCATAAACCCGGGTATATACCGATTTTAATTGACTGTGTATATGCAAGATATTAGAATAGCTTAAAAGAGAGGTATGTATGGGAATTGAAAAATTGAGTAGAAAAACGGAGATAGAGTTAACAAATATGTGCTTAATCTGTGACGGAAGCAAGGTTTTGGTTCAGGAAAAAACAGGAACAGGTGGTTTGGTATTCCCGGGAGGTCATGTGGAAGAAGATGAGTCACTCCTTGAGTCCGTTATCAGGGAGATAAAAGAGGAGACGGGACTTACTATTGAAAATCCTATAGCCTGCGGTTTTAAGGACTGGATACAGGAAGACGGAACAAGATATTTGGTGCTTTTATATAAGACTGATAAGTTTAGTGGAGAACTGAAGTCATCAAATGAAGGAAGAGTATTTTGGGTTGACAGGTCAGAATTAGACAGTATAAATTTGATTTGGAATATGAAAGATTTGATGGAGATATTTGATTCTGACAGATATAGTGAGTTCTTTTTTAAAATTAAGAATGGAAAATATAAAGGTGAATTACTTGGATAGTATGTAGTATAAATTGGTTCGGATATTTATCCGAATCAATTTTTATAAAAACTAATTGACAGATATATTTTTTTATGTAATACTGTGTAATTGAGTTAGGTAGCACTAACAAAAAGCGTTATAAACAATTAATTTTATTTTATATTCATGGAGGACATATGAAAAAAAGATATCTATCTATATTGGCACCGGCAGCATTTGCATTGATGGTAACAGGTTGTGGGAAAGCAGCTGATACAGCTACTACAGCTGAGAGTAGCTCAGTACAAAATGAAAGTCAGTCAGAAGTAAGCAAGGAAAGTAAGACTGATATCGGAAATGAAAATTATGTTTATGCAAAGATAAGCATTCCATATGCTGACTACTACTATGGAGAGATAAATAATGTAGAGCCTGAAGCCGATCCTGAGAAGCTTACTGCAAAGCTTGATGCTCCGGATGCGGCGGCAGACATAAGAAGTGACGGAAATTATGATGCTGTAAGTTCAGTAACCAATAAAAAGGTTGAAAAGTTTACAACAGCGGTATCGGAAGTTGTTGGTGACGGCTCAATAATTTCAGGAGTAAAAGATGTAAATATCGCTATTTCAAAGTCACTTTATGAAGATGCTAAGAAGGCAATAGAGGAGAAAAAAGAGTCAACTAACCCTCTTCTTACATTTGTAGCTGAAATTAAAGAAACTACAGATCAAACACCTGCAGAGTATAAAGTGTTGAACTCAGACGGTACATTCTCAAAGACAGTCGGAAATACTGTTAAAAATAATTTGGAATCAACAATTACAACTACTTCAAACTATGGAAATTATGAAATTGATATAAAGGACTTGGAAGTTGAAGTTGACAATGTTCAAGGTGTTGTTATAGAAACAAAAGAAGGTAAGAAGTACGGTATGGAACATTTGGAGAATATCTGGCTTTCACCTGCAGAGCTTGCATTTGCAGCAGCACCGTTTACAGAGAATCATGGAAATGCACAGGCATATATACGTTATCAGGATTTACCGGGACAGACAATTTCAAAGATTACATACTTACTTAAGGATGCCGATGATATAGAGGTAGATACAGATTTGTTCTGCAAGCTTTTGGCACCTGAGAACTACAGCATTAAGGGTGATGAGAGTGCTAACTACACTAAAGACGGTTCACAGATTAAGTTTGAAATAACCTCAGATGATACTAAGTACAGTATCGGAAGAATAGTTTCTAAGAAGAAAGATGTTGATATAGCAAACGTAAAGGAAGATAACGGTACTTTGAATCTTCCAAAGGAACTTGTACCGGGCAAGTATCAGTTTATATTTACAAATGATAAATACGCTGATTTGAGTTTTACAGCAGTTATAAATTCAAATTTGAATGCAGAACAGTTCCACTTTGAGAACAATGCTCTTAAACTTGATGAAAATGAGGCAGGACTTACTGTAAAGGATTATATAAGTGCTATTACTTATGCAAAGGTGAATGATACAGAGTACAAGGGTGGCAAGGGCAGAAAGTTTGGCAAAGTTGCATTTAATGAAGATGGAAGTATAAATTTGGATGCAAAATACAGTTCGGACGGTAAGGATGAGCCTGTATTTGCAGATGCGGGAACATATACAGTAGTTCTTAAGGCTGACGGATATCCTGATTTAACAGTTGAGGTAACGAAGTAATGAGATTGGTCGCATGTCTTATTTTGGCATTGGCTTTTTTTGCACTTTTAGAAAAGCCTATAAAAAAACATGCAACATATTTTTATATTGTAACTATTATAATAAGTATATTAACTATAATTGCACCTGAGAAAGGCTTGCCTTTTATAGTTGATTATATTGTAAACAATATATTGGCGAGAGGTACATTGGCAGGTGCTCTCTTTATCCTTGTTATGGTGGCAACTGTATGTCCGGCTGCAAAAATGAGAGGATTACTGCTACGTACAAGAGGTGAAATGGCAATTATTGCGGCTTTATTCACTTTGGTTCACAATATAGCATATGGGCAGTATTATTTTGTAAAACTCTTTACTAAAACATCTGAATTGGATACGCCGAAAATACTTGCGGCAGTACTTTCACTTATAATGATTATTCTTTTGATACCTTTGACAATAACTTCATTTATGGTTATAAGAAAAAGAATGAATCCTAAAAAGTGGAAATCGTTACAAAAACTGTCCTATGTATTCTATGGATTACTGTTTTTGCATATAGCAATGATATTCAGCATATCCATATTTTATGGTCATTTGGATACACTGTTTGATTTAACGGTTTATGCTGTTATATATGTAGTTTACCTTGTTTTGAGAGCTATAAAGTATAAGAAACAAAGAGTTGTTTGTATAGTCTTTGTTGTGTTTATTTGTATTATTTACGCAGTCCTTGCTGTATTCGGATTTAGAGCGGCAAGAAAGAATGGAGAAGAAGCTGTGGAAGAGCAAAATACTCAAAACACAGTTTCATCAGATGCCTCATACAAAGACGGAACTTATGAAGGAAGTGCTACAGGTCACAGTGGAAAGATGACGGTATCTGTAACTATTGCTAATGGAGAAATCACTGAAATAAATATAGTTGATACAGGGGATGATGAGGAGTATTTAATAGATGCAAGGGATGTGATTCCTGAAATCATAGAAAAACAATCATTGGATGTGGATACTGTAAGTGGTGCTACACACAGTTCTAAAGGAATAATTAAAGCTGTAGGAAAAGCGCTTGAAAGTGCAATGGAATAATCTATTTATAATAGACCCGGGTGAGAACTTGGGTCTTTTTTATGTAATAAAATATTTAAAAATATTACAGCAAAATATATATACCTTACAAAAAAATTAAAATGTTAATATAAACTTTATTATTAATTCTTGTTATAATATTGTGATAATTTATACATTATAGTATACTTTATATAAGTTGTTCAACGAAATACCGAAGAGACGTACATGAAGACAGGAGGAGTGACTATGAATAGTATACGTAAATTGAGGCTACACAGGGGAATGACACAAAAGGAATTTGGTGATATTATCGGAGTCAAGCAGCAAACGGTATGTAAGTATGAAGGTAAAAATTCAAATGTAAGTTTGAGTGTACTGCAAAAGATAAGCGATAAATTTGATATACCGGTAGAAGAACTGCTTGAAGATAAGATAGACCATTATATAAGCACCGGTAGTAGAAAAAATGCAAGTAATGAAATAAAAGCGAATATAATAGCCAGAGTTAAAAGGTTAAACAGTCACAAATTAAAGAAATTATTGGAATTTTTATCAATTCTGGATGAGGATTGAAAAGATAATGGTAAATGAGAGGGGAATATTAAATTTCAATGATGTACTGTAGAAATTTAAAGCTATTTTTATGGCAAGATTACTACATGATAATCGCTGATATGCATAGTTTTATAAGAGATATTTATTTAAAATGCTAAAATTAATTCAAATACAACGGAACGTGGTATCAGGTATTGCCAATATAGTAATAGTTAGTATAATGGAATCGTCAAACTTTTTACATGATGTTTGGTTTGATATCTTCTTTCTTATAGAAAGGAAACTTTCTAATCTGTGTATTCTAAAAATTCTACAAATTTCTAAACATCATGACATGTCGGTGCACCGACTATTTTCCACACAAAGCCGGGTATTATATTAAGGGCATTATACCCGGCTATATTTAATACTTCTGAAATCGATTCTGAAAACTTCTAAAGACAATGGAATCAAAAATAATTCTCTGATATAATAAAGGAGCGGATATGCAAGAAAAAGATATAACCCAAAAGATGCTTGAAAGACACAATGATGTTTTTTCTGATATAGTAAATGTATTGTTGTTTGGCGGGAAGAAAGTGGTGGAAGAAGAAGCACTTTTTGATACCGTTACAGACAGTGTATTAAAGATAGATGGAAGAGCACGAATTCAAGATAGGGATATTGCAAAATATTGGAAAGACAGTCAGATTAATATAGCGCTGCTTGGAATAGAGAATCAAACAACCCCTAATAAATTAATGCCGTTTAGAGTCATAAGTTATGATGGTACAGAATATGGTAAACAGTCAAGAAATGAAAATATTGATAAGAAAAAATATCCTGTAATTTCTTTAGTATTATATCTGGGTTTTGAACAGAAATGGTTGTACCCCAAAAATCTGCTTGGAATAATAGATGTTGATGAGAAATTAAAACCATATGTAAATGACTATAGGATCAATTTGTTTGAGATAGCATACTTGGACAGAGAAATAATAGACTCTTTTACAAGTGATTTTTGGATACTTGCAGATTATTTGTATCAAATGCGGGTAAACAGAAACTATGTTGCAGATAAGAGGTCAATAGCTCATATAGAGGAATTACTAATGCTGATGTCTGCAATGACAGGCGATAAAAGGTTTGAAGAGGTTATAGATGAAGCAAATAAGAAGGAGGTTATGAATATGTGTGAAGTATTGGATATAGTTGAGGCCAGAGGAATAGAAAAAGGAATAGAAAAAGGAATAGAAAAAGGAATAGAAAAAGGGATAGAAAAAGGCAGAGAAGAAGGTGCTGATTTAATAAGCAGATTAAATACAATACTTGCTAAGGAGGGCAATCTGGATAAGATAATAAAGGCAAATACAGATAAGAAATATCGCAAAGAACTTTTAGAGAAATATAATCTTTTAAATGATTACGGGAAATATTAAAATTAAATGATGTAGTGTAAAAATTCGGTGCTGTTTTTATGGCAATATCAACATAAGAAAATAGTCTATATGCACAGTTTTATAAAAGATATTTATTTAAAATGCTAAAATTAATCCAAATACAACGGAACGTGGTATCAGATATTGCCAATATAGTAATAGTTAGTATAATGGAATCATCAAACTTTTTACATGATGTTTGGTTTGATATCTTCTTTCTTATAGAAAGTAAACTTTCTAATCTGTGTATTCTAAAAATTCTACAAATTTCTAAACATCATGACATGTCGGTGCACCGACTATTTTCCACACAAAGCCGGGTATTATATTAAGGGCATTATACCCGGCTATATTTAATACCTCTGAAATCAATTCTGAAAACTTCTAAAGACAATGGAATCAAAAATAATTCTCTGATATAATAAAGGAGCAGATATGCAAGAAAAAGATATAACCCAAAAAATGCTTGAAAGACACAATGATGTTTTTTCAGATATAGTAAATGTATTGTTGTTTGGCGGGAAAAAAGTAGTGGAAGAAGAATCACTTTTTGATACCGTTACAGACAGTGTATTAAAGATAGATGGAAGAGCACGAATTCAAGACAGGGATGTTGCAAAATACTGGAAAGACAGTCAGATTAATATAGCACTGTTTGGGATTGAGAACCAGACAAATCCGGATAAATTTATGCCGCTTAGAGTAGTGGGATATGACGGATTGGAGTATACAAGGCAGGTCAGAAAAGAATGTAATGGTGAAAGTAAATATCCTGTAATTACCTTAGTATTATATCTTGGTTATGATAAAAAATGGACATACCCTAAGAATCTATTTGGAGTATTAGATATAGATGAAGAATTGAAACCATATGTAAATGACTATAAGATTAATTTGTTTGAGATAGCATACTTGGACAGAGAAATAATAGACTCTTTTACAAGCGACTTTTGGATACTTGCAGATTATTTGTATCAAATGCAGGTAAACAGAAACTATGTTGCAGATAAGAAGTCAATAGGTCATATAGAGGAATTACTAATGCTGATGTCTGCAATGACAGGCGATAAAAGGTTTGAAGAGGTTATAGATGAAGCAAATACGAAGGAGGTTATGAATATGTGCGAAGTATTGGATATAGTTGAGGCCAGAGGAATAGAAAAAGGGATAGAAAAAGGCAGAGAAGAAGGTGCTGATTTAATAAGCAGATTAAATACAATACTTGCTAAGGAAGGCGATCTGGACAAGATAATAAAGGCAAATACAGATAAGAAATATCGCAAAGAGCTTTTAGAGAAATATAATCTTTTAAATGATTAAGGAAAATATTAAAATTAAATGATGTAGTGTAAAAATTCAATGCTGTTTTTATGGCAATATCAACATAAGAAAATAGTCTATATGCACAGTTTTACAAAATGAATTTATTTAAAATGCTAAAATTAATTCAAATACAACGGAACGTGGTATCGGGTATTGCCAATATAGTAATAGTTAGTATAATGGAATCATCAAACTTTTTACATGATGTTTGGTTTGATATCTTCTTTCTTATAGAAAGTAAACTTTCTAATCTGTGTATTCTAAAAATTCTACAAAGTTCTAAACATCATGACATGTCGGTGCACCGACTATTTTCCACACAAAGCCGGGTATTTAATATTAAGGGCATTATACCCGGCTATATTTAATACTTCTGAAATATCCCAAAAATCTGCTTGGAATAATAGATGTTGATGAGAAATTGAAACCATATGTAAATGACTATAAGATTAATTTGTTTGAGATAGCATATTTGGACAGAGAAATAATAGACTCTTTTACAAGCGACTTTTGGATACTTGCAGATTATTTGCATCAAATGCGAGTAAATAGGAACTATGTTGCAGATAAGAAGGCAATATGCCATATAGAGGAATTACTAATGCTAATGTCTGCAATGACAGGCGATAAAAGGTTTGAAGAAATCATAGATGAAGCAAATACAAAGGAGGTTGTGAATATGTGTGAAGTATTGGATATAGTTGAGGCCAGAGGGATAGAAAAAGGAATAGAAAAGGGAATAGAAAAAGGCAGAGAAGAAGGTGCTGATTTAATAAGCAGGTTAAATACAATACTTGCTAAGGAAGGTGATCTGGACAAAATAATAAAGGCAAACACAGATAAGAAATATCGCAATGAGTTTTTGAAGAAATATAATCTTTTAAATGATTACGGAAAATATTAAAATTAAATGATGTAATATAAAAATTCTACAAATTTCTAAATATCATGACATGTCGGTGCACCGACTATTTTCCACACATAGCCGGGTATTTAACGGTAAAGGAGTTATATCCGGTTGTATTTTCAACTCATTTTTATTTTTAAAATCCCGAAATATTATCAAATTATTAAGGCGTCCTATAAAATTTGTAAATTCATTTTGCAAATGAAACATTGTACAATTGCATTGTTGAGAAAATCTGAATATCTCTAAAGTTTAAAACTAAAAATTCAAATTGATATGGAGGTTTGTTTATGAAAAAATCAATTATTTTGGCAAGTGTCTTAGCTGTCAGTGTTTTAGCTGTCGGATGTGGAAAAGGCGCCGATAAAACAGAAAACAAAGAGAGCAGCAGCGCTGTAGTTGAGTCATCAAAGGAAGAAACTACTGAAGAGACTACAAAAGCTGAGAGTAAGATAAATGAGGATGAATTAAAAGCTCCGGGATATGCACTTGGAGAGATTCCTGAGGTTCCGGTTGTAGTATTACCTCCTCTTGGGATAGATGAGAATGCTGATGCAAAAATAAAGATGGACGCTACAAAAAGCCTTTCATCAGTGCCCGGTATTACAGTAACACCTGTTAAAGTTGAAAATGACCAAATTATAAGAGGTACAACCTCAGTGCAGGTGGGTGAAAACGGGTCCGGACAGTATGCGGACGGAAATACTACAGTTCAGACTGAAGGAGACGGATCGGGGCAATACATTGACAGCGAAAAAGGAATTACTATACAAAGGGAAACCGACGGATCGGGACAATATCTGGATTCTAATAAAGGAATTACATTACAAGTGGAAGCAGACGGGTCCGGAAATTATTCAGATGACAGATATGGTATTAATTTAATGGTAGATGCAGACGGAACAGGTTTGTATACCAAGTCGGAAACCGATTTAAGTATATCTGTAGATGCTCAGCATGTAATATATAGAGATCAAAATATGGATATTGAAGTAAACGGTGACGGATCCGGAAGCTATAAGAATAAGAAAACAGGTCTCGGAATAGAGAATGACGGTAAGGGAAAGGCCGTTATTACATTTAAGGGTGAAGAAAAGGAAGTTGATGCAAAGCCGTTGGTTTTCTCATATAAACTACCGTTACTCAGTGCGGTTCCTGCAGTGCCTGCAATAGAGGCAAACAGTATAATGATCACTCTGGATTCGGGAGTGTTGTTTGATGTTGACAAATATAATATAAGACCTGATGCTGAGGAAACTTTGAACAATCTTGCAAAGATTTTAATAGAGGCAAATATAACTGACTTTGAAATAGACGGACATACCGACTCTGATGCGGATGATGCACATAACCTGACACTTTCAGAGAATCGTGCAAATTCTGTAAAGAATTATTTACAATCTGCAGGTGTTACAGCAAACATTACCACAAACGGATACGGAGAAAGCAGACCGGTAGCGACAAATGAGACAGCTGAAGGAAAGCAATTGAATCGACGTGTAGAAATTATTATTCCGGTATTATAGAACTTAAGGCATATGGCCAGACCATATGCCTTGTTTTCTTGTTCATACAGTATAAGTATAGTATTATAATCATTGGTTAAAATATTAAGATTACCTTTACAAGGTATTTTTATAGTACAGCATTTTATATATCCCATCTTCAACAGTTTGGGAATAGAAAAGTGGCTTGAAACCCTGTATTTACAAGGCTTTAGCCACTTTTTTAAGTATCTAAAAAATGTTGTATGGAAAGTTCAAGTTGAAATCTTTTTTATTTTTTTATTTAAATCTTTTGGCTGATAGTATTTCTTGTCCAATTCAAGATTAAAGATAGCATTTAATGACGTTAGTACTTGTGAATTATCATATGTTGACATATAGCATACATCTTCTAAATTAGCTACCTGCATGTTATTCAAAGTTTCTATAACATTCTCTACAGTGAAATGCGTTCCATACATATCCAGCTTCTTTTCCAGAATCCTATATATTAAAAGAGCTGTGTAACAGACCATAAAGTGTGCTACTATTCGCTCTCTATTTTGATGAAATACAGGTCTGGCTGAAAAATTGGTTTTCATTATTCTAAAGCAATCTTCTATCTTGTATCTGTTTGAGCTAATTTCTAAGATATACTTAGCTGAATCTTCAAGATTTGTTGCCACTGCATAGAATCCATCATACTTTTCTTCTTCATTTATGGCTTCTTGGTTAAGTTCGTAGGTATCTACAGCTTTTTCACCGGAGGATGTTGATGTGGTTCGTTTTATAAAACGAGTTATATCATTTGCCCCTTTTTTATAGGTTTCGGGGTCCAGCTTAGTAAGGAGCTTCTTAGCCCTTTCTATCTGGCGATTTCGTATAAATCTTTGATATTCCATCATTTTTCTTGAGAATGAGACAATGATTTTTTGTGGAACTACGGCCTTTGACTTAACTTTCTTAATAGTACCATTCTTACATGCCTTTTCTTCATAAAGTCCAAGGTCAAATGCCTTATCAGCAGGGATTATCTTGTATATCCTATCATCGTACAGTTCTGCATTAACTTTATCAAACCTATCAAAATCTTTCATTTGCTGAATAGTTGCAGGTTTATCATTAGATAATAGGCGATAATCAATATCACTAAAAATAGCTTCTTTTAACGTATTAGAAAGCATCTTTATGGATTGAGTAACAATAAAAGCTCTGCCACCCATAGAATTAAAATTTCTGATATTTAAAGACCCAAGACCGGCATCAGCACAATAAATAAACTTTTTGCCCTTAAACATAGTTATTAGCTTTTGTTCTAAAGGAATAGCAGTAGTTTGCTCATTATCAGAACCGGAAGTAATGCACATAGATAGTGGTATACCGTCTTTGTCCATAAATAGTCCCATTTGTACAATAGGATTTGGTCTATGTTCTTTACTCACACCATATTTTCGTAGACCTTTAGTCACTTCACCGGTTACAGGATCAATATAATCTTCGTCATTTGATTCTATTTCAAAGTAATAGTTTGAGCAGTCAAAAAAACATACCGAGGTATCTCTCTTTATTAATTTCGTACTTGCATCATATAGATGAGAAATATACTCATCATAATGATCATACATAATGTCAAGTGTACGAAGAATGTGTTCGTAACCAAATGTGGGTTGCTCATAAAAGCTAACAAGATTCTGATGAGTACCTAGCTTGGAGTCAGGATTAAGTATACGAGAATAAGTGAGGAATCTATTTACCAGATTTGGGTCAAACTGTATTCTAGTATCTTTTATTATATTTTTGAAGAAGGCTCCAATCTTGAGATCATGGTAAATTTGCTGAAGGAAAAAATATCCTATGTTTAAAAGTTTAGACTTAGATACTAAATCATCTTGATAGGTGATTTTTTCATTAAAGTCAAACTTAAAATCTAAAGCTACCGATTTATTGTTTTTTAACTCCTCATTATATCTTTTGACCTCATCAAGAGCGTAAGCCAGAGGGTCAGCGGTAGTTTTTAGAAGTTCGGAATGTTTTCCTATGCGAACCACATTTTTAGTAGTAGTCTTTTTTCCGTTTCGGATTCCTCTTTGAATAAAATAAGTAGGATCCTTCGATTTTTTGTCATACCAAAGTTTCATACTTCATTATATCATATAATACAACAAAATACAACAATAAAATAAAAGAAATTTGACACAGAAAACCCTTTATTTATAAGGCTTTAGAGGCTGTTTGCATGTAACAAACTGTTGAAGACCCGGCCAGACCATATGCCTTGTTTTCTTGTTCATACAGTATAAGTATAGTATTATAATTATTGGTTAAAATATTAAGATTACCTTTTCAAGGTATTTTTATAGGACAGCATTTTATATATTATATAAGTATAAAATATTTGGGAGGCTGTTATGAAGCATATCGTAGTTGATTTGGAAATGAACAAAATTGGAAAAGAGCATAGAAATATTGGATGTACTATGGAGACTATTGAAATAGGTGCTATAATGTTGGATGAAAACTTTCAGGAGATATCATCTTTTAGAACCTATGTAAAACCTGAGTACAATACAAGAATTACATCAATAGTGAGAGATTTGACAGGAATTACCTACGATATGGTTATAAATGCACCTAAGTTTAACGAGGCGTTAAAGATGTTTTCAAACTGGTGTCTTGGTGTAGATGATGATATTAAGATATATGCATGGAGCAATAATGATTATAAGCAAGTTTCAAAGGAGTTAATACTGAAAAAATATGATATAAGCACTACTGAGTCGAAGATATTTTCAAATGAGTGGAATGATTTTCAGGAAGAATTCGATACCGAACTTGGATTTGATAAACAGGTTTCATTAAGTCTTGCACTTGATATGGCAGGTATTAATTTTCTTGGAAGAGAGCATAGTGCACTGGATGATGCAAGAAATACAGCAAAGCTTTTCCATGTTTTTAAAGACCGTGAACTGTTTGATACTACACTCAGTAAGATAGCGGAAGCTATGAGGCCTACAGATTTCGGAACATCTCTCGGTAGTCTGTTTGATTTGTCAAGTTTTGCTGTTGCATAATATTAGTGATGCCTATAGGTTTGAAACCTGATACAAGTTTTCTTGTAAGAGGAGTCAGACCTTTTTGCGACCAAAGAAGGACGGATAAATGGAATTAAAGGAGTTGTTAGATTATATAAAAGAAAAACATAATATTGAAGAGCACGACAGATGGGACAGCTTTTTAACTATGTCAAGACTGTACCATCCTTTAACGGGAAAGATGATGGCACTTCTTATAAAGGAGTGGAATTCCAATACCGGAAGATGGGCAGAACATTGTGATTTGAAATATGATGCAAGTTTATTTGACAGGATGAAAGAGTATATAGTTGCCCCTTTGCGTATGCATGGAAGTAGCTGGGTAGGCATATCATTTAATGATAAAACTGATAGAGATCATATATTTGAATTATTTGATAAGGCAGTATTACAAGGGAATCCGTCTAAAGACACAGCTTTATCAGATAACCGAAAAAGTAATACTGTATATACGGATACACCTTTACCATTTGCAAAAGGGAGTGATTTTCTAAAGAAAAAGGAATATATTCCGGAGAAAATTACTGAAATGAGAAAGCTATATAGATATGATGATTGCTCCGGACAATTAAGTGCAAAAAACTTCTATAGGCAGGCCAAGTTTATGGAAGATTATGAGGATGATTATCATGGGCAGGTATGTGATATTTCAGGTTATTTTACCACATACCATGATTTGAGTGATAAACAATTGAGGGCTTATTTTACATGGAGAACTGAAGTGAGGAATGGAGTATATAACAAAACCTTTACATCTTTTATTTACCTATATATCTATGAGCTTCTCTGTGGTATAGGCAGTTCTTCACCTGTTGACAGTTTGAATAAGCTTAAAGAGTTTGAAGAAAAATTTATAGAAGGCGGTTTTTTAGAAGATAGCACTCAGATAAAAAGGAATTTACATAGATGGTATTTGGAGTATTCGCTTGTTAAGGGTTTTTCCGTAGATGAAGTAAAAAAATATATTGAAAAAGATGTCTTGGACAGAGATCATGCACTTGAAATTCTGAAAAAATCTGGAAATTATAATGATATGGAAATATTTGAGGCCATAAGTTTTTTTGCAGGTAAGAGATTTTTAAATTCTGTAAGTTTAAAAAAAGAAAGAGAGAAAAGTATAATTATATATGCGTATGTGTGGAAATTTATTTTAAAAGCCGGAAATATTGACGGCAAAAGTATATTTACACATTGCTTCGGGAGACTGCAAAACAGAAGCATATATCCGTTATTAAACGCAGTTTACAGGGATGATAAAGTGATCTCGGATATCGATTATATAGTGAACGGAGTGAGGTCTTATCATTGTAAATCGGGCAGGTGGAAGGAGAAGTCTTATATAAGGGCATGTTTTAATAAGAAGAAACTTGTATCTATAGTTCATGAAATTGACAGATTGATCAGAGATGAATTTAAGCTTGGATATTACTTGAAACCAAACATGGAAGATACCCGGATTGCTGACCTCATTGCAGTCGCATTTAACGAAGCTGTTAAGGAAATAAAACATAATGAAAGAAAACGGATAAATGTAGACTTTTCAGTATTGAAAAAGATTCGAAATGATGCAGAAATTACTAAGACGAATTTGCTTGTAGATGAAGATATAGATGAAAAGGATGATATACAAAATACTATAGAAAAGCATTATATAGAATATGATGACGGTAATAAGAGCAAAACAGAAAACTCGGATTTTAATAAAATATCGGAGAAATCAGACGATATAAATTTAAATATTTTAAAGTATATTGTTGCAGGAAAGGATTATAAACAACTGATAAGGTTAAATAATATGTTTACATCAATTATTACAGACAATATCAATGAGGCTTTCTTTGAAGAGATAGGAGACAATATATTGGAATGTGAAGGCGATGAAATATATTTGGTAGAGGATTACAGAGAAGATATTTTGAATATTATAGGAGAGATATATGAATGAAGATAAAAAAGCACCTAAGAGAATTGCTCAAACCTTGATTAATTCACTAAAGGGAGGAGTGGTTCCAAGAACAGGTTTACCATATATTACGGTTGGCAGAAAAAACGAGATAGAGGCATTGCTGCATGATGTGGACATAGTGGCGGAAGGTGGTGCTTCATTTAGATTTATTGTAGGTAAATACGGCAGCGGAAAGAGTTTTTTATTACAGACCATAAGAAATTATGTAATGGATAAGGGCTTTATAGTTGCTGATGCGGATCTTTCACCTGAACGCAGGTTGCAGGGGACTAAAGGACAGGGGCTTGCCACATATAGAGAGCTTATAGGAAATCTGTCTACAAAAACAAAGCCTGAAGGCGGAGCAATAACATTACTTTTAGACAGATGGATAAATAATATTCAGACGGACTGTATAGAAAAAAATGGAGTATTACCGGGAAGTAAAGAACTTTTAGATGAGGTAGATAAAAAAATATATACTGTAATAGCAGGACTTTCAGAGATGGTTCATGGATTCGAGTTCGGATCACTACTGTCTAAATACTATCATGCCTATATAGACGGGGATGATGAAACAAAGATGAAAATTGTTCGTTGGTTTAGAGGCGAATACAGCAGAAAGACTGATGCAAAAGAAGCGCTTGGAGTAAATATCATTATCACGGATGAGGACTGGTATGAGTATTTAAAGCTGTTTGCCATGTTTTTCAGGCTTGCGGGATATAGCGGAATGATGATCATGGTAGATGAACTTGTAAATATATATAAGATACCTAATGCTGTTACCAGACAATATAATTATGAAAAGATGCTTACTATGTATAATGACACATTGCAGGGTAAGGCAAAATATCTCGGAATTATAATGGGTGCAACGCCACAGACATTAGAAGATAAGAGAAGGGGAATATACAGCTATGAGGCTCTTCGTTCAAGACTTTCGGAAGGCAAATTTTCAAAGCCGGGTATGAGAGATTTGCTCTCACCTGTAATAAGGCTGGAAGCACTGACACCGGAGGAGATGCTTGTACTATGTGAAAAACTGTCAGATATGCATGCAGGATTGTATGGATACAAAAATACTCTAAGTGACAGTGATATTGGAGATTTTATAAGCTTGGAGTATTCCAGAATAGGAGCAACAGAAAATATTACACCAAGAGAAGTGATAAGGGATTTTATTGAGCTTTTGGATCTTCTGTATCAAAATCCGGCTTTAAGAATAAATGAACTTTTGGAATCTTCCGATTTCTCTTTTGCAAAGTCGGAGGCGGTATCAGATAACAGCGGTGAAAATTTTGTGGAGTTTACATTATGAACACGTATGAAAGATATGCCTCTTTTATAAGGGAATATATTTATAATTCGGGATGGCAGATGCTTAGAGGTGTGCAAAATGCTGCTGCAGATGTTTTATTTAATACTGATGAAAATCTGCTCTTAACAGCATCTACAGCTTCGGGAAAAACAGAGGCGGCATTCTTTCCGATATTGACTTTGATTGATGAAAATCCTTCAAGCAGTGTAGGAGTACTTTATATAGCACCACTAAAAGCTCTTATAAATGATCAGTTTTCAAGGTTAAATTTTATATGTGAAGAAGCAAATATCAAAGTGACAAGATGGCATGGGGATGTTACTCAGACCGGCAAGAGAAAACTGTTAAAAAAGCCCTCGGGTATTTTACAGATAACACCTGAGTCATTGGAATCATTGATGATAAATAAGCATATGGAAATATCATCTCTTTTTCATGATCTGAGATTTATAGTAATTGATGAAATACATTCTTTACTTAGAGCCGATAGAGGCTTACAGACATTTTGCCTTATAGAAAGACTTTGTAAAATGGCAGGCTGTGATCCAAGAAGAGTGGGACTTTCCGCTACCATAGGAAATCCGAAGCTTGCCGGAGACTTTCTTTCCTCCGGAAGCAAGAGAAAAACATTGATACCGAAGTTTGACAGAGGCAAGGAAACCTGGAGATTATCAATGGAACATTTCTTTAATACCGAGCCACAGGCTGCCTGTTATGAAGATACAGCAAGGGAGCTAAATACCGGATACGCACCGAAAGGTGCAAATCCGGGACTTGCCTATATATTTGAACATACAAAGGGAAAAAAGTGTCTCGTATTTACAAACTCAAGAGAAGAATGTGAGATTGTATGCCAACAACTTAGACAATACTGTGAGGCCAATCGTGAGCCTGACAGATTTCTTATCCATCACGGCAATCTCTCCGCATCATATAGAGAGAGTGCGGAAGAGGAGATGAAGGATGATGATTCCTTGATATCCATATGTGCTACTGCGACACTTGAACTTGGAATAGATATCGGCAGACTTGAGAGAGCATTTCAAATAGATGCTCCTTTTACCGTATCAGGATTTTTACAAAGACTTGGAAGAACCGGGAGGAGAGGCACACCTTCTGAGATGTGGTTTGTGATGAGGGAGGACCATCCTGAGCCAAGGGCAATGATGCCTGAAATGATACCATGGTATTTGATACAGGGAATAGCTTTGGTACAGCTCTACATTGAAGAAAAGTTTGTGGAGCCTCCAAGGCTTGACAGGCTTCCATACAGCTTGCTCTACCATCAGACAATGAGCACATTGGCTTCAATGGGAGAAATGACACCTGCCGAGTTGGCATCAAGAGTTCTTACCCTTTCCGCTTTTAGAAGAATAAGTCATGATGATTTTAGGTTTTTATTGCTTCATTTACTTAAAACGGATCATATAAACAGGACTGAAAACGGTGGACTTATAGTGGGGATTTCTGGTGAAAGAGTGGTAAATAACTATAAATTTTATGCTGTTTTTCAGGAGAACATAGAATATTCCGTACGAACAGAGTCACAAGAACTTGGAACTATTGTGAGACCGCCGGAAAGAGGAGGTAAGGTTGCAATTGCAGGCAGAGTGTGGATTGTGGAGGAAGTAGATCATAAAAGAAGAGCTATATATGTAAGCTTGGTAAAGGGAAATATTCCGGCTTATTTTGGAGACGTGCCGGGAGATATACATACCCACGTACTGGAGAAAATGAAAGATGTACTCAGCTCATCAGATACATATATGTATTTGATGAGTCATGGTAGAGGCAGACTGGAACAAGCCAGAGATTGCTTTAAAAAGGCTGAGTTGTCAAATAAGCCGCTTATACATCTTGGTGGAAATATGTGGGCTTTATTTCCATGGCTTGGAAGCTATGCATTTTTGGCACTTGAGAGATTTTTAAAGGTACATTGTGCAAAAGAACTTGGGCTTAAAGGTTTAAATCCTTCAAGACCGTATTTTATACAATTCACTATGAATGTAGGTGAAAAAGAATTCTATAAGACAGTAAGTGAAAAAGCAGCCGATGAAATAGACCCCATGTCTTTGGTTTATGATAAGGAAGTGCCTGTATTTGAAAAATATGATGAATTTGTTCCGGAAGAGCTTGTAAGAAAGGGTTTTGCCTATGGAGTATTGGATATAGACGGAATGAGAGAAAGAGTACTTGGATGGGAAAATCTTTAAGGGTCATATAATAGAGAATATAATTTATGGCTTTTAATATAAAAAAATGTTATCTTAATATAAAGTAATAAAAGGCGGATGTAATAATGATAAAAGCGGTTTTATTTGATATGGACGGTCTGATGTTTGATACGGAAAGGCTTTATGGAAAAGCATGGCAGAATGCAGCCATACTTCAGGGATGCAGAATTAGTGATGAAGCTATACTTAAGATAAAGGGTGCCAACAGAGCTTTGGTATATGAGATTTTAAGAGCTGACGCAGGCGATGAATTTGATATAGAAAATGGTAGAGATGCCAGAGAGGAATATATTGTTTCTCATATAAGAGAGTATGGAATCACAAAGAAAAAGGGACTTGATAATTTGCTTAAATATTTGAAGGAAAACAATATTAAGACCTGTCTTGCAACTTCTACAAAGAGAGAGGTAGCAATAAAATATCTTAAAATGGCAGATGTATATGACTATTTTGATGATTTTACATGCGGTGATGAGATAAAAAACGGTAAGCCGGCACCGGATATATTTTTAAAAGCGGCAGATAAAGTAAAAACAGATATAGGACAAAGTCTGGTACTGGAAGACTCTATAAATGGGTTAAATGCCGGAATTACAGCAGGTGCGAGGGTAATAATGGTTCCTGATACTATAGAACCGACAGATGAGATAAGAAAAAAGGTTGATGATGTAAAGGACGACCTTGATGAAGTAATAGACTGGATAAGCAAGGAAAACAAGGAAGCGTAAGTATAAGATGAAAGATAAAAAGATAAATATACAATATATTTTATTGCAAGGCCTATATTGGATGATGTTTTGCCCAAGTGCCGGGTTTATATCCTTTTATTTGCAGGGCAACGGATTTGGTAACAGCTTGATAGGAATTATTACAGCTGTATTTTGTTTGGTCGCAGCAATATTACAACCTTTGGCGGGGAATTTATGTGACAGGATAAAAATTCTGACATGGAAAAGAATGATTATTTTATTAGGATTACCATATATACTTATATGTATTATGCTGTTTATTGTAAAAGAAAGGTGGCTGATTGCAGTTCTTTTCGGCTTGATGTATATAATAGCAAGTATATATTTGCCGATGATAAATACGGCATTGTTTGCCTATGAGAGGGAAGGGGTAAAACTTAATTTCGGAGTTGCCAGAGGTACAGGCTCTGCAATGTATGCAATTATGGCGCTGCTTATCGGTAATATGGCACTTAGATTCGGAACAAAAATAATACCTGCTTCAGGCCTTATAATTATGGTCTTATTATTATGTGTTGTAAGTACAATGCCACATACAAAGAAATCCGTATTTGAGAGTGATGAATATAGGCAAACAAATGTAATCAGTTTTATAAGAAAATATCCATATTTTTCTATAATGCTTTTGGCAGTGCTTTTTATTTTCTTCTCACACAATATTATAGGAACATATCTTTTGCAAATTGTACAATCTCTTGGTGGTAACAGCGGTAATCTCGGAACAGCGATGTTTATTCAGGCGGTAGTGGAGATTCCTGTTTTGTTTACATTTTCCTTTATTATGAAGAAGATAAAAGTGGGAAATCTTATGATTATTGCATGTGCAGGATATATATTAAGGGCGGTACTTTATTTTGTTTCAATTAATATCGGAATGATATATATTACTCAACTTTCACAGATATGCAGCTTTGCAATAATGGCTGCGGCCTCAGTATATTTTACAGGTACGGCAGTGAGAGAAGAAGACCATGCAACAGGACAGGCGTTTATGTCGGGAATGATGTCGGCCGGTACAGTGCTCGGATCACTGTTTGGTGGAGGAATACTTGACTATATGGGAATGAGAGCGCTTTTGAGTGTAAATATCCTGCTTAGTGTTATAGGAACCGGGATAGCGATATGGTCGGTGAGAATGATGAGAATTAATAAAAGATTTAGGCAAGTTTAAAGAGAAGCTTAAATGATTATGAAAGAGGAAGTGAATTTGGAATATTCAGTGTTAATATCTGTTTATATAAAGGAAAAACCCGAATTCCTGGAAAGAGCATTGGAAAGTATATATAATCAGACGTTAAAACCAAGGGAAGTAATATTGGTAAAAGACGGATTATTGACCGAAGAACTTGAAACTATAATATCCAAAGAGATAAGAAAGTTTAATGAAAGCAATATAGATTTCACATGTATACAGTTAGAAAAAAATATGGGACTTGGAACAGCCCTACAAACAGGACTGGAAAAATGTGATTGCGACTATATTGCCAGAATGGACAGCGATGATATAGCAGTAAGTGACAGACTTGAAAAACAGGTGAATTATATAAAAAATAATTCTCAAGTATCGGTGGTAGGCGGATATATAAATGAGTTTGTTAAGGAAGGTAAAGTAATAAGAACAAAGACAATGCCGCTAAATTATGAAGAACTTTATAAGTACGGTAAATACAGAAATCCTTTAAATCATATGACAGTTTTCTTTAGGAAAAAAGATGTGCTTGATGCCGGAGGATATAAGCCTATGAAGGGGTTGGAAGATTACTATCTCTGGAGTAGAATGCTTGCAAAAGGATATAAAATCGGTAATATAGATCAAGTATTAGTTAATGCACGGCTTGGAAACTTTGCAAATAGAAGGGGAGGATGGGAATACTTCGTTACATACTGTAAACTTAGGAAGATACAGAATAAACTGGGATATACAAATATATTTGAACTAATATCAGGAGTGATATTTACAGCAATGATTACGTTGCCACCGAATAATATAAGAGGTTGTATTTATAAAATTTTAAGAAAAAAATAAAGGATAGTTAGAACAGACGGTAAAGCATTTCGGTAAAAATGCTTTTATATAAAAGTAAACTATGCTATAATGTCAGACGATTATATACATTGATCAAAGAGATTGATATAAGGAGAGAAGTATGATTATTACAAAGACCCCATTTCGAGTAAGTTTTTGTGGTGGTGGAAGCGATATGGCTAATTTTTATGAAAAATATGGTGGATGTGTACTTAGTACATCTATCAATAAATATTGCTATATTTCAATTCATCCATATTTTAATGAGAATCAAACATTACTTAAGTATTCTGAAAATGAACTTGTGGATGAGATTTCTCAAATAAAACATCGAATTTTCCGACAGGTTCTTGGTGATATGAATGTTCATGGAGTGGAGATAACATCTACAGCAGATATCCCGGGAGGAACCGGATTGGGGTCGTCAAGTACCTTTACTGTAGGACTTTTGAATACACTTAATTGCTATAATGGAAAGTTTGTTTCAAAGAATAAGCTTGCAGCTTTGGCTTGTGAAGTAGAGATTGAAAAACTTGGAAATCCGATAGGAAAGCAAGATCAATACGGTGCAGCACTTGGTGGACTAAACTTTATAAAATTCAATCAGGACGGTTCTGTTTCACATGAGCCTATAATGATGGATGGAAAGATATATAAAAAATTACAGAAAAACCTGTTGATGTTCTACACAGGTACAACACGTTCTGCAAATACTATATTGGCAGAGCAGACAAAAAATATAACTTCAGAGGACAAGGCGAAAAATCTGCTGAAGATGTGTGGTCTTGCAAAGGATATGAAAACAGCTTTGGAAAGTAATGATATTTCATCATTTGGAAAAATTCTGGATGAGGGATGGCAATTAAAGAAAGAGCTGGCATCAGGCATTGCAAATCCGGCAATAGATGAGGCGTATGAAATTGCTATGAAAAACGGTGCTTTGGGCGGAAAGCTTTTGGGTGCCGGTGGTGGAGGATTCCTTCTGTTTTACTGTGAAGAAGAAAAACAAGCGCAGCTTAAGAAAGCTATCGGACTTAAAGAACTGGATTTTTCATTTGAGAGAGACGGAACCAGTGTAATCTACATTGGAGATAAGTATTGGAATTAAAGGAGAAACTATGAAAGTATTAGTTGCAGGTGGTGCAGGATTTATAGGTAGTCACTTGATAGACAGTTTACTTGCAGAGGGTAATGATGTAGTATGTATCGATAACTTCTTTATTGGAACAAAGAAGAATATTGAGCATTTGATGGACAATCCGAAGTTTAAATTCTATGAGCAAAATCTTTGTGACAGAGAAAAGCTTGAGGCTGTATTTGAAAAAGAGAACTTCGAGTATGTATTTCATTTGGCCGCAAACTCTGATATTCAGGCAAGCGCAAATGACCCTGCTATAGAGTATGAAAATACATACTCAACAACATTTGAGCTTCTTCAAGCTATGAGAAAGTATGATGTAAAGAAATTTTTCTTTGCTTCAACTTCTGCAGTTTATGGAGAGAAAGAAGGAAAGAATGTATCTGAGGATGAGCCGAATCTTCGTCCTATATCATATTACGGAGCAGCAAAGCTTGGTTCAGAAGCGCTTATATCAGCCTACAGCTATATGAATGACATTAAGGCGCTGATATTCAGATTTCCAAATGTTATAGGGCCAAGACTCACTCACGGAGTTATATTTGACTTTGTGAAGAGACTTAAGGATGATCCAAGTCATTTAAGAATACTTGGAGACGGAACACAGTGTAAACCTTATATTTATGTACTTGACTTGGTAGAGGCAATAATGCAGTTTAAAGATGTGAAGGACACAGGAATCACACTTTATAATCTTGGAGTAAGTACACAAAGCAGTGTAAAGACAATTGCTGATATAGTTGTAGATAAGATGGGGCTTACAGGAATACCTTACGAATATACAGGAGGAAAAGGTGGATGGAAGGGTGATGTACCTAAATTCCAGTATGACCTTTCTAAGATTCATGCAGCAGGTTGGAAGGCAAAACATGAGTCGGATGAGTCGGTAGCACTTACTGTAGAAAATGTATTAAAGATGAATTAGAGGTGAAAATGGATTATACAAAAAGTATTAAAGATTATATTGAACTTGAAATAGAAACATTAAAAAAATTAAATGTAGAAGATATTAATAGGGCTATGAATTTGATGGATGATACAAGAAAGGCAGAAGGAACCATCTTTGTATTCGGTAACGGTGGAAGTTCCGCTACCGCATCACATTATCAAAATGATTTTAATAAAGGTGTGAGTGAGTATCTGTTTAAAAAGGGAGAGCCTAAGTTTAAACTTCTTTGTCTTAATGACAATGTTGCCACTATGATGGCTATTGCAAATGATATCGGATTTGAGGAAGTATTCCGTTTCCAGCTTGAGGGAGTAATAAAAGAAGGAGATATTGTTATGGCAATCTCCGGAAGCGGTAACTCTAAGAATGTATTGAATGCAGTAGAATATGCCAAGTCTTGTGGCAATAAGATAATAGGAATTACAGGCTATGACGGTGGTAAGTTGAAGGAAATGTCAGATGTTTCACTATGTGCTGATGTAATGAGTATGCAGGTAACAGAAGATATACATATGATATACGATCATCTTATCATGAGTATTTTTTATAAAACTTTAGCGGGTAAAGATCATTTAAGAGTATAGGAAGAGAAGATGGGGAATCTTTTTTTAACATTATTATTGATTGTTGGAATTGTCATATTGGCAATTCCTCAATCTATTTCTAAGACAGTAAAGAAGGCGTTGCCGGTGCTGCTAGTTTTAGCTGTAATATTTAGTACAGCTCTTTTCATAAATATAAAGCTTAAGAATGATGTTAGTATAATTGCAACCGGAGAGAAAAATGAAAAAGCTGAGGGTAAGGAAATTTTTTTGAAGGAAGTCATTATAAATGGAAAGAGTAAAAAGCCAAAAGAAATTTTTTCAAAGGGTTGGATTGAAAAGGATGACGGATTGCTTTGGAGAGATTATGATAAACCTGATGACTTGAAGGATAGTATTCAAGCGGATTTTAATTGCACTGACAAAATTGTGTTTGTCCTAAAACAGAATAAATGGCAAGGTAAAGCTGAAGTTGTATCGGAACAATATAAGCAAGATAAACAAGATAAACAAGAGTTTGATGGTTATGTAGATTCTGAGTCTGACAGCTGGATGAACCTTGAGGTTGATGTTAGTGATGAGAGTGGACTTTTAAAAAAGTATCCATTTCTTAATATACTCATAGGTATTGTTGGTGGCAATTAATGAATATGTTCATGAATAAAATAAAACAATACCAGTTCATGTTTAGTGAACTGGTAAAGCGAGATTTCAATAAAAGATATAAAAGATCCGTCCTTGGTATACTTTGGAGTATGATTGCCCCACTATTTCAGCTCCTTGTTATGAGCTTTGTGTTTGACAGAGTCTTTGGAGACAGTATGGAGCACTATACTATTTATATGTTTGCAGGACAGCTGATGTTCAACTACTTCAGAGAGGCTACAGACAACGGCATGCAATCTATTACATCAAATGCCGGTATAATAACAAAGGTAAATGCACCGAAGTACTTGTTCCTTATATCAAAGATAATGGCTGCTTCAATCAACTTCCTGCTTACACTTGTGATTTTTTTTATATTTGTAATAGCATATAGAGTAACAATAACTTGGAAGTTTATATTTATCATCTTTCCAATTATATGCTTGTTTGTTCTTATAGTAGGTACCGGTTTGATATTGTCGGCAATGTTTGTCTTCTTTAAAGATGTGCAGTATCTTTATGATATATTTACACTTGCTTTGATGTACTTTACAGCGATATTTTACGATGTGAAGATATTTGAAGGAAGTATAGTAGCAAAGCTTATTTACTTGAATCCGGTATTTGTATATATAAACTACTTGCGTGAGATTGTATTACATAATAATATTCCATCTTTAACGTATCATTTGTATTGCATTTTTTATGCTCTGCTTATTCTACGAATTGGTATGTGGATGTATAAAAAATACAACTACATGTTCTTATACTACATTTAGAGAGGTAAGATTATGAATATGATAGAAGTAGATCATGTATCTGTTACATATATTCTGGGAGATATTAAAGAGCTTTCCTTAAAAGAGTTCTTTATCAGAAAGATGCATGGGGAAGTAATTACAAAAGAATTTAAAGCGCTAGATGATATAACCTTTCATGTAGAAAAGGGTGAGTTACTTGGTATTATAGGTTCAAACGGTTCCGGAAAATCAACTATACTGAAAGTTCTTTCAAACATAATGCCGGCTTCATCAGGTAGTGTGAAGGTTAACGGTGTGGTGGCACCGCTCCTTGAGTTGACAGCGGGGTTTGATGACGAAATGACTGTAAAGGAAAATGTTTATCTACGTGGTGCACTTCTGGGTTACACAAAGAAATTTATTGAAGACAAATATGATGAAATCATAGATTTTGCAGAGATAAGAGATTTTGAGGATGTAGCGTTTAGAAAACTCAGTTCAGGTATGAAGTCAAAAATAGCATTTTCTTTGGCATCATTTGTAAAACCTGATATACTTATCTTGGATGAAGTATTGTCAGTAGGAGATATGTCTTTTAGGGCAAAGTCGGAACAGAGAATGAAGGAACTTTTTGACAGTGGTGTGACTACTATTTTGGTATCACACGCTATAGAGCAGATCAGAGAAATGTGTACAAAAGTATTATGGCTGGAAAAAGGACATATGAGGGGATATGGTGAAACACAAGAGATGTGTGATGCCTATGAAGCATATATGAGAGGTGAACATGCCTAAGGTTACGGTACTTTTGCCTGTATATAATAGTGAGAAATATATTCGAGAAAGTATAGACAGTATAATCGCACAAAGTTTTACAGATTGGGATATGCTTATATTGAATGAATATGGTTCAAGTGAGAAATGTACAGAGATAGTAAAAGAATATGAAAAAAAAGACGCTAGGATAAGAGTTATTCAAAATGCTAAGCGTTTGGGTCTGGCAGAGTCACTGAATCTTGGTATGAGAGAGGCAAAAGGTGAGTATATAGCGAGAATGGATGCGGATGATATATCAAGAAAAGACAGATTTCAAAAAGAGGTTGAATTTCTTGACAGTCATATGAATGTGGCTGTAGTAGGTTCGTATCAGCATCACTTCGGAGTAGATATAGACTGGATACATGCACCTGCTACAAATGTAGAACAGTGTAAAAGTAACATGGTGTTCTTTTGTGATTTATGTCATTCCACATTGATGTTAAGAAAGAGTACTTTCATAGAAAATGACTTGTATTATGATAATACATATTTGGCAGAAGACTTTGAACTGTGGAGCAGGGTGATTGACTTTGGTGATATTGCAAATATTTCGGAAGTACTTGGAGAGTATCGTGTAGGTGAATATAATATCACCTTAGAGAAGAAGTCAAGACTTCACATTGAAAGTGGTAGAATAGTAGCAAAGACACTGAAACGAACTATAGGGCTTGATCTTTCAGATAATGAGAGTGTACTCTTTGATAACTGGAAGAATGATTATTTTGAAATAAAAGATAAAAATAAGAAGAAAGAAGCCTATGGATTGTTGAAAAATGTGCTTATAAAAATTTATGAAAGAAATCGAGAAGTAAATTTTTTTGATGACTATGCATTGCTTAAGTCTATTCGTGCGAAATGGGCATGGGCAAGAGGAGGAGAGCCGTTCAATAGAATGGTTGATGTTGATGGTGGTATTGAATCTATTTTTAGAACAAAATATCCGAATCCATATATAAATCGCTTTTATTATTTTTGGAAAGAAAACAAGGGAGTAAAGGCAAAGTTAAAAAAAGTTTGTAAGAAAATAAAAGAATTATTTTAGAAGGGAGAAAGCCATGCTGTTAAGTATTATTGTGCCGGTATATCAGGTAGAGAAATATCTGAAAACTTGCATCAAGTCAATGCTTGATTGTCATGGCTTTTCTTATGAAATAATACTTGTAGTAAAAACTTCATGTGATAAAAGTGAGTACATTGCAAATGACATACAAAGAGAGCATTGTGACAGGGTAAGGATAGTTAATCAAGACGGAGACGGACTTTCAAATGCAAGAAATGTCGGATTAAGATATGCAATTGGTGATTATGTGGCTTTTTTTGACAGTGATGACTATATAGATGCTACAGCGTTTTCCAATCTTATGAAAAGCTTGGAGAGTAGGATGCCTTTAGATGTGGTAATCTCAGATTATTATATAGTTGGAAATTCCGATAACATCTCACAGGTTGATACTATTGAGGGTGAAGAGCTAATATGTGATAACGGATATCTTGAGGTATTCCTTAAAAAGAGGAGAAACTACTGGAATGCATGGCAGTATGTTTTAAGAAGAAATTTTCTTCTTGAAAATAAATTGTTGTTTTTGGAAGGAACTTACAGTGAAGACATTGAGTTTGCCACCGGAGTCATTTTGACGGCAAAGAGGTTTGCTTTCTATGGTAAACCGTATTATTACTATAGGATTGGTAGAGAAGGTTCGTTGGCCAATAGGGTCACATTAAAACATGTGGTTGACTTGATGAATATGCTAAGTATTAGTATAAGAAGAATATTAAAGGCAGACTTCTTGTACAATGATATTTTGATAAACAAATTAAGTTTACAATATATTTTATCATTTGTTATGATTTATGATGTTGACATGGAAGATAAAAACAAATCAAAAGAATATATTGTTAAAAATAAGAAAATGTATTTATCAATGAAACATATAGGAATTTTAAAAAGAATACTTTTAAAAGTTGGTATAGCACCATCGGCATATGTTTTAAATATTATCAGAAGTGTAAGAAGATTGGTACTTAAAATGCATTAGGAGTGAGATATGTACAATAGTGATGATAAGATAATTAGACAAATTAAAGATAGTGGTTTGGAAGTAAAACCGGAAGAATGGGAGATTATGTCTTTTTCGGCATATTGTGTTGGAAAATCAGATAAAGAAATCCTACAGACATTAGTTGATTTGGATTTAATTATGAAGCGTTTTTTCTTTTCAATAATGAGAAAATCAAAATATGAAGGAAGAGAATTTTTTAGAAATTGTCATCAGAGGATGAAAAAAAAGTATGAGTTTCTTTTGCCGGCATGCAGTAATGATTATGAAAGAAATAAATTAAATATAATATATAAGAATTCTCTTTTTCATCATGAAGAGTTTTACATACAAAGTAAATTTGCTTCAGAAAATCCTCTTATAACCGTATTGATGCCAACTTTTAACAGTGAAAACTACATAGCTGAGACATTATGGTCTGTATTTGATCAGACCTGTCCTGACTTTGAAGTGCTTATTATGGATGAAGCAGGGAGCAGTCCTGAAACTGCAGAAGTGATCAGCTTATTTGAAGATGATCGAATAAGATTGGTTAGAAATGAGAGAAGGTTGGGGTTAGCAGAATCCTTAAATGAAGGTATAAGGACTGCAAGAGGAAAATATATTGCAAGAATTGATGCAGATGATTTGGCTAGAGAAGATCGCTTTGAGCTACAAGCAGATTTTTTAGAGAAAAACAGAGAGTACGGGCTATGTGGAAGCAGACAACATCATTTCGGGGTAGATAATGATTTTGTACATGAGGTTGCAATAGAACATGAAGACATTAAAGCTGCATTAATATATGGGTGTGAAGTTTGCCATTCTACTATCATGATTAGGAAAGATTTATTCCTTAATAATAATTTGTTCTATGACAACACAAAAAAAGCGGAAGACTATGAATTATGGACAAGGGCAATAAATAAATTTAAATTTCATAATTTGAAAGAAGTCCTTGGAGAGTACAGAATTGGAGCCGACAATATTACGAAAAATAAGTTTGATGCTCTATCAGCTGAGTCTGCAGAAATTGCATCAAATAATTTATTAAGGTATCTACACGTCGAAGTACCTAAGATGCATATACCTTTTTTAACCGGATGGGAAAATAGGTTTGAAGAAGTGGATAGTGATGAAAGAAAGTCGGCGCTAAAGGTAGAAGAGTCCATTTTAAGAGAGATGGTAAAGAATAACATAGAGTATAAAGCGTATAAAGACTCGAGTTTATTAATGGCTATCAATAGAAGATGGAGATGGGTTTTGGGAAATTACTCATATGGTCACGATCTAGAAGAGATTTTAACTGTTGATGAACTATTTAAAAAATATCCTATAGAAGAAGTTAAAAATGCAAGGTCATTTTCTTTCAAAGAAGGTGTTAAGAAAATTCTAAAACTGCTTTATTCCCCATTCAAACATGGGATGAAATATAGAATCAGAAAACAGATTTGGGATTTAGATGGTCATTTGAATGACAGCAAAAATGATGTCTTGAATCATATGAGAGATTTGGAGGTCAGGCTAAAGCAGTATTTGTATCAGATTCAAGAAAATAACAATACTGATTTATTAGAGGAAGCTGAATATTCCTTCAAAAAACTAGACAAACAGATTGAGACTTTGAAGAATAGTGTAAATTCTCAAAGAAGTGCTATTGATTCTATAATTGAAAGTAGAATATATGAAATAGAAAAAAATCTAAGTCAAACATTTGATAGTAGGATTTATAAGGCTGAACAGATTATAAATCAATCATTTGATAGTAGAATTTGGAAAGCAGAAAAGAATTTGAGCCAAACATTTGACAGTAGGACATATGAATCAGAAAAGAATCTGAGTCAAATATTTGATGGTAGAATTTGGAAAGCGGAAAGTAACATAACAGATAAAGTAGTTGACGGATTCACTATGGTACATAAGCATATAGATTTTTGCTATTCAGACATATTTGTATTATTAGATAAACATATAGAGAATACTTCAGGAGCAATTAAGTTGGAAACTGAATATCCTGTAGCCTATGAGAGTAATGATCATATTGTTCCACATGGTACAATTAGAGATGATACACGATACCCAAGGTTTATTCATGCATGTGAGATGTATTTCAAAGATATTGATAAATTAGCATTTGCAGACTTTGGATGCTCAAGTGGAGGAATTGTATTAGATGCTCTTTTACGTGGGCATGAGGCGGTGGGACTTGAGGGTAGTGACGAGTCTTTCAAGCAACAGAGAGCACACTGGAGAGTTATACCAAAGAATTTATTTACATGTGATGTTACTAAACCTTTTACTTTGAAAAAGGATGGGATAAGGAAAGAATTCGATGTCATTTCTGCATGGGAGATGCTGGAACATATTAGAGAAATTGACTTAGATACTCTTTTGAAAAACATAAGAGATCATTTAAAAATAGGCGGAATTTTTGTCGGATCAATTGCAAATTGGGATGATATAGATGAAAAGACAGGTATAAACTGGCATGTAAATTTACATCCATATGAGTGGTGGTCAGAAAAGTTTAAGAAATTTGGTTTTGAAATTATTACTGAGAAATTTTCTCCATATGATATGGCTAGGGGAACATATAATCCTCCTCATTGTTATGAGCTACCTGCGGAGAGTTATGATCCTGAAAAAGATTTTTATATTGTTGCTAAGAAAGTGCAGAGTTGATTAAGGTAAGAACATTATTAGTGTGGTAGTCAAGTGGTGGATTGATTGTAAGATAATGTAAGGTTTACGAATTATGCAATTACAACAGTTGAGATTTACTTTTAGCTATACTAAAAGTGTTGTTGCTTAATTAAAATCATTGAGAAGAGTAATAATGAATGTTATTTAGTATTAGGTTTTTCTTTGAGTGCGTTAAATCTGGTATTATTTAAATATAGTAGTATTATAGCTATATAAAAAATATATTTGTTGGATATACATATACATCTAGATGATAGTGATAGAAGAATTTTAGAAGATAATTTTCATCAAGTATATAAAGATGAAAAATCAACTGTTACGACATATATTCCTAACTAATAAAACTTGAAAATCTCAATTATTTATTGGCTAAACTTGATTATTATTGTTTTTTATGATAGTTTATTGTTGGTAAAGATTAATATTAGAACACGGAGTTAAAAAAATAAAAAAGGAGTGCATATTGTTATGCAGGAGAGACTATGATTATTGCGCAGACACCATTTAGAATGTCCTTCTTCGGTGGAGGAACAGATTACGAAGGCTTTTATAGGGAACACGGAGGAGCGGTTATTTCAACGACTTTTGATAAGTATTGTTACACTACTGTTCGTCATCTCCCAAGGTTTTTTGATTATTCAAATCAAATAACATATGGAATAATTGAAAGAACTAAGACAATTGATGAAATTCAGCATCCGGCTGTTAGAAATATTATGAAATATTTGGATATGCACGAACTCAGAGTAGTGTATGAGGCTGATCTTCCGGCAAGATCCGGACTTGGTACAAGTTCTTCATTTGCAGTTGGTATGTTGAATGCCTGCTATGCATTAAAAGGGAAATATGCTGATAAAAGAAAGCTTGCAGACGATGCAATTTATATAGAAAGAGTTCTATGTAATGAAGCAGGAGGTATCCAAGATCAGATAGCGGCATCGTTTGGTGGTTTTAACAGAATAGATTTTAGAGATGACGGATATACTGTTACACCACTGGTGTTTTCTACAGACAGAAAGAAAGATTTGAATAACAGGTTGATGTTATTCTTTACAGGTTTTTCAAGATTCTCAAGTGATATCGCCAAGAATCAGGTGAAAGCTACAAAGGATAAGACAGCTGAGCTTTTAGAGATGAAGGCATTGGTTGATGACGTTCAAAAGTTGCTTGTTTCTAAAGCGGATTTGAAGGAATTCGGCAAGTTACTGGATTATACTTGGAAACTTAAAAGAGGTATTACATCAGATATCAGTAATAATGATATTGATATTTTATACAAAAAGGCAATAGATGCCGGTGCAACAGGTGGTAAGTTACTTGGTGCCGGTGGTGGCGGTTTCTTGTTATTCTATGTAGAACCGGAATATCAAGAAAATGTAAAAAAAGCACTTGAGGACTTGGTCTATGTCCCTTTTGAATTTGAAAATGAGGGAACGAGAATTATGTATTTTAGACCTGAGTATTTTGATTTGGAATCTGTTAAGGAAGGTTCATAAGAAAGGAGTAGTATGTCTACAAAAGCGTTAATTACAGGAATTACAGGAATGGTTGGCTCTCATCTTGCTGATTTCCTTTTGGAAGAGACAGACTGGGAGATTTATGGAGTATGTAGATGGAGAAGTCCGCTTGACAATGTAGATCATCTGTTGGATAGAGTAAATAAGAAGGATAGAGTATTCTTTGAGTATGCAGACTTAAATGACCAGATGTCACTATATCGTGTTGTTACAGAAATCAAGCCAAATTATATTTTTCATCTGGCTGCACAGAGTTATCCACAGACCAGCTTTACAGCTCCTATAGATACATTAAATACAAATATACTTGGAACATGCAGATTGCTTGAAGCCGTACATGCGGCAATGGTTGCTGATGAGAGTTATAAGCCGGTGATTCATGTTTGTGCATCTTCAGAAGTTTTTGGAAAGATTCCGGCAGATAAGAAACCTGAGGATGGAATAAATGAGGATTGTCCTTTCCATCCGGCTTCACCATATGCCATTTCAAAGGTAGGAACAGATCTTGTTGGAAGATATTATGCAGAAGCATTCGGCATGACTGTAATGACTACAAGAATGTTTACTCATACGGGACCTAGAAGAGGAGATGTTTTCCATGAGTCTACATTTGCAAAGCAGATTGCTATGATTGAGGCAGGTATGCTTCCACCGGTTGTAAAAGTTGGAAATCTAAAATCACTTCGTACATATGCGGATGTAAGAGATGCTGTTAGAGCTTACTATATACTTGTAACAAAGAATCCTGTTGCGGGAGAGTATTACAATATTGGTGGAAGGTATACATGTGAAGTAGGTGATACTTTAGAGGCACTTATTAATATGTCACCTATGAAAGATCAAATTAAAGTTGAGGAAGACCCGGAAAGACTTCGTCCTATTGATGCGGATTTACAGGTTCCGGATTGTAGAAAGTTTACTGCTCATACAGGTTGGGAGCCGGTGATTCCATTTGAGCAGACTATGGAAGATCTTTTGAACTATTGGAGAGATAGAGTAAAAGGTGGACATGAATTCTTAACAAGATAAAAATATGGAAATGTATTGGTAGTGTACTGATACATTTCCTTTGTTTGCATAAAGAGAGTAATATAAGAATATTGATTTCGTAACTAGATAGGAGTAATAATGAAAATAGCTGTTTTAGGTGCCGGTGTATCAGGATTGAGTGCTGCAAGAATGTTAAAAGATAAAGGACATGAGGTCGTTGTATACGAGAAGAATCCCACTATAGGTGGTCTTGCAAGGAGCCGTTATGTAAATGGAATGCTCTATGATCCGCATGGAGGACATATTTTAAATTCTAAACATAAGGAAGTGATGGATTGGGTTTTTTCTATATATCCAAAGGAGAATTGGCAGTATACCGATCGTAATGCTAAGATTTTCTTTTCAGGTAAGTATGTATCATATCCTTTTGAACTTTCACTTTGCGAATTGGATGCAGATGATGCAGTAGATTGTGTTCATGACTTTGTATTGTCACAGATGGGACCTGAACCTGATAACTTTAAAGATTGGCTGACTTGGAACTTTGGAAAAAGCATTGCAGATTTCTATATGATTCCTTATAACGAAAAGATATGGGCTTACCCGCTTGAAGATATGGGAACAGGATGGATGAGAGGGAAGATGCCCCTTCCAACTAAAAAAGAAATTATTCGTTCAGTAATTTTGAAAGATCCGAAAGAAAGAAAGATGCCACATTCATCATTCTACTATCCGCTTCACGGTGGCATTCAGTCTATGGTAAATGCAATTGGTGAGGGCCTAAATATACATACTGATTTTACAATTAAATCAATTAAAAAGGTAAACGGCAAGTGGAATGTAAATGGTGAAGGAGAATATGATAAGATTATCAGTACAATTCCGCTCCCGGAGCTACCCGGTGTAATGGAACTTCCGGAAAAGGTAGTAAACTTGATTAAAGGACTAAAATACAACAGCTTGACAACGGTACTGTTTGATTGTCCAAAGACAGATATTACTTGGTTATATATACCGTCACATGATTATAAGTGCCATAGAGTAGGATATCAAAGTGCATTAACACCATATGCCAATCCGGATACAACCAGAGGCTGTGGTGCACTCGAAGTGATAGGTACAAGTTTTAAGGTGACTGATGATATAGTAAATGACAATACACTTCCAAAGGAACTTGGTTTTGAAAAGATTCTCGATCATCAGTTCTCCGAGTATGCATATGTTATTCATGATAAAGGATATGATACAAATGTAAACGGAATTAAAGAGTACTTTAAGGGTGATTCCACATTTAATCTTCTTGGAAGATGGGCGACATGGAATTATAAAAATATGGATCTATGTATGCTTGATGCAATGGAACTTACTAAGGATCTGTAGAGGTTGTTATGTATTGTATAATTGGTGCAAATGGATTTTTAGGATCATATATCCTAAAATCCATTTTGAATAAAACACAGGAAAGAGTTGTAGCTTGTTGTAGAGATATTTCTTTAGTAGGAGATACATTAAAGGATGAAAGAATCACATGGAAGAATTTAGATATTTGTGATTTTGATGCTGTGAATAGTTTTTGTAATGAGTATAAAAGTGAAGATAAAAAGATTGTATATCTTGCAGCATATCATAATCCGGACTTGGTTGAAAAAAATCCAAGGACAGCTTGGAATACTAATGTTACCGCATTATCTTTCTTCCTTAATGCAATGGAAAATGTTAGTGCATTTTATTATCCGTCATCTGACAGTGTTTATGGCAACAGTATAGATGGAAAAGTATTTAAAGAAGATGATAAAACAAATCCTGTAAATACATATGGAAAGCAAAAAGCTTTGGCAGAAAAAATAGTAAATACATATGGATATCAAGTGGTTCGTTATCCTTTTTTGATAGGAACAAGTCTGTTGTCAGCTAAAAAACATTTTTACGATTCTATCGTGGAGAATTTAAAGTTCGGAGACGGAATGGACATGTTCAGTGATTCATACCGCTCCACTATTTCATTTAAACAGGCTGCAGATTATCTTGTGGATTTGATTGAAATGGGAGATAAGCATCCGATAGTTAATATTTCATCTGATAAGGCTCTGTCAAAGTATGATGTAGGTATAATAATTGCCGAGAAACTTGGAGTAGATAAGAACTTGGTTAGAGCTATAAAAGTAGAGGACTCGGAAGGGATTTTTGTGGCAAAGAGAGCAAGTTCAACAATAATGGATAATAAGTTGCTGAAGTCTATATTCAAATTGGAAGAAATAAGTTTGGAAATTTAGGAGGAATTGTGGAAACAAAAGAATTTAAAAATGTCTCAATCATTCTTCCGACATTGAATGAATCTTTTTCGTTCAATCAAACAGTTGATATAATATTGGAAGAGTGTGAACATAATGATATTAAAGAGTTTATTGCAGTAGTTTGTGACCGTACGCTACCTGAGAGTATAGAGGCTATAAAGAAATCCCAAAAGGTGTGCGAAGAAGCCGGATTACCACTTCATATTCTATATCAGAAGAGGCCTTTTGCAGGAGGTGCAGTTGCTGACGGATTCATGAAATCTACAGGAAGTCATATACTTATGATGGCTCCTGATTTGGAAACGGATCCTCATAATGTAAAAGATTTTATTGCAATGGGTAAAAGATTTCCAAACGATATGGTTACAGCATCAAGGTGGTTACATAAGGGAAGCTTTGCAGGGTATAGTAAGATAAAACTTATCCTTAATTTCTTTTTTCAAAAGATGTTTGCTGTTTTTTATGGTGTAAAACTTACAGATATTACATTTGGTTATAGGCTTGCTCCTACTAAGCTTATGCAGAGAATAAAATGGGAGGAGTTAAAACATCCTTTCTTTTTGGAAACGGCATTAAAGCCTATACGATTAAAGGTTAAGATACATGAGATTCCTTCCAATTGGGCAGCAAGACAGGAAGGTGAATCACAAAATTCACTTCTTCAAACTTTTAAATATTTAAAGATTGCTTTCAAAGTAAAATTTGAAAAGAGAAGTGAGTTGATTAATGATTAAAAATTTGTGGTTGAAATATAAAGAATTATTTTTTTATGGTGTATTTGGTGTAGGAGCTACAGCTATCAATATAGTATCTTACCGTATTTTAGCAAATACATTTGGAAAGAAATATTTTTTGATAGCCAATATTATCGCGTGGATTTTGGCTTTTATTTTTGCTTTTATTACAAATAAGCTTTTTGTATTTGAAAGCAAGAGCTGGGAAGCTCAAATAGCAATGAAAGAGTTTGTCGGCTTTTTATCAGCAAGACTTGCAACAGGTATTTTAGATACAGTTTTGATGTGGCTTTTTGTTAGCGTAATAAGCTTAGACGATACATTATCAAAGATAATTATAAATATTTTGGTTATCATTATAAATTATATTGCAAGTAAGTTTTTTATTTTTAAAAAAGAATAAGATAAAAGGTGTATTCTGATAATGAAAGCACCTTTTATCATATGGAAAGTGTAAATATGTTAATTAATATTTTAAAGCCTGATTTTACATTTAACGATGACAGAGGAACTCTTGTACAATTGGTACATGAAGGATATAATCAGATAAATGTTGTGACATCAAAAAAAGGTGTGTTTCGTGGTGGACATTATCACAAGATAAATAGAGAAGTCTTTTATATTATTTCCGGACATTTTAAGTTTACTGCTGAAAAGGACGGCGTAGTAGAAGAGTATGATTTTAAAGATGGAGATATGTTTGAAGTACTTCCATATGTCATGCATAGTTTTGATTATTTGGAAAATACTACACTTGTTGCAATGTATGATAAAGGTGTAGAACTGGCTGACGGTGGTATGGACAGTTATACTTCATAGTATAATCATAAAGTATTAGATATAGGAGAATATATGAAAGAAAGTATTTTAAAGATATTGGACGAACTGATTGAAAGATATCCGAGTCTTACAGGACAAAGAGACAATATCATTGGGGTATATAAGGTTTTAGAAGAGTCTTACTCTAAGGACGGTAAGCTGTTGGTAGCCGGCAATGGTGGAAGTGCAGCTGATTCGGAGCATATTGTTGGTGAACTTATGAAGGCTTTTATAAAGCCTAGAAAGTTACAAGATGATTTACAAAACAAGTTAAAATCTGTAGATGAAAAGCTCGGTACGGTTTTAGCTGACAATCTGCAGGGAGCATTGCCGTCGATTGCAGTTACAGGTCATGTAGGGCTTTCAACTGCATACTTAAATGACTGCAATCCATTACTGTCATTTGCACAGCAGGTGAACGGCTTCGGTAATGAGGGAGATGTATTCCTTGGTATATCTACTTCAGGTAATTCTGAAAATATTCTATATGCTTTGGTAACTGCCAAGGCAAAAGGTATGAAGACTATAGGGCTGTCAGGAAGAGACGGCGGTAAGATGAAGGAATTTTGTGATGAGATTATCATTGTTCCTGAGAGGGAGACTTTTAAGATTCAGGAGTTACATTTACCTGTATATCATGCGTTATGTTTGATGCTTGAGGAGAGATTTTTTGCTTAAAACTTATTTTTAACTATAATTTTAAAGCTGATTTAATGTTTAGTTATAATAAGTGGAGGAAATAGTGTATTATGACTACGAAATTTAAAAAATTGTATGATAAATACAAGGTTATGATTATTGTAGCAACCATGCTGGGAGCATGTATTTATGGATATGTATTTATAAATAAGATAGGTAATCCTGATAAATATTTTTTTGGTGAGTATGTAATTGGAGGTGGATGGGAATTATCTCTTGGAAGATTTTTCCTGCCAATTACTCAGAAAATGCGATATGGGATGAATATGCCTATATTTTTGAGTATGGTAGCTGTTTTTGTATTTGCGTTAAGTGGTATGGTATTATGTGAGATATTAGAAATAGAGAGAAGTGTTACTGCTTTTGCCATTATCTTAATGACTGTTGCAGCACCTAAGGTCATGTCTACGATAATATGTTATAGTTGCTCAGACGTGTATTCAATAGCTTTCTTTGCTATCATGCTGATGTTTTATTTTATGCGAAAAGCTTGTGATAATCGAAGAAATCAATTGATAAAAACACTATGCTGTGCATTTATAATAGCACTATCTCTAGGAATATATCAATCAGGAATTAATGAAATGGCAGCATTAACGCTATTAATGTTAATAGTTTATTGCATAAATAATGATATAGCGTGGATAAAAAAAATTGCTAATATAATTATGATGGATATACTGGCGGTAATTCTTTACTATATTATGATGAAGTCTGTATTAAAGATTTTTAATATACCGCTTGGTAATTATAAGGGAATTGAAAATTTCAGTATTATAAACATAATTTATAATTTACCGCATAGTGTAGTAAATTGTTATGAACATGGATTAAACTTTTTCTTTGGACATAATATTTATTCTAATAGTTTTGGTATTATTAAGTGGAATGTATGTATTACTATCATTACAATATTAAGTTTAATTTTATTAATGCGCTTAATGAAGGAGACTTGGAGAAAAGTTGTTGTAATAGTGGCAATACTGCTATTACCGGTTGCAGCTACTTCTATGGAGTTAATAGTTAATACACCGGTAGAAATACTACAATCAGATGGATTAATGCTAATTTTTCCGCTGTTTATAAAAATTGTTGAGTTTACAGTAATTAGATTGGAGGGGAATAGCCAAAGAATATTTAGGATTTGTTGGGGTGTATCTATTGCGATTTTGTTTATTATCTCTTTTAAGAATACATTAATAACTAATGCAGATGCTTTTGCAATGCAGTATCAAAATAAACAAGCTATAGAAGTTGGAAGAAGAATCATTAAAGATTATGAAGCAGGAAATTATCCAAAGGAATATAAATTGGACATTTTAGGTGTACCTACACTTGGAAATTATAAAGTTCCGGAGTATCTTTTAAAGAATGCAAATTATCTTATGAAGGTAGGTGCAATGTGGAGCGACAAATCTAGTGTAGAAACATGGAATAGACTTATATCGGAAGAATTAGGTATTGTAATTGAAGCTGATGGCAGAGATAGGGCTGGAGAGATTGGGCATAGTCAGCAGTTTATTGATGCACCATGCTATCCTGAAGAAGGTAGTATTTTTATAGATGGTGATACAGTAGTAGTGAAGGTATCACCAATCACATAATTATATTATCGAGGATATTAATTATTTGTAATATATGGTTAGATGTGATCTAAATTATTATGATCTTGGTTATATGTCAAATATTGTAGTGGGTTGATTTTTCAACCCATTTTTTGCACATTGACACAGACATATTTAGATATTAATATTAGTACATAAATGTGTACGGATTTTACAAGGGAGTATTTGTTATGATAGCATTGAAGACAACAGATATTAGAAACAACTTTAAAAAAATTAGTAATCTTGTTTGCACAGGTGAAAGGGTTTTGATTTCATGTCCAAGTAATAAGAATATTGTCATATTAAGTGAGAGCGAATATAACAAGCTTGAAAAAGCGGAAAAGAATAATGAGTATCTGGCAAAGATAGATGCATCAATAAAACAGCTTGAAGAGGGGAGAATTGTTGTTAAAACAATAGACGAGTTAGAGGATATGGCTGAATGAAAATAACTTTTACAGAAAATACAGATTGATAAACGTGGAGATCAAGATGAAAGTTGTATTATTAGCAGGCGGACTTGGAACAAGAATTTCTGAAGAAAGCCATTTGAAACCGAAGCCAATGATTGAGATTGGCAGTCAGCCGATTTTATGGCATATAATGAAGTATTATTCGACATTTGGAGTTAATGAATTTGTTATTTTGGCAGGATATAAGCAGAATAAGATAAAAGAATATTTTGCAAATTATTTTGTATATAACTCTGATGTTACTTTCGATATGAAGAACAACAAGATGGAAGTACATAGAAGGAATGCGGAAGATTGGAAAGTTACAGTACTTGATACAGGACTGAATACAATGACAGGTGGAAGAATTTTAAGAGCAAAAGAGCATTTGAAAGATGAGCCTTTTATGCTTACATACGGTGACGGAGTTGCTGATGTTGATATAGATGCTCTTCTTAAGTTCCACAAAAGTCATGGAAAGACGGCTACAATAACCACGGTAAGCCTTGCGCAGCAAAAGGGCGTACTACAAAAGAATGAAACAGGTCTTATTACATCATTTAGAGAAAAGAGTGAAGATGATTCTGCCATTATAAATGGTGGATTTATGGTATTGAACCCAAATATCTTTGATTATATTACAGAGGGTGATGCTACTATATTCGAACAAGGACCAATGTTGAAGCTCGCTTCAGACGGAGAACTTATGGGATTTGAGCATGACGGTTTCTGGCAGTGTATGGACACACAAAGAGAAAAAGAAAAATTGGAAAATCTTTGGGCAAGCGGAAAGGCTCCATGGATGAGGTGGACTGAATAAATGAATTTTGAAGAATTGAAAAAATTTTATGGCGGTAAAAAGGTACTTCTTACAGGACATACAGGTTTTAAAGGCTCCTGGCTTTCTAAGATACTTATAATGTGTGGTGCTAAACTAACAGGTTATGCGCTGAATCCGCCTACAGACACAAATATTTTTGATATTTTAGGTTTGGAAACAGAAATGAACTCTGTTATCGGAGATATAAGGGACCTTGAACATTTAAAGAGGGTATTTGATGAGGTGGAGCCGGAATATGTAATTCATATGGCGGCACAGCCGATAGTCAGAGATTCTTATGAGAGACCTGTTTATACATACGAAACCAATGTTATGGGTACTGTAAATATTATGGAATGTGTAAGACTCTCTAAAAGTGTAAAGAGTTTCCTTAATGTTACAACAGACAAGGTATATGACAACAAGGAACAGGATAAGGGATATGTTGAAACCGACTTCCTTGACGGTTATGATCCGTATTCCAATTCAAAGTCTTGCTCGGAACTTGTAACACATAGTTATAAGAAGAGTTTTTTAAATGTCTTACCTGTATCTACAGCAAGAGCCGGAAATGTAATAGGTGGCGGAGATTTTGCAAAGGATAGAATAGTTCCTGACTGTGTAAGAGCTGCAATATCAAATAATCCTGTTATAATAAGAAATCCGAATTCAATAAGACCTTTTCAGCATGTACTTGAGCCGCTGTTTATATATCTTGATATAGTAATGAGACAGTCACAGGACAGAGAAAGGTTTGAAGGTTACTTTAATGTAGGACCTGATGACAGTGATTGTGTAAATGCCAAAACTTTGGTAGAGAGTTTTAAAAGAGCTTGGGGAGAAGGGTTTGATTTTAAAATTCAATCAGACAGCGGTCCTCATGAGGCAGGTTTCTTAAAACTTAATTGTGATAGGTTAAAGGCGGTATACGGTTGGAAACCGGGACTAAATGTTCATGGAGCTATTGACCTTAGTGTGGAGTGGTATAAAGCTTGGAGCAATGGTGAGGATATGAATGCAATCACAGAAAAACAGATAAGGTCTTATATAGAGAGATAAGATTATAGATATAATTTGGAGGAGAAATGTTCGAAAATAAAACACAGGAAGATGCGCGTAAAGAGATATTGGAGTTGGTAAAGGAGTACCACGACAAGTTCCATAATATAAAAAAAGAATTTAAAGAAGGAGACAGGATAACATATGCTTCCAGAGTTTATGACTCTGAGGAGATGGTAAATCTTGTAGATGCCTCTTTGGAGTTTTGGCTTACAGCCGGAAGATATTTTGATGAGTTTGAGAAGGAGTTTGGAAAGCAGTTCGGTGCAAAGTATGTATCACTTGTAAACTCAGGTTCCAGTGCAAACCTTCTTGCATTTATGACATTAACTTCACCGCTTTTAGGAGAAAGACAGGTAAAAAGAGGTGATGAGGTCATTACTGTAGCATGTGGCTTCCCTACAACGGTTACACCTATTATACAATACGGAGCGGTACCTGTATTTGTAGATGTTACAATACCGCAGTACAATATAGATGTAACCAAACTTGAGGAAGCACTGTCACCAAAGACAAAAGTTGTAATGGTGGCACATACTTTAGGAAATCCTTTCGATCTTGAGGCGGTGTCGGCTTTTTGTAAAAAGCATAATTTATGGCTTATTGAGGATAACTGTGATGCGCTTGGAAGTACATACATTATAGACGGTGAGAAGAAGTTTACAGGTACAATAGGAGATATAGGAACATCAAGTTTCTATCCTCCACATCATATGACAATGGGAGAGGGTGGAGCAGTATACACTTCAAATCCTCTTTTAAGTAAGATAATCAAGTCAATAAGAGACTGGGGAAGAGATTGTGTCTGTCATTCAGGGCAAGATAATATGTGTGGACATAGATTTGATCGTCAATATGGCGAATTACCTTTGGGATATGATCATAAATATGTATACTCACATTTTGGATACAATTTAAAGCCTACAGATCTTCAGGCGGCAGTCGGAGTGGCACAGTTAAAGAAATTCCCGGGATTTGTTCAAAGAAGAAGAGAGAATTACAAGAGATTGTATGAGGCGCTAAAGCCGGTAGAAGACAAGATTATACTTCCGGTTCCTGTAAAGAACGGAGATCCTAGCTGGTTCGGTTTCCTTATTACATGTAAAGAGGGTGTTGACAGAGCAAAACTTGTAAATAGGCTTGAGTCAAACGGCATCCAGACAAGAATGCTCTTTGCCGGAAATCTTACAAAACATCCTTGTTTTGATCAGATGAGAGAGGCTAAAGAAGGGTATAGGATTGTCGGTGAGCTTACAAATACAGATCGTATTATGAATGATACATTCTGGGTAGGTGTATATCCGGGAATGACAGATGAAAAAATTGATTTCATGGCTAAGGTTATTATTGAAGGTGTGAAATAAAAATATTTGGCTGAAATATCATAATTTTTATATGGTATTTCAGCTTTTTTGTAGGATTGAGTGGAAAGCGATTATTCTCCCATATTTGCTATGCAACCTTAGATATGATATAATAGTGGAAAATGTCGCAGAAAGTTTTGTGTTGGGAGAAAGTATGCTAAACGAAGAGAAAATAAAGCAGATGACGGAATTAGCATTATTAAAAAAGAGGAAGGGCGAGCAGATGTTTGAGATAGATAATTATTTCAAAGAGGATTATGTGGGTAAACAAATGCTTAAGTCCTTTTTTGTTTATACCTTTTGCTTTCTTCTTATAATTGTTTTGGCCGTTCTTTACAATTTGGAAGAGTTGATGTCCAGTGTAACTACAGTTGGAGTGTTTTCTGTAGTTTACATTGTTATATATATATTGGGATTGATTGCGTTTGAACTTATTACATATAGATTTTTTTCGAAAAAATATGATGAGGCACAGAGAAACTTGAAAGTCTACAATGACAGACTAAATTATTTTGAAAAAAAGTTCGAAAACAAAGATAAGACACCAAATATCGGAGGTTAGAATGCTACAGCTATATGTATTCAGAAACAGCTTGAAAGGTTTCTATGCAAAATATCATTCCATAATAGATAAGGGAATTAAATATATAATATTATTTACAGCTATGATGCTTATAAGTATAAATTTGGGTTATCAGAATAAAGTCTCTGTGATTCAGGTTCCTATTGTATTGTCTGTGATAGGTGCTTTTCTGCCTTATATGGCGGGCGTATTAATAGTGGCGGTTTTTTTAATGATAAATCTGTTTACGGCATCCTTTGAGCTGGCATTACTGGTAGGTATTATACTGATACTTACATTATTTTTGTACTATGGATTCGGGAAGAGAGACAGTGTTCTTTTGATTCTTGTACCGATACTCTTTGCCGCGAAGATACCGTATGTTATACCTCTTGTAGTAGGACTTATGGGAAGTGCGGTAAGCATTGTTCCTATTACAGCCGGAGTCCTTATATACTTCACATGTATGTTTGCGAGGCAGAATATAGGTGTTTTGACAAATACACAGTCTGTAGATATTACACAAAGATATTCACAGGCAATAAACGGTATATTTTCAAATAAAACAATGCTTTTGTTTATAATAGTATTTGCTCTTACCACCTTTATAGTGTATATGGTGCATAAGCAGAATATGGATTATGCATGGCAGATAGCCATTGCTGCCGGTGCTATTACAATTTTGGTCGGTATATTTGCCGGAGATTTTATTTTTGATATATCCACTCCTCTTTTGGACTTTATAATAGGACTTGCAATATCTGTGATTATTGCATATGTGTATAATTTCTTTGTTTTCTCGGTAGATTACAGCAGGTCCGAATATGCTCAGTTTGAGGATGATGATTATTATTATTTTGTAAAGGCTGTTCCTAAGATTACGATTACAGCTGCAGATAAGAAGGTACAATCATTTAGTACAAGGGGAAAGAAAAAGAATAACAAAAATAATGGGGGTAGTGAATGAACATAATCACGAGGCTGATGCGTGATGGGCTTTCATATTTTCCACATATAGATGTGCTCAATATAATTGAAATTCTGATTATTGCATATATTGTATATGAAATAATGACATGGATTACAAAGACCAGGGCATGGACATTGTTAAAGGGTTTACTTATTATATTGGGATTTACAATTATTGCATATATATTGCACTTTGATGTTATATTGTGGATTCTTGGAAGGATTGCAACCATTGCGGTAACTGCGCTTATTATAATATTTGCGCCTGAGCTCAGAAAGGCTCTTGAGCAGTTGGGAAATAAAAATTTAATGAAGATTTTTGCTTTTGACAATAAAGCAATTACAGATGACGTAGGTGAGAGTACGATAGAAGAGCTTGTTAATGCGGCTTTTACAATGTCAAAACCGAAAACAGGAGCTTTGATTGTTATAGAGAGAAAAGATAGTCTTGTAAATATAGAAAAGACCGGAATTTTGATAAATGGTATTGTATCAAGTCAATTGCTTATAAATATATTTGAACATAATACACCTCTTCACGACGGTGCGGTGCTTATAAGAGGCAATACAATTGTGTCGGCAACCTGTTATCTGCCTCTATCGGAGAATATGAGAATCAGTAAGGATCTTGGAACCAGACATAGAGCAGCAATCGGTATAAGTGAAGTTTCAGATTCCATTACCATAGTAGTATCTGAGGAGACAGGCAGGGTTTCAGTAGCACTTGGCGGAAATTTGATAAAGGTAAATGACAGTGAGGAACTGAGAAAGGAGCTCTCCGTTTTATTTGAGGATACAGCGGAGGAGAAGAAGAGCTCTTTATGGTCAAAGTTGTTGAAAGGAAGAGGTAATGAAAAAGACAAATAATATTGTTTTGAAAATCAGCTCTTTGGCTATAGCTTTTTTCGTATGGATAGTTGTAATAAATATTTCAAATCCTGTTGTTACAAGATCTCAAACGGTTAATCTTGAGGTTTTAAATTCCGATGTTATTACCGATGCAGGTAAGACTTATTCTTTAATTGGAGCAAATACGGTAACTGTAAGTTATGAAGTACGTTCAAGAGATGAGAGCAAGATATCGGCGTCCGATTTTAAGGCTTCAATAGATCTTGGAGATATGTATGACATAACAGGTGCGGTACCGATATCGGTTGAAGTGGTAAATAATAAAAACCTGATTTCAGGTGCGGTTACTTCAAAGCCGAGTATTGTAAGAATAAGTATTGAGGATTTGCAAAGAAAAGAATTTACTATGACTACCAAGATTACCGGTACTCCGTCAGACGGTTATTCTGTGGGTGAGGTAAAGCTTGATAAGAGCACTGTAGCAGTCACAGGTCCTGTATCCGTTATCGGACAAATCAGTAAAGTCGGTGTAGAGATTGATGTTGACGGAATGGACGGTAATGTAACCGGAAAAGCCGAGCTGAAGTATTTTGATGCCAACGGAAATGCTTTTATAATATCTGACAGTAGAGTAACCAAGAGCTTTGATACGGTAAATTACAGTATTGTAATGTTAAACGGAAGAACTTTGGCACTAAACTTTGAAGTAGGTGGAGAAGTGGCCGAGGGTTATATATTTACAGGTGCGGAGAGCAGTACAAAATCTATACAGGTACGTGGACAACCTGAAGTACTTGAAGGACTTGATGCTGTCACAATACCTGCAACGGCGCTCAGTGTTGAGGGAGCGACAAGTGATGTGATTGTAGATGTCGATGTGAAGAATTTCCTTCCGGAGAATGTATCGGCAGTAGGTGATACAAATATTAAGGTGACATTGAAAGTAGAGGCCCTTGATAAGAAGTCTGTGACTTTGACAATAGGAGATTTGGAGATAAAGGGAGCAAGAACCGGAGTTTCCACAAATATTATACCTGAGAGGATAACTGTTGTGGTTTCAGGTCTTAGCGCAAATCTTGAGGCTGTATCAAATTCAGATATCAAGGCTACTCTTGATGTAAGTAAGATGACGGCAGGAGCCAATAACGGAACTCTTACATTTGAATTGCCTACAGGTTTGAGTGTGGATTCATATACTCCTTTTGAGGTTATGATAGGAAGTCCCGCAAATGAAAGAAATGAAACGACAACTACAGTAGAACAGAGCAGCAGTGAAGAGAGCAGTTCCGCTGCTGAAAACTAAGGGAGGTTTTTTAGGATGGTTTCAGAAGAACTTAAGGTGATAAACCCAAGTGGCTTGCATTTAAGGCCGGCAGGTAATCTATGCAAGGAAGCATTGAAATATGATTCTAAAATAAATATTATATTTAAGGATGCTACAGCAAATGCCAAGAGTGTTCTGAGTGTGCTTGCGGCATGTGTAAAATGTGGCGATACCGTTAAGATAACATGTGACGGCAGGGATGAGAATGAGGCTTTGGAAGCTTTAAAGAATTTGATAAATTCAGGTTTTGGTGAATTAAAGTAAGTAGAGGTTTATAATATAATGAAAATTCATGGCGTAGGAGCTGCCGAGGGTATTGGCATCGGAGTTGCAAAAGTAGTCAGAGAACAAAATGTGGAAGTTGTAAAGAAGGCTGTTTCGGACATTGAATCTGAAGTGAATAACTTCATGAGAGTTCTGGATATCACTAAGGCTGAGACTGAAGAGATGTCTCAGGCTTTAGAAAAGAATGCTTCGGCGAAGGAAGCGGAGATTTTGTTTGGACATATTATGCTTATGTCCGACCCTATGCTTGTGGATGAGATAGTTAACCGTATAAAAGGTGAAAGTGTTTGTGCGGAGTATGCAATAGATGAGGTATGTAATCAGTATGCCGCTGTATTTGCTTCAATGGATGATGAACTTATGCAGCAAAGAGCTACCGATATGCTTGATATTAAAACAAGGCTTATAAAGAAGATACTTGGTATAGAAAATACCGATCTTTCGAAACTTCCCTATGGCAGTATTATTGTTGCAAAAGATTTGACACCTTCTATGACGGCAGGACTTAATCCTGATAATGTTTTCGGAATAGTTACACAGTTTGGTGGAAAGACCTCACATTCGGCTATTCTTGCAAGAGCACTTGAGATACCTGCAGTAGTGGGACTTTCAAATCTTCCTGAGGATATAAGTGACAACACGGATATACTTCTTGACGGTGAGAGCGGAGAGGTCATTATACTGCCTACAGATGCTGAAAAGTCGGATTATGAGAATAAAAAGAAAAAGTATGATGCAAACAAGGAAATGTTAAAGAAGTACAGAGGATTACCAAGTATCTCAAAGGACGGTAAGAAGGTGGAAATAGCCGGAAATATCGGAAGCCCTGAGGATGCCAAAAAGGTAATTGAAAACGGCGGCGAAGGTATCGGACTTTTCAGAACCGAGTTCTTATTTATGGACAGAGACGGTATGCCTACTGAAGAAGAGCAGTTTGAAAGCTATAAGGAAGTGGCGACAGCCATGGAAGGAAAGCCCGTTATTATCAGAACTCTTGATATAGGCGGTGATAAGGAAATCCCCTATATGGGAATAGTACAGGATGAGAATCCGTTCCTTGGATATCGTGCCATAAGACTCTGCCTTGATAGAAAAGATGATATTTATATACCGCAACTTAGAGCATTGCTTCGTGCAAGTGCTTTCGGAAATATCAAGATAATGTTGCCGCTAATCACTTCAATGGATGAAATAAGAGAAGCTAAGGCGCTTATAAGTGATATAAAGAAAGAACTTGATGAAAAGAATATTGCATATAATAAGAATATAGAAGTCGGTATCATGGTTGAGACCGCAGCTGCATCATTACTTGCAGATATATTTGCAAAAGAGGTGGATTTCTTCAGTATAGGTACCAATGATTTGATTCAATATACAATGTCCGTAGACAGAGGAAATGTAAAAATTGCAGGTTTGTATTCTCCATTTTCACCGGCAGTACTCAGAAGTATCAACAGAATCATTACAGAAGGTAAAAAGGCCGGAATAATGGTAGGAATGTGTGGTGAGGCTGCATCGGATCCTTTACTTATTCCTGTACTTTTATCATGGGGTATGGATGAATTTTCAATGTCGGCTTCAAGTATACTGAAGTCAAGACAGATAATTTCCGGGTGTGACAGCAAGGAGTTAAAAGTTAAGGTGGATAAGGTGCTTGAGATGTCGACAGAGGGTGAGATTAAAGAGTATTTAAAGAAATTGACAGAGGAGCTTGGATGTTAATATACACTGTTTGCAGTTTATTAGCGTATGTATTATCCCGGATGGAGCATTATGCCCTGTCCGGGTTTGTTCTAATTTTTGCGGCATTATATCTGTATATTAAGGAATACAGATACTCAAAATCATTGGTAAATCTTAGAGGTGTTTTTGCATTGGCTTTTATTGGAGGAGAGGGTCTTGCCGCTATGAAGCTTTCACACCTTGCAAAACCGTGGGGAGACAGCACATGGATTTGTCTAGCTCTGGCCTTCGGATGTTTTTATATTGTATTTGATATATTGAAGGCGATTAAGGGTAATCCTTATTTAAACGAAGAGAGAGTGCTTGAAAGAAGCAATGAGGATATGATGTATGCATGTATCATTATACTTGCACTTACATCTTTGACAGCTTTTAATATTGAGGCCATTGTACTCGGGTTTATTCCTCTTTTTGAAAAAGGAGTTCCTCATGCATACTCTTATTTTCATATTTCAGGCGTACATTACTTTACCGTAAGCTGTATTTTAGTGCCGGCTTTCAGTATTGTCTACTTGAATGAAGAGAGTAGGCTTGGAATTATAAAGATAATATTTTTGGTTTTAGCCAATATTATTGCTATGGCGATACCGATACTTTGTGTATCGAGATTTCAGTTTATGTTTGCTGTGCTTCTTGCCTTTGTAACCTTACTTATATTAAATAGGGAAAGGATAAGGCCGGTATATTTTGTGAGCGTTATAGTATTTATCGTTCCGGTGTATTTATTGCTTTCTGTGGCAAGAAGCCATAATGTGGAGTACCTTAACGGTATATTTGAAATGAAATATAATCTGCCTATTTTTATAAGTCAGCCATATATTTATATTGCAAATAATTATGACAATCTGGATACTTTGATAAAGGAATTACCGAAACACAGCTTCGGATTAAAGGGGCTGTTTCCTCTTTGGGCACTTACGGGAATTAAGTTTATATATCCGAAGATAGTGGACTTCCCTATTTTTGTAAACAAAACCGAGCTTACAACGGTAACATTATTTTATGATGCCTTTTATGACTTCGGAATAGTCGGAGTTGCCGTATTTTCCACAGCGCTTGGATGCATAGGATATTTCTTTGAGAAAATGATAAGAAGCACAAGACATGCAACATTCTATATTATATATGCACAAGTATTTATTTATCTGGCGCTTTCATTTTTTACCACATGGTTTTCAAATCCTGCCACATGGTTTTATTTTATAGTGACATTGTCAATATTTTTTATATGTGAGCAGAAAGGTAGGTAGCTTATGGAAAATATGAATGCGCTGGACAGGCAGTACAGGGAAATGACGGAGACTCCTGTAGAAAAACTGATTTTAAGGCTCAGCATTCCAACTATCATAAGTATGCTTGTTACGAATATTTACAATATGGCGGATACCTTTTTTGTCGGAAAGCTTGGTACAAGTGCTTCTGCGGCCATAGGTATAGTATTTTCTTTGATGACGATAAATCAGGCGCTCGGATTTATGTGCGGTCATGGTTGTGGCTCAAATATATCCAGAAAGCTTGGAAATAAGCAGGGCAATGAAGCCATAAAGTTTGCATCAACCGGATTTTTTATGTCACTGGTTTTGGGTGTGCTTATAATGATTTTCGGCATATTATTTATGGAGCCTTTGCTTAGGCTGATGGGAAGTACAGATACGATAATGCCTTATGCAAAAAGCTACGGTATCTGTATACTTCTTTCGGCTCCTTTTATGACAGGAAGCTGTGTGCTGAATAATGTCCTAAGATATGAGGGTAAAGCCGCGCTTGCGATGGTAGGGCTTACTCTTGGCGGTATCTTAAATATTATCGGAGATCCGATATTTATATTTGTATTTAACATGGGCACTTTGGGGGCAGGTATATCCACGGCAATCTCACAGGTTATAAGCTTTTTTGTATTGCTTGCAATGTTCGGTGGAGAAAGAACCGTTTCAAGGCTTAGACTTTCAGCAGTATCAAGAGATGTAAGGGATATTGTAAATATATTGGAGACAGGATTTCCTAGTCTGATAAGACAGGGGATGATGAGTGTTTCAACTATGGTTTTAAACTATATGTCCATGCCTTATGGTGATGCGGCTATTGCGGCTATGAGTATTGTCGGCAGAGTATGTAATTTTATATTTGCCGTTGCACTTGGAATTTCACAGGGATTTCAACCTGTATCAGCTTTTAACTACGGGGCAAAGAAATTTAAGCGTGTGAAGAGGGCTTTTGTATTTTGCTGTGGACTCAGTATGATAATAATAGGAATTTTAAGTATTGTTTCACTTATATTTTCAGGACATATAATAGGTTTATTCAGAGATGATTCAGATGTTATAAAGGTTGGAACTTTTGCCTTAAGAGCACAATGTGTGGTTTTATTCTTATCACCTATTACACTTGCCGCCAGTATGATGTTTCAGGGAGCGGGAGAAAATCTGGCTTCATCAATAGCTTCGTTTTTAAGAAGCGGCATTACATTTGTTCCGATGGTGCTTATATTGCCGAAATTTTTGGGAATATACGGAATACAGCTTGCACAGCCGGTGGCGGATATTATTTCATTTGTTATAGTAATGCCGCTGATAGTGATTTTTTTCAGGAAAATAAATGCATAAATTTTAGTAGTAAATGTTGACAATTTTATGTTTTTACAGTATAAATTAATAAAACCGTTGATTGGGAGAAAAGAAATTAGTTACTCACAGAGAGTCGGAGGTGCTGAGAACCGATAGGGATGACGATTTTAATATGGACCCATGAGGGCGAGGTGAAAGGAAACAAGTAGCTAAGACGGGTGCTCCCGTTACCGGGCAGAAAATGTGTCAGCATTTTTTTAGAGAGAGTATTTTTACTAATGAAGGTGGTACCGCAGGCTTTGCTTGTCCTTTGGATAAGAGAGCCTGCGTTTTTTATGCAAAGATCACTCTCGGTAAATATATCTCTATATCGAATGCCTTAAGGAGGAGAAAATGAATTTAATAAAGAAACTTGGAATTATTGCAATAGGTGCGGCTTTGATGGCAGGATGTACACCAAAAGCGGATACGGCTAAGAGCTCTGATACAGAAACTACCGCAGCAGAAAGCGGCGCTGCCGAGAGTTCAAAAGCAGAGTCTAAAGACAGCACGGAGATGAAAAAAATCGGAGTAATTCAGCTGGTTGAGCATAAATCACTTGATATAATATATAATTCATTTAAAGATGAGTTAAAGAACTTAGGATATGTGGACGGCGAGAATGTTAAGATAACATTCCAAAATGCACAGGGAGATATGTCAAATATCACAAGTATAGTTCAGGGATTTGAGGGTGATAAGCAGGATGTTGTAGTAGGTATCGCTACACCTGTAGCACAGGGGGCTATGAGTTTAACAAAGACAACACCTGTAGTTTTCTCTGCAGTTACAGATCCTATAGGTGCAGGAATACTTACAGATATGAATGCGCCTGACAAGGGAATGACAGGTACAAGTGATGCCGTACAGATTGATAAAATAATGGATCTGGCACTTCAGATTACTCCTGATGTAAAGAAGGTAGGTTTCATATACAATCCGGGAGAGGACAATTCCGTAACTAATCTCGGATTGCTTGAAAACTATGTAAAAGAGAAAAATCTTGAGCTTGAAACGGTAAGTATTTCGACAAGTGCCGATCTTCAAACAGCAGCCGCATCACTTTTTGAAAAGGTGGATATGATATTTGTATCAAACGACAATACGGTTGCGGAGGCTATGCCTATACTTACTGCAGAGGCGATAAAGGCTAAAAAGCCTATATATGTAGGTGCCGACTCTATGGTAATGGACGGCGGTCTTGCTACAGTGGGTATTGACTATACAGATCTTGGAAAAGAAACAGCTAAGATGGTGGATGAAATACTTAAGGGCAAATCTGTAAATGAAATCCCTGTAAAAGTATTTAAGGATGATTTATTTATCTATGTAAATACAGATACAGCTGCCGCACTCGGTATAGAGATACCTGAGAGCATCAAAACAGACAAGAAATTTGTCGAGATTAAATCAAATAAGTAGGAGTAAAAATGACATTATCAACATTACTTGGCAGTATTGAACTTGGACTGATATTTGCAATATTATCATTGGGATTATTTATAGCTTTCAGAATTTTGGACCTGCCAGATCTGACGGTGGACGGAAGTTTTGTTACAGGTCTGGCTTACAGTGCTATATGGTCAGTAGCTAAAAATCCTGCTATGGGACTTTTGATGGGGGCCTTAGGCGGAATGATTGCAGGTATTGTCACAGGTATACTTCATACAAAATTGAAAATTCATGCTATATTGGCAGGAATACTTACAATGACAGGTCTGTATTCCATAAATCTCTTTGTAATGGGTGATAAGCCAAGTGTTTTCTTTTACGGTGAAAAGACTGTATTTACTCCTTTTGAAGGAAAGTTTTTTATAGGTACAACCGATATAGGAAAGTTAATTTTGCTGTTTATAATTGTTGTTGTTTTGGTAGCCGCATTAAAGTTATTTTTAATGACACAGGTAGGACTTTCTCTTAGAGCTACCGGTGATAATGAGGCGATGGTCAGAAGTTCAAGTATAAATACAGATGCTATGAAAATACTGGGGTTTGCACTTTGTAATCTTATTGTAGCTTTCTCAGGCGCAATATATGCACAGTACAATATGACAGCTACACATGGAGTCGGAACGGGAATGCTGGTACTTGGGCTTGCAAGTATCATAATCGGAGAAACGGTTATAGGAAAGAGAGGGATACTCAGACATCTGATTGCGGTGGTAGTAGGTGCGATAATATATCGTATAATGCTTGCGGTGGCATTCGGATTTGGGCTTCCTGCCATATATTTAAAACTCTTCTCAGCGGTAATAGTTGTTATCGCAATAAGCATACCTTTGATAAAGCCTACAATTGCAAGATGGAGAAAGATACATGCTGGAAATTAAAGATGTTAATGTAATATTTAATAAGGATACCGTAAACGAGAAAAAAGCTTTACGTGATTTGAATCTTAAATTAAATGACGGAGATTTTGTAACTGTAATAGGCAGTAACGGTGCAGGAAAATCCACTATGTTAAATGCGATAGCAGGCAATATAGAAGTGGAGAGCGGAAGAATATATAATAACGGCCTTGATATCACATATATGAAGGAGCATAAAAGAGCAAGATTCATAGGCAGATTGTATCAGGATCCTTTAAAGGGTACAGCACCTCATATGACAATAGAAGAAAATATGGGACTGGCATACAGCCGTGGTAAAAAGGTGAGATTCGGGCTTGGAGTAAGAAGAAGTGACAGGGAGTATTTCAAATCTGTATGCACTAAACTTGGACTGGGTCTTGAGCACAGACTGAAAAATGAAGTCGGAGGACTCAGCGGCGGACAAAGACAGGCGCTGACGCTTTTAATGGCTACCATGGAAACTCCTGAACTTTTGCTGCTTGATGAGCATACTGCGGCTCTTGATCCCAAGGCCAGTAAGAAGATAATGGAAATAACCGACAGGATAGTAACTGAAAATAATATTACAACTTTGATGATTACACATAATATCAAAGATGCCTTGCATTTCGGAAATAAAACTATAGTTATGAATAACGGAAGTATTTTAAAAGTTCTTGAAGGCGATATGAGAAAGAATATGACGGTTTCAGATATAATGGAATTGTATTCAGGAACGGATGCCGTATTGACCGACAAGATGATTTTAGGTGAATAAAAAAGTGAGCTCTACAAATCGTAGAGCTCATTTTTTGTTTGAATATTATTGTCCGGGTCCTATAAGTACCGGAGAACCTTGGCCTCCGGGGCCTTCGGTGGACATATGAGCACCGGGGCCTGAACGTGGTGCTTCAGTGGTCGGAGTAACTCCGGGACCGTGTAATACGTCAGAATCCTCAGGTTCTTTTGAAGAGGGGCCTGTTTTTATAGGTGAGGCCGTGGTAGTTTCAGGAATTTTTATTTCTGAAGGCTGCCTCTTAGGTTTTGAACTGTTTGAGTTTGCCTTGGTCGGTGCAACAATTGTATTAGGTGATTGGCCGGATGAATTACTTCCCGGTGTCGCTCCGATAACATCACCGTTCGGTGCTACACCGACAGTTACATTATTTTGTTTCGGATTTACAACCGGATGATTTACACTTGCCCTTGGTGACACGCCGACTCCGGCGTCGTCTCCGTCATTTGCGGTAGGTGCATTAGGGTCAATTATTTGACTTGGTCCGGCATGGATGGTACATGTGGCCGTAGGTACCGCATACTGTGAATCATCGGTATTTGACTGTCCGCTTGGAACTATAAGTGCAACCTTTGTAACTGTATTTGGGCAGTTCGCAGTAGGCAACAGACCGCTTTCACTACATACAGTCACTGTAGTATGGTGATCGCATACATCTGTAGGTACCGTTCCTTTGGCAAAATATTCGGTATATGTAGAATCGCCACGAGGGTCGTGGTCACAAACTCCGGGTATAGGAAGTTTTCCCGACTTTCTGCATACTACTGCGGTTTCAACGGAATCAGGAACGGGGAATCCTATATCCTCGGAACCTTCTGAAACTTTAGTCATTATCTTTCGCCATATATCCTTGTGGAAGCTTGTACCTCCGGTGTCTGAGAGAGTCTGATTTTCATCACATCCTGCCCATACTCCTGCTGTATAATATGGTGTAAATCCTACAAACCATACGTCCACATTCTTAGAAGTTGTACCTGATTTACCTGCTACACTCATATTATCGAGATGAGCTCTGGTAGATGTGGAATTTATATTTATTCCGCTGCTTGCAAACTTTCTGTTGTTTTCTGTAGATGCAGCCATAGCATCTGTAAGAAGGAATGCGGTTGAGTCCTTTATAACTCTGTGAGTCTGTGGAGTAGTATTATCAATCAATGTCTTTCCGTTGTGGTCTACAATCTTTGTAAAGAAGACCGGCTTTGTATACACACCTTGATTTGCTATTGTTGCAAAGGCACCTGTAAGTTCAAGGTTTGTAACACCCTTTGTAAGACCTCCGAGTGCGAGGGATGCATTGTAGTCCTGATCGGTAAGGGTGGTAATACCGAAGTCCTTGGCATACTGTACGCCTACTCTCGGTGTTACAGTTTCCATAAGTGTTTTCAATGCAACTATATTCATAGAATATATGATACCGTCACGAATACTTGACCATCCCATATATCCCTGCTTGTCATACCAGTTTTGGAAAGTTTTTTCTCCTATTGTATATTCGGCATCATAATAGGTTGTAGCCAAAGTATCACCGCTGGTATCAAGTGCAGGTGCAAATGAAGACACAACTTTAAAAGTCGAGCCCGGCTGTCTGGTAGTGTTTGTAGCTCTGTTTAAAGAAAGTGAAGATGTCTTTTCGCCTCTACCTCCGTTTATAGCTTTTACGGCACCGGTTTTTTGATCCATAAGAACAAAGGAAACCTGAGGTTCCAAAACAGTTTTTACACTTTCACCTACGACCGTATCGCCATCTTTAACAACTGTAGCTTTATAGCTTTCAGCATCAGCTTTTGCGGCGTCTTCAGTAGTATAAAGTCCGTTAAAACCGTCATGAAGTACATCTGAATGGTATTTGTTAATATCCTTTTCGGAATAATTATGTGTGTTCTTTTCACTGTCTGTGACTGTAAGTCTGTATTCAAGTGCATACTTTGTATCAGGATAGTTTTCAGGATTGTTGACTTCGCTGTCCACAATCTGCTGAAGTGAAGGATCCTGAGTGGTATATATTGAGAGACCTCCGCTGTACAAAAGATTATGTGCCTGAGTTTCGGTATATCCCAGTTCATTTATAAATGCGGATGTAACCTGTGAAATCAAAGCATCTGTAAAATAGCTGTAGTGATTATTTTTTTCCTTTGCAAGCGTATTTATATTTTGGATTCTTGAATACACATCATCTGCAAGAGCCTCCTCCTGCTGTTCCTTTGTGATATAGCCCTGCTCATACATATATTGAAGTATTATTTTTCTTCTTTCGGAATTTGCCTCCTGACCGGTAATAGGGTTGTACTTGGTAGGCCCCTTTGTTATACCGGCTATTACAGTGGCTTCGGAAAGAGTCAAGTCGGATACTTCCTTTCCGAAGTACCTTCTTGCGGCAACTTTTACTCCCAGTGAGTTGCTTCCAAGGTTGATGGTATTCAGATAATTTGTAAGTATCAACTTTTTATCCATCTGTTTTTCAAGCTTTACGGCAAGATACATTTCCTGGAATTTTCTTTCTACCTTTTCTCCGAAACTTCTTTCTCTACCGCCGTTGAACACATTATTCTTTATAAGCTGCTGTGTTATGGTAGAGCCGCCACCTGATGAACTGTTTCCGGTTATTACACCGCTGACCGCTCTGAGTATAGCTCTGGTATCTATTCCGTTATGCTTCCAAAATCGGGAGTCCTCTATTGCCACGAATGCATCAATAAGAACTTTCGGAAGTTCGTCATAAGTTACCTCTTCACGGTTTGAACCGGCCATTACCAAGGTATCGGTAACCTGACCGGATGCATTGTATACTGTGGTGGCATATCCTAAAGGAACAATACTGTCAACGTCCACATCAGGGGCATTGTCTATAATACCCTTTATCATGCCTACCGCCATGGCACCTCCAAGAACGGTCACTACAAGCAGTGCAAGAAAAAATGTCTTTACAGCCTGAAATATAAATTTGTTTATATATTTCTTTTTTCTTGATCCGGGTGACTTGGAGCTTTTCTCGGGAGTTTTATTTTCATTCTCTTTATTCATCACTTTTTCCTTTTCAAAATAAATTTACATAAATAATCCGGAGCATTTGCCCTTATACCGAATTATACATCATTAATTTAATATAGGCTATCAGCTTTAAATAATCTTTATTTTTTATAAGCTATTATTAATAAAAAAAGGCATCCAAAAGCGGATACCTTTATATATTATTGCTTCGACTTTATCATAGAACGTTTTCTAAGTGTCGGATCGAGGATTTTCTTTCTGATACGAAGATTTTCAGGAGTTACCTCTAAAAGCTCATCGGTATCTATAAATTCAAGTGATTCCTCAAGGCTCATGACTTTCGGTGTAACAAGTCTGAGCGCCTCATCCGCACTGGATGATCTTGTATTTGTAAGTTTCTTTGTCTTACATACATTGATTTCAACATCCTCAGCCTTACCGTTCTTACCGATAACCATACCTGCATATACCTTTTCTCCGGGACCTATAAATAAAGTACCGCGCTCCTGTGCATTGAAAAGGCCGTAGGTAATAGACTCGCCGCTCTCAAAAGCGATAAGAGAACCGGTCTTTCTATAGAACATATCACCCTTATATGGAGCATAACCGTCAAACTCTGTATTGAGAATACCGTTTCCCTTGGTGTCGGTCATAAACTCACCTCTGTAGCCTATAAGACCTCGGGAAGGAATAAGGAATTGGAGTCTTGTATATCCGCCATGTGTCGGACTCATTCCCTGAAGTTCACCCTTTCGTGATGTAAGCTTTTGAATAACGGCACCTGAGAACTCGTCAGGAACATCTACGAATGCAAGCTCCATAGGCTCCTGTTTTTGGTTTCTCTCATCATAGTGATAAATAACTTCGGCCTTACTTACAGCAAACTCAAAACCTTCTCTTCTCATATTTTCTATAAGCACTGAAAGATGAAGCTCACCTCTACCTGATACTTTAAAACAATCAGGAGACTCTGTTTCCTCAACTCTAAGGCTGACATCGGTATTTAACTCTCTAAACAGTCTTTCACGTAAATGTCTTGAAGTAATATACTTTCCTTCTCTACCTGCAAGAGGAGAGTCATTTACCATAAAGTTCATAGAGATTGTAGGCTCTGAAATCTTTTGGAACGGAATCGCCTCAGGATTTTCAATCGATGTCAGAGTATCTCCTATATGAATATCGGGAATACCTGAGATGGCCACTATTGAACCTATTCTTGCTTCATTAACTTCAACTCTGTTTAGACCTTCATATTCATAAAGCTTACCTATTTTTACTTTTTTCATCTTATCAGGGTCGTGGTGGTTTACCAAAGCAACTTCCTGATTTACCTTGATAACACCGTTATCGACTTTACCTACACCGATTCTACCTACATATTCATTGTAGTCGATTGTACTGATAAGTACCTGAGGGTCCGCATCTTCATCACCTGTAGGTGCAGGTATATGCTTGATTATAGTCTCAAATAAAGGCTTCATATCCTCATTGGTATCATTTACATTGTATCTTGCCCAGCCGCCTCTTGCACTGGCAAATAGGAAAGGACAGTCAAGCTGATGCTCATTTGCATCAAGATCAAGTAAAAGTTCCAGAATCTCATCAACAACTTCCTCAGGTCTTGCTTCTTCTCTGTCACATTTATTGATAAGGCAAAGTACTTCAAGGTCAAGCTCAAGAGCTTTTCTTAGAACGAACTTTGTCTGAGGCATAGCGCCTTCATAGGCATCTACTACCAAAACAACACCATTTACCATCTTAAGAACACGCTCTACTTCTCCGCCGAAGTCAGCATGTCCCGGTGTATCTATGATATTTATCTTGGTATCACCATAGTGTACTGCCGTATTTTTTGACAGAATGGTGATTCCTCTTTCTCTCTCTATATCATTTGAGTCCATTACTCTTTCAACCACTTCCTGATTTGCCCTGAAAACACCGCTTTGTTTTAAGAGTTGATCTACCAATGTAGTTTTACCGTGGTCTACATGGGCGATAATGGCAATATTTCTTATATCTTCTCTTTTTGTTATCATATATTCTTCCTCATAAAAATTTACAAATATCTATTATAACATTTTTTTGTTTTTTTTGCTATATCATAGTATAAATTTAGTATAAGGGCTCGCTTTGTTAGTATTTATATATTTTTAATTATAATAATCCTACCTTACCAGTATACCACATAATAGATAAAAATAAAAGAATTGTATTATTTTATTTATATAGTATTATTAAAGTAACCTAATATTTACAGGTACCTGAGTATATTTAAGGATTGAAGTTTATGAAAAATGTTTTTAAAGTTTTAATGTGTTTTTGTTTTGCCATAGGCTTTCTATATTCGGCAGTATTCTTTTATAATGAAATGATGGTGGTGAGCACTACGGCGGTCTTTGGTGTTGTGCTGAATATTGTTTGTGGCATTGCATTTATTGTAGAGGTAGTTTTTGAATTTTCAAAAAGGAGAGATAAAAAAAATGAAGAAGATTAAATTTGTTATGGCGATTGTGTTATCAGCAACTATGTTATTTAATACAGCAGGTTTATCGTATGCATCAGTAGCAGTGGGTGAAATGGATACATATAAAAACAGTGTGAATAGTGTTTTGGATTACAACGAAGTAGATATTATTTACAGTGAGTTGGATAGTGAGTACAACAACTACTACAATAGTGAGGGTGCAGTTATTGCACCTACAGATTTATCAGGATTAACTCGAATAATAACTTTAATTATTGCAGAACATGGAGCTACTTATGGCGCAGGATATGCTATAGGTATATTTTGCAAGAACCATAAAATACCATATAAAGTAGGGCAAGGAGCGTTGTTTGCTGCATGTAGTCCTCTTTTACCAACTATAAGAGCTGCGGTTGCATTGGGATTTGATAATGGGTATCATAGTAGGTAAAAGATTTTTCATAGAATTGGCTTTTAGTATATGATAATGGTAAGTTAAGTATGGATAAGAAGATAAATTCCAATATAATGGTAGTTATATATTTGTTTTTTATAATTGTAGCTTTTGTAACAGTATCTGCACATATCTATTATATGGATATGAATAATATTATGGATGTGTGTTTTGGAGTGATTAGTTTCATTCTTGCAGGTGTTTGTGGAATTGCAGTATTATTTTTGGAAGTGTCAGGAAAAAACAAATGATTTTGAATTTATAAAACGGCTGTTGCTTTAACGATTGGTACCGACCCCTAAAAGTTAGACCAAAATCTAACGATTAGGGGGTCGGTATTTTTTATGGAAAAACATGGTTTTGAATTCAAGAAGAAATTTGTTTTAGAGTATTTGGATATCAAAGGCAGAACGTCATATTTTTCTAAAAAAATATGGACTAGAAAGAAAACATTGAATAAACCTAAGATAGATACTAAAGCTTAGAACTTGATATTGAAAAAATATAAAAAAGGTGCTATATTAACTGTACTATGATAGATAATACAGTTAAAAGGAGAAATCTATGATTGTAATTGACTCAAGAGATAAGAGAGCCATCTACGAACAGGTGGTGGACAGGCTTTCGGATCTTATGCTTATCGGGGCGCTTGAGCCCGGAGATAAGCTTCCGTCTGTACGAAGTCTTGCAGTAGACCTCTCGATAAATCCCAATACTATACAAAAGGCATATATCGAGTTGGAGCGCCAAGGCTATGTATACAGCGTAAAAGGTGTAGGAAGTTTTGTGGCCGATATGGATGTTATAAAGGAAAACAAGAAAAGCATCATATATAAAGAACTTGAAGAACTTGTAGACAAATCAAGAAAGATAATAAGTAAGGAAGAATTTTGTAAAAAAGTGGAAGAGTTTTATCCGGAACATAAAGCGAAGGAGGGAGCATGATAGAAGCAAAGAATTTAAGCAAGAGTTTTGACAATATAAAGGCGCTTGCCAATATCAATGCAAGTATAAGAGACGGAGACGTATTCGGACTTATAGGTACCAACGGTGCGGGAAAGAGTACATTTTTAAAAGTACTTGCCGGAATACTGAAACCTGACAGCGGTGAGATACTTATAGATGATGAAAATGTATTTGAAAATATAACGGCAAAAGAAAAGTTTTTCTATATTTCAGATGACCAGTTTTTCTTTTCAAATACCACACCGAAAGAGATAATAAAGTTTTATACGTCTGTATACAGAAACTTTGATGTTAAGAAATGTCAAGATATTTTAAAGGCTCTTGATCTGGATATCAATAGAAAGGTAAATACTTTTTCAAAGGGTATGAAAAAGCAACTCTGCATTGCAATAGGAGTGGCTGCAAACACCAGATATCTGCTCTGCGACGAGACATTTGACGGACTTGATCCTGTAATGAGACAGGCGGTAAAGAGTCTTTTTGCAAAGGAGATGGATGAGAGAGGACTTACACCTATAATAGCCTCACACAATCTCAGAGAGCTTGAAGATATATGCGATCATGTGGGACTTTTGCATAAGGGTGGAATACTTTTATCAAAGGATGTATCCGATATGAAGTTGAATATCCATAAGGTGCAATGTGTATTTGAAAAAGACTTCGATATGGAAAGACTTAAAGAGCTTGATATTATGCAGATGAAAAACAGCGGCAGAGTGCACACAATCACCATAAAGGGAAGTGAGGAGGATATAAGAGAGAAAATGGAGTCCTTTGCCCCTGTATTCTATGAGATGATGGGACTGAGCCTTGAAGAGATATTTATAAGTGAAACGGAGGTGTATGGATATGACATCAAAAAGCTTATTTTTTAAATTGATGAAAGAGGACTTTAAAACAAGAGTTTGGACTTTGGCAATAAGTATTCTTATATTTTTCTTTTCGCTTATCGTGGCAACCGCTATGATGATAAGTTTTAATATATATAACAACAGCACATACAATTACTCGGATGATTTGGCAATTAACTTTATGTCATATATAGGCATTTCAAATCCTTTTTTTGGAATTATATTTATAGTATTGTCTTTGGTTATGGCTATGTCGGGATTTTCATATCTGTATTCTAAAAAGAAGGTGGATATGTATCACAGTTTGCCGGTGAAAAGAGAGGTGCTTTATTTTATTAAGATAATAAACGGCATATTGATAGTTGTTATACCTTTTATTATATGTGAAATATCTGCAAGCCTTTTGGCGCTTGCAAACACAGGAAAAATAGGTGTAGTTATAGCGGCAATATGGGCTATAGCGGAGTGGACATTATTGTTTATTTTAAGCTACTTTTTGACAGTGTTTTCAATAATGCTTACAGGAAATATGCTTATAGGAATATTGGCCTGTGGATTTTTCAGCTTTTATTTTCCTTTAATTTCATTGGTGCTTAAGGGATATCAAAGTACGTTCTTTGATACTTACTACACATCGGGATTTATTATTGAAAATGTCCTGCCGAATATGTCAAGCTTTATGCTGATGTTTAATATATTTGAACTTAAATGGCTTACAAGAATTATTATAGTAATACTTGCAAGCATAGCATTCCTTTTTATAAATCTTTTCCTATATAAGAAAAGAGCCTCAGAGGCGGCAGGTAAAAGTGTCAGCTTTAATGTGATAAAGCTGCCTATAAAGGCGATGATGGTTATCTTTATGAGTATACTTATGTATCTTTTGGGATATGAAGTAATGAATCACAGCATCGTCTGGGGACTTTTCGGACTTATAGTGAGCGGTGTTATCACTCATTGTGTAATGGAAATAATATACAATCAGGACTTTAAAAAGATTTTTGCAAAAAAGATTGAATTACTTGTGCTTATAATAATTTCAATATTTATAACGGCAGCTTTTCAGTTTGATATATTCGGATATGACAGCTATATTCCGAGTGCTTCACAGATAAAGAGTACAGCAGTGATATCCGATCTTTTGGAAAGCAATTCTGAACAGTATTATAATAAAGTTGAAATTTCGGACGCATATTATGATGAATCATTTGTTGATGTGGATTATGCAAGTGACAGTAAGATAGAAGCCGATCAGATAAAGAAAATGGACATCCAAAATAAAGATGCAGTACTGGAGTTGGCCAGGCAGGGCATAGAAGCCGCAAAATATGATTTGGAACCGCAGGGAGATTTTGATAGAGTTTTGATTTCATATAAGCTTAAAAACGGGAGAACTGTAGGCAGAGTTTATTATTTGGATTTAGATCAAAGTACTTTGGGCCTTTCAAGTGTTTATGCTGATGAAAGCTACAAAAAAAGCAACTATCCTATACTTTCACAAAATCCTGAGAATATAGTAAGTGTGGACTTTAACGGTATAATGGATAATGATACTCATATAGTGTTTCATGACGATGAGATGAAGAAAAAGTTTGTGGAAACCTATAAAAAAGAGCTAATGAATCTTGATTATGAAACAAAATTAAAAAGTTATCCTTTTGCATCCATAAGATTTAATGATGATTTTATGGAAGGTGCTTTAAGAAAGTATGCCGGATTTAATTATACAAGTGACAGTACAAGTGCTACATACTCAAAATGGGAGAATATATATGCAAGTTCACTCGAATCTGTAGGTTTTTATCCGATATATCCGGAGTTTAATGAGACCTTGGATTTATTAAAGGAAATGGGAGTGGAGATCACCTATATATTTCCTGCACAGTATGTGGAAAGTATAGATGTGTCTTATAATGATTGGGAAAATACTACTTTAGATGACAATAACGAAGAAGTTGAGCCTTATTCAAGTGAGACTACACCAAAGACTTTTACAGATAAAAAGGATATAGAAGAGATCTTGGATAAACTGGTTGTTTGTGACAGTCCTTATAAGGAAAATCTGAATGAGGATCGAGATTATACAGTAATTATTCGTTCCGGCAATCCGGAAGATTCGGACTACAGAGGCTACAATTCGTATGGGTTTAAAAAGGGAAATATACCTGAGATTTTAAAGAAATAATAAAATAAAACAACAAAAAATCATAAAAGTGTATAGAAATAGTATAACACTAATGAAATATATGATACAATGTACATATAAGTAAAGAAAGAGTATATTCTTAAAAGTTTAATGAATGCGTTTTCACAGGTGGAATTCTAAAAGTATCTATTTTTAGGGACAAGTTGTGTAATCGTACTGTAGGAAATTTTATATGGATTCGTCAAAATCTAAGCTTATAAAGCTGAATGCATCATGGTCAAGGAAGGGGATATTGACAAGTTTGGAGAATAACCAAGTCTATAACAGCTGGAAAGGATTATTAAATGTATGGATAAAAGGCTTAATATATCAATAAGTATACTATGGGTCATAATCTTTATTTTCTATATAGCTATATTTTTTGTAGATACAACAAATATTAGGGAGAAGATTACCATGCTAGCACTTGGTTTGTATTCTGTTTGCGTAGCGTATGATTCAATAAAATCGATTATTTTAGGGAAAGATTTAAGTAAAAATACATTGATTTTTAGAATGATTATTGGGATTATAAGTATAGTGTTACAAATTATTATACTTATAAAATATGCCGGTTTTATTTAATATAATCTATAATTAATTTAAATAATAAGGGGACTGTCGTTATTGGCAGCCCCTCACCATGTTTTAAGGTTGTTTTCCTATATATGCAAGTATTCCGCCGTCTACATAAAGTATATGTCCGTTTACAAAGTCGGATGCAGAGGATGAGAGGAATACTACAGGGCCTGCAAGGTCAACAGGGGCTCCCCATCTGTTTGCAGGTGTCTTTGCAAGTATGAAAGAATCAAAAGGATGTTTGCTTCCGTCAGGCTGCTTTTCACGAAGAGGTGCAGTCTGTGAGGTGGCAATATATCCCGGACCGATTCCGTTACATTGAATATTGTACTGTCCGTATTCGGAAGCAATATTTTTTGTGAGCATCTTTAAACCGCCCTTTGCAGCAGCATAGGCGCTTACAGTTTCTCTTCCTAGCTCACTCATCATTGAGCAGATATTTATGATCTTGCCGCTTCTTCTCTTTACCATACCCGGTAAAACAGCCTTTGCCATAATAAAAGGTGCTATAAGATCCACATCTATAACCGATTTAAACTCATCCACACTCATATCGGTCATTGGAATTCTTTTTATAATTCCTGCATTGTTTACCAAAATATCTATTTCACCGATATTATTTTCAATATCGGCTACCATCTTTTTTACGTCGTCCTCATTGGTTACATCACATACATAACCTTTTGCATCAATATTTTCTCTTCTATATGCTTCAAGACCTTTTTTTAGCCCGTCCTCTGAACTGCTGTTAAATATTACCTTCGCACCTGCATCGGAAAGTGCCTTTGCCATTGCAAAGCCTATGCCATGAGATGCACCTGTAACAAGCGCTGTTTTACCGTCAAGTCTGAAGCTGTTTAAAACATTTTCCATTATCTCAAATCCTCATTCTTTATAACATCCATATCATCAAATGCCTGATTTTCGCCACCCATTGCCCAGATAAAGGTATAGTTTGATGTACCTGCAGCAGAATGTATACTCCATGAAGGTGAAATAACCGCTTCTTCATTGTGCATTACAATATGTCTTGTTTCATTAGGCTCGCCCATAAGATGGAAGATAACATTGTCCTTTGGAACTTCAAAGTACATATATACTTCCATTCTTCTTTCATGAGTATGTGCAGGCATTGTATTCCATACATTACCTTCATCAAGAACTGTCATACCCATGGAAAGTTGTGCGGTTTGAAGTACATCAGGATGTATAAACTGGTTGATAACTCTCTTATTTGCAGTCTTATTGTCACCCAGAGGTTTCTTTGCCGCATCTTTGATTGATATGAAAGTGGTCTTATATGAAATATGTGCAGGAGCACTTACCATATAAAACTTTGCAGGATTACTTTTGTCCAAACTTCTGAATGTAACATTCTTTGTACCCTTTGTAATGTAGAGGCAATCTTTATAGTCAAGTGTAAAGACTTCATCATCCGCTACTATTTCGCCCTTGCCACCTATATTGAAAATACCGATTTCCCTTCTTTCAAGGAAATACTTTGTGCCGAAGTTTGACCACACATCAATTCCCTTATCTATGGAAACGGTCTCATTTACAGGCATACATCCTAATGTCACCATTCTGTCCACATGTGAATATACGGCAACTACCTCGTCTTCCCTGTAAAGGTCTTGAATAAGAAATTCATCTCTTATCTCATCTGTAGTGTAAAATTTAAAGTCTCTTTGGTTTGCTGAATAACGAATGTCCATAAATCCTCCTTTAATATGCTATAAACATTTCATCAAATTTATTACTGAAAGCTGCATTGATTCTCTCAATGCCGCCGTAAAGATGCTTTTTAACTATTTCCTCTATTTTAGAGGTATCTCTGTTTTTGATTACTTCATACATCTGTCTGTGCTCAATTATTACATGCTCATAATTTTTACATTCCAGCATATCCAGCATGCAAAATCTTGTGTAATTGGATTCGGATTTTCTTATCTGCTCCCACAGATAAGTGTGCCCGGTTTTCTTATACCATAATTCATGCATTGATAAATCTATAGCTTTAAATTTATCCGGTTTAAAGTATTTGGTATTTTTATAGCTTTTAGTCAATTGCGTTACGGTCTTTTCAAGTTTTTTGATATCTCCCTCTGTTGCTATAGCTATATAATCTTTCATAACCATGCATTCAAGGGCAAATCTTTCATATATAATCTGCTTGACAATTTCCATATTGATCATGGATACTCTTGAACCGCTCTTTGGCACTATATCGACAAGTCCTGAGCCTGCAAGCCTTGAGAGCACAGAACGTATCGGTGTTCTTGAAACATTGTATCTGGTGCAAAGACTGTTTTCGCTTATAAGCTGCCCGGGTTTAAGCTTGAGCATCAATATGTCGTTTTCTATTTCCGAATATATATATTGTGCGGTAGAAATATTTACACGCCCCCCTTCATATAGAAATTAATCTTGTATGCAAGTAATATTTTGTGCTATGATTAACTGACTTATAAGACCATAATATAACAGGGATTTTAATAAGTCAATCAAAAACTTGTATCCAAGATTAAAAACAACTTGTATCCAAAAAAGTTAAAATAAAAACTTAAAATGATTTTGATAAGGAGAAATATATGGGCGGACTTTTTAATTATGACAATCCTATATGGAGATTTGTAGGAAGAATATGGGATTTGTTTATCTTGAATTTGCTTTGGGTATTATGTTCAATTCCTATAGTGACATTTGGTGCATCAACTACTGCAATGTATTACTGCACAATGAAGATAGCAAGAGATCGTGACAGCGGAGGAGTGCTGTCGATGTTTTTTCACAGCTTTAAGGACAATCTTTTGCAGTCAACAATTATATGGTTGATAATGGCGTTTGTCGGAGGAATTCTTTTTTTTGATATCAGATTTTTCAGCTTCTATTCACCTATAGAAAATACGGTGTTAAAAATGATTATATTTACTATCACCTGCTTTTTGATTTTGCTTTGGCTGTTTATATTTACATACATATTTCCGATACAGGCAAAATTTATCAATCCGATAAAGCAGACATTTAAACTGGCACTTTTTATGTCTGTAAAGCATCTCATAAGAACAATAATAATACTTGCAGGAAGTGTTTTGATACTTACGGCCGTATATATATTAATCATGAGAATGCCGGGAATTATGTCAATGCTTATTTTTGTTTTGGGTTCGGGAATTTCACTATTCCAGGCAAGCCAGTTTAACATAATATTTGATAAATATATTGATGAGAATAATGAATAAGAAAAAAGATTGTACTTATTTTTAGACACTTTGTTATTTTATTAACCTGTCATAGTGCTTGTATTGTTGCTTTTTTTTTACTATACTATTACATATATGAGCTCTTAGGAGCTTTTTATGTGCAAATAAGCACAGGATAGAAATTTAGCTATATGCTGTAAGAATGGAAAGGGATATATCATATGTCAATGATGGATCAACTGAAAAAAAGAGCAAAAGAGAATAAGAAAACCATAATCTTACCTGAGTCAATGGATAAGAGAATCTATCAGGCTGCAGAGGTAATTCTTAAGGATGGTTTGGCAAACCTGATAATAATAGGTACTCCACAGGAAGTGGAAGAGTATTCTAAGGGTTGTGATATCACAGGAGCTGCAATAATCGATCCAAATACTTATGAGAAAACTAAAGAATATGAGGATCTCTTCGTAGAGCTTCGAAAGTCAAAGGGACTTACTCATGAAGATGCAAGAAAGCAAATGTTAAGCGACTATACTACTTACGGATGTCTTATGCTCAAGGCGGGAGATGCAGACGGACTTGTAAGCGGTGCCTGTCATTCAACAGCTAATACACTAAGACCTGCATTACAGATAATAAAAACTAAGCCGGGTGCAAAGCTGGTTTCAGGATTCTTTGTAATGGAAGTTCCAAACTGCGAATTCGGTGAGAACGGTGTATTTGTATTTGCAGACTGCTCTATAGAGCAAAATCCGGACCCTGAAAAGCTTGCAGCTATTGCACTTTCATCAGCAGAGAGCTTCAAGTTCCTTGTAGGAAAAGAGCCCAGAGTTGCAATGCTTAGCCACTCATCAAAGGGTAGTGCAAAGCATGACGATGTAACAAAGGTTGTTGAAGCTACAAGAATCGCAAAAGAACTTGCGCCTGATCTTTGCCTTGACGGAGAGCTTCAGCTTGATGCCGCTTTGGTTCCTGAAGTAGGAGCGAGCAAGGCACCGGGTTCAAAGGTTGCAGGACATGCAAATGTACTTGTATTCCCTGATCTTGATGCGGCAAATATCGGATATAAGCTTGTTCAAAGACTTGCAAAGGCAAATGCTTACGGACCTATGTGTCAGGGTATCGCAAAGCCTGTAAACGATCTTTCAAGAGGATGTTCTTATGAAGATATAGTAGGTGTAGTGGCAATCACAGCAATTCAGGCTGCCGGTGAAGACAAATAATAAAAAAGAGGTGTAGTTCATTATGAAAAATGTATTGGTTATAAATTGCGGAAGTTCATCATTAAAGTATCAGCTTATTAATATGGAGAACGAAGAGGTATTGGCAAAGGGATTGTTTGAGAGAATTGCAATTCCGGGATCAAAGCTTACACATGAGCCTGAAGGAAGAGAAAAGTTCAAGATTGAAAAGGATGTAAAGAATCATACAGAGGCTATTGCTTTGGTACTTGAAGCTCTTACAGACAAGGACCATGGTGTAATAAAGGATGCAAGCGAGATTTATGCTATCGGACACAGAGTTGTACAGGGTGGAGTAAAATATCCTGAATCTGTAGTTATAACAGATGAGGTTAAGAAGGATATTGAGAAGTATTCAGATCTTGCACCGCTTCACAATCCTGCAAACCTTATGGGTATTGAAGCTGTAGAAAAGGCTATGCCGGGTGTTCCAAATGTAGCGGCATTTGATACATCATTCGGTATGAGCATGCCTGAGAAAGCATATAAGTATGCAATTCCAAACGAGTACTATGAGAACTATCATATCAGAAGATACGGATTCCACGGTACAAGCCATATGTATGTATCACAGGAGGCTATCAAGTTTGCAGGTCTTGACAAAGATACAGCAAGAGTTATCGTATGTCACCTTGGAAACGGTGCTTCAATTTCAGCATCTGTAGGCGGTAAGTGCATAGATTCATCAATGGGTCTTACACCGCTTGAGGGACTTATAATGGGTACAAGATCGGGAGATATCGATCCTGCCATAGTACAGTATATTTGCAATAAAGAGAACAAGAGTGTAGATGAGGTGCTGGATATACTTAACAAGAAATCAGGTGTTCTCGGAATGAGCGGCGGAGTATCATCAGACTTCAGAGATATCGAGAATGCTGAGGCTGACGGAAACAATCTTGCAAAAGTTGCACTTGAGGCATTCAGATACAGAATTATAAAGTATGTAGGTGCTTATGTAGCTGCTATGGGTGGAGTTGATGCTCTTTGCTTTACTGCAGGCGTCGGTGAGAATGATAAGATTACAAGACAGATAGTAGGAAATGCTTTGGGATTCATCGGCGCAAAGGTTGATGAAGAAGCAAACAATGTTCGTGGCAAGAGAACTATGATTTCAACACCGGATTCAAAGGTTAAGATTATGTTGATGCCTACAAATGAGGAGTTGGCTATAGCAAGAGATACTTACAGACTGGCTAAAAAATAATATTGACAAGTAAAACCTTTGCTATTATAATTATTAAAGTTTTGTGACTCGAGATAAGGAGGTGAAAGAATGTCAATTTGTCCAAAGAATAAAACATCTCGTGGTAGAAGAGATAAGAGAAGAGCTAACTGGAAGATGTCAGCTACAAGTCTTGTAAAATGTCCAAAGTGCGGAGAGTTAATGCTTCCTCATAGAGTTTGTAAGGCATGTGGTTCATATAACAAGCGTGAAATAGTAACAGTAGACTAATAGTCAGTATCTATAAGTTTTACTGATTGGAATAACAGGGTTGCCACTTCGTGGTGACCCTGTTATTCTATTCTATATATATATATATGATAAAAGTACATAAAATGGAAAATAATTTAGTAGATGCTTTGATTTTACAATCCTTGTAGCGTTTAGCTGTGCGCAAAAGCGAGACAGGATTCAGCTGCCGAGGACTTGTTTGAGTGCAGTTCGCTGTTTTCCAGGCGAACAAACGAGTTCCGCAGGCTGCGTAAAATCCTGCGAAGCTTTTAAGCATAGCTGCGTTTAGGATTGGAAAATCAAAATTCTACTTATATTAGGGAGTAATTATATGAAGTGGGAGAAGTATACTCTTATTACAAATACCGATGCGGTGGATATTTTGAGCGCATCACTTGGAGATATAGGTGTGGAAGGTATTGAAATAGAAGATAATATACCTTTAACTGCAGAAGAAACAAAGGGAATGTTTATAGATATTTTACCGGAGTTGCCGAAGGATGAGGGAATTGCAAAGGTAAGTTTCTATCTGGATTCTGAGGCAGACAATACAAAGCTTTTGGAAGATATTAAAGCCACATTGGAAGAGCTTAAAGATTTTTGTGATATAGGCGACGGTGTGCTTATAAAGTCGGAGACTGAGGATAAAGACTGGATAAACAGCTGGAAACAGTATTTTAAGCCTTTTTATGTTGGAGATATTCTTATAAAGCCTACCTGGGAAGATATACCTGAGGATGCAAAATATAAGACTCTGATACAGATAGACCCGGGAACGGCATTCGGTACAGGAGCACATGAGACTACAAAGCTGTGTATATTGGCACTTGAAAAGTATCTAAAGACAAAGCCTGAAGCCAAGGTACTTGATGTAGGTACAGGAAGCGGAATCCTTGGAATTGCTGCACTTAAGCTTGGAGCTGAATGTGTATTCGGAACCGATCTTGATGATATGGCTATAGATGCGGTTTTGGAAAATATGATCAGCAATGAAATAGGAATGACTGACTTTGTGGCGGTATGCGGAGATATTATTACAGATGAAAATATAATGGAGCTGGCAGGCTATGAAAAGTTTGATATAGTGACAGCCAATATTCTGGCTCCTGTTATAATAGAGCTGATAAAGACTGTAGCAAAGCATATGAGAAAAGGCGGAATATTTATTACATCGGGAATAATAGATACAAAGGAAGCTGAGGTAGTGCTTGCATTTAAAAAGAGCAAGGATTTTGAAATCCTTGAAATAAATCATCTTGGAGAATGGGTAAGTATAGTAGCAAAAAAGAGGGAATAAATGTATCATTTTTTTGTATCTGAAGAGCAGATAAACGGAGAAAATGCGTATATAGAAGGCGGTGATGTCAATCATATAGTCAATGTCCTGAGAATGAAGCCTGGAGAGGAGCTTCTTATCAGTGTCAAAGGAGATTGGGATTATCTTTGTAAGATAGTTGATATAGAGACTGACAGGGTGAACCTTAAAGTGCTTGAGAGTATGGAACAAAGAGAATTACCTGTAAATATTACCTTGCTTCAGGGAATTCCGAAGTCTGATAAACTTGAGATGATAATACAAAAGGCGGTTGAACTCGGGGTAAGTGAGATAATACCGGTAAAGACAAAAAGGGTTGTTGTAAAGATAGATGAAAAGAAAGCCGATACTAAAGTAAACAGATGGAATGCTATTGCCGAGAGTGCCGCAAAACAGTCAAAAAGAAGTATTATACCGAAAGTATCAGGGCCTATGTCTATAGATAATGCACTTGAAATTGTGAAGGATTTTGGTGTAAAATTAATACCCTATGAGAATGCAGACGGAATAGATAAGACCAGAAAAATACTGGACAGTATGGATAAAACAAAGGATATCGCTGTATTTATCGGGCCTGAGGGAGGGTTTGAAGAGGCTGAAGTTGAGAGAATAAAAAACTCCGGCTTTGAAGTCATTACACTCGGTAAAAGAATATTAAGAACAGAAACAGCCGGACTTGCATTGCTCAGTAATATAATGATCAGATTGGAAGATGAATAGATGGACGTATATTTTGACAATTCAGCCTCTACAAAGGTAAGCGAAAAGGCCATAGAAATAATGCTAAAGACCATGAGGGACGATTATGCCAACACAAGCGGTAAGCATATAAAAAGTGTAGAAGCTGAGAGCTATGTAAAAGATGCGGCGGATATTATAGCAAAGACTTTAAAGGTAAAAAAAGGCGAAATTATCTTTACTTCAGGCGGCACGGAATCCAATAATATGGCGCTTATAGGTGGTGCCATGAGCAGGAAAAGATACGGAAAACATATAATAATATCGGGAATCGAGCATCCTGCGGTATACAGACCTGCTGAATTTTTGACTGAACAGGGATTTGAACTTTCAGTGCTTCCTGTAAACAGTGAAGGACAGGTGGACCTTGAATTATTAAAATCAACACTCAGAGATGACACTGTCTTGGTGTCCGTAATGTATGTAAATAATGAAATAGGAGCCATAGAACCTGTAGAAGAAATTTCGAAGATAATAAAAGCTGAAAATAAGGATATATTATTTCATGTAGATGCCATACAGGCCTACACGAAGCTTAGAATAAATCCGAAATCACAGGGGATTGATATGCTTTCAGCATCAGGCCATAAGTTTCACGGGCCAAAGGGTGTGGGATTTTTATACGTTGACAGCAATGTAAAGATAAATCCTATAATTTTTGGAGGCGGGCATCAAAGAGGCATGAGAAGCGGAACGCTAAACACCACCGGAATTGCCGGAATGGGAGTTGCCGCAAAAGAAGCCTATGACAATTTTGATGAGAGAATAAATAAGATATCGGATTTGAAATACTATCTGATGGATGAACTTGAAAAGACAGAAGGTGCGGTTTTAAATACAGGCAGAGGTGAAAATTTTGCGCCTCAGATTATAAGTGTTTCATTTGAAGATATTCGTGCGGAAGTTTTATTGCACGCTCTGGAAGATAGAGGAATCTGTGTTTCAAGCGGTTCGGCATGTTCGTCAAATCATCCGGGTATATCAGGTACATTAAAGGCTATAGGTGTAAGAGAGGATCTTTTGGACGCTACTATAAGAATCTCTTTATCGGAGCTTAACAATAAGGAAGAGGCTGATTATTTTATAAAGAACTTAAAGGAACTTTTGCCGCTTCTTAGAAAATTTGTGAGGAAATAATGAAGTACAAATCATTTTTAATTAAATACGGTGAGATAGGCGTAAAGGGTAAAAACAGATATATGTTTGAGGATGCTCTTATGAAACAGATAAGAACCGCCTTAAAAGAAGTAGAAGGAAAGTTTAATGTTTCCAAGGAGCTTGGAAGAATCTATGTGGATATGGATGGCGATTATGACTATGAGGAAGCGATTGACAGACTCAGCAAGGTATTCGGAATAGTCGGTATTTGTCCGATGGTCAGAATAGAATCAAAGGATTATGAAAACCTTAAAGTAAAGGTAGTAGAATATGTGGATGCGGTATATCCTTACAAGAACTTTACTTTCAAGGTAGATACAAGAAGAGCCGACAAGAGTTTTCCGGGAACGTCTGAGAGCATTAATGCGGAACTTGGAGAGGTGATTTTAAATGCATTTCCTGAAATGAAGGTAAATGTAAGAAAGCCTGATGTACTTATAAAGGTTGAGATCAGAACATATATCAATATATATTCTGTTGAAATACCGGGACCGGGCGGAATGCCTATAGGTACAAACGGAAGCGCCATGCTTTTACTTTCAGGCGGTATAGATTCACCTGTTGCGGGATATATGATTGCAAAAAGAGGAGTAAGAGTGGAGGCTGTATATTTCCATGCACCGCCTTATACCTCGGAGAGAGCCAAGAGAAAGGTTATAGAGCTTGCGGAGCTGGTTTCAAAATATAGCGGTCCTCTAAATTTACATATAATAAACTTTACAGACATACAGCTTGCAATATATGAGCATTGTCCACATGATGAGCTTACTATCATTATGAGAAGATATATGATGAAGATAGCTGAAAGAATCGCTGTGGAAAACGGCGATCAGGCACTTATTACAGGTGAGAGTATAGGGCAGGTAGCTTCTCAGACAATACAGTCCTTGCTTACTACAGATGCGGCGGCCACTTTACCTGTTTTCAGACCTCTTATAGGCTTTGATAAGCAGGAAATAGTAGAAATCTCAGAAAAAATAGGTACTTATGAGACATCCATACAGCCATATGAAGACTGTTGTACTATATTTGTGGCAAAGCATCCGGTGACCAAGCCTGTTTTGGAAAATATAGAAAGGTCTGAAGAAAAGCTTGAAGGAATCATAGATGAGCTTATGGAAAAGGCCATGGAAACAAAGGAAAGAATCTTGGTGAAAGCCTGAAATAAAAGATTCCGGCAGTTAATCCTGCCGGAATTAAAAAATAAATTATTTGATGATATATGGAGAGAGTGCCTCAAGTATCTGCTCTACATTATCCTCTGCGTGAATGTTAAGATCGATCGGCTTTGACAGATCCAAGCTGAAGATACCCATTATTGATTTTGCATCTATAACATATCTTCCTGAAACCAAGTCAAAGTCTACATCGTACTTAGCTAATTCGTTTACAAATGACTTTACTTTGTCAATAGAATTAAGGGAAATTTGAACTGTTTTCATATAATCCTCCATGAAAAAAATATTGTGATAAATGCAACAGATACTTTCAGGTATTTGCACATTTAAATCTATGTATATCCTATATAAATTTTTAAGTAAAGTCAATGATATTTGATAAGTTAGAAAGGTTTTTTATGAAAACTGTTGCGTTTCATACACTTGGCTGCAAAGTAAATACATATGAGACAGAGGCGATGCAGCAGCTTATGGAGTCTGCAGGCTATAAATGTGTCGAATTCACAAAACGAGCGGATGTTTATATAATAAATACCTGCTCCGTTACAAATATTGCAGACAGAAAATCCAGACAAATGCTTCACAGAGCCAGAAAGATGAATGAGGATGCTATAGTTGTGGCGGCAGGATGCTATGTGGAGTCTGCAAAAGACAAGATAGACGAAGATCTTAGTATTGATATAATAGTAGGAAATAATAATAAGAATGATATTGTAAATATTATAAACGAATATTTACAGGATAAAATAAAGAATAAATTCATCATTGATATAAATAAAGAGACTGAGTATGAGGAATTTAATATAAGCAAAATAAACGATCATACCAGAGCTTTTATAAAAGTTCAGGACGGATGTAATCAGTTTTGTTCATACTGTATTATCCCTTTTACCAGAGGTAGGGTAAGAAGCAGGAAGATGGAAAATATAATTGATGAGGTGAAAAACTTGTCTGCTTCGGGATATAAGGAAATAGTGCTTACAGGTATACATCTGTCGTCCTACGGTGTGGACTTTTTGGATGAGTCCTATAATAAGAGAATGGAAAAACTCACACAGACCGAAGAAAGTGATGAGGAATTCGTTACCAAGAATGAGCTTCTGTGTTTGATAGAAAATATTGCAAATATAGAGGGAATAGAGAGAGTACGAATAGGTTCTTTGGAGCCGAGGATTATACAGGAAAACTTTATTAAAAGTCTCAGCAAAATAGATAAGTTTTGTCCTCATTTTCATTTAAGCTTACAAAGCGGTTGTGATAAGACTCTAAAAAGTATGAACAGAAAGTACACTGCCGATGAGTTTTATGAGGGAGTGAAGCTTATAAGAAAATATTTTGATTCACCTGCTATTACCACAGATATTATTGTGGGATTTCCGGGAGAAACAAAGAAAGATTTTGAAGAGAGCAGAGCTTTTGTAGAAAAGGTGAAATTTTATGAGACACATATCTTCCCTTACTCCATAAGAGAAGGTACAAAGGCGGCAAATATGCCGCAGGTGGACGGAAATGAAAAAGTACAGAGAGCAAATATTTTAAATGAAATCAATCTTAAAAATCAAAAGGAGTTTAGAGCTTCAAGGATCGGAAAAGAAGATGAGCTGCTTTGTGAGGAGATTTTCATAAAAGACGGAATAGAATATTTTACAGGTTATACAAAGGAATATGTGAAGGTTGCCGTTTTAAATAGTGATTTAAAGACTAATGATGTAGTAAGCGGTAGGATAGTTGATTTCCTTACAGACGATATTTTATTGCTTGAGAAATCATAGATATTAATTCTTTATTTTTTAATAAGAAAAAATAATATTGCAATATAAGCTGTAATCGTATAAAATCAATATTATTAGAAAAGGAAGCGTGACGGTATGGATGTTCAAAATACACAATATTTTAGGGCAGTACAAGAAAATAAAATGGATGTGACTGAAGTGTTAAAGCTTGTTTATGAAGCTTTGACAGAAAAAGGATATAATCCGTTGAATCAGATTGTTGGCTATGTGATGTCAGGAGATCCGACATATATCACGAGTCATAACAGTGCAAGAAGTCTTATCATGAAAGTAGAGCGTGATGAGATAGTCGAAGAGTTATTAAAGAGCTATATTGAAAAAAATCTTAGCTGAACTTTTTTGAGATAAAATCTCATCAAGCCGCGTGATGGACCTTCTGGGGCTGGGTCATACAACAAAACATATTTAAAAGTATGAGATAAGATGTATGAAGAAGTTTGCTTTGGCGGTAGACTTCTTTTTATATATTGAAAGTTTAGAGGTAAATTTGAAAGAAAGAATCATGGGACTTGATTATGGTTCAAAGACTATAGGTGTGGCTATAAGTGACGCATTGGGACTTACAGCACAGCCGTTTGAAACCATAGAACGAAATGCGGAAAATAAACTCAGAAGATCTCTGGCAAGAATAGCGGAGATTGTTAAAGAGAAAGATATAAAGAAAATAGTAGTAGGTTTGCCGGTGAATATGGACGGAAGAAGCGGAGAAAGAGTGGCTCTTACTTTGGAATTTGTAGAGAAGTTAAAGTCAAGAGTTGATGTGCCCATTATCATGCAGGATGAAAGACTTACAACAAAAGAAGCGGATGAAATACTTGATGAATCAGGTGTAAAAAAGCAGGATAGAAAACAGTTTATAGATCAGGTGGCGGCAAGTATAATTTTGAAAGAATATATGGAGAAAGAAAATGGACAATAACAGTATACATTTTGTTACGGAAGACGGAGAAAATATCGATTTTACAATTATAGATGAAACCAAGTTAAACGGTGTAAGCTATATACTGGTTACAGACAGTCCGGATGATGAAAGCGGAGACTGCTACATTATGAAAGATATTTCAGAAAAGGACGATGAAGAGGCCAATTATATTTTTGTAGAGGATGATAAGGAACTGGATGCGGTATTTGAAATCTTTCAAAATATGATGGATGATGATGTTGAAATTATAAAATGATTTACCTTTATTCGGTAAACATTATGTGAATATATAAATATAAGTTAGAAAGGAATAAAATTTGAACGAGAATGAGAAGAATCCGTTGCTTAATATGCAAAGAATTATGCAGGAAAGCAAGGAGTTAAGTGAAGCAAGTGCAAATGAGATGGGTGAGAGTTCACCGGAAAAGAAAGTTAAGAAGGAAAGGACTGTAAATGCAAGATTAAAGCATGAACAGGGAACAAAAAAGACTACGGGACAAAAAAAGAGTTCTGAAAAAGATAAAAAGTCTGAAAACGGTTCAAAAGATTCTGAAGAAAATAAACCTGCTGAAAAAAAGCAGACAAAAAAGACTGCAAGTAAAAAAGTAAAGCCTATAGAAAGTGCCAAGGAGGATGTAGTCTTTAATGAGAGTCAGAATCCGGATACAAAGAAAAATAAAGCAAGATATGTAGGACCTGCAGATAAGAATGTACCTTCTTTGGCCGAGCAGGTATCAAGTATTTTGATGGAAAATACAAATAAAAAGAGAAGAGGCAGAGCTGCTAAAAAGTCAAATAAAAAGGTGAAAATCATACCGCTTGGAGGACTTGAACAGATAGGTATGAATATCACTGCTTTTGAATATGATGACAGTATTATGGTAGTGGATTGCGGACTTGCATTCCCAAGTGATGATATGCTTGGAATAGATCTTGTAATTCCGGATATCACATATTTAAAGGACAACTATCTTAAAGTAAAGGGATTTTGCATAACTCACGGTCATGAGGATCATATCGGTGCCCTGCCTTATATATTAAAGCAGCTTAATGTACCGGTATACGGTACAAGGCTGACCTGTGCTTTGATTGAAAAGAAACTTAAAGAGCATCAAATTGATGATACCGCAAAACTTCATATAGTTAAATACGGTGATACTGTAAGTCTTGGTGACTTTAAGGTGGAGTTTGTAAAGACAAATCACTCTATTGCTGATGCGGCATCTCTTGCCATATTTACACCGGCAGGTACAATATTCCACACCGGAGACTTTAAGGTGGACTATACGCCGGTATTCGGAGATCCGGCAGATCTTGGAAGAATGGCTGAAATCGGTAAGGCAGGTTGTCTTGCTATGCTTTCAGATTCTACAAATGCTACAAGACCGGGATTTACCATGTCTGAGAGAACGGTCGGAAAGACTTTTGATTTGATATTTGCCGAGCATAGAGACAGCAGAATAATAGTTGCCACCTTTGCATCAAATGTGGACAGAGTGCAGCAGATAATAAATACGGCATATAAGTATGACAGAAAAGTGGTGGTGGAAGGACGAAGCATGGTAAATGTTATCGGAACCGCCGCCGAACTCGGATATATTGATATTCCTGAAGGAACGCTTATAGATATAGACCATCTGAAGGACTATCCGCTTGAAAAGACTGTAATTATTACTACAGGAAGCCAGGGTGAGTCCATGGCTGCTCTTTCAAGAATGGCTTCATCAATCCACAGAAAAGTGGAGATTGTACCGGAAGATGTTATTATAATGAGTTCAACCCCTATTCCGGGAAATGAAAAGGCCGTATCAAAGGTTATAAATGAGCTTTCAATGAAGGGTGCAGAGGTTATCTTCCAGGATACTCATGTGTCGGGTCACGCATGTCAGGAAGAGATAAAGCTTATGTATTCACTCTTAAAGCCTAAGTTTGCACTGCCTGTGCACGGTGAATACAGACATCTTATGGCAGGAAAAGGACTTGCAGAGGCTGTGGGAATACCAAGCGAGAATGTACTTATCATGTCAAGCGGTGATGTGGTAGAACTTAGTGAGGATTCATGTAAGATAACAGGTCATGTAGAGGCCGGAGGAGTCTTCGTAGACGGACTCGGTGTAGGTGATGTAGGAAATATTGTGCTTCGTGATAGGCAAAGCTTGTCACAAAATGGTATAATAATAGTGGCAATGAGTCTTGAGCATGGAACAAACAGACTTTTATCAGGTCCCGACATAGTTTCAAGGGGCTTTGTATATGTAAGAGAGTCTACAGATTTGATGAACGAGGCAAGCGCAGTTGTCAGAGAGGCTGTGGCAGATTGTCTTCATGCCAGAATCACAGACTGGTCAAAGATAAAGAATGTTGTAAGAGATTCTTTAAGCGAGTTTTTGTGGAAGAGGATGAAGAGAAATCCTGTAATATTGCCAATAATAATGGAGATACATTAATAAATGAGCAAAGAAACTACATCAAAAAGGAAAACAAAGAGAAGAGTTGCTTCTTTTTTCGGAAGATTAATCATGTATATTATGATACTGGGATTGATAGCGGGCATACCATTTGCCTATAATTTCGGACATAGTGTATTTTATGCTTCAAGTGTGGATTCACCACCGGGCAACAATGTTCAGGTGAATATAACGGAAGGTATGAATTTTGATGAACTTGCCGATATACTGTATGACAAGGGAGTCATAGAAAATAAGTTTTCCTTTAAGATACAGGCAAAGTTTTTTGAAATCAGAATGCATGCAGGGGATTATACATTTAACACATCACAGACAACAAGACAGATGCTTGAGATGATTGACGACGGAGTTTTGGAGAATAATGTAAATGATAACAAATCTTAAGGTTTTGGAATATTTGGATATTATTTCTCCCGTCAATTCACAGACTGTAGAGGAAATAAGGTCTGTTGCAAAGGAAAACTATATTCCGATAATAAAAAGAGATACTGAAAATCTTTTGAAATTTGTTTTGAAGATGCAAAATCCCAAGTCGATTTTGGAGATAGGTTGTGCTGTCGGGTATTCCGCTATAGTTATGCTGGAAAACTCCGGTGCGGATATAGTAACTGTTGAAAAAATGCCTGAGAGAGTGGAAGAAGCTAAAAAAAATATTAAGTATGCGAATCTGGAAGACAGGGCGAAAATCATTGAGGGCGATGCCGGAGAAATACTGGAAAGGCTTGTAAATGAAAATAAAAAATTTGATTTTATTTTCATGGATGCGGCCAAAGCACAGTATATTACCTGGTTGCCGACGGTGAAAGCTCTTTTGAAGGATAAGGGAATAATTTTTTCGGATAATTGTTTGCAGGAGGGAGACTTGTTAGAGTCTTCCTTTGCAATAAGAAAAAGAGATAAGACCATACATAAGAGAATGAGAGATTATATTTATCTTCTTTTACATGATGAAGATTTGGAGTCATGGATATTTTCAATAGGAGATGGAGTTTTACTTAGCAGAAGTAGGAGGTAAATTGAGAGATTTAGAACTTTTAATACCGGCAGGTAATCTTGAAAACCTTAAGGTTGCAATAGATTACGGTGCCGATGCGGTATATATAGGCGGTGAGTTTTTCAGCCTGAGAGCAAAGGCAAAGAATTTTACAAAAGAGGATATGAAGGCCGGAATAGAATATGCACATGAAAGAGGCAAAAAGGTCTATGTGACGGCCAATATTCTTGGACATAATGATGATTTGGATGCGGCAAGAGGTTATTTTGAGGAATTAAAAGAAATAGGACCTGACGCTCTTATAATATCGGACCCGGGAATATTTACAGTGGCAAAGGAAGTCTGGCCTGAGGTGGAAATACATATATCAACACAGGCAAATAATACAAACTATGCCACCTACCTTTTTTGGTGGAAGCTTGGAGCCACAAGAGTTGTTACGGCCAGAGAGCTTTCACTTGAGGAGATAAAAAAGATCAGAGACAATATACCTGAGGAGATGGAGATAGAGACATTTGTACATGGAGCTATGTGTATGTCATATTCCGGCAGATGCTTACTCAGCAATTTCTTTACAGGTAAAGATGCAAACCGTGGAGAATGTACTCATTCCTGCAGATGGAAATATTCCGTAGTGGAGGAAAAAAGACCGGGAGAGTATATGCCGGTTTATGAAAACGAGAGAGGAACATATATCTTCAATTCAAAAGATCTCTGTATGATTGAATATATTCCGGAACTTATAGAGGCCGGTATAGACAGCTTTAAGATAGAGGGCAGAATGAAGACCGCACTCTATGTTGCAACTGTGGCAAGAACATACAGAAAGGCTATAGACGATTATTTAAAATCGCCTGAGACCTTTAAAGAAAACCTTGAATGGTATAAATCAGAGATAGGAAAATGTACTTACAGAGAGTTTACCACCGGATTTTTCTTCGGAAAGCCGGACAGTGACACACAGATTTACGACAGCAATACCTATGTAAAAAATTATATTTATATAGGAACCGTAAATGAGGTGGATGAAAAGGGTAGAGCGGTATTTAACCAGAAAAACAGATTCTTTGTGGGAGACAACATGGAGATTATGAAAAAGAACGGTGAAAATATATCTTTATGTGTTGAGTCCATTGAAGATGAGAAGGATGAGAAGATGGAGAGTGCTCCACACCCTATGCAACTTTTGAAAGTGACATTTGATAAACAGGTAGCTGAAGAAGGAGATATATTACGAATTTATAATCCCGAAAGATAAGTAGTGGAGGTATAATGCTTTTATTTATACTTGGAATATTATGCGGGATATACGGGACTGTAGTTATTTTTATGGCAGGCTTTTTGGAATTGCAAAATTACATATGGTATGTATTTGCATTTGTATTTTTTGCCCTGGGTAAACTTATCAAACTTTATCTAAATAAGAGAATTCCATTGTGGTCTGTGGTATCTGTCTGTACTTTGGCGACTCTTGGAATTCTTATTTTTGTTATAACGGTAGTTGTAATAAGACTTTCGGTGCCCAAAGATGATAAAAAATCATTGGATTTTTTAGTCATACTTGGTGCCAAGACAGATTTTGATAAGAAAGAAAGTGACTGCATATACAGACTTGAAAAAGCTATAGATTATATAAATGAAAATCCCGATACAATTATTGTTATAAGCGGCGGAATGCAAAAAAACGGAAAAATTGAATCACTTGAAATGGCGGATTATCTTATAGAAAGAGGCATTGACAGAGATAATATTCTTGTAGAAGTTGAGTCACATAATACAAGAGAAAATCTTATATATTCAAAAGCCCTCATGGATAAGTACAATGAAGAGATGAAGATAAATACGGATTTTATAATCAGAAACGATATCGGTCCGGTGGAAGTTGTGGAAGCAAGACCGGAGACCATAGGTATTTTGACAAATGATTTTCATATATTCAGAGCTATGCAGGTGGCCAAAAAGCTTGGATATACACAAGTTTCGCCTATAAGTGCAAAGTCCGGTAATATTCTTTATTTACATATGTTGGTGAGAGAGACATTTGCAATTTTGAAATACAAGTTTTTAGGATACATTTAAATTTTACTAAGGAGGCAGATATTGAAAAATTATAATATTGATGAAGAGTTAAAACATATAAAAGAATTGTCGGCATATGAGATCAAAGATATATCGGATATCGAAGAAATCAGTGCAAAAGCGGTTGTTCTTGAACATAAAAAGACAAAGGCAAGAGTATTTACCTTACTTTCAGATGATGACAATAAGGTGTTTACCATAGGATTCAGAACACCTTCAAAAGATTCTACAGGAGTTGCACATATTTTGGAGCATTCCGTACTTTGCGGTTCTAAAAAGTTCCCAGCAAAGGATCCCTTTGTAGAACTTGTAAAGGGTTCATTGAACACATTTTTAAATGCAATTACATATCCTGATAAGACGGTTTATCCGGTTGCATCCTGCAATGATAAGGACTTTGACAATCTTATGGAAGTTTATCTGGATGCGGTATTTTATCCTAATGTATACAATGAGGAGAAGATATTTAAGCAGGAAGGTTGGCATTATGAAGTAGTGGATGAGAAGGGTAATCCTGATGAAAACGGAGAAATTATTTTAAACGGCGTAGTATACAATGAGATGAAGGGTGCTTTTTCATCTGCCGACAGTGTACTGGAAAGGTCAATAACAAAGGTGTTGTTTGAAGGACATTCTTACGGTGAGGAATCCGGTGGTGATCCCGACTTTATTCCTACACTGACATATGAGAATTTCCTTGACATGCATTCAAAGTATTACCATCCGTCAAATTCATACATTTATCTCTACGGGGATATGGATATGGCAAAAAAGCTTGAGTGGATAGACAGAGAATACCTTGATAAATTTGAATACAGAGAGGTGGATTCTAAGATAGAGGAAGTAAAGGAGTTTGAAAGTGTAAAGGAAGCAAACTTTGAATATCCTATTACAGAGGCTCAGGGTGAGGAAAATGCCACATATCTTTCATGGAATACATTGGTGGGAGGAGAACTTGATCCGGTCGTTTCTATGGGATTTCATATACTTGAGTATGTACTTATAGATGCACCGGGGGCATATCTTACCGACGCACTTATTGATGCGGGCATAGGAGAGGATGTATTCGGCGGATATGCAAACGGAATCTCTATGCCATATTTCACCGTAACTTCAAAGAATACAAATATTGACAGAAAGCCTGAGTTTTTGGCTGTTATAGAGGGTACTTTAAGAAAGCTTGCAGATGAAGGAATTGATAAAGAGACCATAAAGGCCGCTATAAATGTATTTGAATTTAAGGCAAGAGAGGCCGACTACGGTTCATATCCTAAGGGGCTTATGTACGGACTTTCAAGCTTTGATTCATGGCTTTACGATGCGGACCCTACAATACATTTAAGATTTGAAAATATTTTCAAAACTCTCAGAGAAGAGATAGATAATAATTATTTTGAAAATCTTATACGGAATTATCTTCTTGATAACAAGAATACGGCTATAGTCACCATGACACCTAAAAAAGGTCTTACATCAAAGAAGGATGCGAACCTTAAGGCAAAGCTTAAAGCATTCAAAGATACATTGTCAAAAGAAGAGATAAAGAAGATATATGATGATACTTTGGCACTTAAGAAGTATCAGTCTGAGCTTTCAAGTGAAGAGGACCTTTTAAAGATTCCTTTACTTAGCAGAGATGATATAAGCAGAGAAGTGAAGATGCCTGAGTATGAAGAAAAGAGTATAAAGGCTTCGGGAAAAGATATACCTGTAATTCACTCAAATGTATTTACTGCAGGAATCAATTATATGAAGTTTATCTTCAATATTGACTTTGCAAATGAAGAAGAACTTAAGTATCTGGCACTTTTAAAGGAAATATTGGGCTATATAGATACAAAGAAGCAAAGCTATGCGGCACTTTCAACAAATGTAAATTTAAATTCAGGTGGAGTCGGATATGTTATTGAGGCATTTGCAACCGATGCAAACCCTATAGATTTTACCTTTGCATTCAGTGTAAATGCAAAAATATTGTATGGCAAAGAATCCTGGCTCTATTCCAATGTGGCCGAAGTACTCACAATGTCAAAGCTTGAGGATAAGAAGAGAGTTAAGGATATAATTGCAGAGGTAAAGGCAGGTAAGGACAGATTGGTATCATCCGGTCATATGACTGCGCTTACCAGAGCAGGCTCTTATATATCAAAGGAACTTCTGTTTAACGATTTGACAAAAGGTATTGCTTATCTTAACTTCCTTGAAAATATAGATATAGAAAAAGACTTTGACAGAGTTTATGAAAACCTCTCAAGACTTTTGAAGATTACTTTCAGTGCTGATAATATTTTGATACATACCATATGTGATGAAAAGGGATATAAGAATGCATTTAACGGAATAGAAAGTCTTACAGACAGTCTTTTCAAAGAAGGCACAAAGCCACAAAAGGCCGTATTAAAAACAGAAATCAAAAATGAGGGATTTGTAACACCTTCAATGGTAAACTATGTTGCAAGATTCGGAAATTTTGTAAATCACGGATTTAAATATACAGGAGTTTTAAGAGTACTGAAGGTACTTTTAAGTTATGACTATCTGTGGAACAATATCAGAGTAAAGGGCGGCGCATACGGATGTAGCGCAATCTTTGGAAGAAGCGGAAACTCAGGTTTTGTTTCATACAGAGATCCTAATGTATCAAATACAAGTAAGGTATATGAGGGAATAGTGGACTATGTGAAAAACTTTACGGCAAATGACAGAGAGATGACCAAGTCTGTAATAGGTGCAATCAGTGAACTTGATACACCTTTGACACCTTCAAGAGAAGGATTAAAGGGGCTCAGTGCATATTACTCAAAAGTAAGACATGAGGATCTGGTAAAGGAAAGAGAAGAAGTTCTAAATACAAGTGAGGAAGATATCAGAGCTTTGGTGCCGCTTATAGAGGCAGTACTTTCAGATAAACTTATTTGTGCTATTGGAAATGAGGACTTGATAGAAAAGGATAAGGAGCTCTTTAAAGAGGTAAAGCATCTTTATAAGGATTGATAGGAGAATATATGAAATCAGGATTTGTTGCCCTTATAGGGAGACCGAATGTAGGAAAATCAACATTGATGAATACGCTGATAGGACAAAAGATAGCTATAACATCAAATAAGCCGCAGACTACAAGAAACAGAATACAGACAGTATTTACAGATGAAAGAGGACAGATAGTATTCCTTGACACTCCGGGTATACATAAAGCTAAAAATAAGCTTGGAGAATATATGGTAAAGGTATCTACAAGAACTTTAAGAGATGTGGATATGGTGCTTTGGCTTGTAGAACCGAGTACATTTATAGGTGAGGGTGATGAGCATATCTTTGAGATTTTATCAAGTGTAAATATACCTGTAATACTTGCTATCAATAAGATGGATTCTCTGAAGCAAAAGGAAGACATGCTTGAGGTAATTGCCAAGTACTCATCAAGAATGAAGTTTGCCGAAGTGGTGCCGGTATCAGCACTTAAGGGAACAAATACGGATAAGCTTCTTGATATTATATTTAAATATCTTTCAGAAGGTCCTATGTATTATGACGAGGATACGGTCACAGACCAGCCTATAAAGCAAATAGCGGCAGAGCTTATAAGAGAAAAGGCACTTAGATTCTTGCAGGAGGAGATACCTCACGGTATAGCTGTGGAGATAGATACCTTTAACTACAGAGACTCTGGAGATATGGTGGATATTGAGGCCGCTATAGTATGTGAAAAAGACTCACATAAGGGAATTATCATAGGAAAGGGCGGCAGTATGTTAAAGAGAATCGGTACTGCAGCCAGAAAAGATATAGAAGGTCTCCTTGAGAGCAGAGTGAATCTGAAGCTTTGGGTAAAGGTCAGACCTAAGTGGAGAGATTCCGATGTGCAAATGAAGAATTTCGGTTACAATCCAAAGGATTTATAATGTGAGAGATTTTGTGGAATTGACGGGCATTGTAATCAAATCAATGCCAATCGGTGATTTTGACAGGCGTGTGACTATCTTTACAAAAGAAAGAGGCAAAATATATGCTTTTGCAAAAGGTGCAAGGCGTATCAACAATCAGATGATGGGCTTTGCAAGAATATTTGCATATGGAAAGTTTAAGCTGTATGAGGGCAGAGATTCCTATAATATAGTAAATGCGGATATTGCAAACTATTTTGAAGAGGTAAGTGCGGATATTGAGAGTACCTGCTACGGCACGTATTTTCTTGAAATGCTTGATTATTACACAAAGGAAGCTTTGGTGGATATAGAGAGCTTAAAGCTTATATATTATACATTGCTGGCTTTAACCAAAAAATCTATACCCAACAGACTTGTAAGAAGAATTTTCGAGCTTAAGCTTATGACAATAAACGGCGAGTATGATTTGACTCCGGGACTTAAGGATAAAACCGCCTTATATACTTGGGAGTATATAATATATTCAAAGCCTGAGAAACTTTTCACCTTTGTAATCACAGAGGAGGCACTTACAGAGATAGAAAAATATATGGATATCATGATAAGAAAATATATAGACAGACATTTTCATTCTCTTGATATTCTGGAAGATATTTTATAATTTTTCTGTCAAGCATAAATGATTATGTCCCAAAAAAATTAATTTATAAGCCCCATAAAAGGGGCTTTTATCATGCACTTTTTATGTCTTCTTCAATTCTGTGTGGCTGTGAGTGTACGAATTTATAAAAGGCACCTAATCTCCAAGGATGGTTCATTGGTGGAATATAAGGTTTTCTAGGCTCGGGTTGTTTGTAATCAGAATCCAAGTCCTTAGATTTATGCTCATGGGGCGGTATTTCTTCCAGAGCGTAAATATCTTTGTCATTTACGCACGCAAACAGAGACCTATCAAATGCTTTGATAAGCATAACCTTGGTACCTTTTCGGTAATGGGTCTGCATTCCTTTATTATCTACCATCTTATAAAATTTCTTCTCGAATTGAATCGCATGTCCGGCATCAACAGTTCTCTCGGTTAAAACCGCCAAAGTAAGATTTATTTTTTCTTTAGACGGTTGCTTTTCAAAGACAGATTTGATACCATTACATGGAAGTGAGAACTTCTCATTGAATTCTTTTATGTAGTGGTAAAGGAATTCATTGGCATTATTGATGTCGGTTACGCCTGCGAGTCTAAACTCAATAGGCAGGCGTGACTGTAAGGTTTGATTCAATCGTTCTATGCGTCCTTTAGCCTGTGGTACGCTGCTTGATTCAAGTTGTATACCAAGTTGCTTGCAGGCGTAAGCGAACTGTGTATAGGTGTCTTTGTCGTCAGATAAGGCACCTTTTTTCTTGTATGTAAATACAGTTCGTTTATCAGTAAGAAACTTATAGGGAATACCATAATCAGTAAGAATCTGTTCAAACACATGGTAGTAGCCGTTAAGAGTCTCTTGAGTATCAAACCATGCACCCGTAACAACACCTGAGGCATCATCAATGGCCAAATGTAGATGCCATATCTGTCCGGGCACCCATTCATAAGGGGTAGCATCCATTTGAAGCAATTCACCGAAATAAGCACATCTTGGACGACGACTGTGAGCATCTTCAACTGCTACTAAGTTAGCTTGTATCTGTGATAATTCTTTTTTTGATGTTGCAGCTTGCTTCTTGGCTCTGAGAGCCTGCTTAATGCGTCTACGTTTAGCTTTTGTAGCCTTTGGAGATAGAATGTACTCTGACTCCAAAATACTCATTACAGAGGAAGAAGAGATGCTTATACCCTCATGCTTTTTAAGAAGCTCCGTATAGTGTTCAAAGTTAGCCTCGTAGTATTTAGTTCTGTATAGATCAATAACCTGACTTCTGACATCAGGACGTATAGTGGTGGCAGGCTTCTTACCTCTGTTACCATGGATAAAGAATGCCTTACCATCTTTAATATAACCTTGTATCATACGGTTTATATGCCTCTTGGTGCATCCTAGGATAAGAGCAGCTCTATCCTTATTAGCTGTATCCGAGTGATCTACCAGCCCTTTAATAACCTCATATTTTCTTTGTTCATTCATTGATAAAATAACCTTTCTGATAAGTCAGTCCCTCCTAGTGTTAGAATATACAAAATACTATTCTACCATAAGTGGGACATTTTTATTTGTGGTATACCAGGACTTTATCATTTATGGCTTATATATCTGGAAGATATTTTATAATTTTTCTTGACATTTGAAGAAATTCTGCTAAAATGACTTGTGTTCGGCAAAGACGCCTATATAGGGAGTCTTTGCCTTTTTATATATTTATGATTCAACCGTTTATTTAAGAGTTGAACGTCAAGAGTATTTTGAGTATTCAAAGTACCGACAAAGCCTAGGAGGTAAGAATTATGTCATATGTAGAAGAGATTTTAGAGAAGGTTGTAGCTGCAAACCCGAATGAGCCGGAGTTCCATCAGGCTGTTAAGGAAGTTTTGGAGTCATTAAAGCTTGTTGTTGATGCAAATGAGGAGCTTTACAGAAAGAACGGCATCTTAGAGAGACTTGTAGAGCCTGAGAGAATTATTTCATTCAGAGTTCCATGGGTGGATGACAAAGGAAATGTACAGGTAAACAAGGGATATCGTGTACAGTTCAACAATGCAATAGGTGCTTACAAGGGAGGACTTCGTTTCCATCCTACAGTAAACCAGTCAATACTTAAATTCCTCGGATTTGAGCAGGTACTTAAAAACTCACTTACAGGTCTTCCTATGGGTGGAGGAAAAGGCGGTTCAAACTTTGATCCTAAGGGAAAATCAGACAGAGAAGTAATGGCATTCTGCCAAAGCTTTATGAACGAGCTTTATAAGCATATCGGAAAAGACACAGATGTACCGGCAGGTGATATCGGTGTAGGCGGTAGAGAGATCGGTTACCTTTTCGGTCAGTACAAGAGACTTACAACATTGTTTGAAGGTGTTCTTACAGGAAAGGGAATTCCTTTCGGAGGTTCTTTAGCACGAACAGAGGCTACAGGCTACGGTCTTGTATACATTCTTGATGAGATGCTTAAGGCAAACAACAAGGAACTTAAGGGAAAGACAGTTGTAGTTACAGGTTCAGGAAATGTTGCAATCTATGCAATACAAAAGGCACAGCAGCTTGGAGCAAAGGTTGTTGCACTCTGTGATTCAAACGGTTATGTATATGATGAGAACGGTATACAGGTAGATATTGTCAAGGATATCAAGGAAGTTAAGAGACAGAGAATATCAGAGTATGCAAACAGAGTATCTTCTGCCAAGTATACAGAAGGTAAGGGGATTTGGAATATCAAATGTGATATTTATCTTCCATGTGCTACTCAAAACGAGCTTGATCTTGACGGAGCGAAGGCACTTGTAGCTAATGGTTGCTTTGCAGTGGCAGAGGGTGCAAACATGCCTACAACTCTTGAGGCAACAAAGTATCTTCAGGACAATGGAGTACTCTTTATGCCTGGTAAGGCTTCAAATGCAGGAGGTGTATCTGTTTCAGGTCTTGAGCAGAGTCAGAACGCTATGAGACTTTCATGGACATTTGAGGAAGTTGATGAGAAGCTTAAAGGTATCATGAAGGATATCTTTACAAAGGTTGACGATGCGGCTAAGAGATACGGTCAGGAAGGCAACTATGTAGCAGGTGCCAATATTGCCGGATTCGAGAAGGTTGCAAACGCAATGATTTCACAGGGAATTGTATAAAAATATTGTACAAAATTAAATACATAAGCATTTAAAAGCCCTTTTTTAAGGGCTTTTTTTTAATTCCTATTGACTTACTGGGAATTAAGCTTTAAAATTCCAATATATTAATAGAATACTGGTTTTCTATTATAGATTACCCCTAAGCTCAAGGGAGAGGTGAAAGGAAAAATCAATGTCATTATTAAATGTAAATAATTTAACAGTTTCCATAGAAGATGATGAGAATTTAAAGGAAATTCTTCATGGAGTAAATATAGAAATTAAAAAAGGCGAAACACATGTACTTATGGGACCGAACGGAGCAGGTAAGTCTACTTTAGGCTACGCTCTTATGGGAAATCCGAGATATGTTGCAAACAGCGGTGAAATTATATTTGACGGTAAGAATATAATTGATGAGTCGGCAGACAAGCGTGCAAAGGCGGGAATGTTCTTATCATTCCAGAACCCTCTTGAGGTACCGGGACTTCCACTCAGCAGCTTTATCAGAAATGCTGTGGAGTCTGTAAGCGGCAAGAGAGTAAAGATGATGCAGTTTAAAAAAGACCTTGCAAAGAATATGGAAGTCTTAAATATGGACAGTGAGTATGCCAACAGAGCTTTGAATGTAGGCTTTTCAGGCGGTGAGAAGAAAAAGGCTGAGATTTTACAGCTTCTTATGCTTTCACCGAAACTTGCAATACTTGATGAGACAGATTCAGGACTTGATGTAGATGCTGTAAGAACAGTTTCAGCCGGTATCAAAGAATATCAGAAGAAAAAAGACGGTGCTCTTCTTATAATTACTCACAGTACAAGAATACTTGAGTCATTAAAGGTTGACTATACACATATTATGGTAGACGGAAAAATCATAAAGACAGGAGATGCTTCTTTGGTTGATGAAATCAATGAGCATGGATTTGAAAAGTATATTCAGGAGAGCAAATAATGAAGGAAAAGACATATGTAGAAGACATTAACAGAAGTATGTATGACTTCAGAAATGAAGATAAGGACAACTTCAAGATAGCTGCAGGTCTTACACCTGAGTTAGTGTCTCAGATTTCAAAAGAGAAGAACGATCCTGCATGGATGCAAAATTTCAGATTGCAGGCATTACAAATATATAATCAGATGGAAGTTCCGCCATGGGGTCCGTCTATAGACGGTCTTGATATCGACAATATTGTTACTTATGTAAGACCTAATACACATATGAAGACAAAGTGGTCAGAGGTTCCTGAGGATATCAAAGATACCTTTGAAAAACTCGGTATACCACAGGCTGAAAGAAAATCTTTGGCAGGTGTAGGTGCACAGTATGACTCGGAACTTGTATACCACAATGTAAGAGATGAAGTTTCACAGATGGGTGTTGTATATACAGATCTTGAGAGTGCAATGCATGGTGAGTATGCCGAGATGATTCAAAAGCATTTCATGAAGCTTGTAAAGCCAAATGACCACAAGTTTGCGGCGCTTCATGGTGCGGTATGGTCAGGCGGTTCATTTGTATATGTACCGAAGGGTGTTCATCTTGATATTCCATTGCAGTCATATTTCAGACTTAATGCAAAGGGTGCAGGACAGTTTGAGCATACACTTATTATAGTAGATGAGGGTGCGGATCTTCACTTTATCGAAGGATGTTCAGCACCAAAATATAATGTGGCAAACCTTCACGCAGGATGTGTGGAGCTTTATGTAGGAAAGAATGCAAGACTCAGATATTCAACTATAGAGAACTGGTCAAAGAATATGTACAATCTCAACACAAAGAGAGCTGTTGTGGAAGAGGGTGGAAGAATTGAATGGGTTTCAGGTTCATTCGGTTCACATGTATCATATCTTTATCCTATGAGTATTTTAAAGGGTAGAGGTGCAAGAATGGAGTTCACAGGAATTACATTCGCAGGTGCAGGACAAAATCTTGATACAGGTTCAAAGGTAGTACATGCGGCACCTGATACATCTTCATTTATAAATACAAAGTCGATTTCAAAGGGTGGCGGTATATCTACATTCAGAAATGCTGTGGTAGTATCTGAAAAAGCAAAGAATGCAAAGGCTGCAGTATCCTGTGAGTCTTTGATGCTTGATGATATATCACGCTCGGATACAGTCCCTGCTATGGATATCAGATGTGCGGATGCCGATGTAGGACATGAGGCAAGAATTGGAAGAATCAGTGATGATGCCGTATTCTATCTTATGAACAGAGGTATCAGCGAAGAGGATGCAAAGGCAATGATCGTAAGCGGTTTTGCCGACAATGTATCAAAAGAATTGCCGCTTGAGTATGCGGTAGAGATGAACAATCTCATTCAATTAGAAATGAAAGGAAGTATTGGTTAATGAGAGATATTACTTTAAACAGAATACCGGTTCTTACCTGGAGATGGCTAAAGATGAATGAGACTGCTATTTCTATACCAAGTGAAACAGGCAGTGCAAATATAAAAGTTTTAAATGAGAATGCAAATAATGAACTTTCAAAAGAGACTATTGAAGCTATGAAGGCTCTTCCTACAGGAATGGGAGCAAATATGACAGAGCTTTGTGACTCTGAAAGTGAAGATATTATTATAAATACTCTTGCAGGTGTAAAGTCAAACAGTCATATAAATATATGCAGAGATAAGGAAAGCCTTGCAAAGGTAAGAGTTTATATCTATGCGGCTGAAGGCAGTGAAGTCAATGTATGGATGGATTACTCTTCAAATGAGGAAAATAGCGGTGCTTTGGCGGTACAGACATTTGTTTTTGCAGAGAAAGATGCAAAGGTAAAGTTGTATCAGGTAGGACTTCAGTCAGACAGAGATATTTCACTCAATGATATTGGTGCAAATGTTGAAAAAGATGCTTCATTTGAGCTTGTACAGCTCTTACTTGGCGGAGAGAAGATATTTGCAGGTGCAAGGGCAAGCCTTGTAGGTAAAAGGAGTGAATTTATATCAGACCTTGGCTACTATGGAAAGGCCGAGGAGCAGATAGATCTTAACTATGTGGCAGATCATATAGGAAAGTCAAGTAATTGCAAGATGATAGCCTCAGGAGTACTTAATGACAATTCAAAGAAGCTTCTAAGAGGTACTATTGACTTTAAGAGAGGTGCGAAAGACGCTACAGGAGAAGAGAGTGAGGATGTACTTCTCTTAGGTCAGAATATCCACAATCAGAGTATACCTGTAATACTCTGTGCCGAGGAAGATGTAGTGGGAACACATGGCGCTTCCATAGGAAACCTTGATGAGGAAATGCTTTTCTATCTCACTTCAAGAGGTATGGACAAGGAAAGTGTTACAAAGATGGTGGCTAGAGCAAGAATAGATGCTATCAGCAAGAAGCTGGAGAATGAGGCACTTGAAGAGAAAGTAAATCTTTATCTTGGAGGCAGTGAAGATGAGTAAGAGTATATACAGAAATGATTTTCCGCTTTTAGCATCCGATGATGTAATATATATGGACAATGCGGCTACATCACAAAGACCACAGGCGGTACTGGATGCGATGAATGATTTTTATAAGCATCACAATGCAAATCCTTTAAGAGGAGTGTATAAACTCAGTGTGGAAGCTACCGAGGACTATGAGAATGCCAGAAGCAAAGTGGCGAAGTTTATAGGTGCAGCAGGAAGTGAAGAGATAATTTTTACCAGAAATGCATCAGAGAGCTTAAATCTTGTGGCATACAGCTACGGATTAAACAATATAAAGGCCGGTGATGAGATAGTTGTAAGTATACTTGAGCATCATTCAAATATGCTTCCATGGCAGATGGTGGCAAGAGCTACAGGAGCTAAACTTGTATTCCTTGATTGTGAAGAAGACGGTGAGATTACTAAGGCTGAGATAGATTCTAAAATAAATGAAAATACAAAGTTGGTGGCTTGTACACAGATATCAAATGTACTTGGAATACCTACACCTATAGAGTATATCATTGAAAAAGCTCATAGTGTGGGAGCTGTAGTAGTGGTTGACGGTGCACAGAGTATACCTCATAAGAAAATAGATGTAAGAGAACTGGATGCGGACTTCTTTGCATTCTCAGGCCATAAGCTTTGCGGACCAATGGGTATCGGTGTGCTCTATGGTAAGAAGGCATTACTTGATGCCATGCCTCCATTCCTCAGCGGTGGAGAAATGATAGAGTATGTTACCAGAGAAAAAGCCACATTTGCCCCATTGCCACATAAGTTTGAGGCAGGTACTGTAAATGCGGAAGGTGCGGTAGGACTTGCGGCAGCTATCGACTATATCGAGAGCATAGGCTATGAGAAGATAGAGAGTATCGAGAGAGAACTTAGCGAATATGCTATGGAAGTTCTTTCAAAGAACAAGTATGTCAGAATACTTGGTTCAAAAGATCCTGCTAAGCACAGCGGTATAATTAACTTTATACTGGAGGGAGTGCATCCGCATGATGTATCGACAATACTTGATTCAAAAGGTATTGCGGTAAGAGCAGGACATCACTGTGCACAGCCGCTGTTGCAGCATCTTAAGATAAATTCAACCACAAGAGCAAGCCTTTCTTTCTATAATACAAAGGAAGAGATAGATGCACTGGCAGCCGCTCTTTTAGATATAAGAAAGGAGATGGGATACGATGAGTGATAACAGAGCCTTTTATAATGAAATTCTGACAGAGCATAATTTAAGACCGTATCATAAACATGATCTTACAGATGCCAATCTTATACTGGACGGTGTCAATCCAAGCTGTGGCGATCATATCACTTTAAAACTTAAAGTAAATGATGAAGGCATCATAGAAGACGGTGCTTTCGTAGGAGACGGATGTGCCATATCACAGGCTTCAGCAGATATAATGCTTGATATGGTAATAGGTCTTGAAAAGGATGAAGCTATCAGACTTTCAGATATGTTCTTCCGTATGATAAAGGGAGAGGCAACTGAAGAAGAGATAGAGGAACTTGATGAGGCCGGAGCCCTCAGAGATATTTCACATATGCCCGCAAGAGTAAAATGTGCAGTACTTGGCTGGCATACAATGGAAGAGTTGTTGAAATAATAAATATACAAAAAGGGGCTGTCGGGAAATGGCAGTCATAAAATAGGGAGGAGTAACTCAAAATGAGTCACTCCTCCCTAAGTTTTACATAAAAAAAGATGGCTAACGACAACCATCTTTCTCCGTTACATGTTATAATGTAACTATGCTCACAGTTAATTATTATAACGACTTTTTTGAAATAGGTCAACAGAAAATCAACTTTAGCTTATATGAATTGAGTTTGCCCAATGACGATCCAGTCTATACCCTAAAAAAAGTTATGGAGGATTTAGATTTTTCCGGACTGTTAGCCAATTGTTCGGACAAGGGAAGAACAGGGTACAACCCGATCATGATGTATGCAGTTATTACTTATGCAAATATGCGAGGAATACGCTCTATTAATCGTATTGTGGATTTATGTGAAAGAGATATTGCTTTTATCTGGCTTACTCGGGTCTTTGACAGTTTGTTTACCTAAATAGGCATAAAAAAAGTCCTGTAACCCGCATATAGCCTACACTTCTCGCTTGAAATTTTTGTCAAAATGTTCGTTTTAATATATAGTATTTTCTAGTATTTTATGCTATAATAAGGTGTGGAGGTTATCTATGAAAGTTACTACATCAAAATCAAAAAATGCAGAGTCCTTCTATATTTCCAAAAGCTTTATAAATGACAAAGGGGTTAGCACCTCTGTAAATGTACGCAAACTTGGTACTCTCGCTGATTTATTAAAAGAGCATGGACCCACTAGAGATGACGTCATGAAATGGGCTCGTGCCGAGGCAAAACTTGAAACACAGAAGTACAAAGAAGATAAAATAGTAAATTTTTCTTTTAACTCAAGCAAACGACTACAGCCACAGCAACAAGTCTTCTATCGTGGAGGTTACCTGTTTTTGCAGTACTTTTATTATAAACTTGGCTTACATAAAGTTTGTAGAAAGATAAGGGATAAGTATAACTTCAAGTTTGATATCAACTCGATATTATCCGATTTGATTTACTCCAGAATACTCGAACCTTCCAGTAAACGCTCAAGTTACTCTTGTTCTATGGATTTTTTAGAGCCACCATCTTACCAATTACATGATGTATATCGCTCTTTAAATGTACTCGGTAAAGAATGTGACCTTATACAATCTGAAACTTATAGAAATAGTCATTTAGTCGGAAAACGCAATGATAAGCTTCTTTTTTATGATTGTACTAACTATTATTTTGAGATTGAGGATGAAGATGGCATTAAGAGATATGGCAAAAGCAAGGAACACAGACCAAACCCTATAATACAAATGGGTATGTTTATGGATGGTGACGGCATTCCACTTGCTTTTTCTCTATTTCCGGGAAATGCAAATGAACAAACCTCTATTAAACCACTTGAAGAAAAAATTTTAAAAGAGTTTGATTGTCAAAAGTTTATTTACTGTAGTGATGCCGGACTTGGTTCGGAAAAAATAAGAAAGTACAATCATATGGGTGAAAGAGCTTTTGTAGTTACTCAATCAATAAAAAAGCTTAATGCACAGGATAGGGAATGGGCTTTAGATACTAAAGGATTTAAACGTTTATCTGATGATAAAGTGGTAGATCTGGCTGAAATCTCAAAGGATGATGAGACTATATATTACAAAGATGCTCCCTATACACCGAAAGATTTATCTCAAAGACTTATAATCACATACTCACCAAAATATGCCAAATACCAAAAAGCTATTAGAGAGAAACAAGTTGAAAGAGCTAAGTTAATGCTTGAAAAAGGCAGTATCAAAAAAGAAAGAAGAAATCCTAATGATCCAGCCAGATTTCTTGGTAGTATTTCGGTAACTGATGATGGTGAAAAAGCAAATGTACATAACTTTCTTAATACAGAAAAAATAGATGAGGAGGCAAAGTATGATGGTATGTATGCCATCTCAACAGACCTACTTGACGATAATGTAAGTGAAATACTAAGTATAAGTGAAAAGCGTTGGCAAATAGAAGAATGCTTTAGAATTATGAAAACTGAGTTTGAAGCACGGCCGATATTTTTACAAAGAACTGATAGAATTACTTCTCACTTCTTAACCTGCTTTTTAGCCTTGATTATTTACAGATATCTTGAAAAATTTTTAGAACACAAGTATACATGCGAAGAGATTCTAAAGACCTTAAAAGATTTTAATTTTGCATATATAAAAGAGCAAGGTTTCATACCTCTATATAAACGAACAGAGCTCACAGATAAACTACATGAGATTTGTCATTTTAATACAGATTTTGAATTTATAACAAAAAGTCAAATGAGGACAATACAAAAACAAAGTAAAGGAAAATAAAATACTATTTTTTCAGTTTCAAAACGAAATAAAAATACCCTGAAAGCCGGTAAAACACTGGGTTTCAAGGGCACTTTAACTTTTAAAACTGTCAAAGACAGGATTATAACGACTTTTTTGAAATAGGTCAACAGAAAATCAACTTTAGCTTATATGAATTGAGTTTGCCCAATGACGATCCAGTCTATACCCTAAAAAAAGTTATGGAGGATTTAGATTTTTCCGGACTGTTAGCCAATTGTTCGGACAAGGGAAGAACAGGGTACAACCCGATCATGATGTATGCAGTTATTACTTATGCAAATATGCGAGGAATACGCTCTATTAATCGTATTGTGGATTTATGTGAAAGAGATATTGCTTTTATCTGGCTTACTCGGGTCTT
>NZ_RRCO01000002.1:0-562500 GCF_003862475.1 Lachnoanaerobaculum gingivalis | reverse complement strand
CAGCAGTAAGATGGGCACTCTGACGAGACAGCCGGAGATAATCCGGAGGAAGGTGGGGATGACGTCAAATCATCATGCCCTTTATGATTTGGGCTACACACGTGCTACAATGGCGTAAACAAAGTGAAGCAAAGCCGCGAGGTCAAGCAAATCACAAAAATAACGTCTCAGTTCGGATTGTAGTCTGCAACTCGACTATATGAAGCTGGAATCGCTAGTAATCGCAGATCAGAATGCTGCGGTGAATACGTTCCCGGGTCTTGTACACACCGCCCGTCACACCATGGGAGTCATCAATGCCCGAAGTCAGTGACCTAACCCACACTGGTAAACATAAAGCTGGGATAAGAATACGAGGGAATAAGCCGTAAGGCTTATGAGTGAGTATTCTTATATGATATAAAGAATAGCAGTAGTTATGTTTAGCAGTGTGGGAAGGAGCTGCCGAAGGCAGGGAGGATAACTGGGGTGAAGTCGTAACAAGGTAGCCGTATCGGAAGGTGCGGCTGGATCACCTCCTTTCTAAGGATAAAAGTAGGGGTTGTGAGTACTGTTTAGTTTTACATTATCAAGGGTAAAACTAAAAACATAACATTATTGGTGTCGATGCGTCTAGGGGACACACCCGTTCCCATTCCGAACACGATGGTTAAGACCTAGTCGGCCGATGGTACTATACTGGAGACGGTATGGGAGAGTAGGTGGATGCCAATTTATGGGGGTGTAGCTCAGTTGGGAGAGCACCTGCCTTGCAAGCAGGGGGTCAAGAGTTCGAATCTCTCCATCTCCACTGTTAAAGCAAATGCTTTAACTACAAATGTACCTTGAAAACTGCATACCAAACGAGAAATTATATAAATATTTTATAATTAGACATCCGAGGTATCAATTACATAATGTAGTTGATATTTAATAACAAAAATAAATTTTTAAACATAGTGTATGATACACGCTAGTGTCATACAAAACACTAAATCTAAATGATTTAAGAGGTTAAACATAAAGAGCGTAGGGTGGATGCCTAGGCACTGACAGCCGAAGAAAGACGTGACAAGCTGCGAAAAGCTGCGGGGAGAAGCACATATTCAGTGATCCGCAGATGTCTGAATGGGGAAACCCACTTGGAAGAACTCCAAGTATCTGTACGCCAATACATAACGTACAGAGGGGAACCCGGTGAACTGAAACATCTAAGTAGCCGGAGGAAAAGAAAACAACAGTGATTGCGAAAGTAGCGGCGAGCGAAATCGTAAGAGCCCAAACCGTGGTGCGTGCACTGCGGGGTAGAGGACTGCAACACGAGTAAGATATATTACCTGAACCGTTTTGGAAAAGCGGGCCAAAGAGCGTGAGAGCCGTGTAAGGGAAAATATATTGAATCCAGCAGTATCCGGAGTACCACGAGACACGAGAAACCTTGTGGGAAGCAGGGGGGACCACCCCCCAAGGCTAAATACTAGTCAGTGACCGATAGCGTATAGTACTGTGAAGGAAAGGTGAAAAGAACCCCGGGAGGGGAGTGAAAAAGAACCTGAAACCCTATGTTTACAAACTGTGGAACACCGAAAGGTGAACCGCGTACTTTTTGTAGAACGGTCCGGCGAGTTACATGTACAGGCGAGGTTAAGTATTAAAGATACGGAGCCGAAGGGAAACCAAGTCTTAATAGGGCGAGTTTAGTCAGTATGTGTAGACCCGAAACCGGGTGATCTATCCATGTCCAGGTTGAAGTTCGCGTAAAAGTGAATGGAGGACCGAACGCACATCCGTTGAAAAGGGTGGCGATGAGGTGTGGATAGGGGAGAAATTCCAATCGAACCCGGAGATAGCTGGTTCTCCTCGAAATAGTTTTAGGACTAGCCTCGTTATTAGTCTACCGGAGGTAGAGCACTGAATTTTTGCGGGGGCGTCAAAGCCTACCAAGAGATATCAAACTCCGAATGCCGGCTAGATGATTGACGGGAGTCAGACTACACGAGATAAGTTGGGTAGTCAAAAGGGAAAGAGCCCAGACCTACGGCTAAGGTCCCAAAGTGTGTGTTAAGTGGAAAAGGATGTGGGATTTCGAAGACAGCTAGGATGTTGGCTTAGAAGCAGCCATACATTAAAAGAGTGCGTAACAGCTCACTAGTCGAGAGGTCCTGCGCCGAAAATGTCCGGGGCTAAACACAACACCGAAGCCTAGGAATGTATATTATACATTGGTAGAGGAGCATTCTTAGATGCGTAGAAGCCATACCGGAAGGAGTGGTGGAGTAATAAGAAGAGAGAATGCCGGAATGAGTAGCGAGAAAGAGGTGAGAATCCTCTTGGCCGAATATCTAAGGTTTCCTGAGTAAAGCTGATCTACTCAGGGTAAGTCGGGGCCTAAGGCAAGGTCGAAAGACGTAGTCGATGGATAACAGGTACAGATTCCTGTACTACATATAATCAGAACTGTGGGGACACGGAGACTAAAAACCGAACCCGGGAGGACAAAAACCGGGGCAAGCGAAGTACCTGTATGGGAGGAAAAACCACCATGCAAGGGGAAAACGTGATGCGTACCGAAGTTTAGTAGGGAAGTCGGTTAGGGAGCCGTCAAGAAAAGCCGCTATTGTGTTATATGTACCCGTACCGCAAACCGACACAGGTAGATGAGGAGAGAATCCTAAGGCCGGCGGGAGAAGCATTGTTAAGGAACTCGGCAAAATGACCCCGTAACTTCGGGAGAAGGGGTGCCACTAGAAATAGTGGTCGCAGAAAAAAGGCTCAAGCAACTGTTTAGCAAAAACACAGGTCTATGCGAAACCGCAAGGTGAAGTATATGGGCTGACGCCTGCCCGGTGCCGGAAGGTTAAGAGGAGAAGTCAGGAAACGAAGCTTTGAATTGAAGCCCCGGTAAACGGCGGCCGTAACTATAACGGTCCTAAGGTAGCGAAATTCCTTGTCGGGTAAGTTCCGACCCGCACGAAAGGCGTAATGATTTGAGCGCTGTCTCAACAATGCACCCGGTGAAATTGAAGTACCAGTGAAGATGCTGGTTACCCGCGCCAGGACGGAAAGACCCCATGGAGCTTTACTCCAGTTTGGTACTGGGATTCGGTAATACTCGTACAGGATAGGTGGGAGACGTAGAAGCATGGACGCCAGTTTATGCAGAGTCGCCGTTGGGATACCACCCCTGTATTGCTGGATTTCTAACCTGCGGCCGTAATCCGGCCGGGGGACAATGCCAGACGGGGAGTTTGACTGGGGCGGTCGCCTCCGAAAGAGTATCGGAGGCGCTCGAAGGTTCCCTCAGAATGGTCGGAAACCATTCAAAGAGTGCAAAGGCAGAAGGGAGCTTGACTGCGACACCGACGGGTGGAGCAGGTACGAAAGTAGGACTTAGTGATCCGGTGGCATAAAGTGGGATTGCCATCGCTCAACGGATAAAAGCTACCCTGGGGATAACAGGCTTATCACTCCCAAGAGTTCACATCGACGGAGTGGTTTGGCACCTCGATGTCGGCTCATCGCATCCTGGGGCTGTAGCAGGTCCCAAGGGTTGGGCTGTTCGCCCATTAAAGCGGTACGCGAGCTGGGTTCAGAACGTCGTGAGACAGTTCGGTCCCTATCCGGCGTGGGCGTAAGATATTTGAGAGGAGCCGTCCTTAGTACGAGAGGACCGGGACGGACTGACCGCTGGTGTACCTGTTGGAGAGTAACTCCATGGCAGGGTAGCTATGTCGGGACGGGATAAACGCTGAAGGCATCTAAGCGTGAAGCCCCCCTCAAGATGGGATATCTCATGTGAAAACAGTAAGACCCCTTGAAGACTACGAGGTAGATAGGGCCAAGATGTAAGTACAGTAATGTATTAAGTTGATGGTTACTAATAGGTCGAGGGTTTAACCAAAAGATAGGAAAATTTATGTATATAATCGGAATTTGGTAGGCAGTTTTGAAGGTGCATTTTCTTCTTAACGAAAACAAACGAAGTGCAGTTTGAGTTTTAGAAGAAAAGTACTTGCATAATCAGTGATTATCTGATATAATACACGAGTATTTGCCCTGATAGCTCAGTAGGTAGAGCATGCGGCTGTTAACCGCAGTGTCACAGGTTCGAGCCCTGTTCGGGGCGCTTGTTTAGGCAACTAGACACGGCGACATAGCCAAGCGGTAAGGCGTGGGTCTGCAACACCCTGATCACCAGTTCAAATCTGGTTGTCGCCTTGATTAGAAAATCTAATCCTATGCGGGAATGCTGGAATTGGCAGACAGGCAAGACTAAGGATCTTGTGTCTGTATAGACGTGAGGGTTCAAGTCCCTTTTCCCGCACTTAAAGAACAACTACGGTTGTTCTTTTTTTGTAACACTTTTTTAACAGATTTATAACGATAAACGTAATCAAAAGTTTAAAATATTGTAATAAATATACTAGTGTAAAGTAATTGTTCAATCTTACAAATTTTGGTATAATTTAAACACTCTAAAATAAAGCAAGGAGTGCTCATGAAAAGGAAAATTCTAACATTGGCATCCGCTCTAACCCTTGTTTCATTATGTAGTTTCAACGCCTATGCAGATATGGATTTGGAGACAAGTAATGCAGTCTCCGGTATGGCCGTAGCCTTAAACAATTATAAGGCAAGCTCTATATCTCCACAGACGGCTCTTGGTGAGTCATTAAAAGAAGCAACCACCAATACTATAGAGATAACGGGAGCTGACGATGCACGAACAAAACTTGTAAATGATACGGTAAAATATGAAGCGCCGTCAATACAAGACAAACTCAAAGAGGATATCATAAAAGATGATATCGTTGTAGCCAATCGAAAAAAAGACACGGTTGTTCATTCAAGCGCAAAAGAGACCGGTGAGGCTGTAGGAAGTATTTCATACAGTTCGGTTGCGACAGTTGTAGGAACTGAGGTGAATGAAAGCGGAGAGTGGTTAAAAATCAACTCCGGAAGTGTTGAAGGTTATGTAAAGGCTTCAGAAGTGGCTACAGGAGAAAAAGCCAAAAAATTGGCGAAAGATGCAATCGTCACATATGCAACTGTTGTAGACATTGATAATGTAAGACTTAGAACAACACCTAATATAACTTCAAATACCCTCACTATGCTTGGAGGCGGAGAGAAGTTTGTAGTCGTAGGACAGGATAACAACTTTGTAAAGGTTCAGGTAGATGACGATCTTACAGGGTATGTTTATAAGGACTTTATAAAGACGGACATATCTTATAAAACAGCCAAGACCACACAAGAGAGTACTATTGAGGCTCTTGAAAAGGCTAAGCTTGAAACGGAAGCTAAAGAGGCTATGGATATTTATCAAAATCTGGTAGATGCGGACGGCGATAAAACTGTAGCGGCAAATAAAGACACAGTAGTTGCAGATACTACAAAAGCCAAAGAGACAAAGAAGTCTACAGAGGCGACCGAGAAGACAACTTCAGAAAAAACAGGCACTGAACCTAAGACCATAAAATCTCCGGCAGCCGAAAAAAGAGAAACACCTGCAAGTAAAGAGGTGAATATCAATGTTCCGGATACAATAAAAGGAACAACAAAGGCTAATGAAGAAAAATCGGAGGCTCCAAAAGAGACGACAAAACAGCCTGAAACAACGCTAAAGCCTACATCAAAGCCTACGGAAGATGCCACAAAGCAGTCAACTAAGGCGGAAACAAATGCTGATACGGTTGAAGCTACAAAAAATTCCGAGGAGAAAAAAGTTTCGGAAACTATAAAGGCGATAGAAGATACTAAAAAAGAAACGGAATCGTCTAAAGTCACCATAGAAACTGTTAAAGAGCCTGAGGCAACAAGTATTCCGGAAACAACCAAGCAAACTGAAACGGTTCAGGAAAAGATAGATGCCGTACAGGCACCGGGAACTATCAGTGCTGTAGAAGATACAACAAAGCAGACTGAGGCTACAACGGTAGCTGAGGCGCCACAGACTAAGCCTGCAGAATCCAAGGTTGAAATCACTACGCAAGCTACAACTGCGGCAGGATATGGACCGGGTGGAAATACTGAAAAGCCTAAGGAAACAGAGACCAAGGCAAAGACGGTTCAGAAAGAAAGCTCAGTCGTAACAGGTGAGAACGGTGGACCGGGAGTAAGTAAATCAAAGGCTACCACAACCGCTACAACGGAAAGCACAAAGGCGGCAGTCAAGGAAAATGCTTCAAGATCCGCAATAGTTGCTTATGCTAAGCAGTATGTGGGAAATCCATATGTTTATGGCGGTACATCTTTGACAAACGGTGCAGACTGCTCAGGATTTGTTATGAGAGTTTATGAACAATTCGGAATCAGTACCGGAAGAAATACAAGACAGCAGGCTAATAACGGAAGAGAAATAAGTTTATCCGAAGTTCAGCCGGGAGATCTGCTCTTTTACGGAAGCGGCGGAGAGATAAGCCATGTAGGTATATATATGGGCGACGGAAAGATAGTTCATGCTGCAAATAAGAATCTTGGAATTACAATAGGAAGAAGTGATTACAGAACTCCTATAAAAGCGGTTACATTCCTAAGATAGATTTTATAAAAAAGTTGGGTTGCGATTATTTTGCCCGACTTTTTTATATATTGGATGTAAAAATTATTTGGCATTGATTATAAAAAGTATTATAATGTCATGTAGTAATAAGAAACGGGAGAGGAAAATGAAAAAAAGATTTATATTGTTAGGTGCTGTTTTAGCATTAACTCTAAGTGCATGCGTTTCTAAGAAAACGGAAACAGGCTCCTCACAGGAGAGCAAAGCAACAACAAATATTGATACTACAGGATTTCTTGTAACTTCAATTAATGCGGATATTCAGACTGCAGATCCGCATAAGACATCAAAGGATTATATGGTACCTTTAAATATCTTTGACAGATTGGTAGAAGCAAAGATAAAGAGCGACGGTTCAAGTGAGCTTGTACCTTCATTGGCAAAGAGTTGGGACATATCTGAGGACGGAAAAGTTTACACTTTGCATTTACAGGAAGGTGTAAAATATTCAAACGGTGCCGATTTTAAAGCTGACGATGTGGTGTATTCACTAACAAGAATTCTGGGAGTTACAGGTGCTGTAAACGGTGACTTTGTAAGCCAGATTGAAGGTGCTGATAAAGTTATGGACGGAAGCAGTAAAGAACTTACAGGTGTAAAAGCTTTGGACGATTATACTGTAGAAATCACTTTATCTGAGCCTTATTCGGGATTTTTAGCTTGCCTGTCATCATCACCTGTATGTATGCTTGATAAGGAGACTACAGAGGCTGCAGGCGACAAGTTCGGTATCGATCCTTCAGTAACTGTAGGAACAGGCGCATTCAAGATGGCGGAGTGGACAGTGAATGATTCTATTGTACTTACAAAGAATGACATATATTGGGGTGGAGATGTATCTCTTCCCGGCGTCCTTATAAGAGTTATACCTGATTCCGAAACAAGGAATATGATGTTCAAGAACGGTGAGCTTGATATACTTGATTTTGATTACATGCTTGACTATATTGATACATATAAGAAAGAGATGCCTGATGTACTTTACCATACTCCAAGAGTAGGTATTACATACTTTACATTCAATGAGAATACTGAGCCTTTAAACAATGTAAATGTGAGAAAAGCAATTTCTATGGCAATCAATCGTCAGGAAATCATTGATTCATTACTTGGCGGTGTAGCAACAATTGAAAACGGTATTTTCCCAAGAGGACTTATAGGATATAATTCTTCATTACCTGAACTTAAGTATGATCCGGACGGAGCGAAAGCTTTACTTGCAGAGGCAGGTTATCCGAACGGATTTGATATGGAGATTTCAGTTGATTCATCATCATCAGATACTACAAAGACTATACTTGAAGTAATATCATCACAGCTAAGTGAAGTCGGTATAAATGCAGAGATAAAGAATTATGACGAGTCTACATGGCTTGCAACAAGAAAAGACGGAACACTCGGCTCATTTATGTCAACATGGACTGCAGATTACAATGACCCTGACAACTTTATTTACACATTCTTCGGAAATGAGAATAATACAAAGCAAAGATCATTGAATTATCCTGACAAGGCTGTAATGGACAGAGTAAGTGCGGCAAGAACTATAGTAAACAATGAGGAGAGATTATCAGAGTATAATGATCTTGAAAAGAAAATTGTTACAGAGGATTTTGCATGGTTACCTATGTTCTCAAAAGAACACTATTATGGTGTAAGCAAGAATATCGAGGGATTTGAGCCTAACTGGGCAGGAATTTCAGATATGAGATTTGTAGGCTTTTCAAAAAAATAGCTATAGCGCTTAAAATAGATAATTGGTATAATGGAGCGAGATATCGCTCCATTTTTAATTTTATGACGGAGCTTTTTGGAGGCAGTTTTGTTGAAAAATATATTAAAAAGAATTTTGATTTCCATACCTGTTTTGATAGGCGTGGTTTTGATAATATTTATAATGTTAAGAGTAGTACCGGGAGACCCTGTAACCACAATGCTTGGTGAACATGTAAATCAGGTTGTAATAGATAAGATAAGTAAAGAGATGGGACTTGATAAACCGCTGTATATGCAATTCTTTACATATATTTCACATGCTGTAAGAGGAGATTTCGGGACAAGCTACAGACTGAACAGGAATGTTACAGGTATAATACTTGATGCATTTCCGAATACGGTAAGACTTGCAGTATGTGCAGCAATAGTTTCATGGATAGTCGGCATTTTAAGCGGAATATTTGCGGCAGTAAATAAAAATAATATTTTAGACAGGTTGTTTATGGGCACTGCACTTCTTGGTGTATCTATGCCTGTATTTATGATAGCGCTGGTATTGCAATATCTTTTTGCCTACAAGCTGAAAATATTTCCTGTATCGGGATATGAGACAGCGGCTTCAATGGTATTACCTTCTATAGTGCTTGGATGGAATTCCGCCGGAAGTATCGCAAGAATGACAAGATCAAATATTTTGGAAGTAATGCAGGAGGACTATATCAGAACTGCCAGAGCCAAGGGACTTTTGGAATTTGCGGTTATGAAATCACATGCTTTAAAGAATGCCATGCTTCCTGTTGTTACAATGATGGCACTCCAGATATCATCAATGCTTTCAGGTGCGGTTATTACCGAGAATATTTTCGGTATACCGGGAATAGGCAGACTTGCAGTAAATGCAATAGAGACCAGAGATATGCCACTTTTACAGGGAACGGTTATATTTACTACGATACTGGTTATATTAGGAAATTTGATAGCGGATTCATTGTACTCTATTCTAGATCCGAGAATTAGAAAGGAGATATAGAAAGAGTGGTGAAGAAAAACGATAATATGAGTAAAAATATTGATAGAAAGTCAGTTGCTGACACGGAAATTCTAATGGAAGAGCGCTTTATTGAAAAGCTGAACACTGTAATTAAACAAAACAAGTTGGCATTCTTTTCTCTTATAGTTATTTTTATAATTATACTTTGCGCCATATTCGCAAATGTGATATGCGCATACGGACCTAATGCGCAGAGTTTAAAGGACAGACTTTTGGCACCTTCATTTGCACATCCTCTCGGTACAGATGAACTTGGAAGAGATACATTGACGAGAGTTATTTACGGAGCAAGAATATCACTTACCATAGGACTTTTACCGACATTTATTTCAATGACAATAGGTACAATACTTGGACTTATTGCAGGTTACTTCGGCGGAAAGATAGATTTTGCGATAATGAGACTTGCAGATATAATGCTGGCATTTCCGTCACTTTTACTTGCGATGGTTGTAATGTATACAATGGGCGGGGGACTTATAAATATATTTATAGCATTATCTTTGGTAAACTGGGCATCCACATCCAGAGTAATACGTTCAGAAACATTGTCACTTTCAAAAAAAGAATATGTTGAGGCTGCAAAAAGCATGGGTGTAAGTAATGCAATAATTATTTTCAGACATATATTACCGAACTGTATACCTACATTGGTGGTATTATTTACCTTAAGTATACCTTCAGCCATACTTTCGGAGAGTTCTTTAAGCTTCCTTGGCGTGGGTGCACAGCCACCTACAGCAAGCTGGGGACTTATGGTCGTGAGTGCAAAAAAATATCTGTTTACACAGCCTGTACTTGTATTGGCACCGGCTATGGCTATAATGATTGTAGTTTTAGCATTCAATTTTTTAGGTGATGGACTAAGAGATATATTAGATCCATATCTTAAGGAGCAGTAATATGGACAATATTTTGACTATAAGAGATTTAAAAGTTGCTTTTCAAGTAAAGGGTAAGCTTGCCTATGCACTTGACGGCATAAATATAGATATACCTAAAGGCAAGATAGTTGGAATAGTAGGTGAAAGCGGATGCGGAAAGTCTATGACTGCCATGAGCATTATGGGACTTATAAAAAATCCCGGAAAAATAGTAGGAGGAAGTATAGACTTTTGCAGCACTGAACTTACAAAAATAAGTGTTAGAGATTATGCAAAAATCAGAGGAAAGGATATTTCCATGATCTTTCAGGAGCCGATGACATCGCTTAATCCTGTTGTAAAAGTGGGAAAGCAGGTAATGGAAGCCATTATTTTGCATGAAAAGATTTCAAAAGAAGAAGCAAAGATGCGTGTCATTGAAATATTTAATGAGGTCGGAATTCCGGAAGCGGAAAAAAGATTTAACTCATACCCTCATGAACTTTCAGGCGGTCTAAGGCAGAGAGTAATGATAGGTATGGCAATGATATGTAAACCTAAACTTTTAATTGCCGATGAGCCTACGACAGCTTTGGATGTTACCATAGAAGCACAGATTTTAAAGCTGATGAAAAAACTGTGTGAATCTGTCGGAACATCAATTATAATGATCACCCACAATATGGGAGTTGTTGCCGAAATATGTGACTATGTATATGTAATGTATGCAGGCAGAGTGGTGGAGTCAACTCTGACAAAAACGCTTTTTAATGAGACTGCACATCCATATACAAACGGACTTTTAAAGTCAATTCCCACTATCGGAAAAAAGCAGGACAGATTGTATACTATAAAGGGAAATGTACCGAATATCTTAAATTTGCCGGAGGGATGCAGATTTGTAGACAGATGTGATTATGCACAGGATATCTGTTTTTCTTCAAGACCGGCAGACGAGTACATAAAGGATAATCATATGGTTTCATGTTTCCTATATAAAAGGATAGAAGATGAAAAATGTAGTATTAAGTTTAAAAAACATAGTTAAGGAATTTCCTACATCAAAGAAAAATAAAAAAGTACATGCAATAAGTAATGTCAGTCTTGATATATATGAGAATGAGACCTTGGCTTTGGTTGGCGAGAGTGGATGTGGAAAATCAACTCTCGGTAAATGTGCTATAGGACTTATAAGTCCAAACAGCGGTAAGAGTATATTTCTTAATGAAAATATTTATGAAAAAAAGGGCGAAGAATTAAAACAGATTAAGAAAAATCTTCAAATAATTTTTCAAGATCCGTATGCTTCTTTAAACCCAAGAATGACTGTAGGCGAGATTATTGCAGAGCCTATTATCACACATAATAAGGGAATGAAAAAAGAAGATATAAAGTTAAAAGTCCTTGATTTAATGGAAGATGTAGGTATCAGAAAGGAATACTATAACAGATATCCGCATCAGTTTTCAGGAGGCCAGAGACAAAGGATCGGAATTGCCAGAGCAATAGCCCTAAATCCTAAGCTTATAGTATGTGACGAGCCTGTATCTGCGTTGGATGTATCAATACAGTCACAGGTTTTAAACTTACTTAAGGATTTACAGGAGAAGAGAAAAGCATCGTATCTATTTATATCACATGATTTATCCGTGGTAAATTTTATTGCCGACAGGGTTTGTGTAATGTTTTTGGGTAAAATATGTGAAATCGGGAATACTGATGATATTTTTGAAAATCCTCTACATCCATATACAAAGCTTTTACTTGATGCCATTCCAAGTATTGAAAATGCAGGAAGGCAAAAGGAAATGCTTAAGGGGGAAATACCAAGTCCTATAGATGTTCCAAGCGGTTGCAGATTTCATACCAGATGCCCGTATTGCATGGAAGTTTGCAGAACGGATGAGCCTGTTTTGAGCGAAAAAAACGGCAGAAGTGTAGCCTGTCATAGGGTAAAATAAGTTTTGTGAGATAGTTTAATGGAAGAAAGTATAAAAAACAATAAAAATAACATTATAAAAAATGATATAAAAAGATTTGTCGTTATATCTTTAGCGGCTATTTTGATGGCCGTTAATATCAAGACCTTTGTAAGAACCGGAGATTTATTCCCGGGAGGTGCGACAGGTATTACTTTGCTTATTACCAGATCTGCACGAATATTTTTTAATGTGCAATTGCCATATACACTGGTAAATATTATATTAAATGCGATACCTGTATATATAGGTTTCAGATTTATAGGAAAGAAATTTACACTTTTTTCCTGCTGGGTTATATTGCTGGCAGGATTTTTGGTAGATATTATTCCGGGATATGTAATAACGGAGGATATATTGCTTATAACAATTTTCGGAGGAATTATAAACGGCCTTGTTATAAGTATTTGTCTTCTTATGAATGCCACTACAGGAGGAACCGACTTTATTTCCATTTACTTATCTGAAAAAAAGGGAATGGATGCATTTAATATCATCCTTGTAGGAAATGCGGTAGTACTTTTGATTGCAGGACTTTTATTCGGCTGGGACAGAGCGCTGTATTCGATTATTTTTCAATACGTTACCACAACTGTTATACATGTATTGTACAGAAAGTACCAACAGATTACACTGTTCATTGTTACAGATCATCCAAATGAAGTCTGTGAGATAATTTCAAAAATCAGCCACCATGGTGCCACAACATGGAAGGGAGAAGGACATTACAATCATTGTGAGAGAACGCTTGTATACTCAATAGTATCAAGTGCCGAGGCTGATAAAGTGGTAAAGGCAATCAAAGAAATAGATAAGGCCGCATTTATAAATCTTATAAAGACACAACAGCTCCTTGGAAGATTTTACAGAAGAAGAGCGGATTAGAAAAAATAGTTATTTAAAAGCGGTCAAATTCTTATAAGTAGAGGAATTTGGCCGCTTTTTGTATTTAAGAAAGAGGTATAGAAATGAAATTGTTAGATGCCGGCAGTATATATAAAGGATTTGAATATCCGAAAGAATTTTTGAAAATTGTACATTTAGGTTTGACGGATTTTGATTTTTGGTATTTGATGGATTATGAGCATGCTGCCTGTAGAATAAAGGGACTGCAAGAAAGATATCCTGAGAGAAAGTTGGTTCCCTTTGCAAGAAGAGATGACAATGATGATATAGTTTGCTTTGATATCGACAAAGGCGGAAGGGTACAAAAAATCCACGATTTTGCAAGTTCAGGATGGGAACAGAGAAAGGATTATGAAAGCTTTTGGGACTGGTTTAGAGAAGCTATAGATGAGATGATAGAAGAAGGGGAATATGATGAAATATGAAGAATTAAGCAAGGAAGTTTGGTTAAATAATATAGTTAAAGTTTAATAGTTATATTAATTGACACTAATGTATTATTTGTGGTATAAAATTGATTAAATAAAAAAAATAGAAAAAGATGGGTGAATAGGATGAAAAACAGAATATTTTGTAAAAGTCTTGTTGCAGGTATTGTTTCTTTCAGCTTAATGCTGGGGCATATTCTGCCGACCTTTGGGGCGGTACAGGATAAGGAATCGGTAAGAAAATACTATTACTATCAAGATGTACTTAGAGATGCGAAGAGCAAAGTATCTAAGGTGGCAAAAAAAGATACAACTCATGAAAAAATACCAAGTGAGTTGGCAGAAGAGTATACCGATGAGTATGGTGCCGTTACTAAGGATACTTATGATGAAGCCGGGAATCTGATTAGGAGAAATGTTAACGGTAAAGATGTTGTACAGTTTTCATATGATAGTGCCGGTAATATAACGAGTATCAAGGACGTACTCGGGTTTGAAACAAAGTATGAGTATGATGAGAGCAATAGGCTTATTGTCAATATAGATGCATTGGGGAATAAGACAAATTATACTTATGATGGTGAAAATCTATCAAAAGTTATATTGCCGGATAATAGTGAAACAAGCTATAAGTATGACTCACAGGGTAGAGTTATTACTCAAACAGAAGCTAACGGTCTTATTACAAATATACAATATGATGAAGCCGGAAATATCATAAGACTTTATGATAATAAGGATTTAGATGAAAACTATACTTATGACAGTGCTAATAATCTACTGACGGAAACAAACAGCTTGGGAGAAAAGACAAGCTATACATATGATTCAGAGGGTAGAGTAACAAAGATAGACTATGCAGATAAAACTTCTGAGAGTTTTTCATATGATGAAGCAGGTAATCTGATAAAAAGTGTAGATATATATGGAGTGGGTACAGAATACACTTATGACACATCAGGTAATCTGATAAAAGAAGCAAGCGGAGAAGATGTCATTGAGTATACATACGATAATGCCGGCAATCTGTTGACTGAAAAAGAAGCTGACGGAAGTAAGAGTGAGTATAAGTATGATGCTAAAGGGAATATAGTAGAAACAAAGGACGCACTGGGTAATATACAAAAGTTTTCATATGACATCAATGACAATCTGATATTGTATGTGGATGGTAAAAATCAGCCGATAGTATATAGATATGATGCACTTGGACAAAATACGGAAATAGTATATCCTGACGGCAGTAGTGAAAAGTATAAGTATGATGCACTTGGAAATATAATTGAATTTATAGATATAGACGGCAGTAAAACAACATACACTTACGATTCACTAAGTAGATTGGTAGAAAAGAAAGATACGTTGGGAAACTATGAAAAATACAGCTATGATACTCTTGGTGATATAACTTCTATTACAGATAATAAAGGTAATGAAAAAAAGTACTCCTATGACTTGTATGGACAGCTTACAGAGGAGAGTGACCAAAGCGGAAAAAGATATACATACACCTATGATAAAATAGGTCAGGTGATTTCAGAAAGCATTGATGGTGAAGATTTCTCATATACTTATGACACTTTTGGAAATACTTTAGAAGAGAAGAGCAGCAGCGGATATAATGCACAGTATAAGTATGATAAACTTGGTCAGCTGATAGAAGAAAATAACAGCACCGGAGAAGCCAACAGCTATAATTACAACAATGTAGGAAACTTAATAAATGAGGTATATAAGAATATAAATACCGGAGCATCTGAAAATATTTCATATACACTTGATAATAAGAGTCAAGTAACAGGTATGAAAACAGATGCGGATGATATCAGGTTATATTATAATGCCAAGGGGCAGATAACACAAAAAGACAGTAAAGCAGGGAGTGAAAAATTCTCATATGATGCTAACGGCAATCTTACAAAAATAACCGGAGGAGGCAAAGAGGATACCAATTTTACATATAGTGTAAGAAATCGTCTGCTTTCTATAAACCCTAATAAGAAACAAGAAAATAATGATATACAAAAAGAGCTTATAGAGACCAAGCTTGGAGATATTTTCTACAAATCTGATGATAATGGAATAGTAGAGTACAGTGACGGAAATTCACATACCACATATTTAAAAAGAGATAGTCAGGGGCGAGTGGTAGAGAGAAAAAATCCAAGTGGTGATGTGGAGTATTATGAATATGGCAACAGTGATACTCCAATCAAGATAGTAAAGGCTGACGGAAAGCAATTAACTTATGAGCTTGACAGTGAGGGCAGAATACTATCTCAAAGTGAAGTGTCAGATGGTGAAAGTAAGAAACTTTTAGAATACCGCTATGATGAGAATGGGAATATATCAGAAGCTACAGGGAATACCGGAACTTCTACCTACAAGTATGATAACAGTGGAAATATTTTAAATTATACAGATATATTCGGAAAGACAATAAATTATACTTATGATGAAAGAGGAAATTTAAGTAAGCTTGAAGTAGCCGGTGAGCCGCCAACTGTATATACATATGACAGTGAAGATAGAATTATATCTGTAATATACGGTGATAATAAAACTGTCAGCTATGAGTATGTGGAAAATACTACAATTACACATCTGCCGGATAACAAGACTATCGTAGAAAAATATAATGATAGCGGTGAATTAGTAGAAAAGACATATACTGATGATGCAGGAAATATCATATATAAGATCTCATTGGAGTATGACGGTGAAGACAGAATATCTAAAAGATATGTTGTGTTGAGTAAGGATAATAAGGAATCTAATACTAAAGAAAGTGCATTAACAGATCAGGATACGCTGACAGCCACAAGTGAGAATGTATTATCAGTGGAGGATACTGTATCAGATAATTCAGGTAATAATACAGATTTTATAAAGTTAGAATACCGATACAGTTATACTGATAATTCACAGCTAAAAAGTGAGAGTATCACAGGTGATATAGGTACAAAAGATATAAGCTATACATATGATAATGCAGGCAATAGAACAAGTGAAACCATAAAAACAGGTGATAAAGAAGAAGTAACTACATTTACATATGATGAAAGCAACAGGCTTATAAAAAAACAATCACCTAAGAAAACTACCATATATTCTTATGATAAAAACGGCAATCGTATATCAGCTACAAGTGATGGAGAGAAGTTTAGCTACACATATGATATCAATGATAACTTGACAGGAATAAAGAAAAATAATGTAACAATATTTGAAGCAATCTATGATGCAATGGGAGAGCGAGTTCTTACCAAAGAACTGAATTCCGACGGTACCTTGGAAAGTAAATACAGATTAAATGATGTAAGCTTTGAAGATACACAGGTGCTATCTGTTTATAATGACAGTTCAAAATCGAATTTAATATACGGAAATGAAAGGACAGTTGAACTTTCAACCGGTACTGAGAGTATATTTATAACAGATGAAAAAGAAAGTGTATTAGGTAGAATCGGAGAAGAAAATGTATTCTATACACCATTTGGAGATAATGAAGATACAAATTTTATTGATACTCAAAAAGCTTTAATAACCGGCTTTGGATTTGATGGAGAATGGAAAGATAGTACAGGATTATATTATCTAAGAGCCAGATATTATGATCCGAATGCAGGGGTGTTCTTATCAGAAGACAGTGTAAGTGGAGATATAGAGTCAGCGATCAGCTTAAACGGGTACAGCTTTGTAGAAAATGACCCTGTCAATTATACCGACCCAAGCGGAAATACAAGAAACAGGGGAAAATCCACAGGCAGAGGTAATGGTGCAAATGGAAAGCAAGTAAGCAAAAAGACAACCACAAGTGCTAAGGGAAAAGCTTCAAATAAATCCAAATCTCCAAAGCTGAAGATGCCGAAAATATCGCCAAAGACAAAAGCACAATCAAAGAGACAGGCTAAACCAAATAATTCAGGCAGAAGATTAGGTAAGCAAAATATAAGACAAAGTACAAACCTGTCAAGAAGCTTTGGAAGAAGAACTGCCAACAGCTATTCTAAAAACCATTCAAAGAATGTTAACGCAAATGCAAGTAGGTCAGGGAGAAATACCGCCAACAGATTTGCATCAAGTATACGACCAAGACCTGTGGTTGCTAAGGGTGTAAATGAAAAGTCAAGAAAAAGTTATAGGAGTAATATAAATATAACGATACCGCCTACAATAATTAACCCTAATGCCGATACAGCAAAGGCTAAAAAGGCTTTTCAAGATATAAACAAGAATAATGATGACTTTGCAAAAAGGGCAAAGAAAGATCCGATACTTTATTTTTATACAGCTTATGGAGCAATAGATTCCTTAAATACAAATACAAAAAACCTTAAAGCACTTGTAGAAGCAGGGGTTATAAAATTACCGAACATAGGTATACACTATGATAATCTAAGGAATATCGTTATAAGGGAGACTACAAAAGCAGGAAATTCTGTATATGCTGCAAAGATACCTATAATATCAAATGGACTAGGAAGATTCCTAGGAGCTACAAATATGCCGAAGAATGCCGGCTTAATGTCTACAATAGGGGCATACTATAGAGGAGTGTATATAAAGGGACTTTTCGGTACTGCAGACGGTATTTATAGTACAGTGGTACATCCTATAAAAACTGTAGAGGGATTAACAGATATAATAGTGAACCCCGGGATGTTAGTGAAAGCTGTAAAAAACTATACAAACGAAAAGATAATTCATGGAAGTAGTGAGGATAGAGCAGAGCTTTTAGGACATGTAGTATTTGAAATAGGCTTGGCTGCAGTTACAAATGGTTTTGCGAAATCCGGACAAGGGGCTAAAAAAGCAATTGGATCATCAAAAGTCGCTGATATAGCAGATGATGTTGGTGATATATCAAATGGATCAAAAATCTCATCAAAAATATCCGGGATTGGAGATGAAATTGCGGGAGGTTCAAATATAAAGCAGCCGTCAAAGATAGTTTATTCATCTAAGGCTGCAGAAATTGGAGAACAAGCAGGTGATATAGCAGGTATTGATAAGAAAGTAAGTCTTATCAAACAACCATCAGAAATAGCTAAGCCAAATAAGGCACCTATAGAATTGCCGGGAAATAATAAGTCGCTGATAGAGATACCTGACTCTAAAAATCCTACGAAGCTTCCTGATATAACAGACCCACCAAAGATGCCTGAACCCCAAAAGCAGGTAGATAAAGCTGATAATATAGCCAAAGAAAAGCCTTTATCTAAAGAAGATGTAAAGCACGAGGATAAGAAGGAAGTACCAAATGCTATAGAAGGTGCTACAGCGGCAGGGAAACCGGGAACTACATTCTTAAGTACGAATGGTAATAAGACAAAGTATGAAAATAATTCAAAAACAGTATTCGAAATTGCTGAACAAAATAGTAAAAATATAAATAATTCTATACAATCAAGGCTATCTAATAAGAAGGAAATCGGAAAAATTCTTGAAGGAAAAGTTGCAGAGTATATAATGAATAATACAAGTGAAACTGTAAAAAAGATAGGCGCAAAAGTAAAGGCACTTTCAGGTAAAAAGCTCGAACCGAAAAAGATAGGAGCAGATATAGGAGACTTGGATATAATGACGGATAACTATCTTATAGAGGTAAAGAGCGATGTACAAAATGTGAGTTTTTCTCAGATGAAGAAGTATTTGGATATAAATAATCCTGAATACATTAATGTAGGGGATAAAAAGGTTATTTTATATATAGACAGTGGACTGGAGGGAGCAAGTGTAAAAGAACTTGAAGAGATAGAAAAGTCAAGAGAGCTTGGGGCTATAATAGTTACAGATTTAGAAGAATTAGGGAGGATATTAAGGTAATGGGAGCATCAGCGTCAATGTTTAGAAAAGGCAAATATGTAACAGAAAAAGACTTGGATATAATAATTGATATATTTACTGAAATGGGATTTTATTCAAGTAATAAAGTGGATATGAGTTCAGGTGAAAGAGTGTGTTTAAGTGTGAGTTTTTTTAATGATGAGTGGGTAAGAAAGTGGGATGAGGACGAACTTGATTCATTAGATGATAATGACCATATTATAATTTACTTCTTTCCTAATTTGGAAATAGAGCTCGGAGAATATATTCCAAGTATGGGAGAAGAAGTACCGTATTATCTTAACTTTGAAGATGTTTCAGGTAGAGGCAGATTATTACTGGAATTTTTGCATAGATATTTTAAATTGTTTCCGGAAGATGTATTTAGGCGAAGTCACTTTTATATAAAGGATGATATAGATAAGTTATATGCGAAGGTACCATGGAATGAGACTTGGATGTATGAGGATCCTAAAACATTCTAAATTATACTATTGATATTTTTTTAAGAGGAGCTGTGAGCTGTTTTATATCTAACAGCTCTTCTTCATTAAAATAATATTAATAGGGAAATAGTTGTAAGAAAGTGGTCACAAATTTCTGTACAAGTTGAAGATAGGCTGGAATAAAATTATTCCGAGGTAATAGGTGTTAGGGAGGATACTAAGATAATGGGGGTGCCAGCATCGTTATTTAGAAAAGGTGAATATCCAACAGAAAAAGACTTGGATATAATAATTGATATATTTACAAAGATGAAGTTTTATCCAAGTGGTAAAGAAAAAGATAAATTAATTACAGGCGAAAGTTTCAGTATCAGTTTTATCAATGATCATTGGAAAAGAAAATGGGATGATGACGATTATCAATGGGATTCGTTTGATTATAATGATAATATTATAATTTATTTTTATCCGAAGCCAAAAGAATCACTTGAATACTATATTCCAAGTATGGGAGAAACAGTGCCAAGTTATATTATTTTTGATGATATATCAGGTAGAGAAAGACTTTTGTTGGAATTTTTTCGTAGATATTTTAAGCTTTTTCCTGAGGATGTATTTATGGAGGAGTACTTTTATACAAAGGATGATATAGATAAGTTATATGCAAAACTACCTTGGAATGAATTATGGGCGTATGAGGATCCTAAAACATTCTAAATTATACTATTGATATTTTTTTAAGAGGAGCTGTTTTATATTTAACAGCTCTTCTTTACTAAAAAAGTTGATAAACTTATAGATTGGTTTAGAGAGGTTATAGACGAGATGATAGAGGAAGGGGAATACGATGAAATATGAAGAATTAAGTAAGGAAGTTTCATACGCACTTCGACATGCGCCGTGGGAGTATGAACTTGAAATGGATGAAGAAGGTTGGGTAAGTATTGAACAGCTTTTGAGTGCTCTAAATACAGAAGGTAAGTTTGGAAATATAACAAGGAATGATTTGGCTGTTATGATTGACAAGTCTGAAAAGAAAAGACATGAAATAAAGGCAGGAAAAATAAGAGCTATGTACGGGCATTCCATACCGATGCATATAGTAAAGGAAGAGAAGATTCCACCTGATAAATTATATCATGGTACTGCAAGGAGATTTATTGAGAGCATAAAAAAGAACGGACTTTTACCTATGAGCAGACAATATGTACACCTGTCAGCTGATATAGATACAGCGAAGAAAGTAGGGCTTAGGCGTGACAAGAGTCCATGTATATTGGAAATTGATTCTAAGAGAGCGTATGAGGACGGAGTGGCATTCTATCATGGAAATGAAAAAGTGTGGCTGGCAGACATAATACCGCCTTGCTATGTAAGGAAATTAAATTGATAAATAGATTTGAGTAGATAAAGGAGTTTTTTAAATAATGTTAGATACAGGTATATTAAGGAAAAAAGTAACAGCTAATAAAGAAGACATGGAAAAAGTCATAAACATTTTAATGTCAATAGGATATACACATTGTTCAATTAGTGACTCAAATGATTATTACAGTTTGTCTGCAAGTATACTTGAAGAGGATGATGAAAGTAATATAAGAAAAAGAGTTTACAATATGTACTTAAATATGTTCCTGGTGGAGAGAGATAGAGAAGGGGTGTATAAGTTTTTTTATCCAAGAGAAAATTGCTATTATTATGCATATATTTACTTTGATGACATTAAAGGAAGAGAATTGATAATATCGGAGTTTTTATATAGATATTTTAAACTCTTTCCTGAGGATATTTTCTTAAGTGCGTCAGGATATGTATATACAAAAGAAGACATTGAAAAAGTATACTCTAGTAAAGACTCAAATTGGATATATTACAGTCCGGATGCTTTGTAAAAAAGATCTCTTGTGGCAGCAGTATAAGAAGGGGATGTACATATGATATGTGAGGGAAGAATATTAGAAAAATTTGAGAGAAAAAGTATAACTGTTGATTGCAGGATGCTAAAGATACTTGATGCTATGAACTACCATAGAATAGTGACAATAGATAAAAGTGATGGTAGTCTTATACTGTTTAAGGAAGATAATGAATACGATTTTTTTGATGAAAAAGATCCTGCGCCAATTATTCAAATTTATGCTTATTTAGGTATAAAGGAGGTTTTCACAAGAAAATCAAGAAAAAATGAGCTTGTTACCTTTTTTCGCTTTCCGGATATGATTGGAAAAGAACTTATCATATTGGAAATAGTACACAGATATATGGAAGAATACCCAAATACCGCATTCTATGTTGATAACGGTTATACATTCAGAAAACATCATATTGATGCAATATATAAAATGCCTGAACCGGATGCGGAGTGGATTTATAAAAGCCCGGATACGTATATAAAAGGATAATGTAGATAAGTTATATGCTTAACAGGACTATTTTGTGGCAGCAGTATAAAAGGGAGAATTATATATGATATGTGAGGGAAGAATATTACAAAAATCTGAGGGCAGAAAAACATCTATCGGTGTCAGCATGTGGAAAATACTTGATGCTATGAACTACAATAGAAGATTGATGATAGGTAAAAGAGATTATGATATTATACTGTCTAAAGAAGACAGTGAATATGATTTTTTTGATAAAAAGGATCCTGCACCATTGATTCAGATTTATTCTTATGTAGATATAAAAGAGATTTTCATAAGAAAGTCAAGGAAACAGGGACTTGAGACCTTCTTTCGCTTTCCTGATATGATTGGAAAAGAACTGGTTATATTGGAAATAGTATACAGATATATGGAGGAATATCCAAATACCGCATTCTATGTTGATAACGGTTATACATTCAGGAAACATAATATTGATGCAATATATAATATGCCTGAGCCTGATGTAGGGTGGATTTACAAAAATCCTGATAAATATGATAAGAGTAAACACTAAAAAATAATTTTGGGAGGATATTAAGGTAATGGGAGCATCAGCGTCAATGTTTAGAAAAGGTAAATATGTAACAGAAAAAGACTTGGATATAATAATTGATATATTTACTGAAATGGGATTTTATTCAAGTAATAAGTTGAATATTACTTCAGGTGAAAGAGTATATTCAACTGTGAGTTTTTTTAATGATGAGTCGATAAGAAAGTGGGATGAGAACGAATTTGATTCATTAGATGATAATGACAATATTAGAATTTACTTCTTTCCTAATGTGGAAATAGAGCTTGGAGAATATATTCCAAGTATGGGAGAAGAAGTACCTGATTTTCTTTACTTTGAAGATATTTCAGGTAGAGGCAGATTATTACTGGAATTTTTGCATAGATATTTTAAATTGTTTCCGGAAGATGTATTTATGGAAATGCACTTTTATACAAAGGATGATATAGATAAGTTATATGCGAAGGTACCATGGAATGAGACTTGGATGTATGAGGATCCCGGTACATTTTAACAAATATTTTTGAAGAACTTGAGGAGATATTAAAGTGATGGCAACAGCAATGAGACTTTTAAGAAGTGAAATTCACCCTGATTATACAAGAATAGAAGAGATAATAAATATTTTTGTATCATTAGGTTATACAAGATTTAGTATGGATGATAAAATAGATGTTTATATATTAACAATAGCTATGCCGATTACTGATGATGAGTTAGTTAATTCAGAGAACCTTAAAAAGAGTACAATTATTTATATCGATTTAATAGAGAACGATGAGGAAATGTATTATTGTCCCAAAACTTGTAAAAAATATTACTCTTATTTATTTTTTGAAAATGTTAGCTCTAGAGAAATAATAATATTGGAATTTTTACATAGATATTTTGAACTTTATCCGGATGATATATTTTGGGACTGTGATAAGTTTTTTTCAAAGAAAAATAGCATAAAAATCTAGTTATCCGCATAAAAACTGGACTTATCACACTTTATCAAGGTCAAAACCACTCAATTTACTACTAATTTACTACTTATGAATGAGCTTTGATACGACGATTTATCCTTGAAAAGTGAAGATATAAAGATACTTCCAATAAAATTTGAATATTTAATAGGTAGACACTTCAAAAAATGAGGTGTCTATTTTTTTACCCGATTTTGAAAGGAAGTGAACTTATGAAAACAAAAAATCAAGAATCAAAAGGTCGTTCCCCACTCTTTAAGACCATCAAACATTCATTCAGCCAATAAAAAAGAAAGGATAGGTAAAAATATGGAACTTAAATTTGTGATTCCCAACATGGAAAAAACATTCGGCAATTTAGAATTTGCTGGCGAGGATAAAGTCGTTCAGCGAAGAATCAACGGACGGCTAACTGTCTTATCAAGAAGCTATAATCTCTATTCTGATGTTCAAAGAGCAGATGATATTGTGGTGGTGCTTCCTGCTGAAGCTGGCGAAAAACATTTCGGCTTTGAGGAACGTGTGAAGTTAGTCAATCCACGTATTACCGCAGAGGGCTACAAAATCGGCACTCGTGGTTTTACAAATTACCTTTTACATGCTGACGACATGATAAAAGAATAAAGAAAGAGAGGAAAAATGATGAGATTAGCAAATGGCATTGTATTAGATAAAGACACGACTTTTGGAGAATTGAAATTCTCTGCTCTACGTCGTGAAGTGAGAATCCAAAATGAAGACGGGTCGGTTTCAGATGAAATCAAGGAACGTACCTATGACTTAAAATCCAAAGGACAAGGACGCATGATTCAAGTAAGTATTCCTGCCAGCGTGCCTTTGAAAGAGTTTGATTATAACGCACGGGTGGAACTTATCAATCCCATTGCGGACACCGTTGCTACTGCCACCTATCAAGGAGCAGATGTTGACTGGTATATCAAGGCAGACGATATTGTGCTGACAAAGGATTCTAGTTCATTCAAAGCTCAACCACAAGCAAAGAAAGAACCGACACAAGACAAATAGTCGCTAGGTAGAAAGGAGACTTTTTCGCATGAAACAGCGTGGTAAAAGGATTCGCCCATCTGGTAAAGATTTAGTCTTTCATTTTACGATAGCGTCACTCCTGCCTGTTTTCCTGCTGGTTGTCGGACTGTTTCATGTGAAGACAATCCAGCAGATCAACTGGCAGGATTTTAACCTATCACAAGCAGATAAGATTGACATTCCCTATTTAATTATCAGTTTCAGTGTCGCAATTCTTATCTGCTTGCTGGTAGCGTTTGTATTCAAACGGGTTCGCTATGATACGGTTAAACAACTTTACCACCGTCAAAAACTGGCAAAGATGATACTTGAAAACAAGTGGTATGAATCTGAACAGGTCAAAACAGAGGGTTTCTTTAAAGATAGTGCTGGTCGTACAAAGGAAAAGATAACCTACTTCCCTAAAATGTATTATCGACTTAAAAATGGCTTGATACAGATACGGGTGGAAATCACGCTGGGAAAATATCAAGACCAACTCTTACACTTGGAAAAGAAATTAGAGAGTGGCTTGTACTGTGAGCTGACGGATAAAGAGTTAAAGGATTCCTATGTGGAATATACTTTGCTCTATGACACCATAGCCAGTCGTATTTCTATTGATGAAGTAGAAGCTAAAGATGGTAAACTTCGCTTAATGAAAAACGTATGGTGGGAATATGATAAGCTCCCTCATATGTTGATTGCTGGTGGTACAGGTGGCGGTAAAACTTACTTTATACTGACACTGATTGAAGCCTTGCTTCATACAGATTCAAAACTGTATATTCTTGACCCGAAAAATGCTGACCTTGCGGACTTAGGTTCTGTGATGGCAAATGTCTACTATAGAAAAGAAGACTTGCTTTCTTGCATTGAAACATTCTATGAAGAAATGATGAAACGTAGTGAGGAAATGAAGCAGATGAAGAACTATAAGACTGGCAAAAATTATGCTTACTTAGGTCTCCCGGCACACTTCTTAATCTTTGATGAATACGTCGCTTTCATGGAAATGCTGGGAACAAAAGAAAACACCGCAGTTATGAATAAGCTGAAACAGATTGTCATGTTAGGTCGTCAAGCTGGCTTCTTTCTAATACTGGCTTGTCAACGTCCAGACGCAAAATATTTAGGCGACGGAATCCGTGATCAGTTTAATTTCAGAGTGGCTTTAGGTCGTATGTCTGAAATGGGCTATGGCATGATGTTTGGCAGTGACGTACAAAAGGATTTCTTCTTAAAGCGAATCAAAGGTCGTGGCTATGTTGATGTAGGAACAAGTGTCATATCAGAGTTTTATACTCCCCTTGTACCAAAAGGATATGATTTCTTGGAGGAAATTAAAAAGTTATCCAACAGCAGACAGTCCACGCAGGCGACGTGCGAAGCGGAAGTCGCAGGTGTGGACTGATCTTGCTGGCTGGTGTGGCAATAGCCACGCCAGCACTTAACCCCCCGTATCTAACAGGGGGGTACAAATCGACAGGAAACAGTCAAAAAAACATTAGAAAATCCTTTGGTTACAAGGGATTTACAAAATTTCAGCGTATGTCAAATGGGCTTTAAAAGTTGACATACGCCTTTTTGATTGGAGGGATTTTTACTGAATGAACAAACTTGGTTACAGCATTTAAAAGAAAAACGCTTGGCTTATGGACTATCTCAAAACCGTTTAGCTGTTGCGACTGGTATTACAAGGCAGTATCTAAGCGATATTGAAACAGGAAAAGTCAAGCCATCAGAGGATTTACAGCAGTCCCTTTGGGAAGCTCTGGAACGCTTCAATCCCGACGCTCCCCTTGAAATGCTGTTTGATTATGTAAGGATTCGCTTTCCGACAACAGACGTACAGCAGGTGGTCGAAAACATCTTACAACTGAAACTGTCCTATTTTCTTCATGAGGACTATGGTTTCTATTCTTATTCAGAGCATTATGCTTTAGGCGACATATTCGTCCTTTGCTCCCATGAACTGGACAAAGGAGTTCTGGTGGAATTGAAAGGTCGTGGGTGCAGACAATTTGAAAGCTATCTTCTGGCACAACAAAGAAGCTGGTATGAGTTCTTTATGGACGTTTTGGTGGCTGGCGGTGTGATGAAACGCCTTGACCTTGCCATTAACGATAAGACAGGGATTTTGAATATCCCTGTACTCACTGAAAAGTGCCAACAGGAAGAATGTATCTCCGTCTTCCGCAGTTTTAAAAGCTATCGCAGTGGCGAACTGGTACGCAAAGAGGAAAAGGAATGTATGGGAAACACCCTCTATATCGGTTCATTACAAAGTGAAGTTTATTTCTGTATCTATGAAAAGGACTACGAGCAGTACAAGAAAAATGATATTCCCATTGAAGACGCAGAAGTAAAAAACCGTTTTGAGATTCGATTGAAAAATGAGCGTGCCTATTATGCAGTCCGTGATTTACTCGTCTATGACAATCCAGAGCATACCGCCTTTAAAATTATCAATCGGTATATCCGTTTTGTAGATAAAGACGATTCCAAACCTCGTTCTGATTGGAAACTGAATGAAGAATGGGCTTGGTTTATTGGGAACAATCGTGAACGATTAAAACTAACCACAAAACCAGAGCCTTACTCCTTCCAAAGGACGCTGAACTGGCTATCTCATCAAGTTGCCCCGACCTTAAAGGTTGCGATTAAACTTGATGAAATCAACCAGACGCAGGTTGTAAAAGACATTCTCGACCATGCGAAACTGACAGACCGACACAAGCAGATTTTGAAGCAACAGTCAGTAAAAGAACAGGACGTGATAACAACAAAAAAATAACTCAAATACAAATTCATTGAATATAGAGAGGAGAACATTTTTATGAATTTTGGACAAAACCTTTATAACTGGTTTCTATCAAACGCTCAATCACTGGTGCTTTTAGCAATCGTTGTGATTGGCTTGTATCTTGGCTTCAAGCGTGAGTTTAGCAAACTGATTGGCTTTTTAATTATTGCGATTATTGCGGTTGGCTTAGTCTTCAACGCTGCTGGAGTAAAAGACATTTTACTAGAGCTATTCAATCGCATTATTGGTGCTTAAATAAAACCGTTCTTTTGTGGAATATAAGTGGTTTTCTTATGTTCCGCAAAGGAATGGTACACCAAACGAAGTGCGGTAGGGATTTTTGAATCTCTACAAAGAAAGGACGTGAATATATGGACGATATGCAAGTCTATATTGCGAATTTAGGCAAATACAATGAGGGCGAATTGGTCGGTGCGTGGTTTACCTTTCCCATTGACTTTGAGGAAGTCAAAGAGAAAATCGGCTTGAATGATGAATATGAGGAATACGCCATTCATGACTACGAGTTACCCTTTACGGTTGACGAATACACTTCCATTGGCGAACTCAATCGACTATGGGAAATGGTATCGGAATTACCCGAAGAATTACAATCGGAGCTATCTGCTCTGCTCACTCATTTTTCAAGCATTGAAGAACTAAGCGAACATCAAGAGGATATTATCATTCATTCCGATTGTGATGATATGTATGACGTGGCACGCTACTACATTGAAGAAACGGGTGCTTTAGGCGAAGTACCAGCTAGTCTTCAAAACTATATTGATTATCAAGCCTATGGTCGGGATTTAGACCTTTCAGGAACGTTTATCTCAACCAATCATGGGATTTTTGAAATCGTCTATTAAATCTGTCGGTACATTACTACTGGCAGATTTTCTATTTTACGGGGTGGCTCAATCAGCTACCCCTATTTTTTATGAAAGGATTGATTACATGAAGAAAATACGAAGCTATACCAGTATCTGGTCTGTGGAAAAGGTACTGTATTCTATCAATGATTTTAGACTTCCGTTTCCCATAACCTTTACGCAAATGACATGGTTTGTCGTGTCACTCTTTGCAGTGATGATACTTGGCAACTTGCCCCCTCTTTCCATGATAGAGGGAGCATTTCTCAAATACTTTGGGATTCCTGTGGCTTTCACATGGTTTATGTCTACAAAAACTTTTGATGGTAAAAAGCCTTATGGATTTTTGAAGTCTGTCATTGCTTATGCACTGCGACCAAAGCTGACCTATGCAGGAAAAAAAGTAACGCTTGGCAGAAACCAGCCACAAGAAGCCATTACAGCAGTTAGGAGTGAATTTTATGGCATATCCAATTAAATACATTGAAAACAATCTCGTCTGGAATAAAGACGGGGAATGTTATGCTTACTATGAGCTTGTTCCTTACAATTACTCATTTCTAAGTCCAGAACAGAAAATACAAGTGCATGATTCTTTCAGACAGCTTATCGCACAAAATCGTGATGGCAAAATTCATGCTTTACAAATCAGTACAGAATCCAGCATACGTTCTGCACAAGAGCGTTCCAAAAATGAAGTCACTGGCAAGCTCAAAGCGGTTGCCTATGACAAAATCGACCAACAGACAGACGCTTTAATATCCATGATTGGCGAAAATCAAGTGAACTACCGTTTCTTTATCGGCTTTAAGTTGCTTCTCAACGATCAGGAGTTTTCTATGAAAAGTCTTACCGTTGAAGCAAAAAATGCTTTGTCTGATTTTGTCTATGATGTGAACCATAAGCTGATGGGCGATTTTGTTAGTATGAGTAATGATGAAATCCTGCGTTTTCAGAAGGTGGAAAAGCTCTTAGAAAATAAAATCTCTCGTCGTTTCAAAATCCGCAGGTTAGATAAGGACGACTTCGGCTATCTGATTGAACACCTTTACGGACAGACAGGCACTGCCTATGAAGAGTATGAGTACCATCTATCAAAGAAAAAGCTGGATAATGAAACGCTGATTAAATACTATGACTTGATTAAGCCTACTCGCTGTTTGGTGGAAGAAAAACAGCGATATTTGAAAATCCAGCAGGAAGATGAAACCGTCTATGTAGCTTACTTTACCATTAACAGCATTGTCGGAGAACTGGACTTCCCGTCCTCTGAAATCTTCTACTACCAGCAACAGCAATTTACATTCCCGATTGATACGTCAATGAATGTGGAAATTGTAGCGAATCGTAAAGCCCTATCTACTGTCCGCAATAAAAAGAAAGAACTGAAAGACTTGGATAACCACGCTTGGCAAAGTGATAATGAAACCAGCTCCAATGTGGCGGAAGCTCTGGAAAGTGTGAATGAGCTGGAAACCAATTTAGACCAAAGCAAGGAATCTATGTACAAGCTGTCTTATGTGGTAAGGGTATCAGCAAATGATCTTGACGAACTCAAACGTCGTTGTAATGAAGTGAAAGATTTTTATGACGATTTAAGCGTAAAACTGGTACGACCATTTGGGGATATGCTCGGCTTACATGAAGAATTTTTACCTGCCAGCAAGCGTTATATGAATGATTATATTCAATACGTGACCTCTGATTTCCTCGCTGGTTTAGGTTTTGGTGCTACTCAAATGCTGGGGGAAAATGAGGGGATTTATGTTGGCTACAGCTTAGATACTGGACGCAATGTCTATCTGAAACCTGCTCTTGCCAGTCAAGGGGTTAAGGGTTCAGTAACCAATGCGTTAGCGTCGGCTTTTGTTGGTTCGCTGGGTGGTGGTAAATCCTTTGCGAATAACCTTATCGTCTATTATGCGGTGCTTTATGGGGCACAAGCAGTGATTGTAGACCCAAAAGCAGAACGTGGCAGATGGAAAGAAACCTTGCCAGAGATTTCCCATGAAATCAATATCGTCACTCTGACTTCTGATGAGAAAAACAAAGGCTTACTTGACCCTTATGTGATTATGAAAAATCCCAAAGATTCTGAATCACTGGCTATTGATATTCTGACATTCCTTACGGGGATTTCCTCTCGTGATGGGGAACGCTTCCCAATCCTTAGAAAAGCCATTCGTGCAGTAACCAATAGTGAAGTACGAGGGTTGATGAAAGTGATTGAGGAATTACGGGTTGAGAATACGCCACTAAGTACCAGTATAGCCGACCATATCGAAAGTTTTACAGACTATGACTTTGCACATTTATTATTCAGTAATGGTTATGTGGAGCAGTCTATCAGCTTAGAAAAACAACTGAACATTATACAGGTTGCGGACTTGGTACTTCCCGACAAGGAAACTTCCTTTGAGGAATATACCACTATGGAGCTTTTATCCGTTGCTATGCTGATTGTCATTAGTACCTTTGCTTTAGACTTTATCCATACAGACCGAAGCATTTTCAAGATTGTAGATTTAGACGAAGCATGGAGCTTTTTACAGGTAGCACAAGGAAAAACACTATCTATGAAGCTGGTTCGGGCTGGTCGTGCTATGAACGCTGGGGTATATTTCGTGACCCAAAATACAGACGACCTCTTAGATGAAAAACTGAAAAATAACCTCGGCTTAAAATTTGCATTTCGTTCCACTGACCTTAACGAGATTAAAAAGACCTTAGCCTTTTTTGGTGTAGACCCAGAGGACGAAAACAATCAGAAGCGATTGCGTGATTTGGAAAACGGGCAATGCCTTATCAGTGATTTATATGGTCGTGTCGGTGTGATACAGTTCCACCCTGTATTTGAAGAACTGCTCCATGCCTTTGATACCAGACCACCTGTGCGAAAAGAGGTGTAAATGTGAAACCATCAATAGTAAACAGAATAAAATCAAACTGGACGCTGAAACGTCTAGGTAAAGTGGCAATGACAGTGGCTTTCACACTTGTGATTGCCATTTTTCTTTTAGCCATGCTGGGAACGGTGGTTCAAGCTGCGGGCTTGGTAGATGATACGGTCAATGTGGCAAATGAATACAGCCGATACCCACTTGAAAACTATCAACTGGATTTTTATGTGGATAATAGCTGGGGCTGGCTTCCGTGGAACTGGTCGGACGGGATTGGAAAACAGGTCATGTATGGACTATATGCCATTACCAATTTTATTTGGACAATCAGTTTGTATGTTTCCAATGCGACAGGTTACTTAGTACAGGAAGCCTATTCCTTAGACTTCATTTCCGCTACAGCAGATTCCATTGGTAAGAATATGCAGACCTTAGCTGGTGTGAGTGCAAACGGATTTTCAACAGAGGGTTTCTATGTTGGATTCCTCTTACTCTTGATTTTGGTTCTTGGGGTTTATGTTGCCTATACGGGACTGATAAAGAGAGAAACCACAAAGGCAATTCATGCCATTATGAATTTTGTGCTGGTGTTTATCCTATCGGCTTCCTTTATTGCCTACGCTCCCGACTACATTAAAAAAATCAATGACTTTTCATCAGACATCAGTAATGCCAGTTTATCACTTGGCACGAAGATTGTCATGCCCCATTCCGATAGTCAAGGCAAGGACAGCGTGGACTTAATCAGAGATAGCCTGTTTTCCATACAGGTTCAGCAACCGTGGCTACTGCTTCAATACAACAGTTCAGACATTGAAAGTATCGGTATTGACCGTGTGGAAAGCCTGCTCTCCACCAGCCCAGATTCCAACAATGGCGAAGACAGAGAAAAAATTGTTGCGGAAGAAATTGAAGACAGAAGCAATACCAATCTAACCATTACAAAGACCATTAACCGTTTAGGTACAGTCTTCTTCCTATTTGTCTTCAATATTGGGATTTCCATATTTGTATTCCTATTAACAGGAATCATGATTTTCTCGCAGGTACTTTTTATCATCTATGCTATGTTTCTGCCTGTGAGCTTTATTTTAAGCATGATTCCATCATTTGATGGTATGTCAAAACGAGCCATAACAAAGCTCTTTAATACCATTTTGACACGAGCTGGAATCACATTGATTATTACGACAGCATTTAGTATTTCAACCATGCTCTATACCTTATCGGCTGGTTATCCGTTCTTTTTGATTGCTTTTCTACAGATTGTGACCTTTGCAGGAATCTACTTCAAGCTGGGCGATTTAATGAGTATGTTTTCTCTACAGAGTAACGATTCTCAAAGTGTGGGAAGTCGTGTGATGAGAAAACCTCGTATGCTTATGCACGCTCACATGCACCGTCTACAGCGGAAACTTGGAAGTTCCATGACTACTCTAGGGGCTGGGTCTGCCATTGTTACAGGTAAAAAAGGACAGTCGGGTTCGGGGAGTTCTGCAAGGACACAAGCAGATCACTCCCGACCAGACGGAAAGGAAAAATCAACACTTGGAAAACGTATCGGTCAAACCATCGGTACAGTAGCTGATACCAAAGACAGAATGGTAGACACTGCTAGTGGTTTGAAAGAACAGGTTAAAGATTTGCCGACCAATGCAAGATATGCAGTATATCAAGGAAAATCCAAAGTAAAAGAGAATGTCCGTGATTTAACCAGTAGTATTTCTCAAACCAAAGCGGACAGAGCCAGTGGACGCAAGGAACAGCAGGAACAAAGGCGAAAAACCATTGCGAAGCGTCGCTCTGAAATGGAACAGGTCAAACAGAAAAAACAGCCTGCTTCTTCTGTTCATGAAAGACCGACTACAAGACAAGAACAATATCATGATGAACAGACCTCAAAACAGTCTAATATTCAGACTTCATATAAGGAATCTCAACAAGCCAAACAAGAGCGTCCAGCAGTTAAGTCCGATTTTTCAAGTCCAAAAGTGGAACGCCAAGGCAATACCGTTCAAGAAAAAACCGTTCAAAAGCCAGCAACTTCAACCACTACAGCAGATAGAACTTCACAACGTCCAATCACAAAAGAACGTCCGTCTACTGTTCAAAGAGTACCACTACAAAATACAAGAAGTAGACCACCAATCAAAACCGCCACCATTAAGAAAGTCGGTAAGAAACCATGAAGTTGAAAACTTTAGTGATTGGTGGTTCTGGATTATTCTTGATGGTCTTCTCACTGCTTCTGTTTGTTGCCATTTTATTTTCAGATGAACAGGACAGCGGAATTTCCAATATTCATTATGGAGGTGTGAATGTTTCCGCAGAAGTGCTGGCTCATAAGCCTATGGTAGAAAAATATGCCAAAGAATATGGCGTTGAAGAATATGTCAACATACTTCTTGCGATTATACAGGTGGAATCGGGCGGTACTGCGGAAGATGTTATGCAGTCCTCGGAATCCCTCGGTCTTCCACCTAATTCATTGAGTACAGAAGAATCCATTAAGCAAGGTGTGAAGTATTTCAGTGAATTATTAGCCAGTAGCGAAAGGCTCAGTGTAGATTTAGAATCGGTTATCCAGTCCTACAATTATGGTGGTGGTTTCTTAGGGTATGTGGCTAATCGTGGAAATAAATATACCTTTGAACTGGCTCAAAGTTTCTCAAAAGAGTATTCAGGTGGCGAAAAAGTGTCTTACCCCAATCCCATAGCCATACCTATCAATGGGGGCTGGCGATACAACTATGGCAATATGTTTTATGTGCAACTGGTAACGCAGTATCTTGTCACAACAGAGTTTGATGATGATACGGTACAAGCCATCATGGACGAAGCACTGAAATATGAGGGCTGGCGATACGTTTACGGTGGAGCTTCCCCGACTACTTCTTTTGATTGTAGCGGACTGACACAATGGACGTATGGAAAAGCTGGAATTAACTTACCACGAACCGCACAACAGCAATATGATGTGACCCAGCATATCCCACTATCGGAAGCACAAGCTGGCGATTTGGTTTTCTTTCATTCTACCTATAACGCTGGCTCTTATATTACTCATGTTGGGATATACCTTGGCAATAACCGTATGTTTCATGCAGGCGACCCAATCGGTTATGCCGACTTAACAAGCCCCTACTGGCAACAGCATTTAGTGGGAGCAGGACGAATCAAACAATGAGAAAGGAAGATTTAATGATGAAATTTAGAAAAAATCAGAATAAAGAAAAACAGATACCAAAGGAAAAGAAACCTCGTGTCTACTATAAGGTCAATCCTCATAAAAAGGTTGTGATTGCCTTGTGGGTACTTTTAGGGCTTAGTTTCAGCTTTGCGATATTCAAGCACTTTACAGCTATAGATACTCATACTATTCACGAAACAACTATCATAGAAAAGGAATACGTTGATACTCATCATGTAGAAAATTTTGTAGAGAACTTTGCGAAAGTCTACTATTCATGGGAGCAATCCGATAAGTCCATTGATAATCGAATGGAAAGTCTAAAAGGCTATCTGACAGATGAACTTCAAGCTCTCAATGTTGATACAGTACGCAAAGATATTCCTGTATCGTCTTCTGTAAGAGGATTTCAGATATGGACGGTAGAGCCAACTGGCGACAATGAGTTTAATGTAACCTACAGTGTAGACCAGCTCATTACAGAGGGAGAAAATACAAAGACCGTCCACTCTGCTTATATAGTGAGTGTCTATGTAGATGGTTCTGGAAATATGGTACTGGTTAAGAATCCGACCATTACCAACATACCTAAGAAATCAAGTTATAAACCAAAAGCCATTGAAAGTGAGGGGACGGTTGATTCCATTACAACCAATGAAATCAATGAGTTTTTAACGACGTTCTTCAAGCTCTATCCTACAGCGACAGCCAGTGAACTTTCCTACTATGTGAATGACGGGATATTAAAACCAATCGGAAAAGAGTACATCTTTCAAGAACTGGTAAATCCTATTCACAATCGTAAGGATAATCAAGTCACGGTATCGCTGACAGTGGAGTATATCGACCAGCAGACCAAAGCAACGCAGGTATCTCAATTTGATTTGGTACTTGAAAAGAACGGGAGTAATTGGAAGATTATAGAATAACAAATATTGGTACATTATTACAGCTATTTTGTAATCACGTACTCTCTTTGATAAAAAATTGGAGATTCCTTTACAAATATGCTCTTACGTGCTATTATTTAAGTATCTATTTAAAAGGAGTTAATAAATATGCGGCAAGGTATTCTTAAATAAACTGTCAATTTGATAGTGGGAACAAATAATTGGATGTCCTTTTTTAGGAGGGCTTAGTTTTTTGTACCCAGTTTAAGAATACCTTTATCATGTGATTCTAAAGTATCCGGAGAATATCTGTATGCTTTGTATGCCTATGGTTATGCATAAAAATCCCAGTGATAAGAGTATTTATCACTGGGATTTTTATGCCCTTTTGGGCTTTTGAATGGAGGAAAATCACATGAAAATTATTAATATTGGAGTTTTAGCTCATGTTGATGCGGGAAAAACTACCTTAACAGAAAGCTTATTATATAACAGTGGAGCGATTACAGAATTAGGAAGCGTGGACAGAGGTACAACGAAAACGGATAATACGCTTTTAGAACGTCAGAGAGGAATTACAATTCAGACGGCGATAACCTCTTTTCAGTGGAAAAATACTAAGATAAACATCATAGACACGCCAGGACATATGGATTTTTTAGCAGAAGTATATCGTTCATTATCAGTATTAGATGGGGCAATTCTACTGATTTCTGCAAAAGATGGCGTACAAGCACAAACTCGTATATTGTTTCATGCACTTAGGAAAATAGGTATTCCCACAATCTTTTTTATCAATAAGATTGACCAAAATGGAATTGATTTATCAACGGTTTATCAGGATATTAAAGAGAAACTTTCTGCGGAAATTGTAATCAAACAGAAGGTAGAACTGCATCCTAATATGCGTGTAATGAACTTTACCGAATCTGAACAATGGGATATGGTAATAGAAGGAAATGATTACCTTTTGGAGAAATATACGTCTGGGAAATTATTGGAAGCATTAGAACTCGAACAAGAGGAAAGCATAAGATTTCATAATTGTTCCCTGTTCCCTGTTTATCACGGAAGTGCAAAAAACAATATAGGGATTGATAACCTTATAGAAGTGATTACGAATAAATTTTATTCATCAACACATCGAGGTCAGTCTGAACTTTGCGGAAAAGTTTTCAAAATTGAGTATTCGGAAAAAAGACAGCGTCTTGCATATATACGTCTTTATAGTGGCGTACTGCATTTGCGAGATTCGGTTAGAATATCGGAAAAGGAAAAAATAAAAATTACAGAAATGTATACTTCAATAAATGGTGAATTATGTAAAATCGATAAGGCTTATTCCGGGGAAATTGTTATTTTGCAGAATGAGTTTTTGAAGTTAAATAGTGTTCTTGGAGATACAAAGCTATTGCCACAGAGAGAGAGAATTGAAAATCCCCTCCCTCTGCTGCAAACGACTGTTGAACCGAGCAAACCTCAACAAAGGGAAATGTTACTTGATGCACTTTTAGAAATCTCCGACAGTGACCCGCTTCTGCGATATTATGTGGATTCTGCGACACATGAAATCATACTTTCTTTCTTAGGGAAAGTACAAATGGAAGTGACTTGTGCTCTGCTGCAAGAAAAGTATCATGTGGAGATAGAAATAAAAGAGCCTACAGTCATTTATATGGAAAGACCGTTAAAAAAAGCAGAGTATACCATTCACATCGAAGTTCCACCGAATCCTTTCTGGGCTTCCATTGGTCTATCTGTAGCACCGCTTCCATTAGGGAGCGGAGTACAGTATGAGAGCTCGGTTTCTCTTGGATACTTAAATCAATCGTTTCAAAATGCAGTTATGGAGGGGATACGCTATGGCTGTGAACAAGGATTGTATGGTTGGAATGTGACGGACTGTAAAATCTGTTTTAAGTATGGCTTATACTATAGCCCTGTTAGTACCCCAGCAGATTTTCGGATGCTTGCTCCTATTGTATTGGAACAAGTCTTAAAAAAAGCTGGAACAGAATTGTTAGAGCCATATCTTAGTTTTAAAATTTATGCGCCACAGGAATATCTTTCACGAGCATACAACGATGCTCCTAAATATTGTGCGAACATCGTAGACACTCAATTGAAAAATAATGAGGTCATTCTTAGTGGAGAAATCCCTGCTCGGTGTATTCAAGAATATCGTAGTGATTTAACTTTCTTTACAAATGGACGTAGTGTTTGTTTAACAGAGTTAAAAGGGTACCATGTTACTACCGGTGAACCTGTTTGCCAGCCCCGTCGTCCAAATAGTCGGATAGATAAAGTACGATATATGTTCAATAAAATAACTTAGTGTATTTTATGTTGTTATATAAATATGGTTTCTTGTTAAATAAGATGAAATATTTTTTAATAAAGATTTGAATTAAAGTGTAAAGGAGGAGATAGTTATTATAAACTACAAGTGGATATTGTGTCCTGTATGTGGAAATAAAACACGATTAAAGATAAGGGAAGATACTGAATTAAAAAAATTCCCCCTCTATTGTCCGAAATGCAGACAAGAAAATTTAATTGAAATAAAGCAGTTCAAAGTAACTGTGATTACAGAGCCAGACGCAAAGACGCAGAGCCGATAAAATGAGATTAATACAATCTCATTTTATCGGCTCTTTCCGTTATGTATGGATTCTTTTAATTAGTCTTCGATGTTTCTTGCTTCGTTGATACCGCTGGCTAAAGATTCCATTAAGGATAGTTCTTTGTCTGTAAAGCTATCCATGTATTTCTCTATCTGTAATCGTCGGGTGCTTTTTACCAAGTTATTAGCAGGTAAGAAAAATTCATCAACGGAAACATGAAGTAACGATACAAGGTCATAAAGAACTTGTATGCTGGGGTGTTGCCCTTTATTTTCAATATTAGTTAAGTACCGTGGGTCAATTTCAATCAATGCTCCCACTTGTTCACGAGTTAAACCTCGTTTCAATCGAGCTTCTTTAATGGCTAAACCAAAGGCTCTAAAATCATATTTATCTTCTTTTTTACGCATAGTAGACCACCTCTATACATTTTATTGTTCCTACTGAATTAAAAACAGGTATAGAAAAACGTGTTATATGGTTTATAGGTTTATATTTAATAAAAAGCACTACTAAACGCCAATAAAAAAAACCGTTATATGGTAGTGCTATTTACGCTGTTAAAATATTGTATATTACTTCCAAATGGCGGTTTGTTGGAGGTCAACGTCGCCATGAAGTACATCATATACAATAAATTTCCTTACATTGGGTTCTTGTCAAAAAAAGTCGTCTATCTGCAATAGATAAGTACGTCCACCAATGTGGTTTTATAAATCATATAGATAGAATAACAGAAGCATGTAAACAGAGAAATAAATCTGTTTATATGCTTTTTTGGCTATTCAGAACTTTTTTACAAAGTTTATTTATCAGTAATGCAACAAATCCCCCTTTCACATTGGGACTAAGAGTGAAAGGAGATAAACGAGCAAGGCTCACTTCCTTTCCTAGACAGAAAGGGGGTGAGAAACATGAAACCATCTTCTTTTCAGACCACAATAGAAAATCAGTTTGACTATATCTGTAAACGTGCTATGGAAGACGAGCGAAAGAATTATATGCTTTATCTTTCAAGGATTGCAAAGCGTGAGGTGTCCTTTTCGGATGTTGGCGATTATCTTGTTAGCCAGTTTGCGACAACAGATAACTATTCAACTGACTTTCAGATTTTTACACTCAATGGGTTATCAGTAGGCGTTGAAAATGATTTGTTGAGTGAAGCATTACGTGAGTTGCCAGACAAGAAACGTGAAATTCTACTGCTGTTTTACTTTATGGACATGAGCGATTCAGAAATTGCAGACCTGTTGAAATTGAACCGTTCTACTGTCTATCGGCATAGAACCAGTGGACTAGCCTTAATTAAAAAGTTTATGGAGGAATTTGAAGAATGAAAACACAATATCCTATGATTCCCTTTCCTCTCATTGTAAAGGCAACAGATGGCGATACCGAAGCGATTAACCAGATTCTACATCATTACAGAGGGTACATAACGAAGCGTTCCCTACGACTTATGAAAGATGAATATGGCAATCAAAGTATGGTCGTTGATGAAGTCTTACGTGGAAGAATGGAAACCAGACTGATTACAAAGATTTTGTCATTTGAAATTAAGTAATATCCTCTCTCCTTTCGTGGAAGCGTGCTAAACCATTCCACGCTTCCCGAACAGGGAGGTTTGTTATTCCACCAAAGCATATTGAGCTTTCAATGTGTTTTGATAGGCTAACGAGCCATTGTTCTTTGAAAACTGAATAAAAGTAATCGAATACGTTTCGATAAGAAAAGAGCCAACGGAACTAACCGCCATGACCTATCTTATAAAGATAGCGAGCGATTCATGTTAGTGATCCGAGAAGCAATCTTTAGCAGGATTGCCTGCAACGACATTCTTATCGTGATAATGATACTCCCATACAGTCAATAGTCCGAGCGTGATAAAACCGTCGCAGGCAATGAGTATGGCTACATGAGAACCATGCAGGGGTGGAACTCCCGTGAGCTTTGCTAAAGCTGTTCGATTGCTGGTAAAACAACTTTTATGAAATCCAAATAAGTGATTTGGAAAGGAGGATTTTATGAAGCAGACTGACATTCCTATTTGGGAACGTTATACCCTAACCATTGAAGAAGCGTCAAAATATTTTCGTATTGGCGAAAACAAGCTACGACGCTTGGCAGAGGAAAATAAAAATGCAAATTGGCTGATTATGAATGGCAATCGTATTCAGATTAAACGAAAACAATTTGAAAAAATTATAGATACATTGGACGCAATCTAGCGTCGCCAAAGGGTCTTGTATATGATAAAATAGTATTAAGTCGTATCAAGGCTCTTTCCATAAAGGAAAGGAGCAAATGCCATGTCAGAAAAAAGACGTGACAATAAAGGTCGAATCTTAAAGACTGGAGAGAGCCAACGAAAAGACGGAAGATACTTATACAAATATATAGATTCATTTGGAGAACCGCAATTTGTTTACTCGTGGAAACTTGTGGCTACAGACCGAGTACCAGCAGGAAAGCGTGATTGTATCTCACTTAGAGAGAAAATCGCAGAGTTACAGAAAGACATTCATGATGGTATTGATGTTGTAGGAAAGAAAATGACACTCTGCCAGCTTTACGCAAAACAGAACGCTCAAAGACCAAAGGTTAGAAAAAACACTGAAACTGGACGCAAATATCTTATGGATATTTTGAAGAAAGACAAGTTAGGTGTAAGAAGTATTGACAGTATTAAGCCATCAGACGCTAAAGAATGGGCTATTAGAATGAGTGAAAATGGTTATGCTTATCAAACCATCAATAACTACAAACGTTCTTTAAAGGCTTCATTCTATATTGCTATACAAGATGATTGTGTTCGGAAGAATCCATTTGACTTTCAACTGAAAGCAGTTCTTGATGATGATACTGTCCCTAAGACCGTACTAACAGAAGAACAGGAAGAAAAACTGTTAGCCTTTGCAAAAGCTGATAAAACCTACAGCAAAAATTATGATGAAATTCTGATACTCTTAAAAACAGGTCTTCGTATTTCAGAGTTTGGTGGTTTGACACTTCCAGATTTAGATTTTGAGAATCGTCTTGTCAATATAGACCATCAGCTATTGAGAGATACTGAAATTGGGTACTACATTGAAACACCAAAGACCAAAAGTGGCGAACGTCAAGTTCCTATGGTTGAAGAAGCCTATCAAGCATTTAAGCGAGTGTTAGCGAATCGAAAGAATGATAAGCGTGTTGAGATTGATGGATATAGTGATTTCCTCTTTCTTAATAGAAAGAACTATCCAAAAGTGGCAAGTGATTACAACGGCATGATGAAAGGTCTTGTTAAGAAATACAATAAGTATAACGAGGATAAATTGCCACACATCACTCCACATAGTTTGCGACATACATTCTGTACCAACTATGCAAATGCAGGAATGAATCCAAAGGCATTACAGTACATTATGGGACATGCTAATATAGCCATGACGCTGAACTATTACGCACATGCAACATTCGATTCTGCAATGGCAGAAATGAAACGCTTGAATAAAGAGAAGCAACAGGAGCGTCTTGTTGCTTAGTAGTACAAATGAATTTACTACTTATTTACCACTTCTGACAGCTAAGACATGAGGAAATATGCAAAGAAACGTGAAGTATCTTCCTACAGTAAAAATACTCGAAAGCACATAGAATAAGGCTTTACGAGCATTTAAGAAAATATAAAAAGATAATTAGAAATTTATACTTTGTTTATACTAAAAAATACATAGATAAAATATATTCAAAAACTTATGATCCTAATTGGTTATATATTAGTCCGGATAGTTTTTAAGTTAGAGGGATCAGATAATGATATATGAGGGTAGGATATTAAATAAAGGCTGTATAGAGAAGAGATTTATTGCGTTTAAATTTGTAGATATATTGAGAGAACTTGGATATATTAAATATATAGTTCTTGAAAAGGAAACTACAGACCTAATATATATAAAGAAAGGAAACGATAAATTTTTTTTAAATAAGAATGATACTTCATCTTTATTAAACGTATATGCATACAAAGAATGTAAAGAGTTTCCGACTAAAAAAGCAGAGAGTGCAGGACTTGAAACTTTTTTCAGATTTACAGATATACTTGGCAGAGAGCTGGTTATACTTGAAATATTACATAAATATATGGAAAAGTATAGCGATTCTATATTTTATATAGATAATGGACTTTATTTTACAAAGCAAGATGTAGATAGAATTTATAATTTAAAAGAACCGGATGCAGAGTGGATTTATAAAAATCCTGATAAATATAAAAAGAAGAGTAAATAATAAAAATATTAATTTAGGGAGTACAGTAAGATAATGGGAGCATCGGCATCGCTGTTTAGAAAAGGTGAATATCCAACAGAAAAAGACTTGGATATAATAATTGATATATTTAGAAAGATGAAGTTTTATGCAGGTGGTAAAGATAAAGAAAAATTAAGTACAGGCGAAAGTTTCGGTATCAGTTTTATCAATGATCATTGGAGCAGAAAATGGGATGATGACGAGTATCAATGGGATTCACTGGATGATAATGATAACATTATAATTTATTTTTATCCGAAGCCAAAAGAATCACATGAATACTATATTCCAAGTATGGGAGAAATAGTGCCAAGTTATATTATTTTCGAGGATATATCAGGTAGAGAAAGACTTTTGTTGGAATTTTTTCGTAGATATTTTAAGCTTTTTCCTGAGGATGTATTTATGGAGGAGTACCTTTATACGAAGGATGATATAGATAAGTTATATGCAAAACTACCTTGGAATGAATTATGGGCGTATGAAGACCCTAAAACATTCTAAATTATACTATTGATGTTTTTAAGAGGAGCTGTTTTATATCTAACAGCTCTTCTTTACTAAAAAGTTGATAAACTTATAGATTGGTTTAGAGAAGCTATAGACAAGATGATAGAAGAAGGGGAATACATGGAAATGAAAAAGTATGGCCGGCAGACAAAATAACGCCTTGCTATATCAGGGAATTAAATTGATAAATAGATTTGAGGAGATAAAGGAGATTTTTTATAATGTGGCGCACAGGTATATTAAGAAAAAAAGTAACAGCTGATAAAGAAGACATGGAAAAAGTCATAAACATTTTAATGTCAATAGGATATACACATTGTTCGATTTATGACTCAAAGGATTATTACAGTTTGTCTGCAAGTATACTTGAAGAAGATGATGAAAGTAATATAAAAAAAAGAGTTTATTATCTGGATGTAAGTATGTTTCTGGTGGAGATAGATATAGAAGGGCGTTATAAGTTTTTTTATCCAAGAGAAAATTGCTATTATTATGCATATATTCACTTTGATGACATTAAAGGAAGAGAATTGATAATATCGGAGTTTTTATATAGATATTTTAAACTCTTTACTGAGGATATTTTCTTAAATGAGTCAGGATATGTTTATAGAAAAGAAGACATTGAAAAAGTATACTGTAATAAAGACTCAAATTGGATATATAGCAGTCCGGATGCTTTGTAAAAAAGCTCTCTTGTGGCAGCAGTATAAGAAGGGGATGTATATATGATATGTGAGGGAAGAATATTAGAAAAATTTGAGGAAAGAAATATATTTGTTGATGACAGGATGCAAGAAATACTTGATGCTATGAACTACCATAGAATAGTGAATATACGTAAAAGAGATTGTATTATTATACTGTCTAAGGAAGATAATGAATACGATTTTTTTGATGAAGAAGATCCCGCACCAATGATTCAAATTTATGCTTATGTAGGTATAAAGGAGCTTCCTGTATAATTTAAATGGTGGACGTTGAAAATTGAAAATACCTCAGAGTAAAATAAGACTACTGACTGGCAGGTTGGTAAATCTTATCAAACAGAGAGGTATCTACAATGAAGTCTAACACACAAAATACAAAAATTGAAGCAATTACAGAAACTACTTTGGTGCTCGGAATCGATGTCGGAAGTGAAACGCATTATGCAAGAGCTTTTGATTACCGAGGAATCGAGTATTCTAAGAAACCGTTTAAGTTTAGTAATGATGAGGCCGGATTCGTGATGTTTAAGGCATGGATTCTGGACATCAAAGAAAAGCATGGTAAGGACAAGGTGGTTCCGGGAATGGAGCCTACCGGCCACTACTGGTTCAATCTTGGTAAGTTCCTTCAGGACAACGAGATGAAGCCGGTTCTTGTGAATCCTCATCATGTAAAGAAATCAAAAGAACTCGACGATAACAATCCGACAAAGAACGATCGTAAAGATCCGAAAGTCATAGCAGGACTAGTTAGAGGGGGACGTTACATGATCCCATACCTGCCTGAGGGTGTTTATGCAGATCTTAGAACTGCATCTAACATGAGATTTCAGCTACAAGCGGAGCTTACAAGAATTCAGAATAGGATCAGTCGTTGGTTCAATATATATTTTCCTGAATACAAAACAGTGTACGGGCAGCCGGATGCTAAAAGCGGAATGCTGATTCTCAAGGTGGCGCCACTTCCGGAAGATATCCTGACGTTGGGTATCGATGGTGTGAACCAAATCTGGCGAGATGCGAAGGTGAGAGCAGTTGGGAAAGCGAGGGCAAAGACCCTGATAGAAGCTGCTGAGCACAGTGTTGGAAGCAAAGAAGGTGAAATATCTGCAAGGATGGAAATCCGTATGCTGCTGGAGGATTATGAGTCCGGAAATACTCGTCTTCAGGAAGTAGTAGCTCTGATTGAAGAGCTGGTAAAAAAGATTCCAATGGCTGAAAAGCTGTTGGAAATTAAGGGAGTAGGAATCAAGACGGTGTCGGGATTCCTGGCTGAAGTGGGCGATATAAGCCGCTTCAATAACCCCAAAGAACTGCAGAAACTTGCAGGTTTAGCATTGGTTGAGAATAGTTCGGGTAAACATAAGGGTGAGACAACAATAAGCAGACGAGGTCGAAAGAGACTAAGATATCTGCTCTTCGAGGTTGCAATGTCTCTTGTGTCAAAGAATCCGGAATTCAGGGAACTCCACTCATACTATACAACCAGAAAGCTGAATCCATTAAAGAAGATGCAGTCGCTGATGGCTGTGGCGGCAAAGCTGCTCCGTGTCTTCTTTGCAATGCTGACCAAGGGTGTGGACTATGATCCCAAAAAGCTGGTTGGTGATATAAAGAGACCGGCAGTATATCTGCAGGTAGCATAAGCGTACAATGTAATCAATACAGCGGCCGTCCTATGGGAGGTCACTAAACAAAGCAGAATGTAGCAGATAACGTCCACTGATCAAAGTGCTGGTACAGGAAGCGAGTCAGTAATCAACAATACAAAGAATGAGCCGGTAGTCGGCAGGAATTGTAACCATGGGGCATGACCCCGTAAAGGAGCATAGCTGACACCCTGGTTATGGGCAGGCAGGACGAAGGAAGTTAGGACCTCTGGAGACAGAGATGATCCTGGTGGATATAGGAGGTTAGCTGCCATAGAGGGATGGGTATACACAAGGCCAGTAAAGCGAAAAACAATGACGTTTTATTTCGTGTACCCTTTTACCGCTATTTCAGTACCAGATACACCGAAATGTTCATAACTCTGGCTTATTTACTGAGACAGACAAGGTCAAAAAACCTTGAATTTTCAACAAAAAATACTTGATTATATGAGGAGGTTTTCACAAGAAAATCAAGAAAAAATGAGCTTGTTACCTTCTTTCGCTTTCCGGATATGATTGGAATAGAACTTACCATATTGGAGATAGTACACAGATATATGGAAGAATACCCAAATAGCGCATTCTATGTTGATAACGGTTACACATTCAGAAAACATCATATTGACGCAATATATAATATGCTTGAGCCTGATGTAGGGTGGATTTATAAAAGCCCGGATATGTATAAAAAAGGATGATTCTGGTCAGGACAAACAGATAGTATTGGAGGAATGGATGTTGCGAAAAAAATAGCAAAAAATAAAGGAGGAGTTACATTAGAATCTACGATTGATGATACGAATATTGTAATGCCTGAATGGGATTTTAATGCTCCTTCAAGTGTAACAGCTTGGGAGGAAGCTTCGAATGTTTACGCAGAGCAAGTATCTGGTGAAATAAGAGCTGTAGTTGGTAGCGAACTAAGACCAGGAAATATTTGGGAAAATATCGAATTACCAAGATTGAAGGCCAATCCAAATGTTACTAAGATTACAACAATAGATCCTAAAACAGGGGTAGAAAAAATTATATTCGAGAGGTAGAAATGAAAATTACAGGAACAAGATCAACAATTACTTTTGATTTAGAGAATGGTTTCCTCTTAAAAGCACAAGGAGAATTGTTGATTAATAAAAAATTTGTTGTTTATAAAGATAGTATGACACATTGGGAACCCCCTCATGAAAATCTTCCGATAACTCCAAGAGAAATAGACAATATTATTAACATGGCTAAAAAAATGGAGAGCGATCAAACTATTCGATTGGACTTTATATAATTATGTTGAACTCTATATATTCTAAGTAAACCTGTGGCAATAGATATCCCTTATGATTCAATTAAGAATTTGAAAGTTACATGGGGAGAATTTACAATTAGAAAATTAGGAGGCAATTAAAATGAGTTTAACTAAAATAACTTGGGAGGAGTTTGATACCTTTGAAAAGATTGAATCACCAAAAGGATATGATTTTCGAACACATGAAGGAAAATACTACACTTTTGGTGAGTTTGGAGTAGCTTCAGTTCGTCGTATCTTTGAGATTAATCCTTCTGATTTTAACGAATATTTATTAGGTAGGAGAACGGCACGTGAAATTGATTTTAAAGCGGAGAACGATCGTTGGCCACCAACGGAAGAAGGAAAGAAAGCTAGTGAGAAACGATTCATAGAAGAGAGTCCTACATCATTAATTGATTTACCTGAAACTACAGAGTTATTTACTAAGGAAGAGCTTGAAAGATTAATTCCAATTGCTGAGCAAATGTGGATTGACTGGAGAGGCAAACTTCCAGATGATTATGTATCACCACTTAAGTAACAGATATATACAATGATACCAACGAGATCTTCACTCTTAAACGAGTGGTGAAGAGGATGGTAGATGATTTTGAAAAAGATAACCCAGGATTTTTTTATAATCCATCTAAGACGTTTATTGATTTGTACATGAAATCAGGCTTCTATATCGCAGAACTCGTTAAGCGATTATATAATAGCAAATGTCTGAAAAATACATTTCCAAATTTTGAAGAACGTTTAAAACGTATCCTAGAAAATCAAGTTTGTGGATTTGTGCCTTCACCATTTATCTATAATATTTCCACTAATTTTATCTTTGGAAATCTTTCTCGAGATATTAGTAGAAAGAACTTTGTTCTAGAAGATACCATCCCTGCGGCTAAAGAAGGGAAACTACAAAAATTGGTAGATAAATATTTTGAGTAGAAGAGTAATTGTTCATCAAGTATGTTTGTAAGTTCAGTACTGAAATCAGAGTCTCTGGTAGTGGTAGTAAAAGGCTTAATCCATTGGGCTTTAATACCCATTTCACGCATATATTTGCCTACAGTGCGCTCAGTAATAGTTTCACCTGACTTACGAAGTTCTTTGGTTATTTTAGGAGCACCATAGTTTTGTTTTGAAGCATCATAAATAAGCCGGATATTCTTCTTAATAGCTTCCTTCCTCTGAATAGCAGAAGATATTTTTCTATTAAGAAAAGAACGATATCCGGATCGAGACACACCCAAAAATTTAAGCATTCCGGAAGTAGAGACACGGTGCCCATTTACTTTAGCTGCCTCTACCTTTGCAGAAACCTCTGTATAGATAGCAATAGTTAACTTTTCCCCAGAATGCTTATGGCTTTTTTTAGTACATCAAGAGCATCCTGAGCATCACGTAGCTCACGTTTGAGGAGAGCTATTTCTTTTGCATCATCAGATTGATAGTTACCTGAGCCACGAACGGGAATGTCACCATCATTATTACGAAATTGACTTTCCCATTTGGCAAGTGTACTAACACCAATGCCAAGATTCTTGGCACATTCAACTTGAGTAAGATCCGGATGTTCATTTCGATAGTTGATAGCATCCAGCTTAAACTGTTTTGAGTGATGATTTCTTTTACTTGACATAATGAGTTCCTCCTAAGGTTTATTATATAACAAATAAGGAAATATCTCATTTTGTTTTGTACTAAATATATTCTAACACCAACATCATCTGAATGTGGATAAGCTAAGAGAAGAGGTAGCAAAAGGAGGACTTGTTTTAGACTGGATAAACGAAGTCATAGACAAAATCTATGTTTATGATAAGAATACGGTTGAGATTGTTTGGAGATTTGAGGAAGGTGATGAAAAAGATGGATAAAAAAGACGAGATGATGCTTGTAAATCATGAATCCCTTGTAAAAAAGATTTATATTATTAGGGGACAGAAAGTTATGCTTGATTTTGAACTGGCAGAGATTTATGGGTATGAAACAAAAGCTTTTAATCAGCAAGTAAAAAGGAATATTGAAAAATTTGATGAAGATTTTATGTTCCGATTAACTGACGAGGAAGTATCTGAACTTTCAAGGTCACAAAATGTGACCTTGAATAAGAGTGCAGGAAGAGGTAGTAATATTAAGTACAATCCTCATGCTTTTACCGAGCAGGGAATCTATATGCTGATGACAGTTCTCAAAGGAGAGCTTGCGGTCAAGCAGAGTAAAGCTCTTATTCGTACCTTTAAGAAGATGAAAGACTATATCGTAGAAAATCAAGGGTTGATTGGGAAAAGAGAGTTTTTACAGCATAGCGAAAAAGAGTATTTATATCGTCGGTAACTACATCGGAGTGAAAACCTTGGTCTTGTTAAAAGATGTCCCTTCATCGGTAGAGGTCATTATATTCAGTGATAACATCGGCAAAGGACTTCATACCCTTGAATATCAGGATTTTTGTAAGGAGTATCCGTTTAGAAAGATAACATTCCAAAAATCCTGTGGAGAGTTTCATGACAGATACATTATTATCGACTGGAATACCGAACATCAGAGAATCTATCATTGTGGAGCATCTTCCAAAGATGCAGGGCAAAGAATCACAAGCATAACGGAAGTGGTCAATCAGATGATTTATACAGACCTTATCAATAACCTATTGAAAAATCCGGTGTTGAAGTTAAGATAGAAGTGAAGCAGATTGGAAATTTAATAAAATGTATCCAATACTTGACACAAGGGCAGTAAAGAAAAAGATAAATTAAGTACAGGCGAAAGTTTTAGTATTAGTTTTATTAATGATCATTGGAAAAGAAAATGGGATGATGACGATTATCAATGGGATTCGTTTGATTATAATGATAATATTATAATTTATTTTTATCCGAAGCCAAAAGAATCACATGAATACTACATTCCAAGTATGGGAGAAACAGTGCCAAGTTATATTATTTTCGAGGATATATCAGGTAGAGAAAGACTTTTGTTGGAATTTTTTCGTAGATATTTTAAGCTTTTTTCTGAGGATGTATTTATGGAGGAGTACTTTTATACAAAGGATGATATAGATAAGTTATATGCAAAACTACCTTGGAATGAATTATGGGTATTTGAGGATCCTAAAACTTTTTAATTTATAAAAGGTATGAGAAAAAGAAAGTATTATGAATTTGAAAATTATTAATATCTGTACATTCGGTTATGATAGATTTGTTGATGCTGAAATGGAGGACAAAAATAAGATTATAGTACATTTTACGGAATATGATGAATATATAGATAACGACAAGAAATCTGAACGGAAGTTTGTTGGAAGTATAATAAAAGGTAAATTAAGAATAGATTTAGTAACAGGCTCTTATATTAAAAACGGTGAACTTATGTTTGAACAGCCACATAGACATTCCTCACATATAATAGCGACAGTAGAAGTAAAAAGAATTGTAGACGAATTTTCACTTTATGCCAAAACAAGTATATGTGATGAGGAAATATTGGTCGAGTTTGAAAGTAAAGTAAAATATGGTATTAATGATAGGATATACGTTGTCGGATCTTTGGAGTTTGATATCATATCTTAAATCAAAGAGTAAAGAGTAAATTATACTCTTGCAATTTATCTTCATTTATGCTATCCTAAGATGTACTTTGTAACGAGTCTACTTTATGTAACCGTTAAATTTTTAAAAGAGGTGAATTATGAAACAGGGAATACATCCAAATTATTATCAGGCAACAGTAACTTGCAACTGTGGTAACACATTTGTAACGGGTTCAACAAAGGAAGATATCCACGTAGAAATTTGTTCTAAGTGCCATTCTTTCTATACAGGTCAGCAGAAATCAGCTCAGGCACGTGGTCGTATCGAGCAGTTTAACCGTAGATATGGTGTTAAGGCTGAATAATAAGATAAAGAAATACTATTTATTAGGGGGAGTCAGGCAGGTGTCTGGCTCTTTTTAAATAGATTACGGAGTAAATATGAAATATTCAGGAATAGGTGGACAGGCTGTTATAGAAGGCATCATGATGAAAAACGGTGACAGATATTCTACAGCTGTAAGAAAGCCGGATAAAACAATTGCGGTAATGGAAGATAAATATGAGAGCTTAACTACAAGAATGCCGATATTGGGACTTCCGTTCCTTAGAGGTATATTTTCATTTATAGACTCATTGGTTTTGGGAATGAAAACACTGTCATATTCAGCAAGCTTTTTTGAAGATGATGAGGATTCAAAGCCTTCAAAGTTTGAAGAAAAGCTGATAGCAATTTTTGGAGATAAGCTGGATAAAGTGATAATGGGTGTTACGATGTTTATTTCAGTAATAGCATCCATAGCTATTTTTATGGTCCTGCCGATGCTTCTCAGTAATATTATTAAATTGAAAGTTGATAATTACTATGTAATTGCAATTTTTGAGGGAATAATAAGAATTGCAATATTTATCTTCTATATAAAAATGATATCAAGAATGGAAGATATTAAAAGAACATTTATGTACCATGGAGCGGAGCATAAATGTATAAACTGTATTGAACATGGTCTTGAGCTTAATGTGGAAAATGTTATGAAGAGCTCAAAAGAGCATAAGAGATGCGGTACAAGCTTTATTATCATTGTAATGATGATAAGTATACTTTTCTTTATGGTAATCAGAGTTGATACCATATGGCTTAGAGCGGTATCCAGAATTGTTCTTGTACCTGTTATAGCCGGAGTAAGCTATGAGTTTTTAAGAATTGCAGGAAGAAGTGATTTCTGGCTTGTAAATCTTATAAGTAAACCGGGACTTTGGATGCAGGGACTTACCACTAAAGAACCTACACCTGATATGGTTGAGGTAGCTATCGCGGCAGTTGAAAGGGTATTTGACTGGAGAGTGTACCTGGAGGAAAACTTCTGATATGAAATATATTGAAGTTTTTGATAAATATGTAAAGCTGTTGGAAGAAAAAAACTTCAAGGATGCGAAAAGTGATATACTCCTGCTTATATATGAGATATTCGATTTTGATTTTTCAAAATGGACGATGTATAAGTATGAAGAGATAGAGGATATATCAAAGCTTGATAGATTGAATGAATATGTGGAAAAAAGGCTTGGTCATATGCCTATACAGTATATTTTAAATAAGGCATATTTTTGCGGACTTCCACTCTATGTCAATGAGAATGTACTTATTCCGAGATTTGATACGGAAGTACTGGTTGAAGAAGTTTTAGCGCTTTCAAAAAAAGATAAGAGTAAAAGAATACTTGATATGTGTACCGGTTCGGGAGCTATAGCCATTGCATTAAAAAAGCTTGGAGGATTTGACAGAGTTGATGCTCTGGATATATCGGATAAGGCACTTGAAGTTGCAAAAAGAAATGCAAAAGAGCTGGATTTGGATATCAATTTTTTAAAGAGCGATATGTTTTCAAGCTTAACATCTGAAATTAAATATGATATCATAGTATCCAATCCGCCGTACATACAGAGCGATGTTGTAGATACTTTAGAAAATGAAGTAAAGGATTTTGAGCCTAGGCTTGCGCTTGACGGAGATGCTGACGGCATGAAATTTTATAAAATAATTGCCGAAAACTATGAGGACTATTTGGCAGACAACGGAGTAATGGCTCTTGAAATAGGCTATGATGAAGCGGATGATATAAGAGCTTTGTTTGAAGGCAAAAATGTAGTGATAAAAAAGGACCTGGCAAATTTAGACAGGGTAGCGATAATATACAGTTAAATAAAATAAATCATAAGAGGAAAAGATGTTTGATAATTTAGAAGATATAGTAGTACATTATGATGAAATCATGGCGGAGCTTGCAAGCGGCGATGTGGCAAATGATCAGAACAGATTCAGAAAGCTGATGAAGGAGCAATCGGATCTTGCACCATTAGTGGAAACTTACGGAGAATATAAAAAAGCAAAGCAATTACAGGTGGATGCACTTGAAATGCTTGAGATGAATGATGAAGAAATGAAGGAGATGGCAAAGGAAGAGCTTGCCGAGGGTAAGAGACTGGAAGAGGAACTTTCCGAAAAGTTAAAGATTTTGCTTTTGCCAAAAGATCCTAATGATGATAAGAATATAATGCTGGAAGTCAGAGCCGGAGCAGGCGGTGACGAGGCGGCATTGTTTGCTATGCAGCTGTATCGTATGTACACTCATTATGCGGAGTCCCAAAACTGGAAGGTCGAGATGATTGATGTTAATGAGAACGGTATAGGCGGATATAAAGAAGTAGTGGCAATGGTAAGCGGTAAGGGTGCTTATTCAAAGCTTAAGTATGAGTCGGGAGTTCACAGAGTACAAAGAGTACCTGAGACAGAGTCGGGCGGAAGAATTCATACTTCTACAGCATCTGTTGCGGTAATGCCTGAGGCTGAGGAAGTTGATGTACAGATTGATATGAATGATGTCAGAATAGACGTTATGAGAGCCAGCGGAAACGGTGGGCAGTGTGTCAATACTACAGACTCTGCAGTTCGTCTTACTCACTATCCTACAGGTATTGTTATCTACTCTCAGACAGAAAAGAGCCAGTTGCAAAACAAGGAAAAGGCATTTGCACTTCTTAGATCAAAGCTTTATGAGATAGAGCTTGAGAAAAAGCAAAGTGCGGAAGCGGCTGACAGAAGAAGCCAGATCGGTACAGGTGACAGATCTGAAAAAATCAGAACTTACAACTTCCCACAGGGAAGAGTAACAGATCACAGAATAAATCTTACCTTATATAAACTTGATAAGATAATGAATGGTGACATTCAGGAACTTATAGACGGCTGTATTGCGGCGGATCAGGCTGCAAAACTTGCCAAACTTAATGAACAATAGGAGGCTATCATGGAAATAAAGGATTTAGATTGGGGAAATATAGGTTTCAACTACAGAATTACTGATTACAGATATGTCAGCAATTTTAAAGACGGAAAATGGGATGATGGAGAGCTTCTGGCAGACTCAAATGTTACGATAAATGAGTCGGCAGGTATTTTACAGTATTGTCAGGAAGTTTTTGAAGGCTTAAAGGCATACAGAACAAAGGAAGGACATATAGTTACATTCAGACCTGATCTAAATGCAAAGAGAATGCATGATTCAGCTAAAAGACTTGAGATGCCGCCGTTTGATGAGGAGAGATTCCTTGAAGCGGTAGATAAGGTAGTACTTGCAAATGAAGCATGGGTACCTCCTTTCGGTTCGGGAGCAACACTTTATATAAGACCTTATATGTTTGCTTCATCACCTGTAATCGGAGTTAAGCCGGCTGCAGAGTATCAGTTCAGAATGTTTGTAACACCTGTAGGCCCTTATTTTAAGGGTGGTGCAAAGCCTATTACAATCACTGTAAGTGAATTTGACAGAGCAGCACCGAGAGGTACAGGACATATAAAGGCAGGACTTAATTATGCCATGAGTATTCATCCTCTTATGGAAGCTCACAGAAACGGATTTGATGAAAATATGTATCTGGATGCGGCTACAAGAACCTATGTCGAAGAGACAGGAGGCGCAAACTTTATCTTTATTACAAAAGATAATACTGTAGTTACACCTAAATCAAATTCAATATTGCCTTCAATTACAAGAAGATCACTTCTTTATGTTGCAGAGCATTATCTTGGACTTAAGACAGAGGAAAGACCGGTTGCATTTGATGAAATAAAGGAATTCAAAGAAGCGGGACTTTGCGGTACTGCAGCAGTTATTTCACCGGTAGGCAGAATATACAGAGGTGAAGAAGTAATAAGCTTACCTGCAGGTATGGAAGGTATGGGTGAGATTACAAAGAAACTTTATGATACACTTACCGGAATACAGATGGGTGAAATAGAAGCACCACAGGGATGGATCAGAAAAATAAAATAATGAAAAAGTTTAAAGTAAATATAAACAACGAAGTATTTGAATACGAAGAGAATACAAGTTACTTTGATATTGTAACGGAGCATAAGAAAAAGGCACTTTTAGTAAAGGTAGACTCTAAATTGCAGGAGCTGCATAAGACTTTAAAATCTGATATAAAACTTGAATTTATTACTTTAAGTGATGTTATCGGGCGTTCCACATATGAAAGAAGTGCCGTACTTATACTTTTAAAGTCTATTAAAGATATATATGGTGAGAATATAAAACCTATTGTGGAATTTTCCACCGGAAACGGACTGTTTATCAGAATGAACGGTGAATCTGAGTTTGATATTGATAAAATAGACGGCAGGATGAGAGAAATTGTCGATGAAAATATCAGAATAGAGAAGATGAGTGTTCATACCGATACTGCGATAAAGATGTTTCATGATGCAGGCTTTTTTGAAAAGGAAAAACTTTTTAAGTTCAGAAGAGTATCCAGAGTGAATATATATAAGCTTGAGGACTATATAGACTATAATTACGGTTATATTGTGTATTCAACAGGATTTGTAGATAAATTCAGCCTGACAAAATATAAGGACGGACTTGTTCTTATTATACCTAAGAAGGATAACCCTGAAGTGGTGGAAGAGTTTGTACCTGAAGAAAAAATATTTAATGAGCTTAACAATGCGAGCAAAAATGCCGAAGACATGGGAGTTGCCGATGTCGGTTCTCTAAATGAGATGATTGCAAACGGTATGACTAATGAAATGATCCTTATTTCTGAAGCATATATGGAAAAGAAGATTGGAGATATTGCGGATGATATTGTAAAAAGAGGCAATGTAAAACTTGTTATGATTGCAGGTCCGTCTTCATCAGGAAAGACTTCATTTTCACACAGACTCAGTATACAATTAAGATCTCACGGATTGAAACCTCATCCTCTTGAGGTGGACAATTACTTTAAGAACAGGGAAGATACACCGAGAGATGAACATGGTGAGCTTGACTTTGAATGTCTAGGTGCAATGGATATTGAAAAGTTTAATGAAGATATGTTGGCCCTTTTGAACGGGGAAGAAGTGGAGATTCCAAGCTTTAATTTCAAAATCGGGCAGAGAGAATACAATGGAAACTTCTTAAGACTTGGTAAGGATGATATTCTTGTTATAGAGGGTATACATTGTTTAAACGATGAACTTTCATACAGATTGCCTAAGGACAGCAGGTATAAGATATATATAAGTGCACTGACTCAATTAAATATAGACGAGCACAATCGTATACCTACTACAGACGGCAGATTACTCAGAAGAATGATAAGAGATGTCAGAAAGAGAGGCACTTCACCTACAAAGACAATTTCAATGTGGGATTCTGTAAGAAGAGGGGAAGAAAAGTATATATTCCCATATCAAAGCAGTGCGGATGCCACTTTCAATTCGGCTCTCAACTACGAGATTGCAGTTATAAAGCAATATGTTGAGCCGGTATTATTCAGTGTACAAAAAGACAGTAAGGAATATCCCGAGGCAAAGAGACTGTTAAAGTTCCTTGACTATTTCCTCGGTATACCGAGTGATAATGTACCTTCCAATTCTATTTTAAGAGAATTTATAGGTGGAAGCACATTTAATGTATAAGCCTTAATAATCTCCCGACATATCTTTAATAAAGTTATGTCGGAATTTTTTTATTGATAAAGTTGACTGCTTAATAACTTTTAAGTATAATTGATTTAAGGAGGGGGGAACTTGTACAATATATATTTTTATAAAGATAAAGATGGGAATGGATTATGAATAGTGCGATTGGGCAGAATGCTTTAGAATTTATAGATTCGCTTTTAACACCTGAAGAAATATTGGAAAGTGACTTAAGAGTTGCTTTGATAGGAGAACTTATTAAAACCAGACAAGAAAAGGGATTGAGTCAAAAGAAATTAGAAGAATTAAGTGGTGTAAAACAGCCTGTAATAGCAAGGATGGAAAAAGGACAAACAAGTCCACAACTTGATACAATATTAAAAGTCTTGGCACCATTGGGAAAAACACTTGCGATTGTACCATTAAATGGCAAATAAGAGTTGTGAAAAAGTCTTATTATATGGATATCTATAATTGAGTGCAGACTTTTGATAGAAATATGTATCTAATGGAGCATAGAAATCCATTTTAAATCAATAACGTCATTAAGAGATGCTTAACGTGCAAGATGTCAAAAGGGTAAAATATCATGTTTAGAGTATCGATACCTATTTCAACCATATCAGAAAATTTAAAAATGAACTTATTAAAGAGATAGAGCAGACAGAACAATAAATACTAGTAATATTTCTTCATTGATGTTATAATACTAAGTAGTTAGCAGAAGCTAACTAAATTGGAGGTTGTATTAAAGAACTAAGGGAAGAGCTTGTTTTTGTAATAAGCGAGCTGGGAGAAAGTAAAATATGAAGGAGTTTTTGAAACAGGAGATATTATGGGCGCTATTTATTCTAGTAGTGCAAATAATAGCCGGCTTTTTGGTTACGCATTTTATACTCCATACTACGTGGGACTTGAAAAGCACTATATCTGGTTATTCGTTTATAGTATTTTGGGGACTTTATTTAATCATTAAAATATGTATTGCAATTTTCAAGAGAGTTAAATCTCAAAAAGGTAGAAATATTTAGCTTGAATGATTATTTGTGAAAAGCATATTTTTATTAACAAACACTTTTGGATATGAGCAAGTGAATTAAAAAAAGGGGATGTCGGGAAGTAAAATCACTTATTTCCGAGCATCCCTTTATTCTTATTTAAATCTTGATACAAAGTTTTGGATTTTAAGTGTCGGTGAGAGGCTCTTACCTATTGAAACATCATGGTTATATGAGTTTATAATAGCGGCAAGATACTTTGTCATATCTGCTTCAAGATACCATGGCTTTGTAAGAAGTTCAGGGTTTCTGTAATGTACATTTGTAGTACAAACATAGTCTATAAGTCCAAGATTATGGAATTCATCAAACTTATCAAGACCGTTTGTGAAAAGTCCGAATGTAGCACAGATAATTATTCTCTTTGCATTTCTCTTTTTAAGCTCTTTTGCAGTATCAAGCATACTTTCACCGGAAGAAATCATATCATCCATGATAATGACATCCTTGCCGTCCACACTGCTTCCAAGGAATTCGTGAGCAACTATAGGATTTCTGCCGTCAATTACCTTTGAATAATCACGTCTCTTATAGAACATACCCATATCCACACCAAGGTTGTTTGCAAGATAAACCGCTCTGTTCATAGCACCTTCATCAGGGCTTATAATCATCATATCATCTTTGCTTACCTTCAAATCCGGTACATTTTCAAATAATGCCTTTACAAACTGATATGTAGGCATGAAATTGTCAAATCCTGTAAGAGGAATGGAGTTTTGTACTCTCGGGTCATGTGCATCAAAAGTGATAATATTGCTTACACCCATATCCGCAAGTTCAGCAAGTGCCAGAGCACAATCAAGAGATTCTCTCTTGGTCTTTTTATGCTGTCTGCTCTCGTATAAGAAAGGCATGATAACATTTACTCTTTTTGCATTGGCAATACTTGCGCTGATAATTCTTTTAAGATCCTGATAGTGATCGTCAGGTGACATATAGTTTGTAAAACCGTTCAGCTTATAGCTGAGAGAGTGGTTTAATACATCCACCATTACAAATATATCTGTACCACGAACTGATTCTTTTATTATTCCCTTGGCTTCACCGGAACCGAATCTGGGACAGGCAATATCAAGAAGATAATTATCACAGTCATAGCCTCTGTAATGCAAGTCCATTTTACTGTTCATAAGCTCAGTAGTATCATTTCTTCTGAACTCAACAATATAATCATTGACTTTCTTGGCAAAATCATAGCAGCTTTCAAGAGCGGCAATCTTTAGAGGCGCTATAGGCAATTGATCTCTAAAAACAAAATCGTTTGGCATTTCTTTCTCCTAGGTACTTAAGATTTGTAAGAGTTATAAAAAATAAACTATTACAAATATTATTATTCATTTACGAAGATACTATACACTATTAAAAATATGAAGTCAACAATATAACTTTCAATCTCTTGACTATAAAAATTTGATTTTTAAATAGAAATTGTTTAAAAACTAACAATGTTATGTATACAATTTATTTCAAAAATTGAAAGATTGATTTCTTGCTGAAAGACAGTATTTTTTAATGAATTTTCTTGTTATAATTCATCTATAAAATAATGATACTATAATTAGGAGGGAAATATATGAGAGTCATAGATGATTTAAATAAGGACTGGCTTTTCAAAAAGAATATTGAAGTCACCGACAAACTTATAATAGATGAGAGCTTTGATATGATCAATGTTCCCCATACCTATAACGGTTTTGACGGTCAGGACGGCGGAAATGACTATTATAAAGGTAAAGCAGTATATGTAAAGAAGCTTATCAGACCGCTTGTATCACCTGAGAGTGATTTTATCTTAAATTTTGAAGGCGTAAATTCTATAGCAAGAGTATATATTGACGGTGAGTTTGTACAGGAGCATAGAGGCGGATACTCAAGATTCAGAGTTAATATCACAAGATTTTTTGAGAAAAAAGACGCTCTTATGCTGGCTGTAGAAGTGGATAATGCCAATCATTCCGATGTATATCCTCAGATGGCTGATTTTACATTCTATGGCGGTATATACAGAAATGTAAGTCTTATATCGGTGCCTAAGACAAGATTTGATATAGAGTATTATGCTGGCAGTGGTGTTGCTGTTACTTCTAAGATTGAAGGAGAAGATGCAATAATTGACATTACCGCCTATGTAAAAGATCCAAACGAATCAGACATGGTAATGGTTGAAGTAAAAGATGGTGACAGCTATGAGGATGTAGGTTTTGTTGTTGCACCTGCAAAGAAGATAACAAAGCTGAGCCTGAAAATAGATGATGCCCATCTTTGGAACGGTGTAAAAGATCCATTCTTATATAAATTGAGTGTAAAGCTTGTAAGACATAATGAAGTACTTGACAATGTAGAGGTAAATCATGGTATCAGAGAATATTATATAGACCCGGACAAGGGATTTTTCTTAAATGGAAAGAGCCTACCTCTTAGAGGTGTGAGCAGACATCAGGACAGGCTTGGAAAGGGTAATGCACTTGCAGAGCTTGACCATTTTGACGATTATGACTTGATAATGGACGTAGGTGCCAACAGTGTAAGGCTGGCACATTATCAGCAGGATGATTATTTCTATGAGCTTTGTGACAGATATGGACTTGTAGTATGGGCTGAGATTCCTTTTATATCGAGAATGAATAAGAATCCAAAAGCACATGAGAATGCTATGGAGCAGATGAAAGAGCTTATTTATCAAAACTATAATCATAGCAGTATATGCTTTTGGGGAATTTCAAACGAAATAACGATTGCGGGAGATATTCCGGGACTTACAGATAATTTAAGAGAGCTGGATGAGCTTGTAAAGAGTATTGATAAAACAAGACTTACAACAATGGCTCAGGTGTCAATGCTTCCTATGGATTCTGATCACAATCAGATCACAGATATACTTGCATACAATCTATACTTTGGATGGTATGGCGGACAGTATACAGATAACGAAGTATGGTTTGATAAGTTTAGAGCCATGCATCCAAACAGAGCTGTAGGACTTTCAGAGTATGGTTGTGAGGGTATTATAAGTTGGCATTCAAATACACCTGCCTGCAAGGATTATACAGAGGAGTATCAGGCTGAGTATCATGAGCATATGGCAAAACTTCTTGCTGAAAGACCTGAGATATGGGGCTCATATGTTTGGAATATGTTTGACTTTGGCTGTGATATGAGAGATGAAGGCGGTGTTAAGGGTAGAAACAACAAAGGTCTTGTAACGATAGACAGAAAAATAAAGAAAGACGCTTTCTATGTATATAAGGCATATTGGTCAGATGAGGAATTTGTTCACATCGCAAGTAAGAGATTTGCAATCAGAAGTGACGAAAAGATAAATATAAAAATCTATTCAAATATGGAAAAGGTAAAGTTGTTTGTAAACGGTACGGACCTTGGCGAAAAGAAAGGTGGAAAGATTTTTATATTTGAGAATGTAAGTCTTGATATGGGAGCAAATTATATAAAGGCTGTAGGCATAAGTGATGATGAGGAAATAGCTGACAGAACCACATTTATCAGAGAAGAGAAACCTTTTGCCGGATATATAAGACCTACGGATGAAGAAGAAGAGAGCGGCGTTAAGAACCGGTTTGATGATATAGACAAGGAAAGTTTTGATGTAAAAAAGCTTGAGTTTAATCCTGAATACTTCAGTATAAAAGATACAGTGGAAGATGTAATCAGAAATGATAAAGCGGGAGATATATTAGTATCTATTGTAAATCAATTCGGCTCAATGAAGGTTAAAAAGAGTATGCTTGGAATAATGGGTGGCATGCTTGTAGAAGAAATGTCTTCATTCTTCAGCTCTGATAAGGCGGATCCTGAAAAGGTGCTTGCACTTATAAATAAGAATTTGCAGGAAATTAAGAAATAAGATATTAAGTAAAATTATGATTATTTAAAAGATAATCCATTTAAAAGCCTCAAACCGGGGCTTTTTTTATTTGCATTATATTCGAATGAAGTGTTGGTTTTATAGCTGTAGATTAATAAGCTTATTAAGGACGCATAAGTGAATATTATAATGTTTTTATAGAAGTAAAAAAAATATTGACACGTTTCAATTTAAACGTTATAATAAAATTACTAAAAAGAGAACCTTGATTTTATAGGAGGAAAATTATGAGAAAAGTGTTGGCAGCTGCATTATCGGTAGCAATGGGAATGTCACTGGTAGCTTGTGGTGGTGGATCATCTAAGCCTGCAGAGGAGACTACAAAGTCTGCAGAATCCGTTGCAGATAATGCAAAGAGTGGTGATGCAAATCTAAGTGCAGACATTGAGTATTGGTCAAGTTGGAGTGAAACTGAAGCTCAGGCAGATGCATTAAGGGAAGCAGCAGATGAATTTATGAAGGCTAATCCGGGTGTCAAAATTAATTTTACATTTAACGGTCGTGATAACAGAAACCTGGTTGGCTCAGCAGTATCAGCAGGAACAAAGGTTACAATGATGGATGCTAATGCTGATAATATTAAATCAATGTGGTCAGAATTGACATTGGATCTTACACCATATTTTGAAGAGTCATACGAATCAACCGGTGGAGAGAAATATGTTGATAAAATTATGCCAAGTATGTCGGGGTTGTCTGCTAAGCTTTTTGATGGAAAGTATTCATATTTTCCTTACGCACCGCAGGCATTTATGATTTTTTGCAATAAAAACATATTTGATGATTGCGGGATAACAAAATATCCTGAAACCTGGACAGAATTTATGGATGCTTGCGAAAAAATCAAAGCAAAAGGATATACTCCGGTTACTACAGACAGCAATTATGCTACAAGCTGGGTTGGATATTATATGAGCCGCTTAATGGGTAATGATGAGGTCACAAAATTGAGCAATGATCCGTCAGCATGGAGTAATCCGAAGGTGTTAGAGGCGGCTAAAGCTATTGAGGATATGGCAAAGAAGGGATACTTTGATCCGGTTATAGAAACCAATACATATCCGAATGCACAGCAAAGTATGGTTATAAATGAAAAAATAGCAATGTACATCAATGGAACATGGCTTCCTAACGAAGTAAAAGAGTCAACACCGGATGATTTCAAATGGGGTTCTTTCGCATTTCCAACTGTGGAAGGCGGAGTTGATGATCAGACATCAGGATGCTACAGCAGCTATGGAATAGCAATTAATAAGGATGCAACAGAGGAAGAAGCTAAGGCGGCAGCAGCTTTTGGAGTTTATGTAACTACAGCATTCGATCAGAAGTTTTCTGATATGGCAAATGCTATTCCTGTCGGTGTTGACGGTGTATGGCCGGATAGTTTAAAAGATGCACAACAGGTTATGTCAAAGTATACAAACAGATATCCGTCACAGACGGCGCTTATCTTAAATGGTAACAGTAAGCAGATTATTGCAGATGCTTGTTTAAAGCTGATGGGTGGAAGTATCACCGCAGAAGAATTTGTTGAAATGGCATCTAAGTTCTAGTATATATCAGTGATAAAATCATTGCTAAAATGTAAAGGCATCTTGCCTTTACATTTTTTCATAAGGAGGATTTTATGAAACAGACGAAAAGGTCGATTATTACGTTTATGCTACCGGCTGTAGTACTTATGGTAGTTATATTTTTATATCCGACATTAAGAACTATTGCCATGAGTTTGTTTAAGGTAAAGAGTGTAACTACTCCGCTAATGGACTGGAAATTTGTCGGTTTTGGAAATTTTTTTAAGTTATTTAAAACACCTTTATTTGTTAGATCCATGGTAAATATTCTAAAAATATGGATTTACAACGGTATTGCTACAATGGTTTTATCTATGTTGTTTGCACTGGCTTTCACAAAGGATATTCGATTCAAAAAGTTTTTTAGAACTATAGTTTACCTTCCAAATGTAATTGCAGCTATTGCAGTAGGTTATATGTGGTTACTTTACGTATACAATAGCAGATTTGGACTTCTTACAACTATGTTTGCAAGACTTGGATTAAAAGCTTTAGCAGATTATCAATGGCTAAATTCAGATCATATGTTTTTCTCAATGTGTATTGCAAATGTATTCGGTAATGTAGGATACTTTATGATGATGTTCATAGCAGGAATTGAAAAGATACCACAAGATTACTTTGAAGCGGCATCATTAGAGGGAATCACAGGATTTCAACGCTTTAGACATATTATTTTCCCTTTGACAAAAGGTGTTTTGAGGACTGCAATAGTATTGTGGACAACAAGAACTATGGGATTTTTTGCCTTATCACAAGTTTTCTCAGGTGTAAATACATATACACCTATGCTATTTACATATCAGACTTTGTTTGGAACGGAAGTAGCCTCAGAGTCGGTAAATGCAGGAATGGCCGCCGCTGCGGCAGTGCTAATGACAGTTATCGTAGTTATTGTGTCAATGATTCTAAATCATGCAATTAAAGATGATAACTATGAGATGTAGGAGGTGAAGTGATGAAGAACAATAAAAGAAAGTCCGATTTCAGATGGAGAAAAGAAGTTACTTTATTACCTAGTTACATTATTGGAATTATTTGGGCATTTTTTACAATATTTATGATTGGCTGGATTATTGCAGCTTCACTGTCATCAACAAAAGAGGTATTTACGGGTAATGTATTATCTACAGGATTACATTTTGAAAATTATACTAAAGCTTTCTTTAGAAATAAGGCATTGATGAATCTTTTAAATTCAGTGATTTATACAGTACCTTCATGTTTTCTCACTATTATAGTGAGCGCACCTGCAGCATATTGCCTTACCAGATTTAAGTTTAAATTTAACGGTTTGATTAAAAAGAGTATTATTACAGCTCTTGGAATTCCCGGTATTATGATTGTTATGCCGCTATTTTCAATTGTCAGTACATTAAAATTGAGTGGAACACATTTGACTTTGATCTTTATATATACGGCAACTTCAGTACCATACACAACTTTCTTTCTAATGGCATTTTTCCAGGGGATATCTGATGTGTATGAAGAAGCGGCGGCAATAGACGGATGTGGTCCGATACAATGCTTTTGGAGAATCATGTTTCCGTTGGCACAACCTGCTATTATGACAGTAACAATTTTTAACTTTATAAGCAGATGGAATGAATATTTTATGGCATTGATTTTTGCCAATAAATCTGAACTTCGCCCTGTAGGTGTAGGTCTTTATCAGACTGTACAATCAATGATGCAATCAGGTGATTGGGCCGGAATGTTTGCATCTGTAGTAATTGTATTTATGCCAACTGTAATTATATACCTATTCCTTTCCGATAAAATTGTGGCGGGGGTGACATCAGGTGGTGTTAAGGGTTAATTTAATAATAATTGAGGTGGCAAAATGCATTATAGTAATGTGAAATTTGGGATTTTTACTGATTTACATCTGGATATTATGCATGATGGAAGAATACGACTGGATACATTCATAGAACAAATGAAGAAAGAAGATGTTGACTTTATCATTCAACTGGGAGATTTTTGTTACCCGGAGGATACAAGTAAATGCCTATGTTCAGAAAAGAATATGCCTATAAATCTTAAAAATGCGATGAGAGTACCGGTTGATGTACCGAAAATTGAACTCTTGGAGAAATTTAATAAATTTTACAAACCACATTATCATGTACTTGGAAATCATGAGTTTGATTTTTGCTCAAAGGAACAGGCGATGAAGCTCTATGGAATGGATAAGAGATATTACTCTTTCATATGTAAAGGTTGGAAATTCTTAGTGCTTGATGGTAATAATTTTAAAACGAAGACCGGAGAACTTAAAGATTATTATTATGGGGATTATTTTGATTCTGATGATTTACCATATATTGATTCTGAACAAATGGAATGGATTGAAAAAGAACTGTTGGAATCTGATATGCCTAAAATAATATTTTCACATCAACCTCTAAATGAAGGCCCCAGAGGTATAAAAAATGCTGATGAACTTTCAAATTTATTCATAAAGGCAAATAGAAGCGGTAAAAAAGTTAGACTTTGTATAAACGGACATACACATGTAGATAGATTGGAATGTGATAAAGGAGTGTATTACTATACTCTAAACAGTATGTCAAATCATTGGATCGGAACAAAGTTTGCAAAACATAGATTTTCAGATGAAATAGAAGAGGCTTTTCCAAATCTTCAATATACATTTCCATATAAGAGCCCGTTGTATGCAATAGTAGAATTAAATAGTAAAGGGGCTTATATTAAAGGAAAATCGGGAGAGTTTATAAAGCCAAGTCCGTTGGATATGGGGTGTGATGAAGATTTGAGTGCATCTATACAAGATAGAGAAATCTTATGGTGATTTATATAAAAATTTTATTATAGGAAAATAAGGAGATAAAATGGAATTAAAATTCACCGGAATAGGAGCGGCATATTATCCGGTACTGGGAAGTAATTGTGCATTTTTTGAGCATGATAACTGTCTATACTTAATAGACTGTGGAGAGAGTACTTTTAGAGCTATGTTTTCACGTAATGAAATATATGATTATGATAATATAGTTGTACTGCTTACACACCTTCATGCTGATCATATCGGTAGTCTGGGATCTTTTCTTTCTTTTTGTAAAAATGTACTTGATAAAAAAGTATTATTGGCAGCTGAGGAAGATACCATTGTAAATATATTGGATCAAAGTGGAGTTCACACTGATAAATATAATTTCACAAAAGACTTCAAAGAATGCGAAGCGGACGGATTATCTATTTATGTGAAGAGAGAAAGCCATGCTACAGATATGTTATGTTGCGGATTTATTTTTGAATGTAATGGAGAAAAGATATACTACAGTGGTGATACAAGCAATGTTCCGTCTGATATTTTAAACGCCTTTCTATCAAGAGAAATAAAGACTATGTATCAAGAATGTACATTCCTAGATACAGACAGTACATCACATTTTTCTCTTAAGAAATTATGTGAGATTATTCCGTATGAAGAAAGACAACGTGTTTATTGCATGCATTTAGGAGATGATATTGAAGATGATATTGTTAAAGCAGGATTTCGTGTTCCGAAGATAGTATAAATTGGAATGCCGGAGGTAAGTTAGAATGAAAAATACACTTCATTTATACAATAATGATAATGTACAGATTGTGGCTCATCGTGGAGCGGCAGGTTCCAATATTCCTTGTAATACAATACCTGCATTTGATATCGCTCTAAAAGGCGGTGCTTCAATTTTAGAGATGGATCTTTTTAAAAGTACTGATGGTAAAATATTTATTTTTCATACAGGTAAAGAACCGTATCAACTTAATAAAAACATTGATCTTACAAAACTGGACAGTGAAGAGATAAAAAAACTTCGCCTTATCAATGTTGATTTTAATCCTACACAATGGGGAATAAATTCTTTTGACGATATATTAGAGCATTTTAAGGGACGTTGTATTTTAAATCTTGATCGCATTGGGGATTGTATCCCCGATGTCATAAAAGTAGTTGAAAGACATAACATGAGAGATCAGGTTTTACTTAAGCATGCCCCGATTCCAAGTGTTTTAAAGATAATTGAAGATGTGGCACCTGATTATATGTTTATGCCGATATATATGGAAGAAGATAATGCTTCAGAAATAATTGAAAAAATGAATATAAATTATATCGGTGCTGAACTTGTGTTTAAAACAGAAGAGTCCCCTGTGATACAACCTGAATATATAGAGAGTATGAAGAAGAGGGGCAAGACTTTATGGGGGAATGCAGTATTATACAATTATAAAGTACCTCTTTCAGCCGGGCATACGGATGATGTCTCAATGATTGATGATCTGGATAAAGGATGGGGGTGGTTAGTTGACCATGGCTTTGATATAATTCAAACTGATTGGACATATCAATGCTGTAAGTATTTAAAGGATAGAGGAATAAACCATTAATACTTACAAATCAGATTGGAGTATAGAAAATGGCAACTATAAAAGATATAGCCAAGGTGGCAAAAGTATCGCAGGCAACCGTTTCAAATGTTTTAAACGGGAAAGATAATGTAAGCAGTGATAAAATACGTAGAGTAATGAAAGCAGTTGAGGATATGGGCTATGTTATAAATGAAAAGGCTCAAAACCTCAGAAAGGGTACTGCAAAGATTTTAGCAGTTGTAGTTCCAAATTTATATGATAAAACATACATAGATTTTTTTTCCAGTTTTAAAGATTATGCGGAAAGAAAAGAATATACAGTAGATTTATACATTACAAATGACGATGATGATTATGAGAGGAAGCAGATTCAGAAAATAAAATCCAGAATGACGGAGGGAGTAGCTGTTTTTACATCTATATCAGATGGAAGTGAGGCTTACTATGAAGCAGGATTTTCAAATGAAGATGTTGTTTTTATATCTAATAAACAGCCATATAATTGTAAGTTTATCGGATATGATAATATAGAGGCCGGAAAAGAAATCGCAAAAAAAATATTGCAAGGCAATTATGAAAAAGTCGCTCTTTTAACAGGACCTCTTACATATTCAGGGAAAATGGACTTTCGTAATTCATTTTTAGAGAGTATTGTAAAATCAGATAAGATCTCAGAAGTATATGAGAGAGTTACTACTGAGCAGTGCAAATATCAGAATGTAGTGAGAGTTTTTACTCATATGCAACCTGATGCAGTCGTTACTGACAGTATATCATTGGCTCAAACAGTAAAAAGTGTATATCAAAACTTCTATAGAAATAGGCCGGTAGATATCGTTTCACTTTCTCCTGTATATACTATTCCTGAAAGAGATATTATTAGATATGAAATAGACTATAGAAAAATGGGTATAGATGCCGCTTCATATCTAATAAACCGTAACTGGGAAAATAGAAATGAACTGATTATAGAATCAAAAGGATTTTCAGATTGGCCAAAAATAAATTCAAAAAATGAAGAAAATGTATTGAATATTTTATCTATTGCAAGCCCTACTACACGAGCACTTAAGACAGTGGTAAATTTGTATGAATTTAATACCGGAATAAAGATACGAATAACAGAATCAGACTATGAAAGTATGTATAAACTGGTAAAAAACCGAGGGGCGGAACTTCCATATGATATAGTTCGTATGGATAAGGATTGGTTTCCGGTTTTAGCTAAATCGGTATTTGAGCCACTTACAAATATAGAATCCAATATCGGTAACAGCTTAGACGGTTTTTTGCCTAATGCATTAAAAAATTATTCTTATCTTGATGGTGATATTTATGCATTACCGGGAACACCAAGTATTCAATTACTGTTTTATAGAAAGGATTTGTTTGAAGATACAAGATTAAAAAGATTATATTATGAGATGTACAAGAAATCATTAGAGGTTCCAAAGACCTTTGAAGAGTATAATCGTATTGCGTATTTTTTTACAAATGAATTTAACAATGAATCTCCGATTAAGTATGGTTGTAGCTTTACATCAGGAGAACACGGAACTGTCGGTGTTGAATTTTTGATGCGATATTTTAGTCATTCAAAAAGATTATTTGATGAAAATGGAAATATTCTTTTAAATACTGAGGCAGCAAGAGATGCATTAAGAGAAACTAAAGACTCTTGGAATTGTTCCTCAAAAATAGAGCACAATTGGTGGACAGATTCAGCTCAGGAGTTTGCGGAAGGTGATACGGCAATGGGTATTTATATGATAAACCATGTTAGTGGATTTGTCGGACCCGACTCAAAGATTAGAGGGAAAATAGGGTGGTCTATTGTACCCGGAGATAATCCTATGCTTGGTGGTAGTGTTCTTGGTATTTCTAAATATTCAAAAAATAAGGATATTGCTTTAGACTTTTTGAAATGGATTAGTCGAGATGATATAGGTACAGCTACTGTATTACTTGGCGGTATGTCTGCAAAAAAAACGGCATATGATGATGCTGAAGTAAATGATGCTTATCCATGGCTTGATTATGCAAAAAAATGTTTTAAAAATGCTCAGACCAACTACTATCCTATAGTAGATGGAGATAATATTGGATTAAAAGAGTTGCAGAATTTACTAGGTGTGGCAATAAAAAAAGGTATAATGGAGCATTTAGATATTGATGAAATACTTGAAACTGCTATGACCGATTATGAAAATTTGAAAAAGAAAAAACTTTAATATGCAGAGGGAGGCTTTAAATGTCTGATTTTCCTTATAAATCAAGTAAATATAGATATACAGCAATAAGATTTATTAAAAGTAAAAAAGGTATATTTGGAATACCGAAGATTAATATAAGTGCAGATTTTGAATGTGAGATTACAAAAGAAAACGGTTTATATTATGAAACAGATGGAGAAATTGTAATTTATATAAAGCATTTTATCTTAAAGGATGCTTGCTTGATTTCTATAGACGTAGAAGACAGTGAAGAATATGAAATAAAGTATATATTATGTGAAGGCAAATATATAGCATTTGATCACAGTAATAACGAATATATATTTCAAATTGAAATTAGTGGACTTCTTGGTCCGACTAGAACATTATATGCACATAGTATTTTAAGAGAAGACGGCATTACTCTTAGAGTTGAAGAGAACGATATTGGAAGGTGTGCGGGAAAATATGATAAAGATACATATCCGCAAACTCAAATCGATGCTTCGGTTCACTATACATTTGCGGCAAGAGAAGTCTTAAGGCATATGGGTATAGGAAAATATTTACATGATAATAATCTCGGATACATATTGCTTCTTGGATTTGAAACTTGTAATGAGTTACACCCTGATTATCCACCGCATTGGCATTTGATATTCAGATGGCCATATTTTTGTGGCTCACAGGCACCTCATATATACATTGATAAAGAAGGCAAGATGGAGTCGAATGTAACTTATATTGACGGCATAAGTGGAGTATGCAGAAAGTATCAGACTTTAGAATGGTGCAAGATGGTTGATATGTACGGTGCGGATGTAATTGCTTTTAGACTGGTAGAAGATGGAGGTATGGAGCTTACTTCTCCCGGTGGAAATACCTATAAAATTGCCCCTTATAGTATGGAAGACGGTGTAAAAGTATATTGTGATGAAAGGTATATTGGTAATATTACCGTAAAAAATGACACTGATAACGGACAGATTAAGTTATTATGGAATAACAGCGATTGTATTCAAGATTCTTATAAAGAGATTATCGAATATGATCAATATACGGGAAACATCAAAAAAGTTGAATGTGTCGATAGTATATAAATATAAGGAGATGCTAAATGGAAAAATATGTAATTAATGATAGTATTTTTTTATTTCAGCTTATATGTGCCGGACTTTGTGGTACAGCTTTAGGAGTGGAACGACAGAGCAGAATGAAGTCTGCCGGAGTAAGAACACATTTCATAGTATCCGTAGCATCTGCGCTTATGATGATTGTATCAAAATACGGTTTTTTAGATGTTATCTCGATTGAAGGTGCAAGTGTAGATATATCCAGAGTTGCAGCAGGAATTATATCAGGCATAGGCATACTTGGAGGAGGATTGATTTTCATCAGCAAACAAGGGCTTGTTCGAGGTATGACAACAGCTGCCGGAATATGGATGACAGTAGGCATTGGTATGGCTATAGGTGCAAGAATGTATGTACTGGGTTTTGAAGGTACAATTCTTATACTTCTTATGCAGTGCTTATTCCATAGAAAACTCGAAATACTAAAAGATCCGTTAAGAGCAAAGGTAATGTTTTCAATTGGAGACAGAAAAGAAGATGTAGAAACAGTAGTTCATAAGCTTGAGGCTATGGGTATTGAAGTAAGTATGATAAAGGTTGAAAGAAAGGGAGATAAAAACTTTCAAATGAAATGTGAAACTGTACTTCCAAGAAATATGGAAAGAGGCAATTTTACAAAAAGAATTGTGGGAATAGAAAATTTGTTGTCATATGAGGTTTAGAAACAAAAATCTTTAATGATGTAATAGATGTTATAGGATAACAGAAAATGAAAAAATAAGATGTGTCAAGCATAAATGATTATGTCCCAAAAAAATTAATTTATAAGCCCCATAAAAGGGGCTTTTATCATGCACTTTTTATGTCTTCTTCAATTCTGTGTGGCTGTGAGTGTACGAATTTATAAAAGGCACCTAATCTCCAAGGATGGTTCATTGGTGGAATATAAGGTTTTCTAGGCTCGGGTTGTTTGTAATCAGCATCCAAGTCCTTAGATTTATGCTCATGGGGCGGTATTTCTTCCAGAGCGTAAATATCTTTGTCATTTACGCACGCAAACAGAGACCTATCAAATGCTTTGATAAGCATAACCTTGGTACCTTTTCGGTAATGGGTCTGCATTCCTTTATTATCTACCATCTTATAAAATTTCTTCTCGAATTGAATCGCATGTCCGGCATCAACAGTTCTCTCGGTTAAAACCGCCAAAGTAAGATTTATTTTTTCTTTAGACGGTTGCTTTTCAAAGACAGATTTGATACCATTACATGGAAGTGAGAACTTCTCATTGAATTCTTTTATGTAGTGGTAAAGGAATTCATTGGCATTATTGATGTCGGTTACGCCTGCGAGTCTAAACTCAATAGGCAGGCGTGACTGTAAGGTTTGATTCAATCGTTCTATGCGTCCTTTAGCTTGTGGTATGCTGCTTGATTCAAGTTGTATACCAAGTTGCTTGCAGGCGTAAGCGAACTGTGTATAGGTGTCTTTGTCGTCAGATAAGGCACCTTTTTTCTTGTAGGTAAATACAGTTCGTTTATCAGTAAGAAACTTATAGGGAATACCATAATCAGTAAGAATCTGTTCAAACACATGGTAGTAGCCGTTAAGAGTCTCTTGAGTATCAAACCATGCACCCGTAACAACACCTGAGGCATCATCAATGGCCAAATGTAGATGCCATATCTGTCCGGGCACCCATTCATAAGGTGTAGCATCCATTTGAAGCAATTCGCCGAAATAAGCACATCTTGGACGACGACTGTGAGCATCTTCAACTGCTACTAAGTTAGCCTGTATCTGTGATAATTCTTTTTTTGATGTTGCAGCTTGCTTCTTGGCTCTGAGAGCCTGCTTAATGCGTCTACGTTTAGCTTTTGTAGCCTTTGGAGATAGAATGTACTCTGACTCCAAAATACTCATTACAGAGGAAGAAGAGATGCTTATACCCTCATGCTTTTTAAGAAGCTCCGTATAGTGTTCAAAGTTAGCCTTGTAGTATTTAGTTCTGTATAGATCAATAACCTGACTTCTGACATCAGGACGTATAGTGGTGGCAGGCTTCTTACCTCTGTTACCATGGATAAAGAATGCCTTACCATCTTTAATATAACCTTGTATCATACGGTTTATATGCCTCTTGGTGCATCCTAGGATAAGAGCATCTCTATCCTTATTAGCTGTATCCGGGTGATCTACCAGCCCTTTAATAACCTCATATTTTCTTTGTTCATTCATTGATAAAATAACCTTTCTGATAAGTCAGTCCCTCCTAGTGTTAGAATATACAAAATACTATTCTACCATAAGTGGGACATTTTTATTTGTGGTATACCAGGACTTTATCATTTATGGCTTATAGATAACAGAAAATGAAAAAATAAGATGTTGAAATCTAAAATTTAATATGTTAGACTGAAAGAGGCAAATGAAGTTAAGATATGTAGTCGGATAGTGCTACAATAAGAAAGCCACGAGCTCGTATCTCGTGGCTTTTTCCGTTATAGTAGTAGATGTCATTTGCTATTTACAAATGAATGGAGTAAAATGAATTTTCATATAATAAAAAGCATTGCTAAAGGGTCTATTGCTGAAGAACTGGAAATAGAGCCTGGAGATAAGCTTATATCTATCGACGGCAATGAAATAAAAGATGTATTGGATTACAGATATTATATAAATGCTGAAGAGTTCACCATGGTGATTGAAAAGGCAAACGGTGAAGAGTGGGAGCTGGATATTGAAAATGACTATGAAGATATAGGACTTGAGTTTGAAGAGGGACTTATGAGTGATTATAAATCCTGCACAAACAACTGTATATTCTGCTTTATAGACCAGATGCCGGAGGGAATGAGAGAGACACTTTATTTTAAAGATGATGATTCCAGGCTTTCTTTTTTACAGGGTAATTATGTAACACTCACAAATATGAAGGATGCGGATATTGACAGAATAATAAGATTTAATCTGGCACCTATCAATATATCTGTACATACCACAAATCCCGAACTCAGAAAAAAGATGCTTCACAATCGCTTTGCCGGAGAGTCACTTAAGTATATAGATAAACTTTATGAGAAAAATGTACCTATGAACGGACAGGTGGTTATGTGTCCGGGGTATAATGACGGTGAAGAGTTAAAGCGCACATTAAATGATTTATTAAAATACGCACCTACAATGGAGAGTGTATCTGTGGTACCTGTAGGTATTACAAAATTTAGAGAAGATTTGCCAAGGCTGACGCTTGTCAATAAAGCAAAAGCAATTGAAACTATAGAGATAATAGAGGATATTCAAAGAAAGGCTATGGAAAAATGCAATATGCATTTTGCACAGGCCAGTGATGAGTTTTATCTGATTGCAGAAAGAGAGATGCCAAAGGAAGAAACCTATGACGGATATATTCAGCTTGAAAACGGTGTAGGAATGCTTAGACTTCTGAGTGAGGAAGTACAAGATGCGATAGAAACCTTGCAAATAGATAAAGAGGATATTAGAAAAGAAGAAGTTATAAGTATTGCAACAGCTATTTTGCCAGCACATTCCATGAAGGAGCTTGTAAAAAAGGTTGAGGAAAGATTTCCTTCAAAGAAGATTAATTTCTATACAATAAGAAATAATTTCTTTGGAGAAAGAATAACTGTAGCCGGGCTTTTGACCGGAGTTGATATAATAAATCAGCTAAGGGGTAAGGAGCTTGGTGACAGATTATTATTGTCGGTAAATATGTTTAGAAGTGGAGAAGAGGTATTACTGGATGATTTGACCAGAAGTGATATTGAAAGAGAGCTGAATATCAAAACAGTTATTGTAGGTCAGTCAGGTTATGATCTGGTAAATGCTATTATTTCTGATAAATATATAGAAGAAAATGCCTATAAGGCATATGAAAAAGGAGTTAATAATGAGTAAACCTGTAGTTGCCATTATAGGCAGGCCGAATGTAGGAAAGTCTACATTGTTTAACGCCATAGCAGGGGAGCCTATTTCGATAGTAAAGGATACCCCGGGAGTGACAAGAGACAGAATATATGCCGATTGTACATGGCTAAATATGAATTTTACACTTATAGATACAGGAGGTATAGAGCCGGACAGCAGCGATATTATACTTTCACAGATGAGAGAACAGGCTGAGATAGCTATAGAGACAGCTGATGTTATAGTCTTTATTACTGATGTACGTCAAGGACTGGTGGATTCTGATTCCAAAGTTTGTGATATGCTAAGAAAATCAAGAAAGCCGGTTGTACTTGCCGTAAATAAGGTTGACTCAATGGCTAAATTTGGAAATGATGTATATGAGTTTTATAATCTTGGAATAGGAGATCCTATACCGGTATCAGCCGCATCAAGACTTGGAATAGGTGATTTACTTGAGGCTGTAGCGGCACATTTTAAGAATGTGAACACTGAAGATGATGAGGATGATGACAGACCGAGAATTGCCATAGTCGGAAAGCCAAATGTAGGTAAATCATCTATTATAAACAGGCTTACAGGTCAAAACAGAGTTATTGTATCTGATATTGCAGGTACTACAAGAGATGCTATAGATACTGTGGTTGTAAATAATAAACAGGAGTATGTTTTTATTGATACTGCAGGTCTTAGAAGAAAATCAAAGGTAAAAGAGGATATTGAAAGATATTCTATAATCAGAACCGTAACAGCTGTAGACAGAGCGGATGTTGTAATACTTGTCATTGATGCCAATGAGGGTGTTACAGAACAGGATGCAAAGATTGCAGGTATTGCACATGACAAGGGTAAGGGCATTATTGTTGCTGTAAATAAATGGGATCTTATTGAAAAGGATAATAAGACTATTTATGAGTACACAAATGATATAAAGAGAATACTTTCTTTTATGCCGTATGCGGAGTTTGTATTTATATCTGCATTAAGCGGTCAGAGACTTCAAAAGCTCTTTGAGATGATAGATATTGTCAGAGAGAATCAGACTCTCAGAATACAGACAGGTGTTTTAAATGAGATAATCTCAGAAGCTACGGTAATGCAGCAGCCGCCGTCAGATAAGGGTAAGAGACTTAAGATATTCTATGCCACACAGGTAGCGGTAAAGCCTCCTACATTTGTTATTTTCGTTAATATAAAACAACTTATGCATTTCTCATATCAAAGATATTTGGAGAATAAGATTAGAGAGGCCTTTGGATTTAAGGGTACATCTATAAGATTTATTATCAGAGAAAGAGGAGAGGATGCCAAATAATGCTTAGAATTCTTCTTTTAATAATAGGTTATGCTATCGGAAATATAGAGACCGGATATATATTCGGAAAACTCAATAAGATGGATATAAGAAATTACGGTTCGGGAAATGCCGGTGCAACAAATACTCTTAGAGTACTTGGTCCAAAGGCAGGACTTATAGTTTTTTTAGGAGATTTTTGTAAATCTTTGATACCATGTTTGGTAGTAAGATTTATTTTCAGGGATAATGTAAGCCTCAGCTATGTATATATGCTTTATATAGGGCTTGGTGTGGTACTTGGTCACAACTTCCCGTTCTATCTAGGATTTAAGGGCGGAAAGGGAGTTGCTTCAACAGCAGGTATAATAATGGCTCTTGATTATAGAATTGCTTTTGTTTGTCTGGCTGTATTTATCTTGATAGTTGCTGTAACAAGATATGTATCACTTGCATCTATGGTTGTAATGATTATTTTTATCGGTATGTCACATATGTTCGTAAAGACTGATTATGGTTTTACAGACGGAAGCTCAACGATGGAGTTTAGGCTTTTGGTGGTGATTATAGGATTTTTATCAATATTTATGCATAGGGCAAATATAAAGAGACTTTTAAACGGTACTGAGAATAAAATAGGGAAAAAGGTGTGAAAATGAATATTTCAGTTATTGGTTCAGGTACTTGGGGTATGGCACTTGCAAGACTCCTATTTGATAACGGGCATAGTATAAAGGTATGGTCCGCAATTGAAAGCGAGATAAAGGAACTTAGAGAAAAACGTACACATAAAAATCTTCCGGGTGTTGTATTTGATGAAGCTATCAGATTTGAAACGGATTTGGAAGTTGCCATGGAAGGCTCCAAGATTTGTGTGCTTTCAGTACCTTCAATTTTTACAAGAAGTACTGCAAAAAGAATGGCACCGTTTTATGAAGAAGGACAAATTATTGTAAATGTTGCAAAGGGTATTGAAGAAAATACTCTTGAAATACTTACAGAGCAGATTTTGGATGAAATAAAGAATGCAAATGTTGCGGTACTCTCAGGCCCGAGTCATGCGGAAGAGGTGGTAAGACTTCTGCCTACTACATGTGTAGCCGGAGCCAATGATTTAAAGACTGCCGAGCTGATTCAGTCGGTATTTATGAGTCCGGTATTCAGAGTATATACTTCTACAGATATGCTTGGTATTGAGCTTGGCGGTTCGCTAAAAAATGTTATAGCTTTGGCGGCAGGTATCTCAGACGGACTTGGCTATGGGGACAATGCCAAGGCTGCTCTTATTACCAGAGGAATTGTTGAAATAAGCAGACTCGGTACAGCTATGGGAGCAAGAATAGAGACATTTTACGGTCTTTCGGGTATCGGTGATTTGATAGTTACCTGTGCAAGTAAGCACAGCAGAAACAGAAAAGCCGGTATGCTCATGGGACAGGGAATGACTATGGAAGAAGCTATGAAAGAAGTGGCAATGGTGGTGGAAGGTGTATATTCTGCCAAAGCCGCCAAGGCTTTGGCAGATAAATACAATATCTGTATGCCTATTGTTGATGAGGTAAATGCCGTACTTTTTGAAAATAAGGATCCTAAGCAGGCGGTGGATGCACTGATGCTTAGAGACAGGATATCGGAGAGTATCACGGGGATGTAAGATGAATAAAAATATAGATTACATGGCAACCAACTCGCTTGAGGATATAAAATCCTACCTTGGTATGGATTTAACAGGACTAAGTGAAGAAGCTGTTCAAAAAAACAGGGAGAAGTATGGAGCAAATAAGGTAAAAAAGGAAAAGAAAAAGTCACTTGCAAAAAAGCTTGAGGAAGCTTTTATAAATCCTTTTACAGTCGTACTTATTTGTTTAGCTGTTGTATCTACAGTAACGGATATTATATTTCCGATACTGCATATGTTCGGAAATACAAAAAAGGATTTTAACCCTATTACCGTAATTATTATTTTAACAATGGTATTTGTGTCAGGTGTACTCAGGTTTATTCAGGAGGGCAGAAGCGGTGATGCCGCAGAGAAGCTGCTTGCTATGATTAAAACTACATGTACCGTGACAAGAAAGAATAAAAATCATATAGAAATTCCTTTGGATGAAGCTGTAGTAGGTGATATAGTTTATCTTTCGGCAGGAGACATGATTCCTGCCGATGTAAGGATAATAGAGGCAAAGGACCTTTTTGTCAGTCAATCAAGCTTAAGCGGTGAGAGCGAACCTATAGAAAAGCTTGCCACGGTCTGTGAAAAGAAGGACAATATCACAGAATATACAAATATAGCTTTTATGGGAAGCAGTGTTATATCGGGAAGTGCCACTGCAGTTGTTATAGCGGTAGGAGACAATACGCTTTTCGGATCAATGACTTTGGCAATATCCGGTGAGTCTGTGGAAACAAACTTTACAAAGGGAGTTAATGCTGTTTCATGGGTGCTTATCAGGTTTATGCTTGTAATGGTACCCTTAGTCTTTGTTATCAACGGAGTAACAAAGGGAAATTGGATATCGGCATTTTTATTTGCCATATCGGTTGCAGTAGGATTGACACCTGAAATGCTTCCTATGATTGTAACAAGTTGCCTTGCAAAAGGTGCTGTATCAATGAGTAAAAAGAAGACTATTGTAAAGAATCTGAATTCTATACAAAACTTCGGAGCTATGGATATACTGTGTACAGACAAAACAGGAACATTGACTCAGGACAGAGTAGTACTTGAGTATCATTTGAATATAAAGGGAGATGAGGATTCAAGAGTACTCAGATACGGATATCTTAACAGCTATTTTCAGACAGGTTATAAGAATCTTATGGACCTTGCCATAATTCAAAAGACTGAGGAAGAAGAGGAAAAAGACTCACAACTTCTTGATTTATCGGAAAACTATAAAAAAATCGATGAGATACCTTTTGACTTTAATAGAAGAAGATTAACTACAGTAGTACAAAATAATGCAGGTACTATAAAAATGGTTACAAAGGGAGCATTTGAAGAAATGCTTTCTATATGTTCTTTTGTGGAATACAACGGAAACGTTCAGCCTATAACAAATGACTTCAGACAAAGAATTCTGGAAACAGCAGATATACTTAATGAAAAAGGATTCAGAGTGCTTGCAATTGCCAGAAAAGATATAAAAAAGCAAAGTTGTAATGTTGAAGATGAATCTGAAATGATTCTTATGGGATATCTGGCATTTCTTGATCCGCCTAAGGAGTCGGCCGCAAATGCCATAAAAGCACTGAAAGAACATGGTGTCAGAACGAAAATCCTTACAGGTGATAATGAAAAAGTTACAAAAACAATATGTAAGCAGGTCGGTCTTGAGGTAAGAAACATGCTGCTTGGCAGTGATATTGAAAAGATGGACGATGAAGAACTTAAGAAAACGGCAGAGATAACAGATGTATTTGCCAAGCTTACTCCAAGCCAGAAATCAAGAGTGGTATCGGTACTTAGAGAAATCGGACATACTGTAGGCTTTATGGGTGACGGAATAAATGACGCGGCGGCAATGAAGGCTGCTGATATCGGAATTTCTGTGGATACGGCTGTGGATGTGGCAAAGGAGTCTGCAGATATTATACTTCTTGAAAAGGATCTTATGGTTTTAGAGTCCGGAATCATAGAGGGACGAAAGACATTTGCAAACATGATAAAGTACATTAAGATGACGGCATCATCAAACTTCGGAAATATGTTCTCGGTTTTGGGTGCCAGTGCACTTTTGCCTTTCTTGCCTATGGAAAGTATGCATCTTATTTTGTTGAATTTGATTTATGACTCATGTTGCAGTGCTATTCCATGGGATAATGTTGATGAAGAATTTATTAAGTTACCGAAAAAATGGGACGCTTCAAGTATAGGTAAATTCATGGTATGGATAGGGCCTACAAGCTCAATCTTTGACTTTGCGACATTTGCATTTATGTATTTTGTTTTCTGTCCGCATTTTGTAAGCCATGGAGTAACATATAATAATCTTGCAAGTCATTTTACCGGTGATGAACTTAATATGATAAGAGCCTCTTATGTTGCAATGTTTCAGGCAGGATGGTTTGTAGAGTCTATGTGGAGTCAGTCATTGGTTATACATATGATTCGTACAATGAAGTTGCCTTTTATACAAAGTCGAGCCTCCACACAGCTTACATTACTGAATTTCTTCGGAATAATTTTTATTACAATTATTCCGTTTACACTGCTTGGAAAAGTACTGGGATTTTCATCATTGCCTTTATCATTCTTTTTATTCCTTTTACCATGTGTATTGGTATACATGATACTTGTAACAGCAGTAAAAAAGGCTTATATTCACTATCACAAAGAGTGGTTGTAACAGTGAACAAAGCCCTTATAAATTATTTTTGTTGTAGATCCGCCCTTGGTGTAGCTACCATTGACCAGTTGGAATGGTAGATAACAAAGCCGGGAGCGGCACCTGCAACTTTTTTTATGTTTTTCTTTTGTATGTAGTCAACTTCAACCTTCTCGGAATCTTTTGCCTTTGAATAGAAGGCAGCCAGTGCGGCGGCTTCTTCATATGCTCTGTCAGGCAAATCTTCTTCATTGTTTGCTTTTAAAATGACATGTGAACCCGGTATTCCCTTGGCATGAAACCACCAGTCATTTCCGGTAGCGACTTTAAAGGTAAGCTCCTCATTCTGATAATTATTTTTACCCACATATATATCATAACCGTCAGTCGAAATATAGTGATATGGATGAGATGTACTCTTTTTTTGTTTACCCGAAGAATGTTTTTTAATATATCCGAAGTCCACAAGCTCCTGACGAATCTGAGAAAGACTCTCATCATCACTTGAAACGTCAAGTGCAGTCTGTATGGAGAGTAAATGCTCAATATCATTTTTTGTATTTAAAATCTCTTCGCTGAGTGCCTTTGTAGTTCTGCTAAGTTTTGCATATTTATCATAATATTTCTTTGCATTTTCTTTTGCGGATTTGTTCTTATCAAGAGGTATGGTTATTTCCTTATTATCATCATAGAAGTTCTCTGTGGTAAAGGAACTCTCTCCTCCTTTAAGGCTGTACCCGTAAGTATTTAAAAGGTCTCCGTATACTCTGTAAATATCCTTTTTATCAGCATCTTGAAGTTGCTTTTCCTGTAAATCATACTTTTTACTTGCTCTTTCAAGTGCGGTATTTACAATACGGCGCAGATCCGAACTCTTTTGCCTGTTAAGTACAAAGGCTTCTCTGGAAGAGTAGAAATCATATAACATCTTGCTTACAGAATCATAGGATTCTTTTTTATATTCCTCACTGTTATACGAGAAAAGTTCAACAGAAGAAAACTCAAGAGCTTCTTCTTTTCTGTATACAATATTAGGTGAGAAGTTGTGAGAACTTATATCTTCAAGTAAATTCTTTATTGTATGAAAAAGATGAGTATACTCAAGTTCACTAAGAGATGTTGAAGGAGCTTGAGAGGAAAGGGAAGCTCTTAAAACTATTTCCTCAGCTATAAGCGGACTGATACCTGCAAAGTTCATATATATTGACTTTGACAGGGCATACTCCTTTGATTTTAAAATCTCTGTAAACTCCTCAAGTTCCGTATTTAATAAATCTTTTTTCTTTAATTCATCAGGCAGGAAATATTCCCTTCCCGGAAGTACTTCTCTTAAAGAACTCATATTTGCGGAGATTCGCTTGATAGAATCAATTATTTTATTATTTTCATCGGTAAATATTATGTTTGAGTGCTTTCCCATTATCTCCACATACATTTTTTTGTGACTGATATCGCCAAGTTCATTTAAATGCTCAAGTTCAAAACATAATATTCTTTCCAGGTCCATTTGGAATATATCGGTTATTTTTGCCGTTCCAATGTATTTTCTAAGAAGCATTAAAAATGCCGGAGCAACTTTGGGAGCGGGTTTATTTACATCCGTAAGGTATACAAGTGGAAGTGAAGCACTTGCAGATACCAAAAGTCTATAAGTTTTTGCATTATTTTTAACTGTAAAAATAAGTTCGTTTTCTTCAGGCATGGAAATTTTTGAAATTCTGCCGCCTACAAGCTTTGTATTTAGTTCATATGATAAATTTGATATTACTATGCCGTCAAAAGCCATTTTATTACCTCTATCCTAAACTTAAATCTTAATAGTAATTTTAAAAATACATTATACCACAGTATATCTATATATACTGCATTATTTAGAGAAATAAATGAAACTAAAATTTATAGATATTATGTTTTAATAATAATTATGCAACAAAATATTGAATGTAATTTTCATCACTTTGTTAAAAACTTGAACAAAGTTATTTTAGGATATTACAGAATTTATACTGATGTAGAAATATTGCATGTATTAATAAAAAACACAAAATTCCTTTATTATTTATATGCACTATGATAGAATAACAAACATAATGGATGAAAAAATACACATATCAATATATATTCTTATTTATTATTGTCTGAAAATATAAGCGAAATGCCAAATAAGTCTGTACTAAGAGTTTGAAAGCTCTTTTTTTACATCTTTGGGTTAGGTTATACTTACTAATTTAAGTAATTATCATCAATGCATAAATTTACAGAAAATAATTTGGAAACGAATATCAAATTGATTGTCTTTAGAAAGGAGGCATTAAAAGTATAGTTTACTAAGATTATTTTTCATTCCATATAATATTAGATGTTACTACACTTATACTAGAGGGGGTACTTATTTTGTGAAAAGAACATTCAATAGAATAGCTACATTGATGTTTGCTTCTACATTAGCATTTGTGAATACATTTCCAAGCCAAGGGGATGTTACAAAGGGGAAGTGGGAATTATCAGGTGATACCTGGAAATTTTATAATGAAAAGAATGAAGTCCATAAGGGCTGGGTTGAAACTTCTTCAGGATGGTATTATCTTGATCCTGAAACGGGAGATATGAAGACCGGATGGCAAAATATAAATGGAGTAGATTATTATTTTGACTCTGACAAGGATGGTGTATCCGGACATATGCATACCGGATGGTATAAAAATCCGGAAGGCAAATGGTATTTTTTCAATCCTGATCCTGCAACAGGTGGAGGAATGCTTACCGGATGGCAGTGGGTAGACGGATATTGCTATTATTTTGATCCTACACCGGGAAAAGATGGTGGCGGAATGGTTGTCGGTAAGACCACACCTGACGGATTTAAAATTAATGAAAACGGTCAATGGACTGATGACTCAGGGAAAGTACAGTATATTGCAGGAAAGGGGTTCTCAACAAGTAACTCCGGAACTACCGGAGGCGGTTCCAATACTTCTACCGATACATCAAAAGCTTCCAAATCAAGAAGAGAAAAATCATCAGGACAGAGACGAAGCCATGGTGGAAGCGGTTCGGGCGGATCATCAGGAGGAGCAGGGCAGTCAAGCAATCCAAATGAGAAGCCGAAAACACCTGAAAATAAGGAAGAGAGTAAGCCAAGCGAAAAGCCGAAGGCACCTGAAAATAAGGAAGAGAGTAAGCCAAGCGAGAAGCCGAAATCACCTGAAAATAAGGAAGAAAGCAAGCCAAGCGAGAAGCCAAAGGCACCTGAAAATAAGGAAGAAAGCAAGCCAAGCGAAAAGCCAAAGGCACCTGAAAATAAGGAAGAGAGTAAGCCAAGCGAGAGCAAAAATGCTCTTACAGACGGTGAATGGTATGGAACAGCTACCTGGAGCAGATATAAGCTTCAAAGAGGTTCAAATATAGTTAAGGTTACTATAAAGGACGGAAAAATCGAGAAGGTAGATTCGGTAGTATATACAGATGATGATAAGATAGCGGGAAGCTATGAAAGAAAGAGAGATTACCTTCTTGAGAAATTTAAGGGACTTGAAAATGTTGACGGAATCAAAAAGCAGCTAAGTGAGAGAAAGGGCGAGATTTTTGATGCAGTCAGCGGAGCAACAGAAACAGCACAGGGACATGTAAGTGCGGTTGAGAATGCCCTTGAGAGATCAAAGAAGTTTAAAAAAGACCAAAAAGTTCAAAGAATTGACTATATTGAGTTTAAAACAAGACCTGACAGTGTTGCAACAGGTCAGAGCCTTGATCTTTCAAAAACAGTGCTTAAGCTTCATTTAAAGGGTGGAGAGGTAAAGGAGATAACACCTGCAGAGTTTGAAGAGTATGGAATAGTTACCGATCCTCTACATGGAAGCGCATTGCCGTCATTGCTTGAGTTTGTGCATGTACATTTTAAGAATGCGGATTCTCTTATAGATATACAAAGTGAGATTCAGGTAAGAAAGAAGCTTGGTAAAAAATATCCTGATAAGATAGTTATCTCATATGAGAGCGGAGAAACAAAGGATATTACATTAAGTAAGGATGAGTATCGCTATACAGTTGAAGCTAAGGGAAAGATAAAAGAAATGACAATCTACTCCGGAGAAGAGGAGCTTGGAAAGGCAAAGTATGACAGAGATCTTTCACAGTGGCGCTTCAATATGAAAGAGATAGCTCATCCGGGATATGATGCATGGGGATATGATGTATATGCGGTAATAGTGGATGTATCAAAAGATACCTCGGAGATAGCATCATTTGCGCTTGAGACAAAGCTTATAAAGAAAAACTACTATGTAGGAGACAGCCTTGAAATCGGAGGACTTGAGATAAATGCCGTTACAAAGAACGGAAACAATAAGGCATATGTAGGCTGGGAAGCATGTAAGACAGGAGGATTCACCTCAGATCCTGATAACGGATATGTATTTACAAGTGCTGATATAGGTGAGAAAACAATCACTATCAAAAAGAGCATAGGCGGACAGACTGTAGAAAAGACATTTACGGTAAATGTATCCGATCCAAAGAAACAGGCACCTGCAAAGATTGAGCTTTATGCGGGCGAAAAGAAGCTTACAACAGTAAATGTAGACTTTAATAAATTTAGAGAGGCTCAAGGTTATTTAAAGATATTTAATGTTGAGATACCTAAAGAGTATGAAAATTGGACTAAGGATACCTTCAGCGTAAAAGCCTATAATGAGGACGGAGTATTACTTGAGAGCAAGGTAGGAAAGAAATACAGCGTACTTACAGTGGACTTTGCCAACTACAGAGCATTCCATGAAAGCGGAGGTTATGTATGGCTAGGCTTTAAGTTTGTGGAAACAGCTGCAAGCCAAAGCGAATATGTGGACGGTGAATGGTATGGAACAGCTACATGGAGCAGATATAAGCTTCAAAGAGGTTCAAATATAGTTAAGGTTACTATAAAGGACGGAAAAATCGAGAAGGTGGATTCGGTAGTATATACAGATGATGATAAGATAGCGGGAAGCTATGAAAGAAAGAGAGATTACCTTCTTGAGAAATTTAAGGGACTTGAAAATGTTGACGGAATCAAAAAGCAGCTAAGTGAGAGAAAAGGAGAGATTTTTGATGCGGTCAGCGGAGCAACAGAAACAGCACAGGGACATGTAAGTGCGGTTGAGAATGCCCTTGAGAGATCAAAGAAGTTTAAAAAAGATCAAAAAGTTCAAAGAATTGACTATATTGAGTTTAAAACAAGACCTGACAGTGTTGCAACAGGTCAGAGCCTTGATCTTTCAAAAACAGTGCTTAAGCTTCATTTAAAGGGTGGAGAGGTAAAAGAGATAACACCTGCAGAGTTTGAAGAGTATGGAATAGTTACCGATCCTCTACATGGAAGCGCATTGCCGTCATTGCTTGAGTTTGTGCATGTACATTTTAAGAATGCGGATTCTCTGATAGATATACAAAGTGAGATTCAGGTAAGAAAGAAGCTTGGTAAAAAATATCCTGATAAGATAGTTATCTCATATGAGAGCGGAGAAACAAAGGATATTACATTAAGTAAGGATGAATATCGCTATACAGTTGAGGCTAAGGGAAAGATAAAAGAAATGACAATCTACTCCGGAGAAGAGGAGCTTGGAAAGGCAAAGTATGACAGAGATCTTTCACAGTGGCGCTTCAATATGAAAGAGATAGCTCATCCGGGATATGATGCATGGGGATATGATGTATATGCGGTAATAGTGGATGTATCAAAGGATACCTCGGAGATAGCATCATTTGCGCTTGAGACAAAGCTTATAAAGAAAAACTACTATGTAGGAGACAGCCTTGAAATCGGAGGGCTTGAGATAAATGCCGTAACAAAGAACGGAAACAATAAGGCATTTGTAGGCTGGGAAGCATGTAAGACAGGAGGATTCACCTCAGATCCTGATAACGGATATGTATTTACAAGTGCTGATATAGGTGAGAAAACAATCACTATCAAAAAGAGCATAGGCGGACAGACTGTAGAAAAGACATTTACGGTAAATGTATCCGATCCAAAGAAACAGGCACCTGCAAAGATTGAGCTTTATGCGGGCGATAAGAAGCTTACAACGGTAAATGTAGACTTTAATAAGTTTAGAGAAGCGCAGGGGTATTTAAAGATATTTAATGTTGAGATACCTAAAGAGTATGAGAACTGGAATAAGGATACCTTCACTGTAAAAGCCTATAATGAGGACGGAGTACTGCTTGGAACAAAGGTAGGAAAGAAATACAGTGTACTTACAGTGGACTTTGCCAACTACAGAGCATTCCATGAAAGCGGAGGCTATGTATGGATAGGCTTTAAGTTTGTGGAAACACCACAGAAAGAGCAGGTATTACCGGCTGCAGTTGAATTATATGATAAGCAGGAACTTATTTACAATAAAACAGGCATTACAAAGCAGGAGTTTGAAGGAAGTAATGCACATTTAGTGCTGGATGTCACAATACCTAAAAAGTATGAGAATAAATGGAATGAAGATACATTTACAGTAAAAGTACTTGATTCAAATGGCATACAGCTTAATTACAGCCTTACAAAGAGCGACAATATTTTAAATATCAAACTTGTAGATTATCACAGCCCGCAGTTTGGAAACGGAAGTATAGGACTCAGGTTTAAATACGAAGGTGGTGAAAGTGAAGCCGAAACTATAAAGACTGCAAAGGGAGAGGCTCAGATGGAGACTTTCTTCTATAAGGCAAAAGTTTTGGTAACATATAATGAAAAAACCGGGAAAATTATAAAAGTTGAAGATGACGGTACAGATCCTGGAAATACCCATAACAGAGTTTTCTGGAATATGTCGCTTGGAATGTTTGATAAACTTGTAGGTAAAACAAAGGACAGCGTGGATACCGTTGATGCTGTTACAGGGGCAACACTTTCATCAAATGCTATTAAAAATGCCGTAAAGGACGCATTCCCTAAGCCACCCGTATCCGAAGAAACCAATATGGATAAATTGGATCTGGTAGTGGACGGAGAGACACATACTTATTATTACAAAAAGTATGATCCTAAAAATACGAATATGACATTTATTGTAAATGGCAAGGATGTAACCAATAAGGCTAATCTGGTAAGGAACCCATATGTACCTAAGGTATACTACTATGTAGAGGATGATCAAAAACTTACAGGAAATCTATACGGTACTGCTGATTTCCCATATTCATACTTCTATTTAAGAGAGCTTTTAGCTATAAGAAGCGCACCTACATTCGGAGGTGATCCTACAATAGGTCAGGAGCCTACTCCATTGCAGACGATGAGCTTTGGGGGAAGATATGATTCGGTAAGTTCTTCAAATATAGAAAATTATGGCAAATTTGCCACAGCGGCTTACACTGATAAGACTAAGACAGGATATAAAATTAAAGGGGTTAAAACACCGGTTCAGGTAGATGCCGATTTGTATGCAAAGGTAAAACTTTTGGCGGCAGTAGGTGCGGAAAATCATACAGCACTTATTCCGGCAATTACAAGCATGACTGCTCCGGATTCCGTTACCGGAATAAGCAGAGAAGTTACAAAAACAGAATTACCTACTTATAAGGTTATTAATTATGATTCTACAATCTCCGAAATGAAAGCAAGTGAGAATACTCCTGAAATAAATGCCAACCCTTCAGATGTAAGAGTTTCACTCACAGATCAAAGTGAGTATGGAAATTATCAAATCAACCTTGAAGGTTTGCCTGAAGAAATAAAGGCTGATAAGAATGTACTCGGTGTAACATTTGAGGCAGGAAGCAGTAAGAGAAATGCTAAAGTTTTCGGATTGTCACATGTTGACAATATTATCGCTGACGGTGAGCTGGCATTCTCAGTGGAGATGGGCAAATATGGCGGTAATTTAGCACATAAGCGTTTTGCTTCATTACCGGGTGATAAGATTTACAAAATTACATATTTACTAAGTGATCACAAGAAGTTTGAGATAGACGGATTGGAATTATATATTCCTAAGAGACTTCGCAGCAGTCATATACCTGCTATTGCATCAAAAACAGAGTTTAGTGCGGAAAATGGGGCAGATGTAACATTTGATATGAGAAAGATGCCTTATGAGGGATATGAGATTGGTGATCTATACTTCGGTTCAAAAGATAATACTAAGAAACTTGTTGAAGGAAGCGATTATATATTTGATAAAACAAATGAAACTCTTTCAATAAAGAGCACAGAAAACACAGGTATGGGAGAGTATACAGTTATCTTAAAAGATGCAAATAAGAAAGACGGATACTGCTCCACAAGCTTTAAGTTTGAACTTGGTGAAGCTAAAGAAAAAGAAGAAGGACAGGACAATATAGTAAAAGATGTTGTAGAGAATGTTACAATGTTCGGATACTATGCAAGCCTCAGAGTGACCTTCAATAAAAAGACCAGAGTTATCGTAAGCGTAGAGGACAATGAAACAAGCCCGGGAGCTAATGCCGGCTTCTGGTCAAATGCATTAAGAATGTTGCCTAATTTTGCAGGAAAGAAGGCATCTGAAATTGATTCGGTAGACAGTATAAGCGGTGCAACAGTATCATCAGTTGCTATAAAAAAGGCTGTTAAAAAAGCATTTGCTGACCAAAGCGGCTTTAGAATGGCAAATAAAGATATGGCGGCACAGCAGAGACTTGCTACAGACAGTAATGCCACAAAGCCTGTAGAACATCAAAAAAATGATGCAGAAAATGATAGGGAAGACTTAACAATTTCTCCAAATCATGCAGGAAGAAAAGGCATTATGAAAAATAAAATCTTGGGACTATATGATCCTAAAAAACTGATTGTTAAATAGTAAATATTTACTTTCAAAAAGGCGATGCTTTATATGGGCATCGCTTTTTTATTAGTTTATCATTACAATATTTTACCATTACAATATGGACATTGAGTTTTAACAATGATTGTGATATTATAAAAACAGTTTTGTCTATAAAAATAGAAGGCATTGCCTAAGAATAAGTGAGGTGTATTATGGCTGTTTTTTTATCATCATTTATAGGAAGTTTAATTAAGGCTATCATTTTTGGAATATTAGCTTTTATAGGTATAAAGCTGGGCAAAAAAGCAAGAGATATGAGAAAAGGAAAATAACAGATATATGAGTAACAAAAATTTTAACAGTGAAAACGGGGTAAACAAAATAAGGAAGAAATTCCTTGATTTTTTTGAGAGTAAGGGTCATTTGGTAATGAAGAGCTTCTCTTTGGTTCCTCACAATGATAATTCACTATTACTGATAAATTCAGGTATGGCACCGCTTAAGCCATATTTTACAGGTCAGGAGATACCGCCAAGAAGAAGAGTATGTACATGTCAGAAATGTATTCGTACAGGAGATATTGAGAATGTAGGAAAGACAGCAAGACATGGTACATTCTTTGAAATGCTTGGAAACTTCTCGTTTGGAGATTATTTTAAGCATGAGGCTATCGCATGGACATGGGAATTTTTAACAGAGGTGGCAGGTCTTGATGTAAACAGACTTTATCCTTCAGTATATTTAGAGGATGATGAAGCATTTGAGATTTGGAATAAAGAGATAGGTATTCCGGCTGATAGAATATTTAAGTTCGGAAAAGAAGACAACTTTTGGGAGCATGGAGAGGGGCCTTGTGGACCTTGTTCGGAAGTATATTATGACAGAGGTGAAAAGTACGGTTGCGGTAAGGAAAGCTGTACTGTAGGTTGTGACTGTGACAGATATATGGAAGTATGGAATAATGTATTCTCACAGTTTAACTCGGACGGTAAGGGCAATTACACAGAGCTTATCCAAAAGAATATAGATACAGGTATGGGACTTGAAAGACTTGCGGTAGCGCTTCAGGATGTAGAGTCCATATTTGAGGTTGATACTATAAAGAATCTTCTTGACAGAGTTGCAGACTTGGCAAAAACTTCATACAAAGAAGATGCAAAAAAGGATATATCACTCCGTCTTATTACAGACCATATAAGATCATGCACATTTATGATCTCTGACGGTATTATGCCAAGTAATGAAGGTAGAGGATATGTACTCAGAAGACTTTTAAGAAGAGCTGCAAGACATGGAAGAATGCTTGGAATAAAGGATACTTTCTTAGCTTCACTTGCAAATACAGCAATAGAGCTTTCAAAGGACGGTTATCCTGAGCTTGAAGAAAAGAAGGAGATGATCCTTAAGGTTCTTACTGAGGAAGAGAACAAGTTTGATAAGACAATAGACCAGGGACTTTCAATCCTTGCAGAGATAGAAGAGAACCTCACAAAGAGCGGTGAAAAGGTGATCTCAGGTGAGGATGCATTCAGACTGTATGATACATACGGTTTCCCTCTTGACCTTACAAAAGAGATAATTGAAGAAAAGGGATTCAGTGTAGATGAGGCAGGCTTTAATAAGGCTATGGAGGCTCAGAGAAATCAGGCAAGAGCAGCAAGAAAAGCTACAAACTATATGGGAGCCGATGTTACTATATATCAGTCACTTGATCCGAAGCTTACTACAGTGTTTGAAGGCTATGACAGCCTTCTTGATACAGGTAAGATAACCGCACTTACTACAGAGGATGAAATAGTTGAGGCTATTGCAGAGGGTGATCATGGAACAATTATTCTTGATAAGACTTCATTCTATGCTACCATGGGTGGTCAGAATGCGGATATCGGTGTGATAAAGAAAGATGATGCCGTATTTAATGTAGTGGATGTTATCAAGCTTGCAGGTGATAAGATAGGTCATGTAGGATTTGTAAGTCAGGGAATGTTTAGGCTTGGAGATAAGGTAGAAACTGTTGTAGATTCTGAGAACAGAAAGAAAACAGCGGCAAACCACTCTGCAACTCACCTTTTACATAAGGCACTCAGAGAGGTGCTTGGAAACCATGTCGAGCAGGCAGGAAGCTATGTGGCTGCAGACAGACTTAGATTTGACTTTACACATTTTAAGAGCCTTTCAAGAGAAGAGATTGCAGAGGTAGAGGCACTTGTAAATTTAGAGATAAATAAAGCTCTTCCGGTAGTTACAGATATAATGAATGTGGAAGATGCTAAAAAGAGCGGTGCTATGGCACTCTTCGGTGAAAAATATCAGGGCGATGTAAGAGTTGTAAGCATGGGAGATTTCTCAAAGGAGCTTTGCGGAGGTACTCATGTACATAACACATCGGATATCAAGCTTTTCAAGATTCTTTCAGAAAACGGTATTGCTGCAGGTGTAAGAAGAATAGAAGCTCTTACAGGTGACGGCGTTATAGAATTCTATCAGGATATAGAAAACAGAATGCAAAAGGTTGCTGAGCTTTTAAAAACAGGTGAATCTGAACTTATTACAAAGGCTGAGAACTTACTTGATGAGATGAAAGCCCTTAAGTCTGAGAATGAGAAGCTTAAAGCAAAACTTGCAAGTGAAGCACTGGGATACAGCACCGAAAATATTGAAATCATAAACGGCATCAAGTTTATTGCAATGCAGGTAAGCGGTGTTGAAATGAATGAGCTTAGAAATCTTGGTGACAAGCTTAAGAATGATGTTGATGAGGGTATGGTTGTACTTGCATCAGATGTTGACGGTAAGGTAAATCTTTTATGTATGGCAGGTGATAATGCACTTAAAGCAGGAGCGCATGCCGGAAATATCATCAAAGCAATTGCTACACTTGTAGGTGGCGGCGGCGGTGGTAGACCGAATATCGCTCAGGCAGGAGGAAAGAATCCTGCAGGTATCAAGGATGCGCTTGATAAGGCAAAGGAAGAGTTTAAATCACAGTTAGCATAGGGGGACGGCAATATGCGTATTATATGTGCAAAAGATTATAAAGAAATGAGTGAAATGGCGGCAGACATAATAGGTGCACAGGTACTTTTAAAACCTGATGCCGTACTTGGACTTGCAACAGGTTCAACGCCTATAGGGACATATGAAGAATTGGTAAGAAGATATGAGGCAGGCAGACTTGATTTTGGTAAAATCAAAACTGTAAATCTTGATGAGTACAGAGGGCTGACAAGGGATAATGATCAAAGCTATTATTATTTTATGCATTCACATCTTTTCGATCATATAAATATAAATAAAAATAATACAAATGTACCTGACGGTATGGAGCCCGATGCACTTAAGGCAGGTCAGGACTATGAAAATATTATAAAAAATTACGGTGGAATAGATCTACAGCTTCTTGGACTTGGCAATAACGGACATATCGGTTTTAATGAGCCGGGTGATGAATTTATTGACAAGACTCATGTGGTAGATTTGACAGAGAGTACAATAGAGGCCAATAAGAGATTCTTTGCAAGTGTAGATGATGTCCCTAAGCAGGCATATACTATGGGTATCGGAAGTATTATGAGAGCAAAGCGTGTACTTATGGTAGTAAACGGTAAGGGAAAGGCTGAAATTGTAAAAGAAGCATTCTTTGGGCCTATTACACCTAAGGTACCTGCATCTATATTGCAGTTACATAATGATTTTATTCTGATAGGAGATGTGGAGGCTTTGTCATGCTTATAAAAAATGCGATAGTGTTTGATCCGGACAGAGTGTTCAGAAACAGAGAGATACATATCTCAGGAGAGAAGTTTTCAGAAAGCTCATTCATGAACCTCGGGTTTACACAGGAAGATGACAGGAAGCAGGTGGATGCTACAGGACTTTATGCCATACCGGGACTTGTAGATATACATTTCCACGGATGCATGGGTGATGATTTTTGTGATGCAAAGGAAGATACAATAAAGAATATAGCGGAATACGAGGCTAAAGTAGGTGTGACAAGTATTTGTCCTGCCACCATGACTATTTCTAAAGATGAACTTAAAGAAATTATGAAAAAAGCTGCCGCGTATGACGGTGATACAGGTGCTAAGCTTGTGGGTATAAATATGGAAGGACCTTTTATAAGTGAGGCAAAAAAAGGTGCTCAGTCATCAAAGTATATATTAAATACGGATGTGGATTTCTTTAATGAATTAAATGAGTTGTCAGGAAATCTTATTAAGCTTGTAGATATCGCTCCTGAGGGTGAGGGTGCTATGGATTTCATAGCAGGTGTAAAGGATAAAGTTGTAGTATCTATTGCACATACTATGGCAAATTATGATATAGCGGTAAAGGCATTTGAAGAGGGAGCATCTCATGTTACTCATCTTTACAATGCTATGCCACCTTTTACACATAGAGAACCGGGAGTAATCGGTGCCGCTATTGACAATGATAGGGTATGTGTAGAGCTTATCTGTGACGGTATACATATTCATCCGGCTGTAGTGAGAGCTACATTTAAGATGTTTGGAGATGAGAGAGTTATACTTATAAGTGACAGTATGAGAGCATGCGGACTTAGTGACGGTGAGTATACACTTGGAGGACAGAAGGTATTTGTTACCGGAAGGAAGGCAGTACTTGATGACGGAACTATAGCAGGTTCTGTTACAAATCTTTTTGAATGTATGAAGAGAGCGGTACAGGATATGCATATCAGACTTGAGGATGCTATAGCAGCCGCTACTATAAATCCGGCAAAACAAATCGGCATATATGATAAAGTAGGAAGTATTGAAGACGGAAAATACGCTGATTTGGTTTTAATGGACAAGTCATTAAATATAAAAGCTGTTTATGTACATGGCAAGGAAATATATAGTGAATTATAAATTGTGTGAGGCGAGGTGAAAACTTCGCCTTTTTGAATATTATTATCAGATTACATATAAAATTGATAACTTTATTCAGTTATTTTAAATAAAGTGTTATATTGAAATAATATATTATTTGAATTACATAAGTTTAGATAAGTAAATAATATGAATTATAATATAAAAAAGTTGTACATTTATTCAAATTGTGCTAAAATTCAAGTGTGAGCTTTATTGAAAATACGTTGTTTTCTAAGGGGAGGTTTTCTTGAATGAGTGTACAATTATTGGATAAGACTAGAAAGATTAACAAGTTATTACACAATAATAATTCACAGAAAGTAGTATTTAATGATATATGTGATGTATTATCAGAAATACTCGAGGCAAATAGTCTTGTTATTAGTAAAAAGGGAAAGGTATTAGGAGTTGGAACACATAATGGTACATCTGAGATCAAAGAGCTGATTGCTGATAAAGTAGGCGGCTTTATAGATGAAATGCTGAATGAAAGACTGCTCTCAATATTGTCCACAAAAGAAAATGTTAATCTTGCAACACTGGGGTTTGACGAGAAAAATGTCAATAGATTTCAGGCTATTATAAGCCCGATTGATATTGCAGGTTCAAGACTTGGTACTGTATTCATTTACAAAGAGGAGAATGGCTTTGATATAGATGACATAATATTAAGTGAGTACGGTACAACAGTAGTAGGACTTGAAATGATGAGAAGTGTAAATGAGGAGAATGCAGAGGAGAACAGAAAGATTGCAATTGTAAAATCCGCAATATCAACACTTAGCTTTTCAGAACTGGAAGCTATAATACATATCTTCGATGAATTAAACGGAAATGAGGGTGTGCTTGTAGCAAGTAAGATAGCTGACAGAGTAGGAATTACCAGATCGGTGATAGTAAATGCACTAAGAAAATTTGAAAGTGCAGGAGTAATAGAAAGCAGGTCATCCGGCATGAAGGGTACTTACATCAAAGTAATAAATGATGTGGTATTTGCAGAGCTGGAAGAGGTAAAGAAGGATCAGGGTATCAAATAAAGTTAACATACTAAGGACCGGCAAAGCCGGTTCTTTTTTTATAAAAACTATAGTAGATACAGATTATATGTTAATGATATAGTAGAGTAGATATGTGTGAGGTAAATGTTTATGAAATATGATGAACTTGATTTTTTTGAATTTTTTGAAAGTGAGCCTTCCTATCTTTTTGAAAAAGAAGCCGGTATTTGCAGGTATTCATATGAAAAAGATAATCTTAAAATAATGGCGTTTTTATCATGCTATGAGGACTATATGAGTATAGATATTTCATATAAAAAGAGTACAGTTTACAGCGGTGAGATAACAAATATAGAAGAAATAAAGAAGTTTGATACAGATATACTTAAAGTAGTAACAGATAAAAATTGGATATTTCTAAAAAAATGGCCATGTATCGGGGTTAGTTTTGAGGAAAGGTTAGAATAGAAATTATATAATAAATCTAAAGGGAGTATAAAATGCTGAAGATAGGTGAAAAGTACTGTTTTGAAGATGATTTAAGTGACAGACAGAGTTGCCTTTTGTTTGATAAAGAAGACGGCTCATGGTCCGTAGATATAGTTTTTAAAGAGGGCGATTTTAGAGGTGAAATCATAGCACCGTCTATTTGTATAAACAGTATAGATTCAAACAAAAGTAGTGTAAAAGATCTTGTAGGAGAAACTTTTAGTGTAAATACATTAGAAGAGTGCGATGAGAGAGAAGATACATTTTATATTTATGAATCGGAACCTATGATTTTTTATAAGCTTGAAATTGTAGAAATTAAAGATGATAATGCACATATAAAATGTTGTGGAATATTAATAGTAGACGGATACGAAGAGCCATATGAAGAGGAGAACTTTGAAATTGACAGTGTATTGCCGGTTATAGAATCTGTTAATGATTGGAAAAAGTTTGGATTATAATATTTTTGAGGTACTGTAATGAATAATATTAATTTTAATCTTCCCCAAATGTATGAAAAGTTTTTAATGGAAATAAAAGGAAGTGACGGATTTTCAATAGAAAATACAGGTGTGATACTTTATGAAGAAGAAGATTTGCCGGAAAGAAATCTGACATATGAAGTTTTCGAATATGAGCCTGAATTTTTTATGGTAGGTCAAGATGGAGATTTGGCTTTCTTCATAAAAAAGGACTCGGACGATACCATATATAAAAATGATTTAGGAGCACTTGGATCATCTGAAATGGAAGAGGTATCTAAAGATATATATGAGTTTATAGAGTATGTAAAAAGACATTATAACATGCTCTGATTATAGAAAGGTAGAAATTATTAATGAACGAATTTCTAAAAGAATATATAAATTTAAAAGAAAACTTCATAAAACAAAATGAGAGTAGTGAAAGTGTATCGGCACTATATGAATTTGCAGACAGATTGTCAAAGCATACGGAAAAAGAAGCCATAGAAGTGCTGGTAGATGTCTATCAACAGCTCTATATGATGGAGAGTGCATATAAACTGTATGAGAATATATATGATAAAACGGACAGAAAACAGATTAAAAAGTTCTTGGGGTTAAAAGATTTAAATGAGAGCCATGGTGACAGATTTGCAATACCAAGGCCGCTAAATAAAAAGGAAAGGCTAAAAAGGGAAGAACGTAAAAAATTATTGCCAAAATTCCGATATCATCCGGATCCTTTGGAGACAGGTTCATTTATAGAAGGTGAAGCAAAGGTATGCCCTTGCTGCGGTAAAGAAAGTAACACCTACTATGCAAAAAGACCATATGCTGTAGATGATGTGGATTATCTTTGCCCTGTATGTATTTCAAACGGAGAAGCCGCAAAGAAATATGATGCCGATTTTATTCAGGATGTTGATGATGACTTTGAACCTGATAGGGAAAAGATGGATGAGCTGTTCCACAGAACACCGGGGTATTTAAGTTGGCAGGGTGAATATTGGCTTTATTGTTGTAATGATTACTGTGCATTTCTTGGTAGTGTAGGTACAAAAGAATTAAAGGAAATGGGAATTGCAGATGAAGTCTTTGAAGAGTACAATAAACGAAAAGAGTTTGATGATATAGAAGAATATCTGGTAAAAGACGGATCTGTTTGCGGATACTTATTCAGATGTTTACACTGTAAAAAATATCATCTTTATGTGGATGCGGACTGATATTTTTGATCGTGAAATTAGAGCGTATTTAATACCATATAAGGAATAGTCAAAATGGAAAATTTAGAAATTTTTGAAAAAGCTTGTAAATATTTTTCTGACAATATATTTGAGTTTAAGGAAACACTGTCTGAAAAGATACCGATACTAAAGGATAAGGATTGGGAATTTGATAAGGGCAGTACAAAAGTATTTAAGGCTGATGAAAAAGGAAGAAAGAAAAGATGCAAATGTAGTATCGGATATCGTATTAAAATAGAGCTTACAGAAGCCGATGCAGAAACTGTATGGGATAATTTTAATACATTTTTTGAAAAAACATATACTGCAGATATTGAAAAAATTTCAAATAATGAAGAACTGGGAAGATATGAGTTTATTGCAAAAAATACTTTAGGTGATGAAATCAGATGCAGCATCTATCTTGCAAATGAATGGAATATAGCTCAGATTTTTATTTTAGGATATGTTTCCGGAAGATATAAAAAAAGTGATTTAGAATAGGAGTATGGAATGAAATATATTAATTGCGGTAATATGCGAAGCGGACTTGAAGCATTATATTTTCTTGACAATGCCTTGACTGACCCTTCGGAGGAATACCTTAGAATAATAACAAAAGAAGAAAGTGAAACAGATTTAAGATATCTTATAGATAACGGCTCCGGCGATACCCTCTATGTTATTTTTACAGAAGATATAGTCTTAATAAAGGGATTTGCACATGAAAGCAGCCTCAGTCAATTTGCTAAGGAAAAGTTTGATAGAAGTATTATTGAAAAGATATATGAAGGCGTCGATGAAAAATACAGAAAACTTTTTGCTGACCGGGAAATAGACGAAACAACATTTTTTATTTGGTATGATGGAAAATTTCATCAAAACAAGCTTGCAGATGATGACGGAAGCAACTGGATGATAGGATATATATGTGAAACATATGAGGATTTCAAAGAATTTGTCTCGGATTATTACGAAATGGATTTTGATGAAAAATTGCTTGAAAAGTTATATACTGACGGTGAGCTTAGTGAGAATAAATTATCACAACTTATAGGGGGTTAACCTTAATGGAACTCATAGATTATATGAGAAAAAGAAACCAAATGACTAAGAACGAATGGGAAAGTTCTTTTGAAACAGAGGAGCAGGAAATTCTCGTACTTAGACATGAGGGAGATATAACAAGCAAGAGAAACGGATTTTGGGAAGTAGCGGTTTGCTGCCTAGCTTATAAGAGTTTGAAAACAGGAGAGCTTTATAAAGAAGAGTGCTGTTTTGTATTTGCAGCAAGCGAGGAAGAGTATGACAACCGCTTGATACCGGAATTTGATGAGGAAACAATTTATCATTTGAAGGTACGTAAGAAGTTGCCTGAGGAATTACCTAAGATTATGATAAAAAGACTTGATTTTCTTCTTGTGGATGTAATAGAAAAAGATGTAAAAAATCCGGAGCTTGAAGAAATCCTAACTGAGTACAAAAAGCCGATAATCATAGAGGATGATATACTAGGTGAACTAATATATAATAAAACTGTAAACAGCTTTGAAGGGGAAATTTTTTGGCTTGATAAAAATATTGATATTTCCTTGGATGTTGATAAAGACAATAAATCGGGAATCACAAAGGCAAGGAAAGCTATAAAAGAAATGTTCGGTGACAGTAAAAGATGGGATACTGATATGAGAACATTTGCAGCCGTAAAGCTACTGGATCTTGCAAGAGATTGGTGTGAATCTGAGGAAGAAGCTGCAAAAATTACAGAAGAAAGTTTTGCAAAGAGAATTACTATAGAGTCGATTTCTATGACATCGGGAGGTTTATTTAGTGCATATTTTAATGACAATGATATTTTTGCAGGACATTGTATTATTGTGAACGGAAGCTTGAAAAAGGGTATTCAGTATACAAGAATGGGCGGTTGAGAGGATATTTTAACATATATGATAAGAGAAATTAATATATCAGATGCAGAAGAAATACAAAAAATATGTAAAGTTGCCTTGGGTTATGATGTTGATATAAGCACAGTAAGGAATCAGATAAATAAATTATCTTGCGATAATAAACATCATATTATTGCGGTATATGAAGATGATAATATACATAAAGTTATAGGATTTGTTCACGCCCAAGTATATGAAAGTGTGTATAGTGATCCAGGTCTTAATATATTGGGTTTGGCTGTTGATCCACAATTTCAGGGCAGGGGAGTCGGCAAAAAATTAATGTTCTGTATTGAAAAATATGCTGTGGATAATAATATGGCTTTTATTAGATTGAATTCAGCAAATTATCGTTTGGAAGCACATAAATTTTATGAGAATATAGGATATACATCGGATAAACTACAAAAAAGATTTATAAAAATATTTTAATTTTAAGGAGAGAAAAATGGGACTTAGAGCAAACTATCAATATTTAAGTGACGAAGAGTTGGAAACACTTAAAAATTTAGACAATGAGGAAGATATTTTTGAAAAGGTGGAAGATTGGAATGAGGAGGCTGAAATACTTCTTGATATAGATAAGAACTGGGATCTTCTTCACTATATGCTGACAGGAGTAAGTGCGTCAGATCCTATATGGGAAGATCCTCTCAGTGAAGCTGTAGTAGGTGTGACTTCTATAGAAAAAATAGAAGATTTTATAGCTTATATTGAAAAGGATAGAGTTTCCGATATATTAAAAGTACTTGAGGATTTTGATATGGAAAGTGCCTTAGAAAGCTTTAGCATGGAAGAAGGTAAAGAAGCAGAGCTTTATCCAGATATTTGGGACTATGATGATGAAGAAGAAGAAATAAAAGAAGATCTTCTTGATTGTTTTGAAAGGATGAAAGATTTTTATAAGGAAGTGTTGGAGGCGGACGGAAATGTCTTGGTTACAATCTATTAAGGATTTGAGATATTTATTGTTTTTTCTTGTACCTGTGGGAATATATCTGATGGTTATCAGCATTAAAAAGATAACCGCATTTGCCAAGGCTAAGATGATATATGAAATTCCTGTCAGTTCCATAGACGGAAGCTTTACACTTGAGGATGGCGGTAAATATGATATATGGCTTTCAGGAAAAAAGTATTCAGTATCTCCTATATATAATTTAGATATTAAACTTAAAAATAATGCTACAGGAAAGTCTGTAATATTATATCCTGATTTTTTTAGAACTACAGCAAACAGTTTTAAGGATGCCAGAATCAAACTGTATACATTTAGTGTGGAGAGCGGAAGTTATAATATCTCATTAACGGACAGTGTAGAAGAAAGAGAAAATATTATAAATAACAGGGGTATTGATTATAAAAAGTTCTCCATACAGATTCGAGAAAATGTTCAGGGGCTAACCATATTCTTGGGTGTTTTGGGTATTATACTGGGATTTATGGCTATTGATGTGGGATTGGTATTCCCTCTTTTATATAAATTTTAAGGTTTTTGATTTTTTAAGGAGAGAGTATGCAAATAAAAGTCTATATGGGCAGGAGCAGTATGTGCATGGGAGATGATGTTAATGCACCTAATCCTGATACATTTATTTTGCCGGACACATTGGCAGAGTTTGTAAGTATTGTAGATCTTAAGTTACCGTTTTATTACTGGGATTGCTATTTGGGAAAATATATAAAGACTGATTCACCTGATTCAGGGCTTGAGGACGGAATATTGGTTTGGAAAATAGAATCCGGAGAGAGAGCACCGATAGTTGCAAGGTGTTATGATGAAAATGGAAAGGTTATAATAAAGCATGATGATAACTGGCATGAAGAGATTGTAAACTATCCATATTTATATTTTTATAAGAAGGACTAGCATGGAGACAGGTAAGGCTTATATTGTCAGAAAGAATATTTTTAACTTTAAGGTCGGTCAGATATTGACTCTAACAAGATACGGCTACCAAGCTTACTTTGGTGAATATAATTTTGTGTTTACAGATTTGGAAAATAAAAATATTTGTGTGGTTTTAAGAGGCGATGATGAAGAGGATATAAAAATATATCATCATTTAAATGAATATTTTGAGGAGTCGGATGATAACACGAATTTATAGTTTGGAGGAAATATATGGATTTTATAATAGCCGAAGAATGTGTACCTGTAAGTGTAGGTTGTTACGGAGCAACAGTTGCTTATTTTGGAAGTGAGATTGAATTAAACTATGAAACGGAGCCACCGATGGGGGATTTTATTTTTTCGGCTAAGCTTCCCCTATTAGATAAAGAACTTCCATTTTGGATGTATGGAAGAAATCTTGTGTTTTTAGACGCATATTATGTGATTGTAGAGAGTGTTAAAAAGAAAACTTGGGATCCTATAACGAACATAATCGTTGATATTCACACAGGAAAATATGCAAGTCTTAATCATTGGTATACCGATATATCAGTGGAGGATGAAGTTGTACTTAAAAACAGGTATGACAAAAGTGTACTTACATTAAAGAGCGTGGACGGATTGGAATGGACACAATTATAGTTATAAGGGGCGATTTTCGCCCCTTATTTTAAAAATCTCTTGTAATGTTTTTCAGCCATTTATAGCTCTTATAATGCTTATATACAAATGGAATTTTTACAAACTCATCAGTACAAATAAGGAAGTATACCCACGTTGGAGGAAGTTTAAGAACGAAGGCGGATATAAAGCCAAGTGGAACCGAATAGCACCACATATCTATTATATCACAGAAAAATCCCCATTTGGAATCTCCACCTGACCTGAATACACCACAAATCATTGCAGTATTGAATGCCTGACCTACTATATAATACATATTTATAAAAAGCATTATACTAAGATAACTCTGTGCAGTAGGAGTTAAATCAGCCATAGTGAAAAATACAGGTCGTAACAGAAAAATAACTATTCCACCTACAACTGCAGACATACTTGTTATTTTAACAAAGTGTGAAGAATCGGACTTTATAGTATCGGTATTTCCGGAACCTATTGATTTTCCAAGGATGATTGCACCTGCATCAGCTATACCGAAACAAGCCACAGTACCAAGGTTTCTTGCTACTACAACCACTGCATTTGCCGCCACTATATCACTGTCAAGATGTCCCATTATAACAGAGTACATGGAAAAAGCCACACCCCAAACTATCTCATTTCCGAAGGCGGGAAGAGAATATTTCATAAAATCAAAAAACAATATTTTATTTACTTCCAAAACATTCTTTATATGGAAATGAATGGCTTTCGGTATAAAATTATCTATAACACATATTGTAAACTCAATTCCTCTTGCAATTACGGTTGCCAGTGCAACACCAAGTATTCCAAGCTTTGGTGCGCCGAAGAGACCGAAAATAAAAACTGCATTAAAGATAATATTTAAGATCAGTGCAACGGCATTTGTAACAGTCGAGAAATGGACTCTTTCTATACTTCTCATAGCACACAGGTATACTTGAGAAAAACTCATAAAAAGGTATGAGAAACTTACCATTCTAAGATAAGGTATACCTGCTGTTATTAAGTTGACATCATTTGTAAAAATTCCCATCAAAACATGTGGAAAAAAGAATGCCATAATAAAAAACATACTTGATATAAATATGGATAGCTGCATACCTATCCCCATTATATGTTCGATTGTCTTTGTATCCTTTTTTCCCCAGTATTGTGCGGCAAGCATTATGACACCGGATGAAATACCTGTATATACAAGGTTTAATATAAACATAACCTGGTTTGCCAGTGATCCGGCTGAAAGCGCGTCTTGTCCTACAAAGCCAAGCATTATTACGTCAGCTGAATTTACAGCGGTTGTAACAATATTTTGTAAAACTATCGGTACGGCAAGCCTTAAAATATCTTTATTAAAAGATGAGCTGCCTTTTGTAGCGGTGTACATAATAATCCTCCATACGTTAAAACTCTAATACACGGCAAATAATGCACAGGTGTACTAAGAGTGTGATTTTACCATTATAGGTGCAGTGCAGATACAAGTCAAATAATAAAATCAAGTTAAGACTCAATTTACAAAATATTCATCTTGATATGATATAATAAAAATTTATTAAGTATAATTTGTTTTATAAATATATAAAAATTTGAGGAAAGCTATGGAATTAAAAAGAATTCAAATTTTTTCAGGAGCACAGTTAAAATATATAGCATTCATTTCAATGCTTATTGATCATGTAAATAATGCGCTTATAACACCGATGCTGGATGGCAGCGGATTTTTATTGTATTTGTCAAATATATTTTCGATATTGGGAAGAATTGCTTTCCCTATTTTTGTGTTTTTTATAGTGGAGGGATTTTTTAAAACAAAAAGCAGGAAGAAATATCTGCTTACATTGATAGTATTCGGTATAATATCGGAAGTGCCTTTTGATATGTTTACATCAAAAACATTCTTCAATCCGTATTGGAATAATATGATGTTTACTCTGGCTTTATGCCTTATAACTATATGGATAATCGATGCTTTAAAAAAGAAGATTAAGAGTAAAGCCTTATGGTATACAGTTTCAATTATAATAGTTATATTTTCAGGACTGTCGGCAATGGGACTTAGCCTTGACTATGATTACCACGCAGTAGTAGCGGCTTACATCTTTTATATTTTTTACGATAAGCCTCTGATTGGAGCAGGATTAGGTTATCTTTCAATTATAAAGGAGATATACTCTGTTTTCGGGTTTGGCCTTACTTTAACTTATAACGGAAAAAGAGGTAAACAATATAAGTGGATTAATTATCTTTTTTATCCGGTACACATACTTATTTTGGGTATTTTACGTTTTTATTTAAATATCTAAATCCTATTGACAAACACACATCACTAATGTAGAATATGTACTTGCAATGTGTGTGTAGCTCAGCTGGATAGAGCACTTGGCTACGGACCAAGGTGTCGGGAGTTCGAATCTTCTCACGCACGTTATTAGAACCTCAGCAACCTTGCTGAGGTTTTTGTTTTATTAAGAGTAAGTAAAAGGAAAATATGGGAATAGTAAAAGCAACAAAGCTTATATTTGATTATATAACCAGAGATGAAGAAGATAATGTAGAAGAAGTAAAAAGAGCTATCAATAATTTAAATATTGATATAACTCAAGGTGATTTTGTAGCTGTTTTGGGACATAACGGCTCGGGAAAATCTACATTTGCAAAACATTTAAACGGTATATTATTACCTACAGAAGGTACTGTATTTATCTCGGATTTGGATACGGCAAATGATGAAACACTTCTTGATTTGAGAAAGATGGTAGGAATGGTATTCCAAAACCCTGACAATCAGATTATAGGAAATGTGGTAGAGGAGGATGTGGCATTCGGGCCTGAAAATATCGGTATTCCGACAGATGATATGTGGAAGAGAGTGGATGCCGCATTGGAAGCTGTAGGTATGACTGCTTACAGATATAAATCTCCAAACAAACTTTCAGGCGGACAAAAGCAAAGAGTGGCTATAGCAGGCATTATGGCGATGAAGCCCAAATGCATTGTGCTTGATGAGCCTACAGCGATGCTTGATCCGAACGGAAGAAAAGAAGTTATAAAGACGGTTCTTGAATTAAATAAAAAAGAAAATATCACGGTAATATTAATTACTCACTATATGGAAGAGGTTATAGAAGCCGACAGAGTTATAGTTATGGATGAGGGTAAGATAGTAATGGACGGAACACCGAAAGAGGTTTTCTCACATGTGGAGGAATTAAAGAAACTCAGATTGGATGTACCAAGTACTACAGAGCTTGCATTTGAGCTTAAACAATCAGGGCTTAATTTACCTGACGGCATACTTACATTGGATGAGCTTGTAGACAGCCTTTTACCGATATTAAAATAAACACATTTGGAGATAATAATGCAAGATAGTGTGCAAATAGAAGCAAAGAAATTAAACTTTATATATGGAGAGGGTACTGCCTTTGAACAGTATGCAATAAAGGATGTATCATTTTCCATCAAAAAAGGAGAGTTTGTAGGTATTATCGGACATACAGGCTCCGGAAAATCCACTTTGATACAGCATTTGAACGGGCTGATAAAGGCAACTTCAGGTGAACTTTATTTTAACGGTGAAAATATATATGCAGCTAAGTATGATATGAAACTTTTAAGGCAGAAGGTGGGTTTGGTTTTCCAATATCCCGAACATCAGCTTTTTGAGGTGGATGTACTTTCAGATGTTGAATTCGGTCCAAGAAATCAAAAGTTACCGGAAGAAGTGGTGAAAGAAAGGGCAAAGGAAAGTCTTGCTCTGGTAGGGCTTGATGAAAGCTATTATAAAAAATCGCCTTTTGAACTTTCCGGAGGACAAAAAAGAAGAGTAGCAATAGCCGGAGTTTTGGCTATGAATCCGGAAGTACTTATATTGGATGAGCCTACAGCAGGGCTTGATCCGAAGGGAAGAGATGAACTTTTTGACGAAATCATTGAATTGAAAAAATCAAGGGATATGACAGTCATTTTAGTTTCTCACAGCATGGAAGACGTAGCAAAGTATGTTGACAGATTGCTTGTTATGAATGCCGGTGAGCTTGTTTTGGACGGCACACCTAAGGACGTTTTCAAGAAGTATAAATATCTTGAGAGCATAGGACTTAGTGCGCCCGGAATAACTTATATAGTGGAAAGACTTAAAAAAGAAAGTATAGACCTGGGAGACGATATTACCACAATAGAAGAAGCCAGGGATGCGATACTTAAATATATTAAGAGGAAGGATAAAAATGCTTAGAGATATTACATTGGGACAGTATTACCCAATAGATTCTGTAATACATAGACTTGACCCAAGAACCAAGCTTTTTGGAACGATGATTTTTATTATTTCTCTGTTTATAGCAAACTCATGGCCGGGATACACTTTGGCAACACTATTTTTGGTGGTTGCTATTTCGCTTTCAAAGGTACCGGTAAAATTTATGGTAAAGGGGCTGAAAGCTGTCCTTATACTGTTGATTATCAGTGTCAGTTTTAATCTGTTTTTGACTGACGGAGAAGTAGTATTCAAACTATGGATAATTAAGATAACAAAAGAAGGTATCAGAGTTTCAATATTCATGGGACTGAGATTGATTTTCCTTATAGTGGGATCGTCTGTAATGACCTTGACTACGACTCCGAATGCACTTACAGACGGTCTTGAAAAAAGTATGGGCTTTTTGAAAGTTATAAAGATACCGGTACATGAGATATCAATGATGATGTCAATTGCACTTAGATTTATCCCCATATTGATAGAGGAAACAGATAAAATAATGAAGGCTCAGATGGCAAGAGGTGCCGATTTTGAGTCGGGAAATATAATACAAAAAGCAAGGGCAATGGTACCTCTGCTTGTACCGCTTTTTATTTCAGCAATGAGAAGAGCTACAGATTTGGCTATGGCGATGGAAGCCAGATGTTATCACGGCGGTGAGGGTAGAACCAAGCTAAAACCTTTAAAATATAAGAAGATTGATATAATTGCATATTTATATTATTTGATATATATGCTTATATGTATTGCTTTGGTTTTTGTGTTTAGGAAGTAGGGTAATGAGAAGAATAAGACTTATAGTATCCTATGACGGTACGAATTACTGCGGCTGGCAAAAGCAGCCTAACGGAATAACTATAGAAGAAGTATTAAATAATACTATTTCAAAATTGACAGGTGAAGAAATAGAGATAATAGGTGCCTCCAGAACGGACTCCGGAGTCCATGCCTACAGAAATGTAGCTGTATTTGATACGAATGCAAGAATGGCGGCAGATAAGTTTGCATTTGCCATAAATCAAAGACTTCCGGATGATATAAGGATACAATATTCCGATGAGGTGGAAGCAGGCTGGCATCCGAGAAAGAACGACTGTATAAAAACTTATACATATAGAATATTAAATCGAAAGATCGATATACCTACAGAAAGACTTTATGCACATTTTTGCTATTTCAATCTGGATGTTGATAAGATGAGAGAAGCAAGCGGGTACTTTATCGGCACACATGATTTTACAAGTTTTTGCTCGCAAAAATCTCAGGCGTCATCACCTGTAAGAACTATATTTTCTCTAGAAGTATTACAGGATGAAGATATGATTACTGTTGTGATAAGAGGTGACGGTTTCCTCTACAATATGATTCGTATTATAGCAGGTACTCTGATAAAGGTAGGCATGGGAGTTTATCCTCCAAGTCATATTTTGGAGATAATGAAAGCAAAAAACAGAAAACTTGCAGGACAGACAATGCCTGCAAAGGGACTTACTTTAGTTGAAATTGAATATATTTAAGCAGGATGCGAGGTGATCGCATCCTTTTTTATTAAGAATATTGTATGGGGATGTATATTATCTATTTTAGTTTATAAAACACAGGTAAATATAAGAAGACAATATAGTTTAATTTTTAGTGTAAAATAATTGATAATAATAGGAATTATTATTAGTTAAAACGACGAAATTACAAAATACTATTGTGTATACAATTATTTTATGTTAAATATAATAGTAACAGGTTAGGGGAACCTATTGTTTACCTTTAGGATATAGTTTTTCCTATACTGATTTAGTACAAAAATATTTTATTTATATGAGGAGGCAATTATGTCATTAATTAACAAGGAAGTTGGAGAGTTTAGTGTACAGGGATTTCATAAGGGAGATTTCGTTGAGGTATCTAAGAAGGATATCTTAGGAAAGTGGAGTGTATTTTTCTTCTATCCTGCAGATTTCACATTTGTATGTCCTACAGAGTTAGAGGATTTACAGAAGAACTATAAGGAGTTCGCAGAGGCTGGATGTGAGATTTATTCAGTTTCAACAGATACACATTTCACACATAAGGCATGGCATGATCATTCAGAGCGTATCTCAAAGATTGAGTATCCGATGCTTGCAGATCCTACACATGTACTTTCAAGAGATTTCGAAGTATATATCGAGGAGAACGGTTTGGCAGAGAGAGGTTCTTTCATCATCAATCCTGACGGAAAGATCGTTTCTTATGAAGTAAATGCAGGCGGAGTAGGAAGAAATGCAGAAGAGCTTTTAAGAAAACTTCGTGCTTGCCAGTTCGTTCATGAGCATGGTGATCAGGTTTGTCCTGCTAAGTGGCAGCCGGGTGCTGAGACATTAAAGCCAAGTCTTGATCTTGTAGGTCAGTTATAATATTAGGGGACATTATGAGCAAAAACATGTATGATGCAGTCATTGTGGGCGGCGGTCCTGCAGGTTTGACAGCTGCTATTTACTTAGCCAGAGCATATTATCGTGTACTTGTTATAGAAAAAGAAAAATTTGGCGGTCAGATAACTCTGACCGCTGAAGTTGTAAATTATCCGGGTATAGAGCATATCTCAGGAGCTAAACTTGGAGAGCAGATGAGAAAGCAGGCGGAAAACTTCGGTGCCGAATTCTTACTTGCTACGGTTGACTCTATTGATATGGACGGCGATATTAAGAAGGTCCATACATCAAAGGGAGATATTGAGTGCTTCGGAGTAATACTTGCTACAGGTGCATCACCTAGAATGATAGGATTTGAAGGTGAGGCAAAGTTCAAAGGCCATGGAGTTGCATATTGTGCAACATGTGACGGAGAATTCTTTAAAGGTAAGGAAGTTTTTGTCGTAGGCGGAGGTTTTGCTGCGGCTGAAGAAAGCGTATTCTTAACAAAGTATGCAAGACATGTAACTATCCTTATAAGAGAGCCTGACTTTACTTGTGCAAAGACAACAGCACAACATGCCTATGATAATGAAAAAATTACCGTACTTACACATACCGAGGTGGTGAAAGTTGAAGGTAATGATGTTTTGGAGAGAATTGTTTATAAGAACAATGAAACAGGTAAAGAGGAAGTCTTTGAAGATAAGGAAGGTTTCGGTGTATTCGTATTTGCAGGGTATGAGCCGGCAACATCTTTGGTAAAGGACTTCGGAATACTTGATGAAAGAGGATATGTAATTACAGATGCCTCAAAGAAAACTGCAATTGACGGATTATATGCGGCCGGAGATGTTTGTATAAAGCCGCTCAGACAAGTTGTAACAACAGTCGGAGATGCAGGTATAGCAGCAACAGAACTTGAAAAGTATATTTCTGTAATGCATAAAAAGACAGGTATTAAGCCTGTAGTCCCTATAAGGCAATCAGGTGCAGGAAAGGGAAGCTTGCCTAAAGAAGAAGTCAAGGAAGAAGGATTATTTTCATCCGATATGCTTGCACAGTTAAATACTGTGTTCGGCAAGATGGAAAAAGATATTTTACTTAAGGTATATGTGAAGGATGATGATGTATCAAAAGAACTTCTTTCATATATGACAGAGCTTGGTAAACTTACAGATAAGATTTCTGTTGAAGAGGTGCATGATGAAGTGAAAGCCCCTGTTGTAGAAATATATAGAGATGGAGAATACAGCGGTTTAGCCTTCCACGGTGTTCCGGGAGGACATGAATTTACTTCATTTATTCTTGGTATATACAATGTATCAGGTCCGGGGCAGGGCTTAAGTGATGATATAAGAGAGAAGATACTTGGAATAAAGGATAAAGTGTCATTTAAAATTTTAGTATCACTCAGTTGTACGATGTGTCCGGATCTTGTTGTAGCGGTACAAAGAATTGCTTCATTAAATCCGAATATTGATGCGCAAGTTTATGATATAAATCATTTCGGGGACCTCAGAGAGAAGTATCATGTAATGAGTGTGCCATGTCTGGTAATGAATGAAGATAAGGTTTTCTTCGGTAAGAAGAGTATAGAAGAAGTTCTTGAGTATATAAACAATTAAATATTAAAACTATGGAATTCAGTAGGCTGAACCGTGTTATAAAAGTGAGGTTTTGTAACGGTTCAGCCTTGCTTTTTATATGGAAAAAATGATAAAATATTGAATGTTTGACAACGTAAATTGTAATATATTTTATGTTCGAAGTTGTGGCTTATAAATATAGTTTTTAAGCTTTTCAGGTCAAAATGAGGAGAAAAATAATGAAACTCAATCAAAGAAGTATTTTAGAAAATGCAGCAGCATGGGAAAAACTCGGATACTCTCTACCAAAGTATGACAGAGAGCAGGTAAAAAAGAATACACTTGCAAATCCGAACTGGATACATTTCGGTGCCGGAAACATTTTCAGAGCATTCCAGGCAAATGTTTTAAACAATCTTTTAAATGAAAAGAAAACCGATATAGGTCTTGTTGTTGCTGAAGGTTTTGATTATGAAATAATAGATAAGGCATTCAAGTCATTTGATAATCTTACAATATATGTGAAACTTTGCTGTAACGGAACGGTTGAGAAGAATATTGTAGGATCTGTCGTAGAGTCTTTAAGAGTGGATCTGGAAAATGCGGACTATGAAACTTTAAAGGAGTTATTCAGAAAGCCTTCACTTCAAATGGTGAGTTTTACAATAACCGAAAAAGGTTATGCAGTAGTTGACGGAAACGGAAACACTCCTGCAGGCATAGAGGCGGACTTTAAAGCAGGACCTGGGAAAGCTACAAGCTACCTGGGTAAGGTTTGTGCCATGCTTTATGAGAGATTTAAGGCAGGGGCCCTTCCTGTAGCTATGGTAAGTATGGATAACTGCTCACATAACGGTGATAAGCTTAAGGCGGCCGTGGTGGCATTTGCAAGGAACTGGGTTGACAATGGTGTTTGTGATTCCGGATTCTTGGGATATGTGAATGATGTGAGTAAGGTAAGTTTCCCATGGTCTATGATTGATAAAATAACACCGAGACCTGCCGACTCTGTAATGGATATGCTGGTTAAAGACGGTATAGAGGATGTAGACTTTGTAAAGACAAGCAAGAACACATTTGTAGCACCTTTTGTAAATGCGGAAGAGGCTGAATATCTTGTAATAGAGGACAGCTTCCCAAACGGCAGACCTAAGCTTGAAGAAGGTGGAGTAATGTTTACAAAGCGTGAAGTTGTAGACATGGTGGAAAGAATGAAGGTGTGTACCTGCCTTAATCCTCTTCATACGGCACTTGCAATATACGGTTGTATATTGGGATATGAAAAAATCAGCGATGAGATGAAAGATGGCGAGCTTACAAAACTTATAAAGACAATAGGATATAAAGAAGGTCTTCCTGTAGTTACAGATCCGGGAATTATTAATCCTAAAGATTTCATAGATACCGTAGTGGAAGTAAGACTCCCAAATCCGTTTATGCCTGATACACCGCAAAGAATTGCCTGTGATACATCACAAAAGCTTGCAATAAGATTCGGTGAGACAATAAAGGCATATGAAAAGAACGAAAACTTAAAAGTATCGGACCTTAAGCTTATACCTCTTGTATTTGCAGGATGGGCAAGATATCTGATGGGAATAGATGACAATTTAAATAAATTTGAGCTCAGTCCGGATCCTTTACTTGAAAAGGTAGTTCCGATGGTGGCAGATATTAAGATAGGTGATACTGATGTACATTCAAGACTGGAAAAGCTCTTTAGCGATGCTTCCATATTCGGAGTAAACTTATATGAGGTAGGGCTTGGTGAGTTATCTGAGAAATATTTTGTTGAACTTATAGCAGGAAATGGAGCTGTAAGAGAGACGTTGAAGAAATATGTGAGATAATATCGGTAACTTTAGTTACTTTTATTGTATAGATATTATAGAAGGAGAAAACTATGCAAATGACTTGGCGCTGGTACGGAGAAGGAAATGATTCCGTTACCTTAAAGCAAATCAAGCAGATTCCGGGTGTAGAGGGCATCGTTTGGGCATTGCATAATAAGGCTGCAGGAGAAGTTTGGGAAGTGGCCGAAATCGAAGAGGTAAGAAAGCAACTAATGCCTTATGGTTTCAATATGGATGTTGTTGAGTCGGTAAATGTTCATGATGATATAAAGATAGGTTTACCAAGTAGAGATGCACTTATAGAGAACTATAAAACAACTCTAAAAAATCTTGCAAAATTTGGCGTAAAAGTTGTATGTTACAATTTTATGCCTGTATTTGACTGGACCAGAACTGATTTACATCATGAGTTGCCTGACGGTTCAAATGCACTTTTTTATGAGAAGAAAGTTATAAGAGAAGACCCTATTGAGATGGCAAAATATATCATAGAAGGGTCAAAAGGATACACAATGCCGGGTTGGGAACCTGAGAGACTTGAGCATTTGAAGGAGCTTTTTGAGGCATATAAGCCTGTTACCAAAGAAAAACTTTGGGAAAACTTAAAGTATTTCTTGGAGGCAATAATGCCTACTTGTGAGGAATGTAATATCAAGATGGCTATTCACCAGGATGATCCGCCATGGGATATTTTCGGACTTCCAAGACTTTTGGTTGATGAAGCCGCAATTGACAAGTTCTTAAAACTTGTAGATAATCCTTATTCAGGACTTACACTTTGTTCAGGCTCACTTGGTGCAAATGAGAAAAACAGAGTTGCAAATATAGTAAGAAAACACTGTGACAGAATCTACTTCGCACATATAAGAAATGTAAAACATTATGAGGGAGGTGATTTCTCTGAAGTTTCACATAGAGATTGTGACGGAGATGTAGGTATCTTAGATATAATCAAGGCATATCATGACTGTGGATATACAGGATATATTCGTCCTGACCATGGAAGACATATCTGGGATGAGAAGTGTAGACCGGGATACGGTCTGTATGACAGAGCACTTGGTGTAATGTATATTCTTGGTGTATGGGATGCACTTGAAAAATTCGATAAGAAATAAAAATTTTTAAAATAAATTAATTAACATACGTTAAGTAATTGTATCGATTAATATATGTGTTTCATAGATTACATTTAATTATGTAAGAAAGTTGTAATTTTTTAGAAAGGTAATTTACATTGCATTATTTGTTGAATGGTGCTATTATCCTAAATGTTTCGTTAAGGAATATTAAATTAATTTGATATATGGAGGGATATATGAAACGTTTAATAGCGACACTTACATTAGGATTAGGTTTAACATTTGGAGCAGTTTTCGCAGCTAATGCAGCTCCATCAACAATTATTATACCGTCAAGAAGTACTGTTACAACACCGGCAACGCCATCAACAGCAACTTCTTCAACAGCTACAGCATCAGTAGCAACACCTTCAAGTTCAGGAAGAGGAAGAGGCGGTTCTTCATCATCAGGTGGTTCAGGTTCAAGTAACAGAAGAAGCAGCTCAGTATCAACTTTAAGCTCTTCAGCAGGTACATGGGTGAAGGATGCTCATGGCTGGTGGTTAAACTATGGTGCAGGAAATTATGCAAAGAATACTTGGGTATTCAAGGATTCTAAATGGTATTATTTCAATGCAGACGGTTATATGTATACTTCATGGTTACATATCAATAACAACTGGTACTACTTACATGACGACGGACATATGAACATCGGTTGGTTACTCACAGAGAATACACATCTTTGGTACTATTTCGATGCCAACGGTGCTATGTGGTACAATGCAACAACTCCTGACGGTTACTATGTAAATAACGACGGAGTTTATGTAGCAAAATAATTTAAGAAAAAGAATTAAGCAGATAGGTTGGAGCCTATCTGCTTTTTTATAGTATTTCTAAAGTCAATATAAGAAATACACAAACTTTACACTTGAAGCACACATTTTGAACATATCTTTAGTGGATAATACAGAGCATAAACAAAAACCCCATTTTAGAAACGAGGTAAAATATGAAGAAGAATAAAAAGAAAATGTGTGCTTGGCTTATAACCATGGTACTTGGACTAGCAATAGTAGGTTGCTCAAATAACAAGACGACAACTACTACAGAGAGAATAACACAGCAGACTGAGACTACAGCAACAAATACTTCAAATACAACAACAGTAGGTGAATATTCAGATGAAGATCTTAATACTTCATACTCAGATTCAGATACAAAGATTGAACTCAGTGCAGGAAGTGCAAATATCACAGGTGAAGGTGCTACATTTGAAGATGGAAATATTAAAATAACAAAAGCAGGTACATATGTTCTTAGCGGAGATTTTGACGGACAGATAATAACTGAAGTAGGTGATGAGGATGTAGTACACTTGGTATTCAACGGTGTTAATATTACAAATACCACATCGTCAGCTATCAATGCAGCTACAGGAAAGAAAGTTGTAATCACACTTGTAGACGGTACAACAAATACATTAACGGACGGAACAAGCTATGAGTATGCAGACGGTGAAGATGAGCCTGATGCAACACTCTTTGTTAAAAATAATCTAACTATTAATGGAAACGGAAGTCTAAATATTGATTCAAATTATGCGGCAGCTATAAAGTCCAAAGATAATCTTATTATACTTGGTGGTAATATTACTATCGATTCAGTAGATAAGGCAATAAAGGGTAAGGATTCTGTTACTATTGAAAATGCAAATATAACTATAAATGCGGAAGATGACGGAATTACAACAGATGGTGTGTTGGTAATAAACAGCGGAAATATTAATATAGAGAAAGCCGGAGAAGGTCTTGAGGCTGTTACCATTGATATTAACGGTGGAAATATTGATATTGTTGCAGCAGATGACGGTCTGAATGCAAGAGGTCTTATAGATGACAGTGCCACAGACGCAGAGAAGGAAGCGTATGGAGAGGAAAACCAGGCTGATACATACTTAAAGATTACAGGTGGTGTTGTGAATGTAGATGCAGGGGCAGACGGTATTGATTCAAACGGTCAGGTATATATTGAAGGAGGAACTGTATATATATCAGGAGCTACTTCAGGTCCGGACGTTGCACTTGATTACAACGGCGATGCTACTATTAAAGGCGGTACGTTTGTAAGTACAGGTGTTCAGGAGATGTCGCAGACATTTTCAAGCAATTCAACACAGAACTTTATAACCGCTTACTATTCAAGTACTCTTGAAGCAGGAACGGAGATAAAGGTAACCGATAAGAGCGGTAACATTGTAGTGAGCTATACAGCTGCTAAGTCCTTCAGTTTTGCAATTATATCTTCAGATAAGTTAACTACCGGAGAAACATATACAGTAACTACAGGAGATAATAGTGATGAGGTAACTATAACAGCGGGAGGAAATACTATCGGCGAAAGGACCGCCAGAGGCATGGGAGGTCAAGGAGGTATGGCTGCCACTGACGGAAACGGCGGTCCGGGTGGAAATCCTCCTACAGGAGAGCCACCACAAAAGCCTACCGATGCAAACGGTAATTAGCTTGAAATACCGCAGTCACCAAGCAGTGACTCATCACAGACAGAAAAAAATTAAAAAATATATTTGATAAATGCATATAAAATGATAAACTTAGATAGAGGGTTGTTTGCCCTCTATTTTTTGATTTGAGGAGATTTATGCAGATATACATGGCACCTATGGAAGGTGTAACAAATTATGTTTTCAGAAAGGTATATATAAAGCATTTTAGCGGAGTGGACAAATTCTTTACACCTTTCATTACACCACATATGAAAAAAGGGTTTTCCAAATCCGAATTGATGGAATTAAATAAAGAGTACAATAAGGGACAATATTTGATACCGCAAATACTTACAAACAGTGCAGAAGATTTTTTAAAGCTTGCAGATGAAATAGAGGAGATGGGTTATAGTGAATTCAATATAAACCTTGGTTGTCCTTCAGGCACTGTAACATCAAAGGGTCGTGGCTCAGGTTTTTTACAGGACCATGAAGCGTTAGACAGATTCTTTTATGAAATATTTGAGAAGAAAGATAATATAACAATTTCTGTAAAAACAAGAATAGGTTTTTCGGATTATGGAGAGTGGGATGATTTACTAAAAGTATATGAAAAATATGATTTTAATGAAATAATAATTCATCCGAGACTACGAAGTGATTTTTATAAAAATAATATACACTTGCCTTCATTTGCAGAGGCCTGTAATACTTTTAAACAGAATATTATATATAACGGTGATATAAAGACATTAGACGATGTCAATGCTTTTAAAACAAAAATATTTGATGAGAAAGTTACAGGAATTATGATTGGAAGAGGTTTGGTAAGAAATCCTCTACTAGCCGAGTCCATAAAGGAAAACAGAGAAACTGTCTGCATTAAAAGAACGATAGAATTTTTGGATGATATAGTTGAAGAGTATATGTCTTTGAATTTTGGAGAAAGAAATACGCTGTTTAAACTTAAGGAAATTTGGGGAATGATAATAGGTGATGATGACAGATATGCAAGAATACTGAAAAAGATAAGAAAATCCGGTGGACTGAAAGAATATAAAACGGCTATAAATGAATTGTATTAAAGTAAAGCCGGAATTCAAGATAAAATTATTTATGAATAAGAATAATGTTATAAAAAAGTAAGAAAATTTAGAATATAAATTTGTTGCGGAATAATGAAAATTACTATATACTTTAAAAAGTATTGATAAAAATTTAATGCGTTTTATCACTACAAGAAACCGTTTTAGGAGGCAAAATTATGGGTGTATTGCAGTTCTTTGTTAATTGTTTTTCGTTTATTCTCTACGTACTTGCAGTTGTAGGAATGTTCAAGGTCTTTGAGAAGATGAATATTGAAGGATGGAAATCAATTATTCCATTTTATAATGATTATCTTTACGCAGGAAAGACATGGGATCAGAAGTATATTATTTACTTATGGTGTGCATTCATTCTTTCAAGAATAGTAGCATTGATAGCAGAAATTGGTGGATTTATCGGTTTCCTATTCGGTCTGGTAAGCTTTGCATTCTTTGTACTCTTCATTGTTGCAAGAGCAAGATTCTGCTATTGGAAAGCAAAAGCTTTCGGATATGATGTAGGATTTGCAGTAGGCTTATTCTTTGCACCGTTCGTGTTTGAGATTATTCTCGGTTTCGGTGATGCACAGTATCAGGGAAATGTGTTCGCAGAGAGCGGATCACAGTATTAAAGTTAAATATTTACTACTATATATAAAAGAGGGTTATATCCCTCTTTTTTTATTTATATTTTACACATAAAAGTATATAAAAACTTTGAATTAGGTATCAAAACACTTAAATATATAGACTAATAATTAAAATATAATATATGCAAATTCATAATAAACAATGCAAAAAAGAAAAAGAGTTCTTTGTAAAAATATATATTTTTAATCTAACTATTGAATAAAATTTTACAAAAATAGTAAAATATAGATTATATTATATCAATTTAGATATTACTTGACTATAATTATTTTTGTATATATAATAAATTTAAGTACAATTTTCACATATTTATATAAGGAGGATTTGAAATATGGGTAAAAGAAAGTTGTTAGAAGGCATACGAGTCATTGAATATGCGAATTTTGTTGCAGCACCTATAAGTGGCAGAGTTTTAGCAGATTGGGGTGCAGAAGTAATAAAAATTGAACCTGCATTTGGAGATATGACTAGAGCCGTAGGAATGCAATGGAATTTTCCCACCGGAGAAGATGAATGTCCACTATTTGAGATGGAAAACTCCGGAAAGAAGGGTATTGTAGTTGACACAGGAACACCTGAGGGAGTAGAGATAATATTTAAATTACTCGAATCTGCTGATATTTTCTTGACGAATACTAGAGAAAAAGCTTTGGTTAAAAGTGGCTTAGACTATGAAAGTGTTCACAAGAGACTTCCACATGTTATATATGCTCATTTGTTGGGATATGGTGAAAAAGGTCCTGCAAAGGATAATCCGGCATTTGATTATACAGCATATTTTGCGAGAGGTGGAGTAGCAGCAAGTCTTATGGAGAAAGATACATCTCCATGTAATTCAGCGGCAGCATTAGGTGATCATTATGCCGGAATGAACCTCACAGCAGGTATACTGGCTGCTCTGTATAATAAAGGCCAGACAGGAGAAGGCGAAAAAGTAACAGTATCTTTATTCCATACAGCCGTATTTGGATTAGGATTATATGTTAATGCGGCACAGTATGGATATAATATGCCGATAACACGTAAGAATCCTCCAAATCCACTTAATACTACATATAAGTGTTCTGATGGAAATTGGTTGCAATTGGCGTTTTTCCAATACGACAAGTGGTTCCCGGGATTTTGCGATATAGTAATAGAACGTCCTGATTTAAAGGGTTCTAAATATAGCACAATGAAAAGCGTTGTAAATTATATTGAAGAATTTGTAGACATGATGGAAGTTGAATTTGCAAAACGTCCTATAAATGAATGGTGTGAGAGATTACAAAAAGCAGGTATTCCATTTGAAAAGTTACAAACCCCTGTTGATATTGCAAATGATATGCAGTGCTGGGATAATGACTTCTTAATTAAAATAAAATACAGAAATGGAAATGAAAGAACTATGTTCACAAATCCTGTACAATTCCCAAAGAGAGAAAAGGAAGAGTACAAGCTTTCACCTTTACTTGGAGAACATACAGTAGAAGTATTAAAAGAAGCAGGATACAGTGATGATGAGCTTAACAAACTCAGAGAAAACAAAGTTATAAATTAATCATAATTAATGAGGTAGAAAAGTGTATACAATGGGATTGGATTTCGGATCTACTGCGTCAAAGGGAGTTGTGCTAAAGGATGGTAAAGAAATCGTTTGTACGGCAATTATTACCTCAGGCACAGGTACCAGTGGACCGGAACGTGTAAAGGAAAAATTGTTAAAAGAAAGTAATCTTTTAGAAAGTGATATGGAGGCTGTTGTTGTAACCGGTTATGGAAGGATGACATATCAGGGAGCAAAAAAGCAGATTAGTGAGTTAAGTTGTCATGCTAAAGGAGTACATTTTCTTGTTCCGGATGTGGGAACAGTTATTGATATTGGCGGACAGGATATAAAAGCACTTTTATTGGATAAAAATGGAAATTTATCTAATTTTGTCATGAATGATAAATGTGCGGCAGGTACAGGCAGATTCTTAGATGTTATGGCAGGAGTATTGGAAACAGAGGTTTCAATGTTGGGTGAAATTTCAATGATGTCAAAAGCTCCTGTTAATATAAGTAGTACATGTACAGTATTTGCAGAGTCGGAAGTTATTTCACATTTGTCTGCAGGTGTTAATAAAGAAGATATAATAGCCGGAATCCATATTTCTGTAGCAGGTAGAGTGGCAGCACTTGCAAAAAGAGTTGGTATAAAGGATAAAGTTGTCATGGTTGGTGGAGTGGCAAAAAACATAGGTGTCGTGAAGGCTATGGAAGATGCACTTGGAAAGAATATAGAAGTTCCTAAACTCGCTCAGTTGACAGGAGCTTTAGGTGCAGCTCTTTTTGCATTCGAAGCATTGAATAAGTGATTATAAGTAAAGGAGGAAAAATGGCAGAAGAAAATAAAATCACTGCGATGAAGATGATTAACGGTCTTTTAGCCAAGTCTTACAAAGAGGCATGGGAGGCTAAAGAAAAAGGAATTCCGGTAGGTTGGTCTACATCTGTATTTCCGCAGGAAATTGTAGAGTGTTTTGGATTACCTTTATTATATCCGGAAAACCAGGCGGCCGGTGTTGCAGCCAAAAAGGAATCATTGTCATTACAGGAAAAGGCTGAATCAAGAGGATATTCTATTGATTTATGTGCATATGCAAGAACAAATTTCGGATTACTTGAAAACGGAGGATCTGAAAATCTTAATATGCCGAAGCCGGATTTTGTGTGTTGTTGTAATAATATTTGTAATGAAGTTATAAAATGGTATGAGAGTCTTGCAAGAGAACTTAATATACCTTTAATAATGATTGATGCAGCATATAATAATTCGGGTGAAGTTAGTCAGAGTCGTATTGACTATTTTGTAGAGCAATTTAAAGAAGCTGCAAATCAATTGGAAAAAATTTCAGGAAAGAAGTTCGATCCTAAAAAATTAGAAGAGGTTATGGCTATTTCATCCGAAAACGGAAAGTTGTGGAAAGAGTCAATGTCATTATCAAAAGATGTATATCCTGCTCCAATGAACGGCTTCGACTTATTTTCATATATGGCAGTTATAGTTTGTTATAGAGGAAAGAAAGAAACTACAGAGGCCTTTAAGCTACTTATTTCTGAACTTAAAGAACATATAAAAAATGGTACAACTTCTAACAGATGTGAAGAAAAGTACAGAATAATGATGGAAGGAATACCTTGTTGGCCATATATCGGATACAAGATGAAGTCTTTTGGAAAATATGGCGTAAACATGACAGGAAGCGTTTATCCTCATGCATGGGCTTTAGTATATGAGAAGAATGATCTTGACGGATTAGCAAGAGCATACTGTAGTATGTTCAATAATGTTGATTTGAATAAGATGACAGATTACAGAGTAAACGCTCTTAAAGACGGAAACTGTGAGGGAGTATTCTACCACATGAATCGTAGCTGTAAGCTCATGAGCTTTATACAATATCAAATGGCTAGAGAAGTACATGAAAAAACAGGTTTACCATATGCTTCATTTGATGGAGATCAAGCCGATCCGAGAGCTTTTTCAGACGCACAATTTGAGACCAGACTTCAAGGCTTAGTAGAAGTTATGGAACATCAAAAAGAAAATGGAGGTAAGGCAGATGACAACAATTGATAAATTAATAAGTGAATTGGAACATATTGCTGAAAATCCAAGATATGCGGTTGCTGATTATTTGAGTAAAACAGGAAGTAAGGTGGTTGGAGTTGCACCTGTATATACACCTGAAGAGTTGGTCCATGCAGCAGGAATGTTGCCGGTAGGAATTTGGGGTGGACAAAATGTTACATTAGATCTTGCAAAACAATATTTTCCTGCATTCTGCAATTCTGTAGTTTTTACTTGTATGGAATTAGCATTAAAAGGCACCTATAATCAATTGTCCGCAGCTATTATTCCGGGTATGGATGATACATTGATATGTTTGGGACAAAACTGGAAAGCAGCTATTAAGGATATTCCTTTTATTACACTTGTATACCCACAGAATAGAAAATTATCTGCAGGTGTAAAGTACCTTGTTTCTGAACTTGAGAACGTGAAAAAAGAATTAGAGAAAGTTTGTGGAAAAGAAATATCTGAGGAAGCTATTTTTAACAGTATAGATATTTACAATGAACATAGAAAGACTATGAGAGAGTTTGTTGAGTTGGCAGCAATACATCCTAATTCTATAAATAATGTACAAAGAAGCCATATAATAAAGTCAGCTTATTTTATGTTAAAGGAAGAACATACACAAAAGGTAAAACTCATCAATGATGAGTTGAAAAAATTACCTGAAGAAAAGTATGAAGGTCATAAGATAGTAACAACAGGATTTATTCTGGATTCCAAAGAAATCCTTGAAATTATGGAGTCTAATGCGTTAAGGATTGTTGGTGATGATATTGCTCATGAGACAAGACAGTTCAGAACCGATGTACCAAGAAAAGAAAATGCACTCTTAAGCATAGCAACACAGTGGTCAGAAATAGAAGGATGCTCTTTTGCATATGATCCTTTTAGAATTAGAGGAAAGATGGTTGCAAAGCTTGCAAAGGACAGAGGTGCGGAAGGTGTTGTATTTGCACTTTTAAAATTCTGTGATACAGAAGAGTATGACGCTCCTATTTTGTTGGATGATATTCATGATGCAGGATTAAAGGCTGTTACAATTGAAATTGATCAGGAGTCAGGTAGTATTGAACAAATAAGGACAAGATTACAGACATTTGCTGAAATGCTTTAAAAAAGCGGGGGTAATATGATTTTAAAAAAAGAACACGAATTGCTAAGAAAAACTATCAGAGATTTTGTAGAAAGAGAGATGTCTACTTATCCTGATGAGGTTGATAAAACCGGAAAAATACCGGAGGAAGTTATTGATAAACTGGTAAAGTATAAGTTTATTTCATCAATAATTCCAAAGGAATATGGTGGTGCAGGAGCGGATTATGTTTCTTATGCCATAATTATGGAAGAAATCAGTAGGAGATGTGCGTCTACCGGAACATATATCACAGCCGGATCATCTCTTGTTGCACTTCCTTTGGTAAACTTTGGAACACCTGAACAAAAAGAAAAGTATTTACGACCACTTGCAGAAGGAAAATACGTTGGAAGTTTTGGATTAACAGAACCGGGAGCAGGATCAGATGCAGGAGCAGGACAGACAATTGCTATTGATAAGGGTGAATATTATGAATTAAGCGGAAGAAAATGTTTTATAACTAACGCCCCTATTTGTGATTTTGCAATAATTTCCGCAATGACGGATAAAAGTAAGGGAACTAAGGGAATAAGTACTTTTATAGTTGAATCTAAATGGGATGGCTTTTCAGTCGGTGCGCATGAAGATAAGATGGGAATTCGTGGTACAGAAACTTCAGATATTATATTAGATAAAGTAAAGGTGCCTAAGTCTAATTTGCTTGGAGGAGAAGGCCGTGGTTTTAAGATAATGCTGAATACATTGGATTACGGACGAATTGGAGTCGCAGCACAGGCTCTTGGAGTTGCACAAGGAGCATTGGATGAAGCGATAAAATACACTCAAGAAAGAATTCAGTTTAATAGACCTTTAGCAAAATTCCAAAATACACAGTTTACTATTGCAGATATGGCTACAAAGGTTCAGGCCGCAAGATTGCTTGTGTATGATGCAGCTATGAAAAAAGATAGTGGCGGAGTACCAGGACTTGAGTCAGCTATGGCAAAATATTATGCAGCAGAAACAGCAAACGAGGTTGCATATAAAGCACTACAACTCCATGGAGGATACGGATATATCAAGGATTATCCTATTGAGAGAATATATAGAGATGCAAGGATTTTGTCAATTTATGAAGGAACATCACAGGTACAACAAATGGTTATTGCAGGCCATGTGATAAAAAAGTAATAAAATAACAAGCTTATAGTTTATTTTAATTAACATGGAGGATTTATTTTGAGAATTATAGTATGTGCAAAACAGGTACCTGATACTACAGAAGTGCGTATAGATCCTAAGACAAATACGCTTATAAGAGACGGTGTACCTAGTATTTTAAACCCGGATGATGCAAACGCCTTAGAGGCGGCATTAACAATAAAAGATAAGTTACCGGATACAATAGTAAGTGTTATTTCTATGGGACCACCACAGGCTGAAAACATGCTCAGAGAGTGCTTGGCTATGGGTGCGGATGAAGCATATTTGATTTCAGACAGAGCATTCGGCGGATCGGATACATGGGCTACATCAAATGCATTGGCATCAGCATGTCGCAAGTTGAAAGATTATGATTTTATATTTGGTGGAAGACAGGCAATAGATGGAGATACAGCTCAAGTAGGGCCGCAGACAGCAGAAAAACTTGGAATTCCACAGATAACATATGTGCAGGATATTGTATTAAATGACGATAATACTGTAACAGTACAAAGACAGTTGGAAGATGGGTATGAAGTAATAAAGGTGAAGTCACCGGCGATGTTGACTGCTGTTAAAGAATTAAACAGTCCGAGATACATGAGTGTTGATAGAATATTTGAAGCTATGAAGATGGATATAACACGTTGGAATATTGACGATTTGGATGTATCACCAACAGATGTAGGTCTTAAGGCTTCTCCTACAAGAGTATATAAGTCCTTTACTCCACCGGCTAAGGGAAATTCTGTTATGCTTGAAGGAAGCGTAAAAGATATGGTTGAACAATTGGCTATCAAGTTTAAACATCATCACATTATCTGATAGGAGGAAGGCATGGATAACAGAGATATAAAATCATTTAAAGGAGTGTGGGTATTTGCCGAACAGCGTCAGGGGGTACTTACACCTGTAGTTATTGAACTTTTGGGAGAAGGAAAGAAACTGGCAAGTAAGATTGGCGTTGAGCTATGTGCATTTCTTTCAGGAGATAATGTTGATGATTTGATACCTGAGCTTATACAGCATGGAGCTGATAAAGTATATTATGTAAATAACAAGTTATTACATAATTATACAACAGATGGTTATGCAAAGGTGTTGGAAAAGGCAGTAGAAGAATATAAGCCTGAGATAATTCTTATTGGAGCAACCCATATAGGTAGAGATTTGGCGCCAAGAATTGCTTCAAAACTTAATACAGGACTTACTGCAGATTGTACAAAGCTTGAAATAGATGAAGAAGATGGAAAGCTTCTGCAGACAAGACCTGCATTTGGTGGTAATTTGATGGCAACTATTATTTGTCCTGAAACAAGACCTCAAATGTGTACAGTTCGTCCGGGAGTTATGGATAAAGCTATAAAAGATACATCAAGAACAGGAGATATTATTGACTTAAAGGTTGATTTATCCGGGGAAGATATAAGAACGGAAGTATTAGATATAATAAAAATAAAAAAGGATATGATTCCTTTAACTGATGCGGATATTATAGTATCAGGTGGAATGGGAATAAAGAATGCGGACGGCTTCAAACTATTAAAGGAACTAGCAGATATTTTAGGAGGCACTATAGGTGCTTCAAGAGCTACAGTTGACGCCGGATGGATTGACAGATCTAGACAAGTTGGACAAACAGGAACAACTGTACGTCCGAAAGTATATATTGCATGTGGTATTTCAGGTGCTATACAGCATTTGGCCGGTATGCAAGATTCGGGAATTATTGTTGCTATTAATACAAATCCTAATGCACCTATATTTGATGTAGCTGATTATGGTATTGTGGGAGATATATACGAAGTAGTTCCACAACTAATAGAGCTTTTAAAGGATGGTGCTCGTTTAGAAGAATTACTTAATAAAGGTTAAGGAGGAAGTATATGGATAAGAATACTTCTCAAAAATCAGCTTTAGGGGCGATGTTTTCAGTTGCTGCAGTTTGGTTTGGTACACATGTAGGTGGAGGATTTGCAACAGGTAATCAAACTGTACAGTATTTTGTAAAGTATAGATTTACAGCCCTGTTTATGCCGGCATTGGTAATAATACTTTTGGGATGGTGCTATTATAATGGTGCAGTAATGGCTAAGAATCACAAAGCTTTCCGTTATGATGAATTGGCACATCATTTGTATGCTCCATTTTCATCTGCAGGTAAATTGTTTTTTGACATTGCTTTCTTCGTATTGGTTGTAGTAGGTGCCGGTATTGCAATTGCAGGTGGAGGAAAGTTGTTTGCAAGCCTTTGGGGATTGAACTTTTACATCGGTTGTATAATAACAGGAGCTATTTTCTTTGTTCTGACTATATTTGGAGCAGGGCTTGTTAGAAAGGCATCCACCATTATAACAATTATGATTTTGGTTTGCCTTATTGCACTATTGATCCCGGGATTATCACTTGGACAGGCAGGAATAAGTGAAGTTGCTGCAACAAAGCATGTAGAAGGATCATTAGGAACTGCAATATGGAACGGATTGTTGTATGCCGGATTCCAAAGCTTGGTAGTTGCATCTATCATCAGTACATCTCAGCTTCTTGATACAACAAAAAAATGCATGGGATTTGCTATAATCGGAACTGTTATAAATGGTCTTATGACAGCACTTTGTGCAATAATGATATTAGGAAATATGAATGCGCTCACACAACTTGAAGATGGTATGAGTCTTCCGATTTTCAATATAGCTAAATTTATAAATGCACCAATTTTGTTATATGCATATTCAGTTATATTGTTCTGCGCCTTTGTATCAACAGGTGTAGGAGTAGTCTTTGGCCTTGTAACAAGATTTGAGAAAGTTGGATTTAAATCATTAAATATCGAGCAAAGAAGAATAATTATATCACTCATTTCAATTGTAATAGCTACATTGTTATCATTTGCAGGACTTACAAAGCTTATAGCTGTAGGTTATGGATGGATTGGTAGAGTTTGTGTATTTTTGCTTGTAATTCCTTTGGCAGTTGTGGCTCCTATAAAGAACGCAAAGTTTAAAAAGGAACACCCTGAAGTGGAATAAAATTTATAACTTAGGTTTATTATATAAGAGATATGGTAAACCTAAGTTTTTTTATAATTAAAAGTTATTTGGATATGAATAGTAAAATTTATCTTATTACTTTTGATAAGGTTGTGGTTATAAATTGTATGATGTTGAATAAATAATGTAAAACAAATACAATTAAGAATATAAAAAATATATAGGAGAAATGACAATATATGAGTGACAATCAAAAATTATCTTCACTGACTACGGAGCAAACAGAATTTAAGCGTGAAATCGGTGTGTTTGGTGGAATAAGCATTATTGGTGGTATCATGATTGGCTCAGGTATATTTTATCTTGGGTCATATGTATTACAAAGAACGGGAATGAATAGTGGATTAGCATTGATTTGTTGGATACTTGCAGGTATTGTATCTTTAGTAGCAGGACTATGCTATGCGGAGCTTGGAACTGCAATGCCAAAAGCCGGTGGAAGAGTAATATATCTTAATGAGGCTTTTCATCCCGTAGTTGGATTTATGGCAGGTTTTACCGATTGGTTACTTGGTGGACCGGGTTCTATTGCTGCAGTTGCTATTGCTCTTATGAATGTTGCAAAATCTTTCTTTCATATTAGTGATTTCGGTATAAAGGTTGCAGCTATTATACTTATTGTTGGCGCTACCATCTATAATTTAGTTGGTGTTAAAGTTGCCTCTGCCGTACAAAGCCTTTCAATGGTGGCAAAACTTGTGCCTATTGCAATGGTTATGTTTGTTGCATTATTTGTTGGAAAAGTAAGTCCGGATCTTTCGCTTGGATCGGCAAGTACTTATGCAATAGAACATAATACAAATGTTATATCAATGTTAGCTATTGCAATTGTAGCTGCACTTTGGGCATATGAGGGGTGGAGTAATCTAAATACTGTTGCTGAAGAGATAAAAAATCCCAAAAAAAATTTACCATTGGCGATCATTATAGGGATAGGTGGAGTGACTGTTTTATATGCATTATTTAATTTTGCAATTATGAAAGTATTGCCACATGAAAAGATTGTAGAAATGATAAATAATGATGATTTGTATCTTGGAACAGCAGTTGCAAAAACAGTTTTAGGAAATGCAGGTGGAATAATTGTTTCAATAGGAATGATATTCGCCATGTTTGGTACCATGAATGGAATGGTTCTTGCACAACCTAGAATGTATTATGCAATGGCAGAAGAAGGGCATTTTTTCAAGAGTTTTAAAAAACTTCATCCAAAGTATAAAGTCCCAACTGTACCAATTATTGTTCAATGTATTTTCTCTGTAGTATTAGTATTACTTAGAAATTTGGATCAGTTGACAAATCTTGTGGTAATAAGTGGAATGATATTTAATGTGTTGGTTATACTGGCACTTCCTATATTGAGACACAAGTATCCCGATATAGATAGACCTTACAAAGTGTGGTTGTATCCTATATCTGTTATTGTGGTTGCATTGGTATTCGTAGGGCTTTTGATTCAAGGTATTATAGAAGATCCAATAAACGGTTCATTGGGGCTTTTAGTTCCTGCAGCAGGTGCTGTTGTTTACTTTGTTTTTGATAAAAGAATAAAGAGTGAGGCGAAGTAATATGAGAAAATTACTGTTTAATGCAAAGGTTTATGTTGAAAAAGGTAAGTTTGCAGAAGCTGTTCTGGTAGAAAATGATAAAATTGTTGCTGTGGGTAGTAATGATGAGATTAAAAAAATTTTAGATGATAAGCAAAAGATAGAAGTAATTGATTGCAAGGGGAAAACTCTTATTCCGGGGTTGAATGACTCACATTTACATTTTATGCAATTTGGGGAGACAAGAAATCAAGCTATGATAGAGAGTGTTACTTCAATAGATGAAATGATTGAAATTTGTAAAGAATTTGCAAGTTCACACCCGAATTATGTGAAAGAAGGGCTTCATGCTATAGGTTGGAATCAAGATAATTTTATAGAAAGTAATAGATTACCTGATAAAAATGATTTAGATAAGATAAGCACTGAATTCCCTGTTGTTTTAGAGAGAGTATGTGGTCATATAATATCTACTAATTCAAAACTTTTAGAAATATTAGATATAGAAAATAATAAGGACCTGTTTAAAGATGGAGACTTTCTTGTAGGAGAGGATGGAAAGCCTAACGGCATTTTTACAGGGAACGGTTGCAATATTGCAAAACGCTTGATTCCTGATTTTTCATTGGAAGAACGTAGAAAAATCTTGATTGAAACTATGGAATATGCAGTAGCACATGGACTTACAAGTGTGCAGAGTAATGATGTTGGAACAACATTTATGGATGGACCGGGCGCTTTTAAACTTTTTCATGATATATATGATAAAGGAGAAGGGCTGCTTAGATATAGGCATCAAGTATGTTTTAACAATGTAGAAGACTTTAAAGAGTACTTAGAAAATGGTGAATATGTACATGGGGTTTACCCAAAAGATTCTTGGCTGACTCTTGGACCTTTAAAATTGTTTAAAGATGGAAGTCTTGGTGCCAGAACGGCTTTTATGACAGATGGATATGTGGGTAGACCTAATGACCATGGACTTGAATGGATTAGTGTTGAGGATATGGATAGGTACTGCAAGTTAGCTAAAGAAAAAGGACTTCAAGTTGTCGCTCATGTTATTGGTGACGAGGCTGTAAAACGTACAATTGATAGTTATGAAAAAGCATTTGTGGATGGTGAAAATAAATTAAGACATGCTTTGATACATTGTCAAATTACAAGTGGTGAGTTAATAGATAGAATCGCTAAACTCAATATACTTGTTTTTGCACAGCCCATATTCTTGGATTACGATATGAAGATTGCTGATAAACTTGTAGGCTCTAAGCTTGCCTCAACTTCATATGCATTTGGAAGTCTAGCCAGAAAAGGAGCACATGTGGCATATGGCACAGATTGTCCTGTAGAAGATTGTAATCCGTTTCCCAATATATATATGGCCGTAACCAGAAAGGATAAAAATGGAAATCCTAAGGAAGGTTATTATCCTAATGAATGTGTCGATGTTGAAACTGCTATTGATGCTTATACATTAGAAAGTGCATACGGAGAGTTTATGGAAGATGTTAAAGGACGTATAAAACCTGGATTTTTGGCGGATATGGTGCTACTGGACAAAGATATTTTTACTGTAGAACATGATGATATAAAAAATATATTGCCTGTATTGACTATGGTCGGTGGTAAAGTTGTATATAAGAAAAATTGAGAAAATATACAGTTTGTCGTGAAATGCCGGAGACACTAAGTTTTATAAGTAACTATAAAACTTCTTATTGGAGCCGTTTAATAAATTAGCAAGATAAAGCATGCCGAAGCTTATCAAGATAAATTCTCAAATTCGTGTTTTATTGGTATATTATCAATAAAAGAATACACATATATTTATATAAGTTCCATATAAGAAAAAATATTATGAGGACAATATTCACAAAGTTATAAAGGAGATATTGACATAAAATTAGTTGCTATTTATAATTGAGTTATTAAAAGATTGTTGAAGAGACTATGAATATATCGGTGGTATTTGATATATTTAAATATTGATATAAAGATATTTTATCTTTATATATAAAGGGCTATCATAAATTCTACAGGAAAGACTTGATTTGAATGACTTATAATGAATCCTGCAGCATATGATAGCCTTTATTTTATGTCCATCCGCCATCCAGAGTGATTATTTGTCCGGTAAGATATTTGGATGTTGCAATTTTGTAGACGAACTCGGCGACCTCATCAGCTTCGCCGCCTCTTCCAAGCGGTATTTCATCAAATATAGTGTTTAATTCATCACTATCAAAATGTTTATTCATTTCAGTATTAATAAATCCCGGAGAAACTGCATTTACTAAAATATTGCTTGGTGCAAGTTCTTTTGCCAGTGCTTTTGTAAAACTGTTTAGACCGCCCTTAGATGCTGAATATGCCACTTCCATAGATGCACCTACATTTCCCCAAACGGATGAAATGTTTATAATATGCCCTTTTTGTTTCTTTAGCATATAAGGAATTATATGCTTTGACATTAAAAAAGCGGATGTGAGATTGGTATTGATTACATTGTTCCACTCATCTATTGACATATCCTGTATCAAGCCGATAAAGGATATACCTGCGTTATTTACCAGTATGTCTACAGATCCTATTTCTTTTGTTGAGGATGATATAAAATCTATTACGGCATTTTCGTTTGTGATATCACAAATGTCTGTATAACATTTTACACCTGTATTTTCAATTGTTTTCTTTGTTTCTGCAAGTCCTTCGGCATCTGTTTTTGCACATCCGATTATATTATATTTATGTTTTGCAAACTCTATTGCAACGGCTCTGCCGATACCGCCGGAAGCACCTGTTATAAGTACATTCATAGTTTTCCTCTTTTTGTGTATTATATTTTATATTAAGGTAAAGAAAAAGATATAATTGAAGTGAATAATGCAGTTCATACCTGAAAAACTGTATTCTATACCTTTTATATAGATTATATAGAAATTCGTGTATAATGGCAATTGTTAGAGAAAGCAGATGTTAAAGAGTGATATAGGAGTTTCATCCAGGTCTTGAGTGAATTTGTTTGGAGTATATAGGAGATTACGATTACAGTAAAAAGCTATCATTTAGATAGCTTTTTTACGTTAAAAATTAAAACAGATAAATAAACTGCAGTTTATACCTCAAAAACCGCAGTTTATACTTTTTTTATAAAAAATCTATATTTACTGCTATAATCATAATTGTCAAAGCCAAGAAATGTTTGAGGAGTCAAACTTTTCATAATATCAATGTTTTATTTTAGAGTGATTGTTACAGTGATATAGTAAAGGCTAAGTGATATTTTGGAGTGTTTTAAGGGTGATTGTAGAGTGTGTTATATAGTTAGAGTGATATAACATAGTTAGAGTGATTTTTAGAGTGATATACCGACGCAAAGATTAGAGTTTTTTAGAGTGATATTAAAATGTTAGAGTAAAATAAAAGGCATGGTGATGCAAGGCGCCATGCCTTTTATTTTTAAACAGTATCTTTTTATTACAAATGTCCTATAGTAACAAATGTGGAAGATGAAACGGTTGCCATATATCACTTTTATGTGATTTTATGACAACCGTTTTTATCATTTAACTCAAGTTCTTTTTCTCTTTTTCGTATATCAAGCTCATCGTCTACCAGATCCTGAAGAGATATATTGTCCACTACATTGTTTATGGCATCTTCAACTTTTTTGAAAAGGTTCTGTGTTACACAAAAGTCTGAATGCACGCAGTAACCGTTGCCGTCAAGACAGTCAACCGGAGAGAGTGAGCCCTCTGTAAGTCTAAGTATTTCGCCAACTGTATATTCTTCTACAGGTTTAATGAGTAAATATCCGCCTTGAGCACCACGAATACTTTTTACAAGCTTAGCCTTTGAAAGAATGGAAACTATCTGCTCCAAGTATTTTTCGGAAATTCCATAGGATTTGGAAACCTGATTTATTTTTGTAGGTGTATCGGAGTTTATTGCAAACTCGACCATCATTTTTAAAGCGTATCTACCTCTAGTAGAAATTTTCATTTGATTCCTCTTTTCTATATAATCTGATGATTTATTTAAGCTGAAAGCTTTTGAAGTTTGAGCGAAATCATCAGTTTAATTTAATTTAATACCTAGTGCATAACTAGGAATTGATACTATCATATCAAATATGAAAATAAATGTAAACTAAGTATGGTGATATTATTATAAATATGTGGTATAATGAAGACTTTAAGAGAGTCTATAAATTTACATATATTATGTTTTACGATAGAAAGGGCAAAGATGGAGAAGAACAGTCGATTTTTTGATAATGCCGAAGCTATATTTAACGGTATGAATACTTTTCTTACAACAAAGACTGTAGTGGGAGAGCCTATTGTTGTAGGTGATACTACAATAATACCATTGGTGGATGTAAGTTGCGGAATGGCAACGGGGACGTTTGAAGAAACCTCAAAGTCAAAGGGGGGTGGCGGAATGAGTGCCAAGATAACACCAAGTGCAATGCTTATTATTCAAGACGGAAGAACAAAGGTTGTGAATATAAAAAATCAGGATGCATTCACTAAAATCCTTGATATGATTCCTGAGCTTATAAATAAGGTTACAAATAAGTCTGATGTAGATAAGGATGCTACAAAGCAGGCAGAGACAATATTAAATGAAAGTGAAAGTAAATATATTGATTGACAATCACTATATTTTTAGTGTATACTAGATAGGTATGCCGCTCAATGTTGGTTTCAAGCCTGTTTCAGGCACCAATTTTGGCGAGTAATGATAATAGGAGGTATCCTTATGTACGCAATTATTGCTACAGGTGGTAAGCAGTATAAGGTTTCTGAAGGAGATATCATTAGAGTAGAGAAACTTGGAAAAGCAGACGGTGAGGCTGTTACATTTGATCAGGTTCTTGCACTAAACGATGGAGAACTTAAAGTTGGAACACCTACTGTAACAGGAGCAAGTGTCAGTGCATCTGTTCTTAAAGAGGGCAAGGCTAAGAAGGTTATTGTATACAAGTACAAGCCTAAAAAAGGTCACCACAAGAAGAACGGCCACAGACAGCAGTTTACAGAAGTTAAGATTGAAAAGATTAATGCATAATCTTTATGATTGATGTTATTGCATTTGCCAAAGACGGCAAATACACCGGTTTGAAAGTTTCAGGACATGCAAACTTTGATGAAGAAGGCAAGGATATAGTATGCGCGGCGGTTTCGGTGCTTACACTGAATTTGGCGAATTCTATTGAACATTTTTGTGATGACGATTTTACGGTCGATTCTGATGACGGCTTCTTTTCTTTGACTTTGCATGATAGAAGTGAAAAATCGGGACTATTACTGGATTCATGTATTCTTGGTCTTATGGATATAGGAGAAGAGTACGGAGATTTTATCAAGATTAATTTACAGGAGGTCAAGTAAATGTTAAAAATGAACCTTCAGCTTTTCGCTCATAAAAAGGGAGTTGGATCTACAAAGAACGGTCGTGACTCTGAGTCAAAAAGACTTGGTGCTAAGAGAGCAGACGGACAGTTTGTTTTAGCTGGAAATATACTATATAGACAGAGAGGTACAAAGATTCATCCAGGACTTAATGTAGGTCGTGGTGGTGATGATACTTTGTTCGCTACAGTTGATGGTGTAGTTCGTTTTGAAAGAAAGGGCAGAGACAAAAAGCAGGTTTCTGTTTACCCAAGAGCTATTGCTGAATAAGAGTTGAGACGGGAGGCTTCATACAGATGTATGAGGCCTTCTTTAATACAAAGAGGTATTTATGTTTGCTGATAGTGCAAAAATTTTTATAAAGTCCGGTAAGGGCGGAGACGGTCATGTAAGCTTTAGAAGAGAGCTTTTTGTGGCTGCCGGCGGTCCTGACGGTGGTGACGGTGGAAAAGGCGGAGATATCATTTTTGAAGTAGATGAAGGTTTGAACACGCTCACCGATTTTAGAATGAAGAGAAAATATGTGGCAGGAGACGGTGAACCGGGTGGTAAGAGAAAATGCCATGGTGCGGATGCCAAGAGTCTGACGCTTAAGGTACCCGAAGGTACTGTAATAAAAGACTTTGAAACCGGCAAGGTTATTGCCGATATGTCAGGCGAAAATAAAAGAGAGGTAATCCTTAGAGGCGGTAAAGGTGGATTCGGAAATATGAATTTTGCTACCGCAACTATGCAGGTACCTAAGTTTGCAAAGCCGGGGCAGCCCGGAAAAGAGATGTTTGTTCTCTTGGAGTTAAAGGTTATAGCTGATGTAGGTCTTGTAGGATTCCCTAATGTAGGTAAGTCTACACTTCTCTCAAGAGTAAGTAATGCAAAGCCTAAGATTGCTAATTACCACTTTACAACACTTGATCCACACCTTGGTGTAGTGGATGTAAAGGGTGCGGGAGGTTTTGTTATGGCGGATATTCCGGGACTTATAGAGGGTGCCAGTGAAGGTGTGGGCCTTGGACATGATTTCCTCAGGCATATTGAAAGAACCAAGGTACTTGTACATGTGGTGGATGCGGCTTCTACTGAAGGCAGAGATCCTGTAGAGGATATAAAAACCATCATGAATGAGCTGAAGAGTTATGATGAGAGTCTGCTTGAAAGACCGCAGCTCATTGCCGCAAATAAAATAGATGCAATCTATGACGAAGAAAACAGTCAAATAGAGAGAATAAAGGAGGCTTTCCCTGATATTAAAGTATTTCCTATATCAGGAGTAAGCGGTAAGGGTATACAGGAGCTTCTCTATGAACTGGTAAATATTTTAAGTACAATCGACAGAACTGTTAAAGTTTTTGAGAAAGAGTTTGAAGTAGATTATTCAAGCGATAAGAATCTTCCGTTTACAGTTGAAATCGATGAGGACGGAGTGTTCGTGGTAGAAGGTCCAAGAATTGAGAAGATGCTTGGATATACAAACCTTGATTCTGAAAAGGGATTTGATTTCTTCCAGAAATTCTTAAAGACATCAGGTGTTTTGGAAAAACTGGAAGAGGCAGGAATAGTTGATGGAAATACTGTTCGTATGTATGGCCATGAGTTTGACTATTATAAGTAAATAGGAGAAAAATGAATAGTAGACAAAGAGCATATTTAAAGGGACTGGCTATGAACCTTGACCCTATAATGCAAATAGGTAAAGCTTCTCTTACAGAGGAGAATGTTGCAGCTGTTGCAGAGGCTATGGAGCCCAGAGAGTTAATAAAGATATCTGTTTTGAAAAACTGTGCCGACGATCCTAAGATAATTGCAGCAGAAATTGCAAAGCTTACAAGAAGTGAAGTGGTACAGGTTATAGGAAAGAAGATAGTGCTTTATAAACAGGCTGATGAGCCTAAGAACAGAAAGATAAACCTTCCGAAATAATATGAAGAAGATTGGTATTCTTGGCGGTACATTCGATCCGATACATTCGGGACATTTGATATTGGCAGAGGAAGCAAAAGAGTTATGTAATCTTGATGAAGTATGGTTTATGCCTGCAAAGACGCCTCCACATAAGCTCGGAAAAAAGATCAGTGAATTTTCGCGGAGAAAATCCATGATTGAATTGGCGATACAGGGGCATAGCGGACTTTGCTGTTCAGATTTTGAAAATACTTTAGAAGGTAATTCCTACACTTTTAATACTCTGGAAAAACTTCAGGGTAAGTATATTGATGACGAGTTTTACTTTATTATGGGGGCGGATTCTTTTTATGAGATTGAGACTTGGAAAAATCCTGATATCATATTGAAGATAGTAAAATTGATAGTGGCATCAAGGGATTACAGCAATGAAAATCTTACTTTGAAAAAGCATTTTGAGTATCTGAAAAGTAAATATGAAATTAAAGGTATTTACTTTTTGGATACTATGGATATTGATATTTCTTCAACTCGGATAAGGGAATTGGCCGGAGGCGGAGAAAGTATTTCAAAGTATGTTCCTGAGAGTGTTTGCAGATATATAGAAGAGAATAAATTATATGTTTGATTTTAGTCGAGAAAATATAGACCTTATAAAGGCTGATGTGAAGGAAAAATTGCCGAAAAAAAGATATGAGCATACTCTTGGTGTGGCTTATACATCGGCTGCCTTGGCTATGCGTTATGGAGAGGATATTGTAAAGGCGGAACTTGCAGGTATTTTGCATGATGTTGCAAAGGGAGAGAAGGTTTCGAAGCTTAAAGATGATATGGATGGGTTTGTTGATCCTTATACCGATAAATCTTATGTTGCTTTGGTGTCAGATAAAGCGCCGCAAATCCTTCATGCAATATATGCACCTTTTTTGGCAAGGAAAAACTATAATATAGAAGATAAAGATATCTTGTCGGCAATAAGATGGCATACAACAGGCAAAAAAGATATGAGTATGTTGGAAAAAATTGTATTTGTTGCAGACTATATAGAGCCTAACAGAAAACAATTACCTGGTCTTGATGAGATAAGAAAACTGGCATTTGAGGATATAACAAAAGCGATAGGAAGAATTGCAAATTCAACCATTGAGTATTTGAGCAGTCAGGATATGTATATAGATAAATTTACATATGAATTGAGAGATGAAGAGGTGTAGATGGAAATAAAAGAAATTGTAAAAAAGATTTATAATATAATTGATGACAAAAAAGGCGAAGATATCAAGGTTATTGATATAACAAAAGTAAGTTCTGTAGCGGACTATTTTATAATAGCCAGTGCAAATAATGTAAATCAGGTTCAGGCTATATCTGATGAAATCGATTTTATTTTGGGTAGAGAAGGAATTGTTCCGCATGCTATAGAAGGAAATAAGAATGCAACATGGATGTTGATTGATTACAGGGATATTGTTGTTCATATTTTCCTTAGAGAAGACAGAGCTTTCTATGATCTTGACAGAATCTGGAGAGACGGAATAGAAGTGGAAATGTAAACAAAGCTGCCTTTTGGCAGCTTTGTTTAAGCTCGCGATCGGACTCGAACCGACGACCTACTCATTACGAATGAGTTGCACTACCAACTGTGCTACACAAGCATGTATATGAATAAAGGAAGAGTTTCACTCTTCCTTTAATGACCAATCCGGGAATCGAACCCGGGTTTGCGCCGTGAGAGGGCGCCGTCTTAGCCGCTTGACCAATTGGCCCTATAACGGGATATTTACTTTTTGATGACCAATCCGGGAATCGAACCCGGGTTTGCGCCGTGAGAGGGCGCCGTCTTAGCCGCTTGACCAATTGGCCTTATAAATCGAGGTGACAAGATTCGAACTTGCGACCTCAGCGTCCCGAACGCTGCACTCCACCAAACTGAGCCACACCTCGAGATTTAAAGCAGGGGAAGAGGGGCTCGAACCCCCATTTACGGTTTTGGAGACCGTTGCTCTACCATTGAACTATTCCCCTCTGTAAGGTACTTTGATACTATACCAGTTAAGCTTAAATCTGTCAACTAAAAGTTTTTATTTTTCAAAAAAAATTTGATTGAAATTTTTCGGATTCGTATTATAATCAAAGTAAATATTTGAAGGGGTGCTGATACGGCTGAGAGAGGTTTTTACCTTAACCCATAACCTGATCCGGGTAATGCCGGCGTAGGAAAAAAAGACTGCCGTAGAGCAGTCTTTTTTTGGAGGTAAATATGAATGCGAGTGTAGCTATACAGACATTACCTGAAGTATATGACAATGAAGAAATAGTGAGAATTGTAGACGAGGTAATAGCATATATAAAGAGCACAGGTTTAAAATATTATGTCGGTCCTTTTGAAACTACCATTGAGGGTGATTATGACAAACTTATGGATATAGTAAAGGAATGTCAACATGTGGCTATAAGGGCAGGTGCACCGGGTGTAATGGCTTATATTAAAGTAAGCTTCAGACCTGACGGAGACTTGCTTACAATAGACAGAAAGGTGACAAAGCACCATACAGATGAAAAATAAAAGAGACAGTATATACCCGATCGGATTTGGTGTTTTATTTTTGCTAATATGGCAGATGCTTTGCAGCCTACAGGTAATACCGGCATATCTTATGCCTTCGCCGGCACAGATAGTAAGGGCGTTGACAGGAGACTTTTCATTGCTTATGTATCATCTTTTATATACATTGCTTGAAAGTATGCTTGGACTGACAGCAGGAGTGATACTGGGGCTTTTATTTGCATTGTTGATGGACAGATTTTCAAAACTTTATAAAACATTTTATCCGATTATTATTATCAGCCAAACAATTCCTACAATAGCTATAGCACCGCTTTTGGTATTATGGTTCGGATATGATCTTTTGCCTAAAATTATACTGATAGTACTTGTGACTTTTTTTCCTATTACAATAGGTGTACTTGAAAGTTTTAAAAGTACGGACAAAGATGAGATAAACCTCTTAAAATCAATGGGCGCAAGTGAATTTGATATTTATAAATTTATAAAGCTGCCTTCATCCATGGGAAAGTTTTTTGCAGCTTTGAAAATTTCAGCATCATACTCGGTGGTAGGAGGCGTGATATCGGAATGGCTTGGAGGATTTAGAGGGCTTGGCGTCTATATGACAAGGGTAAGAAAGGCATATGCCTTTGATAAGATGTTTGCAGTGATAATTATTATATCAATATTAAGTTTATTATTATTAAAGGCAGTGGATATTTTACAGAAAATATCCATGCCATGGGAGGAGAAACATGAAAAAAGTAATTAAGAATTTATTTGTTGCATTAAGCGTAGGTGCTTTGGCTTTGGGAAGTACTGCCTGCGGGAGTAAAAAACCTACGGAAACCGGCAGTAAAAAGCTGACTTTGGTACTTGATTGGACGCCGAATACCAATCATACAGGATTTTATGTTGCAATGGAAAAGGGATATTATAAGGATGCGGGAATTGAGCTTGAAATAGTTCAGCCACCTGAGGACGGTGCGGAAGTACTTGTTGCAAGTGGAAAGGCAAACTTCGGAGTATCCTTTCAGGATACTATGGCAGGAGCACTTTCAGGAGACAATGCGCTTCCTATAAAGGCGGTTGCAGCTATAACACAGCACAATACTTCAGGAATAATGTCAAGAAAAGATGACGGAATTACATCACCTAAGGGACTTGAAGGTAAAAATTATGCGACATGGGATATGCCGATAGAAAAAGCTATATTAAAAAATGTAGTTGAAAAGGATGGGGGAGATTTCAGTAAGGTAAATCTTATACCTTCAACGGTTACTGATGAGGTATCTGCACTTAGCAGCAAACAGGTAGACGCTATTTGGGTATATTATGGATGGGCAGGTATTGCAGCCAATGTCAAAGGCTTTGAATTTGATTATTTTGCTTTCAAAGATATCAATCCTACATTTGACTATTATACACCTGTAATTTTCACAAATGATGATATGATAAAAAATGATAAGGATACGGTTAAGAGCTTTCTTGAGGCTACAAAAAAAGGATACGAGTTTGCTGCAGGAAATCCGAAGGAGTCTGCGGAAATACTGTTAAAGTATGCACCTGAAATAGATAAGAATCTTGCAATGGCATCTCAAGAGTATTTATCAGCTCAATACATCGACGAAGGTACACCATGGGGATATATTGATGCCGACAGATGGGGAGAATTTTACAAATGGCTTAATGATAACAATCTTTTAGAAAACCCTATATATGAGGGAGCGGGACTTGATAATGAATTTATCACAAAATAGTGAGGTTATTTTAGAAGTAAGGAATGTAAGCTTCGGATATGATGAAAGGGATATTATTTCAAATATAAATCTTGAGCTGAGGGATAATGAACTGATTTCACTTCTTGGAGTAAGCGGAAGCGGAAAGAGTACTTTATTTAATATAATAGCAGGGCTCTTAAAGCCCGATGTAGGAAATGTAATATACAGAGGAGAGGACATTACAGGCAAGTCCGGACTTATAAGCTATTCATTTCAAAAAGATCTTCTGCTGCCTTATATGACAATAGAAGAGAATGTGGCACTTCCTCTTTTTATAAAAAAACAAAAGAAATCGAATGCATTGGTAAAGGCAAATGAGATGTTAAAAGAGTTTAAGCTGGATGCCTATGCAAAGAAATACCCCAAAGAACTCTCAGGAGGTATGAGACAAAGAATCGCACTTATAAGAACATATCTTTTTTCAAAAGATGTCTCTTTACTCGATGAGCCTTTTTCTGCGCTGGATGCCATTACCAAGGATGAGATGCATGACTGGTATATGAATATGAGAAGAAAATATAATACTTCGACTATATTTATAACCCATGATGTGGACGAGGCTATACTTCTGTCTGACAGAATATATATTCTTGGAGACGGAGGTATAAAAGCCGAGATTAAAATAGAAACTTCTGTAAGAGATAATTCTTTTAAGCTCACAAAAGAGTTTTTGGAATATAAGAAGTCTGTAATAGACTGCCTTGAAAGCACCGGTATATAATAGCAAACACCCCGAACAAATAAATTGTCGGGGTGTATTTTTTTATACTTTTTTTAATTCATAAAGATTCATAACTTCAAATGTTTCAAAGTTCGGAATGGCGGCAAATGAACAGTCAAGATATGTTTTAGAGTCTTTTGCGTCCATACTGAAAATATAATTGAAACCTGATTCAAAGAGATAGTCAGGTGACAGTTCACTGCTTGGACCGTATATTCCTTTTATTTTTGCATTGGTGCAGGCACTTAATATATCAAGATAAGAGTTATTTACAAGAGTGGAACCGGACATAATAATTATATCGAGATCTTTAAGCACTTCTTTGTAGTTTAGAGCATCTTCTCCAAGATGGAAATGAATATTTTGGGGATAAACTTCCGTACTGTCCTTTGATATATGATAGCTTAGAATCTGTTTTTCAGGCAGTAGATCAAAGGCGTGAAATTCACTACATTTGTTAAGGAAAAATCTGATATAAACACCATATCCTATAAGCCCTACCTTCATATCTTTTACATCATACTTGAAATTAAGACCTTCGCTACGTTCAATACCTCTGTCTTTTAAAAGCTTGACAGTGTTTAAAGGCTTACTCATCAAATTACTGAGTACAACAAGCAAAGTGCGAAGTGTATCATCTTCTTTAAGCAAAAGCTCAATTATACATTGATCCAAAGGTTTGCCTATAAGTTCTCTTATAACAGCTTCATATTCATTTATAGGCTTTTCTTTTCCTATTCTAAGTGCAAAACTTATTTTTTTGTTATTATCAATAGCCATTGCCCATTTGAAACCGAAAACAAATTCTTCCAAATTTGCTATAGGTATATTATATTTCTTATACAGAGCGAGATTAAGCTCCAGTATTCTTTTAATATCCTCCATAATTCTCCTTTATTAAAATACACCGACATTAAAGAGTGTACAATTTACCGTTACAAAATAATTATAAGACAAAGTATATTGCTTGTAAAGAGACTTGTATAATATCTTTAAGCTGATAAGTGTTAATTTTATAATATTAAATTAGCATAAATGACATAATTTAAAACCTTGTATAGGACAATTAGCTATGATAGAATAAGTTATGTACTTTTGTATATAAATTGTTTTTATAAAGCAGGTATATACTTTAGTATAATCTTTCAATAAAACAAAATTATCGGGGGATTCTATATGAGTGAATTGACCGGAGAGTGGAAAGAAGTACTTAGTGGAGAGTTTAGAAAACCATACTACAGGAGTTTGTACGAATTTGTGAAAGAGGAGTACAGTACACATACGGTATTTCCACCGGCAGATAAGATATTTGAGGCCTTGCATCTTACACCTTTATCAAATATTAAAGTAGTGATTTTGGGACAGGACCCTTATCATGGAGAGAATCAGGCACATGGTTTATCTTTCTCAGTGCCTAAGTCACAAAAGAAAATTCCACCTTCTCTTATAAATATATATAAAGAGCTTCATGATGACGTAGGTACATATGTACCTAATAACGGGAATTTGTTAAAATGGGCTAATCAGGGAGTACTTTTACTTAATACCATACTTACAGTAAGAGCGCATAAAGCTTTTTCACATCAGGGAAAGGGATGGGAGAATTTTACGGATGCGATAATAAATATTATAAATGATACCGACAGACCTATTGTGTTTATGCTATGGGGAAGTGCCGCAATATCAAAGGCAAAAATGTTAAATAACCCTAAGCACCTGGTATTAAAGACCGTGCATCCAAGTCCGCTTTCTGCATATAGAGGCTTTTTCGGATGTAAGCATTTTTCAAAAGCAAATGAATTTTTGATAAAAAATAATATATCGCCTATCGATTGGCAGATAGAGAATATTTAGAAGATAAATATGGAAAGGATTAGTATGAATATACTGGAGATACTCAAGGTCATAATTATCGGTATTGTAGAGGGTATAACTGAATGGCTGCCTATAAGTTCCACAGGTCATATGATTTTAATTGATGAAATTATAAGACTTAATGCAAGCGCCGAGTTCAAATCAATGTTTATGGTGGTTATACAGCTTGGTGCCATTTTGGCGGTTGTAGTTTTATATTTTAAAAAGCTGAATCCGTTTAGCAGGGGTAAAAGTTCAAAGATGAGAAGACTTACTATCGAACTGTGGAAGAAGATTATTATTGCATGTTTGCCGGCCGCTATGTTGGGATTTTTAATTGATGATTGGCTGGATGCACATCTCTATAACGGATTTGTGGTATCTATGGCGCTGATTATATATGGTATTTTATTTATTATGATAGAAAATTCCAATAAGAAGAGAGTGGACAGCATCAGAAGCGTTCATGCAATAGATTATCAGACAGCTTTATTTATCGGATTCTTTCAGGTGCTTGCACTTATACCGGGAACATCAAGGTCGGGTGCGACTATTATAGGCGGTATGATTTTAGGAGCTTCAAGAGCTGTATCGGCTGAGTTTTCTTTCTTCTTAAGCATACCGATAATGTTCGGTGCAAGCCTTTTGAAATTGGTTAAATTCGGTTTTCACTATACTGCAGCGGAAGTCGTATATCTTTTACTTGGAATGGTAGTTGCATTTTTGGTATCTGTTTTCTCTATAAGTTTCTTATTGAACTGGATAAAGAAAAATGATTTTAAATTCTTCGGTTACTACAGAATCGGTCTTGGACTTGTAGTGCTTGTATGGTATTTTGTATCATCTTTGATGGGATAAATTTCAGGCATATATTTATAATGTGTTTTTCATTATAAATATATGCCTTTTACTTTGACAATCTGTTAAAAAAGCATTATCATAAAGAAATTGTATGCAAACAGATAGGAGGATTATGCTTAGACTGGTTAGATATTTAAAAGATTATAAAGTAGAGTCTGTTCTTGCACCATTATTTAAATTTTTGGAGGCGGCTTTTGAACTTTTGGTACCGCTTGTTATAGCAAAGATTATTGATATCGGAATAGGAAATAAAGATTCGGATTATATCATAAAGATGGGAATCCTACTTGTGACATTAGCTGTAATAGGGCTTACATCAGCAATAGTTGCACAGTATTTCAGTGCAAAGGCTGCAACCGGCTTCGGAACAAAGCTTAGAGATGATTTGTTTGCTCATATTTTAAAGTTTTCACATGCCGAGACTGATATACTTGGAAGAGAAACTCTTGTTACAAGAATTACAAATGACAGTGACCAGGTACAAAACGGTGTAAACAGATTTTTCAGACTGGTTCTTAGGTCACCATTTATAGTTGCAGGTGCATTTATAATGTCTTTTAATATAGATGCCAAGATGTCATTGATTGCATTTGTTGTAATATTAATATTATCAATAATTGTTGCGCTCATAATGTCCAAGAGCATAGGCCTCTATAGAAATGTTCAAAGAAAACTTGATAAGGTACTTGGAAAAACAGGAGAAAATCTTACAGGTATCAGAGTGATTCGTGCCTTTTCAAAAGAAAAAAGTGAAATAAGTGAGTATGATACTGCTACAGAGGATCTGTACAAAGATCAAGTAAGAGTAGGAAATATATCCGCACTTTTAAACCCTCTTACATATGTTGTAGTTAACTTAGGAATAGTAGCAATACTTCAGGCAGGAGGAATACAGGTAAATATAGGTAATCTTACTACCGGTCAGGTAGTGGCTCTTATAAATTACATGTCACAGATCCTTGTTGAGCTTGTAAAGTTTGCAAATCTTATAATACTTTTAGCAAAGGCCAGCGCCTGTGCAAAGAGAATAAATGAAATATTTGATATTAAATCGTCGATAAAAGGCGGTAACAGTGAGCTTGTCTTAAATGATTTTGAAGGAGATATAATAACTTTTGAAAATGTGGGTTTTGCATATCCCAAGTCAAAAGAAGAGGCTATTTCAGATATAACATTCTCAGTAAGAAAGGGAGAAACTATAGGTATCATCGGTGGTACAGGTTCAGGAAAGAGCTCTCTTATAAATTTGATTCCAAGATTTTATGATATAAGCAGAGGTAGTATAAAAATTGCGGGTAGAGATATAAAGGAATACACTTTAGAGTCTATAAGAAAGAATGTGGCTTTGGTTGAGCAAAAGTCAAGGCTGTTTAGAGGAAATATAAGAAACAATCTGCTTTGGGGAGATGAGAGTGCAACTGATGAAGAATTGTATAAAGCCGCAGATATCGCTCAGGCTACAGATGTAATCAATTCCAAAGAAGGTAAACTTGATTCTGAGGTTGCAATGTATGGAAATAATTTTTCCGGAGGCCAAAAACAGAGGCTTTCCATTGCAAGAAGTCTTGTGAAAAGAGCCGGAATACTTATACTTGACGATTCATCTTCAGCGCTTGACTATGCTACTGACTCAAGGCTTAGAAAGGCAATAAGAGAGATTGGAAACATTACCACTCTTATAGTCAGCCAAAGAATAGTCTCAATAAAAAGTGCCGACAGAATAATTGTACTGGATGACGGAAAAATTGTGGGAATAGGCACTCATGAGGAACTTTTGGAGAATAATCCTATTTACAAGGAAATATACAGTTCACAGATAATGACTGAGGAGGATTAAAATGAAGAAAAATAAAAATACTTTAAAAAGAATTTTAAACCTGCTTCATCCATACAGATTCAGGATGTTTGTCAGTCTGATACTTGCTGTGGTTATTGTACTTACAACTTTATATTTACCGATACTTACAGGTAGAGCTGTGGATACAATTGTTTCAAAGGGAAATGTAGACTTTGAAAAGCTCATAAAAGTGATTTTATTGATGATTATTATGATGTGTATTACAGCTATAGCACAATGGTGTATGACTGCAATAAATAACGGAGTCGCATATCATATGGTAAGGGATATCAGAAATCGGGCATTTGCAAAGATAATGAAACTGCCTATATCATATGTGGATTCTACAAGTCATGGTGAGATAATAAACAGAGTTATAAATGATGTGGATCAGTTTTCTGAAGGACTTTTGATGGGATTCGCTCAGTTCTTTACAGGAATACTGACTATTATACTTACTATTATCATACTGTTTACAATAAATGTATATGTTACATTGGTAGTTCTACTTGTTACACCGATTGCAATGCTTGTTGCAGGACTTATTGCTAAGAATACTTACAAACACTTTAAGGCCCAATCGGAAAGAAGAGCAAGGATGACCGGTATAGTGGATGAGATGATTGCAGGTCTTGGAACTGTGAAGAACTTCAACATGGAAAATCAGATAGAAAACGAGTTTAAAGAATCTGATGAGGCACTTAGGGTTGCAAGTCAAAATGCGATATTTATTTCAGCTATAGCATTCCCGTCCACAAGATTTGTAAACTCTTTAGTATATGCAGGTGTTGCCATTTCAGGAGCATTGCTTGCAATTACCGGAAAAATGAGTGTGGGACAACTCACTTCAGTACTCAGTTATGCAACTCAGTATACAAAGCCTTTTAATGAGATATCGGGAGTTGTTACTGAACTGCAAAATTCATTTGCATGTGCTGCGAGGGTATTTGCACTTATAGATGAAGAAGAGATACTTCCGGATAAGGATGTAAATAATAAGATTGAGAATGTAGACGGAAATGTGGAATTATCACATGTTTACTTCTCTTATGATAAATCAAAGAAGCTTATAGAAAATTTGAATTTGGATGTAAAAGCCGGACAGAGAATTGCAATAGTGGGACCGACAGGTAGCGGAAAGTCCACTATAATAAATCTTTTGATGCGTTTTTATGATATAGACAGCGGCTCTATTAAGATAGAGGGCAAGAATATAAATGATATTACAAGAAAATCCATCAGAGAAAACTTCGGTATGGTTTTGCAGGAGACATGGTTAAAGAATGCGTCAATAAGAGATAATATTGCATTCGGAAAACCTGATGCTACATTTGAAGAGATAGAGGCGGCAGCTAAGGAAGCCTATGCCGACAGCTTTATAAAAAGATTACCTGACGGATATGATACAATAGTAACCGAAGGCGGTGAAAATCTTTCGGCAGGACAAAGACAGCTTCTATGTATTGCAAGAATAATGCTTGTATTGCCACCTATGCTTATACTTGATGAGGCTACCTCAAGTATAGATACAATGACTGAAGCAAGAATAAGTAAGGCATTTGATAAGATGATGACAGGTAGAACAAGTTTTGTAGTTGCTCACAGACTTTCAACCATCAAAAATGCCGATATGATACTGGTACTTAAAGACGGCCATATTATAGAACAGGGAAATCATAATGAGCTTATGGAGATGAAGGGCTTCTATTATGAATTAAATAATGCAGTTTAAAATTAGAAAGAGGAATATATGAGAAAATTGGCACTAAGCGATGATATACTGCTTAGCGTAGACAAGCCGGCAAGATATATCGGCGGTGAGTTAAATTCAAGAGATAAAAGATTAGAAGATGTTGATATCAGATTTGTTATGTGTTTTCCTGATGTCTATGAAATAGGAATGAGTCATATAGGAATGCAGATCATATATGATATGCTCAATAAAAGAGAAGACATATTCTGTGAGAGATTATTTTCTCCATGGGTAGACCTTGATAAGATACTTAGAGAAAAGAATATTCCGCTATTTTCTTTGGAAAGTCAGGAAAATGTAAAGGATGCCGATATTTTAGGTATTACATTACAGTATGAGATGTGCTATACAAATATTTTGCAGATTTTAGAGCTTTCACAGATTCCGATGTATTCAAAAGACAGAGGAGAGGAATACCCTATAGTAATAGGTGGTGGTCCATGTTCTTATAATCCGGAGCCTTTGGCACCTTTCTTTGACATATTCTACATAGGTGAGGGTGAAGTTGTTTATGACAAGTTGCTTGACCTTTATAAGGAATGCAAAAAGAATAATCTTTCAAAACATGAGTTTTTAAGAAAAGCGGCAAAACTTGAAGGTATGTATGTACCTGAGTTCTATGAAGTGAGCTATAAGGAAGACGGTACTATAGCTTCATTTACACCTAAGTATGAAGATGTTCCAAGTGTTGTACATAGAGTAGTTGTTCAAAATATGGATACTGTATCATATCTTTCAAAGCCTGTAGTTCCTTTTATTAAGGTTACACAAGACAGAGTGGTACTTGAGATAATGAGAGGATGTATCAGAGGATGCAGATTCTGTCAGGCGGGAAATGTATACAGACCTCAAAGAGAACATTCACTTGAATATCTTATAAATTATGCAAAAACAATGCTTGATATTACCGGAGCGGAAGAGATTTCACTCAGTTCACTAAGTTCAAGTGATTACAGTCAGCTTGATAAACTTCTTGATTTCCTTTTGGAATACACAAAGGATAGAGGGATAAACATATCTCTGCCTTCTTTACGTATTGATGCGTTTTCACTGGATGTAATGAGCAAGGTCCAGGATGTAAAAAAGAGTTCTTTGACATTTGCACCTGAAGCCGGAACACAAAGACTAAGGGATGTAATAAATAAGGGAATTACAGAGGAAGATATATTAAGCGGCTCAATGGAGGCATTTAAAGGTGGCTGGAATAAGGTAAAACTTTATTTTATGCTTGGACTTCCTACAGAGACTGAGGAGGATATTAAAGGTATACCTTTGCTTTGTGAAAAAATAGCTGAAAATTATTACTCTATTCCAAAGGATCAAAGAATCGGTAAGGTATCTATTACCGCAAGTTCATCATTCTTTGTGCCGAAGCCTTTTACACCTTTCCAGTGGGCAAAGATGGAAACCGAAGAAGAGTATCTTAGAAGAGCGCATCTTGTAAAGGATACTTTCAGAGAACAGCTTAATCAAAAGAGTATGAAGTATCAGTACCATGATGCGGAGGTAACATTGCTTGAGGGACTTATGGCCAGAGGTGACAGAAAAATTGCGGATGTCATAGTTAATGCTTATAAAAACGGTGCAATGTATGATTCATGGTCGGATCAGTTCAATATGGAATATTGGCTTAAGGCATACGAGCAAACCGGTATAGATCCCGGCTTTTATACATTAAGGCAAAGAGATTTGGATGAGATATTCCCTTGGGATTTTATAGATTCCGGAGTTACAAAGGAATTTCTTATCAGAGAGTGGAAAACAGCGCATGAAGATAAGATCTCACCAAACTGCAGACAGCAGTGCTTAGGTTGCGGTGCAAGAAAATATAATGGAGGTGTTTGCTTTGAAGGTAAGAATTAAGTTTGAAAAAACCGAGCAAATGCGTTTTATAGGCCATTTGGATATAATGAGATATTTTCAAAAAGCTATGAGAAGGGCAGATATTCCTATAAAATACAGTGAAGGATTTTCACCTCATCAGATAATGTCATTTGGCGCTCCTCTGAGTATGGGAGTATCGGGGCTTGGTGAATATATGGATATAGAGTTAAAGGAAGGGAGTCATATTTCATCTAAAGAAGCAATAAAAAGACTTAATGAGATGATGTGCACCGGAATGAAGGTTACTAAGTTTTTACAGATTCCCGATAATTCCAAACCTGCTATGGCTTTGATGGATACAGCCGATTTTAAGGCTGAATTTAAAACTGAAGTAAATGAATCAGAAATTAATGCCGCTATAGAGAAGCTCATGTCCAAAGAGTCTATATTACTGACAAAGGTATCAAAAAAGAAAAAGAAAAATCAGTACGGCAAGTTTGTAGAGGTGGAGACAACTTCAGTTGTGGATATAAAGCCTTTTATATATAAGCTTGAAGCCATAAAAAACGGTGTATACATGCATCTCTCACAGGGAAGTACAAATAATATAAAGCCTGCGGCCGTTATGGAATTTTTATATGAAGAAGGATTAGCTGCAGCTAAAAAGAATGAATATTATTTATACAGATTAGATATGTATACAGATGAAGGAAAGGCCCTTGATGAGTATGGGTGTGAAATTATCTAAGCTTTTAATTACAAGTTATAAGAATAAAAATTTTGTAATATCATATGATGATAATAGGGCAAATGAGATAGAGTATATCGAGGATACATCTTTACTTGGCAGTATTCATATAGGAAAAGTGAAAAAAATAGCTCAAAATATAAATGCCGCCTTTGTTGAGATTGAGTACAATTTAAAACGTCAAATGGTATATTTTGATATGGCTGAACTTAAGCATCTTATATTTGCCGATGAAAAAGAGCATACGGTTTTACACGAGGGTGATGATATTGTAATAAAGATTTCAAAGCTTCCTATTAAAAATAAGCTGCCGGGTACTACTGCAAATCTTTCGGATTGTGAAGTGCTTGATCAAATTCTTGAAAAGAAAAACTATATAAAGGCACCTGCAATGCTTTATGTCGGCTCTAAAGACTATATAGATATCGTTAAAGACAGATTAAAATATGCCGAGTTCGATATAGTAACGGATATCAAGGATATATACGAAGGAATAGTTGAATTTTTTAAAGAAGAGCGCGAAGATCTGCTTGGCAGAGTCAGATTCTATGAAGATAATATGATAAGTCTAAATAAGCTTTATTCCATAGATACTCTTTTTAGCGATTCATTAAGCAAAAAGGTGTGGTTAAAGGATGGAGGCTATCTTTATATAGAATCCACTGAAGCTCTTACAGTGGTTGATGTAAATACCGGAAAAAACGTCAGAAAAAAAGAAGCCGGAATAATTAAATTAAATACAAATATTGAAGCAATAAAAGAGACTGCAAGGCAGCTGAGACTTAGAAATATTTCGGGTATTATAATTATAGATTTAATAAATACCACGGATAAATCGGAAATAGATTTGATATATCATACGATGAAAGAACATCTTAAAGAGGACAGATTAAATACAGTGGCAATAGACATAACAAAGTTATGCCTATTTGAGATAACCAGAAGAAAAAGAAAGCCGAGTCTTGAAGAAGTTATGAAATTATAAATATATACCCGTTCTATAAAACATAGGATGGGTATATTTTATATTTTGTAGAATATAATTCAATATTATTATATAATAATTTTAAGTTGACGAAAAATATTTTGTGTAGTTATAATAGAGTTAGGCTCTAATAACTTACATGCTCAGTTGTTTGATTAAAAAGGGGAAAATATGAAACTGGAATTTATAGGCGCAGATCACGAGGTTACAGGAAGTTGCCATTATGTTGAAGTCGGGGAGAAAAAGTTTTTAGTGGATTATGGTATGGAGCAGGGAATAAATGTGTATGAAAATGCACCTCTGCCTGTCTCACCTGCAGAAATTGACTATCTTTTTGTTACACATGCTCATATCGACCATACAGGTATGATTCCACAGCTTGTAGCAAGAGGCTTTAAGGGAGAAATATATTCATCAAATGCCACACTGGAGCTTTGCACCATAATGCTTCGAGACTGTGCGCATATACAGGCTGAAGAGATAAAGTGGAAAAACAGAAAAGCTGAAAGAGCCGGCAGACAAAAGGAAGCAGCGGTATATGAACTTTCAGATGTTGAAGCAAGTATTAAACTCTTTAGAGGTGTTGAATATAATAAAAAAATAGATATTGATGAAAATATCAGTATCAGATTTATAGATGCAGGACATATTCTGGGTTCAGCATCAATAGAAGTTTGGCTTAAAGAAGGAAATGAGAACAGAAAAATAGTATTTTCAGGTGATATCGGTAATTTCAATAAGCCATTGATCAGAGATCCGGAGTATATAAAGGATGCCGACTATGTTTTGATGGAATCAACCTACGGTGACAGATATCATGAGGAAGGCGCAGATCATGTGTCGGATCTGGCAAGAATTCTTGAAGAAACATTTGAAAGAGGTGGAAATGTTGTAATACCTGCATTTGCAGTCGGAAGAACACAGGAACTGCTTTATTTTATGAGGCAGATAAAGCAGAATAATCTTGTAAAAAATCTTCCGAACTTTCCTGTATATGTAGACAGTCCTCTGGCAATAGAGGCGACCAATGTATTTAAAGATAACTTGCTTGAATGTTATGATGAGGAAACTAAGGCGCTTGTTGAAAACGGAATAAACCCGATTGCTTTTCCAAATCTTAAGATGACGGTAAGCTCTGATGAGTCGATGGCTATAAATATTGACAAATCACCAAAAGTTATAATATCAGCTTCCGGAATGTGTGATGCAGGAAGAATCAGACATCATTTGAAGCATAATTTATGGAGAAGTGAATGCAGCGTAGTATTTGCAGGATATCAGGCTTTTGGAACTTTGGGAAGAACTCTTCAGGACAATGTTTCAGAGGTCAGACTGTTTGGAGAAAATATTTCTGTAAATGCGCATATTGAAACTTTAAAGAGTATAAGTTCACATGCCGATAAAAACGGACTTATAAAATGGGTAACATCTTTTGAAGAAAAGCCGAAGGAAGTATTTATAGTACATGGTGATGATAAAGTATGCGAAAGCTTTTCAAATGAACTTAAGAGTAAATACGGAATAAATTCATCCGCACCTTTTTCAGGCTCTGTTTTTGATTTGATAAGCGGAGAGTGGATAAAGCAGACCAAGGGAGTTGCCGTTGCAGTTAAGGAAGTAAAGGAGCCGGAAAGCAGCGTTTACTTAAGACTTCTTGGAGCAGGTGAGAGACTCTTAAAAATTATAAAAGAAAATAAACACGGAGCCAACAAGGATTTGGCTAAATTTGCAGATCAGATAAATGATCTGGCAAAAAAATGGGAAATTTAGTAGGAGTATATTTTGAAACAATTTAATAAAAAAAATATAATAGCTGTTGCAATAGTATTGTTTGTGCTACTGATAATTGCAATTTTAGGGAAACATACAAATCACAAGTCGATAGCCAATAATTTTGATTTTTCTATAGATAAGAACAAAAATAACGAGCCTTTGACAGATACAACATTTGCTCTTGATACATTTATCACTGTATCCATATATAATGGAGGAGATGAGAATGTATTAAAAGAGTCAATGCAGTTTATAAGAAACTATGAGAATATCTTTTCGGCAACAAGCGAATCTGCGGAATTGTATAAATTAAACCATAGAGAAAAAGGTACTATGAGTGTGGAAGTAAGTGATGAACTTGCTTATCTTATAGATAAGGCATTGTATTACAGTAAAATCTCACATGGTGCGTTTGATATTACCACAGAACCTTTAAAAGAACTCTGGGATTTTAATGCAGAGGAGCCGGAGCTTCCGAGTGATGAAAGTATTAAGGAAGCATTGCCGAAAGTAGATTATAATAAGGTAAGTGTGGAAGGAAATACAGTAAAGTTTACTTCAGATGATACAAGAATAGATCTAGGTGCTATTGCAAAGGGATATATAGCGGATAAGACAAAGGAATATCTTCTGAGTAAGGGTGTTGACAGTGCTATTATAAATCTTGGAGGCAATGTTTTATGCATAGGTAAAAAGCCGAATGGAGACAACTTTACAATAGGGCTTCAAAAACCTTATGCAGACAGAAATGAAACAGTAGCATTACTTACGGTAGATGATGAATCGGTTGTTTCATCAGGTGTTTATGAGAGACATTTTGTTATAGACGGTAAAAACTATCATCATATTCTGGATCCGAAAACAGGTTATCCGTATGATAACGGGCTTGTGGAAGTAAGTATACTGACAAAATCATCAACAGAAGCGGATGCTCTTTCAACTACGTGCTTTTCACTGGGGGTGGAAGAGGGTGTAAAGCTTCTTGACAGTATACCTGATACATATGGTTACTTTATCCTTTCGGATTACTCCATAGTTTATTCTGAAGGTGCAAAAGAGCATCTTGTGCAACCATAAATTTTTGTAAAGATATTTTAATATGTATTCCTGAAAATTTTTGATATAATAGTATAGGTTTACAAATCAGGATTTGTAATATATATGACACTATGTATTTGACTTTGATAGTCAAAGAGTATATAGTAGTTTCAAGACAAATAAAATTTTTGGAGATAAAAATGGAGAAAAGAGAAGTACTTGCAAGTATTCCAAAGGCAGTAAATCTATATTTAATTCAGTCGGATTTTACCAGGCTGCCATTTGTTTATTGTGATGATGAGAGTTTTGATGATGTGGCGTTTTTATTTGATGAAAAAGAAAATGCTTTGAAGAAATCGGCAGAGTTGGCAGCCAATAAGCAGAAGAATACTGTATTGGAACTTAATCAGGAGGGTATTTTGAGAGCCTTCACACATATGGCAATAGCCGGTGTGAATGCTGTTAAGTACAATTATCAGGGTAATGAATTTATAATTCAGCTTGACGAAATAGTGAAACTCTCGGATTTTAGCGAGTTACCACCTGAAAAAAGACCTGTAGAGAACAGATCGTTACAGCTTACAATGCTTTATTTCGGACAGGAGATAAGAGCAAACCTTGATAATCCGAATACACCTGAGATTCGTGAATTGGAAGAGGAGATGCTTGTAAATATTTTAAAGGCAAGATTCCTTGTACCGGTTAGAGAGACACAGGTAGACGGGGAAACACAGATGCAGATGCTTATGTTAAAGATAAGTGATAACGGCGGAAATATGATACCTATATTTACAGACAATATAGAGTTTGATAAAATGCCGGGTGATGCAAATGTAAAGAAGATTGTTGTAGAGGCAAAGAATCTTATCAACTTCCCTATGACACCTGAATGTGACGGATTCCTTATAAATCCTATGGGTGTAAGTATTCCTTTGAATGCCACTATATTAAATAATCTCAGAAATATGGAGATAACACCTGCAAACAAAGAATAAAAATAAAGTGTGAAAAGTGATTATTCATTTTTCACACTTTTTTTATAGATATATTATCTGTCCTTCATTTTAATATAGTTTTCGTGCTCTTTAACAGCCATATAAGCAGGTCTTATAATCTTATCTGTATTAATCAGTTCTTCGATTCTGTGAGCACTCCATCCGACTATTCTGGAACAGGCAAATATCGGGGTATAAAGTTCGGTAGGTAAATCAAGCATTCCGTAAACGAAACCGCTGTAGAAGTCAATATTTGCACTTACACCTTTATATATATGTCTTTCAGCTCCTATTACTTTTGGTGCAAGTCTTTCAACTGCACTATAGAGTTTGAAATCATTATTTTTATGTTTTGCATTTGCAAGCTGTTCAACATATTTTTTGAAAATGTTGGCACGTGGATCTGAAAGCGAATATACAGCATGCCCCATACCATATATTAATCCGGATTTATCAAAGGCCTCTTTTCTTAAAAGCTTTAAAAGATAAGCTTTTATTTCATCGTCATCACTTATATCCTTTATATTTCTCCTCATATCTTTAAACATTTCAACAACTTTTATATTGGCTCCACCATGTTTTGGGCCTTTCAAAGAACCTAGAGCTGCCGCTATAGCCGAATAAGTATCTGTACCTGAGGAAGTGACCACATGAGTTGTAAAAGTAGAATTGTTACCACCACCATGTTCCATATGTAAGACCATGGCAAGGTCAAGCACTTTGGCTTCAAGATCCAAGTATTTCTTATCCTCTCTAAGCATAAGTAAAATATTCTCAGCAGTAGATAATTCGTTAGAAGGACGATGAATATACATACTTTTATCTCTTATATAGTGATTATAGGCATGATAACCATATACGCACATCATAGGGAAGGTAGCTATAAGATTGATACACTGGCGTAATACATTTGGAAGAGAGATATCATCAGCCTTTGAGTCATAGGCATACAATGTAAGTACCGATCTTGAAAGCGTGTTCATCATATCCTTACTTGGTGCTTTCATAATGATATCTCTTGTAAAGTTTTTAGGCAGAGATCTCTGCTCGCCAAGTAAACGATTGAAATCTTTAAGCTCATTTGAAGTAGGCAGATTGCCGAAAAGCATTAGATACGCGACTTCCTCAAATCCAAATCTGTTTTCCTTTAAAAATCCGTCTGTCAGTTCGTGTATATCAATGCCCTGGTATCTAAGTTCACCGTCACAAGGTATCTTCTCACCGTTTTCCCTTTTAAATGAGGTTATCTCGGAAATGCGGGTAAGTCCGGCTCTTACACCTTCACCTTGAAGATTGCGCAAGCCCCTTTGCACATCAAATTCTTTATACAAGGATTGGTTTATAGTTAAATTTGTAAGGCATTTTGAGGTCAGATCCTCTATTTCTTTTGTAATCTTTTGGTTGTAGCTCATATATTCCTCCTTTAAAAAATTATACATGTACAAAGTTACTTATATTTATTAATTATATAGTTATAATAATTATACATTATTTTATAACATAGTTTAATTAAGAAATTATGTATAGTTATTGAATAAATAATGACTATGGGTGATGTAACATAAGATAAAGTGGATTAATCTACACATTTAATTATTATTATGCATTTAAATATAGAAAAACATATGAAAAAAATCAGATGTTATAAATTTTTTTCTGTTTATATTATTGAAAAAAATTCAATAAAAAGAGTAAAAATATTCTCTGTAAAATAATCGTAAGTAATATTAAAATAAGCTTACAAATAAACGAACAAACCTAAGGGAGGAAAAACAATGAAATTGTTCAAAAAAGTTTTAGCAGTATCAGTAGCATCTGTGTGTGCTCTTTCATTAGCAGCATGTGGAGGTGGAAGCAAGCCGGCAGAGACAACTGCAGCAGCTACAGAGTCAAAGGAAGAAAGCAAGGCGGCTGAGAGTGTTTCAGAGGCTGTTGCATCTACAGGTAAGGATGTAAAGGATATCAAAGTAGGTATCTCAATTTATAAGTTTGATGATAACTTCATGACATTATATCGTAACGAGCTTGTTAGATATCTTACAGAGGAAGTTGGTATTCCAAAAGAGAACGTAGTAGTTCAGGACGGTAAGAACGATCAGGCAGAGCAGACAAACCAGATCAACAACTTTATCGCAACTAAGGTTGACGTTATGATTCTTAACCTTGTTCAGTCATCTTCAGCTCCAACAGTTACAGATCTTGCTAAGGAAGCAGGAATCCCTGTAGTGTACATCAACCGTGAGCCTGATGAGACAGAGGAGTCAAGATGGGCAGCAGACGGTATCAGCGCAACATATGTAGGTGCGGATGCTCGTCAGTCAGGAACATTCCAGGGTGAGGAAATCGCAGAACTTGAGAATAAGGGTGACATCAACGGTGACGGAACAGTTAAGTACATCATGATCCAGGGCGATCCTGAGAATATTGACGCACAGTACAGAACAGAGTATTCAGTTAAGGCTCTTACAGAGAAGAGCGGATTAAAGGCTGAGCAGCTCTTAATTCAGAGAGGTGACTGGGATCAGGCTAAGGGACAGCAGATTGCACAGGATGCTCTTACACAGTATGGAAACGACATCGAAGTTATCTTCTGTAACAATGACGCTATGGCACTTGGTGCACTTCAGGCTATCAATGCTGCAGGAAGAAAAGTTGGTGAAGATATCTATATCGTAGGTGTTGATGCGCTTGCAGAGGCAGTTCAGGATGTATCAGAAGGCAAGATGACAGGTACAGTATTTAACGATTTCATAAGCCAGGCACAGGCAGCAGCAAAGGCAGCTGTATCATTTGCAGGCGGTGAGAAGGTGGATACAAAGATTCCTGTAGACTATGTAAAGGTTACAAAGGATAACGCAGCAGAGATCTTAGAGCTTGTAAAATAATCAAAAATTAACTTAAGTAAACATCTTTCGGGTGTGCCGGTGCACACCCGATTTTTGAAAGGAGCAATGGATGTCAGAGTACAGATTGGAAATGAAAGGGGTCTCTAAAAGTTTCCCCGGTGTAAAAGCACTGGACAATATCCATCTTAATGTCAGACCGGGCAGCGTACATGCTCTTATGGGTGAAAACGGAGCAGGCAAGTCTACACTTATGAAATGTCTGTTTGGAATATATACAATGGATACCGGTGAGGTCTATGTAGATGGAGAAAAAATGAATATATTAAACCCTGATGATGCACTTCATAAGGGATTGGCAATGGTTCATCAGGAGTTACAGCCTGTACCTGCAAGATCTATTGCTGAAAATATGTTTTTGGGCAGATATCCTACAATAAATATAGGCCCTCTAAAAGTAATAGACCATAAGAAGATGGAAAATGAAGCTACTAAATGGCTTAAAGAAGTAAAACTTAATGTAAATCCCAATGCATTATTGCAGACATTATCTATATCACAGATGCAGTCTGTAGAAATAGCAAAAGCTGTTTCAATGGGAGCAAAGATCATCATATTGGATGAGCCTACATCATCACTTACTGAAAATGAAGTAAGCGGATTATTTAAAATAATAAGAGAATTAAAAGAAAAAGGCGTATCTCTTATATATATCTCACATAAGATGGCGGAGATAAGAGAGATTGCCGATGATATCACCATAATGAGAGACGGAACCTATGTGGGTACATGGGAAGTAAAAGACATCAGTGACGGTGAAATCATAAGACAAATGGTTGGTAGAGAACTTTCAAATATCTATCCGCCAAAAGATAACGTAGAAAAAGGTGAAGTTATACTTAAGGTCGATGGCCTTACAAGTATACATGAAAATATATTCAGAAACTGCTCATTTGAACTTAGAAAAGGTGAGATACTCGGATTTGGCGGACTTGTGGGTGCAGGTAGAAGTGAACTTATGGAAGCTATATTTGGACTTAGAAGTGTAAAATCCGGAAAAGTATACATGAAGGGTAAAGAGCAGAATATAGCAAGACCAAGAGATGCTATAAAAGACGGACTTGGAATGATTACAGAGGACAGAAGAGGTACAGGAATTCTCGGATGCCTTTCAATAGCCGACAATGTTGCTATTTCTTCACTCAATAATTATCTTGTGGCAGGTATTGCATTGGATGACGGTAAAATTAAACAGGTCGTAGATGAAAATGTAAGCAAGCTAAGTATAAAGACTCCAAGTAATAAGACATTGATTCAGTCTTTGTCAGGAGGTAATCAGCAAAAGGTTATTATAGCAAGATGGCTTGCAAACAATCCGGATGTGCTGATAATGGATGAGCCTACAAGAGGAATTGACGTAGGTGCGAAATATGAAATATACCAGATAATGATAAACCTGGCAAAGCAGGGAAAGGGCATCATAATGATTTCTTCCGAGATGCCTGAACTTATTGGAATGTCTGACAGAATAATCGTTATGTGCAATGGTGAGATCACCGGTGAAGTATCAAAAGACGATGCTACACAGGAGAGTATCATGGCATTGGCTACTAAATTTTAGGAGGAATACTTATGAATACAAAATCTTTAGATATAAAGAAGTTGTTACTGGATAACGGTATCATAATAGTTTTACTTTTGCTTGTACTGTTTACAGGTATAATGAAGGACAATTTCTTTTCAGCAAGTAACTTAAGAAATGTTTTGGTAAATGTGGCACCAAGAGTAATTATTGCCTTCGGTGTATCAGCCTGTCTTATAACAAAGGGTACTGATCTTTCAGCAGGTCGTCTGGTAGGCCTTTCGGCTTGTGTAGCAGGTACACTTTTACAGAATAAAGACTATGCAAATAAAATGTTTCCAAACCTTGGTGACATGAATATCCTTGTAGTACTTTTAATAGCTATAGCTATTTGTGCTGTATTTGGATGTATCAACGGTATTGTTATAGCTCATTTGAACGTTCCTGCATTCATCGGAACACTGGGAATGCAGCTTATAGTATATGGTGTATGTCTTGTTTATACAAAGGCTGAGCCAATCGGTGGATACAGAACGGCATATACAACAGTTGCTACAGGAAACTTCTTAAAGATTCCGTATCTTTTCATTTATGCACTTGTTATCGGACTCATTATGTGGTTTGTTTTCAATAAAACAAGACATGGTAAGTATATGTATGCAATCGGTGGAAATGAGGCGGCAGCAGAGGTTTCAGGTGTTAATGTAAAGAAGGCAAAAATATTAATTTATACATCGGCAGCAGTACTTTATGCAATCGCAGGTTTTCTTTTGGGAGCAAAATCAGGCGGTTCATCTGTAAACATGGGTGCTTCATACGAACTTGAGGCAATCGCAGCATGTACCATAGGCGGTGTATCTGTAAACGGAGGTATCGGTAGAATATCAGGTTGTGTAATCGGTGTTTTGGTTTTTGAGTTATTGAAATCTTCAATGCAGTTCCTCGGAATCAAGCCGGACTTCCAGTTTATAGTACAGGGTGTTATCATCGTTGTTGCTATTGCACTTGATATCAGAAAGTATATACAGAAGAAGTAATTGATTAAATATAAAAACTATTGACACCTCTTATATGTACGCTATAATGTACATATAGGAGGTGCTTTTATGATTAATACAAATATAACAAATTTTAGAAAAGAAATTTTTGGACTATTGGAGCAAACTATAAAATATAATGAGCCGATAAATGTAAACACTAAGGACGGAAATGCTGTAATTATAAGTGAAGAAGACTATAACGGATTGATGGAAACATTATACTTGTCATCAATTCCGGGTATGAAAGAAAAAATTGTTGAAGGATTGAAGACTCCCTTAGAGGATTGTATACCGGAAGATCAGGTGGAGTGGTAATGTACTCTATTGTTTACACTAAAAAAGCGGTAGGTGATATTGCTAATTTAAAGTCTGCAAAACTTGATAATAAGGCGAAGATTTTGATAGAGCTGATAAGAAATGATCCATATAAAACTCCACCTTCGTATGAGAAATTACAAGGAAATTTGAAAGGGGCTTATTCACGTAGGATAAACATAAAGCATAGGCTTGTTTACGAAGTTTATGAGGAAGATAAAATTATTAAAATTATTAGTTTATGGAGTCATTATGATTTTTAATTAGTCTACTTTTATAAAGTGTATTTATATTGAATAAAATAATGACAATATATTTATATTATTTAGATTTTTTGAAAGCTGTGATTTGTAGTATACCGAGTTCCCTACAAGAAAAATTATAAATAAAAAGGTTCAAGGAAATATTTTTATAATGTTTTGTGCCTTGAGCAAAGCGAAAGGCATGGAAATAAGTATGGACATAAATCCGGTTGATAAAAAGAATGAAATATGTAAATTATTAGATGACTTAGAAGCTGAATATGAAATTCATGCTTTTGGTGAAATGAATAAAGAGTATGAATATTTAGAAGAAGGTAATATCTGCATAACTGTACTTAACCCTACTTGTCAGTATAAATTATATATAGATTTAGAGTATTACGGTGAGTTTACATTGAGCTATTATAGGTGGCATTCGCATTATTTTCCGGATGATATGGATTATGAAGTGTTTTACAATGATTTGACGGCTATACTAAATAATACTAAATGTACCGAAAATGTAAGTAGCAAAAAAAGATGGATATATAATACTTTAAAGGAGATAAAAGATACTGAATCTTACAATTTTAAAGTTGCTGAAAGTCTTCCGGGTGAATTTGTTAAGGAGTTAAAGAAAGTCGGAGGAAGTGTAGAGTTGTTCTTTTGGGATTGTAATAAGAATATAACAATAGATATATAGATATAAAAACATAAGAAAGCCACCGATGATATACTGCATTGATGGCTTTTTGTATACAGGGACTTATTTTAAATTAAAAAAATAGCATTCTTTAAAATTCTCTTCATAATATTTTTCAAGCTCAGACATAAATTTGCTCTGAGATATATGATTTTGTACAGTCATATAGGGCTGGTCTGTTAGCGGCAGTTCTATTTTATCTATGTTCTTTCGGTATGATTGTATATCTATTCCCATTTTTTGTTTAAATATCCTATTTAAGTATCTGCTGTCTGAAAAGCCTGCCTCACAGCAAATATCGCTTATCCTTAAATTGGTCTTGTTTAGAAGCGAAAATGCATGGTCAAATCTTATATTATTTAAATATTCAGTAAATGTAGTGCCGGTCATTTTCTTTATAAAGTGAGATATATAATAGGTAGATAGGGACTCGAGATTTGCAATATCTTCCAAAGTTATATTCTCAGAATGATGTTCAGACATGTAATCGGTTATTCTTTGCAAACGCTTACCCTTGGAGCGACTTTGTTTTGTACTCTGTTCATCGATGAAAGGATCGGCTATTTTACTGAGCTTATAAATCAAGTCAAGAGCCTTTGCACCGGCTCCGAGCTCAGTAAAAGCGATTTCACTGGCATAACACATAGCACATTCAAATATTGTTGTATACAAATCAGAATTCTTTTCGTCATACACTATATGATTTTTCTTATATATAATATCAGGTCCTATATTTTTATACAGTGCATGATTTATCAAAAATATAACTATCTTATTATGATGTTTATTGCTGTAGAAAGAGTGTGGCTGATATCTGTTTACTATGTAGATATCATTTTTATTCAGCTTGAAAACCTCATTGTCAATAACAAGGTCTATATTACCTTCCAGTATCATACCTATTTCAAGATCCGAATGACAGTGCACACTTCTTGAAAGTATCTCAATCATAAGCATAGCAAGGGAGTTTGTTTTTGTATGTCTTATTATCTCATATTCGGTTTTATTAGTTTTTATTGAGTTCAAGTCCATAGCATACATTCCTTTATATAAATAGAATAAATTGGGTCATAAAATGGTTAAAAAATAGACGAATAAATGTATAATTGGCATCTATTTTATTTTCAAATTCAGTATATTCTATAATATATTATATTTCAATACAGGAATAGCAATATTAACATCTATTAATAACAAGATTACCGACATTTGGCCTAATATATCAGTTATTATAATAAACAAATGGAAAGTCGTTTATAAACTATATAGCAATAATATCCTTATTATTGCAAATTTGAAAGGAGAAGTATTTATGAAAGAATTTTTTCCAAGCATTTCACCTATTAAATTTGAAGGAAGTGAGAGCAAAAATCCGCTAAGCTTCAAATACTATGATGCCAAAAGAGTGATAATGGGCAAGACAATGGAAGAACATTTATCATTTGCTATGGCATGGTGGCATAATCTTTGTGCAAGCGGTGTGGATATGTTCGGACAGGGTACTGCCGATAAAGGTTTTGGTGAAAAGCAGGGAACAATGGAGCATGCAAAGGCAAAAGTTGATGCAGGTATTGAATTTATGCAAAAGCTTGGTATCAAATATTATTGCTTCCATGATACAGATATCGTACCTGAAGATCAGGAAGACATAAATGTTACAAATGCACGTTTGGATGAAATAACAGATTATATCCTTGAAAAGACAAAGGGAACAGATATTAAATGCCTTTGGACAACCTGCAATATGTTCAGTAATCCAAGGTTTATGAACGGTGCGGGAAGTTCAAACAGTGCGGACGTTTTCTGCTTTGCAGCCGCACAGGCTAAGAAAGGTCTTGAAAATGCTGTAAAGCTTGGAGCAAAGGGATTTGTATTTTGGGGCGGACGTGAAGGATATGAGACTCTTTTAAATACAGATATGAAACTTGAAGAAGAGAATATTGCTACATTATTTACAATGTGCAGAGATTATGGACGCAGCATAGGATTTAAGGGTGATTTCTATATCGAGCCGAAGCCGAAGGAGCCAATGAAACATCAGTATGATTTTGATGCGGCAACAGCAATAGGATTCTTGAGAAAATATGGACTTGATAAGGACTTTAAGATGAATATTGAGGCAAATCATGCTACATTGGCAGGACATACATTCCAGCATGAACTCAGAGTATCTGCAATTAACGGTATGCTAGGCTCTGTAGATGCAAACCAGGGTGATACATTGCTTGGTTGGGATACAGATCAGTTCCCTACAAATGTATATGATACCACTCTTGCTATGTATGAAATATTAAAGGCAGGCGGTTTAAGCGGAGGATTAAACTTTGATTCAAAGAACCGTAGACCAAGTAATACAGCTGAAGATATGTTCTATGGATTTATTGCAGGTATGGACACATTTGCACTGGGACTTATCAAAGCCGCACAAATAATTGAAGATGGTAGAATAGATGAGTTTATTAAGGAAAGATATTCAAGCTATAACTCAGGAATCGGTGAGAAGATAAGAAACAGATCTGTGACATTGGTAGAATGTGCTGAATATGCATTAAAGATGAAAAAGCCTGAGTTACCTGAGTCAGGAAGACAGGAATATTTGGAGACTATAGTAAATAATATATTTTTTAATTCAAAATTATAAAAACACCTGATTGGGGACGTTAAAATCGGGTTTATATAAGGAGGATAATATGAAAATGAAGAAATTATGTGCGTTTGTAGCAGCCGGTATGTTAGCTTTATCACTGGTGGCATGTACCGATGGAAATGAGCCTGCAAAGACAGCAACAGAGCAGACACAGGCGGAGAGTACAAAGGCGGAAGGAAGCTCTGAGAATACAGATTCAAAGGGTGGGAAAATAGGTATATCAATGCCTACTAAGTCTCTGGAGAGATGGAACCGTGACGGTTCTTACCTTGAAAAAGAGTTTGAAAAAGCAGGCTATGAGGTTTCGCTTACATACTCTGACAACAAAATCGATCAACAGGTAAAGGATATCGAGGGTCTTATTGCTGATAAGGTTAATTTATTGGTAGTTGCCGCAATAGACGGTGAGTCACTTGCACAGGTTCTTGCCGAGGCAAAGAGCCAAAACATTCCGGTTATTGCATATGACAGACTTATAATGAACACAGATGCAATATCATACTATGTTTCATTTGATAACTATACTGTAGGTAAACTGCAGGGTGAATTTGTGGCACAAAAACTTGACCTTGCAAACGCAGGTGATAAGAAGTTTAATATTGAGTTTACAGGTGGAGATCCTGCCGACAATAATGCAAAGTTTTTCTTTAACGGTGCAATGGATGTTATAAAGCCATATATTGAAAAAGGAACAGTTGTAGTTCCTTCAGGACAGACAACATTTGAGCAGGTCGGTACTGCACAGTGGGATACGTCAAAGGCATTATCAAGATTCCAGAATATTCTCGGATCATATTATTCAGACGGTACACAGCTTGATGCGGCTGTATGTTCAAATGACTCTACAGCTTTAGGTGTAACACAGGCTATTCAGTCAGATTATGCAGGAAGTAATGAGATAATAATTACAGGTCAGGACGGAGATGAGGCAAACCTTGCAAATATCATTGACGGAAAGCAAACAATGACAGTTTATAAGGCTGTTGCAAACGAGGCAGTTGCTACACTTAACCTTGGTGAGGCTATATTAAATAATGAAAAACCTGATGCATCACTTATTGAAAAATCAGGCTGGAGCTTTGATTGTACATATGATACATCATCATATGACAATGGAGCGGCTGTAATACCTTCATACCTTTTGGTTCCTGTTACCGTAACAAAGGACAATATCCAAAAGGAACTTGTTGATACAGGATATTACACAATGGGAAGTGATGGTTATCCACATCCTGTACAGTAAATTACCGCAGGCTCCGGGGAATCTTTGCGGAATATTATCGTAGATAACGATATAAGACTATAATATTGCCTTATATGGCGGAAAGGCGGATGTATTGAAAGATTATATTTTAGAAATGAAAAATATTACAAAGGAATACCCCGGAGTAAAAGCTTTAAATAATGTAAATCTGAAGATTGAAAGAGCAAGTATTCATGCATTGGTAGGAGAGAATGGAGCCGGAAAATCCACTCTGATGAATATTCTCTCCGGAACCATTGCACATAATGAGTATACAGGTCAGATTCTCTACAACAATAATGAATGTAAATTTCAAAAGATACATGACAGTGAAAAGCTTGGTATAGTGATAATACATCAGGAATTGGCTCTTATACCCGAGCTTACAATTGCTGAAAATATGTTTCTTGGAAATGAAAGAAAAAACAGATTCGGTGTGATAGATTGGAATGAGACTTTTCATCAGGCCGACACAGCAATGAAAGCTGTAGGCTTAAATGAAAATACACAATCTCTTATAAAGGATATCGGAACAGGAAAACAGCAACTTGTAGAGATAGCCAAAGCTATATCAAAAGATGTAAAGCTTTTAATTCTTGATGAGCCGACATCTTCACTCAATGATGAGGATTCAAGAATGCTTCTTGATATGCTGATACGTTTTAAAAAAGAAAAAGGAATTACATCAATTATTATTACACATAAATTGCAGGAAGTTGCATATGTGGCTGATGAAATAACAGTAATAAGAGATGGAATGACAATTGAAACTATTGATAACTCGGATCATCTTATAAATGAAGAACGCATTATAAAAGGTATGGTTGGACGTGAGCTTGAGGACAGATTTCCGGCAAGAGAACATGTAATAAGTGATGAAATAATGTTTGAAGCAAGAGATTGGTCTGTATATCATCCGATATACACTGAAAAATGTGTTGTAAATAATATAAGCTTTCATGTTAAAAAAGGTGAAGTAGTAGGTTTTTCAGGATTACAGGGTGCAGGAAGAACGGAACTTGCCAAATCACTTTTTGGAAAGAGCTATGGCAGTCGTATTTCGGGTCGTGAATTTATTGCAGGTAAAGAGGTCTTTCTCAACAGTTCAAGGGAGGCAATTGTTAACGGTCTGGCATATGTGACAGAGGATAGAAAAACTGACGGATTGATACTTTCTGAAACAATTGCAAGAAATACAACTCTCGCAAGAATGGAAAAAATTGCGGATAAAAGAGGTGTTGTAGATGTTTCAAAGGAAAACATGGTTGCAAAAGATTATGTAAAAGCAATGAAAACTAAAACGCCTTCTGTTTTACAAAAGGTTGGAAATCTTTCAGGCGGTAATCAGCAAAAAGTTCTTTTATCAAAGTGGATGTTTGCGGGACCTGAAGTTTTATTCCTTGATGAGCCTACCAGAGGAATAGATGTCGGTGCAAAATATGAGATCTATTCCATTATCAATGATATGGTAAGACAGGGTAAGTCGGTTGTAATGATTTCATCAGATCTTACAGAGCTTTTAGGTATGTGCGATAGAATTTATGTTATGAACGAAGGTAAGATAACCGGAGAGTTTAGTGCCGAGGAAGCTACACAGGAAAAAATAATGAGTACGATCCTAAAATCCGATCGTGCTGCAGTTAATTAGGAGGTAAAAATGAATGCAAATAAATTTGTAAAAAAATATACAATGGTACTTGCTTTGCTTGTAGTTTTTGTATTCTTTACATATCTTACAGGTGGTAGACTTCTCCTTGCACAGAATATTTCGAATCTATTGTTACAGAATGCATATGTTCTTATAATGGCCTGCGGTATGCTTTTATGTATACTTACCGGCGGTAATGTCGATCTGTCTATAGGATCCACATTATGTCTGTCTGCCGCACTCTCAGCCAAATTGCTAAGCATGGGAATAAGCCCTTTTGTTGCTATATTGGCTTCAATTGCAGTTGCATGTGTTATAGGTGTATGGCAGGGATGGCTTATAGGGTATATTCATATTCCGCCTTTTATCTGTACACTTGCAGGTATGTTCCTTTTTAGAGGTATTGCAAGAGTTATTTTGGATTCAAAGACTGTTCCTATAATGGACAAGAAATTCCTAAGTCTGTTTACATCATATATCCAAATTCCTGGACTTGATGTAAATCAGCGAGTTATTTCATCAATGGTTGTGGGAATAATAGTTGCTGTAATAATAACAGCCTATACCTTTATTGCAGAGAGAAAAAAGGTAAAAAAAGGCTATGAAACAAGCGGGTTTGGTCTTACCGCAGCAAGAGTTTGTATATTTGACCTTGTAATACTATTCTATGCATATAAGCTTATGAGCTACAAGGGTATTCCTATAATGCTTATTTGGATCTTGATTGTAGTTGCCATATTTGCATTTATTACAAGCTCAACAGTATTCGGAAGATATTTCTATGCTGTGGGCGGTAATGAAAAGGCTACCAGGCTTTCAGGTATAGATCCTAGAAGAGTATATTTTTGGGCATATTTTCTTATGAGCCTTTTGGCAGGACTTTCAGGACTTTTAGTAGTGGCCCGTATAGGTTCAGTAGACGGAAATATGGGTAGTTCATATGAGATGGATGCTATTGCATCATGTTTCATAGGTGGAGCATCCGCTTATGGTGGTTCAGGAACCGTACAGGGAATAATGATCGGTGCAATACTCCTGGGTGTAATAAATCAGGGTATGTCAATACTTGGACTTCCGGATCAGTATCAATACATCGTAAAAGGTGCTGTTCTTTTGGGCGCTGTAGTATTTGATGTAGTATCAAATCATAAAACAGGAAAATCATAAAATATATTGGGCTATTATACAGTTTTGTATGTAGCCCGTATTAGTATGTGTAAATTTGGAAAGGGGGATTAGGTGTTTGACAATATAGTTTCCAGAAAAAATACAAATTGTGCTAAATGGGATGAAATAATAGCAGATTGCGGAGTGGATGATTTGATTCCTCTTACAGTTGCCGACATGGATTACAGAGTAGCACCTGAAATTATGACAGCTGTTATAGAAGCTGCAAATCATGGAATATACGGATATACAAATGTAAGTGATAAATATATAGAACTGTCAAAAAAATGGGCAAAAAATAATTACGGCTTTAATCCTGAAAATGAGTGGATAGTTTATTGTCCCAGAATAATTCAGGCAATATCTTTGATAATACAAAACTATACAAAAAAAGATGATAAAGTTTTGGTATTTACACCACTTTATGATCCTATTCAAAATGCCGTACGCATCAATGACAGAGAATTGGTAGAATGTTCATTGAGCTTAAAAGACGGACATTATGATATAGACTTCAAGGATTTTGAAGATAAGATAAAGAGTGGAGTAAAAATATTTATTACAGTATCACCTCATAATCCTGTGGGGAGAGTGTGGACTGAAGATGAAATAAAACAGACTGTGGAAATATGTAAGCGCCACAATGTACTTATAATATCCGATGAAACACATGCCGACTTTATTTGGAAGGGAAAATTCATATCTTATGCATCTTATTATGATATGTATGAGAATATAATAATAGGATTATCAACATCAAAGAATTTTAATATTGCAGGACTTGAGGCCAGCAATATAATTATAAAAAACGAAAAATTGAGAAACTTCTTTAAAAAACTGCTTAGACAGGGCGGAATACATAATCCGAGTTATTTTTGTATACCGGCTGTTATAGCAGCTTATGAATACGGTGAAGAATGGCTTAATATTGCAAAAGAAAAGATAAAAGAGAACATGGATATCATAAAGAGCTTCTTTGAAAATGATATGAAGGGCTTTAAGGTAATTGATTCCGAAGGAACTTTCCTGTCATGGGTTGATTACAGAGCATTAAATATTACAGAAGATAAATTTAAAGAGCTTATGATAGAAAAGGCTCATATAGCATTTTCACTTGGTAGCGGATATGGGGAGGACGGAAGAGGATTTTTCAGAGTAAATGCCGCTTTACCTAAAAAATTACTGGAAGAAGCTTTATTAAGATTTAAAAACAATATAAATTGGGAGAATTTTTATGAGTAAGACAAAAAGAAAACCTACAGTACTTCAAGCATTGTTCCCTATACTTGCAATGCTTATAATTCTGGGAGTTGGAATTGCATTTTTATCATTGCCTGCTGAGCCTTTGATTGTTTTGGCGGCCGTGGTATCAGGTATACAGGCGATATTCCTTGGATATTCATATGATGATATAATGAATGAGATAGCAACCAAAATCTCAAAGGTTTGGGGAGCATTGTTAATTCTTATAATCGTTGGATTTATGATAGGTTCATGGATGCTTGGCGGTACTATACCTATGCTTATTTATTATGGACTAAAGCTGATAAGCCCTAAATATCTTGCACTTACAGCATTTATACTCACAGCTATAGTATCTGTTCTTACCGGTACATCATGGGGTTCAGCAGGAACTATAGGTGTAGCATTTATGGGTGTAGCTATAGGAATGGATGCTAACCTCGCATTGGTTGCAGGTGCAGTGGTTTCAGGAGCATATTTTGGGGACAAGCTTTCACCTCTTTCAGATACTACAAACCTTTCATCTGCAGTTTGTGGAGTGGATCTTTATGAGCATGTATACAATCAGATGTGGACAACGGGAAGTGCAGCAGTTTTATCTGTAATATTCTACTTTATAATGGGACAGGTAGGTGCAGGAAAAAATGTTGTTGTACCTGAAACCATAAATATACTTACGGGTACACTTGATCAAATGTTTAACTGGAATATTTTGTTGCTTGTTCCTCTTGTAATAGTACTTGTAGGGTCGATTACAAAGAAACCTACGATTCCTGTTATGCTTTTGGCATCAGCTATTGCTCTTATAAATGCTGCAGTATTTCAAGGTGCAGATTTAAAGAGTATTGTTGATGTTACATTAAACGGATTTAATGTAGAGATGATTGGAATGACTAAGGATGAGGTTGCACCGGAGCTTATAAGACTTCTTCACAGAGGCGGAATGATGTCGATGATGAATACACTTCTCATTGCAGTTTGTGCTATTTCTTTTGCAGGTACTATGAGTGTAACAGGTGCATTGGAAGTTGTAATTTCAAAGATGCTTGAAAAGATCAACTCAACATTTAAACTTGTTGCTTCCACAATAGTTACATGCCTTATAATTACAGGTGTTACAAGTAACGGGCAGGTATCTATTTTGATGCCCGGAGAAGCTTTTAAGGATGCTTATATTAAGATGGGCTTGCATCCGAAGGTATTATCAAGAACACTTGAGGATTCTGTTACATGTACGGAATGTCTGATTCCATGGACAGCAGCAGGTGCCTATATGGCAAGTACACTTGGTGTAGATACATTACATTATTTGCCATATGCAATATTGAATTATTCGGGTATGATTTTTGCACTTGTATTGGCACTTACAGGAATCGGAATCACGAGATTAGATAAGAATAAATAGTTTACATATATAAATAATCTAAAAAGGTCGTACAGTTATATAGTGTCCGACCTTTTGCTATTTTTCCCTCCTCTCTTTTAATTTTACACAATATTTGATATAATCAATAATTATAGAAAATAAGGAGGCTTTTATGGCTGATACGATTAATATAAAAGATAATTACGAAGAAGAGACAAATGAAAACGTAAGACTTGGTGAAGTAAAGATTGCCGATGAAGTTGTTGCCGTTATTGCAGGTATTGCCGCTACAGAAGTAGAAGGTGTAGACTCAATGGCAGGAAATCCTACTAAAGAAATAGTAGGTAAACTTTCAGGAAGTAAGACTGCAAAGAGTATGAGAGGGGTTAAGGTAGAGGTAAATGATGATAAGGTTTGTGTTGATCTTGCAATCAATGTAAGTTACAACTACAATATTCCTGAAGTAAGTGAGAAAGTACAGGAGAGAGTTAAGAATGCTATTGAAAATATGACAGGACTTACAGTGCTTGAAGTTAATATTAAGATAGCATATGTTGTAGCAAACTAATGAGACCCTTTTCAAGTACTTACATAAGAAAGATAGCAACTGTTGGAATGCTGACGGCTTTGGCAATGGTACTTGGTTTTGTTGAAACATTGATACCTATAAATTTAGGTATACCCGGCATGAAGTTAGGCCTTGCAAATCTGATTGTGATTATTGCTTTTTATTTGTTTGATATAAAAACAGGAGTAATAGTTTCACTACTTAGAATTGTCTTGATAGCTATGACTTTTGGAAATATTTCAATGATGTTTTATTCTATATCAGGAGCCACACTAAGTTTACTTTGTATGATTTTGGCAAAACAAATCAAAGGTTTTTCCATGGTTGGTATAAGTATCATTGGGGGTATAATGCACAATGTCGGACAGATAATCTGTGCGGCTTTTGTGGTAAGAACAAACGGAGTATTCACATACCTGCCTTTACTTATGATTGCAGGTGTGGTAAGTGGTATGCTTATAGGAATAGCGGCATCACTTGTTATAGTCAGAGTAAAACCGTATATACACAAATAGCTTATTATAAGCAGATGTAAAGCATTCATAATTTAAATATATTATTAAACAAAGTTATGTTGCAAGTTTGATTTTATAATCAGGCTTGCTTTTTAGAGATTTTAGAATGGAGATAAAATGGCAAATACAAAGATTGATGTAGTATCAGGTTTTTTAGGTGCAGGAAAAACCACTTTTATAAAGAGACTTGTTGAAGGAAATAAGGACAAGGGTAAAACAATAATAATAGAAAATGAGTTCGGTGAAATAGGTATAGACGGAGGATTTTTAAAGAATTCAGGTATTGAAATCAGAGAGATGAACTCAGGATGCATTTGTTGTTCTTTGGCAGGAGATTTTGAGGCATCTTTAAGAGAGCTCTTATCAACTTATGAGCCGAATAGAGTTATTATAGAGCCGAGTGGCGTAGGCAAGCTTTCAGATGTATTGAAGGCTGTTTCGGATGTTGAAAAAGATTTGCCTGTAGAGTCAAATTCTGCCGTAACGGTTGTTGATGTTAAAAAGTGCAAGATGTATATGAAGAATTTTGGTGAGTTCTTTAACAACCAGATTCAGTTTGCAAATACTATAATCTTATCAAGAACAGATTTGGTAGATAACACTAAAATTGAGGAAGCCGTTGCACTTATAAAAAATGTAAATCCTGAAGCTACAATAGTTACAACACCTCTTGATAAGTTAAGCAATGAAAAGATAGAAGAACTCTTATCAAGTCCTGTTGATTTAAAGAGCGAATTGCTTGAGGAAATGGCAAGAGAGCATGAACATCACCACGAGCACGACCATCACCATGAACATGATGAACACCATCATGAGCATGACGAACACTGCGGATGCCATGAGCATGAACATGAGCACGAGCACGAACATCATCATGATCACGAGCATGACGAGCACTGCGGATGCCATGAGCATGAACATGAGCATAATCACGAGCACGAACATCATCATGATCACGAGCATGACGAGCACTGCGGATGCCATGAGCATGAACATGAGCATAATCACGAACACGAACATCACCATGATCATTGCGGATGCGGGCATGACCATCATGATCACCATCATGCAGATGATGTGTTTGACAGTTGGGGAATGGAGCAAGTACCTGCAATAAGCGAGGAGAAGCTAAAGGATATACTTGAGAGCTTTGCGGATGAAGAAAAATTCGGTGCTGTTCTCAGAGCTAAGGGAATGTTAAAGGACGCAAACAGTGATGATTGGTTCTATTTTGACTTGGTTCCGGGAGAGAGCGACATCAGAAGAGGTGATGCGGAGTATACAGGTAAGGTATGTGTTATCGGAGCAGGATTAAAGACTGAAGAAATAGAAAAGTGTTTTAGAGCTTAAAGCTTATTGATTGGAGAAGTTATGGAAAGATTACCTATTTTTGTCATCAATGGTTTTTTAGAAGCCGGTAAAACACAGTTTATGAAATTTACAATGCAGCAGGAGTATTTTCAGACTGACGGTAATACATTATTGATTGTATGTGAAGAGGGTGAAGAGGAATATGATAAAGATTTATTGGAGTCCACTCACACAACCTTAAAGTACATAGATGATATATCGGATTTTACAAAAGAAAAGATGATAGAGTTTACCAAAGAGGTGAATCCTGAAAGAATTCTTATAGAGTGGAACGGACTATGGGAACAGGACAAGATACAAATACCTGATATCTGGTATGTTAATCAGATGATTACCATATATGATACATCTATATTGGATCTCTATATAAAGAACAAGGACCTGAAGGCATACATGGGTAAGATGCTTAAGGATTCCGAGCTTGTTATATGCAATAGAGCGGATGATATTGATGAGGAAATTTTAAGCACATATCATCTTCAAATAAAGGCCATGGCACCTAATGCGGAAATTATTTTTGAAGGAGAAGAGGGAGAGATTACAGGAGATTTCAGCATAAATCTTCCATATGATCTTGAAGCTTCAAAACTTATTATCAAACCTGAGGAATATGGTATTTTCTATGTTGATGCTATGGACAGAACTGAAAAATATGACGGAAAAGAAGTTGAGTTTGTTGCTCAGGTGGTGAGACCTGACGGAATCGGTGATGATATATTGATTCCCGGAAGAAGAGCAATGACATGTTGTGAGGCCGACATTCAGTTTTTGGGTTTTGTATGTCACTATAAGGGTGCAAAGAATTTTAAAAACAAGGACTGGGTAAAGGTAAAGGGCAAAATAAAGTATGAAATGAGCCCTCAATATCGCGCTAAAGGACCTGTAATATATGCAAATGATATTTTACTTACAGGACCTATAGACGGATTAGTACAGTTTTAGGAGAATTATGTCTGATTTAGAATTACTGGAAGAAGCAAAAAAGGCAAGAAAGATGGCCTATGTTCCATATTCAAAATATAAAGTAGGTGCTGCACTTATGACCAAATCTGGAAAGATTATACATGGTTGTAATATAGAGAATGCGGCATATACTCCGTGTAATTGTGCGGAGAGAACAGCTTTTTTTAAAGCGGTATCTGAAGGAATATATGATTTTTGTAAGATAGCCGTTGTCGGAGGCTTTGAAGACAAAGATGCGGATGCTTTATGTACTCCATGTGGAGTTTGCAGACAGGTCATGCAGGAGTTTTGTAACCCTAAGAAATTTGAAATCGTAATGTCTGACGGTGCAAAGATAAAAACTATGAAATTGGAAGAATTGCTACCATTCGGATTTGGACCTGATAATCTAAAATGACAGTTAAAATGTACATATAAAAAACAGATATAGGAAGGTTTGATGAAGAAAACATTATTAAATAAATTTATTCTGGTAACGACAATGGGTACGATACTTGTCACAGGTGTCGGAAGAAATATTTTTATAAAAGATATCAATGCATTTACTACAAAGAAGGGTAGTGTAGATGTAAGTGTACTTAATGTAAGATCAAATGCCGGTACAGGAAATAATACTATTGCCACACTTGAAAGAGATACAAGTGTTACAGTACTTGATGAAGTCAACAGTGACGGAATGTATTGGTATAAAATAAGCTTTAACACCGGTTCAGGTGACAAAGAAGGCTATGTGGCAAAGAATTATATAAAAACGGAAAGTACTGCAAAGTATACAACCGATAAGAATTTCGAGTCTGAGATAGCAGGTTTTCCGGAGAGCTATAAGAACAGGCTAAGAGCCTTACATGCCGAATATCCAAACTGGAAATTTGTTGTACAAAATGTAGATATTTCATGGGATGAAGTAATAAGAAATGAATCGGTAGTAGGAGTTAATCTTGTAAAAAAGGATGCAAAGTCGTCTTGGAAATCAACTGCGAGAGGTGCGTATAACTGGAGTAACGGCACATGGCCCGGATTTGATTCAAATGAATGGGTTGCCGCAAGTGAAAGTATTATAAGATATTATATGGATCCAAGGAACTTTTTGGATTCAACCAATATATTTCAGTTTTTAAACCATGGATATACTACAGGTGAACAGACCGAAGAAGGTGTTGAGAAGATGCTTAAAGGTACTTTCATGGAAAGTACATCAAGTGTCAAGAGTACTGCACCGTCTGCAACAGCGGCACCGACAACTACAGCTACAACAGCGGAAACTACAACAGCAGCAACTTCTACAACACAAGCAAAGACTTCCGGAACGAATAAGAACAGTACAGTTAGTTACTCAAGTGTAAAGGCTCCGGAAAGTGTACAAAGTGCTGAAAGTAAAGTATATTCGACCAATACAAACGGTCCTGTGGCAGATTCTAATGAAAACGCAGAACTTGTAGGTCCGGGTGTAGAAAATGTAACTCTTGCAACAACAGCGAAAGAAGAACTTCCGACGGTAGAAGATAAAGATAACGGTCCGGGATATACAGAACCTGCACCTGCGCCGGTTTTTGAATCAACTACGGAGTTTAATGATACGGAGCATGGACCGGGAGTGGTAAACAGTGACAGTATTAAAGAGAGTGTAAGCGCTTCAAACAGTACATATGCATCAACTGCAGCAAGTTCAGTCACTGAAAATGCAAATACACTTTCAAACGGTACTACATATGTTGATATGATTATGGATGCTGCCAAAAGTTCCGGTGTTAATCCCTATGTTATAGCCGCAATGCTTATACAGGAACAGGGAGTTAAAGGTACATCAGGGCTTATAAGCGGAGCAACAGGTGTTTATAATTTCTTCAATATAGAGGCTTATCAGTCGGGAAACCAGAGCGCAACAAGCAGAGGGCTGGCGTGGGCAGGAAGCGGAAATACATACCTTCGTCCATGGAATACAAAGGCTAAAGCAATAATAGGCGGCGCCATGTTCTATGGAAGCACTTATTCAAAAGCAGGACAGAATACATTCTACTTAAAGAAATTTAACGTTCTTGGTGAAAACAAATATAAACATCAATATATGACAAATATTGAAGGTGCAAAGAATGAGGGAGCTATGCTCTCGAGAGCATATTCGGAAGAGGATAAAAAGGGAGTTTTCACATTCCATATACCTGTCTATAGAGATATGCCTGAAGTACCTGAGGCAATGCCGACAGGAGACGGTAGTCCGAATAACAGGTTATCTTCACTAAGTATAAGCGGATATAATATTACACCAAGCTTTAGTAGTGACAATTATTCTTATAAGGTTGAATTGCCGTCAAATGTAAATAATGTTAATATTAAAGCAAATGTAGCCGATGCAAGTGCAACTGTATCAGGAATCGGTGATATTGAACTGAACTCTTCAAACTCCACAGTTGACATAATTGTTACAGCTCAAAACGGAACTAAAGAGAAGTACAGCATAAATATAAAGAGAGGAAATTAATACTGTATCTACATTTTATGTAGGGTTAATGTCAGAGGATCAAGATGAAATATTTAAAAAAGCATAATATAAATATCGTCATACCTTCATTTATACTTACATTGATATTTTCAGTTGTAATAGCTTTTAATGCTTTTGCTATGGGTATCAGTATAAGCTTTGCAGATGTCAATGCAACAGTGGGTGATGAAGTAAATTTGGTAATGAGTTTATCGTCAACAGACGGAAACATTGACAGCGCAAATATAATGCTAAGTTATGATGACAGCATTTTGGATTTTGTCGGAGGAACAAATGCACAGGGTGGGGCAGGAAGTATAAAAGTCACATCCAATACAGGAAGCAGCAGTAACAATCAAAACTATTCCTTGAAATTTAAAGCCAAGACAGCCGGGGAAACCACAGTTGTTGTAAGTACATGGGAAGTATATGATACAAACTCAAAAATGGCTACAATGCAGTCTCAAGGCAGCGGTAGAATAAAGATAAAATCTGCAGATCAGACTACTGCAGAAGAGTCTACTGTAGAAAAGAATAAGGAAGCGGCAACTACTGTTGCGGTAGATAAAAAGGATGCAATGCTTTCTTCTTTGAAAGTCAGTCCGGGTAAGCTTTCACCTGATTTCAGCAGTACTGTGAAAAATTATGACATGAATGTAGCAGGAAATATATCCAACATTGCGGTAAACGCAAAGGCAAGACAGGACGGAGCAAAAGTAGTTATAACGGGAAATGATAATCTTGTAGTCGGAGTGAATGCTATTAATGTAAAGGTAACATCTCCTGACGGTTCAGCCGTAGAAAGTTATATTATAAATGTAAATAAAAGTGCGGTAAAAAAAGAGGAAACATCAGAGTCTTCTTCTGAAACTTCAGCAGAAGAAGTTAAGGAAGAAACGCAGAGCAGTGCGGACGTTCCTGATTTGGTTTCCACAGATAACGGACTTACCTTAGGAGGAATTGATTATCAGGTATCGGATTCATTTGATAAAAATATTCTGCCGGAAGGTTTTGAAGAGTCTACATTCACATATAAAGGTAGAGATGTTAAGGCTGGAAAGATGAAGGGGCAGGATGTGTATATACTTTATCTTGTAGGCAATGACGGATCCGGAGATTTTTATATTTATGATGACGCTGCAGATACATGGGCTGTATATACGCAACTTACCACAAATACTAAGAGTATCACTATAATGCCTATTGATAAAGGTGTAGAGGTACCTAAGGGATTTATTGAAAGCATAATAAATATAAACGGTAAAAAGATTCGAGGATGGATTTGGGGCAGTGACAATGAAAAGAGATATTGTGTTGTTTATGCCATGAATTCAGAAGGCAAGAAAGACTTCTACAGATATGATATGGAGGAGCACACAATACAAAGGTACTTTGCCGATCCTAATGTAGATACAGGAGTATCAACCGAAGAATATAATGCACTTGAAAAGAAATACGAGAAGAGTAATGAGTGGGTAAGAAATTTGATTGCACTTGCAGTTATATTGATTATCTTTATAATAATTTTACTTTTGTCAAGGGCTTCAAATAAAAAGAAGGCTGCAAAGGCGGCACCAAAGCCTACAAAAAAGAAAAACAAGAGCAACATTACTTCAAAAGTGGATTTGATACCTGAAGAAGAGATGAATGATGAAACAACTCTTGAATATATGCCTTTAAGTAAGAAGAAGGAAGAAGAGCCTGTAAAGTCGGAGGATGAATCGGACGATTTTGATGTAATAGATCTCTCAAACGGTGAAGTTGTAGAAGAAAAGGATTTTGAAGAAGTAGAAGAGCTTAAAAGCGATTCTGATGATGAAGATGATGATTTTGAAGATTTAGATATTTAAAAAATAACCACCCGATAAGTCGGGTGGTATTTTTATGGATTATAATTTAAAATTTCTTTTTCTTACCGTATTTCGGCTCGGCAGTAAGTCCTATTCCAAGTTTGTTTAGAGTCTTTATATCCGCTTCTGAAAGCATTACAGAAGAATGCATTTGTAAACCTTTAAGTTTCGGTATGGCATTTAAAGCTTTTCTCGCATTTTCATCTGTAGCCGCTGAAATAGAGAGAGCTATAAGAGCTTCATCTGTATGAAGCCTCGGATTGTTAGCGCCAAGATATGTAGTTTTTAATTCCTGCACAGGTGCAATAACTGTAGGTGAAATAAGTTTTATATCATCATCCACACCACTAAGGGCTTTTAATGCATTCAAAATAAGTGCGGCACTTGCACCAAGAAGTTCGGAAGTCTTACCTGTAATGAGTTCTCCGGTTTCAAGTTCAATAGCTGCTGCAGGGGTATTTGTGGCTTCAGCTTTTAAAAGTGCTGCAGAAACAGCTTTTCTATCATTAATACTTGTTTTTGCCTGCTGCATTATAAGCTCAAGTTTATAAACTTCATCAGCTTTGCATTCTCCTTTAACAAATCTGGCAAGAGAATTATAGTATCTTCTTATGATTTCCTGTTTACTTGCCTCTCTGCACACCTCATCATCAATAATACAGTTACCGGCCATATTTACTCCCATATCTGTAGGAGATTTATATGGGCATTCTCCAAATATTCCCTCAAAAATTGCCATCAAAACAGGATATATCTCTATATCTCTATTGTAGTTTACAGTGGTTTTTCCATATGCTTCCAAATGGAAAGGATCAATCATATTTACATCGTTTAAGTCTGCTGTAGCGGCCTCGTAGGCAAGGTTTACAGGGTGCTTTAACGGCAAATTCCAAATAGGGAATGTCTCAAACTTTGCATATCCTGCTTTTATTCCTCTTTTATTCTCATGGTAGAGCTGAGAAAGACATGTAGCCATCTTTCCGGATCCCGGTCCCGGAGCGGTAACTATTACAAGAGGTCTTGAAGTGGCGATATAATCATTTTTTCCATAACCATCTTCACTGACAATATGTGCCACATTGCTTGGATACCCGTCAATCAAATAAAGTTTGTATACTTTTATACCGAGATTTTCAAGCCTTTCCTTAAACTTGTCCGCACTCTTTTGTCCTGAATACTGTGTAATACATACACTGCCTACAAACAGCCCTTTTCTGCGAAATTCATCTATAAGTCTGATTACATCGGCATCATAGGTAATACCATGATCTTCTCTAATCTTGTTTTTTTCAATATCCGATGCAGAGATTGAAATAATTATTTCGGCCTGATCTTTTAGTTGAAGAAGCATTCTAAGCTTTGAATCAGGTTCAAAGCCCGGAAGTACTCTGGATGCATGGTAATCATCAAAGAGCTTTCCGCCAAATTCAAGATAAAGTTTATCACCAAAACTTGCTATTCTTTCTCTTATATGCTCAGATTGTGTTTTTAAATACATCTGATTATCGAAACCGATTTTCATAATACGCCTTCCTTCTTTAGTATTGAACTATTATATAAAATCAAAATAGAATTATATCACTTTTTAAAACCGTATTAAAGGGGAAACAACATAGTTTAGTAATTAAATTAATTTTCAAATATTTGAACACGATTATAATATTTTTTCATTTATTATTAAAAAAGAAATCTGCAAACTTATATATTATAAGTGTAATTAAAGTGATATACTAAAGCGACTAAAAAAGAAAGCAGGTTTTTATATGAAAAAGCAATTTTTAATGACAGTTATGGGTGCAGCTATTGTTTTGGCGGCATGTGGAAGTAAAGGAACAAGCAAAAATGAAGACACTACAGTGACGATAGAACACAATGAACAAAGCGTTGAAGAGGGTTCAGGTAATGAAAGTGTGGCAGATGAGCCAAGCACAGCTGTAAGTAATGCGGATATAAAATTAAAGTATTCAAATCTTGTAGATGAAGAGACAAGAGAAAGAGTAAAAAATGCTCTAAAGAACTCAGGTCTTAGTGACGAAAAGATAAAGAACTTTTTTGATGCTGTAGATGAGTATAATAATGCAGTAGGCAGCAAGAATCTGGTTCAGAGTATGACAACCATAGATGCCGCTTTCCCTACATTCGATCAGGACAAGCTTATAGATGCATGGCTTGCAAAGGGAGGATATGTAGGCAGAAACTGTAGAATTACATCATATTCTTTGATGGGAGATTTTATAAAAGTCGGAAATCCTACACCGGGTGATACAACAATGCTTTTTAACGATTTTGATTCCATAAAAGACAAAAATATTTTTGAAGGTGAGGATAAGAAAAAATTTGATACATTATTTTCGTATATTGATGTAACAAATACACATGATACAAATGTTTTGTCGGATGAAATAGTAAAATCATGGGAAGATAAGCAGATTTCGTTTAACAATGATAAGATGCATATGATTTCAGTATTTATGACCATGGACGACGGCATGAATAAGGTACAGGAGTTTATAGGGCATACAGGTATTTTGGTAGAAGACGGTGATAAATATCTCTTTATTGAGAAGCTGGCATTTGAGTTACCGTATCAGGTAGAAGAATTTGACAATTTACAGGATGTAAATGATTATCTGATGGGATACTACGACAATGAAGCTGATGGACTGACTGCAAAGCCTGTTATTTTTGAAGACGGAAAAGTAATGAATGAGTACAGAGTCTTAAAATAGTACTTGCATTTTCGCTTATTTTTGGTTGAATTATATTCCTGTCTTTGACAGCTAAAAGGTCTGAACCCCGCATATATCAAGGGTTTCAGACCTTTTTTAATTCACAAAAGTGTAGCTAGGACTACCTACTTTTTTTGCTTTCCCGAAAGACTTTCTTCATACTCAAATCGGTTAAGATTTCATAATCGGTACGAAATCCAAATGCTTCATGAAGTGCATCTGTTATAGCTGTTCTTGTGTAAGTGGGTAGATATCCTAACTTTTCTCCCGGACGATACATCATCATAGAGCGTAATACGTTAATAATCTCATCGCATGTATATTGTTCGCCAAGTTTTTTCTCAAGTATCCTAAAGACTACCAATGAAGCAAAACAAGTTATAAAATGTGCCTTTATGCGATCCTCTCTTTGAAGATAAATAGGGCGTGCACTGAACTCGGTTTTCATGATTCTGAAACATTCTTCAATTTCCCATCTCTTCTTGTTTATATGAACGATTTCTTCCGCCCCGGTTGTCTCCAGATTAGTACAAACGGCATAGAAGCCGTCATATTTTTCTTCTTCAGCTATGAGGTTCGAATCTATATAAGGGATTTCTCTGTCACAGACTTCTCCTGAAGATGTCATTGCTTCAGTAGCAATAAAACGGCGTGGATCATTTTGATTTTTTTGATTTCTTTTATATTCCCCTTTTTCAATAAGCTTATTAGCACGGTCAATCCGGTTTTGCCTGATTTTTTGGTGATATTTTTTGTACTTTAAGGAGAATGATACAATAAGATGTTGCTCTAACGCTTTATCACCTTCTTTGACCTTTTTATTGGATAAATCTTCTTTAATCCATCTTTCCTTATAAAAGACTTTATTATAGTCTGTTTGTTCATCTAGGTTATTCAGATTAAATAATCCTGCTTCACCTTGTACTGACCATCCTACAGGGTCTAGGGCAAACTCCTTTAAATATTTTGGGAGTTGTTTTATAGATTGTGTTGTTATAAAACTTCTCATTCTTTCACCAAATAAAGTTTTGTCGTTAAACTTTCTATTGGCATTTGAAGAAAGACCTGCGTCTGTACAGATAATAATACTATCAACACCATAATCATCGATTACCTTTTGTTCAAGAGGCTTTAGTGTTGGCTGCTCATTCTTATTTCCGGGGAAAATATCAAAAGCAAGAGGAATACCGTCATGATCCATAAACATTCCCATTCCGACAATAGGTAGTGGTTGATGTTGTTTTGATTTTCCATATTTCCTAAGTTCGTCTTCCTGCTCGATTTCAAAGTAATAGTTTGTGCAATCATAGTAAAGAATGTCATTCCTGCGAGGAAGTATTCTTTGGCTATTTTTATAAAGTTCAGATTGAATAAAGTCACTTTCTTTAGATAAAACAGAAAGTGAACGATATATATCATGTAAATTAAAGGTTGGCTGTTCAACAAACATTTTGGAAGAACGATTTGATGCCAACTTAGAAGATGGATAAAGAATACGAGTAAAAATTAGTCGAGATAAAATATCGTTCAAATCATATTCAAAGCTATACTTTTTTGAAATTTTAGAACAGATTTTATCCAGCTTAAGTGAATAGTAAATACTCTGAAGAAATAGATATCCACAGTTAAACAAATGTTTTTCATCAGGCTTCAGGAGTTTTGAAGGAGAACATTTTATCAATATCTCTTTTTGTTCCTCATATTCCTTGCGATTAAGTTCATCAACATATTCCTTAGCCCAAACGTAAGGGTCTTTTCCATTGGCTCTAGTCTTAACCATATCAAGATTTCCAAGTTTTTCAATAGTAACTGTAGTGACAGAACCATTAGATTTGCGTATGGATTTCTGAACATAAAATGTAGCAGAGTTTTTTGATTTACTTACAGTAAGCTTCATAGTATTCCACCTCCATGCTCATATTATACCATATAACTATAAATAGCTACAAAAAAATAACATAAAATTTGACAAAAAATAAGACTGAAATCCGGTCTTTATAAGGGCTTGAGGTTTATAAAGGGAGTAGTTAGCTGTCAAACTCCCGAATCGAGCTACGGCGGAGATGATGGCGAGGGAGTTTTTTTGGTATGAGAGTTAATTGTAATGGCTATTTTTTGTTAGATATTGTATAATATAAACAAATATCAGTATATAAAATGATATCTGTAATTGTATATATGGAGTTAAGGAGGGATTTCTATGATTGATATAACACAATATTTGCAAGGAATATATGAAGATTTGCAAAGTTATGTTGATAATGATGTATGCTTATGTAAATTTAAAGAATTAAATTTTGAAGCAGGAGCACTTCCTGATTATACAGATATAAATATTCAGCAGTTAACTTATTAAGATATGCATTTGCTTATGCATTTGAATATAGTGGAATGTATCTGGATGTATTATCTCAGATGGATGATGCTAATCATATTTCGGTAACATCGGTGGGATGCGGATCGATGATAGATTATTGGTCATTGATACATACATTAGAAATGAAGAGTAAGATGGATTGTAGTATAAGATATGTTGGAATAGATATAATTGACTGGAACTACAAAATTCCCCAAAGGCAAAATGATGAAGTACATTATTTAATTGGAAATGCAGCTGATATTTTCACAAATAATAGTCAATTTATCTCCGATGTGTATTTTTTTCCAAAGTCAATTAGCGAGTTCACTGATAGTGAACCGAATGCTATGGCAAATAGCTTTTCGTCAAAGAAGATACAAAAAAATAGGTTTTTTGTTTGTATATCTCTTAGGGAAGATCAAGGGAGTATGGATAGAGATATGCAAAAAACAAAATGCTTAATTGAAGCAATAAGTAAAAATGGTTTCTATACCAAATGGCCATATAATCAATATACATATTATGATTGCAATGATGGCATTGTATCATTAGATAATGATTTTAAGTATCCGCAAGGTGCATTAAAGTTTGTGACAAATCTAAATATGGAATGTGTGAATTATAAGATTCAAGAAATGAATTGTCAATCTGATTGTCAGAAATATTTAAGCAGATGGCCTATTTTAAGAGTAAAGCATATTAGATATCAAGTAATTATGTTTGAAAGGATGAGCTAGATGATATTAAGTGTGAGTAGAAGAACAGATATTCCTAATTATTATTCGGAATGGTTCTATAATAGAATAAAAGAGGGATTTCTATATGTTCGTAATCCGATGAATGCTCATCAGATAAGCGAAATAAAAATAACTCCAGATATTGTAGATTGTATTGTGTTTTGGACAAAGAACCCTTTGCCAATGATGAAAAGATTAGATGAGATAAAAGACTATAGTTATTATTTTCAATTTACATTAACTGGGTATGGAAATGATGTTGAGGTAAATTTACCTAATAAAAAAACTACCATGATTACAATATTTCAAGAGTTGTCTGATAAAATAGGTAAGCAAAGAGTTGTTTGGAGATATGATCCTATATTCTTTTCGGATAAATATACGAAAGAATATCACATAAAAGCATTTAAGAGTATTGCAGAGGCATTAAGCGGATATACAGAAAAATGTGTGATTAGCTTTGTGGATATTTATCCTAAGAATAAGAAAAATATGGATTGGCTGTTAAGTCATGAATTAAGCGATTATGAGTTGAGAGAATTTGCTAAGGAATTAAGCAAGATAGCAGCAGATAATAATATAAAGCTTGGAAGTTGCGCAGAAAAAATAGACTTAGATGAATGTGGTATAGTTCATAATTCCTGCATAGATAGAGAATTGATTGAAAAGATTATTGGATGCAAATTAAATGTCGAAAAAGATAAGAATCAGCGTATAGAATGTGGATGTGTTGAAAGTGTTGAAATAGGTACTTATAATACATGTAAAAATGGATGTGCATATTGTTATGCAAACTATAGTTCGAAAAGTGTAGAAACAAATGCTGCTGAATATGATCCTTTATCGCCACTTCTATGTGGTCAAGTCCAAGAAGATGACAAAATTACTATCAGAAAAGTTGGTTCATTAAAAGAAACACAGCTAAGCATTTTTGATATGTGAATGTATAATTACATCATGTATTTGTTGGATTATAATTGGCTCCATTTTGGCTCTAAAAATATTAGACGAGGTACACAAAAATGCGAAATAAGATGAAGATGAAGAATAAACCTGAATTATTCACGGCATAATATTTAAGTTAATTACCGTGCTATAAATCTTTAAACTTAAGCAATGACGCTATAACTGACTTAATACACCTAAAAATGGGCAGACTTCCCCTAGGTAAGGTTTACAAGTAGTTATCAAGCTGTCAAGGTTCATTATTAGTTGTTATTCAAGCTGTATACATAGCTTGCTGATATTGGATAGGGTCTTATAGAACTCATCCTTATATGGGCAACTGCTACACAGCTTGAATGTTGTATACCTTGCTGTACGAATTACTCTTGCAGCAATCTTTAGTAGTTTTAGATGGACAGTATCAATACGTTGTTTTCTCATATTTGTAGATAACGCCAATCGTCTAAACCAATTGAATATGTTATAAGCAAGTGCATGTATTTGAAGCCTGTTGGCATTTACAATTCTTGTATGACTGCTGACAGAAGCAAAATCAAAACCTGTTTTACTTTCCTTTATGAAGTTTTCCATCAATCCTCTTTTACAATAGAACTTGATTAGATATTCAGGGGATGACTCCATGTTTGTAACAATGAATGTATACATGTAAGTCATTTGGTTTTCAGGTTTTTCAACTTTACAGACAACACGTCTTTTATGAGGCCAAGGACCTGCCTGATACATGAATTCACCATAAACTACAGCATAATCTACTTTGTTGTTTTTTGTGATTTCATCAAGTTCATCTACAAGATATAATGCCTTATCACGAAGTATAGCATTTTCTTTCAAACGAATTACATAGCCGGTACCGTTTTCTTCACACTGTTTATAAAACTTAGTGTTGCAAAGCCACTATCTCCACGAAGGAGAAGTTTAATTTCCGGAAAATCTTCAAGATATTCATAAAGTATAGGCTGCAGAAAGTCCACAACTCCTGTGCTTGAATACTGAGTCCCATCGCGAAGCTGAATTTTAATCAAATCTGTAAGCGTCAATTCAAGTACGCCTCCCCATAAATACACTTCCACTATAAAATAATCTTATACTAAATATGTGGAGGTGCCTATGGCTAAATATCCTAAAGAAGAAAAAGAGCAATTTATTGAGGAGTTTAAAAATAGTGGATTAAGTATCGCAAGCTGGGCTAGGAAGAATGGATTACCTATTTCAACAGTCACAAGATGGGTGAGTAAACATGATAAGAAATCAAAGCACTCTAAGGATGTTGAATTTATTGAAATCAAGACAACACAATCCGGCAAGACCCTAAAGATGGAGATAGGTGCTGTCAACATCGTAGTGGATAGATATACTGATCTTGAACTACTTGCAAAGGTGATCAAGGTGGTGAATGAAATAAATGTTTAACTATGACAATTATCGTGTAATTATTTCTTGTGGTGCCACTGATATGAGGAAAAATATAAACGGATTAGCTGAAATTGTTTATAGCAATTTCAACCTTGATCCAAGAGATAAGGTAATATTTGCTTTTTGTAATAATGCAAGGGATAGGATAAAGCTTCTTGTATGGGAAGATAATGGATTTTGGATTCATTTTAAAAGAATTGAAAAAGGACATGTGGTTTGGCCGTCACAAAGTGATACAGAAATCACTATGGATTTATTAATAGACGACTTGAAAAATATAATCATGGCACCGGGAATAAAACAAAAAATTAAGCGTAGTGAAGTCTTCAAAAAGTGTTGATTTTGCTGGATTCATCATAGATTTTATAGTATAATCCTGTCTTTGACAGCTAAAAGGTCTGAATCCCGCACATATCAAGGGTTTCAGACCTTTTTTAATTCATAAAAGTGTAGCTAGGACTACCTACTTTTTTTGCTTTCCCGAAAGACTTTCTTCATACTCAAATCGGTTAAGATTTCATAATCGGTACGAAATCCAAATGCTTCATGAAGTGCATCTGTTATAGCTGTTCTTGTGTAAGTGGGTAGATATCCTAACTTTTCTCCCGGACGATACATCATCATAGAGCGTAATACGTTAATAATCTCATCGCATGTATATTGTTCGCCAAGTTTTTTCTCAAGTATCCTAAAGACTACCAATGAAGCAAAACAAGTTATGAAATGTGCCTTTATGCGATCCTCTCTTTGAAGATAAATAGGGCGTGCACTGAACTCGGTTTTCATGATTCTGAAACATTCTTCGATTTCCCATCTCTTCTTGTTTATACGAACGATTTCTTCCGCCCCGGTTGTCTCCAGATTAGTACAAACGGCGTAGAAGCCGTCATATTTTTCTTCTTCAGCTATGAGGTTCGAATCTATATAAGGGATTTCTCTGTCACAGACTTCTCCTGAAGATGTCATTGCTTCAGTAGCAATAAAACGGCGTGGATCATTTTGGTTTTTTTGATTTCTTTTATATTCCCCTTTTTCAATAAGCTTATTAGCACGGTCAATCCGGTTTTGCCTGATTTTTTGGTGATATTTTTTGTACTTTAAGGAGAATGATACAATAAGATGTTGCTCTAACGCTTTATCACCTTCTTTGACCTTTTTATTGGATAAATCTTCTTTAATCCATCTTTCCTTATAAAAGACTTTATTATAGTCTGTTTGTTCATCTAGGTTATTCAGATTAAATAATCCTGCTTCACCTTGTACTGACCATCCTACAGGGTCTAGGGCAAACTCCTTTAAATATTTTGGGAGTTGTTTTATAGATTGTGTTGTTATAAAACTTCTCATTCTTTCACCAAATAAAGTTTTGTCGTTAAACTTTCTATTGGCATTTGAAGAAAGACCTGCGTCTGTACAGATAATAATACTATCAACACCATAATCATCGATTACCTTTTGTTCAAGAGGCTTTAGTGTTGGCTGCTCATTCTTATTTCCGGGGAAAATATCAAAAGCAAGAGGAATACCGTCATGATCCATAAACATTCCCATTCCGACAATAGGTAGTGGTTGATGTTGTTTTGATTTTCCATATTTCCTAAGTTCGTCTTCCTGCTCGATTTCAAAGTAATAGTTTGTGCAATCATAGTAAAGAATGTCATTCCTGCGAGGAAGTATCCTTTGGCTATTTTTATAAAGTTCAGATTGAATAAAGTCACTTTCTTTAGATAAAACAGAAAGTGAACGATATATATCATGTAAATTAAAGGTTGGCTGTTCAATAAACATTTTGGAAGAACGATTTGATGCCAACTTAGAAGATGGATAAAGGATATGAGTAAAAATTAGTCGAGATAAAATATCGTTCAAATCATATTCAAAGCTATACTTCTTTGAAATTTTAGAACAGATTTTATCCAGCTTAAGTGAATAGTAAATACTCTGAAGAAATAGATATCCACAGTTAAACAAATGTTTTTCATCAGGCTTCAGGAGTTTTGAAGGAGAACATTTTATCAATATCTCTTTTTGTTCCTCATATTCCTTACGATTAAGTTCATCAACATATTCCTTAGCCCAAACGTAAGGGTCTTTTCCATTAGCTCTAGTCTTAACCATATCAAGATTTCCAAGTTTTTCAATAGTAACTGTAGTGACAGAACCATTGGATTTGCGTATAGATTTCTGAACATAAAATGTAGCAGAGTTTTTTGATTTACTTACAGTAAGCTTCATAGCATTCCACCTCCATGCTCATATTATAACATATAACTATAAATAGCTACAAAAAAAATAACATAAAATTTGACAAAAAAATAAGACTGAAATCCAGTCTTTATAAGGGGTTGAGGTTTATAAAGGGAGTAGTTAGCTGTCAAACTCCCGTTTTAAAATAATGCTTGCATTTTTTGATTATTTTTGATTGAATTATATTATCAAAAACAGGAAAGAAGTATTATGGCAGAGAGAGTTAATATATTAAAAATAGATTATGAAATGAATCGTACAGACTGGACTGAGGTAGTATCGGCAGTATTTGGTGGTATGCTCCGCGTACAGGAAGCTATTGAGATGTATGTAGCTAAAGGACAGGCTTGGAATGTTGATTTTCATACAAAGAAAATCAACATCGGTAAGAGCACATATCCGATACAATACATAGGAAGTGAAGCAATCGAATCAAATGACTGGCTTTGGGGCTGGGAGAATATAAACGGATTTGATGAGAGCTTACTTGAACTTGTTGGAGAAGCAAGAGAATTTGGAGAAAAGGTAGGCTTTGCAGCCTTAACAAATCCAAATTTGCCTTTAACAGAGAAAGTTACCGGATATATACTTTCAATGATTTCATGTGGCATAAGTGAAAAGAATTACGGATATTATCCATGCAAACATCCGGGCGGTATTGCATTTGTGGCACTTTACGATTTACCTGAGAAGTTCTTTGCACCTGTAGATACAAAGCTATTTATCAAAACTATAATGAGTGCGATTAGTAATTATGAGCTGGATCATAAAATTTTAGTAGAAGGTTTCCTTGCATGGAACGGTACAGATTATCATTGGGAAAACAATAATATTTATGCTAAATTTGCAGAAAATGACGGACAACTCCTGATAAGATTTGAGGATATCGGAGATAAAAAAAGAATACAGTCAATCGACGGATTGAAATAGAGATAAGGACTCCAAAAATGGGAGTCCTTTTTCTTTATAGATGCTTTACACTCTGTCTTCTTAAGAGCTGATAAGGCATTTTAAATGCACTCCCTTTGAAAGAATTTGAAGAGAAGTATTCCAGCAAAAGTTGGGCAGATTTTACTCCTGTATCAAAAGTGGCATGACGTATTGTAGTAAGTGACGGTCTGATAGCAGTTGCCAGATTACTGTCGTCTACACCTGTAACTGAAATATGCCCCGGTACTTGTATATTATTATCATACATAAAATCTATGGCTCCTACAGCAATATTGTCACAGGCACAAAGAACTGCGGTAGGAAGTATAGATGCTTTTTCATATATTTGATTCATTCCTGTATAGCCGTCTTCTATGGTAAAGGAATCCTGAAGGCTTATTAGGTCTTGGGAAGTATTTAAAGAACATTCCCTAATACCTTTCATATACCCATCATATCTTTTCTTTCCGGCTGATAAATCATGAAGCGGTCCTCCAATAAATGCGATATTACGATGTCCCATATTATAAAGAAAATGCACCATGTCACAAATTGCCTGCTGATTATCCATATTTACAGAACTGACAGGGATTTTTAGCTCAAAATCCGGAATATCCTGACATACATATATTACAGGCTTATTGTTTCTATGTATCCACATCATATGTTCTTTAGGTATATGAACATTTGCCATAATAATACCTTCAACTTGCTTATTTTTTAAGACATCCAAAAAATGTATTTCTTTATCAAGTTCACCATTAGTCTCACATATTACAGTATTATAACCAAGAGGTGTAACAACACTGTTAATACCCTGTAATATTCTGCCGAAAACATTATTAGATATGTCAGGAAAAAGAACACCGATTAATTTATTTGATTTACGATTTTCTTTTTTTAATGCCGGACTGGGTGAATAACCAAGTTCTCTTATTACTTCCATAACTTTGTTTTTTGTAGCAACAGATACAGTATTACTTTGATTTATAACTCTTGAAACCGTTGAAATTGATACACCGGCTGCATTTGCAACATCATTAATATTAACCATATAAGACCTCCTTTATGAAAATGATTATGAAAAGACAAGAGTATATCTTGAAAAACCATGAAAACAATAGCATATTTGCATGAAAAATGCAAGAAAACATATACTTGCATAATCATTTATAAAAACTTTGGAGCATTTGCGAATAGGATATTTATATAAAATAGTTTAGTATAAAAACAAGATTTTAAAAGCATTCATAAAAAATACTTATACTAGATAAGAGGTTATATATGAAAAATTTTTTTTATAAACCGAAAGACGGTTGGGTTGGAGATACTATTCCATTTGCACATGATGGTAAATTTTATATTTATTATCTTCATGATGAAAGAAAAGGAAACACACAGGATGAGTATGGATATCGTACAAGCTGGAATCTGTTGATAACAAAAGACGGGGTTAATATAAAAGATTGTAAGGTTGTATTACCTGTTGGTGAGTATGACGATGCGGACTATGCCTGTTATACAGGGTCTGTAATAGAAGGCAATGACGGCAATTTTCATATGTTTTATACCGCACAAAATAATTATAATCCCAAATATCATAGGGACGGAAAACCTTTACAATATGTTGCACATGCAATAAGTAAGGATCTTATAAATTGGGAAAAACTGCCTGAGCTTACATTCGGCGCTGATGAAAGGATATACGAGCCTTTTGACTGGCGTGATCCTTTTGTTTTTTATAATGAAGAAGAAAAATGCTTTGATATGCTTTTAGCTGCAAGATTGCGTGGAGCAAGTGAAAAGAACGGAGGATGTGTAGGCTTATGCAGATCTTATGATTTACTTCACTGGGAGGCAAAAGAGCCGTTTTACAATCCGGAATCTTATATGACACATGAATGTCCGGATTTGTTTAAACTTGGTAACAAATGGTATCTTGTGTATTCAACCTTTTCAGAAAAATTTGTAACACATTATAGGATGTCTGATAAGCTGAGCGGACCGTGGACCTCTCCTATAGAAGATACTTTTGACGGAAGAGCGTTTTATGCTGCAAAAACAGCACAGGTTGGTGATAAAAGAATGGCGTTTGCTTGGGTGCCTACTAAGCGTGGTGAAAGTGATTTCGGACAGTATGAATGGGGAGGAAATTTTATCGCACATGAAATTAATCAAACAACTGATAATAAGCTTACTGTAAAACCTGCAGAAGGATTGATCAATATGTTTAATAAGGAATCCGTAAATAAAAAAATAAATAAAGTTGAAATAGAAAATTATGAGGGGGAGAAGTCATATGTAATCGATGGAATGAAAGATACATGTATGATAGAAGCGGTAATAGAATTCGGTGAAGGAGTTAGATCTTTCGGAATAGGTTTGAGACAGGATTCAGCTCTTGCAAACGGGTATTATCTTAGATTTGAGCCGTTTTATAACAGGATTGTGGCGGATATGTGGCCAAGACGTATACGTGGCGTAAATCAATGGTATGTTGACGGTGATAAGCCCTTTATGGTGGAACTTGAAAGACCTTTTGATTATAAAAGTTTAAAGGATAATAAAGTACATATAAGGGTTGTGGCAGATGGAAGTATAATATGTCTTTATGTGAACGATATTACTGCTCTGACAATGAGAGCCTATAATCTGAACAGAACAAATTGGGGATTTTTTGTAAAAGATGGAAGTATCAGAGTTTCTGATATTCATATGTATGAAGTTTAAAAGGAGATTAGTATGTACAAGAAGATAGGAACAATATGCCTTATAGCAGGAATGGTATTAATGGGTTGCGGAAATAAAGCACAAACTGCCGCAAATTCTACAGAGGCTGAAAACACAGACGGTAATGTAAGAGAGATTCATTATTTCTCTTCAAGGTCCGCATCAGATGATACAATGGTAACATTGCAGGAGATAACGGATAAATATAATGAGCAGGGTGGGAATATAAAGCTTGTTATTGACAGTAATGCAGACAGAACATCGTATGATCAAAAACTTAGAACGATGATTGCAGGCGGGCAGATGCCGGATATGTTTGATCTTGATGCTACACCATATGCTACAGAACTTGGAGAACAGGGAATGCTCACAGATATGGATGCCTTTCTTGATGAAATAGGTGAAAAAGACAGCTATATTCCATTGGCATTAAACTATGGAAGAACTTCTGACGGTAAATTGTATACATTACCTTTAGAGCTTTCAACAGAAATGATTTGGTACAATGTCGATATGTTTAAAGATGCCGGAATTGAAGCACCAAAAACATTGGATGAGCTTTTAGAAGACTGCAAGGTTTTAAAAGAAAAAGGGTATACTGCATTTGGAATCGGTGGAGGAGACGGATGGCCTTTACTTCGCCTTCTTGCAACATATCCGTTCAGAATGACAGGAAATGAGTATTTAAACAAACTATCTTTAGGAGAAGCTAAGATGTCTGATGAACCTGGCATTAAGGCGGCAACTTTTATGTCTGAAATAGGACAGTATTTCCAACCGGGATTTTCAACGACCGATGTAGCTACAGGATTAAATTTATTTCTTAGTGGAAAGAGCGCAATGTATCCTACAGGTACTTGGGAGTTAAATTATTTTACAGATAAGAACAGACCGGAAGGATTGAATGTGGATTATTTTTATATGCCTACAATAAAGGACGGAAAAACAAATGCAAATGACTACTGGGCGTTTGGTGGAATAGGTTTGGCAGTTAATCCTAAGTCTTTTGATGATCAGTACAAAGATTATCTGACATTTATAGTTAAAAACTACAGTCCTGCATATTTTGCACATGAGCATTTGGCACCACAGAAAGTGGATATGAGCGATAGCAGCGGCTTTGATCCATTGTTTTTAAAGGTAATGGAAGATACAAATAATATAGGATCAACTGCGGCAAGACCTTGGGATGTAGTATTGAATGAAGACGTAATAGCAACAATAAATGATAATCTGCCGGGACTTTGTATGGGTGAAGAAACAACCGATGACTTTATAAAGGCAGTGGATGAAGCCTTGGAGGCAAATAAATAGAATTTTATGAAAATTTTGAGAGATAAGAAAGCGATTGCTGTATTTTTGCTACCTGCTTTTATTGTCTATTCTGTTATAGTTATGGTTCCTATACTCGTTTCAATTTATTACAGCTGTTTAGATTGGAACGGTATAGGGAAAAAGAGTTTTGTAGGTTTTAATAACTACATAAAACTTTTCGGAGACAGTGTATTCAGACAGGCATTCGGAAACAATATAATATATATACTTATTGTAATGGTATTTCAGCTCGGATTCGGTTTTAGCATTGCAGTTTTACTTACATATCTAAAAAAAGGAAGAGGATTCATACAAACTGTATATTACATACCTTCTGTTATTACGGTTATTGCAATTTCACAATTGTTTACAGGATTTTATTCGTATGAGCCTTTGGGTTTATTCAATATCTTCAGAAGAATGCTTTGTATGGAGCCTATTGCTTTTTTAAGTGAATATAAAACTGTTTTATGGGCGGTTGCTTCTGTGGAAGGCTGGCAATATATAGGTATTTATATGATCATTTTCTATTCTGCATTGGTTTCGGTGTCACCTGATATATTGGAAGCGGCAAGAATAGACGGAGCTACAGAATTGCAGATTCTGGTAAAAATCAGAATACCGGCTATAGCAAATGTAATTATGCTTTCATGTATATTGAGTCTGGTGGGTGCGCTTAGAGGTTTTGCGGCACCTATGAATATGACTAAAGGAGGTCCGAATCACAGATCTGAAATACTTGCGACATATATGTATAAAAAAGCTTTTACCAGCAGAGACTACGGATATGGAAGCGCAATTGCTGTAATAATTGTAATACTCAGTATTATTGGAGTTTTATTAATCAGTAAATATATGGATGGCGAAAAAGAATAGGAGTATATATGAAAAGAAATATCAGAAAAATAATATATTGGTCTGTTATGATTCTGTTCCTTATAATTCAGGGCTATCCTGTTATATGGCTTATCGTAGCCGGGTTTAGACCGAATATAGAGTTATTGACAGAACCGTTCAGCTTTCCAAAGAGATTTACTTTAGAGAACTTTATTAAAATATTCACTGAAAGCAATATAATAACCTATATAAAAAACAGTGCTATAATTTCTGTAGTATCATTGGTATTTATTGTATTAATCAGTTCAATGGCATCATTTGCTATTGCCAAGATGAAATTTACGGGAAGGAAGAAGATATACCGATATTTTCTTATAGGCCTTACAATTCCATATGCAGTTACATTGATACCCTTATTTACAATGTTTGTAAAAATTGGACTTATAAATACAAGAATAAGTGTCATATTGCCTCTGTTGGCATTTCAATTACCTGTATCGATAATGTTGTTTGTAAATTTTTATTCATTTATTCCTGATGAAATTATAGAGGCTGCGGTAATTGACGGAGCAAGTATCTACGGTATTTATACAAAAGTAATCATACCGTTGTCTTTAAATACAATAATGACGGTGCTTGCTATGAATTTTATAACTGTGTGGAATGACTATACATTCAGTCTTGTATTTATAAACAGTACAGAACTGAAAACGATATCTATAGGTCTTGCTGACTTTATAGGGCCAAGAGGGTTAAAAGACTGGGGGGCAACCTATGCGGCTATCACGATGTCTGTATTACCTACATTGGTTATATATTTTTCATTAAATAAAAAGATGACAGCCGGAATGACGTTGGGGGCAGTAAAGTCATGAGTATGAAGCAAAATATTTTCAGGCCGAAATATCATTTTGCCTTAAAAAGAGGCTGGATAAATGATCCGAACGGTCTTGTGTGGTTTCAGGGTAAATATCATATGTACTTCCAATGTAATCCATACAGCAATAACTGGGATAAAATGCATTGGGGTCATGCCGTGAGTCCTGATTTAATACATTGGGAAGAGTGTAAGCCTGTTCTTATTCCGAATGAGTTATATGAGGATTATGACAGAGGTGGATGCTTTTCAGGCTCTGTAGTTGTTAATGAAGATAAAATATATGCTTTTTATACGGCTGTTTCATTGGTTGATGGTGAAGTTTGTCAAAGACAATGCATGGCATATTCTTTTGACGGTTATAATTTTATAAAATATGAGAAAAATCCCATTATTGAATCTATTGGAAAAGACTTTAGAGACCCTAAAGTAATATTTCATGATGGAGCATGGCAAATGGTGATTGGAGGATCCGACAAAAATGCGTCGGATCTTGAAAGCCATGGGAGAATATATCTTTTTTATTCTAAGAATTTGTTTGAATGGATCTATAGTGGAATATTGTATGAGGCAAAAGCCGGTGAAGGGACAATGTTTGAATGTCCGGATATATTTGAAATAGATGGAAAGTGGGTTATAACAGCATCACCTATGAATCGTACCGATTTTCTACCTACTGTATATATGGTTGGAAATATTAATTTTAAAAATTGTATTTTCTTTCATGAATATAGTGGGACATTGGATTTTGGTCCTCACTATTACGCATCTCAAACATATAAGGATAAGTATGGACAAATTATTTCGATGGCGTGGCTTGGAGGTTGGGAATGGATGCCGTGGATCAATGACCATGGCCCATCAGAAGAAAGCGGATATCGCGGAATAATGTCATATCCAAGACTGATTGATATGGAAGAAAATGTTTTGAAAATGCCACCTTACAGTAATGACTTTGAACTTAAAAATGACTTTGAATACAGCCAGAAGAGTAAAAGAAGTGACAAAAATACATATAATATATTGGATAATATGTGTGAAAGGATTTATATATCCGGTACAATATCAAGAGATAAAAACAGCACAGAATTAGAGCTTGAATTTTTTGACATTGAAGAGCAAAAAATAATAATAAAACTTGATTTTCTCTTTGGTAATATAATTACAGATTTTACTGAAGCTGATGAGTATATACGAAGCGGAATAAGGATATATAAAGCAGATATACAAAATGAAACTGATATAGATTTCAGTATAATAAAAGACGGAAATGTTCTGGAAGTCTATTTGCTTGGAGGTAAGTACAACTTTACATCCATGATTTATCCACATAAGGGAAAAATCGGTATTGGAATAAGATTAAAAGATACCTTTATCAGGTATAGAAAAATAAATATTGAATGATAATAAAACAGACGTGTGAAATAGTAATAAAATTTCCCACGTCTAACATATTTAATTGGTTTAGACGACCCTCATTACCTGCAAATATGAGAAAACAACGCATTGATACTGTCCGTCTAAAACTGCTAAAGATTGCTGCAAAAGTAATTCATTCAGCAAGGTATATAACATTCAAGCTGTGTAGCAGCTGCCCATTTTTAGGTGTATTAAGTCAGTTATAGCGTCATATATTAAACTTAAAGATTAATAGCATGGTACTTAATTTAAATATTGCACCGTGAATAATTCAGTTTAATTTAATATATTTAATCCTTTCAAGAATTGATTTTTTAACCGTGTCTGTCAAATATACGGAGTTTAAATTTTTTTTCGTGTATGCCAGATAGCTATCTTTTGTCATATCAATTAAAATAGCGGTGAAAAATCTCTCCCAACTGAAACACTCCTTGGATTCTATATAATCTGCCGGCCTCTCCAATATACTATATAGCATGGAGTTTTTCACAACACCGGATAATAATACTAACCATTCAAATGACTCCGGTAAATAAATTGCTATTTCTTTTTTATCCCTTATTAACTCTGTTACTCTATGCATTTCCGAACCAAATGCTGCACCATCTACTATTACAAGAATGTTTTCATTGTCATTTGAATTCAAATACTGAAAGATATTTGATTTACCGTTTAAACTTTCACATTTTATATGTGAGTCATTACATATACTTTTAAAAAACTGATACCCTGAATTGCTGTCTTCCGTTAAAACAGTATCAGGATGTATAGATTCTTTATATATATCAGAGCCATATATCCTGTAAAACTCATTAAATTTTTGCTCCAACTTTCCATACTTTCCTGAAGTCTTAATACCATATATCTCTTCTACACTATAAGGTAGAGTAGGTAAGGATTCCCTGGTCACAATAACATAATAATTATCTGTAGTTTGAATAAACTTGGAAAACTCAATTGTTTTAATGAATTCATTTCCTTCGTCGATAAATACAATACTATTTGAAACAGCTGCCAGCTGTTCCTTCCAAAGTGTACCGTCAAGTACAAAACACTTTTTATCACATACCAGATCAACAGATGCTCCGGAAGTATTGTTCACAGCTTCCCTAATCATATCAACTAAAGTAGTTTTACCGGTTGCGCTGTTCCCTTGAATGATTGTTATATTTCTACGTATCACAAAGTCATATTTTAGACGCTTTGTAGATACAACAACTCTGTGCGTTCCTTTCATAATATCACGTCTTTTCTATAAAAATTCACCGGCTATACTTACAAGTTCCATTCTTGTATGTACTATTTGGTTAGTGTTCATTATCAATATTTCAAATCCTTCTTTACCAAAGTCCATCAAATGATGTAAGTTAATTATTCTATCTTCTTTTTCCGCAATCTTTAAAAACCATTTAGCACAATTATCACCACAAGTAGAAGCATTAAATATCTTATCTTTTTCAAATTTGACCAAGATTAGCGTCTTTACACCACCTGATAAACCTGTTGGAGGTATTTTACCTAAGACAGGACTGTCTATAACTCCACTGTCTAAGACAATTGACTTATCTACATCATAAATCATATCCATTACAAACGGATCCACTATCCAATCATCTTCATAATCATACTTAAAATAAGATGCCGTATTGTAAATAGAATCTTTCATATCTCCATAAAAAATTTTCAGCATAATCAACCTTTCAATTATCAAATAATTCTGAAACTAATTTTAGTATACAAATTATAGCGTCGAAATACAATATTTAAAATTTAAAAAGAACTGTCATCTACAATTCAATGTGATATAATAAAAATCAATACTAACGAAAATAAAAGAAGGTAAAATAAATGGGTATGACAATCAAAGAAAAGCTAAAAGAAGCTGAAAAATATATCTGTGAGAACTTTGAGGAATTGGGAATAGATGATCCTATAGAAGAAGGGTACTTTGAAGAGTATGAACAAATAGGTGGCGCAAGTGAAGTGGAGTTTGAAGATTTTGAAAAAACTTTCGGAATAAAATTGCCTGAGGATTTTAAAGAGCTTTATTCATACAAAAACGGTAGCGGATATTTTGAATTGTTACAATGTGATATAGAGGGTAGAGAAATCAATTTTACATTATTCAGTCTTGAAGAGATGAAAAAGGTAAAGAGCTATTTTCAAGACAGAGATGCTCTTTTAACAGATTATCCTGACTATTTTACCGATGAAGTTATAGAACAAATGAGAGACAGCAGAATAAAGCCATATCTTTTCCATAAAGATTGGTTTGCCTTTGCGACATACCTTAATTGCGGATATCTTATGCTTGACTTTGATCCGGATAAGGAAGGAAAAGTCGGACAGGTTATTTTCTATATACATGATCCGGATGAGATAATCTATACCGCATCAAGTGTAGAGGAACTTATAGATAATGTATGGGTATTTTTAAAAGAAAATTTTGATTAAAAAGAGGGTGATATAATGAGAGAGAATCCAAGACCGGGAGAGTTCTACAGACATTTTAAAAATAAGCTTTATCAGATAATTGCTGTTGCCACACATTCTGAAAGTAAGGAACAACTTGTAATATATCAGGCCCTTTACGGAGATTTCGGAGTATATGCAAGACCTCTTGATATGTTCTTAAGTGAAGTTGACAGAGAAAAATATCCCGATATAGAACAAAAATATCGATTTGAAAAGTTGGAAAATATATCTGAAGCATCTAAAAAAATTACAGATAGAAATAGTGAAATTAATATAGAAATAAATAAAAAAACACATCAGGAAGAAAGTAAAGATGAGCAAAAAAATTTCTTTATAGACTTTCTGGATGCGGATGATTATTATACAAAAAAGAAAATACTCTTAGCCAACAAGGAAAATATAACAGATAAGCAGTTGGATGCTATATTTGATATTTACGGATTAAAGAGAAACGGTATTGATAAGACAATAGATATTGCAGATTTTATTGCATATCTTGATATGCAAATACATTTTGAGGGAAAAAGATTAAGGTAACAGATGGCATTTGTAATAGAAGATGAATTAAAGAAGTTGCCACGTCAGCCGGGTGTTTATATAATGCATGACAAAAAAGATGATATTATATATGTCGGCAAGGCTATTTCGTTAAAAAACAGAGTAAGGCAATATTTTCAATCAAGTAAGGATAAGAGTCCTAAGATAAAACAAATGGTCTCAAAGATTGAAAGATTTGAATATATTGTAACCGATTCCGAGCTGGAGGCATTGGTACTTGAGAATAATCTGATAAAAGAACATAGACCAAGGTATAATACAATGCTTAGGGATGATAAAACCTATCCCTATATAAAACTTACAGTAAAAGAGGAATACCCCAGACTGCAGATGGTAAGGCAGATAAAGAAGGACAAAAACAGATATTTCGGTCCTTTTTCAAGCGGAAATGCAGTACGAGATACAATAAATCTTTTAAACAGAGTGTATAAGCTAAGGACTTGCAGTAGAAATCTCCCAAAGGATATAGGAGCGGAGCGTCCATGTCTTGACTATTTTATACATCAGTGTGATGCTCCATGCCAAAATTATATATCAAAAGATGAATATAATAAAAATGCTGCCGAAGCACTTAAATTTTTGAGTGGTGATTTTGACCCTATTATAAATAAAATAAGAACCGAGATGGAAAGGCTTTCAGCCGAACTTAAATTTGAAGATGCGGCAAAACAAAGAGATTTATTAAACTCCGTACTTCATATTACACAAAAACAGAAAATCACTTCAGATGATTCAAAAGACAGGGATATTATTGCAATGGCAAGAGATGAGAGGGATGCTGTTGTACAGGTGTTCTTTATCAGGGAGGGAAAGATGGTTGGTAGAGAACATCATTATATACAAGTTGCAATGGATGATGAAAAAGTTGATATACTGGAGAGTTTTATAAAACAGTTCTATGCGGGAACTCCTTTTGTACCAAGCCAAATAATGTCACAGTATGAATTAAAGGATGAAAACCTCATTTCGGAATGGCTTTCTGCTAAAAGAGGTTCAAAGGTAAATATAATTGTTCCAAAGAAAGGCTCAAAGGAAAAACTGGTAGAACTTGCAAAGAAAAATGCTGAAATCGTTCTCACCAAAGACAGGGAAAAGCTTCAAAGACAGGAAGCAAGAAGTGTGGGAGCTGTAAAGGAAATTGAAGAACTTTTATCATTGCCTAATTTAAAAAGAATGGAAGCCTATGATATTTCCAATATTTCAGGTGTTCAATCTGTAGGTTCTATGGTGGTTTATGAGAACGGAATGCCTAAAAAAAGTGATTACAGAAAATTCAAAATAAAAACAGTAATAGGTCCAAACGACTATGCTTCGATGAAGGAAGTTCTTACGAGGAGATTTGATCGCGGTGTTGATGAAAAAGATACCGGATTTAATAAACTGCCTGATATAATTCTTATGGACGGTGGAAGAGGTCAGGTAAACATCTGTTTGCAGGTTTTGGAAGAATTTGGACTTAATATTCCGGTATGCGGAATGGTAAAGGATGATAATCACAGGACCAGAGGGCTGTATTACAACAATGTTGAAATTCCTATAGATACTCATTCTCAAGGATTTTTGCTTATAACTAGAATACAGGATGAAGCGCACAGATTTGCTATAGAGTATCACAGAAGTCTAAGATCTAAAACTCAGGTAAAGTCGATACTTGATGATATAGAAGGAATAGGAGTTGTAAGGCGAAAAGCACTAATGAAGCATTTTAAAGAAATTGAAAATATTAAAAATGCAAGTCTTGAGGAACTTATGTCAGTGGAAGGAATGAATAAAAAGGCCGCTACTGCAGTATGTAATTTTTTTCAAATTAAAAAAGATTAATAGGTTGGACTTAAAAGTTTGACACCACTAATATATGAAAAGAGGAGAATTTATGTTAAGACATATCGTAATGTGGAAGTTTAATGAGGGTGTGGAAAAGCAAAGTATAGGTGAAGAGATAAAAAGCAGTCTGATTGATTTATGTAAAAGTATGGATGAAGTAATCATGGCGGATATTGTTTATAATGTTTTACCTACGAGTACACATGATATTATTTTGATATTGGATGTAAAGGATGAGGATGCTCTTAATAAGTATGCAACATCAAAAGAACATGTGGCAATTGTTGAAAACTTGATTAAACCTAATACAAATTCAAGAGTAGCGATTGACATTTTATCCTAGAGTGATATACTTTTGGTAATTAAATATTATTAACTTGGGAGCTTATATATAGGCTGAGAGGGAAGTGTGACTTTCGACCGATTACCTGATTTGGATAATGCCAACGTAGGGAAATGTTTTTTACTTTCTTTTCAGGAGATACAGGTTCTTGTATCTCATTTTTTATTGCAAAAATTCTAACTGAATATATGATCCTATAAGTTTTATAGTTTAAGAATATATTTTAGGAGGATTACTATGAAAGAAAGTGGCAGGTATTCTGCTTTATTCCATTATGAAAACAAATACTCTTACACAATTTAATAGAAAATAGCAAAGATAGGAGATAAAAAATATGTTAAAAGAAATGCTTGAAAATGTCAAAAGTAAATCACCTCTGGTACATAATATAACAAATTATGTTACTGTAAATGACTGTGCCAATATACTTCTTGCATGCGGTGCCAGCCCTATAATGGCTGACGAGTTGGATGAAGTTGAAGAGATAACATCAATATGTTCAGGACTTAATATAAATATAGGTACATTAAATAAAAGAACTATTCCTTCAATGATTGCTGCAGGTAAAAAGGCAAACGAATTGAATCATCCAATAGTACTTGATCCTGTAGGAGCCGGAGCATCCGGATTAAGAACGGAGACTGCAAAAACACTGCTTGAAAAGGTGAAATTCAGCGTAGTACGTGGAAATTTATCAGAGATAAAATGTCTTGCCGTAGGAATAGGTAATACAAGGGGAGTTGATTCCGTTGATTTTATCAATGAAAAAAATATTGATACTGTGGTTGAGTTCGCAAAGGATTTCGCATTGAAAAACTCCTGTGTAACAGTTATAACATCTGCCGTTGATATAATTACGGACGGTAAAATAGCATATTGTGTATATAACGGTGACAGTATAATGAGTAAAATTACAGGAAGCGGATGTCAGCTTTCAGCTATGATGGCGGCATATATAAGTGCAAATCCTGACAATATTTTAGAAGCCGCTTTTGCCTGTGTTTGTGCAATGGGATTATGTGGAGAAACAGCAAAAAAACGTATGTCAGATAAAGACGGTAACAGCAGCTATAGAAATTATTTGATAGATGCAGTCTACAATCTCACTCCTGCTGAACTTGAAAAAGGAGCAAGATATGAGATTAGATAAGAAATATATGCAACTTTATGCTGTCACCGACAGAACATGGACAGGGAATAAAACTTTATATGAGCAGGTAAATGAAGCTCTTGAAAGCGGTGTAACCTGTGTGCAGCTTAGAGAAAAAAGTTTGGATGAAGGAAGCTTTATAGAGGAAGCAAAAAAAATATCGCAGCTGTGTAAACAGTATAATATTCCATTTATTGTAAACGACAATCTAAACGTGGCAATTGCCACCAATGCAGACGGAATACATATAGGGCAAGATGATATGGAACTTAAAGATGTCCGTAAGATTGTCGGAGAAGATATGATAATAGGGGTTTCCGTACATACGGTAGAGGAGGCTGTCTTGGCAGAGAGAAACGGTGCAGATTATATAGGGATAGGTGCGGTATTTGAAACTTCTACCAAAAATGATGTAGGTATTGTCTCATATGAAACATTAAAATCTATATGTGAAGCTGTAAGTATACCTAAGGTGGCAATAGGAGGAATAAATTCACAAAATATATTAAAGCTTAAGGGAAGTAAAATAGATGGAGTTGCAGTAGTCTCTGCGATATTCGGAGCTGCTGATATAAAAAAAGCGACAAAGGAACTTTACAATTTGTCAAATGATTTAATTAAGGGGACATGATATGAAAAAAGTATTAACAATAGCCGGAAGTGATTGTAGTGGTGGAGCAGGTATACAGGCGGATATAAAGACAATGACTGCAAACAATGTATATGCAATGAGTGCCATAACCGCACTTACAGCACAGAATACTACAGGGGTAACAGGAATAGTAAATATTGCTCCTGAATTTGTAAAGAGTCAGCTTGAGATGATTTTTGAAGATATTTTTCCTGATGCTATAAAAATAGGAATGGTATCTTCGCCGGAAATAGTGGAAGCTATTGAATACGAGCTTGTAAAATATAAGTCGAAAAATATAGTACTTGACCCGGTAATGGTAGCTACAAGCGGATCTAATTTAGTTGAAAACAGTGCAATAAAAATAATGCAGGAAAAGCTTTTTCCATTGGCAAAGTTAATAACTCCAAATATACCTGAAGCAGAGGTTCTTTCAGGTATAAAAATAAAAGATGAAAAGGACATGGAAAGAGCTGCCAAAATAATATATGAAAATCATGGTTGTGCGGTACTGTTAAAAGGGGGACACAGTATAAATGATGCCAATGATTTATTGTATGAGAATGGGAAAGCAAAGTGGTTTTTTGGAAAACGTATAGATAATAAAAATACTCACGGTACCGGATGTACTCTTTCATCAGCAATAGCATCAAATCTTGCAAAGGGTTATACAACGGAAGAATCCGTACAAAGGGCAAAGAACTATATATCCGATGCCCTACTTGCAATGCTTGATATAGGAAAGGGTAGCGGCCCTCTAAATCATTCATTTAATATAAACGGAGAGTATGCAAAGGAGGCGGATAATGAATAAGAAAACATCAGTATTTGAAAACAGTCTGATCTGGTTTGGAGCGGCTGTTTCTATAGCGGAAATTTTGACAGGTACATATTTTGCATCATTAGGATTTCTTAACGGAATGCTTGCAATAGTTTTAGGGCATATTATAGGATGTATCTTACTGTTTTTGGCCGGAATAATAGGAGCTAAGACTGAAAAAAGTGCAATGGATACTGTTAAGTTAAGCTTTGGGGGAAAGGGAAGTATTTTCTTTGCCATACTGAATATTATGCAGCTGGTAGGATGGACCGGTATAATGATTTATGATGGAGCCTTGGCTACACAGGGAATAATGGCTGTGGGACATATCATATGGTGTCTTGTTATAGGCGGACTGATACTGGTTTGGATACTTATAGGTGTAAAAAACCTTGGCAAGGTAAATATAATAGCTATGTCAGCCTTGTTCATTATGACTATAATACTTAGCTTTATTATTTTTAGAGGTGGAATAGCTTTTGGCAGCGGTGACAGAAGTATGAGCTTCGGTGCAGCTCTTGAATTATCGGTTGCAATGCCGCTTTCCTGGCTTCCGCTTATAAGTGATTATACAAAAGAAGCCAAGGAACCTGTGAAGGCAACTGCAGCAAGTACTGTAACATATGGTCTTGTCAGTGTTTGGATGTATGTTATAGGAATGAGTGCCGCATTATTTACAATGGAGTCTGATATAGCACAGATTTTATTAAAGGCAGGACTTGGTATAATGGGACTTTTTATAGTTGTGCTTTCTACTGTAACCACTACATTTTTGGATGTGTATTCCGCAGGAGTATCTACAGAGTCTATATTTGCAAATATATCATCAAAGTGGATTGCTGTAGCTGTTACAATAATAGGAACTCTGGGAGCAATAATATTACCTATGGATGATATTACAGGATTTTTATATCTTATAGGTTCAGTTTTTGCCCCAATGATAGCAATACAAATATCGGATTTCTTTATATTAAAAATAAGACATGATGAAAAATGTTTTTCGGTGATAAATATTATCATATGGATAATAGGATTTATAATATATAGGCTATTAATAAAGCTGGATACTCCAATTGGAAGTACAGTACCAAGTATGATAATCACAATATGCATTTCTATTATAGTAAATAAAATATTTATAAAAAGAAAAGTAGTTTAATAAAAAGCTTGTATAAGAGCATAAATACTGTATAAATATCAGAACAATTCCTAGTAAAAAGCTAGGAATTGTTTTTTATTGAAAACATGAGAAAAAATTAACAAATATCGCTTGAATAATAAATTTAATGGTGATATTATCAGGACATAAGAGAGTTAGCAAAACCTAACTACTTTGTTTATTTTAAAAGGAGGTACTTATGTGCTGGGATGGTTTTAAGGGAAGAAAATGGCGTGACGATATAGATGTACGTGATTTTATACAAAATAATTATACAATATACGATGGAGACGAGAGTTTTTTGGAAGGTCCTACAGAAGCTACAAACAAGCTTTGGGGTGAACTTTCAAGACTTCAGAAAGAGGAAAGAGCTAAAGGCGGAGTTCTTGATATGGAGACTGAAGTTGTTTCAACTATTAGAGCCTATGGACCGGGATATATAAACGAAGATATGAAAGATCTTGAAAAGGTTGTGGGACTTCAAACAGATAAACCTCTAAAAAGAGCTTTTATGCCTTTTGGTGGAATAAAGATGGCTGAGCAGGCTGCAAGTACCTACGGCTATCAGACCAATGAGAAGTTCCACAAGATTTTTACAGAATATCACAGGACTCATAATCAGGCTGTATTCGAGGCTTATACACCTGAAATGCATGCGGCAAGGCATAATAAAATAATTACAGGACTTCCTGATACATACGGTAGGGGAAGAATTGTAGGAGATTACAGAAGAGTTGCACTCTATGGAATAGACTTTCTTATAGAAAAGAAACAGGAAGATTTGGAAAATTGTGGCGACGGTACAATGTTTGATGAAATAATCCGTCAAAGAGATGAACTTGGAATGCAGATAGAGGCTCTTAAACAGATAAAGGAAATGGCTGCAGCATATGGATTCGATATTTCAAAACCTGCAAAGGATGCAAGAGAGGCTGTACAGTGGTTATACTTCGGATACCTTGCGGCTATAAAGACACAAAACGGTGCGGCAATGAGTGTAGGACGAATTTCAACATTTCTTGATATTTATATTGAAAGAGATTTAAAGGCAGGAAAACTGACAGAAATCGAAGCACAGGAGTTGATAGACCACCTTGTAATGAAATTCAGAATGGTAAAATTTGCCAGAATACCTTCTTACAATCAGCTCTTTTCAGGCGATCCGGTTTGGGCTACCCTTGAGATGGCGGGACTTGGTATGGACGGAAGGTCGATGGTTACAAAGTCCGATTTCAGGTTCTTGCATACACTTGAGAATATGGGACCTTCACCGGAGCCGAACCTTACCGTACTTTATTCAAGCAGGCTTCCAAAGGCGTTTAAAGAGTATTCATCTGCTGTTTCTATAAGAACAAGTTCTGTACAATATGAAAATGATGATGTAATGCGTCCGGTATGGGGTGATGATTATTCTATATGCTGTTGTGTATCAGCTACGGAAACAGGAAAGGAAATGCAGTTCTTCGGAGCAAGAGCAAATCTTGCAAAATGCCTTCTTTATGCTATAAACGGAGGTGTGGATGCAAAGTCAAAAGAGCAGGTCGGACCGGCTTACAGACCTATAACATCTGAATACCTTGATTATGATGAGGTAATGGAGAAATATGATGTAATGATGGACTGGTTGGCAGGACTTTATGTAAATACACTGAATTTGATTCAATATATGCATGATAAGTATTATTATGAGGCTGCAGAGATGGCACTTATAGATACTGATGTCAGAAGAACATTTGCAACAGGTATTGCAGGATTTTCACATGTAGTAGATTCACTCTGTGCAATAAAATATGCAAAGGTAAAGACTGTTCGTGATGAAAACGGAATTGTGGTTGACTATGAGACAACAGGTGATTTTCCAAGATACGGAAATGATGATGACAGAGCAGATGATATTGCGGTATGGCTTTTAAAGACTTTCCTAAAAAAGGTTAAGAAAAGACATACATACAGAAATTCAGAAGCAACAACATCCATCCTTACAATTACTTCAAATGTAGTATACGGTAAGGCGACAGGAAGTATGCCTGACGGAAGAAAAGCCGGAGAGCCTCTGGCACCGGGAGCAAATCCAAGCTACGGCGCAGAAAAAAACGGACTTTTGGCTTCACTTAATTCACTTACAAAGCTTCCATATGAGTATGCACTTGACGGTATTTCAAATACTCAGACTATTAATCCGTCAGCACTCGGACATGGTGAGGATGAGCAAAAGAAGAACCTCACTCAGGTAATGGACGGATATTTTGATCAGGGTGCACATCACTTAAATGTAAATGTTTTCGGTACGGAAAAGCTTATAGATGCTATGGAACATCCTGAGAAGGAAGAGTATGCAAACTTCACAATAAGAGTTTCAGGATATGCTGTTAAGTTTATAGACCTTACAAGAGAACAGCAGCTGGATGTTATTGCCAGAACATGCCATGACAGGCTGTAATATTCATTCGTTTGAGACATTCGGACTTGTGGACGGTCCGGGAGTAAGATTTGTTGTATTTGTACAAGGCTGTCCGATGAGGTGTCAGTTTTGTCACAATCCGGACACATGGTCTACAAAAGAAAATCAGATATTTAGTGCCAAGGAAGTATTTGAAAAGGCAATAAGATATAAGCCGTATTGGAAAGACAACGGAGGGATTACCGTAAGTGGCGGAGAACCGTTATTACAGATAGATTTTGTGACGGAGCTTTTTAAATTGTGCAAAGAAAACGGTGTAAATACCTGTCTTGATACCGCCGGAGGAGTGTTCAGTAAAGAATCAAAGTTTTTTGAAAAGTTTAAAATCTTGATGCAATATACGGACCTTATTATGCTTGATATAAAAGAAATAAATAATACAAGACATGAAATTATAACAGGCATGAAAAACGATCATATACTTGAAATGGCAAAAACAATGGATGAAATGGGAAAAAGAATGTGGATTCGTCATGTTTTGGTACCTGAAAGAAGTGATTATGATGAGGATCTTATTAAGCTTAGAGAATTTATTTCTTCGTTAAAAAATGTGGAGAAGGTGGAAGTATTACCATATCATACATTGGGAAGACATAAATGGGATAATCTGGGAATTGAATATAAGCTTGAAGGTATAGATCCTCCTACAAAGGAAAGAGTAGATAATGCCAACAGGATACTTTCCGGTAATATTTAAAAAATAATCAAGAAACTAAAAAAGCAGCTTTCCGTATTGTTACGGATTGCCGCTTTTTTGGCTTATACAAACTTTTGACGTTGTTTTTCTTTCAATAAGCTTTGCATGAAGTAAAAAAGTACTGATTGGTATATTGTTTAAAAGACTTGAAAGGGCAAAGAATCCGCTTTTGCCAAGCTCTGTTCTGTCCTGTCTGACAGTAGTAAGTGGCGGTGATGTGTAGGCCGCCATAGGCAAATCATCAAATCCGATAATACTTATATCTTCAGGCACTTTGTAGCCAAGCTGTCGGCACTGAGTTATCGATGCAGCTGCAATATTATCATGGCTACAGATTATCGCTGTCATTCCGGCTTCTAAAAATCTTGGAAGATGCTTTTCTATACATTCGGACAGATAGTAGGAACAGCCTATGTTCTCAGCTGTCGTTTTGTAGCCATGACTACGCATAGCATGTAAAAAAGCCGCATGTCTCATTTGAAGTACATATGATCCAAGTGAACCGCTAAGATAAGCTATTTTTTTATGCCCGAGATTTGTAAGATGATTAAGAATCAGCTCCATTCCTTCATTATTGTCAATGCCTACGTAGGCTGTAGACGGATTTCCCGTAACATAGTTGTCAAAAAGCACTGCAGGAGTATGGCTGTTTTTAAAATCATTGATCCAAGGATTATTAAGTGAAAATCCAAGTACAAATGAACCTGTATAATCATGTTCAAGCATAAATATATCATATGACGTATTTTTTTGAAAATCGGTATCAACAGGTACTGTTTCCACTTCAAAGCCTGCAGGCTCTGCAAGCTGGCGAAAACCTATGATAATATCATAAGCAAAGTGATGTGATTCCAAGTATTCTATATTTTCTTTTTCTATTAGAATACATATTTTTTTAACCGGCTTTTTATATCGCCTCAACTTTGTATAATCCAATGCAACTGCAGTTTCAAGAACTTGTTTACGTAAAGTTTCGCTAACATCAGGTGCATCATTTAATGCCTTTGACACAGTACTCTTGGAAATGCCTAATTTATCGGCAATATCCTGTATTGTGGTCATAGTTTAATATCCTTTCATATAAAAGAAAATCATTTTTATATTATTATATAGAATAAAATGTTAAAAAGCAACAAAGAACAAAATATGGTATTTTTCAAGAATTTTGGAAACAAAACGAAAATTTTAGAATACTGTATACAGTATTATTTCCATGTTTTAAAAACATAAAGAAAATATGAAAATTTATTGACTGGGAATTAAAAAAGATATATATTTACATTAACGAAACAATGCGAAAATTTAATCAGGAGGTAGTAAGATTATGGTAGGAAGTCTTAAAAGATTTCTAACAGGAATCATGGCTTTGACTCTGGGAGTGGGGCTGACTGCATGTGCCGGCAGTAAAGGATCCGGCACAGCCGAGAAAGTCAGACTGATGGTTTGGTCACCGTCTGAAGATCAGTCAAAAGACAGTGGTGAGTGGCTTCAAACAATGTGTAAAAATTTTGCGAATGAACATCCCGAATGGGATATCACATTTGTATATGGAGTTGCGGATGAAGCGACTGCTGCAGATCAGGTATCACAGGATCCGGAAGCGAGCGCCGACGTATTTATGTATGCAAACGATAAAATAAGTAATCTTATCGATGCAAAGGCAATAGCAAAGTTTGGAGGCAAGTATAAGGAGGCTATTGAATCGACCAACTCAAAAGAGCTTCTGGATTCACTTACTGTAAATAATGAGCTTTACGGTGTACCCTTTACAACAAATACCTGGTATATGTTTTATGACAAGTCTGTATTTTCAGATGATGACATAAAAAACCTTGATACAATGTTAAAGAAAGGTATCGTGTCTTTCCCGCTTGCCAATTCCTGGTATCTGCCTGCATTTTATCTTGGAAACGGATGTACCTTGTTCGGAAATGATAACGATGAATCAAAGGGTGTTGACTTTGGCGGGGAAAAGGCTGTAGATGCTACAAATTATGTTATAGACCTTGCAGCCAATTCTAATTTCAAAATTGATGCTGACGGTTCGGCACTTGCAGGGCTTCGTGACGGCAGTGTAAATGCAATGTTTACAGGTTCATGGGATGCAAATGCAATTAAGGAAGCACTTGGAGAAAATATGGGTGCCGCTTCACTTCCCACATTTAGCATTAAAGGTGAGGAAAAGCAGATGCTTGCATATGCAGGTTCAAAGGCAATCGGAGTAAATTCACACAGTGAGCATATGGAACAGGCGGTTGCACTTGCAGTATACCTTGGAGGTATGGAAGCACAAAAAGCACACTATGAGTTGAGAAATGTTATACCTTGTAATACGGAACTTTTAAAGGATCCTGAGATAGCATCTGATGCACTTGTTTTGGCACAAAACAATACCTTTAACAATACTTCAATTCTTCAGCCTTTCGTATCGGCTATGAGTAATTGTTGGAGTCCTGTTGAAAATATGGGCAAGGCAATCAGAAATAAGAGCGTGACACATGCTAATGCCAAAGAGCAGACAGAAGCAATGAATGCGGCAATGAACAGTAACGGATTAAATTAAGGGGTAAATGTTATGGGTTTATTAAAAAAAAGAGTTAATGAATTTCCGACGCCATACACTTGCACCAATGCAATAAAAGAGGGCGGATTGTCAACAAAACTTTCCATGATCCTGATGGGATTTGGAAATATAGTAAACGGACAGGTTATAAAAGGTCTTATATATCTTCTGATAGAGATTGCATATCTTGTCTTTATGTTTGTAAACGGAATAGGATTTATAGCAGGACTTCGTACACTTGGAAGTGTAGAACAACAGGAAGTATGGGATGAGGCTAAGCAGATTTATACCTACACCAAGGGTGATCAGTCTATTCTTATATTACTTTACGGTGTTGCCGCAATTTTAATTACCGTTCTTATGATAGTTATTTGGAGAGGTACATTAAAGAGCGCATACAAGGCTGAATGTCTTCGTAAAGAAGGTAAACATGTAAACAACTTTGTAGAAGATTTGAAAACACTTTTAAATGAAAATTTATATCGTCTGTTTATGACACCGCCTACAGCATTTGTATTTATATTTACAATACTTCCTTTAGTATTTATGATCTGTATGGCATTTACAAATTACAGCCGTATAGATAATCATTTAATGCTTTTTGATTGGGTGGGACTTGATAATTTCAAGACATTGTTTGATTCAAAAAGTATCCTTGGAAGTACATTTTGGTCAGTGCTTGCATGGACAGTTATCTGGGCGTTTTTTGCAACATTCAGTAACTATATTTTCGGTATGATCTTATCGCTTCTTATTAACAGAAAGGGAACGAGAGCAAAGGGATTTTGGAGATTTTGCTTTGTACTTTCATGTGCAGTACCTATGTTCGTATCACTTCTTATAATGCGTACAATGTTGCAGCCTGAAGGTGCTGTAAATGTACTTCTTAGAAACCTTGGACTTATAGCAAGTGATAAAAGTCTTCCTTTCTTTACCAATCCGACATGGGCAAGAGTTACCGTTATCATAATAAATATCTGGGTAGGTGTACCTTATACATTACTTCAGCTTACAGGTGTATTACAAAATATTCCTGAAGATCTTTATGAGGCGGCAAGAGTTGACGGAGCAAATGCGATACAGACATTTACCAAGATTACATTACCGTACATGCTCTATGTTACAACACCTTATTTGATAGTTACATTTACAGGTAATATAAACAACTTCAATGTTATATACCTCTTGTCGGGAGGAGACCCTGTTACAGACCTCTCTTCAACAGCAGGTAAGACAGACCTTTTGGTTACATGGCTTTATAAATTGACAATTGACAAGCAGTATTACAATATCGGTGCGGTTATCGGTATTATGACCTTTGTTATTTTGGCAATAGGTGCACTGTTTACATACAGAAACAGTAAATCATATAAGGAAGAGGGAGGATTCTAATTATGGCAAATCAATTTCAGTCTGCAAAGAAAAAGAGAATGATAAATAATACTGTTGTACATATCATTCTTGCCATATTGGCCGTTATTTGGCTTTTCCCGATATTTTGGGTAATACTTACAAGCTTCAGAGCGGAAAAGGGATCTTATGTATCAACCTTCCTACCGAAGGCTTTTACACTTGACAACTATGCTAAGTTGTTCAGTGATACAACTATTTTGAACTTCCCGCAGATGTTTATGAATACATTGTTTATAGCTGTATGTTCATGTATATTGTCGGCATTTTACGTACTTGCAGTTTCATACTGCCTTTCAAGAATAAAGTTTAAACTTAGAAAGCCCTATATGAATATGGCAATGGTACTCGGACTCTTCCCGGGATTCATGTCAATGATTGCCGTATACTTTATATTAAAGGCAATGGGACTTACTGAAGGAAATTTGATTAAGCTGGCACTTATTTTATGTTACTCAGGAGGTGCAGGGCTTGGATTCCAGATTGCAAAGGGATTTTTTGATACAATTCCTGCAGCGATAGATGAGGCGGCACTTTTGGACGGATGTACCAGATGGCAGATTTTTTATAAGATTACTTTACCGCTTAGTAAACCTATTATTGTATATACTGTTTTAACATCATTTATGGGACCATGGCTTGACTTTATTTTTGCTAGAGTTATATGTAGAGCAAACTCTGACCAGTATACAATTGCTATCGGACTTTGGAAGATGCTTGAAAAAGAATATATCGACAGCTGGTACACAAGCTTTGCTGCCGGCGCAGTTCTTATTTCTATTCCGATTGCACTCTTATTCTTATTCATGCAGAAATACTATGTAGACGGTTTATCAGGTGCTGTTAAGGGATAGTAATGGAAAATATAATTGAACTTAAAAAATATTACTCTTCAAAGGAGTTTCTTGAAAACTACATTTATGAAGGAAACGACCTCGGCGTGGAATGTAATGAAAACGGGACCACATTTAAACTGTGGTCACCGGGTGCAGAGAGTGTAGTACTAAACCTTTATGAAGCAGGAGACGGCTGTAAGGCTTATGAGCAGATTCCTATGGAAAAAGCTGATAAGGGAGTATGGTGCTTTCACTCTTACAAAGATCTTCATAAAGTGTACTATGACTATTTGATAAAAAGAGACTCTAAAGAAGTTTTAACTGCCGACCCGTATGCAAAAGCAGCCGGAGTCAACGGTATCAGAAGTATGGCGGTAAACTTAAAAAAAACCGATCCTAAGGGATGGGAAAATGATAAGGCGCCACAAAAGGATAAAGAAAGAGTTGTGTATGAGCTTCATGTAAAAGAATTTTCCTTTTCTGTGTCGGGCGGTTTCCCTCCGGAGTATCGCCAGAAGTATAAAGCTTTTACCTGTAAGCACACAACGTTAAATAATGACGGTATTCATCCTACAGGACTTGATTATCTGAAAGAACTCGGTGTTACGCATATTCAAATAATGCCGATGTATGATTACGGTTCTGTGGATGAAACAAAAGACTATGAGTTCAACTGGGGATATGACCCGGTCAACTACAATGTACCTGAAGGTTCATATGCCACAGATGCATTTCATGGAGAGGTTCGTATCACTGAAATGAAGGAGATGATACAATCAATTCATGAAGCCGGATTTGGAGTAATTATGGATGTGGTATACAATCATACTTACTCACTTGATTCATGGTTTCAAAGAACTCTGCCTTGGTATTTTTACAGAGTATTTAGTGACGGTAAGGTATCTGACGGTTCCGCCTGCGGAAATGATGTGGCAAGTGAAAGAGTCATGTGTTCAAAATATATTTTGGAGTCTGTACTTTACTGGGCAAGGGAATATCATATTGACGGATTTCGCTTTGATTTGATGGGACTTCTTGATACCGATTTGATGAACAATATCAGAAAAGAACTTGATATCATATACGGTAAGGGCGAAAAGATAATCTATGGTGAGCCTTGGTCTGCAACAGATACCGCAATAGAGTATAATAAAAAACTTGCAAACAAAGACAATATAGCTCTTTTAGATGAAAACATAGGAGTATTTTGTGACAACACCAGAGATGCTATAAAAGGTTCGGCTCTCAGAATAAGAGAAGCAGGATTTATAAACGGCGGCAAGGATAAAGAGGATTATATACTTGCAAGTGTAAGTGCATGGTGTGATCCTAAATACAATAAAGAGTTTAAAGGTGTGAAAGCACCGTCACAGATAGTCACATATGTTTCGGCACATGACAATCAGACACTTTGGGATAAATTGGATTATACAACCACAGAAGAAGAGGCAATGAGATTAAACAAGCTGGCAGCAGCAATTTATATGACTTGTCAGGGTACTTTGTTTTTCTTATCGGGTGAGGAGTTCGGCAGAACAAAGGCCGGACATGATAACACCTACAATATGCCTATTTCTGTAAACAGGCTTAACTGGAAACTTGCATGGAAAAATAAGGAACTTGTAGATTACTATAAAGGTCTGATTGCACTTAGAAAACAAATTTCAGGGCTTTGCGATAAATCCGAAAACAGCTATAAACATATCACCGATATGTGGAAAGAAAGCCGAGTAGTCGGATTCACCGTAAATAATGATAAGAATTCTTTGTGGAGTCAGGTTAAAGTAATTTATAATGCTTCAAAAAAAGACATTGAAGCCAAGCTTTTAGGCGGAGACTTTGAATTACTTTGTGACGGAAATGACAGTATGCTTTGGAAAAAGAATATAAGTGTCAAGGCTCCTATAAAGGTTGGAAAACAAAGTGTATTAATACTTGGTAAGAAAAGAATAGAGGAGATATAATGGAATTTACCGGTGTATACCATAGGACATCAGAACAAATGAGCTATCCTATAGATGAGGACAGACTCATTATAAATTTAAAAACAGGATATGATGTGAAGCAGGTCTTTATCCACTATGGTGACCCGTTCGAAGCCGGAATACTTGGTGGAAACGAGAAGTGGACAGGAAAAAGAGAAGAGATAGTCTATAAAAAACGATTGTCAAATCAGTTATGGTGGACTACAACTTTACTTCCGATATATAAAAGGTGTAAGTATTTCTTTGAACTGCATACGAATGACAGTGTCTGGTATTACTTTGAAGACGGATTTTTAACTGAGGAACAGTTCCATATGGACGGCAGAATGCTGCAATGCTTCATTATACCATGGATGAATCCTTCCGATATAAACATTACTCCTACATGGGTAAATGACACCATATGGTATCAGATATTTCCCGACAGATTTTGTAACGGTACTCCACAAAATAATACAGAGGATATCATGCCTTGGAGAGATCATGGAAGTGTTACCAATTATGAGAAATTCGGCGGGAATCTGGAAGGAATCAGAAGCAAACTTAATTACCTGCAAAACCTTGGAATAACAGGTATTTATCTGAATCCTATAATGGAGGCCGAATCAAATCATAAGTATGATACAACCGATTACACAAAAATTGATTCTTCTTTTGGAGACATTGATATAATGAAATCACTCTGTAAAGAGGCGCATGACAAGGGTATTCGTATTATGGTGGATGCGGTGTTTAATCATTGCGGAAGAAAATTTGAGCCTTGGCTTGATGTAATTGAAAAAGGTAAATCCTCAAAGTATGCGGACTGGTTTATGGTGGAAAACTGGGAAGACATTGCAAAAAGAGGAGATACGAGGGATAAAAGGTATTATACTTTCGCTTTTACAGACGGTATGCCGAAACTGAACACCAACAATAATGAGGTTATAGACTATTTTTGCAAAATCTGTGAAGCTTGGATAAGAGAATTTGACATAGACGGTATTCGTTTTGATGTGGGCAATGAGGTGTCACACAGGTTTTTAAAAAAGATAAGAGAACATCTAAAGACAATAAAGCCTGATATATATCTGCTTGGAGAAATCTGGCATGATGCAATACAGTGGCTTCAGGGAGATGAATACGATTCTGTGATGAATTATCCTCTGCTAAGCGGAATTCATGACTTTTTCCTTGATAAGACAATGAAAAAGCATGAGTTTGAGTATATGGTAAACCGCTGTTATACAATGTATATGCAACAGAGTAACAATGTATTATTCAATCTGCTTGATTCACATGATACCGAAAGACTTATGAACCGATTCCACGATTTGGATAAGTTCTATCAACAGCTTGCAATTCTTTTTACACTTCCGGGAAGTCCATGTATTTATTACGGTACGGAGATAGCAATGGAGGGGGCTCATGATCCGGATTGCAGGAGATGTATGCCATGGAGTGAGATTGACAGTAGCGAAAATGTAGAAAAAATTTCTACTATGAAAAGTCTTATAATGTTAAGGCACAATGAGAAAATGTGTAGAAGTCCGTATTTCCACTTTCCGGATAATTATGAAAATGAAAGATGTGTGGAATATATCAAAATTGATGAAGACGGAAACAGTATGGAAGTTTTAATAAACGCTTCAAATAATCCGATCAAAATAAATTCTGGGAAAGAAATTTTATTTTCACGAAAGTTTGACGGAGAAGTACTTGGAGCAAACGGAACTCTAATCCGTAGGATTTAAAAAAAGGAGAAAAAGATATGTCATTAGAAGAGATTTTAAAGAACAAGCTTGGTAAGGAAATTTCATCAGCTTCAGATGCGGAAATTTATACAGCACTCTTGAACATTACAAAAGAGAAGATGGAAGGCATGGAGCATAATACAGGAAACAGAAAGCTGTACTATATTTCAGCAGAGTTCCTTATCGGAAAGCTTCTCTCAAACAATCTGATAAACCTTGGAATGTTTGATGAAGTAAGAGAGATACTTGCTAAGAACGGCCATAGTATAACAGCGGTTGAAGAGGTTGAGCCTGAGCCTTCTCTTGGAAACGGTGGTCTTGGACGTTTGGCGGCATGCTTCCTTGACTCTATCGCAACACTTGGATTAAACGGTGACGGTGTAGGATTAAATTATCATGACGGACTTTTCTTGCAAAAGTTTGTAGACAACAAGCAGTACGAGGAAAAGAACCCATGGATTACCGACAACAGCTGGCTTACAAGAACGGATGTAAGTTTTGAAGTTCCTTTCAAAGATTTTACTTTAAAATCAACAATGCATGATATAGATGTTCCGGGATATCATCAGAGCAAATGTAATAAATTACATCTTTTTGATATCGACAGTGTGGATGAGTCTATTATCAGAGACGGAATAAACTTTGATAAACACGATATCGGAAAGAACCTTACATTGTTCTTATATCCGGATGACAGTGATGAGGCAGGACATTTACTTAGAATTTATCAGCAGTACTTTATGGTAAGCAATGCGGCACAGTTAATTATAAGAGAGGCTGAAAGTAGAGGTGTAGATCTTTACAGACTTCATGAACATGTATGCATTCAGATTAATGATACTCACCCTACTATGGTTATTCCTGAACTTATCCGTATATTGACACAGCAAAAGGGCTTCAACATGGATACAGCTATTGATGTTGTAAGAAAGACCTGTGCTTACACCAATCATACAATACTTGCCGAAGCACTTGAGAAGTGGCCAATCAGCTATTTGGAGAAGGTAGTTCCACAGTTATTGCCTATTATTTATGAGCTTGATGCAAGAATAAGAAGAGAGTTTAGTGATGAAAGAGTGTATATCATAGACAATCAGAACCGTGTACATATGGCACATATTGATATTCACTTCGGATATGCGGTAAACGGTGTTGCAGCTCTTCATACAGAGATTTTGAAAAACTCGGAGCTTAGGCCTTTCTATGATATCTATCCTGAGAAGTTTAATAACAAGACAAATGGTATTACATTCCGTAGATGGCTTGTTCATTGCAATCATGAGCTTTCAGAGTATTTAAATGAGCTTATCGGGCCTGAGTATATGGATAATGCCGAAAATCTTGAAAAGCTTCTTGCTTACAAGGACGATGAGAAGGTGTTAAAGAAGCTTAGAGAAATCAAAAAGGATGCTAAGATCGAGCTTAAGAAGTACTTAAAGCATACTCAGAACATTGATATTGATGAGAACTCGGTATTTGATATTCAGATAAAGCGTCTGCATGAGTATAAGAGACAGCAGATGAATGCTCTCTATGCTATTTACAAGTATAAAGAGATCAAGAAAGGAAATTTACCGAAGCGTCCGATAACTATGATCTTCGGAGCAAAGGCCGCACCTGCATATACTATTGCAAAGGACATCATTCATTTGATTTTGTGCCTGCAGCAGTTGGTAGAGAACGATCCGTCTGTAAGTCCATATCTTAAGATAGTTATGGTGGAAAACTACAATGTTACAAAGGCTGAAAAGCTTATCCCTGCTTGTGATATCTCAGAGCAGATCTCACTTGCATCAAAGGAAGCTTCCGGAACAGGAAATATGAAGTTTATGTTAAACGGTGCTGTAACACTTGGTACGGAAGACGGTGCCAATGTAGAGATTCATGAGCTTGTAGGTGATGACAATATCTATATCTTCGGTAAGAAGTCGGAAGATGTAATAAAGCTTTATGAAACAGGTTCATACTGTTCTGCAGATATCTATAACAACGACCCTGAGGTAGAGGAGTTGGTGGACTTTATTATCAGCAAAGAACTTATCCGTATCGGAGATCCGATGAATCTGTGCAGACTTTATAAGGAAATTGTAAATAAAGACTGGTTTATGGCACTCCTTGATGTAAAGGATTATATAAAGACAAAAGAGCAGATGTTAAATGACTATGAGGATGAGTTAGCTTGGTCAAAGAAGGCACTTGTAAATATAGCAAAAGCAGGATTCTTCTCATCAGACAGAACCATTGCAGAATACAATAATGATATCTGGCATTTATAAGGAGAATTTAATGAAAAAAACAGGAATTTTAATGCCGGTTTCAGCTCTCCCTTCCACCACAGGTGTAGGAGAGCTTGGCCGGGCTTCCTATCAGTGGATTGATATAATGAAGGAGAATGGCGTAAAGATTTGGCAAATTTTACCGCTAAATCCCGTAGGATACGGAAACTCTCCTTATCAACCATATTCTTCATGTGCAGGTGACGAGATTTATATCAGTCTTGACTTGCTTTTTGAAGCAGGATTACTTGATAAGAAACCTGATAAATTTAGAGAAAATGCCAAAAGAGTTGATTATACGGCAGTAAGAGCTTTTAAAGAGAGCTACCTAAGAGAAGCTTTTGAAAAGTTTAAGGCCAAAGACGGACAAAATGATCCTGCGTATAAAGACTTTATTTCACAGGAGTGGGTATATACCTATGGTGTATTTCGTGCTCTAAAGCTTGAAAACAACGGCGATTGTTGGAATGATTGGAAGCCTGAGTACAAGAATTGGTCAGGAGATAAAAGTGCTCTTTCAAAAAATGTAGAAAAAGAAGCCGAATACCAATGCTTTCTTCAGTATATTTTCTATACTCAGTGGATGGATGTAAAGAAATATGCTAATGAAGCAGGCATTGAAGTCATGGGCGATGTGCCGTTTTATGTCGGACTTGATTCTGTAGACGTATGGTCAGGTAAAGATAATTTCTTACTTGATACTGACGGAAGACCTATATTTATTGCAGGAGTTCCGCCTGATTATTTCAGTGCTACAGGCCAGAGATGGGGAAATCCTATCTATGACTGGGACTATTTAAAGAAAAATAAATATAAGTTCTGGGTAGACAGAATAGGATATAGTAATAAGTTATTTGATATTATTCGTATCGACCACTTCCGTGCATTTGATACTTTCTGGAAGATTCCGGCTTCATGTCCTACAGCTATTGACGGAGAGTGGATAGAAGCACCGGGCTATGAAGTAATAGATACCCTAAATAAGGAACTTCCGGGTGTAAATCTTGTAGCAGAAGATTTGGGAGAATTGCGTCCTGAGGTATTGGAGCTAAAGGATCACTATCACTTAAAGGGCATGAGAATACTTTTATTCTCTATCGATACAAAAGGGAAATATGCAAGGGATATATCAAATGATATAGAGAATGTTATTTTCTATACAGGAACTCACGACAATGATACTTTGATGCAGTGGTATGACGGATTAACAGTTGCTGCAAAGAGAAAGGTTAGAGAGTTTTTAAAGAAACAGGGTATAAAAGCAGGCAATATAAAGGACAGACTTTTGACCTATGTGTTAAAGAGTAAGGCTGAGTATGCCATTATACCTTTGGCAGATATTATAGGACTTGGTAAAGAAGGTCATATCAATACACCGGGAACAGTCGGAAGCCCGAACTGGGAATGGCATATGGTAGACTTCAAAAAGGCAAAGGAAGAACTGGGAAGATATAAAAATTTGATAATGAACAGATAATAGAAAGTGTCAAGACTCTTTGAAGTAAAAGGGTTTTGACACTTTTTTTGATTAAAAAAATAAAATAAATGTAATATGAAATTAAAATCGTATGATATAATCCTGTCTTTGACAGTTTCAAAAGTTAAAATACCCTTGAAATCCAGTGTTTTACCGGCTTTCAGGGCATTTTTATTTCGTTTTGAAACTTAAAAAATAGTATTTTATTTTCCTTTACTTTGTTTTTGTATTGTCCTCATTTGACTTTTTGTTATAAATTCAAAATCTGTATTAAAATGACAAATCTCATGTAGTTTATCTGTGAGCTCTGTTCGTTTATATAGAGGTATAAGAGAACGAGATGTTTTCCATAGATATCTTGACAAATATCGAATTTTGATTTATTATTAAATATAAATTCAGTATTGGAATGGAAAGAGGTGTGCTATGGCACAAGTATTAAAAGAAGAAGTTAGAAGTAGAATACTCGAAGCAGCAGAAAAAGTATTTTATAAAAAGGATTATAGAGGTGCCAAATTAACAGAAATTGCAAAAGAAGCAGATATTCCTGTGGCACTAATTTATACCTATTTCAAAAATAAGGAAGTTTTGTTTGATGCAGTAGTAAGTTCAGTTTATATAAATTTCGAGTCAGCCTTTGATGAGGAAGAGTCTTTGGAAAAAGGTTCCGCTTCTGAAAGGTTTGATGAAGTTGGAGAAAACTATATTAATGAACTTTTAAAAGAGCGTAAAAAGTTAATTATTTTAATGGATAAAAGCTCAGGAACGAAACATACAGAAGCAAAATACAAACTTATTTCACAAATGCAGGTTCATATTGAAGTAAGTTTAAAAAGACAATCAAAAGAGGAATATGATCCAATGCTTGCCCATATTTTAGCCAGTAACTTTACAGAAGGGCTTCTTGAAATAGCAAGGCACTATCAAAGTGAAAAGTGGGCAAAAGATATGCTAAAACTTATTGCGAGGTGTTATTACAAGGGAGTGGAATCCTTATAATCAGCACTAAAAAATAGACTTTGTGTAATCAGCAAAGTCTTACTTTAAACCTTAATATTGAATTATAATTCAATATTATTCAATTTTGAAAAGGAGAGTTGTTCATGCCGGAAAAAGAATTAAGAAAAAAAGTGATTGGGAAAAACGGCTTAGCTGGTTCACTTCTTGCTTTAAAAATAGTATTTGATTTGATACCACAAATCTTACTTGTATATTTGATTAGTTCCTTAATTACAAACAATATTAGCGAAGATAATTTGAAATATATCTTCTTAGGAATCTTTACTTCATTTGTATTAAAGGGAGTGTTTTACTATTTTGCGACAAAGGTTGCTCATGAGAAAGCATACGAGAAATTGACAGAACTTAGGTTAGATATTATCGGTCATCTAAAAAAACTAAGTTTAGGATTTTTCAAAAAACATAATACCGGAGAGCTTACCAACATCGTTCAACATGATGTAGAACAAGTGGAAGTATACCTTGCCCATGGTCTTCCTGAAATAATGTCAGTTACACTTCTACCTACCATTATTTTTGTAGCTATGATTTTTGTAGATTGGCGTCTTGCTCTTGGAATGATTGCCGGAGTTCCACTCATGTATTTGGTAAAAGTTCTTTCACAGAAAACAATGGATAAAAACTTTTCGATTTACTTTAACCATGAAAACAAGATGAGACAAGAATTGATGGAGTATGTAAAAAATATTTCTGTGATTAAGGCTTTTGCTAAAGAAGAGGAAATTAGTGAAAGAACATTAAAAACGGCAAGAGAATATATTTACTGGGTTAAAAAGAGCATGGGAGCAATTACAATTCCAATGGGACTTATTGACATATTTATGGAAATTGGAGTGGTAATTGTCATGATTTTGGGAAGTATCTTTCTTTATTATGGGAATATTACAACTCCTAATTTTATTCTTGCAATAATTTTATCGTCTGCTTTTACTGCATCTATAAGTAAGACAGCTACATTGCAACATTTTTCTATTGTGTTTAGGGAGGCATTAAAGGCGATTGGAAAAGTTTTAACAGTTCCGCTTCCAAACAAAAAGACAGAACAAGGTTTAGAATTTGGAAACATAGAATTTAAAGATGTGAATTTTGCATACGGAAAAGATTGCTTTGAGCTAAAAAATATCAATTTAACTTTTAAGAAAAATAGCTTGAATGCCTTTGTAGGTGCAAGCGGTTGTGGGAAAAGTACCGTATCTAATTTGCTTATGGGATTTTGGGATGCAGATGAAGGACAAATACTGATAAATGGGAAAGACATAAAAGAATATAGCCAAGAAAATATCTCAATGTTGATTGGTAGTGTGCAACAGGAGGTTATCCTTTTTGATTTAAGCATTTTTGAAAATATAGCAATCGGAAAACTAAATGCAACAAAAGAAGAAGTCATAGAAGCTGCTAAAAAAGCAAGATGCCATGACTTTATTTCAGCATTGCCAAATGGATATGAAACACGAGTAGGTGAAATGGGAGTTAAGTTATCCGGTGGAGAAAAACAAAGAATCTCCATAGCAAGAATGATACTTAAAAATGCACCGATTTTAATATTAGATGAGGCAATGGCAGCTGTTGATAGTGAAAATGAAAGACTAATCGGTGAAGCGATTGATGATTTAAGTAAGAATAAAACCATTATTACAATTGCTCATCATCTAAATACGATTAGAGATTCAGACCAAATTATAGTTATGGATAAGGGTGCTGTTCTTGATGCAGGAAGCCATGAAGAGCTGATGAAAAGATGTGAGTTCTATAAGGATATGGTTGAAGCACAGAACAAGGTAGATAGATGGAATTTGAAAGACGGAGGTGGTAACAGAAAATGTTTAGAGAAATGTTAAAACTACTTACAAAAACCGGGAAGAGAGATTTGATTATATCAAGTGTATTCTTTGCCCTTTATGGACTAAGCTCCATAGCCATGATTGTTATCGTATTTTCTATACTGTTTCAGATATTTGATGGGACGAGTTTAGCAAGCCTATATAAATATTTTATTGCGATTGGATTACTTGTAGTCTTCAAAGGTATTTGTAATATGGTCGCAGATATGAAAAAGCATAGTGCAGGTTTTGATATTGTTCAGCAAATCAGAGAACGCATGATTATCAAATTAAAGAAATTCAGTTTGGGATTTTATACCAATGAACGACTTGGGGAAATAAATACAATTTTACACAAAGATGTTGATAATATGTCCCTTGTTGTAGGACATATGTGGTCAAGAATGTTTGGTGATTTTTTGATAGGTGCAGTCGTATTTGTTGGTCTTGCAAATATGGATATAAAGTTGGCACTGATAATGGCAGTATCCGTTCCGATTGCACTTGCCTTTCTATATATGACAATTAAGCAATCTGAAAAAATAGAAAATCAGAACAACTTAAGCCTTCTTGATATGGTTAGCCTATTTGTTGAATATGTGAGAGGAATACCTGTATTAAAGAGTTTTGGGGAGAATAAGAGCTTGGACAATGAGCTTATGAATAAGACAAAGAAGTTTGGAGAAACAAGTAAATCAGCTTCAAGATTTAAGGCAAAACAATTATCTATATTTGGGTTTTTACTGGATATTGGATATTTGGTTCTTTTAACCTCTGGAACAATATTTGTTGTAAAGGGAAATCTTGATGTACTTAATTTTATTATCTTTGTGGTAATTTCAAAAGAGTTTTATAAGCCATTCGCTTCTATGGAACAACACTATATGTACTATGTTTCGGCGGTAGATAGTTACGAAAGACTTTCAAGAATTTTATATGCAGATGTAATACCGGATAAAGTAGATGGGATTGTTCCTAAAGATAATGATATAGCTTTTGAGACCATTGGTTTTTCCTATGAAAAAGATGAGTTCAAAATGGAAAATTTGAGCTTTTCTGTTGCTGAAAAAACAATGACAGCCTTAGTTGGAGAATCAGGTAGTGGAAAGACTACTATAACTAACTTGCTTTTAAGATTTTATGATGTGCATAAAGGGAAAATTACACTCGGAGGAATTGATATAAGGGATATTCCTTATGATGAGCTTTTAGATCGTATCAGTATTGTCATGCAGAATGTTCAACTGTTTGATAACACGATTGAAGAAAATATCAGAGTAGGTAAAAAAGGAGCTACAAAAGAAGAAATCATCAAAGCTGCAAAGAAAGCAAGAATCCATGATTTTATTATGAGTTTGCCAGAAGGTTATGAAACGGATATTGGCGAAAACGGCGGAATATTGTCAGGTGGACAAAGACAAAGAATATCTATTGCAAGAGCCTTTCTGAAAAATGCACCGATTTTAATTCTTGATGAAATGACAAGTAATGTTGATCCTGTAAATGAATCTTTGATACAAGATGCTATTACAGAACTTGCAAAGAATAGAACTGTACTTGTAGTGGCTCATCATTTAAAAACAATTCAAAAAGCTGACCAAATTCTCGTATTTCAAAAAGGAAATTTACTTGAAAAAGGAAAGCATGGCGAACTTCTTGCGAAAAATGGTTACTACGCAAAATTATGGAAAGCTCAGTACGGGGTATAACCATGATTTTGTTAAAAGATGTTTCTTATGAGTGGGAAGATGGACGAACTGCTTTAAAAAATATCAATCTTGAAATTAAAAAAGGTGAATTTGTTTTAATTTCAGGGAAAAGTGGAAGTGGTAAAAGCACTCTTGGAAGTGTGATGAACGGTCTTATTCCACATTATTACAAAGGCAAAATGCAAGGAGAAGCCTTTGCCTCCGGAAAAGATATAAGTAAATTATCGCTTCATGAAATAGGGCGTATTGTAGGTACTGTATTTCAAGATCCAAGAAGTCAGTTTTTCACGACAACGACAGATGAAGAAATAGCTTTTGGGCTTCAAACTATCTGCAAATCAAGAGATGAAATCAAACAGAGGGTAGATGAAGTATATGCAGAACTGGATACCCCGGAACTGAAAGGAAAATCTGTTTTTGAATTATCAAGTGGGCAGAAACAAAAGATAGCTATTGCAAGCATCTATGCAATGAATCCCAAAATTTTAATTTTAGATGAGCCTTCAGCAAATTTGGATATGAAAGCAACATTTGACCTATTTTTAATTTTGGAGAAATTAAAGAAAAAAGGAACAACGGTTGTTCTAATTGAACATCGTTTGTACTATGTAAAGTCTTTATTTGACCGTTTTCTTTTGATGAAAGATGGAGAAATTGCACAGGACTTGAGTCGTGAAGAAGTTATTTCTCTTAACCAAGAGTTTTGGGATGAGAATGGACTAAGAACTCTTGAATTAGAAGAATACAGGATAAGCGAAAAGAAAGATTCATATCAATTAAATGATGAAAGTATCAGTGGAAAAGGCTTGAAATTTTGTTACCCAAGTACAACTAAGGTTGGAAATAAGCAAAACCAGTACATCTTAAATCATCTTGATTTCAATATGGAGTGCGGAAAAGCCATTGGTCTTATCGGCTTAAATGGTACCGGAAAGACTACATTTGCAAGAGTGATTTCAGGACTTGAGAAGATAAAAGAGGGGAAAATATGGACGGAAAAAGATAAAGAGTTGAATCATAAAGATTTAATGGATATGTCATATTTTGTCTTTCAAGATTCAGACTATCAGTTGTTTTCGGAAAGTGTAATTAATGAAATGCTGCTTGGTATTTCAAATAAAGCTAAAAAAGAAAATACCCAAAAGGCAAAGTCTATTTTGAATGTTCTTGGCTTAGATAAATACATTGATAAGCATCCGTTTGCTTTATCAAGAGGAGAAAAACAAAGACTGACAATAGCTTGTGGAATGATGAAACAGGCAAAAGTTTTTATTTATGATGAACCAACATCGGGTTGTGATAAGGACTCAATGCTTTCAGTTGCAAAACTGATTGAAGAACAATTAAAAAATGGGACAACAGTTTTGGTGATAAGTCATGATTTTGAGTTTTTAGCAAACACGGTGAGTGAGGTTGCGGTAATGGAAGATGGAAAAATAGAAAAAGTTTTGAATATGAGTGAAAGTAATAAATTTCTCATATTAGACAAGATGAGAGGAGGTAGAGAGCTTGATAGATAGAAAAACAGTCGATCCGAGAATAAAACTTACTCTACTTCCAATTGCCTCCTTTACGAGCTTTTTTATAAGCGATACGATTCTACTTTTCGGACTGGTTGTCTTTGTCTTTTTTCTATATGTATATAGCAGTATGTGGAAAAGAGCATTACGCTTTATTTTGTTTTTTGTGATTTTATACTGCATAGAGTTAGGGCTTGGAAAGTTCCGGGAAGCAAGCATTGTATTTGCAATATATATGTTTATTTACTTTGCGTCAAGAATGACCTTAATTGCTATGTTTGGTGGATATATAACAAAGACTACAAGTGTAAGTGAAATGCTGGAAGCGTTAAATAGAATGAAAGTACCAAGGAGCATTGGCATACCTTTTAGTGTTTTGCTTAGGTTTGTACCAACTATAAAAATAGAATTTAAGGCTTTAAAAGAGAATATGAAGATTCGAGGAATCATAACAAGCAGATTTTTCCCGTTGCTACATCCAATTAAATATATTGAATATACGCTTGTTCCACTTTTAATGAGAATGATTAAGATTTCAGATGAACTGTCAGCTTCAGCACTCATTAGAGGACTTGATAGTGATGAAAACAGGGTTACATTAACAGAATTGCGGTTTAGAACAACGGATTTATTGATTGGACTATTAGGGGCTTTGATGATTGCTCTTGTGATAGTAATACAGAAAATTTATTAGGAGACTTTTATGAAAAACAAATTAAATGGTCGTGATTTTATTACAATCGGAATCTTTAATGCAATTGGAATTGTCATATACATGGCAGCCAGCTTTGCAATGGCAACAACAGTTATAGGAGGATTTATTGCTTCAGGAGTTAGTTTCATGGTAGCTGCTACCGTTTATATCCTTATGGCTGTGAAGGTTAAAAAGAAAGGAGTATTTACAATATCAGGAACGCTTCTTGGTTTAATTGCGTTGTCAGGAGGACATCTGCCTCATGCAGTCTTTGCTGTAATCGGTGGAATTATATGTGATTTGATTATAGGAAATTATGAGAGCAAGGGACGAATGATTATTGGATATGGAACATTTGCATTAGCAGATTTTTTAGGAACAGTAATTCCTGTGATTTTGTTCGGAACAGCTTCTTTTGTGGAAAGAGCATCAAAATGGAAAATGAGTGAAGCGAGGATAAATGAAGCACTATCTTATTTCAAAGTTTCGTGGGCAGTAGGTTTTGGACTTGCCACTTTTGTTCTTGCTTGCGTAGGAGCATTTGTTGCAACAAGGATACTTAAAAAGCATTTTGAAAAAGCAGGAGTGATTTGAATCAATTTTCATCTGAAGAAGTTTTTCTTTATCAGTGTGATAACGGAATAATGCAGAATTATTGGTCTTAAATGATTTACTGAAAAGTTTATCAATGCCAAGTTTACTTACGAAATCTTTTATAAGAAGTAAGTCTGCATCGGAAGATAAATCGCCTCCATTGAAATTAATTTTAATTTTCCTATTGCTTTCAAGTGATAAGGTGTTTACAATACTCATAAAGGGCTCCTTCGTGTGATTTTATTGATTTTTAGCACCTTAATTTACCCACAAATGGACGCTCTTTTTTTATTCACTTAATAGGTGAGAGCAGTATTTTGTTAAAATATAGTAATTGTATGGCTTTCAGTCACTTTCATGGTGTTACCATGAATAATCTAGGTTAAAGATATATTGACTAATGACAATTGGGAAAACGCACTGATCGTCATTTTTATGAGAGTATTGTGTATAATAACTGATAATAGGTGAGAAAAATGAACATAAGATCTTTTCATAATCCGGATGAACAAAATGGGTATTTAAGTAACCGGCATCTTTCAGACTTTAAAATAGATTCGATACGGTTTTCATCAATGGAACAGTATATGATGTATAAAAAGGCTATTATCTTTGAAGATACGGAAATTGCAAAGAAAATTTTAAAAACTAAGGATGTTTCAGGAATAAAGGCACTTGGAAGGCAGGTTTCAAATTATAATGATACATATTAGAACGGAGTAAGGCGGATTATTGTATACAAGGGTTTGCTTGCAAAGTTTGCTCAGAATGATGATTTAAAGAAAAGACTTCTTAATACAGGTAATGATATACTTGCGGAATGTGCTGTACAGGATAAAATCCGGGGAATAGGACTTTCAATGAAAGATACAAACAGATGTGATATGGCAAAGTGGAGAGGTGAAATATGTATATTACAAAATATTGGGGAGATTTTATCGGCGGTTCTGATGACAGCCTGAGTCTTGTTGAGTTTTTGGATGACCTGAATAAAGAAGAAATTACTCTTAAAGAAATATTTACAGGTATAGGACTTGATAGGCAGAATATGGATTTTAGGCAAACAGTCGAGAATCTCGGGGTTATTAATTCGACCGGTCTTGAAATGGACTTTTATTATGCGATAGATGTTGTTACAGACCTTGCAGCTATTTTGTTGGAATGTAAAATTAGCGGACATGTAAATCTTAGAGAGTTGGATGACAATGAAGATGCCAAAAATCGATGTATACGAGTTGTAGCCACAGAAGAAGAATATACGGGTATAAAAGCTGCTTTGGAAGACTTTGTAAAAGATCCGAAGTCATATGATTTATATGAAATGATAGGTGATGATATCATAGAGATGGCGGAAATTGTAAAAAAACTTAGAAAAGATCTGCTGCAATATGAGCTATAATATGTTTTGGAGATTGCTATGAGCATTAAATTTACAAAAGGTATCGATAAAGACAATATTTTACTTTTATGTAAGTGGTCAAATGAAAGAGGAGCGATATTTCAAGAGCAATGGATGGGATCTGAAGTTTCATTTCCGTTAACTTATGAAAAAATAGAAAAGCTTGACAACAAATTTTCTATCTTTAATGAAGAAGAGTTTATAGGAATGATACAAGAGGTGAAAATCGAAAAAGATAATATTCATATAGGTAGATTTGTATTAAATCATATAAAAACAGGAGCCGGTCTTGGAACAAAGGCATTGAAAGAATTTATAGATTTTATCTTTAAAGATGAGAATATTCGAAGTATCTCCTTAACTGTATTTGACTTTAATAAAAGTGCAAGGAGAGTATATGATAAGCTGGGTTTTGAAATTTATGAAGTGATTGAAACACAAAAGCTGAAGTATATTATGAAAAAGTTCAGATAATTAGAGGAACTTATCAAAGATAAGATGGAGGCAGTAACGCAAGTATTTAAAAGATAGCAAATTTCAGTTTGTATAAACAGGAAATTTATAAATTAAAATTTACGGAGATAAAATTGAAAGGTATAGATGTTATATACAAGCAGCATATCTTAACACTCACAAGATTTTGGGGTGACAACAGATTATGTTTGTTTGCGAAAAATCCAAGTCAAATTAATATTCCAAAAATGGAATTTGTGGGTGGATACCCTAATGAATGGTGTATTTTTATTGATAATCTTACTGAAGATGAAAAGGCTGAGATTAAAGATATCAATGGAAGACATATCAGCTTACAGGAAATAGGCATTTAAATCCCGGAGTTGCAAATATTGTAAAATTACAATTCACAATATTTGTAAAACTACATACTGAAAAAGTCGGAATGAGTAGTCATTTTAAATAATGAGAAAGTCACAGAACCGGAATGCCAGATTCCTGTTTTGTGACTATTTTTAACTCATATTTATTTTGATGCCTATATAACCTCAGCCAGTTTCTCCGCAAAGGTTACAGCATATTTTATATTTCTTGCCGCTTTTTCTATAATCCATGAGCGAATACCATATTTGTCTTTTGGTTCTGAAAAAAGACGCTTGTTATTATAAGCTGCAATATAGATGCGAGATTCATTGCTGTATAGGGAAAGTCCACAGTCAGAAGTATTGTTGTTAAACAACTCGATAACAGCAGGGGTTAAGAACATTCTTGCTGATTGTTCGTCAGTACAGTAGATGTTGTAGTGATTGTTTTGCCATATATCATCTACATCTATTTTCTTTCCGCCTGACATGGCGCTAAGATAGCCTCCTTGGGTTTTGATATTAAGGAAATGTTTTGTAGGAACAATTCGCAAATTCCCTTTTAAAGAGTGAATATTCTTTATCGAATAGGCTTGTCCGATAAAATTGGTAATATCATCAATATATTCTCTTTCTTTTTTTTTTCATGGTGATATCTTCTTGGTATAGTGTGTGCATATAAATCCACTATTTCAAGATCCTTTTCATTGTTAAGCTTAAGTATTCCGGATTGGATATAGTATTTTGAGGCGGGAACTACCTCTTCTACATTGTTTGGAGAAATATCATGTTCTATGTCAATTTTTGCTGAAGGATAAATGATTTGCAGGATTGGTACAAGAATTTCACTCTCGTAAAGTCTACGCAGTTTGTCTTTTTGATTCGATTCCCAACCCGGACCGATAAATGCAAAAATCAATACACTTAGGATTTGAAGCACTAAAAGGAATAGAATCAGCCTGGCAATGAACATCATAAGTTTATCCACAAAAATACTGTCCGAAAGGAGACCCATATCTTTTAATAAGAATAGACCGCCACCGACAATAAAGCTAAAAAATAGCAGAATAATATTTCGAACAAAATAATTTTTAACCTTTTGACTACAATTGACAGTATTTTTGACAGCTCTCCAACTACGCTTAAATCGTGATGTTTTCCATAGATTATTTAGTTTATTTGTTTCTTCAGCGGTTAAATTTATTTCCACGATTGTCTCCCTTCTTTTTATAAAATAATTTAAGCTTTTTCAAGACCTTATACCGGGACAAGAAGACTATTTTCTGATTTTTTAAGTATAACATAACTGAGCTATAATTTGTAATAGTACTATTATTGTATGGACTATTATTTTTGAAAATAATACCTGTTGTGGTATATTTAAAATTGTAAACAACAATATATAATAGAATAATGTATAATAATTATAAGACATTGCAGATTCAAGATAAGTAGACAGTAGCATTAAAAAGGTCTACTGCTACAGATTCACTCAGGAGTAAATCATGAATAAAAACTTTAACAAATTTATATACGACAGGCACAGAAATATTATTTTCAGCCTTCAAAACAGCAGGGTAAAGGAAATTAAATTCCATAATAAAATACTTACGCTAAAGCCCGATATATTATTTAGATATATCGACAATGAAGAAAAAGAATATACAGGTGAAGTCTTTTTTAAAGATTGCGATTTGGACCTATGCAGTGTATTGATTTTTAATAAAACATTAGGTAAAGGTCGCTTCATGGGAAAGTCTGTCACTTTAGAGGAATTTATGGATAGTTATAAAGATTCAGAATTTGAAATTATTACAGAAGGATATTTTGCAAATTCAACTACTTACTCAGGATGGCTTTGGAAGGATGGGAAGAATCCGGTATCAGCCATTATGTATATTTGGAACAGTGGAAATATGGAGTATTGTGTTGATGATGAAGACATACTTTGAGTATAGACAATATAAGGTAAATATAATATCCCATCTTCAACAGTTTGGGAATAGAAAAGTGGCTTGAAACCCTGTATTTACAAGGCTTTAGCCACTTTTTTAAGTATCTAAAAAATGTTGTATGGAAAGTTCAAGTTGAAATCTTTTTTATTTTTTTATTTAAATCTTTTGGCTGATAGTATTTCTTGTCCAATTCAAGATTAAAGATAGCATTTAATGACGTTAGTACTTGTGAATTATCATATGTTGACATATAGCATACATCTTCTAAATTAGCTACCTGCATGTTATTCAAAGTTTCTATAACATTCTCTACAGTGAAATGCGTTCCATACATATCCAGCTTCTTTTCCAGAATCCTATATATTAAAAGAGCTGTGTAACAGACCATAAAGTGTGCTACTATTCGCTCTCTATTTTGATGAAATACAGGTCTGGCTGAAAAATTGGTTTTCATTATTCTAAAGCAATCTTCTATCTTGTATCTGTTTGAGCTAATTTCTAAGATATACTTAGCTGAATCTTCAAGATTTGTTGCCACTGCATAGAATCCATCATACTTTTCTTCTTCATTTATGGCTTCTTGGTTAAGTTCGTAGGTATCTACAGCTTTTTCACCGGAGGATGTTGATGTGGTTCGTTTTATAAAACGAGTTATATCATTTGCCCCTTTTTTATAGGTTTCGGGGTCCAGCTTAGTAAGGAGCTTCTTAGCCCTTTCTATCTGGCGATTTCGTATAAATCTTTGATATTCCATCATTTTTCTTGAGAATGAGACAATGATTTTTTGTGGAACTACGGCCTTTGACTTAACTTTCTTAATAGTACCATTCTTACATGCCTTTTCTTCATAAAGTCCAAGGTCAAATGCCTTATCAGCAGGGATTATCTTGTATATCCTATCATCGTACAGTTCTGCATTAACTTTATCAAACCTATCAAAATCTTTCATTTGCTGAATAGTTGCAGGTTTATCATTAGATAATAGGCGATAATCAATATCACTAAAAATAGCTTCTTTTAACGTATTAGAAAGCATCTTTATGGATTGAGTAACAATAAAAGCTCTGCCACCCATAGAATTAAAATTTCTGATATTTAAAGACCCAAGACCGGCATCAGCACAATAAATAAACTTTTTGCCCTTAAACATAGTTATTAGCTTTTGTTCTAAAGGAATAGCAGTAGTTTGCTCATTATCAGAACCGGAAGTAATGCACATAGATAGTGGTATACCGTCTTTGTCCATAAATAGTCCCATTTGTACAATAGGATTTGGTCTATGTTCTTTACTCACACCATATTTTCGTAGACCTTTAGTCACTTCACCGGTTACAGGATCAATATAATCTTCGTCATTTGATTCTATTTCAAAGTAATAGTTTGAGCAGTCAAAAAAACATACCGAGGTATCTCTCTTTATTAATTTCGTACTTGCATCATATAGATGAGAAATATACTCATCATAATGATCATACATAATGTCAAGTGTACGAAGAATGTGTTCGTAACCAAATGTGGGTTGCTCATAAAAGCTAACAAGATTCTGATGAGTACCTAGCTTGGAGTCAGGATTAAGTATACGAGAATAAGTGAGGAATCTATTTACCAGATTTGGGTCAAACTGTATTCTAGTATCTTTTATTATATTTTTGAAGAAGGCTCCAATCTTGAGATCATGGTAAATTTGCTGAAGGAAAAAATATCCTATGTTTAAAAGTTTAGACTTAGATACTAAATCATCTTGATAGGTGATTTTTTCATTAAAGTCAAACTTAAAATCTAAAGCTACCGATTTATTGTTTTTTAACTCCTCATTATATCTTTTGACCTCATCAAGAGCGTAAGCCAGAGGGTCAGCGGTAGTTTTTAGAAGTTCGGAATGTTTTCCTATGCGAACCACATTTTTAGTAGTAGTCTTTTTTCCGTTTCGGATTCCTCTTTGAATAAAATAAGTAGGATCCTTCGATTTTTTGTCATACCAAAGTTTCATACTTCATTATATCATATAATACAACAAAATACAACAATAAAATAAAAGAAATTTGACACAGAAAACCCTTTATTTATAAGGCTTTAGAGGCTGTTTGCATGTAACAAACTGTTGAAGACCCGATATTTTGCAAATTCAACTACTTACTCAGGATGGCTTTGGAAGGATGGGAAGAATCCGGTATCAGCCATTATGTATATTTGGAACAGTGGAAATATGGAGTATTGTGTTGATGATGAAGACATACTTTGAGTATAGACAATATAAGGTAAATATAATATAATTATTTTATAAAAGGGAGTGAAGCAATGTATTCATTTGAATGGGATGATAATAAAAACATTATAAATAAAGCAAAACATGGTGTCGGTTTTGAAGAGGCGAAAACAGTATTCTATGATGAAGAGGCACTGGTGGAATATGATGACCTACATTCTGATGTTGAAGAAAGATTTCGTATTCTAGGATGTAGTAGTATAGGAAATATTTTAGTTGTTGTTCATTGTATTCGAAAAGAGTCTATTATAAGAATAATATCTTCAAGAAAAGCGACTTCAAATGAAAGAAAAAACTATGAGAGGGAGTATTTTATCATGAGTGAATCTATGAGAGATGAATTTCTTGAAAAGGAGTTTGATTTTAGTAAAGCTATAAAAAATCCATACATTAAAGAACTTAAGAAGCAGGTAACTATAAAGATATCGCCAACGGTTATAGACTATTTTAAAGAAGAAGCTGTAGAAACAGGTATTCCGTATCAAACCTTGATTAATCTATATTTGACGGAGTGCGTGAGAGAGAAGAAGAAACTTGATATCAGTTGGAAATAATTATTTAATTTTAAGTATTTCAATTGTATAAAATCAGGTGTATAATAAACTAAAATTATAAATGAAAGGAAGTAAAGCTTATGAAAGCTAATTATGATATAGTTGTTATCGGTTTCGGTAAGGCAGGTAAGACACTTGCCGCAAAGTTCAGTAAATCCGGTAAGAGTGTTGCTTTAGTGGAGAAAGATAAAAATATGTATGGAGGTACCTGCATTAATGTAGGTTGTATTCCTTCAAAGCGTCTTATAACGGATGCATCAAAATCTCCAAACGGAGAGTTTGAAAAAAAAGCACAGCATTACAAGGAGGCGGTTGCTGAAAAGAAGAAACTTACAGCAGCTCTTAATAAGGCTAATTATGATAAGGTAGCAAGCACAGGTGCTGACATCATCGACGGAACGGCATCATTTAAGGACAATCACCATATAGTTGTTTCAACTAAAGACGGAAACATAGAAATAGAAGCTGATAAGTTTATTATCAATACCGGTTCTGTTACTGTAATACCGAAGATTGAAGGAGCCGACAGTAAAGGTGTATATACATCGGAGTCTATTATGAATCTTGAGGAATTACCAAAAAGACTTACTATTGTAGGTGGTGGTTATATCGGACTTGAGTTTGCTTCTATGTATGCTGATTTTGGTAGTAAGGTAACTGTAGTTCAGGACGGCGATGTATTCTTGCCTAGAGAAGATGAGGATATTGCAAAAGCTATACATGAAGTACTGGAAGCGAAAGCTGTAGAGATAGTTACCGGTGCAAAGGTAACTAAGGCCGAAGAAGGTAAATTATATTATGAGGTAGCAGGAGAGACAAAGACTTTGGACTCTGATGCAATTTTACTTGCTGTAGGTCGTAGACCGAATACTGACGGTCTTGGATGTGAGAATGCAGGAGTTAAGCTCAATGATAGAGGTGGCGTAGTGACGGATGAGCATTTGAAGACAAGTGCAGATAATATCTGGGCAGCAGGTGATGTTTGCGGTAAGCTTCAGTTTACATATATTTCACTTGATGACAGCAGAATCATTTGGGATGAAATTACGGGAGAGGATAAGAGAACTACTGAAAACAGAGGGGCTTTCTCTTATTCGGTATTTATAAATCCACCGTTCTCAAGGGTCGGAATGAGTGAAAAAGATGCAAAGGCGGCAGGCATGGAATACAAAGTTTTAAGCCTTAGTGCCAATGCTATTCCAAAGGCTAAGGTTTTAAGAAAGACAGACGGTTTGTTAAAGGCTTTGGTTAAAGCAGACGGAACTATTCTGGGTGCAGAACTTTTCTGTGAAGAGTCATATGAAATGATTAACTTTATAAAGCTTGCAATGGATCATGGTATCAAAGCAAAGGATATAGCAAACTTTATATTTACACATCCTACGATGTCTGAGAGTCTAAACGACTTATTTGCAATGTAATATACTAAAACGGTATCAAGTAGACAATTTTGTTACTTGCTACCGTTTTTTATTTATAAATCTTGATTTTAATAAAATATTATGATAACCTTTAACAAGTACATAGATTTTATGCTTTGCATAGGAAGTCGGGTGAAAATCCCGCACAGGGACGCTACTGTAATAATTAACAGACTCGTTTTACCACTGTTTTATAAATGGGAAGGTTGGGTCTTCTAATAAAATTTATTAGAATTTAAGTCAGGATACATCTATGTATATCTGCTTATTTTTATAAGCAAAGACCGGTTTTACGATCCCAAAAGCCTTTATTTATGATGATTTATTATTTTAGGACACCATTTTACATGTTTTAGGACTTTTTATGTTTGCTTGTATTTTGATTTTCTAAAAATGTGGTTAATTTATTAATATTAGCTGCTTGCAAGGGATCAACAGGTTTATTTAGAGCGGAACCTGTTATACCTTGTAGGCAGTTATTTTTTTGAGGAAATTTATATGGCACATCAACATGGCGGATATTTCTCAATAGATTTATATGCTTTTAAGTCTAAGCTTAAAAGTATCAATCCGGAGTTTAAACTTATATCTGCTTTATTAACTCTTATTTTAACAATAATATTTAACAATATTTTTGTATCTGTATATGTACTTTTTTTAATGTTTTTTATAAGTGTAAATATTGGAGGGATGGATTTTAAAGAATATATTTCCATTCTTCTTACACCTCTTAGCTTCATCGTCTTGGCAAGTATAGGAATAGCTTTGGGGATTTCAGCTGAATATATGGGAGAATTTCATATAAAGGTCGGTTTTTTCTATATTTATACTTCAAAGGATCAATTGATTGAAACTGCCAAGCTGATTATTAAAGTTTTAGCATGTGTAAGTGTTATGCAAGGATTGATTCTTTCAACCATGCCATATGAAATAATTAATGCTCTAAGAAAGCTTCATGTTCCAAAGCTTATAATTGAACTTATGAATCTTATATACAGATTTATTTTTATACTTATTGAAAGCTATTCCAATATGAAAAACTCCGCAATGTCCAGGATGGGATATCATAATTTTAAGACCTCAATCTCTACATTCGGAAATATAGCAAGTAATATTTTGGTAGTATCGTTAAAAAAGGCCAATGCTTACTACACCGCAATGGAAGCCAGATGCTTTGACGGTGATTTGAATTTTCTTGAAGATAAGAAGATTTTGAATAAAAATCATATTTTATTTGTTTTTATAAGCATTTTATTTATGTTTGTTATATGGCTTTTTACATTAGGATTCAATATTTAACAGAATATATCAGAATTGGGGAATATTATATGAATAAAGTTATTTTAAGGGCCGAAAACCTCCACTATTCATACACAGGAGAACATGAGGTTTTAAAAGGTGTTTCTTTAGATGTATATGAAGGTGAAAGACTTGCAATTCTTGGAGCCAACGGGTCGGGAAAGTCTACTTTCTTTTTAAATATAAACGGTGTTTTGAAACCTGAAAGCGGTGCACTGTATTACAGAGATAAGCTTATAAATAAATCTTTGGTAAAAGAGCTTAGAAAAAATGTGGGAATTGTTTTTCAAGATGCCGATAATCAAATAATTGCCTCAACTGTAAGAGCTGAGGTAAGCTTTGGACCTATGAATCTTGGCTTAAGCAGGAATGAAGTGGAAAAAAGAGTTAACAATTCTTTGAATTATATGGATATTTTGCATCTTATAGACAGGCCGCCACATTATTTAAGCGGCGGTGAGAAAAAAAGAGTAAGCATAGCGGATATTATAGCAATGGATTCTGAAATAATAATATTTGATGAACCTACAGCTTCGCTTGATCCGCAAAATATATCTATTTTTGAAGGAGTCTTGGACAAATTAAGTGGAGACGGCAAAACTTTGGTGATTTCAACTCATGATTTGGAGTTTGCTTTTCGATGGGCGGACAGAATAGTAGTATTTTGTGACGGAAATATAATTGCCGATTCGGATCCTGTCAGAGTACTCAGTGATGAAGCGGTTTTAAGAAAAGCTAATCTTAAAAAGCCTATACTTTTGGAAGTTTTTGAATCACTTGTAGAAAACAAGGTTCTAAAGTCAGGTGATAAACCTGCAAGAAATATAGATGAGTTTAAAAAGTTGTTTATTCCTCAAGTTTAAAGCTTGAGTAAATAAAAAATATTTTTAGGAGGATTTCATGAGAAAACAAGAGAAAATTTTAATGACATTGGCAATAATGTTTGCGTTCAGTTTTGCACTGCCGTTTACAGCCAATGCCATGCACATTATGGAGGGGTATTTACCTGTAGGACATGTAATAGCCTGGAGCCTTATTTCGTTGCCGTTTTTAATTGCAGGTTATATGTCAATTAAAAAGACGGTGGCTAAGGACAGGAAGGCAATTACACTTTTGGCAATGTCGGGTGCGTTTGTATTTGTACTTTCATCACTTAAGATTCCTTCAGTAACGGGATCTTGCTCACATATGACAGGTACAGGTCTTGCGGCTATTTTATTCAGACCAAGTGCTGTAAGTATACTTGGTATTATAGTACTTATATTCCAGGCACTGCTTTTGGCACATGGCGGCTTTACTACACTTGGCGCAAATACTTTTTCAATGGCAATTGCCGGACCTTTTGTATCATTTATAGTTTATAAGATTTGTAAAAAAACTAAGGTAAATGACAATGTTTCTATTTTTCTTGCCGCATTTATAGGAGATTTGCTTACCTATGTTGTTACAGCATTCCAGCTTGCATTTGCTTATCCTATGAAAGACGGTGGAGTTATGGCTTCTGCGGGTAAGTTCTTGTTGGTATTTGCGCCTACACAGGTACCGCTTGCGATAATAGAAGGTATGCTTACAGTTATTATAGTAATCGGACTTAAGACATATGCACAACCGGAGCTTAAGGAAATCGGATTTATTGAAGGAGGTAATAATTAATGTCAAAGAATAAGAAAATTGTTATAAGTTTGCTTGTAATAGTTGTATTGATGGCTGTTGTACCTTTGTTTATGTTAAAGAATGCCGAGTTCGGAGGTTCTGATGATGCCGGAAGTGAAGTTGTATCGGAGATACAGGGCGGAGAATATGAGCCTTGGTTTAATCCTATTATAGAAACGGCACTGGGAAAGGAGCTTCCGGGTGAGGTTGAAAGCCTTCTTTTCTGTGTTCAGACAGGTATAGGTGTAGGAATAATTGCATTTTATATGGGAAGGCTTGTGGAAAGGAAAAAGCAAGAAGATAAAAGAAAAGAATGATACGGATAACAGAAAGATTTGAAAAAGTTCTTGCAATTTTTAAAAAAAGTATTATTATATATACAGCAAATGACATAGTTCGTTGTGAATGAGTTACATATTTAGGATAGAATGCTCAAAGTGGAGTCTTGGAGTAGTTCTATCCTTTTTCGTTACGATCTATGTATATTAAAGCAATAAAGAAAGGATTTGCCCGGTTGATTAATTTAGCTGATGGCTGGTGAGAAAATGATAAGAATTGGTATTTTGGGATATGGTAACCTTGGAAGAGGAATTGAGTGTGCTATCAAACATACAAAGGACATGAAGCTTGTCGCAGTATTTACAAGAAGGGACCCTTCAACTGTAAAGATTCTTACATCTGATGCTAAAGTTGAAAATATTGAAAATGTTTTGGAGTACAAAGATGATATTGATGTAATGATACTTTGCGGAGGAAGTGCTACAGATTTGCCGAAGCAAACTCCTGAGTATGCGAAGTATTTTAATGTTGTTGACAGCTTTGATACTCATGCAAATATTCCTGAGCATTTTGAGAAGGTTGATGATGCGGCAAAGGCAAGTCATCACTTCGGACTTATATCTGCAGGATGGGATCCGGGTATGTTTTCATTAAACAGAGTTTATGCAAATGCGGTACTTCCTACAGGTGCAGATTATACTTTCTGGGGAAAAGGAGTAAGTCAGGGACATTCAGATGCTATAAGAAGAATTGAAGGTGTTGTTGATGCAAGACAGTATACAGTTCCGGTTGAAGCCGCACTTGAAGCTGTAAGAAGCGGAAGCAATCCTGAACTTACTACAAGACAGAAGCATACAAGAGAATGCTATGTAGTTGCAAAGGAAGGTGCGGATAAGGCAAGGATTGAAAATGAAATAAATACAATGCCGAATTATTTCGCAGATTATGATACAACCGTACACTTTATTTCTATGGAAGAAATGAAGAAAAATCATTCAAAACTTCCACATGGAGGATTTGTTATAAGAACAGGTAAGACAGGTTGGGATAATGAGAACAATCATGTGATTGAGTACAGTTTAAAACTTGATTCAAATCCTGAGTTCACAGCTTCCGTAATTGTTGCATATTCAAGAGCTGTATATCGTATGCGTAAAGAAGGTAAAATAGGAGCTCATACAGTATTTGATGTTCCACCTGCATATCTTCTTGATATGTCTGCTGAAGAAATGAGAGCACATTTATTATAAAAACATATAGATAAAAAGGGCTGTTTTTCAGCTCTTTTTTTATTGTGAAAAACACTGTTGAAAGATATTTACTGTAATGTGGTTAAGTTTAAATAGTTATATGGTATGTGGTATAAATACATTAATATAATAATATGCAAAGGTATTTTTCATTGCGGGTAGCTGTTTTGTGGCTGCTGAATATGGTTGTTTTCGGAGCTCAATCCCTTGGATTTGTCGGTATATATTTTGTGATAAGCTTAGTCGGGCAGTGCATAGGTGCATGGTTTAAAGATAAAAATAGTGTTTTACTTTAAATTTTCTTTTTTATTATAAAAAATATAAGACTGAGTAAAATAATCCTAGATTATTCATTGTTAACTCCATGAAAGTGGCTGAAAGCCACATAATTACTATATTTTAACAAAATATTGCTTTCACTTATTAAGTGAAGAAAAAAAGAGCGTCCATTTGTGGTAAAATTAAGGTGCTTAAACTCAAAAAAAATACACAAAGGAGCCCTTTATGAGTATTGTAAACACCTTATCACTTGAAAGCAATAGAAAAATTAAAATTAATTTCGATGGAGGAGATTTATCCTCTGATGCAGGCTTACTTCTTATAAAAGAATTCGTAAGTAAACTTGGCATTGATAAACTTTTCAGTCAATCATTTAAGACCAATGATTCTGCATTATTCCGTTATCACACTGATAAAGAAAATCTTCTTCAGATGATATATATGATCATTGCAGGTTATTTTGAAGATGACGCTTCAGATGAACTTACAAATGATCCTGTGTTTAAAGCAGTGCTAAATAAAGACACTTTAGCATCACAACCAACCATTTCAAGATTTCATAATCGAATGGATGAGGATTCGCTGAATCAGTTCCTTTCAATAAATCAAATTCTTCGAAAGAAAGTTTATAGCATTCAGATGCCGGAAGCTATCATTTTAGATTTGGACTCAACACTCCTTAATGCCTATGGCAAACAGGAAGGTAGAGCATTTAACTTCCACTATCAAAGTAACGGTTACCATCCACTTGTTTGCTATGATGGAATCACAGGAGATTTGATTAAAATTCAGCTTCGCGATGGGACTAAGTATTCAAGCACAGGAGTTGTGGAATTTCTTCAGCCTATACTTGATGAATATCTTGAAGATTTTCCGGAAATTAAACTTCTCCTTCGTGGAGATAGTGGCTTTGCAACACCCGGTTTATATAAACAGTGTGAAGAAAACGGCACCGGCTATGTAATTCGTTTGAAAGAGAATGCTATACTTCGTGATAAAGCATCATATCTTGTAGATGAACTTGATGAAATCACAAAAAACAACAAAGTAGATTATGCTGTAGTTTATGGTGAATTCATGTATCAGGCAGGTCCTTGGCCTTATGAAAGACGTGTTGTCTGTAAAGTTGAAAAACCTGAAAACCAAATTACTTACATGTATACATTCATTGTTACAAACATGGAATCATCCCCTGAATATCTTATCAAGTTCTATTGCAAAAGAGGCTTGATGGAAAACTTCATAAAGGAAAGTAAAACAGGTTTTGACTTTGCTTCTGTCAGCAGTCATACAAGAATTGTAAATGCCAACAGGCTTCAAATACATGCACTTGCTTATAACATATTTAATTGGTTTAGACGATTGGCGTTATCTGCAAATATGAGAAAACAACGCATTGATACTGTCCGTCTAAAACTGCTAAAGATTGCTGCAAAAGTAATTCGTTCAGCAAGGTATATAACATTCAAGCTGTGTAGCAGTTGCCCATATAAGGATGAGTTCTATGATACTCTATCAAATATCAGCAAGCTATGTATACAGCTTGAATAACAACTAATAATGAACCTTGACAGCTTGATAACTACTTGTAAACTCTACCTAGGGGAAGTCTGCCCATTTTTAGGTGTATCAAGTCAGTTATAGCGTCATGGATTAGGTTTAAAGATTTATAGCACGGTAATTAACTTAAATATCGTACCGTGAATAATGCAGGATAATTATAATGCCTATAAGAAAATTCAAATGGACTTTTCTTTTATCGGTATCATGGGTTTTATTGACAATACTATTTACTTCAGCTTGAGTGGAGATGACGGACTCTTTAGTTTCAACTATCTTAGACTCTGAGTTTGCAAAGCTTCCGTTATGAATGTATTCTGCCATTCTCTCAGCCATATTGGAATCGTCTTTAATAATTAGAGTATCGATTTCGATACCGTTCACCTCAAGTATCCAAGGAGAAATACCACCTTTAATATCATAGGATACCAAGTAGAGTTTGCCAATCTTTAAACTATCTTTATAATTAATGTCAGATAAAACCGCATCCTCACTGTTTTCACTAAAATTTCCTTTTATGCTTGTCTTTTGAATAAAGGTAAAATTTGCATCGTCTTTGGCTTTCAATTCCCCGATATATACTGTGGCGGTGGGAGAGCTTAAAAGCCCCTCGGGAATATCACCTGCATAAATATTTATCGGCATAGCTGTAAAAATAAACAATAAAAATAAGAAAAATAATTTACGATAAATAATATCAGTCACCCCTTTCAAAATAATGTTGTAAAGATATTATACTATATATAAGCCTATGTGAGAATACAACATCTTTTATAAGATTTTTTCATTGACATTGCCTGCCTGTTTTGGTATTATTTTGGAGTAGTAACGCCTATACATGAGATTTGGATACTCCAACCTTACCTTATGTATACGGTAAGATTTTTTAAAGGAGAAATAATATGATTACAAAAGAGAAAAAGACAGCTATCATGGAAGAGTATGCAAGAAAAGCAGGCGATACAGGTTCACCTGAGGTTCAGATAGCAGTTCTTACAGCAAGAATCACTGAGTTAACAGAGCATTTAAAGGCAAATCCTAAGGATCATCACTCAAGAAGAGGCCTTTTAAAGATGGTTGGTAAGAGAAGAAATCTTTTACAGTATCTTAAGAATAAGGATCTTGAGGGTTATCGTGCACTTATAGAGAAGCTTGGACTTAGAAAATAATAAAAGTCTTTGGTGGAGAGTTTTTCTCCACCTTTTTTATAATTAATAATATGGCTTGTGGCCGAAGCTAGTGATAAGCACTAAAGTTTTGCTTTAGTTTTTATCACTAGTTCATAATTTTATGTTTCAAGAAGATATCTTCTCGAATATCGGCAAGCCAAAAGGAGATTAAATGAGTAAGGAATTTAAAAGTTATTCAATGGAACTCGCAGGTCGTACTCTCAGAGTTGATATCGGTAGAGTGGCTGCACAGGCAAATGGTGCCGCATTTATGCACTATGGTGATACAACGGTTTTATCTACAGCTACAGCATCAGATAAACCAAGAGACGGTATTGATTTCTTCCCTCTTTCAGTAGAATATGAGGAGAAGATGTATGCAGTAGGTAAAATGCCGGGCGGATTTAATAAGAGAGAAGGAAAGGCGAGTGAGAATGCTATACTTACATCCAGAGTTATAGACAGACCAATGAGACCGCTTTTCCCTAAGGATTATAGAAATGATGTTACATTGAACAATCTTGTAATGTCGGTAGATCCTGATTGTTCACCTGAGCTTACAGCCATGCTTGGTTCTGCAATAGCAACAGCTATTTCAGATATACCTTTTGACGGACCATGTGCTACTACACAGATCGGTATGGTAGGCGGTTTCTTTGTGGTAAACCCTAATGAAGAGCAGATGGCCGTATCAGATCTTAAGCTTACAGTAGCATCTACAAGAGATAAGGTAATAATGATCGAGGCGGGTGCAAATGAGATACCTGATGAGAAGATGATCGAGGCTATATATAAGGCCGACTCTGTAAATAAGGAGATTATTGCATTTATCGATAAGATTGTAGCGGAAGTAGGTAAGGAAAAGCATGCTTATACAGCATTTGTTATTCCTGAGGAGCTTACAGCAGCTATTAAGGAAATTGTGCCTCCACAGGAGATGGAAGTAGCGGTTTTCACAGATGAAAAGCAGGTTAGAGAAGAAAATATAAAGGCAATCACACAAAGACTTGAAGAGGCTTTCGCAGACAAGGAAGAGTGGTTACCTCTACTTGGTGAGGCTATTTATCAATATCAGAAAAAGACTGTAAGAAAGATGATTCTTAAGGATCAGAAAAGACCTGACGGTAGAGCTATGAATCAGATTCGTAAACTTGCGGCTGAGACGGATATTATTCCGAGAGTACACGGTTCAGCTATGTTTACAAGAGGACAGACTCAGATATGTAATATTGTTACACTTGCACCTTTGGCAGAGGCACAAAAGATTGACGGACTTAATCTTTTGGAAACTACAAAGAGATATATTCATCAGTACAATTTCCCTTCATATTCAGTAGGCGAGACAAGACCTTCAAGAGGTCCGGGAAGAAGAGAGATAGGACATGGTGCATTGGCTGAGCGTGCACTTATTCCTGTACTACCCACTCCTGAGGAGTTCCCATATGCTATAAGATCCGTGTCCGAAACTTTTGAGTCAAACGGTTCTACTTCTATGGCATCCACATGTTCTTCATGTATGGCGCTTATGGCTGCCGGAGTTCCGATAAAGAAGATGGTAGCAGGAATCTCATGCGGACTTGTAACAGGTGATTCTGATGATGACTATGTTCTTCTTACAGACATTCAGGGACTTGAGGATTTCTTCGGAGATATGGACTTTAAGGTAACAGGAACCGATTCGGGTATTACAGCTATTCAGATGGATATCAAGATTCATGGACTTACAAAGGACATTGTAAAGGGCGCTATTGCAAGATGTCATGAAGCAAGAGATTTCATCATGGATACATGTATGAAGCCATGTATATCAGAGCCTAGAAAAGAACTCAGTCCGTATGCACCTAAGATTTCACAGATTCAGATTAATCCTTCTAAAATCGGTGATGTTGTAGGTAAGCAGGGTAAGACTATCAATAAGATTATTGAGGATACAGGAGTAAAAATCGACATAAGCGAAGAAGGACTTGTTTCTGTTGCAGGTACCGATCAGGCTATGATCAATAAAGCTATTGATATAATCAGAGGAATAACAATAGAAATTGAAACCGGAATGATTATGAGAGGTACAGTTGTTCGTATACTCGAGTTCGGTGCTTTTGTAGAGCTTGCACCGGGTAAGGACGGTATGGTTCATATATCAAAGCTTTCAGATAAGAGAGTGGAGAAAGTTGAAGATGTTGTGAAAATAGGAGATGAGGTTACTGTTAAGGTAGTTAAGGTTGATCCTATAAAGGGTAGAATCGATCTTTCTATGAAGACTTCAGATCTTGAGTAAAAGTAATTTTTTGCAGAGAAAGGTGGGACTATGGAAGAGAATGTAAAAGAAGTATTATTTGATCTTGTGTCAAGAAAACAGTTCCGACAATTAAAAGATGAGCTCTGCGAGATGAATGAGTTTGATATTGCATCCTTCTTAGAGGAGCTTGATTCTGACAAGCAGATCATTATTTTCAGAATGCTCCCTAAAGAGCTTGCAAGTGATGTGTTCGCTTGTTTAGAAGTAGAGACTCAGGAACATATAATAAACAGTATTACAGATAAAGAGTTGTCATATATTATTGAAGAATTATATGTTGATGACGCTGTAGATATGCTTGAGGAGCTCCCGGCAACGGTTGTAAAGAGAGTTTTACAAAATGCCGCTCCCAGTACAAGGTTACAGATAAATGAATTCCTTAAGTATCCTGAAAATTCCGCAGGATCTATAATGACTGCAGAGTATATTGGTTTAAAGAAGAATATGACCGTGCAGGAGGCCTTTGCCTATATCAGAAAGCATGGTTATGACAAGGAAACCATATATACCTGCTATGTAATGGATGCCAAGCGAATGCTTGAAGGAGTTGTTACGGTTAAGGATCTTTTAATGAATGACTATGAAGTCAAAATTGAAGATATAATGGATACAAATGTTATTAAAGCCGTAACTACAGACGATAAAGAAGAGATTGCGGATTTATTCAATAAATACGATTTGTTATCTTTGCCGGTTGTTGACCATGAAAACAGACTTGTAGGTATTGTTACAATTGACGATGCTGTGGATGTTATGGAAGAAGAGGCGACAGAGGACTTTGAGAAGATGGCGGCTATGCTTCCGTCTGAGAAGCCTTATCTAAAAACAAGTGTATTGGAACTTGCAAAGAACAGAATCACATGGCTGTTGGTACTTATGATAAGTTCAATGCTTACAGGTGGAATACTTACAAGGTATGAGGATGCATTCCAGGTAATGCCTTTGCTTGTTTCATTTGTACCTATGCTTACAGATACAGGCGGTAATGCAGGTTCACAGTCATCTACCATGATTATCCGAGGTATGACTATTGGTGAAGTTGCAAGTTCGGATATATTTAAAGTTATTTGGAAAGAGGCAAGGGTATCCGTTATTGTCGGTTTGATACTTGGTCTTGTAAACTTTGTAAGATTGGTTATTCAGTATCCGGGACAGCCGCTTGTAGCACTTACAGTAGTTTTGGCATTGTTTGCCACTGTTTTTGTAGCAAAGGTTATAGGTGGAATACTTCCGATACTTGCAAAAAGATTGAAGCTTGACCCTGCTATTATGGCGGCTCCGCTTATTACAACAATAGTTGATGCGGTATCTTTGGTTATTTACTTCCAAATAGCTGTAGAGCTTTTACATATCAAATAAATATGAATATTTTCTTAGGGCTGAACATGAAAAGTTTAGCCTTTTTTCATTCTTTATACACTTATTTATGCTAAACTATATATAAAAGATAAAAGGACTTTACTTGATGAATATATATGGTGACTATGAAAAATACCTTGAGTTGATTTTGGAAACATTATCAAAAGAGGTGTATAAATTGAATGATGAGTATAAGAATAAAACGGGATACAAACTCTTTGAGCATTTTATTTCAAGGATAAAGACAAATGAAAGTATGATTGAAAAATGTAAGAGAAGAGAGTTTGAACCTACAACATATAATGCTTTAAAGGAGATAAAAGATGCCATAGGTGTAAGGATAGTATGTGGATTCGTGGATGATATATATGCTTTGGCAGGTATGTTTAAAAAGATGCCTAATATTAATGTGGTTGAAGAAAAGGACTATATTCTTAATGTGAAGCCTAACGGATACCGCTCTTATCATATGATACTTGAAATTATTACAAATTTTCCCGATTGTGAGGGAAATGAAAACGGAAAGTATTATATAGAGGTTCAGTTAAGAACTATAGCTATGGATTCGTGGGCATCACTTGAGCATCAAATGAAGTATAAGAAATATATAAGAAATCATGAAAGAATCACAAAGGAGCTTAAAAGATGTGCGGACGAGTTGGCATCCTGTGATTTAAATATGCAAACTATAAAGAATTTGATTGAGGAGTCGGACAATAATGAGAATATTATTAGCTGAAGATGAAATAGCGCTTTCAAGAGCATATGCCACAGCACTGGAAATGCAGGGATATGAAGTGAAACAGGCATTTGACGGAGAAAGAGCGCTTGAACTTGCAAATAGTGAAATATTTGATATGATAATTCTTGATATAATGATGCCGAAAAGATCCGGGTTGGAAGTTTTAAAAGAGCTTAGAGCATCAGGTAATACCACTTATGTTATTATGCTTACAGCAATGAGTGAAGTAGACGACAAGATTTCAGGACTTGATATGGGTGCGGATGAATATCTTACAAAGCCTATTTTATTAAAAGAACTTGTAGCCAGAATTCGTTCTTTGGAAAGAAGAATTGATACAAGTTTCAATGAAAATGTACTTACATTCGGAAGTGTTAAGTTAAATGTTGCGGAGCAGGAGCTTTCAGCAAAGAATTCTATTATTCTTGCGGGTAAGGAAACAAAACTTATGGAAGTCCTTATGAAAAATAAGAATAAAAAGTTGTCAACCGAGTATATATACAATCATGTATGGTCAAAGGATGATGAATGTGATGCCGGTTATGTATGGATTTATATATCATATTTAAAGCAAAAGCTGAAAGCAATCAATGCCAATATTGAAATAATGGGAGAAGAAAATCGTGAGTTTGAATTAGTTGAGGTGTGATTTGTTTAGGAGACTTCGTATACAATTTATTGTAGTTGCTACCGTTGCAGTCGTTGTAATGCTTATTACAATAATCGGTATTTTGAATGCATCAAAATATGCAACAAGTGAAAACAGAATAAATAAGATATTGGATTTATTATCTGATAATAACGGAGTCCTTCCGGATGAAGATATTGTAGAGAAAATTCTCGGCAGAAAAACTAATTCAGATATTATAATTCAATACAGATATTTCAGTGCTCAGGTGGACAGCAGTAATAAAGTAATTACTATGAATACCGAGCATATTGCAAATTTATCCGATACAGATGTGGTCTTTTATGTAAAGAAAATCCTTTCGGGCGGTAAAATATATGGAAGCTTCACTACAACGGACGGGCAAAAGTTTGCATATAAGTTTAATGTTAATGAGACGGATAACAGTAAGCTTATAGTGGTTTTGGATATTACAAGATATTCCGAAGACAGAGCGGATTTGATAGAGACATCGGTTTTTATTTTCTTTTCAAATCTTGTTTTCTTTATAATAATATTTGTTATATTCTCGGGTAAGGTAATGATGCCTTTTATGGAAAACTATAGAAATCAGAGGGCATTTATCACAAATGCAGGGCATGAGCTAAAAACACCCATAGCTATCATATCGGCAAATAATGAGCTTTGCGAGATGCTTTATGGTGAAAATGAATGGACTCAGAGCACCAAAGATCAGATACAGCGTCTGACTGAACTTATAAACAGACTTGTAGTATTGGCAAGATTCGAGGAGCAGTCAAATGTTGTTGCGGTAAATATTAATTTTTCAAATATTGTTGAAAAATCTTCAAAGTCTTTTAAATCGCTTGCAATAAAGGGAGGAAAAAACTTTGAATCGGATATACAAAAAGATATATTTATATCCGGAGATGAAGGTGCATTGTATGAGCTTATAAACATACTTATAGATAATGCAAATAAGTACTGTGATGAAGGTGGGACTATAGGCGTTAGGTTATCACAGCATGGTATTACATTTAAAAAGGCGAAACTGGTTATATATAATACCTATAAAGAAGGAAAAAATATAGACTATTCAAAGTTTTTTGAAAGGTTTTACAGAGAAGATAAGTCACATAACAGCAGTGTTTCAGGGTATGGTGTGGGACTTTCCATTGCAAGAAATATTATAAACAGGCACAAGGGTAAGATCCATGTCACATATAAGAATGACTTCATTTATTTTAATGTATATTTTAATATGGTGGCAAATATTGAAGAAAAATAAATTTTCCTATTGACAAGCATTGCTTTATTTGGTATCCTAGGCAAGGTAAAATGACCGTAGACAGTAGGTGCCGTATGGCTTAAAGTAATACCTACCGAGGAAGTGACTAAGTACGTTGATGTATTCTCACTCTCTGTCTGCATGTCAGAGAGTTTTTTAGATTTACACTTATTGCTTTTACGGGTTTTACTGAAACTATAAAGGAGGTTAGAAATGGCAAAAATCGAATTAAAACAGCCTATAGTTAAGGAAATTGCTGAGCTTTTAGATGGCGCACAGGCAGCTGTAGTAGTTGACTACCGTGGTCTTACTGCCGATCAGGATACAAAGCTTCGTAAGGAACTTAGAGAAGCAGGTGTAACTTATAAAGTTTATAAGAACACAATGATTCGTTTGGCAGCAAAGGGAACTCCGTTTGAGACTCTTGACAGCTCACTTGAGGGACCTACAGCAATTGCAGTTTCAAAAGAAGATGCAACTGCACCTGCCAGAATATTACACAATTTCTCTAAGACTGCTCCAAAGCTTGAGTTAAAGGCAGGAGTAGTAGACGGTGTAACATATGACCAGGATGGAATCAAGCTTATAGCTACAATACCATCAAGAGACGAGTTGATTGGAAAGCTCCTTGGAAGCATTCAGTCACCAATTACAAACTTCGCTCGTGTGCTTAATCAGATCGCTGAAAGCAAAGAAGCGTAAATAAAACAAATAATGGAGGATTATTAAATGGCAAAGTTAACAACTGCAGAGTTTATCGATGCAATTAAGGAATTATCAGTTCTTGAATTAAATGAGCTTGTAAAGGCTTGTGAGGAAGAGTTTGGCGTTTCAGCAGCAGCCGGCGTTGTAGTAGCAGCAGCAGGTGCAGGTGCGGCAGCAGCTGAGGAGAAGACAGAGTTTGACGTAGAGCTTACAGCAGCAGGTGACCAGAAGGTTAAGGTTATCAAGGTTGTTCGTGAGGTTACAGGACTTGGACTTAAGGAAGCAAAGGATCTCGTCGACGGAGCACCTAAGGTTCTTAAGGCAGAAGTTTCTAAGGACGAGGCTGAGGGTATCAAGAAGCAGCTTGAAGAAGTTGGAGCACAGGTTACTCTTAAGTAATTTAATTAAACTTTTCGGAGGTGATTGCGAAAGCAGTCACCTTTTTTAGTACCTTTTTTTATATATATTTCCATCAAAATCCTTTATATGATATAATATATCCCGATATAAGTATTTTAGAAAGGGATATATTTATATGATAATGTTAAAAAATGTTAGATTATTAGATCCTTGTACAAGGACTGATGATATAAGAGATATACTCATATCAGAGGGAAGAATTACAAAGATAGATAAAGATTTATACCTGGATGCAACTCTTATGGCAAGAGCAAACGGAGAAAGGCTTAAGGTATATGATTGTACGGGACTTTGTGCAGCACCGGGATTTGTAGATGTACATGTTCATTTAAGAGAACCGGGATTTGAATATAAAGAAGATATAGCAAGTGGAGCAAGAGCTGCTGCTAAGGGCGGTTTTACTACAATCGTTGCAATGGCAAATACAAAGCCTGCAATCGACAGTCCTGAACTTATATTTGAAGTGATGAAAAAAGGTAGAAATACACCGATAAATGTCAAAACCTGTGCCTGCATCACAAAGGGTATGAAGGGTGAAGAGCTTGCAGATTTAAAGGAACTTAGAGAGGCCGGTGCTGTGGGCTTTACAGATGACGGAAGACCTTTACTTGATGAAAATCTGGCACGAGAAGCTATGAAGCTTGCACGAAATATTAAAATGCCGCTTTCGTTCCATGAAGAGGATCCGAAGTTTATCAAAGAAAACGGAATCAATCATGGTTCATCATCCGATGAGTTACATATTTACGGATCGGACAGACAGGCTGAGATTTCAATGGTCGAAAGGGACTGCAGACTTGCAAGAGAAACCGGTGCAACTATAAGTATACAGCATATCAGTGCAAAGGAAAGCGTAGAGCTTGTCAGAAAGGCAAAAAAGGCAGGACTTCGTGTATTTGCCGAGGCTACCCCACATCATTTCACACTTACAGATAAGGATGTAATAAAATACGGTACACTTGCAAAGATGAATCCACCATTGAGAGAAGAAGCAGACAGACTTGCAATAATTGAAGGACTAAAGGACGGTTCAATAGATATCATTGCCACAGATCATGCACCTCACAGTATTGAAGAGAAAAATAAGGACTTTGTTGATGCACCAAGCGGTATAATCGGGCTTGAAACCAGCTTTTCTCTTGGATATATGTATCTTGTTAAACCGGGACATCTTACTTTAATGGAGCTTATGAACAGAATGAGCTATCAACCTGCAAGGCTTTACAATATGGACAGAGGAGTATTGCGAGAGGATGAAATTGCAGACATTGTAGTATTTGATATAAATAAAGAATGGAAATATGATAAGAGTGAGAGCAAATCAAGTAACTCACCATGGCTTGGAGATACATTACAGGGTAAGATAGTATATACTATTTGTGAAGGAAATGTAGTGTATGAGAATGTTGATTAGAAACATTAATTAAGGAGAGAAAATGAAAGACAATAATTGTGCTTACTGTGTACAGGGAGATTCACTTGATAAATTCGGATATCCTGTAGGACAGATGGAGAGCGGATATTTATATATATTTAAAGAGCAGTCAAAGATGGGCAGAGTAATACTTGCTTATAAAGATCATGTAAGTGAAATAGTAGATATTTCCGATGAAGAAAGAAATCAGTTCTTTGCAGATGTAAACAAAATCGCAAAGGTAGTACACAAGGTTTTTGCACCAAGCAAAGTAAATTATGGAATGTATGGAGATACAGGCTGCCACTTACATATGCATATAGTTCCAAAATATGAGGGAGGAGATGAATGGGGTTCCACATTTACTATGAATCCTGATAAGAAGTATTTGAAAGAAAGCGACTATGAGGAGATGGCTAAGATCTTAAGAAGAGATTTAAATATAGAAAAATAAATATTGATACAACGAGAAACAGCAGCCTCGCGGCTGCTGTTTCCCTGTTAGAGTGATATAGGAGTGCATAATGCACATTTTGTAGTGAGAGGTCAACGCAAGAAAACTCTCAACTACAGAGAATATAATAACATAATAGGAGTATATATGCAATAGGAAAAAAGTTAATAAATTATGAACTTTAGTAACGATAAGCACATAAATACAAATATTATAGCAGAAATTTTATGCAATTCAACTTGACTTAATACAATTTGAAAGTAATATTCAGCTTTTAGTATGAAGTGTGTCGAATAAGGGTATATCCATTCAAACTATAAAATATTGTTTTTCATATAGTATTGTGTTATACTATCACTATAACATTTATAACTTACTTAAATAGCAAGCCTATATTCTTATCAATATAGGATGCCTAAAACATAAATTAGACAAATTTTTATATTATATTGGAGTGTGGGTATGGATGTAATAATAGATTTTCATAGTGAAGAAGCTATATATGTACAACTTTGTAATCAAATAATATTTGGAATTGCAACAAACAAATACCACGAAGGAGACATTTTACCTTCTGTAAGACAATTGGCCGAAGAAATAGGTATCAATATGCATACGGTAAACAAGGCTTATGCTACATTAAAAAGAGAAGGCTTTGTACAGCTTGACAGAAGAAAGGGTGCAGTCATAAAAGTGGATGCCGACAAACTGCGGGTACTTGATAATATGCGAAAAGAGTTCGGAGTAGTTGTGGCAAGGGGAATATGCAACGGTGTTACGAGGAGAGAAGCGCATGAACTGATAGATGAACTTTATAATGAGTTTGAAGTACAAGAATTTGAGGAGATGTAATAACAAAGATGTTATGTGAAAAATGTAAAATTAGAGAAGCAAATGTCTTTTACACTGAAATAATAGACGGAGATCAAAAAAATGAACATCATTTATGTTCTAAATGTGCCGGAGAGATAGATCAATATTCAAGCCTTTTTGATAAAGACTTCAGTTTTTCAAAGCTGCTTTCAGGAATACTGGGTGATGTATTTGCAAAGGAAGAGAACAGTGAATATAGACAGATTGTATGTCCGACATGTAATACGAGCTATGATGATTTTATTAAAAACTCAATGTTCGGATGTAAAGACTGCTTTGAAGTTTTTAATCTTTTGATAAATGACAATATAAAGCAAATTCATGGAAATGATACTCATGTAGGTAAAATTCCTAAGAACTATCATAAAAACGACAAGATACTTCCAAAATCAATAGTTACAGACAGTATTGATAATATCTTCAATAATGAGGACAAAAAAATTGAAAACTTGAAACATAAACTTGAAGATGCGATTAAAAAAGAGGATTTTGCACAGGCGGCTATACTTAGAGACAAAATAAAGACTATCAAAGAGGACAATGAAGATGTGGTATGATAATGTATCTTTGAATACAGATTATAATTATATAAGTAGTAGAATAAGACTTGCAAGAAACTTTGACAATGCATTGTTTCCGGGTAAACTCTCAGATACAGAAGCAAAAAAACTTATTGATAATACCATAGGAGAATTGTCAAATATATCTACAGACTTAGGGATACATACAAATGCCGATATACTTGACAGAATTTCAGAAATAGAAAGAATGTCAATGTATGACAGAAAAGTTTTGAATTTGACATTGGCAAAGAAAAAGACACCTACAGGTATTATATTAAATGATAATGAAGATATAAGCATTGTAATAAACGGTGATGATCATATAAGATTACAAACACTTTCGGTAGGTATATCTTTATACGAACTACTTGAAAAGGCAAACAGAATCGATGATTATATAAATGAGCATTTTGAGTATGCATTTAATGAAAAGTACGGGTATTTGACAACTTATCCGACAAATATCGGTACAGGGATGCGTGCTGCAATAGTACTTCATTTGCCTGCATCCACACAGAGTAAAGGCTTTTCAAAACTGATTTCAAGTGTAGGAAGATTTGGAGTGGCTATAAAGGGCTTACATGGTGAAGGCAGAGAAAATCATGGTGCATTGTTTGAAATAAGTAACCCTAAAACTCTGGGGATTTCGGAAAGAGAAATCTTAGACACTGTAATAAAGGTGGCAAATCAACTAAATGCAAATGAAAGGAAACTCAGGGAATCACTAATCATTGAAAAAAGGCTTGAGAAGCAGGATGAAGCATATAAATCATTTGGTGTTTTAAAATATGCAAGAAAGCTTTCTTTAAAGGACTCACTAAGCTTTTTAAGTTCACTTATGGCAGGCAGTGCCGACGGATTGATTGAGCTGACTACATCAAGTAAGTTATATTCAATGATGATAGGTGCTCAGTCATCAAATCTTTTGAAGATGGCAGGAAGACCTTTAAGTGAAGATGAAATAGATGAAATAAGAGCAAAATATATAAGGGACAATATAGGAGAATTACTATAGAAAGGGAAATAAATGGCTGAAAGATATACATCTCAAGCAAAGGAGGCGATTAAGTATGCCGAAACGGCTGCTAAAGAATTATCGCAAAATTATGTCGGCACCGAACATCTCCTTCTTGGTCTGGTACAAGAAGGAAGCGGTGTTGCAGCTAAGATACTTGAGAAAAACGGAATAACGGAAGAAAAAATATTAAATTTAATAGATCAACTTATAGTTTCAAATTATAATGTGGCGATAGAAAGCAGACAAAATTATTCACCGCTTGCAATCGGTGTATTACAAAATGCATACAGAGAAGCCACAAGATATAAATCCGCACTTATAGGTACGGAACATATTTTGATTGCAATAATAAAGGACAGTGCATGTATCGCTCATAAGCTCCTTTTGACAATGAATATAAATATTCAAAAACTATATATGGAGATTTTATCTGCAATGGGTGAAGAGACTGAGCGAAAAGAAAACTATGAGAAGACGAGCAATAAGTCAAATTCACTTGCAACTCCTACACTTGATAAATATTCCAGAGATCTTACGGAATTTGCAAGAATAGGAAAGCTTGATCCGGTTATAGGAAGAGATAATGAGACAAATAGGGTTATGCAGATTTTATCAAGAAGAACCAAGAACAATCCTGTGCTTATAGGTGAGCCGGGAGTCGGTAAGACTGCAGTAGTTGAAGGACTGGCATCACGTATCATATCAAAGGAAGTGCCTGATACATTGCTTGATAAAAGACTTGTGACACTTGATCTTCCTGCTATGATTGCAGGTTCAAAATATCGTGGTGAATTTGAAGAAAGAATAAAGAAAGTAATAAATGAAGTTGTAAGTGCCGGAAATGTATTACTTTTCCTTGATGAGCTCCATACTATTATCGGTGCAGGAGGTGCCGAAGGGGCGGTGGATGCCTCAAATATTTTAAAGCCTTTACTTGCCAGAGGTGAGCTGCAGCTTATAGGTGCAACCACAATAGATGAGTACAGAAAGCATATAGAAAAGGACTCCGCACTGGAGAGAAGATTCCAACCTATAATAGTTGAAGAGCCTTCTTTGGAAGATGCGACCAAGATACTACTGGGTCTTAAGCATAAGTATGAAGAACATCATGCGGTATCTATTACAGACAAAGCAATAGAGAGTGCCGTAAAGTTGTCAAAGAGATATATCTCAGACAGATTTTTGCCGGATAAGGCAATAGATCTTGTAGACGAGGCGGCTTCCAAGACAAGAATCAGCAATTATATGGAGCCTGAAAAGATTAAAGAAATAAAGGCTGAAATTGAAAAGATGGAAAAAGAAAAAGAGGATGCCGTAAGTGCCGAAGAGTTTGAGAGAGCCGGAGAGATAAAAGAAAAGCAGGAAAAACTTAGAGAAAAGCAAAATAAACTGCGTGATAAATGGATTGAAGACAAGAGAAATAAAAAGCTTGTTGTAGATGAGGATGAGATTGCGGATGTAGTAGCACTCTGGACAAAAATCCCTGTAAAGAAAATTACGGAAAATGATTCTCAAAGACTTAATAATCTTGAGAAGGTTTTACATGACAGGGTTGTCGGACAGGAAGAAGCGGTTAATGCGGTAGCAAGAGCCATAAGAAGAGGTAGAGTAGGTCTTAAAGATCCAAAAAGACCTATAGGTTCATTTTTATTTCTAGGACCTACAGGTGTCGGTAAGACTGAACTTTCAAAAGCGCTTGCATACAGCATGTTCGGATCTGAAAGTGCACTTATTCGTGTAGATATGAGTGAGTACATGGAAAAGCATTCGGTTTCAAAGATGGTAGGATCACCTCCGGGATATGTAGGATATGATGAGGGAGGACAGCTCTCCGAGAAGGTGAGAAGAAATCCATATTCTGTAATACTCTTTGATGAGATTGAAAAGGCTCATCCGGATGTATTCAATATACTTTTACAGGTGCTTGATGACGGACATATTACAGATTCAAGCGGAAGAATTGTTGATTTTAAGAATACGGTTATTATTCTTACTTCAAATGCCGGTGCGCAGAGAATAGTTGAGCCGAAACATCTTGGTTTTGCTTCAAGTACTGATGATGAAAAAGACTATTCAGCAATGAAGAGTAATGTTATGGATGAAGTAAAGCAAATGTTTAAACCTGAGTTTTTAAACAGAATTGATGAAACAATTGTATTCCATCAGCTTACACGTGATAACTTAAAGGAGATTTTAGATATTTTACTTAAGGAGATCAATAACAGACTCTCTGAGCAGATGCAAATGAATCTGAAACTTACTGATAAGGCTAAGGAATTCCTGATTGACAAGGGATATGACAAAAAATACGGTGCAAGACCGTTAAAGAGAGCTTTGCAAAACGAGATAGAGGATAAGATGGCTGAGCAGATACTTCTTGGAAATGTAAAGCAGGGAGACTCTCTTAAGGTGGATTGCAAGGGTGAGGACAAAGACAGAGAACTTATATTTAAACCTATTGTTAAAAAAACCAAAGTAAAAGAGCTTGTAACACAATAATTTTAGAGCCGACTGATATTTGTATAACATTTATCAGTCGGCTTTTTTATTTTTAATAAAAATATAAAAAATTTAAAAATAAAAAGATAAATATACAAAATATATGCTATGATAGAATATACATAGAATATTATCGTATTATTAAAGGTGAGTGTGATGGCTGAGAAAATAATAGAGGTAAAAGAGCTTTATAAGTTCTATAAAGCAGGAGAAAACATAGTACATGCTTTGGACGGTTTGGACTTTACTATAAACAAAGGAGAGTTCGTGGCGATAGTAGGTCCGTCCGGTTCCGGAAAATCCACACTACTTAATATGCTGGCAGGGCTGGAGAAACCGACTAAGGGTGAAATAATAATCGCCGGAACTCACCTTGAAAAGCTTAAAGAAAATCAACTGGTGGCATTCAGGCGAAACAATGTAGGCTTTATTTTTCAATCATATAATCTGTTACCGACTATGAATGCGCTTGATAATGTGGCTTTACCGCTGGTATTCAGAGGTGTTGATGTAAAGAAAAGGGTTGAAACGGCTAAGAAATATCTGACTTTGGTAGGACTGCAAAAGCAGATATATCAAAACGGAAATGCGATGAGTGGAGGTCAGCAACAAAGAGTCGGCATAGCAAGAGCACTTGCCATGCAGCCGAAAATCATATTTGCAGATGAGCCTACAGGTAACCTGGATACAAAGACTACGGCAGAAGTACTTGAACTGATGAAGCAGATTGTAAAAGAGGAGAATCAGACTCTTATTATGGTAACACATGATAATGATATAGCTAAGGTTGCTGACAGACAAATCAGAATTGTAGATGGAAAGGCGGTATAGTTAAGATGAATGGCGTAAAGAAAGTTTTGGGAATTTTTATGATTCTTTTAATGGTCATTTTCCCACAGATGGAATCATTTGCAAAGTTAAGAAATATAGAAAGCAATAATGTATTTCATCAGGATAAGATACCTGTCGGAAAAACAGGTAAAATGATGAGTGTGACATTTTATGTTGAGACGGGTTCAGACTATGCCGATGCGTGGGCGGGTATAGCCTATGATGATGAAGAAGATGAAAACATCGAATTTCCTTTTGAACTTACATCCGAAACTACAGACAGAAAGCATGTAGGAAAAATAAGTAAGGGTAAGAAAAAAAGTATCACTATTTCAGCAAGAGTAAGAAGAGATATTCCGGAAGGTTACTACGGTATTCCGGTTTATCTGGCAGATGACAAAGAAGGTGGAAGAGGAATACAGGAATATATAAATGTTTATATTCAAAAATCAGCCACAACCGACAGCAGTGAATCTGAAGCTGTAAAGGATGTGGAGTTTACTTTGGGTGAAGGACAGTCTACACCTAGGGGCAAGTATCCTGATGTGTTAAACTTCGGTCTCAATCTTGCAAATACGGGTAAGCTTACAGCCTTTGATGTTACGGCTCATATGGTAATGGATAAGGACAGTACGGTTTTTCCGTTTGAAATAAATGATGCCAACTATGACAGACATTTTGATAAGATTGAGAGCGGAGGAGTTACAAGCCTCGATTACAGTTTTGCAATACAAAAAAATACTTATACAGGTTATTATCCGATAAAACTTGAAATTACATATCGTGACTCTACCGAAGGTGAAATAAAAAAGACTGAAGAGCAATTCTTTGTACATATACAAAATAAAGATAAGGATGAAACTACTACTTCTCCGGGAGAATTTAATCCGAATGACAGAACAAAGGCAAGAATAGTAGTTGACAGTTACAGAACAGAGCCGAAGGATGTATATGCCGGAGAAACTTTTGATTTGATTATTGTAATGAAGAATGCTTCTGCAAGTGTAGCCGCCAGCAATATTTTATTCACTTTGGAATCGGAGAAGGCAAATGACAGCGCGGTATTCAGTATGGAGGAGGGATCAAGCTCTCATGCAGTGAATTCTCTACCTGCAAATCAAACTACGGAGCTCAGACTTAAGATGAGTGCAAGGGCTGGTGTGGATCAAAGGTCATATTCCATTACAATAAATGAGCAGTATGATTCACCTGAGTATAAAAATGCAACAGATAAGGTCAGTGTAGATATACCTGTAAGACAGGTAGCAAGGATGAATATCGGAAGCTTTGAAATCAACCCTGACAGTATAAGCGTCGGTGATGATGCGAATATTACATTTCAGATAAATAATACCGGAAAGGTAGTTCTTTATAATCTTATGGCAAAGTTTAACGCGGATTCAATAAAGGAAAATGAAGCCTATATAGGAAATGTAAAGCCCGGTGAGAGCGGAAATGTGGATGTAAATTTGACAGGTAAAGCCGTAACTGCAGATGACGGTAAGATAAACCTTACTATAAGCTATGAAGATGAAAACGGAAATATTACAGAGGAGACAAGAGATTTTATCCTGAATGTAAATGAAGAGGCGGAAACTGATATTGATATAACAGATCAGCCGATGCCTGAAGAAGAAAACAAGGGATTTAATCCTCTACTTGTTATTATCGGAGGAGGTTTATCGTCTGTTATTATAGCAAGTGCTGTTATATTGAAGAAAAGAAAAGCAAAAAAGGAGCAGATGTAAATGAAACTGCTTGATTTACTTAAATTAAGTATTTCAAATCTGAAAAGAAGAAAGCTTAGAACTGTACTTACCGTACTGGGGGTACTTATAGGTACGGCTTCCGTTGTAACTATGCTCTCGCTTGGTATCGGACTTGATGAATTAAATAAAGAGAGCATAGCGCAGTCGGGATCACTAAAAGCTATAGATGTTACTGTTCCGTACAACAGACAAGATGATTCATCAAATAAAAAGACGGAACCTTTGCGTATAAAGGATGATACTATTGAAACATTTTCAAAAATAGAGCATGTTGAGGGAGTATCTCCGGTACTGTCAACTTATGTAATTATAATGCAGGGGCCATATATACAAAACACTCAAATAAACGGAGTAAATGAAGAATATATGGCTGAAATAAAACTTGAGAGCGGTCATATTCCTACAGATAAGAAAAATCTTGAATTTGTATATGGAAATTTTGTTATTAAAGATTTTCAGAATCCTAAAAAGCCGAATGAATCATTTTACGAGACAAATAAGCTTCCGAATGTGGACTACAACAAGCCCATGTTTGTTATCTTTGACACTGAAAGCTATGAGAAGGCAAATGCCGGAGGAGAGAATGCACCGAAGCCGCCAAAGAAGTATATCATAGATACTGCAGGTGTGGTAAAGGGAGGCGCTTTAATGGATGATTATGACAGTTACAATAATTTCAGCTTCGGAATATATTGTAATATAGACGCTCTTAAAGTCATGCTTAAGAAAGTCTATAAAAACAAACCCATTCCGGGTCAACCTACAACAAAAAAAGGCAAGCCTTTAAAGTATATGGTATATGATTCTGCAAAGATATATGTGGATGATATGAAAAATGTTTTGACAGTTCAGAAGCAAATCACAGATATGGGTTTTCAAGCCGAGTCACAGATGGAGTGGATTGAACAAAGTAAAGCCTCTACAAATATGATTCAGATGGTACTTGGAGGTATAGGTGCAGTTTCATTGTTTGTTGCCTCTATAGGTATTGCAAATACTATGATGATGAGTATATATGAAAGAACCAAAGAAATCGGAATTATGAAGGTTTTAGGCTGTGATATGAATCGAATAAGAGATATGTTCCTTATAGAATCAGGTGCTATCGGACTTATCGGAGGCTTGACCGGAGTTATTTTTAGTTTTATTATTTCAATTGTAATCAATGCTCTTGGAGTAGCGGTGGCTGTTTCCGGAGTAGACGGAAATATATCAAGAATACCGCCATGGCTTGTAATATCCGCAATTATTTTTGCAGTTATTATAGGTATGCTGGCAGGCTTTTTCCCCTCTTTAAGAGCAATGAAGTTAAGTCCGCTAACTGCACTTAGAAACGATTAGGAGGTTTTATGTTTGAGTATCTGTCAAAATTAGAGTACCCTGGTAGAGGAATTATACTTGGAAAGTCTGACGACGATAAGAATGCCGTTTTCGCCTACTTTATCATGGGGAGAAGTGTAAATTCAAGAAACAGAATATTTGATGTGCATGGTGATGATATAAGGACAAAGGCTTTTGATGAAAGCCGGCTCAGTGATCCGTCTTTAATTATCTATTCTCCTGTAAGAGTATTCGGAGATAATGTAATAGTAACAAACGGTGATCAAACGGATACGGTTTATGAATATTTAAAGTCCGGTAAAAGCTTTGAAGATGCACTGTATACAAGAACTTTTGAACCTGATGCACCGAATTTTACACCGAGAATATCAGGACTTATTGAACTCAAAGACAGACTTAAACTTAAACTTTCTATATTAAAAAGTGATGAAGGTGATGAAAATCAGACTTTAAGATTTTTCTATGATTATGACAATGTAAAAGCAGGCGAGGGATTTTTAATCCACACCTATAAAGAAAATACGGATCCTCTAAAAAGTTTTGAAGGTGAACCGAAAAAGATACAGATAACCGGAGATATAGATGAATTCAGTGACAAACTTTGGTACTCTCTTGATTCAGAAAATAAAATATCTTTGGCAGTCAGGTATATAAATTTGAAAACCGCTGAATATGTACAGGTTATAAAAAATAAGTTGGAGGGTATGTAATGAAAGAGTTGATTTTAAAGTATGGCTGTAACCCTAATCAAAAACCGGCAAAAATTTTTATGAAAAACGGTGAGGAACTTCCAATAAAAGTACTTAGCGGAAATCCGGGTTATATAAATTTATTGGATGCCTTAAACGGGTGGCAACTGGTTTCAGAACTGAAAAGAGTAAGCTCTTTACCTTGTGCAACAAGTTTTAAACATGTATCACCTGCAGGTGCGGCAATAGGACTTCCGCTTGATGATGTTTTAAAGAAAATATATTGGGTGGAGGATGAAAAACTTTCACCTCTCGCCTGTGCATATGCAAGAGCCAGAGGAGCGGACAGAATGTCATCATTCGGTGATTTTATAGCCCTCAGTGATATTTGTGATAAAGAAACCGCTTTACTTATAAAGAGAGAAGTATCTGACGGCGTTATAGCACCGGGATACAGTGATGAAGCACTTGAAATACTTCAGTCAAAGAAAAACGGAAAATATAATGTTATTCAAATAGATGAAAACTATATTCCTGAGAAATCGGAAAAGAAGCAGGTCTTCGGCATTACATTTGAACAGGGACATAATGATTTGGATATAAACATGAGTCTGCTTGAAAATATTGTGACTGAAAACAAAGATTTGCCTGAGAGTGCAAAACTTGATCTGCTTATATCTTTAATAATTTTAAAGTATACTCAGTCAAATTCCGTTTGCTATGTAAAAGACGGACAGGCGATAGGTATAGGAGCCGGACAGCAGTCAAGAATACATTGTACAAGACTTGCCGGAAATAAGGCGGACAACTGGTTTTTAAGGCAGGCTGAATGTGTGCTTAATCTTCCTTTTAAAGAAGGAATAAAAAGAGCGGACAGAGATAATGCTATTGATGTTTATATAGGAGATAACAGTGTAGAGGAACTTTTAACCTACGGAATGTGGGAGCACATCTTTACACAAAAACCAGGTGAATTTACAAGAGAAGAAAAAAAAGATTGGTTAAAGAATCTAAAGGGTGTAAGCCTTGGTTCGGATGCATTCTTCCCATTCAGTGATAATATTGAAAGGGCCAAAAGAAGCGGTGTGGAATTTATAGCCCAACCCGGTGGTTCTTTAAGAGATGATGCGGTTATAGAATGTTGTAATAAATACAAAATCACCATGGCATTCACAGGTATTAGGCTTTTCCATCATTAAGCATATTATTGAAAAAATTTGTTGATTTAATATATATTTTATTATAAAATTTAAATAATCAATAGGTTTATAACAGTTTTTATTGATATTCCTGATATTATGGAGGGGTTATGGCAATATTAGTTACCGGTGGTGCCGGTTATATCGGAAGTCATACCTGTGTTGAATTGTTGAATGCAGGTTATGAAGTGGTTGTAGTAGACAATTTGGTAAATTCTTCAAAGGAATCACTTAAGAGAGTTGAAGAGATTACCGGAAAGTCTTTACGTTTCTATGAGGTTGATTTGTTGAACCGAAAGACTCTTACAAATGTATTTAAAGAAAATAATATAGATGCAGTTATACATTTTGCAGGATTAAAGGCGGTTGGAGAGTCTGTATATAAGCCGCTTGAGTATTATCACAATAATATTACGGGAACTCTTATTTTATGTGAAGTAATGAGAGAGTTCGGAGTGGAAAAGATAGTATTTTCATCCAGTGCCACAGTATACGGAGATCCGAAAGTAGTTCCTATTACAGAGGATGCACCTCTTGGTGTTATAACAAATCCATATGGAAGAACAAAGGGAATGCTTGAACAAATCCTTACAGATTTACATACTGCAAATGAAAAGTTCTCAGTAATGCTTTTAAGATATTTCAATCCGATAGGAGCACATGAGTCAGGTAGAATCGGTGAAAATCCGAAGGGTATTCCAAACAATCTCTTACCTTATATTACACAGGTTGCTGTAGGCAAACTTGTATGCCTTGGAGTATTCGGAAATGACTACGATACTAAGGACGGTACTTGTGTAAGAGACTACATCCATGTTGTCGATCTTGCAAAGGGACATGTTAAGGCTCTTGAAAAGATGATGAGAGATCCGGGAAAGGTGGATATCTACAATCTTGGAACAGGTATCGGATACAGTGTACTTGATGTAATAAATGCATTTGAGAAAGTAAATGATTTAAAGATCAATTATGTATTCAAAGACAGAAGAGCCGGAGATGTACCTGCATGTTATGCAGATCCTTCACTTGCACTTAAAGAGCTTGGCTGGAAGGCTGAGAAAAATATTGAAGATATGTGCAGAGACTCTTTCAGATGGCAAAAAGCAAATCCGAACGGATTTGAAGAGGAGAACTCTGATATAGTAGTCAGAAAAGACGGTTCAGTTATTAAAAAATAAATATTTTATCTGCCTTACGGAGTTTTCCGTAAGGCGGTTTATAAAGGAGATTATGCTTAGTAAAATACATACAGCAGGTCTTTTAGGTATTAATGCATTTCATGTCTGCTGCGAAACCGATATTGGTGACGGTCTACCGGGAATTATTCTAATAGGTTCTCTATCCGGTGAAGTCAAAGAGGCTGCAGACAGAGTAAAGACCGCAATAAAAAATTCTAAATATTCTTTCTATCCCAGAAAAATCGTTATAAATCTTTCCCCCGCAGAAATTAAAAAAGAAGGTTGTGGCTATGATTTACCTATTGCCATATCAATACTTGAGGCACTTGGAACTGTAAAATCAAATATATTAAACAAATCTCTCTTTGTAGGTGAGCTTTCACTCAGCGGTGAATTACTTCCTATAAGAGGCATACTTCCGATTGTTATGTTTGCAAAAGAAAACGGCTTTGAAAATGTATTCCTTCCATATGATAATCTGGCGGAGGCAAATATAGTTACAGGCATTAAAAATTTCGGAATAAAAAATTTAAAAGATCTTATTGAAATTCTAAACGGTGAAAAAACCTATTCGGAAAATATTCAAATACAAATCCCGGAGACAAAAGAATACAGTGATTTTTCAGATGTAAACGGACAGATATTATTAAAAAGAGCCGTACAGATTGCTGTTGCAGGAAGGCATAACATATTGTTTATAGGACCTGCAGGTACAGGAAAAAGTATGATTGCAAAAAGAATACCGGGAATAATGCCTAATATGAGTGATGAAGAGGCTTTGGAAGTTTCAAAGATATACAGCGTATGCGGACTTCTTAACTCAAACGAGCCCGTATTAAAGATAAGACCTTACAGGGATCCTCATCACAGTGTTTCTCCACAGGCACTCTCAGGAGGCGGCAGGATACCTAAGCCAGGTGAAATTTCCTTGGCACATAAGGGAGTGTTATTTTTAGATGAGCTGGCTGAGTTTAAGACAAATACTATAGAGGTGCTCAGGCAGCCTATGGAAAATAAAACAGTTAGAATTGCAAGAGTAAATGCAAGTATTGAATACCCTGCCGATTTTATGCTGGTGGCCGCTACAAATCCCTGTAAATGCGGATACTATCCTGACAGAAGTAAATGCAGTTGTAATGAGGCGCAAGTAAGAAAATATCTGTCAAGAATATCAAAACCTTTACTTGACAGGATAGATATTACAGTTGAAACTTCTTTGATAAGGTATGAGGAACTTAAGGGTGATTTTAAAAATATCAGCAGTGAGGAAATAAAAAATTATATTGAAAAAGTAAGGCAGATACAGTTAAACAGATATAAAGATTATGGATTTTCTTATAATTCTGAAATTCCGGCAGGTCTTATAAATAAATTTTGTAATTTAAAAAAGAGTGATGATATTTTCCTTTCTGATTTATATGAGATGAAAAAGATGAGTGTAAGGGGACTTCATAAAATATTAAAAGTTGCAAGAACAGTTGCAGATTTTAATGAGCATAAAGAAATTGAGCATGATGATATATGCGAGGCAATATCATATCGCTCTTTAGAAGATAAATATTGGTAAGGAGGAAATATGCAGATAAATAATATTTCGGACAGAGAAGCAATGTTTTTTCTTTCAAGTTTACCTGAACTGGGCTATGCTTCAAAGCGTGCTGTATATGAGAATATAAAGCCTTTGTACAGTATTTTTGAAATGAACTTTGAAAATTTAAAAATGAAAGTAAAACTAAGTGAAAAGCAAATTAAGGCTGTTTTAGGATTAAAAAATAAACTAAATGAACTACATGAAAAATATCTGTCTTTGGATGAAAGAAAAATTAAATTTATACTTCCTTTTGAAGATGACTATCCAAAAAAGCTTTTGGACTTGAGAGATTATCCTTTCGGCATATTTGTAAAAGGTGATATTCCAAGGCAGAAAAAGAGTGTGGCAATAGTGGGCAGTAGAGGTGCAAGTGAATATGGACTTGGAATGGCAAAGTTCATCGCACAGGAATTGGCGGCAAATGATGTGGATATAATAAGCGGTATGGCACTTGGAGTTGACAGCATGGCACATGAAGGTGCTGTTATTTCTAAAGGAAAAACCTATGCAGTACTTGGCACAGGAGTAAATGTATGTTATCCTGACAGCAATTTTACTCTATACAATAAGTTATGTGTTGAAGGCTTTGGAGGTGTTATATCTGAATTTCCTTTGGGGACAAATCCCTTAAAGTTTAATTTTCCTATTAGAAATCGTATTATTTCAGGATTGGCGGATATTACTGTAGTAATTGAAGCGAGATTGAAGTCAGGTTCGCTTATTACAGCCACACATGCCATAGAACAGGGCAGAGAAGTATTTGCACTTCCCGGCAGAATAACGGATTGTATGAGTCTTGGATGTAATAAATTAATCTCTGACGGTGCCGGTATTATAACCTCACCTACGGATATTTTGGAAGCACTTGATCTTAATGTTGATAAAAAAATTCAAGTATATAATGAAAAAAACGCTAATATACTTGCAAAGAATGATAAAAAGGTTTATAGTTGCCTTGATTTAAAACCGAAATATATAGATGACATAATCAAAGAAAGCGCTTTAGATATCTCTCAAGTGCTTAGCTCACTTTTATTACTTGAATTGGAAGGTTTTATCGTACAAGTATCATCAAATTATTATTGTAAGAGATTAAGTTAGTAAGGGGTTAAAATGGCTGGAAGTTTAGTGATAGTGGAGTCGCCTGCAAAGGTAAAGACTATTAAAAAATATTTGGGTTCGGGGTATGAAGTTACGGCTTCAAACGGGCATGTGCGAGATTTGCCGAAATCCACAATGGGTATTGATGTTGAAAATGACTTTGAACCGAAATATATTACCATAAGAGGCAAGGGCGAGTTACTTGCTAAACTGAAAAAAGACGTTAAAAAAGCTGATAAAATATATCTTGCAACTGACCCTGACCGTGAAGGTGAGGCAATCAGTTGGCATCTGTCAAAGGCTTTAAAGCTTGAAGACAGTGAAAAGAAGGTGTATCGTATCAGTTTTAATGAGATTACAAAAAATGCTATAAAAGAGGCTATCAAGCATCCGAGAAATCTGGATATGAATCTTGTGGATGCGCAACAGGCAAGAAGAGTATTGGATAGAATAGTGGGTTATTCTATCAGTCCATTGCTCTGGGCAAAGGTAAAAAGAGGATTGTCTGCAGGTAGAGTGCAGTCTGTAGCTCTTCGAATGATATGTGACAGAGAAGCACAGATAGATGAGTTTATTCCGGAAGAGTATTGGACTCTTGAAGCCGAGCTTTTGACCGAACACTCAAAAAAGACTGTAAATGCTAAATTCTATGGTAAAAAGAGTAAGCTTGCCATAAACAATAAAGCAGAGATGGATAAAATATTAAAGGCATTAAAAGGTGCTTCGTATATAGTTTCGGAGATAAATGAGGGCGAAAGAGTAAAGAAAGCTCCTATTCCGTTTACTACATCCACATTGCAACAGGAAGCCAGTAAAAAGCTGAATTATTCAACACAAAAAACAATGAGGCTTGCGCAGCAATTATATGAAGGTGTGGAAGTAAAAGGTAAGGGAACAATTGCTCTTATTACATATTTGCGTACAGATTCAACCAGAATAGCTGCCGAGGCCGATGCGGCAGCAAGAGAGTTTGTAGATAAAAGCTACGGATCTGAATATGTTTCAAAAAATGTTGTTACAAAGACAAATAATAATAATGTTCAGGATGCACACGAGGCGATTAGACCTACAGATGTTAATCTTACTCCGGCAATGGTTAAAGAATCTTTGCCAAGAGAGCTTTTCAGATTGTATCAGCTGATATGGAAGAGATTTGTTGCCAGCAGAATGGAAAATGCAAAGTATAAGACTACTTCAGTGAAACTTAATGCAGGGGATTACATCTTTACAATGTCAGGCTCAAAAATAGTTTTTGACGGATTTATGAGTGTGTATACTGATGACGATGATGAAGAAAAGGTTAGTCCGGATGCTATTATAGGAAAGCTTAAGGTAGGAGATGAGCTCAAACTTGAAAAACTTTTGGATGTACAGCATTTTACACAACCACCTGCACATTTTACGGAAGCAAGTCTTGTAAAGGCGTTGGAAGAGCAGGGAATAGGGCGTCCGTCAACATATGCACCTACTATCACTACAATTCTTGCAAGACACTATATTGTAAAAGAACAGAAAAATCTCTATGTTACCGAGCTTGGACAGATTGTAAATTCTATGATGGTTAACTATTTCGGAAGTATAGTGGATAAGGAGTTTACAGCAAATCTTGAGCAACTACTGGATTCTGTAGGTGACGGAAGTGTAAACTGGAAGACTGTAGTATCAAACTTTTATCCGGATTTGGAGTCAGCGGTTGAGCAGGCTTCAAAAGAACTTGAAAATGTAAAGATTGCCGATGAAGTTACAGATGTGATATGTGAAAACTGTGGAAGAAATATGGTTATAAAATACGGTCCACACGGAAAGTTTTTAGCATGTCCGGGATTCCCTGAATGTAAGAATACAAAGCCGTATCTTGAAAAGATAGGAGTTAAATGTCCTAAATGTGATGGTGAAGTGGTAATAAGGAAGACTAAGAAGGGCAGAATATACTATGGCTGCAGCAACGCACCTGAATGTGATTTTATGTCATGGAATAAGCCTTCTTCAATCGCCTGTCCAAAATGCGGTTCATATATGGTTGAAAAAGGAAATAAGCTTCTTTGTATGAATGAAGAATGCGGATATTCTGAGAATAAACCCAAAGAAGAATAAAAAGAATAAATAAAAAATCCTGCGAAGCGTGTACTTTCACAGGATTTTTTGTTATTCCTTATCATCCTCTTTTTTATCAAGATTTCGTATTTGTTTTATTATTACCAGATATGCATATATTATTACCGGCATTACAATATCTATAAATAAGAACACAAAAAGTAATCTGATATTATCTGAGAATATTGCAACAAAAACAGTTGAGATTAAACTGAATATAAGTAAAAGTAAGATTATTATCGCAAAAAACTTTTTCATTTTCATATTAATTTTCCTCCAAACTTAAAGTCAGTTCTTCCCACTCATTCATAAGCTTTTCAAGTTTTTCTTCCAAAGCTGTTTTTTCTTTTTGTAATTCCATAAGCTTGCCTACATTTGAGGAAATCTCAGGATTGGCAAATTCTTCATCAATAAGCGAAAGTTTTTCTTCAATCTTTTCTATTTCTTTTTCACATTTGTTCAATGCATTTGAGATTTTTTTCTTTTGAGCCTGTGCAGTCTTATTTTCAATCCACTCCTGCTTGGAATCAGAAATTTCTGCAGGTTTTTCTTCTATATTATTATTTGAAAGATTGGCGGCACCTTCTACAGCCTCTCTTTTTTCAATATAATAATCATAATTTCCTATATAGTTAAGCAATCTGTTGCCGGTAAGGTCAAGAATTCTTGTTGCGGTTTTGTTGATAAAGTATCTGTCATGTGATACATAGCAAATAGTACCGGGGAAACTGTTTAAGGCACTTTCAAGGACATCCTTACTGAGAATATCCAAATGGTTTGTAGGCTCATCCAAAAGAAGGAAATTTGCTTTTGATAACATTAGCTTTACCAAAGACACTCTACCTCTTTCTCCACCGGATAAATCACCGATTTTTTTAAATACATCCTCACCTGTAAAAAGAAATGCCGCAAGTATATTTCTTATTTGAGTATTGCTCATATCAGGGTAAGTATCTGATATTTCATCAAACAAAGTCTTATCCATATGAAGTACCTGATGTTCCTGATCATAGTATGCAATGAAAACATTTGACCCGTAGATTACTTCACCTGCATCCGGAGATAAAAGTCCGTTTATAATTTTTAGTAGAGTAGTCTTTCCGGTACCGTTATCACCTATAATAGCAACTCTTTCTCCTCTTTTGATTTCAAAGTTTATATCTGAAAACAGATGCTTTTCATCAAAGCTCTTTGCCAGATCATGCACTGTAAGTACATCCTTACCGCTTTCTTTTGAAATATCCAATGAGAGTTTCATATTTTCTATATGGGTCACCGGAGCTTCAACTCTATCTATCTTTTCAAGTTGTTTTTGACGGCTCTCGGCTCTTTTTATCGACTTTTCTCTGTTGAATTGCTTAAGCTTTGTAATAACTGCTTCCTGATGTTTTATTTCCTGTTGCTGATTCAAATATTCCTTCACTTTGGCATCTAAAAGCATCTTCTTTTTTGCCGAGAAGTCTGAATAATTTCCGGAATACATCTGAACTTCGGAGTTTTCTATATCTATAACCTTACTTACTATCTTATCAAGAAAATATCTGTCATGTGAAACTATAATAACAGCACCCTTATAGTTTAAGAGATATGATTCAAGCCATTCTATACTGTGAAGATCCAAATGGTTTGTAGGCTCATCAAGTAATATAATATCCGGTTCCTCTAAAAGTAACTTCGCAAGGAAAACTCTTGTTTTTTGACCTCCTGACAATGTATTTATCTTTCTTTCAAAGTCATTTTCATCAAATCCAAGTCCTTTTAAAATACCGATGACTTTACTTTTTGCAGCATACCCGTCCATCAGCTCATAGCTATGTGTCAGTGCTGTATATGAAGAATATAATGCTTCAAGCGCCTCGCCTGAGAGGTGTTGCATCTGTTCCTGCATCTCCAACATTCTTTTTTCCATGTTAAGGATATGTTCTATAACTGTATATAATTCATCTATAATACTTAGAGTAGAATCAACATTATTTATCTGTCTTAGATATCCGAGTTTTGCATCCTTTGCAAGTATAACATTACCGCTGTCGGCATGTTCCTCACCTGTAAGTATTTTTAGCAGTGTGGTTTTTCCGGCACCGTTTACACCTACAATGGCAACTTTTTCATGTTCATTGACTAAAAAATTTGCATCTTTTATTATCTCATTGCTTCCGAAAGACTTTGAGATATTTGTAGCATTTAAAATCAAAATTTGCCTCCTTAGTCATATAATCCACATAAGTATAGCTTAAATACATGCTCAAATGCAAGACAATTCATGATACAAATGAAGCCTTTATATACTCAAAAACTTAATAGAATATATAAAATTCACCATATATATCTGTATTGACATTTATATTAATAGATAATATACTAATTGTAGAATTCTTAACAAAGAGAATTGCTGAGAATAATTTATAAATTAATATTTAGAACGGAATAAATATGGAAGAAAGAAAAATATCCAGAGCGGTCATTTCAAGACTGCCAAGATACTATAGATACTTAGGTGAGCTGTCGGAAGAGGGTGTCGAGAGAATATCCTCAAAAGAACTTAGTGAGAGAATGAAGGTTACAGCTTCTCAAATCAGACAGGATTTAAACAACTTTGGAGGTTTCGGACAGCAGGGATACGGATACAATGTAAGATATCTGTATAATGAGATTGCAAAAATCTTGGGAATAGACCGTCAGCATAATATTATAATAATAGGTGCAGGTCACTTGGGACAGGCTATTGCAAATTATGCTAACTTTGAGAGAAGAGGTTTTTTAATCAAAGGAATGTTTGATGTAGATCCTAATCTTTTCGGAAAAACAATTAGAGGTGCAAGAGTTTATTCGCTTGATAACCTCGAAAAGTTTGTATCTGAAAATGATATACAGATAGCTGCACTTACAATACCAAAGACCAGAGCAATGGAAGTTGCGGACAGACTTATAAAGTCTGGCATAAAGGCAATTTGGAATTTTGCACACACAGATTTGGTTGTACCTGATGATGTGGTGGTTGAGAATGTGCATCTTTCAGAATCTCTTATGAGACTTTCATATAGAGTGAGTAATATTGATGCCGTTCCTTTTGAAGGAAAGTATGATTAGAGGAATCGGCACTGATATAGTCGAAATAGACAGAATATCAAATGCAATTAAAAAGGATTTTTTTTTAAAGAAGGCTTTCAATGATAGTGAGATAGATATGGCCGGATGCAGAAACAAAGACAGCTTTCTTGCCGGAAATTTTGCTACAAAGGAAGCCTTTGTAAAAGCATTGGGAACAGGTTTCAGAGGTGTTGAACTTAAGGACTTGGCTGTACTCAGAGACGAACTTGGAAAGCCTTTTATAAAAATTTGTAATAATTTAAACAGGCATTTACAAGGAATTGATGAGAATAAAATCCATGTGTCCATAAGCAATACCGACTCATTGGCAATTGCAATGGTAGTAATAGAAACAGACTGATAGGTGGAGATGGGGATATGAGAATTCTTGATGAAACTGCATTAAAATACATACCTGAAAGAATTAAGAATGCAAATAAAGGCAGCTATGGACATGTTCTGGTTATTGCCGGAAGTAACGGAATGAGCGGTGCCGCATTTTTGAGTGCAATGGCGGCATATCGTTCAGGAGCAGGTTTGGTTAGAATACTTACAGTAAGTAAAAATCGTACGATTTTGCAAACACTTTTACCTGAAGCAATAATAACAACTTATGATGAGAGAGAAGCATATGAGAATAAGGAATGCTTTATAAATAAGATTAAGTCATGTCTTGACTGGTCAAGCGTAGTGGTACTTGGACCGGGACTTTCTACTGATTATTATGCTAAAATTATTGTAGAATATGTTTTGGCAGAATGTTATGTACCGATGATAATAGATGCTGATGCTTTGAATATTATTGCCGCTGATACTACACTTACAAAGTATTATACTGACAATATCATCATAACACCTCATATAGGAGAGATGTCCAGACTGATAGATGTATCTATAGATGATATATTATCGGATCCGGTAAAGTATGCAGAGGAATATGCAAATAAATACGGTATTACAGTAGTTTTGAAATCTCATCAAAGTGTTATCGCCGCAAAGGAGGATACATTTATAAATGAATCCGGAAGTGCCGCCATGGCAAAGGCCGGAAGCGGAGATGTTCTATGCGGTATAATTGCAGGCATGTTTTGTCTGGGTATAGACGATGATATGGCTGTGGCACTTGGAGTTTTCATACACGGTATGGCCGGCAGTGTTGCCGGTAAAAAATATGGAGAGCACAGTATTTTGGCAAGAGAAATTATAGATAATATAGGTGAAGTGCTGAATAGAAGGAAGAGAAATGGACTCATATAGACGTGCTTATGCGAAAGTTGATCTGGACGCAATAAAGCATAATTTAACAGTTACAAAAAAAGCTTTAAAAGAAAATATGAAACTGGCGGCAATTGTAAAGGCTGACGGTTATGGACATGGAAGTGTTCCGGTATCATTATATATAAAAGATATTGTGGACTTTTTCTGTGTGGCTACACTTGAAGAAGGTGTTAATCTTAGATACCATGGTATTACAAATCCTATTTTGATACTGGCATGCATTCCAAGAAACAGCTACAAAGAATCAATAGTATTTGATATAAGGGAATCGGTTTTTACTCTGGATCAGGCAAAAAAAATAAATGATGAAGCCGGAGAACTTGGGAAAAAGATTTCTATTCATATCGCAATAGATACAGGTATGAACAGAATCGGTTTTAAGCCTACAAAAGAGAGTGCAGACATTATAAAAGAAATAAGTGAAATGGAAAATATCGATATTGAAGGCATTTTCACACATTTTCACAGTGCTGATGAAAGTGATCTTACGTCTGCAAAAGAACAGGAGAGTTTATTCAGACAATTTTTGGATTTACTAAAGAGTATGGGTATTAAACCTGCTATAGTACATGCTTCAAATTCAGCAGCTATAGTAAACGGTATCGGTACAGACTTTGATATGGTGCGCTTGGGAATTACAATGTATGGTGTTGCACCTTCAAATGAAGTGAATTTAACGAACTTCAATTACAAACCTGCATTAAGTATTTATTCCACAATCACATATATTAAAAGAATAAAAGCAGGTGAATCTGTAAGTTACGGCGCCACTTTTAAAGCTGAAAAAGATATGGACATTGCTACAATTTCCTTCGGATATGCAGACGGCTATCCCAGAGATTTGAGTAATAAAGGATATGTATTGATTAATGGTGTAAAATGTAATCTTATCGGCAGAATATGCATGGATCAGACAATAGTAGATGTCAGCGATGTTCCAAATGTTAATATAGGAGATATGGTAGTTATTTTAGGAAAAAGTGCGGGAAACAGTATAACTGTAGACGAGCTCACAAAAGATTCAAACACTTTTTCCTATGAATTTATCTGCGGTATTAATAAAAGAGTACCGAGACTTTACTATTCGAATGGTGAATATGTTGGTAAAAAGGACTATATAAGAGATTTATACACCATGATATAGTCTTTAAAAGTTTTATATATAAGATAAGTAGGAGTTTTTCATGGACGATGCTCATTCGGCATTATTAATTATAATTTGTGTAATTGTATTATTTATTAATTTTTCAATTCATTCGTTTAATTCAGCTATAAATGAGCTGAACAGTTCGGATATTGATGAGGATAAAAACGGGGAAAGACTGAAGTTTCATATAGAAAATATCGGTAAAGTACTTTACTGTATGTATATAATAAATGTTCTTTCCGGAATATTTTTCGGATGGATTTTTGTCAGATCGTTTTCATCCGGTATAAAATCAATATTGTCAAATATTTTACCTTTGTCGGTATCAACAGTTTTTTCTACATTTATTGTGTTATTATTGTTTTGTATATTCTTTGTTGTGTTCGGTATATCAATACCGAACAAACTTGCAAGAAAAGCACCTAAAAAAAGCGTTTATACATTTATGAACATTTCAAGTGTTTTGATTTTACTTTTTTCGCCGGTTATTTATATTGTTGACAGTATTTCATATGTTATTTTGAAAGTGTTAGGACTTGACATAAAGGCACAGCCGGAAACTGTAAGTGAAGAAGATATTGTGAGTATGGTAAATGAAGGACATGAGCAGGGTATCTTTGAAGGTTCTGAAGCTGAAATGATTACAAATATCTTTGAGCTTAATGACAAGCAGGCAAGAGATGTTATGACTCACAGAAAAAATGTTGTATTCATAAACGGTGAAGACAGCTTACAGACTGTAATTGATTTTATGCTTACTTCAGGTATCAATTCCAGGTATCCGGTATATGATGATAATATAGACAGCATAATGGGTATTTTAAATATGAAGGATGCGCTTATATGTGAGAATACGTCAGATTATCAAAATACTTCAATTAAGGATATACCTAATATTTTGAGACCGATTACATTTGTTCCGGAAAATAAAAATCTTGTTACTTTGTTCAAGGATATGCAATCTCAGAAAAATCATATGGTAATTGTAGTGGATGAATATGGACAGACCTCAGGTATAGTTACTATGGAAGATATACTTGAAGAGATTGTAGGAAATATAATGGATGAATACGATGAAGATGAGGAGCTTATAAAAGAGCTTTCTGACGGTTCATTTATAATGAAGGGAATGACTCCGCTGTCTGATATAGAAGATATTTTGAATATAAAATTTGATGAAGAGGAGTTGGAGAATTTTGATACTATAAATGGTCTTATGATATCCAGACTGGACAGGATACCGGAGGATAATGAGAAATTCGATATTATAATGTATGGCCACGAGTTTAAGGCATTACATGTATTAAACAGAATGATCAATACCATTAAAGTAACAAAATCACAAGAGGATGAAGAGCTTAACGAAGAATAAATTGTTTCTACCTTTAAAGATGTTTGAGGACAGGGAATACATCAGAAGAGTATTATATATAGCACTTCCGGTATCGTTCCAAACATTTTTAAAAATGATAGTAAATTTTGTAGACACTGTAATGATAGGAAAGTTGGGGGAGACTGCCATTGCAGGTGTAGGGTTGGCAAATAAATATTTCTTTGTTTTTATATTGTTGATATTCGGAATAGAAAGTGGTACCGGAGTATTGGCATCACAATACTGGGGGAACAATGATATAAAAAACATAAGAAAAGTACTTGGAATAGGACTGTTATTATCAATTACCGGCAGTATTATTTTTTCATCCGTAGCATTTATTATGCCGGATAAATTGATGATGATATTTACAGAATCTGATAATGCGATTACTATAGGTGCCGCTTATCTGGGAGTTGTATGTATTTCATATCCGTTTACTGCGGCAACCGATATATATGTATCTATAATGCGCGCGGTAGGAGAAGTAAAGGTACCGGTTATATCAAGTATTTTTGCAATTATAGTTAATATTATATTGAATTATATTTTGATATTCGGTAAATTCGGCATGCCTGTACTTGGAGTTGTAGGCGCAGCTGTTGCTACAGTAGCGGCAAGAATATTTGAGTTTTTATTGACAATTATACTTATATCAATAAAGAAATCACCTATCATATGTTCCATAGCAAAGTTAAATCCGTTTTCAAGAGAGTTGATATCACAGTTTGGGAAAACGGCATTACCTGTAATAATCAATGAATTTTTCTGGGGAGTAGGAACAACACTTTTTTCTGTAGCATATGGAAGAATGGGAGATGCCGCTATAGCTTCGATAACCATTTCAACTGCATTACAGGATTTGCTCGTAGTATCTTTTCAGGGAATTGCCATAGCAACAGTAATTATACTTGGAAATGAGATGGGTGCTAATAATCTTAAAAAAGCTAAACTATATGGCTCATATTCTTATGTTTTAACTTTTTTAGTAGGAGTTTTTGCATCAATACTTATTATGATACTCAGGATACCTTTTGTATCACTCTATAAGGTATCCGATAATGTAATAGCAAATGTAAAGTTATGCCTTATGGTGTTTGCTTTTTTCTTTCCGTTTAAGGCGATTGCTACTGTAAATATTGTAGGAATACTTAGAAGCGGAGGAGATACATTGGCATGTCTTTTCTTAGATTTATCTGCAGTTTGGCTTATAGGTGTACCCATGGCATTTGTTGGAGGATTATATTTTAAATTTCCAATTTATACAGTTTATGCAATGGTACTTTCATCTGAAGTTTATAAAACATTGGTAGGATACATCAGATACAAACAGGGGAAATGGCTTAAAAACCTTGCCATAGAATTGACAGCAAATTAATTTCAGTATAAAATAGTTTTTTGGATTAGTAAATAAAGGAGATATTATGTCAGGACATTCAAAATTTGCAAATATTAAACATAAAAAAGAGAAAAACGATGCGGCGAAGGGTAAAATCTTTACTGTAATCGGAAGAGAGATAGCAGTAGCGGTAAAAGAGGGTGGACCGGATCCAAACAATAACTCAAGACTTAGAGATGTTATTGCAAAGGCAAAGGCAAACAATGTACCAAATGATACAATTGAAAGAGGTATTAAAAAAGCTGCCGGTGATGTAAACTCTGTAAACTATGAGCAAAACACTTATGAGGGATATGGTCCTAACGGTGTTGCAATTATTGTTGAGACATTGACAGATAATAAAAACAGAACTGCAGCCAATGTAAGAGCCGCTTTTACAAAGGGTGGCGGAAATATCGGAACACCGGGCTGTGTATCATTTATGTTCGATAAAAGAGGACAGATCCTTATAGATAAGGAAGAATGTGATATGGATGCGGATGAGCTTATGATGGCCGCACTTGACCTTGGTGCGGAGGATTTCAATGACGAGGAAGACAGCTACGAAATCCTTACAGACCCTGAGAATTTCTCAGCAGTCAGAGAAGGACTTGAAAAGCTTGGTATACCAATGGCTGATGCCGAAGTTACCATGATTCCTCAAAACTGGGTTACACTTTCAGATGAAGAAGATATTAAGAAGATGAACCGTATCTTGGATCTTCTGGATGCAGAAGATGATGTACAAAATGTATATCATAGCTGGGATGAGTAATATGACATTACCAAAGGATCCGGTGATGTTATTATCACTTATAAATACAAAGCTTAGAGATTATAATTCATCATTGGATGATTTTTGTAAAGAGTATAATTTGGATAAAGAGTATATTACAGAAAAGCTTTCAATGATTGATTATCATTACAATGAAGAAAGAAATCAATTTATATAATTCTATTTGTTAATATTTTATATTGCTTATATTATAATTATAAAGTAGTATTTAAATAGTTAGTAATTGCTAATTGTTTAAATACTATTTTTATTTGAAGGAGGATAAGAATGATAGTTTGTCAGGTGAAAGAAATCTTAAAAAAGTATAGTATATTTATTGTTGCCATACTTAATTTGTTAATGTTTATTATAACTTGTATAGTATTTTATTGGTCCGGATATATGCGTGATCAATATAATATAATGAACGATGGAGAATACATTGAGACTTTTTATTTAATTTGTATTGTTATAAGTGAGATATTTGTATTTTCTTTAATATATTTTTTAAGACAATATAAATTGGGAATATATAAAGTATTTTATTTATTGTATATAGTTTTACTTATATTGTTTGTATCTAAAACTGTAAATTGCATTATATACTATAACAATTATATAGTAGGTAAGTACATATAAATAACTATTCGCAAAACTCAAGTTTAACGAATAGTTAATACAATAAAATATAGAGAGTTAAATACCTGTAACTCTCTATATTACTTTAATGATTTAGAGCCTATAACTCTCTATTATCATCAAATATATGCTATTACATACTATTTTGCCAATTGCAATAAAACTGCATTTATTATAGCTGCACATACATTGCTTCCGCCCTTATTACCGTCACATATTATTGCAGGTATATTACTTTGTTTTACAAGTTCCTTGGCTTCTATTACATTTACAAAGCCTACAGGCGCTGCAATTATAAAATCAGGCTTATATTTATCTAACAGTTCATTGATTCTTATAAGGGCTGTCGGTGCATTTCCTACAGCAAACACTATAGGAATTTTTTTTCCTGTTAAAGCTTCCTTTTCTTTATGCATCTGATATGCCAGATCTATTGCCGCATTTGCTCTTGTTGTTTCATTTTTCTTTGCAAACTCAATGGTTTTTTCATCAGCTATAAGGCATAATGGCTCAATACCGAATTTTCCGGTCAATATACGCTTATTTATACCGCTAAGTGCCATATTCGTATCTGTAAATATCATTGCATCAGATTGTATACAATCCTTTAATGTCTGCAATGCATTATTTTGAAAAATAACATTATATTGATAATCAAAATCCGCTGTGGTATGTATTGTTCTTTTTACAACCAAAAGTTCGTCTTCTGTATAGAATTTTAATCTGTTTTCATCCATTTTTGAAGTTAGGATCTCAAAACTTTTCTTTTCTATATCTTCAGGTTTTATTTCTAACATAAAACTCCTTTTCACTGTTTATTTTTCAGATTTAACAAGTATATCCATTATCGCATCTATATCTAAGGATTCCTCGATCAAATCTGCAAGTAAATCATATTGTGACTCTTTGTAGGTGTTAAAATCATTGATTTTAGTATCAGATGTAACTTTTTTGGAATTCTTCTTGGATAATCCTCTGATAATTGCATCTACAAAATTGTCATTTTCAAATATACCATGTATATAGGTACCCATTATATTCTTATTTACAAAACCGCCGTTATCGGTGATATCTGACTTTGTAAAAGGTATTTCATTGTGCGATATTGTACTTCCCATATGTATTTCATATCCGATTATACCTGAATCGTACAAAGTATCTATAAAATCCGGATAATTTATTATTTCGGTCTCGGTTTGCCTTGTGGTCTTATTTTTAGAAAATACAGTGCTGAAGTGTAAAAGTTTCAAACCTATTTCACTTCCGCCTTCTTCCACACCATATTTATCTATAAGATCATTTCCAAGCATTTGAAATCCGCCACAAATTCCAATCAGATTCTTCATTTCAAGATTATCGTGATTAAATCCCATACTCTTCAACCATCTAAGATCGTATAAGGTATTTTTTGTACCCGGAATTATGATAAGGTCTGCATCTTCCATCTCCTTTGGAGAGGTAATATATTTCATTACAATTTCTTTTCTTCTGCTAAGAGGATTAAAATCTGTAAAATTTGAAATATGAGGCAGTTTAATAACAGCAATATTTATCTTATTCGTATCAAATATTACATTTTCGGTATCCAGTCTTTCAGATAGAGAATCCTCATCATCTATATCTATTTTTCTCATCGGAATAACACCTAAAACAGGTATATTTGCATCTATCTTTTTAAAATGTTCGTCAAGCATTTCAAATCCCGGCGTAAGCAGATTCTTATCACCTCTGAACTTATTAATCACTATACCTTTTATCCTGTTTTTAGCATCATCATCCATCAAAGCTACTGTACCGTAAATAGAGGCAAATACACCACCTCTGTCTATATCAGCTACCAACAGCACGGGAGAATTTACAAGCTTTGCAAGTCCCATATTTACTATATCATTTTCGTTCAGATTTATCTCGGCAGGTGAACCTGCACCTTCAATAACTATGATATCATATTCTTCACAAAGCTTATTATATGCTTCGAGAATATATGGTATAAATGCACGTTTATTCTTATAATAATCCGAAGCGCTCATATTGGAATGCACCTTACCGTTTAATATAACCTGACTTCCTGTATTTGATGTGGGCTTTAAAAGAATCGGATTCATTTCCACTGTAGGACTGATTCCTGCCGCTTCGGCCTGCATTACCTGGGCCCTTCCCATTTCCATTCCTTCTTTTGTTATATAGGAATTCAGAGCCATATTTTGTGATTTAAAAGGTGCTACTTTAAATCCTTTTCTTTTTAATACTCTGCAAAGTCCGGCGACCAAGAAACTTTTACCGGAGTTTGACATAGTACCTTGAACCATTATAACTTTTGCCATATATTACCTCCCGATAAGTTTTCTTATTGTGTCTACCAATATCTTATTCTCAGAGTTTGTTTTGACAGCAACTCTAAAATAGCTATCATCCATTTCTATAAAGTCTGAACAGTCTCTGACTATAATACCTGACTCAAGCAAATCTCTTGAGAGATTATTTTTATATCTGCAAAGAAGAAAATTAGCTCTTGACGGAAAGATCTCTATTCCAATCGAATTGAGTTTTTTTTCTAAAATACTCTTTTCACTTTGTATTTTTAAAATAATCCGGCTCATATCCTGTTTTAGAGAAAACTTTGCGGCTTCAAGAGCCAAAGTATTTATATCCCATGCAGGAGTGAGTCTGTTTAATTCTTTTATTAAACCCTTACTCTCAGTTAAAAGATAACCGAATCTAAGTCCGGGGAAAGCAAAAAGCTTTGTAAGGGATCTTAGTACAGCCATGTTTTTATATTTTGAAAGCATCGATATTTGTGAATACTTATCTCCATTTTCTACAAATTCTAAAAAGCATTCATCAAGTAAAACAAATATATTTTTTGCTTCACAAAATTCAAGTAATATTTGCAACAAATCATCTTCTATCAAATATCCGGTTGGGTTATTTGGATTTGTAAGTACTAAAATATCCGTATTATCTGATAATGTATTAAATATACTGTTACTTATATTAAGTTTTTCCATATTGTAATAGGTAATATTACCCGATACAGCTTCAGCCGCCAATCTGTAAGACTCAAAGCTCGGTACAGGTATGCAGATATCAGACTTCTTATCAAAGGCTTGAAAAAGTCTAAATATAATACTGTTTGCACCATTTCCAAGATAAATATTCTCTTCACTTACATTATGCTTTTTACCTATCAAAGCCTTTATTTCGGAGTAATCCTGATTTGGATAATTATCTAAAATATCTATTGAGTCTTTTAAAACTTTTTTTAACTCCGGATCAAGGCCGTAGGGATTTATACTTGCAGAAAAATCTATATATTTTTTTCCTGTTTTTGCAAACTCTAAAAGCCTACCACCGTGCATCTTTTGCCTCTCTGTACTCATGGCTGAAATGCTTGTCATAAAGCTTACTGAGTTCAAATTCATCGGCTAAGAATCTTCCTACATAAACAAGAGCTGTTTTATTAATATCTGCATTCTTAACTTCCACGGCAATATTTTCAAGAGTTGACATTATTATCTTTTGATCAGGCCAACTTGCCTTATATACTACTGCCGCAGGTGTATCCTTTGGATATGAGGTCATAAGTTTATTTGCCAGCTCTTCAATACTTGCAATACTTAAAAATATTGCCATACTGGCCTGTATTTTTGCAAGATTTTCAATGCTCTCAGCCTCAGGCACAGGTGTCCTTCCTGCCATTCTTGTAAGTATCATAGTTTGTGTAATACCGGGCAAAGTAAACTCACGTTTCAGTGCAGCAGCACCTGCAAAAACAGAGCTTACACCGGGAACAACTTCATATTCTATTCCTTTTTTATCAAGAGCCACCATTTGTTCCCTAATAGCCCCATACATAGCAGGATCACCTGTATGAACTCTGGCTACACTTAGTCCTTTATCATATGAGTCAAATATGATCTCCAGCACATCATCAAGACTGAGTGATGCTGAATTTATCAATTTTGCCCCTTCTTTAATATCTGTAAATAATTCCTTATTAACAAGAGAACCCGTATAAATAATAATATCTGAATTATCTATTATTCTCTTTCCCTTAATTGTCAAAAGCTCAGGATCTCCTGCGCCCGCACCTATAAAATAAAGCATGCTATGCCCCCAATTATCAAATTTATTATCAGTAAAACCATATAAGAAAGATATGTAATATTATTTAATATTACAATATCATCTGCACTTACATGTTCATTGCCGTCACCGATACTTCTTTTTTTTACTAATTTACCGAAATAATATGCATCACCAAGCAGTTTAGTATTAAAAAAACCGGCAATTACACTTTCAGTTTGTCCTGCATTAGGACTTGAATGAATATATCTGTATTTAAAAAATGCATGTACTGAATTTCTAAATATTTGAGTATTATTTTTAACTGATGATACAAAAAATATAACTATTAAAAGTATAAAAGCGGAAAATCTTGCCGGTAAAAAATTAACTACATCATCAAGTTTGGCCGCCGCTTTACCTATATAAAAATATTTTTCATCCTTATAGCCGATCATTGAATCCATTGTATTTACAGCCTTGTACACAACAGGAAGCACAAAAATCAGCCATGAAAATTTCATATCGGAGCATATAGCAACCACAGCACCTAATGTGGCATAAAACCATGGAGCAACAATTCCGTCCGACATATTTTCTGCCACTGTCTCTATAACCGCTTTAGTTATCTGTTCAAAATCAAGACAGTCTGTATCTCTTCCTACTATCATGGAAAGAAACTTCCTCGACTCATCTATATTACCTGATCTTATTGCATGATAGACCTTCATACTCTCATATCTCAAAGATGCCTTGGCAAATATTTGAAAGAATAAAAAGCACTCTAATAAAAAGCCTAAATAGAAATTTATTCTATAAATAACTATATCAATAAAATATGCCAAAAACCCCCAAAACAGTATATTAAAGAGAACAATAAGAAATCCGGCAAATAATAAAGCGGATTTCGACTTGAATTTTTTTCTGAAAAACTTCTCAAGTACTGAAATGCTGCTTCCAATAAATCTAACTATATGTGGCAATTCATGAAAATCTCTAATAAAGAAATCCGCTATAAAACCGGAAATAAATGCCAAATAATGAATCATTTTTATTTAAGGTGCAAGTGCCAGTACCAAAACTACAACCAGCTCGGCCAGTTGCAGAAAATACCCTGCCAGATCACCTGTAATACCCCCAAACTCTTCAAAAGATTTCACTCTGTAATACATAAAAACTAAAAATACGGAAATTGCACATAATAATCCGTAATTAATATTTATTATTATCATGGCTACACTTCCAAGTAAAATAAATCCTATCAATACCGTTCTGTTGGTATATATCAGACTTTTATCAGCAAACTCAAATGCAAGTCCGCTACCCCTGGCATTTTTAAAAACTATTAAAGAAAGCGCACTATATGCTCTGATAAGCATATATGAAACAGCCAATATATATATTCTTATGAATCCTTGAAATGTAAGCAAGGATGCAAAATATAATAATATATATACCAACCCTCCTATTATGGCAAATGCACCTGAGTTGGAATCCTTTAAAATATTCAGCTTCTTTTGTTTATCCTGATTTGATCCAAGAGCATCCATAGTGTCTAAAAATCCATCCATATGAATACCGCCTGTATACAAAATAGGTAAGACCGTAAGTACAGCTGCAATCAGAATAGGATTTACATTAAGTTTATTTAAAAATATAGAAAATGCGATCAAAAAAACCCCCTCTACAATACCTACAACAGGTAAAAATAAAAGGCAGTATTTCATATTTTCTTTTTCCCAGTTAAAATTCCTAACAGGAATTTTAGAATACATGGCAAAGGTAATTGCCATTGATTTGAATAAATTACTCATATTAACTTTTTATCATAGGGTAGACCGTAGACTACCTCTATTACCCTATCTGCTACCTCAATTATTTTAGTATGCAAAGAATAAAGACAATCAATAAAGATGTCCAGCTCTTTGCTTTGATTTCTTTCGGTAGAAAATATATCATTTCCTACAATAAAAACAGAATTACACCTATCTTTAAGAGTAATTATATCAGAAAAAATCTCTTCTGTAATCTCTTTAAAGTTATTTTTAAGTCCAGCTTCATTAAAAAGATTATTGGATAAAAGATTAGTCAAATCTTCAAGTAAAATATTATCATCCTCATCTATATTCAAATCTTTTATATGCCTCGGTTCCTCAATAGTAAAAAATCCTTTTCCTTCTCTTTGTAAAAGGTGCTTCTCTACTCTTTTGCCTGCATATTCACCGGTATTTTCCATTGTAGCAAGATATATCTTTTTATTAAATTCCCTTGATATCAGTTCCTCGGCATATTCAGATTTTCCGCTTGATACACCTCCATAAATATAAGTTATCATACAAATCTCTTATACTCTTCTATCTTAATATCCGAAAATGAAGCATTCTTTGTATAAATCTGTGATATAAGATCAAGAAGAGGAAAAAGCATGGCGCAACCGCTTCCCTCACCTAGAGCCAAAGAAGCATCAATTACAGGTTTTAATTCAAGAATATCAAATATAGCATTTGCTACAGGCTCACGGCTTAGATGTGATGCTATCATATATTCTTTGCAAAGCGGATTTAAATAATAAGCCAAAAGAGCTGAAACCTCAGAAATCACGCCATCTATTACAACAGGTATTTTGTATATAGCGCCTCCTACAAATATCCCTGTAAGAGCGGCTATATCAAGTCCACCGATAGATGAAAGCAGATCAATTGTAGCCAATACTCTTGTATCTACACTTTCTGAATTAATGGAATCAATAAAAGTCTTATCTCTAAAGCCATATTTATTTATTCCGGCTTCTATTATCTCCATTTTTCTTTGCAGCTTAATATCATTTAGTCCCGCACCACGACCTGTAACATTTGCAACGGGTAGGTTTAAAAGGGCTGATGACAGAGCCGATGAAGTGGTAGTATTTCCTATACCCATTTCACCTGTGCCTATAATATTTATACCTTTATTTTTGAGGTTTTCAACTATTTCTATACCGGAAAGTACTGCTCTTAAACTTATATCTATAGGCATTGCTTTTTCTTTTACAAAATTATTGGTACCATGCATAAGTTTATGATTTATAACACCCATCGAATAGATATCGGTATCAAAGCTGTCAATACCCATATCTATCACCATTAAATCGGAAGCGCAAGATCTGCATAAAACTGATATGCTTGAAGTTCCAAGAACCATACTCTTTGCCACGGCTAAAGTTACTTCCTTACCTGACTGTGATATACCTTCCTCCACCACTCCGTTGTCGGCACACATAACAGTAATACATTTTTTATCAATAACCGGAATTTCACTTTCAGATATAGCTGAAAGTTTTTGAAATATCCTTTCAAATTCTCCCAGACTGTCAAGCGGCTTTGCAATGGAATCCCAATGCTTTTTAGCTAATTGTTTGTATTGTGTTGAAGTATTTGTAATGCCCGATGACAAAAATTTTAATTTATCCATCAGTTCATTTTGTATTTCAGTCAAAACCGGTAGTCTATACATTGCTTTTCCTCTCTAAATATTCTATCAAGTTTTCTATCAGAAATTCATAGCCACGCAAATATATATGCGGAAATCCGGCAAATATATTTTTATATGCATTTATACAATCCCATTCTTTGCTCTTATTTGCTTTTAGGGCATGAGCATATTCACCATTATTTGTAGAATCAAAGTAGTGGAATTCATGGCTTCGTATCTTTTGATTCTTTTTCATAAGTACACTGTCAGATTTTGCTTCTATTTCTATATAACCGAATCTCACAAGCTTTTTAGTTTTAAATGCTTTGCCGTCTATAAGTCCTACACCTCTAAAGCTTTCACCGTTATTATCTTCAAAATTTTTATGAAGATAAATAAAACCTCCGCATTCGGCGATAATCGGTATATCTTTTGCCTTTGCTATACTTTCAAGCATTGAGAAATTTGATGAGAGCTCATTTGTGTAAAGCTCAGGATAACCTCCTGAAAGCCATATGGCTGAGATGTTTTTGGGAAGATTCTTATCATGTAAGGGACTGAATTTCACTATTTCAAAACCATATTCTTCTAATACCTTTATATTTTCATTATAAGTAAATGAAAATGCCTCATCAAATGCAAATGCAAGACGGTACTTTGACATTATATTATTCAGTGTAACATCCTTTGCTTTATATGACGGTATATTACAGTCAATATTTAAAGTAAACTTTTCAAACAGCTTAAAATCTAATGTTTTAGAAAGCTCATCAGAGAGTTTATCAACTATTTTAAATATATCCTTTCCAGGCTCATTTAGTCCCAGATGTCTGCTCTCCATATGATAATTTTCATTATAATACAAAAATCCCATTAGAGTTAGATCCGACTCGCTTAATCTCTCACGAATCACACTTATATCATAATCAATCGGTACTTTATTTACTATTACAGTCTTTACACGATGAGAAAACTTTTTAAGGTATTCACCTACAGTATCAATCTCATCTATATCTACTACAAGAATAGCATCTATCCCTATTTCCTCAGATACAATACAGGCACTGCATCTTTTTCCTTCTCCATATACCCCGTCAAACAGTCCCATGGCACCTTCTATAATGGCCATATCACCTGTAAAGTTCCTAAAAAAGAGATTTTTAAGTTCACCGGGTCTATATTCCGGTTCCAAAAAGAAAGGATCTAGATTTGTAGAAGGACTTCCTGCAATCTTTTCATGATACATTGTATCTATGTAGTCAGGTCCTGTTTTATATATGGAAACAGTTTTTCCCTTTCTTTTAAATATATTTATAAGCCCCAATGTGATCAATGTTTTACCGCTTCCGGACTTCATTGCAGAAACCATAAAGGCTTTTTTATCTTTTGGTAATATCATAAGTTTAACTTCTCAAATACTGAATGTACTCTTTTATCATTTCCTCGAGTTTATCTCTGTTTTCAACTAAATGCGGATAAAAGCCTGTTACTCCATAGGAGATCATATTGGATAGTCCTGAAAATCTGTAGGCTGTTTCAGAAGATTTATTTCTACTTTGTATTGCACTTTCAATTTTATCCACATAGGATACTGATTCTAAAGTCTGTCTACCGGCAATCCTTGTATAAAACTTCCAGGTACTTTCTTCAGTATCTTCTTTGGTTCGAGGTACTGAATATACTTTTTTCATATTGGCAACGATCTCATCTTTTTTAGATATCTCACCCTCTGATTCATAAATATATGCCTGTAATCCCCATATAGATAAAATCCATGTCCAAATATTAAAATCAATCTTTTCAGGTATATCTATATTTACAAGATTATATATATTTAAGATCTCATCTTTATAATCATAAATATATAACCAAAAAGCAAGATCATGTAGATTTGTCATGTCTTTGCTTCTTGTCAGAGCAAAACTATTTGCTAGTTTTTTAGATAATTTAACAATATTTTTTTCTTTGTATTTTAAGCTAAGTTCATCAAAATTCATCTTCATTATTCCAATCATAATCTTCTTCATTAAAGTCATCCTCAAGGAAACCTTCAATAATTCTCTCACTATGACTTCCGTCAGCTTTTGTTTCTAACAGTGCCCAGTTTAAATCATCATCTTCCGACCTTGGATTTCCTTCTTCAAGAAAAGAATAAAACTTTGATATAACAGCTTTTGTATAAATCTTTAAAAATCTTTCAGCTTCACTTTCACTGAAGCAATCATTAAATCTGTCAAGTAACTCTTTATCATCTTCATAAAATTCATCAGCCAACTCGAGATTTCCTTCAATATCTCTTACTATCTTTTGCATTTCCTTAAATACCGACATCCTGGCAAATTGTGGAATATTTTCTGTAACTTCACTGTATGCGGCAGGTATATTATTTCTAAAACCTGCATTATTCATCTTTACTACAAGGTCAAGTATTGCCTTCTGTTTTTCTTTGTCCAAAGATGAAATATTGGATAAATAGAATTCTTTAGCTCTATTATCTAATTTTTCGCTTTTAATAATCTTTTTCAATTCTTCTAATGTGTCCATAAAGACCTCCGATATGTTTATATAAATACTTTATCACATCTTTTTTATAAGTAAAGCAAACCTTTACAGTAAATATATTCTTATATAAAAAAGCCGTCACATATTGTGACAGCCTTTTAGCATCATATTCTATCATTCTTTACTGTAAACAATATACATTACAACTCCTATAAAGAGCATACCGCCTATTATATTACCGATAGTTACAGGAAGTTCATTTGTAAGTAAAAAGTTTTTCCAATTCAATGTTGCAATTTTTTCAGCAGTTATTCCATACTTGGTCATAGCAACTTCCACATATTTACTGTTGCCTGCAGCAAATATACCTGCAGGAATATAGAACATATTTGCAACACAGTGCTCAAACCCGCCTGTTACAAAAGTCATAATAGGCAAAAAGCTTGCCAATACTTTTCCTGATATGTCTTTAGACAGACCGGCCATAACAACTCCAAGACATACAAAGAAGTTACATAATATACCTGATATAAGTGCTGAACTGAAAGGTATATTTGCCTTTGACAATGCAAGTTTTATTGTAAATGCACCCATAAGACCGTCGCTGTATTTGAACTGACCGCTGAAAGCTACCAGTATTGCAAATAAAATTCCACCTATAAGATTAGAGATGAATACAACAATTAGCACTCTAATCATATCGGAAACCTTATATTTTCCCTTTAAAACACCGATTATCATAAGACAGGCACCTGTAAAAAGTTCTCCGCCAAATAACACCATCATTACAAAACCTATAGGGAATACCAACCCTGCTACAAGTCTTGCAATTCCTGTATTTGAAATATCGTGTATAGCTACACTGCTTGCCATTGCTCCTGCTCCGATAAGCATACCTGCAAGGATACCCAATAAAATCATTTTGTGTAGCGGACGTTTAACTTTGCCTTCACCGGCCTCTATGAGATTTTGTGTAACCTCAGCTGTAGTATTTGAAAAATTCATAAATACATTTCTCTCCTATTCCTGTTAAAAAAATAACCTTATATATTTTACAAAAAATAGAATATATGTCAAGGTAAAATGAATTTGCTTTACTTAATACCCCAAACTATAGTAACATTATCACTGACTTTAATATCTTCAGGTTCTATATCTACATTATATCTTGCTTTATCCTTAAGTTCACTTTTATGTAAGAAATTTGGATTGCTTCTCATTGGAATAACTTCAAAATTAATATCCAGCCATGAGTAGTCTATACTTATAATGTCTAATAATTCAACTCCTGCAGCTTTAGATAAAATTTCCGCTTTTTCTCTTGCATCTGTGACGGCATTTGCAAGTAATATATTTTTAGATTTTTCAGGTTCATTTAGAAAAAAAGTAAATCTAAATTCAGGTTGTAATGAAGTGCAATCCGCTAATAGATTAAGAATATCTCCAAGTCTTTTTTTATCATTTGGAAATTCAACCTTTAGTGTATGTCGATATCTATAACCTAAAAATCTTGTTTTCCACTCATCATCATTGTCTTTGTATTATTCTCTTTCTATGTCCACATTAAAATCTATTGTTTTTATATCTTCCGCTTCAAAGTGTTCTTTTTTCAATAAGCTTTTTAAAGCTATTGTGTCCTCGGCAGATACTTTAAGAGCTTCTGAATATTCATACTTTACTCCTGTAAGTTCTATTGTAACTCTTGTCATATCAGGCTTGACTTTAAGATTACCATTTCCTGTAACTCTAATTGTTCTACTACTCATACTCTTCCTCTTTATTTTACATTTTAATTACTCCAATAAACACCATATTCTGTGCCATCATCATATTATAAGGTCCCACTTCTTTTGACTTTGACACATTAATGGCTGTAATTTCGGTATCATAGCCTTTTTCCTTTGCAATTTTTACAATATCCGTTATCTGCGCAATGGTTTCCATGGTTATAGCTGAAATTACAATTGTATGGTTCTTTTTTGATGTAAATATCATTTCAATTATACTGCTAAGCTCACCGCCGCTACCGCCGATAAATATCTTATCCGCATCAAGTATATTATCCAGTCCATCAGGTGCTTTGGCATGTATCAGCTCTATATTTTCAGCGCTGAAATTATGTATATTCTTTTTTATAAGCTCTACAGCAAGAGGATTTTTCTCTATGGCATAGACTTTTCCCTCATAGGCAAGTCTTGCCATTTCAATACTTACTGAACCGCTACCGGCACCGATATCGTAGCATATACTATCTGGACGAATATCAAGTTTGCTCATAATAACAGCTCGAACTTCTGATTTTGTTATCGGCACTTTATCCCTTGCAAATACTTCATCAGAAAGTCCAAAGCCGATGGATTTATCAGCATCAGGATTTGATATGATCATACAGTTTAAATCGGATATCTCCATATCAAGTAAATCAGATGCTTTAGCCGTCGTGATTCTTTCATTTTCATATGATAGATTTTCCCCAAGTGTAATATCAAGATCAAAAAAACCAAAAGAAATAAGCTTTCTACATATTTCTTTTACCCCTTCAGCTTTCGAAGTGATTATAAAGGTATATTCATTTGAGTCAATATTGTGATACAAAAGTTCTTCCCTACCATGAAATGATAATATCTTCACCTTTGAAATATCAGTATTTGTTTTTGCACATAAATAACTTAAGCTGGATATTCCGGGATATGTATTTATAACACAATTTTTAAAAGCTTTTTCATCTTGTATTGCGACATTTAGTCTTTCAACCAGCTTAATACTCCCACTAAAAAGTGAAATATCTCCACTAAATACTATGGCTATTTCGTTACCCATATTTTCTTTTATAATTTCCAGAATTTTCTCTGTATTATATTCTATAAAAAAAATCTTATCCGGAAAGTCTTCCTTTACACTTTCCACTATTCTTTTTGCACCTATAATTACACCGGATCTGTCTATTGCATCAATAGCTGACTTTGTCAAAAGATCAGGATTTCCCAGTCCTATTCCGACAAGATTTATATTTCTGGCTTTTACCATACTTATACCTACTCATTATATATTTTCTCTAAATTTAATTTACACTCTTCTACAGATATACCTGTGATCTCAGTTTTCGGCATAATAATCACAGGGATACAAGCTGTATTTTTTGCAGCCTCAATCTTCTCATCAAAGCCACCGCTTCTTCCGGATAATTTACTTACAAGATATTTGCAATCAAATTCCTTTATAACAGCTTCATTTAAATTTTTTGAAAAAGGTCCCTGCATTGCTATAATATTTCTTGACGGTATACCGGCAGATATACAGGCATTGATAGAGTCTATACTTGGCAATACTCTTGGAAATAAACGATTTGAAAGTTCACTGAATTGGGCAATTTCCTTACTGCCTGTTGTAAGTAAGATATTTCCCTCTGTATTTAAAAGATAATCAACCGCTTCTTTGTTACTTGAAAATTCAAGTACATCATTTAAAATCACATCCATAGAATCTCTTTTTATCTTAAAAAATGTAATACTTTTGTCCAAGACCTTTATTGCAGCTTCAATATTTTTTGATATCTCATATGCATATGGATGTGTGGAATCTATAATACAGGATATATTATTTTCCTCTATAAGTGCAGCTATTTCTTCTATGTTCAGTCTCTTATTGCTCACCGTAACAGTTTCAAATTCCGGAAGCACTTCTTTTCCATACTCTGTTGCTACACAAAGTATAGTCGATATTTTAAGTTTATCACAAAAAGCGGCCAGTTCTCTTCCTTCTGTAGTACCTCCAAAAATAAGTACCTTACTCATTGGAATATCCTCTTGGTGTAACAAGTTTGCCGTCTATAACCTTTGTCATTGAGTTTCCTATAAATACGGTTTCAAACATTCCTACCTGTACGTCTTTTAATTCAGAAAGAGTGTATACAGTATAACCTTCACCATCTCTTCCTATATTCTTTGCTATAGCACATGGTATTTCTTCGCTCTTATATTTTAATAATATTTCACATGCTTTTTTTAGATAATCCACTCTCTTTTTACTTCCGGGATTATATATTGAAATACAAAAATCTCCTATTGCGGCACATTCAAGTCTTTTTTCTATCTTCTCCCATGGTGTTAAAAGATCGCTTAAACTTATTACAGCAAAATCATGTATCAAAGGTGCACCTATAATGGCTGCACCTGAAAGAGCTGCTGTGACTCCGGCTACAGTCTTTACATTCACATCTTTATAGTCAGGTGCTATACCGAGCATAAGTCCTGTGAGTCCGTATACACCGGCATCCCCTGAGCAAACCATTGCTACAGTCTTTCCTTTATCTGCCTCTTCAAATGCCATTACACATCTTTCATATTCCTTTGTCATAGGTGTGGAAAGACATTCCTTATCAGGCCATATTTCCTTTATAAGATCTGTATATACCGTATAGCCTATAACTATATCGCTCTCTTCTATTTTCTTTATGGCTTCAACGGTCATCTGATCATATTTACCCGGTCCCATACCTATTATATAAATTTGTTTCATTTCAAACCTCTTACTATAATTATTGTAAAATATCCGCTTGTTTCAGGAAGATTTTTTGCTCCGACAAATAATCTTTCATTTGTCATACCGCAATTTTCCACCATATAAATATCATAATCAAACTTTTCTTTCTTGATATATGAAGCCAGTTTCTCATAGCTTCTTCCAGATTTCATAAATACCAAAGTACCTTTAAGTTTAAATGCCTCTTCAAACGAGTATGATGAAGGAATTACATGAAGCTCTTCATCAGCCAATGTAAGTGGAATACCAAGTGTCGCCGCACCGGCACTAAATGAAGTAATTCCCGGTATAGTAATTACTTCTATCCCTTCTTCTTTCAGTCTTTGTGCAATATATGAATAAGTCGCATATACTCCCGGATCTCCAAGTGTCAGAAGTGCTACATCTCCTTCTTTTAAAAGTTCTTTTATCTCATTGGTGATTTTTGAATGTGCTTGCTCCAATACATCGGAATCCTTTGTCATAGGAAAATCTATGCATAATTTTTCTTTTTCATTTATCTCCGGAAGTATTTGCTTTACAATGTTAAAAGCAATGGAAGTATCATCGCTTTTTCCGGGATAACATATTGTTTTGGATTTTTTTATAGCATTTAACGCCTTTATTGTCATAAGCTCCGGATCTCCCGGACCTACTCCGACACCATATAATTTATTCATTATTTTCTCCTGTATCTATAATCATTATATTATCACTGAATACAATAATTCTGATTGCTAAATTATTTTTAAATTCTTCGATATTTGCATATCTGTTTTTATGATAAAATATCTCAGCCTTAAATGCACGGTTATATGCATAGTAAAGCATCTGATTTGCAAGTATATTAAAGCAATTATCAAAGTTATTATCTTTTATTATATTTACAGCACCTGTAGTGGTCTTTTGTTCGAATATATTTGAAATAACCTGAATCGGTAATTGTATATTTTCCTTTATACAAAGTTTCAGTACTGATGATACAAGCAATTCAAGTCTGGAATCCGAATCATTTGAGTGTGTATTCATTATTCCGCCTGACAGCTTTATAAGCTTACCCAAGTCTCCACATAGTACAATTTCTCTTGCATCATTTGAGATTGAATAATCAATACTTTCACCTATAAAATTGCTTATGATAGCGACTGTAGTGCTGTTTATATTAAAATTTTTTTCTAAGAATTTTGCACCTATATTTCCCGGTGCCAAATATACGCGTCTTTCTTTTGAATTATTTAATCTGAATTTTATATCAGCTTCTATTGTTTCTAAAAGAGCTGTTTTACTCATAGGCAGTACCAGTCCTGAGGTACCGAGTATTGAGATTCCACCTATAATTCCAAGTCTTTCATTAAAGGTCTTTTTTGCTATCTCCACTCCGTTTTCCACCATAACAGTTATATTAACTGTTCCTTTAAATCCGGCTTCTTTTAATATACGTGAAAGATTGTCAATCATCATTTGTCTTGGCACCGGGTTTATAGCCGCCTCACCTTTTGGCAGAGCCAGTCCGTCTTTTGTAAATATTCCGACGCCTTCACCCGCAAAAAAATTAAATTCAAGATCATTTTCTTTTTTTATAAATTCAAGCTTTGCACTGATTAAAATTCCGTCAGTAACATCAGGGTCATCACCGGCATTCTTTTTTACACCACAGATAAAAAAATTATTTTGTTCTTTGTAATATTCTATAGGAATACTTAGAGTAATCCCTGCCGGTAACTCAACATCAACAATATCCTTTTTATCATCCAGATACATATATGCAGCAGCTATTGCCGCAGCAGTTGCTGTAGTTCCTGTGGTAAAGCCATACCTCTGAGTATGGCCGTTTTTTATATTAAATTCATCAATTGTCATATTTACGCCTTTGGTATCTTGAATGAAAATTCGACACCGTCAAGTATATTTCTTACAGCAACAGTACCGTTATGAGCTTCTACTATCGCCTTCACTATAGAGAGTCCTATACCGCTTCCTCCGTATGCTCTGGAATGAGCCTTATCCACCTTAAAGAACTTTTCCCAAATATTGTTTAAATCTTTTTCAGGAATAGGATTACCTGTATTATAAACACTAAAAGTTATATTTTCTCCATCATCGGAAACATTTATTTTTATTTCTCCTGAGTCACGTACATGATGAATAGAATTACTGATATAGTTTGTAACTACCTCTTCTATCTTAAATTCATCAGCATTAAGAAATATTTCTTTGTCGGAATCAAATTCAATATTTACATTCTTTTCACCTATAAGTATTGATATTGAACCCAGCACGGACTCAATGAGAGAAGTCAGATTAAAGTTCTCCTTATGTAAAATACTGTTTCCTGACTCAAGCGAAGAAAGTGTAAGTAATTGTTTTACCATTTTATTCATCTTTTCACTTTCATCAAGTATGACTTCGGTATAGTATTTTCTGCTCTCTTCGTCTTCACAAAGACCTTCATTCAGGCCTTCAGCATAGCCTTGAATAAGTGCAATAGGTGTCTTAAGCTCATGAGAAACATTGGCAATAAAGTCTTTTCTCATCTCATCAATAGCTTCTTTTCTCTTAATGTCTTCTTTTAACAGTTCATTAGCTTCCTGTAATTCGTAAATAGCTTTTTCAAGTCTGTCGGACATATAATTCATATTTTGTCCAAGCGTCTGTATCTCATCACTTCTATTGCCTGCATATTTGGCAGTAAAATCAAGCTTACCCATTTTATTTGATATATCAGCCAGCTCAAGTATCGGATTTGTAATCATTTTGGCAATAATAAATGTAAGTATGACAGTTATAATAAATCCTATAATTGCCATATATATAAGGAATCTGTTTGAAATACTTACACTTTCCTTTAAACTTGCAACAGGAGTAGACATAATAACTATCGTTTGATTATCACTGCAGTATCCGAATCCTTCTATAAAAGAAGTTTTTTGCATTGTTTGATGTAGTATTATTGTGTAATTTCCATTGCTGTACAATATATTTTGTTTTTGATTTCCAATAAATCCGTCTTGTATTCTACTTATAAGTCCGTCGCCTTCTCTTGCAGATGAGTATATTGCTTTATTTGTAAGGGAATCTACCAAAGCAATTGTTATATTATATTTATTTGAGTAATCCATAATAATATTTTTGAGACTTTCATTAATGACAGATTCCTTACTACTTTCATCAATTATAGGCTGACCCAAGGAGCCGATTTTCATTACCTCATTATCTATTTTTAGGTATGCCTTTTTTATTTCGCTTACCTTTTCATTTTGATAAAACCATCTCAATCCGAAATTATTTAAAATCCCTATGGACAGCAATAATAATGATATAATTAAAAGTATTATCAAAGTGATTTTCATACGCAGTGAATGGCTGAATTTTTGTATCATATATACCTCACTATGGATTGGCCTTGGAAGAAAGTTCCACTATAAAATCCGACTTACCGATGGACTTTCCAAAATTCTCCTTACAATAGCAAATAAAAAGTTTATGTCTTGCTCTTGTCATTGCAACATAAAACATTCTTCTCTCTTCCTCTATCTCATCCGCACCTTTAGCCTTTTTATAAGGTACGCTCCCCTCATTTACATCAATAATATAGACAATATCAAATTCCAGTCCTTTAGAGGAATGAAAGGTCATGAGCCTTACACCGGTGTCCTCTTCATTTGACTTTTTCCTTGCCTCTATCAGCTCCTCCTTATAATCTTCCATATGAACAAACCAGTCATTGAAAGTGTTAAATTCAGATGCACTGTTTTCAAGATCCCCTAAAACAGTATAGCATTCATCACTTTCTACACCGTTCATATCACAGTATTCTTCTATGTACTCATCATATCCGACAACATTTCTTATATATCTTAGAGCCGTTGCAGGCTTTAAATTCTTTATTGTTCTTAAATGTTCTCTAAGCTCTATGATTCTTTTTATCATATAACTTTTATCATCATAATAATCAAAGAGAGTTTCAATATTTGCCTTTGATGATACAAGAGAATCCCTGCTTATATATCTGTTCGGCTTATTTGAGATGCGAAGCAGGTCATTTTTATTTCCCATATCGGTAGCCAGTTTTATGTAGGATATAATGTCCTTCGCTACCCAATGCTCAAAAAGGTTTGGAATAGAATCTCTTATGGTAAATGGAATATTATTCTTCATCATTCTCTCAATTAAAAGTCTGGGAGAAAGGTTTGTACGATAAAGCACAGCGATATTGTTTATATCCTGACCTGATTTTATGTATTCTTTTACATCTTTTACTATTGTATTTACCTCTGCAAAAGGATTTTTAAATTCAATAACCGATACCGGTGCTCCGCTTCCGTTATTTGCCTTAAATGTCTTTGGAAATCTCTTACTGTTAAACGATATAAGTTTGGTTGAAGCATCCACTATTTGAGTAGTGGATCTGAAATTTATATCCAAAAAAACTTTTGAAACATTTCTAAAATCTCGCTCAAATCCAAGCATTATTTCAGGCCTTGCACCTCTGAATCTATAAATAGACTGGTCGTCATCCCCTACAACAGTAATATTTTGCTCCTTACCCGCCATGAGTTTTATGATATTATATTGCAAAAAATTTATATCTTGAAACTCATCCACCAAAATATATTGATATCTTTCCTGTACAGCTTTTAAAATATCTTTTCTTTCACTTAAAAGTTCATATGTAAGTAAAAGCATATCCTCAAAATCAAGCTTATTTCTTGACTCAAGTTCGGCTTCATACTCTCTGTATAATTTTTTGAAAGTATCACTTGCAATACTGTTTGAATAGTAATTTTTTATATTTATATTGTCCTGCTTAATAAGAGCAATTTCATTTAAAAGATTTCCGGAAAGTGTATTGATATCTTCATTCACTATTTCATTTTTCTTTATCAACTCTTTTATAAGAGTATATCTTAATTCATCCGATGCAATCTGTTCCGCACTGAATCCGTAAGCTGTTTTTAGTATACTGAAAAATACAGAATGAAATGTTCCAAAGGTAACATAGCTTTTACCGTAAAGCTTTTCAAATCTGTCTCTCATTTCTTTGGCTGCAGCTCTTGAAAATGTGACAACCAAAATATGGGCCGGGTTTATACCCGACCCCTTTATAAGATATTTTATTCTATGTGTGATCACAAAGGTTTTTCCGGAGCCGGGTCCTGCCAATACCATCAAGGGACCTGCCCCATGTTCTATGGCTTTCTTTTGATTACTGCTGTAATTTATCAATTCCAATCTTAATCCTTCTTATTGATTCATCTTTTCCAAGAACTTCCATTATCTCGGTAGCACCTGCAGGAGTCATTTGCTTTCCTGAAAGCGCTGTTCTGATAGGCCACATAATAAATCCTGTCTTATACTCATGTTCCTTACCGAATTCCTGCAAAACAGCAAACAGATTATCATTTGTGTAATCGTCTGTATTTTCAAGCAGTGGCAATACTTCATTCAAAAGAGCCAATGAATTCTCAGAATTTGTCTTCATCTTCTTATGAGTATACATTTCGATATCATATTCAGGTAATTCCTCAAAGAAATCAATATGTGAAGCAATTTGAGGCAATACTTCTATTCTTGTCTTTACCATATTTGATATTTTCTTTAAATCAAGCGGCTTTTTAATAACCTGTTTGATATATGGCTCTGATAATTTGAAGAATTCCTCTTCACTCATATTCTTTAGATACTCGCCATTCATCCATGAAAGCTTAACCATATCAAAAACTGCAGGTGATTTTGAGATATGCTTATAGTCAAAGGCCTTTACAAGCTCTTCCAATGAAAATATTTCCTTATCATCTTCAGGTGACCATCCAAGTAATGCTACAAAGTTTACTATGGCCTCCGATACATAGCCCTGCTCAATAAGGTCCTCAAATGAAGAATGTCCGCTTCTCTTTGAAAGCTTCTTATGCTCTTCATTTGTTATAAGTGGGCAATGTACATATGTAGGCACTTCCCAGCCGAATGCTTCATATAATCTGTTGTACTTAGGTGATGATGAGAGATACTCATTTCCTCTTACAACATGTGTGATTCCCATAAGATGATCATCCACAACATTGGCAAAATTATAAGTAGGATAGCCGTCAGATTTTATAAGCACCATATCATCAAGCTCTGAGTTATCTACTGTAATATCGCCATAAATATCATCATGGAATGATGTTGTACCTGTAGTTGGATTATTTTGACGTATTACATATGGCATACCGTTTTCAAGATTTTTCTTAATCTCTTCCTCAGACAGTGAAAGACAGTGCTTGTCATATTTCATGATTTCCTCACCATTTACACTTGATCTGAGTGAATTCAGTCTTTCAGGAGTACAGAAACAATAGTATGCCTGTTTACTTTCTATAAGCTTTTTAGCATACTCAAGATAAAGTCCCTGCTTTTGTCTCTCACTTTGTACATATGGACCGCAACCGCCATCCTTATCAGGACCTTCATCATGAATAAGTCCTGTTTCTGCAAGTGTTCTGTAGATAATTTCTGTAGCACCTTCCACATATCTTTCCTGATCTGTGTCTTCTATTCTAAGCAGGAAATCTCCACCCTCATGTTTTGCAATCAAGTATGCATACAATGCCGTTCTAAGATTTCCTACATGCATTCTTCCGGTAGGACTTGGTGCATATCTTGTCCTTATCTTTGTCATAAATGCTCCTTATCTATACTTATATAATTATTATTTATGGTGTTATCTCAAACTTATAGCCCATGCCCCATATTGTCTTTATATAATCACCTCGCTCACCCATCTTGGCACGAAGTTTTTTTACATGTGTATCAATGGTTCTGGCATCTCCGAAATAATCGTAATTCCATACTGAATTAAGAATCTTTTCTCTGGATAATGCAATCCCTTTATTTTCAATAAAGTATGTCAAAAGCTCATATTCTTTAAAACTTAAGTCAACAGGCTTTTCATCTATAAAAACACTGCGGGCAACCTTATCTATTTCAATAGCACCTGCAACCAGTTTTTCTTCTGATTCGCCCATAGTTCTTCTTAGTACCGCCTCTACTCTGGCTACAAGTATCTTAGGAGAGAACGGCTTTGTGATATATTCATCAACGCCAAGCTTATAGCCTTTAAGCTCGTCTCTTTCTTCACTTCTTGCAGTCAACATCATAACAGGTACCTTGGAATACTGTCTTATAACTTCCAATGTCTCAAAGCCGTCAAGTTTGGGCATCATTACATCTAAAAGGATTAGTTTTATATCCTTATTGGAATCAAAGATTTTAAGAGCTTCCTCACCGTCCTCGGCTTCCAAAACTATAAACCCCTTTATAATAAGAAAATCTTTTACAAGTTTTCTCATTCTGGCTTCATCATCAACCACCAGTATCTTTACATCTTCCATATAATCCCCACAACAGCATAAATATTAGTTTACTGTTCGCTCTTTATTATAAGTCCCAGTTCCTTAAGCTGTGCATCATCCACTCTGTCAGGAGCGTTTGTCATAAGGTCTGAAGCATCCTTTACCTTAGGGAATGCAATAACATCTCTTATAGAGTCAGCCTCAACCATAAGCATTACAACTCTGTCAAGACCATATGCAAGTCCTGCATGTGGCGGTACACCATACTTAAATGCATCAAGAAGATAACCGAATCTCTCCTGTGCAACCTCTTTTGAAAGGCCAAGCACATCAAACATCTTTGCCTGAACATCACCCTGATGAATTCTTACAGAGCCTCCACCTATTTCAGTTCCGTTAAGTACAATATCATATGCCTTTGCTCTTACTCTGCCCGGATCCGAGTCAATATACTGCCAATCCTCATCCATAGGTGCAGTAAACGGATGGTGCATTGCCTTAAATCTGTTTTCCTCCTCTGACCACTCAAGAAGCGGGAATTCTGTAACCCAAAGGAATCTGTAATCATCCTTCTTTAAAAGACCAAGCTGGCTTGCAAGCTCAACTCTTAGAGCACCGAGAGTATCCCAAACAACTTTATTTGTGTCGGCAGCAAAGAAGAGCATATCTCCCGGCTTTGCATCCATAGCTGCCTTAAGTCCCTCTATCTCAGCCTCAGTCATAAACTTCGCAAATGAAGACTTGATATTTCCGTCAGCCTCGATCGCCATATATGCAAGTCCCTTTGCTCTATAGCTCTTAACAAACTCTACAAGAGCATCTATTTTCTTTCTTGGCATACCTGCCTGCCCTGTAGCATTGATACCTCTTACACTGCCTCCTGCTGCCAAAGCATTCTTAAATACTGCAAATTCAGAGTTTGCAACAACACTTGAAACATCCTTTAATTCCATACCGAATCTAAGGTCGGGCTTATCAGAACCGAATCGATCCATTGCCTCCTGCCATGTCATTCTTTGTATCGGAAGCTTTACATCAACATTAAGTACATCCTTGAAAAGTCTCTGTAAAAGTCTCTCATTAACATCCAAAACATCATCCACATCTACAAATGAGAGCTCCATATCTATCTGAGTAAACTCAGGCTGACGATCTGCTCTAAGGTCCTCATCTCTGTAGCATCTTGCAAGCTGGAAATATCTGTCATATCCCGATACCATCAAAAGCTGCTTAAAAAGCTGTGGTGACTGTGGAAGCGCATAAAAACTTCCGGGATATACACGGCTTGGTACAAGATAGTCTCTGGCTCCCTCAGGTGAACTCTTTATAAGTGTAGGTGTTTCAATCTCTAAAAATCCGTTCTCAGCAAGGAAGTTTCTTGTAGTGGTAGCCACCTTGCTTCTTACCATAAGATTTCTTTGAAGATCAGGTCTTCTAAGATCAAGGAATCTGTACTTTAATCTAAGTTCTTCCTTTGTCTTTGAATCTTCCTCAATATGGAACGGAGGAGTCTCAGACTCTGAAAGTATTCTAAGCCCTGTTGCTCTTACCTCAAGTTCTCCTGTCTCAAGTGATTCATTAAAAGCTCCGCTTCTTTTTTTAAGAAGTCCTGTAACAGCAATGCAAAACTCCTGCTTAAGCTTCATTGCCTTATTAAATACTTCGCTTCCGCATTCATCCTCTTCAAAAATAATCTGTAAGATACCTGAACGGTCTCTCAAATCACAAAATATGATTCCACCTTTGTTACGGTTCTTTTGAACCCAACCCATTACTGTAACTTCACTCTCAAGCGGTGCATTGACCACCTCTGCACATCTGTGACTTCTCTTTAAGCCAAGCATTGATTCTGCCATTTTTATCTCCTAACTATTTTAAAGCTTCTCTATAAAATTCTTTAAATTCAATATATCCTTGTTTTTCAAGCCCCTCTTTTTGGAACTTCTTATTCTTATTCATCTTGGAAACCAAAACAATATTTCCGGCCTCTCTTAAAGTTGCAGCCTCTTTTAATATAGATGTTAAAACATTTGAATCTATATTTTTCTCATAGAGGAATGCGATTTTTTTACTTTCATCAGGAATCTTAAATTCAGAATCCATAAGTATGGTAATGATTCTTTCAAATCCGATGGAAAAACCACATGCAGGAGTATCACTTCCTGTAAACTTTCCTATCATTTTGTCATATCTTCCGCCACCGGCTACCGAACCTGAGAATCCTTCCATACTTACTTCAAAAATAGTTCCTGTATAATATCCCATACCACGAACTAAAGTGGGATCAAATTCCAGTGAAAAATCGTTTTCCTTTACATCAAGCACTGTATTCATTATCTCAGATAAGCCCTCTAAAACTCCCTCTTCAATAAATCCTGCCAGACTATCCTTTAAAGAAGTAAGAGCCTTTGTATCATTTGATAAGCCGTCAAAAAGATTTAGATATTTCTCACACTTTTCTTCGCCGTCAAGCTCTGTCAATTCTTTTCTGACTCCGTCAAGTCCTATTTTATCCATCTTATCAAGGATAATAAATACATTACTTATATTATCTTCAGAGTAACCTGCATAACGAGCCATTGCCAGAAGAATTCTTCTGTCATTTATTCTTACTGTAAATTTCTTTCCCTTTGCAATCTCACTAAGTGCCTTGGTAGTTGCAAGTATCAGCTCTATTTCTGCAAGATTTGAAGCCTCACCAAGGATGTCTATATCACATTGTGTAAACTGTCTGAATCTACCTTTTTGTGGTCTGTCAGCTCTATATACATTACCTATTTGCAATGCTTTAAACGGATTTGGAAGACTTGCCTGATTATTTGAATAGTATCTGGCAAGCGGCAATGTAAGATCATATCTGAGTCCTGCATCTACCAGGTCATTCTCATCCTTAACATTATCAAGTTTTAATTTTTCACCTCTTTTTAAAACCTTAAAAATAAGCTTTTCATTGTCACCACCCTGCTTACTTAAAAGATTTTCAATATGTTCCATAGCAGGAGTCTCTATTGATGTAAAGCCGAAGCTTCCATAGGTCTTTTTTATTATATTTATCAAATAGTCCCTGATAATCATCTCCTCAGGGAGAATGTCCTTCATTCCGGTGACACCTTTTTTAATCAATGCCATGCATACTTTCCTTTCTCATTATCATTTCATCAAGTCTTTCTATATAAAGCTTCGGATCCTTTACTGTTTCGATTCTCTCTATTCTTCCGTCTCCAAATACTATCTTACTTGATGTACCTGCTCCACAGGCTATGATAGTCTGTTTTTCTTCCATAATCAATATATTGTAAAGACATTCTTTACCAAGTTTTGAAAATCCAATATTTTCAAGATTTCCTGCCATATTTTTTTGCCTATACAAGTAATAAGGCTCCAATCCCAAATCGGTACATGTATCGGTTGCTGTATTTATCATTGATAAAATCAGATCATTGTCCATAATCTCTCTTTTATTTTCTGTATTTAATCTGGCTGCTCTCTTTAGTGCAAGAGAATGTATGGTAATAGATTCAGGAGCAAAAGATCTCACCTTGGTAAAGCTGTCAGAAACATCTTCCAAAGTCTCACCGTTTAATCCGATTATAAAATCCATATTTATATTCTCAAAACCCACCTCTCTTGCCAGCTGATAGCTTTCATAGATATCTTCTATAGTATGATGTCTGCCGATAAGATCCAAAGTTTTTTGTTGCATTGTTTGTGGATTTATTGATATTCTGTCAACTCCTGCAGTCTTTAGGTCCTCAAGTTTTTCTCTTGTTATACTGTCAGGTCTTCCTGCCTCTACCGTTAATTCTAAAAGGTTTGAAAGATCAAAATTTTTCTTTACAACATTTAAAATTTTTGACAGTTGATATCCTTCAAGCGAAGTAGGCGTTCCTCCGCCCATGTAAATAGTTTGAAGCTTTTTGCCTTTATACATCTTTGATACTGCTAAAAGCTCTTTGCAAAGTGCTTCTACATATGTATCGGTATCTTTCTTCCACTGTGTAATAGAATAAGATGTAAAAGAACAGTATAAACATCTTGTAGGGCAAAAAGGTATACCTATATAAAGACTGTAACCGTTCTTATAATCAATTTTCTTTAATATATTGAATTCATTTTTTGCCGTATCGGTACAAAGTTTAATTCTTTTATCACTTACAAGATATACTTCCTTTAAATGTTTTTTTATATCTTCTAAAGACATATCATTTTCAAGCATTTCCATTACTATCTTTGTAGGTCTTATTCCGGTGAGAGTTCCCCAAGGAAGTTCCTTATTACCAAGCTTTAAAAGATTTGTGTATATATTTCTTTTTAAATCATTTTTTGTATCAAACTTGGTTTCTCTAAGCGGTGAACTAAACTCGAGTAGATTACCTTCATCTTTTATTTTGATATGATAATTTGTCTCATCCTTTGATAAAAGCAGTGAAAGAGATACATCTTCATTTGTGTAAATATATTTTTCATCCGGATAAAAAGCCATCAAAAGCTCTCTGATATCCTGCTCGAAGGTCATATCTTCCAATAGTAATGAAATCATCTGTCTATCCCATGCTTTTCTACATAGATTGCAACAGGATTATATTTCTTTTCATGTCCTACTGTAGTCATATCCATATGCCCCGGCAATATATTTACATCTTCCGGCAAAGTAAGTACCTTATCATATATAGATCTGATTATAGCAGGATTATCTCCTCCGTAAAGATCCGTTCTTCCACAGTCCTCTCTAAAAACCGTATCACCTGAGAATAAAATCTTTTCAGATTCTATATAATAACAACCTGATCCCTTTGTATGTCCCGGTGTGGCAATAAATTTTATATCTTCATCAAGCAAACGAATAACATCACCGTCATTCAGCAAGAAATCCGCCTTAGTAACATATCCATGTCCTATAAATGATCTTCCGCCTGATTTATAACTGTCACCAAGCATCTCATCATCATTTTTGGATATATATACTTTTAGATGATATTTCTCCACCAAATCATTTACCGCCATTATATGATCAAAATGTCCATGTGTAAGAAGTATTGCACTTGGTTTTAGCTTATTCTCATCTATAACTTTGATAATAGCCTTTGCTTCTGCAGAAGGATCCACTATCAAACATTCCAAAGTTTCTTTATTGTATGTAACATACACATTGGTCTGCACCGGACCGAGTGTAAGCACATATATTCCTAATTTATCCATCAGCCTGTAGCCCTTTCAATATCTATTACTCCGGTAATCTGTCTTAGTTTACCGATTAAAGAGTTCAACTCTTCTCTTCCCTTTATATCAAACACAAGATTTATGGTTGAGATATCCTGCTTGTTTGTACGGGCATTCACATTGTTGATTGTAATGTTGTTTTCACTGTAAATTCTTATAATATCGAATATAAGTCCCTGACGATTGTGAGCAAATATCTGCAATTCTGTTTGATACTTTTCTTCAAGTTTTGCATCTTCAAACTCCTGCCACTCGGCAGGTATAAGTCTTGTCCTGTCATCAGAAGGAAGGTTCATCACATTTATACAGTCTGTTCTGTGTATTGAAACACCTCTGCCCCTTGTGATAAAGCCAACTATCTCATCACCGGGAACAGGATTACAGCATTTTGAAAATCTGACCGCTATATCCTCTATACCCTTTACGGTAATACCGTTTTTTGATTTCTTATGTACAGCTGTATTATTATCACTTAGGCTTTCCAAAAGAGCCGACTCTGAAATTTCTTTCTTTGCAATCTTCTTTTGTTCTTCAATCATCTTATTGATGACCTGACCTTCTTTTAAGCCACCATGACCTAAAGATGCCAAAATTGAATCCCAGTCCTTGATTGCATAGCGCTTCATTACCTTCTCTTGGAATTGAGGCTTGTTTATCTCATTCCAGTTTATACCCTTAGCCTTGCAATATTTTTCTAAAAGATCTTTGCCTCTTAGTATATTGTCTTCTTTAAGCTCAGTCTTAAACCATTGTTGTATCTTAGACTTGGCCTGATTTGACTTGACTATGTTTAACCAATCTCTACTTGGTCCTTTCGAGTTTTGAGAGGTTATGATTTCGACTCTGTCGCCGCTCTTTAATTCATAGTCGATATTTACAAGGCGACCATTAACTCTTGCACCGACCATCTTATTTCCGACCGCTGAATGTATCGAATAAGCAAAGTCTATAGGGTTTGAACCTGCAGGTAGATTCTTAACGTCACCATTCGGTGTAAAGCAATATACACTGTCCGAGAAAAGGTCTAAGTCACTCTTTATAACCTTTAAAAATTCCGCATTGTCAGAGGTATCCTTTTGCCACTCAAGTATTTGTCTGAGCCAATTCATTTTGGCATCCTCTGAACCTTGGGCAGATGTACCGCTTCCGCTCTCTTTATATTTCCAGTGAGCGGCAATACCGAACTCTGCAGTTTTGTGCATCTCAAAAGTTCTTATCTGTACCTCAAACGGTTGTCCCGTATCGGATATCAACGTGGTATGAAGCGACTGATACATGTTCGGTTTCGGCATTGCTATATAGTCTTTAAATCTTCCGGGTATAGGCTTATAAATCTCATGTGCCGTACCCAGAGCCAGATAACATGCGGCCACATCCTCAACAATAATTCTAATGGCAAAAACATCATAGATCTGATCCAGAGTCTTATTTTGATTTACCATCTTTTTATATATTGAGAATAAATGCTTAACTCTTCCGCTTATCTGATATTTCATTCCTGTATCCGATAAATGCTCATTGAACTTCTTTATTATCTCATCAACAAATTGCTGTCTCTGCTCTTTTCTGAATGCCAGTTTTTCTGAAAGATCATAGTAAACATCAGGATGCAGATACTTTAATGATAAATCATCAAGCTCTACCTTTATCTTTGAAATACCCAGTCTTTGTGCAATAGGAGAATATATGTCCATAGTCTCCCTTGCCTTTTCCTTTTGCTTCTCAGGCTTCATATATTGCAGTGTACGCATATTGTGAAGTCTGTCAGCAAGTTTTATAAGAATAACCCTGATATCCTTTGCCATAGCCAAAAACATTTTTCTAAGGTTTTCAGCCTGCATCTCTATTTTATCATTCTTTAATGAAAGCTGTGTAAGCTTTGTAACACCGTCTACAAGATTTGCTACATCAATACCGAATATATCGGCCAGCTCATCAAATGATATGACTGTATCTTCTATTACATCATGTAAAAGGCCTGCCGCTATAGTCTCTTTATCAAGCTCAAGCTCGGCAAGAATTATAGCAACACAAATAGGGTGAATTATATACGGTTCACCCGACTTTCTCTTTTGATCATTATGTGCTTTTTTTGCCAATTCATAAGCTTTTGCTATCATAGTGATATCATCTGAAGGATGATAATGTAATATGATATCAACAAGTTTTTTATATAAGCTTTCCGGTGATGTAAAATCTGCCGGCTTATCAATTTGAGTTTCTATATTTTCATCTAGAAAGTTAAACTTATCCTCTTTCATCAAAATCCTCATTATCAGGTTAAAATATTGCAAAGCTATAGTTTGGGTTATATATGTCTAAGCTTTTATTATACGAATATAATGTGAAAAAAGCAAGAAAACCTAAGAAAAAACCGGCACATTAGTGCCGGTAAAAGTCTATTTTGCTGTATTTACTTCTCTAAATGAATTGCTCTGCTTTAGTATTGGTGAAAACTTCTTATAAAGAGCAATTGTAAGCACTGAAATCATACAACCCTTTAGTAAATTTAAAGGTGCAACTATCATAAGTGCAAATGTTTGAATGCTTGTTACTGCAGGGTTTATTGCACTTCCCATTCCTACAAGTGCACCGAGATCCATTCCATACATCTGTGCAAACTTAGGTAAAAGATACAATGCATTGAAAAGTGAGCCGAATACTGTCATTGTAAGTGTTCCCGCTATACTTCCAAGTAAAGCTCCTTTTCTTGTTTTGTTGAATATATAAATAATACTTGAAGGAAGTATCAAAGATGCTCCTACACAGAAGTTTGCAAGCTCACCTACAAATGCTGTAGTGGTGGATCTGAACATTACTTTTAAAAGTATCTTTATAAACTCTGTAAGTATTCCGGCAACCGGACCGAAAGCAAAGGTTACTATCATTACAGGTAATTCGGAAAAGTCAAGTTTGTAAAATGTAGGAGCAAAGGGTACAGGGAACTCAAACATCATGAGTATTGTACTTATAGCACCGAATAAACCTACCATTGCAATCTTTTGAGTTGTAATAATCGGACCGGTATAACCCGATTTCCTGTTTGCTATCTTCTCAAAAAGATATGCGACTACAAATGTAGCAAATACGATTCCTAAGAATTCTGCTACAAAAACCAAATTTTCAACTACTGTTTTTAACATAACTACCTCCATAGCTTATGCTTCGGAGTGGTTTTCTACAATTCAAAAACCCCTATATTATCTATAGGGGGTATAAGAAAATGAATCTGAAAACACTCTTCTCTCATCCAGACTATACTGTCGGTTTTGGAATTTCACCAAATCAACTGCTCATGCAGGTCGCAGACTATACTGCCGGTGGGGAATCACACCCCGCCCCGAAGAAATATTTATTTTGTTAGTTTAATTCTAAGACTTTTTATACAAAATGTCAATAGTATTATATACTCTTTACAGACATAGTATTATATACTCTTTACAGGCATTCCGTTAACTTCCACATCATCTTCTATAGGCACAAGGATATACTCGGGAGTTTGACAGCTAACTACTCCCTTTATAAACCTCAACCCCTTATAAAGACTGGATTTCAGTCTTATTTTTTTGTCAATTCTTATGTTATTTTTTGTAGCTATTTATAGTTAAATATGGTATAATATGAGCATGGAGGTGGAATGCTATGAAGCTTACTGTAAGTAAATCAAAAAACTCTGCTACATTTTATGTTCAGAAATCTATACGCAAATCCAATGGTTCTGTCACTACAGTTACTATTGAAAAACTTGGAAATCTTGATATGGTTAGGACTAGAGCTAATGGAAAAGACCCTTACGTTTGGGCTAAGGAATATGTTGATGAACTTAATCGTAAGGAATATGAGGAACAAAAAGAGATATTGATAAAATGTTCTCCTTCAAAACTCCTGAAGCCTGATGAAAAACATTTGTTTAACTGTGGATATCTATTTCTTCAGAGTATTTACTATTCACTTAAGCTGGATAAAATCTGTTCTAAAATTTCAAAGAAGTATAGCTTTGAATATGATTTGAACGATATTTTATCTCGACTAATTTTTACTCGTATCCTTTATCCATCTTCTAAGTTGGCATCAAATCGTTCTTCCAAAATGTTTATTGAACAGCCAACCTTTAATTTACATGATATATATCGTTCACTTTCTGTTTTATCTAAAGAAAGTGACTTTATTCAATCTGAACTTTATAAAAATAGCCAAAGGATACTTCCTCGCAGGAATGACATTCTTTACTATGATTGCACAAACTATTACTTTGAAATCGAGCAGGAAGACGAACTTAGGAAATATGGAAAATCAAAACAACATCAACCACTACCTATTGTCGGAATGGGAATGTTTATGGATCATGACGGTATTCCTCTTGCTTTTGATATTTTCCCCGGAAATAAGAATGAGCAGCCAACACTAAAGCCTCTTGAACAAAAGGTAATCGATGATTATGGTGTTGATAGTATTATTATCTGTACAGACGCAGGTCTTTCTTCAAATGCCAATAGAAAGTTTAACGACAAAACTTTATTTGGTGAAAGAATGAGAAGTTTTATAACAACACAATCTATAAAACAACTTCCAAAATATTTAAAGGAGTTTGCCCTAGACCCTGAAGGCTGGTCAGTACAAGGTGAAACAGGATTATTTAATCTGAATAACCTAGATGAACAAACAGACTATAATAAAGTCTTTTATAAGGAAAGATGGATTAAAGAAGATTTATCCAATAAAAAGGTCAAAGAAGGTGATAAAGCGTTAGAGCAACATCTTATTGTATCATTCTCCTTAAAGTACAAAAAATATCACCAAAAAATCAGGCAAAACCAGATTGACCGTGCTAATAAGCTTATTGAAAAAGGGGAATATAAAAGAAATCAAAAAAACCAAAATGATCCACGCCGTTTTATTGCTACTGAAGCAGTGACATCTTCAGGAGAAGTCTGTGACAGAGAAATCCCTTATATAGATTCGAACCTCATAGCTGAAGAAGAAAAATATGACGGCTTCTACGCCGTTTGTACTAATCTGGAGACAACCGGAGCCGAAGAAATCGTTCGTATAAACAAGAAGAGATGGGAAATTGAAGAATGTTTCAGAATCATGAAAACCGAGTTCAGTGCACGCCCTATTTATCTTCAAAGAGAAGATCGCATAAAGGCACATTTCATAACTTGTTTTGCTTCATTGGTAGTCTTTAGGATACTTGAGAAAAAACTTGGCGAACAATATACATGCGATGAGATTATTAACGTATTACGCTCTATGATGATGTATCGTCCGGGAGAAAAGTTAGGATATCTACCCACTTACACAAGAACAGCTATAACAGATGCACTTCATGAAGCATTTGGATTTCGTACCGATTATGAAATCTTAACCGATTTGAGTATGAAGAAAGTCTTTCGAGACAGCAAAAAAAGTAGGTAGTCCTAGCTACACTTTTGTGAATTAAAAAAGGTCTGAAACCCTTGATATATACGGGGTTCAGACCTTTTAGCTGTCAAAGACAGGTTTATACAAAATGTCAATAGTATTATATACTCTTTACAGACATAGTATTATATACTCTTTACAGGCATTCCGTTAACTTCCACATCATCTTCTATAGGCACAAGGATATACTTTCTGCCGTCTATGATTCTTGTCTCAAGCTTTTCAATAGAATCCGTGTCGGTTTTTACAGTAATACCCGGTGTTTTAACTTCAAATTTCTTTGTATCTATTACATTATCGGCCAAAACCTCAATATCGGCATCTTTACTTTTCTCATATGATTCCACTGCTTCATCAGATACACCGCTCTTTGAAATAAGCTTTACCATATCATTTTTTGTAAGTACCAAAGGCTCGGGGTTATCAGAGTTTTCTGCAATCAAATCAAGCATATTTGAGCTTAAAGAGGACATAACAGGCATTGTAAGCTCATCTCTTAAAATATCATAAAGCACAGCTTCAAAAGTTTCTTTTTGCATAACTGATGACATAGGAGGCTCTACACCTATTATTTCGTTTATAAAACTCTCATTAAGTGCATCATTTTTCTTACTGAAGTATAATGCCGCATGTATATCTGTAGTTCTGTCTGTAAATGCAGGGAATAAAAATCCATGCATCGGCATACCTACTATCCAATCTCTTACTCTGTTTGCAATTACACCTTCATTTGCAAAATAACTGAGCGCCGGCTTTGAAAGGCTTACAGGGCAAATACTGCAAAGCAACGCATGATAAACTTCATTTGAAGCATCATCCATTGCAATCTTATCGCTTGCCTTACCCGGGATATCATACATAATATCAATAAGTATTATGTAATAATTTTCCGCATGCTCATAGGATTCTATTACTTTTCTGAAAAACTCATCTAAAAGCAGTTCATCATCAAGTCTGCTCTCCCTTAGCTTCATTAAAAATGCATGTGGGCTGTCTTCACCTTCATCATCCAAAGAAAAGTCCAAGGTAAGTAATGACTTTCCAATTGCCCCGGATAAGGTCTTTCTGAATATTTCCTCATATTTGAAAGCATCCTCCTCGGGTAATGAATAGAAAGCATCCTTATTCATAAATTTTATATTCTTTTCAGCATCAACATAGCAACCGGCATACTTTGTGATAACATTAGTATCCCTGTTAAACTGCTTTTTGATCTCATTTATTTCTTCTCTAATCATCTAATTCACCACTTTCCTGCTTCAATTGCTCCAGATAAATTAAATCTTTTTTTGAAAGATTGGCATTCTCAAGTAAATCAGGTCTGTTAAAATAAGTTCTCTTTATAGACTCTTTTCTTCGCCACTCTTCTATATTTTTGTGATGTCCTGAAAGAAGCATATCAGGTACCCTAAGTCCCTCATATTCTACAGGTCTTGTATACTGAGGATATTCCAGTAAATTATCTTCAAATGACTCAAAATCCGCACTTTCATTATTGGTAAGCACACCGTCTACCATCCTTGCTATTGCATCCATCATTACAAGCGCCGGAAGCTCACCACCTGTAAGTACATAATCTCCTATCGAATAACACTGCGCATTTGTAAGTTCAAGTGCTCTCTCGTCCACACCCTCATAATGACCGCAAAGAAAGACTATTTCATCAAGTTTAGCAAGTTCTTTGGCATCATTTTGATCAAATACCTTGCCCTGAGGTGAAAGATATATAAGCTTAGCTCTTTTATTTAGTCTGTCACAGATACTCTCATATGCTTTATGAATAGGCTCTGCCTGCATTACCATACCTGCACCGCCACCATATGGATAGTCATCCACTCTTCTATGTTTATCAAGTGTATAATCACGTATATTTATGGCTTCCATTGATATAAAATCATTTTTTATGGCTCTACCAACTATACTTGTGTTCATACACATTTCTATCATTTCAGGAAATAATGTTAAACAAAAAAACTTCATATCTATAAATCCAAAAGTCCGTCCAAAACATGGACTTTAATTTTTTCTTCCTCAAGATCCACATCCAGTATACATTGGCTGATATATGGGAATAATACCTTCTTTTCTCCCATGTCCACTTCCATTACATGATTTGCCCCTGTGGGGAATACATCTGTAACTTTACCAAGCAGTGTACCATCTTCATCAACTACATTAAGACCTATAAGATCTGCAATATAGTTTTCATTCTTTTTTAAAGGTGTGGCATTTTCTCTGTTTACAAACAAATCGGTATTCCTAAGTGCCTGTATTTCTTCAGGAGTGTTAAACTGCTTAAACTTTACAAGCGCCATATTTTTTTGAAATCTGACAGTTTCAATATCAAGTGCAGTCTCTACTCCCTTAATATTTGCATATACTTTCTTTATTTTCTTCAGTCTGTTTTGGTCATCAGATGTAGGATATACCTTTGCCTCACCCTTTATTCCATGAGAGCTTGTGATTACTCCCACTCTAAATCTATCAATCATTTTATTCTCTTTCAAAACTTACTTAATATAGTCTTTAAATAGCAATAAAGCCACTACAAATGTAGCAGCTTGTTTTGTTATTTTATTTCTAATACTACCTTTTTTTCAGCTCTTATAGATGCTGATTTTATGATAGAACGGATAGCTTTTGCTATCTTTCCTGACTTACCTATAACCTTGCCCATATCAGCTTCGGCTACAGACAATGTACAGATAGTAGTATCACCATCGATTGTCTCTTCAACTTTTACTTGAGCCGGGTCATCTACCAAAGCTTTTGCTATAACCTCAATGACTTCTTTCATAATCAGTCCTTATTATACTAATCCGGCACTCTTTAAAAGCTTAGCAACTCTGTCAGTTGGCTGTGCACCGTTAGCAAGCCACTTCTTTGTGTTCTCCTCATCAAACTTGATTACGCTTGGCTCAACTGTTGGATCATAGTAACCAACCTCGTCGATAAATCTACCGTCTCTTGGTGAACGAGCATCAGCAACAACTACTCTATAGAAAGGTGCCTTCTTCTGTCCCATTCTCTTTAATCTCATCTTAACTGCCATTTTATTATCCTCCTAATAGCTATAAAAATCTATATATGATCAATTCTAATTATTTAGAATAAAATCCGTTAAAAACCTAATTTTCCTCCGAAGAGTCCGCCAAGGGCTCCTCTCTTTTTACCATTCTTCATCATACCCGGGAATTGCTTCATCATCTTTTTCATCTGTTCAAATTGCTTTACAAGTCTGTTGACATCAGCAATATTTACACCTGAACCCTTTGCAATTCTGTTTTTTCTTGAAGGGTTCAAAAGACTTGGATCAAGCCTTTCTTTTTCAGACATACTCTGAATAATAGCTTTTATTTTTATCATCTGACTGTCATCAACCTCAGGTAATGCAGCCTTACCACCGATTCCCGGTAACATGCTGAGTATACTTGCCATACCACCCATCTTCTCAAGCTGTTCCAGCTGATCAAGGAAATCGTTGAAATCAAAATCCGCTTTGGCAATCTTTTGTGAGAGCTTCTTAGCTTTCTCACTATCCATATCCATCTCGGCCTTTTCAATAAGAGAAAGGATATCTCCCATACCGAGAATTCTGCTTGCCATTCTGTCAGGATAAAACTGCTCCAAATCAGAGAGTTTTTCTCCCATACCTACATAAAGTATCGGCTTACCTGTAACGGCACGTACTGAAAGAGCCGCACCACCTCTGGTATCACCGTCAAGCTTTGTAAGTATTACTCCTGTAATATCAAGCTTTTCATTGAAGGTCTCGGCTACATTTACCGCATCCTGACCTGTCATGGCATCAACCACCAAAATGATATCGTCAACATTTACAGTTTCTTTTATCTCTATCAACTCATCCATCATATCTTCATCGATATGCAGACGACCTGCAGTATCAAGAAATATAATGTTGTGATGATTCTCCTTGGCAAACTCCACAGCTCTTTTAGCAATCTCTGCAGGTTTGTGATCGGTTCCCACCTCAAAGACAGGCACATCCACCTTTTCACCATTTCTTTTTAACTGCTCTATGGCGGCAGGTCTGTAGATATCACATCCTACAAGAAGTGGAGAATTTCCCTTTTTCTTTAATTTTGCGGCAAGCTTTGCGGTAGTTGTTGTTTTACCTGCACCCTGAAGACCTGCCATCATTATAATAGTTATTTCTCCTGACGGTTTAATCTTTATTTCTGTAGTCTCACTACCCATCAAAGAAACCATCTCATCATTAACTATTTTAATAACCTGCTGAGCCGGTGTAAGTGAATTGAGTACATCAGTACCTGTTGCCTTCTCCTGAATACTCTTTATAAAATCTTTTACAACCTTAAAACTTACATCAGCCTCAAGAAGTGCCAGCCTTACTTCTTTTAATCCGGTTCTTACATCATCCTCAGTAAGTCTGCCCTTGCCACGAAGATTTTTGAAAACATTTTGAAGTTTTTCGGATAAGCTTTCAAAAGCCATTCAAACCTCCTATACATCCAGTATCTTGAATGAAAGCTCTTCTATCTTTGATATAAGTTCTTCATTCTTTGTGTCCTGATATATCTTAACAATCCTTTGTATCTCTTTTACATAAGATTTTGTTTCATCAAACTTTTTTATCAAACCAAGCTTTTCCTCATAAGAAATCAGAGATTTATTGCATCTTTTTATAAGATCGCTCACACCCTGTCTACTTATTCCCTCATTTTCAGCAATCTCACTTAGTGAGAGATCATTGAAAACCACATCCTCATAAATTCTTTGCTGATGCTCTGTTAAAAGCTTTCCATAGAAATCATAAAGAATCCCTTGATTGATATATTTCTCTATATCATTATTTTCCATACTGAGAGATTATAACAATATAAAAAGAAGCTGTCAAGTGTTTTTACTTGACAGCTTGAAAAAGTTGGATCGAATTATTGGTCCGGATCATTTAGTTCAATTTCTTTCCAAAGTTCCTCTATTGGACGTGTTTTTAAAGTCCCTGCCTCTTTTTCCGCCTCATACTCTTCAAATATTTGGGTATCATATTCATATTTATCAAACTTAACACTTACATTATTTCCATCAAGTATATAGTCTACAAAAATATACATATCATCCCATCTATTATCCGCCCATATTTCTTTATCTTTTCTACCTAAATAAAGAGCTTCAAATTCATCTACCTGATCAAATGGAACCAGCCATCCGCCTAAATCACATACTTCAATATCTTCAAGGTCTAAATCTCTTCCTTCACCTGTTTCAGAAAAGAAAACTCCTCCGAGTTTTCTTGCCTCCTCTTCTATAATGGCAAAATATTTTTCAAATTTAGCTCCTTCATTTGTTCTCAATCCTCTCATAGGTTACTTCCTCATAAAAAATATAATATCGTTTGATTTGATATTTATTTACTAACCGGTTACCTTATAAACTTCACTCAAGAAAACTTTTTCGTCTGATATACATTTTTCCAATATACCGACTTTTTTTAATCCGACTGCAATTGCAACAGATCTGGCCTGGCAGTTGATAGATTTATTCGGATTGAATTCAATACCTTTACTTTATTTAAATTTCTCCTGTATTATAACCATAGCTCATAAAAACACACTAAATATATGTGTTAGTGGTTTTATAAAGAATCTTTAGAAGTTTTTCTTAAAAGATTTTATATTTTTACGGTAGTAATATATTGTTTTATTTTTTATATCTGAAATTTCAATAAATTGTAATTTAATCTTTTTATCCATTCTGATAAAGATTTTTTTTATGTCTTCTAAATTTTTATCCAAGCTTGTTATTGTATTTAAAACAACTTCACCCTTGACCACCTTGTCTAAAATTTTAAACAAATGAATCATGTCATTATCATATTTATCCAAATATTTAATATAGTAAAATATATCTTCAATTAGATCATAATATAGCTTCTTATATTTTTTTTCATTCAATTTATCATTTACAAAAAAAACACTCTTTAATACTTTTCTTTTAAAATTGTATATTTTCTCAATTCGATCCTTTTGTTCAATATTGCTACACTCAATATAGTCTTTTTCGTTACACAAAAAATAATCATCTAGTTTCCCATATATATATACTTTTTTATTATTTTTAGTTTTTGCATAAAAATACGCCAAAGCTTGCCTTCTTGAAATGTTTGAATTTATTTTCTTATGTAAATACATAAAATTTAAAATAAAAAAAAGCAATGTAATTATACAAGAAATTATAAAAATTCCTTTAATTATATCATTTAGATTCTCTGTTTTTTTAATATAATAATAATAAATTGAACTAGGAATTTGAATCATTACTATAATCAAGCATATATTACCAAATATTTTTATGAAAATAACATCTTCTTCATCGTGTACAATAGCTACAAATACAGATACTGCATAAAAACTATAAATAAGGCTAGACAAAATGGTGTATATGATACTATCAAATGAGCATATACCTCCCAAAATAAAAATTGGAATAAGAGCTATAATAAGCATTATAAAATATACTATAATAAGAAGTATTTTAGCAAAAGCAGATAATAAAAAATTACAATTTTTTGTTTTTTCTTTATAAAAATAATATGGAGCCCTCAAAAACTTATACGGAAATCTTTTGAAAAAATATGTGAATACAATGAACATAAGTAAAAAAAAAGTTCCAGATAAAATATAAGTAGATAAAACATCATTGTAATTTAAATTTGGAATTAACTGAATAGATGCTATAAACAAACCCAAAAATAAGCCAAATAAAGTAGTAATAATAGTAATTATAGCAGGCTTTAATATCATATATCGATCTTTTTCGCTAACATCTTTAAAAGTATATTTAGTATGGTCTTCTAAACCAATGCTTCTAATAATATAAAATAGAGAAAAAATAGATGCTAAAACAGCCCCGATAGAAACTATAAATGACAACATCTTATTCCAATCATCTACTACATCAAAAATAGACTTACTTGAATCAACCAAGGAAAATATTATAACCATAGTAATCACTCCTCTCTCCATATAATCAAGTGTTTTTTTAATAAATTCAATACTTTTTGATACCTGTCATTGAATAGAACTAAGGTTATGGAGTGATCTTTACCTCATACAGGGCAGATATATAGTAATAATGGGTGCACCAAATAAAACGTCATCACTATTCGTTCTAAATGGCCTCGATGTGTACCCATCCCTATATGGCAGCTCACCTCTCATGTCCAACAGGATTATCCTCCTTACGGTGGGTCCTCACTTCCTTCGTTCTGCCTGTCCATAACCAGGGTGCCAGCTTAGCTATTCATCAGGGTCATGCCCTTTGGAGAAAATTCCTGCCGGCTACCAGCTCATTCTTTGTACTTTCATCACTGATCCAAACACTACGATTACAGCACCTTTCGGTGGACGCTTCCTATAATCATTATGGTTGTTCTTTATTGCTCGGTTATGCAGCCTTTAACTGCTCTCCCGGACGTCGAATATCTTTCAACATCTTTGATGCATCATAACTGATTCCCTTGGTAAGGATCACATGGAATACTCTTATCAGCTTACATGCTACTGCTATCAGCGACTGCATCTTTTTCAATGGATTCTTTTCCCTGGTAGTATAATATCTGTGGATTTCTTTGAATTCTTCATTCTTTCCCACCACCGATATCGCTGCCTCAAAAAGTAGATATCTGAGACGCTTGCGTCCTCTTTTGCTTATCTTTGTTTTTCCGTCGTGCTTACCGGAACTATCTGCCACCAGTTCCAATCCTGCAAGTTTCTGAAGTTCTTTCGTGCTATCAAAGCGCGTGATATCACCAACTTCTGCTATGAAACCAGCTACGGTTGTTATTCCTATACCTTTTATTTCAAGCAGCTTATCCGCATACCTGACCTGTTGGCACAGTTCTTTGATCAGGTCATTGACCCGTTCAAGGCGTTTTGTCTGGAGTTCATAATCCTCTATCAGATCCTGTATCTCCATCCGAGCTTCTGTAAGACCTGCTTTTAATCCTATGCTTTTCATGGCTGCATTCAGGATCAGCATAGCCTTCTTATGCCCATTTCCTCGGAGTTTAGCGTCTTTCCATATCTTTATGATACCTTCCACTCCTAGTCTTACTATCTCCTCAAGAGTTGGTGCCTGCTTTAACACCAGCAGCCCTCCCTTGGCATCTATGTGTGTATAAATCCCCTTATATTCCGGGAAATACACTGCAACCCACTTCTGCAGACGGTTCTTCGCCCTTGTCTGTTCTTCTACAAGCACAAACCGGCGGTTTGACGCATTCCGCAGTTCTGCATATACACCTGTCGGCATATATGAATAAAAATATCGTCCATCCCTTACAAGCCCTGCAATAACACGAGGATCTTTTCTGTCATTTTTAGATGGACTATTGTCATCTAATTCTTTGGTCTTATGCACATGGTGCGGATTTACCATCACAAACTTTATGTTCTTTTCACCCATGAACTGCCCAAGATCAAACCAGTAGTGACCGGTTGGCTCTATTCCTACCAGTGCATCTTTAAGTTCATTTTTCTGCATCAGTTCCACAACCGAATTGTAAAAGCTGTTGAATCCCTCCATAGAGTTTGAAAACGCTACAGGCTTTCTGGTAAGTTCTATGCCTCTCCAGTTAAAAGCTCTGAAATAATGCTTTTCACTGCCAACATCAATGCCGACAATCATTGTTGTTTCTTTTACTTGTTCAATCTTCTTATTTTGTGTAGAATTCATTTGTAGATACCTTCCTTATTCCGCTCATTTGCTAACTGGCCGGTCAGCAATGACAGTTTAACTTAGGTATCTATTTTTGTAAAATCATTTACTTTCTACACTTTGAATTATACAGGAAGCTATTTAAATTAATATTAATCCTAGATTATTCATTGTTAACTCCATGAAAGTGGCTGAAAGCCACATAATTACTATATTTTAACAAAATATTGCTTTCACTTATTAAGTGAAGAAAAAAAGAGCGTCCATTTGTGGTAAAATTAAGGTGCTTAAACTCAAAAAAAATACACAAAGGAGCCCTTTATGAGTATTGTAAACACCTTATCACTTGAAAGCAATAGAAAAATTAAAATTAATTTCGATGGAGGAGATTTATCCTCTGATGCAGGCTTACTTCTTATAAAAGAATTCGTAAGTAAACTTGGCATTGATAAACTTTTCAGTCAATCATTTAAGACCAATGATTCTGCATTATTCCGTTATCACACTGATAAAGAAAATCTTCTTCAGATGATATATATGATCATTGCAGGTTATTTTGAAGATGACGCTTCAGATGAACTTACAAATGATCCTGTGTTTAAAGCAGTGCTAAATAAAGACACTTTAGCATCACAACCAACCATTTCAAGATTTCATAATCGAATGGATGAGGATTCGCTGAATCAGTTCCTTTCAATAAATCAAATTCTTCGAAAGAAAGTTTATAGCATTCAGATGCCGGAAGCTATCATTTTAGATTTGGACTCAACACTCCTTAATGCCTATGGCAAACAGGAAGGTAGAGCATTTAACTTCCACTATCAAAGTAACGGTTACCATCCACTTGTTTGCTATGATGGAATCACAGGAGATTTGATTAAAATTCAGCTTCGCGATGGGACTAAGTATTCAAGCACAGGAGTTGTGGAATTTCTTCAGCCTATACTTGATGAATATCTTGAAGATTTTCCGGAAATTAAACTTCTCCTTCGTGGAGATAGTGGCTTTGCAACACCCGGTTTATATAAACAGTGTGAAGAAAACGGCACCGGCTATGTAATTCGTTTGAAAGAGAATGCTATACTTCGTGATAAAGCATCATATCTTGTAGATGAACTTGATGAAATCACAAAAAACAACAAAGTAGATTATGCTGTAGTTTATGGTGAATTCATGTATCAGGCAGGTCCTTGGCCTTATGAAAGACGTGTTGTCTGTAAAGTTGAAAAACCTGAAAACCAAATTACTTACATGTATACATTCATTGTTACAAACATGGAATCATCCCCTGAATATCTTATCAAGTTCTATTGCAAAAGAGGCTTGATGGAAAACTTCATAAAGGAAAGTAAAACAGGTTTTGACTTTGCTTCTGTCAGCAGTCATACAAGAATTGTAAATGCCAACAGGCTTCAAATACATGCACTTGCTTATAACATATTTAATTGGTTTAGACGATTGGCGTTATCTGCAAATATGAGAAAACAACGCATTGATACTGTCCGTCTAAAACTGCTAAAGATTGCTGCAAAAGTAATTCGTTCAGCAAGGTATATAACATTCAAGCTGTGTAGCAGTTGCCCATATAAGGATGAGTTCTATGATACTCTATCAAATATCAGCAAGCTATGTATACAGCTTGAATAACAACTAATAATGAACCTTGACAGCTTGATAACTACTTGTAAACTCTACCTAGGGGAAGTCTGCCCATTTTTAGGTGTATCAAGTCAGTTATAGCGTCATGGATTAGGTTTAAAGATTTATAGCACGGTAATTAACTTAAATATCGTACCGTGAATAATGCAGGTTAATTTTATTTATACTAACATATACAAAATAAGTTGTAAATATATTAATAATATCGTAAGAAACATTGCGCTAAATAGATACATAAAATATTTTATATCGTAACAAATAAGTATTGTTTACAATAGTAGATCCTATATAGTGTTTAGTATGTATATTTTGACACATACACACATCTAATTAAAGTGTTTGTGAGAAATATAAAATTTCTATATATTAATTACCCATAAATAATAAGATGAAATCCAAGTATACATTCTGATATAAAATGCATTATTAAAAAATGAACTACTTTTCTTTGATTGCATCTTCAGTCATTATAATCTTGTGTATCGGTTTCTTCTCTCTTTTTGCTATAATAAAAAGTCTTCTATGATTTTTATATTTTGTCATAGAAGACCTTTGGCTTAATAGCTATTTACAGAAAAAGCTTAACATATTGGTTCGGTTTCTTTAAAGAACTTTTTTAATTAAATCTTAAATAACTATAAATAAATCACTCCACCAAATTGCCCTTTTTATCAACATAAAAATAAATCACTTTATTAGTAGTCCTTGTACTACCACATTTAGGGCATTGATTTCTATCCTTTAAATTACTTGCTATATAGATACTATTTCCTAAATTTCCCAAACTAGAAAGACCCGCAGCTGCTAAAGAGAAATTTTCTATATCATCCATCAAACTAACATAATAAATATTACCACATGCCTTACAGGTAAATTCTGTTTATTGCATTTTTTTACAATTTTTATATTTACGTTTTTCTTCTGCATCATATTTTATCTTATCAATATAGCCTTTTATCTTATCACCGTATCCTTTTATTTGTTCTATTTCTCTTGAATTTGCTTCAAGTTTTCCTTGTATGTGTAAATCAAGTCTTTCTTGTGCTTCAGGATGAGTCTTTACATATTTTTTTAACAGGTTAGTATTTGTATGAATTCCAACAGAAAAAATTATTATATCCAAGTTCAGCCGCACATTCCTTACAAATGTACTTCAAACCCACTCTACCGGTAACCTCATAAAATTCTTTTTTATTATCTGTTATCTTTCCACATGTTAAACATTCCATACTACATTTCTCCTTAATTAAAATGACTTTAGAAATAACTCTAGAACAAATTATTCTTTAACGTAATTAGTTCATCTATATTTTTACCCCATCAAATCAAAAAACGATATCTGATTGCTCTCAGGCAGATCTCCCAGTAAGTTCAAGCTGTCAAGAAGTTCGCATGTACTCTTTCCGACCTTTGCTCTGGACATAAAATCATCTTTTGAAATGAAAGGTCCTGCCTTTGTGGCATTGACTATTGATGTGGCGGCAGTTTCGCCAAGTCCTTCAATACTTGAAAGCGAAGGCATTATCTTGCCGTCATCCATTATCTGAAACTTTGTAGGATGCACTTTGAAAAGATCAATCTTTGCAAACTCAAAACCTCTTGCATACATCTCCTGTGCTATTCTCATATCTCGAAGAGTATCCGCATATTTGGCTGTGGTATCCGGATTTTTCTTATATTGAGCAATATTAAACTCAAGCTTATCCTTTCCCATACACATAAGAGAATAGTTAAATCCTGTAGCTCTTATAGTAAAGTATGCCGTATAATATGCCAATGGATAAAATATCTTACAGTAAGCAATTCTCCATGCCATCATAACATATGCGGCAGCATGAGCTTTAGGAAACATATACTTTATTTTCTTACAGGACCAGATATACCAGTCAGGCACACCCTTTTCCTCCATATGTTCGACCCATTCATCTGTAAGTCCCTTACCCTTTCTTACACTCTCCATTATCTTAAAGGATTCACCTTCATCAAGTCCCTGTTCTATAAGATAAATCATGATATCATCTCTGGTACAGATAGCTGTTCTTATGGTTGCCTTACCTTCAAGTATCAAAGTCTGTGCATTTCCAAGCCAAACATCGGTACCATGTGCAAGTCCGGCAATTCTTACAAGGTCTGAAAGTCCCTGAGGTTTTGTATCAATTAACATTTGCATAGCAAAATCGGTACCAAACTCAGGTACTCCTAAAGCACCCAGCGGACAGTCAAGTATATCTTTCGGCTCAATTCCAAGGGCCGAGGTGTTTTGGAAAAGACTCATTGTCTCTTTTGAATCCAGTGGAATATCTTTTACCGGGTCAATACCTGTAAGATCTTGAAGCATTCTTATCATTGTAGGATCCTGATGTCCAAGTATATCAAGTTTTAGAAGATTGTGATCGATAGCGTGATAATCAAAATGTGTGGTAATAGTCTTTGTGGTCATATCATTTGCAGGTCTTTGTACCGGTGTAAATGTATATATCTCTTCACCATGAGGAAGCACTATGATACCTCCCGGGTGCTGACCCGTAGTTCTTCTTACACCTTCACAGCCTACAGCCAGTCTGTTTATCTCACATTTTCTTTTACTCTCATTTTTATCATCAAAATAATGCTTTACATAACCGTATGCCGTCTTATTTGCCAGAGTACCTACTGTTCCGGCTCTGTAAGTATAACCCTTACCAAATATCACCTCGGTATACTCATGGGCATTTGGCTGATATTCTCCTGAGAAGTTCAAGTCTATATCAGGCTCTTTATCTCCTTTAAATCCAAGGAAAGTCTCAAATGGAATATCAAAACCGTCTTTTTTAAGTTTCTTACCACATTTTGGACAAATCTTATCAGGCATATCACAACCTGCCATACCTGCAAACGCTTTTACTTCAGGTGAGTCAAAGTCAACATATTTACAGTCACAGTAATAATGTGCCGGAAGTGGATTAACTTCAGTTATTCCCGAAGTATATGCGGCAAAAGAAGAACCTACAGATCCTCTTGAGCCTACAAGATAACCGTCCTCATTGCTCTTTTCCACCAGCTTTTTTGCAATAATGTACATAACCGCAAACCCGTTTGAGATAATAGAATTCAGCTCTTTTTTCAGTCTGTCCTCAACTATTTTTGGTAATACTTCACCATACTGCTCATGTGCTTTCTTATAGCAGGCATTGGTCAAATCTTCATCCGAATTTTCTATAACAGGCGGACATTTATCAGGTCTTACCGGTGATATCACCTCCACCATATCTGAAATCATTCTTGTGTTTGTAACAACCACTTCATAAGCTTTCTCACTGCCAAGATACTCAAACTCATCAAGCATTTCTCTCGTTGTACGAAGATATAGTGGCGGCTGTGTATCCGCATCCTTATATCCCTTTCCATAGAATATAATCCTTCTGTATATCTCATCCTCAGGATTTAAAAAATGCACATCACAGGTGGCAACTACAGGCTTTTCATATACATTTCCAAGCTCAATAATCCTTCTGTTTATATCCTGCAAGTCTTCTATGGAATGAATATCATTTTGCTCATCTTCCAAAAGGAACATATTGTTGCCTATAGGTTGAATCTCCAGGTAATCATAGAATGATACAATTCTGTTTAATTCATCATCTGTAGCATCATCTAAAATAGCCTTATAAACCTCTCCCTGTTCGCAGGCACTTCCTATAATAAGCCCCTCTCTCATCTTTGCTAAAATAGATTTCGGGATTCTGGGTCTTTTATTAAAGAAATCAATATGCGATAATGAAATTAATTTATAAAGATTTATTCTTCCGATATCATTTTTTGCAAGTATTATTACATGATTGTATTTGGTTTTCTTTACGATATCCGCATTGGTCTCACCTAAGCTTGCCACCTCCGATAATTTGGACAATCCTCTGCTTTTAAGTCTTTTTATAAATTCCACCCAGATCTGTGCTGTTGCTTCGGCATCATTTACAGCTCTGTGGTGACCTTCCAAAGATATATTTAAAGCTTTACATACCGTATCCAGCTTAAATCTGTTAAGATCCGGCAAAAGAAGTCTTGCCATTGCAACAGTATCTATTATTGAAGGATTATACTCTCTGTTTATTCTCTTTGCATTCTCACGTATAAATCCCGTATCAAAACCCGCATTATGTGCGACTATAATATAATCCTCACAAAAATCCAAAAACTCAGGAAGTATATCTTCGATAACAGGTGCATTCATTACCATTGCATCACTGATATGTGTAAGTTCTTCTATCTTAAAAGGAATAGGTCTTCTTGGATTTACAAATGTTGAGAACCTGTCTACAATCTCTCCTTTTACGACCTTAACCGCACCTATCTCAGTGATTGCATCGTTTTTGGCAGAGAATCCTGTGGTCTCTATATCAAATACTATAAAACCGTCATCCAAAGTCTTATCCATAGGATTGGTTACAAGTTCCTTTAAATCATCTACCAGATAACCCTCTACACCGTATATTATCTTAGGTGGATTCTTCACATGGCTGGCTTCTGTAAAACCTTGAATATTTCCATGATCTGTAATTGCAATTGCATCCATTCCCCAGTTTTTAGCCTGATTTATTATATCTGAAGCTGAAGAAACACCGTCAAAATCGCTCATTTTCGTATGGCAATGAAGCTCAACTCTTTTTACAGGCTCATTGTCCATTCTGATATTCTCTTCAAACTTCTCACATTTTTTTATTCCCTTTATAGATGAAATTGTAAGCTCACTGTCAAATTTATCAATCAGAGCCATACCGTTTACTTTTATGTAATTTCCTTTGACTATGTTTGTCTTAACCGAATCCAACTGCTCGCCACGAACAAACATCTTTACATAAATGGAATCGCTGAAGTCTGTAATTGCAAAAATATAAAGTGTGGAATCACTTCTTTCAAGATATCTGCTTTCAACTTCTATGATCTTTCCTCTGACAGTTACTTCTCCAATCTCTCCGATAAGGTCTGATAGTTTTATAAAATTGTCATCAAAATCTCTTCCATAAATAACATCCGGATTATCCGACTTTTGCTTTGTATACTTAGGAGTATATCCTTTTTTATCAAAGCCCTTATTTCCAAACTTTTTACCTGTATCCTTTTTGGGATTTGAATTAGCTGCTATCTCATTTGATTTTGCGGATTCATTATTTTCACCGCCTTCCCATGCCGCATTTGCACTTCCGGTAACAAAATCACTGTTATCGCTTTTCTTTGTAACGGTTCGCTCGGCATACTCTATTTCTTCATTTCTTTCTTTTCTTGCAACAAACTTATGCCTTACCGTACAAAGTATTCCACATCTTTCATTAAAGATTTTTTCAAGTATTCTTACAAGCTCATCAATTACACTTTCATTTAAAGGATTTTTCTCAACCGTCATGTCCATGTATGAACCGTCAAATGTAATGCAGGCATTGTTTAAAATAACATACTGGGATATCTTATAGTTTTTTATTTCCAGAAGTATGCTGTCTCTATAGGTCTCAAAAAGATTTTGGGCAGTATATTGACTTGACAGTTTGAACTTTTCAAATATTTTAATTTTAACATTCTTTTTTGGAAACATCTTATCCTTTATAAGCTTTTCCAAATCAAGAATTGTTTTCTTCTCTATTATTCTCTCGGCAATGATATTTATCTTTATCAAAGACATATCATTGCTTGCACTCACTTTTTCCACAAAAACAAAGTTTAAAAGTTCGTCAATATGACCCGAACATTCTAAACTTTGAAAAACGTCTTTGAATTTTTTTAACATTCTATGCCTCTTTTGACAATATATCAAGTTCCTCTTTAAGAGCTGCTAAAAGTTCATTCTCAGGCAATTTCTTTACCACCTTGCCCTTCTTTATTAAAAGTCCCTCGCCTATTCCGCCGGCAATTCCTATGTCGGCTTCCTTAGCTTCTCCCGGTCCGTTTACCACACATCCCATTACTGCAACCTTTATATTAAGATCATAACCTTCTACAAGCTTTTCAACCTTACCTGCCAGACTTATAAGATCAATATTTGTTCTGCCGCATGTAGGGCAGGATACAACCTCTATACCGCCTTTTCTAAGTCCAAGATTATTTAATATAAGCTTTGCGGCAAAAATTTCTTCTATAGGATCACCGGTAAGAGATACTCTGATAGTATCACCTATACCCTGATATAATATAATACCAAGTCCGAGTGATGACTTTATCATACCCCTTTTTACCGTGCCGGACTCTGTTATACCTATATGAAGCGGATAATCTGTTCTTTCGGAAATCAGTTCATGTGCCTTTACACACATCATCACATCTGAAGATTTAATACTTATAACAAGATTATTATAGTCCATATCTTCTATAATTTTCACCTTATCAAGTGCAGACTCAACAATACCTTCAGCTGTAACACCGCCATATTTTTCAATAAGATTTTTCTCCAAAGAGCCTGAGTTTACACCGACTCTAATGGGAAGATTTCTTTCTTTACAAGCATCCACTACAGCCTTTATTCTTTCACTGCTTCCGATATTTCCGGGATTAATCCTTATCTTATCACAACCTGACTTTATAGCCTCAAGTGCCAGTCTGTAATCAAAATGAATATCGGCAACAAGCGGTATATGTATTTGCTTTTTGATCTCTGCGATTGCTTTTGCAGCCTCTGAATTCGGCACTGCAACTCTTATTATGTCACAACCTGCATCCTCAAGTCTTAAAATCTGATCTACAGTTGCTTTGACATCCTCAGTCTTTGTATTACACATCGACTGTATAAGAATAGGCATATCACCGCCTATATATTTATCTCCTATTTGTACTAATCTTGTTTTCTTTCTCATTATTTACTCCTATAATGCAAGCATTATATAATTTTTCTTATATCATTAAACATTACAAAAACCATCAAAAGCATCAAGAGAGCAAAACCTGCAAAATGAATATATCCTTCCACTTTTCTGTTTAAAGGTCGTCTAAATATCGCCTCAAGGAATAAAAAGATAAGTCTTCCGCCGTCAAGTGCCGGTAGTGGAAGTAAATTCATTACTCCGAGGTTTGCACTTAAAAGTAACACCATCTGTGACAATGAAAGCAGTACAACAAATATTCCATATGGTTTTGATTCATTCACCGTAGTTCCTATCATATTTACAATACCTACAGGTCCGCTTATCTCGCTTGCTTTTGCTCTGCCTCTTAGCAGATAGATAAGTGAATCAACAGTCATTGAAATAGTATATTTTACTTCCAATACTGAATACTTAAGTATTGAGAGCGGGTTATTCAGCTTTTCATATCCGGAGCTTTTTATACCTATCATATATTGAGAGTATTCCTCATTATACATAGGTGTAACTGTTATTGTTTGTTTTTCATTATTTCTTTTTACCGTAAGTGTAATAGCTTTACCCTGATTCATAAACAGGTATGTGGAAACACTTCTGTAAAAGAAAATTTCTCTTCCGTTAATTTTTTCTATCTCATCGCCTACCATAAGTCCTGAGCTCTCAGCCGGAAGGCCTGATACAAATCCGCTTATCACAGGTTTATCCACGCCCACATTTGCAACTATAAATATGGCAACTAAAAATGCCAAAATAAAGTTAAAAATAGGTCCTGCCGCAATAGTGGCAATTCTTCCCAAAAGCGGTGCGCTGTTAAAGCTTCCCGGTGCGTCTTCATCCTCATCTTCTCCATACATAGCGCAGGAACCGCCAAGCGGTAAGAGCTTCAGTGAGTACCTGGTTTCTTTCCCCTTTACAGAGAAAATTCTGGGTCCCATTCCTACAGAAAACTCTACAACTTTTACTCCTGAGAGTTTGGCAAATAGAAAATGTCCAAACTCATGTATTAATACTATTATTCCAAAAATAATTAATGCAATAACTATATTCAAATTTTTATCCTTTCCAAATACTCTTCGGTCCACTGTTTCAATGATAGGATATCCTCAAGAGACGGATTTTCCTTGAACTGATGATTTTCTATGGCAAGACCTATAAGACGCGGTATATCTGTAAATCCAATCTTTTTATTTAAGAATTTATCTACAGCCCATTCATTGGCGGCATTTAAAACTGTAGGTGCACTTCCACCCTTTTTGCCTGCCGATATAGCCATCTTAAGTCCTTCAAATACATCCAAATCAGGTTTTAAAAAGTTCAAAGTTGACAGTTTTGAAAAGTCCACTCTTTCCTCAGATATATATCTTCTCTCAGGATAAAAAATAGCATAGGAAATAGGCAGCTTCATATCAGGTGTACCAAGCTGTGCTATAATCCCGTTATCTTTAAACTCTACCATAGAATGAATGATGGATTCTTTTTGTATGACAACCTCAATATCATCAATATCCACATCAAATAAATGCGACGCCTCTATTATCTCCAATCCCTTGTTTATCATTGTAGCAGAATCGATGGTGATTTTTTTTCCCATACTCCAGTTCGGATGCTTTAGAGCATCTTCTAGAGTAACATTTTCTAATTCTTTCTTACTAAAACCTCTAAAAGGCCCGCCTGAAGCGGTAAGTAAGATCTTCTTGATAGGATTATTCTTATCAAGACATTGAAAAATAGCACTGTGCTCAGAGTCAACAGGATATATATTTATACCCATATCCTTTGCAAGCGGCATAATAATATGCCCCGCGCAAACAAGTGTCTCCTTATTTGCAAGTGCAATATCCTTCTTCGCTTTTATTGCCGCAATAGTAGGCTCTATACCTATCATACCTACAACAGCTGTTACCACTATATCGGCAGCACAAACAGAGGCAACCTCTATCAGTCCGTCCATACCGAAGCACACTTTTACATCCAAATCCTTTACTTTATCTGAAAGAATTTTTGCGTCAGCTTCCTCCCATATGGCAACCACCTTAGGCTTGAACTCTCGTATCTGTTTTTCCAATAAATCTATATTTTTATGTGCTGAAAGTGCCACCACTTCCACGTCATTATTTATTCTAACTATATCAAGTGTTTGTGTTCCTATGGATCCTGTGGATCCCAAAATAGATATTTTTTTCATTTATTTATCCCAAAAAATATATTGCAAAAAAGATCGCAGGAGCGGTAAATATCATACTGTCAAATCTGTCAAGTATGCCACCATGTCCCGGAATCAAATTTCCATAGTCTTTTATATTATGATTTCTCTTTATAGCTGAAGCAAGCGCATCACCAACCTGTGATATTACAGAACCTATAGCGCATGAAGCGGCACAGGTAAATACCGGTGATAAGGTACTTATAAAATGTCCCGACAATATAGCGCCGAATATTCCTCCTATAAGAGCGGCTCCCAAAACTCCGCCTATACTACCTTCTACAGACTTTTTAGGGCTTAGTACGGGAGCTATTTTATGCTTACCAAAAAGTGAACCTACCGCATATGCACATGTATCCGAGCCCCAACTGGATATAAGTATTAACCATGCCAGATAGTGTCCGTCATCAAATGTTCTGGTATTGTAAACATATGAAAACAGTATCGGAATATACATTACTCCCATAAATATAAGTGATATCTCCTCGGTCTTATACTTAGGAAATGTGAATACATATATTGCAAAAATAACCAGAAGAAATGCTATCACCGAAAAGAATATATATTGATTTAATTTAAAATAAATCAAACAATAATATATCAGTGAGTACGCATATCCAAGATATGCAATATTTTTCTTATCAAGGCCCAAAGCTCTGTAAAACTCAAATAAACCTATTACGGAAATTAATGCGGATAATATTATAAGCGGTAAATTACCTATATAAAAAGCCAAGATAGCCACTATCAAAAGTCCTATTCCGCTTATCAGTCTGGTAAAAAACATTAACGACCTCCAAATCTCCTCTGTCTTTTGCTATAGCTCTCCACAGCCTTCAAAAGCTCATCCTTATCAAAATCCGGCCACAAAGTATCTGTAATATAAAACTCACTGTATGCTATCTGCCAAAGTAAAAAGTTTGAAACTCTAAGCTCACCGCTTGTACGAATAAGCAAATCCGGATCCGGTAAATTCTTTGTATCTAAATATGAGGAAATAAGCTCCTCATTTATATTCTCTTTTGAAATAACTCCGGCGGCGGCATCATCCACTATATGTTCTATAGCTCTTTTTATCTCATCTCTTCCACCATAATTTATAGCAAATGCAAAAGTCATACCTGTGTTTTTACTTGTTGCATCCACAAGCTTTTGAATTCCTTTTCTAATATCCGGATCGAATCTGCTCTCATCGCCGATCATAACAGCTTTTACATTGTTTTTATTTGCAACATCAATAAGCTTCACCATGTAAAATCTGAGAAGCTTCATCAAAGCACTTACTTCCACTGCTGATCTTTTCCAATTCTCTGTAGAAAAGGCATATACTGTAAGGCACTCCACTCCAAGTCGTACACAGTCTTCAACAGTTTTTTCAAGCGCCTCACATCCGGCTTTATGTCCCATTGCTCTTGGCAGGTTTCTTCTTTCAGCCCATCTTCCATTGCCGTCCAGTATTATGGCAATGCTTTTTGGTATAACTAAGTTTTCCAAATTTATACTCCATTCACTTTAAACTATAAAACAAGAAGGTGGAAGCCCACCTTCTTAAACTTTAGAAACTATTTGTCTCCACTGATATGAAGTCGGCTAATTAAACTGTTAATATTTCCTTTGACTTGTCTTCAATAGCCTTATCTACTCTCTCAATAGCCTTATCTGTAATCTTTTGTATTTTGTTTTCGCCGTCCTTTAAATCATCCTCTGTGAACTCTCTGGCCTTTTCAAGTTTTTTGATGGCATCTATAGCATCACGTCTGATATTTCTGACAGCAACCTTACATGCCTCACCTTTTTTCTTTACATCCTTAACAAGTTCTTTTCTTCTCTCCTCTGTAAGCTCAGGGAAGATAAGTCTGATACATGAACCGTCATTTGTAGGATTGATACCGAGGTCAGACATATTGATAGCCTTCTCGATCTCCTTTAAAAGAGACTTCTCCCAAGGTGCTATCTGTATAATTCTAGGTTCCGGAACTGAAATATTTCCTACCTGCTGGATAGGTGTAGGTGTTCCGTAATATTCAACTTTTATTCTGTCAAGTACATGAGGGTTAGCTCTTCCTGCTCTGATTGATGCGTATTCCTCAAGCAAAACATCGATAGATTTGGTCATCTTCTCTTCAAACTTTTTAATACTCTCTTGCATAAAATCTCCTTAAAATTATATTAATAAATATATTACAATTACACTGTCACAATTGTTCCGTTTATCTTGCCGTCCAACGCATTTTTTATAGAATTCTCTTCATTTAAATCAAATACTGCAAGCGGCATCTTATGCTCAAGACACATTACTGAAGCGGTCAAATCCACTACAGCAAGTCTCTTATCAATAACTTCCTGAATTGTAAGTGTATCATACTTCTTTGCATTAGGATCTACCTTAGGATCTGCATTATATACTCCGTCAATAGATTTTGCCAAAAGTATCATATCTACGTCCATCTCGATAGCTCTTAAAACTATACCTGTATCTGTAGAGAAGTATGGGTGACCTGTGCCTCCACCGAAGAATACAACCTTGCCCTCTTTAAATCTTTCATTTACTCTGTCTTTTGAGAATACTTCCGCCATATCTCCGCAAGGAAATGCCGAAAAGATTGCAGTATCTATACCCTCTGAACGGAATATCTCAGATACATAGATACAGTTCATAATGGTTGCAAGCATTCCTATCTGGTCCGCCTTTGTTCTGTCAATAGCTTCAGATGTTCTGCCTCTCCAGTAGTTACCGCCACCGATAACCACACCTATATTTGTACCTGCCCCCAAAGAAGGCTTTAATTGCTTTGCAATATCTCTTACTTTATCTTCGTTGTAACCACCCTCAGGTTTTGCCAAAGCTTCACCGCTTAGTTTCAACATTACTCTTTTATTTTGCATAGATTCTTCTATCCTTTTTACTTGGAATTATGACACAAGTATACCATAGGGGAAATAGTTATACAATAAGTTAAAATACAGCAATAAATATTTAAGTACTATACTTTTAGCTATATACTCCTATTTGCCATCTACCGGAAATTAAATTATTTCCACTCAAAACTCTTTGCCATCAGCTCCGCCGCCTGCTTTACAGACTCATCACCGTCAAAGTTTGACATAAAGACCATCACATATTTTTTATCTCTTAATATATAGTATTGACGATCTATCTCGTCACTGTTATTAAACTTGATATCAAAAATATACATTATATCGCCTGCATCTGTTTTTCCTGATGAACCGTAAACTGAAGCATCCATACCGTATTGCTTTATTTGTGTATTTAACTGCCATGTGGTAGACTCAGCAAACTTTTCACTTTCATCCAAGTTATAATTTTGATGCCCCATATTTATAGATATATTATTTGGTCTCGCATCATGTTCATGACCTTCAACAACATAAAAATATCTACCACCGCCTGATTGTTCCTTTGCTTCACCGAATCCTTCTGCCACAATAAAGCTTCCAAACTCCTTCTCAACTCTCTTTGAGTCTTTATTACCGGTATCACCTTTTTGTGTAGCTTCCACAGTACTCTCATCTGCCTTTGTACTTGTAACTACATCCGCATGTTTATTTCCACAAGCAGAAAGCATTACAATCATTAAAGGTAACAGATATAAACTCTTTTTCATAAATTATGTCCTCCCAGAATTTAAAATGTAAGGTTTTAGAAACTGCAAACCTAAGTATATTTTACTACTAACTAATGCTTCCTGTACATATGGTCAAGAAATAAATTTTATTTATTCCTGAATCTTTTAAGACTTTTGCACATTTTTCTATAGTTGTACCTGTAGTATATACATCATCAACAACTAAAACATTTTTAAGGCTTTTTCGCATCTTTTTAACCGTAAATGCATTGTCAAGATTGTGAAGTCTTTCAGTTCTGTTTAGTCCTTTTTGATCTTTAGTCTTTTTTACTCTGCAAAGGCAGTCAAAAAATACAGGTAAATCAAGATACTTTGACAAATATTTTGCCAAAATATCGGACTGATTAAATCCTCTCATCCTCTTTCGTGAGCTGTGAAGCGGTACAGGTATAATACAGTCAATATTTGAGACTTTAATAAACTTTTCATAACGAATTGCCATAAGCTTTGCAAAGCCTTCAATATATTCTCTTTTATTATCATACTTAATTTTAAGTACAATATGCTTCATTTCATCAGTATAATTACAAAGCCCTCTTCCGGCTTCAAACTCTCTGTCTGATTTACATTCATCACAGTAGGCAGAATCTTCTGAAATTATTTCCTTACCGCATTTAATACAGTATGGATCTTTTACAAAAGGAAGCTTCTTTATACATGCCTTACAAATAAGATGACCTTTTTCATTTACTATCTCTTCACATACAGGACATCTTCTCGGGTAAATAATATCAACTATCTTTTTTAATATGTCCTAGTCCTCCTTAAATAACATGGAAAGCTCAATTATTTTTGATTTTAAACCGGTATATCTTGCCATCTCCTTTGTGTTTTGTATCATATTGTAAAACACTTCAGGAATACCTACAAGTACCACGCATTTTTTTGCTCTTGTGACAGCTGTATATATAAGATTTCTGTTCATCAGCATTGCCGGTCCCTTATAAACAGGAATAATTACAGCCGGATACTCGCTTCCCTGTGATTTATGAACTGTAATGGCATATGCAAGTTCAATCTCATTAAACTCCGAAAACTCATAATTTGAAACTTTGCCGTCATCAAAACAAATAGTGAAACTTTCTGAAAACATATCTATTTCTTTTATTATTCCGGTATCACCATTGTAAACTCCAAGTCCCTTATCCACCGGCAGATGTTTTTCATTGTATACGAACCACTCTTTTTGGTAATTGTTTTTTATCTGCATTACTTTATCGCCTTCCCTAAAGACGGTGGCATCATATTCTTTTTCTTTTTTTGAGTTACTTGCGGGATTTAATTTGTTTTGTAAAAACGAATTTAAAACTTCCACTCCTAGAGGACCTTTTCTCATAGGCGTCATAACCTGAAGTTCATTTGTAGATGCTTTTACATAAGAAGGAAGTTTATCTCTTACAAGTGAAATTACCGAATCCATTACATGCTCGGGATTACTTTGCTTGATGAAAATAAAATCATTGCTTTTTTTGCTTAGATCAATCTCCTCATTTGTCATTATCTTATGAGCATTTACTACAATATCGCTTCCCGTGGATTGACGGAATATCTTATTCAGCCTTACAACATTAAAGCAATTTGACTCAATCATATCCTTTAACACTGTTCCGGGTCCTACACTTGGAAGCTGATTTATATCTCCAACCAAAATCAGTCTGGTTCCTATTGCTACAGCCTTTAAAAGTGCATTCATAAGAAAAATATCCACCATGCTGACCTCATCCACTATAAGTACATCGGACTCCAGCGGATTGTTTTCATTTCTCTCAAAATGAGTACCTATATTGCTTGAATTATCACTGTTATTCGGTGTTATTTCCAAAAGTCTGTGGATGGTTTTTGCCTCATATGACGTGGCTTCCGACATCCTCTTTGCCGCTCTGCCCGTAGGTGCAGCGAGCGCAATACTTTCACCTTCACTTTCAAAGTATTTGATAATAGTATTTATAGTTGTAGTCTTTCCTGTTCCCGGTCCTCCGGTAATTATTATAAGACCGTTGCTTATAGATTCTATTACCGCCTGCCTTTGCAAGTCATCAAGAACAATACCTTCTTTGTCCTCAATCTTTAGAATTTTCTCTTCTATCTTTTCTATATCATACTTTGCTTTTATATTGATATCCGTCAGCATTTTTGCTACAGCAAGTTCAGTATAATAGCACTGTGAAAGATAAACTTGAGTTTCTTCATTTTTCTTCACAACGATTCTTTTTTCCATCTGCATCTCAGAAAGTAAAGAATCAAAGTCAAATATATTTTCACCGAATAAATCAAGGAATTCATCTTTTAAAACCGTATCAGGCAGATATAGATGTCCGGACATCATGGCATTTGAAAGAATATATTCCACTCCTGCAACGGCACGAAACTTGGAATCGGCTGTAATACCTACTTTTTTGGCAATATCGTCTGCAATCTTAAAACCTATACCGTCTATATCATCTGCAAGTTTATATGGATTGGTCTCTATTATAGTATATATTTTACTGCCGTATTCCATATATATCTTTGCGGAAAGCTTCATACTGATTCCAAACTTTTGTAGAAAAATCATGGCATCACGCATGGACTTTTTTTCCTGTATCTGTTCACTTATCGATCTTGCAAGCTTTTCACTTACACCTTTGACTTCAGCCAGTCTTTCAGGTTCTTCTTCCATCACTCTAAGAGTGTCCATCTTAAACTTTTTAACTATTCTTTTTGCCAGTGCCTCGCCTACACCCTTTATTGCGGAAGATTCCAGATACTTTTGTATACTGTCAAGTTCTCTCGGCTCTATGATTTCGTATTCATCGACAAAAAGCTGCTCTCCATAGTTTGGATGCAGCTTCATATTTCCTTTTGCCTTTATAAATTCGCCTTCAGCAATATAGTTGAAGGTACCGACAAGGACATAGTCATCATCATCGGCCTCCACGCTGAGCACAGTATAGCCATTAGTTTCATTCCTATAAATGATTTTTTCGATATAGCCTGATACTGTTGACATATTATTTTTTAGAATCTCCCTTATTACCGGTTCTGAATTCGATAAACTTACCTGTACCGATAGCAACCGCTGTCAAAGGATTGTCAGCTATTACCGTGTTGATACCTGTCTTTTCCTCAATAAGAGCGTCAAGACCTGAAAGTAATGCACCACCACCGGTAAGCACAATACCTCTATCATATACGTCAGCTGCAAGCTCAGGTGGTGTTCTCTCCAAAACATTGTGAACAGAGTCTACGATCTGCATTGCAGGCTCTCTGAGTGCCTCTAAAGTCTCATCAGAGTTAACTTCTATAGTCTTTGGAAGTCCTGTTACAAGGTTTCTACCCTTAACTTCCATAGTAAGAACCTCAGGTCTTCTGTATGCGGCACCGATATTAATCTTAATTTCTTCCGCTGTTCTCTCACCTATTAAAAGATTGTGCTTCTTTCTCATATATCTTACGATAGACTCATCGAAATCGTCACCTGCAATCTTTATTGATGTACTTACAACAGTACCGCCAAGAGATATAACCGCAATATCAGCTGTACCGCCACCGATATCAACTATCATGTTTCCTACAGCCTTCTCGATATCAATTCCTGCACCGATAGCTGCCGCTACCGGCTCCTCGATTATTTTTACTTCTCTTGCACCTGCAGAATATGTTGCATCCTCTACAGCCTTCTTCTCGACCTCAGTAGCACCTGACGGGATACATACTGCAATTCTAGGCTTTCTGAAAGTCTTCTTTCCTACAGCCTTGTCGATAAAGTACTTTAACATCTTTTCTGTAATTGTATAATCTGAAATAACACCCTGACGAAGCGGTCTAACTGCAACAATATTTCCCGGTGTCCTTCCGATCATAAGTCTGGCTTCTTCACCTATGGCCTGTATCTTACCGTTTTCTCTATCTATAGCTACAACACTTGGCTCTTTTAAAACAACACCCTTGCCCTTTATATAAACTAAGATACTTGCTGTTCCAAGATCTATACCAATGTCATTGGATGTAAACCAAAACATATTCTCCTCCAAACTTACTTAATAATAATTTTACTATAACACACTGTCTTATATTCTACAACAAATTATCAATTTAGCCAATATCAATATTTAGAAATAAATTATAAAGAAATACGATATTTCTGTATAAAGGATACTTTATTACACTTTTTATAACTTTGACTACTTAAGCAGATATCTTAAAACCTATCTTTGAGTTGTTCTGATCAGATTTTAAATCCAAATCATTCATATCTATGAAATCTTCTTTTCTTAAAATATACTCTATTTTTTCATTTACATTCAAATCTCCATAGTTTCTGAATGCAAAATTGAGTACTCCCGTTTCTATCAGATTTCTGCAAAATCTTCCGTTTCCATTATTTTTATTTTTAATAGATTTCTCACATATTTCCATAATCCTTTTATCAGCCATGTCATCTGTCAAAAATCCCTTCTTAAAGGCTTCCAGTTTACATATATCTAACATCTCCTCAACATTATAGTCTTCAAAATTTACTCTAAAAGGTACTCTTGATCTAAGCCCCGAATTTCGCAAGAAGAACTCATCCATCTCATCAGGATAACCGGCAAATATTACTATAGTGTCCTTTCTGTTGTTTTCCATCTCCTGAACAATCGTATTTATAGCTTCATCACCGAATTCTCCCCTTACTTCTTCCAGAAGTGAATACGCCTCATCTATAAATAGCACACCGCCCTTTGCCCTTTGAAATACATTTTTTACCATAGGAGCTGTTTGTCCCACATACTGTGCTACAAGATCGGCTCTTCCTACCTCTATGAAATTCCCTGTTGTTATAATACCGATTTCTTTCAGCAATCCGGCCACAATCCTTGCTACAGTGGTCTTTGCAGTACCCGGATTTCCGACAAATTCCATATTCATAGTTATAGGTTCTAAATGTTCCCCATTTTCTTCCATAGCCTTTCTCATCTTTGCAAATGCCAAAATCTTTTTTACCTGATCCTTTGCAGCCCTTATCCCAACCAAAGCCTGTAATTCATCCATATAGTTACGCTTATCAACTATATCATCAAAAATATCTTCGGGAATTGCCGGCAATACGATAGAGTCCATATTTTCAAAGAATTCTTCTTCACATGAACTTACATAATTCTTTTCAATAAGCTGTGTTCTGATCTCTGAAATACATTTCCTGCCGAGGTTTCTAATCTTAAGAAGTTCCATATCGGACATCTCAAGAAGCCTTTTTAAAGAAGTAATATTCGCTTTTTTTAATGCATTGTAGGAGCGAACCCCAAGTTCAAGATTGTCAATAGAGTCCTTATCTACCTTTTGCTGCATACCAAGTATTTTCAAAAGAATAATAATATAATCTTTTAAATTCTTTTTACTTATATTATTATCTGTTACTTCATCGCCTACCTCTTCCAAAACACAACCCTTAAAGACCATGGTTATAAGTGATTTAAGCTTTTTGGATATTCTTTGCGGAAAATCAAAGACAATACTTCCAATATTACCGTCCTTTTTTCCTCCGACTATAATCACACTGATATGTCCTCCAACCTCACTTATCTCCTTACACATTGCCTTAAAATATCCGGAATCAGGAATCATATATATTATGTCATCATCTATAAAATTTATATTCACACTTTTATCAACAACAGCTGTATACTTTACTCTGTAATTTTTTGTGGTTTTATCTTCCAAAATATACTTATCCGGAATCACCTTTGCATAATTGTTGAAAATCCAGTCAAACTCATCTGTAGAAACCTCATTATCTGAATCCAAGTATATATAGTTTTTATAAGGCTCACCCGAGTTCATTACGATTTCAAATCCCAAAGTCTCGCCTACTTTTAAATACATTCCATAGGTCATAAACCTGTCACTGACACTATACACCTCACCGTTAAAGTCATCTTTATATTCTATTGAACTTGAACTTAAATATTCTTTACGTATTTCATTTGTATTATTCATTGCTATACCTCTTTTTAAAATTATTTTGTTAATGTCGCAGTCTACAATAACTCTTCCTTGGCATGCTCACTTTATTTTAGGTCATCGCATACTTCTCCGTCCGGCCGTCATTTATATCTGCGGATTTAATTTTCAAGGTACAAAAAAGCACAGCAAAAAGCCATTGCCTTTAAAATTGACGCACTACCCCCAGGTAGTACAATTCATTCTAAAAACAATGGCTAATAATAATTCAATTAAATTTTACCTAGATATATTAGCACACATATTTCATTAATACAATACATATTATTATGTGTAAAATAAAAATGATATTTTTATATGGTACATTTTATTGTATAATTATTAAAATCAATCGGAGTAAATTCCGATTATCAGGAGGATGCATATGGATTATGAGAAACTGAAATCATTTAGAAATATAAACAACAACTTTGCAAAATTACTTGGTATAGAACTTACCGAACTTTCAAACGGCTATGCCAAAGCTGAAATGAAAGTCACAAAAGAACTTTTAAATCCAATAGGTTCAATACATGGAGGCTGCCTCTATACTATCGCCGACATAGCAGGCGGTGCCGCTGCAAGTTCCTACGGAATACATGTAACTACAATTGACGGAAACTTCCATTATCTGCGTGCCGGCTTAAATACAAAAGAACTTTCCGCTACCGCCACAGAAATAAAGAAAGGAAAGAAAATCTCCGTCTACAGCATATCTGTAAAAGATCAGGACTATGTCGAGCTTGCTGTAGGTATATTCTCATTTATGTCGCTGGGGAAGGCGATAGAGATATAAAGGAAGTTTTTCATTCAGTTAAACATTTATCGAATTAATCTTTACACTAAAACTTGCACTAAGATTATACTTAATGCAAGTTTTTAAAAATTATATTTTACAAAACATCCATTTTATTTAATAGACCTTGTTAATCTTATATTTTCTTTCTCAATATTGTATTTTTTCAACTCGTTGATATAGGCTCCTTTTGATACTTGTACATCATTTACTTCATAAACCTCAGCCTCACCATCGAAATGCTTATAATATGCTTTACTTACCCAAATTCTGTTGTCATCACTATCTAATATAGATAAGCTATTGGTATCCCAGCTGGCATTACTATTACTGGTTGAAATATATCCACCTTTAAGAACGTTAAATCTCCAATCACTTACACCCGGGTCAATTACAATCTCAACAGGAGTTTCATTATTTAAAGTGTATATACCTGTAATGAAACCATTATCTCTATCTCCTATTATCAGCTCCTTACTACCATTTCCATTTATATCTATAAAATCATAAACAGGATCCAGTGCATATCCGGCTTCGTCGTTTCTCCATTTATCTATCACAGATGCATACTTTTCCATATAATAGCTGTCACTTTTTTCAGTACTTGCATTTTTTGTTTGTACTACTCCGTTTACAGTCCATGCCCCTGAACCATTTACACTGTAATTGTCAGGTGTAGTAGTATTGAGCATACAATAACCTGCACCGTCAAAGTAGTAACACTCCGCTATTCCGTCAGAATTACCGTCTATCCACTGCCATGATGATGACGGCCAAGTACCGTTACCGTTATCATACCACCAACCGGTATTATTTTTTACCCAATTACCTGCATATGCACTTATTGTCATTATGCAGCTGAAAGTTGTTATCGCTGCTGCTAAAATTACTTTTCTCATCAAAAAACCTCCGCATTATTAATTATATTCTATTCTTATACATAGTTAGTCTTCTTTACTACTATAAAGTTTACAAATATTTCATTCGGTCCTATTCCCTGCAAATTACAGTCAATAAGATTTTTTGAAATAATTTGAGCTAATTACGTCTAGTTTGTTTTTATAGACATTAAATATTTCTCAAATTTCAACTTAAAAATAACGTGATATACTTTTAGTAAAAAGATATTCCAACTAAAATTTATTTGAATATAAATAATATAAGTTACACCGGCAGGAGTAGTGTTTTCAAAACTACTCCTACCGGTTACTTGTATGTTTTATTTTTTTTAATATCAACCATAAACTCATACAGCATAAAACATAATAAAAATTCTGTTATAAGTTAACATTTTTTGATTTTTATCACTTGCCATAAATTTACAGTCAACATTTTCTTTAAATAATATATTCTATAGACAATATCTATTAAATTCACTTATGGCATCTGCCAATGAACTATATGGTCCGTATGATGACCTTCCATCCATAACATATACCCAAAAATTTACACCGTCACCCTCAATCCAACAATGTCCATATGAACTATGTCCTTCTTTGTATACCATGTTTCTCTCCTTTATTTATATAATTTAAAAATATTAACTTTATTACTTTACCCATACACCGTCAGCCCCTAATCTATAGCCGTCTATTGTTGTATTCAAAAGCATTTTTCCTCCACTACCGTCTGTAGCGGTGCTTAGATAATACCATTTTCCTGATACTACTCTCCAACCGGTGACCATCTTTCCATTGTCACTACCTTCGTCTGTATTCATGAAGTACCAACTTCCATTTGAATTTAACCAACCTGTGAACATATATCCTTGTGAATCAAAGAAATACCAACTGTTGTTAACAAGCTTCCATTCATTTCTTGGATATGAGCCGTCACTGTTCTTTATCCACCATCCTTTGTTGTCTCTTTGCCATGATATACTTCCATTGGATACTGAAGATGAGTTCTGTGATGTCTTGGTACCTGCATTACCGGAGCGTGAACCACCGCCACCGCTTCCACCGGAACGTGAGCTACCGCCACCGCCTCCACCGGAGCGTGAGCCACCGCCACCGCCTCCACCGGAATGTGAACCACCTCCACCTCCGGAGTGTGAACTGTTACCAGATGTTGAACCACTAGTATTATTATTTTGTGAATTACTGTTTACAATATTAGAACCGGTATTTCCGGCATTGCTTCCGTTATTTCCTATATTTATTCCATTGTTATTACTTCCATTGTTACTATCAGGCAATTTATTATACTTTGCAGTTACAAAAGTGTTTGCGTGAACATTACTATATTCACCTTCCCAACCTACAAATACATAACCTTCTTTGTAAGGAGCCTGTGGTGCAACCGCTGACTCTCCATCTTCTACAATCCTAGTAGATATTATATTTCCATTATTCTCCTTAAATGTTACAGTATATTCTACAGGTGCAGGAACTCTTTCAAAGAAGAACATTTGTGCCGGATGTTCATGCCAAATATATTGTTGCACATTAGTACCGTTTGCTGTTTGACCTCCGGTTATATCCACAACTTTACCTGAATTCTTATTTACAATTCTATATGTTCCCTTAGTATCATTGTTTTTCACAATATACCAACTCTCACTTGGATTATAATGCCTTTCCCAGCTATATATATTTGCTCTGTTGCTCAAGGAATACCATACTACATCCATATATTTATTATTGTATGTATTCTTTATAAGAAATGTTCCTTCTGACTGCTTCTCAAGCTTCCAAATCTGTGTTGAAGGTAAATTAGGTGAATTATAATCATAGAGGTATATATTTTTACCGTTTGCACCACTTGAATCAGACTCGGTAGTGATAACTTTTGATACATCCAGTTTTGATCGAATTATGTAAGTAGCATTATCTTTTAAATCATCTGCACTTGTTTCTTCTACATTTGGAAAATCATGCTTTTCAAGATAGAATCTTTGTGCTGTAGATTCATTAGGATAGTATTGGTATATATTATTGCCGTCAGTAGTATCTCCGTTTCTTACATCCAATGAATATCCTGAATGTTTAGCAATAAATCTATATCCGCTACCGTTTCTTACTATGTACCATCTTTGGTTGTCATTTCCCTGTACATAGTCCCACATAATGGCATTCTTTTCATTTCCATATGAATATGGTCCACCTAATATATCAAGGAGTTTTCCACCTTGCTTTGTTTTTACGATAAAACTGTCATCACTTTGACGTTCAAGTGTCCACACATAGTCACCATTTTTAAAATAATCTTTTAAGCATACATTCTGTCCGTTTGTATTTCCGTCACCTTCCCAACCTAAGCTTCTACCTTCTGCCACATCTGAACGTATGGTATAGTCTCCGTCAGCTATATCATCATCACTTCCACCTACAGGTCCCGGTATATGGTCAGGTATTACAGGAGGTATTACAAAATCCGGACGAATAATACTTGTAAAATTTCTGAGTGGTTTCCATCTCCACGTACCGGCATCATAATTTCCTGTACCGTTATAATCAAGGTATTTATACGATGTTGAATCTACAGCACGCACTATACCTATGTGGCCGGTTCCGTACATTCCATATTGATGAGCCCCAAATACAACTATATCTCCGGGTCTTGGATCAACATTATTCCCAAATCTTTGCCATCCCGGCGGTAATGGTGAATAATTAAACGTATATGCATATCCATTACCGGCAACATAATTAAATATATTATATCCGAGATATCTGTAATATGATGAGATTAAATCAACACATTGTACACCATAGGCTCCATCATAGTCTATTGCTGTTCCATGCATGCTATCAATCCAAGCTTCTGCATCTGCCTGTGTATGCCCACCTGCAGCACCAAGCATTGCAAAACCATATACTGAAAAGTGTTCTGCAACAAAGTCTATTTTTCCGTCATCTAAACTATCATTTGCAATTTTTGAAATATCACCATCTTCAGTTATATGGAATACTTCTGCTATATTTTCTTTACTCTTATTATTACTTAATAAAGGTTCTATGCTTACATTTACATTGCCATTTTCAGGCTGTATTTCAATGCCGTTTAGCCAAAGTGAAATATCAAATGCAACTACATCAAGTACCTCTCCCTCATCATAATCCACATTTGAGTTTACTATCTTATTAATAGACTCTCCATTTAGCTTCTCTACCTTTTTAATTTTTACAACAGTATCCGGCGGTACTACATTTTTATCTGCTTGTAATATTATTCTGTATCCTTCAAATATTGAATCAAAATAAAATTCATCTGCTATTCTTGCATTACTTGATGTTGCCACATAAATTTCATTATTAACATTTGTATTGTCTAATGCATTCGCACTTGCAACAATATACGAATTAAGATTAAACAATACTAGAAAAAAGGAACAACAAAGTGAAATATATCTTTTTAATCGTATTCTTCTATCCATATTTTTATCCTTTCACATTACATAAATACAATTTTTTTCTAAATCTGTATACCTTCTCACAACATATCAAGTCCCCCTTTTTATTACGTTTAATGATATTTGTACTTTAGTATTTTTTACGAGAAAAGAACATCCCACCAACTTACAACTTACTGTGTAATTTTAGTGTAAGTGCTATAATCCTTATATTTATTGACATTTTTATAAAAATGCACATGAAATTTACAATAAAAAACCACCGTACTAAAACGGTGGTAAAATCAAATTTATAAAATTACATTTAAATACAATTGAGTATAATAAAAAACAAAACCAAAAGTGATGTATAGACAGAAAAATAAATCTTATTGTTTCTCATCACCGGCGCTAATTTTCTCTCTTCTTTATAAATCAGGCATACAAGCCATACTATAACAGCTATTACATTTACACCTATAACCATCATATATGAAGTTGAGTTGTTAAAACACATAATTGTATACAGTGAGGTAACAGATGCTATAAAAGGTGCAAGTAACAAAAAAGACCCCGCACATTGTGCATTGAACTCTACCGCATATGGCGATGTTGATGAAAACCATAAATATGAATACAATCCTATAAGTACAAGACAAAACATAGGTGATATATTTCCCATTACATTATAGCTTGAAAATCCATACATAAATGAAAACAGTATTCCCATAGACGAGAAGAATATATTTACTGCTATGTGAACATTGTTGGCTATAACACTTAGCCTTGTGATTTTCAATGTGTCCGGGTTTTCTTCTATATCATGGAAATCTTTCATAGGCTCTCTTGTAAACAGTAAGAAGCTGTTTACAAATACCAGTACCAATACAAACATTAGAGCTATATTTGCCACTATAGAAAAATCTTTTGATAATAAAAAAGTATCAAAGCTTTCCTGTTTCTTTAAATAGCTGTATAAAGCCAATGCACATAGGGCTCCTGTTATATTGCAAAATAATGAATAACATATATGGCTTATTCCAAGATCATACCTTCCACGACCTTGTATTATTTTGTCTTTATCACCGTATTTGGCAATCATATATATGTCTTTGTAAGTTAATTTTTCCCGGCTTTTATTTTTTATATTATAAATAAAAACTGCAATACCTGTATCAACAAACCCGAAAATCACTGTAGATACCGAAATAAATAATGTCAAAAAAGAAAACAAAGCAGGTGACATATTCTTCATCCAAAAAAACATATCCATTGCGGAAATCCTATAAATACTGAATATTATCGACCCAAGTGTTAAGAAAACAAAACATAGAAATATATAGTTCCAATTTTCCCTTATACTGCTTATATATCTGTTTTTTTCATTTGTATCTATTTTATTTGAATATTCCTCAATATCAATGACATCCAATATATCTTCCGGCACCACAGTCGGTTCTTTAATATATTCTAAGTCTTCCACAAGTAATACAATATTTTTATGGCTGGACGGTAATTCACAATTCTCCAGACCATACTTTAGCATTCGCAAAGAATAAGATTTATAATCATCATCCTGTAAACCTTTATGATTGGGGAATATTAATTTCTCACGTTCAATAAACTCTCTTAATTTATGAAATCCAAGCTCCTCATCTTTGATTGTAAAGCATGTATCAAAAAATAGGTCTTCATGGTTTTCAAGTTCCTTGTATCCCTTTCTCTTCCCACGTTTTATCTCACTGATTCTGGGCTCCACCATATTTCCCGGTCTTACCTTGTCTATAACAGTGCACAATGACGAGTATGGAATACCCAGCTCTTCATTTATATATTTAATTATATCACTTTGACAAATCCTGCGTTCTTGCATGTAATAAACCCTTTAACTCAAACTGCTACATATATTATGTATATTATATTCGTATTTAATTTATAATTAATATATCTAAATACTATCGTAAGGTTTATATAATAAAATGTCAATATTTTTCTTAAGTATATATTACAAAAAATAACAGCCAAAGCAACCCGCTACGACCGTTATTCTATCTTAAATATTAATTTTTATACATCAATGATTATTAGTGCATATTCGAAATCATCCAATAAACTATAAAGTCTATGAACAATCTTAATACAACGCTTAATACTGTCCAAGTTAAAAATCCCATTAAGGCAACCTTCAGTGCAGTTTTTGCTTTTTTAGGATACATACTCTTCCATGCAAAGTATAGAGTCAAACCTATTATAGGAATAAAGAAACATAAAACATTTATACCGGTATTTGGTTCATCAAGTTCATTGGTATTTGCCGTGTTCTCTACGTATACATTTCTTATTTCGTTTTCTCTACCGGCTGTATGTACAGCTTGTTTTCCACATACACTCATACTCCACATAATGAAGAAGATACATACTTCATATACATAAAAAGATATTGTCGCTATAATCCAACAAAGAGTACTTAAACTTGAAAGACTGAATAAGTTCTCAAGTATCGTAGTAAATTCATAGCCAGTAAGATATATTATACTTACCGTATGGCGCAATACTGTTAAAATTAATATAAATCCGCAAAATTTAACAAGCGTCTTATTTTTACTTAATGCCAGTATACATAGCACAACAAATACGATACAATCATCGATTGCGGCTACAAAACTTGTAGGATATATAAATACAGCTTTTAACAAATCAGAAAATAGAAATTCACTTCTAAAATATTGGTAGTAAAGAAATATCGACGGTATCGAGGAAATGATGATGAATATCTTCGGTACAGCCAATATTATTTTGTTCTTTGAATTCAGAACTAAAAGCCCTACTATCATTACTAAAGAAATAATACATAGCAATGAAATATAAAACGGAACACCTATCATTGTTCTTGAGCTGTCAAATATATCAACAATATAAATCATAAATCTGGATAAGATGTAAATACCTGCCGAAACTAAAGCTGGTTTTTTAATATAGCTCGGTATTTCTGTATTTCCGTCTTTTTCTACATTACTATGTGTTTTATCGGGCTTATCTTTACTCAATGTAATATTGCTTTCGCTTTGTACAGGTACGCCGCAAAAACCGCATACTTTATCACTATCTTCAAGCTGTTTACCGCAATTTGAACAAAACATATATGTACACTCCTTAAATTTAGGCCTAAAATATATACTACATTTTTATTATACCACTTTTCCCGTATAAAGTTGATAATATCTTCCTTTTTGTTCCAATAAACTTTCGTGTGAGCCACGCTCTATTATTCTTCCTTGCTCAAGTACCATTATTACATCAGAGTTTTTAATGGTTGAGAGTCTGTGGGCAATAACAAATGTTGTTCGACCAATCATCAAGGAATCCATACCTGCCTGTATAAGCTGTTCGGTTCTTGTATCAATTGAAGATGTAGCTTCATCCAAAATAAGTACAGGAGGATCTGCTAAGGCAGCCCTTGCAATAGAAAGGAGCTGTTTTTGACCCTGTGACAGATTTGCACCACCCTCGTGAAGGAATGTATTATATCCGTCAGGAAGTCTTTCTATAAAACCGTCGGCATTTGCCAGTCTTGCAGCCGCTATGCACTCCTCATCTGTTGCATCAGGACGACCATAACGAATATTTTCCATAACGGTATCTGAGAAAAGATTTGTTTCCTGAAGAACCACACCCAAAGATCTTCTGAGGTCATCCTTCTTTATCTTTTCGATGTTTATACCGTCATATCTTATCTTACCGTTTTGAATATCATAAAATCTGTTTATAAGGTTTGTTATAGTTGTCTTACCTGCACCTGTAGAACCTACAAATGCAATCTTTTGTCCCTTGTTTGCAAAGAGATTTATATCATGTAGTACTATCTTTTCAGGTACATATCCGAAGTCGACATTTTCAAATACAATATCTCCCTCAAGTTTTGTATATGTAATTTCTCCGTTATCATGTTTATGCTTCCATGCCCAGATTCCGGTTCTTGATTTTGACTCTGATATATTTCCCTTACCGTCTATCTTTGCATTTACCAGTGTTACATATCCTTCATCATCTTCTACAGTTTCATCCATAAGTGCAAATACTCGCTGACTTCCAGCAGCCGCCATAACTACCGCATTGAGCTGTTGTGATACAGTCATAAACGGTCTGTTAAATGCTTTTACCAGCGAAAGGAATGCGGCTATAGTTCCTATGGTCACTCCGAAATGACCGTTTATAGCCAGGTAGCCACCAACTACAGCTATTACTACATAACTTAAGTTTCCGATTTGTGCAACTATAGGCATAAGTATATTTGCAAATCCGTTTGCTTTTGAAGCGGCATCACATAATTCATCATTTATGGATATAAACCCTTTTATGTTCTTATCTTCATAGTTGAATACCTTTACAACCTTTTGACCGCTTATCATCTCTTCTATATATCCGTTTACTTTTCCAAGAGTAGCCTGCTGTATTCCGAAATATTTACCTGAAATACTTGCGGCCTTACCTGAAGCCTGTACAGATATAATAATCATAATAACAGACACTAAAGTCATCATAGGACTTAATGAAAGCATTGTGATAAATACAGCAATTAAAGAAAATAGTGCTTCTACCAGCTGTGGAAATGATGTTCCTATAAACTGTCGCAATGTGTCTGTATCATTGGTATAGATGGACATTATATCGCCATGTGAATGTGTATCAAAATATCTTATAGGAAGTTTTTCCATATGTGCAAAAAGATTTCTTCTTATCTCACGCATGGTTCCCTGTCCTACATTTACCATTATCCTGTTATAAGCAAATGATGCCAATACACCCACCGAAAATATACAAATAAGTTTTCCTATCTCAATTGCCAATGGTGTGAAATCAGGATTAGTTTCTTTTGTTAGAGGAATTATATAATTATCTATAATATCCTGCATAACGGAAGCACTGATAGAACTTACTATCGCCGATATCAGTATTCCTATAATTACAACAAAGATACTCTTTTTATAGTTTTTTAATACAAGTGATATTACTCTTTTCATGCTGTCACTTGCAACAACCTGTATAGTTTGATTTATACCGCCTTTTTCTCTATTTATTCCCGACATTATGCACCTGCCTTATCAAAATCCGCATTACCTTCAGACTGCGCATTTGCTGTAGTTCTGTAAATCTCATTAGTCTCAAGTAATTTTTCATGTGTATCAAATCCAACAATCTTACCGTTATCCATTACAATAATCTTATCAGCCTCTTTTATAGATGATATTCTTTGAGAGATAATAATTTTTGTAGTATTAGGTATCTCTTCTTTGAATGCTTTTCTTATCTTTGCATCTGTAGCGGTATCTACAGCAGATGTAGAGTCATCAAGAATCAATATCTTAGGTTTTTTCAGAAGAGCTCTTGCAATACAAAGTCTCTGCTTTTGACCACCTGATACATTACTTCCGCCACGCTCTATCCATGTATTATACTTTTCAGGCATTCTTTCTATGAATTCGTCGGCACAAGCAAGTTCACAGGCTTTCTTTATCTCGTCGGGTGAAGCATTCTCATTTCCCCAACGAAGATTGTCAATTATACTGCCTGAGAAGAGTACATTTTTTTGCAATACCACACTTACCGCATCTCTAAGACTCTTTATATCATAGTCCTTTACATTCTTTCCACCCACATATACATTTCCCTGTGTGGCATCATAAAGTCTTGGAATAAGATTTACCAAAGATGTCTTTGAACTACCTGTTCCACCGATTATTCCTATGGTCTGACCTGATGCTATATGAATATTTATATTTGACAGCACAGGTTTTCCGATACCGGCTTTATATGAAAAGCTGACATTATCAAAGTCAATGCTGCCGTCCTTTACATCTTTGGATGCATTTTCCTTTGTCTTTATATCACTTTCCTCCTGCAAAACTTCCGCAATTCTCTTTGCACTTGCTTCAGATAAAGTAATCATTACAAATGCAAACGAGAGCATCATCAGTGAAATAAGTATACTCATTATATATGAAAAAAGAGATGTAAGTTCACCTGTTGTTAATGCTCCGGCTACGATTCTTTTTGCACCGAACCATGACAGCGCAATTATACATGCATATACCGTAAACATCATCAAAGGATTGTTTATTACAACAAGTGATTCCGCCTTTACAAACAACTTATATAAATTTGTTATAGCTCTATCAAACTTAGATATTTCTTTATCTTCCTGTACATATGATTTTACAACTCTTATACCTGAGATATTTTCTTGCACATTTGCATTCAATGCGTCATACTTTTCAAATACCTGATTAAAGAGTTTAAAAGCTACCGCAATTATAATAGCAAGAGCCGTAGCTAAAAAGAAAATAGCAACGAAGAATATAACCGACATATCTCTTGAAATAGATACAGCCATAATCAGAGCAAAAATAAGTGTAGCAGGAGCTCTCATCAACATTCTAAGTATCATTTGATATGAATTTTGAACATTGGTTATATCTGTCGTAAGTCTTGTGACAAGACCGGCACTTGAAAACTTATCAATATTTGAAAAAGAGAAATTTTGAATATTTCTAAACATACCTTCTCGTAAATTTTTAGCAAATCCCGCTGAGGCATTTGCACCGTAAATACCTGCGGCTATACCGCAAATAAGTCCAAGAATAGCCAGAACTATCATTATTGAACCGTATTTTATTACCGCACCGAAATCATTAATTGCAACGCCTTTATCAATTATAAATGTCATCATATATGGTATAAGTAATTCAAATACTACTTCACCTATTATGAATGCAATTGTGAGTAGGGAAGCAACTTTATATTCTTTTATATATTTTGCCAGTACCTTTAACATATGTTTCTCCTCTCTCTAATAAAAAAAAATTGCACATAATGTACAATCTTTTAAATGAACTACCTCTCAATATTTAGATAGATTGATGCAGAAAAAGGGACTTGAACCCTCATGATATTGCTATCACACGGACCTGAACCGTGCGCGTCTGCCAATTCCGCCATTTCTGCTTATAAGACCACGTGAGATTACCTCACGTGGCAAGTATAATACAATACTAATTATTATGCAAGCTTTGATTTTGCAACTTCTGCTAACTTAGCAAAACCTGCAGCATCATTTACAGCCAACTCAGCAAGCATCTTTCTGTTCATATCAACGCCTGCAACCTTAAGTCCGTGCATAAGCTTTGAGTATGAAAGACCGTTGATTCTTGCAGCAGCATTGATTCTTGCAATCCAAAGCTGTCTGAACTGTCTCTTTCTCTCTTTTCTACCTGCATAAGCACTTGCTAAAGCTCTCATTACAGACTGCTTTGCAATTCTGTACTGCTTTGAACGAGCTCCTCTATATCCCTTTGCAAGTTTTAAAACTCTATTATGTCTTTTCTTTGCATTTAAAGCACCTTTAACTCTTGCCATTTAAAAACCTCCTAACCCTTCGTCAACTTATAGATATGGTAAAATTTTCTTCATAACTTTTGCGTTTGTAGCATCTGTTACGATATCTTTTCTAAGATTTCTTTTTCTCTTTGTTGACTTCTTAGTTAAGATATGTGACTTATAAGCTTTATTTCTTACAAGCTTACCTGTTCCTGTTTTCTTAAAACGCTTCGCTGCTGCTTTATTTGTCTTTAGCTTTGGCATAATGAATCCTCCTTTTATTACAATATCTTTAAGCCTTCTTTGCTGATAAAAACATTACCAAACTTCTTCCTTCTGCCTTAGAAGGTTTGTCAATTGTTGCCACATCTGAAAGAGCCTCGGCAAAATCATCCAAAATATATTTTGACTTGAACATTCTTGCCATCTCCCTGCCTCTAAATCTTAGAGTAACCTTAACCTTGTTTCCTTTTTCCAAGAATTTTCTGGCTGAACCGACTTTAGTATTAAGATCATTAGTGTCAATATTTGGAGATAAACGAACCTCTTTTACTTCTATTGTCTTTTGCTTTTTCTTTGCTTCCTTATCTTTTCTGGCAAGTTCATATCTGAATTTACCATAATCAATAATTTTACAAACAGGGGGTTTAGCTGTTGGAGCAATAAGAACCAAATCCAAGCCTGCTTCCTCTGCTTTTTCCCTTGCCTCATTTATTGAAACTACACCTAACTGTTCACCCTCTGATGAAATAAGACGAACTTCTTTAGCTTTAATCTGTTCGTTAATCAATTGTTCGCTAATACCTTTATACCTCCATTTTCCTTACCAATATAAAAAGGCAGATAGAAAACTATCCGCCCAAATAATCATTTAATCAAAACCAAAAAAATGTTTATATGAACCAAAGTCACTCCTGTGCTAAGGTGAGGCGAACCTGCTTTCTTTCAACGTGTTTATGTTATCAGTTTTCTTTTTGTTTGTCAATAAGTTTTTTTATTTTTATGGATGTACAACTTCATATCCTTCAATGTCATAATAACCTGCCGGATCTTCATCTCCTCCAAACCATAAATGAGAGTAATTTTTATCCATAGCCACTCCCATAGTTGTTATAAATGACCAGTCATTATCACCTGTTATTACTTCATTGTGACCTGAAGAACTCTTCCATAAATCAAGAGCAAGCTTAGGATCTATTCCTATACTGTGGTATACGGATATTTCATATCCCGTTCCCTTATAGTCTGTCAACTCACTTGGCTTATCCCACATGATTTGTGCATGTGCATGATCGGGTGTGTATGCTCCACTGCTCCAATTTCCGTTATTTGACCAGCTGTGCAGATTGCCCTGAATACCTCTGCTATCAAGCTGAAGTCTCGGTGTGTAATCATGTGAATCTTTTACATGGGCTCTTGCAACACTTGTAAGCGATTTTGAGAATGACAGCTTAGAAAGTCCAAGACTCTCTCTATACTCATTTATCAAATAATATAAATTTGCCTCAGCTTCACTCAGTCCGTATTCCCTAAGTTTGGCAATAATCTTTGCTCTTGTATCTCCTTCAACATTGTCGTTTGTAATAACAGTTGTAGGAACATTTGTAACATTAGTATCATTAGCACTTGGTACTGCCTGAGTTGTAGTCTCATTGGCATCATTAACACTCGGCACTGCCTGAGTTGCAGTATCATTGTTTTGGTCGGCAGTCGGTCCTATATTATTTGAATCAGAAGCTGTATTGTCAGCCACAGGTCCGATATTATTATTTGTGTTTTCAAATACTTTTGTTTCTTCAAAGAGATTTGAAGTATAAGCTTCTACTGCATTATTCTCATCGTATACCTCTTTGATACCCTCACCGGCCAAAGAATCTATATTATTTTCCAAATTTTCAAAAACTTCACTCTTATAATACTCGCTTAACTCCGCACCCGGACCAATCAAGCTTTCCAATTCTCTTTTATCAACATCCGGCTTGTGAACGTTGACAGTAATACCGGTCTGATTTGCATCCAAGCTGTCTTCTATCCTCTCACCGTTTTCAAGTACATAGTGACCGTCAGGTGTCATTGCACTTACAAGCATTGCACCGTCAGAACCCAAATAATAGTTTTCCACCCATGAGTCTTCTACCATGTAACCGTTATCATCAAAATAATACCACTTTTTATTTATATTTTTCCAAGAGTCACTAGGGTATGTGCCATCGACCTGTCTATACCACCACCCAATATCATTTTGCTTCCATCCCTCTAAAACAGGAGGTGATGCTAAAGCAGTCATTGATAATAAACAACTTGTAAAACAAACAAAAATTAATCCCAAGATTTTCTTGCTTAAACCCATTTTAATCTCCAAAATAAGACTTTACAATCTCTCAAATGCACATAATATGTCATAATTTATTTCTTCATAGAAAGCTCTTCTAAGCTCCGAATATGATGTGTATCTTTTCAACAGGACCATTAATTTCGTAATTGTAGCTTCCAATGTCATGTCATATGCCTCTATAAGATTGAAATCTTTTTTGATTTTTTGACCTACCTGATAAATTTCCATGTTGGAACCCTCGTTTACCACCTGAGTTGCCATGACAATGAATTTACCCATTTCCTGCCACTTCTCCATCTCAGTATAGAATTTATCAAGCATATTGTCGGGTATACCCCCAACTCCGAAACTCTCTATAATAATGCAATCATAGTTATCAAATAAATATCCAAGCATGCCCTCTTTCATACCCGGAATCATTTTTAATACACATACCGAATCACTTAAGTCAAGGAAGAATCTTACCCTCTCTCTCATTGGTATGTATGGAATGTATCTTATTATGTGCTTTTCCTGGATTCTTGCAAGTACCGGGAAATTCACACTATGAAATGCATTGAATGATTTTGCCATCATCTTTTTTGCTCTGGTACCGGCAATTACATTACCGTCAAATACCAGAACAACATTTTGAGAATAATCATCACATGCATAGAGAATACTGTCTCTTAAATTTAATTTTGCATCTGTGCCGTCTATACTTATCGGCTTTTGTGCTCCTGTGATAACTATAGGCTTTCTGGAATTTTGTATCATATAGCTAAGAGCCGCCGAAGTATATGCCATAGTATCCGTACCGTGTAAAATCACAAATCCGTCATAGAAATCATAATTTCTTTCAATAGCTCTTGCTATATCCTGCCAAATACTTGGAGTAATATTTGTAGAGTCAATATTGCAAACCTGCAATACATCTATCTCACAATACTCTTCTACTTCAGGTACAAATGTCAAAATCTCAGGTGCCGAGAGTGCCGGTGACAATCCCTCACCCATTTGCTTTGAAGCAATCGTTCCACCTGTTCCTATCACTAAAATCTTCTTCATAGTGTACTCCTTATTCGATATATTAGAATACATTCAAATAAGGCAAAACTCAAGTAGAATAATTACCCTATTTTAGGTAATACGCCTCGAACGAATCGAGGCGTTCACCATTTTATCTGAATATAGTTCAGACAATATTATCGCCAAGCTCCCTCAGCATTTACATGAAATCCGTCAGGAGTCTCTTCGTTTACATACATAGAACCAAGCGGTCTTATATCCTTGTTATCTCCATAGTTCCAACGACCTGTGGTATTGTCAAAGAACCATGTCTGAGCCGGTGGGTTAGGATTGAAGAAATACCAGTTTCCATCGATCTTATCCCATGAAACATGCATATGACCGTCGTTTCTGTCAAGGAAATACCATCTTGTATCATCCGGATCATGATGCCATCCCTTAATCATCTCGCCAAAGAAGCCGTCATGATTCATTGACAGATAATACCACTTGTTTGTATCTCTATCTAAGAACCATCCGCTATCCATGATACCGTCCTGTTCAAAGTGATACCATTCAACCTTTGTTCTGCCCTCAAATGTGTAGCTTAGTAATTGCCATCCTGTTACTCTCTCACCTGTTGTAAGCTTAAATATCCACTTTGAATTATCAAGATTCTGAGCTGCTTCCTCAGGATTGATAAGTTCCCAGTTTCCGCCTATGCCTACTGCAATAGGTGTTGATCCTGACCAAGTGTTAGCTCTTCCTCTTCCTGCATTTGAAGAAGCTGCGCCACCACCTGAGCTTCCACGACCGGAGCTACCGCCACTTGAAGAACCGCCACCGGTTGACTTTCTTCCTGCATTTTTTAATGCAAGCTCAAGTGCATCAAATGCAGCCTTTAACTCGGCTGTTGATGACTTTCTGTTAGTCTTTGTGAGTACAGCCTGTGCAGCATCAATTGCCATTTGTAACATTCCTGTATTGGCAACTTTTGGAAGTTCAATATTAGCCTGTTTTATAAGATCGTCAAGGTCTCTTGCAGCCTGAGCTCTATCTACTCTGTCATTTGAGAAATAGAGATATACTGTAGCATCAGACAATACTCTTGTAGTTGTATCTGTAGGTACAAATGAATTTCTGTCATCACTCACACCTTCATAATGCCATGTTATACCATTATTATCCACATAGTCATTTGTAATGTTTGCTGTGTACAAAGACGCATAATCTTCTATTACTCTTGTAGGAGCAATATTAAGTGTGGAAACAAGACTGCCATCTCTTGCATCTCTTACTATAACTTTTCTTACATCATCAGGAAGTGTATATCCCCAAGCATATGTTGAACCGTTTGCCACTGTAAGCGAGAACTCTCCTGTATAAGAAGGTGATGTGAAATCAACTCCTGTAAACGGATTTATTGTATTACCGCCTGCATTTGAAGGTGATGCAAGACTTCCTCCAAGCTCATAGAATCCATAGCTTCTGTTGCCGAGCAAAGCACCTGTCTCAATGTTTGCATCGAATGTAATGTCTGCTCCTGTAGGATCTACATAGTTCTCCCAATTTCCTGTTGCAGGATTCTTCTTTTGAACATTAAATGTCATAAGGAAAACAGACTTGAAGCTGTCATCTGTTTCAAATGCAATAGCATTTCTTGTAGCTGTAGGTATGCTCGACTTTATAATTTGAATTCTAAAGTCCCCGGCCTCATTTACTACCGGATAAATAACACCGACATTCTGGTTTGAACCAAGATTGTCCACGTAGTTCTTAGACCATGTATTACTTGCTGATATCGGTGAAAATACTGTCTGTAATGTAACAGGAACATTAGGCATAGTAAATGCAATTCTGTCTCCTACAATATTGTAGTTTCTAAGGCCTCTAACTACATTCCAGCTCTGGAAATTCTTGCCTGAGGTATCTATAGGAGCTGCCTTTATTTCTACTTGTGTCCCTTCAGCTACACCCTGTAAAGGGTTTCCGGCAGAAGCATTTGCGCCGTTAATTCTCACAAAAGTATACTGTGGAGTGGCATCTGCAATAAGTGTTATATCATTGTTCGTATTAACAATAACAAGGTTTGCAGTACTTACAGTTGTAGGTGATGTAGTAGCCTGTCTGGTTACAGGATCTGTTGTTGTTCCTGTAGGTCTTGCTACTATCTGATAATTCACATCAGGATCAAGGTTGTCAAATACAATATTGTTTCCTGAAGGAGTTGTAAACGGATATACCACTCCGTTTGGTCCTATCAGTGCATAGTCTGTATTTGCAGATAAAGGTGATATTGTAATTTTAGCTTTACCACGATTATTCGGATCAGCCCCCGGCTGAGGATTTATTGCTGTAGGTATTGTTGTAGATGTCGGTGTTGAAACATCACTGCTTGGAACAGGCATTCCTACAGATATCACTGCCGTAGGTAAAGCTGTATATACTTGATAGCTCTGTCCCGGATTGAGCGAACTGTCTGTTATCTCACCGGCTGTAGGTACAAGATTTGCTCCGTTCACTATTTTTACAACATTTCCTGTAATAGGATCGACTATTACATAGCGAAGCCTTGAGTCAATAGATGAAGGATGTATCTGTATTGAAGGTGTTCCGTTTGTAGGATGTAATTGACCGTCGGCTACAGGTGCATTTGCTACAAGTGCTGTGGTCGGCTGTGCAAATGCTGTAAAAGTCTGTCCGTTCAAATTGTTAATAGGTGTGGTTGCATCAACAGGATTAAAGTTACCGTCAAACCACTGTACAGTATAACCCGTATCAGCATTTACTGCAGTATAAGCACTTAAATCACCAAAAGTAAGATTTATAGGATTTCCGCTTGCATCTACATTTGCAATCTCCGCATCCTGACCCAATGGCAAAGGAGATATATGACCGCCTATATTAAAATGATAAGTATTAAAGTTACTTGGTATCTTTGTAAACTTGGCAGTCAATGTAATTGTATTCTTACTTTTTGGAATTCCTGTAACAGTCTGAGGTGTACCAAGATTTAAGTTTACAAGCTGTGATCCAAGTTCAGATGATGTCTCCCAATGATCAAATCTATACCCTGCGTTTGGTACCGGATAATATATCATATCACTTGGCTTTATATCCACATCATATGTAGTACTTGTACTTGTCTGATTAAGCCTTGACAGATTAATTGCAGCATCTGTATTTACATTGTACTCTGCAGCTGTAGGTGAATTTGCAACTCTTATACTTCCTCCGGCTCCGTTTATCGGAATAAGTTGAACTATAGCTGTAGGATCAACTGCATATGTTACAATTATCTCTTTATTTTCGATAGGACCTGTAGCGACAGTAGTTAAATCAAAGTATTGGTTTGTATCACTCCAGCTTGAATCAATATTTGCTATAGCTGTTTGATATGAGCTACCCCATGTTGCGGTACCACCGTTTAGCTGTGCCTTCGGATGATCTGTACCGTATTTATAATTAGCTACCTTAGGAACAGGTATATTAATATTATATGAACCTGTACTGCTATATCCTGTTTTAAATTTGAGGAATGTTGCATTACCCGAACCATCCACTTCTTTATATTTGCTGCCGTTAGATGCTCCGGTTGTTGTAGGAAGTGCTCCATTAGCTCTTTCATACTCCGATAATATCAGGCTTGTGATATCATTTCCCCTATCATCCATATACTTCACACTAAGTGTAGTCTCAAATGCTGGATTGATATAGTATTTGTAGGTTATCTTGACATCCTGGTTTGGCATTTGACCACTTATCTCACCGGCACCTGTTGCTGCGCTTACTGAATTTGCAGTGAGTCTTGTATAGTTACCTGTAGCAGAAACTGCATCATTTGTAAGCAATGTAGCATTAGCTGTGGGATTACTTATTGCAATATTCCTATCGCTGTCAATATAACTTATATTTACTTCTTTAAGAATATATCTATCTGATGAAGCAGCCCTAGTAACATCTTTTGTACTGATGTTTGTATTTGGTCCAATATTCTTTGTACCAATATTTTCCAGTGCAGACTCATAGTATAAGCCACCTACTCTTCCTTTTCTACCTGACAAAACAGTTAAAGCAGCATCTTGGTATATCTCATCCACTACTTGCAAAGATTTTTTTACACCTGTATCTACTGCATAATTAAATGTAATTTCTGTATCTTTATTTACCATGGTTCCACTTAGGTTTTTATTATTATCCATAGTAAAACCTGAATCAATAGCATTAAAACCTGTAAATGGTGTTGTAAATAAAGGTGAAGTATTAGGTTTGAAAAATTTAACAGTATCGTCTGCACCTGTATTTGTTATCTTAAACCCGTTAGGTACTATAGGTGACTGCGGTATTGCATCTAATACATTTTTTGTTGTATCTAAATTTGCCGGAAGTCCCGGAACATAAACACCTGTATCAGCAGTATACTTTACTCTTAAATTATAGTTTTTACTTGGATCGGCCTTAAGTTTAGCATAATAAGTTTTTCCGTTACTTGGATAATTTAGGCCGTCCATTCTCCATAAACCAAAACCGTTTTCCTTATCAGTCATCCAATGCTCTATCGCATAGCCTTCCAATCCGATATTGTCCCAAGATTTACCGTCAAGAGTCTTTGTATTATCAAAAGTTCCGTTATCCGGATTACCTGTGTCCGGCGATACGAAAGGCAGATATACATAGTGATTGGTGTGATTTACTTCCATTCCATGAAAGTCTCCACTACCTGTATCTATTAATGTATTTGCAGTTCCTCCCGTAATATTAATGTTTTGAATAATATTTTTTAAAGAAGGATTCAAATCCGTAAAATTAAACTGAAAGTTTGAACCTGTTGGAGCATCCGGCTGGGTAACCGCTGCTCCCCAAACCGGCAAACTTGCCGGCTGGGTTGCTAACATTGTTCCAACCAATAGGGTCGCAATTTTTCTTTTCATTGTTTTCATATTTTTCTCCAATATCACTGAAGTCTCTCACCATTGGCATTTACAGTGTAGCCGTCAGGTGTTTTTTCATTTTCATACATTGATCCATATGGTCTTGAAGATGTCTTTACATAATCCCATCTCATATCAGTAGAATTCCATTCATATGTAGGTGCAGGAACCACAGGATTGAAGAAATAGTTCTTTCCTCCAATATTTTGCCATCCTGTAAGCATAGCACCGGAATTATCCATATAGTACCATCTTCCGTCTTGAGGATCCTTATGCCATCCTCTTGTCATTACACCATTGTCTTCATCCATGTAATACCATTTATTTGTATTTGTATCTAGTACCCAACCAAGAACCATTTGACCTTCAAGAGCTCCCTTCCCGGTATTCATAAAATACCAGTTCTTTGTAGAAGGATCCTGCATCCATCCTGTTACCATAGTTGACCTTGAATCAAAGAAATACCATCTGCTCACAAGTTTTCCATGACTGTCAGGAATCTGAATCTTTGCCCATGAAGAGTTGAGTGGAAGGCCACCGTTAAGTACAAAACTCCATCCACCGGTCACAGGATTTGTCTCCCATTTACCGTCAGTTCCCAAAATAAAGCTTGTTACATTGCTTCCCTCAAGAGAAGCCTTATTGCCTATTGTATTTTTTTCTCCCGGTGTCAGAAGTATAGATCCTCTTCCTGCTGAAGAGTTACCACCTCCGCTTGCACCTCCGGTTCTTCTGTTTCTGTCTGCAATTCTGCCGTTAGATATATTGCTGTATCTGTTAATAATATCAAGCAATCCGTCAATAGCTCTTTGAAGTTCTGCATAGTTTGCCATTCTTCCGTGGTCGATACCGTCTTTATCCAAGATACCTCTAGCCCAAGCTAATGTATCCATAGCTTCCAATATCTTTTCTCTTATCGTATCAGCCTCGCCTGCCTTCAGATAAGGATCACCAAGTAAATCCTTTGCTGTTTGAATTGTATTTCTAAGATCTACTCTGGCTTTGTCTACCTTCGGCTTGTTATTTTCATAGTAAGCATAGATAGTCATAGCCTTTGTAATATTCATTGAAGGATCAAATACAGAGAGAGAATTCTCCTTCTTTGACCAATTCTTATAGTTGTGTTCCACACCGTAAATATCTTCAAAAGGTGTTACAAGATTTCCGGCTGTTTCTCCGTCCGCATATGCTTGTACAAGAGAATAGTCAAGAGAATAATCCGCATCCTCTACAGCCTCTTTTCTTCTAACCTTAAACTTATGATAGAAGTTTCTGCTTGTATCATTCAAATACTTATAGTCAAGTACAGGCTTATTATCTACAAACACAACCTTAAATATCTTTGAATAAACCAAAACATAAGTATGATTTATATTTGCAGTAAATTTAAACAGTCCTGCATTATTATCAAGTTCTCCTATATAACTCATAGCAACAGGTGTACCTGTAGTTACATCAAAAATCTCATAGTCAAGCTGATCGGTATCTGCTGCCGGAAGCTGTGCTGTTACATCAATGCTTGCATTTGAATCTGTAGCTCTTCCAACCTTTCTTCCGTCAACATATCTTTCAAGTTCTATATCAAGAGCGTATGCTGCAGTGTATGCATCAGGATGATCCACACCTGAAATAGAAACAGGCTTTACCAAAGCGCTTTCAGCATTGCTTGCATTTCTCTTTGAGAATATAACTCTATAGTCAACCTTTGCTCCGTTTATTCCGATAAGTGATTGATCCTGTGGTGATGTAAGATCATGTGCCAGTGCAGGTATCTGATTCGGATCAAGTCCGAACTCTCCTACTGCACCTCCTCTGATTTCTTCATCTGCATCCGCATCATCAGCTGCAATCTTAGGTAAATCATATACCGCCTTGAAAACAATATTTGAATTTGACATTGTAAATGAATAATCATTATCAAGTATCTTTCCGGTAACTCCTACTGCTCTACCTGCAAGAACCTGCCAATACTTAAAGTTATATCCTGCAGAATTCACCATATCTGCATGCAGATTTACAATATCTCCGGCCTTTGCATTATCAAAGCTTACTGCATTAACACTGTTAGCTCCAACCATTACAACTTCGCCATTTACAGCTTCTACAATATACTTAGGTGCATCAGCCATATCTCCGGGGTTAGCTGTAATTGCATTTCCGTCAGGCAATTTACTGAGCGGATCAGTAATAGATGTATCACCCTTTCTTCTTGCCACTACTGTGTATGTCTCATTAGGATTAAGGTTTTTAAAAGTAACTATTGAAGGATTTCCTGATGAACCTATCCATCCGTTATCACTTCCCGGATAATTTATGACATTTCCGTTTTCGTCAATAAGTGCATAATCCGCATCAGGGTCGGCAGGATTTATAACAACCTCAGCCATTCCGTCATTTTCCGGATCATAACCGACACTATAGTTATTATCAACTGTAGGTATATATGTATCTATAGGTGCTGATATATTACTGCTTGTAATACTTGACGTAGGATTTCCTACAACAGCAATAGTATCAGGTGTACCCTCTTGCACATCATAGTGTGCTCCCGGAATAAGATTTGGAACATTTGTAATACTTCCAATAGCTTCACCTGTAACTACTGCTACAATCTTTCCGTTCTTATCACTTATAACATATACATTTCCCGGTGTTGTACCGTTTATTCTGATTTCACCGCTTCCATCGTTTCCAAGATGACCTGTCGGTACTATAGAACCTATAGTAAGTCCCCATGTAACAGGATCCTTAGTAAAGTTCGCATAGTATGTAGCATTATTTACAAGCGGACTTGTTGCAGTCATTGCATTATTTGCACTGTCACTCCAGTTGGCAAAGTTGTAGTTTACAACAGGAATAGTGCTTGGTAAATCACTTTGAATCTGTCCCCATGTATAGTCATATGGCTTATGAAGTGTAGCAGGTGTTCCAACACTTCCATTTGCATTTGCGGCAAAGTTTATATCAATCCACATAGAAGGATCTTCAATGAATTTTGCATAAAGTGTAAGTGGAGTACTTCCTGCTGTAGCTGTATCGGAAGGTAGCGGATAGGTACCTACAACAGGTATAGTTGCGGCAGCATCCATATACCAACCGTCAAACTTATAATAACGATTAGCTACCGTTCCCGGTATACTTCCCTGAGCATTAAGCTTATTAAATGTATCTGCTTTTCTGTCACCTAAAGCTGTACCGTCACTACCAAGGAATGTAGTCGGAACTCCGGGGAATAATGCACCGATACTTCCCTCATTATTTGGAGAAGCTGCAACCTGGAAGTTTATAGCTCTCCACTTATTCGGATCACGACTAAGCTTGTAGTCAACACCTATAGGTCCTGTGGATGAAATAGGCATAGCTCCGGTTAATGCGCCATCTGCCGGATTTACACTTCCCCATGTTGAACCTGAAGGATTAATGTCTGCTGTAGAGTTGCCATCCCAGATATATCCATATAGCTTATCTCCTGCAGTAGTTCCTATTGCAGGTATTTGCATATTTGTAATAGTAGAACCGGGTGCTATAGCATCCACACTACTTGCAAGTACACTATTCGGTACTTCTCTGTCAAAGAATCTACGAACAAGATTGTTTGAAGAATCGGCTGTATAAATATATGTGATTTCTACATTCTGATTCGGCATATGTGCAGTAAACAGTCCGTTTGTCTGGTCATTTAATGTTATAAAACCTGCACTGTCAAGACCTGTCTTATAATTTGGGAATGTTAAATCCTCATGTCCCCCCTGTACTATACTAAAGGATGTATAATTATATCCTGTAATTGAAGTATCAGGCTGACTTGAGAAAATCTGTTCTGCATTTAATGAAGCAGTTTGATCAGCTGCCAATGTATTTCCCGCACTGTCACGGTGATGAATGGTGTAAGTAAATGTCACAGCAGGGTTAACCTTATATCTGTATGTAAGATCCACTCCTGTTGTATTCATTGTTGCATCTACATGACCTGATGTAGCATTCACAGTTCCGGCACTATATGGATTAAGCACACCTGTATTGAATTCATATCCTGCTATAGAAGTAAGCGGATCTGCAGTAATTGGTTGTGTAAAGCTATACTGTCTAGGTGGTTCGCTACCAAAGTCTATAGGTAATGCTACATTCGAGTTCTTATGTGTTACTGTAAAATTATGTAGCGTTGGATCAGGTGTCCATTTTGCATAAAGATATACATTACCTGCCATAGTAGGTGCAGGGAATGTATTAGAAGTACCAGTTACAGGTGGTACTCCATTAAATGCAACACCATCTATATCACCTGTATTATATACTTCATCCCCAGTATTATCAGTATATGTAAACCAACCATCGAAATTATATCCATACTTTGTCGGAATTGGTAAAGCACCTAAAGTTGTGACCGTTAGAGATGCGCCGGCATTCTCTTCCATATTTGCTATCACATTACCACCCTGTGTATCAAAATGATAACGAACAACATTTTTCTTAAAGTACACCGTAATATTTACAGAGTTGGTGCCCATAGTACCTATAATATTTCCGTTTGGGGTTCCTGATGTATCGTTTTGTGAACGTACAGTTGTTACTACTGACGGAATATCAACTCTGTCAAGTACATACCCGGCATAGTTTCCTGTAAGTGTAGGTAAATCATATTTTATATTTGCACCTGCCGCATATGAAGTTGTATACGGATTTGTACCAACTATATGATCACTTCCTGTAAAGCTCATATTTCCAAATGGAATGCTGTTTCCATCCTCATCTGCATAGTTTAGCGTAAAGCTATATACAGGTGCTTTTAAGTATACAACGTTTTGTAATTGATTTGTTCCACCGTTTATAGTGGTTCCGGTTCTTACCTGTTGTGATACATTGCCCGGTGCAATCGTCTGTCCCGGTTTATCTGCAGTAATACTGCCTATTGAATATGGAAGTGCCACAGTTCCTCTTCCGGAGTAGTCTAATACTGTACTTCCCTCAGTATTTGAAGAAGGTAGCCTTGTCTGGTCTGCTTCATTTACACCAACACTTCCTGTAAACTTAGCTCCCTTTGGTATATAAAGATAGTTTGCACCAAGACCTATATTGGCATTAGTTGTTGTATTTGTAGTTGTATCTGTAGTAGTGTTTCCTGTTACATTTACATTTCCTGCAAGTGTAAATGGGTATACAGTTGGTGTTGAACCGGTAATAGCCATTGCATCTGCCAGACTTACAGCAGAAACCTTGTTATCAGATTCGTTACCTGTAATGTTTACAGTACCTGTACCTGCATTTGCCGCCACTACACCATTACCTTCAACATCTATAGCCGAAGCCTTAGCAGTAGTTCCTTTAACCTTATTGTTTATCAGTGTAGTTCCGGATTTCAAATTAAGCTGACCTTCAACCTTTACCAAAGCACCTGTAACATTAGTACCTGCTGTATCAGTTGCAGCCTTGTTACCATCTATCTCTATATTTGTAAGAGTAAGCGTCTTTCCGGCAGGGACCTCTATTAGGTCGCCAGTAAAATCGTTCTTACGAATAAGCTTCTTTGCCTGACCGTCAGGCATATCTTCCGGATGAGTTCCATAGTAACCTGGATCATCCGGTACACTCATTGAACCTATTTTATCATATAGACTGGTCTGGATTGTAAGACTCTTTAAATTTAAAGCATTATTCCAATTAAGTGTTGAAGGAATCTCTGTATCTTCCATTACATAAATATATGCCTTTTCAGTTCCACTGGCTCCTATAGCATCTATTGCATCCTGTACATTCTTATAAGGTTTTGTAATATATCCTGTAGATGCACCATTTTGATCACCATAAGTAGGATCAACATAGTATACAGATACTCTCATAGAAACTTCAAAGGTTGTACTCTTGGTTTGCCCAGGTGCCAAATCAAAGAATGCTGAAAAAGCTGCTGCTGAATCATATCCCTGTACCAAAGATTCCCTTGATTTCACAAACGTAAAACCTGTATGATACACTGATGAATTTGTAGCATCCCATGGTGTCATTGGCCATTGACCGGCCCACACCCTTCCCTCTCCCGACTTTACCTTTACATCAAAGTCAGAAAGTTTATAAGTATTATCTGTAGAAGCCAACTCACCATTATTAAATAAATCTTGCACTTCTGTATTTGTCAAATTTGCCATCATGTGAAGATGTTTTCCACCCTTTGTAACTAAGATAGGTGCCTTGTCATGATTATATAAGAATGTATCTGACTCATTACCAATCATAAATTTTATATTATCACTAGTTGTGTTAGCTACTGTATAAGTTACCAGTAAGTTTTTATCATCGTCATCCGGCTTTATTTCTTGTCGGACTTCAATTTTTGTACCTGCCGGTTTTCCTGGTACTTGAAGTTCTGTGATGCCACCATTATATGTAGCAGGAAAAAGTTTTACAGGAAAACTATTGGGATCTATTGACTTATATTTAGCAGCGGCTCCTGCACCACTAAGATGCGCAAAATAATCATTACCTTGCATTGAAGCGTCATCAGGAGTAATCCCGTTCCCTCTGTATGTAATATATGGTGTCAAATATGTAAGTGAATTAATTGTATCATTTGGTCTAGGCTCACCAAAACCATAATAAGTAGGCCAATAATTTTTTCCATATGCAGTACGTACAGCAGTAGTATAACCCTTTTGAGGACCACTTCTAGCTGTTTCAGTATCATCTATTACTGCTGAAATATTAAAGGAGTTTGTATTACCAATGTTGTTGGAATATAGGTAACCCCCTTGAGTAAATAAATCGGCAGGATCGTAGTTAGTATTTTGGCCAGTAAGTCCTGCTCCCATCTTCTGGAATGTGAATCCTGTAGATTCCGAAGAACCATAACTGATTCTATTATTACCGGCACCACTTGTAGTCATATACGGGTATCTATCCCCATTATCCGTTAAGCTTGTATTCGGCACCAAACTGGTCGCCTTTACTTCCATCTCCCCAAAAGGCAGCGTTGTTGCCACCATTAAAAAGGATAGTAGACCCGCCAACAGTCTTTTACCCTTGTGATTATTCTTTTTCATATATCACCTCTATTTTTCTTTTCGTACAAAATAAAATCATTATCTTGTTATCCTCCATTGAAAATATAAAGAATCTAAAATCGTATTTTTCGCACCCTAAACAAGAGTTTCCTACCTAGCCCAAGTAAGTTACCCTTGTTTTTTATTCTCAAAATAAGGGTTTCTTACCTAGCCCAAGTAATCTTCCCTTGATTTTATATCCTTTATTTTACCTTTGTTTACCCTCTTGCATAGATAAACTACCCAATTTAATTTAAAACAATCTTCTTAATAGAAGAATGAAATTTGTCTATACGAATCTAGCCCTTATCCATATAAACAAAGACTTCATTTTATTGCATTCTTGCTTTGCAAAAAAATGAAAATTTACCCGATTAACCCTACACCTCCTTAATAACAATAAAATTTGATTTTTAAATCCTTACTATTCTACTCTATTTTTTATGTTTTTGGAACTATCAAATGATACTTTGAAAGTTTTTTTCTTAAACTTTTCTTATTTTTTATATTTATAATGCTTTTTAAAACCGTCTATAAAGAAAAAATAGTGTAAATGATAATCTCATTCACACTATTTATGATACTTAAGATATTTATTCCTCAGGCATAAAGATTATATTCAATCTGCCCGTCTTTTAATTCTATATTGCATGTGTTTCTATATCAAAAAGCTCTTTAATGTTCCCCTTGTCAGAATCTCTTTCGGACTTCCGACATCAAATACTTTCTTATCATTCATCAAAATAATTCTATCACAATATGACGCCGCTATATTAAGATCATGTACACAACAAAGTATTGTCAGTCTTTGTCTTTTAAGTATATTCATGATTTGATACTGGTATCCTATATCCAAGTGATTTGTATGTTCATCAAGAAGTATTACAGGAGCTTTCTGACTCAATGCTCTGGCGAGTAAAGTTATTTGCTTTTCTCCACCTGATAATGAAAGAAAATGTCTGTATTTTGTCCGGCACCCGTTCTCTCAAGATTTAGAGTTATGGTGTATGGCTCATATTCCTTTTCTTCCGAGTCATTGCCAACCTTTTGTACATCCTTATTTATTGTGTACTGATCACCTTTAGAACCTACTACTCTCTTTTGATTGCTACATGCAGATAATACAAGTGCTGATATACACAATCCTGTTAATAATGCTATTTTTTTCATTTTTCTCCCTTCAAGTAATTCAAATCAGTATCTGTAAATGATTAAAATTTACACCAGGTATGTATTTTAGTATTTTAGTAAACAAAGTCAGTACATAAAACTAAATTTTTATGCAATATGGCTATGCCCCTTTGGGTATAGCCATTACCTACCTCAGCTCAATATTTTTCGCATTGTACCAATGGAAATCGTTTTCAATACAATATCTTTCTATCTCATTTTTAAGTTTACTGTCAGCCCCATATTCCAGTAGAAATACTTTTAATCCACACGAATTCACTTTTTTCAAGTATTTTGTAAAATATTCTCGTTCTTCTATGCTCTTTTTATTATAAGTTTTATGCTCAAAGTCTATATCGGTAAATACACTTTCTTGATTAACACCGTCAAACATATCCTTTGCAATTTTTTCATCAATGCATTTACTCACAAAAGTATCTCCACCATTGATTATAATATCAAGATTATATTTTTGAAGGCCCTTCAAAGTAGAACAAAGTCCGTTAAAGATATTTTCATCCTTAAATTGATAATATACATCACAGTTATCTATAAAAAATCCGTCAAAACCCTTATCTGCGATATTTTCTCCAAGTTCATCTACAACAAGATTCTGCCATTCCTTATCAGAAACATCCATCCAGTACTCATCTTTCCAGTTCTCATAATTCCCCAAGACTTTACCTTTAAACTTCTCATAGTATTGACGGTAGCTTTCCAAAGACCCTATATTAAGATAGGCATATATTTTTTTATTCTTCTCATGTAGTTTCTTTATATCATCCTTATTAAATTCAGTCGGTTCAAGAACCAGAACTTCGTAATTATTAAGCTTCATCCCGTCTTCTTTACTGATACCTATAAATACACCGTAATATTTATCTTGTAAAAATCCGGCTTTAGCAAAAGCAAAAAGAACAATGCCGCAGACAACAGCCAAGATGATAACTCCATTTTTTTTCATAGAAAAACATCCTTTCTATATTTTATACACCCTATTTATATCAATTATATATACTTTAAGCAAGCCCATAATTTTACATAAAGTAAAATATACTTGATATAATGTAACTAAAGAGTTATATTGATGATGTAAAACATATATGACATTTTGTCTGAAAGGAGTTTTTATGGAATATATTATGATTGGTTTATTTTTTGTAGGTGTATTTGGAGTTTTGGCTTTCAATTCAAAAAAGTCAAAAGAAGAATATGACGAAAGACAGTTGGCTGTCAGAGGACGTGGTTATACTTATGCATACTTTACCGTAATGATACTTTCAATTTTACACGTATTCACAAAAGATACTGTATCATTACCTGTTTCAAATGATCTTATAAGTGTTATAATACTTTTTATATCAGGTATTGTGCTGAATACTTATATTATTTTTAATGACGCCTGTGGCAGTTATAAAAAGAATAATTATATAAAGCAATTTATCACCTATATCATTATTTTTTTATTAAATGCCTACTACTTAATAAGGCCTGTATCAGATCACACATTGTTTAAAGACGGAGTATTACAGTTTAGAGAAGGCATAAATTTTATTGCAGCTGTTGCCATTATTATTTTAGCTTTAAACTTGGTAATAAAATTGATTATAGACAGATGTAAAAAAGATGAGGAATAAGGGAGAACTATGAAAAACCTTAAATTAAAATCCGCCAGAGCCGCCAAAGACCTCTCTCAACAGCAGCTTGCAGATATAGTAGGTGTGAGCCGCCAAACTATAAATGCTATAGAAAAGGGAGACTACAATCCCACCATTCGTCTTTGCCTATCCATCTGCCACGCACTTGATAAGACTTTAGATGAATTGTTCTGGGAAGAAGAATAAGAGGGTACTTGCCCTCTTATTTTTTAATCGACTTCCTCACCCAATTTAGATAATGTAATCTTTTTGTATGCATTAGATTTATCATTAGGATGCGGTTCCAATCCGATAACCGTAATATCATTTTTTTCCGGTCCATAGACCCAAAAAATCCTACCTGCTCTTGGTGTATTATTTTCCAAATATGATTCCCATACCTTTAATCCGTATCTCTTTGATAGAGAGTCTATCTCATGCGTTTGCAGCCCGGGATATCTAGGATTTTCCGACAATAATTTAAACGCTTTACCTATCTTCTTATATTGCTTTTCATCTTCCTTATTTGCAGTATTATTCTTTACCTTTGATGAAAGGTTATCCCAAAAATTTTTCATTTCAGGTACACCCAATTTTATTTTATACATATTTCACCTTAGAACTCAGATAAGTCAATTTCATCTGATGTAATCCCGTCTTTAATATTTTCGACTGCTGTATCCATCATATGTAATGTATTTTCAGAAATTCTGAACGGCTCTCTAAGTTCACGAGGCTCAAGCAGTATTGTACCGTCTTCTTTCTCTTTAACATGGTAGTACTCAAATATACATCCTCTTAAAGTAATTCTTTTCTTTGAATCTAACTTTGCATCATATTCTCTTACACTTGTATTCATAAATCCCCCTAAAAAACACCTAATTTTGTGGGAATTCCCACCTGTGTCTATAGAATAACATTATAATAAATCCCTGTCAATCTTAGCTACTACCTATTTTATTTCCATCCTACACACAAATCCTACATCCTCACCATTATAAAATCTTACTTTCCATCTATGATACCATGCTACCTTCTTAACTATCTTAAGTCCGAGTCCATGTTTTCCGACGCTTTTACTCTCGGCATATGATTTTTCATTCAGTCTTTGTAAAATTTCAGCCGGTACTCCGCTTCCGCTATCTCCAAAACTGTTTTCTTATTTTCGGGTCTTCAACAGTTTGTTACATGCAAACAGCCTCTAAAGCCTTATAAATAAAGGGTTTTCTGTGTCAAATTTCTTTTATTTTATTGTTGTATTTTGTTGTATTATATGATATAATGAAGTATGAAACTTTGGTATGACAAAAAATCGAAGGATCCTACTTATTTTATTCAAAGAGGAATCCGAAACGGAAAAAAGACTACTACTAAAAATGTGGTTCGCATAGGAAAACATTCCGAACTTCTAAAAACTACCGCTGACCCTCTGGCTTACGCTCTTGATGAGGTCAAAAGATATAATGAGGAGTTAAAAAACAATAAATCGGTAGCTTTAGATTTTAAGTTTGACTTTAATGAAAAAATCACCTATCAAGATGATTTAGTATCTAAGTCTAAACTTTTAAACATAGGATATTTTTTCCTTCAGCAAATTTACCATGATCTCAAGATTGGAGCCTTCTTCAAAAATATAATAAAAGATACTAGAATACAGTTTGACCCAAATCTGGTAAATAGATTCCTCACTTATTCTCGTATACTTAATCCTGACTCCAAGCTAGGTACTCATCAGAATCTTGTTAGCTTTTATGAGCAACCCACATTTGGTTACGAACACATTCTTCGTACACTTGACATTATGTATGATCATTATGATGAGTATATTTCTCATCTATATGATGCAAGTACGAAATTAATAAAGAGAGATACCTCGGTATGTTTTTTTGACTGCTCAAACTATTACTTTGAAATAGAATCAAATGACGAAGATTATATTGATCCTGTAACCGGTGAAGTGACTAAAGGTCTACGAAAATATGGTGTGAGTAAAGAACATAGACCAAATCCTATTGTACAAATGGGACTATTTATGGACAAAGACGGTATACCACTATCTATGTGCATTACTTCCGGTTCTGATAATGAGCAAACTACTGCTATTCCTTTAGAACAAAAGCTAATAACTATGTTTAAGGGCAAAAAGTTTATTTATTGTGCTGATGCCGGTCTTGGGTCTTTAAATATCAGAAATTTTAATTCTATGGGTGGCAGAGCTTTTATTGTTACTCAATCCATAAAGATGCTTTCTAATACGTTAAAAGAAGCTATTTTTAGTGATATTGATTATCGCCTATTATCTAATGATAAACCTGCAACTATTCAGCAAATGAAAGATTTTGATAGGTTTGATAAAGTTAATGCAGAACTGTACGATGATAGGATATACAAGATAATCCCTGCTGATAAGGCATTTGACCTTGGACTTTATGAAGAAAAGGCATGTAAGAATGGTACTATTAAGAAAGTTAAGTCAAAGGCCGTAGTTCCACAAAAAATCATTGTCTCATTCTCAAGAAAAATGATGGAATATCAAAGATTTATACGAAATCGCCAGATAGAAAGGGCTAAGAAGCTCCTTACTAAGCTGGACCCCGAAACCTATAAAAAAGGGGCAAATGATATAACTCGTTTTATAAAACGAACCACATCAACATCCTCCGGTGAAAAAGCTGTAGATACCTACGAACTTAACCAAGAAGCCATAAATGAAGAAGAAAAGTATGATGGATTCTATGCAGTGGCAACAAATCTTGAAGATTCAGCTAAGTATATCTTAGAAATTAGCTCAAACAGATACAAGATAGAAGATTGCTTTAGAATAATGAAAACCAATTTTTCAGCCAGACCTGTATTTCATCAAAATAGAGAGCGAATAGTAGCACACTTTATGGTCTGTTACACAGCTCTTTTAATATATAGGATTCTGGAAAAGAAGCTGGATATGTATGGAACGCATTTCACTGTAGAGAATGTTATAGAAACTTTGAATAACATGCAGGTAGCTAATTTAGAAGATGTATGCTATATGTCAACATATGATAATTCACAAGTACTAACGTCATTAAATGCTATCTTTAATCTTGAATTGGACAAGAAATACTATCAGCCAAAAGATTTAAATAAAAAAATAAAAAAGATTTCAACTTGAACTTTCCATACAACATTTTTTAGATACTTAAAAAAGTGGCTAAAGCCTTGTAAATACAGGGTTTCAAGCCACTTTTCTATTCCCAAACTGTTGAAGATGGGATTATAATAAATCCCTGTCAATCTTAGCTACTACCTATTTTATTTCCATCCTACACACAAATCCTACATCCTCACCATTATAAAATCTTACTTTCCATCTATGATACCATGCTACCTTCTTAACTATCTTAAGTCCGAGTCCATGTTTTCCGACGCTTTTACTCTCGGCATATGATTTTTCATTCAGTCTTTGTAAAATTTCAGCCGGTACTCCGCTTCCGCTATCTCCAAAACTGTTTTCTTATTTTCTTTATATAGATTTATATATATTCTGCATCCGTCTGGGTTATGACGAAAAGTATTATTCAAAAGATTTACAATAGCTCTTTCAAAAAGTTCTTGGTTTAATAAAATTTCATATTTTTGCATTCAACTTTCCGACTATAAGCAATCTGTCTTCACCGACTATATACGTACGTACAGGATAGTCATCCAGATAATACCTTGTAAACTTGGCTACATCCTGTAAAGTATACTTTGATTTTTTCAAAATTTGCAAGTGTACTTTGTATAATTGCCGTTTCAAGTTTTCAGTGTATGCTTTCGCTGATAATACCTTCATTTGCAATACCTGTAGGGCTTGCGTTCCTCGGAAATATTTTAGGTCTTCTCCTCACCGTGAAGGGATTTTTCTACGCAACACCTTTTTCAATGCTTATATACTCTATTGGCAGCACAAATATAACCGGTGAAATAAATCTACCTGTTGTAATAATAACTTGTATACTTTATATTTTCATTTCTTTTGCTATAGGATTACTTTATCTGAACAGTACTGATATAAAGACGGGAAGGTAGAGGAATATTTAACAAAAAACAGCCTTGATACTTATTGAGATTAAGGCTGTTTTTGATGTTTTTCATTCATTGCCCACTCTATTTCTTTATTAAAAATCAATTTCTTTTTTATTTTCTCTTCTTATTGTCTCTAATCTTTCAAATGCTTCTATTTTTCTATTATTAATTTTCTCTCTCAAGTCCAGATACATCAAATCCGCATCTATATACTCACAGTTTATTTTTGAAAAGGCAGGTATCCGGCCGATTTTCACAAATCCGAACTTTTTGTATAGGCTAATCGCTCGCAAGTTATCACTTCTAGTATCAAGGTTTATGATTTCTATTCCGTTATCCTTGGCAAAGGAAATACATTTTTCTAAAAGTGCACTTCCGATTCCACTTCCCCATTCTGATTTAACCACGCTGACAGCAAAATTTGCTCTATGGCTCATCCTGCGTTTCATACCGCTTATATTTGCACATCCGACTATATCTTCATTCTTCCACGCAAAGTACATTACAGATTTAGGATCTGAGTTTATCCTTTTAATAAATTCTTTCTCTTCCTGAACCGTTCCATCTATTCCCTCTTTGCCAAAACTTAAATTATCGGTTTGTGCACCTACTATCTTTGTGTATTCAATCAGCTTATTAGCATCTTCAGGTTTTGCTTCTTTTATTATAATATCCATGACTACCACCTATACTTATAGATTTTTATATGCATATCATAAATCAGCTTATTTCAATTTGGCAAGTACTTCTCCAATATCCCCGTCAATACAGATACTTCTACCATTTATCTTCTCAGGACAGAAAGCTTCTCCATAATTTAAACATGCATATATTGCCTTTTTATTGTCATATGTCATCTTCCAAAAAGGATATTTTTCAGTGCTTTCATATACCGATTTACCCAAATGTGACGGCTCCACCATCCCCATAATGTTTACATATCGGGGAAGTGATAAAAGCTTCCAGCATCTTCTCCACGATTTCCTGATTGTCGTAGGTTTTTGCCACTGTGGGGCGGGTGCTTTGGAAAAGTCCAAAATCCCCCTGTGTATAAAAGAGTCTTTCTTTTTCAAAGCCTGCTTTTTGAAACTGATGACCCACATTGGTGGTTAAGACAAAATAGTCCTTTCCCTCCACTATTTTTTTCATGTTTCCATAGACATCCGAATAGATATAAATATAGCGATTAAAGTAAATGTTTCTACTCCACCATGCCCAAAATTCCTCGGGGCTTTCAAAGGGAAAGAAGCCTCCGGAATACATATCTTGTATAGGATATTTTTGGCAAAGTCGAAAAAATACTTCTGAAAACGCTCTCCGCTGTAGGTAACGCCCGCGGCAGTAGATAGTTCGGAGCCGGAACCCAGCATAATAGCCTCCGCATTTTGAATTTTTCCTTTAATTTACGAACTTGCTCTTCGTATGGAATATTTTCTCCGGGATGCTGTATGGTATTACTATTAAAGAAAAACATGGGCACCGCTCCTTTCTATACAATATAGAATTTAGGCGTTTGCGAAACGCCAAAAGCCGTATAAATACGACACTTTTTTGTTACTGAATATAAAAATCTCCTCTAGATCTGTGATATAATGGAGTTGCACAAAACCATAAACCACATCCCTAAAGGAGACATTACTATGATATCACAAAAACAACTCTCTTTGGCAGATATTTTTGAAGATTGTAAAGATATTTTTGAATCTGACAAACCTCAGTTTCTTACTCTGCTCGAAAATCACATTGACCTTGATGAAATTATTCCGTTTTCTTTTTACAATCATTATTATGCAGCCACAGGTAGAAATCGAAAATATCCTTTGACTGCTATGCTTTGGGCTTTGATCATTCAACGCCTGTTTTCTATTCCTACAGATTCTCTTTTACTGGTCTTCCTTCATTATTCCAGACATCTTAGAGAATTCTGCGGCTTTACCAAAGTTCCTGATGCCTCTAAAATCACTCGTTTTAAGCAAGATTTTTTATTGGACTTACAATCTGTTTTTGATAAGCTTGTTGATATAACTGAACCGATATGTAGGGATATTGATAACAACCTTGCTTCTATGCTTTTGTTTGATACTTCAGGTATTGAAGCTTATGTAACCGAAAATAATCCTAAATATGCCAACCGCATTATCAGGCAGCTCAAATCCTATGCAAGATCTATGAATTTTGATAGTTCTTATGACCCTTATAAGGTGGCATACGCTTCTATGCCTACATCAGCTTCATCAAACCATGAGGTTAAACAGCAGTACATTAACGGGCATTTCTGCTACGCTTACAAGTTCGGTATTATTACCAATGGACTTGGAATTGTTCGTTCCATTGATTTCTACAACAAGGATTATCTTTCTTCCCATCCTGACATTGTAGTTGAAAAGAAAGCAAAGTCTCCAGATGAAGACAAATCACTTGCTGATTCCAAGGCTTTACTGCCTACCTTAAAGGACTTTAAAACAAGGCATCCAGACATTAAACCATCTATATTCCTTGGTGATGCAGCCTTTGATACCATTGAGATTTACAAATTACTTTTTGAAGATTTCAATTTCCAAAAAGCATTTATTCCTTTAAAAGTTAATCTCTCAATGGATAATGTTAAATATACATTCAATGAAAATGGGATTCCCTGTTGCCCTCATGATTCTTCGCTTCCGATGAAACGTGAAGGAAGTAAATCCCATTTAAGGAGCAAACTGTCTACAATGAAGTTCGTTTGTCCAAAAATGAAATGGAAATACAACCGACAAGACAAGTCCAAACGGCGTGTCTGTCACTGTGACAATCCTTGTACAACTTCTTCCTGCGGTAGAATGATTTATGTTTATCCTGAAAAGAATCTCAGAGCTTATCCCGGAGTAGAACGAGGTTCTAAAGAGTGGGATGAAACATATAAGATCAGGGTAAATGTTGAAAAATCAATCAATCACTTTAAGGACAGTTTCTGCATTGCCAAACGGAAAACAACAAATGAAAAAACACTGCATTCCGATTTACTGCTAGCCGGTATCTCACAGTTATTAACTGTAGTTGTTGCTGATAAAATCAACCAACGACAACATATCAGAAGTTTAAAATCTTTAATTGCTTAGGACTTATCAACTTTATATAATCACTATGCTTATTAAAGTGCGCCCAAATCTTGCAGTTATCAACTTTTTAGCTTGAAATTTGTGATTTGCACAAATTTATCCTTGTATACAATAATGATTGCGAACGAGCTCAGCGAGTTTCGCAATTACCTACAATATAGAATTACATAATTATAGTCTAATAAACTTCTCTCAAAAACAAGGTCTTCCTTGCTTATCCATAGGGATTATGCCTGATTTAGCCGCTAATCCTACTCCATACTCATACGCTATTACGCTCTTACTACGGAAATTCTTTCCTGAATATGCTTTCCGGATTCGATTTCATCCACCATGGCAATGGCATAGTCTGCATAAGAAATCACAGACTCTCCTGCAGGATTTAGGGTGAACTCTTCTCCGGCAAGGATATATTTTCCGCTTCTCTCTCCTTCTGCCTGAAAATCTGCTGCAGGACTGATGTAAGTCCACTTCACATCCTTTCTCTCTCTAAGCTTGGAAAGTGCTACTGCCATGGCCTGTGCAATGGGCTTGTAATCCTCAGGGAAGTCCTTTCCGTCAGCCAGTCGAATCGTATGCTCCGGATTTACGTAAAGAGATCCCGCTCCTCCTACTATTAAAAGTCTTACCTCGGTACCGGAGAGAATGTCTGCTAAGTGCTGTGTTGTCTTGCTATGAAGAGGAAGAGTTTCTGCTGTCCATGCACCAAATGCATCTATCACTGCATCATATCCCTTTAAGTCCTCTCTTGTAAGCTCCATAATATCTTTTTGGATATAGTTCTTGGCATCCGTATCGTTTTCTGCTCCTTTTCCAAATGCCGTTACTTCGAAACCTCTGTTTACTGCCTCTGTAATGATTTTCTTTGCTGCTTTTCCGTTTGCTGCTACAACTGCGATCTTTGCCATGTTTGGCTCCTTTCTGAGGAAACTTTCCTCTCCACACTAAAGCTTGTTTTTCTTTGATTTCTTAGACTGTAAGTTCCTAAACTTTACTTTTTCAGTCTTGTCAAAGTAGAGTAATAATTTCAGACAACTCTTTGTTGTAATCTTTTTTATTACATCTTTGACGCATTCAATATATCACTATTGAATTTTGTTGTCAACAGTTTTATTACATTGTTTCAAAAAAAGTCAAAGCCTATTAGATCGTGTCCAAGAAACACAATCAAATAGGCTTTGCCTGGCATTGGCACTGATGCAAAGAAGATCAATCTCCGATATGTCCTGATAGTCCGGCTTTTTCCAGATATTATCCTTTTTGACGTACTTTTCGGCTTCGCGCTCGTTCATTCCGTCCAGATCATCGGTATATAACCCGCGGTCTTTCCAAAGGTCTTTCTTTGCGCCGCCAATTTTTTCTCCAAAGTCCTCATGCAGTTCAGGTGGCACTTACGACCTCCTTTGATAAATTATAAGATATACCCTATATTTTTACAATATATAAGCCTTTACGCTTCCATCTCACTTTTATCGTTATGTCACTAATATTGTATATTATTCGTGACATAATTCCAAGATATGCCTTAGAACTATTGCTTTTCACTCCTTTCCGGTGAGAATGAGTATCAAAAAAGGGCGTCAAACAGTTACAGTCAAACGCCCACGTCAAAAAATTCACTTTTATTTAAGCTGTGACAGAACTTCTCCAATATCCCCGTCAATACAGATACTTCTATCATTTATCTTCTCAGGACAGAAAGCTTCTCCATAATTTAAACATGCATATACAGACCTTTTATTGTCATATGTCATCTGCCAAAAAGGATATTTTATAATTACAGGAGTATTTGCTCCTACTCCAAGTTCCAAAAAGAGTATATGCAAGTTTTCATGTCTCCTTATAAAATCAGCATAATTACATGAAGCATTATGCCAGCCTTCATCTTCTACAAAAGTATCATCAACTCTAAGATTTGTAGTCACATCATCACCTTCCAGAGTCTTCGGTATCAGCTCGGTAGGTATTTCCATAAGAATCTCTTTATCATCAGGTACTATAAATATACCGTTCTCATCTTTAATAAATCCCTGCGCTTTTAAGGCTTTTTCTACCCATACCTTATTATCAAAGGTATCTTTACAATCCGGTTTTATACTTTGAAAAAGTCCGTAATCTCCCTGAGTGTAGAAAAGTCTTTTCTTATCAAATCCGACCCTTTGAAACTGATGGTCTACATTTGTGGTAATTACAAAATAGTCCTTATCCTTAACCAAGTCAAGTAAGTCCTTATATACAGGTTTTGGTGCATCAACATATCTGTTAAAATAAATACTCCTTGCCCACCATGCCCAAAATATCTCTTTTTTGGGAAAATGATAAAAACCGCCTGAATATATATCTTTTATACCGAAAGCCTTTGCAAAATCAAAGAAATACTTATCAAATCTTTCACCTGAATAAGTAAAGCCTGCAGATGTGGAGAGGCCTGCGCCGGCTCCAATCAAAATCGCATCAGCATTTTCTATTTCTTCTTTAAGTCTTTTTATCTGATCATCCCTACTGCCTTTACCATATGAAGCTCTACCTCTAAAATAGTGTACCGCAGCTATTCCCTTAGCTATTGAGTCTTGATAACCATTTGGTCTTTTATCAAAAATCTTATTCATAGCACAGTCCTCCTTCTACAAATTTATACTGAAATTTCTTTCTCGTAATACTTCTTATCTTCATCCTTAAATACATTAAATATTACAAGGTCCAATTTACCTTGATTTTCTTTCAGCCATTCTCTTACAGTTGCTATTGCAATTTCGGCTGCTCTTTTATTTGGAAAATGAAATACTCCGGTAGATATGCAGCAAAATGCCACGCTTCTCAATCCGTTTTCAACACAAAGATCTAAAGTGTTTTTATAACAGTTTTTAAGATCTTCCTCATTCCTTTTGCTAAGTCCCCCCTGTACAATAGGACCTACTATATGAACAATCTTTTTTGCAGGAAGATTATAAGCATCGGTTAGCATAGGAATTGCTGTAGGTTGTTCATAATCTCTCCCATAACGGATCTTTAGCCTGTTCATTTTTTTGTTACATTCATTTCTAAGCTCCACACCGGCAAATGTATGTATGCAATTATCAATACAGCTATGCATAGGAATAAAGCAACCAAGCATCTGTGAGTTTGCGGCATTAACTATTGCATCCACCTTCAGCCTTGTAATATCTCCCTGCCATATAGAAATAGAATCTCCCGCTTTATCTATATCGGAAATATTTACTATACCGTTTTCATTTATTGCTTCTCTAAGATATTCATCTTGTATTTTTAATACCTCAGTATTCATTTCCCTTGGCATTCTGATATTCATAAGGGAACGTAGGATTCTTTTCTTCCCATCTATATCTACAGGTACTTTTAAGTTCTTATACTCTACAGAATCTTCTTTAAAAGCATCTATGAGATAATCAAGTCTTTCATTTTGATTCATACTTACCTCGCAATTTAATATTAATACTTATCATAGTTGTAATATAATTTATTACAACAAACTTGTCAATACTTTAATTAAAAAAAGATGCTCTTATAAGCACCTTTTAATCTTAAATCTCCTTTATACCCTTTTGAATATCCAAAAGGGTATAGCTTTTCATCTTATTTTCCATAGCATCCTGTATTTCACTAAGCTTACCGTCTAATATTCCATGTATATTTTTTCCTACGGGACAAGCTAGATTTGGCTCATCATGGAAATGAAACAGTCCGTCTTCTTTTACTGCTTCAACCGCCTTATAAACATCATAAAATGTTATCTCAGACAGCTCTTTTATAATCTCTATACCTCCGGTTCCTCTTACTACATTTATAAGTCCGGCTTTCTTTAACTGAGAAAGAATGTTTCTGATAATTACCGGATTTGACCTTATACTTCCTGATAGAAAATCACTGGTTATCTTCTCTTTATCTTTAAAATATTCTACACATGCAAAAATATGTAATGCTATTGTAAATCTACTTGATATCTGCATTTGTATACCCCTATTTTTTAATAAAATAATATAGCCTATTTAATGTAAAGTCAATATTTACATTAAATATAAATCTACATACCTGCCTCATGCATTCTTTTATGCTCATCACTGTTTATATAATCATCATGACTGTGATAATGCTTTTCTTCCGAACCCATATGAGAGTGAGTATGCTCATGTTTAATTACATGCTTATGTGTCGAGCCGTTATGTGTATGAACAATAGTATGTATATGATAATGAATATGATTTTTTAACATTGAATCATATACAACGATTACACTTCCGATTATCATAAAGATAAGTCCGATAAAATAAACTTTTGTCAGTCTGTCTTTGTCTACCGCAAATGATAAAAAAGTACCTATAAAAGGAGCTATTGCATAGTATGCACTTGTTTTGGCGGCGCCCAACTCTCTCTGTGCTCTTATATATAAAAATATACTGAGACCATATGCCACAAATCCAAGTAACATCGAAATCAAAATATATTTTATTCCGGGTATATTTTCTCCAAGTATAATTGCTATTATAAATGAACCTGTACCGGAAAAGATTCCTTTTAATATCACTATCTCATATGTGCTCTTATCCGAAATCATTCTTGTACAGTTGTTTTCAAGTCCCCAACAACATGTTGCAAGTATTACAAACAATGAACCCAAAGAGAATTTAAAGCTTCCTCTTCCTTCAAATGAGAGAAGTATACTTGACAATGTAATAAATCCTATGGCAATCCACAGTCTTGATGTTACAACCTCTTTGAATATTAAAAGAGCAATGAGCGCGGTTGCTACAATTTCAAAGTTACCAAGCAGCGAAGCGTTTGAAGCCGAACCTATATTTATTCCGATCATTAAAAATATAGGTGCCAAAATATCAAGCACAATCATTCCGACAGTATATGGCAAATCTGTTTTTGACAACTTTTCAATATTCTTATCTTTTTTTGAATTAAGCAGATACATTATACCTACACCTATTCCTGCTCCAAGATACAAAAAAGAAGCCATAAATGTAGGCGTCACTTTTTTCAACAGGACTTTTGAAAAAGGAGTATTTATCGCGTAGAATGTTGCAGCAAGTAATGCCATCATTACAGCCATAACCTTTGTGCTCTTTTTCATATATCTACTCCTCCAAAAAGTTCATATTCGGCCAAAGTTTTCTTACCACTTCATTCGGATACTCATTGTCTATAAACTGCTCTATTACATTCCTTGCCTGTGGGTGTTTTTTTCTGTCTGTAGTCCTTATCATCACCATTGATGTAACTGTTCCGTTACAGATAAAAAACAGTGCTATAAAAACTGCAAGGACTGAGCCTGTTACCGGTGGAATTTTCTCTATAAACTTTGAAAAATGCGGATATATAAATTTAAACCATACCAAAGCCACAATGCCCCAAAAGAACATAAACAAAAGATTTGTTCTGCCGTCAATATTAAAAGGCATATATGAATAGTCCCAAAACTTCATACCGAAGAATACTTCTGTAAATACGGAGCATAAATATTCAAATACTCCTCCAAAGAAGAAACCTGATACAAATATAGAAAGATTATTCTGTCTTTTTACTTTTGAAAGTGCTAATGTAAGTATTACAGCACCAAGTCCCCACACCAAACTGAAAGGACCAAGTACAAAGCTTGAACGTCTCATAAGTTCATGCCCTACAATAAGTACATATATTGTTTCTACAATATCTCCGATAAGTGAGGAGATAAAAAGTACCCATATAAGCTTTGCCGCATTTATTCCCTTCGCAAATATAATTCCCTGCTCTTCAAGCAGCTTATCAGCATCTGAAATGCCTTTATTGCTGTCTTCAAAGTCATCTGATAAAAGACTTGGGTAAATCTTATAGATTCTTTTCCAGATATTTTTTGAAATCCATTCTCCAAAAGTATTTTTTCTCTTGGTCATATTAGTGTCCATACTTTGCATAGGATATTTTCTGACAAAAATATAAGTCACCACAATATCAGAAATCAAAATGAGTAAAAGAACAAAAGCAATTATATTTACTATTATTTTGGGAATTAGCGATACCAAAGAAAATATAATAGGCTGTAAGGTCTTTAAAAATATAAAGCATATCCCCACCACTATAATTGCATTTATACAACTAAGCTTCAAACTCTTACCATAGCCATCCCTCAAAAAATTTATTTCCTTTTTTAAAAGAAGCCTCTGTGAGAAAAACAATCCCATCTTCTCAAGTATAAGATAGTCAATAAAAGCCATCATAAGCATTCCGTAGTAACTGACATTTTTTCCGGAAGACACTATGATCATCAAAATCATAATAAAAGTAGGACATCCGATTATAGGAATATTCAACACACCGGTATTTATATATTTTTGTTCTTTTAAACTATATATCACTGTATTAAGTACCCAAGCCAAAATCCCGTATATAAAAAAATATATGATTAAATCCGCTCCGCTAAATAGCTTCATAAAACTCCTATTCTAAACCATACTTTGATAGATCTACTTTATTATTCTTAACTTCTATTCCCTCCGCCTCAAGAAGCTTTTTCTGTTCTCCCATTCCTCCAAAGGCAAATTCCGGTGCAAGTTCTCCTTTTGAATTGACCACACGAAAGCAGGGAATATTTTCGGGATCAGGGTTTTTATGAAGAGCATTTCCTACCGCTCTTGACATCTTTTTATTTCCCGCCATCTCCGCCACCTTGCCATAGGTTGCTACCTTACCTTTCGGTATCCTCTTTACCGCCTCATAGATTCTTTTTGTAGGTGAATCCGTTACCAAATCATAGCTTTCAGCAATCATCCTCTTGATATCATCTTCCTTTATACTGCCGTCAAGTATAAGGGTATTCCAATGTTCCTTATTCTGATGATATCCCGGAACAACTGAAGCATATGTATTTCTCCAAAAGTCTCTCCAAGCAGGATCAACTTTCACATTTAAATTTACAAAACCGTCTTTTTCATAAATACAAAGAAAGGCTTTCTTTGTATCCTTTATCCTTATGAGTTGCCATTCAGCCTTCCTAAAAGGTTTATCCAAATATGTATTTTCAAATTCTAAGCCGAAACTACAGGCCTCTTCTTTTGTTCTCACTCAAACACCTCATACCTTCTTTATCTTTAATTCTCTTAGATACGTCTTTTGCTCTGTACTGATTCTATAACTCTCCAGTGCCTTTTGTATAGCCTTATTATGAGTCCATGTATCAAGGCTGCAGTTTTCAATAAATGGAAGTATACTCTCATACCGCTTTGCCAGTGCTGTTGCAAAGTACCAGGCAATCATCATATTCACATAGTATTCATCTGACCTTATCTTTGAAACTGTCTCAGGATATATTATATCAAAATCCTCATCAAGAAAATGCTCCATAAGCATACCTATTCCAAATCTGAGCGTGTATACCTTATCCGATTTCAGCCAATCTTTTATATATTCAAATAATTCATTATGATATTTCTTAAATAACTTTGGTGAGAGCTGATCGCAGGTTGCCCAGTTGTCTATATACGGAAGAAATCTGTTTATCTCATCAATACAGTTTTTAAAGTCCTTTATTTCAGAAATAATAAATGCATGCAACTGATTTTCATCAAAATATTTATGAGGTAATGCTTGTAAAAATTCTATAACCTCACTACTTTTACCGAGTTTCTTTGCATATTTTCTAAGTTCCGGTGTTCTTACACCGATAAAAAGTCTCTTATCAACTGTAGGTATCAGCTTACTGTTAAAATCCCTATACTTAATATCCTGCATTTTAAACAATTCATCTCTTATATCATTCAAAATCATATCAGACTCCTTTTAAATACATAATTTTACCGATTCTTTACCTTGTAAGTCGTATTATAATCTATATTACATCCAATTCCAATATGGTTGCATTTTAATATAATAGGAGGAAATAGATATGAATCAAAACAAATTGTTGTTTATAATACCTGTATTTGTTGTGGCAATAGCTGTATATATATTTGCTGCGGGTTTGAAAAAGAAAGAAGAAAATTTTCCAAATGATGAAACCACTCAAAATTCAGGTAAAGTAACAAATACCGCACAGTCAACAAATCTAAAAGAGATCTATCTTGCAGGTGGTTGCTTTTGGGGGCTTGAAGCCTATATGCAAAAGATAGATGGTGTTGAGGATGCTGTGAGTGGATATGCAAACGGTAAAACTGAAAATCCTAAGTACCAAGATCTTCATACAAGCGGTCATGCTGAAACTGTAAAAGTAATGTATAATCCGGATAAAGTAAGTCTTGAGGATCTACTGGAGTATTATCTGCGTGTAGTAGACCCGCTAAGTGTAAATAAACAGGGAAATGATACAGGTACACAGTATAGAACCGGAGTATATTATACAAATGAAGAAGATAAAACTATAATAGAAAAGGTTCTGGCAACTGAACAAACTAAATATGACAAACCTATCGCAATAGAAGTTTTACCCTTACAGCAATTTTTTGATGCTGAGGATTACCATCAGGATTACCTTGCCAAAAATCCTGGCGGATACTGCCATATAGATTTATCTCTTGCAGATAAACCTTTGGATAAGAAAACTGAAACACAAAGTAAAGAACCAAAGATAGATGCTTACAAATATAAAAGGCCTTCAGATGATGAACTTAAAAAAATGCTTACCGATGAGCAATACCAAGTTGCTGTTAACAGTGATACTGAAAGACCTTTTGCAAATGAATATTGGAATAATTTTGAAAAAGGAATTTATGTAGATATCACAACCAAGGAACCGCTCTTTGTCTCAACAGACAAGTTTGAATCAGGTTGCGGTTGGCCAAGTTTTTCCAAACCTATAAATGAGGATGTAGTAAAATACAGTGAAGATGACAGCTTCAATATGAACAGAACAGAGGTGATAAGCAGAAGCGGTAACGCCCACTTAGGACATGTTTTTGATGACGGACCTAAAGAATCAGGTGGTAAAAGATACTGTATAAACAGTGCCTCACTTGAATTCATCCCCTATGAAAAAATGGATGAAAGAGGATATGGATACTTAAAATATCTGCTTGAATAATCTATTTAAAGGCTGAGAATACATGTGAAAATGATCTCAGCCTTATCTTTACTTATATATTATCCATACTATTACACTATCTTATTATAGTATCCCTCAAATACAAACTTTTCAGGATGAGATTTTATATATTTCATTTCAAATGTATAGTCATAGTCATACAAATCATATACTACATTATCAGCCTTATCCAAAAGTTCTTCAAAATTTTCATCCATCAAATCCATAGCTTCCCATCTCTCATCTCTGTCAAAAGGAATTTTCCCGCCAAACAGATCTACAACTTTTTTAAAGTTGTCAGCCAACTCTTCCATTCCGAACTCTTTAAGTCCGTTTAGGGTATCTTCCCATACAATTCCGGTGGAGTTGTCAAAAAACTGAAAATGTCCACCATTATTTACTTCCATAAAATACCACGATATTGCATTTAAATATCTCTGCTCCAGTGTGAAATTCTTTGCTGACTTTAAATACTCTTCATATGAATTATAAATATCTATTGTCCAATATATGGGATCCAAAATATCCCAAATTTCTTCCATTCTCTCAATATCTTCCGCAATTATCTTTACATAAGTTTTACCTGTTGCTGATTTGTCATGATTTATACTTCCCGGAACTTCTATAGTATTCTGCGGCTCATTTTCATCAAAATTTTCAAATGATTTCATATTTACCTCCGATAATATTTTATTGTATATTTATATTCTTAAACCTAAAATCCTTTTTGTCAATATAAAAAGGCCGGAGAATACTCCCCGACCTGAAATTATAAATATATTAGATTACTTTTTATTGAATGAAGCAACGAGAGCATCTACCAATGCGTCCATATCACTTTCATTGTTCTCTCTGTATGAAGAGGTTATATTTACTTCATCATCCAAGATATCCATATGTTTCATCTCTTCAAGCTCCGCCTTCATCAAATTTCCTGAATTTGGTGCCCATGAGCCGTTCTCAACTATTGCACAAGTTCTCTTTTGTAAATTGAGAGCCTTAAGATCCATAAGGAAGTTGTGCATTGGAGGGAATATTCCAAGATTATATGTCACCGATGCAAGAACAAGGTGACTGTATCTGAACAAGTCTGAGATAAGATAGCTCATATGTGTGCTTGAAACATCATAAAGTCTTGTCTTTGTAATACCTTTTTCACATAACTTTCTTGCCAAAACTTCAGCAGCAGCCTCTGTATTTCCATACATAGACGCATAGACTATCATTATGCCCTTCTCTTCAGGCTCATAGCTTGCCCAATGCATATATTTGTCCAAGATATAAGGAATATCTTTTCTCCAAACCGGACCATGAAGCGGGCAGATATACTTAATAGGCAGTGTAGAAGCCTTCTTTAATACCTGTAGAACCTGCGGACCGTACTTTCCGACTATATTTGTATAGTATCTTCTGGCATCATCAAGCCATTCTTTATCAAACTCAACTTCATCAGCAAAGAGCTTTCCGTCAAGTGCTCTGAATGAACCGAATGCATCTGCCGAGAAAAGTACTCCGTTTGTAGTATCAAAGCTTACCATTGCCTCAGGCCAATGAACCATTGGTGCTTTTACAAATGCAATTGTATGCTTTCCGAAGCATCTGCTGTCACCTTCTGTAACCTCGTCCACCTGCTCAGGCCTGATATTGAATCCGAACTGGCGAAGTATCATAGCGGCCTTTTCTGTTGTAATAATCTTTACATTCGGCCAACGAAGTAAAATCTCAGGAATAGAAGCCGCATGATCAGGCTCTACATGATTTATCAAAAGAAAATCTAAACTTCTGTCTCCTAAAACTCCTTCTACATTGTCAAGGAACTGTCTTCCGATCGACCAGTCTGCCGTATCAACTAAAACTGTTTTTTCATCCATAAGAAGATATGCATTATAAGATACTCCATGATATATAGGATGAATATTTTCAAAAAGACTTAATCTGTGGTCATCTCCACCGACCCAATACAAATCGTCTGTAACTTTACGGTAATTATACATACTCTCCTCCTATTATACTTCAATCTCTATGAAATTATCTGCAGCTTCACCACAGTGTGGACATACCCATTCTTTTGGAATATCCTTAAACTCTGTTCCGGGTCTTACATCACCCTCTTCATCTCCCAGAAGTACATCATATTCATAGCCACAGCCGTTACACAGATAAAGCTTTCTTGAAGGTGTGTGTTTCTTAGCTACAGCCCTCTTGATTTTCTTCATCGGCGGCGCAGGCTTCTTCTCTCCTGTATCAAGTGCTTTTGTAAGTGCAGGCAGTACCTCATTTACATCACCCACTATACCGTAGTCACAGTTTTTGAAGATTCTTGCATTCGGATCCTTATTTATTGCAACTATTGTAGAAGCATTCTTGATGCCCTTTAGATGCTGTAATGCACCTGATATACCACAGGCAATATAAAGATTTCCTTTAAACTTTTGACCTGACATACCGACATATCTGTCAAGCGGCAAATATTCCAGAGTCTCAGCTACAGGTCTTGAAGAACCTATTGCAGCTCCGGCGGCCTTAGCCAAATCTTCTACAAGTTTCATATTCTCTTTTGATCCTATGCCCTGTCCTGCACTGACAACTCTTTCTGCAGCTACGATAGGTGTATCCATAGGAATACCTACACTGAAGTCATATCCGTCTTTTTGAAGACTTGCAACAAGTACATCTATCTTTTCTTTTAATGAGCCTTCTGTGATGATCATTCTCTTTCTCTCACCGGTTTCAGGTCCCTTTGTTTTCTTAACGGCAGCAGTTTCACCCCTTGATATCTTACCTAAGATATGAGCTGCTATTACGACTCTTTGAATTTCATTTGTTCCCTCATATATAGGAGTGATTCTGGCATCTCTGTACATTCTTTCTACAGGCATACCCTTTAAGTATCCGTTTCCACCGAATATCTGCAGTGCGTCTGAAGTTATCTCAAGTGCCACATCAGATGCATACTGCTTTGCCATAGCGGATTCCATTCCATATGGAGCATGAGCTTCCTTAAGTTCCGCAGCGGAATATACAAGCATTCTTGCACATCTAAGCTTTGTTGCCATATCTGCAATCTTGAATGCTATTGCCTGCTGTGCAGCTATCGGCTTTCCAAACTGCTCTCTTTCCTTACTGTATTCAACAGCCTCTTCAAAAGCTCCCTGTGCAATACCCAGTGCCTGTGCAGCTATACCTATTCTGCCTCCGTCAAGTGTAGCCATTGCAATCTTAAATCCCTGACCTTCTTTACCAAGAAGATTAGCCTTCGGTACCTTTACATTATTAAAAATAAGCTCACATGTAGCAGATGATCTGATTCCCAGCTTGTCATAGTGATCACCGAAGCCAAATCCTTCCATACCCTTTTCTACTATAAGTGCAGAAATACCTCTTGTACCTATATTAGGTGTGGTAAGAGCAAATATTACATAAACATCAGCTTCACCGCCGTTTGTGATAAATATCTTATTTCCGTTTAAAAGATAATAATCTCCCATATCCTCTGCAGTTGTTTCGGTACCTCCCGCATCAGATCCGGCATTCGGTTCTGTAAGACCGAAAGCTCCAAGGAGCTCTCCGCTGCAAAGCCCCGGTAAATATTTCTTCTTTTGCTCTTCATTACCGAAAGCCGCTATAGGATAAGTACCCAATGAAGTATGAGCTGAAAGTATAACACCTACGCCACCGTCAACTCTTGAAAGCTCCTCAACTGCTATAGCATAGCTGAGTACATCTGTTCCGGCACCGCCATACTTCTTCTCGTATGGAAGTCCCATGATTCCCAGTTTACCCATGTTCTTTACAACTTGAGTTGGAAATTCGCTCTTTACATCAAGACTGAAAGCTATCGGTTTCACTTCTCTCTCTGCAAACTCACGAACCTTTTCTCTAAGCAACTCATGTTCCTTTGTTGTTTGATAAGACATACATTCCCTCCACTTAAATTATTATATCGGTATAAAACCGGTATTTTGAGCTGTCAATCACAACTCATTTACATTATAGAAAACTGACTATAATGTAATAAACACATATCTGTTTATATGTATTTTTAAAAAGTTTACTCTTATAGTAAAGTATAGAATATTATATATAATAGTCAATATACTTTACCAAAAAAGTATATAATCGTGATACTGCATAATAAATGGCTATAAAACTGGTAACGATTACCAATTTTATAGCCCTGTCATTTTATACAAAAATATTCAAAATTCAATTACCCTAAATCATACTCAGACATGAGTTCCTTAAAGATACTTATAGATTTTTCTATCTTTTCCGTGTCTACACAGAAGGATAAACGTGCATATTCTTTCATTCCAAACCCTTCTCCCGGTACCAAAAGCATATTGTATTTTTTTGCCCTTTCACAAAAATCTTTTCCGTCATTATTTGGTGACTTTATAAACATATAGAAAGCGCCTTTAGGATTTGGCAATGTATATCCCATTTCAATCAATGCTGTATATAAAAGATTTCTGTTTCTTTGGTATACTTCAATATTTGGTTTAACATCTATACAATCCTTTATAACCCTCTGAAACAATGAAGGAGCACAAACATATCCAAGCACTCTGGCTGCTCCGCTTATTGCGGCATATATATCCGTATAGTCTGTAGCATTAGTCGGTACCAAAATATAACCTATTCTCTCTCCGGGAAGAGAAAGTGATTTTGACCATGAATACGCCACCAATGTATTGTCATATAAATTCGGTAAAAACTCCGGACTCTCTTCTACAAATACAACTTCTCTGTACGGCTCATCACTTATTAAAAAAATAGGATGTCCATATTCTTTCTGTTTTCTGTTTAAAAGATCTACCAGAGCATCTATATTTTCTTTAGGATAAATCACTCCTGACGGATTATTTGGCGAATTTACTAAAACTGCTTTTGTATTAAAATTTATATTTTTTTCAAGTTCATCTGTATCGAGTGTGAGATCTTCACTGCATTTTACCAATACAAATTTTGCTCCCTGACCCTCTATAAATACCTTATAATCCGGAAAAAACGGAGTGTTTACTATTATCTCATCATTTTCACATTCAATAACAGCTTTAAATATAATATTCAAAGAAGCTGCCGCACCACAGGTTAAAAATATATTATTTTCATCATAATCTGTAGAAAAGCGTGTATTCAAATTTCTTGCTACCGCAAGTCTGGTATCTCTGTCACCCGGTGCCGAAGTATAACTGTTGTATTCCTTTGGAGAAAGCTCACTGACTATATGCTTTATAGTATTTCCGACTTCTCTCGGTGCAGGAGTGCTTGGATTTCCCAGACTGAAATCCAGTACATTCTCAGCTCCTATTTTTTCAGAAAGCTTATTTCCATACTCATATATATCCCTTATACCTGACCTTATTTTTCCAAGATCCAACATCTTTTTTGAAACCATATTCTCTCCTATTCACTGATAATCGTTACTGAAGCCTGTGCCGGCAAACAAATTGCCGACTCACCTACATTTTTTATATAGCCGAATCTTTCACAGATATGGTCGGGGCATTCACTGTGAATAAATGCAATTGCACCATCCTTTATATCAAGATGTATCTCTATACCGTTGCTTTCCAGATTGATTTTGTTATCCTTTGACAGATCAATATCCATGCTTTGATTATTCCCATACTTTAAAACGGCTTTACCTCCCGGCTTTTTATTTAAATAAATATAAAGTCCTGCCGCAATTCCAAGGATAACTACAACAATTATCAGATATATATCATTCTTTCTTAATTTCATAAATTTCCTATTTCTTTATAGACTCCAAAAGCTTTTTTGATTCCTCTATTTCATTCATTATAGCTGTAAGTCCCGGAGCTCCCTTGGTATTTCTCTTTTCCACGCAAGTTTTTAAAGAAATAGCATCGTATATATCATAATCAAAATATTCGGATATATTTCTAAACTCTTCGAGTGAGAAATCATCAAGTGCCTTTCCCTGCTCAATTCCATATAGTACAAGTCTGCCTACAATCTCATGTGCATCTCTGAAGGCAACATTTTTCTTTACAAGATAATCTGCGGCATCGGTTGCATTTGTAAATCCTCCTCTTGCACGTTTTGCCATTCTTTCATTATTGAACTTCATACTTGAGAGCATTCCGCTCATAAGTTTTATCAGACTTTTTACAGTATCTATAGCATCAAAAGACATCTCCTTGTCTTCTTGCATATCTTTGTTGTATGCAAGCGGTAATCCCTTCATTGTTGTAAGAAGAGATATAAGACTTCCGTATACTCGTCCGCTCTTTCCTCTTATAAGCTCGGCAATATCCGGATTTTTCTTCTGCGGCATTATAGATGAACCAGTAGAATATGTGTCATCCATCTCCACAAACCTGTACTCATCTGTATTCCATATGATAATTTCTTCTGACAGCCTGCTAAGATGCATTGATATTATTGCAAGATCTGATAACAGCTCCAAAAGATAATCTCTGTCACTTACGGAATCCATACTGTTTCTTGTAGCAGTCTCAAACTCCAAAAGGCTTGCTACATAATCTCTGTCAAGATCATATGTCGTCCCTGCAAAAGCTCCCGAGCCCAAAGGTGAAAGATTCATTCTCTTTCTTGTAGAGCGAAGTCTGTCAAAATCTCTTATAAACATCTCAAAATATGCACCGAAATGATGTGCCAGAGTTGTAGGCTGAGCCTTTTGTAAATGTGTAAACCCGGGCATATATGTTGTTGTATTTTCTTCCATTATACTAAGAACTTCACTAAGCAGTTCATATATAAGATCCTTAAGCTCATCTATCTCATCTCTTATATAGAGTTTCATATCAAGTGCCACCTGATCGTTTCTGCTTCTTCCTGTATGAAGCTTCTTACCTGTATCACCTATTCTCTCGATCAGATGTGCTTCAACATATGAATGAATGTCCTCGGAACCGTCATCAAATTTTAATACTCCGCTTTCTATATCCTTTTCTATAGAATTCAGTCCTTCAATGATTTTATCTCTCTCATCATCTGTAAGTATATTTTGTTTTGCAAGCATCTTTACGTGAGCTATACTTCCTCTGATATCCTGCTTATAGAATCTATGGTCAAATGAAAGTGATTCATTAAAACTCTCCACCAGTTTGTTCGTTTCTTTTGTAAATCTTCCTCCCCAAAGTTTCATATATACACCGTCTTTCTATTTCAAATCTTCATCATTAATATTTTCATCAGTTTCAGGATTATAGTTTTTTGTTAACAGCTCAACTACACCTTTTCCGCCGGCTGTGGATGTATCTGCATTTACCGGTATATTTTCGTTTGTATTTTCCACAGTTTCTTCGTCATCTTCTTCATCTTCATCCGAATCTTCTATATCAAGTTCTTCAAACTCATCGTCTTCAATAACTTCTTTCTTTTTGAATTTGATTCCGCCATCTTCTATTACTTTTTTCACAAGACATATCAGTAATAATAAAGCCAATGAAACCGCACTTATTACAGCTCCCTCAATGATACCTGAACTTACATACTTAAACTCTATTTCATGCTGCCCTTTTTCAAGTTTCAAGCCGATAAAAGCATCTAAGAGCTTTATTTTCTCAGCTTTCTTTCCGTCTACATAAACACTCCATCCTTCATCATATGGAATAGAGGTAAACAATGTGGTATTTTCAACCGCATGAACATTTCCTGACAGGTATGAATCTGAAATTTTACTGAGATATAAAGGATTTTTATTTAAGATATAATACAGTTTCTTCAGTGAATCATAATTGACTCTATATACTCTTGCATCAATAGATTCATCCTTATCATCTGTACTCACAAATCTTCCGTTTTTCTCACCCTCAAGGGTTCCAAGTTCCAATATATAATGTCTCTTCAGATTCTTAAATGACTTTTTGACGTCTCCGTCTCCATAACTGAACTCCACTTCATCAATAGACGGATTTGTAACATACGCATAGTATTCGCCGTCTATATCAGTCTGAAAGTTTACTGACGTAGACTCCTTTATAGTCTCTATTTGCTCAAATATATCAGGTAAACCGTAAACGGCCGCCAAATCATTTTGTACATCTATAGGGTCTCCGAGATTCAAGTTCCAATCATCACTAAATCTTTCATCAACCATATATCCAAGAGGCAGAGTATAGAGATTTTCATATAAATAACTGTTTCCGGATATATCCACATAAGAAATATTTGTATTTCTTGATTCACCGTTATATATTGCATATCTTACCGCAAAAAGCATATCTAAAAGAGGCGTCTCCCCAGTTATTGAATATGCATTAGTAGATGCTTCATTTCCAAGTTTTTCAAATAATTCGGTAAGTGAAGCGTTTGCCGTAGATGAAAAAATAGATACCGATTTAAAATTCAACCATGCACCGTCATCCTTTGTCTTTCTGTCCACCTTATCAATACGATAAAAATCATCCATCGGTAATTTCTTAAGTAAAGCTCTTACATCAGCATTGTCATTTATATAATTGCTTCTGCTTATTGTTGTCACACTTGTAACCGACATATTAACACTTGATTCAATTACCACTATTGCAAGTGTAATCAAAAATAAATATGTTTTTGATATTCTCTTTTCCATATGCAAATACATTAACATTGCGTAAATGCTTATAAAAATCATTGCCCCGTAAAATACTGCAAAATGGAAATCCTCATTATTTACTATCTTTTGTGCAAGCAAAATATATATCATACTGATTCCGAATGCCAACCCCAAATCTTTGGTTGTATTCGCACTTAAATTATCATAAGCCTTTGCACAAATAAAAAGTACAAGGAATATATAGATAAAACTCTGTCTAGCAGGTAATGAGTTGGGATAATGGAGTCCGTGCCATATATAATTTAATACATTTATTGAAAAACCTGCAAGAAAAAATACCAGCAATGAAATATAAACCGTTTTTTCTTTCTTTGAAATCTTTCTGTTCAGTATGTACAAAACAACAAATAAAAATATTCCGACACCACAGAATATATTCGGCCAATGATCAAGTCCGATTTCAACTTTTACATTGCCCATATGTCTGGCAATCATATCGAAAATAGAAAAATATGAATTAAATGTACTTGGAAAATCAAAGTCTCCCGAGGCTGTAAGCTTAAGTGCATATATTTCAGGCAATAAAACAAGTGCACTCAGTCCTCCGGCAAGCAATGAATAAACAACAAATCTAAATGAAGCAATTGTAAATTTTCTCCAATTGTTTTCAGTATCCATTACATTGAGAGAAATGAAGTATATGACCATAAATAGACAAATCATTATGGAAATATAGTAATTTGACAGTATACATAGTCCAAGTAAAAGTGTATACAGTAAACCTTTTCCTGTTTTTACAAGCCTTTCAATACCGAGACATACTATCGGGAAAAGTATAATACAATCCAGCCACATAATGTTCCAGCTATATGCTGCCATATAGCCTGAAAGTGCATAGAATATACCGAAGAATAATATACCTGCCTTATTGCCTGAAGTATGTTTTGATAAATAATATGTAAATGAAAGTCCGGAAAGTCCTATTTTTGCTACTATCATATATGTCATAAACTCTATCACATATTTTTGTGGACATAGAATAATCAGCCAGTTTAGAGGACTGGCAAGATAGTAAGCATAAAGTGCCGAAAAATTTATTCCCATACCGAGGTCCCAGCTGTAAAGAAGTGAACCGCCGTTACTCAGCTTATATTTAAACTCTGAAAAAAACGGAGCATACTGATGATACATATCAGTTCTCAAAAAGCTCTCATCACCAAATGGGAATATTCCTCTTTGTATGAATATTAATATCATTATAAAAACCGGTATAATAAAAGATAAAGTAAATATTGCCCTTTTATCCATTATAATTTCATCTCTCTGATTCAAATTTAAATCGTTCATTTTTCTCCTCCGTCTTCTCACTAATTATAGTAGAGGTTTTTTTTTTAATCAATCTAATTCATAAGATTTATATACAATAGTAAAAAAAAATGCTATACTTCTACCTAAAAGTTGTTAGGAGATATATGAAAAAGAAAATTTTATTACCTATTTTGGCTTTCGCAATATTACTTACAGCGATTGCAGTCATATTTTCAAATATAAAAAACAAAAATAAAGAACCTGAAACTACTCTTGAAACTACAACCACTCAAGAAGAAACTACAACCGAGCCGCCTACAAAAGCTTATGAGACTGATGAAAATTATACAAGGAAAATTGATTTTGATTCGTTAAAGGCTACAAATCCTGATGTTATCGCATGGGTGTATATTCCCGGAACTGTAATTGATTATCCTATATTATGGAAAGAATATGATATAGAATATTATTTACACCATGATATAAACCATCAGGAATCATATTATTCCGTGTACATGGACGGCTACAGTAATTCGGATTTTTCAACTCTGAATAATATTATCTACGGTCATCATATGAAAGACGGTAAAATGTTTACCGATATCACCAAGTTCAAAAAAGAAGATTTTTTTAAAGAACATAGAATGATATATATTTATACTCCGAATAAAACTTACAGATTAAAGACTATAGCCGCTCTTTATACCGATTCGGCACCTGAAAGAAGACAGACATATTTTGACGATATGGATTATTTCCACAACTATGTGGACAGGATGACGGAAAAATGTACCTTCAGAGAGATTCCTGAAAAGGGTGTAAATAAGATTTGGTCTTTTATAACCTGTTCGTATGAGGGTGATGATACAAGAACTGTTTTATACGCATATGAATTGGATGATAATGATGAACCTGCACAATATGATTTATCAACTATTGATTTTGGAGAAGATCACAGGTAAAATATATACTGTTTTTTGTATTATAACCTCAGGTTATAACAATTATATTATATAATAAATTGACATTTATCATAATGGTGCTATAGTAAATTGAAAACCAATATGATTTTATTAATTACTACTTTTAATATTGGGAGGTAAAATGAGACGAGTATTTTCACTTATTGTAGATAATTCTGCAGGTGTTTTAAGTCGTGTGTCAGGTCTGTTCTCAAGGAGAGGATACAATATCGACTCTCTCACTGTTGGAGAGACAGCCGATCCGCGCTTTTCAAGAATGACAGTTGTTTCTATCGGAGACGAGGATACACTTGATCAAATAGTTAAACAGCTGAGAAAACTTGAAGATGTAAGAGATATCAAGGTTTTAGAGGAAGGCAAAAGTGTTTTCCGTGAAATTATAATGATAAAGGTAAAAGCCGATGCTTCACAGAGACAGGATATCGCAGCTCTTTGTGATATTTTCAGAGCTACTATTGTAGATGTGGCTAAGGATTGTTTGACAGTTATGCTTACAGGTGATAATTCAAAACTTGAAGCACTTTCAAATCTTCTTTCCGATTATGAGGTTTTGGAACTTGCCAGAACAGGACTCACTGCTCTTTCAAGAGGAAGTGATGATGTAGTTGTTTTCAACTAGTTTTTATTTTGATGGTTCCCCAACCTAAATGGGTTAAAATAGAAGTTACTTAGGAGGTATTTATATGTCTAAAATTTATTATCAAGAGGATTGTAATCTTTCAATGCTTGAGGGTAAAACTATCGCAATCATCGGTTACGGTAGCCAGGGACATGCACATGCATTGAACTTAAAGGAAAGCGGATGCAATGTAATTGTCGGCCTTTATGAAGGAAGTAAGTCATGGGCAAAGGCAGAAGCACAGGGACTTAAAGTTTACACAGCTGCAGAGGCTACAAAGAAAGCAGATATTATAATGATTCTTATAAACGATGAGCTTCAGGCTGATTTATATAAGAATGATATCGAGCCGAACCTTGAAGCAGGAAATATGCTTATGTTCGCTCACGGTTTCAATGTTCACTTCGGTTGTATCACAGCACCTAAAGATGTGGATGTTGCAATGATTGCTCCTAAGGCTCCGGGACATACTGTTCGTTCAGAGTATCTTGAGGGTAAGGGAACACCTTGTCTTGTAGCTGTAGAGCAGGATGCTACAGGTAAGGCTCTTGAGCTTGCACTTGCTTACGGTGCAGGTATCGGTGGTGCCAGAGCAGGTCTTCTTGAGACAACATTCCGTACAGAGACTGAGACTGACCTTTTCGGTGAGCAGGCTGTTCTTTGCGGCGGTGTTTGTGCACTTATGCAGGCAGGTTTTGAGACTCTTTGTGAGGCAGGCTATGACCCAAGGAATGCATATTTTGAGTGTATCCATGAGATGAAGCTTATTGTAGATCTTATCTATCAGTCAGGATTTGAGGGAATGAGATATTCTATCTCAAACACAGCAGAATACGGTGACTATATCACAGGACCTAAGATTATTACAGAGGATACAAAGAAGGCTATGAAGCAGATTCTTACAGATATCCAGGACGGTACATTTGCTAAGGACTTCTTACTTGATATGTCTAATGCAGGTCGTCAGGTTCATTTCAAGGCTATGAGAAAACTTGCAGCTGAGCATCCTTCAGAGAAGGTAGGTGCAGAGATCAGAAAGCTCTACAGCTGGAACAATGATGATGAGAAGCTTATCAATAACTAATTCTTATAAAGTTTTAGCCACTGCTTTCGCAGTGGCTATTTTAAGTTATATATATTATTTTCTTATACCATTAGCATCTACTTGATATCCGTCTACATAAGTATTTACAGACAGATCTCCATCAATACCGAAATGATAGAATTTCTCTCCTATATTTTTCCATGCAGACTGAAATATAGCTCCACCGGATTTAGAATAATACCATTTGTCCTTGTATGATATCCACTCATTTTCTGCGATATACCCACCTGCTTTTGCATAATACCACTTTCCATCGATGTATAGCCATTGATTTTCCACCAGCTCACTATTATCATCCATATAGAACCAATGATTTCCATCCTTTACCCAAGATGACTTTATATTTTCTCCAAGTATTGTCCACTTACCATTTGTAAGCTTATACCAATTCTTGTATGAAACCTTATTTGTACCTTTATTTTGATTTGCAGAAGATGATTTACCACCTGATCCACCTACGAATAGTCTGCTACTTGCGTTTGGTTTTATAATATTTGATGGTGTTTTTTTACTCTCTACATCCTTTATCTCCTTATTTTTATCTGACTTTATCTCTGATGTAGAATCAGTAATTGTATTTTCATCATGTTTTATATCAGTTTTATCTGATTTGGAATCTCCTGCTATCACTGTATTTGAGTCTGTTTTTTGTTCCTCATTTGTATTTGTAGATAAGTCTTTTTCATCTTCTTTATTTATAGGTGGAGTTTTTTGCTCCTCTTCTTTAGCAATATATTTTGCTAAAATATCATCTACTCTATCTTCCAATTCTATCAAATCTTGTAAATCACTTGCTGAATTTACCTCATCAATCAAACGTTCTTTTTCAACCTCATTAATCTCTGAAGAATTTATCTTTTCAAGTATTTCTTCTTTCAAATTAAGTTTTGCTTGAATTGATCCAAATATAGCTACATCAAGGTCAATTCCTGCACTTCTAAGTTCTCTAAGAGTTTTTGCATTCTCTATCTTAGATTGTAGTGCTTTCACCTGTGAATTTCTTAATTTCCTTGCATTTGATGGTGTAGAAACCTTTTCTAAAAGTGCTTCCTTTTCACTTCTAAGCTTCTCATTGTCAAAATCAAATTTTACTTCGATATTATCATATAAAGTTGACTTTAATATCAGTTTATTTTCACCATCTAAAAGTAGTCTTTCATTTATAAGTAATGTACTGCCAAGAGCTGATCTTGTGTACTGTGTCTTACTAAGTTTTTTGTTATTTAGTTCCACATAGGCCAATGAATCTGTATAGCCATACTCAGGCAATTTTCCCTGTGAGAAATTAACAGCTATATTCTTCTTATCCGGATCTTTTTCTACCTCAAATGTAATATTGGTATCCTTTATAGCAAAATCAATATTTGCATCTTTATATCCTTTAGCGGATATTGTCATTGAGAAACTACCTACAGTCTCAAGAATACCTGCAGACTTTCTCCAATCTTCAAAATCCAGAGATACCTTATCATTATTTTTTACAAATCCATCAGTTTTTGTAGTGCTGTATCCCCTGTCATTTGATATTTTTATAGACTGTATAGCATCCACATATTCTTTATTTGAAGATATTACAACCGGATTTCCTTTTACAACAGATTTTACTTTGACTGAAGGCTCCTTTAACTCTCCTATAAGCTCTGAAGGTGCTACAATATCCTTTAAAACAACTGTAGGATAATCATTATTTTGCAATATAACAGTATATGTATGATCTGCAATAAAATTCTTTGCGAAGATCTTTAATACATTTCCTCCGGCATACTCTGACCAAAAATCCTCATTTGGTCCCGGCTTTAAGACTTTAAAATCTCCTGTAGTTTGATCCTTTACAGTAATCTTACTTTCCGACCTTGGAGCATTGTTATTTCTTTTATCAAAATATGTACGCAGTACAAATGTACTAGGAGTTGTTTTTGATTTAAGTTCCAGACTGTAATCACTGTCTGTTAAAAATCTGTACTCTACCTTTACATCCTTTGTACCAAACACTCCGCTTCTTTTTATAAAAAAGCTTACACTGCTGTCATCATATCCCTTAGCCTTAAACTCTAATATAAATCTTCCGCTGTCATTCTTAAAATACCTTTTATTTATTTTTAGAGTAAGATTATCCTTATCAAGTTCATAATAACGATTAGGATTATCTCCATACTCATCTTCATATCCGTGTTCTTCATCGTCAATAGCCTTTTGTGCTATCGGATACATCTCATAACTGTATCCGTTTCTATCCTTTAATACTATTTTATTTAACTCTGAAAGCCAAGCCTTATCATCTTCATCAAATGACATTAAAAAGTCTTCATCCGATTTAATATCATCAGCCCACAATGTTCTTGCCGGCTTTACATTTGCAAGGTCAGGACTTTCAATATCCAAATTCAGTGTTTTAACTGAAGGGTGATATAATGAAAGTCTATATTTTTTGTTTGATTCAAATACTTTTGAAAAAATCTGTAATTCACTGTAGGACTTTTTGTAATCCTTATTTTCTTCCAAAGTCTTTGTATTTTTCGCCTCACCTTTTTCATCCAATACTGAAAGTTCAATATCACTTATTTCACTCAGATAAATAGAGTTTACACCCTCACCGTAAGTTATCTTTAAACTGTTATCTCCTTTTGTATCCCAGTTATACTTTAGTGGATCGGCATGCTCATATAAAATAACTGTACCCTTGGTATTTAAAAATCCTTCCACTGCTATATCTATATCATAGATATAGAGTGACTGATATATTCTCTTACCGTTTTTAAACTGAATTGTCAATTCATCATTATCTTCGTCAATACTTACATCATATTTATCTTTTTCTATCTCAGTTGTACTGCCTGCCATTGTAAATATTTCACTTACAGTAATTTTTTCCTTTAAATCACCCCTAACAGCATCATAAAATGCCGCTCTTTCCTCGTCACTATTATGTTTCAGTTTTAATTTAAAGGCAACATCCACTCCATCTGTATTTTCAAGTGCAATAAGCTTAGGGCTGATTTTTTGTTTTTTAAATTCATCGCCCAGTTCCACAAATGTTTTATATGTAATATCCTTCATATAAAAATACAGTATATTTTCACCTTTGTTTAGATATTTATATGGTATAAATATAGTATACCATTTTGATCTGTCTGTATTAACAGTCTCATATCTATATTTAACATCATTTATACCTATATACTGAATCTCATTTACAAAGCCGTTACTTAAGAAATCCTTATTAAGGTGCATTATCAGATATCCATAAGAATTGTTGTATTCCAATGATTCAATAAAATCACTCTCAAAAGGCAAATTCTTATCTGATTCACTGACCTCTGTACCTTTATCTTCTCCTTCACCTCTTCCGGGTCTTAGAGAAGGTACAGGTGGTGGTCCCATAGTTGATGCATGTGATACCACATCAACTTCCCTTACACCAATCGGCTTCAAAACTTTTGTGTAGAAAAAAGATGACATAACCATATTCGTGGCTAATATACTACACAATACTACTTTAAAAATACGCTTAAACATGTCTCGTCCCTCCAAACGAACAAATAAAAATTTCTATGTAAAAGATCATCATATTATTTAGTTAGTATATACTAACTCATATTCTGAAAAAATCTGTCCAACTTAATAAGTTAATCCTCGTTTAATAACATCGGAAAATTCTTAATAAGTACCGGACAGATTCTAATAATATTCAAACTATATTTTACATAAAATGTATCTGATACATACCGTAGTATATAATTATATATATATTTAGTCAAGTATATAAAGTGTATTCATTGTATTTTTTGTATGCTAATTTTAGAAATATCACTTATTATTGTACAAACATATTACTAAATGTAAATTATTTATTAAATCATCTCTAATCTCCTTGTAGAGGTATAAAAGTTCTATCAGCTTCTGCTTTATTTATTTTAACAGCATTTTCATATATTTGATTAGCTTCTTTTACAAAGATTGATTGTGAATTTTTCTTTACATTTCCTTCTCTTTTTAGCTTCTCATATCTTCCGTCAGGTAACAGTATAGACGCCTTTACATTATCCTCCAGCTCCACATCCAGATAATGTTTTATACTCTTTATTATATCCTCATCCGCCACCGGGAATACTATCTCCACTCTCTTTTCCAGATTTCTGTTCATCCAGTCGGCGCTTCCAAGAAAGATCTCTTCATCATTATCTATTCTAAAGTCAAATATTCTTGCATGTTCAAGGAATGTTCCTACAATAGATCTAACTGTAATATTCTCAGAGACTCCTTTTATGCCTACTTTCAAACAGCATATACCTCTGACAATCAAATCTATTTTTACTCCTGCACAGCTTGCCGAATACAGTGCGCATATAATATCCTTATCAGAAAGCGAGTTCATCTTTGCTATGATTCTTACCTCGGATCCTCTTTTGGCGGCCTCTTCGCATTGGCTAATCTTTTTTAAGAATATATCCTTCATCCAAAGCGGTGCAACCACATATCTTTTCCAGAAAGGCGGCTCCGAATATCCGCTGAGCATGTTAAAAACTGCCGTAGCATCCTCACCGTAACTTTCTCTTGCTGTAAACATACCAAGGTCAGTATAAAGCTTTGCAGTAGAATCATTATAGTTTCCGGTACCAAGATGCACATATCTTCTGATACCGTCCTCTTCCCTTCTTACAACCAGAGTTATCTTTGAGTGCGTCTTTAATCCTACAAGTCCGTAAATTACATGACAGCCTGCTTTTTCAAGCATCCTTGCCCAGTTGATATTATTCTCCTCATCAAATCTTGCCTTAAGCTCCACCAAAACCGTAACCTGCTTACCGTTATCGGCAGCATTTGCAAGCGCCTTGATAATAGGTGAATTTCCGCTGACTCTGTATAAAGTCTGCTTTATAGCAAGAACATTTTTATCCGCCGCCGCCTTTGATACAAAATCTATCACCGGATCAAAACTCTCATATGGATGTGAAAGCAAAATATCCTTCTTTTTTATCTCCTCAAATATATCCTCACAGTCTATAAGCCTTTGGTTCATTACAGGAACATGCTTTTTATCCTTTAGCCTATCAAAACCTTCAAGAGAATATATCTTCATCAGAACTGTCAAATCCAGAGGTCCGTTTATCTTAAATATATCCTCTTCATCAACATTCAACTCATTCTTTAGAAAATTTAAAAGGCTTGCATCCATTCTTTCTTCGGCTTCAAGTCTTATGGCCTCTCCCCACTGTCTCTTCTTAAGTTTTTTCTTTATTTCCTCCAACAGATCCGATGCATCATCCTCATCAAGCTTAAACTCAGCATTTCTCATTACTCTGAATGTTGCTGCGGATATTACTTCATAATTTAAGAAAAGTTTATCAATATTTTTCTCTATAATATCCTCAAGATAAATTATCTTTCTCTCCTCGGACTCTGTAGGTATCTCCACAATTCTCGGAAGTACTGACGGCACCTGCACCATTGCAAAGTCCATATCTTTGTCTACATTTCCAAGATATACATCCTTTTTCTTCTTTTTTGATGTCTCTTCTTTTCTTTTTCTTATCAGAGCCGCAATATTTAAAGTCTTATTTCTGACAAGTGGAAAAGGTCTTGAAGCATCTACAGCCATAGGTGTAAGCACGGGGTATACAAACTCGTCAAAATATTCATTGATGAATTTTTTTTCATTTGCATCAAGTTCATCATCATGACTTATTATATGCAGATTTTCCTTCTTTAAAAGCGGAACCAAAGATTTGTTATAAACCTCGTACTGCTTTTTAACAAAATCGTGAGTCTCCTTAGTCAGTATACCAAGTTGCTTATCCGCACTCATTCCCGAGATATCTTTTTTCTTATAATCAGCATCCACCATATCTTTTAATGAAGCAATCCTTACCATAAAGAACTCATCAAGATTTGAAGATGTTATACTTAAAAATTTCAATCTTTCAAAAAGTTTAACATCATCATCCTCAGCTTCATTTAAAACTCTGATATTGAACTTCAGCCAGGACAGCTCCCTGTTTGTAAAATATTCTACATTATCAAACTTTTCCATAATAGCCACTCCTTCCTATCAAAAAGTTCTTATCTGTTTCAAAATAAATTCTATTCCGAAGATTTCTCTAAAGAAATCTCTGTGAGAATTAAAACTTAGTATTTCAAGACTCAAATCACCCATGTAATTCACTTCAAGTTTCAGCTTATTTTCATCTAATTTCAATGTAAAATTCTTTATTTTCTGCTTATGAGATCTGTCAAGTGCATTTGCCATTTGCAGTATTGCACTTAATTTTGCAAGCCTGATATCTCTTTTGTTATAAATATTTTCTTCATTATCAATGTTTGATATTTCCGCCATAAGCATTCTCTCATCATGAGATATACCTATAATCTCTCCTGATGAAATGATATTGTAGGTGGCCGTATCACTGTTTTTCATATTTATAAACTTACCGATATTATGAAGTATCGCGGCTATTTGTACCAAGAGCCTGTCTCTTTCCGTTAAACCGCTGACCTCCTTTATGGCATCAAATATAAGAAGAGCGTTCTTTTCCACCGCACTGTTGTGTTTGCTGTTTCCTCTGTATCTTTTTGCAAGATTTTTTGATGCCGCAATTATATCTTCTTCAAAATTATGACCTACACTTATGATTCCGGTTTTCTTTGCATATTCTGCCGCAATACCGTCTATTAAAAGCGTACCCGGCATCCATATTTCCTTAGCATTAAAAAGATCAAAAATTCTTTGAAAAATAAGTACACTCGGCAAAATCATCTTTGCATAATTTTTACTTACACCAAGTATATTCTCTATTTCCTCAACACTCTTTCCGCGTATTCTATCAAATAATTCAATAAATCTCTCATAATCTATTATCATATCTGATGATTTATGATCCATATATCTGAATACATACATAAGAGGTTCTCCGATACCGATTATAGTCTTTACTTTTTTATTCTTAAGATAAATTTTCTTAAATGTATTAAGGTCGTTATCTATAAGCTCTGTAAGTACATTATGCTTTTTTTCATTGATATTATCAATCTCTTCCACCATCTCTCGAAGTCTTAAAACTCCAAGTGATAAATTTTGCGTGCTCTGTATTGCACCGTTATCATAAAGAGTAAGCTGCATACTTCCAAATCCGACATCGGCAATAGCGGTACCGCTCTTTATATATTTCTCAAAGAGCTCACCTTTTGAATCAATCGACATATAATTGATAAATCTTTGCTCTGAGTTTGATATTATACTTATATCAATCCCGGCTCTTACCTTTATCTGGTCAAGCACCTGCATATTGTTTGAGGCTTCTCTCATGGCGCTGGTCGCATATGCCTTATACGCATCCACCTTATAGCTATGCATTATTTTCTTAAAATCCGATAAAATATCACATAGCTCATCTATCATTTCATAACTGATCTTACCGAATTTGTAGGTATCACTGCCAAGCGCAATAGTATGCTTGACATAATCAATTCTCTTTATTCCTGATTTACTTATCTCATAAATTCCAAGTTCAAGCTCAAATGAGCCTACATCAATCGCCGCAAAATATTTTATCTCACTCTTTCCCATACGCTCTCCAAGTCTATTGACTCTGTAAATAAGTTATAAATTGTGTTGCACTTCTTCCGGACATACCACCATGAGACAATTCCCACATGTTGGCTTTTGAAAGTATTTCACTCTCATCCATATCTATATTATGCTTCTTTGCCAAAGCAAGTACAATAGAGTTAAACTCTTTTTTATCAGGTGAACCGTAATAGATTTTTTCACCGAATCTTGCAGATAATGAAAGCTTCTCCTCAACAGTATCTCTTGTATGAAGTTCTTCATCTGTTTCAGTCTTATCTCTGAAACTTTCTCTGATAAGATGTCTTCTGTTACTTGTAGCATATATCAACACATTCTCAGGTCTTCTTCCAAATCCTCCTTCAAGAATCGCCTTTAAATACTTGTATTCAAGCTCCGACTCTTCAAAGCTTAAATCATCCATATATATGATAAACTTATAATTCCTGTCTTTAAGCTGCTCAAGTATATCTGACAAATATCTGAATTGATGCTTGTAGATCTCAATAATCCTAAGACCTTTATCATAGTACTCGTTTACAATAGCTTTTACACTTGAAGATTTTCCGGTTCCCGCATCTCCGTACAATAAACAGTTATTTGCAGGCTTACCCTTTATAAAACTCTCTGTATTTTCTATAAGCTTTTTCTTTTGAAGATCATAGCCTATTATATCATTCAAATAAACATGCTCGACTCTGGTTATAGGTATTATATTTGCAGTCTTTAAATCCGTACCTTCTTCTATACGAAAAGCTTTATTCAAACCGAACTTTCCTACACCGTATTCCTTATAAAATTCAGTTATTATATCTTTAAACTCATTGTCTGAGTCCGCCTCCATAAGTTGCTTTGAAAGTCTTAGAATTCTGTCTCTTACTCTGGTGTTTACAAGCTTTGAATCTCTCCCGTTACCTTCATAATTATATATCTCTTTTAATAAATCACCGTTAATATTAGGTATAAAATGAATCAACTCTCTTAATATTCTAAAATCATGTATTGCAAAGGTATTTATACTTCCTGAAGTTTTACCTACAATCTCTGTAGCTTTTGAGTATACATTCTCATTGTATGCAAGTGCCAATGCAAGTATATTAGCCCAAAGATTCCCGTGAAGGCCGTACTCACCTGCAACTTCAAGCATCTTTGATATGGTTTTACTTACATTTGTGCTGTTCTTATCCAAAGCACAAAACATTCTTATTGTGTCTTCAAACTTCAAGTCTCTATATAATATCAAATCATCTATCTTTGAATCTTTGCATGTTTTTATGCTGTACATATTTCCCCCTTAAGCTACATTAATTATTTGAACAATAGTTTCCCAAAATCTTTAAAAATGGCACTTTATTTTTAAGTATTTCAAGTACATTTGAAACATTTGCCGAGTTTAGATTTGCCTCAATATCTATAAAAAATCTGTACTCAAATGTTTTCTCCGCTATAGGTCTTGATTCTATCTTTAAAAGATTCAATCCGTTTAAAACAAATATTCCGAGAATATTATACAGCATACCTTTTTCATGTGGAAGTTCCAATATAAGGCTAAGTTTATTTGAGGCTTTCGAAAAAATCTTTTCCTTACTTAATACTACAAATCTTGTGGTATTATTGGAATTTCTGTTAATTCCCCTGTCTAAAATATTCAGACCGTAAAGTTTTGCTGAAAGCTCGGAAGCAATTGCCGCCTGCTCAATCTTGCCTTCATTTTTTACTTTTTTTGCAGATACGGCAGTGTTTAAAAGACTAATCTGACTCCATTCAGGATGTTCTTTTAAATAAGAAGCACATTGCATTAAAGCCTGTGGATGTGAATATACTATTTTAATATCAAAAAAGCTTGCACCCTTTATACCCAAAAGACAGTGGCTGATATGTAAATCATATTCCGCCACAATTACTACATCTTTTTTTAAAAGCAAATCGAAAATATCTGTAACAATACCGGCAGATGAATTCTCAATCGGTACAACACAGTATGACGCCTCACCGTTTAAAACTGAATTTATAGCATCTTCAAAAGTATTTACATTCTCTGTATCTGCATCCGGAAATAATGTCTGTGTTACTATATGTGAATACGCACCTTCCACACCCTGATACACTATTTTTTTTATATCGGAATCCATATATTCTTTGCATTTAAATCCGCTTGGCATATCATCAAATTTTATTTCCTCAAGTCTTTGCATAGTACTCCCAAAGTTTTATCTTTTTTCTTTCACCATGTTTTCAAGCATATTTACAATTTTATTTCTTGCATATGCACCAAGCTTTTTCTTCTCCTCATCGGACAATTCCGATATTATTATCGGCTCACCATACTCAATTATTACATTGCTCTTTTTCATAAAAGGTAAATGCTGTTCCCATATCTCATATGTACCGTAAATAGCTACAGGTATAACTGGTACCTTTCCTTTTTCAGCTATCTTCAATGAGCCTTCTTTAAAATCCTTTACATTTGTGACATCATCATTTAAGTTTCTTGTTCCCTCAGGACAAATCCATATCGAAATACCTGATTTAACTTTTTCTACACCCAGTAATATTGTCTTAAGTCCATGTTTTATATCTTTCCTGTTTAAGAAAAGGCAATTGAGCAAATCCATCCACTGTTTAAGAAGCGGAACCTTTATCATTTCATACTTTGCCACAAAACCGAGCGGTTTATAAGTATATGCATATCCTGCAAGTATATCAAAATAACTTCTATGATTACTTACAAATAAAACGCCTCCGTCTTTTGGAATATTTTCACGCCCTCTTACTTCCACTTTTGCCCCGGCCAAAAACAGTAAGAGTCTGAAAGTTATACGCACCATTGTTTGTGCAATAGTAGAAGAAGTAGAAGAAGTAGCAGGTTTAAACCTTTTTATTATAAGTAAAACAAGCATTGTAGGTATAAAAAGTACCAAGTATAAAAGTAGACATAATGCTACCAAAATAAATCTAATCATTTGAAAAAACCTCTCATTATAATAATGGACTAAGGAGTCTGCTCACCTGTTCTTTAACTCTTTGAATAAGTGAGCGATTCTTATACATTGACAATGTATACTCCTTTGAATCATAAATATCTCTCATAAAATTATCTTCAAGTTCTGTTGCAATATCTTCATCGTAAATCATTGCATTTACCTCAAAATTAAGCTCAAAGCTTCTTATATCCATATTGGCCGTACCCACACAGGCTACCTTGCCGTCAGCCATTACTGACTTTGCATGTAAGAATCCCTTCTCGTAGGTATATACCTTTCCACCGGCTTCAAGAAGAGTTCCCGCCCAGCTAAGTGTAGCGGAATATACAAACGGATGATCCGGCATACATGGAATCATAAGCCTTACATCAACTCCCGATCTTGCCGCAATATTGAGCGCACTTATAAAAGCCTCATCAGGTACAAAATAAGGCGTGTGAATATACACATGGTCCTTTGCATGATTTATAATCTCTATGTAATTATCTCGTATAAGTTTAGTCTCAGAATCGGGTCCGCTTGAAATTATCTGCATTCTAAGAATATTGTCACCTTCTTCAGGTACAAAATCCATCTCATCCGGTCCGATAAAATATTTGTCATTTATGAAAATATCTTCTTTTGTCGCGTACTTCCAGTCCAGTCCGAATCTAAGTTCAAGTCCGTTTACAGCCTCTCCGACTATTCTAAGATGTGTATCTCTCCAGTGTCCGAATTTCTTTGAGCCGTCAACATATTCTTTTCCTATGTTAAAGCCTCCTACATAACCGATTTTACCGTCTATTACAGCTATTTTTCTGTGGTTTCTGTAGTTTATACGAAAGTTGATTCTTCCCAAAGTTGCAGGGAAAAATACACCTAACTTTATGCCATGAGATTTTAAATTATCTAAAATCTTCTTTGACATAAACCTTCCGCCCATTCCGTCAAACAGAATTCTTATCTCAACACCCTCATCAGCTTTTTTTATAAGCTCCTTTGCTATATTAAGGAAAAGATAGTCCTGCTTTATAATATAATATTCCAAATGTATATATTTTTTAGCATTCTTAATATCTTCAATAAGTGCATCAAATTTATTATTCCCGTCTGTGAATATATCCAAGGAATTTTTCATTGTCAAAAGTGAACCGCCGGACATAAGGTTGTACTGCATCAATCTATGATATTCCTTGGCATACAAATCATTCTTCACCATTTCACTTTTTGTGAAGAATTTTTCCTGCCTGATAGTAGCTCTCCTTATGCCGTCTTCAACACTCTTTAATTTAAACATTCTGGATTTTCTGTAGTCCTGACCTATAAATAAATACAGTATTATTCCGACAATAGGCAAAAAATTAAGTACTAAAATCCATGTCCAAACTGTTCTCGGATCTCTTCTTTGGAAAAATACTATTATCAATGACAGTATCAAATTCAAATAGAACAAATGAACAAATCCTAAGTGACCTGTTTTTAAAATATCAAACATATAACTCCCGGTTTATTAATTTAACTACAATAACTAAATAATTTATGTAATATACGTTACTATAGCAACAGAATTTTCTATAATCCTGTCTATTATACCACTAATATTGTTTTTTTACATTAAATAAAAAAGAGTCGGTCGCCCGACTCTTTAAATTATTTATTTTTGTACAACCGCAGTAAGCTCATTATAAGGATCCAAATCTATATAGATTATATCCTTTGCTTTCAACTCACTGTCTGAAAGAATAAGCTTTGCAACCATGGTCTCGACATTCTTTTGCAGATATCTCTTTAGCGGTCTTGCACCATATGCAGGATCATATCCGTTATCAATGATATAGTTCTTTGCCGCATCACTAAGTTCCACTTTAAGTTCCTTACTTTCAAGTCTCTCATTGAGCTCATCCATTAACAGATTTATAATATTTCCGATATTGTCCTTTGTAAGCGGTTTAAACATAATGATTTCATCAAGTCTGTTTAAGAACTCAGGTCTGAAGCTGTTTCTAAGCTCATCCATTACTTTATTTCTTGCCTCTTCGCTGATATCACCATATGTATTGATACCGTCAAGCAAGTAACCCGAACCGAGATTTGATGTCATTATTATAATGGTATTTTTAAAATCTACAGTCTTACCGAGCGAATCTGTAACTCTACCGTCATCAAGTACCTGTAGCAGTACATTGAATACATCAGGATGTGCCTTTTCTATCTCGTCAAAGAGTACTACGGAATAAGGTTTTCTTCTTACAGCTTCTGTAAGCTGTCCACCCTCATCATATCCTACATATCCCGGAGGAGCTCCTATAAGTCTGCTCACGGAGAATTTCTCCATGTACTCACTCATATCGATTCTTATCATATTGTTTTCATCATCAAATAGAGCCTTTGCTAGAGATTTTGCAAGTTCTGTCTTACCTACACCTGTAGGTCCGAGGAATAGGAATGAACCTATAGGTTTTGAAGGATCTTTTATACCCGCTCTTGAACGAATTATAGCATCGGTAACCTTCTCAACCGCCTCATCCTGTCCGATTACTCTCTCATGTAAAGTATCTCCAAGATGAAGAGTCTTTTCTCTTTCACTCTCACTTAGCTTTGAAACAGGAATATTTGTCCATCTTGAGATAATTCTTGCAATTTCTTCATCTGTAACAGATTCACGAAGAAGTCTGAGATCTTCTTTTTTAACCTTTTCTTCTTCAATCTGAAGCTGTTTTTGCAACTCAGGAAGCTTTCCGTATTGAAGTTCTGCAGCTCTGTTAAGGTCATAGCTTTGCTTTGCGGCATTTATCTGTCTGTTGACCTCATCAATCTCACCTCTGAGTTTTGCAAGACCTTCAACACTCTTTTTCTCATTTTCCCATTTTGACTTTGCTTCATTTAACTCATCATTAACCTCTGCTAGTTCTTTTTGTAAAGCTTCAAGTCTTTCCTTTGAAAGATTATCATTTTCTTTTTTAAGTGCGGTTTCTTCAATCTGAAGCTGCATCTGTCGTCTTGAGAGCTCATCTATCTCTGTAGGCACTGAATTAAGCTCGGTCTTTATAAGAGCACAGGCCTCATCTACAAGGTCGATAGCTTTATCAGGAAGGAATCTGTCACTGATATATCTGTCTGAAAGTACTGCCGCACTTACCAAAGCTCCGTCAGTAATTTTGACTCCGTGATATGCCTCATATCTGTCCTTCAAACCACGAAGTATTGATATTGTATCCTCTATTGTAGGTTCTTCTACAAGTACAGGCTGGAATCTTCTCTCAAGTGCCGGGTCCTTTTCAATGTACTTTCTGTACTCATCAAGTGTTGTAGCACCAATACAATGCAACTCACCTCTTGCAAGCATAGGCTTTAACATATTTCCGGCATCCATACTGCCCTCTGTTTTACCTGCGCCTACAATTGTATGAATCTCATCTATGAAAAGAATAATCTCACCTTCAGACTTTCTTACCTCATCCAAAACCGCTTTCAGTCTTTCTTCAAACTCACCTCTATACTTCGCACCGGCTATAAGCGCACCCATATCAAGTGCAAAGAGTTTCTTATCCTTCAAATTATTTGGAACATCACCTGCTACAATTCTTCCTGCAAGCCCCTCTACTACCGCAGTTTTACCTACACCCGGCTCACCTATAAGTACAGGATTGTTCTTAGTTTTACGGCTCAGTATTCTGATAACATTTCTTATCTCACTGTCTCTTCCGATAACAGGATCAAGTTTTTGCTGCCTTGCACGTTCAACAAGATCATATCCATACTTATTCAAAGTATCATATGTAGCCTCAGGATTATCGGAAACCACTCTTTGATTGCCTCTTACCTCTGAAAGTACCTGTAAAAACTTATTTTTATTTATTCCATACATTCTGAAGATCTGTGCTACATTTGATGAAGGATTTTCCAAAAGATTCAGGAAAATATGCTCTACCGAAACATACTCATCTCCCATGCTCTTTGCTACATCCTCAGATGTAATAAGAACTTTGTTCAAATCATTACTTATATAGGCATTTCCGCCGCTTACCTTCGGAAGCTTTTCTATTGCGGATTCAACTTCGTTTCTAAATTCATTTTCATTGATACCCATCTTTTTTATAAGATTAACTATCAATGAACCGTCTATATCTAATAGTGATGCCAACAAATGTATTTGTTCTATCTGTTGATTGCCATGAGTAGCTGCAACCTTTTCCATGTTTTGTACAGCTTCAATTGACTTTTGCGTAAATTTGCTAATATTCATTATATCACCACCTTTGTTATCTTTGTTATACACGTACTATAACAGACTTATTTCTATATGTCAAGCGAATTTTAAATATTATTTTGAAATATTTTATAGCCCCTGTTAATTAAATTCTTTTTACATTTTAGGTCTTGTAAAAGTGTAAAATTTGGACTATAATACGAAAAATGATTTTTATAAAGGAGAAGTATGAGACATCTTTTAAACCCATTGGACTTTTCTGTTGAAGAAACTAATGCACTTTTAGAGCTTGCTATTGATATTGAAAACAACAGGGGAAAGTATTCCAAAATTTGTGAAGGAAAAAAATTAGCAACTTTATTTTATGAGCCAAGCACACGAACCAGACTCTCATTTGAAGCAGCGATGCTTAATTTGGGAGGTAGCGTACTTGGCTTTCATTCTGCCGATTCATCATCTGCAGCAAAGGGCGAAAGCGTTGCGGATACTATTAGAGTAATTTCTTCATATGCGGATATCGCGGCAATGCGTCATCCAAAAGAGGGTGCACCGCTTGTTGCAAGCAAATTCTCTTCTATTCCTGTAATTAATGCCGGTGACGGTGGACATCAGCATCCTACACAGACTCTTACAGACCTTTTGACAATAAAGAGAATGAAGGGAAGTATCTCAGACCTTACAGTCGGACTTTGCGGCGACCTTAAGTTCGGTAGAACAGTTCATTCACTTATTAACGCTCTTATCAGATATCCGAATATCAAATTTGTTCTTATCTCTCCTGAAGAGCTTAAAGTCCCTGACTATATCAGAGATGATGTACTTAAGGCAAATAATATCGAGTTTAGTGAGGTTACAAGCCTTGATGAGGCTATGCCTGAGCTTGATATTCTTTATATGACAAGAGTTCAAAAGGAGCGTTTCTTCAACGAAGAAGACTATATTCGTTTGAAAGACACATATATTTTGGATAAGCAGAAATTAAAGCATGCTAAAAAGGATATGTATATACTCCATCCGCTTCCAAGAGTAAATGAAATAAGCGTTGAGGTTGATAATGACCCGAGAGCCGCGTATTTCAAACAGGCTGAGTTTGGTGTATATGTAAGAATGGCTTTGATTCTCACTCTTTTGGAGGTAAAATAATGTTAAATATCAGTGGATTAAATGAAGGTGTGGTACTTGATCATATAGAAGCCGGAAAAAGCTTGGATATATATTTTCACTTAGGACTTGATAAGCTTGATATACCTGTTGCAATTATAAAGAATGCCAAGTCTAAAAAAATGGGTAAGAAAGATATTATCAAAATCGAAGGTGATGTACTTGATTTGATAGATTTTGACGTAATCGGATATATCGATCACAATATCACAATCAATGTTATAAAGAATAATTCGATTGTTGAGAAAAAAACTGTTTCATTACCTGAGAAGATAACAAATATTATCAAGTGTAAGAACCCCAGATGTATCACTTCTATAGAGCAGGAACTCCCACATATCTTTTATCTTTCAGATAAGGAGAACGAGGTATATCGTTGCATATATTGTGAAGAGAAAAGAAATAAGAAAAAATAATATTTTAAAACAACAAACTGCCGGATTAAATTTTAATCCGGCAGCCTTTTTATACCAATATGGCTTTCTTAATTTCCACCTTTTCAGGTAATCCTTTTATTTCTCTTAGAATCTTCATGAACTCTTTTCCTGTAATAGTTTCCTTTTCTATAAGGAACTCTGCCAGTTTGTCCATTACATCCTTATTTTCTCTAAGGATTCTAAGGGCTTCATCATAGCTCTTTTTAAGTATTTTCATTACTTCTTTGTCAACTTCGGTAGCTGTATTGTCACCACAGTCAAGTATTGACTGTCCTGAAAGATATTGATTTTCAACTCTTGCAAGTCCCATCAATCCGAACTTATCACTCATACCATACTGTGTAACCATTGCCCTGGCAATAGATGTAGCCTTTTCAATGTCATTTGATGCACCTGTTGTTACGGAATCAAATACTATTTCCTCGGCCGCTCTACCTCCAAGAGTACTTACAAGCATATCCTCAAGTTCTTTTTTTGACTTAAGATATGTCTCTTCTTCAGGAACATACATTACGTAACCCAAAGCACCCATTGTTCTTGGTACAATAGTTATTTTTTGTACAGGCTCGGAGTTTTTTTGCAGTGCAGAGATAAGTGCATGTCCCACCTCATGGTAAGATACAATTCTTCTCTCTTCCTGATTCATTACTCTGTCCTTTTTCTCCTTACCTACAAGAACAACTTCGACAGCTTCAAAAAGGTCTTTTTGCTTTACAGCCTTTCTGCCTTTTTTTACCGCCAAAATAGCCGCTTCATTTATCATATTGGCAAGGTCTGAACCTACAGCACCTGATGTAGCAAGACCTATTGCTTCAAGATCTACGCTGTCATCCATAAGCACATCTTTTGAATGTACCTTTAGAATGTCAACTCTTCCTTTAAGATCAGGTCTTTCAACAATTACTCTTCTGTCAAATCTACCCGGACGAAGTAATGCAGGGTCAAGTATCTCAGGTCTGTTTGTAGCACCAAGTACTATAAGACCTTTTGATGAATCAAAGCCGTCCATTTCGGAAAGAAGCTGATTGAGAGTCTGTTCTCTCTCATCATTTCCTCCACCCATTCTGGAATCTCTGCTCTTACCTATTGCATCTATCTCGTCTATAAATATGATAGCAGGAGCCGCCTCCTGTGCCTGTTTGAATAAATCTCTTACTCTTGAAGCACCTACACCTACAAACATCTCTACAAAGTCTGAACCTGACAGAGAAAAGAACGGTACATCCGCTTCTCCGGCCACCGCCTTTGCGAGAAGTGTTTTTCCTGTTCCCGGAGGTCCCACCAAAAGAGCTCCCTTCGGAAGTCTGGCACCAATCTTTGTATATTTCTCAGGATTATGCAAAAAATCAACTATTTCAGTCAAAGATTCTTTTGCCTCATCTTCACCTGCTACATCCTTAAATGTAATACCGGTTTCCTTTTGAACATATACTTTGGCATTGCTCTTGCCGACTCCCATGAATCCGCCTCCGCCCATTCTCTTCAACAAGAAATTCATCATAAGTATGAAGAAAATAAACGGTAGAATAAAACTTAGGAATGACAGTATTGTAGATGTAGTCTCAAACCTTTCCATAGTTGCCGGCACATTGGCCGCATATAATCTGTCAACCAATGCATCGTCTTCTATTCTGACCGTCTTATACACAGTCATGGTTGAGTAATCTGAAAGATTTGGCTTTACCTTTATTTCAATAGTACCTGCCATTACCTTTACCGACTCTACCTTTCCGTCATTTACCATTTGCATAAACTCAGTATAAGGTACTTCCTTCGTTGTGGCCTTCTTAAGCCTGTTTGAAAGTATGCTTACTGCAAAGAATGCAATGGCAGCCGCAATAATAAGTATAATAATAGTCCTATTATTCAGCCCATTGGATTCATTTTTATTTTTTTTATCCATACACTTCCTTTCTATTTTATTTTACTCTTATTATAATTTATAAGAGAACCTGCCTCCACTATGGATTTTTCCGCATCAGTCATTTCCGCAATGCTTAAGCTTATTTCTTTTATATTTTCTCCTATAATATAGGCAGGAATTTTTGACATATCACCTCTTAGGTGCTTCTTGATATTCGGTACAAAGATATAATCTCCAACCTCGAAATCAGGCTCCGAATCTAAGAGGAACGGCAGCATGCCCCAATTCATCACATTAGAGCGATATCTCTTTGTTGCATACTCCTTAGCAATATTTGCAAGACCGCCGATAACTCTCTGGCAACTTGCAGCTTGCTCTCTTGCAGAACCGTCACCGGGTTTCTTGGCATATATAATACTGCCTATCTCGGTTTCGTTTGCGACGATATCTGCAAATCCGGGTATAGTCTTTATCTTATCAAATATTTGGGCCAGCTCTGTATTATCTTTTAAGATGTCTTCACCTTTTCTTCTTGACTTTTCAATAACATCTACCGCCTTGCTTCTGCCTACATATTCAGGATCTCTTCTTGAAAGTGTAAACTCCGCAAGTCCAAGCGGATTTGATCTGTAAGATGATGTCTCTCCTGAAGGTATAAGCTCATCTGTAGTGGTTACTTCATCAAGAATCTTTGAACATACCTTTAAAAGGATATTATCTGTAAGAGCAGTCATCTCAGGCCAATCCTTAATATTAGGGCCGTAAACCAAAACGCTGTCCTCTCTCGCCGCTCCAAATCCCTGATAAACTCTGTTCTTATATATTGTGTCATCATAATTATACTCAGGCACGATATAATCATCTGCAAACTCTGTGGCAGGTGTTAAAAATCCCTTGTTTCTTGCAGTTGCGGCTACAGATCTCGCATCCATAAGCGCTACGGCGGACATCTGTCCCGATCCCGGCTTTGATCCCTCTCTGTTAGGGAAGTTTCTTGTAGTATGTCTTATAGAAAGACCGTTATTTGAAGGAGTATCTCCCGCACCGAAGCATGGTCCACAGAATGCAGTCTTTACTACCGCACCGCTTTCCATAAGATCTGCCACAGCACCGTTTCTTGTTGTTTCTATAAATACAGGCTGTGACGAAGGATAAACATTTAAGTTAAACTCATCAAATCCTGTACTGTGTCCTTTAAGAATATGTGCAGCCTCCATTACATTTGAATAAGTTCCGCCTGCACATCCTGCTATAATACCCTGTGATACTCTGAGCTTTCCGTTTTCGATCTTATCTAAAAGTCTGAGACCTTTTCCGGCTTCTCCACCTATCTTTATTGCCTCAAGTTCCACCTCGTGAAGCAGATCCTTTAAATTTGCATTAAGGAAATCTATTTCATATACATTACTTGGATGGAATGGAAGTGCAATCATAGGCTTGATTGTAGAAAGGTCCACATGTACAACACCGTCATAATATGTAATATCGGCAGGCTTTAACTCCTTATAATCCTCAGCTCTTCCATGAACAGTAAGGAATTTCTTTGTATCCTCATCAGTCTCCCAGACAGATGAAAGGCAGGTAGTCTCTGTAGTCATAACATCCACACCGTTTCTGTAATCTGTGGTCATAGATGCGATTCCGGGTCCCACAAACTCCATTATCTTATTCTTTACATATCCGTTTTTAAATACCTTACCTATTATTGCAAGTGCGATATCCTGCGGTCCGACACCTGCCTTCGGTGCTCCCTCAAGATAGATTGCAATTATTTCGGGTCTGTTTACATCATAAGTATCCTGTAAAAGCTGCTTTACAAGCTCACCACCGCCTTCACCGATAGCCATCGTTCCAAGCGCTCCGTATCTGGTATGTGAATCCGATCCAAGTATCATCTTTCCACAACCTGCAAACGCTTCTCTCATATACTGATGTATTACAGCAATATGAGGCGGCACATATATACCGCCATACTTTTTTGCAGCGGAAAGACCGAACATATGGTCATCTTCATTTATAGTTCCGCCGACTGCACAAAGTGAATTATGACAATTTGTCAAAACATAGGGTATCGGAAATTTTTCCATACCGCTGGCCTTTGCAGTCTGTATTATTCCAACAAAGGTAATATCATGTGAAGCCATTGCATCAAACTTCAGTCTGAGCTTATCCATATTTCCTGAAGTATTATGTTTTTCAAGTATATTGTAAGCTATACTTCCTTTTCTGGCTTCTTCTTTATCTATATCTTTTCCTGTAACAGATTTTAATTTATCTAAATCATTCTCTTCTATAAGCGTCTTACCGTTAATAAGGTAAGCTCCACCATTGTACAAATTAACCATATTTCCTCCTAGTTTTCCAGAATAGTATATACTATCAAAAAATTATTTTCAAGGCTGATGATTTTATTAAAAAAACCAAAATGAGGGCACTGCCCTCATTTATGATACGGTTCATTATTTCTGATCCTATATGCTCTGTAAATTTGTTCAAGTAAAATAACTCTCATCAGCTGGTGAGGAAAAGTCATCTCTGAAAAACTTAATCTTTCATCAGCTCTCTCAAGCACGGTTTTATGAAGTCCCAAGGAACCTCCGATTACAAATGCCAGATTTCCTTTTGATAAAATATCATATTTTTCCATTCTCTTAGAAAAATCTTCCGAAGAATATTTCTTGCCGTCTATTGCAAGTGCAACAACATAGCTGTTTGACAGCTTTGATAAAATCCTTTCGGCTTCAATTTCCTTGATTTTTTCTTCCTCAAGCAAACTTGCATTTGCAGGAGTTTTTTCATCTTTCAGTTCTATTATATTTAACCTTGCATACCTTGAAAGCCTTTTTGAGTATTCGTCTATAGCATCTTTGAAAAACTTCTCTTTGATACTCCCGACAACCACAATATTTATATTCATAAACTATTCCTTAAAGTAATATCCCACACCCCATTTGGTATGAATATACTTAGGCTCACTTGGGTTAGGTTCAATCTTTTCTCTAAGCCTTCTCACATGTACATCCACAGTTCTTACATCACCTGCTTCATGAAGCTTATTTCCCCATACAATACTTAAGAGTTTCTCTCTGGAATATACTTTGTCAGGATTTTGTGTGAGAAGCTCAAGAATATCAAATTCCTTTGCCGTAAGATTAAGTTCCTTATCCTTTTCAAATACCCTTCTGCTGTCAAGATCAAGCTTAAGATCCGAAATTTCGATAATTCTCTCGTTTTTTTGTGCGGCCTTAGACTTCTTTGAATTTCTTCTTATAATTGCCTTTATTCTTGCCTTAACCTCAAGTATATTGAAAGGCTTTGTTATATAATCATCTGCACCATACTCAAGACCAAGAATCTTATCCATGTCTGTTCCCTTGGCAGTCAGCATAATGATAGGCATTTCGGAAAACTCTCTGATAGCCTGACAAACCTCCATGCCGTCCATCTCAGGTAACATTACATCCAAAAGCACTATATCATATTCTTTTTCCTTAGCCATTTTTAAAGCTTCACTGCCGTCATAGGCTACATCAACCTCATAACCGTCCTGCTCCAAACTGAACTTTATTCCTTTGACTATTAATTTTTCATCATCTACAACAAGTGCTTTATTCATTATTTACTCCTAATTTATACAAATCTTATCTTTAATCTTACTAAATGCCGCTTCTTTTATTCCCGATATATTCATTATATCTTCAATATTTGAAAAAGATTTAGAGTTTCTATACTTTATTATAGCTTCAGCTTTTCTCTCTCCGATTCCCGGTAAACTCATAAGTTCTTCCTTTGAAGCCTTATTGATATTTACAAGAGAACTGCTGTTTGGAGCATCTTCAACCTGCACAGGATTTAGTTCTTTGGCTTCATCCTGACTTGGAATTATTATATGTTCACTCGGTTCAAGCTTTTTTGCCAAGTTTACATAATCCCTGCATGCATTTTCACTGAAGCCTCCCGCCATTTCGACAGCATCTTTTATTATTGAGCCCTTTTTCAACGTATATACATCAGGGTTATTCACACATCCCGAAATAAATACATCTATATATTCTTCCAAAGTTACGGTAGCGGATTCACTCTCTTTGGTTAAGCTCTTTGTAACAACTTCTTCGGTCTCGGTTTCAATATTTTTCCCAAACTCTATATCGGAATCTTTTTTACAAGATGTTAATAAAATCGTTAAAAATATTATTAAAAAAATCTTTTTCATAGCTTTCTCCTTAAGAAAGCCTTGTAAGTATAATTATATTCTAGCAAATAAAATGTTAAAAACAAGTATCTAAAATATTAAGTATTTAATACAGTCTCTTTTTTAAAGCGGAAATCACAAGATGTTGTGCCAATACGGACGTGGTCACAGCCCCTACACCTTTGGGAACCGGTGTTGCCATAGCGGCATTTTTTACATTTTCAAGGTCCACATCTCCGCAAAGCTTTCCTTCAAAGAAATTTATACCTACGTCAATTACAACAGCATCTTCTCCTATATAATCGTCATTTATCATCTTTGCTCTGCCTATTGCAACTATTAAAATATCGGCATTTTTACATACTTTTTTCAAATCAGCGGTTTTTGAATGACAAAGTGTTACTGTAGCATTTTTTTGAATTGCAAGCATAGCTACAGGCTTACCTATTACCATACTTCGCCCAAGTACAACTACATTCTTTCCTTCAAGTTCTATATTATTGCTTTCAAGTATTTTTATTACTGCCTTTGCTGTGCATGGTGCAAATCCGCTTTCATCTCCTGCAAAAACCTTTGCTATATTTTTATATGAAATACCGTCCAAATCTTTTCTCTCATCCAGCACCTCTATAACCTTCTTCTCATCTATATGCTCAGGCAAAGGTCTGAAAAGCAAAATTCCGTCAATTTCATCATCTTCATTTATCTTCTTAAACTCGTCTATAAAATCATCCGATGAAATATTTTCATCAAATTCAAATACTTTTGTATTTAATGAAAGAGACTCCATCTTTTTTACAGCACCTTTCTCATATGAAATATCTGAAGGATTTGATCCTATTCTGACTATCCCAAGAGTTGGAGTATAACCTTTAAGTTCTGAAAGCATTCCTGAAATTTCCTCTTTTATTTTCTCAGCTGTGTCTGCCCCATATAATAAAATCACAAAAGTACCTCCAAAACTTCTCTGTATATAATATCTGCCTTATTCATAGTGTTTTCAAGTAATTCACTTGCTTCATCCATAAGATTTTGAGCTTTAGGTCTATTCTTCATATACCTTACATTTATTACTACATTCATCATAGCACCGCATACCGCACTTCTAAGCATACTTACCGCCACACCGGCATCTGATACGGCAAGCTTTGAGCCCTTTTTTGCAAGAAAATCAATGGCACCAAGCATACCATAAGCCTCTTTCATAATATCAAGCGGAACCATGGCCGCATCAAAAAGAAGCTTTTCCATATTTTCTTCATGCAATTTCTTTTCCTCATCATTTTGCGGTTTAAAGCCATATGCCTGTGAAAGCGGATAAAAAACTTCGGCATCCTTATCTGAAAGCTTTACAAAACTTTCCATATGCTTATTCATATCTTCCAATATTTTTTTTATATCATCTTCCACTGCCATATAGCTCTTCTTGCCTACTGTAAGATTACAGACCATGCCGGCAAGAGCCGCTGATAGTGCTCCTGCAACGGCACTTGCGCCTCCGCCTCCGGGTACAGGAGCCTTGGAGCCAAGTTCATTTATATATTCATATATTTTATATCCGGCTGTATTCACTATGACCATCCTTTCCATACTTCAGGTGCATACCCTATAGTTGCTTCCTTACCGTTTCTTACTATCGGAAACCTTAGTACCTGCTGATTTTCTAAGATTTTAGGTATTTTATCTTCCTCGGAAAGATAGTTTATCAAAGTAAGAGTTTCACTGTCCTTGCATTTTTCATCAAGCATATTTTCAAATCCGCCTACCGCCTGCATTACTGAAGTAAACTCACCCTTTGATAAGCCCTTTTCCTTCATGTCTACAAGTTGAAACTTTATATTTCTTTCCTTAAAAAATCTGACAGCCTTCTTGGTGTCTGAAGACTTATTAGTTCCAAATATCTGTATATTCATATTTTCTCCAAAACATGCTTTTTTAAAATAAAGGCCCTTATTGGGGCCTTGTTTTTATTTTCTTCTTATTTAACCATAGAATCAACCCTATATAAAGAGCATAGAAAACTCTAAGTCTTCCTTTAAAAGATATATCCACTTCTATGATTTCATCATAAAACATAGGTACTATCTTAAAATCATCTCTATAAAGCGGATAGAATATTGCCACCGCCTCAAGTACCTGCCCTGTTGTGGAAGGGTCATCAAAACCGAATTTGAAAAATCCGACTATTTTTTTTGGTAATATATGTACCAAAAGATTTTTGGTTTTTTCAAGCATTAATAAAAGAGTTTTCTTGTTTTCCTCTTCAGTAAGTAAATAATGAATATCCTTTGCTTTATTTACAAGCTTATCAAGTTTACTTTCTTTCTTAGCTGAGCTTTTCTTTTTATTAGACTTACTTTTTTTCTTTTTTGATTGTTTCTTTTCTTGTTTATCCAGCTCTTTTATTTTATTATCGACTTCTAAAACATCAACTTTCTTTGTATTCTCTAAAGTAATATCATCTTTTTTATTTTCATTAACCGTATCTACAGTTTCTTCAACTTTTGATTCGTAATCTTCTATTTCTTTATTTGTATCAGTGTCATCATCATGATTTGAATATACTTTAAAAAGCCATCCCGCCTTGCCTATAATATCAAGTCCGTCTTTGTATGTAATATTTAAAGATAAAAATTTAAAAAACCATGTTACACTTAATGCTATATCAGGTACTTCTTTAAAATATATCTTACCCCTGTATCTTATAGGAATAAAAAGTACCATCAGTATAATCAGTAATGCCAAAGCGATGATTGCGAGTATGACAATACCTATAATTTTCAATGCCGTGAGCAGTACACCGATCATACTTCCTCCATTTTAAAAAAGCTGTAATACTCAAAATCTTTTCTTGTTCTATAGGTATCTTCGACTATATTTGAGATAAGCTCTATTCCGGACTTTTTACCGAGAGCAAGACCCACTATAAGAGCATCAGTCTTTCTGTAATTGTTCAAAAATATGGAATTGTGCACAAGCGAGAGTGTCTCTTCTCCCTCAAGAAATACCACAAGGTGTAATAAAAAACCGGGTTTATTAAATTTCAGCATTCTCATATATTTTCTATAGTCTTGTTTTATATCCGGTGAGAGATATATCTTTTTTGAAAATACCATAATCTACCTTGATACCTAAATATCTGTCCCTTTCTTAAGAGAAATGTTCCAAAATGCATTTTCTCAGTAAGCCAAGTGCGGAAATAACTGTTTGCTCCCTGACATTGGCTCTGTCACCTGAGAATCTGAACTTCTCTACATGTACAATATCCTTTATACAAACTCCTACATATACAAGTCCTACAGGCTTCTCATTTGTTCCTCCGTCAGGACCTGCAATACCGGTTACAGATATACTTATATCTGTATCTGCCGCAAGAGCCGCACCTACAGCCATCTCTTTTGCCGTCTGCTCACTTACCGCTCCGTATTTTTTCAGAGTTGATTTATTTACACCGAGAGTTTTTCTCTTTGCCTTATTTGTATATGTAATAAATCCCTCTTTATATACGTCCGAAACTCCGGGTACATTTATAAGTCTTCCTGCCAAAAGTCCTCCTGTACATGACTCGGCTGTAGAAATTGTGAGTTCGTTCTTTTCAAGAAGATTTACCACACTCATTTCAAGAGTTATTTTTTCCTTTGTCGAATAAATATATTTTCCGAATCTTCTTTTTATTTCCTTTGAGACAGGCTTTATCAAATCTTTGGCAGCCTCTTCGGTATCCGCATCGGCTGAGAGAATAATATAAGTTTTAGCATCAAAAGGTTTTATTTCAATTTTCACATCTTCATTATCAATCAAGTCTAAAATAGAAGTTCTTATCTCGGCTTCATTTATTCCTATAAGTTTTATTGTCTTATTTCTGGTAACAGTATCCATTTCCACTCCTTTATATAATGATTATTACTTACTGCTCATTATAACATTCTTATTCTTGATAATATACTCACAAAGAGAAAATATTGTAAGGAAAAGCATCAAGATAATAAAAATATTTGTTATCATACTTAGCTGTGGCAGATTTAATATCAGTAAAATAACGGTAACCATCTGTACAACAGTTTTTAACTTTCCCGACATTGCAGCCGCAATAACCACGCCGTTGTCGGAAGCCACAAGCCTTATACCGCTTATTATAAACTCTCTTGCTATAACAATAAGCACAATAACAGAACTCAACTGTCTAAGCTCCACAAAACAAATAAGCCCTGAGCATACCAACACCTTATCCGCAAGCGGGTCCATAAACTTTCCGAAATCTGTAATCAGATTATATTTTCTGGCAATCATTCCGTCCAAAGTATCTGTAAGTGCCGCAACAGCAAATATAATAAGCGCAATTATTCTGAACTTATAATCTTCTCCACCTTTAAATAAAAGGCTTGCTACAAAGAAAGGTATAAGCAGCACTCTTAAAACCGTCAATTTATTTGGCAAATTCATATTGCATCTCCTATCAAATCATACTCGGATGAACCTGTTATGATTACATCACAAAAATCTCCGGTCATAAAATCTCTATCTGTATTTACAAAAACATATCCGTCCACACCCGGAACATCCATATATGTTCTTCCTATATATACATTTTCCTCAGGAAGTCTGCCCTCTATAAGTACATTAAATGTCTTTCCGACCATTTTTTCAAGATTCTTTTCGGAGATTTCCTGCTGGACTCTCATTATTCGATCTCTTCTGGCCTCTTTTTCTTCTTCATCGATTTGATTTTCAAAGCCTGCCGCAACCGTACCTTCTTCTTCACTGTATGTGAAAACACCCAGTCTTTCAAACTTCATCTTCTTGATAAAATCAATTACAGTCTCAAGATCTTCTTCAGTCTCACCCGGGAATCCTGATATTATTGTGGTTCTAAGTGTAATATCCGGTATATTCTTTCTAAGCTTACCTATAATATTTACCAAATCGTCATGTGAAGTTCTTCTTGCCATTCTTCTTAGTATATTGTCTGAAGCATGCTGTATCGGTATATCCAAATACTTACAAACCTTATCTTCATTTGCAATAACCTCTATAAGTTCATCTGTAATCTCTTCAGGATAGCAATAAAGTATTCTTATCCACTCTATACCGTCAACCTTTGCAAGCTCCTTTAAAAGTTTAGGTAAGCTCTTCTCACCGTAAAGGTCTAAACCGTAAAGTGTAGTCTCCTGAGCTACCAAAATCAGCTCCTTTATTCCAAGTGCGGCCAAATCCTTTGCCTGAGCAATTAAATCATCCATAGGATAACTTCTGTAATTACCACGTAATGACGGAATAATGCAATATGTACAGTTTTTATTACAACCTTCCGCAATCTTCAAATATGCATAGTATCCGCCTGTGGAATTTTTTCTCTTATTTGAAATGGAAGGCAATCTGTCAAGGTCAAGAAACTCATTTTTTATCTCTCCACCAAGTACATCTTCCACAGTTTCAACTATCTTATCAAAGCTTGATGTACCAAGAAGAGCGTCTACCTCAGGTATTTCTTTTATTATCTCATCCTTGTATCTTTGAGCCAGACAGCCTGTAACTATCAATGCCTTAAGTGCACCTTCTTCTTTTAATCTTGCCGCTTCCAAGATAGCATTTATACTTTCTTCTTTTGCGGACTGTATAAAACCGCAAGTATTGATTATCATTATCTCCGCTTCTTCATCAATATCTGTGTATTCAAATCCCTTTTCATTCATCAGACCCAGCATCATCTCTGAATCCACTGTATTTTTGTCACATCCAAGTGACACCATTGACATCTTCATATAAACCTTTCAATATAAATCCTAATATTAATAAAAAGCCATCATGAAAATGATGGCAAATCAAAATGATTCTTAAGCTTCGTTATTAGGATCATCATTTGTTATTCTGACCTTCTGCTCAAACAGCTCTTCAACCGCAATAGAAAGAGGTTTCTTTCCGTCAGCCTTCACCTCAGGTATTTCACCGTCAATAATCTGTCTTGCTCTCTTTGCACTTGCAATTACAATTGAATATCTGCTCTGTACTACAGGTGCCTCGCCCGGATCTACGTCCGCATTTGCAACATTAATAAGTTCACTGTATGATGGGTGTAACATTTATTCTTCCTCCATAAAAATCCTGTTTAAATCTTCTTTTATCTTCTTAATAAAATCTGTATTATTTGACTTTATATCTCCACGGTGTGAAATGATCTCATTGAGCTCTTTTACCGCCCTTTCCAAATCATCATTTATAACAACATAATCGTACTTGCTCATGCAATCAGCTTCTTTCGTTGCCTGACGCAGTCTCGCTTTTATATCCTTCTCACACTCGGTTCCCCTGCCTACAAGCCTGTCCCTCAGTGTATGAGCATCCGGCGGTGTTACAAAGATAAGCATTGTATCAGGATACTTTTCCTTTACCTTTAGAGCACCCTGTACTTCTATTTCCAGAATCACATTCTTTCCGTTCTTTCTTTGCTCCAGCACATAATCTCTTGGTGTACCGTAGTAATTATTACAAAATGATGCGTACTCTATCAGCTCATCATTTTCTATAAGTTTTTCAAAATCTTCTTTGCTTTTAAAAAAATATTCTCTTCCTTCTACCTCTCCCGTTCTTGGAGCTCTTGTTGTAGCAGAGACAGACAATGCATACTCATCATATTCTGACAGCAGCTTTTTCATCAAAGTACCTTTACCTGAGCCTGAAAAACCTGATACAACAACCAAAATTCCGTCAGCCATAATTCCTCTATTCTATATTTTGAATTTGTTCCCTTATTTTTTCTATTTCAGTTTTTAATATTATAGCATAATTTGCTATATTTAAATCAGTTGATTTTGAAAGAATTGTATTTGCTTCTCTGTTCATTTCCTGAGCGAGAAAATCCAGCTTTCTTCCTATTCCCACATCCAGTTTCATTTCATCAGACATAGCTTTTATATGGCTTATAAGTCTTACAACCTCTTCATCCACACATATCTTATCTGCAAAGAGTGTTACCTCTGTAGCAATTCTGTTTTCTTCTATACCTGACCCGTTTAAAAGTTCATTCACTTTTAAATACAGCTTATTTTTATATTCATCCAAAACTACAGGATATCTTTCCTTTATATCCTCTGTTGTAGAGGACAGAAGTAGAAGCTTTGAACTTATATCTTCAAACAACTTCTCTCCTTCCGCTTCTCTTGTATCGTAAAAAGATTTACAAGCATCTTCCAATACCTTAAATAAAAACGCCTTTATCTCTTCTTCATCAAGCTTAGGCTCGTCAATACTTATTACATCAGGGAGATTTAAAAGATGTGAAACCTTCAAATCATCAACTATTCTATACTCTTTACAAAGCTCCAATCCTATATCCAAATACTTTTTTACAATATTTTTATTCAGATATACTCCGTTTGCTTTGTCTTTAAAGTCCAGATAATTGATAAAAAGGTCCACTTTGCCCCTTGAAACATATTTTTTTACAATATTTCTTATCTCAGCTTCAAATGGGAAAAATCTCCTGGGCATTTTTATATTTAAATCCAGATATCTGTGGTTTACTGACTTAATCTCTATAGATAGTTTATAATCACCTGTTATTTCTTCGGCTCTTCCAAAGCCTGTCATACTCTTTATCAATGTTTTATCTCCATTCAGGTTTATGACATATACACTTGATTATACTTATTTCTCTTTTACAAGTCAATAAAGCCTTGGGAATAATTTAAGAAAAACAGCAACTTAAACTTGTTGCTGTTTTTCATCACATTATATCTCCACTATCTTAGTTCCATGTACCGCAACTATATTAGGGAGCTTCTTTATTAATTTATCCAGATTTTTAAAGCTTACACCACCACCGGGCATTATATCCACATGGCATTCATTTCCACATTCAATATATGCTTTTAGAGTATCTATATTATCAAATATATCATTATTTTCATGATAACCATGTGTAAGGATGGTATCTATTCCAAGTTTTGATAATGTTTTTATTGCTTCCAGTCTTTTTTCAAGAGCCTCCTCAGGCTTTAATCCCACACCTATTTGATCAAAGGCCATATGGAATGTAAAATCCATATCTTTTCTGAAAAACTTAGGCGCACCCACAAGTTCTTTAATAAATTCCTTGTCAAGTTCTCCGTCCTCTTTCAAAGCACCTATAACGGCTCTTTTTACACCTTGTTTTGCCATATCCTTTAAATCATTGTACATAACCGCTTTTTCAATATTGTTATATACAAAGTTTCCGCCTCTGGCTCTTATCATGACCGCAAGCTCTACATTATTTGAATCACAAAAATACTTGGCATAGTCTCTTACTCCGACACTTACTGTAGTTCCTCCTACAGCCAAATTGTCGCAAAGCTCAATTCTTTTTGCTCCGGCATTTACTACTTCCTTCAAATAAGTAATATTTTCAATACAAGCCTCTAAAATCATATTATCTCCTATTTCAATTCTATCTCCACCACAGAATCTCTATCATCCGGAAGTGGATAACAATCACTTGCAGATGTATCAAAGAAGAAGAAAGCATCCTTTGCAAATTCCTTCAAATTCCAGTAATTACTTTGCAATATTTCACTTCCATCTCTTAAAAGACGCATCTTCTTTATTTTACCGACCATATTACATAAAGCTATAGCACCTGCCTGTTCCTCAAACACATGTGCATATAAAAACTTACCGTTTTGAGTAAATCTACCCCACTCAGGTTTATTATATTCCGAAATTCCGCATCCGTAAATACTCTTTGAGTTTTCCTTCATCCAATCACCGACTTTTTCGAGTATTTCAACAGATTCCTTCGGTATTTCTCCATTTGCCTTAGGTCCGACATTTAAAATAAGATTTCCGTTCTTGCTTACACATTCCACAAGCATTCTGATTATAAGCTTGTCGGATTTAAAATGCTTATCATGAGCATGATATCCCCAGTTATTATTCATAGTGATACAAGCCTCCCAAGGAATTGAGTTACCTGCTTCATCCACAATTCCCTCCGGTGGTATCATTTGCTCCGGTGATGCAAAATCACCTGCATAAGTACTTGGGTTTAATGTTTTGATTGTACCTGCATATTCAGCACTGCCCTCAAGTCTGTTATCTGTGATAATATCCGGCTGATACTCTCTTACCATCTCCATAAGTTCCTTTGCCTTCCACTTATCACAGTTCATAGGACCGTAGGAAAAATCAAACCACATCAAATCAAGCTTTCCATATCCGGTTACAAGTTCTTTTATTTGAGCATGCATGAAATCAAGATAATTATCAAAATTGTGATTATATCCCTTCCACTCCTCATTATCTCTCATGGGGTGGTGCATATCACCGTAGTGAGGATAGTCCTCATGTCTCCAGTCAAGCAGTGAAAAATAAAGACCGACCTTTATACCCTCCGCTCTGAATGCGTCCAAAAACTCTTTTACAAGATCTCTGTGACATGCCGCATTCATAGAATTAAAATCACTCACCTTACTGTCATAAAGGCAGAATCCGTCATGGTGCTTAGCTGTCAACACCGCATATTTCATGCCGGCCTTTTTTGCAAGTCTTGCCCATTCCTTGGGATCATAATTCTCACAGGAAAACTCATCCATTAAATAATCATAGTTCTCTTTTTTTATCCTCTCTCTTGAACGTACCCATTCTCCTCTTGCCGGTATGGCATAAAGTCCCCAGTGTATAAACATACCGAATCTTGCATCCCTATACCACTCGGTTCTTCTTGTTCTCTCTTCAATAAGCTTATTCATCACTTCTCCTCTATAAGTTCACTAATCTTTTCTATTAAATTTCCGCTTCCTACCTGATAACCGCTAAAAGCATATACAGCCTTTTTACCCTTACAAAGGGCTACTATAGGCAAAGTCTCATGATTTACAAAAGTACTTCTTCCAAATGCCTCCTGTAGATCCTCACCGAAATTTGTATGAACATTATTGTACAGGCTTTTTTTCAACAGTTCATTTATTGCACTGTCTTTATTTTCAAATTCATTTGTAAAAATAAGATCCAGCTTCATATTCTTTAAAAGATCTTCTTTTATCAAAAGATCGTTTGCAATATGTTGTGACGGTTCCTCTTCTTCCTTCATCCACATAATAAGCCTTATCTTATCATTGTCATCAGAAATATTTAACCTCTCCTCCAGTTCCCTTGGCAATATAAATTCAGAAAGCATATCATTTATATCAGCCTGCATATATTCCAATTTAACCTTATTTTCAGTATCTGGTTCTAAGTTCAATATATTATATTTTGCACATATATTTCCGTTCGGTAATCTGTTTTGAGTTGCCAATACATACTCTCCGGCGGGCAATTCCATATGCTCTTTAATACTGCTCTTATCAAGAGATATAAGATTATTTTCAAAGCTGTCAAATTTTGAGATTGAAAATGATTCTCCAAATCCGCTAAGATCTCCCTCAATATGTAAATGAGACATTTTTGTATTTGTAAGCTCTTCCCTGATACAGCAACTGTCTATATACTTTAAAGTATCAAGTATCTTGGAAAGTTCAGATAGCAATCTGAATTCTTCATTTTCATATATATACACATCAGCATTTACAAGTTTAGAAGCTATTCCCATACTTCTTAGTACATTAACGGCAAAAATCTTCACAGAAAGTGCATTTGAAATCCTTGTTTTATATACTCCCATTGCTTCTGTAATCGGCTTTTCCCTTGTAAGACTTATACCTTTAACAAATTCCAGTAAAGATTCTATGTCTGTAAATTTATCTCTGAAAACATGTCTGCATGGTGTAAGATTTTCAAAATAAACTTTGGGATTTTGAATATAGTTTAAATATATTTCTCTATTTACATTATAAATATTCTTTGAATCAAAGCAGTCCCTAAGTACCTCTATACTTATATCTCTCTTATCCTTCTCTGAGAGTATATTCCAAAGTTTATCCATTCCTTCAGATACAGCCGTTTTTCTTACTGTATCATTTGGAAATTCCTTTATCTTGTATTCACTTTCTCTTTTTTTAGGAGATTTTTTTCTGTTTCTTGTACTTGCCTGAGGAACATTGATAAAGATTTCCTTATATTCATTATACTTAGGTGCAAAATCGTTTATATCGACATAAAAAACATTATTTTCCTTAAGATCAATCGGTATAATATAGTTTTTTTCAATAAACATACTAAGAAATATATGTCCTATACCAATATCAGTCTCATATAATCCGGATTCATCAGTCCTTGCCTTTATTATAGGCGAGAACATTGAAAAATTCATAAGACAGATATTAAAATCAAAATTTGAAAGAATTTTATCTCCTGCATATAGATATATTTTTATATGCTTTGTATCGGCATATCTTTTTGTTTGGTTTATCTCATAAAGTCCTGCATTAAGGCCCAGATAGTCCTTTGACTCTTTTTTAATATTTCCATATAAAATATTTTTTACTATCATTGATCTGGCTGAAGCATCATCAAACCAGCCTTTATCAAGTATTTCTTCAGGTTCACATGCTCCAAGATAATGCCAGTCATTATCCACATACACCTCCACCCATGCATGATTGTCATCACAATGAGCCCAAAGCGGTACATAGATCTGTCTTGCAGGTATACCTGCCGCTCTGAATACAGATACTGCAAAAATAGATTCTTCACCGCATCTGCCAAAAGAGGATTTATAAACTGTTATAGGATCCAAAGTTCTTATATCAGTAGTTCTGTAGGTTACATTTTTTCCACAGAAATAGTTGAGTTTTAGAATATTTTCCGTCTCGGATTCTCCAAGCATATCCTTTATAAGATCATAGAAAAAAGTCCTGTTTGCAACTATTTTTTCACTGCCTATTCTATGAAATAAAACATAGTTTAAAAATATATCCTCATCCAGATCTTTACATAATGTATTTCTTAGGTTTACACCTGACTTTGCATAATCTAAAATCACTTCCTTATCAACATTTGCTATATCCGCATACGGCATATGTAAATATAAAAATGACAAATATTTTTTAAGTTCTTCATCTTCAAAACTCAAAATAAAGCTCTTTATTGAATCAGCAAAAGGATGATTTTTAAGTCTGTCTACCATCTCAATAAAATATTCACACATATTTACTCCTTTACCGCACCTGCTGCAAGACCGCTCTCAACCTTTTCCTGGAATAAAAGATATATTGCAAGAGGTACTGCAACTGTTATAACTATACCTGCCATCATAAGACCGTATTCAGAGCCTCTCTCACCGTTAAAATTTAAAAGTCCGAGTGAAATAGGGCGAAGTCTCTTATCATTGATAAAGAGAAGCGGGAAAAGTATATTATTCCATGCGCCCATAAAGTTAAATATAGAAATAGTGGATATAGCAGGCAATGTAAGAGGTATCATTATCTTAGAATAAATCTGAAAATAATTTGCCCCATCTATAATAGCAGCCTCTTCTAAAGAACGGTTAACTCCCTTCATAAAGGTTATCATTACCATAATGCTGAAAGGAAGATTAAATGCAACATAAACAAGTACCAGTGCAAAAATATTATTTTTCAGATTAAACAATCCAATGATATAAGATACCGGAACCAAGATAGTATGCATAGGTACCATCATTCCAAGCATAAATACCAATACCAGCACCTTATTAAGTTTAAAATCAAATCTTGCCAGAGCATATGCTGCCATTGTTGAAATCAAACTTGTTAAAATAACAGTCGATCCTGATTGTATAACAGAGTTTATAAAGTAAGCACTCATGTTTGCATCTTTCCATGCTATAAAATAATTGCTCCACTGCGGATTCTTCGGCAGTGCAAAAGGATCTGAGAATATATCCAGTTTTGTTTTCAAAGAAGAAATAATAGTAAATAACATAGGCATTATAAATATTATTGCCATAATAATCAGGAAAGTATATGCTATTACCTTCATACTTATATTTGATTTTTTCATATCAGTCCACTCTCCTTCCTCTGTTTAATAATGTATTACTTCCAACCGTTCCCACCAAACATATAAGCATAATAATTATACCTATAGCTGAACCTACACCATAATGGCTGTATTTAAACGCCTCACTTATCATAAGAGTTGTCGGCAGGTTTGTAAGTCCGTTCGGACCTCCGCTTGTCATTGCATACACAAGATCGAATACCTTTACACTTCCGATAATGTCCATTACTATACACATAATCAAAGTCGGCTTTAGCATAGGAATTGTAACATTGAAAAACATCTGTACCGGATTGGCACCGTCAATAGATGCCGCCTCATATAAGTCTTTCGGAATTACTGTAAGTCCTGCCAATATGATTACCATATAATAACCGATCCCCGCCCATACATTTACACCTACGATTGTATTCATTGCGGTTGCTTTATTTACCAGCCAAGGAATTGCAAACTGCTTCAAGCCCATATTTGTAAGCAAAGTATTAAGTGCACCTGTAGGCATGAAAACAAAGTACCACATAAGACCTATTGCAGTCATAGGAAAAACCGTAGGTACAAAAAATATTGTTTTAAACAATCTGTATCCCTTAAGCTTTGCATTTACGGCTACAGCCAAAAGAAGCGCTATAGGTGTGTGTAAAAGCACACTGAATACTACCATTCTTGCCATATTTGAAAGTGAAAGAATAAACTGCTTATTGTGAAATGCACTTATATAATTATCAAAACCTACAAATGTCAGCTTGGTACCTGCCAGTCCGTCCCACTCTACAAAGGAGAAGTATATTCCTCCGGCTATAGGTATAAGCTGGAATATCGTATATAGAAGTAATGCCGGCAAGATAAATAAAAAAATCGTGAATTTTGCTTTGGTGGTTTTTAACTTTATCATTTTGTCTCCTTAATATTTAAAATAGAGCTGTTTGTAAAATCAAACAGCTCTAATACCTCTAAAAGCTTAGTCTATATTTCGGGTCTAAGCTATTCTTATTTTGCACTATCTATCTCAGCCTGAATCTCGGCAGCGGCTTCCTCTGCACTTGATCCTGTAAACAAGCTCATAATTGAGTTTCTTGTTCTGTCCTGCATAGATGTAAGTTCATCAAAGTCAAATACATCAACTCCGATACCCTCACTTGTAGCACCAAGCTTCATACTTTCCAAAAACAAAGGAGTCACCTTGCTCTCATCAATATCTACATCCTCTATAGGCATAATAAACTGCGCTTCTTCTGCGTATTTCTTTGCCGCTTCTTTGCTTGTGAGCATTTTTACAAGTTCAATTGTAAGCTCCAATTCTTTTCCTTCAAGCTTTCCGTTTATCATATATGGGCTGATTACCTGCATATCATAGTTCTTGTATTCAGGTTTCTCTTTGAAATACGGGAATTTAGCAAGTTTGATATCCTCATGTACAGGTGTCTTCTCAGGATCTGTAAATCTTCCGATCATCCAAGGTCCTGTAACTACCATTGCAGCCTCACCGTTTTGGAAAGCTGTCATCGCCACATCATCCTGCATACCTACAGCATTAGGATCAAAAGCCTTAGCATCAATTAAATCCTTGATATACTGAAGTGTCTGTACAACATCAGGATCTGTCCACTTCTTGCTTCTGTTTCCAAGTTCCTTTGCAGCCTCTGTTCCAAGCCACTTATAGAAAATCTGATCATGTAAATGTCCGCCCATATAGTTTGAGCTCTCGCCTAAAGCAATCGGTGTAACACCGTTAGCATTTAATTTATCTATTGCTGCTAAAAGCTCATCCCATGTCTCAGGGAATTTTTCAACTCCTGCCTCTTTTAATATATCCTCATGATAATAAACACCTATAAGACCCGACTCCATAGGAATAGCATAAGTTCCCTCTTTACCCGGAACACTGTAGTATGACAAAGCTCCCGGTGCAAAGCTCTTTCCCCACTCAGGGTCCGCTTCAAGATATGGTGTAACATCCAATAAGAATCCGTTATCAATATACTTTTGAAGATTTGCAACACCCTGAACACGATAGATATTTGCCATCTTACCTGAAGCCATATCTGTTGATAAGATATTGTTAAATGCGCTCTCATCACCCTGTGAGTCATCAATTATCTCAACTTCAGGATGCTTCGCCTTAAATTCATCTATAATACCGTTGTAGATTTTTACAATATCTGAAGTTCCCGCCATACGGGTAAGTAATCTTATCTTAATCTTTTCATTTGAATCACCCGAACCGTTTGCAGAATCGGCTGCCTTTTGTGATTCACCGCCTCCCTTGCTTCCTGATCCGCAAGCCGCAAGTGCTCCGATTGATAGTGCCAATGTCATACCCAGCATCGCAATTTTCTTTAACTTCATAAACTCCTCCTTAAAAAACACGATACAAAATTTATGCTTTGATTATAGCAATTTAGAGTTTTACATCCCATGGAATTTTTATAGATTTCTTGTCATTTTAAACTCACCCATGTATAATTATTTCAATAAATTTTTGATTAAAAAGCATATCAATAGTTATATTTTAAACAAAGTTGAAAATATAAGGTTATTTATTGCTATTTTTAGGAGTTGAGTTTGAAAAGTAAGAGTATTTATCTGCAACTGTTTGACGGCCTCAGGCTTATGGTGTTGCTTCCTGTAGGTATACTGTTTTTTATTACTAGTATTATATTTATATTCTATTATACAGACGATAGAATTGAGGCTTCAGATATACAGCTTAGCCATATAGAAAATCGTCTGGATCACTACTTTACTTCAGCAACCCACTATTCAAGACTTCTTTTAAACAATGATGTTATACAGCATGGCTTTGACATTTATTATAATAATACAGACGGTTTCTCTGTTCAAAAAATCAATATGAGCCTTGAAATCTACAAACTTATATATCCGGCTCCGTATATTTACGGTATAAGCATATATGATAAGGACTACAGTATTATAATGAGTTCTGAAAGGAAGCAGTACCCAAGTGATTTTAAAGCTATACGTGTAACAGGCGGCAAGTGGTTTGCCACAAAAAAGTTTGATAATTCCAGCGATAATTTGATCGACACTTTCTCATATGTGCATCCGATATACGACTACAGGAGCGGCGACCTCTACGGCTATATAGAGCTTATAATCTCTGAAAAAAGTATATCCGATATATATGCGGTATCGGATACCTCAAGTTCTCTCTATCTGCTTGTAGATAATGAGTATGATATTATAAGTAAATCCGACTATCTGAATGAGAAAAATACTCTTACGGACACTATAATAGGTGCAGTAAAATTAGGAAAATCAGGACATATTTTTTCAGGTTACGGCTTTATAAATACAATGCCTTTAAAGTCTTATCCTTGGAAACTTGTACATTTTATTCCTCTTTTCTTTTTTATAAAGCCTGCGCTAACCATCGGAATCGCTTTTTTTATAACTGCATGCTTTTCTCTCGGACTGGCACTTTTTATGTCAAAAAATATAGCAAAAAACTTAAGTAAACCTATTTATGCCTTGGTAGAGCATACACGCTTTGTAAGTAAAGGAAATTGGAAAGAATTTTCTTATGAAGCCGACTCTCCGGAAATGATTGAACTTATAGGTGATTTTAACATAATGTTGAAGTCTCAAAATGAGCTTAAGAACAAGTTGATAGATATTGAAAAAGAGAAAAACCGTATTGAAATAGATAAGGTGAATGAACAGATAAAGCCTCATTTTCTCTACAACACTCTTGACAATATATATTCTCTTGCAAGTCTTGATGAAAAGCAAACTTTAATGGAACTTGTTATGAATCTTTCAAAATTTTACAGAGGAAGTTTAAGTCTCGGAAAAAGTTTTGTGAATATAGAAGAAGAGTTACATACTTGTAAGGCCTATCTTGATATAATGTCTGTAAGATACCATGACAAATTTGAATACAGCATATATTGTGTCGATAATATAAATCAATTTAAATGCCCGAAACTTATACTGCTTCCGCTTGTGGAAAACAGTATTTATCATGGTATAAAGGGTTTAAAGTATAAGGGAAATATAAATATAACAGTAAATCAGGATGAAAATAATATATTATTTAAAGTATCTGATAACGGCTTCGGAATAGACATGAATAATTTAAATCATATACTAGAAGATGAAACCGATAATAACCACCACTTTGCTCTAAAGCATATAAACAGGATCTTAAAGCTGTATTACGGTAATGATTACAAGCTCGACTTTGAGAATCAAAGTCCCGGCTGTTGTATTTCCTTTAAAATAAAGAAGGAGTTCTTATGATAAAACTTGTTATTGCCGATGATGAATATTTTATACGTGCAAGACTTGAAAAGATTATATCCGATAACAGGACAAATATAGATATAGTCTCATTATGTGAAGACGGGGAAGATGTTATAAAATGTCTTTCACTTACTAAAGTCGATCTTTTACTTATGGATATAAAAATGATATCGCTCACAGGTCTTGAAGTAGCCGGATATATTTTTGAAAATAAATTAAATACAAAAATAATACTTCTATCAGGATATAACGATTTTAATTTTGCTGTAGAGGCAATGCGCTATGGTGTTTTTGACTATCTTACAAAGCCTATAAGTGAAGATGCTCTTTTAGAAAGTCTTGATAAATGCATTGATGTTATTGAATCTTCAAAAAATATGCCAAAAGACCAAAGCATAGCTAAGTTATCAGGATTATTTAAAAAAGAAAATGTGATCTTACAAGCTAAAGATATCAGTACTATAAGACCGTCTGTGATAAAATATATGTCAAATTCAGATAAAGATTCTTATGTGAGTTTTATAAGTGCTAATACAAAAGATATACTGGATAATTATAATGCAACCACTCTTTATAAGTTCATTCGTGAAATACTGAATAGTCTTGATATAAAGTATCATATACTGCAAAGTCTTACCTTGGTTCAGTTTATGCAGGAAAATATTTTTGAAAAGGATATATCCTGTATAGAAAAACTTGAGGATATTTTAGTTGAAATCGGTGTTGACTGTATGGGATTAAACACTATCTTAACCAAGGAGCAGCTTATCGGAAAGCAGATACTTGAAGATATAGAAAGAAATTTTTCGAATTATGATTACACTGTAGCAGAAATTGCAAAGAATATTGGTAAAAATCCGTCCTATATCAATACTGTATTTAAAAAAGTATATGGCAACACGATAAAACAAACTCTCTCGGATTACAGACTTGAAAAGGCGAAAAAACTTTTGCGAAACAGTAATATGAAAATAGTGGATATAGCCACAGAATGTGGATATTCCGATATATTTTATTTCAGCAAAAGATACAAAGCAAAGTTTGGATATCCTCCAAGTGAAGAGAATTTAAAATTATAAGAAAAAACCACCATGTAAAAATTATAGAATTTACCGGTGGTTTTTCTTTTTCCTAAAAAACAGTAATATAAAAATACATGTTGATATAAAGAACAGAGTTGTATAGAACTCAACTGAACTCTCATCTCCTGTCTTTACAATAGCCTTTTGCAATCTCTTTACCGCTTCAATCATCTTACCCTTATTATTATCCGGCTTGTCTATGATAATTAAAGGCTCACCGTCCAAGCTGTTATCAGGACGACTTTCATTATCTGAAGGCTTGTTATTATTTTTATCTGTATTTTTTTGACCGTCTTTTTTATTATCTCTATTATACCCTGTATCGGAGCCGCCTTTGTTTTTATCCCTCTCGTTCGGATAAACTATTTCTACAAGATATTTTACATTAAAATCCACTGCAGCAGGCTTTGCCGTTTCACTCGGATCCTCAAGATACGTATTTGTATAAATATCGGTTCCGTTGGTCAATACCTGTATATGAACAATATAATTTCTTCTGTCGAAAACAAATCTCTCATCATCGTCATTTGCCAGACTTATACTGTATCTATACTCTCCGACATTGTCAAAATCTCCGAAATCATAAGTATATATCCCGTTTCTTCTTAAAGGCATCGAAATTTCTTCAGTTGAAACAACATTATTCCTTGAATCAAGCTTGCTGATATTTACATCATATCTGTAGTAAACAGGATTGGTTCCCGATACGTTTATGTTAATAGGCAATTTTACATTTGCGGCCAAGGCATCCCTTGGCACAAATATAAAATATGTCAACAAAAGGAAAAATATGATTTTCTTATAAATTTGCTTCATATCATCTCCTTATAAGTTCGCCAAAAAGCACAATCCTTCCGTTTGTATAGGACTCTGTACATGTAGACATTGTAATAACCTTATTATTACGATTTACATCCCTTATATGTACCGCATTTTTCTGAAGATAATTATAAAAATCATCTTTGTTTTCATTTGCAAAATACGGGAAATAAATCTTCTCATTATAGGCATCTGTCTCCAAAACGGCAAATACCTTTACATCATAGATCTCTGTTTTTGTATAGAGTATTCCGTCCACATGACTGTCAAAAAAGCTCTTATCAAGGAACTTTTCAACATCACCGAACATAGCTCCATTGTCCATATGATGTCCGTAGACAAGTGAGTAATGCTCATTTAGATCACCGTTACAAAGACTGCTTAAAAATATAGATCCGGCCAAAGAAAAATCACCGTCTATATTCTTATTCAGATACTCCGCATCATCAATACCCTGAACTATAGGATAGTTTATATTGGTATCAAAAATATTGAGCCATGCTCTCATATCAGGATATTTGTTAAATAAAGCCTCTACATTTACGGTATCATCCGCATTTCCGGCAGTACCGGGGGCACTCTTTAAGATTTCACTTGAAAGAGATGCCCCTTTATATACATGAAAAATATCATATAGTGAATACGCCCCGAATAAAAGCATTATCACCGCCATAAGAATAACAATTATATCTATAACCCTGTTTCCTATGTATGCACATTTTCCTATAAGATTCATCTTTTAGTTCTCTACTTCTTCTTTTTTTCTTCTCTTAAAGAATACCAAGATAAGTAAAATACCGAATCCTGCCATGATTGCAAAAGGAGCCACGCTCATTGCAACGCCTGTAGGTGTAGGTGTATCACGGTAGTTCAAGAAGAATATTGTATCCGCAACTGTATCATCAGCCTTTACAGGAGTAACTGCTGTAACAGCGGCTACATTGGCATACTGATTTGTAGATGTAGGTGCTGCAATTCTTGCAACATTAATACCGTGAGTTGTCTTGTATCCTGCAGGTCCTACAGTAGTAACATCCTCAGTAACTTTGTACTTTGCTGTAGATGGAAGACCTGAAATCTTTATAGTCTGACCGCTCTTTAACTTAACATTAGTAAGTGAATATGTATTTCCTGTAACACCTGTTATAGCGGTAGGGTTTGCAGTATTTGTAGAAGTCACTTTATAATCCATACCTACACCGATATTGCTAAGATCGATAGTGAACTTAAACTCTTCAGTTGTAGAACCCATGTTACCGGCTACATCCTTTTGAAGGATAATATCTCTTGTCTTAAATGTACTTACATCATCCTTATTATCTGTTGTAAGTGCACCGTTTAAATCATCGATATAACCTGTAGTCTTTGAGTTATCTGTAACTGTAGCATCCTTCTTCATCATAACGGCTGTCTTTACTTCAAGCTTTCCTGCCGCATTGTATCCTACATATACATCAAGGTATCTTTTCTCCTTGCCGCCTGTAAGCTGGCTCACATCGTTTGTGTAGTCATGCTGACTTGTAGTAAGGTTAAAATTACCGGTCTCTGTAATCTCATATCTATAGATACCCGGTACAGTTATATCATTATTTCCGTCTTCATTAAACTGCTCTGTAAAGTCTACTGTAACTTCCTTTTTTACAAGGTGGTTTGTAATTGTATCATTATGACTAAACTCTGCCGCTGAGATAGTAGGCATTGCTGTACCTGCAACTACAGTAAGCCCTCCGTCGGTACCGCTGACGGGTGTCTTTCCGCCACCGCCTGTACTTCCTGCGATAGTATATGTATACTTTACATCAGGTGCTTTTGCACTTCCGCCTGTTGTATCATCTACATTGTAGATTTTCATCTCTTTAGTGAACTTGATTTTGTTCGGTGATCCTGCTGCAGGCTTTAACTGCTTTGTTGTCTCTGCAGCTATTGCACTTCCCGCCATTGCGATTGTCATGGCAGACACTGCCGCCAAAGTCATAATCCTTTTTAACATCATATATTATCCTTTCTTATAACGATAATTATTTTACCTTCAATATCCTTCTTTTTTATAATTCCGAAATATCTGCTGTCTTTTGCAAGCGTTCTGTTATCGGCAAGTATAAAAAATTCATTCTCTCCCAGTACGATTGGATATGTTACATCAGTATTGTACTTATCTGTTTTGCCTCTGGTATCATCTTCTACCAATACGGCACCGTTTAGTATAACATTTCCGTTATCATCTATATCAATAGTATCTCCCGGCGCTCCTATTATTCTTCCTATATACTTTTCACCGTCAAAATGATAGCATATGGCATCACTTGATTTAAGTCTGCCTTCAAGTCTATAGAAAAATAATAAATCCCCCGCTCTTATTCTCGGTAACATTTCATTATTTGGCGAAATCCTTATTCCAAATACTATGAATACCAAGACATAAATCATTGCGACAAGTGTCAGAAACCTTATTATAAACGACTTTAATTCCGCTATACTGCGCTTTTTGATTTTCTCCTTTTCCTCTATAAATCCATCCTCCTATATATGTGTTAACTATTGCTTTTTCAAGCTCTCATATGTCACAGGTTTTGAATAGTTATAAAATATATTAACATCTCTTCCTCCTGTTAAAATAAAATATTCCAATCGAAAGAATCGACATTATTATAAATATTATGGCATAAGATATATCAAATTCCACACCGGTAGGTATCGGATTTATGTATGGTTGGATAACAGGTTTTTTAAATGTTTCAACTATCTCCTTATCCTTATACTTGTATGTAAGAGCTGCTATATCATTGGAATAAAATCCCTTTTGATTTGAAGATTTTAAACCTGTTCCCGGATCTCCGACCACATCCGTTCCGTTGGAATTTTTCTGGAATTGCTTTGTGGCTGCATATTTTGCCTCAGCTAAAGGTGTAGTCTTTATCTTTGCCTTTACCGTATAGGTATATCCGGTCTCCAAAGTATAGGCAGTCGGAAATTCCAACCTGATTGTTTTAGTAGCATCATTGTATGAGGATACAATATCTGCCATTGCATTTCTTGGAGTGGAATTTAATCTGTACATACTGTTTGGCACCACATAATTTCCTGTGTGTATTCCTGTAGGGCCTAAAACCTCAATCTCAAGCGGATATGGATTACCGGAAGAATCCTTTGCAATCATTGCATATTGACTGAGTTTATCCTCCAGTACAACATTACTCACCCTAGGATTTTCTAAAACATTTACCATTTTCATCATCCTATCTAAGAAAGAATTTTTACTGTCTGCCGAATATGGACTTGCACCTACCTCCACTCCCGGCGCAGGTAAGGTGATACCCTTATATCCTCTTACAGGGCTGTCATTGTCATTTGAATTTGTCAAAAGTTTCAGCTTGTCATAATCTCCTTGATTACCCAGACCTATTGTAAAGAAATAGTCCAAATCAATAGCATACAATGCAAACTGTCCGTGAAGCATTGCCATTGTGCTGTATCTGTCAATTACATTGCCTTCATTCCTACCTGTATTGTGATTCGTATAGTAAGTAGGATTTCCGTCCGTAATAAAGATAAGGACTTTTTGTGCATCGCTTCTGCCGTTTCTAAAAAGTTCATTTGCCTTAACAAATCCCTTTTCATAGTTTATTCTACTCACATTATTCGGGCTTATAGGAATCTTACTTATAATGGAATTTCCATTACTTGTCCAGTTCTGATACAGATTCGGTTCACTGTCGATTCCCACAAGCGCATAGTTTACATTATATTTACTGCTGTCAAAATAATTATTTCTTATTACATTTCTAAGTACACTGTAAACTGAAGATATTTTCGGATCCGTACCACGACCTGAAATACCCTCACTCATACTGCTTGTTGTGTCTAATAAGAAAAGTACATCCATATTTGTTCTGTTTGAGGTACTTCCGGTCTGATTATTTATTTTCAGTGTAAGATCGTAGATTCCGTCCTTATCCGGATCTTCTACAGTCTTACTTATATCAGTCCTTATTCTTCGGTTTGAGATAGTTCTTCCTTCAGGCTCATAGACCAGTTCAAGATTTCTCATTTCATTAGATGAAAATACTACCCAATTGGTACCGTCCACTGTATACCTGAGCCCATTTATAAGGCTGGTTTCTCTTTCTATTTGCAGTACATTATTTACTACAGTTCCGTTTGACATTACTACCCTGGCATATCTATACCTCATACCTACTATACCGGTATCAAGCTCTCTCGGGGTTATCTTATCATTGTCATTGCGGAGTACTCCGTTATTATTGTCCTTAAATAATTCAAGTTTGCTTGGATCTGCAGTTATCTCATTTCCATTTGTATCGACATATTTTACATTTACATAAGATCTGCTGCTTGCCGATCCCCAATGAAGTGAAAATGTTGAGAAGCTGTCCGTACTGAAGTTTGTAGTAATACTGTTATCATCTTTATCCTCTATAAGAGCAATATCATCTATCTTATTTACAGTACTATCATCATTTATATGATAAACTTCCATATCTTCAGGCTTTGCTCCTTCAGGAAGCAAAGCATTGTCGATTTTTATATTAACATATACCGCTGTCAAAGGTTCAATCTCTACATGATTTTCATCCTCAAAATGAATATCCAAAGATATCGAATCTTCCGGGTATTCTTTTATTTCAGATTCCGTATTTCTTATTCCCGCATCCTCTGAATAATTTGTATTCTCAACATCTGCTTCACTTACCGCCTCTGTAACCTGATTGTTTTCAAGCTCATTTACGGTTAATCTTTTCGCCTTTAGTATTACACTTGTATCGAATGCACCTTCCGGCACATCAACAATTACACTTATGCCGTCAAGCTTTACTTCATGCCGCCTTGCATCGGAAGAAGTAGCCGTATCCATACCCGGTGATATGACAATATCATTAAACTCGGCGTTTGACGGTGTGGCCATATCTGCCAAAGAATCGGTAAACAGGTACGCAATTAAGCACATGAAAAAAACAAACAATATTTTTCTAAAATGTTTATATATAAATTTTAAAATTATTACGCACCTCCTCTACCCAAAATTTAATGACTTTATCATAACATATGTTCATAAAATTTCAACAAGAAACAAAAAATACCGCCATAAAATATATGACAGTATTTTTCATAGAAATGTACACTTTTCTACAAATGTCCATTTATTGCTACTTCTTCCCTCTCTTCGACATTGCGAGTATACTTTGCAATATTATAAAAAATGCAAGTATGGCAGCTATTATTATCTTTGTCCACCAGGATGATAATGTTCCCTGGAAACTTACAAAAGCTTCAATGGTACCTTTTATAAGTACACCGAAAAGACTGCCGAACACATTGCCTACACCTCCGGTAAGTAATGTTCCACCGATTACCGCTCCCGCTATTGCTTCCATCTCAAATCCTTTAGCCTGTTCCACAAATCCTGCACAAGTGTTTAGACAGAACAAAAATCCACCGATGGAACATAACAATCCGTTCAGTATATATACCTGAAGTTTTATCTTTTTAACATTTAATCCAAGAAGCAAGGCTGACTGCTCGTTTCCGCCCACAGCATATACACTTCTTCCAAACTTGGTATATTTTAACATAATAAACATAAGTACAAGTATAATAAGTGCGACTATTACTGTAGGGTAGATATATGGGTATACTACAGCTCCTTTTTTATTTACTATACCGAATAAAGGTATTGTTATCTTCTTATTCGCCCATGAAAGAAATGTTTCATTTGTTATACTTATCATCTCCTGAGATATAATTGCTGTCATACCTCTGGCAAAGAACATACCTGCCAGTGTAACTATGAACGGTTGAATATTAAGATATGAAATAAGTATTCCTTGTACAAGTCCGAATATCAGACCGATTATGATTACGATTACTATTGCACTTAGCGCGTTTATCTTAGTTTTCTCCATTAAATATGCCAATACCATACAGGTAAGTGCTACAAATGAACCGACCGAAATATCTATTCCTCCTGATATTATAACCATGGTCATACCTGTTGCTATAACTATCAATCCTGCATTAGATATGAAGAGATTTAAAAATACCTGCGGTTTTTGAAATCCCTTATTCCCAAACATTATAACCCCTATTCCATACATTATAATAAAGAGAACAATTGTCATATAAAGTAAGAAGGTTTTATTATCTATATTTTTTAACTTATTTTTCATATACAACCTCGGCTTTCTTCTTATTTAAATTAAATCCTCTTATTATCTTTATAAATTCCTTTGACTGTAATGAAACTATTATTACAACCACAATCGCCTTATATACCGGTAGCTGATCTGCCGAAACACTCATAGCATATAATGTGGTAGTCAATGCTTGAATAGTGTAGGCTCCTATAACACTTCCAAGAAGTGAAAACTTTCCGCCTGAGAGACTGTTTCCGCCAAGTGCCACCGCCAATATTGCGTCAAGTTCTATATTAAGTCCGGCGTTATTTGCATCTGCTGAATATACTCTTGATGAAACTATCATTCCTGCAAGGCCCGCCAAAAGACCACAAAATGCATAAGCTATAAACTGTATATACACAGGATTTAATCCCACAAGTCTTGCAGCTTTATTATTTATTCCTACAGTTTCTATATACAGACCCAAAGCTGTTTTTTTTAGTATTATAAGTGTTACTAGGACAACAGCCAATGCTACAAATACAGGTGTTGGAAGAGGTATTCCATGTATAGAATTACCAAGCATCCTGAATGATTCGACTCTTATATAGGTTATTTGTCCATTTGTAACAAGCTGAGCCATTCCTCTACCTGCTGTAAACAATATCAAAGTTGCAACCATAGGTTGGATATTCATCTTTGCAACAAGAAAAGCATTAAATGAACCACAAAGCAATCCCACAAATATTGCTGCTATAAACGCTGCTATATATGGTGCGCGATATACATCTGTAGAAACTTCTCCACCTGCAAGAATAAAACATGCAACAGCACCTGCAAGCGCACATACTGCACCTACCGAAATATCCGTACCTCCTGATGAAGCAACTACAAGAGTCATACCCACAGCAAGTATTACAAGCTCACTTGCACGATTTATTACATCAATTATGTATCCGTAAAATACTCCGTTTTGTATAGTAATATTAAAGAAGTTAGGTGTCTTTATCATGTTTATAATTAAGACTAAAATCAAACTTACTATAGGCAGAAAGAGTCTTGTTGATGTTATGTTTTTTATTTTTAATGCTCTCAATTTTATTCCCCTCCTGCTATAGCACTCATTATATTATTTTGAGATATTTCATCAGATTCTAATTCACCTACTTTTTTCTTATCTCTCATTACTACCATTCTTTGGCAAGTTCTGATCATCTCCTCGATTTCTGATGAAATAAATATTACAGTCATACCCTCAGTCGCCAATTTCAAAACCAATTTTTGAATCTCAGTTTTTGTTCCGACATCAATCCCTCTGGTAGGTTCATCCAATATAAGAAGTTCAGGATTTGTGAGCAGCCATCTTGCAAGAATTACCTTTTGCTGATTTCCACCGGAAAGCTGTTTTATAGGTGTTTCTCTCCCGGCTGTTTTTATCTGTAATATTTCTATATACTTATCTACAAATTCTTCCTGTTTTTTCCTTGGTATAAGTTTAAATATTCCTTGTTTTGCCTGCATGGCTATTATTATATTTTCTCTTACAGACAGATCCGCTATAATTCCTTCATCTTTTCTGTTTTCAGGAAGATATGCCATCCCAAGTTTCATGGCATCAATCGGAGCATTTATTTTAACTTCCTTACTTTTAAATATTGTTTTACCGGTATCCGTTTTGTCGGCACCGTATATAGCTCTGACAAGTTCAGAACGCCCTGATCCCAAAAGACCGGTTATTCCTATAACCTCTCCTTTATTTAACGTAAGATCAAACGGTTTTATATTACCGGTTGATCCAAGCGACTCGGCCTTAAGAAGTACTTCTTTATCATCAGTCTTTGTGCTTTCACCCTTAATATTTTCAAGATCGTTAAAATCCTTACCCATCATTTTTGCTACAAGCTGTACTCTTGGAAGGTTATCCACTTCAAACTCTCCTACAAGAGCTCCGTTTCTCAAAACAGTTATTTTATCACATACCGCATATACCTGCTCCAAAAAATGGGTAACAAATATTATTCCTATACCCTCCTTTTTTAATTTTTTCATCAAAACAAAAAGTTTTTCAACCTCTCCGTCATCAAGTGATGAGGTAGGCTCGTCAAGTATCAGTACCTTTGCCGACATATCAACCGCTCTGGCAATGGCAATCATTTGCTGTATTGCAATTGAATAGTTTTCTGTAGGTTTGGTTACATCTATTTTGATATCCAATTTATCCAAAAGTTCCTTGGACATTCTATTCATTTTTTGCCAATCAATAAGTCCGAATTTTCTTGGCTCACGATCCAAGAACAAATTTTCCGCCACTGAGATATTCGGGCAAAGATTTACTTCCTGATACACTGTACTTATTCCGTTTTCCTGTGCTTCTTTGGGGCTTTTATTTATTATACTTTTTTTATCTTCAAGGATTATCTGTCCGGTTTCAAACTCTTCCACTCCTGTAAGTACCTTTATAAGTGTGGACTTACCTGCACCGTTTTCTCCCATTAAAGCATGTATTTCACCCTTGTTTAAACTAAAATCCACATTATCAAGTGCTTTTACTCCCGGAAAATTTTTACAGATTCCTCTCATTTTCAATAGATTATCCATAATCACCTCAAAAGGAGTGAGGAGCAAATAACTCCTCACTCCCGGTATTTTCTTTATGCAAAATATAAAATTATGCCTTATTAATAAGCTCTTCCTGCCTTAATTTTCTCAAGATCCATACTTGTATCAAAATATGATTCGTCTACATACTGGATCTTATCCACTGTTTCACCCTTCTCAAGCTTTTGAATAATTTCAGCTACTCTAGGTCCATGAAGCGGACTGCACTCAATACTTGCATTTAAGTCACCGGCAATCATTGCATCAAATGCGGCCTTTACAGCATCAAATGATATAACTGTTATATCGCCTTTCGGTCCGCATGTTTTTCCTGCCGCCTTTATAGCATCTATAGCTCCGAAAGCCATATTGTCATTTTCGGCAACCACTACATCAATATCATCAAACTGCTTTAAAAATGACTCCATAACTTCCTGACCCTTTGATTGTGTAAACTCACCTGTTTGCTTTGCAAGCATATTCCAGTTTGCATTTTGTCCTAAAATATTTGCAAATCCGTCAGTTCTGCCAACCTGTGCAGATGCACCGATTGTACCTTGAAGAGTAACAATGTTTATCTTCTCATCAGCAGCCACATTCTTTGATTTCAAATAATCTTCAAGCCAATGTCCTGCAGTCTCACCCTCTTTTATAAAGTCACCGCATACAAGCGCTGTATAAAGAGAATCATCTGAAGTCTTTATCATACGGTCTGAAAGTATCACAGGAATTCCTGCATCCTTAGCTTCCTGTAAAACTGTATCCCATCCTGTTTCTACAACAGGTGCAAGTACGATATAGTCAACTTCCTGCTGAATAAAATCTCTTATAGCCTTGATTTGATTTTCCTGCTTTTGCTGAGCGTCATTAAATATAAGCTCATATCCGTTTTCAGGAACAAATGTAGATTTAAATGACTCCGTATTTGCCGTTCTCCAATCAGACTCCGCTCCAACCTGTGCATAACCTACTACAATAAGCTTTGAAGCATCCTTAGACACTTCACTCTTTGCTTCCTCACTCTTGCTCTCACCTGCGGTTTCCGATGATTCAACCGACTTGCTCTCCTCAGGTGCTTTTGCACCTCCACCGCATCCTGTAAGTGCAAACATAGTCAGCATAATTGCAGATACAAATAGACTTAAACCTCTTTTACTCATAAACTCCTCCTTAAAATTATTTACGAAACAATTATTTGTTTACTATATTGTAATACAAAAAAACCTATGTAAACATAGATTTTTTTACGCATTTTTTATATTATTTTCATTATCGGAAATTTATGTATATTATTTTATGATATATGTTTAATATATTCAGATTAGATTAAATCACTTTCTAAAGGCAGAATTATACTTACAGTTGTACCTATATTCTCGGTACTGTCTATATTCAGTCCATATTCATTACCATAATAAAGCCTTATTCTTTCCGCCACATTATAAAGTCCGAAGCTCTCTTTTGATGACTTTACTATATCAATTTCATCTATATATTCACTTTTTATAATATTTTTTAAGCTTTCAAGCTTTTTAGTCTCCATTCCGATCCCGTTATCTATTACCTGTAAAATTATATGCTCATCTTTTCTATAACCTTTTACCGAAATCTTACCTCCACTTCTTTTATACTTTATACCATGGTAAAGTGCATTTTCTACAATCGGTTGTAACAAAAGTTTCAAAATTCTTATATCATACAGATTATCTTCTATATCAATACTGTATTCCAAAATATCCTCATACCTGAATTTTTGTATCTTTAAATAATTTTCTATATGTCTTATTTCTTCTCTTATCTGTATAAATCTTTTTCCGTTATTTAATCCTATCCGTAAAAAGCCTGACAATGCGGTTATCATATCAACCACTTTTTTCGAATCACCTGCTTCAGCCATCCATACAACAGTATCAAGTGTGTTATATAAAAAATGTGGATTTATCTGAGATTGTAAAAGCCAAAGTTCCGTATTTTTCTTATTCTTTTGCTCTGTCTTTATATTCTCGATAAGCTCTTTTATTCTTATTATTTTATCATTAAAATTTTCCGACAGTTCATCGATTTCTAAAATACTGCTCTCCGGATTATTCTCCAATAAATCATTTTCACTTCTTTTTGTATAATTACAAAGATTTATAATAGGAGCCGCAATATGTCTTGATACCTTTTTATACATATATAAAGTAAAGTACAAAATAAGAAATACACTGATAATACTAAGCATAAATATAACAGCCATCTGATTTCTTATCTTTATACTTACTATGTTAAGCTCTTTGGTCTCCTCATATATATAGTCATTTACAGTATCTTCTATCAGCTCGGTTGTAACCCTGATATCATATTCCAAACTGTCTATATTTTTATTATAGTCTTTATATATATCGCTTTTACCGATATTATCTATTTGTTTCTTGAGCAAATTTAAAAGTATTATAAGGCCTTTCGGTCTGTTTATTCCTTCATCTTTATTGTTTGTTTCCAGTAACTTTTCAAATATTTTATTTGCATATTCAAGGTCTTCATACGGATTTTGATTTTCTATAGTATCCGCACCTATCACCACCCTATACATCTTATGGTCTACATTCTCTTTAAATTTAAAATTAAATTCTGTTGCAATACTTATATTTTTTACTATACTGCCATACTTATCATTCTGCCATTTCATCACAAACAAAAGATAAATAATAATAAATGCAATGGGTATAAAGGTTATAAACAGCCTTTTCATAATATAATTTTGTATACTATTCTTCATTTTTATTTTCTCTGTATGACTTAGGTGTGTCTCCTTGATATTTTTTAAAAGCCGAACTGAAATAATGTTGATCACGATATCCGACTTCCAATGCTATATCAGATATCCTTTTATCAGTGCTTCTAAGAAGTCTTTTAGCTTCATCTATTCTGGTTTTTGTCAGATAGTCTATAAAGTTCATCCCCGCTTCCTGCTTAAAAACAGTACTGAAATATGTGGGACTCAGTCCTATATATTCCGCAACACTGTTTAAAGAAATCTCAGGCTCCATATAATTTTTCTCGACAAAGTCTTTTGCCTTTTTAAGTAAAAAGCTGTACTGCCTTCCTGTAATCTGACCTCTCTTATCAATCATATATTTCAGTAATTTTAAAAAATATTGCTTCATAGTATGAATATCTGCAACGACTTCATCAAACACTTCCATACTTCCGAATTTATTTCCAAGATCCTCCTTATCATCAACATTACTGAGGAATTTTTCAGACTCTATGAAAGCATCCATTATTACATATTGTCTGAATATTAAAGACTTTAACTGTCCGTTCATATTGTCAATATACTCTTCAACATAACTTTCAATATTCTGACTCTTTCCATTTATAATAAATTCCTTGAAGCTCCCTTTATCGAATCCTGATGTATAAAATTTCTTTATATTAAACTCAATATTGTCTGCCTTTATATTTCGAAAAATACTGTGTCGCTTTGATTCTACAATCGGCTTTATTTTCTTTAAAACAGATATGAGTTTTTCTTTTGAAACCGGCTTTAAAAGATATTCGGATGCACCGATATGTATAGCTTTCTGGGCATAGTCAAAATCGTCATAACCGCTTAAAAATATAATAACGGTCTCCGGAAACCTTTCCTTTACTATTCTTCCAAGTTCCAATCCGTCCATAAAAGGCATCTTTATATCTGTTATCAAGATATCCGGTTTTGAAATCTCAATTAGGGGAAGTGCCAATTCACCGTCGGCAGCTTCCCCTACAAAATCAAATCCATATGAATTCCAATCTATTTCATTTTTTATACCTTCTCTTACAAATTTTTCATCCTCAACTAAAAAGACCTTTACCATCCCCTACATTATCTCCACCGGATTTGTATTTTTGAATTCAAAAACATTCAGTTCACTGTATTTTTTTAAATCATTTACAATTTTTTCTGTAAATACATGCTCTAAGCCGTAATGTGTGGCATCTATGATACAAATGCCTTCATTTATAGCATCAAGTCCTTCATGATGTGTAATATCACCTGTTATCAGTACATCCGCCTCACCTAGAGCATACTTATACATTCCTCTTCCTGAGCCCGGGCTTATAGCAATCCTTTTAATATTTCCCTTTATATTCTCTCTGCCAAATACAGTTAAACGCTTTAAATTAAATGTCTCCTTTATTAAAGAAAGTAATTCATCAAATGAAAGCTCTTTTTTTAAATCTCCAATCTTTCCGACTCCAAGCTCTTTACCGTCCGCATTTGCCGTAACTTCAAGTGGTTTTGTATTTGAAAGTGAAAGCTTTTGTTCTGCAATGTCTGCCATACCCCCTGTTGCAATATCGAAATTTGTATGCATTGCAATCACGGAGATATCATTTTTAAGTATCTTTAAAATATAGTTTCCAAGGAGTGTGTCATCTGTAATTCTCTTTATATCTGAAAAAATAATCGGGTGATGTGACACAATCAAATCAATACTCTTTGCCCCGGCGTAGTCAAGTACTTCATTTGTAATATCAAGTACTACCAAGACATTTCTTACCTCTTTATCACTTCTTCCAAGTAAAAATCCTGAATTATCCCAGTCCATAGCAAGCTCAAGCGGATATAATTTTTTTAAATATTCAAAAATCTCACTACATTTCATTCATCGTCTCCTTAATTATATCAAGTCTATGTCTAAGCTCTTTTTTTCTGTCCTCATTTAATCCGGTATTTGATAGAATATTTATATACTTTTCTTCTTCTTTTTTTAGAAATCTAAGTAATACCGGATGTTTATTTTCTATAAGATATTTACCGTATAAGAGCTCAGCCTCCGAATACATCACTGTATTTTCTGTATACCTTACTTCCATTACCGTATAAAACTTGCCCTCATCTATACACATATCTTCTTTTATTATTTTAAAGCCTTTTCTTATCAGATAATCTCTCACTTCATCTGTTTTTGTATGAGGCGACAATATGAAGGTATTTTTCTTATCAAAAAATGCTTTTCCTCTATTTAAAATATCTATAATGAGTTCTCCACCCATTCCGGCTATTATTATTGTATCCACCTCTTTATTTGACATTTTATCAAGACCGTTGGAAAGTCTCAGAACAATATTTTCACTTACACCGAAGTTTTCTATGTTTTCTTTTGCTTTTTCCAATGGTCCTTTATTTATATCACAGGCATAAGCCTTATCTATTATATTATTTTCTATAAGATAGATAGGTATATGTGCGTGATCCGTTCCTATATCCGCTACCACTGAATTTTTCTTCACAAAATCAGCAATAGTTTGCAATCTTTTTGACAGTTTCATTTTTTCTATTCCAAAAAATCTTTTAATCTTTTTGTTTTTGACGGATTTCTAAGCTTTCTTAGAGCTTTTGCTTCAATTTGCCTTATTCTCTCTCTTGTGATTCCAAAGACCTTTCCTACCTCTTCAAGTGTTCTGGGTTTTCCGTCCTCAAGTCCGAATCTGAGGAGGATTACCTTTTGTTCTCTTTCGGTAAGTGATTTTATTACTTCAATCAATTGGTCATGTAGGAGCACATCCATTGCGAAGTTGACAGGAACTTTAGCATTATAATCCTGTAAAAAATCTCCAAGATGTGAATCGTCTTCATCACCTATAGGTGTTTCCATAGATACAGGTTCCAATGCAAAGTTCATTATCTCCCTTACTTTTGATACAGGCAGACTCATTATCTTTGCAACTTCCTCAGGTTTCGGCTCTCTGCCAAGCTCCTGAACAAGTTTTCTCTGTGTCTTTATAAGCCTGTTTATTGTCTCAACCATATGCACCGGAATCCTTATGGTTCTGGCCTGGTCTGCAATAGATCTGGTTATAGCCTGCCTTATCCACCATGTTGCATAAGTTGAAAATTTAAACCCCTTTTGATAATCAAATTTTTCAACAGCACGCAAAAGTCCAAGATTTCCTTCCTGTATAAGATCCAGAAGTTGCATTCCCCTGCCCATATATCTTTTTGCAATACTTACAACAAGCCTTAGATTGGACTCCGCCATTTTTTTTGCGGCTTCCTTTCTTATATTTTCATCTGGGTCGGAAATTTTCTGAGCAAGTACCATCTCTTCTTCCACACTAAGCAGAGGAATTTTACCTATTTCCTTCAGATACATCTTTATAGGATCTTCTACGGAAACATAGTCATCCAAATCATCAAGTATATTTAAATTTATATTTTCAAGATCCTTTATATCCTCTTCATTGAACTCATCTTCAAAGTCATTTTCTTTTAGAATAATGAATTCTTCCGAGTCTGCATCACTGTCAAATTCGGTAGGCTCTTTCTCATAATCATCATCAATAAAAATATCTCTCTTTTCAAGAAATTCAATAAAATCAGGAAGATATTCCTTCGGTATATCATTATCAGAGAAAATCTTTTGGATATTTGAAGCATTAATTTTTCCGTCAAAATCTTTCTTTAATATCTTTTCAAACTCATTTTTTAAATTCTTCCCCCTCATACTTCCTCCACTAACCTAAATCAACATGAAGTTTTCGCAATATCGCCTGTTCCTCGATAATTTTTTGAAACTCTTCTATACCTTTTGCATTCTTACTTTTCTCGTCTAAACTCGCCTGTCTGATTTTAAGTATACTTTCAGTGACAGCTTTTTTCTTTTCGTCGTCACTGAGGTTAGTCCCCAAAGTTGTATTAAGTATTTTGGAAAGCAGTCTCTGTTTTTCCATGTCATCCGCATAGTCATCACATATATTTGAAAATCTCAAATCTCCGAATCTAAGCTTTTCAAATATCTTTACCGCTACATCCCTATAGAAACCTTCACTAAAATTTTCCGGTGAAACATACTCACTTATCTTATTAAAAAGTGATACTTCCTCCACCATCCATGTAAGCAAAAGTCCCTGTGCTTTTGTATATCCGTCATCAATTTTTTTATTTTCTTTACTCGTATTTTTCTTTTCTGAAACTGCAGTATTTCCGAAAGAATTAACCATATCAAAGAGTGCATTATATTCAATCATCAATCTCTTTGCTACAGCATGAGTATAGTTTTCTCTTTCAAGCTTTTCATGAAAGCCGCTTAACATTCTTGCAACTTCCCTGTAAAAGTTGGTTCTTTCATCAGGTTCGTTTAAATTATAATCTTTCTTCAGTATTTCGACTTCCCAAAGAAAGGCATTATCTGCAGAATCTATCCTCTTTTGAAATTCCTCACTGCCGAGATTTTTTATAAATTCATCCGGGTCTTTGTACGGAGCCATAGATAATACTTTTACATTTAAGTTTTCTTCTTTTAAAAGAGGAATAGCTCTCTTTGCAGCATTTACACCTGCACCGTCAGAATCATAAGTTAATATAACTTTCTTGGTATATCTGCTTATAAGTTTTACATGTAATGGTGTAAGTGCGGTTCCAAGACTTGCCACAGCATTCTCAAAGCCTGCATTGTGTAAAGCTATGACATCCATATATCCTTCACACACCAAAAAGAAATCTCTTCTTGTTCTCTTTGCAAAATTTAATCCGTAAAGATTTCTGCTCTTATCAAAAGCAAGGGTCTCAGGTGAATTTACATATTTTGGAAGTCCGTCACCCAAGACTCTTCCACCAAACCCTATAACTCTTGAATTGACGTCTATTATCGGAAACATAACTCTGTTCCAGAACCTGTCTCTTGCACCCTTTTCATCAATATTTATAAGACCGCTTTTTTTCAATATATCATCACTGTAGCCCATACCTTTAAGATATTGATACAGATCATTTGATGTTTTTTTTGCAAATCCAAGTCCGAAATGAGTAATATGTCTGCTCTCAAGCCCTCTGTCTTTGAAGTACTTCAATCCGATCTCACCGTCTTTTGAAAGCAGGTTTTCATAGAAGTACTTTGCGGCAGTCTTATTTATTTCAAGAATAATGTTTTTTTCATCATTTTTTGCCCTGTCATTGTCACTGACCTGTGGCAATTCTATATTTGCTCTTTTAGCCAGCAGTGTTAATGCTTCTGTAAAAGAATAATTTTCATACTGCCTTATAAAAGCTATTACATCTCCCCCTACACCACAGCCGAAACAATGGAAAAGTTGCTTACCCGGTGATACTGAAAATGAAGGAGATTTTTCTGCATGAAAGGGACAGAGTCCCATATAGTTGGCACCCTTTTTTTGTATTTTCACATAGCTTGAAACAACATCCACTATATCATTTGCAGATCTTACCTCATCTATTATTTCATTTGAATAATACAATTATTTCTCCTTAATATACATCCCAGGACTTTGGAACAAATATATCTTTGAATTTTTCTATTGCATATAAATCAGTCATTCCTGCAATATAATCACAAACTACCAGTTCCCTGTCCTGATTCAACTCTTTTATAAAAAATATATATTCATCCGGAAGCTTATCGGTATGGCACATATAATAGTCAAATAATGACTTTATCATAGTCTTGGCCTTTCCCTCCTGTGATTTTGGAACTTCATTGTAGTATACCTTTTTAAACATCCATGTTCTAAGTCCCATCATTGCCTTATATATCTCTCTATTCATAGAAATTTCAGGCTTATCAATACTTCCTTCTATCACACCATGTACCAAATTGTTAAGTCTTTCTCTCACCGAATGGCCAAGTATATCACTGTATTCTTTTGGAATATCATCTTCTTCCATAATACGTGCTCTTATAGAATCGTCTATATCATGATTTATATAGGCAATCTTATCTGAAAGTCTTACAACATGTCCCTCCAAAGTGGAAGGATTACCTGATGTACGATGATTTAATATACCGTCTCTGACTTCTTTTGTAAGATTAAGTCCACGTCCGGATTTTTCTATAAACTCAACTATTCTCACACTCTGCTCATAATGTGCAAAACCGAATGAACATACATCATTTAAAACGTCCTCCCCCGAATGTCCAAAAGGTGTATGTCCAAGGTCATGCCCCAAAGCTATCGCTTCCGTCAAATCTTCATTTAATCTTAGAGACTTGGCTATAGTTCTTGCAATCTGCGCCACCTCAAGTGTATGAGTAAGTCTTGTTCTGTAATGATCTCCTTCAGGCGCCAGGAAAACTTGAGTCTTATGTTTCAGTCTTCTAAACGCCTTTGAGTGAAGTATTCTGTCTCTGTCTCTTTGATATACAGTCCTTATATCACAGGCTTCTTCATACCTGTCTCTTCCTAAAGAATTTTTACTTAAAGCGGCATATTTACTGAGAGTCAATTCCTCTCTGAGTTCTATATCTTCTCTTATATTCATAATTATTTTAGTTTAAATAATGTTGAGAGTACTCCTCTTCCAAGGCTTGCTCCCAGATTGCCTCCCAGGCTTGAACCGAATTTTCCGCCTGATTTTCCTAAAGTTTTACCTATTTGTCTTCCGATAGTTCCTGCAGCTGTACCTGCCACAGCAGCTACCCCCTTCTTTATGGCATTCTTTTTCTTTTTTTCTTCCTTTTCGGCTTCTTTAGCCTGCTTTTCGGCTTCCTTTTGTGCCGCCTTTGCCTGCTTTTCTGCCTCTTTTCTTTCTATTTCAACCTGTTTTTCAGCTTCTTTTCTTTCTATCTCAGCCTGTCTTTCCTCTTCCTGCTTTTGTGAAATTTCCACTTGCAGTCTCTGTAAAAATTCATATGCAGAGTCTCTATCCACCATATCTTTATATTTCCCTGCCAAATCCGACATTGAAATAACTGCGGCTCTCATCATGTCATCAATTGCCCCGAGATATGACTGTGGTGGAAGTACCTTAGCCTTTCTTACCATAGCAGGTGCACCGTCATCCTCTATAAATGATACTACCGCTTCACCTATACCCAAATTTGTTATAATTTCAGCCGTATCAAAATCAGGATTTACTCTGTAACTCTGTGCTGCAGCCTTTATACCTTTTTGCTCTGCAGGTGTATAAGCTCTGAGTGCATGCTGAACCTTATTACCTAGCTGCGCCAGTACCTCATCCGGTATATCACTTGGGTTTTGTGTTATAAAGTATACTCCGATACCCTTTGATCTTATAAGTTTTACTACCTGCTCTATCTTTTGAAGCAAAGCCTTTGGAGTATCTTTAAATAAAAGATGTGCTTCATCAAAGAAAAATACCATCTTAGGCTTGTCAAGATCTCCAACCTCAGGCATTATCTCAAAGAGTTCAGCCAGCATCCAAAGCATAAAAGTTGAATATATTACCGGATCGTTTATGATAGTTGTTGCATCAAGAACATTTATCATACCTTTGCCGTCCTTGGTAACAAACCAATCATTTATATCAAGTGCCGGCTCACCGAAGAATATATCTCCGCCCTTATCTCCAAGAGCTACAAGACCTCTCATTATGGCATTAACACTTTGAGGTGCTATATTTCCATACTCCGCCTTATAGTCTGCGGCATTTTCACTGACATAGTTGAGCATACTCTTTAAATCTTTTAAATCAATAAGAAGTAATCCCTCATCATCAGCTATCTTAAATATAATATTCAGTATATCCGTCTGAATCTGATTAAGGTCAAGAAGCTTTGCCAATAGCATAGGTCCGAACTCCGAAATTGTGGTTCTGAGAGGTAATCCCTTCTTCCCAAATATATCCCAGAAAACTGTAGGATATGCTTTAAAAGAAAAATCTTCTCCCATACCAAGCTCGGCAACTCTTTTAGTTATACTTTCTTTTTCTTCACCCGGCTTACACATACCTGATAAATCACCCTTTATATCAGATAAAAATACCGGAACTCCGGCGTCTGAAAATGATTCCGCCATTACCTTTAAAGTAACTGTTTTACCTGTTCCTGTAGCTCCCGCAATCAGTCCATGTCTGTTTGCATATTTTGATTTTATACATAATTTGGCATCACCGTCACTTGCCACCCATATTTCATTGTCTTTATACATAGTATCTCCTAAAATTTCACTTTATACTTATATTCTATCCCAACTTTCTTATTATAACAAGTGAATATAATATTTTAATACAAAAAGAGCCGATACTTAAAGTATCGACTCTCTTTGACCGCAAAAGCGGCTTCCGTCTGTACACTAAATAAACTTTCGTCTATTAATTCTATTTATATTAAATCTAAGCTTATATTATTTTGAATATAATGTTACAAGCTTCTCAAGATATGAGAATCTTTCCTTAGCATCTTCCTCATTCTTCTCGAAGAGTTTAGCTGCTCTCTCAGGATCCTTGAGTGCAAGAGATGAGTAACGAACCTCACCCTTAAGGAACTCTTGGTAATCTCCTGTAGGTGTCTTTGAATCAAGAGTAAACTTGTTCTCAGCATCAGGGTTGAATCTGAAGTTATTCCAGTAACCTGCCTCAACAGCAAGCTTCTCCTCTGTCATAGCCTTGCTCATACCCTTCTTGATACCATGAGCGATACATGGAGCATATGCAATAATAAGTGATGGACCCGGATAAGCCTCTGCCTCAGCTAAAGCCTTAACAGTCTGGTTGTAATCTGCACCCATAGCTATCTGTGCTACATATACATAACCATAGCTCATTGCAATACTTGCAAGATCCTTCTTCTTTACATCTTTACCACCGGCAGCAAACTGTGCTACAGCACCTGTCTTTGTTGACTTTGAGCTCTGTCCACCTGTATTTGAGTAAACCTCTGTATCAAATACCATGATGTTTACATCCTTACCGCTGGCAATAACATGGTCAAGACCACCGAAACCGATATCGTAAGCCCAACCGTCACCACCGAAGATCCACTGGCTCTTCTTTGATAAGAAGTCCTTATTGTCTAAAATTTCCTTAGCTTCAGCTGTATTTAACTTCTCAAGCTCAGCTACAAGTTTATCTGTTGCTGTACCGTTGAGTGCACCTACAGTAAATGTATCAAGGTATTCCTTAGCTGCAGCCTTAAGATCATCTGAACCGTTCTCTGCGATAGCCTCTACCTTTGACTTAAGTCCCTTTCTAATAGCCTCATTTGCAAGGAACATACCGTAACCGAACTCGGCGTTGTCCTCGAACAAAGAGTTGGACCAAGCAGGACCATGTCCCTTATCATTTACCGTATATGGTGTTGAAGGTGAAGAGTTACCCCAGATTGATGAACAACCTGTAGCATTTGCGATATACATTCTGTCACCAAAGAGCTGTGTGATAAGTCTTGCATAAGGTGTCTCACCACAACCTGCACAAGCACCTGAGAACTCAAGTAAAGGCTTCTTGTACTGTGAACCCTTAACTGTTGTCTCCTTAAACTTGGCAATAACCTCAGCCTTCTCAGGTGTAGCTGTTGCATAATCAAACCACTTCTGTCTATGTACATTCTCCGGCATACTCTCCATAACAAGAGCCTTCTCGCCCTTCTTACCGGGACATACATTGGCACAAGAACCGCAACCTGTACAGTCAAGTGCTGATACGGCTACTGTAAACTTGTAGTTTGGCATACCTGTCATCGGAAGTATACTCATTCCCTCAGGAGCATTATTTGCCTCATCCTCTGTAAGAGCAACTGTTCTGATAACAGCATGAGGACATACATATGAACAGAATCCACACTGTATACAGTTATCACTGTTCCAGATAGGCATATTTACGGCAATACCACGCTTCTCATATGCAGCTGTACCTACAGGTGTTGTACCGTCTGCATAGTCAACGAATGCAGATACAGGAAGGTTATTACCCTCTTGCGCACTTACAGCTGTCTGGATAGTATTTGCAAACTTGATTGCATCCTCTCTACCCTCTGTATGCACTGCATAGTCAAGACCCTCATCCTTTGCATCAGCCCAGCTTGCAGGAACCTCTACCTTATGAACATTCTTAGCACCCTCTTCAATAGCTGCCCAGTTCTTCTTAACTACGTCCTCACCTTTTCTTCCGTAAGTCTTCTCGGCAGCCTTCTTCATAAGGTCAATAGCCTGATCCTCAGGAATAATTGCTGAAAGCTTAAAGAATGCTGACTGAAGAATTGTGTTAATTCTTGTAGGTCCCATACCTGTAGCAATACCGATCTTTACACCGTCAATTGTGTAGAAGTTAATCTTGTGATCGTGGATATACTTCTTAACCTGTCCCGGGATATGCTCTTCAAGCTCTGCATCCGACCATGTACAGTTAAGTAAGAAAGTACCGCCGTCAACAAGTTCCTGTACCATATTATACTTTCTGATATATGCAGGGTTATGACATGCTACAAAGTTTGCCTTACGGATAAGGTATGTTGACTTAATAGGCTTCTTACCGAAACGCAAGTGGCTCATTGTAATACCGCCTGACTTCTTTGAGTCATAATCAAAATATGCCTGTGCATATAAATCTGTGTTATCACCGATAATCTTGATAGAGTTCTTGTTAGCACCTACAGTACCGTCAGCACCAAGTCCCCAGAACTTACAGTTTGTAGTTCCCTCAGGTGTTGTAACAAGTGCAGGTCCCGGATCAAGTGAAAGATGTGTAACATCATCATTGATACCGATAGTAAATCTCTTCTTCTCTGTGTTATGGAATGTTGCAACGATCTGAGCAGGTGTTGTATCCTTTGAACCAAGACCGTAACGACCGCTGAATACAGGAACGGCATCAAACTTTGTTCCCTTAAGTGCTGCAACAACATCAAGCCAAAGCGGCTCACCGAGTGAACCCGGCTCCTTTGTTCTGTCAAGAACCTGAATTCTCTTAACACTGTCAGGGATAGCGTTAATAAGTGCCTCTGCACTGAAAGGCCTGTAAAGTCTAACCTTAACTACTCCGACCTTCTCACCCTGCTTTAAAAGATAATCAATTGTCTCTTCTATTGTATCGTTAACTGAACCCATAGCGATGATGATTGTCTCAGCATCAGCAGCACCATAGTAGTTAAATAATTTATAATCTGTACCGATCTTAGCGTTAACCTTATCCATATACTCCTGAACGATTCCGGGTAATGCATCATAATAAGGATTGCTTGCTTCTCTTGCCTGGAAGAAGATATCAGGGTTCTGTGCTGAACCTCTCTCTACAGGACGGTTCGGATTAAGCGCATTCTTTCTGAAAGCAGCTATAGCATCCATATCTGCCATATCCTTAAGGTCCTCATAATCCCAAGATTCAATCTTCTGAATCTCGTGTGATGTTCTGAATCCGTCAAAGAAGTTGATGAAAGGAACTTTACCCTTCAACGCTGATAAGTGTGAAACAGGTGTTAAATCCATAACCTCCTGAACTGATGATGAACAGAGCATTGCCGCACCTGTCTGACGACAAGCGTAAACATCTGAATGATCACCGAAAATACTAAGTGCATGTGTTGCAATAGCACGTGCAGAAACGTTAATAACTGCCGGAAGCTGCTCACCTGCTATCTTATAGATATTTGGGATCATAAGAAGAAGGCCCTGTGAAGCTGTATATGTTGTAGTTAAAGCTCCAGCTGAAAGAGAACCATGAACTGCACCTGCAGCACCTGCCTCTGATTGCATTTCTGTAACTTGTACAGTCTGGCCGAAAATATTCTTTCTACCCTCTGTTGCCCACTCGTCGGTGTGCTCCGCCATGACAGATGATGGTGTTATCGGATAAATTGCAGCAACATCAGTATACGCATATGATGCATGAGCAGCTGCCTGATTACCATCCATGGTCTTCATTTGTCTCTTAGCCATTTAATTCCTCCTACTAAGTAATTCTTTATAATATTTATAATAATAAAATATTAGTTTTTCGTATCTCATTATACCAATTTAAAAAATATTTGCAAATAATTATGTATGTATTTTGTGTACTATTCTTAGTACAACAGCTTTTGTTTCCTTTTTTAAACAATAAAACCTTTAAAATCTTATTTTAAGGTCAATTATTCATGGTCGTAGTGCTTACCGCCCCAATACATTGTCTTTGCAACTTCCGCCTTCGGCCCTAAGTTCACGTCTTCCATAATCCATTTATAAAATTCTTCAAAGCCGGTTCTGTCAACTATATATCCGACATGCTCTTTACCGTCAGGTGCATTCGGATCAATATATTTTTCAACATATGAATATGCATTTTTTACAATCTTAAGAATACTGTCTTCATCCACCCATTTAATAAAATCCTCAGCCATTCTTGGATTTTTCTTTCCGGTTCTGCCAAGTAAAACCAGTCTGTAGTACTTCTCCTTACTTCTTGTCCATGCTCTTGTAGGGCAGACTGTAATACATACACCGCATCCGATACATTTTTCCGTGTTTCTTACTATCTTTCCGTTAACAACTTTAAGAGCATCCACACTTTTAGCCTTACATCCCTTTACACACGCCTCACATGTAACACAGCGGTCAGGGTCATACTGCGGTTCCGTCATACCCATAATGCCGAAATCATTCATACGAACCTTGGCGCAATCATTTGAACAACCTGTAAATGCAACCTTGAAATGTAGATTATTAGGGAAAATCTGCTTTTCCATTTTTCTTGCAAACTCTGTAGTGTCGTAATTTCCATAAGGGCAAAGTCTCTTACCCGGACAGGCAACTACATTTCTTGTTCCTGAAGCTGCATATCCCGTATCTCTCTTTTCCTGATTCGTTCCCTCATTATCGATAATAAGCTGTATTTCTTTATTTACGGCATCCATATCCGATATTTTGATACCAGGAATCTCAACGCCCTGACGATTTGTAAGAAAAATGCTTCCGTTTCCGTACTTATCCGCAACTTCTGCAATTCTCTTTAAACTCTCGGCATCTATATATCCACCTGGCATTCTTATTCTGGAAGCTGTCTCACCGCGTACCTTAGAAACACGAAAGGCATTTTTTTTAAGCTTTTTTACATTAATATCCATCTTTACCTCACTAATCAATCAAAGACTTACTGTCAACATAATTAAATACCGGTCCGTCAAGACAAATATAAGTATCATTAACCTTACAATGTCCACATTTACCGATACCGCAGCACATCTTTCTCTCATATGAAACCCAGATGTTCTCCTCCTTAAAACCAAGCTTTAAAAGCTCTATTACCGAAAACTTCATCATTGCAGGAGGTCCGACTACCACAGCCTGTGCGGTTTCAATATCTTTTAATTTAAGTTCCGGAATGAACTTTGTTACAAGGCCGACATTTCCTGTATAGCCTTCTGCTTCCTTATCCATTGTTAAAATAAGATTCATTTGAGATTCCCATCTGATAATATCGTCTCTAAAAAGCATATCATCAGGGCTTCTGAATCCGAGTATTACATGTTTATCCTTTGAATCTTTACTTTCACCAAGCGCGTTGATAACTCCGCGTACAGGAGAAACTCCGGTACCTCCGGCTACAACCACACATTCTCCGTTAATATATTTATCAACATCAAATCCGTTACCGTACGGACCTCGAAGAAGCAGGGTATCACCGATATAATTTTCAAAAACCTCATCAGTAACTCTTCCCACCTTACGGATAGTCAAATCTATACTGTTTTCTGTTATTCCGCTTACGGAAATAGGTGCCTCACCGAATTTTGGGATTGAAACTTCAAAGAACTGTCCCGGCTTTACATCACCTTTAAATTCAAGCCTGAATGTGTATTCTTTCTCTGTATGTTTAATAACATCTAAAATCTTTGACGGAAAAGGAATATAAGGATTATTTCTCATTCTGCACCTCCAATGTCTTAGCTGTTACTTTATTTATTATATTTGAAAATGAGATATACTCAGGACATACGGTGTCACATCTTCCGCATCCTACACACATATTGTAGCCGAATCTCTTTTTAAAATCATATATCTTATGCATGGTTTTAAATCTCATGCGCTCACCATACTTTTTCCTGTATTCTCCACCGCCTGCAACATTTGTATATCCGTCTACCATACATGAAGCATTGACTCTTCTTCTTTCTCCAACTCTGCCGTTATCTGTATAATATACATCCTGCATTGTGTAACAAGTACATGTAGGACACACATAGTTACATCTTCCGCATCCTATACATCTTGTGTTATATTCCTCCCACATATCGGATGTAAATATTGAAAGAGGTACGCTGTCAGGCAATTGCACTCTTGTTTCATTTTCAGTTACAAATCTTGGAGTAATATCCTGCTCTTTTAAGGCGTTATTTGTAAATACATCTTCAAGAACACTGTCTTTTAACTGACAATGAAACCGGTTGTCTATATAATCCACAGAAAAACTGTAATCCAAATCATCTGCACGATTTGTACCCATATCTACACAGAAACAGTCCTCATATGAATGAGCACAACCCATAAGAACAAATTTCACTTTATCTCTGATTCTTGCATAAAAATAATCTTCTTCTCTTCCATTGTGAAGATATATCTGATCAAGCCTTTTTAACGCATTAAGATCACAGCTTCTTAAAAATACCAAAACCTCTCTCTCGTCTATTTCAGACTCTTTTACATCATTTTCCGTAAAGAAAAACAATGTCTGTGACAGAGGTGTCAAAATCTCCTTAAATGAATAATCGGATTTTTTATCAAGCTCGATCTCTGAAGCCTCTTTTACAAAATCATATCTTACTACGTCGGTATCTGTAAACCTTCCTTCTCCCACCTTGAGCACAGGTGCGTAAATACGGTAGCTTTTTGATAATTCCTCAATTACTTTATTGAATCCACCGGGTAAAAATATATAACCCCTTTTCCCCATACTTTCTCCTTTATTACTGCACTATCTTCATCGATACGGTAAAGCTTAATCATATTTAAACTCTAAATACCGATGCATAGCCAAACTTCAATACATATTGATAAAACTTTATCACTGTATACAAAAAATTATAACACGAAATTTGAAAATATCAATTCTAATACTACATTGATTTGCACGAATTATTGCATATTTTTACATACAAAAAGACTCATACTCTGAAAACCGTTTTCAATAAGTATGAGCCTTATATTATTTAAATCTGCAAAATCTGTTTGTATTATCATTACCTAATATCATACATGTCAAAAAAGAGAGCGTCGGGTCTTCAACAGTTTGTTACATGCAAACAGCCTCTAAAGCCTTATAAATAAAGGGTTTTCTGTGTCAAATTTCTTTTATTTTATTGTTGTATTTTGTTGTATTATATGATATAATGAAGTATGAAACTTTGGTATGACAAAAAATCGAAGGATCCTACTTATTTTATTCAAAGAGGAATCCGAAACGGAAAAAAGACTACTACTAAAAATGTGGTTCGCATAGGAAAACATTCCGAACTTCTAAAAACTACCGCTGACCCTCTGGCTTACGCTCTTGATGAGGTCAAAAGATATAATGAGGAGTTAAAAAACAATAAATCGGTAGCTTTAGATTTTAAGTTTGACTTTAATGAAAAAATCACCTATCAAGATGATTTAGTATCTAAGTCTAAACTTTTAAACATAGGATATTTTTTCCTTCAGCAAATTTACCATGATCTTAAGATTGGTGCCTTCTTCAAAAATATAATAAAAGATACTAGAATACAGTTTGACCCAAATCTGGTAAATAGATTCCTAACTTATTCTCGTATACTTAATCCTGACTCCAAGCTAGGTACTCATCAGAATCTTGTTAGCTTTTATGAGCAACCCACATTTGGTTACGAACACATTCTTCGTACACTTGACATCATGTATGATCATTACGATGAGTATATTTCTCATCTATATGATGCAAGTACGAAATTAATAAAGAGAGATACCTCGGTATGTTTTTTTGACTGCTCAAACTATTACTTTGAAATAGAATCAAATGACGAAGATTATATTGATCCGGTAACCGGTGAAGTGACTAAAGGTCTACGAAAATATGGTGTGAGTAAAGAACATAGACCAAATCCTATTGTACAAATGGGACTATTTATGGACAAAGATGGAATACCACTATCTATGTGCATTACTTCCGGTTCTGATAATGAGCAAACTACTGCTATTCCTTTAGAACAAAAGCTAATAACTATGTTTAAGGGCAAAAAGTTTATTTATTGTGCTGATGCCGGTCTTGGGTCTTTAAATATCAGAAATTTTAATTCTATGGGTGGCAGAGCTTTTATTGTTACTCAATCCATAAAGATGCTTTCTAATACGTTAAAAGAAGCTATTTTTAGTGATATTGATTATCGCCTATTATCTAATGATAAACCTGCAACTATTCAGCAAATGAAAGATTTTGATATGTTTGATAAAGTTAATGCAGAACTGTACGATGATAGGATATACAAGATAATCCCTGCTGATAAGGCATTTGACCTTGGACTTTATGAAGAAAAGGCATGTAAGAATGGTACTATTAAGAAAGTTAAGTCAAAGGCCGTAGTTCCACAAAAAATCATTGTCTCATTCTCAAGAAAAATGATGGAATATCAAAGATTTATACGAAATCGCCAGATAGAAAGGGCTAAGAAGCTCCTTACTAAGCTGGATCCCGAAACCTATAAAAAAGGGGCAAATGATATAACTCGTTTTATAAAACGAACCACATCAACATCCTCCGGTGAAACAGCTGTAGATACCTACGAACTTAACCAAGAAGCCATAAATGAAGAAGAAAAGTATGATGGATTCTATGCAGTGGCAACAAATCTTGAAGATTCAGTTAAGTATATCTTAGAGATTAGCTCAAACAGATACAAGATAGAAGATTGCTTTAGAATAATGAAAACCAATTTTTCAGCCAGACCTGTATCTCATCAAAATAGAGAGCGAATAGTAGCACACTTTATGGTCTGTTACACAGTTCTTTTAATATATAGGATTCTGGAAAAGAAGCTGGATATGTATGGAACGCATTTCACTGTAGAGAATGTTATAGAGACTTTGAACAATATGCAGGTAGCTAATTTAGAAGATGTATGCTATATGTCAACATATGATAATTCACAAGTACTAACATCATTAAATGCTATCTTTAATCTAGAATTGGACAAGAAATACTATCAGCCAAAAGATTTAAATAAAAAAATAAAAAAGATTTCAACTTGAACTTTCCATACAACATTTTTTAGATACTTAAAAAAGTGGCTAAAGCCTTGTAAATACAGGGTTTTAAGCCACTTTTCTATTCTCAAACTGTTGAAGATGGGATATTGATAAAACTTTATCACTGTATACAAAAAATTATAACACGAAATTTGAAAATATCAATTCTAATACTACATTGATTTGCACGAATTATTGCATATTTTTACATACAAAAAGACTCATACTCTGAAAACCGTTTTCAATAAGTATGAGCCTTATATTATTTAAATCTGCAAAATCTGTTTGTATTATCATTACCTAATATCATACATGTCAAAAAAGAGAGCGTCAAAAGTATAATCAATATAGTTATTTTACCAAATACAGGATATATAAAATTGTCGAGTAACAAATGTGAAAAGGCATCTCTTATAATTCTGTGAAATGCAAATATCGGCAAGCTGTATACACCGAATCTTTTTAATATATTTGTCAAAAAATTCTTCTTTAATGATGTTGCTACAAATATAAAATAAGAAGTACTCAAGGCATACAGCATATATATAATTCTAAGCGGGTTTAATACACCCTTAAATATAGGCAATATGTTTCTTTCAGCTATGCGATATCCCCAGGGTCCGTAGAAAATCAAAGTATAAAATCTGATATATTTAAAGAAAACCAAAAAGCCCAATACACAAAAAGCACCTATTCCAAAAAAGCGCATATTTATTTCTTCAAAAATCGAAGTCTTACTTACAGATGAGTATTTTTTATACAATATACCGATATAAAAGTACGGAGCAAAAGATACTACCCTGTCTAAAGATAAAAAATCATCTATTCTCACCTGCCAATTCATGTTAAGCATTGAAAAAAACGTAAAAAATACTGTCAATACCGTTACATATATTGTAACAGCATCATAAGTTAATTTTTTCTTATTCAACTTCAAAAATAACTCCAAAGGATATAGTGACAATCTGAAAAAAATAAGCGCCGATATATACCAAGGTGTAGATGATTCATGTAAAAAATCGGGAATTATATTCCTGTCTCCATAAAATAACAGATCACTTATATGCAATAATATCTTCATCATTAAAAATAACATTATAAGAGGAATAACAGATTTTAATTTAGTCCCCTTCCTTTTCCATGAATCATAATAAAGATATCCGGATAAAAATATAAATGCAGGCATATGAAAGCTGTAAATAAAGAAAAAAAGTTTATTAAAAAGTGCATATTCTCTTTCTTTTACAGGCAAAAGAAAATGTCCGAATACCACAAGAAAAATCAATACACCTTTAAATATATCAAGTCTGTAATTCCTTTTTCTGTGTTTGCCCGTATCAGTACTCATATCTCACCAACTTTCCGTTAAATTTGTTTAAAAATCAAAAAGTATGTAAGCTTTCAGCTTTCAGGCTTACATACTTTTTATCTTATAATTTCCTGTAATTATCCAATAACATTTTTAAATCAGCAATATCTTCAAGTAATTTCTTACCTATATCAGTATCCTTTACAAACATTCGATATACATCCTTTTCAACTATCTCCGATTCCGATTTAATGTCGGTATTGTTTATCAAGACATCTTCTACCGAAGTAAAAGGCGTATGCGCCTTAAGTCTCAGCCCGTGAGAATTAAATATCAAAGTATATCCTGCAATTCCCGTAGTCTTATTCATAGATCGACAGAAACCTCCGTCTATTACAAACAGTCTCTCATTTGCACGTACAGGATGTTCACCGTCAAGCGCATGAACCGGTGTATGTCCGTTTATAATATGTGAATGCGTATCATAAAGGCCGAACTCGTGTAAAATCTGAATACAAAAGCTTTCATCATAGTACTTGCTGTAATATGGATTTGATTTTTCCTTCCAAAAGCTCTTATCTTCAATATAATCACGCTCAAAAGTTTTTACTTTTCTACCGCATAAGGGAGATTTCTCACCACCCCATAAAAACCACATAAAATCAACATCATCCTGACTCGGATTATCCGTATAGGCGGCTCTGGCTTTTTCATCACATATATCAAACAATGCTTTTCCATGATAGCATTTACCGTTTATACAAAGCATATCAAATATTCCGTTTTCATCTACAGGAACACAACCGTGATATATAAGATTCCTGTTGTAAACATTGTACATTCCGCCTTTATCATATAAAAACTTTATATGATTATTTAATCTCTGACCTGATACAAAACTTCTATGAAGCTTCAGCATAATTTCATTTTCCTCGGCAGTAAGTTCATAAGGATTTTCCTTATTTAATGTCGGGAATATATTTGTCTTCAGTTTGGCCTTCACTCCGTTAACAGTTACAAATCCTTCATCAAGGTCTATATGCTCTAAAAGCAGTCTGTCATCCATGCCGTATTCAGGATGCCTTTTTATAAGTTGTCCTTCCAGCTTAAAAAGTATCACTTTTATTGCGGCAAGTGCAGCCTGTATTGCGTCTTCAATACCGTACTTTGACATTCCGAAAAGCATAAGATGTCTTAAGCTGATACCGTAAGCGTTCTCAAGAATTTCTACATTTCCGTACTTTAAATTATTCCTGATAACATTACAAATACATGCATCATTTCCACATGCGGCTCCCATCCAAAGAATATCATGATTTCCCCACTCAATATCAAGAGAATGATAATTCATAAGTAAGTCTATTATCTTGTCCGCATTACCGCCACGGTCAAAAATATCACCTACTATATGAAGATGATCGACTGCAAGCCTTTTTATAAGTGTAGAAAGTGCGATTATAAATTCATCGGCATCATCAAGATCTATAATAGTCTGCAATATATGTCTGTGATAGCTTACTTTATTTGTGTCTTCATTTTTTTGTGCATGCAAAAGCTCATCAATGATATATGCATAATCTTCAGGCAAAGCTTTTCTGACTTTTGATCTCGTATATTTGGATGATAATAACTTTGCAAGCATTATAAGATAATTCAGCGTCATCGAATACCAGTCATTATCTATTCTGTCAATTTCCGCAAGCATAGTCATTTTCTCTCTGGGATAATATATGAGAGTACATAGTTCCTGCCTGTCAAACTCGGACAATGTTTCTCCTAATATAATATCAACTTTTTCTTTTATTACTCCGGAGCAATTGTTCATTATATGCAAAAAAGCTTCATATTCTCCATGTATATCACTTAAAAAGAACTCTGTACCCTTAGGCAGATTTGTTATTGCAGACAGATTTATAATCTCTCTTATAACTGCCTGACTTGACGAATAATTTTGTTTCAGAAGTTTTAAATACTTTACATTTTCCTTATCCCTATTCATAAATTATCCCCCCATATTATATTAATTCTCCAGTTTCTCCACAGTCTCTTCAGTTTTTGCAGCCTCAGTTGTAGTCAGCTTCTCAACAGTAGGTTCGGCTGTGGTTTCCTTCGCCTTTGTACTCTCTTTTGCTTTAGTACTTTCCTTTGCTTTTGTGCTTTCTTTAGACTTAGCCGAAGTCTCTTCCGACTTGGTACTCTCCTTAGTTTCCTTCGCCTTAGTAGACTTTTCTTCGGTACTTAACTTTTCTACGGTGCTTTCACTACTTCCTGAATCTTTTTTCTTTGTTGTACTCTCTGAGGTCTTTTCTTGAGTGCTTTCAGCCTGAGTTGAAGCTGCACTTGTAGTTTGATTTACATGAGCACTTGATATGCTTTCCGTACTTGATACGCTACTTTCATTACTCTTTGAAGCGGAGGTTTCCTCGCTCTCGGGGTTCACCTTTATCTTGGCAGGTTTTCCCTTATATGTTGAATTGTGGAAAGGCTCTTCCTTTACCAACACACCGTCTTTTTTTACAATATATGTAGTTGCCCATCTTGAGCCCTTTTTTGCCTCGATTACAACAACCTGCTTTCCCTTTTTCAAACTCTTATCTTCAATATACTCGGGAACCGGAGGATTTAAATCCGATATCTTCTTTGATGACATTTCAACAGTAACACCTTCTTCCAAAATAGGAATTCCTATAATTGAACATGTAAGTGTTTGTCCGGTAAGTACTGCTCGAATGGCAATAGCGGTGTCGGATGTATTTATAAATTTCATATCCGGACCTGCATATCCGTCATAGCTTACCATAGCATCTTCACCCGGAGTTACATAACTTGGCTCAAATGAATGTGCATGTCTCTCAGTTGTCTTCAACCCTGAGAAAATAACCGCATTGTAAAGAGTTGATGAAACCTGACATACACCACCACCCGGCTCTTCCGATAAAACACCGTTTACATAGGCTCCTGCAGGCTTGTATCCTCTCTCAAGCGTTCTGTTACCTGTAGTATTGTTGAAAGAGAATTCCTCTCCGGGCTTTATTATAAGTCCGTCAAGTGCTTCGGATGCGAGTGAAATATTCGTGTTTCTGTCCTTATTATCTGTAGTCTTTGTAGTAAATGTACCTATTACCTTGTACATCTCCTTTGCTTTTGCTGCCGAAATACTTGCTTTTACTTCATTTCTGACACCGGAAATATCAGCCTCAAAATTCTTGCGACTCAAATATGACTTAAGATCCGACTTAAGCCTCTCTTCATCAATAAGATAGCCGTCACTTTCATCAGCATATGTAAAGCTCTTTGTCTCCTTGTTAAATCCTGATATAGACCCGTTTACAGGATTGATATTCCATTTTTCCTTTGCTTTTTCCACCAATGAATCTATATCGACATCATCAAAGTTTATTTCATAATGTGAAGCGGCATTGTCAACATCTGCATATATCTCATTTAAAAGTTTTGTTACCTTTGTATCCAAAACATTGTCAAGTACCATGCTGTCACTTAAATCATCACCGATATGTACAGTTAATTTCCACGGATATACTTTGTCTATGGCCGCTTTTGCCTCCGACATTTTCATTCCGGTAATATCTATCTCATCAATAGTTATCTGCTTTTTTAATTTTTCATCTGCAATTTCCGTAGTCACCTCAGTGCCTTCAACTTTTGATGACTTCAAAAACTTTCCGACTTTTTGTAATCCCGATATGGCAAGTAATACCAATATAATAAATGCCGCAACAAGAACAGCTACCGCTCTCATATTTATATCAGCCATATAGCCTCTTTTTTGCGATCTCTTTCTTGCTTCTCTTACTCTTTCCGAGCCTGTTTTTTTACTGCTGTTTTGTTTATTTAACATTTCAATTCCTTATAAGATGTATTAATAAAATGCCCTTATGCTGTTTTTGATAAAAACATACCTTGGAATTAAATTATACCAATAATATGATTTTAAAACAATTAAAATCACTTATCAATATTTGCTTTACAAAATTTATTGTGCTAGACTTATTAAAACAAGTATATTATATATAAAAAGTATTTTTTAAGGTGATTTATGAAAGAAAATTTTAAATATATAGACCTCCATACACATTCTACCGCTTCAGACGGTACATGCTCTCCCACAGAGGTTGCCATATCGGCAAAGAAAGCTTCTCTGAGCCTTATCGCACTTACAGACCATGACACTATGTCAGGTGTAGAAGAATGTTTTAAAAAAGGATTGGAACTTGATTTATCCGTAATAGCCGGAGTGGAAATGAGCTGCGTATATAAAGAAAAAGAAATACATATTCTGGGTTATCTGCTGCCCTCTTCAATTTCCGAGAGAGAACTGAATATCCCAAAAGAAATATTTGATGATTTGAGTTTTTTTGCAAAGGAAAGAGCTGAAAGAAACGCTGAAATAATTAGGAGATTTAAAAATGACGGAATAATAATTCTCGAAAATGATTTGAACAACTCAAATCAAAACACCCAGATAACAAGAGCACATTTTGCAAATGCTCTTATAAAGCTTGGACTTGTAAAAAGTAAGTCCGAGGCTTTTGATAAGTATCTTGAATATGGCGGTAAATATATACCGGTTAAGAATATCACGACAACAAGATGTATGGAGTTTTTAAAAAAACATAATTTCTTCATTTCTCTTGCACATCCTTTTCAATACAAATTCTCTGATGAGGATTTGAATACTCTTATATCACATTTGATTGAACTGGGATTAGACGGTATAGAGGTATATCATTCCACACATTCAGCTTCAGATATAAAAAAACTTATGTTATTGGCGAATAAATACAAGCTCTTTCCTACAGGAGGCAGCGATTTTCATGGAGGAAACAAACCGGGACTTGACATAGGTAAAGGATACGGTGATTTAAAGATTCCTTTTGAACTTTTAGAAAATATATTAACAAATAAATCCAACTAGATAAAATTTATGCGTATGGGAAAACCCATACGCATAAATTTTATAATTTTACAGCTGCCGGCTTTTTCTTTGCCTTTGTTACAATATCGTCGGCACTCTTATAAATAGATGACTTTCCGATACAACCTCTTACACTTGACAGCGGATATATTGTAGTGTTCTTTCCTATAACGGTTCCCGGATTCAATATCGATCCGCAACCTATTTCAGCTTCATCACCTACTATAGCTCCAAGCTTTCTGAGTCCTGTCTCAAGCTCCGCATCCTCTAAATGAAGTACAACATCCGACTTATCGCTCTTAAGATTTGATGTAATTGCGGAAGCACCGAGATGCGCCTTATAACCGATGATAGAATCTCCAACATAGCTAAAATGAGGTACCTGTGCTTTGTTAAAAAGTATAGCATTCTTAAACTCACAAGAGTTTCCCGCCACTGCATCTTCACCTATGATTACATTACCTCTGAAGAATGCACATGAACGAATACTTGCATCTTTTCCGATAATAAGCGGACCTGCAAGCGCAATTGTAGGCATAATCTTTACCGAACGATGAACCCAGATATTCTTTCCGATTTTTAAATACTCCGTATCAGGTAATGTAGCACCGATTTCTTCTATAAAACTTCCAAGTTCCTTAAATACTTCCCAAGGATATGTGTATTTTTCGAAGAGAGACTTTGCTATAGTTTCTTCCAAATCAAAAAGTTTTTTTGTTTTTACATCGATTTTTTTCATTTTCTATCCTTTCATGCCCTTATATTCTTTTGAAACCTCTTCAAATACGGCATTTAAACTATATTGGTTATTAAGTTTCTTCACATTAAGACATCGAATACCTACAAATCTTTCAAGCTTTGTCATATATTCTTCAGATGTAATATCACCATTTGACACCATCGTAAGTCCCTTTTCCCAGCTGGCAGTCAGCTCCGGATTTAAAAGTTGTGAAATAGAGCAATTTACTACTTCATATACAATTTCACCAAAAAGTGTAGGGGTAATTATTTGAGTCTTTTTATTTAAAGCCAAGTACTTTATCGAAAATAATTTTTTCAAAATATCAGCCCTTGTAGCGGAAGTACCTATACCGCTTCCCTTTATTTGACTTCTAAGCTCCTCATCCTCTATGAGCTGTCCTGCATTCTCCATTGCAAGTATAATAGAGCCTGACGAATATCTCTTTGGAGGTACCGTCTCACCCTCTTTAATACTCAAAGAGTTAATCATAAGCTTTGAACCCTTTCTGAGTGATGAAATCATCTTTATATACTCCGGATTTTGATTGTCACCGGTTTCGTCATCTTCGCCCTCTGTTTTTACCGGGCTTAATATATCTAAAAATCCTCTTTCAACACACACTTTTGTATTTGCAATAAATATCTCATCTCCTATACCGAAACGTATGGCAAACTTTTGATATATTGCCGGAGGATAAAATATACTAAGAAATCTTCTGCATATAAGTTCATATACAGACAATGACAATTTACTCAGTGAATTCATATTTCCAAACCCGGTAGGTATTATAGCATAATGGTCGGTGATTTGACTATCATTAACATACTTTGTTTTTGAAATATTTTTATATTCACCCTTTTCAAGAACATTATTTGCAAAATTCGCAAGTGCCGAAAACTTACAAAGTCCCTTTATATTCTTGTCTATTTCCTTTGCTACGGCAGTAGAAAGCACTCTTGCATCCGTTCTCGGATAAGTAACAAGCTTTTTTTCATACAATTCCTGAATTATTTTTAATGTTTCATCAGGGCTTATTTTAAATCTCTTTGAACATTCATTTTGTATCTCTGCCAGATTGAAAAGTAAAGGAGGATTTTTTGTTTCTTTCTTTTTATCGTTTGAAAGTACAACCGCTTCCCTATTGTTTTCATCGGCAATCTTTTCTATATGTGATATAAGTTCTTCGGCATATATCTTTTCTCTAAAACCGTTATCCTTGTACAGCATAGGAGAACTAAAGTATTTTGACTTCTCATTTACCTTCCACTCTCCGTCTATACTCAATCCCTGATTTTCAAACTTACCCAAAACTTTAAAGAATGTAGTCTTTACAAAGTTTCTTATTTCTCTTTCTCTGTTTACCACCATTCCTACAACACAGGTCATTACTCTTCCCACACTGAGTACAGCTCTGTCAAGCTTTAAAAAACTTGCAACATTTCTGCTGTATTTTAAGGTTAGGATTCTGGAGAAGTTGATTCCCATAAGATAATCTTCTTTTGCACGAAGAAAGGCGGCTGCAGAAAGATTGTCATACTCAGACCAATCTTTTGCTTCTCTTATTCCTCTTAGTATCTCATCTTCGGTTTGAGAGTCTATCCACACCCTTTTTCTTGTCTTTCCATGCACATTCGCCATCATATCCACAAGTCTGTATATATATTCTCCTTCTCTTCCCGAGTCGGTACAAATATATATCGTATCAACATCTTCCCTGTTTAAAAGATTTGAGACTATGGTAAACTGATTTTTAACGCCGTCAATTATCTCGTATTTAAACTCTTTAGGTAAAAAAGGCAAAGTATCAAGCGACCATCTTTTCAGCCTCTCATCATACTTTTCAGGGTAGCACATAGTTACAAGGTGCCCTACACACCATGTAACTATAATATCATCGCCTTCCAGATATCCGTTTTTTCTTCCTGTAGGTACTTTCAGAGCCTTTGCAAACTCGGTCGCTACACTTGGCTTTTCCGCTATAAAAAGTTTCTTCATTAATCTCTTTCTACACTGAACTTATATACAGTTTCACTGATAAACTCTTCAAGTTCATCTACTACCGGCTGTATAAACTCCGGCATATTTACCGCATTAGGGAAAAACTGTGTTTCAAAACAATATCCGCTTCTCTTCGGATATGTTACACCTCTTTTTCCGACTATTTCTTCTGTCAGGTAATTACCTGTATAAAACTGCACACCCGGTAAATCTGTGTAAACTTCCATAACTCTCTTACTGTTCTCATCTTTTGCTTTTGCAGCAAGTCTAAGTTCACCGTTGTAGTCTTTGATTACCCAGTTATGGTCATATCCGCCACCCTGTATTACAGCATCATAATCAGAGTCGATTTCCTTACCTATCTTTTTGTATTTTCTAAAGTCCATTGCAGTATTTTCGACTTTTCTAATCTCACCTGTAGGTACGGAGTTCTCATCACATGGCAGAAAGCTGTCTGCAAAAATCATAACTTCCTGATCATATATATTCTTACTGTCCTGTCCGGCAAGATTAAAATATGCATGATTTGTTAAATTAACAGCCGTTTTTTTATCACAAACAAAGCTGTAACCTATTGTAAGTGCATTATCATCAGACAAAACATAACTTACATTTATCCTTGCTTCTCCGCCAAATCCCTGGTCACCGTCAGGACTTATAAGCATAAATGTTATCATATCTCTGTCTTCATCTTCAAATGTACCCACTTCCCAGATTCTGTCATGCCAATAGTCAGGTCCTGAGTGCAGTGCATTGTTTCCGTTATTTAGAGCAAGTTGAAATTCCTTGCCGTCAATTGTAAACTTTCCTTTCGGTATACGGTTTGCATATCTGCCTATAATAGAACCGAAATGCGGAATATTATTCTCATATCCGGCTACAGTATCATATCCAAGGCATACATCTTCAAACTTTCCGTACTTATCAGGTAGCATCATACTTACCCAAGTACCTCCAAGATCTGTAAAAGATGCACTTACTCCGTTTTTATTTGTCAGAGTATATAGATTTACAATCTTACCGTCTTTTGTTTTCCCAAATTCAGTTGTCTTAATACCCATGTTTTTCCTCACTTTACAAAGAAAAAGCCATCACAGCTCTACGTGACAGCTATTATACTATATTATACAAATTTTTCAATTCCCTTGCAAGACTTAGTGTAAATATTACCATAGCATGATAAATGCTAAATATATGGAATTTAAAAAGGCATCTGCAGTGCAAATGCCTCATTAATAATTATTTTGCTGTTATAAAATTCTTTGCTGTAAGGTACTCCGCACAAAGAAGTGCACCGCCTGCAGCACCTCTTAAAGTATTATGTGAAAGTCCGATAAACTTATAGTCATACATTGAATCTTCTCTAAGTCTACCCACTGAAACACCCATACCGTTCTCAAAATCAACATCAAGATTTACCTGTGGTCTGTTATCCTCTGTGAGATACTGTATAAACTGCTTCGGTGCTGAAGGAAGGTTAAGTTCCTGAGGCTCTCCCTTGTACTCTACAAGCTTCTTTATAAGATCTTCCTTAGAAACCTTGTTCTTAAACTTTACAAATACTGCAGCTGTATGTCCGTTAAGTACCGGTACTCTTACACATTGGCAAGTAATTTTTGGTGAAGTTGCAGGAACGATCTCATCACCTTCAATATGTCCCCAAATTCTGAGAGGCTCTTTCTCACTCTTTTCTTCCTCACCGCCGATAAACGGAATAATATTTTCAACCATCTCAGGCCAATCCTTGAAAGTCTTTCCTGCACCTGATATAGCCTGATATGTTGTAACTACAACTTCATACGGCTCATACTCTTTCCATGCATTAAGCACAGGAGCATAACTTTGTATAGAACAGTTAGGCTTTACTGCAATAAATCCTCTCTTTGTTCCAAGTCTCTTCTTCTGTGACTCAATAATTGCAAAATGCTCTGGATTTATCTCAGGAACTACCATAGGTACATCCTTTGTCCAACGATGTGCCGAATTGTTTGAAACCACAGGAGTCTCTGTTTTTGCATAAGCCTCTTCAATAGCCTTTATCTCTTCCTTTGTCATATCCACAGCTGAGAATACGAAGTCAACCTTTGAGGCAACTGCGTCAACATCATTTACATTCATTACAACAAGGTCTTTGTAAGCCTCCGGCATAGGTGTTGTCATTTTCCAACGACTTCCTACAGCATCCTCATATCTTTTTCCTGCACTGCTTGGACTTGCTGCTACAACTACAACTTCATACCAAGGATGATTTTCAAGTAATGACAAAAATCTCTGTCCTACCATACCTGTTGCACCGAGGACACCAACTTTTAATTTCTTATCCATATTATCTCTCCATATCTGTTTATTTTGAATAACAGTTCATAAATCTTGTGGACTATTATTTTTAACTGGTTGCAATCATAGTACACTATGAATAATATTGCAAGTATTTTTTCGCATCAGACGCACATTTGTACGCCAGGTATAGACATTTCATTTTACTTGTCTGTTTTTACAAAATATTATTTGATTTTTTGCCCCTTATAACCTCTATGACTAAGCTTAACTTTACTTAGATTAACTTCTTTTCCGGATACGCTTGCAAGTCCAACTTCGTTTGTAAGATACAAATTCTCAACAAATTCATTATACCCAAGTGTAATTGCCTTCTCTCCCCTGGTACTCTTTTTAAATTCATTTACCTCTGAAACATTAAATCTTAAAATATATCCTGCATCGCTTACAATACAAATATCTGTATTTGATGTGGCAGCAAGTATTTTTACACCTATAAGCACATCATCATTATTAAGCTTTGTAGAGGCCACCTGCTTGTTGTTGGTCTTAAATTCCTCTCCTGAAACTCTCTTTATATAACCGTTCTTTGTAAGCATCAAAATAAAGCTGCCCTTCATACTGTCTTCACTTACAGCCAAAAGGATCTCTTCATTACTGCTGTCAAACTTTGTAAGATTGTCAACAGGCGTGCCCTTATCTCTAAGTTTTGAAACACCAAGATCCATGACTTTGAATTTGTATAAAATACCGACATTTGAGAAAATACATATTCTATCTGTATTCATCACAGGGAATACATAAATATTTTCACTTTCTACAGTTTCAGCATTCTTATCAAAAGTATTTCTGTCAAGTATCTTACAATATCCGAATTTGTCCATAACAAAGATAACCTCTTCACTTGCTGTCGGTTCCTCAACATATACGGCTTCCTTGGCATCCTCTATCAAAGTTTTTCTTGGAATTGCGAAATCTCTTTTTATCTTTTCCAAATCTTTTATAAAGAGCTTATCCATATTTTTATGATCTTTTAAAATATTCTCATAGTCCTCTATATTTTTAAGAGTAGTCGCATTATCTTTTAAAAGAGCCTCTATCTCAAGACCTATAAGCTTATAAAGTCTCATATCAAGAATCGCCTGCGCCTGCTTTTCAGTAAACGAAAGCTTCTTAGCATCCTTTTCAAGTGCCTTAACCTTGAAGTTTATACCGGTAGTATCACCTGAAGTAAGGCATTTTTTTGCCTGAGTCAGATTTTTAGAGCCACGAAGTATGGCGATGATCAAATCTATTACATCTACAGCCTTTATAAGCCCTTCCTGTATTTCCTTCTTTTCAAGTTCTTTATTTAAGAGAATATTGTATTTCTTTGTAGTAATTTCATACTGAAACTCAAGGTAATTTTTTAAAATATCTCTTAGTGAAAGTATCTCAGGTCTTCCGTCTACAATCGCAAGCATATTTACTCCGAAAGTATCTTCAAGCTTGGTTTTCTTATACAGGATATTCTTTATCTTTTCAATATCTGCATCTTTTCTAAGCTCCAGAACTATTCTTGTACCGTTTTTATCGGACTGATTGCTTATATCCACCACATCTGAAAGTTTTTTACTCTCTACAAGATTTGCCACATCAACTAAAAACTTGTTTATTCCGGCACCGATCATAGTATAGGGAATTTCAGAAATTATCAGTTTGTCCTTGTCAGCTTTTTTCCTTCCAAGTTCTACTTCAATCTTTCCTCGCAACTTTAACTTTCCGTTACCTGTTTCATAGATATCAATCAAATCCTTTTTATTTGCAATAATTCCGCCTGTAGGAAAATCCGGACCATGCAGTACTTCCAAAAGTCCTTTTGTATCTATATTTCTATTCTTTATATAGGCAATACAGGTATTACATACTTCAAACAGATTATGTGTAGGAATTGAGGTTGACATACCTACAGCAATACCCTCCGCACCGTTTATCAAAAGATTCGGCACTCTAACCGGTAAAACCTCAGGTTCTTTTTCGGTCTCATCATAATTTGAAATAAATTCAACAGTCTTATCAAGATCCTTTAAATACACTTCTTCCGCAAATTTTGCAAGTTTGGCTTCCGTGTATCTCATGGCGGCCGCTCCGTCACCTTCTATAGAACCGAAGTTTCCGTGCCCGTCTATTAAAGGCATTCCTTTTTTAAAGTCCTGACTCAAAACGACCAAAGTTTCATATATCGAGCTGTCACCATGCGGGTGATATTTACCCATGGTATCTCCGACTATTCTTGCAGACTTACGATGCGGTCTGTCACTGAATATTCTCAGTTCACTCATATCATATAAAACTCTTCTTTGTACAGGCTTTAGACCGTCTCTCGCATCAGGTATAGCCCTTGCGGTTATAACACTCATAGAATAATCCAAGTAGGATTTTTGCATTTCCTCCGAATATTCCGTTCGCAATATCTTCTCAGCCATATACCCTCCTATGCATCAATAACCGCTTCTCTTGCATGCTCATGTATAAAGTTTCTTCTCGGCGCCACATCGGAACCCATTAAAAGTTCAGTTACCTCACTTGCAAGTCTTGCATCTTCTATTTCAACTTTTTTAAGCACTCTTCTTTCAGGGTCAAGAGTTGTCTCCCAAAGCTGTTCGGCATCCATCTCTCCAAGTCCCTTATATCTTTGCAGAGTGAAATTGTCCTTATGTTTCTTTTTATAATCTTCCAATGCCTTTTCATCATAAAGATAGATGCCCTCACCTCTTTTCGGTACCACCTTAAAAAGCGGAGGCATTGCAATATATACATGTCCGTCATATATCAGCTCAGGCATAAATCTATAGAGGAAAGTCAAAAGCAAAGTATCTATATGACTCCCGTCCACGTCCGCATCTGTCATAAGTATTATCTTGTCATAGCGAAGTTTTGAAATATCAAAATCATTGCCATAGCCTTCAGAAAATCCGCAACCGAAAGTATTTATCATTGTTTTTATCTCTGCATTTGCAAGCACCTTATCTATAGAAGCCTTCTCAACATTTAATATCTTACCTCTAATGGGCAAAATAGCCTGGAAGTTTCTGTTTCTTGCTGTCTTTGCCGAACCGCCTGCAGAATCTCCCTCTACTATAAATATCTCACATTTACTTGGATCTTTTGACTCACAGTTTGCAAGTTTTCCGTTTGATTCAAACGAAAACTTTGATTTTGTGAGCATATTTGTCTTGGCTCTTTCCTCAGCTTTTCTTATCTTGGCGGATTTTTCCGCACATGAAATTATAGCTTTTACCACATCAACATTTCTGTCAAAGTACCTTGTAAGCTCATCTCCCGTAACTGTAAGCACCGCCCTTGTGGCATCGGCTGATGCAAGTTTTGTCTTTGTCTGTCCTTCAAACATAGGATTCGGATGCTTTATGCTGATAATGGCAGTCATACCGTTTCTGGTATCCGCACCGGTAAAATTGCTGTCCTTATCCTTTAATATACCGAGGTCTCTTGCATAGGTATTTATAAGACCTGTAAACTTTGTCTTAAACCCCGCAATATGTGTACCGCCTTCTTGAGTAAATATATTATTACAAAATCCCAATATATTCTCCTCGAATGCATCCACAAACTGTATGGCTATTTCCACATCTATATTGTCACATATTCCCTTGTAAAGTATAGGAGCATGCATTACTTCCTTGCCCTTATTAAGTTCTTTTACATATGCCACTATACCTTCCGGTTCATGGAAAACTTTTTCTTCATGTTCATTCTCTCTTAAGTTTGTAAAATGTAAAATAAGACCCGGATTTAAGTATGCACTTTCATGCATTCTGGATTTCAACCAGTCAGCCTTAAACTTTGTAACTTCAAAGATAGTATCATCAGGTAGAAATGTGATTTCAGTACCTGTATTTCTTGTTTTTCCTATAGTCGGCAAAAGTCCATTTTTTAATTCTACTGTAGGTATACCCTTTTCATATCTGTCATGATGTATAAATCCGTCTCTTGATATTTTTATATCAAGAAAATTGGACAAAGCATTAACCACTGATGAACCTACACCATGCAATCCACCACTGGTTTTATATGATTCATTATCAAATTTTCCACCTGCATGTAAGGTGGACAATACCACTCTTTCCGCAGAAATACCCTTTTGATGCATCTCAACCGGTATTCCTCTACCGTCATCCTTCACTGTACATGAGCCGTCCGCATTTAAAGTCACCCATATATTTTTACAAAATCCGGCCAAATGTTCATCGATTGAGTTATCCATTATCTCATAAATAAGATGGTTTAATCCCTTTACACCGACTCCACCTATATACATACCCGGCCTTACTCTAACAGCCTCAAGTCCTTCAAGTACTGTAATACTGCCTGCATTATAGTCCTGCATAAAACCTCACTTTTACAAAAATGTAACAGTCCGGCAAAAACCAAACTGTTACATTTATACTTTATTTTAAATCAACTGACCTCTTGCTATAATATCTTCAACAAGTTCCTCGTTATTCTTTGTTGAATTAAACTCTTCAATAATTCTTTCGGCCACCTCTTCAGGTTTTGCCAAATCTGTGGACTTTCTGATTATACTTACTACTTCGGCCTCTTCCTTGCTCAATAATAAATCATCTCTTCTTGTAGAGCTCTTTAAAACATCTATTGCAGGGAAGATTCTCTTTTCCGACAGCTTTCTGTTAAGTACAAGTTCCATATTTCCTGTACCCTTAAACTCCTCAAATACAACATCGTCCATTCTGCTTCCGGTATCTACCAAAGCTGTTGCAAGTATTGTGAGACTTCCACCCTCTCTTATGTTTCTTGCCGTTCCGAAGAAGCGCTTAGGCATATGAAGTGCCGCAGGGTCAAGTCCTCCTGAAAGTGTCCTTCCGCTTGGTGCTATTGTAAGATTATAAGCTCTTGCAAGTCTTGTAATGGAATCAAGCAATATCATTACATCCTTTCCATGCTCCACAAGTCTTTTTGCTCTTTCAATAACCATCTCGGAAACTCTCTTATGTCTGTCAGGAAGTTCATCAAATGTAGAATATATAACTTCAACATTATCACCTACTATTGCCTCTTTAATGTCTGTAACCTCTTCAGGTCTCTCATCTATAAGTAATATAATAAGATGCATATCCTTTTGATTTGTAGTAATAGACTTTGCTATTTCCTTTAAAAGCGTAGTCTTACCTGCCTTTGGCTGTGAAACTATCATACCTCTTTGTCCTCTGCCTATAGGTGAGAGCAAATCGACTATTCTCATGGCTTTTGATGCGGAATCATCATTTGCAAGATGTATTCTGCTGTTTGGGAAAATAGGTGTCAAATCCTCAAAATTAGGTCTGGTTTCCAAAGTCTCAGGAGGGAAAGAGTTTACAGTATTTATATATAAAAGTGCCGCAAACTTTTCTGTAGCTGTTTTTATCTTTTTTATTCCCGATACCACATCACCTGTTTTCATTCTGAACTTTTTAATCTGTGCAGGTGAAACATACACATCATTATCGCCCGGTAAGAAATTTTCACATCTTATAAATCCGAAACCGTCAGGCATTACCTCAAGTATACCCTCTGCAATCTCACCTGAATCCAGATCTCTTATATCTGTAGGATAATCTCTTGAAAATCCCGCTCCAAAGCGATTGTCATAGTATTCATTTCTATATCCCGGTTGATTTTGTAAAGGATATTGATTCGGATACTGGTTATGATACTGATTTACATACTGGTTTTGATTATTGTACTGGCCCTGATAATAATTAGACATATTACCTTGAGCATTTACTTGACTATACCTTTGTCCGTTTTGATATGTATTATTATATCCATTATTTCTACTTTGATTTGAAGTGCTTCTTTGTGCACTGTTATATGTACTTCTGTTTTGACCTGTATAATTACTCTGACCGGAATAGTTTTGTCCGGTATAACCGTCTCTTTGATATGAATTATCTTTTCCCGTCATCTCAGGTGAGCCTCCTTCACTATTTGAAACCTCTTTACTTCGATTCTCGGAAAACTCCACTAACAACTCTATTATATTTGCTTTATTTAAATTGCTGACTCCTTTAAAGCCCTGTTCTTTTGCAATCTCTTTCAACTGTACCAATGATAAAGTTTGTAACTTTTCTCGCATATATTATCTGTCCTTTTTTATTTTATTAAAATAGTCCTTGATTGATTTTTCAAATCCCATATCTGTAAGATTAAAGAACACCTTATCTTTTATCTCATCAGGCAGGTATTGTTGTTTAACATAATGATTTTCATAGTCATGAGCATATTTATAGCCCAAACCTATTCCTATATCTTTTTCCCCGGTAAAATTTGCGTTTCTGATATGTTTAGGAACTTCAAAGTCTCTGTTTTCCTCCACAAATCTTAACGCTTCATTTATAGCAAGATATGATGTATTTGACTTAGGGGCACAAGCAATATAATTTGCCGCTTCAGCCAAAATTATCCTTGCCTCAGGCATACCGACTCTTTCAATCGCCAAAAAGGCATTTGTGGCAATACTTAAAGCATTTGGATCTGCAAGGCCTACATCCTCGGCTGCACATATTATGATTCTTCTGGCTATAAACTTTATATCTTCACCTGCATAGAGCATTTTTGCCAGATAATACATAACCGCATCGGGATCCGAGCCTCTCATACTTTTTATAAATGCCGATATGGTATCATAATGATTTGTTCCGTCCTTATCATACTTCACTATCTTTTTTTGAATACATTCACTTACAATATTTGTATCAATATGAATCTTTCCGTCTTCTGAAATATCTGTTGTAAGAATTGCCAGTTCTAAAGCATTCAATGCACTTCTTGCATCACCGTCTGTACTTTTAGAAATGAATTCTACAGCCTCTTTAGAAATTTCTACTTCATACCTTCCCATCCCTCTTTCTTTGTCTTTAATTGCTCTATCTAAAATGTTCTCTATATCCTGATATGAAAGCGGTTTTAATTCCAAAAGTCTTGACCTTGAAATCAAAGCCTTATTTACTTCAAAGAACGGATTTTCCGTTGTTGCTCCGATTAATATTACAGTACCGTCTTCTACAAAAGGCAGCAGGTAGTCTTGTTGAGATTTATTAAATCTATGAATTTCATCGATAAATAAAATAGTTTTTTTCTTATACATTGAAAAGGATATTTTAGCTTCAGATATCGCTTCTTCCATCTCTTTTTTTCCGGCCGTAGTAGCATTAATTTGCTTAAAATTTGACTTGGTGGTATTTGCAATGATCTTTGCTATAGTTGTTTTTCCACATCCCGGAGGACCAAAGAATATAATCGAACTCAGTTTATCAGCCTTTATAGCCCTATATAAGAATTTGTCTTTACCCAAAATATGTTCCTGCCCTACTATCGAATCTAAAGAATCGGGTCTTAATCTTGAAGCTAACGGGGCATCTTCTTTTTCATTAACTTCTTTCATATAATCAAATAAGTCCATTTTTTCTCCATGTAGGTTGTTACCACTACTTTACCATATTTTTTTTAAATGTCAAATACCGAGTTATTAATCCTAGATTATTCATGGGTAACTCCATGAAAGTGGCTGAAAGCCACATAATTACTATATTTTAACAAAATATTGCTTTCACTTATTAGGTGAAGAAAAAAGAGCGCCCATTTGTGGTAAAATTAAGGTGACAAAACTCAAAAAAATTACACAAAGAAGCCCATTATGAGTATTGTAAACACCTTATCACTTGAAAGCAATAGAAAAATTAAAATTAATTTCGACGGAGGAGATTTATCCTCCGATGCAGGCTTACTTCTTATAAAAGAATTCGTAAGTAAACTTGGCATTGATAAACTTTTCAGTCAATCATTTAAGACAAATGATTCTGCATCATTCCGTTATCACGCTGATAAAGAAAACCTCAGATACCTGAAGCTATCATTTTGGATTTGGACTCAACACTTCTTAATGCCTATGGCAAACAGGAAGGCAGAGCATTTAACTTCCACTATCAAAGTAACGGTTACAATCCACTTGTTTGCTATGATGGACTCACAGGAGTCTTGAAGATTTTCCGGAAATTAAACTTCTCCTTCGTGGAGATAGTGGCTTTGCAACACTAAGTTTTATAAACAGTGTGAAGAAAACGGTATCGGCTATGTAATTTGTTTGAAAGAAAATGCTATACTTCATGATAGGGCATCATATCTTATAGATGAACTTGATGAAATCACAAAAAACAACAAAGTGGATTATGCTGTAGTTTATGGTGAATACATGTATACATTCATTGTTACAAACATGGAATCGTCCCCTGAATATCTTATCAAGTTCTATTGCAAAAGAGGCTTGATGGAAAACTTCATAAAGGAAAGCAAAACAGGTTTTGACTTTGCTTCTGTAAGCAGTCATACAAGAGTAGTAAATGCCAACAGGCTTCAAATACATGCACTTGCTTATAACATATTTAATTGGTTTAGACGACCCTCATTATCTGCAAATATGAGAAAACAACGCATTGATACTGTACGTCTAAAACTGCTAAAGATTGCAGCAAGAGTAATCCGTTCAGCAAGGTATATAACATTCAAGCTGTGTAGCAGTTGTCTATATAAGGATTTGTTCTATAATACCCTATCCAATATCAGCAAGCTATGTATAAAGCCAGTATAACAACTAATAATGAACCTTGACAGCTTGATAACTACTTGTAAACTCTACCTAGGGGAAGTCTGCCCATTTTTAGGTGTATTAAGTCAGTTATAGCGTCATGGGTTAAGTTTAAAGATTTATAGCACGTTTTTTAATGTAAATATTACGCCGTGAATAATTTAGGAATAATATGATAGAATATAGTATTATATTTAATTTATTGAGGATATTATATGGAAAAGAATCTAGAACAAATTTTTTTAAGATGTTGCCTTGGCTATTTTTTCAGCGGAACTGCGACTCTTATCATAGGAGCTACTCTGCCTCATCTTTAATGATACCCCTTTCTTTTATAAAAACCATACCAAGAAATCTACTGCAAGTGGAGAAGACAGCGATACAAAATCTTTCAAATATAAAAATTTTTATATAAATACAATACTTTTATTCTTCTATTTGGAATTTGAGTACAGTGTGAACGGATGGTTTATTACTTACCTATAAAAAGAGCATCACGTTTGTGACGCCCTAAAATTTTATCTTAATTAAATCAAGCCTTGTTTGCTGAACCGAAAAGCTCTATCTTCTCTCTTACAGTTGCCTTTATAGCCTCAGCACCCGGTGCTAAAAGCTTTCTTGGGTCAAATCCCTTACCTTCAAGATCCTTACCTGCTTCGATATACTTTCTTGTAGCATCTGCAAATGCAAGCTGACATTCTGTATTAACATTGATCTTAGATACTCCAAGGTTAATTGCCTTTTGGATCATATCTGCAGGTATACCTGTACCGCCGTGAAGAACCAATGGAAGATTTCCTGTTTTCTCCTGTACCTTTGCCAAAACGTCAAAGTTAAGACCGGGCCAGTTTGCAGGATACTTACCGTGGATATTTCCGATACCTGCTGCAAGGAAATCTACCCCAAGATCTGCAATCATCTTGCACTCATTCGGATCTGCGAACTCACCTGCACCTACAACACCGTCTTCCTCGCCGCCGATTGATCCTACCTCAGCCTCAAGTGACATTCCGTTTGCATGTGCCAAAGCTACAAGCTCCTTTGTCTTTTCAATATTCTCTTCGATTGAGAAATGAGAACCGTCAAACATTATTGAAGAAAATCCTGCTTCAATACATTTCTTACATCCCTCATATGAACCGTGGTCAAGGTGAAGTGCTACAGGAACTGTAATTCCCATCTCCTCTAGCATCGCCTTTACCATTGCAGCTACTGTCTTATAGCCTGTCATATACTTTCCCGCACCCTCTGAAACACCGAGAATAACAGGTGAATTCATCTCCTGAGCTACTGACAAAATAGACTTTGTCCACTCTAAGTTGTTGATATTAAAATGTCCTACCGCATAATGTCCGGCTTTTGCCTTATCAAGCATTTCTTTTGCTGATACTAACATATCTACCTCCTGTTGTTGAATAGAATATCTTCTACTTCTTTTTGCATATCTGCACTGTCACATTCTCTTGTATGTCGAATCTTTGCATCCTTTATCTCCAATATTGCCTTCGGAATTTCAGGTGCTCCAATCTCATGCAATTTGTCAATGACTTCAAAATCTCCCATATCCTGCTTTTGTCCGAAGATTGCTTCAAGTACACTGTCAGCAAACTTATACGGACTGGCTGTGGATGCTATGACCGTCTTTGTCATATCCTTTGTGGCTTTTTTATAATCCTCATATACTGAGAATGCCACTCCGGTATGTGTATCTATAATATAACCTGTACTGTCATACAGAGATTTTATACCTTCAAAATTTTTCTTTTCATCAGCAAATCCGGCTATAAAGTCTTTCATAAAGTCCTTCATAGCTTTGGTAACTTCATACTTACCGCCTGCTGATAAATCTTTCATAAGCTTTGAAACATACTCTCCGTCACTTCCACAACTTAAATAAATCAATCTTTCAAGATTACTAGAAATAAGTATATCCATTGACGGTGATGATGTTAAAACAAACTTACGGTTTCTATCATAAACCCCATGCTCAAAGAAATCAAATAAAACTTTATTTTCATTTGATGCACATATAAGTTTATCTACCGGTAATCCCATCTGTTTTCCTATATATGCCGCAAGTATATTTCCGAAGTTTCCTGTAGGAACACATACATTTATCTTTTCTCCTGCAGCTATATCGCCGGTTTCCAAAAGCTTAACGTAAGCATATACATAGTAAGCTATCTGTGGTACAAGACGTCCTATATTTATAGAATTTGCACTTGAAAGCTGTATTCCGTTTTCTGAAAGCTTCTTTGCAAAATCCTTATCAGAGAATATCTTTTTAACTCCGCTTTGTGCGTCATCAAAATTTCCATGTATGGCCACTACATCCGTATTATCACCCTTTTGTGTCACCATTTGCAATCTTTGCACATTGCTGACACCGTCCTTAGGATAGAATACAATAATACCTGTACCCTCAACATCACAAAATCCCGACATTGCAGCCTTACCTGTATCACCGCTTGTAGCTGTAAGAATAACTATTTTATTCTTTATACCGTTTTTCTTTGCGGATGTTGTAAGCAAATGCGGCAATATTGAAAGGGCCATATCCTTAAATGCTATAGTATCACCGTGGAAAAGTTCCAGAAAATACGCCCCTCCCGCCTTTACAAGCGGTGCAATCTCCTCTGTATCAAACTTCTCATCATATGCTTTTTCTATACAATCCGTCAGCTCTTCTTTTGTATAATCACTCAAAAGAAGTTTCATTACCTCATAGGCAACTTCCTGATATCTTTTCCCCTTCAAATCCTCCAAAGCAAAATCAAACTTTGGAAATTTCTCAGGCATAAACAGTCCGCCGTCATCTGCCAATCCCTTAAGAATAGCTTCTGACGCATTTACTCCCGACTCTTTGCCCCTGGTACTTTTATACTTTATGAATTCCATTCTAAACTCCTATTTCTAGATTGTCTAAACTATAACATATATATTAAAAATAATAAAGTTTATTTTCTGCTTTCTATTCTCGACCTTCCGATTATTCTTGTACCCAGGTCTATATCCTTACAATACTCAATCTTTTCAGAATAATTATTATTGAAATCTATCTGGTTTATACCACGGTTCTTAACACTTGCGGAAGTCATATTGTAGTCCGCCGTAACCTTGGAAATATAAAGGAAATATCCCACTATACTTCCCACCAAGGTAAACCAAAAAATATTGCTCTGCAAATTATCGGTAAAATAAAGTATTGCCATGATTATTGCAAATATCGGTAAAACATACATAAGTCCTGACAGATAAAGTTTTCCCATATCCAGCGGTAATTTACCGACTACCTTTCCGGTCTGTCCGTTTACACTGAAGAAAAAGTGCTTATTACTGTCTTTATCATTATACGATATTGCCCAAACCGGCAACATGGCATATTTAAAGCTTCCCTGACCTATGGTAAAATCATTGTTTACCACATTAACACTTTCTCCCGTCATAGAATCTCTTACCACTTTTGCAGAGTATCTATATACATCATCTTCTATCGAGGACATAAGAGCTTCTTTTTCTATATCCTTTTTCTCGGCAACAAATCCGCTTAAGTATGAAGAGTCAAAATCTATCGCACCGTTAAAATCAAAAGGATATACAGACTCTACAAGAACTTTATTTGACTTTGCAAGTGCAAGTTTGGGGAGATTCTTAATATCCACATCTCCTTTTCTGATAATCCTGAAATGCTTTTCATAAGTCACCCTGTAATTTCCTTCAGTTCTTGAATATGTCCTGCTTCCTTCTCTGTCAAGATCAACAAGTACATTTGTGTCATACAGCCAGTATGGGAAATATACTCCGTTTATTTCTTCTATCTCTTTCTTGTCGTTGAAAAAACTCCTAGGTACAAATTTCTTTGTCTTCATCCATTTTTCAAAAGATTCAAGGGCCCTTGTTCTGTCCACTTTAAAAGGTATAACTTTTGTGGGAAGCTGTGATCTCTCAAGTTTTCCTGACATCACTATAGGATTTTTACAATAATAGCATGTGGTTGCTACAGTAGTCTCATCCGTTACAATATTTGCACCACAGCTTGGACAGTGGTATTCAAGATACTCACCATTGTCTCCATCTTCCACCACATCCTCATTTTGAGACATCAGATTTAAGTTTTTTACCTCTTCCTCCGTATAAACTGTATTACAATATTCACAATTAAACTTCCCAAGTGTTGCAGAATACTTTACCGGACCGCCACAATTTTTACATTTATAAATTACTGTTGCCATGCTTCCTCCAAGTCTTACCATGTGGTTTAATTTTCAATACCGACAATGCCAAAAATACAAATGACAATATCGAATCCAAAAACATATTTACATAAAACCAATTATTATACCAAAAAAGGCTTACCAATATATCAGAACTGTCTTCTCCCATAATCTTCGATAACAAAAAATCTATGCTGACTAAAGGATTAAATAACAAAACAAACTTACTGAATCTGATAAAAACAATTCCGAAAAATCCGCTCTCATCCGTTACAAATGAATTTGCAGATAAAAAATATAACATAAATGTTCCTATAAACAGACCTAAAACTCCAGAATACAGGAGAGCGGTTGCAACACTTGTCCTCTTAGATATGCTCGAACAAAATATTCCCATTGAAATAATAAGTACTACAAACACGGCAAAGTTTATAACAAGTTTTATAATATCGGGAACAGTTATTCCGCCATATAAAAATAAAATTGCCATAATCGGTAATTGTGATATCAGTATAAGCATAATCGAGGAAAATAAACTTAGAAACTTACCGAAGACTATATTTTCTGCAGTCATCTTTGTAGTCAGTAATATTTCAAGCGTTCCCCTTTGTCTCTCATCACTTATTGCACCTGCTATAAAACTCGGTGCCACAAATATAAGCAAAAGCGCAGGAACAAATATAACTATTCTAAATATTTGCAAAAAAGAGGTATAATCTATAAATGATGTTTTCCTTGCAAAGTCTACAACATCATTCATCTCTATCAGAGTAACTGCCGCCACAATAAAGTTAAATACAAGAATAGCCATTGATAATTTCATACTTCTTGTACTTACTCTGTGTTCCCTTTCATAAATCGGATTAATATTCATTGCTAAAAATCACGCTTTCATTTGAATGGTTTGTAACTTTGATAAAATATGATTCCAGACTTCCCGGTTCTCTTATAAATTCACTTACTAAAACATTGTTTCTTATAAGTTCCGACAATAATCTAGCTTCATCTATCTTTTTACCCTCAAAGTATACCATAAAACAGCTGTTATCTACAGATAAAAATCTGACATTTTTATTATTTTTTAATATTTCAAGTGCTAAATTTTCATTATTTAATACCTTTATTTTTATAGGGTTTGCCCCCTCAACTTTTGCCAGTATTTCTTCAACACTTCCGGATATTATCATCTTTCCGCCTTCTATAATTCCAATATCCGTACAGATTTCTGAAATCTCCGATAAAATATGTGAACTTAAAATCACCGTTTTACCTGCAGCATTTAACTCCTGTAAAAGTTCCTTAAGCTCATATCTGGCTCTCGGATCAAGTCCGCTTGCAGGCTCATCCATAATGATAAGTGCAGGATCATGTATTAATGCTCTTGCTATACAAAGTTTTTGCTGCATTCCTTTTGAAAGCTCATTTAAATAAAACTCTCTCTTATCAGTCATACCGACCTGCTCCAAAAGAATTTCCGACTTCTTTCTTGCAATATACCCGGTCAGACCGTATGTGGAAGCAAAAAACATCATATATTCAAATACCGTCATATCATCATAAATTCCAAGTACATCCGGAACGTAACCTACCGTTTCCTTTGATTTTTTTTGATTGTCACATAGATTTATATCATCAAAAAATATACTCCCTCTATCAGGATATATAATTCCTGAAATAATCTTTATAGCGGTTGTCTTACCTGCACCGTTTGGACCGACAAGTCCGTAAAGTGCTCCATCCGGTATTCTTAGGCAAAGATTTGATAATGCCGGATGTCTTCCATATGATTTACTTATATTTTTTATTTCTAACATCTATTTTTCCACACCTAAAACACTTAACATCGGCAAAGCCGTTTCCAAATTTCCGGTTTCTATATTTGAATATCTGACTCTGATAGTATTTGTATCCGACAGATATGTCAATAACTCCAATATAGAGAAATTATTCTTTGAAATATAATCAAAGTTTCCGGTTTTAAAATTATACAAAGCAATATTTCCCTTAAAAACCTTCACACTGTCACTGTATCTTGTATCTGAAAATATATCTGATATCTGCTCAAATTTTACTTGTGCGATATTTATATCTTCGCCCAAAAAATACTCAAGTACAGTAGCTTCATTGCTCTTTAGCGCATTGTCTATATAGGAATAATCTCCGCTAAGCACTATAGGCATCTTTAAAAGCGACTGCCTGTAAATTTTTCCGTCTTCTATAGAGTTTACAGGTATAACAGATGTAAGCAATGTCAGTCCGCTGCCCTCCATTGTATTATTAAAAAATATAGGATTTGAGAGCGCCGTATCTGAAAATGCGATAATTCTTGCATCTGCAGTATATCCGTTAGAATTTTCTCCAAGATAAAACGAAAGGAAATTTGAGACATTTAAAAGCTGCATATATTTCTCGGTGTCCATACCGTTTACACTGCCGTTTTGATCTATCGTAGTTTCTCCAACCATTCCTGTGATAATTCTTGAAGTAATATCAAAGTTTGTCAAAGGTATGTTTATAAACTGACAATTATCAATCTGTTTTGTCTCTCCCTTATCAAAATCTCCAAGCAGCGCAATTTTTCCATAAAGAATAAGGGTGGCATTTTTCACCTTATAATCATAGTTATTTGTAATTTCAACACTTAAACTTCCGTCAAAAAAATTAATTTCACCTGTAAATCCCTCATTGTTCAAATTTTCTATTGTTTTATCCAACTTCCAGATATTTGAAGCAAATGCACCTACATGATTTAGAGAAATATTTTTTGTGTACTCCTCATTATCAATATTTACAGATGTAGACTTATTTAAAACTCTTCTCTCGTCCACATCAGACCTGTCTCTTATTACCGGTATAACAGAGTAATTTGAATCTATGACTACATTATAAGGTTTATTATAAGGGTTTCTAAGGTTTACATATGTGGATTCCGATACATCCAGATCTCCTGCCTCATAAACTGTAACATAGTTGTAGAATGTTGTCGTAAACCTTGTCCTGCCGTTATATATAATAATTACTGCCAGTAATAATAATGACATAAGCACTACAATTTTCCTGTAATATATTGCAATTCCGTAGTCTTTTAAATATATAAAAGATATTGGTCCTATTAAAAGTACATAAGCAATAAATATCAAGGTATAAACCGTCATAGGAGGCAACTTATTGGTTTCTGACGAATTTAATATCGGCTCAATATTTTGGAATGTATCATCCGAAATTTCACTTTGCTTTGAAAAAGCCTCTATCCTCTCATCGCCCAGGACAGTTGAAATAATATATCTTGCGAACTGAGTATTCTCTGCCGCAAAATCATTTAAATCACAAAAGTCAAAACCTGCAACCGCTATCAATCCCTTTTGTTTATTTACGGAAGTTATAAGAGGAAAATCTTCATCAGAGAGCAAGATATTTCCTCCATGCATATTTATTGATGTAGAGTAAAGGTCGATACTTTTACTTTCATTGTTAAATGTAAAGTTCAAAGTTTTCATCTCCGGAGAATCATATATGTCCTCCAAAAGCTCAGGAGCATATCTTCCGATCGTGTCATCAGCTCTGCGGCCTGTACCCATTACAAGGACTCCTCCCTGTTTTACCCAATTCATCAATGCTCTGGACTGTTCTGTTGATAAATCTCTTATTCTGTAATTACTGATTATAATCATATCCAGCTGTTCAAGCCCGGAACTTGACTTCGGAAATGATCCTGCCGCCAAATTTACCGTATTCAGATTTAATAAACCGAAATTTATTGCAACATCATCAAAGTACTCCAGCTTACTTTGGCTGTCACTAAGTAAGCCAACCATTATTTTTGAACGGTTGGCTTCCATATTCAAAGATACTTCTTTTTCTATTATTGTCTTTTTATTTTCATCTTTCAGTACAACTACAATTTTATTAACTTCATTGCTGATTCTTATGTAATAATCAGCCAGATAACTCTTCTTTTGCTCAAGATTTACATTATACTCATACGCATATTTTTTATTATCCGCCTCATTAAATTCAATAGATACTTTTCCGGCAAAATCATCATTTGTAAAATTTTTATAATATACATGAATAGGGAGGTATCTCCCTCCCTTTGCTATATTCCCGTAACCGTAGTTTATATCTATAGTTATTCCTTTATTTTGTTCAGTTGCAGATAATGTGTCTATAGGAAATCGTACTGCAGACATTAAAAATAATACCAATGATAATAAAAGTATTTTATTCAGTCCTCTTAAAATTTTCCCTTTCAACATCTAACTCCTTTGGTAATGTTACACTGAATATTGTTCCGCTCAAATCACTGCTTACATCAATAATTCCATGGTGAAGCTCTGTGATATTCTTTGCTATGGCAAGTCCAAGTCCCGTTCCTCCCGTATTTGAATTTCTGGCCTGATCCACTCTGTAGAATTTGCCGAAAATAAGAGGTAACTCGTTTGCCGGAATAACTTTACCATAGTTAATTACCGCAATCTTTACTATTTTCTTTTCAACAGAAATTTTTATATCTATTCTTTTTCCGTCAGCACCGTATTTGATGGCATTATTAATAAGATTATCAAACAATCTTGCCAATAAAGTACCGTCCCCGTCAATTACACATGAATCCTCATTTGTGTTTACACTGCAAGTAATACCCTTATTTTCAAAATTAGGATAAAACTCTTCCATAAGTTGACATAAAAGCTTTATAATATCAATTTTTTCTATTTTCAATACAAGTTTTGATGAATTTGTCTTTGTAAAGCTGAAAAGACTCTCAATAAGATCCTGCAGCTTCTTTGACTTTTCATAAACAATTTTCAAATACTCTTTTTTAGTCTCCTCAGACAAATCTCTTTTATTTATCAAATCAAGATATCCGAGTATTGATGTCAACGGAGTTCTAAGGTCGTGAGCAATATTTGTAATCATCTCATTTTTAGACTTTTCATTATGTCTCTCACTCTCCATCAAAACTCTGATTTCCTCAGCCATTTTATTAATACTTGCAGCTATCTCCGAAAACTCGTTATCGCCTTTTACATCAATATTGGTATTCAAATCTCCGGCCGAAATCTTCTTTATTGCCAGAAGTATATCATCTATATACTCAAATGACTTTCTTTGTAAAATCCAAAACGAAAGTGCAAATATTCCTATGCCGAATACAAGTAAAATCAGAATAACAACCAAGTCACTTCCGTTACCCCTTATCAGAAGAGTATCATTTTCACGATTTATTATATGTAATCCGGAGAACATCGAAAAATTGCTGAGCAAAAGAGTTTCTACCAAAATAGAAATCACCAGACTGAAAAGTATGTTAATTATTACTTTAGTCTGAAATTTCTTTTCCAAATCATCTCTCAATTTTATATCCAACGCCCCATACAGTAGTTATAATCTTGTTTTCTCTTTCATCTTCATTCATTTTCCCGCGAAGTCTTCTTATATGAACCATTACTGTGTTGTTGGCTTCATATACCTTTTCATTCCATACCTTCTCAAAGATTTCATCTGTTGAGAATACTCTTCCGGCATTACTTGCAAGCAAATATAAGATATCGAACTCTATAGGTGTAAGTTTAACTTCTTTTCCCTCTATGACTACCTTATGATTATCTTTGTTTATAGACATTCCCTTAAGTCTTATCTCATTAGGATCGTCATTTTCCAAAACGGCACTGTTCGGATTCAGCTGAGTATATCTGCGAAGCTGTGATTTAACTCTTGCTGTCAACTCTAAAGTATTAAAAGGTTTTGTAACATAGTCATCCGCACCTGTTCCAAGTCCAAGTATCTTATCAAGATCCGCACTCTTTGCACTTAGAAGTATTATAGGAAAATTATGTGTTTCTCTTATCCTCTTACACATCTCCAGCCCGTCCATACCCGGCATCATTATATCAAGTATTGCAAGATGTATATCTTCGTTCTCTATTATCTTCAATCCGTCTTCCGCACTGTTTGCTTTAAAAACTTTATATCCGTCACTGACCAGATAAATTTCAACGAGGTCAGCAATCTCTTTTTCATCATCTACTACTAAAATATTTGTATCCGCCATTATATTCTCCTTTTATTCACTGCTTGTTTCACTTTCGCCTTCAATTACAGCTTCAGTTACATTCTCTTCAGGTTGTGTATCTTCATGTGACTCATACTTTTGTGTTTCATCCACATGCTCACCCTCGTTATTTTCATGATGCTCCTCACCTTCACTCTTATGAGGACTTATTCCTATGGCTCCGTCCAAATTGGAATCCAGAGTTATATCTGTGCTCTCTTTATCGGCTCCCATACCTGTATCCTTGATAATTTTATTACTTATCTTAACAAGTGTCTCACTCGGGGTATAACTGTATCCCGGTATCTTACCGTAAAGCATCTCATGAAGCGCTATGACATTTGATTTCAATGTTATTGGAACAACATAATCTCTCTTATGCATTTTCTTTGTATCTTTATCAAAAGGGAAGCCTGTTGTTTCACTCAGGTGATATTTTGATATATCCTTTGCAAAAGGTATAAGATTATCTATTCCGACATTAGTAGCGGTCTGAGGCAAAACAGCCACCAAAATACTGTACAAAGTCGAGAAATTAGCGTTCTTCGCCTTATCAAAAGCAAGGCTTACAACTTTTCTCTGTCTCTCCGTTCTGTTAAAATCCGTATCCATAAGTCGCAGTCTCGCATATGCTACAGCCTGAACTCCGTCAAGGTGATTCATTCCCGCATGCTCAAGCTCATATGATCCCACACCTGTGGCCTCTACAGTCTTTGCAATAAATGAATTCATATATTTAAACTCTGCATCCGTTATCTCAAGGTCCACTCCGCCAAGAATATTTATGGCGTCAATTACCGCCTTCCAGTTCACAGTTATATAATCCTTTATATCAAGATCAAGGTTTCTGTTTAGAGTCTCCAGCGCCTGCTCCGGTCCGCCTTCTACATAGGCCTGATTGAACTTATGGAATTTTCCGTCCCTATCTATCATTGAATACATATCTCTATAGATTGATATAAGCTGTATATCTCCGCTTTCTCTGTCTACATTGACAATCATATTCACATCACTTAATGCACCTTTTCCCACATTTCCGTCTCTTGAATCTACACCGAAAACTGCCACGGTATAGTATCCTTTTTGATTTTTAACATAGTGGAATGCAAAATAAGTTCCTCCTCCGACTATTGTGAAGAGTAATATCAAAAGGAAAAGTCTTGTCAAAAAACCTCTTTTCTTTTTCGGCTTTTTAGTTTTTTCTTTTTCGAATTTTTTCACCGTCTTAGGATTTACATTTTTTATAACTTTTTTGGTTTTAACAATCTTTTTGGTAACAGGCTTTGTAACCTTCTTTTTAACCACCTTTTTCGGTGCCTCTTCTCTTTGAACGGTCTGAGTTCTGTATACATTATCCCTTCTTACCACAGCTTTTTGACTGCTTTTGGGCAAAGGGATTTTTATTCCGCTTGTTTCCTCAACATCGTTAGTATTACTTTTTATATTTCTTCCGCTTTTTAACTTAGAAGATTTATTTGAACCTATGATATTTATCTTATCCGGTTTTTTTTCTACTTTTCTTATATTCTGTCCTATTTCTTCAATCTTCTTATTGTTTTCACTTAATTTTTTCAGTAGTTTTTTGTTTTGTTCTTTTAGTTTTTCTTCTTCTCTAATTTTTTTAAGCTTAGCTAAATCTTTTAAGTATTTTTCAAGATCTTCACTGTCAGCCTCACTAAGTTCTCTGTAAAAATCATCATCTCTCATTTTGGAGTAATGCTCCTTTCAAGAAGTACTTCTATATATTCTATCATAGATGAAAACAATATACACTAAGAAAAATAGAATAATAAATGATATTTCTATAAAAAAGGCGGGCAAAAGCCCACCTTAAAGTATTAAACGCCATCTCTTAATATTTTATTTAGAAAGTGATACCCCGTTTGAAGTCGTATCTTCCTTATTCTCTTCAACCGGTTCCGCATTGTTTTCCACATTGTCGGAAACTTCTTTGGCTGCAGTTTCTGTAGCGGCACTCTCATTTGATGCCATCTCTCTTGCAAGTTTTGCAGCCTCATCTACGTAGGAAGGTGTTGCTTCTTTAGCCTTTTTTGCATCTTCAATGCTGTGCCCGCATTTAGTACAAAAACTTGAAGTTTCAGGACATTCATTGCCGCAACTGTCACATACAACCGTATTTAATTTAACTTCATCCTTTTGCTCTTTCAAAGGCTTTGATGCCGCAGCCTTTGAAGCGGCTGCCGATACATTACTTGCCACATTTGTAGCTACATTGCCGGCTTTGTTGAGTATTCCCTTTGCATAGTCCACATTCATATCCAAAGCGGCCGCATTCTCATCAACTTCAGTTCTACCGGTTTTTAATATACCGTATACAGATAATATAAGATTTACAAGTAATATCAACAAGAATATCCATACAAAGAATGTGCCCTTCATTTCATCCGCATGCAAACCGGATAAAGCATTCATTATTATAAACTCTGTAAATCCTAAAGATATATTGAGCAAATAAATAACATGTACAAATACATAGCTGCCCTTACCTGTAGCTTTTTTATTCAGTAGCCACATAACGATATTTACTATAGGATAAATTATAAATAATAATGTATATCCCTTTACAGCAGCCAATCCGCTAAGATCAAGCTCATCAATCTTCAAGGTTGCCATACTGAATAAAGAAAAACTCTTCTTTGCGTAAATGAAATCCACTTTCAATACCGGGATAAAGAAAAACAGTGTAGTCAAGGCCGATAAAATAAACAATATATTTAAAACACTGAGACCTTTATTATTGATAACCAAATCATTGTTTTTTGTTCTTTTTATACCTTTAAACATTCAATCTACCACCTTTATAAAATTTCTTTTCCACAAGACGAACAGAACTTATCACCTGCATTGTTTTCTTGACCGCAGTTGGAACAAAATACCTTATCATTCGGATTAGCCTCATCATTTAACTTAGCCTCATCCTTTTTAATACTTACCGTATTGCTTGTTGTATTAACCGGTGCTTCTGCAACCGGTATATCTCTAACCTGTGCATCGTTCTTATTCTTCTTTGATTTTTTAAATAAAATCAGAAGGAGAACAGCTATTATCAAAATAAATATAAATGCAACAGCCGCAAAGATAATATATATAGTAAAGTTTGTGCGAACGCTCACAAAGAATGGAGCAATGTAATTTGACATCATAACATTCTCACCCTTTACGATAAAGTCGTTGCCTTTAAACTTGGCTTCGGCATTTTCAAAGCTTCCGTCTATATATAAACCCCTATCTACAGGCTTACCGGCATTTTTAACAATGTATTCATATGAATCAACATTTCCTGATGTGAAAATCTCAGGATTAAAGTCGTCCATAAATGAAATTTCCTGCTTTGTTACAAAATATCCCTTCTTATCGATGTCCAGGCTGCTTATTGATCTGCTGTATCCTGTAGTTTCTTCCCACATCTTTGCATCTTCATCCATAGTACCTGAAGAAGATATCTTAACTTCAAGGTCCTTACCGTTTAAAGACACTTTATCAAGTTTTATCTTGCTGTGAGAAAGAATACTCTTCAGTTTTTCCTCAAGAGAATTTGCATCATTCTCATTGAAAGACTCACTGAAAACCACAGTAATATTTCTTTTTATCTTACCTGTCGGAGTAATCTCAACGATATGCTTATATTTACTTACATTCGGCAAAATATTCACATCCAGCTTTATATCAAAAGTTGAACTGTAACCGCTATAGAGCAAAGTTTTTGATTCGCCGCTCATTGCAGAACGTGAAACCGTAGTTGAATATCCTGTACCGTCTGTTATAGTTCCTTCATAGTTATTATCAGGATTCACATAATAATCAAAGCTGACTGCATTATTGTAATTACTGATATAGTCTTCCAAATTTATATACTCATTAAGAGTATAATTTTTAGAAAATAAATGTCTTTTATCTACAGCATCAGATGAATCGGATATGGCTTCAGTGCTCTCCTCGGTACTTTTTTCGCTCTCAGATTCCACCTGAGTCTCCTCTGAGGCTTGATTATCCTTTGCATCTGAACCTGTCTTACTGTCAAGACTCTTTCCGGTAAACTTTTCAGTCATTTTTTTACAGTCTTCTGCACTTAAAGCCTTACCTTCAACAGTGAAAATATGTGAATTATTTGCTTCCGACCAGGTTCCCGTTCCGACTTCACCCGATCTTTCAACCATAAATTTATCTATATCATCTTTAGCCTGATCATAGCTGGTATTCGGAATATTTAGAGCGATACTTCTGTCAATACTTCCGTCTTTATTTATAACGGTATTAAACTCGACACCGTTAATAGGCAAATACTTTGTAGTATTTACATCTATTATGCTCATATTGGCATCTTTTTCATATTCCTCACCTGCTATATTAAGACTCACCTGACTTGTAGAAAATATATAAACCTCATAAGAAGATGTTATATAATCATTATTTATTATTCCGTCACTCATCCATTTAAGGAGGTCCTCAGTGCCGAAATTTTCCTGAAATGCAACTCCCTTTGCAAATGCGGTATTTGATCTTAAAAGTGTAACCTTCGGTTCTATGTCGCTTCCGACAGCTTTTAATATATTTCCGACCTTTTTCTCGTAGTCATCTTTTGATGAGAAATTTATAGTAAATACGGCAACAATATTTGAATCATCCTGTGTAACTGAAGTGATTTCAATATCTTCAGGACAAAGCGCCTTCAATGTTTCCGCTACGGTTGCAAAATCCTTTTGAACATATGATGTATAGTCCGAATTTGATATTGTATATGTCATAACTCTGCTTCCTGCAAAGGAATCATCAAAATTCATATCTGTTTTAACAACACCGCCACATGCTGTAAGAAGCAAAAATGCCAATATACATATGAGATATTTTAATTTATTTTTCATAATACTCCCTAAATTTTTACTTATATTTTATCTTCCGAAGTAACTGTCAATACCGTCAGCAAGTCCCTTTGACAGTTTTTTCAGTTCGTCTTTTCCGTGATCAGATGTCTTATCTCCCAATTCAATATCAATCGACGGAATAGTTGAATAAGATGTCTGTGTAAGATCCATCTCCATCCTTCCCTTACTGAAAATCTTTGTTCCGTTTGAAGACAATCCGTTTATCAAAGACTTACCTAAGGCTTCATGCTTTTTCCAGTTTGAAGCTACAGGTTCCATACTTCTGTATGAGTCCACTTCAGGAACGCCCATATAAAATGCTCCCTTATCTGCATTTGTTGAATCCCAATGCAACGCAATATGCGCAGAGGCAACATTATTGGCTATTACCGTTCTTGCAATATTGTCAAGCTGAACATCACTGCCGTCACGAATCATCAACACATTATATCCTCTGGATAAAAGCTCGTCTTTCAGTATCTTTGCCATTTCAAATGTCACGGTACTTTCAGGTGTACCGTCAGAAAATGTCATACCCTCGGAAACTGCAACAGCCGTGGTGGCTCCCGCTTTTGTAGTGCCGCTTGTAACCTTTGGAGTTCCGTCAGGATGGCATTGTGTTTTTTGTGAAGAGCCTCCCTTTGTACCATGTCCGGCATTTACGGCTATTGTTATTCCGTTACCGTTCTCACCGGGCTTATATAGTACGCTTTTACCTGAATTTATCTTTGAAAATGACGCATACTGCCAACTTGGATCAAGTCCTATTTCGCCCGCTTCTTTTACCTCGGATTTTTGTGCTTTGGTTTCAGCCCTAGTTTCCTTGACTGTAGTAGTCTCTTCCGGGGCTGCAGACTCCGATACGGTAGTCTTTTCAACAGCTTTTGAAGTAACTTCAGTACTGCTTTCAGACTCTTTAGAGCTCTGTGCAGTTGTTGAATCCTTGTCGCTCTTTGTTGTAGATACCTTTCTTACAACATCCGTCTGCACTACCTTCCCGTCTGCACTAGTTTCCATACTCACAGCGGATGAAGTTTCAACCTTATTCTCGGTACTTGAATTGTTACCGCCACATGCCGCCAAAACTCCCGCTATAAGCATGGCCTGACAAATAAACTTTAATCTCATAATAAACCTTTTATCTTTGCAAATGTTTTAATAAGTTCTACAGTGCCTTCAAGTCCAAGTGTTGAACTGTTTACAGTTAAATCGTAACTTCTTGAGTCTGCCCATCTCTTACTTGAGTAGTAGTTATAATAGCTTGATCTCTTCTTGTCTGTCTTTACCATAATATCCTTTGCCTTATTGGCTTCAATATTATTGGTTTCCATAATTCTCTTGATCTTATCCTCGTCATTTCCGGTAATAAATACCGAAAACGCATTCGGGTCGTCAGCCAAAGCATAATCTGCACATCTACCGACTATAATGCATGATTCCTCGGATGCAAGCTTTTTAATAGTATCAAACTGTGCCAAAAAAATCTTATGATTTATAGGCATATCCATATAGGATGAAGATGTATATCCTAAAGAATAAGTGTCCATCACAAGAGAGTATAAAAATGAACTTGTCGGCTTCTCATCATGAGTCTCAAACAACTCTGCAGCCAGTCCGCTCTCCTTAGCAGCCCTGTTGAGTATTTCTTTATCATAGCATTTTATACCCAATTGTTCAGCCAGCATCTGACCGATCCTTCTTCCACCGCTTCCGCACTGTCTACCTATGGTAATAACCAATCTATTGTCCATACCTACCTCCTAAATAATCAATTTTCGTCTACATTTTCTTTTACAATGCAGAAAATGTAAACACAGATAATTTATATGTATTATTATATAACAAAAAAAGCAGAATGTATATATATCTGTCTTTCAGTTGTCACTTTTTAGCTAATGTTTATGCCGTTTTATATTTAATTCTTTCTAAATTTTCTTAATATTTCATTAAAGTAATCCGGAACAGGTGCTTCAAATTCCATATATTCATTTGTTCGTGGATGTATGAATCCAAGCACCTTTGCATGGAGACATTGTCCCTCCGATCTAATATTTTCTTTCTTTCCTGAATACACTTCATCACCAAGCAGAGGATGATGTATATATGACATATGTACTCTTATCTGATGAGTTCTTCCGGTTTCAAGTACACATTCAATATATGTATAATTATTCAACCTTTCAAGGACTTTATAATGAGTGACCGCTCTCTTTCCGTCTTTATCCACAGCCATTTTCTTCCTGTCATTTTTCGATCTGGCTATCGGAGCATCTACCGTCCCCTCATCATCTTTAATATTGCCGGTAGCTATAGCAACATACTTTCTGGTAATACTGTGTTCGGCCAATTGTTTTGCAATATGCTGATGGGCATTGTCATTTTTACATGCAATTATTATACCTGTGGTATCCATATCTATCCTATGTACTATTCCCGGTCTTAGCACTCCGTTTATTCCGGAGAGATTATCCTTGCAATGATATAAAAGTGCATTCACCAAAGTTCCACTGTAATGCCCTGCGGCCGGATGAACCACCATACCCTTCGGTTTGTTTATAAGTATTACATCATCATCTTCATATACTATATCAAGCGGTATGTTTTCAGGAAGAATTTCAAGCGGCTCAGGCTTAGGTATGGCAAGATTTACAATATCACCGTCTCTGAGTCTGTAATTTGACTTTACATCTTTCCCGTTTACACAAGCCTTACCCTTCTTAATCAAATCCTGAATATACGATCTTGAAAAGCTCTCAAGATTCATCGCAAGAAATACATCTATTCTTTTGTCAATATCCGATTCTTCCACTTTTATTTCAAAGTTATCCATTTATCTCCAAACTAAAATTATTTTTTATAAAATTCCAATTCGTTTTCTTTGTATACAAATACCAGACAAAGAAAAAGTACAAATGTACCCACTGTTACGCAGATGTCCGCAAAATTAAATATAGGAAAATTAATAGGTTTAAAATAAATAAAGTCGACCACATAACTTCTTATTATTCTATCGATGAAATTACCGATTGCACCTGCAAAAATTAAGCCTCCGCAAAGCAGCAAAGGATAATAATGCTTATCTGAAGGCAACTTAAAAAGTAAATAGATTATGCCCAGCAAAACCGCTATGGTAATTATATAAAAGAAAATATGCATTCCCTGTAATATTCCAAAAGCTGCACCGGAATTTTCCGAGTACCAGAAATACAATACATTATCTATAAGAGGATAAGCAGGAGCATCTTTTAATTTCATCATAACTTCGTATTTACTCCACTGGTCAACTCCAACCAATATTGCAACCATAATAAAAAATGATGCAAACTTATAAACTATATTTCTTTGCATATACTCTTCAACGCCTCCACCATATCTTCTTTTTTAACATTTCTGTCTATATACGCATCTCCTATTTTATTTAATAAAACAAACTTTATTTGTCCCGCTTCCATCTTTTTATCATTAAATGTAGCTTCAAAAACTTTTTCTACATCAATATCCGTTCCGGTTTCAAGAGAATAAATCTCCAGCAAATCACTAAAAAACTTCCTGTCATCTTCACTGAGTTTATTCTTTTTTATACAGATATCAAATGCCGCAAGCATTCCAAGCCCCACACATACTCCATGTGAAAGGCTGAAGTTCTTTTCTTTTTCAATAGCATGACCCAAAGTATGTCCGAAATTTAATATAGCTCTTTGACTTTTTTCATAAGGGTCGTTTTCCACAACCTCTTTTTTAATCTTCTGACTTGTAAGTACCATATCGGCCAATGCTTTTATATCACCTGACAATATTTTTTTATGATTTTCAAAAAGGCCGTAATAATAATCTTTGTCAGATATCAAACCGTGTTTTATAACTTCTCCCATTCCCGATGAGAATTCCGCTTCAGGCAGAGTATTTAAAGTATTTATATTTACATATACAAGTTTCGGCATATAAAACGCTCCAACCATGTTTTTAAAATGCTTGAAATCAACTCCTGTTTTACCGCCTATACTTGAATCCACCTGTGACACCAAAGTTGTCGGGATTTGCACAAAATCAATTCCTCTAAGATATGTAGCCGCCGCAAATCCGCAGATATCACCTACCACACCTCCGCCAAGAGCAAGTAAGATATCTTTCCTGTCAAATTTATTAAAGATTAAAGTATCATATATTCCTGAAACAGTTTCAAGATGTTTATTTTGTTCTCCCGCTTCAAATATATGCGTAAATACTTTCAGTCCTTCAAGTTCTTCTTTTACCTTATCAAGATATATTTCAGCCACATTTGAGTCTGTGACAATACAAATTTTTCTGTTTTCTATATCAAATTTACTTAATTCATTTTTTAAGTCAGAAAAGTCATCATAAATAACAATGTCATAACATGGCTTATTTTCAAAGTTAACTTCTAATCTATTTAAATACATTTGCTAATCCCTATTTAAAAATTTCCGTTTCTGCAAACAGTCTGCCTTTTTTGGATAAAGCACTTATACCCAAAAATTTTGCTCTTCCAAGCCCTCGTACAGTTATAATATCTCCTGATTTTATTTTTGATGAATGTGAAAAACACTGTCTTGAATTTATAAACACCTTACCGGCGTCAATATACAAATTGACTTTGCTTCGTGAAATATTGTATATTGAACCTATTATTGAATCCAGTCTCTCAGAAGGAATATTTATCTTTTTATATTCCACTCTGTTTACAGCCTTCAATTCATCCGCACTTTCTCTCTCCAATACGACTTTTGTGTGTTTTACTGTAGTAAGCTCGCTTATTATAGTTTCCGACATACTCTTAAACGTAATGATATGAGCTGTATTATCCGCTATGCATATATCACCCACCATATGCCTTTCAATACCCAAATTCATCAATGCACCCAAAAAGTCACGATGAGTAAGTTCGTCTGCAAACTTTTTATTAACCGGCGAAACCTTAATATATTCCAGCATATCGAATTCAGGAATATTATCACAATAAAAGCAGACAATTTTTCTTTCCGCTTCAGAATAACCGCCAAACATAACATATCTTATATTCGGGAGATCTTTCTGAATTGTTTCAAAAATTGCCTGCTCATTTAAATTTAAGAACATGGAATACATAACAATGTTCTTAAAATATGCGTTTCTTGCTAAATCTAAAAACTTATTTCTTAGAAATAGTTCTTCTTTTTCCAAAACTATAACCTCATACCATATCCTGAAGCGTCTGCACTGCTGCGATCTATACTTCCTGAGCTACCAAGTAAATCAACAAACTCACCTGATAAACTTATATTTGAAGGTGTAACGATAAAAATACTGTCGGAAATGCTCTGAAGATTTCCTTCCATATCGTAAGCGGCACCGCAAATAAAATCTACTATTCTCTGTGCAATAGCGATTCTTACCTCTTCAAGGTTAAGAACAACTGTCTTTCCTTCTTTAAGACTGTCAACTACAAGTCTTGACTCTTCTACAGATGTAGGTCTGAACATAGTAACTTCCATATCTTTTCTGATAGGAATAACTTTGTTAACCTTAGTATTTCTGCTTGCAACTCTAGGCCTCATAGGCTCTTCTTCTACCTGCTCGCTTGCGTTTTTGATGTCTACATCATCCTCATCATCTTCATACTCATCGACTTCGATAATATCATCATCATAAGATTCATCATCGCTGTCATTCACTCGTAAATAACTTTTGATCTTATCAAAAAATTCCATCTTCGCGTGTTCTCTCCAATCTTTTTTATCTTTTCCCAAATATTCCTGTACCAACTCTTACCAAATTTGCACCTTCTTCAAGCGCTACAGTATAATCGCCAGACATTCCCATTGATAAAAATTCCACTTCTACATTATCATAGTTTTTCTCAATTATGTCAACAGATATTTTCTTTATTTTCTCGAAATTTTTTCTATTTTCCTCCGATTTTTCTACATTCGGAGCAATCGTCATCAATCCTTTGATATGTAGGTTCTTATATCTTGCAAATATAGGTAAAACCTCATAAAGTTCTTCTTCCAGGAAACCGTATTTTGAGGCTTCTTTTGCAATATTGATTTCAAGTAATCCGTCAACATGAATACCTTTTTTTCTTGCCTCCGTATCTATCGTGTCCGCAAGTCTTATGCTGTCTATAGAATGTATCAGCACAGTATTACCTAAAAGTTGTCTGACTTTATTTGTCTGAAGATGTCCGATCATATGCCATCTGATATCTTTCGGCAGTTCCTCTTTTTTCCTTAAAAGCTCCTGCACCTTATTTTCTCCGAAATCTCTTACTCCGCTTTCATAAGCTTCCATAATAAGTTCATTCGTTTTTGTTTTGCTTACAGCAATAAGAGTTACATCATTTATATTTCTACCGCTTTTTTCACAGGCGATTTTCATATCATCTATAACATTTTGTAAGTTTTCCTTAACCATAGTTTCTCCTATTGATAAATAAATTCTCCTTCTTTAAAACCGTCAGGATTCAATAAAATATGATCATATACCTTTAAACCGTATTTTGTACCCTTATCTACAATATAGAATTCCTTATTCGATCCAAGTATATCTATATTCTTAAATACTGTATATCCTTTATTTATATTGTATACTCCCAACAATTTTTCCTTGTTCGAAACCTCAAAGATCTCATTTGAATCAGGTTTTATCAATTTATCACCGGATGCTATATCCTTATTTTCTGTACTGATATAGCAATTTGTATCCGTAATCTTGATTATATCTTCCGGCACAAAAACTGTTGAAGTCGTACCGTCTTTATCCACCTGCTTATAAAATCCGTCGCTTACACCATCTCCGCCCTTTGCCATATATTCAACAGGTATAGTATAGAAGTCTTTTTCAAGCACACATTTGGACGGAATCTTTAAGCCGTTTACAACTAATGACTGTATATCAAACTCCGCATATCTGTTTGAAATAAATTGTACCATATATTTATCAAATGTCAATTTTCCCAGACTATATCCGTCTTTTGTTTCTACAACAGAGTAATCTCCTGTAAGTGTCAGACCATTTGATTTGAATTTTACAGTCAAAGTTTTCTTTTCGGCATATAGCTCTTCCTCACCTTTTTCAAATTCAAAATATATACTCCATGATTCACTTTTTACAATCCTATAAACCTTTGTTTCCGCCTCTATAAGCTGTTCATTCTTTATATAGCTTATAGGATGTTTTGATGTATCAAAATCACTCTTAGTAAGATCTTCCTCTTTTTTCTCGGCAATATCATCTATAGCATATGATATTTCTCCGGAATAAGGTGAGGTAATCACATTAAGACTCAAACCGTTTTCGTTTGAAATATTATCAATATTTTCTATGTTTATTAAATTCGAATATTCACTTGCGGCATTGTCCAATAAATATTTTGTATCATAGACATACTCAAAATCAGAATCCGAATAATTCGAAGTAAAATTTGAAAGTTTCTTTTTCATTTCAATAACACTCGAATCCGATATGGTATCTTCTTTTCCTGACGAAGCCTCCATAAGTTTCTTTAAATCTCCGGTAGCATCAAGAGAGTATACTCTGCTTCCTACAGCTGCTCTTTTACCGTCTCTCATATATATATTTATATATCCTCCATCCGGTGAAACTTGAACACTCTCATCTCTTAGTATAAGTCCGGTGTGCGTCTTATTCTCGGACATACTTCCCTCAACCACTTCATTATATCTTATCTGTTTTCTTGTAGCTCCTCTGACAGCACTTGGTATCAAATAAATCAGCAAGGACAGGAATATTATAACACCCACATTAAAAGTTCTTTTTTTTCTATAGGGAATAATTTTTTTAGAATCAGCCAATTTTATTCTCCTTAAAAAAACAAGCAATTATTGCCTGCATAAATACAATTCTCTACATTATACTGCACAAGAGTGTTTTTTTCAATTAAATTTAAAAAAGACAGACCTCAAAATCGAGTCTGCCTTTATCTATTAAATCAGATAATTCACATACAAAATTATATGATATTTTCTTTATTATAATGCTGCAGAAACATTCTTCTTTGCATTTTCAGGTAGATTTGATGCATCCGTTGAAACACTCAAAACGAATGTGATTCCATATTTCTCTCCCAATGTCTCTATACGATCGATTGTTGAAGTAATGTCTGCTCCTTCAAGTACTGCCAGTTTCAAAAAGCTGTCCAGGAATATAGCTTCAATATCATGATCGGATGAAATGAGTCCTGCCAGGAATCCTACAAAACCGTCTGCTGACATGATAGGAAATTCACTAACATTAATAAGTCTTATCTTGTTATTAAGTTCATACATATGCTTTGAACTCTTGTCAAGATAAATGACTGAGCCGTTTGCCTTTGAAACAGTTTCATTGGCTCTTTCAAGTAAAATCTTTGTTTTTCCCTTACCCTTCTCTCCTGCAATAATAGAAACCATGGTAACGTCCTCCTTAAACTTACTGTTATCAAATATAAAATAATATAATGATATTATAAAATATTAATAGGAATAGTGCAATGCTATTTATTGATTTTTGAAAGAAGTTTAGACATATTGTCGTACAAGTCCGCTCTGTTCTTTGACTTCAATACAACAGAAATATATCTTTTTCCCTCAGCATTCTCACTGCAAATCACAAGACAACTGCCTGCCGCCAAAGTGGTTCCGGTTTTTCCGGCATCTACCACTATACCTCTCGGTGCGGCCACTTGACCTGTTATATATCTGTTTCCGTTTTTCCAACTTTTTGTAACCTGACTTCCGTCAGCTGCCGTATATGATACATTATAAGACGGAGCTCCCGCATAATTCATAAATCTGCCGTCTTTCATAGCTTCATTAAATATTAAATAAAGATCATATGCCGTTGTATAATGATTGCTGTCGGAAAGACCGCTGGGATTAACAAAATTGGTATCCACAGCTCCGATTCTCTTTGCCTCATCATTCATCATCTTTACAAAATTATCTACACTACCTCCGACATGTACGGCAATAGCATTTGCCGCATCATTTCCCGAAGGCAACATAAGTCCGTACAGAAGTTGATCAAGTGTCAACTTATCTCCGGGCTTAATTCCTGCCAGACTTGCTCCGGCCTCGGTTATAACACTGTCGTCAGTCACAGTCACCTCATCTGAGAGATTTCCGTATTTAAGAGCCAACAATGCGGTCATAACTTTGGTTGTACTTGCAGGATACATCTGTTTTGTAGCATCTTTCGATGCCAAAAGACTTCCCTCGCCTCCTGCCAATATGACACTTTCCGAAGAAATATCATCTACGTCAACATTTTCCTCACCGGGCAATGCAAGATTTGCCGCAAGAGGCGAAATTTTTGTGTCAATATCAAGACTTGAAAGTCTCCCGGAGAAGTCGTACTCGGTCATCATAAACTGATAATAGTATGCCCCTCCAAGGAAAAGTGCTATCACTATAATAATAGGGATGATTAAATATATTTTATTTACCGGCTTTTTTCCTCTTTTAGTATAATCCGCCATCAGACTATCTATATGCCTCTCTAAACTCAAAGTCACCTCTGTCAAGTGCCATTATAAGAAGTTCTGCTGTAGCAAGATTTGTTGCCAAAGGTATATTATGTGTATCACAAAGTCTCATAACCTTATCGGCATCCGGCTCATGGCTCTTCTTTGTGAGTGGATCTCTTAAGAAGATTACCAAATCTATATCATTATTTTCTATTTGGGCACCAAGCTGCTGTTCACCGCCAAGATGTCCGGCCAAATATCTATGTATATTAAGATTGGTAACTTCTTCCACCAATCTTCCTGTGGTTCCTGTCGCTGATAAATTATGTTTTGATAAAATACCTCTATATGCAATACAAAAATTCTGCATGAGCTTTTTCTTAGCATCATGTGCGATCAAACCTATATTCATCTTTACCTCCAAATTTTAGTTCTTACCCTGTCTTACAGCCACACTTGCAACCAGTCCTACACCTAAAAATAAGCTTAAAAGCGAGCTCACCCCATAACTTATAAATGGAAGCGGCAATCCGGTATTAGGAAAAAGTCCTGTTGCAACCGATATATTTGTGAAGCTCTGAAATCCGACCAATGCGGCAAAACCTACACAAACCAACTTACCTTCTAAATCTTTTGCTTTAGAAGCAAGGTGAAAACATTCAACAACTATAAGCGCAAAAAGCGCTATTACCACCATACTGCCTATAAATCCCAGTTCCTCTCCAATAACCGCAAATATAAAATCCGTCTGCTCCTGGGATAAAAAGTTTCCGTTCTTAACCGAAGCAAAAGTGTTATTATTCAGTCCCTTACCCATCAACTGACCTGATGAAATAGCCATAATCGAGTTATCTTGCTGTACGTTTATGTCTGCATACTTATCCGGATATATCCATCCAAGTATTCTATTTGCTTGATATCCCCTTAAGAAGGGAACTGTGTTACTTTGTAATAAAAATATAAATATTACTGCTGATGGTATTAAAAATGCAAGACTGCCAAGTACCCATTTATAGCTGATTCCTGAGATAAACAGCATACTTATTATCATAACAAAAACTACAATTGTAGTTGATAAATCAGGCTCTTTCAGTATTAAAATACATGGTATAGCAGCAACTACGGCAAATACAAGTAAAAATGAAATTCTGTCGATATCCTCCTGATGTTTACCCAAAAAAGCGGCAATAAATAAAATCATACCTATTTTGACTATTTCAGAAGGCTGTAACTGTCCAATAACCGGTACCTTAATCCATCTCACCGCTCCTGCACCCTCCGGCTCATAACCGAAAAGTAACACTGCAAGCAGCAAGATAATACATATTCCATACACTATCCACATCAGTTCCATCAATTTTCTGTAGTGTATAAGTGATATCAATACCACAAGTACAAGTCCGAGGACCACGCCAAATATCTGCTTGGCCACCATTCCCTTGTCTCCGCCTGTAGCACTGGAAATAACCAATACACCTATAGTATTTAAAACTATAATATAAACCAACAGTCTGAACGGATAATATCTAAGCTTAAAACCGTCTAACATTCTCTACTCTCCAAATTCTACACGAATTTAGCAAAAAAATCCAGTGTTTTTTGAAAATTAACATATTTTCCTCTAAAATCAGTCGCCAATTCTTACATCACTTACATCAAGTGCACTATTATTCAATATATAATCCAAACTAATTTGATTATAATAATACTTATAAATATTCTTACCGATAACTGCCGCATTTGTTGAGGAATATCCGTAAGGGATATTTACCGTAACGGCTATCTCAGGACTTTCATAAGGTGCAAAAGAGATAAAGAAAGCATGATTTCCTCTCGTCTTTGACTCCTGTGCAGTACCTGTCTTTCCTGCAATATTAATATTCAGATCGGTAAATACTTTCCTTGCGGAGCCTTCTTTTATAACCCTGTACATACCCTCTCGAACATTATTCCATGTATCCTGACTGATATCCACATGATAATTTGAAACAGGGGTATAATCCTGTACAACATTTCCGTATTGATCACAAACCTTATCCAAAAGACTCAGTTCAAAAACAGTTCCCTGATTTGCAATAGTCGCTACATATCTTGCAAGCTGAATATTTGCAAATGAATGATTACCCTGACCGATAGATGACTGTTCAGGGTTGATATCTGAAATCTGCGGTTCATTTTCCACTATTTCAACTCCCGATTTATGATCGAGTCCGAACATTGTAGCATATTTTTTAAGTCTCTCTATACCAAGTTCGGATGAATACTCACCGTTACCGTCTGTAGAAAGCCTGTGTCCCGTCTCGGCAAAATACACATTACATGAATCCTGTATAGCTTTTACTACAGAATCCGGTCCGTGACTTCCCGGATAAATCCAACATTTTATAGCCGGATTTATAGTATCGTAAATACCTGTACACACTACCGTGTCCGTTGCATTTATAACATGCTCCTCAAGACCTGCAATTGCTGTAATAGGCTTGAAAGTTGAACCCGGCGCCTTCTTGGTTTGAGTCGCATTATTATATAGCGGCAAACTTTCGTCCTCCAGTAATTTGTTAAAGTATGCAACATCCATAGAGTTTGCCAATCTGTTATTGTCATAACCCGGATACGATACCAATGCTCTTACTTCACCGGTATTTACATCTGTAACCACCGCTCCGGCAGAACAAGGATCCAGCGCAAGCTGTGCCGGCGTTATCTCTATCCTTGAAATCTTATCAATAAAGAAAGGAAAAGCAAAGCCTTCATTTCCTGCAGCCAATTGAGCATATGCGGCTTCATCCATATTGAGTACTCCCTGATCGAAAAGTGCCAGACAAAGTTCTCTTCCTGTAACCACATTGTTTCTGATCAAATATTTATAAACAAGCTTATCAAAATCGGCATCATCCTTAAGCATATTTTGAATATACTCTACAAGCTTGCTGTATATATCTTCAGCACTTGAATAATTACTGTCGTTAAAGAATACCGTAGTATCAATATAACCGCTTGATATTCCTATAAACAAATAATCTCTAAGCGAAGTGGTCTCATTTTTCCATGCCTGATAAACCTCGGATTTTGTATCTATATTATCCTTTTTTATTATGCTCTTCTTTGTAAGTGCGGAATGTATATAGTTTAAATATGCCTTTGTATCTTCAGGCAATCCGCCCATTACCGTAGGGGTACTTGAAGTCAACTCGTTATTTATTGATACTAAAATACTTTCCTTTTGTGCTGTAAGCTTTGCATTAAGGCTTTGCTCCGTTGCAGACGCATCCACTTTTGCAAAGTGAGTCGTATCAAGTACATTGTTACCTATAAGCTGATAGTAAGCATCTTTCACAGGTATAAGTCTATGTGTTGAATCTGTTGAATCCGTATTCGGATTGTCCTCGTTTACAATCTTGCTTGCCAAAACGCCTGCCAGCTGCTGCTCAACCAGGCGATAGGTAGCTATTTGCAAATTCTTATCAATAGTAAGATATACATCATTTCCGGCACTTGATTCAACTTCGCTTATGGTCTCTATAATCCTTCCCACATTGTCAACTATCATAGTCTTTGAGCCCTTTGTACCCTGCAATGTGGTCTCCATGCTCTCTTCTATACCGATTCTTCCTACAATATCGTTTAATGTATAATCAGGTCTTTCCTTTAAAAGTTCATCAAGCTTTTCATCCGGAACTTTTCCGGTATATCCGATTATATCTGAAAAATAAACCGCATCATTGTAGACTCTTAGGGTGTCATTTTCCACATCAACACCTATCAAGGATGCTGTATTTTCCATAATATCAATCTTTGCTTCCTCAGATATATTTGTAGATATAATAGTGGGCTCATACCTTCTGTAAAGTTTTTTACCCATCTCATATCTTATATTTATCAAATCTATTTTGTCCTGACCGGACAAATTGTAGATATTGCCGTCACTGTCAGTCATTTTATCAAGTCCGTAGGTTTTAAGTTTTTTATCAACCATCTCCTGCGCACTGATATTTGAAGGATACTTTCCGGCCTTATCATCAAGTTCATCCAATGATTTCAAGCCGTACATATCTGCAATAAATCTAAGTCTGGCAGCGTCGGATTTTGTGGTATAGTAGAAATCACCGTTTTCATCTACCGCTACCAAAAAATCCCCTTCGATATTCTCGTTATGTTTTCTTAAAATCTGCACCAGCCTGTAGTACATATTATTTTTATCATTTACTTTTTTATAGTATCCGCCATCTGTGATAGTTACAGTATATGACAACTTATTATAGGCCAAGAGATTGCCGTTTCTGTCATATATATTTCCTCTTGCACCTGTAGTGGCTACCGTTTTCTTTATTTTTTGAACATACTTATCCTGTGCCTCTTTTCCGTTTACCATTTGCATGGTGAAAAGTTTAGATCCAAGGATAAATACCATGAAGGCGTATATTACACTAAGTATAAATAGTCTGGAGGATTTTATCTTTTCAAAAAAGTCCCCTAAAAAATCTTTAAAATCCCTTATCACTAATTAATTCCTCTACTGTCCAATATCCTGAGTTTTTTATTGTACCAAAGTAAAAACCTGTATAATAACAATGTAAATATAAGCGTTATTATTACCTCGGGTATTACAATATTTTTCAAATAGTATAAAACCTCAAATTTATCCCTTATCAAGAATCTGAAAACATAAATAAACACATTGTACATAACTTCACTTATCATGCACACTATAACAGGTAAAACTATATATTCCTCATAAAAGAAGGCTGAAAGCCTACCGTTAATATACCCTATCCATATAAATAATAAAGTAAAAAATCCGAAAGGACCTGCAAAGTACAAGTCCATCAAAACTCCGCATAACACACCGTAGAGCATTCCTTCTTCCACACCGAGACTGAATCCATAAGTGAATGTCAGTATTATAAGTAAGTTCGGCGAGGCATATAAAAACGGTATGAACGGGAAAATGCATATCTGAAGTGCAAATGCAAATATAATAAAAGCTATATTCACTATTATTCTTCTCATTTAATCACTCACTTCCTTCTTTTTGGTTATTACAAGAACTTCAGATATAGTATCAAAATTCACTATCGGTATTATATATCCGCTCTTTGTAAGCCTTGAAGAATCTTCCTTTAAATCTCTGGCATAGCCGATTAAAATATTCGGCAAATACTTGGTTGATACATTTGATGTAACTATCATATCACCTTCGGAGATATCCGCATCCGACTTGACATCTTTTAAAATCAATCTTCCGTCATTATAAAGCTCAAGATTTCCGTCAACTCTGCAAAGTGAACCTGTTCTTAGAGACATTGCACTTACTCTTGATATATCATCTATAATTGAACGTACATTTGCATAATTTTTCCCTACATCGGTCACTATTCCGATCAGTCCGCCATAGCCTATAACATTCATATCTACGGCTATGCCGTCATCACTGCCTTTGTCGATAGTAAAAGTAGAAAACCACTTTGTACTGTCCTTTGCCACTACTCTGGCTCCAACCTTCTCATAGTCCGAATAACTTTCATCAAGCTTATACAGTTCTCTGAGTCTTGCAAGTTCTCCGTTATCCGCCATCAGCTTTGTATTTTCCTCTGTAAGCTCATCGATTCTTTTATTGAGCAATGTATTTTCATTGATTGCGTCATGTAACTTTCTTTGCTCTTCTATATTGTCATATATCGCCCTACCTGCAGTATTTACGCCGGATTGAACCGGCAATAATACAATTCCTACAGCCTGTCTTAAAGGCGAAATAATAGAATCATTGAATGAAGTTATTCCTATAAGAATGATACTAATTATACTTAAAATTATCAGTACAAGTCGGTTTCTAGAATCCATTAAATAATCCCCTGTTCCTTAAAGCTGTAATAGCAGTTATCGCCTATAACTATATGGTCTATAAGTTCTATCCCTATACTATCCAACGCTTTATTAATATCCTTTGTTATATCTATGTCCGCCTTACTCGGCGACGGGTCACCACTTGGATGATTGTGCAGTAAAATAACATTTACCGCCAAATGCTTTAAGCTTTCTATCAAAATCTCTCTGACGGAAACCAAAGAAGCATTCACAGTTCCAACAGAAATCACCATATCTGAAATCGGCCTCTGTCTTGTGTCAAGGAAGATTATTCTAAGTTCCTCAACTTCCAAGTGTCTGATACTCTCCTTATAATAATTTGCAACCACATCAGGAGAAGAAAAAGAAATACTTTTTCTTGTGTTTTTTCTCTCCCACGCTCTTTTACAAAACTCTCCAAGTGCAAGTATCTGTACAGCCTTCACCTTGCCTACGCCCTTGATAGCCATCAATTTATCAATATTATGGTGAAAAATACTATGTATTCCAAATCCTTCACCATTACCCTCAAGAATATTGTATGCAAGATTTACTACATTGACATCCTTTGTACCGCTTCTAAGAAGCACAGCCAAAAGTTCAACATCTGTAAGCGATTCCACTCCATACTCCAGCGCTCTGTCATATGGTCTTTGTTCAAGTGGTAATTCCTTTATTTTTCCCATAAATCCCTTTCCGCTCTCCAAGCATGAAAGGTAATTTTATTTTATCACAAAATATAAAAGTAATTAATTAATATTTTGTAAAATTCTAAAGCAATCCTGCATCATATATCTTCTGCAGTGACAACATTATTCCAAGTTTTGCATGATACCATGTAAGTCCACCTTGGAAAAATACCGAATATGGCTCCTTCATAGGTCCGTCTGCACTAAGTTCTATAGAAGAACCGCCTACAAAAGCACCTGCCGCCATAATTACATCGCTGTCATAACCCGGCATTGCCCATGGCTCAGGCTTTACATATGAATCTACCGGAGCCGCAGCCTGTATGCCCTCACAAAAAGCACATAAAGCCTTAGGATCTCTTAAAGTGATCTCCTGAATAATATCAAATCTTGGCTCGGTAGCATTCGGATGGCAGTCAAATCCTAAGCTTTCATAAAGATTTGCCGCAAATATAGCACCCTTTAGTGCTCCTGCAACTACAGTAGGTGAAAGGAAAAATCCCTGAAACATACTTGTATTCATTCCAAGACTTGCACCTATCTCTTTTCCAAGTCCCGGTGCCGAAAGTCTATAAGAAGCATTATCCACGCATTCCTTGGTTCCGACAATATATCCGCCTATAGGAGCCAATCCGCCTCCCGGATTTTTTATAAGAGAGCCAACTATCATATCAGCACCTACTTCAATCGGCTCTATTCTCTCTACAAACTCACCGTAGCAGTTGTCTACCATACATATGATATTAGGATTTATTGATTTTACAAACTTTATAAGTTCACCTATCTGCTCAACAGATAATGTTTTTCTTGTGGCATAGCCCTTTGATCTTTGTATTGTAACAAGCTTGGTTTTTTCATTTATAGCTTTTCTTATTCCTTCAAAGTCAAACGAACCGTCCGGAAGTAAATCGACCTGTGAATATGTAACTCCATACTCTCTTAAAGATCCTCTTGAATCTCTTATACCGATAACCTCTTCCAAAGTATCATAAGGCTTTCCTACAGGTGATAAAAGTTCATCACCCGGTCTTAAGTTTCCTGAAAGTGCCACATGAAGTGCATGTGTTCCGCTTACCAGCTGTGGCCTGACTAAAGCAGCCTCGGCCTTAAACGCTGTAGCATATACATCTTCCAACACATCTCTTCCAAGATCATTGTATCCATATCCTGTAGTAGCCGCAAAATGTATATCGCTTACCTTATGTTTTTGCATTGCGGCAAGTACTTTCATCTGATTAAACTCGGCATTTTTATCTATCTCTAAAAATCTCTCTTCCAAAGATGACAAAACCTTTTCTGATAGATCTACCACTTTTTGTGAAATACCAAATTCCGCATAAATATTATTTAAATCACTCATTATCTATTCTTTCTAAATTAATTTTCTCAATCATATAATCAACTATTTTTTCATTGCTCTCAAATAAGAAAGGATCCACATAGATCACATCTTTTTCTCTCTTAAACCAAGTCACCTGCCTTTTTGCCATATGCCTTGTATTTTGCTTAATATTCTCTATAGCAGTCTCAAGAGTGGTATCACCTTCCAGATACTCAAGTATTTCCTTATATCCAATGCCCTGCATGGAAATATTAGCCTTTGATAGGCCTCTTTCTTTTAATGATTTTACCTCATCCACAAGACCTTTTCCCACCATTATATCTACTCTTTGATTAATTCTTTCATATAGGATATCTCTTGGCGGATTCAGCACAAAAAATCTGTAATCATATGGAGAGGATTTTTTTCTTTGTGCTTCATTATGTAAAGAAATAGGTGTATTATTTATCATAAAATACTCTATTGCACGAATTATTCTCTTTTTATTGTTCTTATGTATACTATTCGCAGAAACCATGTCAATTTTTTTTAGTTTCTCATACATAAAGTCTGCACCGAAAGTATCATATTCTTCTTCGAGAGTTTTTCTTATAGATCTGTTATCATCCTCATTATTAAAGTCAATATCATAAATAATAGATTGTATATAAAATCCTGTTCCACCGACCAATATAGGTATATGTCCGTTCTTTACTATTTCCTCTATAGAAGATTTTACCATGTTTTGAAACTTTACGATATTGAAATCTTCATTCGGATCCAGCACATCTATTAAATGATGTTTTACCCCCTGCATCTCTTCTACCGATATTTTCGCAGTTCCCACATCCATATATTTATATACTTGCATGGAGTCCGCACTTATTATCTCTCCCCCAATTCTCTTAGCCAAATCAATAGATACAGAGGTTTTTCCCGATGCGGTAGGTCCTGCAAGAATAATCAATTTATTCTTTGTCATACTATCCTTTTAAACTTCTTTTCAATTTCCTGCTTGCTCATTTTTATTATAGTCGGCCTTCCGTGCGGACAATTGTATGGATTATCCAGTGAAAGCAACTCATCAAAAAGATCATTTGCCTCAACAAGAGAAATTCGCATATTTCCCTTTATAGCAGCCTTGCAAGCCATAGATGCCGTCTTTGCCAAAATAAGCTCTGACGGGGATATAATATCATAATTTGTGCTGTCTGCAAGCATCTCATTAAAAAGCTCTGCCTTAGGAATTGAAGGGAAAATATTCGGAATTGAGTTTATCTTATATTCTTTTCCTCCAAATTCCTCTATATCAAATCCTGCAGCCTTAAACTCATCCATATGCTTATTTAAAACATCCTGCTCCAAATCAGTTAAGGTAACTATAATCGGCGGATTTATCATCTGTGCTGAAATCTTATTGTCCTTACTTTCTTTTAAAAGTCTTTCATACATTACCTTTTCATGTGCCGCATGTTGATCTATTATATACATCTCATTTTCCAGCTGTACTATCCAGTATGTATCAAACACCTGTCCGATTACCTTTATATACTTCTTTGCTTCTGTATCAAAAAATGACAGCTGTGATGCAGATGGTCTTGCACTTAAATTATCTATCTCGCTATTTGTATGAACAGGATTTGAATTATCTGAAATACTTTGTTCTGCACTGTTTTTAACTGTTTGCATTTCATATGATGAATCTTCAAGTACATCCTGCACCTTATTTGCATGCTCAAAATCTCTATAATATCCTGTATCCTTTTCAGAAGAGTTATTTGAAATATCATCTTTTAAAAGTGCATAGTCATTTTGCGGATTGTAATTACTCTCCTTGGGTATAGTCCACTGTATTTTATCACTTGAATTATCTGTAGGCTTTTGCGACTCGATATCCCTTCTTCTGTTTTCAAAAGGCTCAGGTGTATTTGTAAACACCTTCCTTTCATTGGCGGAGGTTTTACCTACAGGTACCTCTCTGATACTGCTCTGAGTCTTAAAAATCTCCTCCACAGCTTCTTTTGTACAATTGTAGATATGATTTCCGTCAGAAAATCTTACTTCCATTTTTCTTGGATGAACATTTACATCCACACCTTCCAAATAAAAACTGATAGCACAAAAAGGATACTGATGTTGCATAAGTCTGTCACCAAAACCGTCTTCAATAGCCTTTGATATAATATTATCCTTTATATATCTTCCGTTTACAAAAATATTTTCAAGACTTCTGGAACTTCTTGTAACTTCAGGTCTTGCAATAACACCTTTTATTTTTACCCCGTCTTTTTCATAATCAACCGCACATAATGCTTTTGATATCTCCTTTCCATAGAGCTGATATATAATATCTTTCAGATTTCCGTTTCCGTTTGTCTGTAGCTTCACCTGATTATTTGCTATAAACTTAAAGGCAATATCTGTATTTGACATAGCCATCTTCTCTACAAGCTCACTGATATGTGCCCCTTCAGTAGAAGCGGTTTTCAAGAATTTTCTTCTGGCAGGAGTATTATAAAAAATATCTCTGATAATTATACTGGTTCCGTCCGGTGCTCCGATTTCCTCAAATTCAACCTCGACACCGCCTTCCATATAGTAGCGAACCCCGGTAAGCTCATCTCTTGTCTTTGTGATTATCTCACATCTTGAAACTGCAGCAATACTTGAAAGTGCTTCACCACGAAATCCCAAACTCTTTATAGAGATAAGATCTTTATCACTTACTATTTTTGAGGTGGCATGCCTTAAAAAGGCCGTTTTTACTTCTTTTGAATCAATACCGCAACCATTATCCGTTATTCTTATCAGGTCAATTCCGCCATTTTTTATTTCTACTGTAATGGAAGAACTTCCCGCATCTATTGAATTTTCCAAAAGTTCCTTTACTATTGATGCAGGTCTCTCAACCACCTCACCTGCCGCAATCTTATCAATAGTACCCTTATCCAGTATGTTAATCATACACTTATATCCTGTTCTTTATCTTATTCTGCAAAGCATACAATGTGTTCAAGGCATCCATAGGAGTCATTGAAGTAATATCAATTTCTGAAATTTCCTTAATAATCGTATCATTATTTATCGTATCAAATAGTGAAAGCTGGCCTGCCTCCACTTCACTCATCTTCTTTACAGGTTTTCTCTTTGAAACCGCCGGTGTAGCCTCCGCAATCTCTCTTGCTCTGGTCGCAATATCTGCACTTGAAAGCTCCTCTATAAGCTCCTTTGCTCTGTTTGTCACGCTGTCAGGTACTCCCGCAAGTTTTGCCACCTGTATACCGTAGCTCTTATCCGCACCGCCTGCGATTATCTTTCTAAGGAATACTATATTATCACCGTTTTCTTTTACGGATATACAGTAATTGTTTACACCCGGAAGTGTACCCTCAAGTTCTGAAAGCTCATGATAATGTGTTGCAAAAAGAGTCTTTGCACCTATCAGCTTTATATTTGAAATATGCTCTACCACCGCCCATGCAATAGCAAGACCGTCAAATGTAGATGTACCTCTTCCTATCTCATCTAAAATAACCAAAGAATTTCTGGTAGCATTTCTGAGAATATTTGCAACCTCAGTCATCTCCACCATAAAAGTTGACTGGCCGCTTGCAAGGTCATCCGAAGCTCCGACTCTGGTAAAGATCCTGTCGCAAACACAAAGGTTTGCCTGTTTTGCAGGTACAAAACTTCCTATTTGAGCCATCATACAAATAAGAGCTGTCTGTCTCATATAAGTTGACTTACCCGCCATATTCGGTCCGGTAATAATAGACATTCTTTTCTTATTCTGATCAAGATAGGTATCATTTGCAATAAACGAATCATCACTTAGCATTGTCTCAACTACAGGATGCCTGCCATCCTTTATGTCAATAATACCTGTAGTATTTATTTCAGGTTTTATATAATTATTGTTATAAGCCACTGTGGCCAATGAACATATGGCATCTATATAAGCAACCGCCTTTGCACTTGATTGTATTCTGTTTACATTCTTTGCAATCTCATCTCTGATTTCAACAAAAACTTCATACTCCAAGCTGTTTAGCTTATCCTCAGCACCAAGTATTATATTTTCCAAATCTTTAAGCTTGTCTGTGGTATATCTTTCCGCATTGGTAAGAGTCTGCTTTCTTATAAAATAATCCGGTACCATATCTTTAAATGAATTGGTTACCTCAAAATAATATCCGAATACCTTATTAAACTTCACTTTCAGATTCTTTATTCCGGTTTTTTCTTTTTCTTCAGACTCCAAAGAAGCCAGCCAATTCTTGCCCTCGGTTTTTGCCTGTCTAAGCTTATCTATCTCACTGTTATATCCGGTATTTATAATATTACCCTCTTTTAATGAAAGCGGACTGTCTTCATTTATAGCCCTGTCTATTATATCGATTATATCTTCAAGTCTGTCGAGATTATTATTTGTCTTTTTAATCTCTTCAGACTCAAAAGTCTTTAATACCTCTTTTATCGGACTTATCATCTTCATAGAAGCAGATAAAGATAGAAGGTCTCTGGTATTGGCATTCTTTGTTACAACTCTTGACATAAGTCTTTCCAGATCATATATAGGATTTAGGTACTCTCTAAGCTCTTCTCTGTCAATGTATCTGTCAAAGAGTTCCGCCACGGCTTCCTGCCTGTTTATTATTCTTTCTTTATTTACAAGCGGCTGCTCCAAAAATCCCCTAAGCATTCTGGCACCCATAGCTGTATTTGTCTTATCAAGTACACCTAAGAGTGAGCCGTTTTTCTTTTTCTCCCTCATAGTTTCCACCAACTCAAGATTTCTTCTTGAGCTTGTATCCACTATCATATAGTCTCCATTTTTATATGCACTTATTCCAACTATCTGTGCACAGGAGCTCTTTTGCATCTCATACAGATATCTAAGCATTGCACCTGATGATATGGTCGCATCCAAAAACTCTGAAAGTCCCAATGCTTCAATACTTGAAACTGCAAAATGTCTCTTTAATATATCCGTACTGTTTTTCTCACTGAAATATGTATTGTCAAGAGATGTTATTGTAATATTATACTTTTTCTTCAGTTCCTCAAGTGAAATACCGCTGATTTCAAAAGCGTGATTACATATAATTTCTGTGGGCTGATACTTTTGTATCTCATCAAAGAGTTCCCTTATAGAAACCAGCTCTGTAACAAAGAAATCACCGGTTGAAATATCACATGTTGCAAGCCCAAATCTCTCATCAATATAGAAAATAGAGATAATATAATTATTTTTATCATCAGCTAATACTCCGGTACTTGTGATAGTACCCGGAGTAACAATTCTAACAACTTCTCTTTTTACAAGTCCCTTTGCAAGCTTAGGATCTTCCATCTGCTCCGCAATAGCAACCTTATGACCGTTTTGTACAAGTCTGTTTATATAAGTTTCCGCAGCATGATATGGCACACCGCACATAGGCGCTCTCTCTTCAAGTCCGCAATCCTTACCTGTAAGGGTAAGCTCTAATTCTCTTGCCACCTCTGTAGCATCCTCAAAAAACATCTCGTAAAAATCGCCCAGACGATAAAAAAGTATACAATCCGGATACTCTTTCTTAGTCTCCAGATATTTTGACATCATAGGAGATAGTGCCATTTATGCCTCACTTGTCTTTATATGTCCCATATAGTAAAAGCCTTTTGCTTCATCTAAAATAACATCCACTATTTCACCTATCAGTCTTTCCTGACCTTTGAAATGTACCGTTAGGTTATTCTCAAGCTTTCCGCTAAGATAACCATCCAAATGATCATTCTTTCCCTCTACCAAAACAGGCATACATTTTCCTTCATTTTTCTTTGTATTTTCCGCCGCAATATCCTGTACGGTTTTTAAAAGTCTGTCAAATCTGTCCTTAATAACCTTTGGATCTATCTGATCGTCCATCTTTGCGGCAGGTGTTCCTGAACGTTTAGAATAAATAAATGTAAATGCGGAGTCATATCTAACTTCCTTTACCACATCTAAAGTATCTAAAAAGTCTCTTTCAGTTTCTCCCGGAAATCCCACTATAATATCTGTTGTAAGCGAAATATCCGGAATAGCCGCCTTTATTCTTCTTACCAGATCCAGGTACCCCTCTTTATTGTAAACTCTGTTCATCTTTTTAAGGATCTCAGAACTTCCCGACTGAAGCGGCAGATGCAAATGTTTGCAAATCTTTTTATTTTTCTTCATCACATCAATAACTTCATCTGAAAGATCCTTAGGATGAGGTGTCATAAATCTTAGTCGCTCCAAACCGTCTATCTGTGCAATTCTATCAAGGAGGGTGGCAAAGCTTATCTCTTCATCAAGTCCTCTTCCATATGAGTTTACATTTTGTCCAAGCAGCATGATTTCTTTTACACCGTCAGCCACCAGTCCCTTGATCTCATCAATTATCTCCTCAGGTTTTCTGGACCTTTCCCTACCTCTTACATATGGCACTATACAGTAACTGCAAAAGTTATTACAACCGAAAGTAATATTTACACCTGATTTGAAAGCAAACTCCCTCTTATTTGGAAGCTTCTCAACAATCATTTCGGCACTTTCCATAACATTTACAACCTGCTTTTTAGTTGTAAGATGCTCAAAAAGTATCTCAGCAAGTTTATATATATTGTGAGTTCCAAAAACGAGATCCACATGTCTGTAGGATTTTTTGATCTTTTCCACTTCCTCCGCTTCCTGCATCATACATCCGCAGATACCGATTATCATATCGGGATTTTTTTCCTTGCTTTTTTTGAGCTGCCCCACTCTACCATAGAGTCTGTCATTTGCATTCTCTCTTACAGTACAGGTGTTGAAAAGTACAAGGTCCGCATCTTCTTCGGTCTCAGCTTCTATATATCCTATGCCGCTAAGTATTCCGGATAATTTCTCAGAATCCCTTGCATTCATCTGGCATCCAAAGGTAACCACCTTATATGTAGGATATACTCCTCTGTCTATTGCCTTTGCATGTATTATATCATTGACCTCAGACATGAAATATTCCTGTCTTAACGGTTCCTCATTAGGTATTAAATTCTCCATAATCCTCTTTCTAATATCTTTAAATTGGAATAAGTCACACAATAAATAACTTATCCAACTTTTGCCATAAATATATGATCCATTGCAATATCATACTCATTTACTTCAAAATCAATATTCATCTGAAAATCATAAGCTAAGCCATACAATGTATTATCTCTATGTTCTCCGAAATATTTATCATAAAATCCGCCACCAAAGCCAAGCCTTCTCTTATCTTTATTTAATCCTATAAGAGGAACCATCACATGAGCATTTTTTGCAATGATTTCTTCACTATAAAGCCTCGGTTCCATTATACCGAACTTTGATTTTTCCAGATTATCAAGTGAGTCCACCTTGAAAAATCTCATTTCCTTACCGCATACTCTTGGTAAGCCCAATGTAATATCAATATCAAACTCATTCTTATAATATCCGGAAAGTATCCTTTTATATAAAGGTCTTAGATCTATCTCATTTCCAAGCGGCATAAATCCTAGAAGTACAATACTTTTATTTCTCTTTATTAAAGTATCTATCTCTCTTATTATGCTCTCGCTTGCAGATAAGACTTCCTCTCTTGAGATTGAATTTCTCTTATCAAGTAATAACTTTCTAAGCTCACCCTTATTCATTCTTCTTTCCAAACTTTTCACCAAGATCTGTTATGCTTCCGTCAGCCTCTTGTATTGAAATATTATTAAGGTTTGCTCTTAAGTTTTCTCTTATTGATTCTATATACTCTTTTCTAAGTGCTGCCTGCTCTATCTTTTCTTCCTCAGTAAGTCCCACACTCTTTTGCTTATGAGCCAATGCATTTATTCTGTCGATTTTTGTATTATCCATTTTTCACCTACTCTTCCAAACAATTTAACCAATTAAAATCTTTATTGCTCTTGGCAGGGAAATATGTTCCTATCTCCTCACCATTTGCAATATTTTCTATTATACTCATATTCTCTGCACTTGCAATTACCATATCGCAGCCTGAATTGGTTGCTATCTGTGCCGCCAAAAGTTTTGTATACATACCTCCTGTACCAAGTCCTGACTTAGATGTTGATTTACCCATATCCATATATTTATCCACATCCTCTACAAAACTTATAAACTCTGCATCCTTATTTGTATTCGGATCATCAGTATAAAGTCCGTCAATATCGGATAAAAGTATAAGAAGGTCCGCCTCCACAAGGGCGCTCACAAGAGCAGACAATCTGTCATTATCACCAAACTGAATCTCATATGTAGATATTGTATCATTTTCATTTACTATAGGCACTGCACCATATGCCAAAAGCTGTGTAAAAGTAGCCTTTGCATTTTCACGGTAAATATCATTGGTTATAGTTGACTTTGTCATCAAAATCTGCGCTATTCTAAGATTATATTCAGAGAAAAGCTTTCTGTACTCCATAATAAGTCTGGCCTGTCCTATAGCTGCAAGAGCCTGCTTCTCTGAAAGGGTTGAAGGCTTTTCATTTATACCAAGAGAATGTCTTCCTGTTGCAATAGCACCTGATGAAACCAATACAACTTCATTTCCCGCTCCTTTCAGATCTGCTATCTGTCTTATCAGTTTTTCTATTTTTGAAAGATGAAGCTCACCTGTTTCAGAGTGAGTGATACTTGAAGAACCGATTTTTATTACAATTCTTTTGGCATCTTTTACCTTTTGTCTTATATCCATACTACTCCTTATACTTTTCAATAATCCTTTCGGCAACCTTTAATCCGTCCATCGCAGCACTCATTATACCGCCGGCATATCCTGCACCCTCACCACATGGATATATTCCGGAAAAATTTGCTTCCAAAGACTCATCCCTGCTTATTCTTATAGGTGATGAAGTTCTGGACTCTATAGCCGCTACATAGGCATCTTCATTTATAAACCCTTTTATCTTACGGTTAAAATCTGTAAAAGCCTCTTTCATACTCTCATATATTTCTTTCGGGAAGAGCTTGTCAACTCTTGCAATGGTAGTACTTCCCTTGATCTTCAAATCGGCATTGTCAAAACCGTCGCTATCTCTTCCCTCAAGAAAATCCACCAGTCTTTGTACAGGCACTCTTCCCTTACCCATATTAAAAGTTTCTTCTTCAAGTCTTCTTTGAAACTCAATACCCTTTAGCGGATCAGCCGGATCTGCATATTTATCAAAATCTTCTTCAGACACACTTACAATAATAGCGGAATTTGCCTCTCCCGAGTCTCTTTTATGATAACTCATACCGTTTATCGCAATTCTTCCGTCTTCTGTGGAAGCATTTACTATAAACCCACCCGGACACATACAAAATGAGTACACACCCCTGTCAAAACTTGACCTAAATGTAAGTTTATAAGGTGCAGGCGATAAAAACTTCGCTTCTTTATCTCCATACTGTGAAATATCTATCAAATGCTGTGAATGAGAAACTCTTATACCAAGTGCAAAGGACTTCGGCTCCATATAAACTCCCATTTCCTTTAAAGCTTTAAAGGTATCTCTGGCACTATGTCCAAGTGCGAGTATTATATTTTCACATTCAATTATTTCATGTTCGCCGTTTCTTTTGTTTACTGCTTCTATCTTCTTTTTATTGTCTTTTATATTTTCTATATTTATAAGCTTGGTGTCAAATCTTACCTCACCACCCAGCTCCTTTATTTCTTCTCTTATCTTTCTTACTATACCTGTTAAAAGGTCTGTACCTATATGCGGCTTATTATCATACAAAATTTCCTTTGGTGCTCCGTATTCCACCAAAGTCTTTAATACAAACTTGTTTCTGCCGAAAGTATCTTTAACCAAAGTATTTAACTTTCCGTCCGAGAATGTACCTGCTCCTCCTTCTCCAAAAGAAACATTGGACTCGGTGTCAAGCTTTCCTTCACTCCAGAATTTATTTACACTCAAGGTTCTGTCTTCAACACAGCCACCTCGCTCTATTACTATAGGCTTTAGACCGGATCTTGCAAGTAAAAGTGCGGCAAATATACCCGCAGGGCCAAATCCCACTACCACAGGTCTTTTACTCTCTTCCTGTATTTCAAGCTTTCCGGCATCTTCATAAGCATAAACTACCGGCTTTGCAATACTCAAAGCCCTATTTTTCTTTAAATATTTTGTCTCATTTAAAAGACTTACATCTATGGAATATGAATATGAGATCTCAGGCTTTTTTCTGGCATCTATCGATCTTTTCCTTATTTCATATTCTTTTATCTCATCTATATTACAGCCGATAGTCTTGGCAAGTTTTTTCTTTAAATCATTTTCATCATGATGTACATTCAGCTGTAAAGAATTTATATGTAACATTTTATCTTCCTTATCTTCCTGCACCGGCTATATATCCGGATGTCCATGCCCACTGTAAATTATAGCCTCCGCAGATTCCGTCAACATCAAGTATTTCACCTGCAAAGTACATATCTTTAATACCCCTATACATCAGATTATCATCCACGTCATCTAAGGAAATACCACCTGTACAAACTTGAGCCTTGTCAAAATCTCCGGTACCTTTAACATTAAAATTCATCTCTTTACAAATAGAAATTAATCTTTCAAAACTCTTATTATCACATTTTTTTATTTTTAAATCAGCCCTGATATCTGCCAAACCAAGTATTCCAAGCCAAAGTTTTGAGTTTATAAGTCCGTTTCCTATATCCTCCATAGTAATAAATGAAGGTATTTTCTTTCTCTCGTTCAATATATTTTCTATACTCCCAAGATGTGAAAACATATCAAGCGAAACTCTTGCATTATCTTTTTTATCAATAGCAATACTTACATATCTGCTTACTTGAAATGTAGGTATCCCTGATATGCCGGTGTCAACAAACTGCAATTCTCCAAAATCACTTGCAAGTTCCACATTCCTGACATATACCGATATTTTCCCCTTTGCCCTGACACCTGATGTTATCTTAAAGAAGTTTTTATTATCCAATGCAATTCCGCAAAGCGCAGGCAAAACAGACTTATATTTTATACCAAGATTTTTTAAAATAGGTAAAAAGGATCCGTCACTTCCAAGTTTCGGCGCAGCTTTTAAACCTGTAGCAATAATAATCTTATCAAAATAAAGCTTTGATTTACTTTTATCAGTAGCATTGCAAATTTCCATTGTAAACACATCTTTATTCTTAGATATCTCTGTTACATAGGTATTTAAAAGTATATTCACATCATTTCTTTCAAGCTCCATTAAAAGTGCATTTCTGATAGAAGCCGCCTGCTCCGAGTTTGGATAAGTATACCCGTCTCTTATATACTCTATTATCCCTATAGTGTTAAAAAACTTTATAGTATCAAATTGGTTAAATCTCTCTATAAACTTTATTACCCTTTCATTATAGTGATAATTTGAAGGTTCAAGTTTTGTATTTGTAAAATTACATTTTCCGTTTCCGGTAGAAAGTATCTTTTTTAGAAGCTTGTCATTGTGCTCAATGACGGTAACTTCGTCCTTTCTCTTACACGCAAATAGAGCAGACATAATACCTGCTGCTCCACCGCCTACAATCCCAACTTTCATTTCAAAAGCCTGACTTTCTGTAAAATATTTACTATTTTTCTACCCTTTGGCATCTGCAATATCTCATTCTTTGATATAGTTTTTGTACCGATCAAAAGTATTGCATAAACAGGTGCTCCAACCATAATAGGTATTAATGTAAGCATGACCCTACTGCTGCTGAATCTTAAAACAAATGTGTATACAATATATACAACTATTCCCATTAATCCCGCGCAAATAAACGGCATAAGATAAGTCTTTATAAGCTCCTGTTTATAGGATAGATTTCTTCTTATACTTCTCGCATTTAGAACACACATCGAAAGCGCAAAGACCATATTTCCAAATACCAATCCGATTACATTTGATTTAAATGTAAATAATAATATATACAGTATAATAAAATGTATTATCAGTGATATAAAAGCATTCTTAACCGGCTTATTTATAAGGCTGGTTCCTTGAAGTACAGCATTTGTAACTGTGGAAACAGAATACAGAACTACCACACCCGAGCCTATAATCATTAAATATGATGCCATCATAGCATCTTGGACATCTTTAAATAAAATCCCCATTACAGGCACAGATATTACCGCAAGCCCGATAGCACATGGGAAACTTACAATGGATGCAAATCTTATTACCATTGAAATCTTTGAGTTTACATCAGCTCTTTCACCCCTGCTGAAACTCCTTGAAATTGAAGGAATAAGTGATGATGACATTGCATTTGATATTGCTACAGGCACATTTACAAGTACAAGGTATCCTCCTGTGTATATACCATAAAGCTTTGAAGTCTCCTCCTCCAAGCCCAATGCCTTCATACTCTGTCCAAATACCATACCGTCCAAAACCGAATTTATATTATAAATTGCGGTGGAAGCTATTACCGGAATTACTGTAAGTATAAGTATCCTTGTAATCGTGGAAAAACTCTCTTTTTTTGCCGATTTATCATCTCTTATTTTCTTCCTTCTGTCCTTTGCTGAAAGAAAAAAGAATATCAGAATAACAGATAAAGCTATAACAGTACCCGCACCTGTACCTACAGTACCTCCTGCAGCACCATAAGCCAATTGTACAGCTTCGGGTTTAGCATGTCTTACCGCCATTTCACATAAATAATATGCAGCGGCTACCGATACAACGGCATTTACTATCTGCTCAAATATCTGTGAAAGAGCGGTGGGAATCATAGTTGAATGTCCTTGAAAATATCCTCGAAGCACTCCAAGATATGCCATAATCCATATCGTCGGTGCCAGACTTTGAAGTGCATATTTTGCAAGCGGCATTTGATATAGACTGCTTGCAAAAAAATCCGCTCCGAAAAAAACAACAATAAAACCAAGACCACCCACTATAGTTGCATATATCAGTGCTGCCTTAAGAATTTTATTTGCATTTTTATATTCATTTTTTAAAATTCTTACAGAAACCATCTTACTGACTGCCAAGGGCAATGAATATGAGGACAATAAAAGAATTATTGCATATAAATTATATGCGGTTGAATAATACCCCATTCCGTCTGGCCCTATTATTCTAAGAAGCGGCACTCTGTATGCAAACCCTATAAGTCTGACCAAAATCCCTGCAATCGCCAATATGGCTCCCTGCACCAAAAAATTATTAGATTCCGTTTTTGTTGTTTTCACCGGCATTATCTGCTAATCCCCTCAAGCTCTAAAATTTTTCTCTGTCTGTCTTCCATATCTTTTCTTTCATCATCAATCATATGGTCATATCCCATAAGATGTAGCATGGAATGAACAACCAAAAAGGCAAGTTCTCTGGTTTCACTATGTCCGTATTCCCTTGCCTGTTCAATTATATGCTCTGTTGAAAGTATTATATCACCCAAAAGCAGCTCTCCGCTTTCAGGATTAAATGCATCCACATTTTCTTCGATATTATCAAAATTACCCGGAATATCAAATTCATTAAAAGGAAATGACAACACATCTGTAGACTTATCAATTCCTCTGTATTCATTGTTTATCCTTCTTATTTCATCATCATCCACAATAGTAACAGAAACCTCTGCTTCATATGGACAATCCTCAAAATCAAGTGATGCCACTACCATTTTGTTTATTATATACTCATATGGTATATCCAGCTTTATTTTAGACTCATAGCTTATCTCTATAGTCATACTCCCTCGCCATTATATAATCTGCCAAAAAGGCTGTATTTATTTTCTAAATCTCTTTTTATCATCCTTTGATATATTTTTCTTTTCATATATATCATAGGCTTCCACAATCTTTTGAACCAACGGATGTCGTACCACATCCTTATTGGTCAGCATACATATACCTATATCATCTATATTTTTTAAAATCTTAAGTGCACTGTCAAGTCCTGAGGTCTGTCCTTCGGGAAGGTCCTTTTGGCTTTGATCTCCGGTCACTATCACCTTTGAACCGAATCCGATTCTTGTTAAAAACATTTTCATCTGTGCCGGTGTTGTATTTTGTGCCTCATCAAGAATTATAAATGCATTATCAAGAGTTCTACCTCTCATATATGCAAGAGGAGCAACTTCAATCAATCCCTTTTCCTGATTGTGTAAAAAGCTGTCGGCACCCATTATCTGATACAATGCATCGTATAAAGGTCTTAAATACGGATCAATCTTACTTTGCAAATCCCCCGGTAAAAATCCAAGCTTTTCTCCGGCTTCTATTGCAGGTCTGGTAAGAATAATTCTGTTTACACTTCCTTCTTTAAAAGCCTGTATCGCCATTGCCATAGCAAGATAAGTTTTTCCTGTTCCTGCAGGACCTACACCAAAAACTATCATCTTTTCTCTGATAAGGTCTACATACTGTTTTTGACCCAGAGTTTTCGGTTTTATCGGCTTACCCAAGATAGTTCTTGCTATCACATCCTGATCAATTTCAAGAATCTTGTCATCTTCAAGTGTGAATGACAATGAAAGGGCATAATCTATATTTTGCTCAGTGATTTGATTTCCTCTTTTAGAAAGTTCTATAAGATTGTTGAAAACAGATTTCGCCTTATCCACATAAGGTTTTGGGCCTATTATCTTTATGCTGCCGTCTCTGGCAATCATACTTACCTTCAGCGTTCTCTCTATTTTCTTCAAATATATATCAAACTCACCACAGACATTCCTTTCATGCTCCATAGGTATATCTATAATATTTTCAATTATACTCAAATTGTTCTCCTTAAAAGTTTTCTTTAAAAAGAAAACCCCGGTCAAATGACCGAGGTTGTGAAAACACGCAATTAATTAAACTTACGCTTTCTAGCTGCTTCAGACTTTTTCTTACGTCTTACGCTTGGCTTCTCGTAATGCTCTCTCTTACGAATTTCTTGTTGAATGCCTGCCTTAGCACAATTTCTTTTAAATCTTCTAAGTGCACTGTCAAGACTCTCGTTTTCTTTCACAATCACGTTTGACATCTAAGATCTAACCTCCCTCCGGTTGTGAAATTCAAAATCTATATCATTATACCATAAAGTACAGATTCGTCAATATGTATTTCAAATAAATATACAGCAATATAAGCCATAAATGATAAAGTCCTGGTATACCACAAATAAAAATGTCCCACTTATGGTAGAATAGTATTTTGTATATTCTAACACTAGGAGGGACTGACTTATCAGAAAGGTTATTTTATCAATGAATGAACAAAGAAAATATGAGGTTATTAAAGGGCTGGTAGATCACCCGGATACAGCTAATAAGGATAGAGATGCTCTTATCCTAGGATGCACCAAGAGGCATATAAACCGTATGATACAAGGTTATATTAAAGATGGTAAGGCATTCTTTATCCATGGTAACAGAGGTAAGAAGCCTGCCACCACTATACGTCCTGATGTCAGAAGTCAGGTTATTGATCTATACAGAACTAAATACTACAAGGCTAACTTTGAACACTATACGGAGCTTCTTAAAAAGCATGAGGGTATAAGCATCTCTTCTTCCTCTGTAATGAGTATTTTGGAGTCAGAGTACATTCTATCTCCAAAGGCTACAAAAGCTAAACGTAGACGCATTAAGCAGGCTCTCAGAGCCAAGAAGCAAGCTGCAACATCAAAAAAAGAATTATCACAGATACAGGCTAACTTAGTAGCAGTTGAAGATGCTCACAGTCGTCGTCCAAGATGTGCTTATTTCGGCGAATTGCTTCAAATGGATGCTACACCTTATGAATGGGTGCCCGGACAGATATGGCATCTACATTTGGCCATTGATGATGCCTCAGGTGTTGTTACGGGTGCATGGTTTGATACTCAAGAGACTCTTAACGGCTACTACCATGTGTTTGAACAGATTCTTACTGATTATGGTATTCCCTATAAGTTTCTTACTGATAAACGAACTGTATTTACCTACAAGAAAAAAGGTGCCTTATCTGACGACAAAGACACCTATACACAGTTCGCTTACGCCTGCAAGCAACTTGGTATACAACTTGAATCAAGCAGCATACCACAAGCTAAAGGACGCATAGAACGATTGAATCAAACCTTACAGTCACGCCTGCCTATTGAGTTTAGACTCGCAGGCGTAACCGACATCAATAATGCCAATGAATTCCTTTACCACTACATAAAAGAATTCAATGAGAAGTTCTCACTTCCATGTAATGGTATCAAATCTGTCTTTGAAAAGCAACCGTCTAAAGAAAAAATAAATCTTACTTTGGCGGTTTTAACCGAGAGAACTGTTGATGCCGGACATGCGATTCAATTCGAGAAGAAATTTTATAAGATGGTAGATAATAAAGGAATGCAGACCCATTACCGAAAAGGTACCAAGGTTATGCTTATCAAAGCATTTGATAGGTCTCTGTTTGCGTGCGTAAATGACAAAGATATTTACGCTCTGGAAGAAATACCGCCCCATGAGCATAAATCTAAGGACTTGGATTCTGATTACAAACAACCCGAGCCTAGAAAACCTTATATTCCACCAATGAACCATCCTTGGAGATTAGGTGCCTTTTATAAATTCGTACACTCACAGCCACACAGAATTGAAGAAGACATAAAAAGTGCATGATAAAAGCCCCTTTTATGGGGCTTATAAATTAATTTTTTTGGGACATAATCATTTATGCTTGACATATGTATTTCAAATAAATATACAGCAATGCGTGTAAAATTTATAAAAACAAAAGTGTAAAAGTATTTACATCTGACAGATGTGCAAATATCGACTTTAAATCCGGTTGCATCATAGCTCCTTATTATCTTAGTCGTTTAGCGTATATCTTGGCTTTTCTATACTATCATAGTCTATATTTAAAAATCTTAGTCTACACTCTTTCATCTTGTACTGTATCTTACGACTATGATATCTTCCTGTACTTCTGATATCTGCTTCTGGGTTTGCCCGGTACGGTCATTTCTACCAATCCCATCTCTATTGCAGGATTGAGATAATTTTTTCTAAAGGTAGGCTTATGTGTCATACCAAGTCTAAGCATTATCTCATTGGTTGTAAGCACTTCATTTCCAAGTGCATTTCCAAGTCTTTTTGCAAATATATTCTCACTTGTCTTGTTATTTGTATTCACAGCAGTATTTTTACTGCCATCTGATACTTCTCTGCCAACCGTCTTTTCGTCATTAACTGTCATACCGCTACCTAAAGGCATTTCCCATTTTATACTATCTCCGGTTGTAAATGAAGCATCGGATTCCTTACCCCAAACCGGTATTTTTTCTTCTATCTGTGCTTTTTTTAATGTAAAAAGAATAGTCTCAAGAATAAATTCTATAAATTTATCGCTTTCTTCCGGTCTTCCTATACTGTATGTAAGTTCCTTATATTCCTGTATCCTGTAATAAAGTTCATTCTCAACAGACATACAGAAGAAAATATCCTTCCACTTACAAAGCAAAAGATCCAGCCATAATCTTGAAAGAGGGCCGTTACCTACTGCAAAAGGCTGTAAAAGTTCAAATTCATGATATACTATTGCACATTTTATTACAGGATGAAGTTTGGCTTTTTTATACCATTCAAATATATCTCTTACAGCTCCCGGAATAAATCTTGAAGGGATTGCATTACTGTCAAATATTACTCTGTCGTTGTTTTCCGCCTTATCTTCTCTAAACTCGGCAGACTCTATAGTAAACCCGCTTAAAATCATCTTTTGTGCAAAGAACAAGTCATTTATTGAATACGGATTTAATTTAAAAGACATATCATAGGCCTCATAGAGATTTTTTACAACTCTCATATCCTTATGATTATCAATAGGATTTCCTCCGTATATAAAACCTCTTATCTGTTCAAATGAAATATCACTTTCTTCCATTGCCAAAGAGGCATATACTTTTTTAATCATATTTTCTTTTCGGAGTAAAGGATTCATCTTACCTGAAAGGACAACACTGACCCTTCCGACTTCTTCACTTATCTCAGTCAACAAATTTATCATTCTATCGCTCATGTTAAAAAGTGGACTATACTCTCTCATAACCAACTCCATAAAACAAGGTTTTTCACTTACTACTTATACTATATCTTATTTTTTCTTTTGTTCAAGTTTTATTCTTATTTTTTCAAGTAATATTTGATTTTTTTCTACTAAAATCGTCATATTCCTAAATAAAGATTCCGCAGCAAAACCAAATGTAAACATAAGAAGAATACTTATACCCGAAATGTCGGTAAGTGCAAACAGTTTTCTAAGGAATATGCCTGTAAATATAAGACCTGCAATGTTCAAACATATTATTATATTTTTTCTGAGATCAAGAGGATAACTTATCTTAATCAAAATCATGAATCCGACTACCGACATAACCATAGTCGCAACAGTTCCGATACTGTCTGTGGGTATCTCAAAAACCTCTCCACACACCACAAGTGCAAATACTGCTATAACGTCTGTCAGCCCTCCGGGCAATGCTTTTATCAGCACGTTTTTAAGAAAACTTCCTTTTATCCTATTTTTATTCGGTTCAAGAGCCAATAAAAATCCCGGTACTCCAATTGTAAACATACTTACAAAAGAAATCTGTGCAGGCTCAAGTGGATATGTAAACATAAAAACTGCCGATAATACAGCTAAAAGTAAAGAAAAAATATTTTTTACCAAAAATAAACTTGCAGAGCGCTCTATATTATTGACAACTCTTCTACCCTCATACACAAGATCAGGCATATGTGCAAAGTCTGAATCAAGTAATACAACCTGTGCTGCATGAGTGGCAGCTTCACTTCCGGATGCCATTGCTACACTGCAGTCCGCATCCTTCATTGCCAAAATATCATTTACACCGTCACCTGTCATCGCAACAGTATGACCGTCTGCCTGTAAGGCTCTTACAAGTTTTTGCTTTTGCTTTGGTGTTACACGGCCAAAGACAGTATAACAAGTTACAGCCTCCTGTATCTTTTTATCAGTATCAAGAAGGCTTGCATCAATATAATTTTCGGCATTTTCAATTCCGGCCTGAGAAGCAATTTGTGAAACAGTTAAAGGATTATCCCCCGAGATAACCTTTATATCTACACCTTGAGACTTGAAATAGTTAAATGTATCTACAGCATTCTCACGAATAGGATTTGCAAAAGCTATAAAACCTATCGGAGTTACATTTCCGTTTATACCGTCTTCAATATCACTTCCGTCATACTTTGCAAAAAGCAAAACCCTACTGCCTTTTTCAGTATAGATTAAAATCTCATTTTCAAAAGATATAAAATTACCTTTTAAGATAATTTCTGGAGCACCAAGAATATAACATCCCTCTTCAAATGTAATACTTCCGTATTTAAGAGATGAAGAAAAAGGTAGTACCTTGACAGGAGAACCCAAAGTCTCTTTTATCCGTTTTTCATTTGCATATTCTCTTAAAGCCTGCATAGTTGCATTATTATCTTTCGAAGCAAGTACATAGGAAAACAATAATTTTTCAAAATCCGAATATTTTATAGAACTGTTTGTACCTTTACATAAGTACACATCTTCCACTTTCATTTCAGGTTCTGTAATCGTACCTGTTTTATCAACACATAGCACATCAACTCTTGCTAAAGTTTCAATACTTTTCATATCATGAAGCAATACCTTTTTTGTTGCCAACTTCATAGTACTTAGTGCAAGTGCAACTGTAGTGAGCAAATACAATCCCTCCGGTATCATACCAAGCACAGCTGCAACTGTAGAAGTTACACTTTTTCTAAGAGAATCATCATTTAAATAATAGCTTTGAAAAAACAAAACCACCCCTATAGGTATGATCACAATACCTACAGCCTTAACAATAAGATTGATATGCCTTATCATCTCCGATTGTTCTTTACTTTTCATAGTTTTTGCTTGTGTACTTAGTTTTGAGATATATGACTCATCTCCCACTTTCTCAAGTTTTGCATAGCATTCTCCGGATACCACAAAGCTTCCCGACAAAAGCTTACCGCCTGTATTTTTTTCAATTTCATCAGACTCGCCTGTAAGTAGTGATTCATTAACCTGAACACTTCCGGATATAACAATAGCATCGGCACAAATCTGCTTACCGGCTGTTAAAAGAATAATATCATCTTTTACAAGTTCTTCTGATAAAATATTTTGAAGTTCTCCGTCTCTTATAACATCACTGTGAGGCGCACTTAAAAATTTCATCTTTTCAAGTGTCTTTTTTGCACGCAATTCTTGTACTATGCCTATAACTGTATTTCCGATAATAACAGGTAAGAATGTAAGATTCCTAAAAGAACCTACCACAATCAGTAATATGGAAATAATTAAAAATATCAGGTTAAAGTATGTACATACATTTGACAATACTATTTCCATAGTTGTTTTATCAGTGTTTGTATTTATTTTATTTGTCAGACCTAGAGCAATTCTTTCTTCTACTTCACTGCCTGTCAGTCCGATGATTTTCTTATCGACCTCTCTTATCTCATCCATAGCGTCACCCTTTAAAACATATCTAAAATAAAAGACATCGATAAACAATGCCTTTTATTAATGCCATATTATACTTATATGTAACTATACTGTAAACTTAATTTTTACTTTCCAATTCCCATCTGTAGTGACCGACTATTTCATCAGCCTTACTTTTCAGATATTTTTGTTCATATGCTCTTTGATATTTACTTCCATGATGAATAATATATGGGACTCCGTTTTTGTCTCTTCTATCTGATACTATTCCTATATGCTTCTTAAAAATAACAATATCTCCACCCTGCCACTCTTCTATTTCAGAAAGATCTGTAGTAAGACTTTTTGTATTATTTTTAAAATACACCTGCAGATTTCTTACTCTACGGTAGTCAATATTTTCATCAGGGGATTGTATATCATAATTTTGCGGATGTTCGTGTATATCCTCAGACACAAGTTTTTGTAAATTATATCCCGCACCGAAAAGTGCCGCAGCTACAACATCTGTACATACACCGTAACCGTCATTTGGTGTTCCGCCAATATAGTACCTGCTCTCATACTTCGGTTTTGTCTGTATATATTCCAATGCACTTTCCAATATGTCGCTCTGGTCATCAACACCATCGCCATCCTTGTCGATTCCGCTCTTAATCTGCTCTATCTTCTTTTTATAAGCATACCTTGGACGCTTTGTAGATGTTTCTTTATAAGAAAATCTGTTATATATAAGTACTGCTATTGCCGCAATCACTATACCAGCAGCAATTATTTTAAAAATTCTTTTTTGTTTCATTTTTCCCTATATTTATCATCAATATAAAAAATATATACCGCCATCATAGCTATTGTTAAAATCAGTACTCCTATTATTGATAAAAATATAAATACTGAACTTTTATCAAATAATATAGGCAATCCCAAAGCAATCAAAAGCACTCCGAATAAAACAAACAGCTTCCCCGTAGCATGATTATATCCCTTTACATCCTTTACCGGAGGCAAATTAACATTTGCCCAAAATCCTGCCTGCTTTTTAGAAAAGAAACAACTGATTCCAATAGCGATTATTAAACATCCCGATATTGACCAAATTATAAAGTTTAATAAATTTTCACTCATATAAAACACCTGCCTAGCTGCCGCTAAATAATATGAAATCTTTCAGAAAATGCTTTTTTTCTTTCTGTATTACCATACTCTTTGGCTTTCCGAATGGAATAATTGTCCTGGGTGTTTCTTCACAATTGATATTCAATAGTTTTCTGACCTTATCTATATTTCCCTCAAACTTCATCATTCCATCCATCCAAACCCCGGCATATCCCATTGCAGTAATTGCAAGCATAATATTTTCTGTTGAAGCTGCATAATCTTCTATTTCAAACTCCAGATTATAATCTCCCGCATGAATACATTTAGATGTAACAACAATATTTGTATTGTTTTTAAAATACACCTGCAGATTTCTCACCCTACGATAGTCAATATTTTCATCAGGTGATTGTATATCATAATTTTCCGGATGTTCATGTATATCCTCAGACACAAGTTTTTGTAAATCATATCCCGCACCTAAAAGTGCCGCAGCTACAACATCTGTACATACACCGTAACCGTCATTTGGTGTTCCTCCAATATAGTACCTGCTCTCATACTTCGGTTTTGTCTGTATATAGTAAAGAGCACTGTTTAATATATCGCTTTGATCATCAATTCCGTCTTTATCCATATCAACACTGCTCTTAAACTGCTCTATATGTCTTTTATAAGCATTCTTAGGTCTCTTTACAGAAGTACCTCTATGATAAAGTCTTGTAAATATCAGTAAAATCATTACTGCAAGCAATATACATCCAGCAATAATTTTAAAAAGTTTCTTTGATTTCATTTATATACCTATAATATTCTACTGATTGCTATTGCCACAACGATTGTTAGAATCATCAATATTAAGGAAACTGCTATAATTACAGTTTGTGATTTTCCTCTATCCCTGTATTTGTTTGAAATATACAAAATATCAATTAAATTTACTCCGGGTATAAATCGAAAAAACTTATGCCTGTTATATTTGTTGTTACTTAGACCATATTCATCTTTATAACTGCGAACCAGATAACCGGCCGTCAACATTCCCGGTGACAATAAAACATAGTACAACAATATTAGTATCATCAAAAATATAATACACGGTATTGCAATAAACGGTACGAAAAAGATCGTTGCCGGTACTACCATACATGCAATCAATATAAATATTTCGCCCACAGCTACACCAAGAATACATAGTGCACATAACAGAGAAACCGGAAACATTGCATATCCGTAAAAAAGCGCTCCGTCAATGCAATAATTTATATCATTCCTTTTTATAGCCTTATTCACGCTTATTATTTGCAATATAAGCGGTATTAAAAGTAAGATAAGATATACTATATGAGGTAAAATATCAAATTCCTTTTTTTCTGTGCTGTTTAACTGAGATATAATAACATATGCCCATCTGTAAACTACTATATTATATATTATGCCTAAAATCCAAGGAAAATGCTTTTGTGGAGATTCCTCATTTATAATACAGCCTTTTTCTAATATAAAATCATTTTCCATATCACTATATCTCCTTTTAAGAATTTTTATTTCCTAAGATATTATATATAAAATTATACTTGCAACTATAAGTATACCGGCAGAAACAGCTGTAATTATAGCCAATTTCTTTGCCCTATTCCAATAATGTAGCGAAATATATAATGCATCTATCAAATCTACTACCGGAACAAACTGTAGGAGTATATGTAATACGCAGCTACCAAGTTTCATCTCTTTTTGTTTTCTACTGATAATTACAGTACCTACTGCCAAAACAAATCCCGGTAAAGCGGCTATAAAAGATATTGCCAACATTATCGGTGACAGTATAAAAGCCACCATAAGTATAAACGGCGCCATTAAAAACATTACAGGAATAAAAAAAACTACTAATGAAACACTTATTCCACCCACAAATATAATAAGTGCCAGAAAAATAAAATACAATGTAGAAGGCAAAACGGTATATTTAAAAAATAAAAATCCGTTTATACAATAGTCTATATTCCCATTTCTTATCTCAGGCAATACTCTACTGATCTGAACTGTCAGAAGTGTCATAAACGCAACAAAAAATGCTATATTAAAACCTAGAAATAACCACTTATTCAAATTAAAGTAATTCATTCCGGAAATAACAAAACCGATCCACACATATAATACCAAAATATAAAGTATTGAAATTAGCCACGGATATTTGTTCACACTTTTATTTTCAAGATATACAGACTCTTTGCATGTACTGATATCTTCTGCCACATTGTAATTTTCTTTCTCACTCATAATATCACCTAAAATTTATTTTTTAACCTAAATCTTTCACCCTCATATATTCTTATCGGATTTCCTCTAACTATATCCGTATGCTTACTCCATGCATTGTTCTTACTTTGTTCAATTTGGGAAGCATTCTTGTTTTTTAAAACAATGGCAAGTTTTCTAAGGGCATCCTTCTTATTCATAAGCTGGCTTCGTTCCCTTGTTGAACTTATCCTTATTCCTGTAGGAATATGAATAACCCTCACTCCGGTTTCCACCTTGTTTACATTTTGACCTCCCGGTCCACTTGCATGAAATTTCTCTACTATTATATCTTCTTCAGAAAAGTTATCATCTATATTAACCGCTTCCGGAATAATACTCACATCTACAAACCAGTTCTTTCTTTTATGCTCTGTTCTGTACCGACTTTTACAAATCCAAAGCATAGTACCTTCAAGATATGATAAATCCTCATCAGATGAGAGCATCACTGAATAAAAGGTTTCTTTTTTCTCTCCCTCTACATAACTTAAAATCTCTAAAGACGGAATTTCTTTTATTAGTGCTTTACATATGCCAAATACAGCTCTCTGACATTCCACCGGTCCCATACCTGCACTTATTTGTAAAATCATTTTCTGTCCCCTCCCTTATAGTTAAATATAGGAGTAAGAACATTTTCCACCTCTACGGTATCTTTTATTACTTCTTTTATATAGTCTATTCCTCTATATGCAAAAGGTGCTTCATCCAAAGTATCCTTACTTATACAGCTTGTATAGATACCCTTCATCTCTTTTCTGAACTCAGAAACCGTATGTAAAGAATTTATCGCTCCTCTTGAAAGTACTCTGCCGCTTCCGTGAGGCGCCGAATTATTCCATTCTTCATTTCCAAGTCCCCTTCCTAGTAAAACACCTTCCTTCATATTTATAGGGATTATTACCCTCTCATCTAACTTCGCTGAAATGGCACCTTTTCTTAGTATAGGACTATCATTTGAAAAATCTACATAATTGTGAGAACATGAAATTTCCTTAATCGCCTTCCACTTCATCTTTTTTATAATCTCGGCAGCAATTATTTTTCTGTTTAATATTGCATACTCTTCCACAATTTTTAGATCATGCAGATAATCTTCCATCAAATTTCCGCTAAGGTAGGTCATTTCAAACGGAATATCATTTATACCTTTTCCTTTCAGCTCATCCTGTCCGGCTTTCATATAGTACTCTGCCACTTCTTTTCCAAGATGTCTGCTTCCTGTATGTACTATAAGATAAACTTCCCCGTTCTTTGCTACATCCAGCTCAATAAAATGATTTCCACCACCTAAAGTACCAAGACTGAGCAACGCTTTTTCAGCTCTTATATGTGAAAAGCATTTAAGATTATTTAATTCAATTCTGTCTGCATATGCATGTACATCTTTTCTTAAAGCAAAGCCTACCGGAACATTATCTCTGATTACAGTATCCAGCTTCATAAAATCATTTCTTATTTTACCTAAGTTTACCGCAAGCATACCGCAACCGATATCTATTCCCACTAAAGATGGTAAAATCTTTTTTCCCACAGTCATTGTAAGACCTATAGGACCTACTTTTCCGGGGTGAACATCAGGCATTACCCTAATCTTTGCGCCCTGTGATACTTCATTATCACAAATCATTCTCACCTGAGACTTTGCCGCTTCTTCCACCATGGATTTTTCCATAGTTTCATCACACATAATATACGCCTGTGCGTATTTTCCATTTAATTGTATCAAAATAAAAACCTCTGTTTTCTTCTGTTTCAAAGGCTTTATCGTTCATTCTCTAATAAAAAGTTTAGAATAATAGACAGCGAACAACTATGCCTCTGTAGTTTATAGTTCCACTTATTGTATTATTCATCGTATTCCTCATAGTCATTCTCCTTTCGATCGCTATTATTTATTTTAACTTTATAATTATATCATAGCATTTTTAAAAATACATCTTAACATTCTTCTACATATATCTTTCGTGAAAATAACGCAACTATTATTGAAATCACTCCAAATATAAGTTCTACAAATATCAAAGGTACATGAAATCCGTTTAATATAACTATTAAAGTATCTGCAACAAAATGAATTAAAAGTGCCGCAATAAACAAATATCTTTTCCCTTTAACACTTGACCATACAAGAACCGACAGTGATATCTGTAAAATCACTGCAAATATTCTCTCAACTATACCCAGTAAAAATATATATGAAGGTGACATGGTCAAGGTGTTTACAGTGTCTTTAAGCTGAGTAAGATCATTTCCCCCTACATTGTCTAAAATAGTCGAAATAAGTCCGTTGTTTATTGAAACCGAAAGAGCCAGACTGCCTATCATAGTCAATCCCAAAACAGATGCGGCCTCAAATCCTCCATGTCCTGCTCCATACATACATGCATTTATATTTTTATCTCTATTTTTCCCCAGTATAAACTTAAATGCAACAAGTCTTCCCGTTTCTTCAAATATTGCAGCCATCAGTCCACCGTACAATGCATAAAGTATCACATTATTTTTTATAGTCTCTCCAAACGGCAAAGCAAAAACAGCTCTGTGAACCGAGCTTTCAAGAAACATTGCAAAGAAAATAAATACAATAACACCTATAAAAAACGGTGCTATATCCGCATGCTTCTTCTTTCTGAAATAAATAAAGAGTATAATTGGAATTGCAAATCCGACTATACAGGATATAAACATAAATACCATACTTAAAAAAGGAACTCTATCCATTGTCTACCTCCTAAAAATTATTTTCCTATAAAGTTGCTTCCCAAAAAAGGTCTAAGTCCCAAATCCACAATAAATATAATACCAAGTATTACAGTAAATATATTTACAGTTTTTTGATTTGATTTTTCAATACAAAATCTGATTGCGGGTTCTATCAGGTATATTATTATCAGTCCTCCGAGTCCGAATTTTACACTGCTCCACAGAGCAATCCTTCCTTCAAAATTGCAGAAATAATTGCTGTAGTCCCACAACCAGTCACCCATCATAAGCTCCATAAAATAGCTACCGATAAGTTCAAGTATTGTGGTTATAAGCATAGTTGACAAAAATACCAAAACAAAAGATATACTTAGTCTTCCTAAATGTATTTTCTTATTTCTTATCGGCATCAAAAGTGCTATTAATATTATTCCTCCAAAACCATAAATCGGCAAATACGGACCGAATAAAAATCCACGATTTACATATCCGACATGCGTTTCCAAAAGTCCAACCAGTACTTCATAAATCCATCCAAGGAATGCACATACCATAAACATAAGAAAGATATCTCTAAGTCTTTTTAATTTCATGTATTATCATCCTCCTTTTTTATATTGTATCCTAAAATTTCAAAAATTTCATTTATTTTATACATTGATTTTTCATATATATAGTTTATATTATTCTAGGCAACAAATGTTCAAGCAAATATTCTTGCTTTAGAAATATATTATATAGAAGAAAGAGAGATATAAAAATGAATTTTTTAGAAAAAATCAGACCGAAAGAAAAGCTTAAGTATTTGAGATGGTTTGATATCCTTATTGTTACCTGTATTATGTTCGGTATATTTATCATAACATCGACACAAATATTTATAGGATTACTTCAGTCTGATCCACAGGCTATACAAGATTCAGCGGAATCTATGGATATTGCCTCAGACGGTGCGGCCTATACCGGAAATTTCACATTACAGTCTATTCTTTTAATTATTGCGTTACTGTACTTACTTATCAGAAATTTTGATTTTAAGCAATTGAAAATAAGATTACATTGGTCTGTAATTATTTGGGTTCCGGTACTGTTTGCAATTATGGGTCTCTTCGGCGACCTTGTTACTACAGTGAGTGGCGACTACAACTATTTTGATCCTTCATTGCTTCAAGACATAAATCCGATGGAAGCATTGAATAAATTCCTGGCACTTTCACCGCTTGCAATCGGATATGCTTTTTTAAACGGATTTTATGAGGAATTTTTCTTTCTTGGTCTTATGACCTCTGTAAAGGATGAACATAAATGGTATGCTCTGGCTTTTTCAACATTGGTTAGAGTATCATTCCACACATATCAAGGTCTTCTTTGGTCATTGGTAATAGGTGTGGTATACGGACTATTCTATTATTTCATGTACAAGAAAGTAATAAAGAATTTGTTACCTTTCTTCCTTATGCATGCAATGGCTGATATGTTCGGTTCATCGCTTATATATCTGCTTATAAACTGGAATTATTAATAAATAAAAGCCTTTAGATATTTTATGTACCTAAAGGCTTTTTAATTTACTTTCCTATAATATAATTTACAATATCAGGCAATACTCCGGCATTTTGCTGCCAGATTGTTTCTATCTGTGCTTCAGGTACCGGTGAAGTTCCGATTCCAACCTCAACCGTAACACTTGGAATACCCTTCTCCCAATCAAGCCAATCTTTAAATCCTGTACCGTACTTTGATCCGTCTGCTTCAGGTGAGACAAGCCTATAGCCTGTATGAGCAGCCACTATATCAGCCATAGCCTTATCCATAGCCAAAACTTCTGCCGAAGCATGTTGATTTGACCAAAAAATTATCTGTCCCTGTGTATGATAATTAAGTACAGCTGAAAAATTTTCGTTATTTACAAGTTTTATAAGATCCTGTGTTTCACTTTCAGAACCTGCACTTGCTCCCTTATAATGCTCGTTTGAAGGTTTTTTCCTACTGTCCGCTCTTTGATTCCATCCTTGAGTAGGGAAATTGTGGTTGATATCAACACCGTTTAAATTATTCTTCCACTTATTTAAAAACCAGTTATACTTATCCTGATTTTCTTTTAGTCCCCATTCTGACCAGCTGTCAATTATCTCCTGTAGTTTCTTCTTTGACTCTTCTTTATTAAGTCCTGCCATACCGCTTTGTGAAATCGCTACTCCATCAGGATTTAACATAGGAACATATTGTATACATACAGAGTCCAGACTCTTATCTCCCTCCGCTCTCTTATCAAGCATTTCCTTTACCTGACGCATTACTACTGAAGCTGTAATATATTCTCTGGCATGAATTGCTCCTATAACAAGAATCTTTTTTGAAGCTTCTTTGTTTCCTATTATTATTCTGTAAATATTTCTTCCGTCAGGTGTAGTTCCTATTGAATCTGATGTTACACCCTCATACTTTTGCTTAAACAGATTTATATCACTTTCCATCTTTTGATAAGTATACATATCTGTACTCAAAAATGTAAAATCTGTAGTTTGCGCCACACTTTCTGTCTGAGCGGCCTTATAACTTGCGGAACTGTGTCCAATTATTCCTGCAAAGGCAGGCATTACCTGTGTCAGTATAATACATGCTGACAGTGTCATTGCTCCTAAAACATATCTCTTTTGCATATCTTCCTCCATTGAAAAACTCTTTCACAACTATACGATATTTTGAAAAAAATTACTAGTTACAAAACATTAAACAGATATAGAAAATTTGTCGTACTTTTGAAGATTATACATTCATAAGTACTATATTATAATTATTTTTTACAATGTCTTGTGAATAAAATTTATCAATCCACTATGTTTCTAAATAAAAACAAGACGAATAAATCGGTATTATAATCGTTTCAGATGTAATAATTGTAACCTAAAGCAGTTAAATCCGGTATTCTTATTGTTAAAATATCTACTTTTTAAAAAAATATAGCAATTTATTTTCTTTTATGCTAGAATCAATCTATAGTATTTTACTATAGATTAAGAACTCGAAAGGAGTAATTTAATTATGGCAAAAAGACCGGACGAAAAGTATGGACTTTTTATTAATGGAGAATTCAGAGATTCAAAAGACGGCAAGTTTTTTGATACATACTCTCCTGCTACAAAGGAAAAGATAGCAAGTGTAGCCGAGGCTACAAAAGAAGATGTAGATGATGCAGTAAACGCTGCTTGGGCAGCTTTTGATTCATGGAAGAATCTTGATAAAATAAAAAGAGCTGAAATTCTTTTAAAGATTGCAGATGTTATAGATGCAAATAAAGAGGACCTCGCTTATATCGAGAGTCTTGATAACGGTAAGCCTCTTCGTGAGACATTAAACGTAGATATTCCGTTTGCGGCAGATCATTTCAGATATTTTGCTTCCGCTATTCGTACTGAGGAAGATACTTCAAACTTCCTTGATCCAAACACACTCTCTCTTGTATTCAGAGAGCCTATCGGTGTAGTTGGACAGATAGTTCCATGGAACTTCCCGTTCCTTATGGCGGCATGGAAGCTTGCTCCTGTACTTGCATCAGGATGCTGTACAGTATTAAAGAGCAGCTCTTCTACTCCTCTTTCAATACTTGAGCTTGCAAAACTTGTAAAGGATATTATTCCTAAGGGTGTATTTAATGTTATCTCAGGTGCAGGAAGCAAGTCAGGACAGTATATACTTGACCATAACGGATTCAGAAAACTTGCATTTACAGGCTCTACAGAAATAGGTTACTCTGTAGCAAAGGCTGCAGCAGAGAAATTAATCCCTGCTACTCTTGAGCTGGGTGGAAAATCAGCAAATATATTCTTTGACGACTGTGATCTTGACCTTGCTATTGACGGCGTACAGCTTGGTATTTTGTTTAACCAAGGCCAGGTTTGCTGTGCAGGTTCAAGAGTTTTTGTACAGGAAGGTATCTATGATGAGTTTGTAAAGAGAGCTGTAGATCAGTTTAACAAGATTGTTGTAGGAAATCCTCTTGATATTAATACTCAGATGGGTTCACAGGTAAATGAAAGTCAGGTAGCAAAGATTCAGGCATGTGTAGACAGAGCCGTAGCTGAAGGTGCTACTGTCGCATGTGGTGGTTCACGCTATACAGAAGGTGAGCTTGCAAACGGATCATTCTACAAGCCTACACTTATAACAAATGTAACCAATGATTCTTATGCTGCACAGGAAGAAATATTCGGACCTGTAGCAGTTATCATAAAGTTTAAGACTGAAGATGAAGTAATCAAATATGCCAATGAAAGCGTATACGGTCTTGGCGGCGGTGTTTGGACCAAGAATCTTAACCGTGCATTCCGTGTTTCAAGAAGTATTGAAACAGGTAGAGTTTGGGTAAATACCTATAATGCAATCCCTGCAGGAGCTCCGTTTGGAGGATATAAGACATCAGGTATCGGTAGAGAAACACATAAGGTAATCCTTGATCACTATACACAGATGAAGAATATACTTATTAAGCTTGACGAGAATCCAAGCGGATTCTATCCTAAAAAATAATATAAGGCTAATTCCTTTATATAATGGCAGGTAGATATATTTGATAAAAATACACCCGATATCGGATTCTGCATTGCCTAAAACAAAAACTCTCATTCCGGAAAACCGGTTTGAGAGTTTTCTTTATAGTAATAGCAAGATTACTGATATAACAAAATCTATAATTTGCTAAAACAAGCCAAGTGCATCTTTATTCTCTGAGTTGATATATCATTATCTCCGTGACGTCTCCATCCTCTACTGTAAATGTCAGCATATATTGACCGTCTTCCGGTTTATAAAAATCTACAAATTGATCCTTCATTACCTCTATACCATAACTCAGTTTATACTTTGTTCTATATCTTGTGTTTTTTGTAAATCTATAGCTTAATGTCTTATATCCGACATACTTGTTATCGGAATCTCTGTACATATGTCCGCTTATCAAAAGATAATCTCCACCGGCACTATAATAATCTATCCCATAATTGCCGTCCGCTTGTGATAAATCAAAGGTATATGTTCCGTTGTTCAAATCTATATCATCTTCGTTAGACTTTGAATTTATCCATTTGCCGCTGTAATCAACCATATATCCGTCAGGTGTCTTAGTATTTGTAAGCATTGCACCGTCAGATCCCAAATAATAATCACCTATCCATTGATTAGCTGCCATATAGCCTGCACCGTTAAAATAATACCATTTCAAATCATTATCCTGAAACCATGTATTGGAATAATAACCACCACCGTATAATTCATACCACCATCCTACATTATCTTTTCTCCATGTACCTTTCGCTCCTTCTGCATATACAGTCATACTAAAAGTCGACACTGTTAATGCAATAACCATAGCAATCGCTAATTTTCTCATATAAACCTCCTTAAATAAAATGACATAAATAAAGATTTCTCTTTAACATAATCCTAACATTATTTATTTGTTAAAAACATTATCCAACGAATACTCTTTCCTTTAAAACACAAAAAGTATTCATTTGATAAGAATATATTTAATAAAAATATCCTTTATTTTTTATTAAATATAGTGAACTTTATATTCTAATTGCCTATTATAAAGATTTTCCGGCCGGGATACATACAGTATTACTATTTATTGTGTTTATCAATAGTATATGTTAAAATTGTATCAAAAGGAGGGCTGACATAATGAAAGTAATATTAAGCAGAAAGGGAATGGATAGTGAATCAGGAGTAATGGCAAGTCCTATACTTCCCGACGGAACACTACTGTCACTTCCAATACCTGATCGAAAAAGCAAAAAAAGATATGAAGATATACAATATAAGGGACAAAATTATAGGGATATCATAACTCAGCTATATCCGGAATTTGATTTTGAAAGCTATCCTACCTGTCATTTGGATCCTGATATATATGAAGATATCGACAACCGTCCAAACGACTGGATACCTGCATTCGGGCAATGGGGTGTGCCGGCTACACATTTGGATAAATCTTTTGTTGATGTAGGCGATCTCTTCCTTTTCTATGGTATGTTCAGACAAACCGAAATACAAAACGACAGGCTAACTTATACAAAGGTAGCTCCGATTCGCCATATAATTTACGGATATATGGAGATTGGTGAAGTTATAAAAGATGATCAAAAAATTGCAGAAAAATACAACTGGCATCCCCACAGTATAGCGCCTTTCTATACCAATAACCGCATATATATATCAAAAAGATGCGGTACCTTTAATTATGATGATTCTCTGGTACTTACGCAAAGCGGACAGCCAAACAGAAGTGTTTGGCAATTACCTTCATTTTTTGCAGAAAAGGGTATAGCTATTTCATGGCAGGGGCATACTCATCCTGTCATAAAAAGTGATTCATCTGTATTAAAAACTGCATCCCGAGGGCAGGAGTTTGTTATTACAACCGATACCAAAGAACAGGAAAAGAATTTATCCGACTGGGTAAAAGATATTATTCGACATAAATAGTACATGGATTTATAAAATATATTAAAGTTTTCTCATTTATTTATTATATCGAACAATGTCATTTAAATATTGAAAAATTAAATCACTATACTCATTGAGAATTTACAGGTTTTTTTATATAATTTATCTATGTATTTTTATTGATATAGTGATATTTAAAAAAAGAATGTCAATTTTTCTTATTCTAATATTTAAATCAATATATTTTATATAATAAGGAGGATTTCATTATGTTACGACTTCCGGAGAATTTTGAGACTTTCCCAGAAGCAAGAAAAGCGGGTTTTATGAAGATGAAGGAACATAAAGACCGTGGAGGCAAGATTGTAGGAATTTATTGCTCATTTGTTCCTACAGAACTTATTATGGCGGCAGGTGCTGTAGCGGTATCTCTTTGTGCTACCAGTGAAGAACCTATAAGTGCGGCAGAAGAATATTTACCGTCCAATCTATGCCCTTTAATAAAGGCAAGTTACGGCTTCGGACTTACCGATACCTGTCCTTACTTTTATTTCTCAGACTTTATAGTGGGTGAAACCACCTGTGACGGTAAAAAGAAGATGTTTGAGCTTCTAAACGACATAAAAGAGACCTATGTTATGCAGCTTCCATCCTCAAGAGATGAAACAGCTCTTAATATGTGGGAGCAGGAAATGTATAAATTTTGGAAAAAACTTGAAGATTTCTATGGTGTAACCATCACTGAGGAAGATGTTAAAAAAGCTATTTTGAAAAAAAATGCTGAAAGAGATTTAATACTTGAATACCTTGAACTTAGTAAACTCAATCCGTCTCCTATCTCAGGCTATGAACTTGGTACAAAGCTTGATGCTCTCAGTTTTATCCCGGATATGGATGAACGTTGCAGACAGATAAGACAAAGGATAGATGAGGTAAAAGCTGACTGGGAACAAAATTATAAAGGAAAGGTATCAAGAAAACCGAGAATCTTAATAACAGGCTGTCCAAATGGAGGCGTAAGGGATAAAACCATCAAAATATTGGAAGAACTCGGCGCTGATGTGGTTGCCTTTGATACCTGTAACAGCAATAGGGAAAAAATCGAAAAAGTCGATACATCCTTACCTGTAGCCAAAGCACTTGCAAAGAAATATCTTAATATCAACTGCTCGGTTATGAGTCCTAATGAAAACAGGCTTAAGTTTATAACAGATATGGTTGATGAATACGAGGTGGACGGTGTCCTTGAAATTATACTTCAGGCATGCCATACATTCTCCATCGAATCTTATAATGTAAAAAAAGCCGTGGTTGCTAAGGGGATACCATATCTCAAGGTGGAAACCGATTATTCAAAGGCTGATGCAGGTCAGATTAATACCAGACTTGAAGCCTTTCTTGAAACTATAGCCGTATAAATGAGAGGTATTTATATAATAAATGGATAAACAATATTATATAGGCATAGATATAGGCTCTACTGCTTCAAAAGTGATTGTTATGGATGATGAAAGACTTATAGATTCTTTTTGTCTGCCCACAGGCTGGAACAGTAAGGAAACTGCAAATACAATATATCAAAAACTTAAAGAAAAAGGTTTTTCAGATAATATATCCTGTGCCGCCACCGGCTATGGTAGAATATGTGTGGAATATGCCGATAAAGTAATCACCGAAATAACCTGCCATGCCAAGGGTGCTTATGCATTATTTTCACAGGACGGCACTATCATAGATATAGGAGGTCAGGATACAAAGATTATCAGCTTGGAATCCGGTATGGTAAAGGACTTTTTAATGAATGATAAATGTGCAGCCGGTACAGGCAAGTTTATAGAAGTCATGGCAAACAGGCTTGGCACAGACTTTGAGGAATTATATTATCTTGCATCAAATGGAGAGCCCCTGTCTATAAGTTCCATGTGTACGGTATTTGCCGAATCCGAAGTTATAAGCTATATCGGCTCCGGAGAAAAGAGAGAAAATATTGCCGCAGGAGTTATAGACTCTGTGGCAAATAAGGTCATAAACCTTGCCAAAAAGCATGGACTTCATGGTGAAATAATGCTTACCGGGGGACTTAGTTATACACCATATTTTATTGAACTGATGTCAGAAAAAACAGGCAGACAAATCCATACTCATCCGCTTGGCAGATATGCCGGAGCGATAGGAGCGGCTATTTCTTTAAGACCTAAAAACTCCACTATATGCTTTGGATAAATATAAAGGACTTTTAACATATGCAAGCTTAACTTTATAAATATGTAAAAGTCCTTTTCACTTTAAAAGTTCTTTGCCAAAGGCATTAAGTTCAGGGATACCAAATGTGCCGTGACCTTTATCCCCAATGTTGTGACCAAGAGTAGCAAATGTAGGCTTACATAAAAATTGTAAACCACTGCAACAAAAGCCTAACGAAAATTATTATCTTAATTTATATAGCATTATATCGGCGACATCTCCATTTACTACCGTAATCGTTAATAAACATTGAGCACTATAGTCATTAGCGAACTCTACAAATTGTTCCTGTGATACATCTACAGAACCGCTCATACCGTACTTCGTTCTGTATCTTGTATTACCTGTAAGTTTATAGCTTAATGATCTATATTCGACATGCAGGTTATCAGAATCTCTGTATATATGTCCGGCTATTAAATACTGATTTCCGTAAATACCGCAATAATCTACACCCATCTCTTTACCGTCTACAGTCAAATCAAATGTATAAGTTCCGTTATCCAGATCTGTATCTCCTACTCTTCCATTCGATCCGGCATGTATCCACTTACCATTATAATCAACCGCATATCCGTCAGGTGTAATAGTATTTGTAAGCATTGAACCCCTATAACTCAGATAATAATCTCCAACCCATTGATCGGCAACCATATATCCGTCCCTGTTAAAATAATACCATTTTGAATCACTGTCTTGAAACCATGCATTTCTGTAATAACTTCCATCATAAGTTTCATGCCACCACCCTATATCGTTTTTTCTCCAGCTACCGCCGGTTCCCTGTGCAGATACAATTATACTCATGGCAGATACTGCAAATGCAAATGACATAGCAAACAATAATTTTTTCATGTAAACCTCATTAAATAAAATCAAATGTCCGGACAAACTGTTCCTGTTTATATGGTTTGATTTTAACATTCGGTACATAAAAAATATATTATCCAATGAATACTCTTTTCAGGTATCAACAAAAAGTATTCATTGGATAATGATGTATTTCACATAAATATATTCCTTTTTTGCATAATATAGTACTTTTTATATTATGCCTTTATAAATTTCATTAATACATTACAACTATTCTATAAATCTAATCACCTGATTTTTAACATCCACCTCTGCATCCACTCCAAACGGCATAATACATCTTGGTGTAGCATGACCTATATTGATATTATATACCAATGACAAATCCTTATCTGAAAGCTCTCCCAATAAAATATCTTTATACTCATCATAGTATATTTCATTTTGCGGTTTTCCCACCAGTACACCTGTTACTACATCAAAAATACCATATTGCTTTAAATGCCCTATCATTTTTCTAAATAATTCAGGTTCCGGTTTTTCCTCACTTGTTTCAAGAAGAAGAATTTTGCCCTTCCATTCTTCAAGTTTTGGAAAGATGTCATATTTCTTGCATAATGAAACCGTATCTTCATATCTGGTATTATCAAAAATATCATAGATAGAATCAATACAACCACCCAAAATCTTACCTCCAAATACAGCTTCTCCCTTTAACAGTTCGAAGCCTTTGTTTGGATAACTTTCCATATCTACGCCTATACCATTTTCACTGAAGTCTTCTCTTTCCTTATAATGTATATCACTTGGTCTTATCTCTTTTATTCTACCTGTAAAAATCAGCTCTTCAAAATATTTTCTTGTATATGGAAGCATCTCATTTGCAAGTTCACAAATATCAGATAAAAATGACTGCCCGTAGAAAGTTTTTATACCGACCTTATTCAGCATAAAGTGATTGAAGGTGGTATCGGAAAAACCTAAAAATATTTTCTGCTTAACCACATTTGCAAGTTCATTATTTTCAAACAGATATGGCAATAATCTATAAGTATCATCCCCACCTATCGCACATAATATCATATCAATAGAATCATCCTTAAATGCAGATAATAAATCCATTGCTCTGCACTCGGGATGCTCTTTTATAAAGTCCATTCCCTTAAGTGCATGTGGCAAAAAGTCAACCTCTATACCATATTGCTTTAGTCTTTCTACACCTATCTTAACCTCATGCTTAACAAAATCCTCACCCAAAACACCACTTGATAAGCTGACAATTCCTATTTTTTTAACTTTCATATATTTGATTCAAACTCCTCTATTCATATTATTTTGTGTGCCCAATATCTAAATCTGAATGATATGTATTAATTGCTATTCATAGCCTACAAGTTTAATTCTACTATGTCAAGATTTTCCACTCTATAAGAATCAATTAGCTTTTTACATAGTATGTTCACAATATTTCCGGCTTTACCTGATTCACAATTGTTTACAATGAATATTCCGGTTGCTGCATGATTTCATTTTTCCAAGAAAAACACCGGTCATCCAAAACTATTATATATAAAATGGGGCTTAAACCTTTTCTCAATGGAAAAATTGAATGGTATTATAGTATATAATATACAGTATTGTCGTATGTTATTTAACATTGACTTTTATATCATAAATACATAGAATCATATTTGTACAGTTCATATAGACACTTTATCTGATATAGTTTTGTGATTTGAACCTTAATTTGGAGGTTTTTATTATAATAATATAATATAAAAGTTTTGACCTACAGTTCCAAACATTAATGTTAATAATCTGAACATAAAGAATAAGTGTTTTATTTTATGAAATATAAGGAGAAACGGTAATGAAAACTATAACAGCAAAGCCTGAAGATATTAGAACTATATTTTCAAGGGAATATCAGATTCCAATGTTCCAAAGAGGATATTCATGGGAACAGGAACAATGCGAAACTCTTTGGGATGATTTGATTGATTTTCATAATGAAAATGATAAAAAAGATAAATATTTTTTGGGTAATATTGTAGTACATCCAATTGATGAAAATGAGAAGTTTTCAGTTATAGATGGGCAACAAAGACTAACTACACTTCTTTTGCTTATTAGAGCACTTTTTGATAATGCGGGTACAGTAAAAGCATTGGAGGAATGTTTAAAGACAAAAGACAAGCTAAGTTCAGAGCTCACAAATAATATAAGATTGAATTCAGATGTTATTGAAAATGATAAGAAGAATCTTGAACAAATTATTTTACAAGGCAATTGTGATGATAAAAATTCCAGACTTTATAGAAATTATGATATGTTCAAGAAGAAAATTTCAGATTGGAAACAAGGGAAAACTTCTGATGAATTAAATAAACTTATTTTGACATTCCTAGATAATGTAGTATTATTACCGATATTGTGTGAAACAGAAGATGATGCTTTGAACATTTTTGAGACCATAAATAACAGAGGTCTTTCATTAAGCGATGCGGATATATTCAAGTCAAAACTTTATGCCGGAATTGAAAGTTCAAAACGAACTGAGTTTATAGATGAATGGAATGACTTATATGATCAGGAAGACCTATTTCGTATTTTAATGTACATCTGTAGAGCTCAGGAAAATGATATTTCTAAGGAAAAGGGATTAAGGTCTTATTTTTCGTCTAAAACAGGTAGACTACAGGATACAGCAAAGGTAATGGATTCTCTAAAAAAGATAAATGCAATACTATTTACCAAAGTAGGTATCTACAATGATTCATTATGGAATATTTTGGAAAGTTACCCCAATCAATATTGGAGATATCCATTATATGTATTCTTGCATAAATATCTTGTATGGAAAGAAGACGGTGAGTTATACTTACCTGAAGAATATTATGAAGAATATAAGAAGTTGGTAATGTTGACTACCGCATATTATTTTGTAAAAGGTGTTGTGTATAATTCTGTTAATACTGTAAAAGATACAACATTCAAGGTATGTGCAAAAATAGAAAATAATGATAATTACCTATCTGAATATATAGAAAATATGCGTAATGATTTAAAAATATTCTATAATAAGCTTAAAAGTGCAGATTTGGGTAGATGTAAAAGAGGAATTATCTTACTAAGTGGGTTTTTGAATAAATCACAAAGTATTGAGGATTTTTACGACTTGATTTTAAACTATAATATAGAGATTGAACATATATTACCAAGAAAGTGGTCTGATAATAATGACTGGGATGAACAGAAAGCAAACGAAGTGATGGAAACTTTAGGTAACCTTGCACCATTTGAAAAAAAACTAAATATAAGTGCAAGTAATGAATTTTTCAAAAAGAAAAAGAAAGCCTACGAAGAATCAAAATTTGCAGATATCCAAGATTTACTAAAACTTGATAAATGGGACTATGATGAAGTAAAGCTAAGAGAAAAAAATATTATTAGTAGAATAGAATCTTTTATAAAAGAAGTGTCTGAATTTATATAATTTTTTCCTATGGGGCTGTCGGGAAATACTGAATTTTAATCCCTACAGAACTAAATAGAAATATCCTGACAAATACAAGGCATTTTGGCTTTGTGACTTTGTCAGGATATTTTGTTTTTCTATTATACTGTCTATTTTTGGGCATAAAAACCCCTTGGCTGAAATTTTACTTTTGCATTTTTTACTATGCTGTTTTCTCCTGTGCTTTCCCTTCAAATTTCTTTAGTTTTGCGTAGAGAAAACGATGATATTTATTTATATTTCTTCCTATTGCAAAAAGCATAAATTCTTTATATACCTTATCTGAAGAACGATAGTTAAAGCGTCGGAAATCTTCATTTTCTTTAATATCTCCAAAATGACCTTCTGTTTGAATAGAGCGTGTCTGTCGTTTCAGAATACCTTTTTCACTCTGTATGTTAGCATGTGACTTCTCTCGAAGCTCTTCCCATACTTCATTGATCTTCATCACTTTGTTCTTATCAACATCTTTATCAGGATTATATTTGTATAAGCATTTAGACTTATGTTCACATCCACTACAGTCTGAACATCCATATACTTCATATGTTTGTGTATAACCATTCTGTTCTTTCTTTTCAGTGTTGATATGTCTCAGTTCACGACCGTCATGACAGATATAGACTTGTTCATCCTCAAATACCATTGTCTTCATGTTGTAGTATTTACCTATATCTTTACTGTATGCTCTTGTTTTTCTTTTCTCATGATCCTGCAGTTTTATATAACTGTCTATCTTATTTTCTTTTAGATATAAGAGATTTTTCTCACTACAATAACCGCTGTCTGCTGTCACTTCTTCAAGTACTTCTCCAAATGCTTCCTTATGCTTTTCAAGGACCGGAATTAATGTATTATAATCTGTACGATCATTACTTACATAACTATGTACAATAAAATAATTCTCTACTGCTATCTGTACATTGTATGCAGGCTTTAGCTGCCCGTTCAACATATGATCTTCCTTCATTCGCATAAAGGTTGCTTCCAAATCAGTTTTGGAATAGCTGTTTCTATCTTTCCCCATAAT
>NZ_RRCO01000012.1 GCF_003862475.1 Lachnoanaerobaculum gingivalis | reverse complement strand
ACGTGTTGTCTGTAAAGTTGAAAAACCTGAAAACCAAATGACTTACATGTATACATTCATTGTTACAAACATGGAGTCATCCCCTGAATATCTTATCAAGTTCTATTGCAAAAGAGGCTTGATGGAAAACTTCATAAAGGAAAGCAAAACAGGTTTTGACTTTGCTTCTGTANTATACATTCATTGTTACAAACATGGAATCATCCCCTGAATATCTTATCAAGTTCTATTGCAAAAGAGGCTTGATGGAAAACTTCATAAAGGAAAGCAAAACAGGTTTTGACTTTGCTTCTGTAAGCAGTCATACAAGAGTTGTAAATGCCAACAGGCTTCAAATACATGCACTTGCTTATAACATATTTAATTGGTTTAGACGATTGGCGTTATCTGCAAATATGAGAAAACAACGCATTGATACTGTCCGTCTAAAACTGCTAAAGATTGCTGCAAAAGTAATTCGTTCAGCAAGGTATATAACATTCAAGCTGTGTAGCAGTTGCCCATATAAGGATGAGTTCTATGATACTCTATCAAATATCAGCAAGCTATGTATACAGCTTGAATAACAACTAATAATGAACCTTGACAGCTTGATAACTACTTGTAAACTCTACCTAGGGGAAGTCT
>NZ_RRCO01000011.1 GCF_003862475.1 Lachnoanaerobaculum gingivalis | reverse complement strand
ATTGAAGAAGACATAAAAAGTGCATGATAAAAGCCCCTTTTATGGGGCTTATAAATTAATTTTTTTGGGACATAATCATTTATGCTTGACACAGAAAATTAACTTTAGCTTCTATGAATTGAGTTTGCCCGATGACGATCCAGTCTATACCCTAAAAAAAGTTATGGAGGATTTAAATTTTTCCGGACTGTTAGCCAATTGTTCGGACAAGGGAAGAACAGGGTACAATCCAATTATGATGTATGCAGTTATTACTTATGCAAATATGCGAGGAATACGCTCTATTGATCGTATTGTGGATTTATGTGAAAGAGATATTGCTTTTATCTGGCTTACTCAAGGGAGGAAGCCTAAAAGAGATGCTTTTTATGATTTTAAAAGTAAGAAACTTACTTCAGGTATCCTGGATGACTTAAACTATCAGTTTATGAGACGATTACAAAAAGAAGGATTTGTAACATTAAAAGAGTTGTTTATTGATGGAACGAAAATAGAAGCTAATGCTAATCGTTATACTTTTGTATGGCGTGGAAGCATTAATTATCATCTTGCAGGTCTGCTTGATTCTATAGATAAGCTTTATTCAGACTATAATTCTTTTTTACAAGATAATGGATTTGGTGAAAAGTACGAGTTTGGAAATGCACAAATGTTTGTGATTGACGGGATTGATAAAGTTAGAGATATTATTGAAAAGAACAGAAAAAGAAAGATTACAAAACATAAAAAGCTATCTAATAACCGTATTATAGAGATTGATAACTGCTCTCCTCTTGAAATACTTAAGCTCCAGAAAAATCTTATGACAATTGCTGACGGAGAAGGTATTGTATTTGTTAACGGAAAGGGTAAGAGAAAGCCAAAACTTCAACAACTTTATGAAGAACTTGAACATTGTGGACAGAGACTAATGGGCTATAAAGAATGCTTTGAAATTATGGGGAAAGATAGAAACAGCTATTCCAAAACCGATTTGGAAGCAACCTTTATGCGAATGAAGGAAGATCATATGTTGAACGGGCAGCTAAAGCCTGCATACAATGTACAGATAGCAGTAGAGAATTATTTTATTGTACATAGTTATGTAAGTAATGATCGTACAGATTATAATACATTAATTCCGGTC
>NZ_RRCO01000010.1 GCF_003862475.1 Lachnoanaerobaculum gingivalis | reverse complement strand
ATACTTCCTCGCAGGAATGACATTCTTTACTATGATTGCACAAACTATTACTTTGAAATCGAGCAGGAAGACGAACTTAGGAAATATGGAAAATCAAAACAACATCAACCACTACCTATTGTCGGAATGGGAATGTTTATGGATCATGACGGTATTCCTCTTGCTTTTGATATTTTCCCCGGAAATAAGAATGAGCAGCCAACACTAAAGCCTCTGGAACAAAAGGTAATCGATGATTATGGTATTGATAGTATTATTATCTGTACAGACGCAGGTCTGTCCTCAAATGCCAATAGAAAGTTTAACGACAAAACTTTATTTGGTGAAAAAATAAGAAGTTTTATAACAACACAATCTATAAAACAACTCCCAAAATATTTAAAGGAGTTTGCTCTAGACCCTGAAGGCTGGTCACTACAAGGTGAAACAGGATTATTTAATCTGAATAACCTTGATGAACAGACAGACTATAATAAAGTCTTTTATAAGGAAAGGTGGATTAAAGAAGATTTATCAGATAAAAAAGTCAAAGAAGGTAATAAAGCTCTAGAGCAACATCTTATAGTATCATTCTCCTTAAAGTACAAAAAATATCATCAGAAAATCAGGCAAAGCCAGATTGACCGTGCTAATAAGCTTATTGAAAAAGGGGAATATAAAAGAAATCAAAAAAATCAAAATGATCCACGCCGTTTTATTGCTACCGAAGCAATGACATCTTCAGGAGAAGTCTGTGACAGAGAAATCCCTTATATAGATTCGAACCTCATAGCTGAAGAGGAAAAATATGACGGTTTCTATGCCGTTTGTACTAATTTGGAGACAACAAGTGCCGAAGAAATAGTTCGTATAAACAAGAAGAGATGGGAAATCGAAGAATGTTTCAGAATCATGAAAACCGAGTTCAGTGCACGCCCCATTTATCTTCAAAGAGAGGATCGCATAAAGGCACACTTCATAACTTGTTTTGCTTCATTGGTAGTCTTTAGGATACTTGAGAAAAAACTTGGTGAACAATATACATGCGATGAGATTATTAACGTATTACGCTCTATGATGATGTATCGTCCGGGAGAAAAGTTAGGATATCTACCCGCTTATACAAGAACAGCCTTAACAGATGCACTTCATGAAGTATTCGGATTTCGTACCGATTACGAAATTTTAACCGATTTGAGTATGAAAAAAGTCTTTCGGGAAAGCAAAAAAAGTAGGTAGTTCTAGCTACACTTTTGTGAATTAAAAAAGGTCTGAAACCCTTGATATATATGGCTTTCAGACCTTTTAGCTGTCAAAGACAGGACTATAACGCCCCTCTCCTTTTTTAGCAAACCCTTATTTTAAGTTTAAAAGAGAATCAAAAAAACAGGGGAAAGCAGCTTATCAGGCTG
>NZ_RRCO01000001.1 GCF_003862475.1 Lachnoanaerobaculum gingivalis | reverse complement strand
TAGCCATCTTTTTTTATGTAAAAACTTAGGGAGGAGCGACTCATTTTGAGTTACTCCTCCCTAAGTTATGACTGCCATTTCCCGACAGCCTCTACAATAAAACAAGTGAATTATTTTTTAAATATCTGATAGTAAGAGAAAGTTCGAAAGGGATAATGAAATGAAAACTCCAAAGCTGTATAATGATTTGATCAATGAGAAAAAAATTACCAATGAAATTATTGCAGAATGTGTATATTCTGTGAATAAACGAGCTAAAAATTATCGTGATAAAATTAAAGAATACAAAAATGGAAGGTCCCATCAGCATTTGGAGAGTAATATTGAAAAAGCGGAAGAGGAAATGGGGAAATACTATCAACTAAAAGAAGAATTTTTGAAAGTATTTACCCCGAATCTGATCCACAAACAATTCATTGGCGAAAAGAAAAAAAGAGTATATAGTTATGAAAAAAACTATGAGAAATTGTTGAAAGAAAAAACTAATGATATTTTTTGGAAAAAATAGTTACTATGATTACGATAAAGATATGGAGATCGAGTTTTTTGATTATCATCTAGGAACAAAAAAATATCTATATTTCTTATATTACGAAATTGGGGAATATAGTTTTCATTCACCCGTTTCTGAGAAAATTGCCGAAAGCAATACAGAATTAGAAATTTAAGAAATCGACGAAAATTTCCAAACCCATGGCTCTAAGATTGAAGGATTGATGTCAATGCAATTTGTAAAAAAAGTCTTGGAATCACTGAAAAGCGAAGATTATACAATTGTGGATTAAGAGTAAAACAATGAAATGTGCATTATGTAAACAAATGGTCGAAGAATAAGATGATTAAACCAAAGGATTTAGTTGAATGCTTTATAAGACTAAATCCTTTTTGTTTGATTTTAATTAGCTAAGAATTATGATAAAATAAAGTAAGTATATTTTTATAGTTATAATTCTGTTTTTTCAAATCGATATTCAAAAATAGATTTTACTCAAACTGACTTTGATGTTGAGTTAATAAGAGGTAGATTGAAAACTGATCCAGATACGGCTTTTTTCTGGTCAGGACGAACAGATGGCATTGGAGGCATGGATGTTGCGAAAAAAATAGCAAAAAATAAAGGAGCTTCCTGTATAATTCAAAGTGTAGAAAGTAAATGATTTTACAAAAATAGATACCTAAGTTAAACTGTCATTGCTGACCGGCCAGTTAGCAAATGAGCGGAATAAGGAAGGTATCTACAAATGAATTCTACACAAAATAAGAAGATTGAACAAGTAAAAGAAACAACAATGATTGTCGGCATTGATGTTGGCAGTGAAAAGCATTATTTCAGAGCTTTTAACTGGAGAGGCATAGAACTTACCAGAAAGCCTGTAGCGTTTTCAAACTCTATGGAGGGATTCAACAGCTTTTACAATTCGGTTGTGGAACTGATGCAGAAAAATGAACTTAAAGATGCACTGGTAGGAATAGAGCCAACCGGTCACTACTGGTTTGATCTTGGGCAGTTCATGGGTGAAAAGAACATAAAGTTTGTGATGGTAAATCCGCACCATGTGCATAAGACCAAAGAATTAGATGACAATAGTCCATCTAAAAATGACAGAAAAGATCCTCGTGTTATTGCAGGGCTTGTAAGGGATGGACGATATTTTTATTCATATATGCCGACAGGTGTATATGCAGAACTGCGGAATGCGTCAAACCGCCGGTTTGTGCTTGTAGAAGAACAGACAAGGGCGAAGAACCGTCTGCAGAAGTGGGTTGCAGTGTATTTCCTGGAATATAAGGGGATTTATACACACATAGATGCCAAGGGAGGGCTGCTGGTGTTAAAGCAGGCACCAACTCTTGAGGAGATAGTAAGACTAGGAGTGGAAGGTATCATAAAGATATGGAAAGACGCTAAACTCCGAGGAAATGGGCATAAGAAGGCTATGCTGATCCTGAATGCAGCCATGAAAAGCATAGGATTAAAAGCAGGTCTTACAGAAGCTCGGATGGAGATACAGGATCTGATAGAGGATTATGAACTCCAGACAAAACGCCTTGAACGGGTCAATGACCTGATCAAAGAACTGTGCCAACAGGTCAGGTATGCGGATAAGCTGCTTGAAATAAAAGGTATAGGAATAACAACCGTAGCTGGTTTCATAGCAGAAGTTGGTGATATCACGCGCTTTGATAGCACGAAAGAACTTCAGAAACTTGCAGGATTGGAACTGGTGGCAGATAGTTCCGGTAAGCACGACGGAAAAACAAAGATAAGCAAAAGAGGACGCAAGCGTCTCAGATATCTACTTTTTGAGGCAGCGATATCGGTGGTGGGAAAGAATGAAGAATTCAAAGAAATCCACAGATATTATACTACCAGGGAAAAGAATCCATTGAAAAAGATGCAGTCGCTGATAGCAGTAGCATGTAAGCTGATAAGAGTATTCCATGTGATCCTTACCAAGGGAATCAGTTATGATGCATCAAAGATGTTGAAAGATATTCGACGTCCGGGAGAGCAGTTAAAGGCTGCATAACCGAGCAATAAAGAACAACCATAATGATTATAGGAAGCGTCCACCGAAAGGTGCTGTAATCGTAGTGTTTGGATCAGTGATGAAAGTACAAAGAATGAGCTGGTAGCCGGCAGGAATTTTCTCCAAAGGGCATGACCCTGATGAATAGCTAAGCTGGCACCCTGGTTATGGACAGGCAGAACGAAGGAAGTGAGGACCCACCGTAAGGAGGATAATCCTGTTGGACATGAGAGGTGAGCTGCCATATAGGGATGGGTACACATCGAGGCCATTTAGAACGAATAGTGATGACGTTTTATTTGGTGCACCCATTATTACTATATATCTGCCCTGTATGAGGTAAAGATCACTCCATAACCTTAGTTCTATTCAATGACAGGTATCAAAAAGTATTGAATTTATTAAAAAAACACTTGATTATATGGAGAGGAGTTACATTAGATCTACGATTGATGATACGAATATTGTAATGCCTGAATGGGATTTTAATACTCCTTCAAGTGTAACAGCTTGGGAGGAAGCTTCGAATGTATACGCAGAGCAAGTATCTGGTGAAATAAGAGCTGTAGTTGGTAGCGAACTACGACCAGGAAATATTTGGGAAAACATCGAACTACCAAGATTGAAGGCCAATCCAAATGTTACTAAGACTACAACAATAGATCCTAAAACAGGGGTAGAAAAAATTATATTCGAGAGGTAGAAATGAAAATTACAGGAACAAGATCAACAATTACTTTTGATTTAGAGAATGGTTTCCTCTTAAAAGCACAAGGAGAATTGCTGATCAATAAAAAATTTGTTGTTTATAAAGATAGTATGACACAATGGGAGCCACCTCATGAGGACCTTCCGATAACTCAAAGAGAAATAGAAAATATTATTAATACAGCTAAAAAAATGGAGAGCAATCAAACTATTCAACTAGACTTTGTATAATTATGTTGTATTCTAGGAGAAATGAATCTCTATACAGCTGGTCAGTTTGTCTATCATGGGACCAAGTTTCTAGGTGGAAGCGAAGAAGACGCTCAAACCGCAAACTTTTTAGGGAACCTGATAGGAGGGTATACAGCTTTTTCATCAACTAGCAAGTTTAGTCTCAATAAGGTGAAAGTAGATGTCGGAGTACCGAAGTATAACCGAGAGCAGATTCTAAAGAATATAGAAGAAAGCAGGCTTGCGAGAGAATCCAGCAACTTTGACCAATATTTGGCGAAGGAGAAACTCCAACGAAGCTTAAACAAATCCCCATTAGTTAGTCGGGAACTTCCGAAGGTAAAGGGTGTACACGATGTCGAAGTACCGAATGAATTAAAAGATAGATTGTTAAATCAATTCATCAATGCGAAAAATTCTCATGAGTTAATGAATATCTTGCATCATCAGGATGAGGAATTGAGAGGGTGTTTGTTGGAAATGATATTTACTAGCGAAAACTAATTGAGACATTTCGTACACAATTGTTATTCTTTAATAACTAATCATGTTTTAATGCGTAATAGTTTTACATCTCTATGCTTATTGGCTTGAATTGCACTAGCTACAAGCTTGGTATAGGGGTGTTTTTGTTTACTGAAGAAGATAAGTATGTTTTAAAGTTTGAAAAACTATTTTAAACTAAACAAAAGCAAATCTTTAGACGGTCGTGACCATTACTTTGTTTTTTCTATCAAGATGAACAAAGATAGTAGGGGCATTAGACAGTATGAATACCAGAGACATTGTTTTAGTTTGTAAGAACTAAATCCGACACTTTTAGAAGACTATAAAAAGGATATCAATGAAAGGCTCAGACAAATTCATGGCTATCAGTCCGCAAAAAAGCTGTTTGAGTTAAATCAAACAGCTTGATAGATACTCACTTAATCAGAGAAAAAACGGTGTTGCACTTATTCTTGCAATTTATCATGTACAAAACAATAACAATTTAAATGGTGTGAACTTTTTAGTAAATTCTAGCTCAATTCGTGTATTTTTAGGGTAAAATTCACACCATTCAATTGAAAGTTACTCAAATTAGATGAAATATTTCTTTCTGAAAACGTGGGAAAACATTGATTTTAAGCGGATATTGAAACTTATTCAAATAAAAATGTTTCCAACCAGGTCTTGCTTCAAACTCGGTTTTCATAATTCTAAAGCATTCTTCTATTTGCCAACGCTTTTCACTTATACTTAGTATTTCACTTACATTATCGTCAAGTAGGTCTGTTGAGACGTCATACATACCATCATACTTGGCTTCCTCATCTATTTTTTCTGTATTAAGACAGTTATATACATTTGCTGTTTCACCATCATCAGTTACTGCAATACTACCAAGAAACCTGGCCGGATCATTAGGATTTCTTCTTTCTTTTTTGGTACTGCCTCTTTCACCCATATGATTGTGCTTTCTTATTTTTTCCAAACCAAGTCCGGTATCACTACAGTAAATAAACTTTTGACAATCAAACTCTTTTAAAATTTTTTCTTCAAGTGGTTTAATAGAGGTTTGTTCATTTGTATTATAGGGTTTGGTCTATGTTCCTTGCCTTTGCCATATCTCTTAATGCCATCTTCATCCTCAATCTCAAAATAATAGTTAGTACAATATATTAAAACGAATATTTTGACAAAAATTTCAAGTGAGAAGTGTAGGTTATATGCGGGTTACAGGACTTTTTTTATGCCTATTTAGGCAAACAAACTGTCAAAGACCCAGACAACTACGATTTGCCGAAAAATTCGGTAATAGTATCTTATTCTTGACATTCCACCGTAATAATATATAATAATAACAAAGTCAAACATAATTTTCGCAAATAAAAACAAAGTCAAACAGAAATATTTTCATAAGCAAACATTTTTGGAGGTGAAATGGCAAAGTGTATTGTTATAGCGGACGACCTGACCGGTGCGAATGCTACAGGCGTATTGTTGAAAAAAATGGACTACAATACCTATACAATGATGAATGCCGAACGGCTGGAGCTTTCGCTCTCGGACAGCTGCGACTGTCTGATGTACCCGACAGACAGCAGGGGCATTGATAAGGAGCTTGCATATAACAGAGTGTATAATGCGGCAAAGCTTCTTTTTAACAGTGAAGTTAAAGTATGGGCAAAGAGAATTGATTCTACTATGAGGGGAAATATCGGAGCCGAAACCGATGCAATACTTAATGTGCTTGGAGATGATGTCATAGCCATAAGCGCCCCCTGTTTTCCGGAGTCAGGCAGAACGGTTGTGGGCGGATATCTCATGGTAAACGGTTTGCCGCTACATAAGACATCTGTTGCCCTTGACCCCAAGTGTCCGGTAAAAACTTCCAATGTAGCCGATATTTTCAGACAGCAAAGCAAATTTAAGGTTGGCTCGATAAAGCTTGACGATATGATGAGCGGAAAGCATGTACTGGCGGAGCATATGAAAAAACTTGTTAATGAGGGAAATCGTATACTTGTATTTGACTGTGTTACTCAGGGAGATTTGGATTTGATTGCCGATGCTCTCATAACCTCAGGACTGAAATTTGCGGCGGTAGATCCCGGGGTCTTTACCGCTACTATTGCAAGAAAGCTTATTACGCCGGTAAAAAAGGATACAAAGCACAAAATTCTTGCGCTTATAGGTTCTGTAAATCCGGTTACAAAGGCACAGGTGGAAGAGCTGTGGCTGAATCAGAGAACAGCATACAATGTTTTTATAAAATCATCACTGATGCTGGAAAACGACGGTATACGAGATGCCGAAATAAAGAGAGTAAGTGATGAGCTGCTTGAAAAGTCCTCAAAGTATGAGATATTGACTGCTGTGGGAGACGGTATATATTCCGAAAACAGAATTGACTTCAGTAAATATACCGACAGATATGATAATACAGATAAAATGACGGAAAGAATAAATGATGCATTCGCACAGATAGGTTATAATGTATTGTCGCAAAATCCCGCGTTTAAGGGTATATACAGCAGCGGAGGCGATATCACCCAGGCGCTGTGCAAAAAATTTAATACAACCGGACTAAGGCTGTTAGATGAGGTTCTGCCTCTTGCCGCTTATGCCGAGATGATGTCGGGAGATTTTCCGGATATCAAGATAATCACCAAGGGCGGAATGGTAGGAGATGATGATGCGGCAAACCGCTGTATTACCTACCTGAAAGAAAAACTATATATGTAATAAAGGAGGAAAGATGAAAAAGGCACTGATTGCAGTTACTATGGGAGACCCTGCCGGTATCGGACCGGAGATTACAGCCAAGGCACTGGCGGATGAGGCGACGTTTGATTATGCCGACTGCATAGTTATCGGGGATAAAAAAATAATGGAGCAGGCTATACAGATTACAAAGGTACCGTTGAAAATAAATACCGTTTCCAAGCCTGCTGAAGGAAAGTATGAATTTGGGGTTCTTAATCTCATAGATTTGAATAATGTTGATATGAGCGGGTTTGAATTCGGAAAAGTAAGTGGAATGTGCGGCAAGGCTGCATTTGAATATATTGCAAGGGCTATAGAGCTTACAAACACAGGTGAGACCGACGCCGTAGCTACGACCCCTATAAACAAGGAGTCTTTGCATGCCGGAAATGTTCCTTTCATCGGTCACACGGAAATATTTGCCGCTCTGACAAATACAAAAGATCCTCTGACAATGTTTGAAACAAACGGATTAAGGGTTTTCTTTCTTACCAGACATGTTTCACTCAGAAAAATGCTGGATATGATAAAGAAGGAAAGAATAGAGGATTATATAGTCCGCTGTTTGGAGGCACTAAAGCGCCTTGGAGTAAATGACAGGCAAATGGCTGTGGCGGGACTGAATCCTCACTGTGGTGAACATGGGCTTTTCGGCGATGAGGAAATGAAAGAAATAACACCTGCCGTAGAAGAAATGCAGGCTAAAGGTTATCCGGTTACGGGTCCTATAGGTGCAGACTCGGTATTTCATCAGGCTGCTCAGGGAAGATATAACAGTGTGCTGTCGCTTTATCATGACCAGGGACATATTGCAACAAAAACACTTGATTTTAATAAAACGATAGCTATTACTAACGGTATGCCGATACTTAGAACCTCAGTAGACCACGGCACCGCTTTTGATATAGCAGGAAAAGGCATTGCGGATGCGGTAAGTATGGTGGAGGCTATAAGATTGGCTGCAAAATATGCCCCGAATTTCAAGAAAATATAGGAAAGCAATATTGGCTTTCCTTTGTGTAAAAGGACGGCTGCGGGTGATCGGGCGCCTTTTGGCGCTGATGTCCTTACGCCCCCGTGTGCATAAATCAGGAAATGAATAAATTCGTTTCCAATAATTAGAAGGAGGTTTTTATGGTTGGTGGTTTAAGCGGTGAGAGAATGCTGATAGGTCTTATTATAGGCATTATACTTCTTATTGTGCTTGTACTGAAAACAAAGATACATGCATTCATAGCTCTGATTCTCTCGGCAATCGTTATCGGTGTCATAGGAGGCATGCCTTTGCAAAATACGAAGCTGGAGAGCGGGGCAACATTTGGTATTATCAATTCCGTTACTACAGGCTTCGGTAATACGCTGGGCTCTATAGGTATAATTATAGGCTTCGGTGTTATTATGGGGCAGATTTTTGAAGTGACGGGAGCGGCTAAGAGAATGGCTCTTACTTTCCTTAAGGTGTTCGGTAAGAACAGGGAAGAGGAGGCATTGGCTGTAACAGGCTTTATGGTGTCCATTCCTATATTCTGTGATTCGGGATTTATTATTCTGGCGCCAATCGCCAAGGCTATATCAAGGGCTACCAAAAAGTCGGTTATTTCCTTGGGAGCGGCACTGGCGGCAGGTCTGGTTATAACACATTCCTTAGTGCCGCCTACACCGGGGCCTCTCGGGGTTGCGGGTATTTACGGAATAGATGTGGGTAAATTCATTCTTATAGGCTTTGTCCTCGCAATTCCCATGACGCTCGCCTGTACGGCATATGCGAGATATATCGGGAAAAAAATTTATCAGCTGCCTGACGAAACTGAAGAGAGCGGATACAAGAGAATGCCTTATCAAAAGCCTGATTACTCACAAGAGGCTAAGCTTGAAGCTGAAAATATCCCCGGCACCGTGGAATCGTTTTTCCCTATACTTGTTCCGATAGTATTGATACTGATCGCGACCGTTACATCTGCTATGAAGCTGAAAGAGGGTTATATGCAGATATTCCAGTTTATAGGTTCGCCTATATGTGCCGTCGGTATAGGACTTGTGCTGGCAATACTTACATTGGGAAGGAGCCTTACCAGAGAACAGATACTTAAGGAAATGGAAAAAGGTATGGCTTCGGCAGGTATTATTATGCTGGTAACCGGAGGCGGAGGTGCACTCGGACAGATAATAAAGGACAGCGGACTCGGAAGCTACATTGCGCAAGGCCTTGCAGGCTCAGGACTTCCTATTGTAATTCTTCCGTTTGTCATAGCTACTTTGATAAGATTTATTCAAGGCTCGGGAACCGTGGCAATGACTACCGCGGCCAGTATTACGGCAGCCATAGTTGCCGAGTCGGGAGGAAACCCGTATATGGCGGCATTGGCCTGCTGTGTAGGCTCGCTTTTTTTCAGCTATTTTAATGATTCATATTTTTGGGTGGTCAACAGGACTTTGGGTGTCAGCGACACAAAAGATCAGATAAGGACTTACTCTATAACCTCCACGATAGCTTGGGCTGTCGGTTTTGCGGAAATAATGATATTAAGTATTTTCTTCCATTAAAGCCTGTGATATACTGTTACTACAATACAGGCGGGAGCGGTGGCTTTCGCCCCTATAAGCAGGCAGTTATGGTGAACAACAAAATAATTTGCGGTAACTCCACACATATGCAATCACTGCCCGTATGAGCTTTTGATACTGCTATGCTGTGGAGTTTTTTATGCACACGGGGGCGAAAGGACATTAGCGACAAAAGGCGCACGCCCCCAGCGCAGACGAGTAGGGTTGGTTTCACCTCCCCTGCCGGATTGAGGAAGGATATATGCTAAGTGGCGAAAGGCAGCTGGAAATTATAAATATTATCAGAGAAAGCGGTGTGGCAGAGGTGGAATATCTTGCTAAAACATTGGGGGTAAGCACAATGACTATCCGCCGAGATTTGAAAAAGCTTGATGAGTCCGGACTTATTGAGAGATGCTACGGCGGAGCGGTGAGAAAAACCGAAGTCACATACGAAGCTAAAAGGATAAAAAACCATGAAAGCAAGATAAAAATCGCCGCAAATGCGGCTAAGTATGTACATGACGGAATGGCGGTATTCCTTGACGCAGGCACAACAACATTTGAGATTGCCAAAAATATAATGAATATAAACAATCTTACCATAGTTACAAATGACATAGAAATAGCTTCCCTGCTTGTAAATTCCGACTGTGACCTCATAATATGCGGGGGCACGGTGCAAAAGAGTACAAAAAGCGTATACGGCTACTATGCTATGGATATGATTAAAAAATTCTCTTTTGATATAGGTTTTTTCGGAGCCGCAAGTATTAATGACAAGCTTCAGGTAATGACGCCCACCATTGAAAAAGCTTTTTTAAAAAAAATTGTGATAGAGCAGTGTAAGGTTTCGATACTGGCTGTGGACAATTCAAAGTTTGACAGAGACGGACTTCATATTATAAATGAGCTTTCCGACTACACCGCAGTTATTACAGACAGAGAATTTTCAAGTGAGGAGAGCAGGCTGCTTGATAAATCTGCAAAAACATAGTCCTTTTACGGAGGATGCATGAATTTAGTTTTATTGATTACGGCATTGGTCATATTATTATGTGTGTGGCTGAATATTCTTTCAGGCAAACACCGGACTTATGCAGATAGTTATTTTTTTCATTTTGGGACTCCTTGCATATCCTTCAAGGCTTCCTCAGATAGCTCCGACTGCCTTAATTTTGGCGGTCTTTATCACACTTATTGCCAGACCGTTTACGGTGTCACTGCTGCTGCCGTTTAAAGCCGGATTAAATCAGATATTTCTTATATCCTGGGCGGGATTTAGGGGAGCGTTATCAATAGTTTTCGCAATAACGGCAACCTTAAATACCGTTTCGGAATATGATATTTTTCACAGTGTGTTTTTTATAGTGCTGCTCTCCATTTTAGTACAGGGGAGCCTGCTTTCGTTTGCAGCCAAAAAGTCGAATATGATAGATGACAATATGGAAAACTCAAGCACTGGCAGTATGGTTTCACAATGAAATGTTTTCTTATAGTATTTGGAATGTTGTGGGTTGGTCATAAATGTTTAGATGTATAATAATTTTAATAATTTCATTTGTATTAGGCTTATATTTTTTATTTTGCAAAGATAATAATATATCCAGAGCCTTGGCAAATATGAAAGCAGGATATTATAATTATAATAAGATTTCTAAACTACTATCTATCTACTTTTTTGGAATAGCTGCTTCAATGGCAGTATGTATAATAGGAATAATTGTTGATAGTTTATTTTTGGAAATATCAAGTTTTTTTCTTACACTTGCTCTATATATATTTGTTTATATATATGAAGCAAATGATCATTTAAGATGATTTTTTGAAATATTATTTTTTTATGTAAAAACTTAGGGTGGTGTGACTCATTTTGAGCTACACCACCCTTTCTTATGACTATCATTTCCCGACAGCCCCTTAAAAAATTTTATTCTGATTTAACCTTGCAGAAGTTTTTCTTTCCTCTCTTAACAAGAAGTCCTTCGCCTGCAAAATCTTCTTTTGTAAAAGTTTTCTTTACATCATTTATAACTTCACCTTCTATGGAAACACCGCCCTGTTCGATATTTCTTCTGGCTTCGGATCTGGTCTTTGAAAGTCCGCTGACTACAAGCACACCTGAAAGATCTATAGTACCGTCTCTGTAATCCTCATCCTGCAAAACATATGTAGGAACATTGCTCATATCGCCACCGCCTACAAATAGAGACTTGCTTGCGGCATTTGCCTTTTCGGCCTCTTCCTTGCCATGTACAAGCTCTGTAAGATGCATTGCAAGGATTTCCTTAGCTTCATTAAGTTTGGCACCTTCCCATTTAGACATTTCCTCTATCTGCTCAAGAGGAAGGAAGGTAAGCATTCTAAGGCAGGTAAGAACGTCAGCATCAGGAAGATTTCTCCAGTACTGGTAGAACTCAAAAGGAGTTGTTTTATTTGGATCAAGCCAAACAGCACCGCCGACGGTTTTGCCCATTTTCTTGCCCTCTGAGTTTAGTAAAAGGGTAATAGTCATAGCATGTGCATCTTTTCCAAGCTTTCTTCTGATAAGCTCAGTACCGCCAAGCATATTTGACCACTGATCGTCACCACCGAACTGCATATTGCAACCGTAGTCAAGGAAAAGCTTATAGAAGTCAAAACTTTGAAGTATCATATAGTTAAACTCAAGGAATGAGAGCCCGTTTGCCATACGGTTTTCATAACATTTTGCTCTGAGCATATTGTTTACTGAAAAATGCGGACCTATATCACGGATAAACTCCATGTAGTTTAAATCTCTAAGCCAATCGGCATTGTTTACCATTCTGGCCTTATTCTCACCGAACTCGATAAAGCGGCTCATCTGCTTTTTGAAACATTCACAGTTGTGATCGATATCTTCTATTGTAAGGACTTTTCTAAGGTCGCTTCTTCCTGAAGGGTCACCGATCATACCGGTACCGCCGCCTACCAAAGCGATAGGCTTGTTGCCTGCCATTTGAAGTCTCTTCATAAGGCAAAGTGCCATAAAATGTCCTACATGTAAGCTGTCTGCTGTAGGGTCGAAACCGATATAGAATGTGGCTTCTCCGTTATTTATCATTTTACTGATTTCTTCTTCGTTTGTAACCTGGGCAATAAGTCCTCTTGTCTTTAATTCATCATAACAATTCATATATATCCATCCTTTATTTATTGCAGCTACAGCTGATAAAATTTCATAAAAAGAAGTATAACAAAGTAATTAAAAAGAATCAAGCTTGCACTTTGAATATTTAAAGTTTAGAACTTTAAAGTAATAAAGACTTGATAATTTTTTACGATTAATTTATACTGTTAAAATGTTATATGGAGATACCGTTTAACTGAAAAGAATACATAATAAAGTTTGGAGCTGTTGAAGTTCAAAACATATATAATGAAAGAGGCAATTATGGGAATAAAATATATCAGTAATCTACCAAGTCCGGAAGAAATCATAGATAAGTATCCTTTAAGTAAAGAACTTGAGGCAAAGAAAAAAGAATTTGATAAAGAAATAGCGGATGTAATCACAGGAAAAAGCAAAAGAATTTTGGCTGTAATAGGTCCTTGTTCTGCAGATAATGAGGATTCCGTACTTGATTATGCAAGCAGGCTTACAAAAGTGGCGGAGGAAGTCAAGGATAAAATAATAGTTATTCCAAGAGTCTATACAAATAAACCGAGAACCAACGGAGACGGATATAAGGGACTTTTGCATCAGCCGAATCCTGAAAAAAAGCCCAATGTACACGAGGGAATTATTGCAATCAGAAAGATGCATCTTAGAGTTATAGAAGAAACAGGATTATTTACGGCAGATGAGATGTTATACCCTGATAATCTCGGATACTTGGACGATTTAATGAGCTATATTGCAGTCGGTGCAAGATCTGTGGAAAATCAGCAGCACAGACTTACATCATCAGGAGTTGATGTACCTGTAGGTATGAAAAATCCTACCAGCGGAGATATGTCTGTAATGCTCAATGCGATATATGCCGCACAACAGTCACATGAGTTTATCTATAGAAACTATGAGATAAAGACTGACGGAAATCCTTTATCACATGCAATACTGAGAGGTGCGGTAAATAAGCACGGTCAGTGTTTGCCAAACTATCACTATGAGGATCTTAGACTTCTTTTAGATCTTTATATGGAAAGAGATATTAAAAATCCTGCCGTTATTGTGGATGCAAATCATTCAAATTCAAATAAGAAGTATAAAGAGCAGGTTCGTATAGTAAAAGAGGTGTTACACTCTATGAGATATTCACAGGAGATAGGAAATTTTGTAAAGGGTGTAATGATTGAGAGTTATATAGAAGAGGGAAACCAGAAAATTGAGGAGCATATATACGGAAAATCTATTACAGATCCATGTCTGGGATTTGAAGATTCAAAGAAGCTCCTTTTGGAAATGGCTGAAATGTTATAATGAATTATGCAAATATAAAATATGATGATATAGCAAACGGTCCGGGAGTAAGGACTTCTTTATTTGTATCAGGTTGTACACATGCATGTAAAGGTTGTTTTAACGAGACGGCATGGGATTTTAAATACGGTAAAGAATTTACAGATGAAACCATAGAAGATATATTAAAGTCTGTAGAGCCCGAGTATATATCGGGAATTACAATACTTGGCGGAGAACCTATGGAAAAGGCAAATCAGAAGGGAATACTGCCGTTTATAGAGGAGTTTAAAAAAAGATATCCTTATAAAAGCCTTTGGATATACTCCGGATACACTTATGATGTGGACCTTGTTCCAGGCGGAAGAGCCTATTTTGATGAAACAAAAAAAATCTTATCGCTTTGTGATGTGATTGTGGACGGTGAGTTTGTACAGGAGCTCTTCGATATTACATTGAGATTTAGGGGAAGTTCAAATCAGAGAATTATTGATGTGAAACAAAGTGCTAAAGAAGGAAAGACAGTACTTTGGGAGGGAGATGCCACATTTGCCGACCATAGCATGTAGATCAATTGAAAACGATCTTCTTATAACAGATGATAAAAAATCTTATATAGGCGGAAATCAAGGTTGGTTTCTAAGCCTTGGGTATAAGGATATAGAAGAATACGGTTGCGGAATAATTGCCATATGCAATTTTTTGATGTGCTTTTGGAAGTCTGTATACAAGAGCAAAAATACAGTCAGCAAAGATACATTCACAGCCTTTGTACTTATGGTCTACAGGAAGTATTTAAATATCCTTGATAGACCTATTATAAAGGGACTTACAGGATTTGCCCTTGCAAGAGGCATAAATTCTTATTTCAAAGAAAATAAACTTTCTTTGAAAGCAAGATGGGGATTGGGTTTCGATATACTTTCAAAGGTAAATAAAAGTCTGAAGACAGGGATGCCTGTAATCCTCGGAGTAGGACCGGACCTTTTATCTTTTTTAAAAAAGGAAAAGGGCATAGAGGTTACAGATATTCAAACCGGTAATACAGCAAAGATATATGCGCATTATGTGCTGATTTATGATTATAAAAAAGAAAACGGAGAAGAATTTTTTTATATATCATCATGGGGGAGAGGGTATAAGCTTGCATACAGTGATTTTATAAGATATAAAAAGAAAACATTTTTGGGATTTTTATTATCAAATATACTGGAAATACATAATATATAAATGAGGGATACTATGGAAGAAAATTTTTTTTTGTAGTATCCTTTTATTATATGTTTTTAGGATGGCATTTATGAGAAAAAAAGTTTTAAATCAATCGATAAAAGTAAAAATCGGTATTTTCATTATTGCCGTAGTTTCGGCATTGATAGTGAATTTATGTTTTGATTTTTTTGTTGTGGAATACACCTCTTCAGGTTTCGGTGAGATAATAAATGAGATATCACTTTGTTATGAGTTACAGGATGCGATGACAAAGGAAAAGGCGAACCTTAGCATCTTTATAAGAAACAGGGACAATATAGATGAATTGTTGGCAAGTTGCAAAAGAACGGATGAAATAGTTGATAAGTTGGAACTTGATATAATGCATATGGATAATGAAAGATATGCCAAAATATGGAGTATAAAAAACAGTTATCCGGTATATGCGGCCAAAAGACAGGAAATAATAGATGATAAATATGAAGCTAAGGATTTTATAGAAAAAGTATATAATGTGTATGAAATGCAGGATTATCTTATAAGCTATGGGGAAAGACTGATGGATGTTACTCTCAGTGAAAACAATGCAATATATCAAAAGAGGGCCGAATTCTTTAAGAAAATGCCTCTTGTACTTGGGATAATACTGATACCTATCATAGTATTGATAATTTATATGGCATTCAAGTTACAGGCTCTGATAATCTCACCTATAAACAGGATGGTTGAGATATCAAAAAATATCACCAAAAATGATTTTTCGGATAAGGATATCATAATACGAAATAAGGATGAGATGGGAGATTTGACAAAAGCCTTTAACAAGATGAAGCATGCCACCTCCGCATATATTTCAAGTTTAGAGGAAAGATATGAGCTTTCGGAACTTTTGCATAAAGAGGCCATGGAAAAGATGAACATGGAAAAAAGGCTCAATGAGGCAAGATTTGACCTGCTCAAAAATCAGATAAACCCTCATTTTCTGTTCAACACCCTAAATATCATAGCCGCATCAGCCAATCTGGAAGATGCCAAGGAAACGGAGGATATGATAAGGGCGCTTGGAAATATATTCAGATACAGCTTAAAGACCGATGAAAAGCAGGTAAGCCTTGAAAGAGAACTGAGCATAGTAAATGACTATATGTATATACAGAAAATGCGTTTCGGAGATCGTGTTTCATACGATATAGTTTCAAAAGTTGACAACGGCAATGTTTATATTCCTTCATTTTCACTTCAGCCTATAGTGGAAAATGCAATAGTTCATGGTATTTCCAAAAAAGAAGAAGGCGGCAAGGTAGTGATAAGAGTATGGGAGAAGGAAGATATGCTTCATATCATCGTGGCTGATACAGGTGTCGGCATAAATGATGAAAGACTCTCTCAGTTGAAAGATTTTATGAGAGAGAGACCTACCGCAAAACTCGGAATAGGTTTCGGAAATATCTATAAACGTATAAAGAATATGTATAAAACAGGCGATTTGAGAATATACTCAAAAGAAGGAAAAATGACAGTGGTATATTTTCTGATACCGCAAACTGATTAGAGAAAGGAGAGAATGTGAATTTACTGATAGCGGATGACGAAAATCTTGAGCTGAAGGTACTTGAAAAGACAATTAAGAAGTTTTTTTTAAATGAGCTTGAGATATTCATGGCAAGTAACGGAAAACAGGCGGCACAGATAAGCGATGAGACAGAAATAAATATTGCACTTTTGGATATTGAAATGCCGGGAATGAACGGAATAGAGTTGGCAAAGCTTCTCAGAGAGAAAAATCCCGATTGCATTATTATTTTTATAACAGCCTATGACAGATTTGACTATGCTATAGAGGCTATGCATATAAAAGCGTTTGATTATCTTTTAAAGCCCTGGAAGGATGAAAAACTTACAGGACTTATCAGTGAAGCCATAGTAAATATAAAAGAATTAAGTCTGGAAAACAGTGTAAATGAGAACTTACAGGAGTCACAAAAAAGCGCAATTAAAAAATATATAAAAGAGAATTATAAGAGGGATATAAGTGCCGGAGATGTGGCTGGTATACTTGGATATTCCGATGTATATTTTTCAAAGATTTTTAAACAGCTCTTTGATGATACTTTTATAAACTATCTGACAAAGGTAAGAATAGATAAGGCAAAAGTGCTTTTAAAGGATGTCGGTTTTAATATAAAAGAGGTCGGTGCAAGTGTGGGGTATACTGATTCAAACTACTTTACAAAGGTATTCAAAAGAGCGGTGGGAATGAGTCCTTCAGAGTACAGAGGTAACATTTAATTTAAAGATTAAAAATTTACTCATTATATTAAAATATTACCATTCACATAAGTTTTTCTTAAATATAGAATATATAAAAGAGATGTAAGACTTTTAGTCTTAAGTATTTATTTTTTGGAGGAACAATGAAAAAGAGATTTTTTGCATTAGCAATCGCTACATTAGCATTATCAGCTTGCGGACTTAAAAGTCCTGAGACAACAACAACTGCCGCAAACAGTGGAGAGACAACTGCTGCAAAGGCGGACAGCACTAGCGAGGGTGCAGAGGTAACCTTGGTTTATGCGGAGGTAAACCCGCTTGATACAATCGTAGGACAGTGCGGTACAGCATTCAAGGAGAAGGTGGAAGAGCTTTCAGGAGGAAAGATTCATATCGATGTTCAGGCAAGCGGTGTACTCGGTTCAGAGAACGATGTACTTGACGGAATGCTTGGAGGAACAGGTACAGTAGATATGTCAAGAATCTCAGCTTTCGCTCTTACAAGCTATGGCGCAAAGAAGGCTTCACTTCTTTCATTACCATACACATTTAACTCAAGAGAGCATTTCTGGAAGTTCGTAGACAGCGATTTGTCAAAGGAGTTCTTAGAGGAAACATCAGATCTTAACCTCGGTATCAAGAGCTTGTACTATGGTGAGGAAGGTTTCAGACATTTCTTTACAAAGAATCCTGTAAATTCTGTTGAGGATTTAAAGGGAATGAAGATGAGAGTTTCAAACGACCCTGTAATGAACGGATTGGTTGAGGGACTTGGTGCATCTCCTACAGTAGTTGCATTTAACGAGCTTTACTCAGCACTTCAGACAGGTGTTGTAGACGGTGCGGAGCAGCCTATAACAAACTATAAGTCAAACGCTTTCCCTGAGGTGGCACCGAACATCATCCTTGACGGTCATACACTGGGAGCATTCCAGGTAGTAATTACTGATGAAGCTTGGGACAAGCTTACACCTGAGCAGCAGGATGTCCTTGTTGAGGCAGGAAAGTATGTAGGTGAGGTAGACAGAGAAATCGCTCAAAAGGCGGAGGACAAGGTTTTAGAGGAGCTTAAGTCATCAGGTGTAAATGTTGTTGAAGTTACAGACAAAACACCTTGGAAAGAAGCTACAAAGAATGTTATCGAAAAGAACACAACTGATCAAAAAGAATTATATCAGCAGATAGTTGACTTGGATAAATAATATTATTGCCTCTTGGAGATTTCTCCAAGAGGTTTGTTATAGAATAAGAGGTAATTATGTCAGATTTTTTTAAAGCGGTAGACAAAATAAAACCTGCATATGATGCTACATACAAATTTGTTCTGCTTATATGTAAACTTTTATTGATAGGAGATATTGCCATAACAACAATGGCGGTTGCCGGAAGATATATATCGTTTATACCGGATCCTGCATGGAGTGAGGAGATAGTTCTTACATTTATGGCATATATGGCAGTGCTTTCAGCAGCACTTGCAATAAGAAGAGGCGCACATATCAGGATGACGGCATTTGATCCGTATCTTCCAAAGGGAGTGGTAAGATTTTTGGATGTACTTTCAGATATTGCAGTTTTGATACTTGCAGTGGTAATGATAGTTGTAGGCTGGAAATATGCTATGAAAATTGGTGCAAAGGGTACTTATGTAAGTATGCCCGGACTTTCAAAATTCTGGCAGTACTTCCCTATACCTTTAGCAGGTGTTGCGATGTTAATATTTGAGCTTGAGGCACTTTATAATCATATAAAGGCTATATGCTTAAAAGAAGATCCAAAGGAGGTGCAGGCATGAGTACAGGAGTAGCAATTACTATATTACTTATAAGCTTTTTTGTAATGATATTTTTGCGTTTCCCTATTGCATATGCGGTAGCACTTTCATCTTTGCTCTGCCTTTTGGCACAGGGACAACCGCTTTCAACAATATGTCAGCAGATGGTTAAGGGTATTTCTTCATTCTCACTTATGGCAGTTCCTTTCTTTATAACAATGGGTTGCCTTATGGGAAGCGGAGGTATATCCGAAAAACTTATTGCCCTGGCAAATGCCTGTGTAGGCTGGATGCGTGGAGGTATGGCAATGGTTAATATCGTGGCTTCATACTTCTTTGGAGGAATTTCAGGTTCAGCGGCGGCGGATACGGCATCACTTGGTTCAATTCTTATACCTATGATGGTGGATCAGGGATATGATGCGGATTTTTCCACAGCGGTTACAATTACTTCATCATGTGAGGGACTTTTGGTACCGCCTTCACATAACATGGTTATATATGCTACTACAGCAGGTGGTGTATCGGTAGGAAGCTTATTCCTTGCAGGGTATATTCCGGGTGCATTGCTTGCAGTATCACTTATGATTGGTTCATATATAATTTCAGTGAGAAGAAAATATCCAAAGGGTGAAAAGTTCTCAGTGAAGGTACTTTTAAAGCAGCTTAGCGTATCATTCTGGGCACTGGCGGCAGTGCTTATCGTAGTGGTAGGTGTAGTAGGCGGTGTGTTCACAGCTACAGAGTCTGCTGCTATAGCGGTTATCTACAGCCTTATTGTCAGCGTATTTATATATAAAGGTCTTGACTGGAAGGGTGTATGGAAGACTCTTGACGAATGTGTAAATACATTGTCGATAGTTCTTATCCTTATCTCAACCTCAAGTATTTTCGGATATTGCCTTACAACACTTCATGTTCCGGATATGGCTGCAAGTGCAATTACAGGATTTACAAACAATCCTATAATACTTGCATTACTTCTTAACCTTATTTTACTTATACTCGGATGTATCATGGATATGGCACCTATTATACTTATCGCCACACCGATACTTCTTCCGATAGCAAACTCTATAGGAATCGGACCGATACAGTTCGGTATCATGGTTATCTTAAACTGCGGTATAGGTCTTCTTACACCACCGGTTGGAGGCGTACTCTTTATCGGCTCGGCCGTAGCAAAATTGCCTATGGAAAAGGTGGTAAAGGCAACATTGCCATTCTATCTGTGTATGATAATTACACTTTTACTTATAACATTTATACCTGTTATAAGTTTGGGACTTCCAATGCTTTTGGGAAGTTTATAAATAACAAAATATATTTTAAAAAATTTAACTGTACAAGCTTAAAAATGCTTGTTAAAAGTTATAAAACATAGTACAATTTGTTAAAGAGATGACAATTAATTAAATAGCTGTGTTTTAAAAAGACAGAGTCATTAAGTCAAAAATAAATATTAAAATATATTTTGGAGGAAAATATGAGCAAGGTAGTAGTTGTTGGAGCAAATCATGCAGGTACTTGTGCAATCAATACAATCACAGGGTTCAATGAGGGAGATGAGGTAGTAGTATTCGATCAGAACTCAAATATAAGCTTTTTGGGTTGTGGTATGGCACTTTGGATAGGTGGTCAGATATCAAAGCCGGACGGACTTTTCTATTCAAATAAAGAAAAGCTTGAGTCTCAGGGTGCAAAAGTAAATATGAACAGTAAGGTTGAGAGAATAGACTTTGATAAAAAGTTTGTATATGCAACTTTGGAGAACGGTCAAAAAGTAGAAGAAAGCTATGACAAGTTGATACTGGCTACAGGTTCACTTCCTATAGTACCACAGATACCGGGCAAAGATTTGGAGAATGTTCAGCTTGTAAAGCTCTTCCAGAATGCCGAAGAGGTAATTAAGAAACTTGAAAATCCTGAGATAAAGACAATTGCGGTAGTCGGTGCGGGATACATCGGAGTAGAGCTTGCAGAGGCGTTTGAGAGACATAATAAGAAGGTAATAGTCGTTGATATAGCAAAGACTTCACTTTCAAGCTACTATGATCCTGAGTTCAGTGCACTTATGGACAAGAACCTTTCAGATCACGGAATTAAACTTGCTTTCGGTGAGACTGTAAAGGAGATTAAGGGTAACGGCAAGGTAGAGGCCATAGTAACAGATAAGAATGAATATCAGTGTGATATGGTTATTCTTGCTATCGGATTCAGACCAAATACCGAGCTTGGAAAAGATTATCTTGAAACAATGTCAAACGGTGCATATATAGTTGATGAAACTCAGCAGACAAGCAAGAAGGATGTATATGCTATCGGTGACTGTGCGACAGTGCTTTTCAACTCTACAGGAGAGAAGTCATATATTGCACTTGCAACAAATGCCGTACGTTCGGGAATTATAGCCGCATATAATGCTTGCGGAAAGAAACTTGAGACTATCGGTGTACAGGGATCAAATGCTATTTCAATTTATGATTTGAAGCTTGTATCTACAGGACTTAGCGAACAGAAGGCAAAGCAGCTTGGTATGGATGTGCTTTCAACTTCATTTGAAGATTTACAAAAGGCAACATTCATTGAAACAACAAATCCTAAGGTAAAGATAAAGATAGTATATGATGCAAAGACAAGAGTTATACTTGGAGCACAGATGGCATCTACATATGATATGTCAATGGGTATCCATATGTTCTCACTTGCAATACAGGAGAAAGTAACTATAGATAAGCTTAAATTGCTTGATATATTCTTCCTTCCACATTTCAATCAGCCATACAACTACATTACAATGGCTGCATTATCAGCAAAATAAAATTATGGTAAATTAAAAGGGAGCATATTTGAAATGCTCCCTTTTTATGAAGTGTGTTAATTATTATTTATTTTTAGCAAGTTTTTTGAACTCGTCTGCTACGAACTGAACTTTTGTACCGATAATAACCTGTACGGCAGTCTTTGAAGGTCTGATAACACCTGCAACACCTGCGGATTTAATCTTCTTTTCGTCAACCTTTGTATAGTCTTTAATCTCAAGACGAAGTCTTGTGATACAGTTATCAATAGATGTAAGGTTCTCAGGACCGCCTACACCCTCTAAGATAATAGCTGCAACTGATGTAAAGTCATCATTAGCTAAAACTGCTTTTTTCTCTTCTTCCTCATCGTCCTCTCTACCCGGAGTCTTTAAGTCAAACTTTGTGATAACAAAGCGGAAGATAGCATAGTAGATAGCACCGTAAACAACGCCGATTGGAATTAAGAGGAGCGGATTTTGTGCAAACGGAGCTTTAAAGCTGAGTACCCAGTCAACAAGACCGGCGCTGAAGTTAAATCCTGCTCTTATAGGAAGGAGTGAAACGACAGCAAGTGAAATACCTGTTAAAACAGCATGGATAAGGTAAAGTACAGGTGCAAGGAACATAAATGCAAACTCAAGCGGCTCTGTAACACCTGTAAAGAATGATGAAAGAGCTGCTGCAAGTAAAAGACCGTAAGCGGCTTTCTTTCTTGAATCCTTAGCTGTGTGATACATAGCAAGAGCAGCGCCCGGAAGACCGAACATCATTACAGGGAAGAAACCTGACATATACATACCGGTCTGTCCGAGAACACCGCCTTCTGCGCTTCCCCAGAATTTACCGATATCATTGATACCTGCAACATCAAACCAGAACACTGAGTTAAGCGCATGGTGAAGTCCGAACGGAATCAAAAGTCTGTTGAGGAAACCGTAGATACCTGCACCTACAGCACCTGTGCTAAGAATTGCCTCACCGAAGCTTACCAATGCTCCGTAAATTAGAGGCCAGATAAAGAACAATACGATTGCTGCTATAAGTGAAAAGCCGGCAGTAACAATAGCCACACTTCTCTTACCGCTAAAGAAAGAGAGTGCATCAGGAAGCTTTGTTGTTTTAAATTTATTATAACAAGCTGCACCTATAAGACCGCAAACAATTCCGATAAACTGTGTCTGTGTCTTACCGAAAGCTGCAGGAACCGCATCAGCTTCAACACCTGTAAACATAGCTACAGAACCCTTTGATAAAAGAGTTGTGATAACAAGCCATGAAACAAGACCTGCAAGTGCGGCGGCACCGTCACCGTCATCACTCATACCGACAGCGACACCTATGGCAAACAAGATAGCCATATTGTCGATGATAGCACCGCCTGCCTTTAAAAGGAAAGCTGCTATTATGTTATTTCCGCCCCAACCGGTAGGATCAATCCAATAACCGATACCCATCAAAATCGCCGCCACAGGAAGGCAGGCTACAGGAAGCATCAATGACTTCCCAAGTCGTTGTAAATACTTCATAAAAAATTTCTCCTTATTATTTAAGCTCATCCCTTTGCCGGCCGGTCAAAGAGAAAATTTATTATTTTGGTATTACTACCAATATTTCACTATCCTTAGTCACAGGTATATCTGTGATACTTTCAACAGATTTAAAATCCATAGTATTGCAAACAAGCATTATGGTAATAGTTCTAAATCCTGCTGACTTTATTTTTTCAAGATCAGCCTGTATAAGCGGATCTTTTGCTTTAACTCTATCCCCTGCTTTTACAAAGGAAGAGAATCCTTCACCGTTCATCTTTACGGTATCAAGACCGATATGAATGAGAATTTCCTCACCGGTATCGGCTAATATACTGACAGCATGCAAGGTTTCAAAAACCATGGTCACCTTACCGTCAGCAGGAGAGGTTACAAGACCGTCGTTTGGAACGATTGCAACTCCCTTTCCAAGCATCTCTGATGAAAATGTCTCATCAGGAACCTCTTTTATAGAAACACTTTTTCCGCTCATAGGACTGAAAAATGTATTTTTTTTCTTCTTAAATAAACCGAACATATTTTACTCCTCTGCCATAGTTACTCTTTTTATATGAATTGCCAAATAGGTCATTTCCATTCTTGTTATTTTTGAACGGGTTTCAACCTCTATATATTCTGCAATTCTTTTTCCGCATTCAAATTCTTCGGGATATTTTTCCTTCATCATATCCTCAAAAATCGTATCATCATCATGGAGCATTTCATTTCTGTAAAGCCTTTGAATAAGAAACTTTACATGAGTTACAAATCTTTCATAATGAATAGAATTTTCATTAAGCTCTACATTCAATTCACTTTTTACAATATCCATTATATCTCTCATAAGATGCGGAAGACTTAAGGTCTCCTTCATATGAGTGCTGTACTGCGCATTTACAAAATGAAGTGCAATAAAGCCTGCCTCCGAATCCGGAAGGGAAAGTCCTATTCTATCATTTATGAGTCTGAGAGTATAGAGTCCAAGCGCATATTCCTGAGGATAAAATCTTTTGATTTCCCACATCAGTGCATTTTCGGGAGTCATACCTTCTTTAAATCTTTCAATGGCAAAATTCACATGGTCAACCAGAGTAAGATAAATACTTTGGCTAAGCTTCAGCTTTTCCACATTGATTGCATATGAAATGACATCATCTGTAAGAGTTATTCTTTCAATAGGGATATCAGCAATCATATCCTGAAATTTAAGAAGCATTTCATTTTCCTTGATACGAAATACCTTCTCTATTTCAGACTCCGATAGAGAATCTCCTTTTTTTCTGCCGAATCCTATACCTTTACCCATGGCAATAATTTCCTTGTTTTTATGGTCATGGGTCAATACTATATTATTATTAATAATTTTTTCAATGATCATCACACCACCATAAAGCAATAAAAAAAACCAAATAAACCATAGCACTATGGTAAATTCGGTCTTGCCTGCGTCTCAGTAACAATCCTAAAATATTAGAATTTATGTAAGTATTATGACAGAATTCTTAAGATAAATCAATCGGCAAAATGTAGGAATTATATTTGGAAAATTGGAGATAATAGATAAAGAATGAAGAAAAGGTGATGAATACCTCAAAATTAAAGTATTAATATATTGCTAATAAATACATTAAAAGCTAAAATATTTAGTATAAGAATTCGTAAAATCTATGTATTTATATTAGGAGGAATATGCTGGAAAAACTGAAAAAAGAGGTATATGAGGCAAATATGCTTTTGCCAAAATACAGTCTGGTGACATTTACATGGGGAAATGTATCGGGTATTGATGAAAGCGGAAAATACTTTGTAATAAAGCCCAGTGGAATAGAGTATGACAAACTTACACCTGAGGATATGGTGGTAATGGACCTTGACGGCAACAGTGTGGAAGGAAGATATAATCCTTCATCCGATACAAAGACACATCTTATACTGTATCAAAACTTTAAGGATATAGGTGGAGTTGTACATACTCATTCCCCATATGCAACGGGATTTGCACAGGCAGGAGTGGATATTGCCTGTATGGGTACTACACAATGTGATTATTTCTATGGAGATATTCCATGTATAAGGCATCTCACAAAAGAAGAGCTTTATGAGGATTATGAGCTGAATACAGGTAGAGTAATAGTAGAAACTTTTAAAGAAAGAAATATCGATCCTGTATATATACCGGGATGTATATGCCATAGCCACGGTCCTTTTGCATGGGGAAAGGATGCATATACGGCAGTACATAATGCAGTGGTAATGGAAGAAGTTGCAAAGATGAATTTGTTTGCACTAAGTATAAATCCGGATGCGAAGAAAGCACCGAAATATTTACAGGATAAGCATTTTTTGAGAAAACATGGTAAGAATGCCTATTATGGCAACTAGGGGGAATATGGAAGTAAAAAAGATAATAGAAACCGGAGATATATTCTTAGGAATTGAGTTTGGATCTACAAGAATAAAAGCTGTATTGACTGATGAAAACGGAGAAGTACTGGGTACAGGTATACATGACTGGGAAAACAGTTTCATAGACGGTATTTGGACATATCCGCTTGAGGAGATACTTTCAGGACTTTCAAGCTGTTATGCAAGCATAAAGTCGGATATAAAAGAAAAGTATGGAGTGACTATAAAGCAGATAAAATATATGGGTATAAGTGCCATGATGCATGGATATATGGCATTTGATAAGGATATGAATCTGCTTGCTCCTTTTCAAACTTGGAGAAATTCAAATACCGAAGAAGCTGCAAAGGATTTAAGTGAAAGCTTTAAGTTCAATATTCCGCTCAGATGGACAATAGCACATCTGTATCAGAGAATACTTGATAAAGAAGAGCATGTAGAGAAGCTTAATTTTGTTACAACATTGTCATCATATATTCACTACATGCTTACAGGTGAAAAGAATATAGGTATAGGCGATGCTTCAGGTATATTCCCAATAGATTCATTTGCTATGGATTATGATGCATCAATGCTTAGTATATTTGAAGAAAAAATAGCGGATAATAAATTCCCTTGGAAAATAAGAGATATATTGCCTAAAGTAATGGTAGCAGGAGAGAAGGCAGGTGTACTCACAAAAGAAGGAGCAGCCCTTTTAGATAAAGACGGAGACTTACAAGAGGGAAGTATACTTTGCCCACCTGAGGGCGATGCAGGTACAGGAATGGTAGCAACCAACTCTATTAAAAAAGGTACCGGAAATATGTCTGCAGGTACAAGTATGTTTGCAATGCTTGTACTTGATAAGAAACTTAATGATTACTATGATGAAATAGATATGGTTACTACACCGGACGGATATCCGGTTGCTATGTCACATGCAAATAACGGTACAAGTGATCTGAATGCCTGGGTTGGCCTATTTAGAGAATTTTCAAAGCTTTTCTGTATAAATATTTCAGATGGAGAATTGTTTGAAAAACTCTATACAAATTCATTAAACGGTAGTCCCGACTGTGGAAATCTGATGTCATTCGGATATTTTTCAGGAGAGGGTATTACGAAGCTAAATGAAGGAAGACCACTGTTTTTAAGAAGCCCTAAAAGTGAGTTCAATCTGGCAAACTTTATGAGAGCACATTTATACAGTTCACTTACAGCAGTTAAAGTGGGGCTTGATATCTTAACAGAGAAAGAGAATGTAAAGATAAAGAAAATGATGGGACATGGAGGACTGTTCAAAACAAAAGAAGTTGGACAAAGATATCTCTCTGCCGCTATCAATGCACCTGTAGAAGTGCTTGATACTGCAAGTGAAGGCGGAGCTTGGGGAATTGCATTGCTGGCACTATATTTAATTCATGCCGATAAGTACAAACTGGATGAGTTTTTGTCCGAAAAGATTTTTGACAAAAACACCGGAAGTGAAATTATGGCTGATGAAAAGGATGTGGAAGGATTTAAGACCTTTACACAGAGATATCTGAATGCTGTAGATATTGAAAAGTTGAGCGTGGAAAAATTCGCTGAATAATAAAAATGCAAAGCTCAAATAGTGGAAAAAGTAAATACTTAGATGAACTGATGGTTGTAGCAAATTTTGTTACAGCCACATTATTTTAATAATATGTTATGCTACCCACACTCCTTACAGAATTAGGTATCGAATTGTAGATACTGTTTCAGCTTCGCGTTCTGATGAAGTGGAAGTTGAATTATTGTTAGTATTTGAAGATAAGCATGCGATCGAGGTAAATATCATAAATTCAACATGAACTTTGAAAGTTTTCTCAATATTTCCCATATTAATCACATCTTTAATATTTTCAAATATACCGGTTTTATACTTCTATAACAGTATGCATTTATCAGCAAATTTTCCTGTTATTTTTAATATTATAAATTGATTTATAAAGTCAAAATTAATTCTAGGCTTACTTAAAATAAGTATTAACGGTTCCTGAACTTTTAAGTAATTATAAAAATGCATGAGCAACTATTATAGCAGTAAGTATTGGAACAGGAATTTTCGTTACCACGATATCTCTGGATAAAGTGCTGACAAAGAGTAGGAAGGATGCCACGATGGATATGTGTTCTTATATTATTTAAATATTTTGACATGAATAACTCTAATTTTAGTATAAATTTTATAAGAAATATGATATTTTTAAATTATAAAATATTGACTAAGGAGGGTAGTAGATAAAAATGCATAAAAATAAAACTACATTATTTGAGATTACATGTTCTTTTCTTTTGGTTATCACCTTTTCCAGCCTAGTCCTTGGGGTGTATTGCTTTAATACCTTGGGTCAATATATTAGCCAACAAATTGATTTTTACCAAGAGCAAAATCTAAAGCAAATCGGAAAAACCCTGGACAGCTATGGTGAGAATATTCAAACGACTCAACGTATTCTTACAGGAATGGTAATAGAACAGGAATTATTTCAAAAGGGTACAGGTACCAGAGGGCAAAAGAATGCACTGTATTCCCAGAATATTGAAAATGTATTAAGGAATATACGTAGAACAAGTCCAATTATCAGCAATATTTTCATGGTGTATGAGGGAGGATACTATACATCTGGCAGTTTTTTTTCCAAGGAGACTCTAATACAAAAGCCATGGTATCAGGAGGTGTTTTTATCCGGGGAAAATACGGTTACGGTACAGCGACATAAGGCAGACTATCAAGTGTTTTTTGGTGAGGGTCCTGAGGTTATTTCCTTGGTCAAAAAGATTATAAGTCCCAATGACGCTAAGACCATAATTGGTGTAATCATGGTGGATTTGGATGTTCGTTTATTGGAGGAGACTCTTGGAAGTCATACATTTGATGATGATCATTTGATACTTTTGCGAAACAGTGAAGGAGAAGTTTTGGAAAGTGTCTGTGGAGAAGGAAACTATACGCAGGAGGATATAAAAAAAGTTGTAAAATGTCTGGATAGTGAAACAGGTGTAGAGCAAGGCGGATTTTTGAAAGAATTTTCTTTGTACCGATATGGAGTGGAAAGTTATGATTGGAAGCTTGAGGCTGTGGTTTCTAAGGAAAATTTTAGGAGTCGGTTTTTAATAGCAGGGGGAACCTTTGTGGGGATTACCCTTTTAACATTGATTTTTTCAGCTGCACTTTCCTATTTGTTGGCCAGAAGAATAACCCGCCCCATGCAAAGGCTCTTGACCCATATGGAGGAGTTTTCGAAAGGAGATTTCCATGTTCGAGCAAAAGAGGAGGGGAATAGGGATATTTTGGCTTTATCCAAAGGGTTTAACAAGATGTCCCGGCGTATCAGGCACTTAATGGAAGACTTAAGGATTAAGGAACATGAAAGTGCTAATGCAAGGCTAAGGGAACTACAGGCCCAGATTAATCCTCACTTTCTTTATAATACGCTGGAAACTATTCGCAGTTTGGCTCTTCGAAACGGTGTGGAAAGTATTGCCGATATAGCCAAGTCTATGGCTTTGATTTTTCGTTATTGTATCAACAGCCGAGATGAGGTGGTTACTTTAAGAGAGGAGCTTGCACATGTGAAAAGCTATATTAATATTCAAAAAATACGTTATAAAAACCGATTGCAGGTATCTTTTTATGTGGATGAAGAACTGTTGGATAACTGCATCATTAAGATTTTAGTGCAACCTCTGGTGGAAAATGCTATTTATCATGGTATTGATCAAAAAAGAGAAGGCGGTAAAATTTCCATATTTTGTCACAAATCGCCTGAAGGTGTAGAAATTGCTGTTGAAGATAATGGCATGGGAATGAAACCGGAGGTGTTACACAGTTTACAAAAACAGTTGCATAAGTGTCAGGGTGAGCATTTGGGAGATAGCATAGGACTGAAAAATGTGGATTCAAGGCTGAAGCTTTACTATGGCAGAGAAAGAGGATTGCAAATAGAAAGTGTATACGAACAGGGAACCAGGGTTTCCTTTGATATTCCATTTGTAATGTACAGTGAAGAAAACAGGCGGAAGGAAATGCATAGCGGCAGTATATTTGCAGAAAGGAGGGAAGATGTTTAAAGCTGTTATTGTGGATGATGAGGAAGATATACGTTATTTGATTCGATATTTGGTGGAAAAAAGTAAGCACAAGGTAGAAATTGTGGGGGAGGCTAATGATGCCATGAGCGGCATTGCTCTTTGTGAAAAACTAAAGCCGGAGATCCTTTTTGTAGACATACGTATGCCCGGGATGGAAGGGCTGGAGATGATAGGGAGGATTAAGCAAAGTTTGCCTGATATGCAGTATATTATTATCAGTGGCTATAGCTATTTTTCATATGCACAGGAGGCATTGCACAGAGGAGTTGCTGCGTATTTATTAAAACCTTTGGAGGAGGATTTGTTGGAGGAAGCTCTTAAAAAGGTACAGAGGATTTTGGAGACTAAACAAAAAGAACTTCTGCATCAAAAGAGAATAAATGCAGAGTTAAAAAAGCTTCAAAGTTATTTGGAGACTCCAAGGGATACAGGGAAACAGAAGGAACCCATTCAAAGGGCAATTGAATACATCCGAGAGAATTACTATAGGGATATCACTTTGGAGGAGGTAGCGGGGGTGGTTTTCATGCATCCTACTTATTTTTCAGCATTATTTAAAAAGGAGATGGGGCAAAGTTTTGTGGTATATACCAATGGTCTTAGGATGGAGAAAGCGGGAAGACTTCTATGTGAAGGGGGATTAAGGGCAGTAGAAGTTTCTCATATGCTTGGTTTCAAAGATGTGAGCTATTTTAATCGGGTATTTAAAAAATATTTTGGTAAATCTCCACTTGAATATAAAGAGGGGGAGAAAAAGGAAAGATAAGAGTAATTAAGTTTAGGGCGTCAATATTCTTAAAAATATGAATATTGGCGCCTATTTATAAAATTATGCAAATAGTAATACGAATCTATACGCTATCAAAATATTAACTTGAAAGATGTTAAATTAAAATGAGATTAACAGCATAAAAAAGTACAAATAATCTAAAGAATATTCTATTGTAAATAAGATAGAAAAAAATTAAAGTAAATAATATAGAAATAAGGCATAAGTATTGAGATAAATTTGCCTAGTTTTTCATTTTGGACGTGCTCATTTATAGGAGGAAATATGGAAAAGGAAAGATCAAGGATTCAATTTGGTATTATTGTAAGTAGCAGGAATTTTTTTCCTAAGGAACTCGCAAAAAATGGAAGAGATGCCATTTTGGAAAAAATGAGGGAAAAGGGCTTTGGATGCATTATTTTATCTCCGACAGAAACTCCCTTGGGTGTGGTTGAAACCTACCAAGATGCAAAAAAATGTGCAGAACTTTTTGCAAAACATCGGGAGGAAATTGACGGTATTATAATTGTTTTACCTAATTTCGGGGATGAGGCGGCGGTGACGGAGGCCATAGTTCGCTCAGGGCTTAGGGTACCTGTACTGGTACAGGCCTGTGACGATGAGAAAGATAAGTTGGATCTTTCACATCGCAGGGACTCTTTTTGTGGCAAATTATCCGTATGCAATAATCTTTACCAGAACCGAATTCCATTTACAGATACAACTTACCATACATGCAGCATTGACAGTCGGGAATTTACGCTGGATGTGGAGAATTTTGCCGGAGTCTGTAAAGTGGTGCGGGGGTTAAAAAATCTGAGGGTTGGAGCTATCGGAGCCAGACCGTCAGCCTTTCGTACAGTTAGATATTCGGAAAAGCTTTTGCAGGAAGCGGGTATTACTGTGGAAACCACAGATTTATCGGTTATTTTGGCTTTAGCCGGGGAAAAAATGAAGGATTCCCGAGTTAGGGATGTAATGGAGAGTATCCGCCTCTATGGAAATATGGCTTTTGAAGTCAGTGAGGAAAAGTTACGAAAACAGGCGGGCTTTTTTTTGGCAGTGAAGGATTGGCTGGAAGAGAATGATTGTCAGGCCAGTGCCATTCAGTGCTGGGACTCTTTGGAAAAAAATTATGGGATTGCATCCTGCCTTGCCATGAGCATGATGGGAGAGATGGGAATGCCGAGTGCCTGTGAAATGGATGTTATGGGGGCGGTTAGTATGGCGGCTCTCAATCTGGCTTCAGGGAAGCCTTCAGGATATCTGGACTGGAACAACGGATTTGCAGACAATAGAGATCGGTGTATGATGATTCACTGTGCCAACTATCCAAAAAGTTTTTTGGGTATGGAACCTGAAATCGGTAACTTGGACATACTTTCATTGGCTTTGGGTGAGGAAAATTGCTTTGGAGCATGTAAGGGGGTTATTGTTCCGGGGCCATTTACCTTTGCAAAAATCAGTACAGATGATTTTGAGGGAAGAATTAAAGCCTATGTAGGAGAGGGAGAATTTGTACATGAAGATATTTCCACTCCGGGAGGTCCGGGAGTAGTGGAAATAAAGGGTATGCAAAAGCTTATGAAGTATATTTGTCAAAATGGATTTGAACATCATGTGGCTATGAATCGCTCCCACACAGCAGGAATTTTAAAAGAGGCTCTTGAAAAATATATGGGATGGGAGGTGTATCACCATGAATAAAATGTGGAAAGCGAAAGAAATATCAGAAAAAACACAGGTTATAGAGTATCCGAAAAGTGTAGAAAAATGGGATATTTTTGAAATCACATTGTATTCTCACATTAAATACGAAAATCCTTTCCGTCAGGTATCTCTTTGGGGAGAGTTTAAAAGTAAGGAAACATGTGAAAGGGTGTGGGGATTTTATGATGGGGAAGGAAGATGGAAGATTCGATTTATGCCACAGGAAACAGGCGAATATGCATTTTACATTTTTTCCAATGATCCGAATATGAATGAACATAGCGGAAGCTTCATCTCTTTGCCGGCAGGTGAAAATAATCATGGACCGGTATATCCTAATAAAATCCTACATTTTTCATATGCTGACGGTACACCATTTTTTGTACTTGGAACCACAGCTTACGGTTGGACCTACAGACCTTATGAAATAAGGACAAAAACCTTGGAATCTTTTGAGAAGTATAAATTCAATAAAATCCGAATGTTGTTAACTCCGAAATATTATCAGGGAGAGGATGGAGATGTGGACATTTCTTATGAGCCTGAATGTTACCCTTTTGAAGGAAAACCGGGGAATTTTGATTTTGAGCGCTTTATTCCCGCCTATTTTCAAAACTATGAACGCTGCCTTTCGGATCTTAAAAAACGTGGAATAGAAGCGGATGTGATTTTGTTTCATTTTTATGATTTCGGACATTTTGGTATTGACCGAATGGACGAAGAACAGGCTCTTTTCTATTTGCAGTATGTGGTTCGTCGCTTTAGTGCCTTTAGGAATGTGTGGTGGTCCTTGGCAAATGAGTATGATGTATCTGTGGAAGCAGACAGTGACGGGGGAAGTATGGTACGCACCAGAGTAAATCGAAGAAATTGGGATGTAATAGGGGAATACATTAAGGCTAATGATCCTTATCAGCACCCGCGCTCAATTCACAATTATCCTTCGGGAGAGATTTATCCAAATCGTAGCTGGATGACACATGTATCTTATCAGCATCCGAATACCTACCAACTTTTGATTGATTTGAAAAGGCGTTATCAAAAGCCTGTGGTGAATGATGAATACCAATATGAGGGGAATGTGAAGTATGAGTGGGGTAACAGTACCCCGGAGGAAGTGGTTTTTTCACACTGGCTGTCTTTTATGGCGGGGGGATATGCTACTCATGGAGAGGCTATTAAAATAAAGAATAATCGTGATATTTTCTGGACCTATGGGGGGGAGATTACAGGGGAAAGTGCAAAGAGAATTCGATTTTTAAAAGAGATTGCTTTGGGATGCTCTTTTCAGGAGATGAAGCCGGATTGGAGAAACACCGACGGTATAAATTACTTTTCGATTTCAAAAGAAGATATGGAGTACCTTTTGTTTTTCGGTACAGATATGCCCCGTAAAAGAATCTATCCGGGGAATGCCAAAACCGGCTTTTATAATTATCGTGTGGAAGTGTTTGATGTCTGGAATTGTAAAAAAATACAGGAGTATGAAATTCATAAACAAACAGCGTTTGTTCCTGCCAAGTGGAAGGCGGTGAAACTTACGGCAATATAAGGAGGAAGTATGGCAAAATATCTGGCGGGACTTGATTATGGCACCGGAGGTGCCAAGGCTTGTATCATTGATGAGGAGGCAAGGGTTCTCTCCTATGCCTATCGTGAGTATCCAATAATAGTGGAGCATCCCGGTTGGTCAGAGCATGACCCCTTAGTTTATTGGGAAGCGGCTTGTGAACTTTTAAAAGAATGTATTCAAAAGGCAAAAGTAGTTCCAAAGGAGATTGTGGCAATTGCTGTCTCCTCCGCCCTACCCTGTTTGGTGATGCTTGATGAAAAGGGAGCACCTATTCAAAAAGCTTATAATCTTATGGATAAAAGGGCGTGGATGGAAGCAAAGGAATTGATGGAAAATCCCGGAAAAGAGCAGATATTTGCCCTTTCGGGTAATCGACTGGAGGATCATCCTTCTATTGTAAACCTTCTGTGGGAAAAGAAAAACCGTCCTGAGGATTTCGCCCGAATTAAAAAAGTAAATACTATTGACGGATACATCCGTTATAAGTTGTGTGGAAGTCATACAACAAATCATTCCTGTGGAGTATTTTTAGGGGGATATAATATTAGAAAAAACAGTTTTGATAGGACACTTCTGTTAAATCTGGGTATTAATCCGGATTGGATGCCGGAAATCTATGGCTGTGAGGATATTGTGGGAGAGGTGAATAAAACAGCAGCCAAGGACACGGGTTTATCACCGGGAACTTTGGTTAGTGCCGGACAATGCGATTTTAATGCGGGCTGTATTGGAGCGGGACTTTTCAGAGAGGGAGATATAAATATGAATTTGGGAACTTGCGGTAATTTTGGAGTTATTCACAAGGACAGCAACTTTCTGGACACAATGCTGGCCTGTGCCTTTACAGCAAATTCCAATAATACATATATTACCATTCCAACCACTACCACAGGTGGAGGAGCCATTCGCTATTTGAGAGATTTCTTCGGGGATGCAGAAAAATCATTGGAAAAGCTCACAGGAATGAGTGCTTACACAATGATGGATATGGAAGGAGAAAGAATTTCACCGGGTAGCGAGGGGCTACTCATACTTCCATATCTTATGGGAGAACGAACCCCGCTATGGAACAGCGAGGCCAGAGGGGTAGTATTCGGTATGTCTTTTCACCATACCAAGGGGCATATGATAAGGGCTATGATGGAGGGTGTGGCATATGCTTTGTACTCATCTTTTCTTTTAATGAAGGAATCGGGAAAAACTATGGGAAATTGCATTATTTTTAATGAGGGAGGAGCATCCAGCAGACTATGGAGAAAAATAATCACTGATGTGTTTGCAGTTCCAACCGCCATGGTGGAAAACCGGGTGGGAGCTCCTTACGGTGATGCAATTCTTGCGGGAGTGGCAGCAGGTGTATTTCCGGATTATCAGATTGCTAAAGATAAGGCAAACTACATTGATCCCATTGAACCGAATGAAAAGAATCACCAAATTTATATGGAGTATTACAGGTTGTTTGAAAAGCTCTACGGTGATGTTAAGGATGATTTTTCTATTTTAGCAAGGATTGTGAAAGGAGGAAAACTATGATAGTGCCACTTGCAGCAATGCAAAAGGAGGCTAGGAAAAAAGGATATGCGGTGCCACATTTTCTTGGGGCAAATTTTGAAATGACACTGGCTGCCATAGAGGCTGCTAAAGAGTGTGGATCACCCTTGGCTTTGGGATTTGCTCCGGAGGTATTTGCCATGATTCCACTTGAGTATGCAGTGCCTATGTTACGGGAAGCTGCAGATAGAGCCACTGTGCCCGTGTCCATTCAGCTGGAGCATGGAAAAGGGTATGAAATATTGGCAAGAGCCATTTCTTTGGGAATACAGTCCGTGATGTTTGACGGATCCCATTTGCCTGTGGAGGAAAATATACAAAAAACCAAGGAAATTGTAAAAATGGCACATGCTTTTGGTTGCGATGTGGAGGCTGAGCTGGGTTATGTGGGAGGTTCCGCTCTTTGTGATATTGAGAGCGAAGAAAGTCGGGAAACAGATCCTGAAATTGTGCTTGAGTTTATTCAACAAAGTGAGGTGGATTCCCTTGCTATTTCCTTTGGTAATGTTCATGGAAGGTATAGGGGAGAAGCAAAACTAAACTATGCATTGGTGGAAAAAATAGCGGGGATGACGGAAGTTCCCCTGACTATGCATGGAGGATCAGGTCTTACAAAAGAACAGTATAAAAAAAGTATTGAGGCAGGAATCAGTAATATACACTTTTATACTAATATTACTTTAGGATTGTGGAGGAGTTTGGAAGAACTTGCAAAAAAAAGAAACGGTCAGCCGGTGTATCATGAAATCTGTGGTGCTACCATTGCCTATTTTAAAAAAGAAATTCTAAATATTATGGAGATTTGTAAAAGTGCCGGAAAGGCATAAGTAGAGGAGAATATGAAAAATGTATTAATTTTAGGGGGACCGGGGAATATCTCCGAATCTACCATTCGTTATTTTTTAGAAAAAAAAGTACCTGTGGGTGTATTGACCCATGCTACCACCGACCTTTTAGGGTTGGATGGAAAGATTTCCGTTTTTAGGGGAGACCGAAATGATATAGAGGATTTGATGAGGGTATACAGGGAATTTGATCCTGAGGTTATCATTGATTTTTGTTGCTTTGAGCCATTTCAAGCTAAAGTGGCTGTGGAGGCGGTGAAGCAGATGCACTGTGCCAGATATATCTTTGTGAGTACGGTGGATGTGTACGGATATCCTCTAAATCGTCTTCCGATGCGAGAATCGGATCCTTGGGGAGAACCGAACTGTCTGTATGCAAAGAACAAAAAAGAATGTGAACAGATTTTTAAGGAGGGATTTGCCGATACATCCATCTCCTTAACAATTGCCAGACCTGCCTATTCAATGGGAAAAACCTTTGCACTGTCTGCTTTTGAGAGAAACAGGGGTAAACATATTGTGGCAAGAATCCGAGAGGGTAAGCCGGTGTATGTTCCGGGAGACGGAAATGCCCTTTTGCAAACCGGATCAGCCTATAATACAGGGCTGATGATTGCCCGCATTGCAGAAAATGATAATTGTAAAGATCAGGATTATACATGCGGACATGATCGTTTGAATACCCAAGATGAATATATTAAGGCCTTTGCAAATGTTTTGGGAATGCCTGTAAAAATCGTGCACATTCCAACGGATTTTATGTACAGTCTGGAAAGAAAAGAGGTGGAAGACAGTATTTTAAAGGATTTGTCCATCCATAATATTTACTTCTCTGTGGACAAATTTAAACAGGAATTTCCGGATTTTGTATGGGAGTATTCCATGGAGGATGCTGCAAGAGCTTTTATTGAACATCAGGATAAAATCGGTACCTTTGATAAGCCGCTTGAGGAGCAGTTTGAGGATAAAGTATTAGAAAAATGGGAAAAGGCCATGGAGGCTTTGAGGCAGGAAATTGACTTTTAGAAAAATACGACGCAGTTCGTAATGTTTTTTATAGAAAATTGATATTAACAGGAGGATGTATGGATAAAACTTTAGAAAGAGCATGGAATTTGACGCCTGCACAAAGGGAAGAATATGCTAAGTATTTGATGCCGGCTTACCGTAAGCAAGGGGGCTTTCCTTTAAAGGGAGCTAAGGGGATTTATTTGGAAGCTCAGGACGGCAGGAGGTACATGGACTTTACCTCGGAAATGTTTGCCTGTATTTTGGGATTTGGAAATGAGGAAATCGCCGAGGTAATTTATGAGCAGGCAAAGGGGCTTACCATTGTAGCTCCTTTGCATCAAACAGATCTTCGTTACAGTCTGTGTCATAAAATCGCTCAGATTGCTCCTGAGAATATGGATCGCATGTCGTTTACCGTAGGGGGAGGTCCTGCCATTGAATCTGCTATGAAGATCGCTTTAAAAAATGTACCCGGTTCCAGAAATTTTGTCAGTCTTCAGGGAGGATATCATGGTACCACTTTTGGTGCAGCCAATGCCACATTCCTAACAAGCAGGTTGCATGAGTGGGGGGAAGCCAATCCGGAATTGTTTCATTTTGCAGGTGTACTTTCCAATAATTGCATTCGTGTGCCTCGTCCCTATCCATATCGCTCTCCATTTTCAGGTAGCGAAGAAGAAATGGCAGAGTACTATGCAAATATGGTAAGAGACACTATTCTCAATGGAGTGCCGGGACCAACCGCAGGAGTGATTGTGGAGCCGGTACAGTCTGCAGGAGGACAGATTGAATTTTCTAAATTATATCTGCAAAAGCTACGTAAGATCTGTGACGAGATGGGAACATTACTGATTTTTGATGAATTTCAAACATATTGTCGCACAAATCGTTTCTTTGCAGCTCAGTACTATGATGTGGAGCCGGATATTATCACCTTTGCCAAGGGACTTGGGGGAGGCATCCCTGCAGCCGGTATTTTGATCCACAAAAGACTGCGAGGATTTGAAAACCTTATGGAGGATATGCAGACTTTCCAAAACAACCACATTGCCTATGCGGCTGCCTTAAAAACCATTGAGATAATTGAGCGTGATCATCTTTTAGAAAATGTGGAGACGGTGGGTGCTGCTATTAAAGACAGACTGAAAATTATGCAGGAAAGGTACCCGGAAATTGGAGATATTCGTGGTCCGGGACTGGCTATCGGTGTGGAGATGGTAAAGAACCCTGAGAGTAAGGAGCCTCTTTCCAATGAAACTATGCAAGAACTTTTTCAGGCAGCCATCAAGCAGGGACTGTTTTATCAGTTGGCTGAAAATGTAATTAAATTAAAGCCGCCTATTGTGATTACCTTAGAGGAAGCAAATACCGCCATGGATATGCTTGAGGCTTCATTTGAGGCTGTGCTGCGCAAGTAAAAGGAGGAGTATGAAGGCGATTGTAAAATACGGACAGGCAGCCGGAGAGGTGGCACTTAGGGAAATCCCTGAGCCTGTTTGTGGGAAAAAAGAGGTAAAGATTGAGGTTAAAGCCTGTGCCATTTGTGCTACAGATTTGCACATTCTGGAGGGAAGTTATCCCTGGGATGTGGGAAAAGTTCTGGGGCATGAATTTTCTGGGATAATCCGTGAGGTAGGAGCAGAGGTGACGGGCTTTAAGCCGGGTGACAGGGTGGCCTCCTGTATGGAAGGGGGATTCGGAAAATATTGCGTAAAAGCTTTTGATGACTGGATATTTCACATTCCTGATTCCATCTCATTTGAGGAGGCGGCTCTTTTGGAGCCACTATGTTCTGCAGCCAACAGTGTTGTAAATAAATCCCGAATTTTGCCCGGAGATGTAGTTTTAATCGAAGGCCCGGGAGCTATAGGTCTGTTTGCAATGCAGATAGCAAAGCTTTCCGGAGCTATAACGATTCTGACAGGAATTACAAAGGATGGAGGCAGGATGCAACTCGCAAAGGAGTTGGGCTGTGACTATACTTTGGATGTACAAAGAGAAAATCTTCAGGAACTTGTTATGAATTTGACGCAGGGACGTGGGGTAGATACTGTGATTGAATGTACAGGCAGTCAAGCCGGACTGGATACAGGATTGGCACTTTTAAAGACTGCGGGACAGCTCACACAAGTGGGAGTGTTTGGAAAGCATCCTCAGATAGATTTGGGGAGGGTGGTATATCACAGTCAGAAAATTATTGGAAGCATTGCCTTTGACAGAGAAACATGGAGGCGATGTATTGATCTTTTAGATAGAAAACAAGTGCATGTACAGGAAATTATTTCACATACTTTTCCTTTAGAGGAGTGGGAAAAGGGATTTGAAGTTACAAAAAATCAAGAGGGATTGCGTGTTTTGTTAATTCCCTAAAGGAGGAAATTTATGGCTTTACAGATAAAAAAAAGAAATATCTTTTTAACCTTTACATTATGCTTTGCAATGCTTGGAACGGCTTGCGGTGCTAAAACAAATGGAAGTTCTGTGACAGGAGCCGGTGGCGAGGGAGCAGCCGGGAGCAGTCAGCCTGTAACTATTCGTTTCGCACATGGTTGGTCTCCATCAGGTGATACTGCGGTGGGCGCAAAGTTTGTGACAGATTTTGCTCAGTCTCATAAGGACAGTATAAATCTGGTAGAAGAGGTTGTGGCAGGTGATGAGATGCTCACAAAAATAAAGGTAGATATTGCAGGAGATAATTTGCCGGATGCCTGGATGTACTGGGGCTCTATGGCAGACAGCGGAAATTTAATCAAGTCGGGACTTTTGGCAGATGTGGGAGAGTACTTTAAAGAGTCGGAAAAAGTAAACCAAAGTGATTATCCTGACGCAATGTTTGATTCATTCAGGTTTAACGGAAAGATTTACGGAATTCCGACTGAGTCCTATGTAGGATTTTGGTTCTGTAATAAGGAATTATTTGAAAAGTACAATTTGGAGTATCCCACTACCTATGAGGAACTGTTGGAAGTTTCCAAGGTGTTTAATGAAAACGGAATTGTACCTTTGGCTATGGGCTCAAAGGCCGGAAATCCAGCCCACTTTTTCTTTAGCGAACTGTTCTGTCAATATGCCGGGGCAGAAGAAAAATTTTCGGAGTTGACCAATGACTGGAAAGTAGACAATGAAAACTTCCGCAAGGTGGCAGAGCTGATTGTAGATATGAAAAAGAACAATGTATTTCCTGCAGATACGGTGGCAAACGGAGACTGGGGACCAAGCTTTGCTCTGTATGATGAGGGAAAGGCCGCTATGGTATACACTATGACCTGGCAGCTTAAAGCCTTAAGCCCGGAAACTGAGGCAAAAACGGTGCAAATCAATGCCCCGAAGATGCCGGGCAGTACAGTGGATCCTGCAAGCTTTGTCAGCAGCAACAGTACCTATGGTTTGGTATTTAATGCTAAATCTTTTGCAGATCCAGCGAAGAGAAAAGCCCTCATTGAGCTGGGAGATATGTTTACATCCAATGAATGGGTGGAAACTATGTTTTATGAAACCGGCACATTAAATGCCAAGGATATTACAATTGATCCAAATAAAGTACAAATGCCTATTTTATTTTCAGTGATTGAAAATGCCAAGGGAAAGGAGAAAATGTCCTGCCACTGGTTGGCATATCCAGATGGAGAGCCTTTTAGTTATTTCATGGAAAAGCTGGATGAGCTGTTTGCAGGCTCCATGTCACCGGAAGAGTTTAGTGAAGGCTGTCAAAAAGCATTAGATGAGGCAAAAGAAGACAGGTAAGGGGAGATGGGCCGATTATGTATGCTAAACAGACAAAAAAAAGAAATACATTGATATCTGCCGCCTTTCTTTCCCCTGCAATGGTATTATACTTGGGTTTTGTAATTTTGCCCATTGCCATGTCAATATACTATTCCCTAACTAAATGGTCAGGGGCAGGAATGCCGGAATTTATCGGACTGAGAAATTTTCAAAGGATTTTTAAAAATAAAGATTACTGGATCTGCTTTGGGAATACTGTGCAGTGCATTCTGTTTTCCTTGGCATTGCAATTGCCTTTAGGACTGGTTTTTGCCTATTTATTAAGTCGTACCAAGATGTTTTACAGATTTTTTCGCTCTATTTACTTCCTACCGGCAGTAATTTCACCTACTGCCATCGGCACAATGTTTTTGATATTTTTAAATGGGGATTTCGGGCCTTTTAATCTGATGTTAAAAAATCTGGGGCTACATGGTCTTACAAGAAACTGGCTCTCGGATTCCGGTACTGTGCTTTATGCAGTGATGTTTCCCATGATTTGGCAGTATATCGGCCACTATATCATTATATTTTTAGCGGGGATACAGTCTATCCCCGAAGATATTTTGGAAAGTGCCAGAATGGATGGAGCCAATTCTTTCCAGATTTTTTTAAAAATTGTAATTCCAATGCTGAAAAGTCTCATTGGAGTGTGTGTTGTTTTGTGCTTTACAGGAAGTGTTAAGGCATTTGACCAAGCTTATGTTATGACAGGAGGAGGTCCCGGGGTAAAATCCTCTTATCTTGCTATACGCATGTATGAGAGAGCCTTTACCGACAATAAGCTGGGTGAGGGTACAGCCATCGCTATTACAATGTTGGTATTTTCTCTTTTGTTTACCATTGTTTTTAATAAAATCAATAGAAGTGAAGGTCTTGAATATTAGGAGAACAATATGAAAACAGTAGAACAGTATAAAAAAAGAGTAGCTTTTCATCCTGTTACAGCTTTAAAATATCTGGCTTTAACCTTAGTAGGGTTTAGTTGTATTCTACCCTTTGTTTGGGTAGCACTTAGCTCTGTAAAACCGGATAGGGAAATATATAGCAATTCATTTGGTTTGCCTAAGGTATGGGTTTGGAGCAATTATAAAGATGCATGGAAAGGTGCACAGGTGGCTACCAGTTTTTTAAACAGTATTTTTTATTCCTTTACATCTGTAGCTCTTTTGATTTTAGTGGCTGCTATGGCATCCTATATTCTTGCCAGGGTGTGGACGAGCAAAATCCTATATAACTTTTTTGCTTTGGGCATTATGATTCCTATCCATGCAGTAATCATTCCGATGCTGATGATTCTTAGAAGACTTGGGTTGGTAAATACCAGACTTGGAATTATTCTTGCATATACTGTGGCAGAGCTTTCTTTCAGTATTTTCATTTTGGTGGCTTTTATGAAAACTATACCAAGAGAAATTGAGGAAGCGGCTCAAATTGATGGGAGTTCAAGACTACGTACCTTTTTCCAAATCATATTGCCTATCTCAAAGCCGGGGCTTGCCACCATTGGAACTTTTGCCTTCATTAACTCATGGAATGATCTTTTATTGGCTTTGGTGATTACATCCGGTCCTAAGCTAAGCACTTTGAATTTGGCATGTTTTAATCTTCGAGGGTTGTATGTACAGCACTACGGACTTATTACTGCCGGGCTGATGATTATGATGATTCCGGTGATTGTAATTTACATTTTCTTTCAGGAACAGTTGGTAAAAGGAATCACAGCAGGGGCGGTAAAAAGCTAAGGGGGTATAAAAATCGCTCAAATTAAAGGGTTTGGGCGGTTTTTATAATTGACTTTGAAGGAGGCATAGATGATGAAAATAGCGATAGGTTCAGATCCAAATGCAGTTGAAGAGAAATATAGATTAATAGAATTTATAAAAAAGAGCTATTTGGGTGAAGTTACAGATTTTGGAAGTGATGATGCAATATATGCAAATGTTGCGATAGAGGTGGCAAAGCAGGTTTCTGATAAGAATTTTGACAGAGGTATACTGCTATGTGGTACGGGACTTGGAATGTCCATTGCTGCCAATAAAGTAAAGGGAGCATATGCTGCGTTGATTTCGGATATTTATTCTGCTAAAAGAGCTGTATTGAGTAATAATGCAAATATAGCCTGTGTTGGAGCGTTTACAATTGGTGATAAACTTAGAGAAGAGTTGATATATGCATTTCTTACAAATGAATTTGATGAAGGAAGCCCTTCTAAAGAGAAGGTGGATGCATTTGTTTCATATGATATGAACAGATAAAATATAAAAAAGAGTTCCAAGATTTTTAAAAAATCTCAGAGCTCTTTTTTATTATACAAACTATTAGATATGTGACTATTACTAAAAAAAGTTTTGGTAGATATATGCGTTATAGTGATATATAATAAGAAAGTAATAGAAAGTTTAAATAATAAATTAAATAAATTTTAATAGACGGCGTTAGGGGCTGTGCAGGGGAACGGTTTAGATGGGTGGAAGAGAATGCTCCACATATATAAATATAAATGTATTGTGGAGAATAGTAGCTTTTGTAATATCAACAGTATTTTATATTTTGGTTTCGGTATATAACAAAGAGAATATAAACCTGATTATTTTTTTGGGAATGTCGATATCCTGTGCATTAAGTTGCTGGTTGTATAAAAAGGCATGTGAGAATAGAATGCACTTTAGAATTATGTTCAGTTTGGAAGTATTTGCCTATGGGATATTTATATTTCTTAGCGGAGGATGCTACAGCCCGTATTTGTGGTATGAAGTCAACTGTATTTTATTGATGGTTGCTTTAGATAAAAATATAACTGTGACATTTATTGCCTGTATCTGGTGTTTATTTTGTGCCATAGCCGGAAAGAGTATAGAAAATTCGTCTTATCAGGATATCAATATTATTTTGGGCATGGGTATGCTTATGTGTGAGTTTTATATAATTCGTTATTATGTAGCATACATAGGAAAGCAAAATGAAGAACTTGAAAGCTTGAATACGGAGTTGAATAAAGAAAAGGAACTCAGTAACTATGCCTTTGTAATGTTGACGGAGCTGAGTGAGAGCTTTGGACTTTTTGCAATGACAGATCCGAAAAAAATCATGGAAAAGTTGTCAATGTTGCTTAGAAATAACAATTTGTATCGGGAATTTGTGCTTGTAAAATTTGAACGTGATGATTTTCCTGAGATTGTAGAGAGCTGTGGTATTGAAAAAGATATATATGATGACATATCGGAAAAGATAAAGTTTCAAGATGAAGATTCCGACAATAGTGAGAATTCCGAAATATTAAAAATAGAGTCGTCCGGTAATATTTATGAATTAATAAAAATAGGAGAGTCTGATTATCTAAGCGGTATTTTGATAAGGCGTTCATCGGAGTTGCATGATGACGGAAAAGATTTTTATTTACAGCTGATAAAGACGGTATTCAATAATCTGGATACATATGCCCAAATAGAAAGGTATGTAGCTGTAGAGGAACAAAATCGTATTGCAAATGAAATACATGATACAGTAATACAGAAACTTTTCGGCATTACCTGTAATCTTGCGGTATTGGAAAGTAAGGTAAAGGCGGATATAGAAAAAAAAGATATTATAGAGTCCATACATATACTGAAAAAATCTGCAGAGAGTACTATGGCGGAGCTTAGAGAAAGTATCTACGGAAAAAGATTTAAGGATAATATAAATACATTTATACATGCAGTATACGCATATATGGAGGAACTGGAAAGGCTTAATGATGTAAGGATAAATTTAAATTTGGACGAAGAAGCGGATTATATAACGATAGCACAAAAGATAGCTCTATACAGAGTTGCATGTGAGGCTGTGAATAATGCTATAAAACATGGTAAGTCAAAAAATATAAATATCGAATTGAAAATGCAATCAGATACTGTAGAGCTTTTGATAGAAGATGACGGAACGGGTTTTTCAAGAGAGGATAAAAACTTCTCCGAAGGTAACGGATTGAGAAATATGCGAAATATAGCAGTTTTATTAAAGGGATACTTGAGTGTTGTATATGACGATAAAAAAGGCGTTAGAGTTAAACTTAGTTTGCCGAGATAACAGGAGGACGGAATATGGTACTTGTTTTAGACGATCACCCTATTGCGAGACAGGGTCTTGAATCAATTATTAAGCTTCATAAGCCTGAGGAGGAAACTCTACAGGCGGGCACTGTCGGTGAAGCCATCGATTTGGTAGAGCATAAGCCGGTAGATATGGCATTTGTAGATCTACATTTACATAATGAGAGCGGATTTGAGTTTTTGGAGTGGGTACAAAGACATGATAAAGCTATAAAGACATTTGTAATAACTTCATCTTCAAGTGAAAGTGACTTTGTAAAGGCAAAAAATCTAGGAATAGATGCGTATGTATTAAAAGATGCGTTTATAGACGATATTATGTATAGTCTTAAAGTTGTCGATAGGGGAGGAAAGTTCTACTCTTCAGATCTGGTTGACAATATGGGAAGTTTTACGGAAGAAGAAAAAAAGATAGAAGCTCTGACAAAAAGAGAATTGGAAGTCGCTCTGCTTTTAAGAGAGGGCTATACAAATGCAAAAATTGCAGAAGATTTGTTTGTATCTGAAGGTACCGTAAAAAAACATATATCAAATATATTCGGTAAGCTTGATATGTACAGCAGAACGGAAGTATTGGTATTTGTTGAAAGAAATATTGAAAAATTTGAACTGGCATTCAATTCGGCTGACACAAGCCGTAATTTATAAAAATCATATATAGGATAGGAGAGTTATGTACAGTAATAGAAAGTTTTTAAAGAAACCGTTTGTTTTTTTGATTTTATTTTTTGGGTTGGCGGCAATAGGCGGAGCTTATTCAAGCTGGCATTTTGCTTTATCGGCAGAAATGAAGATGACGAGCGGAGTTATGGACATATTATTTGCCGGAAATTCCGATGAGAAGTATTCGGTGTACCTTACAGATGAAAGCGGAAATAATGAAACTTTGATAGATGCCGAATTCATTACAACAGATAAGGAAGTTGAGGTTACATTTACTGAGGGTTTACCTATAAATTCATTACTTGAGGGAAAGCTCTTGAGATTGGATTTCCCTCTTACAACATCACAGGACAGTACCGTAAATAAATTAAATTATACAAAGCTTGATATGACAAAGACAGGAGAGGACTTGGAGTTGAAAGCGGATAAGGCTTTGCTTGTATATGAAGGAGCGGCATATTCTCTTGGAGAAGGTGAGGCTGCTTTTATGGAACCCTTGCAGTTTGAAGTATATAAGACTTTGAGCGAAGACGGAAAAGATGAGTTTGGCGGACAGATTTATCTAAAACTCAAGGCGGAAAGTTTGAAAAAAATACTTGAACTGCCTGTAAGTTTCAGTATGGACAGTGAGAAAATGCAGGAAAGTATAGATCTCGATTTTAATGAGGGAAATCTTGTGGCTGCCGTCGGAAACGGTGTAGTGGTGACATATTCCTGTGAGATACCTTTTGATGTATTCCAGGGAGGATCTAAAGCGCAGGATGGAGATAAATAGGAGACGGAAATGAAAAAGAGAATTTGTTTATGTATAGCTGCATCAATAATAGCGACAATGCTTTGTGTAAATGCATGGGCATATTGGAAGGATGAGTTAAAAGTAAAAGCCAATGTTGCCTTTACTTATGATGCACAAATAGAAGTAAAAGAAGAAGCGGTGCAAAAAGAAAGTAAGGTTGATGACGGTTCAATTTCAAAAGGTGAGCAGGAAGATACAGTTGAAAAATCTGAACAAAGAGATACTGTCAAACCTGATCAAAGAGATCTTGTTATAAGGCCGAAAAAGTCTGCAGAAACAGTACAGGAAAATCATAAACCTATAAATGAAGATAAGCCTGAAAATATCAAAGAATCCGAATGATATGAAAAAGATAAGCCTTGAAAAAAAATATATTATTTATGCAAGTATACTTTTGCTTTGTGTGATAATTCCGGCCTTACCATATATTAAGGTAAAGATATTGGAGATGCCTTTTATTGCATCTTTATACTGGTGCATACTGATAGGTATTATGTTTTTTATTTTACCATGGCTTTATATACCGGTAAAAAATCCTGTAAGCAGATATCTGGTCGGATATGGTTTATCCGGGGGAATAATATTTATAGCACTGAAATTTGTGCCCGGGGTCTTTATGAAAAAACTGGGAGCCAGTCCCTATGATACATCAATTTCAGGAATACTTGTAAATGCATTGACGATAATACCGGCAATAACAGCAAAGGAAATGATAAGGTATTACTCTTTTGCATCGGCATGTAAAACCTTAAAACATAAGAGAACAGCTATATTTTTAATAACAATAATAATGTGTCTTGTTGAAATCAATTTTGGAAATCTTTTGTCAATAAAAGAGTTTAAAGAGTTGTTTATATACAGTACACAGATTTTATTGCCGATAGCGGCAAAGAATATACTTATGTCGGTATTTGTATTTTATGGAGGTGTGCTGCCAAGCGTAGTGTATATCGGGATAATACAGCTTTTTGAAAAATGCTTTCCGGTATTGCCTGAATTATCGTGGCTTCTTGATGGTGCCATAGGAATTGTTTTTCCGATAGTCTATGCCATGTTTATATCGGATCATGTTTTTGCAACTGCAAGAAAGAGAAGTGAAGATAAAAAAAGCGATGTGATGTATCTGATTTCACTTTTAGTTGCAACAGCCTTTGCCTGGTTTTGTGTGGGAGTTTTTCCGGTATATCCTTCGGTAATACTTACAGGAAGCATGGAGCCTCTAATAATGCCGGGAGATGTGGTACTGGTACATAAAATATCAAATGAAGATGAAATATATGAACTTTCGAAAGGTGATATTATAAACTTTAAGCGCGGGAATATAATAATAACTCATAGAATTAAAGAAGTATTTAAAGATGAAGCGGGGAATGTAAGTTTTGAGACTAAGGGCGATAACAATAATGCGGTTGATGAAGATAAGGTACAACCAAATGATATAAGAGGTACAGTGATAAAAGTTGTACCTAAGATCGGGTTACTGACATTGATACTGAAAGGGCAGGATAAAATTCCGGAGGGAGTTATAGACAACTGATGAAGAAAATCATAAAAGAGAACAGTAAAAAGACAAAAGAAGATATTAAACTGACAAAAAATACAAGAATTTTTCTTTATACTTTAGGCGTTATATTGTGTCTGATAAGTTTGATACTTTTATTTATAAATATAAGACCGCATACCGAGACAGAGGAAGTGGTGGTAAACTCCTATAATATAACAACAGGTGCTTCTTATAGGGTACATCTGAAAGAAAACAATGTTTTTGAAGAAGAGTTTCTGGAAGAAGGAAGAGTATATCCAAGTGCAATTACGGATTTTATAAATATTGATTTCAAATCGGAACTTGCTGTGACAAATGCTCTAAGCATATCCGGAGATTACATTATACAGGCTGTACTTGAAGGGTATCAAACAGGGAAAGATGAAGAAAAAGTCCCTGTGTATGAAAAAATATATCCTATTGTTGAGGGTAGGGTGATGGAGAGTGTTACAAGCAGCGCTTCAATAAATGAAAGTCTCAGTATAGACAGAGCGGAATACAGAAATTATGCACAGGAGATAGAAAATGCACTTGGCGGAGAAACCGGAAAGGATTTCTACGTTGAGCTTAGCGGAAAATATATTGTGGACGGAGAGGAAAAGACGTTTTCATACAGAATTGATATACCTATAAACAATGATAAGTTCTATGAAATAAGAAAGGCTGAGCCCGGTACGGACAGCGGTGATATTAAAGAGTCAAATCTTGTTAATGTTATACCGACTTTCAGTTCTTATGCGATATTTATATTATTAATTTTTGTATCTGCAGGTATTCTTGTATTTGTAAGATTCTTTACTTCAAATATGGAGGGAAAGGAACTTGAACAAAAGAAACTTTCGGAGTTAATGAGAAAGTACGGCAGCAGAATGGTTTGTATTGAAAATCTACCCGATATTTCGCAAAAGTCTGAAATAAGAGTAAAAAGTATTATAGATTTAATAGAGCTTGCAGATGAAATCAGAGAGCCTGTACTTTATATTGAAGGTGAAAAAGAGCTGCCTAAGGACGGTAAGATATATATCCTTTCAAAGGATTATATATACTTCTTTGAGAGTAATGTTTAGATTTGATTATTCATATACTACTTTAGTGGTAGTCCAAATTATGACTTGAGTACATTTTACAAATATAATAAATGCTATACAATTAGAACATAAATGAAAAACGAGAGAATATCAGTTTTTCAAAAGTTGAGGATCATGATTCACAATTTAATATCCAATTTTTAGGAGGGAAAGATGAGAAAATCAAGAAGAAACACATTAGTTGGTGGAATAGTAGCATTAGGATTGGTATTGGCAGGAACAGGTTATGCTTATTGGACAGATTCATTAAACGTAACAACTAAGGCAACAACCGGAGATTTTGGTGTAAGATTTGTTGACCTCGGATTATACGGACAGTACTCAGATGAGACAATGAAGGGTGCAGGATGGTCAATCGTAGACGGTATAGATGAGTCAGGATTTGTTGGAGATCAGTTCTTCTTAAGAGGTCCTAAGGATTATAACAGCATTGCGGCACCTGGAACAGTTGATGCTTACAAAGATAGAGCAAAGGGATACAACAGTGTTGATTTCAATGCAGAGCTTGTAGACAAAGAGGGATTATCAAAGAAAGTTGGGCCATACAATAAGGCTGTTACAGATGCAAGCGGTAAGATTCAGATAACAGTTGACAATATGTATCCGGGATATGCACAGGTATTCCGTTCAGATATCGTAAACGTAGGTGATATCGCAGCAAAGCTTAGCAACATTAAGTTTGAGGCAAAGGCACTTGATAAGAAGGACATGGGAAATCTTGAGGATATGATCGGTGTTGCCGTATATATTCACAGAGAGCAGTACAATCCTAAGAATACAGGAAATGAAGATACATTCAAACTTGCTAAGGCAGTAGCAAGCGAAGTACCGAGTGATGACAGATTCTTCACAGTTGGCGGTGTTGACTTCGTTAGATTGTCGGCACTTGATGATGTAGACTTAAAGCAGGCTTTACAGAACAATATTATTAAGTGTGCACCTGCTACAGATCAAAGACTTGATATCTTTGTAGGTGTAGCTATGGACCCTGATGCAAAGGGCGTTTACACAACAGGTACAACAGAGAACAGAACAGATAAAGATGATAAGTTAAGCCAGGGTAAGGGAGTTCAGCTTTCAATGGATCTTCTTTGGGATCAGTTCAACGCAGGCAAGGATGCAGGAACAACAAATATCTTGGTAAACCAGAATAAGGCTGCTAAGTAATAAAAAAGTAATGGAAAAGGCTTTGACATCAGGGACGGGTTGAAATCAACCCGTCTTTTTTACGTAGGAAATGCTGTTTGCCAACCCGGACGTTTTGATATAAAATAATCCTACAACATTGGAACATGGAGGCTCTATGAATTACAGATTCAAATATAAGAATACAGCTTTTGAGTTGTTTAAGCTGTCTTTCTTCTTTTTATATTCTTCACTTGCGGGAATTGTGAATATTATTTTTACTTTTGCAATGCTTGCACTTATAAGTTCAAGGTGGCATGAAGTAAACAATTTTCTTAGAGCAATACTTGTATTTGCCGTACTGTTCTTTGTGCTCTTTCAACCTTTTATGATGTATAACAGAGCAAGAGGGAATGTGAATACTCTTAAGGAATTGACACTTGAACTTGGTGAAAAAGGAATAACGGTAGAGGCGGAAGGAAAGCACGATTATATTGACTGGAGAAGAGTCAAAGCCGGAAAGAGATTTTCGGGAATGCTTATAATTTTTACCGACAATACAAACGGATATATTTTGACAAAGAGAATTGTAGGTAAAGACTACAAAAAGATATTTGATGATATTTTGGGAAAAATAAAAGGATGAAGAGAAAACTGATATGGCTTTTAATCATTTCCGTTATGATTATTGCTACTTCATGTGTGAGAAAAAAGCCGGTTACCGAGTATGTTTTTACATATGCGGAAAATCACCCGAAAGATTATCCTACTACTCTCGGAGCATTTGAGTTTGCAAGACTTGTAGAGGAAAAGAGCAAGGGGAGAATAGTAATAGAGGTAGTATATGACGGTAAACTGGGAGATGAGCTAAGTGTTATAAAACAGCTGAAATTCGGAGGAATTGATTTTACCAGGGCCTCTATTTCACCGCTTTCAAATGATATTGCGATTTTGAATGTTTTGCAGATGCCTTATTTATACAGGGATGAGGAGCATATGTGGAATGTACTTTACAGCGAGATAGGCGATGAGATCCTTGCACAGTTTGACGGTTCAGGTATTGAGCCGCTGTCATTTTATACTGCAGGTGCAAGAAACTTTTATAACAATGTAAGACCTATAGAAGATATATCGGATCTTTCGGGATTAAAAATCAGAGTACAGCAATCGGACCTTATGAAGGATATGATAAGAACTTTGGGAGCTGAACCTGTAGCTCAAGAGTACAGTCTGGTTTACGGATCTCTTGAAAGGGGTGTGATAGACGGTGCGGAGAATAATATTCCGTCTTATATATCAGCTATGCACTATCAATATGCAAAATATTACACAAAGGATGAGCATACCCGAGTTCCTGAAATGCAACTTTGCTCTGATGTGACATGGAATAAACTTTCAGAAAAAGACAGAGCAATTATAAAAGAGGCTGCAGTAGAGAGCAGCATTTATGAGAGAGAAATCTGGGCAAAACAGGAAAAGATATATGAGAAGGAGCTTGTCGATAAAGGTATAGAGATAAATACTCTATCAATTGAGGAGAGAGCAAATTTCAAGAAAATATTGGAGCCCCTTTATGAAAAATATTGCAAGGGCTATATGGATTTAATAAATAAAATAAATGAAAAGTGAGGTAGTGTATGCAAAAGTTTAATTATTATTCACCTACAAGAATTGTTTTCGGAGCAGGAACAAGTAATGATACAGGAAGTTTAATTAAAGAGTTCGGAGTAAAGAAGGTTGCAGTTATCTTTGGTGGAAGCAGTGCAAAGAAAAGCGGTCTGCTTGACCTGGTAGAAGAAAGATTGCAGGCAGAGAACATAGAGGTATTATTACTTGGAGGAGTGGTGCCAAATCCGCTTTTAAGTAAGGCAAAGGAAATGGTTAAAAAAGCTCATGAATTCGGAGCAGACTTTATTCTGGCTGTAGGCGGAGGAAGTGTAATAGATACCGCAAAGTTTGTGGCAATAGGTGTGGCAAATCCGGATACCGATATAGAAGAGTTTTTCTTTCAAAGAAAGAAGGTGGAAAGCTCTATTCCTATAGGTTCGATTTTGACTATTGCTGCGGCAGGATCTGAAACAAGCGACTCTGCAGTTCTTACAGATGATGTAACCGGAAGCCATATAAAGAAAGGGATTAACACAGACTTTAACAGATGCAGGTTTGCGATAATGGATCCGGAGCTTACATATTCTTTACCTAAGTATCAGATAGGTGCCGGTGCGGCAGATATCTTTATGCATACATCTGAGAGATATTTTACAAATATTCTTGGGAATCATTTGACTGATGAGATGGCTGAGGGACTCTTTAGAGATATTATCAAATTTGGACCGAAGGCTGTCAAAAATCCGACAGACTATGAAGCTATGAGTGAAGTTATGTGGTGCGGAAGCGTATCACATATAGGACTTACAGGTCTTGGATCAAAAGGTGATACTCCAAGAGATGGTGACTGGTCATGCCATCAGCTTGGAATGGCTCTTTCATCGCTTTTTAACTCTACACATGGTGCAACCCTCAGTGCGATTTGGGCTTCTTGGGCAAACTATGTAAAGGAAGAAAACATAGAGAGATTTGCAAATTTTGCAAGAAAGGTATATGGAGTAGTTGAGGCTGATGATAAAAAGGCTGCTGATATAGGAATTGAAAGAACTGTAGAATTTTTCAAATCTGTAGGTATGCCTGGAAGTTTACACGAGCTTCTTAACAGAGAGGTAAGCGAAAAAGACTGTGAGGACTTGGCAATAAACTGTTCATACAATAAAACAAGAAGTATAGGAAGTTTTAAATCACTTGACTATAATGATATGTACAATATCTATATGGCGGCAAGATAATGTAAAAAGAAGGCTTTAGGAGTTGTATAAAGCCTTCTTTTCATTTTCAGTATCTCCACTTAAGTAATCCGTACTTGGATATATATGAGTTGTGGTATCTGCTGTCTGTTGTAACATCTGCTCCAAACCATACAGGAGGGATGAAGGCGTTTGCGTCTTCAACTGATTTAAATTCAACTTCAACAAGAAACAAGCTATGAAGATTACCCTTGAAAACATCAAGTTCTGCAACCAAGCCGTTTTCAAGCGGAATTTTATATCTGCTTTTTGAGATAATGATTCCGTCGCATTTTTTAAGCAGATGATTAAAAGATTCTTCATTAAGCGGAAGATTATATTCGCTTCGTGACAGCAATCCGCTTCCTTTATAAGTAAGAACATAATCATCATTTTCTTTTCTTATTCTAACTACGGGATTTGTATTTAAATACCCTTGAGTCATATCTATTCTCTCATATTTATCAAGATTGCTCGGTATTTCTTTGACAAGAAACTTTCTCTCTATTTCTATATTTTCCACACTACTCCTTTATATCAAAAACTGATTCTGTTTTGAAAAATATCTTATGACTAAAGTATAAGCCTGTTCCGGTTCATAATTAGTATACATGGTTTTTTGCACTAATTAAAGAAAATATTTAAATATAACCGACATAGAAACATTGTAGACTTAAGCTATATTTGTTATAATATTCGTGCCTTTAATATATAAAGTGTAAAAAAGGTTTTTGGAGGGATTATGAATAACACATTTTTAATTGTTGCAGTTGTAGTGGTAGTTTGGGCAGTACTTTTTGCAGTTATGATGACAATGAATAAGAAAAGACAGGTTAAAGCCAATGAATTTAAGAATGAAAATGTCAATAAAGCTATTGTCCATCTATATGGAAATAATTTAAAAATTGATGGAAATGATATTTCACAGTTTAATGTAATCATAGGTGAAAATCTTGAAAAAGTTGTGGCTGTTGAAGGTGGAAAGCATAGCATTGAGGGTGTTTTTGAGACTACAACATTAGGTGCTACAGGAAAAAATATAAGTATAAAGACAGAAAAATTGCAGTTTGAAGTTGAGTTACAAAGCGGAAATAGCTATGTGGTAGGAATATATGATTATTCACCTGAGGATAGAGAGCGCTATATAAAAGAATATGGCAATATGGGAGAGGATATTTTGGTAATGCCTCTAAGCCTTTGCAAAGAGAGTGAACATGCAAGTTGCTGTCTGGTAGTCAGTCGCAATAAGTAATTTTAGATTTAAATTATCATGAAATAAATTTGAAACTTTTTAATCACTGTTGTATGAGATTTATCTTTATGCTATAATGGTTAATTAGATATGCCTCTTGAGGCATTTATGAAACAAGGAGAAACTTTAATGAGCGTAGAAGTACAAAAATTAGAAAAAAATATGGCAAAGCTTACAGTCACAGTAGAAGCTAAAGAATTTGATAAGGCTATAGCTGATTCCTTTAAGAAAAATAAAAATAAATTCAATGTTCCGGGATTTAGAAAAGGACATGTTACACAGGAAGTTTTTGAGAAGATGTATGGTTCAGACAATCTGATTCCTGATGCTATAGACTTTATGCTTGATGCAACATATCCAAGTGCAGTAAGAGACAGCGAGCTTGAAATTGTTTCAAGACCACAGATAGAGATTAAGAATGCTAAAAAAGGCGAGGATTTCGTATACGAAGCATTGGTTGCAGTTAAGCCTGCAGTAACTCTCGGTGAGTACAAGGGCATCGAAGTAAAGAAGGCTGACGAAGTTGTTAATGATGATGATATAGCAAGTGCATTAAAGAGCGAGCAGGAGAAGAACGCAAGACTTATCACTGTTGAGGGAAGAGCTGTAGAAAGCGGAGACAATATTTCACTTGATTTTGAGGGAAGCATTGACGGAGTTCCTTTTGACGGCGGTAAGGGTGAGGATTATCCTCTTGTTATCGGTTCAGGTGCATTTATTCCGGGATTTGAAGATCAGATTATCGGTCACAATGTAGGAGAGGCTTTTGATGTAAATATCACTTTCCCTGAGAACTATCAGATGAAGGACCTTGCAGGCAAGGCTGCCGTATTTGCTTGTACAGTAAAGGAAATAAAGAAGAAAGAGCTTCCTGAGCTTGATGATGATTTCGCAAGCGAGATCAGTGAGTTTGACACAATGGCCGAGTATAAGGAAGATTTAAAGAAGCAGCTTTCAGAGGCTAAGGCAAAGAGAGCGGCTACAGAGAACGAGAATGCTGTTGTGGATAAGTTGATTGAGACTTCTACTATGGATATTCCTGAGCCTATGGTTGAGGCACAGGTTGAAGGACTTGTGGCAGACTATGGCAGAAGAATGGAGAGCCAGGGTATTACACTTGACCAGTACCTTCAGATTACAGGTATGACAAAGGCTGATTTAAACAATCAGTTCAAGCCTCAGGCATTAAAGCAGATCAAGACAAGACTTGTACTTGAGGAAGTAGCTAAGGCTGAGAAGATTACTGTAAGCGAGGCTGAGATAGATGAAGAGCTTCAGAAGATAGCAGATTCTTACAAGATGGACTTGGAAAAGATTAAGGGATTCTTTGGCGAGAATGAGAGAAAGCAGATGACTGATGATCTTGCAGTTCAAAAAGCTATTGACTTTTTAGTAGAAAATGCTAAATTAGTATAAATCAGTTTAAAAATAAGTCAGCCATAAGGCTGGCTTATTGGAGTATTAAAGGATTTAAAAAATTCTTAAAGATAGGAGAGTTATGAGTTTAGTACCTACAGTCATTGAGTCTACAAGCAGGGGCGAGAGAGCCTTTGATATATACTCAAGACTTTTAAAGGATAGAATAATTTTCTTGGGAGAAGAGGTGAATGATGTTACTGCAAGTCTTGTAGTTGCACAGATACTTTTCCTTGAGTCGGAAGATCCTACAAAGGATATCAATCTTTATATAAACAGCCCGGGCGGAAGTGTTGTGGCAGGTATGGCTATATATGATACAATGCAATATGTAAAATGTGATGTATCAACCATATGTATGGGTATGGCTGCAAGTATGGGTGCATTCCTTTTGGCAGGCGGTACAAAAGGTAAAAGATATGCGCTTCCTAATGCCGAGATAATGATTCATCAGCCTTCAGGCGGTGCACAGGGACAGGCCAGCGATATAAAGATTGTTGCAGAACAGATATTAAAGACAAAACAGAAATTAAATAAAATATTGGCGGAGAATACAAATCAGCCGATAGAGGTCATAGAAAGAGACACCGAAAGAGACAATTATATGTCTGCCGAGGAATCCCTTTCTTATGGAATCATAGATAAGGTTATAGAACACCACTAAGGAGGTATCATGGCCAATAAGGACAAAATATGTTGCTCATTTTGTGGAAAAACATCCGATCAGGTTAGAAGGCTTCTTTCAGGTCCGAACGGAGTATATATTTGTGATGAATGTATAGAATTATGTTCTGAAATACTTGAAGAGGAGCTTGACGGAGTATCTGACTACTATGATGCTTCAAATGAAATAAATCTTTTAAAACCTAAGGAAATCAAAAATTTCCTTGATGATTATGTGATCGGACAGGATGATGCAAAGAAGGTATTGTCTGTAGCGGTATACAATCATTATAAGAGAATTAAATCAAAGAAAAGCTCGGAAGTTGAGATTCAAAAGAGTAATATACTTATGCTTGGACCTACAGGTTCAGGTAAAACATATTTGGCACAGACTCTTGCAAAGATTTTAAATGTACCTTTTGCTATAGCAGACGCTACTACACTTACAGAAGCGGGATATGTCGGAGAAGACGTTGAGAATATTCTTCTTAAACTTATTCAGGCGGCTGACGGTGATGTCAAGAGAGCTGAATATGGAATCATTTATATAGATGAGATAGATAAAATAACAAAGAAGTCTGAGAATGTGTCTATCACCAGAGATGTATCGGGTGAGGGTGTGCAGCAGGCTTTACTGAAAATTCTGGAAGGCAGTGTGGCTTCGGTACCGCCACAGGGAGGAAGAAAGCATCCTCAACAGGAACTTATCCAGATAGATACCACAAATATACTGTTTATATGTGGCGGTGCATTTGACGGACTTGAGAAAATAGTTGAGAACAGACTTTCAAAGGGCAGCATAGGATTTAATTCAGATGTTGTGGAAAAGAACTCAAAGTCTATAGACGAGCTTTTCAAGATGGTACTTCCGGGAGACTTGACCAAATTCGGTCTTATACCTGAGTTTATAGGTCGTGTACCTGTAACGGTATCACTTGATATGCTTGATAAGGATGCTCTTGTACAGATAATGACAAAGCCTAAGAACGCTATTACTAAGCAGTATCAAAAACTTTTTGAGCTTGATGACGTTAAGCTTGAGTTTGATCAATCTGCGGTTGAAGAAGTGGCTAATCTTGCACTTGAGAGAAAAATCGGTGCCAGAGGTCTAAGATCCATACTTGAGGGTGTGATGACGGATATGATGTATGAAATACCTTCAGATCCGAATATAGGTATTTGTACTATTACAAAAGAAACAATTGACGGTGGAGAACCTGATATTGTGTACAGAGATAAATCTGTAAGAGCAAAAAAGAGAAAAGAAACAAATGAAAACAGCGAAAGTGCTTAAATTTAATTTTACCCTCGGATAACAACCGGGGGTATTATATTAGGGAGTAAATGAATAAATTAAAAACAATATTGATAAGGAATCAAATCATCTTTCCGGGAGAGGTGATAGGGTTTTCATCTGCAGACAGCAATATAATAAAGGCACAGCTGGATGCTTATGAGAATGATGAAGAACTTTTCATTTTAAGATACAAAGCGGACAATGAAGAGGAGAGAAAAGACAGTGCATATACCGAGACTAACGGTGTAATTGCCAAGGTTGAGAGTGTAAAAAATAAAGATAACGGTGTAATAGAAGTTGTAGTAAGAGCTTTAAGACGAGGTAAGCTGATTTCTCTAAATAATTATGCCGAAAATGAATATGAGGCGGAAGTAGAAGAGTACATACAGTCCGATGAAGGCTTTGACAGAATGTTAAACAGTCTGCAGCTTACAATGAGAGGCTATAGCGATGTAAATGAGAGATTTAAAAAACATATCTTAAATGAATTACTTGCCATAGATAACCTTCCTGAACTTTTGGACAGATTGAGGCTTGCTCTAAACCTTGATTATGAGAAGAAAAAGATTATAAATGCCGCAAAGACACCGGTTGAAGAGTCTATGTTGCTTATGGAGATTATGAGTGAAGCTATAGACAGGAAAGAAATTGCGGAAAAAATAAAATCGGAAGTAGATAAGGACATTTCAAAGAATCAAAGAGACTATATTCTCAGAGAACATTTGAAGGTTATACAAAATGAAATGGCCAAAAACAGCGGCTATGAGACTGTTTCTGACGAGTACGAAGAGAAACTTAAAAACTTGGCGCTTGCTGATGAATATAAAGAGAAGATAAAAAAGGATATTTTCAGACTGAATACGGCCGGCGGTAATGGTGCCGAGGGAAATGTAATCAGGACATATCTGGACACTGTTTTTGAAATGCCTTTCGGTGTATACAGTGAAGATTTCAATGACATAATACGTGCAAAAAAGATTCTGGATGAGGATCACTACGGACTTGAAAAAGTAAAGGACAGAATACTTGAATATCTCTCTGTAAGAATATTAAATCCTACAGGAAATTCACCAATACTCTGTCTTGTAGGCCCACCGGGAACAGGTAAAACTTCAATTGCAAAGAGTGTTGCAAAGGCACTTGGAAGAAAATATGTAAGAATAAGTCTTGGCGGAGTTGGAGATGAGGCCGAGATCAGAGGACATAGAAGAACCTATGTAGGTGCTATGCCGGGAAGAATTGTAGAAGCTATAAAGCATGCCAAAGTTGCAAATCCATTGCTTTTGTTGGATGAGATAGATAAGAGCTCAAGAGATTATAAGGGCGATGTCTCTGCAGCACTTTTGGAGGTGCTTGACGGAGAACAAAATAAGACCTTTAGAGACAGGTATCTTGAAATACCTCTGGATTTGTCTAAGGTTTTGTTTATAGCTACGGCAAATACTCTGGATACAATTCCGAGACCGCTTCTTGATAGAATGGATATAATTGAGATCAGCTCATATACTGAAAATGAAAAATATCATATTGCCAAAAGTTACCTTGTTCCGAAGGAAGTGGAAGCAAACGGTATGAAGGATAAGGGAATTCATTTCAGTGATAAGGCTATAAAGAAGATAATCCACAACTATACCAGAGAGGCCGGAGTCAGAAACCTTTCAAGAAGGATTGGGGATATCTGCAGAAAATGTGCCAGAGAATCACTTGAGGGTAAAAAGAGTTTTAAGATAACAGAAAAAAACATCGGTAAATACCTCGGAAAAGAAAAGGTAAGACATGATGAGGTTGAAAAAGAGCCACAGGTCGGAATGGTTACAGGACTTGCGTGGACAAGTGTAGGCGGAGATACTTTAAGTATTGAGGTAAATATAATGCCCGGAAAAGGAGTACTTACACTTACAGGAAATATGGGCGATGTAATGAAGGAGAGTGCCGGAATCTCAAAGAGCCTTGTAAGAAGCATGGCGAAGGAATATGATATAGAAGACGGATTCTTTGAAAGGAACGATATACATTTACATATACCTGAGGGTGCCGTACCTAAGGACGGTCCAAGTGCAGGTGTGACAATGACCACCGCAATCATTTCAGCCATCACAGGAAAAAGAGTGAGAGCCGATGTGGCAATGACAGGAGAGATAACTCTAAGGGGCAAGGTGCTTCCTATAGGCGGTTTAAAAGAAAAGCTCCTGGCTGCCAAGCTTGCGGGAGTAAAGACAGTATGTGTTCCAAAGGAAAACGAAGTGGATGTATCAGAATTGTCGGCAGAAATCACAGAAGGTTTGGAAATCGTATATGTCAAGGATATAAAAGAAGTCCTAAAGGTGGCGCTGACAGATTAAAATTTTGATGTAATAATAAAAGAATATAAATGAGGTACTTATGATAATAAAAAAAGCGGAGCTGGAGACGGTATGCGGTATTACCAGTACATTTCCTGAAAATACAGATCCGGAAATAGTCTTTGCAGGCAAGTCAAATGTAGGAAAATCATCATTGATAAATTCTCTTATGAACAGGAAATCTTTGGCAAGGACATCAAGTCAGCCCGGAAAGACACAGACCATAAATTATTATAAAGTAAATGATGATTTATATTTTGTTGACCTGCCGGGGTACGGTTATGCCAATGCAAATCTTGCCACAAAGGAAAAATGGGGCAAGATGATAGAAAAGTACCTACATACTTCAAAGCAAATCAGATGTATATTTTTGCTGATCGATATAAGGCATGAGCCGGGTAAAAATGATAAGCAGATGTATGACTGGATTGTATATAACGGATATCAGCCTGTAATTATAGCTACGAAGCTTGATAAGTTAAAAAGAAGTCAGGTGGCTAAATGCGTTAAGACGGTGAGAGAAGGACTTGGATTACCTAAGAACAGCGTGCTTATACCTTTTTCATCACAGACTAAGCAGGGCAGAGAAGAAGTGTATGAATTTATAGAAAATCTTTTGGCAGAGGAAGAATCGGTTTAATTTAATGAAGATATTTATTGTGGAAGATGATGAAAATATAGTGGAGCTTTTGGGAGATGAACTCAGAGCGTGGGGATATGAAACAATGTCTGTAAAAGACTTTAATAATGTGGCAAAAGAGGTTGAAGAGTTTAAGTCGGATCTTGTACTTATGGATATCACTCTGCCATACTACAACGGATTTTACTGGACTCAGAAAATCAGAGAAAGTTCAAATGTACCTATAATTTTCATCTCTTCTCACAATAATTCGATGGATATGGTATCCGCAATGCAATTTGGAGCCGATGACTATATTACAAAGCCTATTGATATCAATTTGACCAGAGTAAAAATACAGGCAATCTTAAGACGGACTTATGAATATACAATGCAGGTCGATAAATTGACATTTGAAGGAATAAGTCTGGATACTTCAAGAGCAAAGCTCTTGTGTGAAAATTTTGATATAGACCTTACAAAGACTGAGCTTCTTATACTTGAGGCACTGTTTAATGCAAAAGGACAGATAGTGAGAAGAGAGGATATTATGAATCACTGCTGGCAGGGCGATGATTTTATAGATGACAATACTTTGGCGGTGAATATTACAAGGCTTAGAAAGAAGCTTGATAATGTCGGATATAAAGAATTTATACAGACTAAAAAAGGTATGGGATATTATCTTGTGAGGTAGATATGAACAGATTATGGTCTTTTTTAAAAAGTGAATATCGTATTTTTATTACCCTTCTATATGTATGTTTAATATTTGGAGGGGTATTTTTATTTGCAAATTTTGATATGCAATATTTTATCTTAAGTCTTGAGCTTATATTATTTTGCATGTTGGTTTTTCTTATCATAGAGTGGATATCTTATGTAAAGAGAGAAAAAATGTCTGAGGAAATTGAAAGGCTTAAAATTGAAAATAATACTCTCAGAAATAAGATAATTGATGAAAGAAAGGATTTGGAAGAGTATTTTTTACTATGGATACATCAAATCAAAACGCCTATTACAGTCTGCAATCTTATTTTGGATAAAGCTGTAGCCGACAAAAGGCTTAAAGAGCAGATGTTTTATATCGAGGAATACACAAATATGGCTATGAACTATTTAAAACTGAAAGACAGAAGCACGGATATGGATATATATGAAGTGGATCTGGATGAGGTATTAAACAGTGTTATAAAGAAGTATTCACTTATCTTTATTGAAAAGAAAATAAAACTTGAATATATAAAAACAGGTGAAAGAGTAGTAAGTGATGCAAAATGGCTTTCCATAATATTGGAGCAGATTATATCTAATGCACTTAAATACACAAAGCATGGCAGTATAAGTATAGTCTATGATAAGGAACTTGCAAAGTTAAGTATAAAAGATACCGGAATAGGAATTCCTTCAAAGGATATCAGAAAAATCTTTGACAGAGGGTATTCGGGATTTAACGGTAGAATGAATGAAAAATCAAGCGGTCTTGGACTGTATATGGTAGGAAAGGCAGCTGAAATTTTGAATATTGAAATAGAAGTAAAATCCGAGCTTAATGTAGGTAGTGAGTTCTCTTTTATATTCAAGTCAAAATCCAATCTTACAAATATGTAAGATTACAGCCTATATTGTCATATTAGATAAATGCAGAAAATTTTTTGCTGATGTAGAATGGGCAATATAAAGGAGGAAAGAAATGACAATATTAGAATGTAAGAATATAAAAAAGCTGTACAAGACAAAGAATGTCACGACTGAGGCATTAAAGGGGGTTAACTTCTCTGTGGAAGAGGGCGAATTTATTTCTATAATGGGTGAGTCGGGGGCAGGCAAAACTACGCTTTTGAATATTATTGCAACATTGGATAAAGCGACTTCAGGTACTTTAATGCTGAACGGTAATGATATCGGAAAATTAAAGACAAGTGATATATCGATGTTTAGAAGAAAGGAATTGGGTTTTGTATTTCAGGACTTTAATCTTTTGGATCAGTTTAATAACAGAGAAAATATTTACCTGCCATTGGTATTGTCTGATGAAAACAGAGATTTGATGAAAGAGAGACTGGATGAGATACAGGATAGACTCGGTATAAGGGAAATTTTGGATAAATACCCTTATGAAATATCGGGTGGACAAAAACAGAGAGTGGCCATTGCCAGAGCGATTATTACAAGACCTACACTGCTTTTGGCAGATGAACCGACAGGGGCACTCGATTCAACATCTTCAGAGATGATTTTGAATTTATTTCAAAAAATAAATGAAGAAGGACAGACTGTTTTACTTGTAACACATTCTCTCCGTGCGGCAGCCTGTGCAAAGAGAGTATTATTTATTCGTGACGGAGTTGTTTTCCATGAAATTTACAGAGGGGAGGATGAGAGTCGAAATAATTTTATGGAAAGAATAAGTCAGGCGGAGTTTATGTTAAGCAGAGGTAAGAAGTTATGAGTTTTTCAATGGCAAAAAAATTTGCTCTTCAAAACCTTAAAGCAAATAGATTACTTGAGATTCCGTTTGTACTGTCATCAGGTGTAATGCTGATACTTTTTAATATAACAGCAAGTTTGGTAAACAACAATTATGTCAGAACAAGGCATCAGGCTTTGCCGACGCTTATAAAGTTCGGAATAGTTATTCTGGCGATATTTACATTTATATTTGTACAGTACGCCGCCGCCTTTTGGTTAAAAAGGAGAAGTAAGGAGTTTGCACTGTACGGCATCTTAGGTCTTGAGAAGAAACATGTAGGTAAGATTATCAGTATTGAATTTCTTATACTGTTTGCAATCATATGGTTTGTCGGTATAGTAGGAGGATATATATTCGGGCAGCTTTGCTTTTTATTCCTAAACTTTTTGATGAAGGATGTATCGGGAAGACTGATGGACTATCATTTCAGTATTTCGGCACTTATAGATACTACAGTTTTGGTGGTAATCCTCTATCTGATTATTATTATCGGAAGCGGACTTAGAATATATATGTCCACACCCATGGAGCTTTTACAAAGAACTCACAAAGGTGAGGGTGAACCGAAGTCAAGAATTATAATAATGGTTGTAGGGTTTTTGCTGCTGGTAGTTGGTTATGGTATTGCACTGTTTGTAGGCGGATTGCTTTCATCTATTAACTATTTCTTTGTAGCAGTGCTTGCCACCATATTGGCAACTTACCTTTTATATGCGACTTTTACGGTATTTATATTGAAAGCGCAAAGAAATAATAAGAGCTTTTATACACCGAAGAGGTTTTTGAGTGTAAGCGGTCTTTTATACAGAATGAAAGGGAATGCAATATCTCTTGCAAGTATCTCTATTCTAAGTGCCGGAGTTATTATCAGTCTGTCTACTACGATAGCGATATACTCAAACTATATAAAGCTTGGGGACAGTGTAATGCCCAGAGAATACAGGATTGCAGCCGGAAGTGAGAATATAAGCAATGAAGCTATGGCAAAGAAACTGCAAAGTCTTGTGGAGTCAAGCGTGCCTGATACGTCAATGATTAAAGATGAGTATACTACATTTGATATGACTGTAGCTGCAGTAAAGACAGGTAATGAAATAAGTAAATATCAAAGAGGAAGTAAGGCCAATCCGATATTTGTAATTGCAAGCGACCTTGAAGGATACAATGGAAGAACACATCAAAATATTAAGCTTGATGAAGGAGAAATATTACTTGGAGAGAATAAAAATAACAAAATCAGCGATATATTAAAAATCGGAGACAGAGATTTTAAAGTCATAAAAATAGACAGTATATTTCCTTTAGAATATTCGGGAGTTGACGGATACAGTATTGTCGTTAAGGATATGGCTACTCTGGAGTTTGTAAGAAAAGCTTTGGACGGGGCGGACATAAATTGCAGTGTATATTGGGATGTAGACGGAGTAGGTGATAAGGAATATGAGGATACATTGGTAAAGCTTAAAGACGGCATAAAGAATCAGCTTACAGGTGATGGTAGAAGTATGTATGGTGTAAGCAGTCGTAGTGTGATGATAAGCAATCAGTATGAGGTAAACGGAGGTTTTTTATTCCTTGGAGTTCTGATAGGTATTATATTCCTTACAGGGACTGTTTTGATTACTTACTATAAGAGAATCAGTGAAGGTTTTGAAGACAGGGAAAAGTATCAAATCATGAAAAAACTGGGGCTTTCGGATGATTTGATAAAGAAAACCACAGATTCTCAAATCTGCCTGATGTTTTATGGACCTCTTATTGTAGCGGCCGCTCATTGTATCGTGGCGTCAAAGATTATCTTTAGACTTTTGGGGCTGTTTGGAGTATCGGACGCTTCGCTATATATGATCTGCCTTGGAGGTGTATTGTTTATATTTGCACTTATTTACTTTGTTATTTTTAAACTCACATCAAAAGTTTATACGAACATAGTCAGATAAATTTAAGTACATTAAATATTTAAATATAAGAATCATAATAAATTTAGATAATACAGATAGGGTTTTCTATGGTATAATGCAGTATTAAGATGACATTATAGGATAGAAAGAGGCTGTATGGATATTTTAAGAGATTTGATGGATTTTTTGGATTCATCAGTGACAATGTTTCATGCAATAAATGAATGCGAAAAAGTTTTACAAAAATCAGGCTTTACTTATCTGCCTGAAAATGAGAAATGGAATATAAACAAAGGAAAGTATTATACAAAAAGGAATTCATCAAGTCTTATAGCTTTTGATATAGCAAAAGGAGATTACCGTTTTCAGATAAGTGCGGCACATTCCGATTCACCTACATTTAAACTTAAGGACAGGCCGGTAATAGAAGCAAACGGCTATTTAAAGCTGAATGTGGAAGGTTATGGCGGCATGATAAATGCCACATGGCTTGATAAACCTCTGACATTGGCAGGAAGAGTTATGGTAAATACCGATAAAGGTATTGAAAGCAGACTCATTCATATAAACAGAGATTTACTTATTATTCCGAATGTACCTATACATTTTAACAGAGAGATAAATAAGGGATTTGCTTTCAATAATCAAGTTGATATGCTTCCGATATTTGGCGCAGGCAATCTTAAAGAAGCTGACTTTGACAATATGATTGCAAAGGAACTTGGCATAGAGCCTGAGGATATACTTGCAAAAGATCTGTATCTGGTAAACAGACAAAAGGCTACGGTTGTCGGATTTGACAATGAGCTTATATCAAGCGGAAGACTTGACGATCTGGAGTGTGTTTACACATCGCTTAGAGGATTTGTTGAGGCTGAAAATAAAAACCATATAAATGTCTTTGCGGTATTTGACAATGAAGAGGTGGGATCGGTTACAAAGCAGGGTGCCATGTCTACATTCCTTGCAAGTACACTTGACAGAGTAAACACCGCACTTGGAAAAACAAAGGAAGAGTATTACAGGGCTATAGCAAAGAGTATTCTTATCAGCTGTGACAATGCACATGCCCTTCATCCGAATCATCCTGAACTGTTTGATGTAAAGAACAGACCTGTTTTAAATCAAGGAATTGCAATTAAAGAAAGTGCAAATCAAAAATATACAACAGATGCATTCAGCAGAGCAATACTGAAAAAGATTCTTGAAAAGAAAAATATACCATATCAGACTTTTGCAAACAGAAGTGATATTGCAGGCGGTTCAACTCTTGGAAATCTTTCAAATACCGTTGTAAGTATGAATGCGGTGGACATCGGATTGCCGCAGTTGGCAATGCATTCAGCATATGAGACTGCAGGTGCAAAGGACGTAGGATATGCTTTTGAGGCGCTTAAAGCCTTTTTTGAAGCAAATATTGATATAAAAGATGATAAGATCGCTGTAGAGGTTTAAATGGAAGAAAATAAGAATGACATATATTTTAAATGGGGTTTAACAGCAGTTGCAGTCATAGTAATAGCCCTTGTGATATCTTTGATTTTCAATAAACTTGGGATTATTGCTACAGCTATAAGCACTATAATATCGACCGTTTCTTCAGTGCTTTACGGTGTGGTGATGGCGTTTTTAATGGCACCTGTATATGATCATATCGGAAGATGGGTGGGTGAGATATTATCATCATTATTTCCAAAGTGGAAGAAATCCGATAAGTATGCTAAGATGATAGCTACTTTGTCTTGCCTTGTAATACTTATTTTGGTAGTGTTTGCTTTGATAATGATGATTATACCTGAGTTGGTAAACAGTATCACAAATGTTATAAGCTATGCACCTTCGGGCGCCGAAAACCTTGAAGCTTGGCTCAAGGATATTTTGAATAAAAATCCGAATTTGGAGAAACTTATAATCGGAAATTATCTGGATATCAGTGCGAGACTTAGCGATATAGCTACTACAACGGTATTGCCTAATGTTAATACCTATATAAAGAATCTTTCAAGCGGCGTACTAAATGCCCTTGGTGTGGTTGTAAATATTATTATCGGTTTAATGGTAATGATGTATCTTTTAAATATGAAAACCACACTGGCATCACAGGCAAAGAAAATAGTATATGCTGTTGCAGGAGTAAAGATAGGAAATGAAATAGTTACAGAGGCCAGATATATCAAGAATATGTTTGAAAAGTTTATTGTAGGTAAGATAATAGATTCTATTATAATAGGAATAATAAACTATGTGTTTATGGCCATAATACATATGCCATACGCCTTGCTTATAAGTGTGGTGGTAGGTGTAACCAATGTAATACCTTTCTTCGGACCTTTTATAGGTGCAATTCCAAGTATCATACTTTTACTTCTTATATCGCCTGTTACGGCGCTTCAGTTTGCAGTATGGATTTTGGTTTTGCAGCAGGTGGACGGAAATATTATCGGACCTAAGATACTCGGACAGACTACAGGCCTTCCAAGCTTTTGGGTACTGTTTTCAATATTGCTCTTTGGCGGACTTTTCGGTATTGTGGGTATGATAATAGCTGTGCCGACCTGGGCAATAATATACAGAACTATAAGCAGGCTTTCAGAGCATTTCTTAAAGAAAAAGGGATTGGAGCCTGACAGCAAACATTACATGGACCTTGATCATATAGATGAAGAAACAAAGAAATATATAAAATTGGAATAATTTACTTGCCCCTCATTAAACTTATGCTTATGAGGGGTTTTATTTTTAAGGAGGAAATATGACAGATAGTACTTTGCAATATATAGAAAATGTGAAGGTACAGGATATACCTTGGCACAGGCTTACTACTACCTATAAAAGAGCTACGGACTTTCCTAAGTGCTTTGAAATCTTAAGTGATATGAATGATAAAGATGCAATAGAGATGGCAGGAGAAGAGATAGCTATGGATATAGAGCATCAGTCTACTCTTTGGCAAGCAACACCTTTTGCATGTATATTCCTATACAGAATATTTAAAAAGGCTTTAGAGGACAGAGATAAAAACCCTGTAGCAGACTACCTTGTATCTGAGCTTGCGGAATTGTTCGTATATATAGTTGAAGCGGTAAACATTGTAGAAAATATGGAGCATCCCGATCCTTTAGTGAACTTTAAAGATATGCTATCCAAAGAGTATCTTTGGTTTGAGGTTTATGATGAAGAAGAGGATGAAATGAGGTGGGAAGAAGAAGATGTATTTCCTGATGATTTGTATTACAGCTTTTATTACTATTCAAAACAGGTGTTGATTCTTTTAAAACCTTTATTAAAAGAAACAGATGATGAATGGTCCAAGAAATTGTATGAGATTATATAAAAGTATAGAGAGGGAATATGAAGACATTAAAGAGAATTTTACTAGGTTTTGTAATTATTTTATCGGCAGCGGCACTCTTTTGGTTTGGCAGATTTAAGGTGGAAGATATAAGTGCTCATAAAAAAATATCGGATATAAATTCATATATGAAGACTGTAGATGATATAAAAATATCAGATAATGTAAATGTAGTTGCGATAGGAGAGGCGGCTCACGGCTGTAAGGACTTTCAGGAACTTAAGCTTTCAGTCCTAAAGAAAATGGTTAAAGATTACGACTTCAGAGCTTTTGCTCTGGAGGCCGACTATGGTGAATGTGCCACAATAAACAGATATATTCAAGGCGGTGAAGTAGATATAGAAAGTATTGTAAAGACATTTTCATTTCCGATATACCATACAAAACAGATGGAAGAACTTATTTCATGGATGAGAGAATACAACAGTACTGTAAGTGAAGGTAAGAAGCTTAGATTCTACGGCTTTGATATGCAAAATCCTGAAACAAGTTATGAGTTTTTAAAAAATTACTGTATATCAAAAGGACTTACAAGTGCAGAGGAGTTTGATAAAAATCTCGACTGTATAGAAAAAGGTGAGGTAAGCCCGGAGAGTGCAAAAGCCGTTATAGATTTCGTTACCGGTTTGAAAGAAAAAATCGGTGATATAGACGTGGCAAATGCTGATGACAGAGATGCGGTATTTGAGTTAAATACTGTAAGGCAGTCTATGGAGACTTTTACTAAAAGAGATGAGTCATATTATACTCTCAGAGACGGCGATATGGCGGGCAATATAGAGGATATTTTGGATATTGAAAAGAGAATAGGTAGCGGAAGGATTGTTATAGCTGCACATGACGGACATATAGCAAAGGTCGGAAACGGATATACATCTATGGGAGCCGTTTTATCAAATGATCTTAAAGAAGCTTACTACAGTATAGGTACCGACTTTTGGAAGGTTACAGACAATATAAAGGTTCTTGAAAAGAAAAAAAGAAGTATACAAAGCTTTATTTCAGCCGATCCGCTTGCGGCACAGGCAAGATTTGCAAAAGATAAGTATTATTTGTTGGATTTTGCAGATATAAAGGAGGGAAGCAGTCTATACAGTCTGATAAACTCTCCGTTAAGAATGGGAAGTCTTGGAGAAGGATATACATGGATGATGAGGATAGTAGAAAGCAGTTACAGACCGAAGGCGCTGCCGGTCAGTCTATATGATGCAATGATTTTTGTATACGAAGGTGAGCCTATAGAGATAATACAATAATATTATATTGAAAATTAAATATAAACTTGTTTTTTAAGAACAAAGTGATATACTTCTAGTTAGCGATATCTAACCGGGAGGTTTTTTAATGAATATATTAAATATAATTATAGTATTAATTGTTGTGGTAATAGTTGTATTCGGTTCAATCAGCTATATAAAGAAATTGAAAAAAGGCGGAGATTGCTGTCCTGAGCATGAAGAAGCCACCAAGTCTGTAAAAGTAAAGGATAGAGATAAATCACATTATCCGTATGAGGCAAAGCTTGCCATTGACGGTATGAGCTGCAATAACTGTGTAAGAAATGTAGAAAATGCACTAAATGCTCTTGACGGAACATGGGCAAGTGTAAGCCTTGAAGATAATATGGCGACAGTGCTTTTAAAAAATCCGCCGGATATTGAGAAGCTTTCAAAGGCGGTAGCGGATGCGGGATATATGGTATTGAAGAGAAAGTCAAAGATATAGCCTTAATAATGTGTATATGTTATAATAAATATCATAAAGTATGAATATCGTACAGATTGTAAGTAGAAAGGAAAAGTTTATGTCAAAGAAGATTAAAGTTTTTTATGATTATACCTGTCCGTTTTGTTATAAAGGTTTAAAGGAACTTGGAGATATTCTTCCGGATTATAAAACTGTAGAGATTGAATGGTCCCCATGTGAAGCTCATCCGAGACCTGAACCTGCAAGAGTGCATTCCGATTTGGCCGCACAGGTAGGTTTTTATTTGGCGGAAAACGGATTGAATATCAAAAAGTACAATGATTTAGTATATGAAGCACATTTTGAGAATCAACAAAGAATTGATGATATAGAGCTTTTGGCGGATTTAGGTGAAGCTGCAGGAGCAAAGAGAGAAGATATTATTACTTTGCTTAATGAGAACAGGAATGCAAAGAAAGTGGAAGATTCAAATATTGAGGTTTGGCAGACTTTGGAGATTCAGGCTGTACCTTCTTATGTATACGGCGATAAGATGGCTGCATCCGGAGGCGGACTTTTGGTTCCTATCAGCAAAGTTGCAGAGCTTTTTAAGCTTGCTTCAAAGGGTGAGTAAAGTGTAATTTCATGTAGAAATTTACAAAAGCTACTTAAAAAATATTTAACAAAGTTTTATAGATAACATAAGAAAAATCACGTTATTATATATAAAAAATATATTTTAACGTGATTTTTTTATGCATAAAAACTGAAAAAATACAGCTTAAAGAGGTGTTTTAATGCTTCGCAAAGAGAATGCAACATTTTCTTATTGACATTTAACATTTATGTAATATAATTAGTATATCCCGACGAACAAAAGATTCGTTCTTTGCAAGAAAGGAAGTAAATGATAAATAAAATAAAAAAGGTTACTTTAGTAGCATTTGTATTTTCCGCATTGATGGCAGGAAGTACTTATGCAGCTACACAGGCGGAGGTTGACAAAGTTACAGGTCCTGCATTCGGTTTGAATGCCGATCAGTATGAAACAACGCTTGACTCATATAAACAACAGCAGGAAGCTGAGCTTGTAGCAAAGGAGGATGCGGAAATAGCTGCTCTTAGAGAAGCGGCTAAGGGAAGATCCGTAGGTAAGTTTAAAGCCTATGCCTATTCACATGATTGTGATCCTTCAAATATAACAAAGTCAGGTACAACACCGGTTGTTGGAAGAACTATTGCGGCTGACTGGTCAGTACTCCCAAGGGGTACAAGAGTCCGCATCGGAAATAGTGATACTATCTATGTTGTTGAGGATACAGGTGGAAATATTAAGGGAAAGACCATTGATATCTATATGAACAATGATAGTGAAGCCAGAGCGCACGGAGTAAGATATCCGGAACTTTATATTGTTGAAGGCGATGCAAAGGAAGCTCAGCAAAAGATTGATGCGATCTTGGCAAGAAGAGCTGAAAGACAGGCCGGACAGAATCAGTAAAAATAGAATATAGCAAATAAGTTAATGTAAAAGAACAGTTATACGTAGTTACAGCAGGTAACGTGAGCAATATTAATATATTTATATGGCTCAGAGGCCTCTTTATCAAAAGGGGTAATATAGTTAATACATTTGCAAAAGGGATATTAGAGAGAAAATCATTTCGGTTTTCTCTTTTTTATATTATGTGTATTAAAAAAGGTCTTAATCTCTTCCGAAGCAATAAAACGGAAAAAATTAAGACCTTTATATATTATTTTGCAAATTGTTTTGGTGGTGTATTTTCATTGAGAAGCTCAAACTTATATCCGTCAGCTTGCAATCTCTCTATTATAGTAGGAAGAGCATCGTGTACAAATGCCGTATTCGGCATATCATGCATAAGTAAAATGGAGTGAGTATTCTCATTTACCTGCTTGATAGTCTGGTCGATAAGTTCCTGACCTCTCTTGCCCTCTACGTCACCGTCAAATGAATTCCAGTCAAAGTATACTATTCCTCTGTCTCTTACAGCCTGTAAAAGCTGAGGTCTGATAGCTTTATTATAGCCTGCATTGCTTCCGCCCGGGAAACGAAGCATAGTACTGTGCTGACCGGTAGCTTTAAATATAAGATCGTCCATAGCGTCATAGTCTGCCATAAAAGCATCTACAGAAGCATATATCTGCTTGTAGTTATGTGTCAAACTGTGAACGGCTACATTATGTCCTCTGTCTTTTATCTGCTTAAGCATATTTATCAGAGGCTCAGTATCCATATACTGTGCTGTAACAAAGAAACAAGCCTTGATATTGTACTGATCCAAGATATCCAAAAGTCTTGGAGTACCTGTCCAAGGACCGTCGTCAAATGTGAAATAAACAACCTTTTCATCCGGACCGGGATTGCTTGCAGGTACTGTGGTGGTTTCAGCGGTTGTATCCGTCTCACTCTCAGATATTGCATTAATTTCACCGTCAGATGAAGTTTCGCTTTGATTTACCTCTACAGTTTCATTTGCATTCTTTGAGGAATCGGCTACTTTTACATTTTTTTTACGTGACTGCCATCCATAGGCAACCATTGCCGTAAAAATACAACAAAAAATTAAAACTACAATTGGGACGAAAATATTCTTTCGTCTTCTTCTACTTCTCTTTTTCATTTCTACCTTCCTTAGATAAATTGAATGCCCTGAGTTGTGTGGAATCTACGATAGATAAAATATAAGATGTAGATGACATACAGAGTATTCGATACATTTACTTAGTATAGCAGATAATACTATATTTGTGTTGATAAATTTCTTAAATACTTTTAAAGGAATATGTAATTGCTCTTTAAGCAGTGGATGAATAGAAATAAAGTTCATTTTTAATACTTATGTTGACAATTTAAAAATATATAGATATTATGTCTGTGTTCAGTTTTTAATGTAAAGGAATGGTTTTATGGTATATATATGGCTTATTTTGGGCTTCGTATGTCTTGTGGGAGGAGCTAATTTTTTTGTTGAGGGTGCTTCGGGAGTGGCAAGAAAGTTGAATGTCCCTTCGGTTGTAATAGGGCTTACTATAGTGGCTTTCGGAACAAGTGCACCTGAGGCGGCGGTAAGTATTGATGCGGCATTAAAGGGCAGCAATGCAATAGCGTTGAATAATGTAATCGGATCGAATATATTTAATCTTCTGGCTGTTGTTGGAATTTGCGGAATAATACATGCTATGCCGGTAGATAAGGCACTTTTAAAATTTGATTATATTGTAAATATCGTTATAACAATATTGTTGCTTGGATTTGTGTTATTTTTAAGCGGAATAGACAGAATTGCAGGAGTTGTTTTCCTTTTGATTTTTATAGCATATATGGTTTATACTATAAGATTGGCGCTAAAGGGAAGCAATGAGGCTAAGGATGAAAAGAAAAAGAATTTACCGATACCTTTAGCCATCGTTTATATAGTGGGCGGACTTGCTCTTGTAGTGTTTGGAGGTGACAAGGTAGTTGAGTCGGCTTCAGAGATAGCGTTGATGTTCGGAATGAGTGAGACCTTGGTCGGACTTACAATAGTTGCCATAGGAACATCACTTCCTGAGCTTGTGACAAGCATTGTAGCATCAAGCAAGGGAGAGAATGCGCTCGCTCTTGGCAATGTGGTAGGTTCAAATATATTCAATATAATATTTATTCTGGCATTCTCATCGGTACTTAATCCGATAGGTGCGGAAGTTATGGCTGTATATGATACATTCTTTTTGCTTTGTGCAAGTTTGATGGTATATATACTTGCCAAGAATGACGGTGAGATATCAAAAAAAGAAGGCCTCGCAATGGTAGCGGCCTATGTAGCGTATACTGTATATATTATTTTAAGATAAGAAAAAAGTACCGGTTGTGAGCCGGTACTTTTTATGTTTATGCCAGGAACGGGACGAGGAATAGGAATCCGCATCCTATGATTACTCCTGTTACGATAAGAACTATAGCGCAATATCCCATAATATCTCTTGCGCCAAGACCTGCTATACCAAGAGCCGGAAGAGCCCAGAACGGCTGAAGCATATTTGTCCATGCATCACCCCATGCAATAGCCATAGCTGATACTGCAGGAGAAACACCAAGAGAGTTTCCGGCAGGCATTACGATAGGAGCCTGAACAACCCACTGTCCTCCACCTGAAGGTACGAAGAAGTTTACAATACCTGCTGAGAGGAATGTAAATAACGGGAATGTAGTCTGATTTGAAATATTTACGAAGAAATCACTTATAGCACCTGCAAGTGAATGTCCGTTTGGACCTGCAGCGGTCATAATACCCATGATACCTGCATAGAACGGGAACTGTAATATAATACCGCCGGCATTCTTTGCAGCATCTGTAATAGCTCTTACATAGCTGATAGGTGTTCCGTGGAATATAATTCCAAGTGTAAGGAATATAAGATTTACAATATTAAGTGAAAGGTTGAAGTTTCCTGTACTTGCAAAGTTGTAAATCAAATATACTATGGCAAGTATTGCTGTTATCAAAGATAATACAGGGCTGTTTTCAAGCTTTTCAGCCGGTGTTGTCGCCTTTGTTTCAACTGCTTCAGGATCAGCTAAAAGCTTAGGATCTACAGTAACTGTATCTTCAGGTGTAGGATGCATCTTTGAGTTAATAAAGGCAATCACAACAATTATTGCAACTACAATTATAATATTCCAAACAGAAAATATTGTCTGTGAAGTAGGAATAGATTCTGTGATAGCTCCTGCGGTCTGCTCATTTATCTTATCATTGTATGAAGCAAGCTGGAGAGGTATAGAACCTGAGAATCCTGCATGCCATACTACGAAACCTGAATATGCAGATGCGATAAGCAGTCTGTAGTCAACACCCTTTACTTTTCTGGCAATTTCCTTTGCAAGAATTGCACCTACTACAAGGCCGAAGCCCCAGTTAAGCCAGCAGGCAATCATTGAAACTACAGTAATAAAAACGATTGCTGAACTTGGTGTCTTTGGAACTCCTGCAGCAGCATTTATAGCTCTTTTAACCAGTGGTGCGGTAGCGAGCGCTGTACCGAGAACCAGTACCAAAGCCATCTGCATAGAGAAACCTAAAAGATCCCAAATTTTTGAACCCCAGGAATTAGCTACCTGAATAGGATTCATGCCTGTAACAGGCATTGCTACGATAAATACTAGGATGGTAAGTATGATACAAAAAATAAATGCATCCGGCAAATACTTCTGAACAATATTTACACAAGCGTTTGTAAATTTCTTAAACATTTATCTGCCTCCTTTTTGTAAATTGTTTAATTATTAACATTATTATATCAATCCGATATTCGTTTTTCCAGTCTTAAAAATAACGAAAATGTATGAATATATTATATATATCACACAAAAATACTTTTATAATTAGTATTTTCTAATACTGAAGTCATCCGATATGAGATTTAAAAAGACCGGAATGCCGATCTTTAAAGAGAAGAGTCCTTTAAATATGGCATCCCGGTCATGGGAATTTAAATTATACTAAAATAAATTAGAATGTCTTTAAATCATCTGCAACCTTAAGGGGTGCCTCTGTCTTTGCTATAACATCTTCAACACTTACGCCTTCAGCTACTTCTGTAAGTACAAGACCTTCATCGGTAACCTTTATTACAGCCAATTCGGTGACGATTTCGTCAACTGCATGAATAGCGGTAGCAGGGAGTGTGATATCCTTTAAAATCTTTGGAGAACCGTCTTTTGCGGTATGTGTCATAGCAACAACAACCTTTTTTGAACCTGTAACAAGGTCCATAGCACCGCCCATACCGGGAACCATCTTACCCGGAACTATATGGCTTGCGAGATTTCCGTGAGCATCTACCTGCAATGCACCTAAAACAGTCATATCAACATGGCCGCCTCGAATAATCATAAATGAGAATGCACTGTCAAAGTATGCGGCACCCGGGAGTACAGTAACATTTTGTCCACCGGAATTAATTAAATGCTTATTTGCTGTCGCACTTGAAGCCAAATGTCCCATACCGAGAATTCCGTTCTCTGACTGAAGTGTAATTTCTATACCCTCAGGTACATAGTCAGCCACCATAGTAGGAAGTCCTATACCTAAGTTTACTACGTCACCATCGTTTAAATCTCTTGCAACACGTCTTGCAATTCTCTCTTTTGACATTATGACTCACCTCCTACAAGATAATCTACAAATATTGCAGGTATTGCAACATTTTCAGGCTGGATATCGCCTACAGGAACTATAAGTTCGGCACCCGCAATAACAACATCGGCAGCGGTTGCCATAACTGTATTGAAGTTTTTGCTGGTAGCCGTAAAGTAAAGATTTCCCTTCTCATCGGCTATTGTAGCACCGATAAGAGCAAAGTCGGCTCTTAAAGGTTTTTCCAAAAGATAATCTTTACCGTCAATATTTAAAACCTGCTTACCTTCGGCAACCTCGGTACCCACACCTGTAGGTGTAAGTACACCGCCAAGTCCTGCGCCGCCTGAACGTATTCTCTCTGCAAGTGTACCCTGAGGAGAAAGTTCAACCTCCATAGTACCGTCATGCATCTTTTGTCCGGTTATAGGATTTGTACCTATATGTGTTGCAATAACTTTTTTTACCTGATTGTTGGCAACCAGCTTACCTATACCTGTGGTAGGAGTGGCAGTATCATTACAAATAAGTGTTAAGTCCTTTACACCTTTTTCAACTAATGCATCAATAATCGGCTCGGGTGTACCGCATGCTAAAAATCCGCCTACCATGATTGTAGCGCCGTCATTGATACCTGCAATAGCATCTTTGATTGAAACTATTTTCATTTTGTCTCCCTTTCTACAACAATTGCTGTGCCCATTCCACCACCTATACACAGTGTAGCAAGGCCACATTTAACATCTCTCTTTTGCATCTCAAAGAGTAAAGTGGTAAGTATTCTTGCACCTGATGCTCCGATAGGATGTCCAAGCGCGATTGCACCGCCGTTTACATTTGTGATTTCTCTCTTAAATCCAAGTTCATTGCATACTGCAAGAGCCTGTGCCGCAAAAGCTTCGTTTGCCTCTATAAGCTCAAGATCGTCGGCTGTGATACCTGCTTTTTCCATTGCTTTTTTTGATGCCGGAATTACTCCGAGTCCCATTACGCTTGGGTCAACACCTCCTGAAGCATATCCCTTTATAGTAGCCATGATAGGAAGTTTAAGCTCAAGTGCCTTTTCCTTTGATGCGATGATGAACATTGCGGCACCGTCATTGATACCTGAAGCATTACCTGCAGTTACAGTACCGTCTTTTTTAAATGCCGGTTTAAGCTTTGCAAGATTTTCGATTGTAGTATTGAACTTAGGATATTCGTCTGTATCAAATACCTTAGGGTCTCCTTTTCTTTGAGGAATAAGTACAGGAACTATTTCATCTTTTAATCTTCCGGTCTCTATAGCTACCTGTGCTCTTCTCTGGCTTTCAACCGAGAATACATCCTGATCTTCTCTTGTTATTCCTTTTTGTTCAGCAATATTTTCCGCTGTCACGCCCATGTGATAGTTGTTGTAAGCATCCCAAAGACCGTCTGTAATCATCTCGTCAACCAATGTTTGATTACCCATCTTAACGCCGAATCTTGCACCTTTAACAAGATATGGAGCGTTTGACATGCTCTCCGTACCGCCGGCAAGAATGATATCCGCATCACCGGCCTTTATAATCTGTGCTGCAAGTTCAACGGTTCTAAGACCTGAACCGCAAACCTTATTTATTGAAAATGCGGGTGTTGTATTTGGCAATCCCGCTCCGAGTATTACCTGACGAGCGATATTCTGGCCAAGTCCTGCGCCTAAAACATTTCCTATAACGGCTTCGTCGATAAGAGAAGCGTCAATGCCTGCACGTTCAATGGCTCCCTTTGCTGCGGTTATACCGAGATCTACTGCACTTACACCTGCCAATGAACCGCCGAAACTACCGATAGCTGTTCTTGCAGCACTGACGATAACTACTTCTTTCATATTTTTCACCTCACTTATTCTATAAAAGTGGACAATACCGATTGAGTAAACTTTTTTTTGTATTGTCAGATATATGTATCACCTATAGCATATCACAAGTGAAATCAATTATCCACCCCTTGGTTATTCAAAATTGCTATAAAAAAAATAATATGTTTTTATATATATCTTATTTAAACAATGTGGTATAATAAATAAAAATATTGATATGTAAAAAATATTAAAGATGAGTCGTGTTTAATCTTTTGCGGATAATAAAAAGAACAGCAAAATAATTTTGCCCAATATAAATGAAAAAAATATATATTTTGAGCATGACAATATTTTGATTTCGGAATATAGTTATGCAAAATTGATATAATAATTAGTCAAAAAAACTAATTGATTGTCGGATACATATATGTTATATTTTTATCATATGGATTAACATGTCAAACTTGGTTTCTGACATGCAATATTGACAAGGAGGTGTTTTATGGGTTTTGTAAGGTTTGATACAGAAGGTGCTGTAGGTATTGTGACAATAGATAGACCGAAGGCGCTCAATGCTTTGAACTCTGAAGTACTGGCTGAGCTTGATGCTTGCTTTGACAGTATTGACACTAATACAATCAGAGCTGTCATTCTGACAGGAGAAGGAGATAAGTCTTTTGTAGCAGGTGCCGATATAGGTGAAATGAGCAAATTGAGCCCGGCGGAGGGTGAGGCTTTCGGTAAGAAGGGAAATGATGTATTCAGAAAGATAGAGACTTTCCCTGTTCCTGTTATAGCCGCTGTGAACGGATTTGCACTTGGCGGAGGATGTGAGATTGCTATGAGCTGTGATATTCGTATATGCTCGGATAATGCGATGTTCGGTCAACCTGAAGTAGGACTCGGAATCACACCGGGATTTGGCGGAACACAAAGACTTGCGAGAATAGTCGGCGTAGGAATGGCAAAGCAGTTGATTTATACAGCAAGAAATATAAAAGCTGATGAGGCGTTTAGAATAGGGCTTGTTAACGCTGTATATTCACCGGAGGAACTTATGCCTGCCGCAAAAAAGATTGCGGCTACCATAGCACAAAACGCTCCTATAGCAGTTCGTGCATGTAAGAAAGCTATCAATGAAGGACTTGATGCGAAGATGGATGATGCAATTGTGATTGAGGAGAAACTGTTTGGAAGTTGCTTTGAAACACATGATCAGATAGAAGGTATGAGTGCTTTCCTTGAAAAGAGAAAAGAGAAGAATTTTACTAATTCATAAATATAGGTTTAATTTAAAAAATTATAATGAAGTTTAAAATATAAATTTTAATTCGGAAAGGATAAAAAAATGAAAGTTGGTATTATCGGTGCAGGTACAATGGGTTCAGGAATTGCTCAGGCTTTTGCAATGACGGAAGGATATGAAGTAAGACTTTGTGATATTAAAGAAGAATATGCACAGGCAGGTTTTGCAAAGATTCAAAAGAACATCAATTTCCTTGTAGGAAAAGAGAAAATATCAAAAGAGGCCGGAGATGCAATTATTTCAAAAATAAAAGTAGGCCTTAACGATATCTGCAGTGACTGTGATTTGATTGTTGAAGTTGCCCTTGAGAAGATGGAAGTTAAGCAGCAGATTTTCAAAGAGCTTCAGAATATAGTTCCTAAGGATTGTATTTTCGCTTCAAATACTTCATCACTTTCTATTACAAAAATCGGTGAGGTGCTTGACAGACCTGTAGTAGGAATGCATTTCTTCAATCCTGCTGACAGAATGAAACTTGTTGAGGTAATCGGTGGAAAGAACACACCTGTTGAGCTTGTTAAGAAGATAGAAGAGATTGCCGTTGAAATCGGTAAGACACCTGTACAGGTTAAGGAAGCTCCGGGATTTGTAGTAAACCGTATCCTTATTCCAATGATCAATGAAGCAATCAATGTATGGGATGCAGGAACGGCAGACGCTGAGGGTGTTGATACAGCTATGGTTTTGGGATGTGCACATCCTATGGGACCTCTTCATTTGGCAGACCTTATCGGACTTGATATTTGCCTTGCCATTATGGAAGTTATTCACAATGAGACAGGGGATGACAAGTATTTACCGGCTCCAAAGTTAAAAGAGCTTGTAGCTGCAGGTAAGCTTGGTAAGAAGACCGGAGAAGGAATATTCTCTTATAAGTAAAATATTTATCCCCTTTTTACAGTTAAAATGTAAAAAGGGGTTTTAATGTGAGATAGATACAAAAGGCGGGTTTGTATTTACTATATATAAGGTGAAAGAAAACTAAGAAAGGATAACGCAAACAAAGACTTTCACTATTTATGTTTGCACTTGGATTTATTCAAGTAGGTATGATTCATGGATTTTACTTTAGACAAGAAACATGAGATGGCAAGATCCCTTTTCAGAGAGTTTGCCGAAAAGGAAGTAAAACCTCTTGCAGTAGAGGTGGATGAAACAGAAATATTTCCAAGAGAAACTGTAACCAAGATGGCAAAATACGGTTTCCTTGGTATTCCTGTAGCAAAGGAATTTGGAGGTCAGGGTGCCGATCCGTTAGCATATGTTATGTGTGTAGAAGAGATATCAAAGGTTTGTGCCACAACAGGTGTTATTGTTTCAGCTCATACATCACTTTGTGCAGATCCTATCGCTATGTACGGTACACCGGAGCAGAAGGAAAAGTATCTTGTTCCTTTGGCAAAGGGAGAGAAACTTGGTGCTTTCGCACTTACAGAGCCTAATGCGGGTACGGATGCTCAGGGCGCTGTTACAAAGGCGGTGCTTGACGGTGACGAGTATGTACTTAACGGTTCAAAGATTTTTATTACAAACGGTAAAGAGGCGGATATTTATGTTGTAATTGCATGTACAGAGATAAAGGTGGATGCAAAGGGAAGACAGAAGAAGATTTTCTCCGCATTTATAGTTGAGAAGGATACACCTGGATTCGGATTCGGAACAAAGGAAAAGAAGATGGGTATCAGAGGTTCATCTACTTATGAGCTTATTTTTACAGATTGCAGAGTTCCGAAGGAAAATATGCTCGGTCCTGCAGGTAAGGGATTCGGTATTGCAATGCACACTCTTGACGGCGGTCGTATCGGTATTGCCGCACAGGCGCTTGGTATTGCTGAGGGAGCACTTGAGAGAACAGTTGCATATGTAAAAGAGAGAAAGCAGTTCGGAAGATCTATCGGAGCATTCCAGAATACTCAGTTTGAACTTGCAAATATGGCAACCAAAGTAAAGGCGGCACAGATGCTTGTATACAGAGCAGCTATGGCTAAGGCAACACAGAAGACATATTCTGAGGAAGCGGCTATGGCTAAGCTTTATGCTGCAGAAGTGGCAATGGAAGTTACCACAAAGGCAGTACAGCTTCACGGTGGATATGGATATACAAGAGAATATGAGATTGAAAGAATGATGCGTGATGCGAAGATTACAGAAGTATACGAAGGTACAAGTGAAGTACAAAGAATGGTAATTTCAGGCGCATTGCTTAAATAATTGTGCTATTACGAATGGAGGATGTCATGAAGATAGTTGTTTGTATTAAACAAGTGCCGGATACAAAGGGCGGTGTTGTTTTTAACCCTGACGGCACATTAAACAGAGGAGCTATGCTTACAATTATGAACCCGGACGACAAGGCGGGTCTTGAGGCTGCTCTTAGACTTAAAGATAAATACGGTGCAGAAGTTACAGTGGTTACTATGGGACTTCCAAAGGCTGATGAAGTGCTTAGAGAAGCTATGGCAATGGGAGCCGACAAGGCAGTGCTTATAACAGACAGAGTACTTGGAGGAGCCGATACATGGGCTACATCACAGACAATAGCCGGTGCACTTAGGAAATTGGAGTATGACTTGGTTATTACAGGACGTCAGGCTATTGACGGAGATACGGCGCAGGTAGGACCACAGATTTCAGAACATCTTGATTTACCTGTTATCAGCTATGCACAAAAGATAGAGATTGATGGAGACAGTGTTGTGGTAGAGCGTCAGTTTGATGACAGATATCATGTTTTAAAAGCAAAAATGCCTGTACTTATTACAGCTTTATCAGAGCTTAATGAGCCAAGATATATGACTCCGGGTGGTATTTTTGATGCTTATGACAAAGAAGTAACCGTATTCTCTAGAGCGGACCTTGTAGGTGTAGATGATTCAAATATCGGTCTTAAGGGTTCACCGACACAGATTGCAAAAGCATCCGATAAGGTAAGAAAGGGTGCAGGAGAGCAGGTAAACCTTGGTGCATCAGAGTCTGTTGACTACATCATAGGCAAGTTAAAAGAAACACATATCATCTAAAAAGGAGTCGTTTATGAGACAAAATACAGAAGAATACAGGGGAGTGTTTACATTTGCCCAGCAGGTAGACGGCAAATTGAGCGGTATTTCCCTTGAACTTATAGGAAAAGGTAAGGATTTGGCTGCTGATCTCAATACAGAGGTTACAGCAGTATTACTTGGATCTGATATAAAGGGACTGGTTGAAGAACTCGCCGAGCATGGTGCAGATAAGATAATAGTCGTAGATGATCCTAAACTTAAAGAGTACCGTACAGAGCCGTATACACAGGCACTTGCAGCAGTTATAAACGAGTTTAAGCCTGAAATATTTATTATCGGTGCAACAGCTATAGGTAGAGATTTAGGACCTAGAGTTTCCGCAAGAGTCGGAACAGGACTTACAGCAGACTGTACACAGCTTGAGATCGGTGATTATCCTTTAGTGGCTATTGCAGGAAGAGAGCAGAAGCATAATCAGCTTCTTATGACAAGACCTGCATTCGGTGGAAATACCATAGCTACTATTGCATGTCCTGAGAACAGACCGCAGATGGCAACAGTTCGTCCGGGTGTTATGCAAAAGAAGGAAAGAGTGGCAGGAGCAAAAGCACAGGTAATAGACTTTGATGCCAAGCTTGAAGAGAACAGCAAATATGTTGAGATCTTAGAGATAGTAAAGAATGCCAAGACAACAGAAGATATCATGGCTGCAAAGATTTTGGTATCAGGAGGTAGAGGTGTAGGTTCGGCAGAGAACTTTAAGATACTTAAGGATTTGGCAGATGCACTTCACGGTACTGTAAGCTGTTCAAGAGCTGTAGTTGATGCAGGTTGGATGTCAAAGGATATTCAGGTAGGACAGACAGGAAAAACAGTTCGTCCACATCTTTATTTTGCAATAGGTATTTCAGGTGCTATACAGCATTTGGCAGGTATGGAAGAGAGTGATATTATCATCGCTATCAATAAGGATGAGAATGCGCCTATCTTCAGTGTTGCAGACTATGGTATAGTAGGTGATTTGAATAAGATAGTTCCTGCACTTACAGAGAAGATTAAAGCAGAGCTTGCTAAAGAAGATTAATATAGATATATAAATTAAATCGCTATAAACCGGGAAACGGGTTTATAGCGATTTTTTTTAAAAAGATGGTTTTTAAAAGAGTACAAATTTCCGCTTGACATGGGATAAAAAATATTTTATAATCAAAAAAACTTAAAACATACTAAATTAATAGGTAAATAGGTTATAGGTTTCTTGTTGTAAAGTAGGAAGGAATGCTCATGGGAAAGAAAGAACACAGTCACGAACATAATCATAATAACGAACACAATCATAGTCACGAACATAAGCATGGAGTTGACCATATTCACAGCCATAGAAATTTGATAGGATTTGATGAACATGGAGTACCGACAATTACATTAAAGTCGGACCATGAAGAGGACGGAGACGATAAAGCTTTTATCAGAGATTATATGAATGCTGTATCTGAGTACAGAAAGACTTTTCCGTCAAAGGATGAGGTTTTGGAAAATACTCCGGATCCGGCAGTAAAAGAGATGATTTTGCGTCAGAATCAGCTGGGATTTGATACCACATTTGACAGATTTGACAAACAGCAGCCACAGTGTGGTTTCGGTATGGCAGGAATCTGCTGTAAGATCTGTAATATGGGTCCATGTAAGATAACTTCAAAGAGTCCTAAGGGAGTCTGTGGTGCGGATGCGGACCTTATAGTGGCAAGAAATTTGCTTCGTTCCGCTGCTGCAGGTGCGGCTCAGCACGGTATGCACGGTAGAGAAGTTATTCTATCTTTAAAGTGGGCTGCTGAAGGGAAACTTGATTTACCTATACTCGGACAGCAAAAGATAAAGGATACCGCAAAAGCATTCGGAATAAAGACTGAGAGAAGAAGTATAAAAAAGATTGCATCGGAACTTGCTGATGTGCTTTTGGATGATATGAGCCGTACAGTGCCGGGGGATTATAAGATCATAGAGGCACTTGGTTCAGAGGAAAGAAAGAAAGTGTGGAAGGAACTTGATATTATACCTATCAGTGCCTACCATGAAGTGTTTGAAGCTTATCATAAAACAGGTGTCGGTACTGACGGTGACTGGAAGAGCATTATGCAGCAGTTTTTACGCTGCGGACTTGCATTCACATACTCAGGTGTTGTAAGTACATCAATAGCAACAGACGGACTTTTCGGAGTGGGTGACAGAGTTACATCAAAGGTAAATATCGGTGCTTTGAAAAAAGGATATGTAAATATTGCTGTTCACGGTCATCTGCCTACCCTTGTAAGTGAGATTGTAAGAGTCGGTCAGGAAGAGAAGTTTATAAATCTTGCAAAAGAAGCCGGGGCAAAGGGAATCAGATTCTACGGCATCTGCTGTTCAGGACTTTCAGCAATGTATCGTTATGCAGGAGTTATTCCACTTTCAAATGCTGTATCTGCGGAGCTTGTACTTGGTACGGGAGCGCTTGACCTTTGGATTGCCGATGTACAGGATGTATTTCCATCAATTATGGAAGTTGCAAAGTGCTTCAGAACTACAGTTGTTACGACAAGTGAATCTGCAAGATTGCCAGGTGCCGAGAGATTTGAGTATGACCATCATCATTCAAATATAGGAGAGACAAGAGAACTTGCAGAAAAAATAGTACTCAGAGGTATAGAAAGCTTTAAAGACAGACAGGGTATACCTGTATATATCCCGCCATATGAGGTTGATGCCGAAGTCGGATTTTCACCTGAGTATGTGCATAAACACTACGGTTCTATGAAACCTTTATACGAGGCCGTAAGAGAAGGCAAAATACTTGGTATTGTAAATATAGTAGGATGTAACAATCCTAAGGTTGTATATGAGAAATGTGTTATTGATGTAGCCAATGCACTGCTTAGAAACAATATCCTGATACTTACAAACGGATGTGCCTCATTCCCGCTTATGAAGATGGGATATTGCAATGTTTCGGGACAGGAGCATGCAGGAGAGAGTTTAAAAGAGTTCCTTGGAGATTTACCTCCGGTATGGCATGTGGGTGAGTGTATAGATAATACAAAATCAAGCGGAATCTTTGCAGGAGTTGCGGGTGAGGCGAGTAAGCCGCTTTATGAAATGCCTTTTGCATTTTCATCTCCGGAGTGGAGCAATGAAAAGGGAATAGATGCGGCCCTTGGCTTCAGACTTATGGGAATCAATTCATATCACTGTGTGGAGGCTCAAATTCACGGTTCAAAGAATGTAATAGAATTTTTGAAAGAGGGAACAAAGGAAATGCTTGGATCGGTAATGGTAGTAGATACAAATCCGGATTCTCTGGGTGAAAAGATAGTTGCCGATATCATTGAAAAGAGAAAGGCTCTCGGTTGGGCTGTACCTGATGAGATAGTTCATAAAGAGGAAGAGGCCGTTTTGGTATAATATTTTAATGCCGGTATTATTTGAGAATGTAAATTTTTTTCTGTATTTTAAATAAAATAATTACCGGTTTCTCTTATAAATAGATAATTTATGGGATATAATCTTTATAGAAATTTTTTCATTGTAAAATAATGCTTTTATTAGAATAAAAATAAGGAAAATTACGCTATATTTTTCGGTACAATCTTTTTGAAAGTGAAATTTCGTTTGAATATGACAACTTTTATTTTTATCAGATTTGTGCTAAAATGTAACCATCAGTTGGATGGCAAGGGTGAACATTAACACTGCAAAGACGCATGTTTTGTTTGCCCTTTTTTCTTTACTGGAAGAAATATTTCTAAAAAGGAGCTCCGGGTTCTAAAGTTTGATTAATATAAGGTGGGACAATGTTAGGAGTTATTTTACTTTATGTCGGTATGGTTCTTATGAGTAACGGATTTTATCGACTTGAAAAAATCAATGATAAGTCAAATGTAGTTATGAATATTTTTACAGGCGGACTGGGACTTATCCTAAATTTAATTGCCATTGGTTACGGTGCGGTAACAGGTGCGGATGCAAGTTGGTTTTATGCAAGTGCAACAGGACTTTTATTTGCATTTACATATCTTTATACCGCCATCAATACTATATGGAATTTTGATCAGCGTCTATATGGGTGGTTTAGCCTTTTTGTAGCTATAAATTCTATTCCTGCAGGTTTGCTTTGCTTTTTTGGATATGGAGGAAATATGCTGTACGGAATTATATGGTGGCTATGGGGTATTTTATGGCTTACCGCTTTTATAGAAATAAACTTAAAGAAAGATCTTGGAAATTTTGTTCCATACCTTGCAATTTTCGAAGGAATTGTAACCGCATGGATTCCGGGATTTCTTATGTTAGTGGATAAATGGCCAAAGTAGAAAGGAAGGATTTATGCAATTAACTGAACGAGAACAGGAGAAGATGCTGATAAGTCTGGCTGCAATGATTGCACAAAGAAGAAGGGATAAAGGATTAAAATTAAACCATCCCGAGAGCGTAGCAATCATTACAGACTACATATTAGAGGGGGCAAGAGAAGGAAAGAGCGTAGCAGACTTGATGAATGAAGGTGCCAAGGTACTCACCAGAGACGATGTAATGGAGGGAGTGCCTGAGATGATTCATATGATTCAAGTAGAAGCAACATTTGTTGACGGTACAAAGCTTGTTACAATTCATGATCCGATCAGATAGGAGTAGATATGATTCCGGGAGAATATATTTTAAAAAAAGAGCCTGTTGATTACAATGTAGGCTATGAGGCAATTAAAATAAAAGTAAAGAATGTAGGAGACAGAGCCGTTCAGGTAGGTTCGCATTTTCATTTCTATGAAGCAAATGAGGAAGGACTACAGTTTGACCGTGAAAAGGCATATGGCAAAAGACTTGATATTGCGGCAGGTACCGCAATTCGTTTTGAGCTGGGCGAGGAAAGAGAAGTGTCTTTGATTGACTTCGGCGGAAAGAGAAGAATATTCGGTTTTAACAATAAAGTCAACGGTTATTTAGATATAGAACAGTAAGGAGATACATATGAGTTTTAAAATGGATCGAAAAGCCTATGCTTCACTATACGGACCTACTGTAGGAGACAGTGTAAGACTGGGTGATACCAATCTTTTTGCCTGTATTGAAAAAGACTACACTGTATACGGACAGGAGAGTATCTTCGGAGGCGGTAAGGTACTTAGAGACGGAATGGGTGTCAACGCCACAGAGACAAGGAGAGATAATCCGAAGGTAGCGGATACTATTATTTCAGGTGTTACAATTATTGATTATACCGGAGTTTATAAGGCCGATATCGGTATTCGTGACGGAAAGATTTTAGCCATAGGTAAGGGTGGAAATCCCGACAATATGGACAAGATAGATTTTGTTGTAGGTGCTTCTACAGAGGCTATTGCAGGTGAGGGACTTATAGTAACAGCCGGAGGTATTGACCTTCATGTTCATTTCATTTCACCGGGACTTGCACATGCGGCACTTGATAACGGTATAACTACACTGTTCGGTGGAGGTACAGGACCTGCCGACGGTACAAACTCGGCTACTACAACACCGGGTGCATTCCATATAGCAAGAATGTTACAGGCAACAGATAATGAGCCACTAAACTTCGGCTTCCTTGCAAAAGGAAACGGTGCGGTAGTCGATACTGTAGGTGAGCAGATAGAGGCAGGTGCGGCAGGTATAAAGACTCATGAGGACTGGGGTGCTACAGCATCGGCTATAGACAATGCGCTGAAGGCTGCAGATAAGTATGATGTACAGCTTGCGGTACATACAGACTCTTTAAATGAGGGCGGCTTCGTAAACAATACTATCAATGCTTTTGCAGGTCGTACCGTACATGCATTCCACTCTGAGGGTGCCGGCGGAGGACATGCCCCTGATATTATGGTGGTAACAGGTAAGAACAATATACTTTCATCTTCAACAAATCCTACAGACCCATATACGACAAATGTTGTGGACGAACTTTTTGATATGACCATGGTTTGTCACCATCTTGACCCTAAGGTTCCTGAGGATGTGGCCTTTGCAGAGTCTCGTGTAAGAAAGCAGACTATTGCGGCTGAGGATGTACTTCAGGATATGGGTGCAATCAGCGTAATGACAAGTGATGCTATGGCAATGGGACGTGTAGGCGAAGTTGCTATGAGATGCTGGCAGCTTGCAGACAAGATGAAGATGCAAAGAGGACCGCTTGCAGGAGACAGCGAGTATAATGACAACAACCGTATCAAGAGATATGTTGCAAAGTACACTATCAATCCGGCTATTGTAAACGGTATTTCAGAGTACATCGGTTCTGTAGAAGTCGGAAAGTATGCCGACCTTGTTATCTGGGAGCCTTCAAGATTCGGTACAAAGCCTAAGATGGTTTTAAAGGCAGGTGTTATAAGCTACGGTATAATGGGTGATGCATCATCATCACTGCCTACTCCTGAGCCGAGACTTATGAAAGATCTTTACGGTTCTTTGGGTAAATCTTGCGGAAAGTCAAATATCGCCTTTGTATCAGCATATGCATATGAGCATGGCATCAAGGAGAAGCTTGGACTTGATAAGATTGTGCTTCCTGTAAAGAACACAAGAAATCTTACAAAGAGAGATATGAAATGGAATGATTATACTCCGAAGACTATCAAGATAGACCCACAGAGCTTTGTGGTTACTATCGACGGTGAGGAGATTACTTGTGAGCCTGTAGAGAGAATTTCTTTGGCTCAGAGATATTATTTATTCTAAGATGATTTATTACTTTGGAGAGTAGACAAAAAAGCATTCACTTTTATCTACTCTCCTTTGTTATAAAAGGGGTATTTATGATTTTTACAAAGATAGACGGAAATATAAAGGAAAGAGAAGATCTCGGCCATGTACATGTAGAGACTGCAATGGTAAAAAGTGACGATCTTGCAAAGAGTATTCTTCGTGTAAAGAGTGACCATCACAATGAATACGGCATCAGACTTGAAGAGGGAAAACTTGAAAACGGCTCCTTCTTTTTTATAGACGACCACCATGTATTGGTGCTGAATGTAATTCCTGAGGAGATGATAGTTATTACTCCGAAGGATATGGATGACTGCGGAATCATTGCACATATGCTTGGAAATATGCACAAACCTGTTAAAGTAAAGGGCGGAAAGATTTCTTTGCTTTATGACCCTGTAGTTGCAAAGAATCTTGAGAAGTCTAATGTAGAGTTTAAGGTGGAAGAAATTCAGCTTGAAGAATCTCTTCGATATGTTGATTTATCATGACCGAAAACAGTTTAAATATTGATAAACTAAGTCTTCTTGAAGTGTTTCAGGTATGTGACTCCACATTTCCTATCGGTACTTTCAACCATTCTTTTGGAATGGAAAATTATCTTAGTGACAGAAGAATAAAGAAAGCACCTGAGTTTGAAATCTGGTTTAAGAACTATTTTGAAAAGCAGTTTAAGTACAGTGAAGGTTTGCTTATTTTATTGTGTATGCAGGCACTAAAAAATAATGATTTTGAAAAGATTTGTGAGTACGACAAGATTATCACCATGTCCACACTTGCAACGGAAACCAGAAACGGTACAAAGCTTATTGCAAAGCAGATGATAAGGCTTCTTAAGGGAATGTACGGTGATATAAAAACAATAGTCAGATATGAAGAAGAGATAAAGAAAAAAAAGTGTTTCGGCAGTCCGGCAATTGTATTTGCTGTTTTTGCATTTGAAAAGGGTATAGATGTTGAAGATGCCTTTATTCTTTACGGCTACAGCATTGCATCCACTATGGTTCAAAATGCAGTTCGTGCCGTTCCGCTGGGACAGATGGAAGGGCAGATTATTTTACATAATATCAGTGAGAGGCTTTTTTCTGTTTATGAGAAGATTAAAGATTTGGATGAGGAGTATCTGGGCGCAAGTATGATAGGTATAGAGCTTGCGCAGATCAGACATGAAAGCCAGGAGTCAAGGCTTTTTATGTCGTAGTAGAAAGGTAGATTATGAAGAGAGCAATTCGTATAGGTGTCGGAGGGCCGGTAGGTTCGGGAAAGACACTTTTGATAGAAAGACTTACTCGCCATATGGCGGATGATTACAGTATAGCTGTAATTACAAATGATATTTATACAAAGGAAGATGCACAGTTTATGGTGGCAAATTCCGTACTGCCTGAGGATAGAATAATAGGTGTGGAAACAGGCGGTTGCCCACATACGGCTATCAGAGAAGACGCATCTATGAATCTGGCGGCTATTGATGAACTTGAAGAGAGATTCCCCGAACAGCTTGATCTTATTTTCTTGGAAAGCGGTGGTGACAATTTGGCGGCTACATTCAGCCCTGAACTTGTGGATTTTTCAATATATATTATAGATGTGGCTGAGGGAGAAAAGATCCCCCGAAAAGCCGGACAGGGAATGATAAAGTCGGATCTTTTTATTATCAACAAGATAGACCTTGCGCCATATGTAGGAGCCGATCTTAACAGGATGAAGACGGACTCTGAAAAATTCCGTGAGAGCGGTACTTTCCTTTTTACAAATCTGAAAACTGATGAAGGCTTGTCAGGAGTTATTGATTGGATAAAAAAAGATGTTTTACTGGAAGGGTTATAAATGAACAGATCCTATGACGGAGTAAGTGATATCGCCTTTGAAAAGCGCGGTGACAGGACGGTTCTTACCAATCGCTATAGAAGCGGTAACTCAAGGATTTCCGCACAGATTCCAACTAAAGATAATACTCCTTTGTACTTTTTGGTGGCTACCGGTGGAGGATTTATAGAGGGTGAGAGGTATTACAATGTAGTGACGCTGGAAAAAGATGCTCATGCGATTTTAACCACTCAGACACCGAATTATATATATAAATGTCCAAACGGTAAAACCACGTCACAGTTAAATGAGGTTATGGTAAAAGAAAACGCCTTCCTTGAGTACTATATTGATGAGGTTATTCCATATGAGGATGCCATATATTATCAAAAGACATTTGCAGATATAAAAAAGGGAGGAAGCCTTATATTAACTGACGGGTTGACTGCCGGTTGGTCAAAAAGCGACACACCTTTTTTGTACAATAAAGTGGATTTAAAGACAAAGATTTTATATGATGATGAGCTTGTATTCAATGACTATTTGATAGTGGATCCGAGGCAAGAGGATATGAGCGAGCTTGGACTTTTTGAGGGCTACACCAATTTTAATTCTGTTGTAATAATTGACGAAAATTTTTGTACAGATTGGATAAAGAGAAGTAAAGAGGCGCTTGATACTAAAGATTTTGAAGGAATCTACGGTATTACCGCCTTGGAAAAATATGGTTTTGTGCTTCGAATTTTGGGCAGGAGCAGCCACAATAATCTGGGGATTATGTGGGATTTTATAAACTTTTATCGTGAAGATATAAGGGGTTTAAAACATTTGGAACTTAGAAAAAATCAAAGATAGATTGGAGAAATATGCATATACCTGACAATTATCTGGGACCGGCTACCTGTGCGGCTTTAAGTGTAGTATCATTGCCGCCTTTGGCTGTGTCCGTGTCTAAAGTAAGACTTGAACTGAAAGAGAAGAGAGAGCTTGCACCCATGCTTGGAGTTGGTGCTTCGCTTTCATTCCTTATGATGATGTTTAACGTACCTATACCGGGAGGTACAACGGCACATGCTATCGGAGGTGTGCTTTTAGCCGTTTTGATGGGACCTTATGCCGCAAGTCTTTGTGTAAGTGTGGCACTTATACTTCAAGCCTTTTTGTTCGGTGACGGAGGAATACTCTCGCTGGGCGCCAATATCTTCAATATGGCAATCCTTATGCCTTTTAGCGGATACGCGATCTATGATTTTTTTAGAAAAAGAGGGCATAGCTATATCGGAGCGGGGGCAGGTGCATTTATCGGCATCAATATAGCGGCATTCTTTACCGCAATAGAACTTGGTATACAGCCGATAATAGCAACAAGTAACGGATTGCCGCTTTATAATCCGTATCCGCTTTCGGTGACAATACCTGCAATGCTGATTCCACATATGGCGATAGCAGGTTGGGTGGAAGTATTTTTTACAGTTGTAATATATCGCTTTGTAAACATGGCCTCTACGGATGCGATATACAATGAAAAGAGTGTGGATAAGAGTCTGATAGGAAAGCTTTACGGTCTGATACTGTTTCTGGTAATTATAACACCTATAGGACTTATAGCCTCCGGAACGGCGTTTGGAGAATGGTCGGGTGAAGAATTGCTTGAAAAGCTTCAATCTTCAAATACTATGGCTACATTACCTACAGGAATGGCAACAGGATTCTCATTCAGTTCATTATTTACAGACTATGAGATACCGGGGATAAATGTAGGTGTCGGATATGTGCTCAGCGCGGTAACGGCGATACTTTTATTTTTTATTATTTCAAAAATTATAGGAAGTATGTATGACAAATCAGACATTGCCTGATTGGATGATGAGAGAAGAAATAACAGAGGAAAGGCATGAAGTTAAAAACAGTTTTCTTCAAAGCAATCTTTCAACTGTTATTTCTCTTTTATCTTATTTAAAGATAGAAAACAGAAAGAAATATGACGACAGTCCGGTTATAAGAATTTGCGAATTGATAATACTTTTGATACTTATTTACAACAGTAAGAGCATATTGTTTTTATGGACAGTCGGAATCTTTTTCTTGGTGGAGATTGTTTTTTTCAGCGGTAGGGAGATAAGGGCTATTGTAAAAAAGCTGACTAGGCTTATTATCTTTACCGCCGTTATTTTATTGCCGAGTTATTTGCTTCATCCCGGTATTCATCCGGCTTTTTTCCTTATCAGAACCGCACTTTTGCTCTTAAACCTCTCGGTATTTTTGACAAAGACCTCATGGAGTGATTTTATAGCAGGACTTAGGGGACTATATCTTCCGGATGAGATTGTTATGATATTTGATATTTCAATCAAATATTTTTATATTCTCGGGAATCATATAATGAATATACTTTATGCCGTCAGAATAAGAAGTGTGGGAGGTGTAGTTTCAAAAAAACTTACAGGTGCAATCTTGGGTCAGGTATATCTTATAAGTAAGGAACATATGAAGATCCTTTATGAAGCTATGCTGCTTAGAGGATACGGGAATAAGGTCAAAGTAAGGAGAAGATTGCAATTAAGTAAATCCGACATATTGCATATAGCTGTTTGTATATTGTTTATAGTTTTATTTTTTATATTGAAAGGGCAGATATGATTCATATTGAAAACGGAAAATATATTTATGAAAACCAAATAGGAATGGACCATATAAACCTTGATATAAAAAAGGGAGAGAGTGTATCTATAATGGGTCCGAACGGAGCCGGAAAATCCACATTGCTTAAGATTATTGTAGGGCTTTTTGCTTTGAGTGAGGGTAAATATACTTTTGACGGTGAAGAGATAAATAAAGCATATATAAAGGACTTAAAAAGAGTATCAAACCTCTACAGAAAAATAGGATTTGTATTTCAAAACAGCGATGTGCAGCTTTTCAATTTCTCAGTCTATGAGGAACTTGCCTTCGGTGTGAGGCAGCTTGGATTATCTGAGGATTTGGTGGAAAGAAGAGTGGAAGATTGCTTAAAACTTTTACAGATAGAACATCTTAAAAACAGGGTACCTTATCAATTATCAGGTGGCGAAAAGAAGCTTGTGGCTATAGGCTCGGTACTTACCATGAATCCTGAGGTGATAATACTTGACGAGCCTTTTAACGGACTTTCACCAAGATATGTGGAGCTTATAAAGGATGTTTTATACTCTTTGAAAAAGGCCGGAAAGACAATTATAATAACAAGCCACCACTTCAATCAGGTGAGCGATTTGGTGGACAGCCTATATCTTTTCGGTGAAGAGCATACTATAAAGAAAAAAATAGAAAGACATGAATGGGACAATTTGCCTACATTTATGGAGTTTTTGGATAATGTATAGGAGGGCGCTACACAGCTATTGACAACTGATTTATACGATGTACAATGAAATTAAATAAAAGCTTCGTGAAAGTTTTGTATGGGGAACGAGGAGGAATCTTATGGATATGCAGTTGTTTTGGGACTCTGTAATAACAGTTGTCAGTGTAGTCGGATATATAGGATATTGGGTTGCCCTTGGACTTCTTATAAGGTGGTTTATAGTAAAGTCAAAGAGGTAATAAAGAAGTTAAAAGTATAGTATTTATAAAAAGGGGGCTGTCGGGAAATACTGAATTTTAATCCCTACAGAACTAAATAGAAATATCCTGACAAATACAAGGCATTTTGGCTTTGTGACTTTGTCAGGATATTTTGTTTTTCTATTATACTTTCTATTTTTGGGCACAAAACCCCCTTAGCAGAAATTTTGCTTTTGCATTTTTTACTATGCGGTTTTCTCCTGTATTTTTCCTTCAAATTTCTTTAGTTTTGCGTAGAGAAAACGATGATATTTATTTATATTTCTTCCTATTGCAAAAAGCATAAATTCTTTATATACCTTATCTGAAGAACGATAGTTAAAGCGTCGGAAATCTTCATTTTCTTTAATATCTCCAAAATGACCTTCCGTTTGAATAGAGCGTGTCTGTCGTTTCAGAATACCTTTTTCACTCTGTATGTTAGCATGTGACTTCTCTCGAAGCTCTTCCCATACTTCATTGATCTTCATCACTTTGTTCTTATCAATATCTTTATCAGGATTATATTTGTATAAGCATTTAGACTTATGTTCACATCCACTACAGTCTGAACATCCATATACTTCATATGTTTGTGTATAACCATTCTGTCTTTTCTTTTCAGTGTTGATATGTCTCAGTTCACGACCGTCATGGCAGATATAGACTTGTTCATCCTCAAATACCATTGTCTTCATGTTGTAGTATTTACCTATATCTTTACTGTATGCTCTCGTTTTTCTTTTCTCATGATCCTGCAGTTTTATATAACTGTCTATCTTATTTTCTTTTAGATATAAGAGATTTTTCTCACTACAATAACCGCTGTCTGCTGTCACTTCTTCAAGTACTTCTCCAAATGCTTCCTTATGCTTTTCAAGGACCGGAATTAATGTATTATAATCTGTACGATCATTACTTACATAACTATGTACAATAAAATAATTCTCTACTGCTATCTGTACATTGTATGCCGGCTTTAGCTGCCCGTTCAACATATGATCTTCCTTCATTCGCATAAAGGTTGCTTCCAAATCGGTTTTGGAATAGCTGTTTCTATCTTTCCCCATAATTTCAAAGCATTCTTTATAGTGCATTAATCGCTGTCCACAATGTTCAAGTTCTTCATAAAGTTGTTGAAGTTTTGGCTTTCTCTTACCCTTTCCGTTAACAAATACAATGCCTTCTCCGTCAGCAATTGTCATAAGATTTTTCTGGAGCTTAAGTATTTCAAGAGGAGAGCAGTTATCAATCTCTATAATACGGTTATTAGATAGCTTTTTATGTTTTGTAATCTTTCTTTTTCTGTTCTTTTCAATAATATCTCTAACTCTATCAATCCCGTCAATCACAAACATTTGTGCATTTCCAAACTCGTACTTTTCACCAAATCCATTATCTTGTAAAAAAGAATTATAGTCTGAATAAAGCTTGTCTATAGAATCAAGCAGACCTGCAAGATGATAATTAATGCTTCCACGCCATACAAAAGTATAACGATTAGCATTAGCTTCTATTTTCGTTCCATCAATAAACAACTCTTTTAATGTTACAAATCCTTCTTTTTGTAATCGTCTCATAAACTGATAGTTTAAGTCATCCAGGATATCTGAAGTAAGTTTCTTACTTTTAAAATCATAAAAAGCATCTCTTTTAGGCTTCCTCCCTTGAGTAAGCCAGATAAAAGCAATATCTCTTTCACATAAATCCACAATACGATCAATAGAGCGTATTCCTCGCATATTTGCATAAGTAATAACTGCATACATCATAATTGGATTGTACCCTGTTCTTCCCTTGTCCGAACAATTGGCTAACAGTCCGGAAAAATCTAAATCCTCCATAACTTTTTTTAGGGTATAGACTGGATCGTCATTGGGTAAACTCAATTCATATAAGCTAAAGTTGATTTTCTGTTGACCTATTTCAAAAAAGTCGTTATAATAATTAACTGTGAGCATAGTTACATTATAACATGTAACGGAGAAAGATGGTTGTCGTTAGCCATCTTTTTTTATGTAAAAATTTAGGGAGGAGTGACTCATCATGAGTTACTCCTCCCTATTTTATGACTGCCATTTCCCGACAGCCCCGCTTTTACATTCTCCTAATTTCCGCCTGTAACATATTTCCTACCAATGAGGCAAAATTATCAAGCGATTTTACTTTTACAAAACTTCGGCCGAAGATTTTCTGAACATTCGGCAGGTCGGCGTCATCGCCTGTAAATGCGCAGAGGACATATATGTTCTCAAGCTTTGCCTTATGTACAAGCTCGGTCATATCCTCTATAGCGATATCACCGCTGTAATTTCTTGATTTACCCTTGACCTCAAGCATATCATTCGGCTTTATATCTGTAAGCCATATCACAACTCTGTGAGAAGCATTGTTTTTCTTCATCTGTTCCATTAAAGCGTTAAGTGCAAGACCGTCTCTGTTGGCACCTGTGGTAAAGAATCTGAATATCTCATTGTTCTTTGAGGTCTCATTGTAATCTCTGTAAAGATTCATTACAGTGTAGCCGTTCATAGATGAATATCCCCATACTCTTACAGGAACATGGCAGTTGTCAAGTGCTTTTGAAATAATATAGCCCTGTGTGGATACTGTGTCCATACGATGAATCTGTGAAGCTGAGGCATCCAGTAAAATATCGACACTTATATTGCCGCTACCTTCCGCCACCTGTTTTTCAAAAATCTTATTATTGTTAAGATACAGAGCCTTCCAGACAAGAGCGGGGTTTAATTTACCTGTTTTTGAATAAACCGTAGTAGGCTCAAGCTGAGTCAGCAGAGCATTTTTTATACGATTTGTAAGTTCCAAGACGGCCGCATTATTACTTCCGATATTGTCAAAGAAAAATGCTTTGTTTTTAGTATACTGCTTTTGCATTTCTTTTCGCATCTTTGCGGCAAATCCGCTTACCTTATCTTCACTTTCACCTCTTGTAAAAAATATTCTGGTACCTTCGTGATTACCGGTACAGCACTCTCTTTGTATTTTCTCCGAAGTCTTATCATCATAAATGGACTTTCCGAAATAGCTGCTGATATATTTTCTAAGCCCCTCTTCCGTGATTCTGTTAAATTTTTCAGAGTCTGTTTCAAATGCTGAGGCGTCGGCACCTCCCTGATTTTCAACATAGCCAAGTACAAGCTTGGTGGCGCCTTCAATTTCATTTGATACCCCGGCCTTTTTGCCGAAGAAGAGTCTTGGAACAGGGATTTTGAATCTGCGCTTTTGTCCCTTTGCACTGACACCTGGAAGATATGTAAAATACTTTGCAAGAGTATTTGACAGACTCCTGATAAAGCCTTCTGTATCCACATCAGCACCTATTTCAACCTCACTTAAGAGTTTCCTGTCCACCAAATCGGGCAGTCCGCTGTCCTCACCAATAGAAGTCCTGTAATGTCCTTCAAGTATCCATCCCTCTCTGCTTTCGGCAATACTCGGCATAAATTCTATGAGCTTTTGTTTGCAGTACTCTTTTCTAAGTAGTGGAAGACTCGGTCTTGAATCCTTTTCCTTTTCAAAGGTGGAATTTTCAAGTGCAATCCAAAACAATGCTTCATAGGTTCCCTGCCCTATTGTTTCATGGAAGGTATTGTAAAACTCTTTTAACCTTTTCCAGTCAAAATGTGCATAGCTGCTGCCAAGTATAGTATTCCAGTAAAGATCCGCCTTTGCATCATTGTCATACATACGAAATCCGACGGAAACATCATAATTTCCTGCAGCATTCCAAATCATGTTTGCGGCTCTCTTTTTTTCAAACTCCGTCAAGATCATGAAAAGATACTCTCCCCCAAAAGACTTTCAGGTAATCTGGCACTTACAATATCAAGTACAAGCTGTCTTTCATACTCATCAAAGCATTTATTGATAAGTCCCATTTCTAGAGCCTTTGTAACTCCAAGTCCCTTTTTCATCATTCCTATACAGGAGATAAGACCTCTAAGATCAAGACTTCTTGTAGAGATTTCACCGCCCTCACATTTTTTTCTTATTTCATCAAAAAGAGTGGCAAATTGTGATATGTACTCAGGTTTTAGAGTAGGATATTTATCCTTTATAAGCTTTTGTAAGTTTTCTGCCGATATAACAGGCATATGAAGTACCATAAATCTTGAAGCAAGAGCTTCGTTCATCTCTCTGGTGCCGGCATAGCCGTAGTTCATTGTACCTATAAATCTTGTGGCTTCATGAAGATTTATTCTGTCATATCCCGGCAAATCAATGGTTCTTCTGAAGTCAAGTACCGCATGAAGTACGGCAAGAGATTCATTCTTTGCCATATTTATTTCATCAAGCACGCCGAAACCTCCTTTTAGAGCACAGTTAAGTATAGGTCCTTTTCTAAGCTTGACTTCGCCGTTTTCAAAGGTATCCGAGCCTATAAGAGATGAAGCATCGGTATTTATATAAAGTGATATATCCCACTCGGGTCTTGCAAATGCCATTGCAAGGTTTTGTGCCAATACATTCTTTCCTGTAGCTTTAGGACCGTCAAGCAAGATATTTTCACCTGCTATTATAGCTGTAGCCGCCTCTTCCCAAATCTCTTTTCCGTAGTAAAGATATGAATCTTTCGGGATTCTTCTTTCATCCTCGGTTTCAAGCTTATAGAAGCTTCTAAATGACTTTATTTCTGAAATAATTTTATCCGATATATTTTCCTGTTTTAAAAATTCTAAAATTTCCATATTTCCTCTGTCTAATAAAAAATAATAAAAAACTCCCAAGACAGTATTATATTACAACTGTCTTGGGAGGAGCAATAATTTTATTTACTTTACAGGATCGGCAGGAGTGAAACCACCCTTTTTACCTCTCCAGATAGTAAGAACTGCATATAAAGCGGCAATTACAGCACCGACGATATAAGCAACATTCCAGCTTAAACCGAAGCCAAGCTTTGCATTCAAGATATAGCATGCACAAATAAATGTGTAGAAGACACCCGGTATAAGGGTCATCCATGCCCACTGTCCTCTCTTATTTATTATTAAATAAATAGTAGCGGCAGCAAGTGGGAAGAGTGCCATTGTCTGGTTAGACCATGCGAAATATCTCCAAAGAATATTGAATCCCTTAGGATCAATCTTTGCCCAAACAAGGATTGCACCTACTATAACGAAAATAGGAACGGCAAGACTGAGTCTTCTTGCATTGTTATCCTGCTTGATGTGGAAAGTATCTGCAATAGTAAGTCTAAGTGCACGAAGTGCTGTATCTCCTGATGTTATAGGAAGTATAATAATACCGATAAGGGCTACGGCACCTCCGATAGGTCCAAGTGCATATCTACATACTACACCTACAACACTGGTAGGAGAAATAGCGACAAGCTCGCCTCCTTTTTGGATCATATACTGCCATACACCCTTGTCACTAAGCTGCATTGTGATACCGCCGTGCTCAGCTGTAAACTGGATAAGTGCCATTGTACCGGCAGCCCATACCATAGCTATAAATCCTTCAACAACCATCATATTGTAGAAAGTCATACGACCTTCTTTTTCGCTCTTAATTGTACGAGCTACAAGAGCTGTCTGTGATGAATGGAATCCTGAAAGGATACCGCAGGCTACAGTAACGAAGAAAATCGGAATAAAATGTCCCGCTTTAAAATATGCTGCATAGTCAAATGACTGTGTTGCCCAGCTTCCCCAAACATCTACAAGCGGATAATGGAAGATAACCATTGCACCGAATACACCAAGTGCGGAGAATACCAAAATCGCACCGAAGATAGGGTATACACGTCCTATAATCTTATCAATCGGGAAAACTGTTGCAATAAGGTAATAAACAAAAATCGCAGCGTAGATGACCCATGTTGAAACTTCTGTAGGAGCACCGCTGAAACCGAATACCTGAGTTGCGGCTATATCACCCGGTGTATAAATAAATACTGTACCTACAAGTAAAAGCAAGAGACATACAAACACGTCATAAATCCAGAATACGGTTTTACTTGTATATTTGCGAACCATCTCAGGCATCTGAGCGCCGCCGTCTCTTGTACAAATCATACCTGCAAAATAGTCGTGAACCGCACCGCCGATTACATTACCTATCGGTATTGTAAGAAGTGCTATAGGTCCGAAAAGAATACCCTGGATAGGTCCGAGAATAGGTCCTGTTCCTGCGATATTAAGTAGGTTGATAAGTGCATTTTTCCATGTAGGCATAGGAACATAGTCTACACCGTCCTGCTTAGAATAGGCCGGTGTTTCTCTGTCGTCAGGCTGAAAAACATGGTCACATAACTTGCCCATGATAAGCCCGCCTACGATTAGAATCACAAGGCCGATCATAAATGTTGCCATAGAAAATTCCTCTCTTTCTATCTATGTTTAATTAATACATAATAAACATACTACTTGAAAATAAGTTTTTCAAGTTTTTTTAATAAAATATGGAAATATCTTTCATAAAAAAATAAAAATTATAGAAAAACAGACAGCTGTCTTTTATTTGAACAAATAATAATAAATGAAAAAATATATGGTTAGATGCGACTAACTATGCTAATATAACATAAAAACTTAGTGTGTTCGGAAATGAGGAATCTGTGAAAATAGGAGATATTCTGATAAATAAAGGGGAAAAGAAAAAATTCACACTTGGGAATATAAGCGGAACAGCTTTTTGTGGGAGAAATACAGGAAAAACTTTAGTTATAACCGCAGGAGTACATGGCGGAGAATATGTGGGAATAGAAACAGCTCTAAGACTTATAAAAGAACTTGAAGCTGAAAAATTATCCGGAAATATTATTATCTGCCCTGTTTTAAATACCGACGGATTTTATGACGGAGTAAAACAGATATCCACATCAGATTATAAAAATTTAAACAGGGAATTTCCGGGTGATGAAAAAGGTACAAGTACACAAAGGATTGCTTTTGACATAGAAAAATATCTCTACCCGACAGCTGATTTTATAGTGGATTTGCATGGGGGAGATATTAATGAGAATCTCATTCCTCTTATCTTCTTTCCTTACGGTTCCGGTGAAGATATGAAAAACTATGTGAGAGATATAGCTTCGAGAATGAGCGTGAATTTTAGAGTCGGCTCCTACGCATCCAACGGACTCTACAGCTATGCCACAAAGAAAAACATTCCCGCAATGCTCTATGAAAGGGGGGAACATGGTATATGGAGTGAAGATGATGTGCTTGCCGAAAAAGAAGATATATATAAGCTTATGGAGATGCTTGGGATAATAAAAGATGGGCATGATATAAGTGTAAATAAAAAACAAAAAGAGATAGTGAGTGTAGAGTATGTAGAGGCGGAGTGTGACGGGCTTTGGTATCCTTATATTAAACAGGGACAGAGAGTAAAAAAGGGAGAACTGCTTGGAGTATTAAAAAATATTGAAGGAGAAAAGCTTCAGGTAGTTGTGGCAAAATTTGATGCGGATATTTTATACTATACATTATCCTTGGGGGTCAGAAAGAAAGATGCATTAATAGCATACGGAACTGAATGAACAAATCACTTGACAAATTTATGTAGTAAAATTAAAATACTTTGAGTATCAAACTATTTGCTTTGGTATTCAAAGTATTTTTTATTTTGATGAAAGTCTTATGAAAGGACTTATGAAGGATGAAGATAGCACTTGCAGGAACAGGCTCAAAGCTGCCTTCTAAGGTTTTGACAAATGATGATTTGAGTAAAATCGTAGATACAAGTGATGAGTGGATCAGCCAAAGAACCGGAATCAAAAAAAGACATATCATAGGTGAAAATGAAAATCTGGTAAGTCTGGCATTTGCAGCCGGAAAAGAAGCATTAGAATCTGCAAATATTGACGGCAAGGATTTGGGACTTATTATAGTGGGTACATCAACTCAGGATAAGAGACTCCCCAATACCGCATGTGAGTTACAGCCTCTACTTGGTGCAAAGGACTGTGCATGTATGGATGTAAGCTCCGCATGTTCCGGATTTATATATGCGCTGAGTATTGCATATTCAATGATGAATACTCTGGATATTGAGTATGCTCTTGTAGTAGGCGGTGATGTACTTTCAAGAGAGATGGATTGGACTGACAGAACCACCTGTGTACTTTTCGGTGACGGTGTGGGAGCCGCGGTACTCAAGAAGGCGGATATAGAAGAGGGATTTTTAAGCTTTGATATCGGAGCTGACGGAAGTAAGGGATTTGCACTGTATGATAATTCTTACGGTGATGACAGATATATAAGAATGGACGGACAAGAAGTCTTTAAATTCACTGTCAGGACGGTACCTCACAGCATTGAACAGGCTATACAAAAGGCAGGGGTACATAAGGATGATATAGATTTATATCTTTTACATCAGGCAAATTTGAGAATACTTGAGGCCGTATCCAAAAAGCTGGATATACCTCTTGAAAAGTTACCTCACAATCTGGAAAATACCGGAAATACTTCAGCAGGAAGTATCCCTTTATTGCTTGATGAGGTAATAAAAAAAGGCATTGCAAAAAAAGGTGATTTGATTTTGCTTTGTGGATTCGGAGCAGGATTAACCTGGGGAACTTGTGTATTAAGATTGTAATTATTTTACAACTTAAATATAAAATAAACATTTAAAAGGATGGAGAAAATTATGTCAGAGAAAATGAAATCAATTATTGCAGAGCAGTTAAATATCGATGCATCAGAAATCACATTGGAGTCAAGCTTCAAGGATGATTTAAATGCAGACTCACTTGACCTTTTTGAGATGGTAATGGCACTTGAGGATAACTATGGTGTTGAGATACCTTCTGAGGATTTAGAGAAGCTTTTAACTGTAGGTGATGTGGTAAATTACCTTAAGGACAAGGGCGTAGATAATTTATAAAAAATAAAAAACGCCTACGGGCGTTTTCTTAAAAAGGCAGAGGAAATTAATGCAAACAGAAATAACAAAACTATTAGGTATAGAATATCCGATAATTCAAGGCGGTATGGCATGGGTTGCCGAGCATCATTTGGCTGCAGCGGTAAGTGCTGCAGGCGGACTTGGACTTATTGGCGGGGCAAATGCACCGGCAGAGGTTGTAAGAAATGAAATAAGAGAGGCAAGAAAGCTTACAGATAAGCCTTTTGGAGTAAATGTAATGCTTATGTCACCTCATGCGGAAGAAATTGCCAAGGTAGTTGTGGAAGAAGGTATAAAGGTAGTTACTACAGGCGCAGGCTCACCTGAGAAGTATATGCAGATGTGGAAGGAAGCCGGAATAGTGGTAATTCCCGTAGTTGCAAGTGTTGCACTTGCAAGAAGAATGGAAAGATGCGGAGCTGACGCCGTTGTAGCCGAGGGTACCGAAAGTGGAGGCCATATAGGTGAAGCTACTACAATGACTTTGGTTCCACAGGTTGTAAATGCGGTAAATATTCCTGTTATTGCGGCAGGAGGTATTGCAGACGGAAGAGGTTTGGCTGCGGCACTTATGCTTGGAGCAAAGGCTGTACAGATAGGAACAAGATTTGTGGTTGCAAATGAGTCTATTGTACATGAAAACTACAAAGACAGGGTAATTGCCGCAAAGGATATCGATTCGGCCGTAACAGGCAGAAGTCACGGACATCCGGTAAGAAGTTTAAGAAATGCTATGACCAGAGAATACACTAAGCTTGAAGCTGAAGGAAAGAGTTTTGAGGAACTTGAGTACTTGACTCTCGGTACACTCAGAAAAGCTGTTATGGAGGGTGATATTGTAAACGGAACAGTTATGGCAGGTCAGATAGCAGGACTTATAAACAAAAAGCAAAGTGCAAAAGAAATCATTGACGAGATAATGAGTGAGGCAACTAATCTTTTAAAGAATGCAGGGAGCTTAGTATAAATTATGAAGATAGCATTTTTATTCCCGGGACAGGGAGCTCAAAAACAAAATATGGGCAAGAGTTTTTATGAAAATGATGCGGATTCAAGGGCGGTTTTTGACAGTGTAAAAACAGTCACGGGGATAGATGCATGTGATCTGATTTTCAAAGAAAATGATGAATTAAACAATACAAGATATACACAGATAGCCATGGTGGCAACAGGTATTGCCATGTTAAAGGCTGTAGAAAAAGCGGGACTTAAGGCTGATATATGTGCAGGTTTAAGCCTTGGAGAATATGAAGCACTGTATTTAAGCGGTGCTATAAGTGCTGAGGATGCCATTTCGGTAGTGGACAAAAGAGGTCAGTACATGTCGGAAATAAAGGGTGGTGCAATGAGTGCTGTACTTTCACTTGATAGCGAGACCATCAAGTCTGTAGTTGATGAGATAGACGGATGTTGGGTGGCAAATTATAACTGCCCGGGACAGACTGTAATATCAGGAACCGAAGAAGCGGTTGCCCTTGCAGGCGAAAAATTAAAAGAAGCCGGAGCAAAAAGAGTACTGCCTTTAAAGGTAAGCGGTGCTTTTCACTCAGGACTTATGAAAGAAGCCGGAGAAAAACTTTCAAAAGTACTGGATGGTGTTGAAATAAGAGATATTCAGATACCTTATGTGGCAAATATCAATGCGCAAATTGTTACAGATAAGAATGATATCAAGAAAAATTTGATAGATCAGGTATCCGGAAGTGTACATTTGGAACAGAGCATAAGAAAAATGATTGAATGGGGTGTTGATACCTTTGTAGAAATCGGACCGGGAAAGACCATGGCAGGTTTTGTAAAGAAAATTGATCCGGAGGTAAAAATCTTCAATATCGAAGAGTATGCGGATGTGGCAAGTGTTTGTAGTCAGATTTTGGAGGCAAAATGAAAAGATTAGAAGGCAAAACAGCTCTGGTAACAGGTGCAGGAAGAGGCATCGGAGCCGCTATAGCAAAGAAACTGGCAGCTGACGGAGCACTGGTATATATAAATTATGCGGCATCAAGTGAGGCCGCAAAAAGTGTTGCAAAAGAGATAGAGGATAATGGCGGAAGTGCAAAAATCTGCCAATGCGATATATCGGATTATGAGAGCACCAAGCAGATGATTGAAAATATCATTTCAGAGGACGGTGCGGTGGATATATTGGTAAATAATGCCGGTATTACAAAAGATAATCTGATGATGAGAATGAAACCTGAAGAGTTTGATGCGGTAATAGCAACCAATTTAAAGGGAAGCTTTAATACCATGCAGGTGGTTTCAAAATACATGATTAAGAAAAGAGCCGGAAGAATAATAAATATTTCTTCCGTTAGCGGTGTGATGGGCAATGCAGGACAGATAAACTATGCGGCATCAAAGGCAGGAGTTATAGGAATGACAAAGACTGCAGCAAGAGAGATGGCAAGCAGAAATATTACCGTAAATGCCATAGCACCGGGATATATAAGAACAGATATGACGGATGCCATGACAGATGATGCCAAGGCAAAAATCAATTCATTTATTCCGTTGGGATATCAGGGTGAGGTAGAGGATATTGCAAATATGGTGGCATACCTTGCCGGTGAAGAGGGCAGATATATTACAGGTCAGGTCATCAAAATAGATGGCGGAATGAGTATGTAATTAATAAGGATTGAAAGAACAACCAAAAAAGAGGTGACTATGAGAAGAAGAGTTGTTATTACAGGATTGGGAGCTATCACACCGATAGGTCTTAATGTCAATGATTTTTGGAAAAATATAAAAGCGGGTGTACACGGTATAGGACCTATAACATACTTTGATACAACCGACTATAAGGCAAAGCTTGCAGCTGAAGTAAAGGACTTTGATGCCAAGAACTATATGGATCCAAAATCTGCCAGAAGAATGGAGCAGTTTTCACAGTTTGCAGTAGCGGCAACAAAAGAGGCTATTGAAGATGCAAAGCTTGATATGTCAAAGGAAGATCCTTATATGGTAGGAGTTGCGGTAGGATCGGGAATCGGATCGCTGCAGGCTATGGAAAAGGAATACGGAAAGCTTTTGGAAAAAGGACCAAGCAGAGTGGCACCTCTTTTGGTACCTATGATGATTTCAAATATGGCGGCAGGTAATGTAGCGATTGCCTATGGATGTAAAGGAAAGAATATAAATGTAGTAACGGCTTGTGCCACAGGAACAAACTGTATAGGTGAGGCATTCAGATCCATCGTTTACGGAGAGGCTGATGTAATGCTTGCAGGAGGTACGGAAAGCTCCATCACTCCTATCGGTGTGGCGGGATTTACTTCACTCACAGCACTTAATACGGTAGATGATCCGGACAGAGCATCAATACCTTTTGATAAGGACAGAAACGGATTTATCATGGGAGAGGGAGCAGGCGTTTTGGTTTTAGAAGAACTTGAGCATGCTAAAAAAAGAGGTGCACATATATATGCCGAGATGGCAGGATACGGTGCAACCTGTGATGCATTCCATATTACTTCACCTGCAGAAGACGGCTCGGGCGCTGCAAAGGCTATGGAGCTTGCAATAAAGGATGCAGGTATGAAGCCTGAGGATATTGACTATGTAAATGCACATGGTACAGGAACTCACCACAATGATTTATTTGAGACCAAGGCAATAAAGACCGCCCTTGGTGAGCATGCAAATAAAGTGGGAATAAGCTCTACAAAGTCAATGGTAGGACATCTTCTCGGTGCAGCCGGAGGTGTTGAGGCAATTGTATGTGTAAAGTCTATAGAAGACGGATTTATGCACAAGAATGTGGGACTTATAAATAAAGATCCGGAGTGCGATCTGGACTTTTTGACAGAGTCAAAAGAGGTGGAAGTTAACGGAACAATAAGCAATTCCCTTGGCTTTGGCGGTCACAATGCAAGTATAGTTATAAAAAAATTCGTGGAGTAAACCTATGAAGATAGATGAGATTATAAAACTTATAGAGACAGTAAGTAAGAATGATGTTGATACATTAAACTATGCTACAGATTCCGAAAAAATTGTTATAAAGAAAAATAAAACAAAGCTTGTAGCAGGAGAGGTTCAGGCCGTACCGGTGGCACAGAGCGTAAGTTTTGAAGCTGCAAACACGGTAGAGAACACAAAGGTTGCAGGTCATACCGTAACATCACCGCTTGTAGGAACTTTCTACAGTGCACCTTCACCTGATTCACCAAGCTTTGTAAATGTAGGTGACAGAGTAAAGAAAGGTCAGGTAATAGGTGTCATTGAGGCAATGAAACTGATGAATGAGCTTGAGAGTGACTTTGACGGTGTTGTAAAAGAGATCCTTGTTAAGGATGAGGATGTGGTAGAGTTCGGACAGCCACTGTTTATTTTGGAGTAAAGATTATGTTGGGAATCAAGGAAATTCAAGAGATAATACCTCACAGACATCCATTTTTACTTATTGACTGTATTGAGGAGCTGGAGCCGGGCAAAAAAAGCGTCGGATACAAATGTATAACATATAATGAGTCTCAGTTTTTGGGACATTTTCCCGAGGAGCCTGTAATGCCGGGCGTACTTATGATAGAGGCGCTTGCACAAACAGGAGCGGTTGCTATTCTCTCAGTACCTGAAAATAAGGGAAAGACAGCATATTTCGGAGCTATAAATTCTGCTAAATTCAAAAGAAAAGTTGTTCCGGGAGATAAGCTTAAATTATCTTGTGAGATAATCAGATCAAAAGGAAGAATTGGAATAGGTAAAGCTATAGCAAGTGTGGACGGTGAGATAGCGGTTGATGCCGAACTTACCTTTATCATTGGAGAATAAATGTTTAGAAAAGTATTGATAGCAAACAGAGGAGAGATTGCAGTCAGAATAATCAGAGCGCTTAGAGAAATGGGTATTATAAGTGTTGCCGTATATTCTGAGGCGGATAGAGACAGCTTACATACGATGCTTGCAGATGAGGCTATTTGTATAGGACCTGCACCTGCGATGAAGAGCTATCTTGATATGGAGAGGATACTCAGTGCGGCCGTTACAACAGGTGCCGAGGCCATTCATCCGGGATTCGGATTTTTATCGGAAAATGAAAAGTTTGCAAGACTTTGCACTGAAGTAGGAATAAAGTTTATCGGACCTAAATCTGAAACAATTGCTAAGCTTGGCGATAAAGCTGTAGCCAGAGCAACAATGCAGAAGGCACATATTCCTGTAATACCGGGAACTGACGGAAGTGTCAAGGATGTGAATGAGGCATTAAAGCTTGCCAAAAAAGTAGGTTTCCCTGTAATGATCAAGGCGGCTCTTGGCGGAGGCGGAAAGGGCATGAGAATATCAAGAAGCGAAGACGATTTTGCCGAGAATTTTATGACTGCAAAAGCGGAGGCGCTTAAGGGCTTTTCCGACGACTCCATGTATATTGAAAAATATATAGAAAGACCGAGACATATAGAGTTCCAGATTTTGGCCGACAGCTATGGAAATGTAATACATCTCGGTGAAAGAGATTGTTCCATACAAAGAAGACATCAAAAGGTGTTGGAGGAGGCGCCGTCAGTATTTCTTGACAGTAAGCTCAGAGAAAAGATGGGAAAGGCTGCCGTAAGTGCGGCAAAGGCTGCAGGATATGAGAACGCCGGAACCATTGAGTTTTTGGTAGATAAGAATAAGAACTTCTACTTTATGGAAATGAATACAAGAATACAGGTAGAACATCCCGTAACAGAGATGATTACCGGTATGGATCTGATAAAGGAGCAGATCAGAGTAGCTGCGGGAGAGAAGCTTTCCGTTACTCAAAAGGATGTGAAGATTGAAGGACATTCCATAGAGTGCAGAATAAATGCCGAAAACCCGGATAAGAATTTTGCACCTTCTCCGGGAAGAATTGAGAGTATGCATTTGCCGGGCGGTAACGGTGTAAGAATAGATACACATATTTATGAAGATTACACAGTATCACCTTTTTATGATTCCATGCTTTTAAAATTGATAGTTCATGGAAAGAACAGGCAGGAAGCTATTGCAAAGATGAGATCCGCTCTTGGTGAGATAGTAATAGAGGGTGTGGATACAAATATAGACTTTAACTATGAGATTATTAATAATCCGTACTTTATAGATGCTGATATAGATACTTCATTTATAGAAAAACAGTTTAAAATGTAGCAATGAAAGTTTTGAGGTGTTGTCATGTTTAGAAATATGTTTAAAAAGACATATGCAAAGATAGAACCGGAAAGTGAAAAGATAGATATCCCGGAGGGACTTTGGAAAAAGTGCAGAATCTGTAAAGAGCCGATTTTTGCTGAAGATGTAAAGTCAAATTTTTACACATGTCCGAAATGCGGCGGATATTTCAGAGTTCATGCATACAGAAGAATAGAAATGCTTGTGGATGACGGAAGTTTCATCGAGTGGAATAAGACAATGCCTATATCAAATCCTTTGGATTTCCCGGATTATGAGACTAAGCTTGAAGAGGAAAGACAAAAGAGCAAGCTCAATGAAGCTGTAGTTACAGGAGAGGCTACTATAGGTAATGTAAGAACAGCTATAGCCGTATGTGATGCAAGATTTATGATGTCTTCCATGGGAAGAGTGGTTGGAGAAAAGATAACGGCAGCAGTGGAAAAGGCTACAGAAGAGAAAATGCCGATTATTATTTACTCCTGTTCAGGCGGTGCCAGAATGCAGGAGGGTATGATTTCACTTATGCAGATGGCAAAGACCTCAGCAGCATTAAAAAGACACCATGAGGCAGGGCAGCTTTTTATAAGCGTCCTTACAGATCCTACTATGGGAGGAGTAAGTGCTTCATTTGCAATGCTTGGTGATATCATACTGGCAGAGCCTAAGGCTCTTATAGGGTTTGCAGGTCCGAGAGTAATTGCACAGACTATAGGTACAAAGCTGCCGGAAGGTTTCCAGAGTGCAGAGTTTTTACTTGAGCACGGATTTATAGATGCTATAGTAGAAAGATCGGAGCAAAGAAGTGTCTTAAAGAAGATACTAAGAGCTCATACCTCAGGATTTAAGAAAGTTGCACGTAAGGAAAGTCAGGATGAAAATACCGAAAAGGTCACAGAGAAACGCACGAAGGTAAAGGCACCGAAGACTGCATGGGACAGTGTACTCTTATCAAGAAGACCTGACAGACCTACCGCAAAGGATTATATCGACAGACTGTTCAGTTTCTTTTTGGAACTACATGGAGACAGACTCTCGGGAGATGACGGTGCAATTATCGGCGGTATAGCAAACTACTATGGAAAACCTGTAATGGTTGTGGCAGAGCAAAAAGGTAAGAGCATAAAGGAAAATAAAATCAGAAACTTCGGTATGCCCAATCCGAGCGGATATCGTAAGGCGCTAAGACTTATTAAGCATGCGCAGAAGTTTAATATGCCAATCATATGCATAGTGGATACTCCGGGAGCATTTTGCGGAATAGAAGCCGAGGAGAAGGGACAGGCCGAGGCAATAGCAAGAGCACTCTTTGAAATGAGCGATATGACAGTACCTATACTTTCTGTTGTAATAGGTGAAGGAGGATCCGGAGGTGCACTTGCACTTGCCGTAGCCAATGAAGTTTGGATGCTTGAACATTCCATATATTCAATACTTTCACCTGAAGGTTTTGCTTCAATACTTTATAAAGATGCAAAAAAGAACAAAGAGGCTGCAGAGGTTATGAAGATTACCTCAAAAGAACTTTTAGGCTTAGGAGTAATAGACAGAGTTATAAAGGAAGAATTACCTTTGACTGTAGATACAATGGATACTGTAATAGAAGAAATGGTTTCAAATATGGACGATTTCTTTGAGAAGAATTCTTCAAAATCCAAGGAAGAAATTGCAGAGGACAGATATAACAGATTCAGGAAGTTTTAAATAGCTGAAAGGGAAATATGGAATTCTTAAAAATAGGTGATAAAAGTTTGCTCTACCCCATTATCCAAGGAGGTATGGGTGTAGGAATAAGCCTTTCATCCCTTGCGGCACATGTGGCTGGCAATGGAGGAATGGGAATTATATCAACGGCACAGATCGGATTCAGAGAGGATGATTTTTATAAAAATCCTATAGAAGCAAATCTTCGTGCCGTAAAGACCGAACTTCAAAAAGCCAGAGATATAGCGGCGGAAGTATTTGAAAACAGATTTAAGGTTTCAAAACAGGCTTCTAAATTCTTGGAAAAATTAAAAAATTATAATCCTTTTATAGGTTTTAATATAATGGTAGCAACAAATAAATATGCGGACTATGTAATAGAAGCTGTAAAAGCCGGTGCGGATATTATAATATCCGGAGCCGGACTGCCTATAGAATTGCCGGAGCTTGTAGCAAAAGGACAGGCCTTAAGCGAAAACGCAAAAAAGACCTGTATTGCACCGATAGTATCAAGCAGAAAAAGTGCAAAAGTCATTTTAAAGATGTGGGACAGAAAATATAACACTACAGCGGATGCTGTAGTAATAGAAGGACCGCTTGCAGGTGGACATCTTGGATTTTCCTATGATGAGCTTCATGAGCTTGGTGCCGATACCATGGCAAGTAAAAATTATAAAAGAGAAAAGTATGATGTCGAAATAAAGGATATAATAGAAGAAGTAAAAATCTATGAAGAAAAATTCGGCAAAAAGATTCCGGTATTCGTAGCAGGCGGCATATATACCAAAGAAGATATGGATCATGCCATAAGTCTGGGTGCGGACGGAGTACAGATGGGTACAAGATTTGTTACCACATATGAATGTGATGCACCGGATGATTACAAGCAGACCTATATTGATGCAAAAGAAGAAGATATAGTTATCACAAAATCGCCTGTAGGTATGCCGGGAAGAGCTATAAGAAATGACTTTATGGATAGACTGAAAGAAGGTCCTATACCGATAAGACATTGTCACAACTGTCTGTCATTGTCGGTATGTGACAGAAAGACTATACCGTATTGTATAACCGATGCACTGTGTTGTGCTGCAAACTCGGATGAAAGTCATGCATTGCTTTTTTGCGGTTCAAATGCTTACAGAGCTACAGCGCTGGAGCATGTGGAAGATATAATGAAAGAGCTTACGGAAAAATAAATAATTAAGATTTAATAAGATTCGGACTTTAAACGGTTCGAATTTTTGTATTTACGTAAAAGTATGGAACATATTTAGATATAAATGTTCATTGATTTTCAGTTAGATTTTTATTAGACTGTTAAAGATACTTTACCTCTAAAATATAGTTTAGCATAAAGTAACAGGTATGTAAGGTTATTTTAATACATATGTTCAATATTTGTGATATAGTATTAATAAGTTAGAGGGTAAATTTTAAAATTAAAGTGAGTATAAAAATGAAAATCAAAAAAATTATAGCCGGCGGCCTGTCGATATTATTGTCGGTGGGTGTGATAACTTTTGCGCCGGGGAACGGAATGGTAACATATGCAGCTACTCCTCCAAACATAGCATCACAGGGAGCTGCACTTTACAATGCAAATACAGGTGAGTTTCTGTATGAAAAAGATGGAAATAAGCAGTTTTTCCCTGCCTCAATCACTAAGATTATGACAACATTGCTTGCTTTGGAGCAGGCCGATCTTGATGACACGGTGGTGTTTTCAAAGAGTGCTACTACAAATCTGGAATCGGGAGCTACAAACTTAGGTGTAGTAGAAGGTGACAGAATAAGTGTAAGAGATGCACTTTACGGAACTATGCTTGCATCTGCAAATGAGGTTGCAAACGGACTTGCCGAGCATGTAGGAGGTTCAATACCGGGCTTTGCAAATATGATGAATGCCAGAGCCAGAGAAATAGGTGCAAAAAACACAAATTTTGTAAATCCGAGCGGTTTGAACAATCAAAACCATAAGACTACAGCCAAGGATATGGCATTGATTGCGGCTGAAGCATTCAGAAATCCTAATTTCAGAGCTATTGCCGGTACAAGATATTATACATTTCCGGCAATTCAGAGAAATCCTGCAAAGTCAATTGCAATGCATCATAAGATGATTCAGACCAATGACAACAGGTTTTATCCGGGTGTAATAGGCGGAAAGACCGGATATACAAAGAGTGCGGGAAATACTTTGGTAACATGTGCGGAGAGAAACGGTGTAAGACTGGTAGTCGTAATACTTAAGAGTCAGGGAACTCATTATACCGATACAAGAGCATTGCTTGATTACGGCTTTGCGATAGCTTCAACAGGCGGTGTGGATATTGCATCAAAAGATGTAAGTGTAAAAAAGAGTATTACAGGGGCCGCAGTGCAGGCTGAAAAAAAGGAAGTTGTTGAAAGAACAGAATCTGCACAGCAAGTTCAGGTAACAAATGCGGACAGTGCAAAAGTTGATGCCGCACCGAAGTCAATTGCCACATCTGATGTAAGAGCTGAAAACTACGGTCCGGGTATGGCCCCTGATATAGGTTGGAAAGAGAGCAACGGAAGCTGGTTTTATGTAAAATCAGATAAAACAAGTGCCAGAGCGGAAGTTTTAAATATTAACGGAAAGAAATACTGGTTTGATGCAGACGGCAAAATGGCAAGAGGCTGGAGACAGGATACAAACGGTTCATGGTATTTTATGGAGGATTCCGGAGCTATGGATTCTTCAGGCTGGCTTAAGTACAACGGACTATGGTATTATTTGGGAAGTGATGGTAAAATGTTGACAAATACCACCACACCTGACGGATACACTTTAAACAGTAACGGCGTTTGGGTAAGCTAGGAGTTTGATGAAAAATATATTTTCTAAAATTATAGGATTAGGAGCAGTGGGGAGTATTTCCTTACTGCTCCGTTCTTTTTATGAAAGAAAGAACTTTAAAACAGTACAATATAGTATAGGCAGTGAAAAGATTGAGAGTGAAAAGAAAATAGTCTTTTTAACAGATTTACACAATAACAGTTTCGGAAAAAATAATGAAAAGCTCCTTGCGGCTATAGAGGACATATCGCCTGATTTGGTGCTTATAGGCGGTGATATGATAACCGTAAAGAGTAGACTCGGTATAGAGAATGTGCTGCCTCTTTTAAAAAGACTTTCAAGTAAGTATAAATGTATATATGCCAACGGAAATCATGAACAAAGACTGAGTGAGAATAAATTCGGATTAAATTACAGGCAGTATAAGCAGATAATGGAGGATATGGGGATAGTATATCTTTCAAATAAAAGCTATGATTTAGATGATAATATGTGCGTTCACGGATTGGACCTTGAGAGAAAATATTATTTGAGAAGATTTAAAAAGCCTCTGGATCCCGGTTATATAAATAAGCGCATAAGTATAGATGAATCAAAGTTTAATATTTTATTGGCACATTCACCTCTGTTTGTAAAAGACTATGCAGACAGTCATGTGGATTTGGCACTTGCAGGACATTTTCACGGTGGAACGATAAGGTTTCCTTGTGGAGTAGGAGTGATGACACCACAGTTTCATTTCTTTAACAGATTGGTTGTAGGAATGAAAAAAGTCGGAAATATGGTTCAGATAATCGGAGCGGGACTTGGAACTCACAGTATAAATATCAGATTAAATGACATGTCGGAGCTGATAGTGATTAATCTTAAATGTCGCAATAAATCTTAAAATTTGGTACAATAGTAAGGTTGAGTGATATCTATATATGAGAGGTGAGTATGGAGATTTCATACAAATTGGAGAGATTTGAAGGACCGCTGGATTTACTTTTATATCTTATAGAAAGGGATAGAATAGATATATATGATATTCCAATCGTGAGTATAACTGAGCAGTATTTAAACTATATGAACGAGCTGGAAACCGATGACCTTGAATTGATGAGCGAATTTATTGTGATGGCAACCACGCTTCTTGATATAAAAGCTAAGATGCTTTTACCGCTTGAAGAGGACGAGGAAACAAAGGAAATCATTGACCCTAGAGCGGAGCTCGTGGCAAGGCTTTTGGAATATAAAAAATATAAGATGATGGCAAATGAGCTTGCCGGAAGATACTTTGATGCCGGGAAAATACTTTTTAAGGAGCCGAGTATACCTGCAGAAGTGGAAGAGTACAAGGAGCCTGTAAACTTGGATGAGCTTTTCGGAGATTTAAATCTACACAAGCTAAAAGAAGTATTTGACCGTGTAATGAAGCAAAAGGAAAACAGGATCGATAAGGTAAGAAGTAATTTCGGTACTATAAAAAAGGAACCTGTATCTTTGGAAACAAAGATACAGGAGGTTATGGCATATGCCAGAAAGCACAGAAAATTTACTTTCAGATCGTTACTTGAAAGTCAGGTAACCAAGCTTGAAGTTGTGGTTACATTTTTAAGTGTACTGGAACTTATGAAAATAGGTAAAATAGCTCTTTTACAGGAGGAGACTTTCGGAGAAATGCAAATAGAAACTTTGGAGGAAGAGGGAAAGGAGGAGACGCTGGATCTTAGCGATATATTAGATGGCTAAATTGAGTAAAACAGAAGCGGCGATTGAGGCAATACTTTTTGCCTTGGGAACATCTGTAGAAATAAGACAATTATGTGCCGCTCTTGATATGAAAGAGAGCGAAGTGATTCAAAATCTCGAATCTTTAAAAGCAAAGTATAATAATGATAACAGAGGAATACAGATAATTGATTTGGGGGATTGTGTTCAGATGTGTACAAAGACGGAGTACTATGAACAACTTATAAAGGTATGTAAGACACCAAAAAAGCAGGTGCTTACCGATGCCATGCTTGAGACATTATCAATTATTGCCTACAAGCAACCTATTACAAAGGCTGAAATAGAACGTATAAGAGGCGTCTCATCGGACTATGTGGTTAGCAGGCTGGTAGAGTTCGGACTTGTTTACGAAGCCGGAAAACTGGATGCACCCGGAAGACCTTCACAGTTTGCCACTACGGAGGAATTCCTTCGAAGATTTGGAGTGGAGTCAAAAGAATCATTGCCAAGACTCAATTCTGATCTTGAAGCCGAGATAGTGCATGAGGTTGAGGAAGAGACCGGATGGAAGTTCGGCTTTGAAAGTGAAATAAATACGGCAGGGGAAGATAATTAATATGAAAATAAAGATAAAATATTTCAGTGAGAATATTGAGAAACTGAAATTTATAGACGGAAAAAGTGACTGGATAGATTTAAGAGCCGCTGAAAGAGTTGAGATGAAGTCGGGTGATTACAAGCTTATCAGGCTTGGAGTGGGAATGGAATTGCCACTTGGATATGAAGCATTGGTGGTACCGAGAAGTTCCACTTTCAAAAACTTCGGAATCTTACAGACTAACTCAATGGGAGTTATCGATGAGTCATATTGCGGTGACAATGATGAATGGAGATTTCCAGCATTGGCAATGAGAGATACAGTTATAGAAGTAAATGACAGGATATGCCAGTTCAGAATAATCAAGCATCAGGATGCATTTGAATTTGAAGAAGTGAATAAATTGGATGGAGTAGACAGAGGTGGCTTTGGCAGTACGGGGAAAAATTAAAAAGATATTTATATTAGGCGTATTATCTATTGTTTTACTAAGCGGTTGTGGTGCAAATGAAAAGAAATACTTTGAAAGCGGCAAGGCTTTACTTGAAGAAGGGAAATATGCACAAGCTGTAGAAGTCTTTGATAAGGCGATAGGCGTACATGGAAGCAAGAATATCAGAGGTCTTGAAATAGATATACTCAGATACAGAGCGGAAGCAGAGTATAAAGCCGGAGATTACAAGGCTGCAGAGCATACATACAGACTTCTTATATCTGCGGATGAAGAAAGAGTAGAATACTTGGATATGCTGGCTATCATATATACTAAACTCAGCAATGTAGATATGGATATAGATATAGCAGATGCCGCTGCAATGTATGATAAGGCACAGAGTCTGGATGACAGAAGTGAACTTCATATCAATGCCGGTATCAGTATAGTACAGTATTATGAGGATATGTATGGCAAGAGTTCAGATTCATCATATCTTGATAAGGCCGAGGAGTTTCTTGAAAATCAGTTAAAAGAAACCAATAGAAAGAATGCCAAGGTATTGGCAGTCTATGCAAAGCATATGTCAAAGAGAGAAGATTACGAAAAGGCACTTGAAGCCGTTGAAGAGGGTATGGCACTTTTGGAAAATAAGACTTTAAATGCACATGATGATGAGACATTAAAGTCTTTGATGTTTTCAAAAGGATCATGCTATGAATATATGAGCGATTATAATAAGGCTTTGGAATGCTTCAATGCATATATTGAAAAATACGGTGAGGACGAAGCGGTCTCTCACGAAGTGGCTTTTTTAAAGTCAAGAATCAGATAGGTAGTATATGAGTACATATGAAACAAAAGAAATAGAGGAAAAGGTGGTTTTGCTGGGAGTTGATGTGGGTGACGATACAAAGGAATCCATGAAAGAGCTGGCAGAGCTTGTGGATACTGCAGGTGCAACAGTGCTTGACAGTATTATACAGTCAAGAGAAAGGATACATCCGGGTTCCTATATAGGAAAGGGCAAGATAGAGGAAGTCAAAGACAGAGTTATAGAGCTTGGAGCTACAGGAGTGGTATGCGATGATGAGCTCACACCTGCGCAGCTTAGAAATCTTGAGGATCTTTTGGACACCAAGGTAATGGACAGAACAATGGTAATCCTGGATATATTTGCAAAAAGAGCAACAACAAGTGAGGGAAAGATTCAGGTTGAGTTGGCACAGTTAAAATTTTCTTCTGCAAGGCTGGTAGGACTTAGAAGCAGTCTTTCAAGACTTGGTGGAGGTATCGGTACCAGAGGTCCGGGAGAGAAAAAACTTGAGATGGATAGAAGACTTATCCATGAGAGAATTTCACAGTTGAAAGCGGAGCTTAAAAAGGTTGAAAATCACAGAGAGTTGATAAGAAAATCCAGAGATGAAAATCTTGCCTTTAATGTGGCAATAGTGGGATATACCAATGCCGGAAAATCCACTTTGCTTAATAAGCTTACAGATGCAAATATTTTGGCGGAGGACAAGCTCTTTGCAACTCTTGATCCTACAACAAGAAAGTTAAAACTTGGAAGCGGCCAGGAAATACTGGTAACAGATACTGTAGGTTTTATAAGAAAACTTCCGCATCATCTTATAGAAGCTTTTAAATCCACTCTGGAAGAGGCAAAGTATGCAAATCTTCTGATACATATGGTGGATGCTTCAAATGAAGAGGCATCATCACAGATGTTGGTGGTATACGATACACTCAGAAGCCTTGATGTAGTGGATAAGGATATAATCACAGTATTTAATAAGACCGATCTTATGGAAGAAAATATGGAACTTCCAAGAGATTTCCATGCGGACAAAATCCTTAAAATGTCGGCAAAGACCGGAGAGGGTATAGAGGATTTAAAAAAGACTGTTGAAGATATTTTGCAAAAGCAAAGAGTTTATCTTGAGCATGTATTCCCATATAAGGATGCCGGCAAAATAGCAATTGTTAGAAAATTCGGTGAAATCCTCAGTGAAGAATATATTGACGAAGGAATCAGTATAAAGGCATATATTCCGGCTGAAATATTCGGAAAAGTAATTTCCACTTGAAAAATTCACACAGGTAATATATATTAGTAATACCTAACTTAGCAAAGCCTAACTGGGTAAATATTATATATTACTTGGAGTGGATATGTTATTAGCACTTTTGATTGCCGGAAAAATGTTGATGGGAACCGGTGGTGACAGACCGAACAGAGAAGAGAAAATTTGCGGTAAGCAACATTTTTGGAGAGATAAAAAAGAAGAAATGGGCTATAGATTGCAGTACAGTCTTCTTGACGGACATGCAAGGATTCTTGATAAAAATAATATAAGAAAAGCTACCGGTACAATGAGTGCTATGGAAGAGAAATTTGAAAGGTTGGTTTCAGGCAGTTTCCTAAAGCCCGGAGATGTGATAGGAGTGTCCAGAGCATTATACGATCACTACGGTATTTATATAGGAGACGGTAAGGTCATTCATTATGCGGACAAAACCAAGGATTTCGGCAGAAATGTCAGCATATATGAGACTGATTTAAAGGAATTTACCGAAGGATCACAGGATTATTTTGTACTTCATTTTCCAAAGGCGGGAGGTCCGCCAAGAAAAATTAGGAGCAGTACAAACTTTGATAAAAATCCGAGAGAACAGACCGGAGTATTTGATTTTTTATTTAAAGCAAAGTATAAGTTGTTTTCACCTGAAGAGACTATAGAAAGGGCAAAGTCAAGGCTTGGGGAGAAATCCTATAATTTTGCTAAAAATAATTGTGAACATTTTGCACTCTGGTGTAAAACGGGGATATCATTTTCCAGACAGGTGGATATGGTATTATCAATATAATATTAAGTTTTGCCGGAGAACCTGACGGCATCCGGATAAAAGGCTTTTGGATATTTTCCAAAAGCTTTTTTATGTACCGGTAAATAAACTGTCGCTACTATTTTCTGATTTTACAGTATTATATCTTGAAAAAAATATAATAATATTATAATATACATACATACGGTTGGTATGTATATTTTAAGTTTCATACTAAATATATTCGACAGAGTAAGGAGAGATAAATAATTTTTAATAACATATATCGGAGGAAATATGTCAAGGAATAAATACCCTGAAAAAACAGTGGAGAGAATATTGCAGACATCTTATTACCTTTTTACCACAAGGGGCTATGATAATGTGTCCATACAAAATATTGTGGATGAGCTGGGTGATATAACAAAGGGAGCTATATATCATCATTTTAAATCAAAGGATGAGATCCTAAGTGCAATCTTTGATAAATTATGTGAAGAGTACAGCTTTACGAATATGATAAAAAATCATACAGGATTAAATGCATTGGAAAAAATCAGGGCAAGTTTTAAGGAAGCCGCCAATGATGAGAATGTCAGGAGAATGAATATGGAAACCATCCCTCTGATTCATAATCCGCATTTTTTTACTCAACTGGTTGAAACTGTTTTAAAAAATATTTCACCTCAGATAGAAGAACTTATAAAGGAGGGGAATAAGGACGGCTCTATGAAAGTCGATCCCAAATACACCAAGGAGGCTGCGGAGGTATTCGGTCTGCTTTCAAAGGTCTGGCTTCTGCCTACACTGATAGATAACAGCATGGAGGGGGCATTTAGAAAAATAGATATGCTCAAAGTGATTCTTGATGCCATAGGTATTCCGCTGTTGGATGAGGAAATGACGGAAGTTTCAAAACAATATGTAAGAAGGTTTTATATTGACGAATAAAGATATGAGGTAGAACTATGGAAGAACTTATAATTGCAAGAAATGTACATAAAGAATTTCTTCTTGGGGAAGTAAAGGTAAATGCACTTGATGATGTAAGCTTTGAGGTATATAAAGGGGAACTTGTGGTTATTTTGGGACCTTCAGGCTCAGGAAAGTCCACGCTTTTAAATATCCTTGGAGGAATCGAAACCGTAAGTTCAGGGAGTATAAGCTACAACGGAATTGATTTAAGCAGTATGACAGAAAGAGAACTTACCTCCTTTAGGCGAGCAAATATAGGCTTCATTTTTCAGTTTTATAATCTGATGCCGAACTTAAATGCTCTTGAAAATGTGGAACTGGCGGCGGAACTCTCACCAAATCCGCTTGATCCGAGGGAACTTCTTACTCAGGTCGGATTATGGGATAGAAGAGATCATTATCCGGGAAAAATGAGCGGAGGCCAGCAGCAAAGAGTGGCGATTGCAAGAGCGATCTGTAAAAATCCGGACCTTTTGCTTTGTGATGAGCCTACAGGTGCTCTTGATATATCCACAGGAGTACAGATACTTAAAATACTCCTTGAGTTTAATAAAAAATATAATAAAACCATTATGATAATAACCCATAATGAAAATGTGGCAAAGATTGCGAACAGAGTCTTTTATCTTAAGGACGGTAATATCAGAAAAATAGTGACAAATGAGCATCCCATAAGTCCGGATGAGGTGGTGTGGTAATGAAATATTTTGCAAAAAATTTATTCAGGTCCGCAAAAAGGAATTTGGGAACATATATAGGTGCCGCTCTTATAATGGCTCTTGGAGTTTTTATATTTGTTTCAATGAATGATACATTTATAAATCTTAAAGGTCAGGTATACAGCTATTATAAAGAAAACAATATGGCTGATATTTTTGCAAATGTTATTTCCATGCCTAAGGAAAGCTTAAAGGAATTTGAAGATTATCCGGGAATAAAGAGAGCTTGTGGTATTTTGAGTGCGGATCTAAGAATTGCCGGAGAGGGTATCGGTGATATAGCAAATCTGCATGTACTCTCCTATGATGAAGAAGCTTATTTAAACAGGCCTCTTTTAAAGCCTGACAGTCCTCCAAACAGTGAGCAGATATTTATAGGCTCAAAGATGATGAAAGCCAGAAAATTAAAAAAAGGCGACACTATAAGTCTTATACATAATGGGGAGAGCTATGATTTTATAATAGCAGGAATTGCATCCGCACCCAATTATATATATGCCATACCTCCAAGCGGTGCGGTAATATCTGACGGAAGAGATTATGATATTGCAATTGTAAATTCGGATAAGCTTGAAAAGATACTGGGAAGAGAGAATATAGTAAATGAAATAAGTTTTGAATTGGAAAGCGGTTATTCCTATGAGGAAGTCAGATACAGTTTAAGGGAGCATCTATCAGAGTACGGATTGCAGGGATTTTCAAACAAGGAAAAACAAAGCAGCTACAATATGGTAGATGGTGAGATTACAGAACTTACAGGTACAGGTACCATATTGCCGATTGTATTTATGTCAATGTCGGTATTTATGCTCTATACGGTGCTGAAAAAAATGATTGATAATGACAGAAGCCTGATTGGAACAATGAAGGCGATGGGGCTTAGAAACAGTGAGCTTTTAGGCGCATATCTGGTACAGGCGATTATGATAAGTTTTATGGGTGCTTTTATCGGCTGCATACTTGCAAGACCTTTCGGAATGTATATGTTTAATCAGTATGCGGAGTTTTTTTCATTGCCGTCGCCAAGCTATATCGATCCGCTTTCCACAAAGCTTAAAGGATTTTTAATAGCTGCTACCTCAAGCATTGCAGCTGTGATTTTGGGAGTGGGCGGTATAACAAAAATACAGGCTGCGGAGGCTATGAGGGCAGCCGCACCGAGTGTCGGAAATAATTTTTCACCGAGTATAATAAGGCATTTTAATGTTATGCATAAAATGGGTATACGCTCCATTTTAAGAAGTCCGTTCAGAACATTTTTTATTGCCTTTGCGATTGCCTTTCCATTTGCACTTTCATGTGCCTTGCTGGCATCAGAAAACGCGGTCAATAAGATGTTTGTAGGATATTTTGAAGATATTGCAAAGTATGATGTAAAAATAACTACGGAAAATTATGCCTCTTTTAACAGGATGTTTAATTCACTTGACGGTATAGAAGGAGTGGGTGAGAGAGAGATTATTTGTGAGATACCTGTAACATTGAAATCTCAAAATCATACAAAGCCTACATTACTCACAGGCATAGGCAGAGGATCAAAGCTTTATAGGATATCTGATGTGGATGATGTATTTTATGAACCTCCAAGGGAGGGAATCATTTTAAATTCAAGGATTGCAAAGGATTTGAATGTAAAGAAAGGTGACAGTATTGAAATAAGTACGGGATATGCCCCGAGACAAAAGACCGTACTGCCGGTAAGTAAGGTGATTTTTGAAGCCTTTGGAAGCGGTTGCTATGTAGATATCCAAAACATAAATAAATATCTTTCATTACAAAGCTTTTCAAATACATTGCTTTTTAACACACAAAGAGGAATGGAAGATAATATCAAAAAAAAGCTTACAGAAAACAGTGCAGAGATCACCTCATTTTCAAGTAAGAGAGATACTTTGAGGATTTATCAGGATAGAATGAAAAGCTCCAAATTTATGCTCAGAATGTTTATATATCTGGCATTATTTTCAGGTGTGGTACTTATATACAATATTTCTTTGATAAGTATAAGGGAGAGAAAAAAGGAATTTGCCACTATGAAGATTATGGGGGTGTTGGATAAGGAACTTAAACAGATGATTTTTATGGAACAGCTGGTATATCTTATCTGCGGACTTATTTTAAGTATTCCGCTTTTAAAATTATTCAAATGGTTGCTTGAGAGTTTGCTGGTCTCAGAATCCTTTACTCTGAAATTAAATATAGGGATGTCGATGTATATATCCTCACTTATATTTTGTATATTGATGCTATATATATCAGGAATGGCTATACTTAAAACAATTGATAAAATAAATCCGAATGACAGTTTAAAAGAAAGAGGTTAACTATGAAAAAAAATAGTTTAGCACAGCTTTTTGAAGTAAGAAAAAAATATATACTGATTTCTATTATTATTTTAGTGATTATATCAGTCTTTATTATAAATAATCTTAATAAGGCTATAGATGTGGAGGTCTATACTGTAAAGCAAGAAGAGGTAAATGATACATATAAGGAAAATGCGGTTATAAGTCTTGGAAAGGAGTACCATATTCTTTCAAAGGTGAACGGAAGTATTGAAGAGGTTTTGGTAAATGAAAACTCACCGGTAAAAAAGGGAGATGTGCTTATAAAAATATCAAGCAGAGATCTTGAATATCAAAAGCAGTTAAGACAGAGCAGCTTGGATTCATATATAGCCAAAAAGGAAGAAAGTGATATAGGTAAGCTTATGGCAACATCTCCTATGGAGTATATAAGCGGATTAAAATCAAGCCTTGATACTGCAAAAGCCGCCTATGAAGCGGCACAGACCGATTACTCGGCAAAACAGGCACTTTTTGAAGCACAGAGTGTATCATTGATTGAGCTTGAAACATCCAGAGCAAATTTTGAAAATGCAAAATCCAATTATGAAACTGCATCAAAAAGGCTTGATGAAAGCAATAAATATCTGCAATCACTAAAGGCGGAAGGTCTAAGCGAAAAGGATATCAGTGAGAAGTTTTATGAAAGTACAAAAAAGCAGATTGAGGCGGCGATAGAGTCGGAAAAAACAGCCATAGCACAGCTGGAACATCAAATAGAAGATTGTGAAGTAAAAGCGGAATATGACGGAATTATCTCTAAGATACCGGCAAAGGATATATCAATGGCTGTAGCAGGTCAGGAACTTGCGGTAATTGATACAAATAATAATGAGTACAGACTGGAGTGCAGTGTTTTAACGGATGTTATACCCTATATAAAAACAGGGGATGAAATGAAGGCTGAGTTTAACCTTAGAGGAGTAAAGAAAAGCTTTGACGGAAAGATAAGTGAAATATATGATTTTGCTACTGAAGAGAAGTCACCTCTTGGGTTAAAGGAGTATAGGGTAAAGCTTGTAGCAGTTTTAGATAATGCAGGGGATGATATTTTAAAAAACGGATACGGAGTGGATGCGATATTTACACTTTATAAAAATGATAATGCGATTGCCGTACCGATAGGTGCTGTTTTTGCTGAGGATGAGTTGGACTATGTATTTAAAATAGAGAATAAAACTGCAAAGAAAACCCCTGTAAGTATAGTTTATAAATCATCAACACAGGCAGTTATAAGCGAAGGTCTGAAAGAAGATGACAAAGTAATCATAAATGCGGATGAAGAAAAGCTTAATGACGGCAGTAAGGTCAGAGAAAAGAAGTAAAAGCATAGTTATTTTATGATAAGTATTTAATATTTTTAATCGGTTACAATTGTGACCGGTTAATTTTTTTGAAAATAGGATTATTGTTACAGATCAGGTAAGACACAATTTGATTCTTTAAGAAATTTCAGAATTGTATCCTGTATTTGATTTTTTGAGATTTTATTATATTATAAAAGAGAAAATACCTTGTTCAAAAATATGAGGTGAATAGAATGATATATGATTATATTAAAAAACAGGGGAGAAATCTATGAAAATCATTCTGGAAAGCAAAGAAGCGGAGATTGTTGAGAAGAAATCAAGATTTATAGCCAATATAGCGGCGGTGGGTTCTGAGGAAGAGGCTTTGGAATTTATAGATAAGATAAAGAAAAAATACTATGATGCAAGGCATAATTGCTATGCCTATATTATAGGAGAGGATGGAAATAAGAAAAAATGCTCTGATGACGGAGAACCGCAAAGAAGCGCAGGAATGCCCATGATGGAGGTATTGGAAAATCAGGGATATTTTGATATAGTTGCAGTGGTAACAAGATATTTTGGCGGAACTTTGCTTGGAGTGGGCGGACTTATCCGTGCTTATCAGGGAGCAGTGATAGAAGGGCTTAATAAAAGTAAAAGTGGAGAGATTAGAAGCGGTTTCAGAGCAAAGTACAGATTCGGATATGATTTTTACGGAAAAATAAAATATATTGCAGAGAGCGAAAATATAGTTATAGAGGATACCGTATTTGACGAGATGGTAAATATAAGCTTTATATTTGAAGACAGTAGGTATGAGAGATTACAAAAAAAGCTGGTGGAAGAGACCAATGCAAATATAGAACAATTATTTTTGGAAAAAATAAAGTATATCACGGTTGAAGATAAATGGTATAAAGAATATAGATAGAAACAGCTAAGAGCTTTGAGGATAATTAAATGCAGATGTATCTGGGAGAAGAGGGAAAAAAGTATTATTGGAGAGTCGTAGATGTCAGTAATATTACCGATGTGCAGACTTTAGAAACAAAATTTGATTTGACGGAGGAAATGGCAAAGTATGTTCTTGACTCAAATGAAAGAGCAAGAGTGGAATATGACGGAAAAAATCTGCTTGTGGTAATACATGTGCCGGCATTTACACAAAGCAACGGACATTATGAGACAAGGTCAATAAAGTTTTTTGTAAATTCAGAGAGCATATTTATGTTCGTTACCTATGATACGAACTATATCGTGCCAAAGATAGAAAAGTATATACAGGCTGAGGAGGCGAACAGTCCGATGATGCTTCTTTTCTTGAGTCTTTTTGTTATAGCGGATTCATTTTTACCGATACTTGATAAGTTGAATGAAGAGAGATTACATCTTAACAGAAGACTTAGAATGAACACAAATAATCAGGGAATTTGGGATCTCTCAGACCTTGAGGTCGGTCTTATATACCTCGGTGCGGCAACAAGACAGAATGTTGTTGCAATAAGGCAGATGAGGATAACCTCGGCAATTAAAAAATGTAATGAAGCAGAAAAAGAAGAGCTGGAAGATGCATACATAGAGGCCAAGCAGGCAAGTGAAATGGCTGATATGTCGGCAAGTATAGTGGAACAGATGAGCGGTATGTACAATAACCTGATAAATATAAAGTTGAATGAAACAATGCGTATTATGACCATATGGTCACTTCTTATGACAATACCTACAGTTATATCGGGATTTTTCGGTATGAATGTTGATTTGCCTCTGGCAAAAGTGCAAGGCGGATGGATAATTATAAGTGTAATTACCGCAGTTTTGTTATGGGCGATGTGGAAATTTATATGGAATAAACTTTAATAAAGATAATAGTTATATCAGTCAAAAAGAATGACTAATGTAACTATTATTTTTTTGCGAATTTTAGTAAATTATTTTTGAAAGGGGGCAATATGGACAGAAAAATAATAGTTGCAGGCCATATATCCTATGATATTACACCTCAAATATATGATACAAAATGGAAAAGCTTCGGCAAGCTTTTAAAACCCGGAAAACTTATAAATGTGGGCAGGGCAACAGTGGCAAATGGCGGAGCTGTAAATAATACAGGTATGGCATTGCATAAATTCGGTGCAAATGTCGATCTTATTGCCAAGGTCGGAGATGATGAGTTCGGTCGTCAGATAATAGAAAAATGTGAAGAAAAGGGCGCAAAGACAAATTTTATAAAGGCTGTGGGTGAGGACACTTCGTACACCATAGTATTATCACCACCGGGATTTGACAGAAGCTTCTTACATTTCCCCGGAACAAACGATACCTTTAAATTTTCGGATTTAAATATGGAAGATATAAAGAGCGGATATCTATTCCATTTCGGTTATCCTACATTAATGGCCGGATTTTATAAAAACAATGCTAAAGACCTTATAGAAATGTATAAGAGCATAAAGGAAGCCGGACTGATAACAAGTCTTGATGTGGCAGCCATAGACCCTGAGGGTGATGCCGGAAAACTTGACTGGAAAGAAATTCTAAAGCAGGTACTTCCGTTTGTGGATGTATTTGAGCCGAGTATTGAAGAACTTTTATGTATGATGGATAAAGAAGCATATGAAGATCTTTTGGAAAGAGCGGGAGAAGAAGATATTTGCATGTGCTTAAGCCTTGAAAATGATGTGTTGCCGCTTGCAAAAGAAGTAATGAAATTTGGAGTTTCAATACTGCTTATAAAATGCGGTGCGGCAGGTATGTATCTTTGTACAGCGGATGATGTTTCAAAAAAGCTCGGACTTGGCAGAGAATGGGACAGCTTTAAATGTTTTCAAAAGAGCTTTAAACCTGACAGGATAAAATCGGCAATAGGAGCAGGGGATACTGCTATTGCGGCATTTATTTACGGAATAGTAAATGACTACTTACCAAAATCCGCTATGGAGATAGCGGCAGGTACAGGTGCGATGTGTATTACGGAATATGATACATATAGCGGCTTAATTGATATAAAGGAACTTGAAGAAAAGATAAAAAACAACTGGGAAACTCATGATTTTATAAAGGAGTAAGATTATGTTAATAACACTAAAGAATATTTTGGATATAGCAGAGAGTAAAAATATGGCAGTGGCTGCATTTAATGCAACCTCACTGGAGGGGATAATGGCTGTAATAGAAGCCGCAGAGGAGGAAAATGCACCTGTAATATTACAGTTTGCCAATGCCGCACATGGAAAATATGTGCCGCTTGAAAAGATTGGAAAAATAATGGTAATGCTTGCCGATGAGGCAAAGGTGCCTGTATGTGTACATATGGATCATGGCAATAATTTTTTTGAGATAAAGACTGCACTGGATCTTGGATTTACAGGAATAATGTATGACGGATCCGCATTGCCTTTTAAAGAAAATGTGGCAAATACAAGATATGCGGCGGCTCTTGCAGACGAATACGGCGCAAGTATAGAGGCTGAGCTTGGTGCTATGGGAGCCGAGGGTGTAGAGGATAATATTATGGGAGCATATACGGATCCAGAGCTTGCAAAAATCTTTGTAGAGGAAACAGGCATTGATGCGCTGGCGGCTTCATTCGGAACTGTTCACGGAATATACAAGAGTGAACCCAAGCTTGACTTTGAAAGAATAGAAAATATCAGAGAACTGACAGGAGTTCCGGTTGTAATGCATGGAGGATCCGGCATAAGTGATGAAGACTTCAGAAGATGTATTGATCGTGGAGTAAGAAAGATAAACTTCTATACATATGCGGCAAAATTTGCAGGAGATGCGATAAGAAAAATGGCTGAGGAGACAAGCGGAAATCTGTATTCACATGATGTATTTGTGACTGCAAGAGAGAGCATGAAGCAGACTTATGGGGATGCTATAAGAGTATTTAAGAACGAAAAATAGAATATGACAATTGTCATATGATACCCGTTACAAAAAACAATTATGTGAAAAAACTTTTATTGATATTATTAGCATATCAACCGAAAGGTAATATGAGGAGGTCTTATGAGAAGAAAATTAATGGCAGGTGCATTGGCATTTGTAATGGCAGGTAGCTTGGTAGCTTGTGGAGGCGGAGAAAAAAAGGCCGCATCGGAGGGAGAAAGCAAAGAAGCTGCTACAACAGCACAGAGTGGTGAAAGCAAAAGCGGTGAGAAGAAGCATTATAAGTTCGGATACACATGTATGGACGGAACAAACCCGTTCTTCGTTACCATTCAGGATAAAATCAAGGAATTGGTAGAGGCAAACGGTGACGAACTTATAGTAACAGATCCGGGAAATGATGTTACAAAGCAGATATCACAAGTTGAAGATATGCTTTCACAGAATCTTGACGGATTGTTTATGAATCCGGTTGATGCACAGGGTATCATACCTGCACTCGATCTTGCAAAGGATGCAGGAGTTCCTATGGTGGGATTTGATACTGAAGTAGGAGATATGTCATATCTTGTATCATACACAGGATCAGATAACTACAATGCGGGAAAAGTAGTTGGAGAGGACCTTGTTAAGAAGGCACCTAACGGGGGAAAGATTATAGTTCTTGACTCACCTACTATGCAGTCTGTTGTAGACAGAACAAACGGTTTTATGGATGCTATAAAAGATCATGGATTTGAAGTTGTAGCACAGCAGGATGCAAAGGGAAACCTTCAGGTAGCAATGGGTATTGCAGAGGACCTTTTACAGTCAAATCCTGATGTAGTAGCAATTTTCGGTGGAAACGATCCTACAGCTTTAGGAGCTTTGGCGGCTGCAAATGCGGCAGGCATCAAGAATTGTATGATTTACGGTGTTGACGGTTCACCTGACATCAAGTCAGAGCTTGCATCAGGTAATTCTTTAATAGAGGGTACCGGTGCTCAGTCTCCTGTTTCTATCGCAGAGAAGGCAGTTAAGATTATGTATGATTATGTAGAAGGAAAGCAGGTTGAAGAGAGATACCCTGTAGAAACATTCCTTATCACAGCAGACAATGTAGCACAGTACGGAACAGACGGCTGGCAGTAAGCTTTAGCGGTATTTAGCGAAACTATTATTAAATAACACAATTTAAGGCATCCCAAGGGATGCCTTATTTAGAAAATAAGAGCAGGTGAAACAGTGGCAGACAATATTTTATTGAAAATGAAAAATATATCTAAGAGCTTTCCGGGAGTTAAGGCATTAGATAAAGTAAACCTCGAATTAAAGTCCGGGGAAGTGCATGCACTGTTGGGTGAAAATGGTGCCGGCAAATCAACTCTTATAAAAGTGCTTGGTGGAATATACAGTCTTGATGAGGGAGAGATAGAGATCGAAGGCAAGAAAGTATCGATAGAGTCGGTTCATGATGCCTCAAAAAACAATATTGCGATAATACATCAGGAACTTGTTTTGGTGCCATATATGACAGTGGCGGAAAATATATATTTGGGTAGAGAATCCGGGAAAGGATTTACTGTAAATATTTCAAAAATGGAAAAAGATGCTCAAAAGATACTTGACGATTTGGGCATGGATATAGATGCAAGAGAACTTGTTATGAATCTTCCTATAGCGAAGCAGCAGATGGTGGAAATAACAAAGGCGGTATCGGTAAATGCAAAGATACTGGTTATGGATGAGCCTACCTCTTCCATAAGTGACAGAGAGGTTGAAAATCTCTTTAACATCATGAGAGATCTTACAAAGAAGGGTGTCGGAATTATCTACATATCACATAAGATGAGCGAGCTTGAAGAAATATGTGACAGAGTAACGGTAATGAGAGACGGCGAGTATGTAGGAACAAAGGTTGTAAAGGAGACCAACAAGGACGAACTTATAGCCATGATGGTTGGAAGAACTTTGACAAACTACTATGTAAGGGATTTTATGCCGTCTAAGGAAGTTATACTTAAAGTAGAGAATTTAAAAGATGGCGATAGGGTAAAAAATGTCAGCTTTGAGTTAAAGAAAGGCGAGATAATAGGTTTTGCAGGGCTTGTAGGAGCCGGCAGAAGCGAGGCTATGCAGGCAATATTCGGACTGTCAAAGGATGTTTCCGGAGATATATACATTGAGGGAAAAAAGGTAAATATAAAAAATCCGACAGATGCGATAAAAAACGGTCTTGCACTTGTGCCTGAGAGCAGAAAAGAGCAGGGACTTTATTTACTACAGGATATAAAATACAATACCACTATTGAAGTACTTGATGAGTTTATAAAAAATCTGAATGTAAACTCAAAAAAAGAGTCTGAGATAACCCAAAAATATATAGACATGATGGCGACCAAGACACCTTCACAGGAGCAGGTGATCGGTAATCTCTCAGGTGGAAATCAGCAAAAGGTAATGATAGGAAGGTGGCTGGCTACAAATCCTAAAATCCTTATTTTGGATGAGCCTACAAGAGGAATAGATGTAGGAGCAAAATCAGAGATATATAAAATAATGAATGAACTGGTAAAAAGTGGAGTTTCAATCATTATGATATCCTCGGAACTGCCGGAAATAATTAATATGAGCGACAGAGTATATGTTATGGCGGCAGGAACAATAAGAGGCTGTATAGATCATGAAGAAATATCACAAGAGAGTATTATGGCATTGGCAGCTATATGATGGAGGTAGAAAGTGAAAAAAGCGAATAATTTAAAGGCGTTAAATTTTTTCAAAGAGAATATGGGAATCATAATCGCATTGCTGGTGCTGGCAATATTCCTTACGGTATTTCCTGCTACAAGCAGTTCATTCCCTACAGCAAAGAATGTCTTCAATGTACTTAGACAGATATCCACAAATATGCTTCTTGCATGTGGAATGACTATGGTAATCATACTTGGTGGTATTGACTTGTCGGTAGGTTCCGTAATAGCACTTTCAGGTGTATTTGCAGCAGGATGTGTATCCAGATACGGCATGAATATTTACCTTGCCATGATTATCGGAGTAATCATAGGAATTGTAATAGGTGCATTTAACGGTATTGTTATTTCAAGAACAACAATACCGCCATTTATCGTGACTCTGGCAACAATGAATATTGCAAGAGGTCTTGCAGGTGTTTATACAGGAGGTTCACCGGTAAGAGTTGTATCCAAAGAATGGCAGTGGCTTGGTGCCGGATACATCGGTATTTTCCCTGTACCTGTTATTATAATGATCATTATATTTATAATATCGGTTCTTATAATGAACAGAACAAAAATCGGTAGATATATATACGCAGTCGGTGGAAACACACTTGCGGCAAAGTTTTCAGGTATAAGTGTTTCAAAAGTAAAATTCATGGTGTATACTTATTCAGGACTTATGGCAGGCCTTGCAGGAGTTATCTTGGCTTCACGTATGTATTCCGGACAGCCTACAGCAGGTGACGGTGCCGAGATGGATGCCATAGCTGCGGTAGTAGTCGGCGGAACATCAATGTCAGGTGGATACGGAAAGCTTGGTGGTACATTGGTAGGTGCCCTTATCATAGGAATTTTAAGTAACGGACTTAACCTTATGAATGTAAACTCTTTCTGGCAAACTGTTGTAAAGGGTGTTGTAATATTACTTGCAGTATTTATCGACTATATTAGAAATTTAAAAAAGAGTAAATAATGAAAAAAATTGACAAAAACAGGCTAAGGGCATTTTATATGCTCTTAGCATATGTTTTTTTATTGTGTTTATCGGTAGTTTTGCTTAAATTAAAAATTGAAGACAAGAAAATTGTTTTCGGATCGACATTTATGACAATGAACAATCCTTACTTTAATGTGCTAAATGAGAATATAAGAGACACTATTGAAGCAAACGGTGATATACTTATAACAAGAGATCCGGCACAAAGCCAGGAAAGACAGAATGCTCAAATTATAGATATGTTAAATGAAGGAATTGATTTTCTGTTTGTAAATGCCGTGGACAAGAGCGGTATAGAAAGTGCATTGCTTGAATGTCAGAAAAGAGGAGTTCCGGTAATATTGATTGATACTGATGTTGACAACAGAATCGGTGTAATAAGCGCAATACAATCGGATAATTACGAAGCCGGAGTACTCCTGGCACAGGATTTGATAAGAAAAAAGCCTGAAGGTGCAAAGATACTTATCGTTGAAAACCTTATAGCTTCATCCATGGTACAAAGAAGACAGGGATTTATGGATACCATAGCAAACAACCCCGAATATGAAATAGTGGATGAAATAGACGGAGTAAGCGAGATAGAGACGGTAAATCAGGCAATCAGCCAATATCTGGGAAAAAGCGATAAGGAGTTTGATGTTATATTCGGACTGAATGATCCTACAGCGATAGGAGCTATTGCCGCACTCAGAGAAAAGAGCGAGAAAAAATTTCTGATTTACGGAGTTGACGGATCTCCGGATGCAAAAGAACTGATAAGACAGGGACTTTTTACCGCTACGGTTGCACAGCACCCTATATACATGGGGAAGGAAGCCGCAAAAGTGGCATATGACTATCTGGAGGGTAAGGAAATAGAATCGGATATACATATAAATGTTGACTTGATAAATGCAGGTAATTTAACCAGATTTGATATATCGAAGTGGCAATAAAATGAAAAGTATAGGAAATTTAAAAATAAATACAGTGCTGGAGACAATGCTGGTAATATCTCTCGCCGCCATTATTTTGATTTCAGGTTTTATATGGATAGTTACACAAAGTGTTGTAAGTATACATGAGGCTAAACTGTTTTTATCAAATGCGGTAAACGTGCCCGGCAATACTCTGCATATATTTATATTTACAGTTATATCATCAATATGCTTTATACTGACATTTTGTATAAGAAACAGCAATATTACAAATGATACAAGGATTATATTTGCGACCTTTGCTTTGGAATTTGTATTGGGACTTATATGCATTATACTGTTAAACTTTAATTATAACGGAATATTGCTTTGGACTTTTGCAAATGCACTTATATATATGAAAAGAAATAAGTACATGCCGATAGTGGTTGTTATAGCAATGATAAGCTATCTTTTAACAACTCATGAGCTGGTAAAACTCTTTATAAATGTTTTTGATATTTCATCTTACATAGAGGTATGCAGTCAGAGTATACAGACATTAATATACTTTATCTACAATGCACTAAATCTTATGACTGTTGTATGTTTTATATTATGCTGTATTATTATAATAGTAAGCAAGGAAGAGATAATAGAAAAAAATTTAGAGTTGAATAAAAGACTTGAGATAGCAAATACAGATTTACAAAGGACAAATGAAGAACTTGAGAAGTCTTTGATGGACAATGCAAGACTTGCCGAAATCAGAGAGAGAAACCGTATTGCCAGAGAAATTCACGATACTTTAGGTCATACTCTTACAGGTCTTGCGGCCGGTATAGATGCCTGTATAGCATTGGCGGGAGATGACAAACCGGCTCTAAGAAATCAGCTGGATCTACTTTCAAAGGTAAGCAGAAACGGTATAAAAGATATCAGAATGAGTGTCAGCTCATTAAGACCGGATGCACCTGAAAGACTGAATTTAAAAAATGCTATAGAAGAGCTTGTAGAGAATACAAAAAGGGTTGCCGGTGTAAATATAAACCTTGACTGTGATACTATTAATTTAAAGTTTGATGAAGACGAAGAGATGGCAATATACAGGATAGTACAGGAAAGTCTTACAAATGCCATAAGACATGGAAAAGCAAAAAATATAGATGTATCCATTAAGAAAAACTATGGAAGTATCAATCTTTTGATATGTGATGACGGAATAGGTTGTGAAAAAATAGAGGCGGGATTCGGACTCAGACATATCAGAGAAAGAGTAAATATGTTAAAAGGACAGGTGAATTTTGGCAGTGACGAGGGCTTTAAAGTGGAAGCTATGATACCGATAAGATGGGGAGAGGAATATGATTAAAGTTTTAATTGCAGATGATCAGGAACTGATAAGAGAAAGCTTAAAGATAATCCTTGACAGTAAACCTGATATAGAGGTAACGGATGCCGTGTCCGACGGACTTGAGGTAATAAGGAGTGTCAGGGAAAATAAACCCGACATAATACTTCTGGATATAAGAATGCCCAGACTTGACGGAGTGTCCTGCACAAAGATTATAAAAGAAGGTTATCCGGATATAAAAATAATTATACTCACCACATTTGATGATGATGAATATGTTTTTAATGCTTTAAAATACGGTGCCAGCGGTTATCTTTTAAAAGGTATAAGTATGGACAGTCTTGTAGAGGCGATAAATACGGTATATCAGGGGCAGGCGATGATAAATCCCGATATCGCTTCAAAGGTCTTAAAGTTTTTCTCAAAACTGGCTGTAAATAATGAAGCCATACATGTAGAATCTGAGAATGTAAAAACTCTTACAAAGAATGAATGGGTCATAATAGAAGAGGTGGCAAAGGGAAAGAGCAATAAAGAAATCGCAAAGGATTTGAGTTTTTCCGAAGGTACGGTAAGAAATTATTTATCAACGATACTTGATAAACTTGAACTTCGTGACAGGACACAGCTTGCTATATGGGCAATAGGCAGAGGTGAACTGTGAGAAAGAATAGAAAAGTTTTTTTGACAGCAATTCTTTTTATAGCGGTAATTGGTATATTTTTTTATATATGCAGACCCAAAGACACGGTAATAGAATTTGCAATGTTTAACGGAAGCAATTGGGATGTTGCGGTGCAGGAAAGCTATTCAGTTATAGACAAAGCAATAGAGAAGTTTGAAAAAGAGCATAAGGGTGTAAAAATAAAATACTCCGGAGGAATACAAAAGGAAGACTATAGCGAGTGGATGTCTGAGAGAATATTGAAAGACAAAATGCCGGACATATTTATGGTACTGGATGAGGATTTTGAAAATTATATAAATCTTGGGCTTATAGAAAATCTGGACAGATATGTCATGGAAGACAGAAGTTTTGATATAAACAAATACTACACTGAGATTGCAAATTCGGGAGTTTTTTCGGGTCATAGATATGCACTACCGTATGAAGCCATGCCTACTCTTATGTTTGTAAACCGTACACTCCTTGAAAAACTGCATGTTGATATACCAAGCAATGACTATACATTTGATGATTTTTACAGAATATGCAGAATGATAACTTTGGACAGAGACTTGGACGGAAGTCCGGATTACTTTGGAATATACAAATATGACTGGATAAATGCGGCACTTTCAAATGATGTCGAAATTTTTTCAAAGGACGGCAAGAAATCATATTTTAATCAAGATAAGTTTGCCGAGTCAATAAGATTTGTAAAGAGCCTGGAATCATTAAACGGAAATAAGAATATAACCAAGGAGCAGTTTGACAGCGGAAAGGTAGCTTTCAGTCAGATGTCACTTGCCGAATATAGGACTTATAAGTCATATCCTTATAAGATAAAAAAATACACCGGCTTTGCATGGGATTGCATACCTATGCCGGCAGGTAATTCGGGTAATAATGTAAGCATGATAGACAGTCTTGATATTGCAATAAGTTCAAGGTCAAATAAGAAGAAGCTGGCATGGGAATTCTTAAAAACACTCACCTATGATACTGAAATACAGCAGACATTGTATAATGAGATGCCTGTAGCATCGGTGCTTAAGGAAGTAATGGAAAGTAAGGAGTCGGAGAATATATTTAAAGAAGATGAAGATATCATAGATTCAAAACTGATATGCCATATACTTGAAAACGGTATTGCAAAACCGAAATTTAGCGGTTATGAAGGAGCGATATCTCTGGTGGATTCAAAAATTTCAAAGCTGAATCTGGGAGATGATATAGAAAATGCGCTTAGAATATTGCAAAGACAAATGAGCAAATATTTGATACAAGAAAGGGGAAAGACATGAAAAGATCACAAATTAACAGCATCATAAGAGAGATGGAGGAGCTTATAAGGGAGAACGGATTCCATCTGCCGCCATTTTGCAACTGGACACCGAAAGATTGGGACAACAAGGGTCATGAATATGATGAAATAAGAGATAATATGCTCGGATGGGATATCACAGACTTCGGACTCGGAGATTTTGATAAGATAGGTTTTGGGCTTATTACACTCAGAAACGGAAACAGAAACAATGAGAAGTATAAAAAAGTATATGCAGAGAAGCTTTTGTTCTTAAGAGACGACATGATGGCACCTATGCACTTCCACTGGTTTAAATCGGAGGATATCATAAACAGAGGTGGAGGTACACTTCTTATAAAAGTATATAATGATGACGGTAAAGGCGGACTTGCCGACTCGGATGTACTTATAAACTCAGACGGAAGATCATACTATGTAAAGGCGGGAAGCCTTGTAAAACTTTTGCCGGGAGAGAGCATCACCATATGGCCGCATCAATATCATGAGTTCCATGTGGAGCCGGGAAGCGGAAGTGTGCTTATAGGTGAAGTTTCCCAATGTAATGATGACAATATAGATAACAGATTCTATGAAGATATAGGCAGATTCCCTGAGATAGAAGAGGATGAAGAGCCTTACAGACTGCTTTGCAATGAGTATCCGGTGGCTAAAAATATATAATATAAAGAAGATCTCGACCAAACAGTCGGGATTTTTCTTTTTTAAATTTATGATAAAAATAATTATATTAATTAACATTATATTGACTATTTTATGGATAAGTAGTATCATAAAAAATACCAAAAACGTTTTTGTAGTTTGAAATTTTGGAGAATATTTTGGCGTGGCATCTATAAAAGAAGTAGCCGTGGCTGCAGGTGTTTCCGTGAGCACAGTATCGCGAGCCCTAAACGGTTATACTGATGTAAGAGAAGATACAAGAAAGAAGATAATGGATATTGCGCAGGAGCTTGGTTACAGGCCAAGCCAAAGTGCAAGAAATCTTTCATCAAAAAGAAAAGAGAATGTCGCTATACTTATCTCCGGTTTAGGAAGTAACAGCCCTGTGGATGAGTTTACGGGTAATGTTTTGAAAGGTCTGAATTCATACATACAAGGTAAGAATATGATTATAGCTATGTATGGTATTTCTTCCGAAATGCAGGCAAATCAGAAATTATCGGAGTTTTGCAGAGAATACAGTCTGTCAGGGGTTATACTTGCAGGATTAAAACTTGGGGATCCTTATATTGAAGAAATAAAACATACAGATATACCATGTGTAGGTATAGATATAAAGCTTGAGGGAAAGATGGGAGCATCCGTACTTACAAATGATATTGAAGCTTTCAGAGAAATTACAAACTATACTATAGAAAAAGGATTTTCACAGCTTGTACTCGTAAAGGGAAAGAACGAGGCTTCGGTTACACATGAGAGATATTCGGGTTTTAAGAAGGCGCTTAAGGATAATGGTATTTCCGATAATTCGGTAGATGTTCTGGATTGTAGATTTGATGAAAATCTGGCTTATAAAAAAGTGAAGGCATATATAGAAAAGCACAAGAAAAACAAAGGGAGAGCTTTTGTATGTATGAGTGATCTGATGGCTGTTGCGGCTGCAAAAGCAATAGAGGATCTGGGTTACAGTGTAAATGTGGATTTTATTGTTACAGGATTTGACGGTATACAGCTTTTAAATTATATTAGGCCGAGAATAGCTACAATAGATCAAAATATAGTAAAAAAAGGCTATGAGGGTATGCGTTTACTTATGAGAATAATAAAGGGTGAAGATAAACCAAGAACAATATATGTGAAGCATAAACTTATAGAAGGTGAATAATTTTTATTTAGGAGGTAAATATAATGAGATTGACAAAACTTTTAAAGTCAGGTCTTGCACTTGGACTTTGTTTTGGACTTGCAGCATGTTCGGGAGGAGGAGCTTCATCAAACACATCAGGTGACTCCTCAAAGGCTGCAGAGTCAGGGAATTCACAGGAGACAAAGGCTGAATCTGACGGAAAGGAAATCGAGCTTAAGATTCCTACATATTTAGCAGGAGAGAATGTAGGTGCTACTTTCTTCTTACCGCAGGTGGAAAGATTTAATGAAAAATATGCAGGTAAATATAAAGTAGTTGTTGAAGAAGTTGTTCAAGATTCATATGCGGAGAAAATCAAGCAGCTTGCAGGACAGAATAAGCTTCCTACCTTGGTACATTCACCGGGTTCGGGCGGTATAGATACACAGTGGTTTAAGCAGGTTATTCTTGACAATGATATGGCATATGATTTGACAGAATTTGCAAAGGAATATCCTGATGTGTCAGCTTCATGGATAGAAGGCTCAAAAGAGTTTTGTACAGTTGACGGAAAGATTATTTGTAATCCGCTTATAGTACTAAGACCTATAGGATTATATTACAATGAGTCTCTTTATAAGCCTGAGAAAGACATAAGAGATATGAGTATGGATGAGTTTATTTCAGGTCTTGGAGACAATAAGTTTGCATTTATGACATCTGAAAATGCATGGACTTCATCACTTATGCTTGCTGCTCTTATTGCAAATGAAGAAGGTGGAGTAGACCTTTTAAATAATAATACAAGTGAGAAGCTTTGGGATTATAATACACCTGTAATGGTAAGTGCCGTAGGCAAGCTACAAAAGCTTTTACAAAACAATGCATCAAGCAATACTGTAGGAGCGGCTTATGCTGATGCCGCAAATGCATTTATGAGCAATAATGCGGCTTTAATTTGTAACGGTTCTTGGATGGCATCAGAGTTTAATGAAGATGCAAAGGATAAGTGGAGTAACGGCTTTGACGGAAAAGATGTAAAGACAACTATATATCCGGGAAATGTTGCACTTGCAAATCCTAAGGCATATGGAGACTTCTGGATATCAAATGCGGCAAGCGATGAGCAAAAAGAAGCCGCAAAGGCATTCCTTGCATTTAGAGGTTCAAAAGAGGAGATTGAGGCCTATATTTTGGCAGAGGGTGGAAATGCGCCTAATATTGAATACAGCGATGATTTCTTAAATAAACTTAAAGAAAACAATATATTATATCAACTTGATCAGAGTATGAACAAGGATACAAAGTTCGTAGCTACTCTTGGAGATATATTACCGGCTTCTGTAGCTGATACAGAGTTTGGAAAACTTCTTCCTAAGTTGATTGATAACTCTTTGACACCGGAACAATTCTGTGCCGAGCTGACAAAGAAAGCACAAGAAGCTAAGCAATAAATATTTGTATGGGGCTGTCGTTTTATTTATTACGGCAGTCCCATATTTTAAAATAAAGGAGGACTTTGATGAGTTCAAAGAGGAAAATAGCGCCAAGCAAACTTGAACGTAAAAATTATAAATGGATATATTTATTTTTACTTCCCTCTTTCATTGTGTTTGTAACATTTTATATACAGCCGATATTTACGGTTTTTTACACTTCATTTACAAAATGGGACGGATTTAATAAGCCGAAATTTATCGGTTTTACAAACTATATAAATATGTTCGGCAATACAGCATTCAGATATTCTTTGAAAAACTTATTGCTATGGTCAATTATAGCGGCGGTGTTTCATGTGGGTTTTGGAGTATTAGTGGCTTTTGCCATCTTTAAAAAGCCATACGGATGGAAATTTACCAGAGCTGTTTTTATGATACCGAATGTAATAAGTGCGGCCGCATGGGCTATGATCTACAGATTTATGTTTCATGACGACATGGGTATGATAAATAATCTTATAAGAAAGTTCAACCCGGATTTTCATATACAGTGGTTTTACCAGTCGCCATTTGCCTTTATAGCTGTAACTCTGACATGGCTTTTTTATGCGGTAATTGTAACCTTGATAGTATTAAATGATTTGTTTGCAATACCGAGCGATTTGTTTGAAGCGGCAAGAGTTGACGGTGCTTCCGACTTTCAGCTTATAAAATATATACAGCTTCCACTTTGTAGAAATGCGATAGGAACATCCATTATAGCTTCAATTACTGCAAGAGTGGCAATGTATGAGCAGATAGCACTTACTACGGCAGGCGGACCGGGAGATGATACAATGAATTTACCGGTAATACTGGTAAAATCTATAATGGATTTAAAGTACGGTTATGCAAATGCAAATGGCGTGATAATGTTTATTCTGGGACTTTTCATACTCTGGCTTATAAACAAATTATTCAAAATGAATGAAAGTGTATATTAAGGAGGGCTTTTATGAATTTTAAAAATAGCGGAAAAATTTTATCAAAAGTATTCACTTATATTTTACTTTTATTCACAGTGATAATTTCTATTTTTCCGATTATATGGGTGGTTATGTCGGCATTTAAAGATAATGCCATGATTTTATCGGATCCTTTTTCACTACCGAAACAGATAAGTTTTGAACCTTTTGTGTATATCTTTTCAAAATATGATTTTGCGAGATACTTTGTAAACTCATTTTTGATATCTGTAAGTTCAACTTTAGTAGCGCTTATAATTTTTGCTATGGGAAGCTATGTACTGGCAAAGTATGATTTTCCGGGAAAAAATTTGGTTTTCATACTGTATACGGTTACTTTACTTGTGCCTGCGCAATCAAAGGCGCAACCGATCTTTTCCCTTATCATGAAGCTTGGACTTTATGACAATATATGGGGAGTAGCGCTGGTATATATTTCCATGGGACTTGCAATATCAACTTTTATATTAAAACCTGCATTTATGGCTGTTCCCAAATCTTTGGATGAAGCCGCAGTAATAGAAGGTGCAAACTTTTTTACGGTATTCTGGAAGATTAATTTACCGCTTGCAAAGGGTGGACTTGCAACAGCAGGGATTTTAATGTTTTTAGGAAACTGGAATGAATACTTCTATGCTTCCATACTTACATCATCAGACGCTACAAGGACTTTACCGCTGGCACTGCAGTTTTTTACTGAGGCATTTTCATATAACTATCCAAGGCTTTTTGCGGCTTTAACAGTAGTTATACTTCCGGGAATAGTACTGTATATTTTGGCACAAGAGCAGGTGCAGGCGTCTGTAGCAAGTTCAGGAATAAAGGGTTAGAGAGGATAATTATGCAGCAGTTGGAATATAAGGGCACAGTAATCAAAGAATGTTTTTTTGAGAGAAAAAACATAAATAAATTTGAAGCAATATTTACACAGGGAAACGGGTATCTGGGAATCAGAAATGCACTCGAAGAGCACTATGTAGGCGAAATAAGAGATACTTTTATAACAGGTACATTTAATAAGGCATCAAAGGAGGAAGTAACGGAACTTCCGAATATTGCGGATGCAAGTGCCGTTAAAATCATTGTAAACGAAGAAGAGTTCAGCCTTACAGAGGGAAAGATATCTTCTTATGAGAGAAGCCTCGACTTAACTACAGGCGAGAGTACAAGAATCGTTAAATGGGAAAGTCCAAAGGGAATAAAGCTTGATCTTATGTTCAGGCGTTTTGTGTCTCTTGATAATGAGCATATCTTTGTACAAAAAGTCGAACTGCTCTGTGATCAAGATGCAAATATTATTATTGAGAGCGGAATAGACGGTTCTGTAACAAATAGCGGGGCTATGCATTTTGAGGATATACAAAGACGAGTGTATGACGGTAAGTATATGGAATATATTGCAAAAACAACTCAGTCACATGTAAAGGTCATTCAAGGTGCTGTTTGCAGCCTTAATAAAGAAGCTTTGATAATACCTGTTATGGGAAGAAGAACTCTTGCAAATAAATACAGTTTAAAAATTAAAGCAAATGAAAAGCTTGAGTTTGAGAAAAAATCAGTATTCTTTTCTGAAAGAGATAAGGAATATGCACATTTAAAAATCGAAAAAAGGCTTGATGAAATAAAAAAAGAGTCTGCAAAGCTTATAAGAGAGCTGGAAGTTCAAAGTTATAATGAGCTTTTTAAAAGAAGCGGAGCAAAATGGCAAGATTACTTTGAAAAAAGCAAAATAGATATAGGTACAGATGATATATATGTAAAAACTTCAATAAATTTTGCTCTATATCATTTAAGGATTATGGTAAAAGCGGATGATAACAGGGTTGGAATAGGTGCAAAGGCTCTGAGCGGTGAAGGATATAAGGGACATTCTTTCTGGGATACCGAGCTTTTCATACTGCCTTATTTTACATATACACATCCTGAAATTGCAAGGACACTTCTGGAATACAGATATCATAATCTTTACGGTGCAAGACTGAAAGCCAAAGAAAACGGCTATGAAGGAGCAATGTATCCATGGGAGTGTGCATGGGTAGATGACGGAGAGGTGACTCCTCTTTATATGGGAGCCGATATAGTGACAGGTGAAATAACAAAGGTTTGGACCGGAATTATAGAGCATCATATAACAGCCGATATAGTGTATGCGATAGATAATTATTACAGAGTTACAAATGATAATGATTATATGGAAAAGTACGGATATGAGATAATATTTGAAGCCGCACTTTTTTGGGCAAGCAGACTTGAATATATTGCAGACAAAGACAGATATGAGATAAGAAATGTCATAGGACCTGATGAGTATAAGGAACATGTAGATAATAATGCTTACACCAATTATATGGCGGCTTACACCATGAGACTTGCAATCGAAAAGTCTGAATATCTAAAAACTGAGAATAAGAAACTTTTTGATATTTTAGATTCCAAACTTGATTTAAAATATATAAAGGATTGCATAGAAAAGAAATTGCCGAAACTTTACTTACCTCTACCAAATGAAGAAGGTATAATTCCACAGTCGGACACATTCTTAGGATTAAAAAAGCTTGATATAAGTAAATATAAAAACTCTGATGAAGTATTGGGAATCTACAATGACTATAATACAAAACAGCTAAATGAGTACATGGTTTCAAAACAGTCTGATACGGTTATGCTTTTGTATTTGTTCAGAGATTTATTTGACCATGAAACAAGAAAAAAGAATTTTATTTTCTATGAGGATAAGACCTTACATGACTCTTCACTGAGTAAGTCAACACATGCTATTTTGGCAAATGAATTTGACTTTGAGGAAATGTCATATAAGCTCTTTAAGGGTGCGATAAGTGTTGATTTGGGATCAAATATGAAGTCATCGGATGAGGGAATACACAGTGCTTCAATAGGTGGAATATGGGCCGCATATGTATTCGGATTTGGCGGTGTGACTGTTGAGAGTAAGGGCTTAAGTATAGAACCGTGCCTGCCGAAAGACTGGGATTTCTTAGAATTTCCACTGGTATATCAGGGCGCGAGATTAAGAGTCAGAGTAGAAAAGGACAATCAGGTAAGAGTTAAAAAACTTGACGGTAAAAGCATAGAAATTTATGTAAAAGGAGAGAAACTGATTATTCAATAATATCGGTTTAGGAGTAGTAATGGAAAGAAAATATAAAGGTATAATATTCGACCTTGACGGAGTAATATGTCACACAGACAGGTATCACTATATGGCATGGAAAAACATGGCAGACGGCTTGGGTATATATTTTGATGAAGAAATAAATAACAGACTCAGAGGAGTAAGCCGTATGGAGAGTCTGGAGATTATACTTGAAAGATCCGATAAGGCATACAGCGATAAAGAAAAAGAAGAGTTTGCAAATAAAAAAAATGAACTGTATAAAGAACTTTTAAATGAGATGAGTGAGAAAGACCTCGATAAAAAGGTAAAAGATACCTTGGATATTTTAAAAGAAAGAGGTTATAAAACAGCTATAGCCTCATCAAGTAAAAATGCAAGACTGATACTCTCAAAATTAAATCTTATAGATTTTTTTGATATTATAGTGGACGGTAATGATATTACACATTCAAAGCCTGACAAAGAAGTGTTTGAAAAAGCGGGTATAGGTCTGAAACTTTTACCAAATGATTGTCTGGTAGTCGAGGATGCGGCTTCCGGGGTAGAAGGGGCAAAAAGAGCCGGAATGGATGTTGCCGGAATTGGTGATGCAAAGGGGATTGAGGATGTGAGTTACAGTTTGGAAAGCTTTGAAGATTTGCAAAAGTATTGTATATAGAAAGAGGATAAAATGGTTAATACAAAGGCGGCAGAGGCTTCAATAATTAAAGGAAATAATTATCGTATAAGTATACTTACGGACAGGCTTATAAGATTTGAATACAGTAAAAAAAATGTATTTGTAGATGAAGAGACGGCGGCTGTTACAAACAGAAGGTTCCCGAAAGTAAAGTTTGATGTTTTAGACGGTGAAGACAAACTGGTTATAGTTACAGATTATCTAAGAGTAATATATGATAAAAAAGAATTCTCAGGTGAAGGCTTAAGGATAAATGTAAGCGGAAACTACGGAACAACTTCAAGTGTATGGCATTACGGAGATAAGAATGAGAGCCTAAAAGGCACTACAAGAACACTTGATAATATTGACGGTGAGACAAAACTTGGTGAGGGAATCATATCAAGGCAGATGTGGTCTGTGGTGGATGACAGCAGTTCCATGCTTATAACAAAGGACGGATTTAAGCTGAGAGAAGATGAGGAAGCGCTCGATCTGTATTTCTTTGGTTACGGACTTGACTATTTGACAGCGCTTAAAGACTTTTACACCCTCAGCGGAGAACTTCCGCTACTTCCAAGATTCACTCTTGGTAACTGGTGGAGCAGATATTATAAATACACTCAAAAGTCATATCTTGATTTGATGGACAGATTTGACAGCGAAGATATTCCGTTCAGTGTGGCGGTTATCGATATGGACTGGCATATTACAGATGTGGAAGGAAGATTCGGTACAGGCTGGACAGGTTATACATGGAATAAGGAGCTTTTCCCAAGTCCGGGAGATTTTTTAAGTGAATTGCATACAAGAGGATATAAGGTCTTACTGAATGTACATCCGGCAGACGGTATAAGGGCATATGAAGATTGCTATAAGGATATTGGAGAATTTATGGGTGTAGATATTAAAAAGGAAGAACCTGTAATTTTTGATATTGCCGATAATAAATTCAGAGAAGGATACTTTAAACATGTTCATCATCCGCTTGAAAAACAGGGAGTCGATTACTGGTGGATAGACTGGCAGCAGGGGGAAAATTCAGGACATAAGGGACTTGATCCTCTATGGCTCTTAAACCACTTTCATTATAAGGATTCAGAGAGAGAAGACCGTGGAAGAGGCCTTATACTTTCACGATATGCAGGAGTGGGAAGCCATAAATATCCTATAGGTTTTTCGGGAGATACCATTATCACATGGGAAAGTCTTGATTTTCAGCCTTATTTTACAGCTACCGCATCAAATATCGGCTATGCATGGTGGAGCCATGATATCGGCGGACATATGAATGGAGTACGAGACGATGAGATGTTTGTAAGATGGGTACAGTTTGGTGTATTCTCACCTATAATGAGATTGCACAGTACCTGCAATGAATTTTCGGGAAAAGAACCTTGGAAGTACAATCAGATTGCGGAAAGAATAGTTAAAAGATATTTGAGACTTCGCCACAGATTGATACCATATCTTTATACTATGAATAGGAGAGCTCATGTGGATAAGCTTCCTTTAATATTGCTGCTTTATTACTATGAACCTGCAAATGATAAGGTTTATAATTATAAAAATGAGTATTATTTCGGAGAGAATCTGATAGTATGTCCTGTGACAGGAAAAATTGATACAGAGAGCGGATTGGCAAAGACTAAGATATGGCTTCCTGATGGTGAGTGGTTTGATATATTTAGCGGAGTTAGATACAGTGGAAGTCGTGAGCTGGAAATATACAGAAATCTGGAAGATATCGCCGTATTTGCAAGAGAGGGAAGTATCTTGCCTCTTGATGTAAATATAAGTACAAATGATATTAAAAGCCCGACAGAGCTTGATTTGAATATTTTTACAGGTAAGTCGGGAGGGTTTATACTTGCAGAGGACGAAAAGGAGTATAAGACCTATGTAGAGTCCGATTGGGCTTATACAAAGTATGAGCTGATTGATGAGGATGATAAGCAGATATTTAAGATTCACCCGGTTTCCGGAAATAAAAATGCAACAAGAGAAAAAAGAAAATATAATTTGTATTTCTACGGTGCAGGAAGTGAAAGCGAGTTTAATATTTTACTTGATAAAAAGAAAATAGATCCAATAAGTACTGAATTTGATGAAATAAAAAATGCTTTAATTATTAGACTGCCCGAAATTTCCACAGTATCTGTTTTAGAGGTGGAAATTGCCGCAACGAACAGTTACTCATATAAGAGTATACAGGGTAGGATATTTAATATTCTTAACAATGCACAAATAGAATATGATTTAAAGACAAAAGTAATGGAGGCGGTACGAAAGTACGATTCTACAAACTCAGGTAAGGTAATCGGTGAAATCTACAGTGTATGTGATAATGAATATGTAAGGGGGGCTATAATAGAGCTTTTATCTGCAAAATAGAACTTAAAGATATAATTTTTTAATTGTGTAGATAATGACATAGAAAAATGTTAGAATATACTATCCCATCTTCAACAGTTTGGGAATAGAAAAGTGGCTTGAAACCCTGTATTTACAAGGCTTTAGCCACTTTTTTAAGTATCTAAAAAATGTTGTATGGAAAGTTCAAGTTGAAATCTTTTTTATTTTTTTATTTAAATCTTTTGGCTGATAGTATTTCTTGTCCAATTCAAGATTAAAGATAGCATTTAATGACGTTAGTACTTGTGAATTATCATATGTTGACATATAGCATACATCTTCTAAATTAGCTACCTGCATGTTATTCAAAGTTTCTATAACATTCTCTACAGTGAAATGCGTTCCATACATATCCAGCTTCTTTTCCAGAATCCTATATATTAAAAGAGCTGTGTAACAGACCATAAAGTGTGCTACTATTCGCTCTCTATTTTGATGAAATACAGGTCTGGCTGAAAAATTGGTTTTCATTATTCTAAAGCAATCTTCTATCTTGTATCTGTTTGAGCTAATTTCTAAGATATACTTAGCTGAATCTTCAAGATTTGTTGCCACTGCATAGAATCCATCATACTTTTCTTCTTCATTTATGGCTTCTTGGTTAAGTTCGTAGGTATCTACAGCTTTTTCACCGGAGGATGTTGATGTGGTTCGTTTTATAAAACGAGTTATATCATTTGCCCCTTTTTTATAGGTTTCGGGGTCCAGCTTAGTAAGGAGCTTCTTAGCCCTTTCTATCTGGCGATTTCGTATAAATCTTTGATATTCCATCATTTTTCTTGAGAATGAGACAATGATTTTTTGTGGAACTACGGCCTTTGACTTAACTTTCTTAATAGTACCATTCTTACATGCCTTTTCTTCATAAAGTCCAAGGTCAAATGCCTTATCAGCAGGGATTATCTTGTATATCCTATCATCGTACAGTTCTGCATTAACTTTATCAAACCTATCAAAATCTTTCATTTGCTGAATAGTTGCAGGTTTATCATTAGATAATAGGCGATAATCAATATCACTAAAAATAGCTTCTTTTAACGTATTAGAAAGCATCTTTATGGATTGAGTAACAATAAAAGCTCTGCCACCCATAGAATTAAAATTTCTGATATTTAAAGACCCAAGACCGGCATCAGCACAATAAATAAACTTTTTGCCCTTAAACATAGTTATTAGCTTTTGTTCTAAAGGAATAGCAGTAGTTTGCTCATTATCAGAACCGGAAGTAATGCACATAGATAGTGGTATACCGTCTTTGTCCATAAATAGTCCCATTTGTACAATAGGATTTGGTCTATGTTCTTTACTCACACCATATTTTCGTAGACCTTTAGTCACTTCACCGGTTACAGGATCAATATAATCTTCGTCATTTGATTCTATTTCAAAGTAATAGTTTGAGCAGTCAAAAAAACATACCGAGGTATCTCTCTTTATTAATTTCGTACTTGCATCATATAGATGAGAAATATACTCATCATAATGATCATACATAATGTCAAGTGTACGAAGAATGTGTTCGTAACCAAATGTGGGTTGCTCATAAAAGCTAACAAGATTCTGATGAGTACCTAGCTTGGAGTCAGGATTAAGTATACGAGAATAAGTGAGGAATCTATTTACCAGATTTGGGTCAAACTGTATTCTAGTATCTTTTATTATATTTTTGAAGAAGGCTCCAATCTTGAGATCATGGTAAATTTGCTGAAGGAAAAAATATCCTATGTTTAAAAGTTTAGACTTAGATACTAAATCATCTTGATAGGTGATTTTTTCATTAAAGTCAAACTTAAAATCTAAAGCTACCGATTTATTGTTTTTTAACTCCTCATTATATCTTTTGACCTCATCAAGAGCGTAAGCCAGAGGGTCAGCGGTAGTTTTTAGAAGTTCGGAATGTTTTCCTATGCGAACCACATTTTTAGTAGTAGTCTTTTTTCCGTTTCGGATTCCTCTTTGAATAAAATAAGTAGGATCCTTCGATTTTTTGTCATACCAAAGTTTCATACTTCATTATATCATATAATACAACAAAATACAACAATAAAATAAAAGAAATTTGACACAGAAAACCCTTTATTTATAAGGCTTTAGAGGCTGTTTGCATGTAACAAACTGTTGAAGACCCGTATGTGATAATGAATATGTAAGGGGGGCTATAATAGAGCTTTTATCTGCAAAATAGAACTTAAAGATATAATTTTTTAATTGTGTAGATAATGACATAGAAAAATGTTAGAATATACTATATATTACTTAGAAAATATTGGTCACATGGAGAAATAATGAGATATACTGAAAGCTATTATAATTTAAGCCATGGGACAGATAAGATATCTGCAGAAAATATTAAAACCAAGGGCTTTGTTTTAAGTGGAGATGAGACAAGTTGGTGTGGAGAGGGTGTATACTTCTATGATATAAAGGCAAAGGCATGGTGGGCAGCTGATAGAAAATGCAATGAATTAAAACAGAAGGGCTTTAGCGGTGTGAAACCGGCTGTTATTTTAGCTGATATAGAAAATATATACAAAGATGATACATTTGACTTGAGGGTGAAAAAAGATTTAGAGAAATTCGAAGAGTTTGTCAATTTAATCTTGCCTAAGAAGAAGAAAATTATTATTTCTGAGATTGATGATGCTGAGAGAAAGATAAGGTTAAGGTCTGCATTGATTTCATTTTATGCTAAAGAAACACAGTGTAAATTGGTAATAGATAGCTTTAGGCAGCGTCCACAGCCACTATATGAACATGCAATTGAGTTTGCAAATTCATTGGATATGGTTTTTGGAATTGAAACAATATATTGTGTAAAAGATACCGGCATAATTAGTAATATTCGAATAGGAGGTAAGTAGTGTGGATAGTTTGATGGACAAGTTTATAAAGTATGCAAAAGAACAGTTTGGATATGATATTTCATTAATAGAGGCTGATACTCCGGATACATTTGAATCATTATTCGGAGCAAGTTTTATTACACAAGAAGGAAATGTGGCAGTATCCTATGATGAGAAGTTGATATATAAAAATGAGTCAGGCATAGTAGCGAATATGAATACAGTATATACAGATGAGAGTTATGTACAATCAGATATCAGCTTAGCTGCTTAGTGAGGTATGAATGGATATTAAGGATATGAGATCAAACTTGCAAATGAAAGACTTTTATTTTAGCAGATTTTCATTCGTAAGGGACAAGGTTATTAAAGATGGTGAGCTTAATGTGGATCTGCAAAAGAATATTATCTCTAAAGGAGACCATGAATATAATATTATATTGACAACTACAATTGAAAAGGATGACATGAATATAGAATTGGTAGCAGAAGCACAGTTTTTATATGAGTCGGATGATTATTCGAGAGAAGAGTCAATAATAAATACAAATACAGTTGCAATAATGTTTCCATTCATTAGAAGTCAAGTCACGTTATTGACATCACAGCCAGGTATGATTCCGATTATATTGCCGGCAATTAATACTAAGAAGTTAAAGTGATATGGTATACCTAAAATCAGCAATTTTAAAAATAGTTTAGCTTTATTTTAAGCTGGACTATTTTTAGATTGTTATTTTACCTGTAATTTGAATTATAATAACAGTTAAAGATTAAGTTTTTAAAGGAGGCTTTATGAAAGTATTTCATTATCCCAAATGTTCCACATGTGTGAAGGCAAGAAAGTGGTTAAGAGATAAAAATGTGGAGTTCACGGAAAAGAATATTGTGGAGGAGACTCCAAGTGTAGAAGAGTTAAGGAAGGTGTTAGATTATTCGGGACTTCCTATAAAGAAGCTTTTTAATACAAGCGGTATGCTATACAGAGAGCTTAATATAAAAGAAAAAATGGATGCAATGAGTGATGACGAAAAGCTTAAGTTGCTTTCAGAAAACGGAATGCTGATAAAAAGACCTATAGTTTTGGGAGACGATTTTGCTTTTGTAGGTTTTAAAGAGAGCGAGTGGGGAAATAAATGGCAGTAAAGGTATCGGATTGAATTTATAAAAATAATAAAGCATAGAAAGTTTAGAAAATAATTTCAAAATGATTATTTTTATTGAAAAACTATTCAATGAGTGATATTCTAAGCTTATAATTATATGATAGGGGGTCAAAGATATTTGACCCTCTTGGTATTATCCCGACAATAAGGAGGAATCATGAGAAATTTAGATAAGTACAAGGGAGTCATTCCGGCATTTTATGCATGTTATGATGATAATGGGGAGATCAGTCCTGAGAGAGTAAGAGCTCTTACAGAGTACTTTGTGGATAAAAAGGTCAGAGGAGTATATGTAAACGGTTCTTCAGGTGAATGTATTTACCAGAGCGTTGAAGACAGAAAAGTTGTTCTTGAGAATGTAATGAAGGTTAAGGGTGATCTTACAATAATTAACCATATAGCATGTAACAATACCAAGGACGGTATGGAGCTTGCAGCCCATGCCGAGAGTCTTAAAGTAGATGCTATTGCGGCAATTCCGCCTATTTATTTTAAGCTTCCCGAGTATGCCATTGCACAGTATTGGAATGATTACAGCAGTGCCGCACCGAATACAGATTTTATTATATACAATATTCCACAGCTTGCCGGAGTGGCTTTAAGCAGAGGTCTTTATGCAAAGATGAGAGAGAATAAGAATGTTATAGGTGTAAAGAATTCTTCCATGCCTGTATTTGACATTCAAGGCTTCGTAAGAGACGGTGGTGATGATTATATCGTATTTAACGGTCCGGATGAGCAGTTTGTTTCAGGCAGAGTAATAGGTGCTAAGGCAGGTATCGGTGGAACATATGGAGCAATGCCTGAGCTTTTCCTTGCAATGGATGAGTGTATAAATTCAGGAGATATGAAAAGCGCAAATGAGATACAGTACTGTGTAAATGATATTATAGCGGCTCTTACTTCAGGATATGGAAATATGTATGCTATGATAAAGGAAGTTCTTAGAATTAATGAGGGACTTGATATCGGTAGCGTAAGAAAACCTTTGGTGGCATTGACAGATGCTGATAAAGAGATTGCAAAATCAGCGGCTAAGATGATAGCTGATGCTAAAAAGAAATTCCTATGATGAATAAAGTGTATTTGGGAATTGATATAGGAGGAACCGCAGCAAAGTTCGGACTTGTTGATGAAAACGGCAACATACTTCACAAGGATGAGTTCTCGGTTTCATTTGACGGATATGAAACGCCAATACTTAAGACTGTTTTGGAAAAGACTGAGTATTTTGTGGCTTCAAGCGGACTTGCTTTCAGTGAAATATCAGGAATAGGTGTATCCGCTACAGGTCAGATAGATTCTGAAAAAGGTGAAGTTATCGGAAGTGCGGGACATATAAAAAACTGGGTAGGATCAAAGATAAAGGAAAGCTTTGAAAAGAAATATTCTGTCAAAACTATAGTTATAAATGATGCAAACAGTGCAGCCCTCGGTGAAAAATGGATAGGAGCAGGAAGAGGATATAAAAATATCGTTGCTATAACCATCGGCACCGGAGTCGGTGGAGGTATTATAGTTGATGACAAAATCCTGCTTGGTAAAAGAGGACTGGCAGGAGAGATAGGACATATTGTGATATATGGAAGCGGAGAGAGTTGTTCATGTGGTAATGTAGGCTGCCTCGAAAGATATGCGTCTACAACAGCACTTGTAAGGAGTGTCTCAAAACTGCAAAAGGAAAATCCGACAGCTTTTCCGAAAGACTTTGAAGAAAATATCAATGGCAGAAAGATATTTGATGCCTTACATGAAAACAGTCTGTTAAGTCAGGTGGTTGATAATTGGGTGGATGATATTTCACTTGGTATCATTTCACTTGTTCATATCTTTAATCCTGAACAGGTTATTATAGGCGGTGGAGTAAGCGGCAGAAAAGAGTTTATAGAAAATCTTAGTAAAAAGGTACATGAAAAGGTAATGCCAAGATTTTTGGAAGGCCTTGAAATAGTTCCTGCAAAACTTGGGAATGATGCCGGCCTTGTCGGTGCAATATATTATTTGATAGAGAATAAATAAAATAGAGCTTTATTTCATAATTTCGTACTATGAAATAAAGCTCTTATTCTTTACTCTACCTTCGGCAGCATATCTGCATATTTTTTAAGTTCCTCATCTGTCGGAACAGTGTCATCCATCTTTCCGTCATGGAATTTCTCATAAGCAACCATATCAAAATAGCCTGTACCTGTAAGTCCGAATACAATAGTCTTTTCTTCACCGCTCTCTTTACATTTCTTAGCTTCTTCAATAGCCGCATATATAGCATGTGAGCTCTCAGGAGCAGGGAGTATACCCTCAGTTCTTGCAAAATACTCTGCAGCCTTAAATACATCTGTCTGGTTTACTGAAGCTGCCTCCATATAACCGTCATGATAAAGCTGAGAGAGAGTAGAACTCATTCCATGATATCTGAGACCGCCGGCATGACTTGGTGAAGGAATGAACTCACTTCCCAATGTGTACATCTTTGCAAGCGGAGTCATCATACCAGTATCACAGAAGTCATAGGCAAATGTACCTCTTGTAAAGCTTGGACATGATGCAGGCTCTATAGCAATGATTCTTACATCACTTTCACCCTTAAGCTTCTCACCCATGAAAGGAGATATAAGACCTCCAAGGTTTGAACCGCCACCTGCACATCCTATAATAATATCAGGTTTGATATTATATTTATCAAGTGCAGCCTTAGTCTCAAGACCGATAATTGATTGATGTAATAAAACCTGGTTTAATACGCTACCGAGAACATATCTGTATCCTTCAGTGGTTGTGGCCTTTTCTACAGCCTCAGATATAGCACATCCAAGACTTCCTGTGGTGCCGGGATGCCTTTCTAAGATTCTTCTTCCCACCTCTGTTTCCATGGATGGTGAAGGTGTGACGGTAGCACCGTATGTTCTCATAACCTCACGTCTGAAAGGCTTCTGCTCATAGGATACCTTAACCATATATACCTTACAGTCAAGTCCGAAGTATGCACATGCCATAGAAAGTGCTGTACCCCATTGTCCTGCACCGGTTTCTGTAGTAACACCTTTAAGTCCCTGCTCTTTAGCATAGTAGGCTTGAGCTATAGCTGAGTTTAACTTATGGCTTCCACTGGTATTATTTCCCTCAAATTTGTAATAAATCTTTGCAGGTGTGCCAAGCTTTTCTTCCAGACAGTATGCTCTTACAAGTGGAGCAGGTCTGTACATTCTGTAAAAAGATCTGATTGCCTCAGGTATCTCAAAATAAGCGGTAGTATCATCAAGCTCCTGTTTAACAAGTTCGTCACAGAATACATGTGACAGCTCTTCATACGTCACAGGTTTATGTGTTCCGGGATTTAAAAGCGGAGCCGGTTTATTCTTCATATCAGCTCTTACATTGTACCAATATTTCGGCATCTCATTTTCTTCTAAATAAATCTTATAAGGTATCTCCATACACTCTCTCCTTTCATGTGTATATCTGCCGAAGTACCGGCAAATATTATATCCTAAAGTATACATGGATAGCAGATTTAAGTCCAGTGAAGAATTATTGTGATAGAGAGATACTTTTATTTGAATATATATTATAAAAATAGAACAAAAACAAATGAAAAATAGAATAGGATTTGATATAATTAAGGTGATATTATGAGCGTGTAAAAAATATTTATGTGATAGGAGAATGCTATGGCATAAATGTTATTAAATATAATAAGATACTATTAAATATGTATAGAGGAATTAAAAGAGATAGCATCAGATATTATAAATATGAGGTAATAAATGGTGAATTATAAAAAGTGGAAAATAAGCATATTGCTTTTATTTATAATAGGCAGCTGTAGTATATATAAAAAAGATATTGCAAATGAAATTAATAAATAAGGATATGCTGTAAATTTTATAGAATATGATAAGAAATACGAAATTGATATTGATAATGATGGCGAGACAGATTTAGTAAAGGTATTTATTGATACGGATGGCTATACATCAGTAGAGGTAAATATATAAAATCTGCATATCAAAATTTGGGTTTATATGTGGAAGATAGAAAATATATTATAGGTTTTCAAAATACAACAGGCATATATTTAATAAATTCTGATTTGAAGCTTAGTTTAGAAGGTAATTATATTATAAATGATTCTAAGCATACATTAGTGAAAGAGCTTAAAGCATATAAGTATAATGATAAAACAGCTGTTTATGAAATAACTACATATCAGAAAGGGGAGGCTTTGTATTTATACGAAACAGATATGCAAAACTTAATATATTTTAAAACGGAGAATGGAGATAAGGGATATATTGATGCAACAAAAGATGATTATGAAAGTACTACAGGTGAATTTTATATAGAGGAAGAGAGATTAGTTGATTATTTTGATGGAGAAGAAATATCATGGGCAGGTTAATAATAAGAAAGTTGACACAAATAATTGCTAAAACCTATGAAGATAAGAGTATATAAGAACCTTTCAAAATGAAGGAGTCAAGTTTTTTATAGGATTTCCAAGCATATAAGGATAAGTGGAGAAAATGGAGCAGAAAAAATCATAGATGAATATGGGGTATTGTATTTGGGGGATCTATTCAAAAAGTATTAAAGCAGTTTTGGCTAAGGAGGATATATGAATGTGGTTGAGAAAAATAAACTTAAGATAATCCTAATAATTACAAGTATATTGACTTTAGTGTTTATAGTGATAGTTGGCATAGAGTATTTGAATGAAAAAAGAAGAGATAGAGCACTTAAATACTATAATGAGATATCTACTACAGTAATTCTGGCAGATACACTGGGAATGGACTTGGAATGCAGTGATAATAAAGGGAATACCTGGGTCATGAATGGGAGTGATACAAGTTTACTTGACATGGTTACTAGGGATATTACAGATTATATATCATGGGATAAGCAGAGTCTTTACAACTACAAAATTATAAAAAATGAATATATGCAGAAATATATAGATAATTTTAATGACAATATGAAGCATATAAGAATAAGTGGAGAGAACGGAGCAGGAATTCCTATCCCACCGAAGACGGTATCAGAGGGAGAGGGAATGGATGAGTTTCATGAAATAATGAACTTGGATGAGTTGATAGCATATATGCATAAATTAACAAAAGACAGAGAATATTATTTGTATGCTCTTTCTGTGGTTGGATTAGATGGATCGGGATTTAGTGGCAGAATAACATATAAATCAGATGATGGAGAAGAAAAAATCATATATGAATATGGGGTATTGTATTTAGGAGATTTATTCGAAAAGTATTAAAATAATTTCGATTAAAGTATTATGGAAATATTTTGACTAAGGGGAATATATGAATGTGATTGAGAAGAATAAACTTAAGGTAATCCTAGTAATTACAAGTATATTAGCTTTAGTGTTTACAGCAATAGTTGTTGTAGAGTATTTGGATAAAAAAGAAAAGATAGAGCACTTAAATACTATGAAGAAATAGCTATTACAGTAACTTTGGCAGATATGCTGGAAATGGAATTGGAATGCAGTGATAATAAAGGGAATACTTGGGTCATGAATGGTAATAATACAAGCCAGTAAAGATTATAGATGAAGACCACAAGGTGAATGTTAGTCAGTTGTTTGAAGGAGTTATATAATAATACATAGTGGGAGGTTGTATCTTGTCAAAAAAAAGAATAACAATTTTTATATTAATTTCTGTGACATTAGTATTTATTGTAGTAATATGCGCTATATTGCCTAGATTTGATTTTATGTATATATCCGCAGAAAAGCACTGGCAGAAGGAAAAGATTGGGGACCGGGATGAAAAGACAGGTGGAAAAGGGGTTAGCTATGTAGCACAAGGAGAAAACGGTGTATATTTTATATACAAAAATAGGTTGATGTATATTGATGATAAATATGAGAATATAAAGGAAGTATGTAAGGATATAGGAATGATTCAAGGTGGCTTAGTAGAGGGCGATACCATTTTTTTGTATAAAAATGATGATATTGATTGGATCAATAAAGTGGACTCAAGCGGAAAGATAGTAAGATTTATTTTTGATTCAGGAAAATCTTATATTGAAGGGGAAAATATATATACATTAAACAGTAAATACGGTTTAAGAAAATATGATTTTAATGGAAATAGAATTTCTAGTAATAAAGTAAAATTTGATGTTGCCTCAATTAATACTGTGTTTGATAACTATATCTTCTACAGAGGCTATGATGGAGATGATGATGTAGAAGTCAGCATACCTAAGTATTATTTTTTTGATGCCAACAAAATAAATTATAAGACAAGGAAATTAAAACTTTCAAAATATTATCTACAACCTGAAGCTGGAGATATATATTGGAAAGAAGACGTTATACCTTATGATTCTTTTGCTAAGGAAGTGGATAAAACAGTAAGGGAAGGGAAAATATTTGATGATACAGCTGAGAAAAATTTGGATGATTATGAACTGCAAAGTGTAGAGCTGCTTCCTTGGTCTTTTTCAGAAGTACAAGACGGATATATTTATCTTTATGGAGAACAGAAAGTTACGTATAGAGATAAGAATTATAAAGAAAAAATGTCGGTTATTAAAGAAGAATGGGAAAGTGAAAAAACAAAAAAAGTAACGTATACAACCATAGCAAGAGTACTATGTAGAATTAATATAGAGGATATAAAAGATACTTCTGAGGATACTTACATTAATTATGAAATAGTATGTTATGATCTGAATAAAAAATGGGGAGGTTTTATTATTAACAATAAGAATGCATATGTATTAAAAGAAGACGAATATTTTGACAGTAGCAAAGAGGATAGAAATATATATGTGTATTCTATGGAGGTTGACACAGGTTTATATAAGGAGATTTATAGAAAAAAAAGATTTTTTAATGGAAATTATTCCAGTAAAATATTTGTGACAGATAAATATATATTCATTTATGAAGGTAGTGAATATGGCGTAAAGGAATGTATTACAAGGATTAATCATGACGGCAGCAACCCTGTATTGGTAATGGATGAAAATGGTGAAGTAGTTATGAAGCCGCTGGAATCTAAAAGTGAAGAAAAGAGTGGGAAATAGTTTACACATATATCGTAATCTTAAAAATTGTGCATTCACACTGGAAGTATTGAAAGTATCAGTTATATCATCTGATATAAAATAACTGAGAGTAGAAGGAGTAAAAAATATCCGGTGTGAAGCAAAACGAAGAGGTCAAGGTTATAGTAGAGTAGGTGAAATAGTGAACTATACAGATAAACTACAATATCTGTAACTTTGGGCTTTTGTTTTACTGTAAATAAAAGTCGTCAAAGCCGGTAAAATCAATAGATTTAAGCTTTGCAGAATATAAAGGATAAGTTGTGAAAATGAAAAGGATACAAGTTATAGTACCGGTTTTAGCAGTCTTAATATTTTTAATATTACTTTCAATTTATGCTATACTGCCCAAATTTGATTTTATGTATGTATCTGCAGATAAGCATTGGCAAAAAGAAAAGATAGCAGATAATGATGCCGGTGAAGGTGGAAAAGAACTTAATAAAGTTGTTCAAGGGGTAGATGGTACATATTTTGTTTATGAAAACAGGCTGATGTATATGGAAAATGAAAATGCAGAAATAAGAGAGATTTGTAAAATGCAAGGGAATATTTCCGGTATTTTAGTAAAGGATAAAAATATTTTTCTACGAGAGGAAAGCGGTAACAGTATTTACAAACTGAACACAGATGGAGATATAATAAGCATTATTTATGCCTCGGGCATCATGTACCTTGAAGGTAATAATATATATACATTAAGTGGAGGTACTGAGTTTGAAAAATATGACTTTAACGGGAAAAGAATTTTTAAAAATGATTTAGGATATAATGGGTTTGATAGGGATAATACTATATTTAATAACTATGTTTTTAACATAGATTTTTTAAAAGCAGAAGTTTATGCGCCAAAATATTATTTATTTGATATTAATAAAATAAAATATAAAGAATATACCTTGCATTTTTCAAAATACTATTTACCACCTGAAATGTGGGATTCTTATTGGAAAGAAGAAGTTATACCTTATGATTCGTTTGCAAAAGAGATGGATAAAAAGGTAAGAAAAGGAGAAACAATTGATAGAAATTTGGATAACTATGAACTCCAAAGTATTGAATTATCAATTGGGGATTTTTCAGAGGTTTCAGATGGATACATCTATTTTCTTGGAGAGCAGAAACTTACTTATAGAGATAAAAATTATAAAGACAAGTTATCAGGAAAGATAAACGAATATATAAATACATATGAAAATGAAGAGTATATAGACGAAATAAAGTATGAGATAAAACTATATCCTATATGCAGAGTTAAAGTGGATGATATAAAAAATATATTAGACAGTGATGTTATCAGCTATGATGTTATAGATAGGCCGTTAAGTAATAGTCGTAATAGGAATGACTTTACTATTAGAGACAAAAAGATATATATCGTATATTGAAGATTATGTAGAGAATAATCAGGAATATAGAGAATTGAAAATATATGAGATAGATGCTGAAACCGGCATATCAAAAGAAGTTTACACAATGAAGGGGCTATCTGCAGATGAACGTATGATAGAAATCTTTGCAACAGATAATTATATATTTATTTACAGATATATTGATAATTATGGGAAACTGTGTATTACTCGAGTTAATCGTGACGGCAGTAACCCTGTACTGGTAATGGATGAAAACGGAGAAGTAGTAATGCAAGCGTTGGAGAAATAGAATTATGAGAAAAATAATATTCACATGGGTAGTAGTGGTTGCTATAGTATTGCCTATATTTGCTTTAATATTTTACACATTGCCTAAAATCAACTCCATGTATATCTCATCAGATACATATAACCGGAAAAATAAATCAAATCAGGATGGAAAAACTGGTGTAAAAGTAATCAGTAAAGTGGAGCAGGCAGAAAACGGTATATATTTTGTATATAAAGGCAGACTTATGTATATGGAAAACTCTGATGGAAATATAAATGAAATCTGCAAAATACCAAGTGAAATTGTGGGTGTTTTAGCAAAAGATAATACTGTTTTTTTGCGTGAATGTGATAATGTTGCGAGTATTTATAAGGTGAATGCAAATGGAGAAATAGTAAAAATTGCCAATGATTCAGGTAAGATGTATATGGAAGGTGAAAATATATATACATTAAGTGGAAAACATGGGTTAAGAAAATATGATTTTAGTGGAAAGATGATTTTTAGCAATAAAGAGGCATTAGATTTTACGACAAGTCATACTATATTTGATGATTACATTTTTTATAAATGGTATCAAAATGAACGTATAGCTCTTAGTGTTCCACAATATTACAGACTTGATGTAAATAAGATAAAGTATCTTCTACATGAGGTAAAGTTTTCAAGGTACTATTTAGAACCGGAGGAATGGGACTCATATAATAGAGAAAATGTTATAGAATATGATGATTTGGCAAAAGAAGTGGATAAAGAAGTAAGAAGCGGAGGAATGTATGAACAAGTAAATGGGAAAGATCCGGATAATTACGACTTACAGAGTATAGAATTATCTGTTTGGAATTTTTCAGATGAAGTAGACGGGTATATTTATCTTTATGGAAATCAGAAAATCACTTATTTGGACAAGGAATATAAAAGAAAGTCGGAAGAGATGACTTTGGAAGAAGAATACAGTGATGATAACAGAGAGAAGTTCACCTACCAAATTAATGTAAAAGCGGTATTTAGAATCAGTATAGATGAAATAAAAAACAGCTCTAATGAAACTTATGTAAACTATGAAAGAGTAAGTAAAAGCCCGAACATACTGGGAGATTGGAGTAGATTCATTGTTAATAATAAAAATGTATATGTAATAAATGAGGATGAATATACAGATAAAGAATCATATAGAAATCTATATATTTATTATATAGATGTTGACACCGGATTGAATAAGGAAGTTTATAAAAAGAAGAGGTTTTTCCTTGGGAATGACTCATCTGAAATATTTGCTACAGATAAATACATATTCATATATGAGTATGGTGATTATGGTGAAAAACAATGTATTACAAGGATAAATCGCGACGGAAGCAACCCTGTATTAGTAATGGATGAAAACGGTGAAGTTGTTATGAAACCTGTTCCATAAATATATGGAAATTTTTATTTATTTTTTGAAAAATATTTTTCATCACAATTTATATTAACAACAGAATCCTGTGGAATGGAGGCTTTTAATATGAAAAAGAAATGGATTATATGTATAAGTATAATTGCTATAGCATATTTTGTACTGTCATTATGTGATTTTATGTATATTCCTGCACATAAGTATCCGAATATTATCAGAAAAATGTTCTTTCATGATAATGAAAAAGTAACTGTAAGAAGCATAGGAAGGGTTTGCCAAACAAAAGAAGGTATATATTTTTTGTATAGGGGCAGACTTATGTATATGAATAGTGTTGGTACAGAGGTGAAAGAAGTAGGTTTAAAACAAATAGCATGGATTATACCTGATAATTCGAATATATTCTTTTTGGATAATAGTGTATATGATATATATAAAGTCAACCAAAATAATGAAACAAAGCCAATAATTAAGAGAAGTGGAGATAGAATTTATATAGATGGTAGATATATATATAATTATGTATATGATAATAATACAATAAGTAAATATAACTTAGACGGTAAAAAAATCTATTCTTCAAAGATGTATTATGGTCAGTTAATGGCCGGAGGTGTTGGTGGTATTATATTCAATGATTACAATATGCGTATGCTAAGGGAGGAACTTTCAAATTATGGGATGGGAGTGGATGTGCCATACCATTATATATTTGATTGGAATAGAGTTAAGTATATGCCAAAAGTTTTATATACAGTGCATTATTATAAGGTGCCGTCAATATGGGATTATAATAATAATTTCAGAAATTTGGAACAATATGATGAATGGGCAGAAGGCTGGGATAACAAAATAAGAGAAAATAAAAATAAATTAAGAAATACTAAAAACAGAAATATGGAAGATTATGAACTGGTCAGTATAGGTTTATCCAAACAAAATCCGGATTACTATCGAGCAGTAGATGGATATATATATTTTTATCATGCATTGGAATTATGTTATAGAGATAAAAACTACAAAAATAAAATTTCATTTGACAGTACAGGTAATTTTGATGAAAAAGAAAAAACCAGAGTAGAATTTAAAGCTTATGTTTATGTAATGTTTAGAGTTGATATTGAAAATATAGAAAATGCAGGGGATACTTCTCAACTTGAGTATGAAATACTAGATGTGCCGATGTACCCAATAGACACTGATGACGAGATAGAAGTATTTGAAGTAAATGATAATTATATATATAGTATTTCAAATGTGAATAATGCTACAACGAAAGAAATAAAGGTTTTGGTTACAGATATAGAAAAAGGTACTACCAGAAATATTTATGATTGTCGGGAATTGAGTGATGACATATATACACCGGGGATATATTGCAGTGATGATTACGTTTTCTTATATCAATATAAAATAGAGGAAAGCACTACATTGCGTATAATTAGACTTGATAAGGATGGAAGCAATCCTATATTAGTAATGGATGAAAACGGTGAAGTTGTTATGAAACCCATTCAATAAGTATATAGAATTTTTATTTTTAAACTAATATTTTAATAAGTGGAGAAAATGGAGCTGGTAACTTATACGCATAAAGTAACAAAAAATGGTGAATATTATTTGTATGCTCTTTCGGTGGTTGGCTTAGATGGATCCGGATCTAACGGTAAAATAACATATGTATTAGATAATGGATATGAAAAAATACTGAGAGATTCAGGAAGACTTAGCTTGTTTGATCTATTTGAGAAGTTGGAGTAAAAATACTATATTTTTATGGAGAGTAAGGTAATAATGGATATCGAAAACATGCAAAATCAGTTATTTTCTGAGAGAAGAGTTTTTAAAAGATTTTAATACAAAAAAGATGAGTATGAACAATGGATTTTTAAGGATTTAGAGGAGCTTTTGGAAGAAAAAATGTAGGATATATTGTTTGCTTAGATGAAGTGAATGCCTATTTTTTTCAAAAGGCATTAGAAGATGAACAATTTATAAAGGAATCTAAAGATAAGTTGAAAGATATTATAGTGGGAGGAGTAAAAACAACAGTTATTACTACAGCAGGATTATATAATGCAGCAGTAGGGGTTTACGCTACTGCAATAGGCTTTTAGCAACAAATTTTTTTGAGTCAGAAATTGATATATTGCTTAAACAAATGTCTGTTTATAATAATGATAGATTGGGGAGGAAAACTTATAAAGATAGATATATATAAAGATAATAGATATACAAGTACAAGTAAGAGGCGAGGAAAGAACTTAGAGATTATATTATAAATAACAATGGAAAATATGATCCGAAAAAAATAAAAGAGTGGTCCTATGTCAAGATTTAGTACAAATTAAAATGAGAGGTTCTACCGGCTAAGATGCTGTAAGAACAAGTGCCTTATTATATAGCTTTTCAAACTCGTCAGGAGACATATAATCACAATGACTATGAATCCTTACCGTGTTATAAAAGGCTTCAATGTACTCAAATACAAGCCTATATGCGTGGCTGTGGTCTTGAATACTGAATCTGTTTAGCCATTCTCTTTTAATCAATGAATGAAATGATTCAATGCACGCATTGTCATATGGATAGGCACAACGAGAATAGCTTCGTTGCATAGTTTTAGTGGCTTCACGCCAAGCATTTGATACATACTGGCTGCCACGATCAGAATGTATTATTAAAGGCGATTCGGTGTTACGATAAGTCTTTGCTTTATTAATGGTTGCTACAACTGTTGATACTTCCATAGTATCAGAAAGTGTCCAGGCTATTATTTTCCTAGCAAATAAGTCCATAACACAATTAAGGTAAACAAAGCCGTTTTGAGTCCATATATAGGTAATATCTGTACACCATACGGCATTAGGGCGTTCCGGGTTAAATTGTTCATCAAGTATGTTTGTAAGTTCAGTACTAAAATCAGAGTCTCTGGTGGTGGTAGTAAAAGGCTTAATCCATTGGGCTTTAATACCCATTTCACGCATATATTTTCCTACAGTGCGCTCAGCAATAGTTTCACCTGACTTACGAAGTTCTTTGGTTATTTTAGGAGCACCATAGTTTTGTTTTGAAGCATCATAAATAAGCCGGATATTCTTCTTAATAGCTTCCTTCCTCTGAATAGTAGAAGATAGTTTTCTATTAAGAAAAGAATGATATCCGGATCGAGACACACCTAAAAATTTAAGCATTCCGGAAGTAGAGACACGGTGTCCATTTACTTTAGCTGCCTCTACCTTTGCAGAAACCTCTGTATAGATAGCAATAGTTAGCTTTTCCCCAGAATGCTTATGGCTTTTTTTAGTACATCAAGAGCATCCTGAGCATCACGAAGCTCACGTTTAAGACGAGCTATTTCTTTTGCATCATCAGACTGATAGTTACCTGAGCCACGAACGGGAATGTCACCGTTATTATCACGAAATTGACTTTCCCATTTGGCAAGTGTGCTAACACCGATACCAAGATTCTTGGCACATTCAACTTGAGTAAGATCAGGATGTTCATTTCGATAGTTGATAGCATCCAGCTTAAACTGTTTTGAGTGATGGTTTCTTTTACTTGACATAATGAGTTCCTCCTAAGGTTTATTATATAACAAATAAGGAAATATCTCATTTTGTTTTGTACTAATTATATTCTAACACCAGAGTTATTTATAAATAGCAAAGGGGGTAATATTAAATATGATTATAAGGACAGAAGGGAAGGAGAGGCACAATTATTTACTAAATAGAAAAAAAATCTCACTTTTAATATTTGCTTTGTTTCTAATATTTTCTAGTACTATGGTATCAAATTTGATTAATAAAACAAATACTCAATGGGAGTGGGTAATCAAACCAAGTTTATATAAAGATATAAGTTTTTTAGAGGGGAACTTATTTAAATTTTATAAGAACAGTGGAGAAGTTTGTATTATTGATGCAAGTACCAAAGATATCTATGAGTATCCGCTTTTTGATGATATTGATTTTGATAGAGAAAATGTATTTATTGCAAATAAAAATTCTTCTTTTTTCTATGTTGATAAATCAGGCAACAAGTTATCGGATAAAACTTATGAAAACATATATTCTTTTAAAGATGGTTTATCAGCAGTTAAATTTAAGGGTTTGTGGGGATTCATAGATAAAAACTTCAATCAGGTTATTGATTTTAATTTTTATGATGTACATTTATTTTATGAAAATTATGCTGCGGTTATGGATAAGGATAATAAGTGGGGGTTTATAGATATAAATGAAAATGTAGTAATAGACTTTCAATATGATGAAGTAATGAATTTTCATGAAGGTTTGGCAGCTGTTAGGCAGGGGGATAAATGGACTTTTATAAACAAGAAAGGAATTGTAGTAACAAATACTTTTTATGATGAAATTAGTGATTTATATGAAGGTTTTGCCGCTGTAAAAAGGCAAGATAAATGGGGCTATATAGACAAAAATGGTAAAGAGGTCATAGAATGTAAATATGATGATGCACATAATTTTAGTGAAGGTCTTGCTGCTGTTGCAATTAATAATTATTTGGGTGACGGTTATATTGCATGGGCTTACATAGATACTAAGGGAGACATTGTGATTCCTTTTTACTCATACAGTGCTATAAGTGGAGTTCCTTTAATTATTGGTGAATTTCATGATGGGAAAGCCTTTGTAACAAAAGATTTAGTATCTGTTATAGGGAAGAATGGAGAAAATATTTTTCGAGGTAATTCATTGTTTTTTGTTTCAAAAGCGAAATATTATAAAGAACATTCAGCAATGATTGGCTACATTTATTCAGATTCAAGTATGAAGATTAGAAAGTACGGTCTTTTAAATTTAGAGGGAGAGGAAGTATTAAAACCAATATTTGATTACATAAAAGACATATATGGAAGATATATGATAGTTGCTGACATAAAGAATGGAACAGATATGAACTATGGCATAGTTAGAATAAAATGAAATATATTATGGCTATGTAAAAAAGACCAAAGTTATATCATTTGATATTTCAAAACATAAAAAATAGTTAATCATTGAGAGGGCTATTAAGGGTATAAAAACACATAGGAATTATGGTGATGTGTTTTATTGGAATGATACCTTTAAAGATGGAAATGATTATCATGAATTTATAAATTATAATTACCATACTGAACATATAGTTGGAAATTGATACTATGTATGTAATTATGGAGAAACTATGAAAGGAAACTTGCCATATTTTTATATAAAAGAAAATCTTGAAAAACCAAGAGTTTATGGGGGAATTGACGAAGTCATAAATAAGCAAAGTTAGAAGATATTTTATTTATGAACCGGATAGACCGTTATTGAGAGGAGAAGAAAGTGATAGATAAAAAAATACATATATTCACAATAATACTCTTGCTGATGTGTTTTATTTATGGATGCGGGATAAATACATATTCAAAAACAGAAAAATTCATTGATTATAATTATGGTGTAGAAAATCTTTCAGATGAAGATGCAATAAAGCTTGTAAAAGAAATAGTATCTTTTATGGATACAGGTATAGAAACGGGTGAAGCTGTCGAAGGTATTAATGGGGAAAACTTTGCCTATTTTAAGAACAAAGAAGATGAAGGTAGATTAGAAATCTATCATAGAAATTATATAAAAGATAGTGCTTATAATTATTTGACTGCAATGTATAGAATCACAAGGTTTAATTCCGGCATGGGAAAGGCGAAAACAGGATTTGACGGTGGAACCATCAGGTATAAATTGGAAGCTGAAGAAGATTACAACATTCTGTCGAGAAGAAATAATGAAATATGTATTGAAGCTGTTTTTAATAAAGACAGCAGTCTTGGAGACGGGATGCCGGATACAGATAAGGGTCAGATATTTCTCACTCTTTGTGATGACAATAAATGGAGAATTTCTAAGATCTCTCAATGGTATGATGATTTAGTGTTTTATGAATTGGAAGAATATATAGATGAATTTTTTGACAGTCAAAATAATGTAAAAGAGGATTATGATACTTTTATTAGGGATTATGGGTACGATAAAAATGGGAATAGAATACCTATGCAGATGTTAAGATATTCTTTAAAGGACGCGATTTTAGCGAGCAGCAGTTTTGATGTGTTGGAGAATTTAGATGACAGTTATATATTGAAACATCTTTCTAAACTTGCAACCTATATTGCTTATGAAGAGATATATGCCAGGCATGGGAAAATGTATCCGAAATATTCTATAGAATATAATTATTTCAATGGATTGAGCTGATATAAAGAGAATAAAAAATTCAGTGAGGATGATTTAAGTGATATTGAAAGGCATAATTTAGAGATTATAAAGTCACATTTGGAAGAGTTTTAGGAGAAAAGAGTATGAAACATAAATTATTAAGTGTAATTAGCATAAGTTTTATATTACTTCTGTTATTCAATGTTAAAACTGTTGCCATTGAAAATAAAGATAACAATCCTGAAATGACTGATGAAAGAGCTATAGAGATTATAAAAGAGATTGCCGATTTTATGGATTCAGGAGAAAAGATTGGTGATGAGATATCTTGCAGAGAGTCGGATGGATATAATGATTATTACTTTAAAAATAAGGAGGATGAAGAAAAACTATATAAATACCATAGAGATTATATTAAAGATGCAGCCTATGATTATCTGTGTGAAATGTATGATATAAGGTTTTATAGAGGGAGATGTACACAGTCAAGAACATCAAGGAGCAGTTTAAGTAGCTGCTTATACTATAAAATTTATACAGATGGTGAGTTTAGTGTAAAGAGTAGAAGTAAAAAGAGTATATGTGTTCAAATTCAATTTGTAAAAAAGGTAATATTGGCTGAGGATATGCCGGAAATCAGCGATGGTGAGGTGTATTTAGAACTGTGTGAGGATAATAAGTGGAGAATATCTAAAGTTTCTCAATGGTATGATGATTTGGCATACTATGATTTGGGATATATGATGAAGACATTCTTTGACCCGGAATATAGTTTGCTGTCGGACTATGAAAGATTTATAGAAAAATATGGGTATGACTCAAAGGGAAATAGAATAAGTATGTATATAAGTACAGATGATAATGATGAGATATTTCAGGGAAGTGATACTGAGCTTATTAGTGAAGCATCGAATTTAGAAAAGTTGAAAAAACTTTCTAAGCTGGCAGCATGTATGGCTCGTGAAGAGATATATGCAAGACATGGAAAGATATACCCCAAGTTTAGTATAGAATTTAACTACTTTATAAAAAAAATATGGTATGAAGAAAATGAAAATTTCAGTGAGAATAATTTAAATGACATTGAAAAAGAAAATTTAAAGATATTGTCTGAGTATATTGAAAGTTTTTAGCAGGTATTTAGAAGTTGATTCAGGTAAAGTATAGTATAAGATTGCTGTAAGGGAATATTATGATATAGGGGAAGACTGACATTTCTTGATGAGAAATTGGCTGTTGTAGCAAGAGTCAGCAGACTTGAGCATAGAGAAGTGATTAATGAGTATATGTTAATGAAAGAAAGTGATGTAAAGACTAGAGCGTATCAGAATGAAAAACTTATAGGTGCGGCATTATTTACAAAGGTAAGCCAAGTGGAAAATTAGATGGATCGGGATTTAATGGCAGAATAACATATGTATCAGATAACGGTGAAGAGAAAGTTATAGATGAAGATGGCGTATTGTATTTGATGGAATTGTTTAAAAAGTATTAGAGTGATTTTTGTTAAGATATAATTAATATATTTTAGCTAAGGATAAGATATGAATGTGGTTGAGAAAAAGAAACTTAAGGTAATTCTAATGACAATAAATATAGCTTTTTTGTTTTTTTGAAATACAGAAACTAAAGTTATATATTGATGATTTAAAGCATGTAAGTAAAATTGAAAATAAAAGATTTATAAATGTAAATCTTGCATTTGGGATAAACATGAAACTCTTTATTTCAGAATCAATGAAAGGACAAAAAATAAAAAAGTAGGGTATGCCGGAACTGAGCAACCGGCAAGATAATATATGATTATGGAAATGGAAAGTTTAAAACTATTTTAGAACCAGGTACTATATCAGTAAATGTATTATTTTAGGAACTTTTTAAATGGGAATAAAAATGAGTAGTGAGGCAAAAAGAAAATTAAAAAATATAATATGTATATATGTATTTTTTATTCTTTCAGGTATTTTGATATTGGGAGTGCAGAAATTAAAAGCATATATTGAACAAGTGAGATTTGATAGAGAACAAAAGGCTTATAATTTTAGTAGTGAAGGTCTTTTACGATATAGACTTTCAAAATTCGTGTATACAAAATTAGAGTTTACAAACCATAAAGGAGAGGCATTTATAATAGAAGACGAAAATGATATGAAACGTATAGATGCAGAGGAGGAAGAATATATTGCCGGGAAAACGGATAAATTTGGTAGCTATCGTTTTATAGAAGGAGAATACACACAGGAAAGAATAAAGAATTTTAATGACAATATGAAACATATTAGGTTATGGGATTATTCTGAAAAAAAATATGTAACAATAACCGAGAATGAGAAAATGGAAGAGTTCATTGAAGTGAAAAATATAGATGAATTATATGAATATATGATTACTGAAGCTCCTGATGGGATATCAAATATAGGGAAGCTGGACATAATTGGTTATGACGGAACCAATCAGCCTACAAAGATTATATATGATTATGGAAATGGGGAGAGTCATATTATAACAGAGTCAGGTACTTTATCACTTGGGATATTATTTGAGAATTATCTTAAAGATATATAGTGATATTTTGTGGTATTGTTACATCCTGTAATATAAAAAGTAAAGGTGATGTTAACTATATGACTCTATGTTTGCAAGCATGTAAAGATATTGGAAACGATGGTTACAGCAGGTAATCTTTATGGGAAACAAGGAGATAAGTCGGTAGTGGATTTGACCACTAAAATGGCAATCAATGGAGAAGAAAAAATCATAGATGAATATGAGGTATTGTATTTGGGAGATCTATTCAAAAAGTATTAAAGCAGTTTTGGCTAAGGAGAATATATGAATGTGGTTGAGAAAAATAAACTTAAGGTAATCCTAGTAATTACAAGTATATTGACTTTAGTGTTTATAGTGATAGTTGGCATAGAGTATTTGGATGAAAAAAGAAGAGATAGAGCACTTAAATACTATAATGAAATATCTACTACAGTAATTTTGGCAGGTACACTGGGAATGGACTTGGAATGCAGTGATAATAAAGGGAATACTTGGGTTATAAATGGGAGTGATATAAGTTTACTTGACATAGTTACTAAGGATATTACAGATTATATATCAGGGGAGAAGCAGAGTCTTTACAACTACAAAATTATAAAAAATGAATATATACAGAAATATATAGATAATTTTAATGACAATATGAAACATATAAGAATAAGTGGAGAGAACGGAGCAGGAATTCCTATCCCACCAAAGACTATATCTGAGGGAGAGGGAATGGAGGAGTTTCAAGAAATAAAGAGTTTAGATGAACTGACAACATATATGCACAAATTAACAAAAAATGGTGAATATTATCTGTATGCTCTTTATGTGGTTGGATTAGACGGAACGGGATTTAGTGGTAGAATAACATATGAATCAGATAATGGAGAAGAAAAAATCATAGATGAATATGGTGTATTGTATTTAGGAGATCTATTCAAAAAGTATTAAAGCAGTTTTGGCTAAGGAGAATATATGAATGTGGTTGAGAAAAATAAACTTAAGGTAATCCTAGTAATTACAAGTATATTGACTTTAGTGTTTATAGTGATAGTTGGCATAGAGTATTTGGATGAAAAAAGAAGAGATAGAGCACTTAAATACTATAATGAAATATCTACTACAGTAATTTTGGCAGGTACACTGGGAATGGACTTGGAATGCAGTGATAATAAAGGGAATACTTGGGTTATAAATGGGAGTGATATAAGTTTACTTGACATAGTTACTAAGGATATTACAGATTATATATCAGGGGAGAAGCAGAGTCTTTACAACTACAAAATTATAAAAAATGAATATATACAGAAATATATAGATAATTTTAATGACAATATGAAGCATATAAGAATAAGTGGAGAGAACGGAGCAGGAATTCCTATCCCACCAAAGACTATATCTGAGGGAGAGGGAATGGAGGAGTTTCAAGAAATAAAGAGTTTAGATGAACTGACAACATATATGCACAAATTAACAAAAAATGGTGAATATTATCTGTATGCTCTTTATGTGGTTGGATTAGACGGAACGGGATTTAGTGGTAGAATAACATATGAATCAGATAATGGAGAAGAAAAAATCATAGATGAATATGGTGTATTGTATTTAGGAGATCTATTCCAAAAGTATTAAAGCAGTTTTGGCTAAGGAGAATATATGAATGTGGTTGAGAAAAATAAACTTAAGGTAATCCTAGTAATTACAAGTATATTGACTTTAGTGTTTATAGTGATAGTTGGCATAGAGTATTTGGATGAAAAAAGAAGAGATAGAGCACTTAAATACTATGAAGAAATAGCTATTACAGTAACTTTGGCAGATATGCTGGAAATGGAATTGGAATGCAGTGATAATACAGGGAAAAGTTGGATAATTACGAATCAGAATGAAAGCTTTACCGATATAGTCAGCCAAGATATTGCAGAATATATATCAGGGAAGAAACGTAGCCTTTATAACTACAAAATCATAGAAAATGAAAATATGCAGAAATATATAGATAATTTTAATGACAATATGAAACATATAAGGATAAGTGGAGAGAACGGAGCAGGAATTCCTATCCCACCAAAGACTATATCTGAGGGAGAGGGAATGGAGGAGTTTAAAGAGATAAAGAATTTGGAGGAACTCATAGCATACATGCACAAACTAACAAAAAATGGTGAATATTATCTGTATGCTCTTTCAGTAATAGGATTAGATGGTTCAGGCTTAAATGGGAGGATAACATTTGATATGGGTGATGGAACAGAAAATGTTATACATGAGAGTGGAACAATAGGTATTAGAGAATTATTTACTATGACATATAGAACCTATGAATATCAGAGAGATGTAAAAGTTGGAGGTGAATGAAAATTTTGAAAAAAGTTAATAGCAATTATCTCTGTAACATAAATATTGACATTACTCTTCATAGTAATCGTTAACTTAGAGTATTGTAATAAAAGAAGAGAAAGAGCACTTAAATACTATAAAGAAATATCTACCACAGTCATTTTGGTAGATATGGAAATGGATTTGGAATGCAGTAACAATATTATCAACCGGAAGATAAAATGGATGCATGTGATAACTATAAAAAGAATTATAAAGGAAAAACAGATGTAAAAGCAAGAAAAGAGGGATATGCAACACAGGATACCACATCGAAGGGTGAAGATGTGGTGAAACGAAAATGGGGTGAAAGTTACAGCTAAAGTATAAGTGTTATTGATGCCAAGGATACTATTCAGAGATTGAAGAACTTTAACGACAATATGATGCATATAAGAATAAGTGGAGAGAGCGGAGCTGGAATTCCTATACCACCAAAGAATATGTCTGAGGGAGAGGAATGGAAAAGTTACAAGAAATAAAGAATTTAGAGGAGCTAATAGCCTATATGAACAAATTAACTACAAATAAAGAATATTATCTGTACTATGGAACACCGGATGAATTTGAAAAAACCTGGAATTAATAGAGGATAGAGATTGGCATGAAGAGTAATATTAAAGTTCTAAGTTTATTTTTTGTATTATGTATATTAATAACAGGATGTATGGACTCCTCATTAAAAAAAATAAATATCGATAATATAAATAGTGATATAAGTGGATTTTATCAAAAGTTTTCGGCTGATTATTTAGATGAAGAGATAACAGTTGTTAATAAAGATATAATAGGCCGGGATGGGGAAGTAGTAGAATATATTGATGCAAATAATAAGGTGTCAAGATGTACTGTAATAATTTACGGAGAAAATGAAAAATCGACTTCAGAATATTATTTTATAGATGGTTATATATATGTAACGACATTAAAAGAATACTATACATATCCTATATATTATTCATATAATAGGCCGATAGATATAATGTACAGAACATTTGATGAGGCAGTTATTTATGATGGCATGATTTATGAGCTTGTAAATGGAGAATTTATTAAAAAAAATATAGAAGATATAAAAATACCTTATACATCATTACAGGAGATAAATGAAGCAACAGGTGAGTGAGGTGAGAAAAGTGCAATGCATGTAAAGAGGAGGGAAGAGTACGGTAATATAGAAGACAAATGAATTTGTAATTATGTTACCTGAACTTATAGGGACTAAGTACATATCTGAAAAAAACCGGATATTATATATACAAGTCTTGATGGAAGCGTAAATTTTTCATTTAATTTATTAGTAACTTCATCGGGTGAAAAGGATATGAGTTATGCCATAAATATGTTAAAAACAATGATAAAAAATATGAATCCGGCATATATCTTTTTTGAAGATAAAACAATTGAAAGTGCTGCAGGTAACAGTATAAGTTTAATACAATTTAAAAGCTATGGAATTGATGAAGCTGCTTATAACATAATATATCTAGTCAGCATAGATAAATATATTATTCAGGGAGCATTTAACTGTAAGTATAATGATATGGATGAGTGGAAAAGAGCAGCTCTTGAAATAATAAAGTCAATAAAGTTAGAATAAAGAAATGATAGCTTGAATCGTGGTAGTATAAAATTATATATCAATTTAATATCTAATAAGTGATTTAAAAATTAAATATAAAAAAGAAGGCGATAGAGAAAACTTGTAACTTTATCGTCTTTTTAGCATATAAAAGTTTATGAATTATAACAGCCTTATACAAGGTTTGTTTGAATATATATATTATAAAAAAGAACAAAAAACAAATGAAAAATAAAATATGATTTGATATAATTAAGATAATATTATGAGCGTGTAAAAATATTTATAAAATAAGAAGTAGAGTGTATAAATAAAAGTTTCTTAAAGCGGCAAAATGACGGGAGATAAATGAGAGGTCTGTAGTATGGTGAACTAAATCCAGACAATGTCGGTAAAACACATTAAAGTATTTTAGAAAAAGCCGGTTTTGTTTGGCATACAAAAGATGCTAAGTATATTCCAAAGAGAGGAGACATATTAGTACAGCATGAACATTATGGAAAAGAGAATGTTAAACATGTTGAGATAGTGGATTCATATGATGGGAAAGAGGATAAAGTTTGGTCATGGGGTAAAGTTTATAAATCATTGCCGGCACTAAGAACAAAATCTGAGTTATATGGCAGGATATCAGGATATTGGAGAATAGAAAAATGAAAAAAATATTTATAGTAATAGCATTCACAAGTGTTTTATTATCTTGTGGTTTTATAAATAGGAAAAAAGTTATAGAACAAACTTCTGTATTTGCAAAAAGCCAATATGAAGAGTGTGGTAATAAGGTGGAGGAATTGTCTGAATTAGATTTTGAAGAGCTTAAATGGCTGATGCAGACTCTGTATGTATCTCATAAAGGTGCATCAAACATTATAGGAAAGGGAGGTGTGCTAGACACTAAGGAAAAGCAGGCAGAGTTTCTTTATACTTTAAACGAAATAGAATATGAACATATCTTTAAAGATAGTTTGGGAGGATATGTTATTTTTGAAAATGATAAAAAACTTATAGACCGTAAGAATGCAGAGATTATACTGAAAATGGCGGGAGCTTCCAGAACTAAGGATGTATGGCAGTATCTCTCTCAAAATTACAGCTATGATATGAAATCTGAAGATATATTTACAATGCCAATGTATAGAAGAGAAGGAAGTGATTACTTTATAGAATTTAGAGACTGGAAATTTATAGGGGGAGAAGATGGAAAACTTACAGTAAGATATAAAATATATAAACCCATTTTTCATAGGGATATAGAGTATGTGGAGGTTAGGCTTCATAAGGATGAGAAAAGTGTATTTGGTGGGTATAGTGCAGACTACATGATGGCTACTCCTATAGAGCTTGAAGAAACAGCTTATGAAAAAGAGGAGTTTTTTCAAGGAAATACTTGGGGTGAGTACAGAAAGCCTCTTACTATGGGAGATTCTATAGACGATTATATTTTCAGACTGGATGGTTCTTTATATCAAATGCCTTTTCCGTTAGATGAACTCACATCAAAAGGATGGGAATATACTGAAAATTTGAAAAAGGATGAAGAAAGGGATGAAATCACCCTTAAGAAGGGAGGCAAGGAAATATATTGTATTGTATGGTATTGCCAAATAAGAGATGATCCCAAATGGTATGTTGTAAGCTTAAAGACAGGTTTTGGAGAAGAGATTTCTGATGTTGATTTTGAACTTTTTGGAAATCGTAAGAGAGGAGACTATGCTTATGGATATGGAGTTCATGGAATATATGGATTTAGGGATCCCCTATATTTAGAAGCTGGGATTGGTGTCTATACAGGCACATGTAGTGATAAAACAATAGAAGGTTTTACTATGACGTATGCTCCCAAATACATGGACAGAATAGAACGATTAAATGAAATTGCCACAGATGTAAAGGGTGAAGTAAACCTTACGGGAAAGGGAAATACTGAACTTGAGCGAGATATTTCCTACAAACTTTCTATGTATGATGAGCCTCTGTATGTGCAAGTAAAGAGCCTTGATAAGGTCGGCTGGACTAAAGATATGAATATAATATGGGTAAAGAAGGGTGAGCAAGAAGAGATTATAGGATATATAGAATACGGCAAGGATTTTACTTTATGTATAGATGATAACAATAATATTAAAATTAAAGTAGTTCGTATGGAAGACAGTTCAAATGATGAACCTGAAGTTTTGAACATACAATAAGGTGAAAAAAGAAGAAATTTTTGGTAAAAGATAAATACATTGAACAAACGGAAGATAAAATGGATGCAGGGGACACTTATAAAAATAATTATAATGGAAAAACAGATACAAAAGCAAAAAAGGAAGGGTATTCAACCCCGGATACAATATTTAAAGATAGAAATATGGTTAAACAAAAATTAGGACAATGGTACTATATCAGTAAATGCATTATTTTAGGAACTTTTTAAAGGGGAATAAAAATGAGTAGTGAGGCAAAAAGAAAATTAAGAAATATAATATGTATATATTTATTTTTTATTCTTGCAGGTATTTTGATATTGGGAGTGCAGAAATTAAAAGCATATATTGAACAAGTGAGATTTGATAGAGAACAAAAGGCTTATAATTTTAGTAGTGAAGGTCTTTTACGATATAGACTTTCAAAATTCGTGTATGCAAAATTAGAGTTTACAAATCATAAAGGTGAGGTATTTATAATAGAAGAGGACAATGATATGAAACGTATAGATGCAGATGAGGAAGAATATATTGCCGGGAAAACGGATAAATTTGGTAGCTATCGTTTTATAGAAGGAGAATACACACAGGAAAGAATAAAGAATTTTAATGACAATATGAAACATATTAAGTTATGGAATTATGCTGAAGAAAAATATAAAACAATAGCTGAAACTGAAAGAATAATGGAGTTCACTGAGGTGAAAAATATAAATGAATTGTGGGAATATTTAAGTCATGAAAAGGTTGAGGGGTTATCTAATATGGGAGTATTAGATACGATAGGATATGATGGGACTGAACAACCGGCAAAGATTATATATGATTATGGAAATGGAGAAGAGAAGATTTTAGAAGAAAATGATGTAATGGGAATATTAGACTTGTTTAAAGATAACTCCTTGAGGTAGATGATATGGTTAGAATAAAGAGAGGGTTGAAGTTTAGGTGGATTTTATGCTTCATAATATTTTCCTTAGCATTATTAATATATGGAAATTATTTACTTAAAGAAAGAGCTAAAAAATTGGAAGATATGAGAAAAAAAGAATCATTAGAATTTATGGAAGATGGCTGGAAAAAATACAGAATGATGTTGTATGCCGGTGCAAACATGGAGTATACAGATAGTGAAGGAAATATCAGAATAATAGAAACTGAACCCGTGCTTTTAGATATATATGATGAAGTTATAAAACCTTATATTTTAGGTGATTTATCTACACTTGGCTCCTTCCAAATAACTGAGGGTGAAGAAACACCAGAACTGATACGAAATTTTAATGATAATATGGAACATATAAAGATAAGGAGTGCACATGAGAATAGATATATAACGATTGCTGAGAATGAGGGGTTTGAAGAATTTGAGGATATAAATAGTTTTGAAGAACTGTGGGAGTATATGAATAAGCGAAATGATGAAGGAGTTATATATATAAATGAACTTGACATAGTTGGGTATGACAGAACAGCACAAGATGCAAGGTTTATATATGATTATGGAGATGGGAAAATCAAAAAACTTTCAATTAATATAGTTAGTTTATTAAGTTTATTTAGAGAAAAGTATAAAGATTGGTCATAAGGAGAAGCTTGTGGTTAGAATAAAGAGTAGGCTGAAGTTCAGGTGGATTTTATGCTTCATAATATTTTTCATAGTATTATTGATATATGGAAATCATTTACTTAAAGAAAGAGCTAAAAAATTGGAAGACATGAGAATGATAGAGGCATTCGATTTTATGGAAGATGGCTGGAAGAAATACAGAATGATGAAGTATGCAGGTGCAAATATGGAGTATACCGATAGTAAAGGAAATATCAAAGTAATAGAAACAGAACCTGTGCTTTTAGATGTATTTGATGAAGCTATAGATCCATATATTTTAGGTAAGACACCTTCCCTCGGCTACTTTCGGATAACTGAAGGTAAAAGAACATCAGAATTTATACAAAACTTCAATGATAATATGTCGCACTTAAAGATATGGAATAATCGTGAGGGCAGATATATGACTATTTCTGAGAATGAGGGATTGGAAGAGTTTAAAGATATAAATAGTTTTGAAGAACTGTGGGAATATATGAATAAGCGAAATGATGAAGGAGTTAAATATATAAATGAACTTGATATAGTTGGACATGACAGAACAGGTCAACCCGGAAAGTTTATATATGATTATGGTAATGGAGAGAGTAAAGAAATATCAGAGAATGTGATTACTTTATTTGAATTATTTAAGGATAAGTATAAAGATTGGTCATAAGGAGAAGCTTATGGTTCAGATAAGGAGTAGACTAAAGTTTAGGTGGATTTTATGCCTAGTAATACTTTCCTTGGTATTATTGATATAAGGAAATCATCTACTTAAAGAAAGAATAAAAAAATTGGAAGACATGAGAAGGACAGAAGCAGTCGAATTTACGGAAGATGGCTGGAAAAAATACAGAATGATGTTGTATGCCGGTGCAAATATGGAGTATACAGATAGTAAAGGAAATATCAGAATAATAGAAACTGAACCGATACTGCTGGATATATATGATGAAGTTACAAAGCCCTATATTTTAGGTGATTTACCTACCCTTGGCTCCTTTCAAATATAGGTCATATTTTTTTAATCAAATTAAAGATATAATAAGCATCATATATGCCTAAAATTTTAGCTAAGTAGTTCATATGAACACCTCCTCCAAGTGTAATTGTCATGAACCGGGAACTTGGAGGTTTTTTATTTATAGTAATAAAAAATGTTGAGATTGGCAAATGCCAAACCCCAACATTAATTATACAACCGACAATACAAGGTGTTTTGGCCTTGCCGCTTTGTCAGGATATTTTTAACTCCGGAAAATAAATTTTATATTATTAGTATTGAAAATATAGTTTTCATATGATAATATTAAACCAGTAAGAAAAGTGTGAAGAAAAATATATAAAATGCAAATATTAGAAAATGTGGACGTAAAGTCTTGCGCTTGATGTGATATTATAGGAGAAAATGAGGGGTATTTTTGTGCATTTTTAAGAAGGTAGTATTAGGTGCAAGTAAAAAACTTAATATTTTTTAAAGGAGACGCAAGGATGGCAGAGAGTATTATAAGGCAAACGAATCGTACTTTATTGATTGAAGAGATTAATCCGGAGAAACTGAACTTACTCACTTTAGTAGGTGATGTAAGAGGGTTGGATAGTCTAAGTGATGATAAAGTAAAGGAAATCAATGAAGCACTTTTGGTTAAAGATTTTGATGAGTTTTTAGAAAAGTTTGACCCTACAGTATACTCTTTTTTTAATGCATCAACGGGGAAAATTGTATATTCAAAAGAGAAACCTGCAGGTGTTCCGGAGAATATGCTAAGCATAGTTCATCTAAATGCACATAATGATTTTTTGAAAATGCTTATGACCTTGGTGGAGACAAAAAGAAGTCAGGGAATTATAAATGCAGATTTTAAATTTGAAAAGCTTACAGAGATGATTTCACCGTCAAAAGTAATGGATGATATCAAGCAGGTTAGAAAAGAACTTCAGTATACATATGCAGAGTATGCAAAGCTTGAAGACGGAGACCCTCATAAGCTTGATCTCGGGGATAAACTTAATTCAATGTTTGAAGAGGCAAGTGCAAATTATCAAAACCTTATGGCTATGATTCCGTTGGCAATTTCCGATATAAAAACAAGACTTTTATTGGGGGAATCAGAAGAGTCAAAGAGTAATGACGCATTAACATTAGGGCTTCTAACAATGTCTTCTGAGGGAGAACTTACAGTAATTGAAGCACCGAAAGTGGAAGAGAGCAGACTTGTTCTTGCAGATGATAACTCAAATGCCGGCTTGATAGAAGCCCTTGAGGAGGATTATGATGCACTTAATGCTGAGGGTAACAGCTATGTAAAGCAGCTGGTAGTAAGAACATTTTGTCCTTTAAATTCAACTATGCAAAGTCAGATAGATGTCAAAAAAGAAGTGGCAAACTATAATACATATCTTGAATTTTATAAGAATGCAAAGGATGATTTTATAAAAGTTGTAAAACCTTTAGTTGAAAAAATTTTAGGTGTATGGGCATTTTTTGAGCAGTATCCAAAGCAGGTAAAAGGTATGAAACCGACACTGCTTATTGCAAATGTAAAAAATGAAGTTATGGCAAACAGTTTAAATGTACCAAAACTTTGTGCATATCTGAATACAGTGAATGAAAAAAATGATTACAGTAATACTGTATGGTATGCAATTGTTGCAGGTGTGTCTTTAGATGAAAAATCAAAGATGAATGTAACAAGAGAGAGGTTTAAAGGTAATAAAGACAGTGTAAAATCAGAGAATATAAGCGTTGAATCATTGGCAAGGATTGCGGATGCACTAAAGGACTATGGTGTACAGTGTTTTTATTCATATGAAACCGGAGATAAGACAACATTTAACAGTATGGCAATGACCGGTGTAGGATTTTTTGATGATAGATGTTCAGGTCTTAGCGGAAAGCCTTATTCAGAATATTTGATTCCATGTGTGCCTAACTTTACCATTATTCCAAAGGATAAGTCGGGGGTAAAGCTTGAAAGCAAGATGATAATCAATGAAAACGAGGCGGCAGAACTTTCTAAGGCGAAAGAAGATATTATGAAACTCTGGATAGATGGAGTATATATAGGCGCAGCTTATGTGGCGGCCGGATTTGTGGCAAGTTATCAGTCTCCGGAGTATTTAAAAGAGTACTTTAAAAAAGATGTTGATACTGATTTACCGGGAGTGAGATTTGATATTGAGGCTAAGAACAATTCACTTAAGGTACATACTACAATGTCTAAAGAGATAACCGGGTTTACTAATAGTGTTAAAGATGATATTAACAAAAGAGGATTCGGATTTGTATTTTCTTCTGAGAATGCGGTATTAGATGGAGAAAATATCAGCCATATAATGGTTTACAAAGCAAGAAATTTAAAACTGTCGGGTGGAAGTTATGAGCCGATTTATAAAACACAAACAGCTAATTATATTGAAAGAATTTTAAGACATGCAACAGGTGACTTCAAATCAGAGAATATAGGTAAGTTTTTCTCTAATAATCCTTCAAGTCAAAAGAGTGTTTGGCTTTCAAAGAGGTCAAATATTAATGCTATACTTGGTGCAGGTGATGATATTACCTATGAAGCGGATGAAACAGCAGGTGTATGCACAATAGAAATAAGCTTCGGTAATGCAATAAAGAGACTTGAAGTACCGTTAAACCGTGCAGGAGAATAAATTACATAAAGTAATATACCTGCAACTTTGTTAGTCGAAAAATATTTTTATAATATTTTAAGAGGTTTTACTATAATAATACTTTTATAGGAGGTAGCACAATGGGAATTAGATTCAGAGTAACCGGTTCAGAAGTAGCGGACTTTGATGAGAGAAGTATTGTAAATGCTGAATTTTTATCAGAGTCACCGAAAGATTCCAATGCTAAGGCGACAGATTATGGCTTAGGAGTCAAGGTATGGGGACGAGTTTTGTACAATGTCGGAGCTGACAGTGATGACGTATTAAAGTTGGCAAAATGGTCTCAAATACCATCTGAAAATGCAGATTGTTACAGAGTGGCAGAGGTTACAGTAGTTTCAGCAGGAGCTGTTGTAAGGAAGTATGTCATTCCAAATGCTTTTGTTGTAGAGTATTCTGAGAGGGCAGATGATGTGAACGGAACAGGAGAGTTTTACATTCATATCCGTCAAAAGAAGGATAATAATGCGAAAGTGACTGTAGAAGGCGGATATGCCGGAGAATAAGGAATAGGAGGGTTTAAGCATGGCATATAAAGTAAAAATTGAGGGTAATGAAAGTTTTGAACTGGCAAAGGAATGCGTAAACAGTGTGTTTTTATCTACTGATATTCCGATTGATTCAAATGCACGTACCAATGATGCCGGTGCTACCATGGAAATCACAGGAAAGATTCTGACTGCGGTAGATGGAGATCCTTTTGATTCTACAAAAAACATGGCACTTTGGTCAATGGTTCCTGCACAGAGCAAAGATTGCTACAGAAAGGTTACTGTAGAGCAGATTGTAGCAGGAATTACAAAAAGAAAATATGTATTTCCTAATGCATTTGTAGTTGCTTATACAGAGAGGCATGGAGATGAGGAAGGCGTTGGAAACTTTACTCTTGTAATAAAACAGAAAAAAGATAAAATGGCAGGTCTGATAGTGGAAGGCGGTTATGCAGCCGAATAACAGATAATCAGCCGTTAGAAATGTAGGCTGTATGACTTGTCATGCAGCCTTGTTTTTTTATAGTGTTGGCGTCAGGGAATTATCGCCTTGCAGCAAATACCGTCATGTAGACGAGTAGGGAGAATAAATCACCCCTACTTGAATAAAAGTAGGGGAGAGATATATGAATAAAAGATGTTTAATTGATATTTTAGGTATAACTATGGCTATATTGTGCGCCATAATTACAGGGATCTTTGGAAGAGCATGGAATGGCGGATATATATTTTATATGTTTTCTTTTTTAGTTTCAGGTTCTTTGATTTATTTTTTGATAAAGGACTTTTCTTTAAAAAGAGAAAAGATACAAGATACATTTTTGTCAGAACTTGTACTTTTAAGCGAGGAAAATACAGTTATAAGAAGTTGGAGTATATTAGGGAAGAATTCGGTTGTAATAGGAAAGAAAAATAGTGAGGAAGATATAGATATAGACCTGTGCGATACTGCTTTTGGTGGAACGGTAAGTGATATTCATGCAGTACTTAATTATGTGGAGGGGCTCTGGTATATAGAAGATATGCAGAGTAAGAACGGAACACAGATTAAAGGTTTTTTAGAGGATAAACTTTATAATATAAGAGACGGACAAAGTAGACTTGTAAAAAACGACTATATTTTTATTGGACTGAATAAATTACAGATAAGGTAAGAGTTATGGGAAATTTAATACGATGCAAAAATGGACATATGTTTTCAAAGAGAAGATATGGAAATATATGTCCATACTGTAACATGGATATGACTGAAAGAAAAGAAATTGAGGAATCTTTTGATGACGAGGAACTTGAAGAAAGTCTAATCAGAATAAAAACAAAGCCTGTGTGTGCATGGTTGGTATGCATTAAAGGACCGAGGTATGGAAAGGATTATAGAGTAGTATTTGGGAAAAACTATATAGGAAGAACAGATGCTATGGATATTCAAATTATAGGTGATAATGCAATAAAACAGGAAAATCATGCTATTTTATCCTTTGATGAAAGAGACCTTGAAGGAACTTTGATATGTACCGAAGGAGGAGGGATTACCTATTTAAATGGAAAAGCTGTGTATACACCTCAGGTTTTGGAAACATATGATGTAATTACCATGGGTGAGAGCGAGTTTTTATATATTGCTTTATGTGGTAAGCAGTTTTCATGGTAGAAACTAAGAACAATAAGAGGTAAATAAATATGGGAACTGCTTTTTGGGCAGATGTAATCTGCATTACAATTGCTTTTGGAATTTTAATCATGAGAATATGTATAAAAATTACGGAAGAAAAAAAACGGATATTTGATGCAGAGGCTGTGCTTGATATAGGAAAAAGACAGATTCAGGCAAATGCATATGGACTTAAAAGAATGAATACCGGTATGATGGCGATTCTTACAGCAGGAGAAGGAAGAGATTATGTCGGAAAAGTTGCAGCACTGACAACAGTCAGAACTTTTACTAAATTATATAATCAATATGACAGTACACAAAGTCCGGATAATTTCTTTGAAAAGGCATTTAAATTAGCTAATACAAATGTTTTAAATACACTGGAGACAGGAAAAGCATATGCAGGTTGTCTTATACTTAATAGAAATATACTAAAGTATGGTATTGTCGGACATATGAATGTTTATGTATTTCGTGGTAAGGAACTGATACTTCTTAGTAGGGGACAGATTATGGAGGAACTTATAAAAGAAAAAGTAAATAAGGGACTTTTAAGTAAAGAGGCGGCACTTAGAATTTCAGATATAAACAGGGCATATAACTTTGTAGGAAGAGATGATTATATGTCTCCTCTTGTAAGTAGTAGCGAGATAAAATTAAAGAAAAAAGATATAGTTGTTATGATAACTGAAAGTGTACAAAACAGTATTTCAGTTAGGGAAATTGAAGAGGTTCTTGTAAAAAAGAATGGATGCAAAGAAAAAGCGAGAGAGATTATAGAAGTTATCAAGAATAAAGATGAAGAAACGGCTAATCTGGGACTGATACTTATTGGAATATAGGAGGGGACAATGCGTAAGCAAAACAGCAGATTTAATACAAACTTTATTTCAGAAGAGGGCAGTGCACTTAAAAACAGTGATTATTTTGCTTATGCAGAGCTTGATAATTTTGCCTGTTATGTATTGGCAGACGGTATTGAGGATATAGCAGATACCGAGTCTGCAAAGGAAGCGGTTGAAAGTATAATTGCAAAATTTCAGGAAAAACCGTCAATGTCAAAGACGAGTATACATAAGTACCTAAAATATGCCAATGAAGTACTTTTAAAGGCTGAAAAGTACATGAGATTGAAAGCGTCAATAGTAGTTGCAATAACTGATTATGAAAGTTTACGTTTAGCCTATGCCGGAAATGCAAGAATAAGGTTATACAGAAATAATAAGGTTTTTTACAAAAGTACCGATACATCTCTAAGTACTGAGATGGTATCAAAGGAGTTACTTAGTGAAGATGCCCTATCAAGGCATGAACAAAGAAGTAATCTATATGCATACTTGGGGCAGAAGAATTTTTCACCTGTGATATCAGGGAAAATAAAGCTTTTTGATACAGATATTTTAATTCTCTATACAAAGGGCATTTGGGAAAATGTGTCCGAGGGAGAAATTGATAAGATTTTTGAAAACAGTGGAAAAGATCCAAGCGAATGTCTCGGAGAAGTGGAAACTGCTCTACTTGATAAAAACAGAAAATATATTGACAATTATACCATTGCAGGAATTTATATTGATAAAGTATTTATTGAGTCGGACACAAAGAAGAAAAAAAGAAGAAGGCTTATTTTAATCGGTTCGATTGTTGCTGTAGTTTTAATTTTGGCGACATTTATTGCTTTTTATTTTTATAGTCGGTATAGAAGAGAATTGAAAGAAGATATGGATACACATTATGATAAGATGCTTAAATTTATTGAAATGGAAAATTATAAAAAAGCGGATACAGAATGTGAAGAGTCTATAAAGAAGGCGGAAAGCCTAAGAGATAAGGAAATGAAAGACTTGCTTTATCACTATGAACAAGTTATAGAGGGAATACTTGAGGTAGATGAAAAATATGATGGGAAAAGTTATAGTGAAGCAAAATCCCTGTATGAGCTGGTACTGGATGAAATTCCATATGCGGATAATGCCGGGATTTCTTATGTAAAAGGAAAACTTAATTTTATATCAGGATATGAAAGCGTAAATCTGAGCCTGGATAATGGAGATATTCTTTTGGATTCCGAAATATATGATAGGGCAAGAGAAAGATACCTTGATGCAAAAAATGAGGCAAGAAAGATTGGCTATGAAGAGGGAAAGTTAAAGGCAGAGGCAAAACTCTTAGCAGTGGATCAAGCTATTGCAAAGGATCAGGAGGGAAAACAAGCTGAAGCGGATAAACAGTCAAAGAACTTTCAATCGGCAAATGATATGTTAAGTGCAGGAGACGAGGCATTAAGTAAGGGGGATTTTTTGTCAGCAAGAGCAAATTATAATACAGCAAAGGATTTATTGGAAAAATCAGGCGAAAGTGCCGGACTTGCTGAAATCGAAGAAAAAATTTCTACAGCAGATAAGAAAATCAATGAAAGTGAGGAGGAGAAAAAATCTGCAAACGGCTATGCAATTACAGGAGATGAGGCTTTTTTAAGAGGTGATTTTGAAACAGCAAGGGAAAACTATGAGTATGCAAGAAGACTTTATGTCAAGCTTAATGATGAGATAAACACCATAGAGATGGATAAAAAGCTTAATGATGTACAAAAAAGGATTGATGAGAAAAAACAGAAAGAAGCAGTACCCTCCACAGCGACTAATGAATCTACGGTACAGCAAACAAGCGAGTCGGAGTCTTCTTCCAACTGATATTATAGGAGTTGATACGGATATGGGATATTTAGACGAATTTGATGTAAAAAAATATGTGAAGGACAGACTTTCCGAGATAAAGGATGAAGATGAATATGCTCTGGCTAAAAGTGTTTTATATGAAGGCCTGTATAAGATGAGTGAAGTATTTGAAGAAAGATTCAAAACATTATATCAGAAAGTATATGATGAACTGGAAGATAGGAAAGAAAGTTATGAAATTGCGATAATGTTGCTTTCAAAAAAAGAAAAGGTATTTTTAAAACGATTTTATCCTATATCTGAGGAAGATGTATTAGAGGAGAATGATGCAATAGAAGAAAAACAAAGAGAAAACAATGTGAAAGCTGTATATTTAAATGCAACGGACAGTATTTGCAAAAATTTTTCAAAGGATAAATTGAGAGTTACTTTCACAAAAGAAAGAGAACAAGTGGAGATTTTTGTAAAGCCTAAGAAAGCTTTTCGATACAGGAGAGAAGTAGCTAATTTACATGAAACTTTCTCACACAACGGGCTTATATGGGATACTGTAAATACAGTATATATTGATCGTTTTTTTGATATTGACTTGTCAGATATTCCGGATGATGCAAGAGGAGTGGAAGTGGACTATGGGAAATACTCTGATATGATCAAAGAAGATATATATCCGGTATGGAATATAGAAAAAACTATATTTAAAAGCAGCACTTTTTTGAGTCCAAGTAACGACGGATTGTACTATGAGAGGGAGATGGTATTATCAAAAGATAAAGAAGTAGCATTAAGACTGATAGCAAAAACAGAAGGAATGGTCAGCATAAGACATGAAGATGAAAGAATTTTTATAAAGTCCTATGAGGAAAGCTACAGTGACCTTACCGGCTATAATATCTTTGATATTCGTTATACAAAAGAAGAATTACCCATAGATTTAATAAGTAATAAAAGAAAAGAAAACATGATTGGAAGATGGGAGAAAAATAGAAATGTAAAAATACATACCAAGGCAGAAATAGAAAGGATAATTGAAGAACTGGATATTTCAGAGTATATATCTTTAAAATCCTGTGAAAGGTTTGAAGCTGTAGAGGAACAATTTTTAAAAGAAGAAGATAAAATCTTACCTGATATGAATAGTTTTTTTGAGGGAGAGATTGCGATAAAGAAAGACAGCCCCAAATTAATTTTAAGGTTCCTAAGAAACAGTGACAGCAATCTTTGTGAGGGGATGGTAAGATACGCTGTTTCACAGGTTGATCTTGGTTTTGATGAGTATAGTTGTGTAGGTGTTTTGGAAAATAGTTATAATTTATAATTGTAATCAAGTAAGGGTGAATAAGTATGGCTGAAAACGGTAAAACCAATTTACAGAAAATGTATGATTATCAGGAAGTGGTAGGGAAAGGATATTATGATTATGTTGTAAGGGGGGCTAAAGTAGTTTGCAACTATGGAAGTAGCTCATGTGTGTTAAACTTGATAAATAGAAATGGAATTTATACAGCAGATGAAAAGCAACTAATTACATCAAATGATTATAAGTCTGACAATGTAAAAGGTTTTGGTATGTGTAAGAAAAATAAAAACAATTGGTGTAAATGTAAGCCGGAATTGAGAGAGTGGTCAGATGTTGTAAATATTAATTTAATAATATCAAATGAAGATGCTAAAAAACCTGGTAGAGCAGTTACACAGAATGCAACAACAATATGTTCAAAAGGGGGAATAGTTTCATTTCAAACATCAGGTCAAAATACACCAAGCTATAAAAATGAGTATATAAAAGGTGCTGTAGAAATAGTTGAGGATGAAAAAGGAAGTTGGAGGCGAGGGAGAGATAGAAAGGATTTTATCGGTCATGTAAGGGTTAGAAATTCGGGTTTATATAATTTTGGCATAGAGTTTTATAATAATACAATTATAGAGGTACCTGGGTTTATATTTGTTTATGAACATATACGTGGTAAAGCTTGTTGTATAGGTGAGTACGAGATAAAAAAGCATGATATAATTAGAGAAGACAGGTTTCCGGAAGAAATATTATATATTGATATAGATTCTCATGAGAGTAAAACAGTTGCATACCACTGGAAATATTGGATAGATATTAAACTTTATGCGAATAGAGATTATTATTTCGAGATAGATTGTAAGAGAGAAAATGCATTTGATTATAAACTGATTGGTAATCAGGATAAGATAATTTCTAATGATATAGGTTTAGTGCAATGGATGTTACCTCATACATGTGAAAACTGGTTTGCAACAAATACTGGTTTAGTTACTGTAAAAAGATATATTGTTTACTTAGATGAAGTGAATTCCTATTTTTTTCAAAAGGCATTAGAAGATGAACAATTTATAAAGGAATCTAAAGATAAGTTGAAAGATACTATATTGGGAGGAATAAAAACAACAGTTATTACTACAGCAGGATTATATAATGCAGCAGTAGGGGTTTACGCTACTGCAATAGACTTTTTAGCAACAAATTTTTTTGAGTCAGAAATAGATATATTGCTTAAGCAAATGTCTGTTTATAATAATGTGATAGAGTGGGGAGGAAAACTTATAAAGATAGACATATATGAAGATAATAGATATACAAGTACAAGTAATATTTATGATGTGGAGGGAAGAAGAACAGAAGTTTCATGGTACGACAAGAATAACAAAGAGGGCGATGTCTATACACTATATGGTGAAAAGTATATGTGGGGGGAGATAAAAAAGCTCAAGAATAAACCAAATATTGAATTAAAAGCCTCGGTTAATGATTGCAAGATTGGCACAAAGAATATGAAAGATATAATTAAATTATACAATTTTTCGGAATGAGTATATAGGTGATTATATGTTGAAGAAATCAAATAAGAAATTCGAATGTAGTTTTTTATGCATAGTTATTTTCAGTATAATTATTATTTGTATTCTCTACACAGTATTAAATTTTAGAGGACATATAGTTATAAAAAATAACAAAGTTATTGGTTACAAATGGGGTATAGTGGAAAAAGTAAAAAGGGATGTGATTATAACCATACCTGAAGGTACGACAGAGATAATGTATGGTGCTTTTGCAAATTGTATTTTTATTAAAGAAGTACATATGCCTGAGAGTGTAAAAATAATACACGAATATGCTTTTAAAAACTGCATTAATTTGAGTAATATAGATTTTGGTAAATCTTTAGAAACAATTGAGTATGGTGCTTTTAGTAATTGTTCCACGCTTGAGTTTGTGGAGTTACCATCTTCTGTAACTAATATTGGTGAAGAAGCATTTTTTGGCTGCACAAACCTGAAAAAAGTGATATTACCTGAAAATTTAAATATTATAAGGCAGGCGACATTTTCTGAATGTAAAAATCTTGAAATCATACAATTAGGAAATGTTGAGGTCATAGAAGGCAGTGCTTTTAGCGGATGTTATAACCTTATAGAAATAAATATACCAAATAGTATTACTCAAATTGGCGAATATGCTTTTGAAGAAACGAAGTGGCTTAAAAGCTTGCCTACAAGCCCCTACGGATTAAAATGTTATAGGCATATTTTGTTTAAATCGATCGATAGTGAAGAAGATATTATAATACCGAATGATATTACAGTGATTGCAAGTGGGGCATTTAGGTATTCAAAGAACCTAAAAAGTATTTCTTTACCGGAAGGTTTAAAATATATAGAGAACAGTACTTTTGAAGAATGTATAAATCTTGAAGATATTTTTATACCTGAGAGTGTTGAACATATAGGATTTTCAGCATTTTATAATTGTAAAAGTCTGACTGACATATCAATACCGGATTTAGTAATTGATATACATAGTTGGGCATTTAAAGGTTGTGAGAAACTGAGTAGGATAGTATTGCCTAAAAATCTTAAATACATTGGTAAAGAAGCATTTGGTGATTGCATTGAATTAAAAAACATATTAATTCCAAATAAGGTTGAACAAGTAGAATGGGGAACTTTTTCAGGTTGTATAAACTTAGAAGATGTGAAGTTTGAAGGGTGTCCTGAATATATAGGGTATGCATTTCAAGATACAAAATTCTACAATAATATTAGAGAGGATGAGTATGGCTGCAAATATGTGAGTAATCATCTTATAGAAGCCTTGGATAAAGAAACGCAGGAGGTTGTTATAAAAGAGGGAACAGTCAGCATAGCAGATCATGCCTTTTACAATTCTAAAATAGAAAGTGTGGTATTTCCAAAAGAATTAAGAGTAATTGGTTCAATGGTTTTTGGCGAATGTGAAAATTTAAAAAATGTAGAGTTTCCGGAGGGGGTAACTTATATAGGCTACAGATGCTTTTTTGATTGTAAAAATTTAAAAAAAGTTTATATGCCGAAGTCTATGGAGAATGTTGGAAGCGAAATATTTTTAAATTGTAAAAAATTAAAAGAAGTTGCTGTAAGTAAGGCGATAGCCGACAGTATTGAATTTAATGAAAATGTTAAGCTGATATATATAGAGTAGGATGTAGAAGTCATTACTATTGGAAAAACTTGCTATATAGTTTTGATTTACTTATATACAAATTGAATTAAAAGACATAAAGATAAGGTGGCTTAATGAGAAGTTGCAATAGATGCAGTAAAAAGAAAATCACATTTTTAGTATTATTCATAATTATATCCGTTGTAATATATATTGGGTTAAACTTTCAACACAAGTTTATAATCGAAGACAACGTTCTACTGGAATATAAAAGAGGGATTTTAGCAGATATTATGCCCAAAAAGGAAATTGAGATTCCGTATGGTGTGACAGAGATTGGAGAAAAAGCTTTTAAAAATTGTTCAGAGTTAAAAAAAGTAGTTATACCTGATAGTGTAGTAAAAATTAATTCTTGTGCTTTTTTAGGTTGTAAAAATTTAATAGAGGTTAAGTTACCCGAGAATGTAACAGAAATCTCATTTGCTTGCTTTGAAGGTTGCAAACATTTGAGAACGGTAGTACTAAATGAAAAATTAGATAATATTGACATGTTTGCTTTTGCTAATTGCAAGGATTTGGAGTATATAGACTTCCCAAACAGTATTAGGAAAATAGATGAATTTTCATTTTGTTATACCGGTTTAAGAAAAGTAGAACTTCCGGAAGGCTTGGAATATATAGGTGGAGAGGTATTTATGGGTGCTGAGAAATTAGAAGAGATAAAGTTTCCAAAATCACTGGAAATAATAGATGCAAAAGGATATCTTTTTGATGAGTGCCCAAGCTTAAAAAAAATAATATTACCAAAAGGGTTTTCTTTAGATTTGAAGTATGATGATGCTGTAAATGTGGAGTATTATGAATAGGAATAAGATAAAGTAGCGGATATTGTTAAGTGGAGGAATGTTAAAGTACTTTATAAACAATAAAACATTCATTATTAAAAGTAGGAGCAAAGTATGAACTGTATATGGGAAATTGTATTAAAAGCAAAGAAAAACGGATATAAATTGGAGGAACTTAGATTTATAAACAGTAAAAGTCCCAGCCCGTATACGGAAAGTTCTTTTGATTTTTTAAATTATGATACAGTTGAAGATACGGAATTGGAAGTGAATCCTTTGTATCGTTTTTCAAATGAACTGGGTGATATATTTTTGCCGGATATAGTAGGATATGAACATATACGAGAACTATTTCTGGATGTGATGATGCATTATATTGCAGTATGGGATCTTAGGAGCGGAACGGATAAAAAGGAGCTTAGGGCGATGTATATCTTAAAAGAGATAGAGTCGGGAGCATTTTTGAAGAGATTTAGAGAGACACTATTTTATCTTGGCTTTGAAAAGGCGAAAAGAATTATATTTTGTCTGCTTGATTTATATAGCTGCGGTGATTATATCACCATTTTTAAAAAAGCATTGAGAGAGCTTTATCCAAACTCCAATCTTTACATTCATAGTGAGGATGTTAAAAAACTTATTCTTTTTACAGGGGTGGATAAGACAAAAAAAGATATTGAAACAATAGAAATGCTTAAAGATATGTTCTTGTCATTGTCTTATGAAATGGATGTCTTTTGGAAACATCATTTTGGTGTCATAGGAGTAGGTGAGAGTATGAGAATCGGAGAGATAGCAATATATTAGGCTATTATAAAAATAAAGGTATAGGACGGTAGGAATGCTATGGGCTATAAGCTTAACAGAGAAATAAAAGTGGAACAGGCTGCACTGTATTCAAGAAGCGAGCTTGAGTTAATGAGTGAATACAGACTAAGGGAGGTTTGTCGTAGGGAGCATATAGTAAAGGGACTTGATAAGAACCTGACAAATGAAGAGCTTATAGAGATGATTCTTTCATATTGCCAAAGCTTTGAAGATGAGTTGATAAGAAAAGAGATACCCGGTGGAAGGGAACGTATAGAGCAAGTTCTTGATAAATTCAGCATAAGAGAGCCGGAGAAAGAAGAACTTCGCATATCCGGAAAGATCAGTATTTATGAAGGTGCTGCATTAAATTTTTTAGATGATTATAAAATTGAGTACAAAGATAAATTCTTAAATACAAATGCTCTGATTGTAAGTGGAGATAAAAAGGTGTGTGCCGTCTTTAATGTTGTAGCAATGGGAGATAAAAAGGATTCTTTATATTTGGTAAAAGAGGCGGATCTGCCAGGTGTTGCTACAGAAATCAAGGATTACAGCCTTTATCTTATGGAAAGAGAGGCTTCCGGATTTATTTATCATACATATATGGGAAATGAAGAAGGAAATACGACACTTCTAAGATATAAAGCCTATAAACTTCCTATAATGGACTTTGAAGTACTTCCACTTATAGATTTACATATGCCGATAGCTCTGGATTTGGGCTCTACCAATACAACTGTTGCCATGTATGCGGACAGCAGCTATTACAGACAGATAAATACTGCAAAGCAAAGAGGTATAAAGGAAAATACTATCTGCCATACACTGTTTTTTGAATCTGTTGGTGGAGAAAATTTTACAGAGATGATGATTCCAACAGTTGTGGCGGTAACAGAGGTTAAAGAAGGTAGTATAGAGTACGCTTTCGGGAGAAAAGCTTTGTGGTATGCCAATCTAAGCTATACGGATAAAGGATTTTCAGTATTTTATGATATCAAAAGATGGGTAGGAGATTTTGAGAGGAAGGAAGAACTCACAGACTCAAAGGGAAGGTACAGATACGTACAAAGAATAGAGATTATAGGGGCATACCTAAGGCATGTACTGGACATTACAAGGGACAGTTTTAAATGCCGTATAAAAGAGGTGTATATTACAGTACCGGTAAAGCAAAAGCATGTGTATGAGCAAATGCTTAGTATTCTGTCGGAAATGCTATCGGTAGAAATAAAGGTTACTTTGGATGAAAGCACGGCAGTACTTTATAGTTTTATAAGTAAGATGAGGGAGAAAAATCGCTTAAAAGACGGTGAAAGCTATAAGGCACTGATAATGGACTGTGGAGGAGGAACCACGGATCTTAGTGCCTGTAAGTTTAAGGTACATGCAAAGGGTGATATACAGACCTATATCATGGAAAACAGCTACAAAAACGGTAATACGGATTTTGGAGGTAATAATATTACCTACAGAATAATGCAACTTCTAAAACTGAAAATTGTATCCAAACTTCTTGGACTTGAGAAAGATCTTGGAAGTGAAGTGATTGATGAACTCTCAGGAGATCCTTACAGATATATTGATGAGGAAAGTGTGGAAAGCTTCTACGAGGGTTTGCAAAAAGCTTATGAAAGTGTGGAAGAAATTTTACCTACTGCTTTTAAGAACTTTGAGACCTATGGAAAGGAAGGGTATTACAGGGTAAGAAATAATTACTTCTTTTTATTCACCCTGGCAGATGAAATAAAACAAGGACTTTTTTCGGGAAATGATATCGCTATAGAGGTACCGGAGGATAAGAATATAAAGTCGGGACTTCTAAGGCTTGAGGCGGATCGTTATAAGATTTCTGTATTTAAAGAAGATAAGCTTGAGATACTGGAGGAAATGCCAAAGATAAATTTTAACCGTTATGAAGTGGAAAAGCTTATTGCCGGTGAAATATATGCGGTTATGAAAGCATTTATGGAAAGACTTTATATAAATGGGGAACTTTATAACTTTGATATGATAAGACTTACAGGGCAGTCCTGCAAGATCGGTCTTTTTAGAGATGCACTGAAAGAATTTGTACCCGGTAATATGATGCAAAGTGGGGGAAGTGTTAAAAAAGAAGAACTTAAACTTGCATGTGTCGATGGACTTATGAGGTATCTGTATGATAAGCGTACAGGATATGCAGGTTTTGATATTCGAGAAGAAGAAGCACTGATACCATATAAGATTAAGGCATTGTCCTATTCAGGCAAAGAGGAAGTACTAATTGACGGTTTTGAAAGTAATAAAATGACCGGTAGTTTGTTAAGAAGTTTGGAGGATATATTACTTAGAATGTATCTGTATGATGCTTCGGAGAATATAAGATACGAATATCTGTTTCACTTTAAAAAAGATGAGGCAAGAGAGACTGACAGGATGGAACTTGCCGGAAGATATAGCGGATATATTAAGCAGGAAGACACTGATGATATACAAAATGGAGAACTGAAGATATTTGCCTTTGTAGACTATAAAAAATGGGGATTTCAGATAGTACCGGTATATAGGTTGAAAGATATATTATATGCAGGAGAGGGGCAGGAGTATAAGTTTGAAACCGACGAGTGGATTTGTGACTTTTTTGATGGAGAACACTAAATATAGAAGGAGAAGCTAATGGAAAACAGATACCCTTTGTTTGAGAACGGAAGAATCTTAAAAAAAGAAGCACTTGAAATAATAAGAGACTACCCAAGGGATCTGCTCTCAATTCTTTATGATGGATATACAAACGGAGTTATAAGAGGCCTAAGATTAAGCTCAGACCATGAAAATAAATGTATTATCATAGGAAAGGGAATTGTAAAGCTAAAAGGAGAGGTATATCAGATACATAAAGAAATAAAAGTAGCCTACACGAATGCCGAGAAAAGGGAGTATTTAAAGTTAAAGCGTAAAGAGGTAAGGGATAAAGACTTTATAATAAGCGAAATAGAGGCTTTTCTGTCTGAAGAGGAAGAAAATAGTGATGGAGAGATTTTGCTTTGCGACTTTTTGCTCAAGTCGGGGTTTATATTAAGGGATACTTATCTTGACTTTGCCGACATGAGATCTGAGTATGATACTATACATCTGATGAATGCAGATTATGCAGGTTATGGTGAGAAGTCATTTAATATAGATGTATTAAAAGCATATGCTAAAGAATACCTTAATACAAAAAAATGTGAAGAAACTGACAGAATCTTTTGTTATATGGTCATAAACAGTATGGAAGGAATAGATAGAAGTATTATAGAAAACTATATTGCATTTAAAGAAGGGAAGCTAAAGGGAACCCACTTAAGCAATAAAGAAATTTATACCGGACTTTTGGATATATTAAACAGTGCAAAAGATCCGGACGGACAAAAAAACACAGGCTTTATGCAAAGAAAGATCTTGGTGGATTAGCAGCAGTTAGGAGGAAAAGATGTCAAACATAATGGACTGCCCTTACGGACACAGGTTTTCAAAAACAAGATATGGAACAATATGTCCGCACTGCGGTTTTGATCTGGACACTCCTGAAAAAGTCTATGTAAATTTAAGAAAAGAATGTGGACTTTCCCTAAAGGAAGAGAGACCGGTATGTGCATGGCTTGTATGTATAGAGGGTGTAAGACGAGGAAAGAGTTATGTAATAAGCTTTGGAGAAAACTTTATAGGTACGGACAGAGACAATGAGATACAGATACTTGGGGATGAGAAGATGCCGGGTAAGTTTACATTGGTGTTTTTTGATAAAGAGACAAGAGAAGCAAACCTGATTCCTGCAAGAGCTGACGGAATTGTATATATGGATAATAAGCCTGTATATGATAAATATGTTCTTAAAAATAAAGATATCTTGGAAATAGGTGAGAGTAAGTTCATGTATGTGGAGCTTTTATCCGCAATCATCAAATATTTTCCGGGATTTGAATATGAAGAGATAGATAATGAGGATAAAGAAAAACTGATAAAAAAAGAGAGAAAGTATAGGAAGCTTAAAAGAGAAAAACCAACGGAGGAAGAAAAATACAGAGATAAAAGGGTAGGTAAAAATCTTTCTTTTGAAGAAGAAAAGCCGATTTATGCATGGCTTGTATGTATAGAAGGAAAGCGTCAAGGAAAGTCTTACAATGTAGTGGAAGGAAAAAACTATATAGGAAGTCATGATATTATGAGCATACAGATTATAGGAGATGAAGATATAAGAGATAAGAATCATGCTGTTATAGCCTATGATACAAGAAATTTGCAAGGAACACTTCTTGGAGAAGAGTCAATGGGATTTGTAAGGCTAAATGAATCGGCAACATATACATCGAAAGATTTAAAAGAAGGAGACATCTTGGAGGTTGGCAAGAGTAAGTTTTTCTACTTTGACTTTGCAAAAGAATACCATCAGTGGTAGAAACATGGAACAATAAATATAAAGAGAATAATTATGGAGAAACTATGAAAGGAAACTTGCCATATTTTTATATAAAAGAAAATCTTGAAAATACAAGAGGGATACGAATATATACTTTAGAGAATATTCCAAGTAATATAGATGCTCTTAATGAAAGATTTTATGAAATGCCAAGAGAGCTTGTTCTTGAAATAGAAAAAACAAAGAATTTTATATTTCCTGATTTGATGATGAATGTATATCCTCTTATTTCAGAAAGATTTAGAGAGGTATTGCTTCTTTTTGATATAGAAATCTTTGTAAAAAGAGTTATGCTGATAGATAAAGAGAGTAGAGAGATGCAAAGCTATTATTTGCTTTATACCGAAAATCTGCTAAACACTGATTTCAATAATTTCTTTAAAGCTGTCAGGGAAGAGAATAAAAAGATAAGATTTATTGTAAATCTTGATTTTGCAGAAAGTTTAATAAGAAGAGATGTTAAGGGAATAGAGTTTGTGGAAGTGGAGGAGAGTGTATGAGAGAAAACCTTATAAAACTTGATATTTTTGATGTACTTGCGGTAACGGGATATGAAGCAAAACATGAGGTGGGCAAGCATGGTAGGGCAATAATAAGAGCCATAATAGAAGAAAAAAGAGAAGAAGAGTATATTAATACTGCCCAAAATACAAGATGGGTAAGGGTTAATGCCCTTGATGAAACAGATAAAGAGAGTACGATATTTTATGGACTGCTAGAAAAGATATGTTTTTTTAAAGAAAGTGGAAGTTTCCTTGTTGAATTGGAATTGATCACAGGAAGTTCTTTAATGGAAGAAAAAGTACATACAAGAGGATTTTCTAAGGGTACCGGAGAATATGCTGATATACTTAATGCATTAAAAGAAGGATATGAAGAGTCATACTATATAACAGGAGAAGACGGAAAGGGAGTATTGCCCGGATTTTTGGTACAGTATGAAGAAAATGACTGGAACTTTATAAAAAGGATTGCAGCTTTAAAGCAGACAGTGGTAATGCCGGATTATCAGAGTGAGGGGGTAAAGTATTTTTTCGGTATGCCAAAAAGAGAAAGCAAGGTTTTAACTTCTGGTGATGTGCGTATTGTTGTAAATAAAGAATATACAGTTTATGAAGTCAAATCAAGGGAAATCCATTGTTTAGGAGATAGAGTAAGCTTTAACAGAAGGGACTACCGTATAGTGAAAATTTTATCTAAAACAGAGGGAAGTGAACTTTACCATACATATTATTTAACACAGGATATAGACTATATAGTAAAAAAAGAAAGCAAGTATGATTTAAAAATAATAGGAGCATCACTTTACGCTAAAGTTACAAATGTAGAAAAAGAAAAGGTTAAGATAGCAATAGAGGATATAGAAAATAAGGATGAAGAAATAGAAAGATGGTTTGATTTTTCCACTGTATATTCTTCAAGTGACGGAGCGGGGTGGTATTGTATGCCGGAAGAGGGAGACAGCGTAAGACTGTATTTTCCCACAGAAAATGAAGAAAAAGCCTATGTTTGCAGTGCGGTACATGAAAATGAGGGCGATGGAATACGAACCGATCCTGAAAATAAGATTTGGAGAAATAAATACGGAAAGGAAATAAGACTGACACCGGACGGTATAACCATAAAAAGCGATACGGGAGATTATATTGAACTAAATGACAGTACAGGAGTCAAGATAGTAAGCAGTGGAAGTATTTTGATAAAAGCAAAGGACACTGTTGAGATAAGCAGTGAGGATTCAAATATATCCATGGTGGCAGGTAAAAGGATTATGCTTTTACAAGATGATACACAAATAATATTAAAAGACGGAATAACTGTGAGTGGTGAAGGTATTCATATAAGTTGAAAAATGTGTTTTTGGTGTGAGCAGAAAGGGATTTTTTATGCTGATTATAGAAAATTTAGAAATAGAAATAGCATTACCTATTTATCTGGTTGAAAATTTTGTTATAAAAACTGTTCCAAACATGCATACCTGCTGTAATATTAACGGGGTGTTGGAGGAAAAACCCGGAGAAACAATTCTTACAGACAAAAAGGATATGGATATCCATATAAAATACAAAGGAAACACTGTATTTAGAGGATTTGTGGAAGAAATAAGCATTCATTCATCCGCCGATGTACATTATTTTGACCTTAAAGCATATTCATACAGTAAAAAATTAGACAATAAAGAGCATACAGAATTATTTCAAAATATAGAAAAAACTTATAGTGACCTTGCATGTGATGTGGTTAGAAGATACTCAGGAAATATCGGCAACTACAATATAAAGGATAAGGAAATTGAAAGGCCTGTACTTTGCTATAAGGAGAGTGCCTGGGCATTTGCAGTTAGGATGGCATCCCACATAAAAACATTTCTGTATCCGGGTATGGAATATGATAGGCCACATATTCATATGGGCATACATACAGGGAATATGATTGAGCCCGGAGGTATTATAAGTGAGAGCAGAGATCTGATCAAGAAAAAGGAGAATACAAGTCGGATAGAGTATAGACTAAGGACATATAACTCTTATGATATAGGTGATAACATAGCATTAGATAATAAGATTTTAACTTTATATAAAAAAGAGGTGGAGTTTACAAAGGGTGAACTGATATTTAATTTTCAAGGAGTTGAAAGGTCATATATAGACGATATGATATATCCGCTTGGAAATGAAAATATAATAGGTTTGAGCCTTATGGGAAAAATTAAGAAATATAAGGATGGGAAAGTATACTTAAGACTTGATATAGACAAAAAAGAGCCGGATTATGGATTTGAGTGGTATCCTGAGACCGGAAATGCATTATATGCGGTACCTGATGTAGGAGAAAAAGCACAACTTTATATATCAGGTATGGGAACAGGAGATATGTATGTAGTACGAACCTTCGGCAGTAAAGGTAGTGATGAAAATAAAAAGCAATTTGAAGTTGGAAAGAAAAGTCTTAATTTCTCAAAGGAGGGAATAAGTTTCATTGCAGATGATATACTGACATTAAATGATAGAAGATTCAAGCTTACAGGCGGTAGAGATTTGAGCATAAGTGCAGCTGATAAATTGACTATAAAGGCAAGAAATATAAGACTAAGCAGTAAAGAAGAGATAGTGTATATAAGTGAGTAAAATTCTGTAGCAGTAATGGAGTACAAATCCGAAGAAAGGGGTGCAAAGTGGCAGACGGTATACAGAAAATGTATGAGCATCAGGAAATGAAGGGATATGGAGGATATGAATATGTGGTAAGAGGTGCAGAGGTTTCCTGCAGCTATGGAAGCAAAACATGCGTATTAAACTTGAAAGATGATCATGGAGTGCACACTTCAGATGGAAGGCCTTTAATTACAGAAAATGACAGTACTACTGACAATATAAAAGGCTTTGGAATGTGCAATAAAAACAGGAGTAAACCTTGTGAATGTGACCCTAAACTTGGAAAGTGGTGGGCTACCGATAATTCAAACATGAAAATATTTGATACCGCAGTTGGTGAGGAAAGTTATGCCGTTATGGAGGACTCTTTAGCCACATGTAATAAGGGTGGTTTAGTTTCATTTAAGACATCAGGGCAAACTTTACCAAGCTATGATAATGTGAAAATAAAATATGCTGTAGAAATAGTTGAAGATGAAAAGAAAAATTGGAGTCGCAAAAGTGACAAAAAAGACTTTATAGGTCATGTAAAGGTTAAAAACTCAGGAATTTATAATTTTTGTATATATATAGACTATAATATTCGTAAGTCAATCACAGATCTGGGTTCAATTTTTATCTATTGGAAAAATATGTTGGGATCTATTAAATATATAGGTGCATACGAACTAATTGAAAAAGTGAAGGGAAGTGGTGAGATATGTATCTATGCTGAAATAATTTTAAATAGCGGAATAGAATATTATATTGAGATAGATGCTCCCAACATGTACCAGTTTGATTATGTACTCAAGGGGAATTTGGACCAACATATATTAAAAAAGGTGAAAACTGAAAATGGTGAAAGGGAGGAAGTATCAGGGGTTTGGGTTATTAATAAAGAGCATGAAGACATATACCCTACGAATTATGAAAAAATGGTAAAAGAGAATCATCATGGAGCTACAAGAAGTATATACTATCTTAACTCATGGTACGCTTTGCTATTAGAAAAGCTAATTGATAATATTATAGATTCGAGGTCAATACCAAGGTGGGTAAGTAATATCCTAAATGTTACTGCCATCAAAGTAGGTATGGATAGTACAAGTGCAGGAGTGGCTCTTTCGGTCTTATTATTAGGATTTGATAATATATATGATGCTAATCTAAAAAAATTCAGAGATAACCTTAAAAAAGTAAGTTCAAATAACGACTATATAATAATTGAAGTGAAGAGTAACAGATATCCTGGAGACTGGATTTATGAACGGGATAGACCAGTAATAGTGTATAATTATTATCACTATAATTTTTCAGGGAGTTCTGAACTATGTATAGGCAGACAATTAGAGGGAGTAAAGTATGAAAAAGGAAGCTTTAAGTTATTATATAAATTTGATACAAGTATAAGTGTAAACGATGTAATCAATAATGAAATAAAAAGAATATGTGACGATATGGAAGGTATTAATTAGACCAAAATAGGAGATTGCAATGGTATATAATAGTAAAAAGTATAATAATGTTTTAATTACTCTGTTTATATGTGTTATCTTATGCTATATCATTTTAAATTTTCAATCTAAATTTCTAATTGAAAATAATGTTTTAATTAAATACAAAATGGGTATTTCAGCATATATAATGCCAAAGAAGGAAATTAAAATTCCTGATGGGGTAATGGAAATTGGAGAGAGTGCTTTTAAAAATTGTTCTGAACTCAAAAAAATTATTATATCTAACAGTGTAGTTAAAATTAATTCAGCTGCATTTTCGGGATGTAAAAATTTAACAGAAGTAGAGTTGTCGGAAAATTTGGTGGAAATCCCACTATTTTGTTTTGAAAGTTGTGAAAACTTAAGAACAGTACATTTAAATAAAAAACTAGAAAATATTGGGATAGCTGCTTTTGCAGGATGCAGTAATTTGCAGTACATAGAATTTCCTGAAAGCATAAAAAAAATAGGAGAACTGGCATTTTGCTATACAGGTCTAAAAAATGTAGAATTACCGGAGGGTTTAATATATTTAGGTGGTGAAGTTTTTATGGGAGCGATGGATTTAGAAGAAGTAAAATTCCCAAAATCGCTACGGTATATAGATGCAGAAGGTTATCTTTTTGATGAATGTATAAAATTAAATAAAATCAAGTTACCTGAAAGCTTCCATTTGGATATTAAATATGAGTCTGGAGTTATTATAGAGTATTATTAAGTTGAATTTATTGAGAGGGCTACTATGAGCAACTATATCGACGAAAAAATTATTCCACTTAAATTAGAATACTGTGGGAATGAAGATATGTCTCTAAAAGAAGGGTATTTTATAGACGGTAAGCTTGAGATTTTTATAAAAGCTTCATACTTTAATGATGTCATATCCATATACACCCCTTCATCTTTTATAGATATGCCAAAAGAGATAAGAGAAATAAAATATCCTACCAATTTTAGACCTGAGATAATAAAAACAAATCTTGCCGGAGATGTAAATCTAAGTATTAGCCTTATTAAAGTCAGTGAAGATACAGAAGTAAAAACTTTGGTAACTGATTTTAAAAATCTGCTTTCAAAAGCACATACCGGGATAAAGTTTTTAGAATATGATGAATTGGAGAAAGAAGGATGTGTAAAAATGTATTGCTTTGATTTTATTATACCCGGAATAGATGAGAGAATATATCATAAAACAGGTCTGGGGAAGATAGGTAGAGAAACAGTGCAGATTATGTTTAATTGTAGGGAGCCATTATCATGGGCATGGAAAAAAGCTGTGAATGACATACTTCAAAATATAAAACCGGTAAGAAAGAAGACAAATGAATAGGGAAAAACAAAAAAAGGAATATTTTAAAAGTTTCAGATACAGGTGGCTCAGCGAAAAAATTCGGGAGTATAGAGATTATAATATACAGGATTTATCTGAAGAAATAAAAAGCATACTGTCAAATGTGATAGAGGAAAAGTGGATATATAAGCTTAAGTATCTTATATTATTTTTCCTTAATACAAGTATTTATACAAAAAGCTATAAAATTATGCTATATGCCTCAGATGAGGGCTTGTATATAGATAAACCTTTAGGTATCAGGTATTGGATTCCGGATTTTATGAAAAAAGATTCCTTTAAAATTCGTGAAGAAATGATGGAGGGTATAGGAAAACATTTGTTAAGTGAGCCGGAGATAGAAGAAGGAATAAGGTTTGTTTTAAAGGGATATGAAGATATCATTTCAATTCTTTGGAAAAAAGCCTTAGAGTCGGTAATCGATACGGATATCTTTAAAGATACATCTAAAGAGTTATTATTTCTCTTTGGTGAATATATGGGAGAACTAAAGCAGGTAAATCCAAATATGCACTAAGTAAAGCACTAAAAAAGTAATCATCCATAGGAGGAGGTAGTGTCTAATGAAAAAAGTAAAGGGAAGTTCCATAAAGTTAAAAAGTGATGTAAATATATCAGCTGATAAAGTATTGCTTAAGGGGAAAAAATCAAGGACATATGAAGAATTAAAAGAGCCTTATAAGGATATGTCAAAGGACTTTGAAAGACTGCTTCCAATGATGCTTGGTGCAATGCCTGTCACGGCAGGAGTGCCAAGTGAGAAAGACAAGCTTATGTTAAAACTTATGGGAAGTTTGGCAGCCTGTGCAGGAGTAAAGATAATCAAAAATCAGGATGGAAGTTACAGTGCGGTTTATACGGGTGCGTTAAATCGTGTAAGAAATAATGCAGTGCCGGCGGTTTTAGAACTTAGTGATGTACAGCTAAAGGAAGAAATCTATAAAATCATTTCAAAGATGCTTGAAAAGAACGGTCCTGCCTTTGCCTCATGGAATGAACTTTTAAAAGATCTTATGAAAAACAACAGTATGGAAGATTTTTTAAAGGGGGCAAGGGGTGCATTATGTGCCATGACGGGAGATCCGGTAAATGCAAATACCGGAAACTTTACATATAGTAAAGAAGATATTGTGCTCAGATCAAAATTTCCTGTAGGTTTTATAAGGTCTTATAACAGTAGTGAAAAAAGAACGGGAGTACTGGGAAAAGGTTGGAGACACAGCTATGAAATATCTATAAGTCGTGAAGCAAACGGATATATATTACATTTATCCGACGGACAGGATGAAGCATATTTTGTGGATGAAGAAGAACGAATACATTCTGTTTTTGATGATTTCAATCGTTTAAAGCAAACGCAAACAGGATTTATTTACAATGCTGAAAGCGGACTTATATACCTTTTTGATAAAGAGGGGAAGCTTTTGCGTATAGAAAGAAAGGATGGCGAGGAGGTCTATCTTTCTTATGATGCAAAAGGCAGACTGATAGAAGTATCCGAAAAAAGTGGAAGTAAAATAGCCCTTTACTACAATGACTTCGGAAAATTAAGTGAGATAAAAGATCATACCGGAAGAAAAGTAGAGTACAGGTATGAAGGAAATCAACTTGGAAAAGTATACCATGAGGGAAAACTTACATACAGCTATTACTATAAAGATGAACTTTTGGAAAAGATAAAAAATCCAAGGGGAATCTATGTCCTTAAAAACCTTTACGACGGTGAAAACAGGGTAAAGATACAAAAATTTGCCGACGGAGGAATAATAAGATATGAGTATAAAAGTGAGGAAAGTAAGACCTTTGTCATAAATCAGAATGGAAACGCAGAGGTACATATACATGATGAGAATTTCAGAAATATAGAAAGTGAGTACGCAGGTGAGTCGGAAAGCTTTACTTATGATACAAGAAATCTGTTGACCTCATATAAGGATAAAAAAGGAAATATAACATCCTATGAGTATGATAAGGAAGGAAAACTTACAAAGGTTACTTTTCCTGACAATCAAAGCGAAGGTATAGACTATGACAGAGAAGGGAATGCAGCAGTCCATTATATAAACGGTGAAGAGATTGAAAAGTATTTCTATGATGATAAAGGAAGAATCATAGAAAGTAAAAATGCTTTAGGAGAAGGTACAAAGCTTGATTACAGCAAAGCTGGCAACACAGAAAGCCTTATAATAACTTTGCCTGACAATTCCAAAAGAAAAGTTTACTATGATAACAGAGGGAATATATCCGGTATCGAAGAAGAAAACGGTAAAGTAACCACTTATGAGTATGATAACCTTAATCGTGTGATTGCAAGCATTGACGGAGAAGGTAATAAAACAGGGTTTTACTATGATGAGAGAGACTTATTGACCGCTGTAAAGGATGCCTTAGGAAATACCTGTAGATATAGCTATACAGAGAATGGGAAACTGTCTTTATTTGAAGACTTTAGAGGCGGTATAACAAAGATAAACTATAATGAGTTAAATAATATAAATGATTTTACCCTGCCTGACGGTGAGATTTACAGAATGGAGTATGATCTTTGCCAAAACCTTATAAAGGAAGTATATCCTGACGGAGGAGAGGTAGAGTATAGTTATAATGCAATAAATCTGGTAGAAAAAAAGACTTTGCAAAATAAGGGTGAGTATAAGTATCACTATGATGCAAACGGAAATCTGATAAAGATAATCGATCCTTTGGGAAATATTGAAGAGTATTCATATGATGAAAGAAACAGACTTATATCTTACAGAGATAAATCCGGAGAGGAAACAGAGTATGAGTATGGAAAACATAGCCTGAATATAACAAATAATCTTGGAACACATAAAATAAAGTATGATATTTTGGGAAGGATAATACTTGAAACAGATGTGTACGGTTTTACAAGAGAATATGAATACAATGAACTTGGAAAAATAAAAAAGATAAAGTCGGGGGAATTGGAAACTCTTTATGACTATTATAAAGGTGGTCTTCTACAAAGAAAAACATATCCTGATAAAAGATATGAAATATTCACATATGATAAAAATTTGAATGTAGTAAAAAGGGAGAATGAAAAGGGAGATTATGTTTTATTTACCTATGACAAGCTGAACAGACTTATAGAGGCAAAGAATAACTTTTCACAAAAACAAAGCTTTGAATATGATGCCATGGGAAATGTAATAAAAGAAACGGATGCCATGGGACATATGACAAAATACAATTATTCTCTTGGAGGAAAACTGATATCAGTAATAGATGCCATGGGAAACAGAACGGAATACAATTATGATAAGGTGGGCAGGTTAATTACCGTATATAGACATGAAGGTGATAAAGAACTTATATCAGGTGTTGAATCGGCAAATACTTCCCTAAAAGAACCTATAGATGCAGTAAGTATCCCAAGGGTTACAAGATACAAAAGAGATCTTATGGGAAATATAGTGTCTGTTATAAATGCACTTGGATATGAAGAGACATTTTCATATGATCTTTTAGGAAGAGTGACAGAAAAGAAAGACAGAGAAGGTTATAATACCGCCTATTCCTACACGGAAGCCGGAGATATCAAAAGTATTATATACAATGACGGAAAAAGTGTAGAGTACACCTACAACAGCTTAAGACAGTTAAGTCAGGTAAAGGATGTAATCGGTACTATAAATATAGATAGTGATAAGTTTGGTAGAACTACAAAGGTAGTGGATTATAACGGTGAAGAAGTAAGTTATAGATACGGAAGGTATGGTGAGAGATTAAAGACATTATATCCTGACGGAAGCAGTGTATCATATGAATACGATAAATATTTAAGACTGACAAGCCTTACCTCAGGAAATAAAAGGGTGGATTATACTTATGACAAAGAAGGAAGACTTATCAGAAAGGATATGTCTGATGATATAAGCAGTATCTATGAATATAATGAAAGAGGACTCTTAAGCGGTCTTTGTCATTTAAAGAATAATGTAAAGCTTGAAGAGTATGCCTATGATTATGATCTTTTAGGGAATAAAACAAAGATTGTAAGACATAGGGATGTAAACTCGAAGGGAATAAAGGAAAATGATAATAAAGAAAAGATAATACATAAACTATGGGATGATTCATCCACCTTTTATTACAGTTATGATGCCCTAAGCAGACTTATAGAAGTAAAAAGAGGAGACAGACTTGTAAGTAAGTATACCTATGATGCCTATGGAAACAGGGAATCACTAAAAAGTGGTAATGATTTAGAGATAAGATATACTTATGACGCCTTGGACAGACTTATAAAAGAGGGAGGATTACAGGGAAATAAGACATACGAATACGATAAAAGAGGAAATCTTATCGGAATAACAGATAGAGGGAAGAGAGTAAGAGTCTACGAATACGACACTACAGGTAGGCTTGGTTTAAGTTACTCGAAATCAGGAAAAGCAAGAAGCTACAGCTATGACGGGCTTGGAAACAGGATGGGAATAAAAGAGTATGAAAGGGAGATAGGCTATGGTGAAGACGGGCTTAAGAGCATTCTGGAAGAAAACTTGTCAGAACTGACACCGTCATATGAAGAAAGCTATATACTTGACAGAACAAGGGCATATCATAACCTTTTGCAAAATAAAACGATAAAAAGAGGCAGTCAGGCAATACAAAGCTATATATGGGACTTTAATGTTGCATATATGGAAGAAGGGGAAAAAGAGTTTACCTATCTACAGGATGAGCTTGGAAGTACAATTCGCCTTCTTGAGCAGGGTGGAGAAAGTCAAGCTGTATATGGCTATGATGATTTTGGAGAAGATACTTATAATACACAGGGACAGATACAGCCATTCGGGTATACAGGCTATAGATATGATAATGTAGCTGATACCTACTTTGCACAGGCGAGAGAGTACGTGCCTGGAGTTGGCAGGTTTGCAGGAGAGGATTGGATAAAGGGAGAGATTTATTATCCCACTTCATTGAATCAGTATGGGTATTGCTTGGGGAACCCTGAGAAGTTTGTTGATTTAGATGGAAAAACACCGACTATACTTATTGGTGCAGGTATAGGAGCAGTATTTGGATTTGCCGGTGGACTCATTTCAGAAGAAATAGAAATAGCAAAAGGTAACCAAAAGAATATTAATTGGAATAATGTAATTGTAGATACTACATCAGGACTTGCAGTAGGAGCAATAGCAGGTACAGGTGTAGGAATAGGATATTTAGTAGCCGGAGGAATGTCCGTTGGAGCAGGTAATTATGTTACAAAGGTTGCTGCTAATGGTGAATTTAAAAGTAAAAGCTTGCAGGAGCATTTCGTTGATGGAGCAATCTCAAGTGTTGTTTGGGGTATTTCTGCGGCAGCCGGTGGAACAATGCAAAAAGAAGTACAAGAATTGAAAGAAATTAGTAAAATAATTGATAATGGATTATATAATATTGCTTTGGCAAAGGCTGTACAAGGAAGTGCATATATGGGTGATGCACCGGGAGAGAATATGGTTGATGTAGGCAAGTGGCAGTATACAGATTTTGTACAGAAGATGACATTAGCAAGCTTAAAAACAAATGTCTTAGCGACAGCTAAATCTATATTATCAGATATAGTAATGAAATTTGCCAAAGATAAAATTTATAAAAAACAAAACAATAATATGTCTGATGAGGAATTGAGGGAAAAATTTGAAAGATATATAAATAGATCGACCAAAGTTGGAAAATGCTTTGCAGAATAGGAGGATATTATGTCGAATGTCTGTACTACAGCAATAGTGACTTTTTTAGGATATATACTACTTTATGGTGTCTGTTGGGGAACAGATAAAACTGATATAGAAAAATATAAGAAAAAAATAAAGCTTAATAAGTATACAAGCATATTATTTTTTTTGTGGCCAAGGAATGAAAAAGTATATTGGCTAGTATATATAATAATAATTACTGAAAGTGTAGCATTTATATTAGTGTGGATAGCATACCTCTTAAATATAGTGTTTTTATATAAAATATTAATTAATTTATACATACGAATATATTTATCCGGAATTGTTATTCTTGGTATAATAATTCTAAAAAAAAGAATAAAAGATTTTATAAGTGGTAAAAGTAGATAAACCTAAAAAGTAGTAAAATGCAGTAAATATCAATGAGGTATGTAATATCTATGGTTATAATAAGAGCGGACTTGGCAATTTAAAGGAAGGCACAAAAAGGAGCATTAATTGGAATAATGCAATTGTAGATACAACTATATCAGGACGTACAGTAGGTGTAGGAATAGGATATATTATAGTAGCTGGAGTAATCTCAAGTGCTGTATGGGGTATTTCTGCGGTAGCCAGTGGTGCAAAAAGAAGTACAAGAATTGAAAGAAATTAGTAAAATAATTGATAACGGATTATATAATATTGCTTTGGCAAAGGCTGTACAAGGAGGTGCATATATGGGTGAAGCAGTGGGAGAGAATATGGTTGATGTAGATAAGTGGCAGTATACAGAATTTATTTGGGAAATGACCGTTGCAAGCATAAGAACGAATTTGTTAACTACAATGCTATCATGGTTTTCAGATATATCAATGAAAGAAATAAAAAAAAATTTATAAAAACAAAACAGAAATATTTCGGATGAAGAACTGAAAGATAAGCTTAAAAAATATATAAATTCAGCCACTAAAAAGGTAAATGCTTTACAGAATAGGAGAAATTTATGCTGGATATATTGACTTTATTATTAGGGACTTTTGCATTGTATATACTAATTTATGGTGTCTGTTGGGGAACAGATAAAACTGATATAGAAAAATATAAGAAAAAAATAAAGCTTAATAAGTATACAAGCATATTATTTTTTTTGTGGCCAAGGAATGAAAAAGTATATTGGCTAGTATATATAATAATAATTACTGAAAGTGTAGCATTTATATTAGTGTGGATAGCATACCTCTTAAATATAGTGTTTTTATATAAAATATTAATTAATTTATACATACGAATATATTTATCCGGAATTGTTATTCTTGGTATAATAATTCTAAAAAAAAGAATAAAAGATTTTATAAGTGGTAAAAGTAGATAAACCTAAAAAGTAGTAAAATGCAGTAAATATCAATGAGGTATGTAATATCTATGGTTATAATAAGAGCGGACTTGGCAATTTAAAGGAAGGCACAAAAAGGAGCATTAATTGGAATAATGCAATTGTAGATACAACTATATCAGGACGTACAGTAGGTGTAGGAATAGGATATATTATAGTAGCTGGAGTAATCTCAAGTGCTGTATGGGGTATTTCTGCGGTAGCCAGTGGTGCAAAAAGAAGTACAAGAATTGAAAGAAATTAGTAAAATAATTGATAACGGATTATATAATATTGCTTTGGCAAAGGCTGTACAAGGAGGTGCATATATGGGTGAAGCAGTGGGAGAGAATATGGTTGATGTAGATAAGTGGCAGTATACAGAATTTATTTGGGAAATGACCGTTGCAAGCATAAGAACGAATTTGTTAACTACAATGCTATCATGGTTTTCAGATATATCAATGAAAGAAATAAAAAAAAATTTATAAAAACAAAACAGAAATATTTCGGATGAAGAACTGAAAGATAAGCTTAAAAAATATATAAATTCAGCCACTAAAAAGGTAAATGCTTTACAGAATAGGAGAAATTTATGCTGGATATATTGACTTTATTATTAGGGACTTTTGCATTGTATATACTAATGTATGGTGTCTGTTGGGGAACAGATAAAACTGATATAGAAAAATATAAGAAAAAAATAAAGCTTAATAAGTATACAAGCATATTATTTTTTTTGTGGCCAAGGAATGAAAAAGTATATTGACTAATATATATAATATTAATTATAGAAAGTGTCGCATTTATATTAGTGTGGATAGCATACCTCTTAAATATAGTGTTTTTATATAAAATATTAATTAATTTATACATACGAATATATTTATCCGGAATGGTTATTCTTTGTATAATAATTCTAAAAAAAAGAATAAAAGATTTTATAAGTGGTAAGAGTAGATAAACCTAAGGATAATGTAGTATAGATAGTATATTTCAATGAGGTATGTAATATCTATTGATATAATAAAAGAGTACTATTAATCGGACTTTGCAATTTAAAGGAAGGTGTAAAGCTTGAGAAGTATGCCTATGGTATTTGGAGAAATTGGGCATATGAATACGATAAAAGAGGAAATCTTATCGGCATAAGCGATAGAGGAAAGAGAGTAAGAGCCTAAAAATATGATATCACAGGTAGGCTTGGCTTAATTTACTCAAAATCAGGAAAAGCAAGAAGCTACAGCTATGACGGGCTTGGAAACAGGATAGGCTTTAAAGAATATGAAGAGGATACCTATGGCACACAGGGACATTTGCAGCCATTCGGGTATACCGGTTACAGATATGATTATGGGGGATTTGCAGCTAATATTAGCTATGGAAATCCGGTAGTTGATACGACTATATCACTTGGGGTTGTACGTAATGTTTATGAACCTGTAGATTTTAAAGGAGAATTCGATGCACTATATACATATAATATATTAAAAGGTGGAAAAATTACAGCAACAGGAGTTAGTGCAAGAACAGGAGAAAAGGTTACATCTGTTTCGAAGTTAGCTATTTCAAAGTTTCAGATGAGTTTGGGATATAGCAAAACTTATTATGAGTTAGATACTCAAAATTGGATTCATGGTAGTTATTTCCATGATACAGGAGATGTTCCGCAAAAAAGTAATCCTTATTGTACACAGGTATATTAAGTAAGGCTATAATATTTTTTGTAGGTGTTTTATAATGAAAGAAAATATAAATTTTTTAATAGAGAGAAATAGTATATTAAATACAAATTTTTTTTGTGATATTGTTGTAGTTATTGCATTGATAATAGTGGCATGTATTTGTGTGGTTAGAAGACAAAAATTGAAAGAAAAAGAATATATAAAGAAAATCAGGTTAACGATGTCCTTTTTATTTTCTATAGGTATGTCTGCTATTATATGTCTATCAATTATTATGCCGATGATAAAGCACTTAAAACGGACAGTTGATTTAAAAAAAGATTTGAAAGAAATGTCAGTAATAAAATCTATAGGTATTGTAGATAAAATGTATTCATATGAAAAAGGTGTTAATGCGGTTGTAATAGGAAATACACATTACTACGTTGCACCAAATATTGGGAATATGAAAGAAAATATGGAGTTTGAATATGAATATTTAAAAAATTCACATTATATAATTTCTTTTGAGGTGCTAAGTGACGAACCTATTGGAAAAGATGCCTTTGTTAAAAACAGTACATTATGTAAGTTTGGATATAGTGGAATACAGCATGTTAGATATGATACAGTAGATGATCTGGCGTACAGATACGTTATGAGTTATTTAAAAAACACAAGTGATGAACAAGATTACTTAGATAAAGAAAGTTGGGAAATCTACTCATATTATATTAGTGAAAAGGGGTGGTATAGAAGTAACATATATTCATTACATGGTAATAAAAGGGCATATATCATAGTAGATAAGAATGGAAAACCACTGTATTTTTGGACATCAAATATGAAGGTGAAGTAGAGCATTTAAGAATATTTGAATTGATGTGGGTATTCATTATATTTTCATATAAACTTTTAGGAAGAGTGACAGAAAAGAAAGATAGAGAAGGTTATAATACCGCCTATTCCTACACAGAAGCCGGAGATATCAAAAGTATTATATATAATGACGGGAAAAGTGTAGATTACGCCTATAACAGCCTAAGAGAGTTAAGCCAGGTAAAGGATGCACTCGGTTTTATAAATATAGAGAGTGATAAGTTTGGCAGAACCACAAAGGTAGTGGATTATAACGGTGAAGAAGTCAGCTATAGATACGGAAAGAATGGTGAGAGATTAAAGACATTATATCCTGACGGAAGCAGTGTATCATATGAATATGATAAATATTTAAGACTGACAAGCCTTACCTCAGGAAATAAAAGAGTGGATTATACTTATGATAAAGAGGGAAGACTTATCAGAAAGGATATGTCTGAGGAAGTAAGCAGTATCTATGAATATAATGAAAGAGGACTATTAAGCGGTCTTTGTCATTTAAAGAATAATGTAAAGCTTGAAGAGTATGCCTATGATTATGATCTTTTAGGGAATAAAACAAAGATTGCAAGACATAGGGATGTAAACTCGAAGGGAATAAAGGAAAATGATAATAAAGAAAAGATAATACATAAACTATGGGATGATTCAGCCACCTTTTATTACAGTTATGATGCCCTAAGCAGACTTATAGAAGTAAAAAGAGGAGACAGACTTGTAAGTAAGTATACCTATGATGCCTATGGAAACAGGGAATCACTAAAAAGTGGTAATGATTTAGAGATAAGATATACTTATGATGCCTTGGACAGACTTATAAAAGAGGGAGGATTACAGGGAAATAAGACATACGAATACGATAAAAGAGGAAATCTTATCGGAATAACAGATAGAGGGAAGAGAGTAAGAGCCTACGAATACGACACTACAGGTAGGCTTGGTTTAAGTTACTCGAAATCAGGAAAAGCAAGAAGCTACAGCTATGACGGGCTTGGAAACAGGATGGGAATAAAAGAGTATGAAAGAAATATAGGCTATGGGGAAGACGGGCTTAAGGCCATCCTGGAAGAAAACTTGTCAGAACTGACACCGTCATATGAAGAAAGTTATATACTTGACAGAACAAGGGCATATCACAATCTTTTGCAAAATAAAACCATAAAAAGAGGCAGTCAGGCAATACAAAGCTATATTTGGGACTTTAATGTTGCATATATGAAAGAAGGGGAAAAAGAGTTTACCTATCTACAGGATGAGATTGGAAGCACAATTCGCCTTCTTGAGCAGGGTGGAGAAAGTCAAGCTGTATATGGTTATGATGAGTTTGGAGAAGATACTTATAACACACAGGGACAGATACAGCCATTCGGTTATACAGGCTATAGATATGATAATGTAGCCGATACCTACTTTGCACAGGCAAGAGAATATGTACCGGGAGTTGGCAGGTTTGCCGGAGAGGATTGGATAAAGGGAAGTATAGAACAGCCATTTAGCCTGGATCAGTATGGGTACTGTTATGGGAATCCGTTTGGATTGGTGGATTATGATGGAAAGAAGCCTAGAGTTCCATTGGCTAATCCGTCAAATGCCAATCCGCCAAAACCAAGGAAATATGCAGAAAACGATGCTTTACAAAATGAGAGTGGAGCTCCATATGTGGGAGTATTTTATTTAAACATCGAATCAGGTGCCAATGGCTTTGGACATGCAGCAATGATGTTGCTTAGGAGTGACGACACAGGGGATTTATATAGTTTTGTGGGTAGTTACGATAAGGTACATACTGTCATATTGGGCTATAATGATGCAAATGTGAATTATGCATACGGAGTAGATGTGGGAAGTATTGTGAATGCGGGTGAGTACAGTAGGGAGTATGATTTTGATATTAAAGAAAGAAATATTAATAAGATAGATACATACAACAGAGGTGTTTACTTTCCAATAACAGATGATTCAGGAAAAGCAATAGCCGCTGCTGCAAAAGAAACAATCTTAAACACAAATGGAGACGGACATGATAGAAAAGATTATAAATTATTTTTAAATAATTGTGATCAGAATGCCAGAAGATGGATACAAGCAGGAGGAATAACAATAGATACCGGAGGTCATATAGCACCGAATATGATATATATGTACATGACAAGGAAAATAGATGCAAAGGTGTGGATATATTCAAACGCAAAGTATGGTGATTTAAAAGAAGTTTGGGATGAAATCCATAAGAGCAAGGATTGTACTACAGTAGATTAAGGGGATGGCTATGAAGAAAAAAGCAATAAAAGCACTTGTATTTTTGATAATAATCGGAAGTATATATTGCCTTTATAATAAATATAATAATTATCAGATGTTAAAAGGAATAGATGTAAGTACGCCAATAATTTTTGCAGCAGAATTTGAAGACGGGAATAAAGGAACTTTTAAGTACAATATAATAACCGGAGAATATGAAAAAATTTCGGACTATATATTTCAGGAATTATCCTATAGTGATGATTATGAAAAGATTATAGGTGTGATATGGGAGGACAGGTTTCAGGGCATAGCAGAACTTGATATGAGGGATAATACATTTACACCTATTATAGATATGAGTAACTTAAATGTGTTAGTAAAATCAAAAGGGTTGGATGAGATTAAATATGATGGTCCAGGAGTGGTGCATCTTAATGTACCAAGATATTACAATGATGGATATACATGTTATTGGGGGAATAATTCGGGGGATATTATTTACATAAAAAAAGAGAATAATAAATGGAAGGTGGACATAGTAAATAGCAGTAGGTTTCAAGGATATACATATTTTATAAAAAAAGAAGAAGATTTACTATTTTTGGAAACTGAAAAAAGGTTGTTTAGTAAAAAGATAGGGCGTGGAACTATTATCGAAAAAAAAATTGGTAGTAGTGAAGAAAAGGGAATATTGGATATAGATTTAAAAGATGCCGCTTATCCAAGTGGACTTATGGATATGCCGGTTGATATGAGCAAAATTACATATTATGAAGAACCGGAAATATATATTTATGATTTGAATACTGAGAAAAAGAAACACTTGACAAATCAATATTTATTTAATCAAAAAATTATGGAATTGAAATTCTCACCTGATGGGAAATATATGCTGTATACAGTAGGTGACAATCCATTCTTTGGAGGTGGTTTTTATAGAAGAACCTTTTATCTGGTTGATATAGAATCAGGAAATAAAACAAAATTGGTTAAATGGAAGACCGGAGATATGTTTTATGGGATTGATTGGTAGTTGGTAATGTGTAAGATAGAGAGAAGTAAGAGCCTACGAATACGACACTACATGTAGGCTTGGTTTAGGTTACTCAAAATTAGAAAAAGCAAGAAGCTACAGCAATGATGGGCTTGGAAACAAGATGAGAATAAAAGAGTATGAAAGAAAGATAGGCTATGGTGAAGACTGGCTTAAGACCATCCTGGAAGTACAATTCGCCTTCTTGAGCAGGGTGGAGTAAGTCAAGTTATATATGGTTATGATGAGTTTGGAGAATATGCTTATAACACACGGGGACAGATACAGCCATTCGGCTATACAGGTTACAGATATGATAGGGACGGAAAAACACCGGAAATGGCTAGTAACTATTCACAAGTATTTGATATACTGAAAACAGGAACTGAAATGGCAGGAGCAGCTGCCTTAGCTGATAGTCCTGCACCTGGACCAATGGATTTAGTTGCATTAGGCATACTAGGTATAACATTAGTTGTATCCGGAGGAGTAGCAGTTGGTACATATATAAATAGTACGGCAAAGGAGAAAGAAAAGGCTAGGGTAATTGCATTAGAACAAGTAACAACAAAAAGACCTAATGAAACAGTTATATATAGACGTGAAAATGGAAATGCAACAGGAGTATTAATGGCAGTTATAGATAAACCAAATCATGTTTCTGTAAGACCTGTAAATCCTTTGGATATGATGGAATGGATTAATAGCAGGCCAACAGCAAAAGAGAATCCATACTACTTAACAAAAACATTAGCATCAATATCAATATCTATAAGAGATAATAGAGGACCATGTAATGTCAAAATTGATTGATAACTTAATTAAAAAATATGAATATAATATTTACATTAATGAGAATATATCTGGGGAAAAACTAGACAAATTAGCATTATTATTAGAAAAAGAAGAAAATAATACAGAAACTTATTTTAATCCTTTGAGATACAAAAGTAAGTTTTCATGGTTCAATATTCTATATATTATAGAAAGGATGAGTTACACTGGAAAATTAGAGTATATACCATTTTTAATAGAACTATTACAAGATGCAAATTGGCCTACATTTGAGTATACTGTTTCATTATTGGTGTCTTACAATAAAAATGATTTGTTACCCTATGTAGAAAGACTACTGTGGAGAGCATATGAAGATGATGATGAAATGTGGATATCTGGAATAGCTATACTTATTGAGGATAAGAATATTAAAAAAAGCGATTTTGAAAATCCAAAAACTTATGATTTGTTAAAGTATAGAGATTTTTATAGAACTTAATAAAATAAAAGGATGTAATATATATTTTATAGAAGAAAAAGTGTTTTCCTCACAAAAGTTACACATTTTTTTGGAATGATATAGAAAGAGATATTTGCTATATAGAAAAAGAAAATAATATTTGGAATATGAAAAGTATGGTGATTTCAAAGAAGTTTGGGATGAAATACATAAGAGCAAGGATTGTATCACAGTAGATTAAGGGGAATTGTTATGAAGAAAAATATAATAAAAGTATTTATATTTTTGATAATAATTGGAAGTATATATTGCCTTTATAATAAGTATAACAAGTATCAGATGTTGAAAGAAATAGATGATAGTGTACCGATAGTATTTGCAGCAGAATTTGAAGACGGAAATAAAGGAACTTTTAAGTACAACATAAAAACCGGAGAATATGAAAAAATTTCAGATTATATATTTCAGGAATTATCCTATAGTGATGATTATGAAAAGATTATCGGTGTGATATGGGAAGATAGGTTTCAGGGCATAGCAGAACTTGATATGAGGGATTACACATTCACGACTATTATAAACATTAGTGATTTAAATAAGTATGTTAAACAATTAGGATTGGAGGAGATTAAGTATGATATTCCAGGAGAGGCAGAGCTTCGTATGCCTAAATACTATAAAGATGGATATACATTCTTTTGGGGTTATTATTCAACACATATATGTTATATAAAACCTGTAAAAAATACTTGGGATATTAGTATTGTTAATAGTGGTAAATTCTTATGTTATTCATATTTCATAAAGGAAGAATATATGGAGAATAAATTGTTTTTAGAAACAGATGAAACGTTGATGAGTAAGAATGAAGATAGAGGGACTATTATTGAAAGAAATATAGGAGAAGATAATAAAGTAGGGATATTAGATATAGAGTTACCGGATCTTCTTGACTCAGATGGACTTATGGATATGCCGGTTGATATGAGCAAGATTGCATATTATGAGGAACCGGAAATATACATTTACGATTTAAATACAAGAAAAAAGAAACATGTAACAAATCAATGCTTATTTAATCAAAACATTATAGAATTGAAATTCTCACCTGATAGAAAATATATGCTTTATACAGTAGGTGACAATCCATTTTTTGGTGGTAGTTTTTATAGAAGAACTTTTTATCTGGTTGATATAGAATCAGGAAATAAAACAAAGCTGGTTAAATGGAGGACTGGAGATATGTTTTATGGGATTGATTGGTAGTTGGTAATGTGTAAGATAGAGAAAAGTAAGAGCCTATGAATATGATATCACATGTAGGCTTGGTTTAAGTTACTCAAATTTGGGAAAAGCAAGAAGCTACAGCTATGACGGGCTTGGAAACATCGAATTAAGGGGATAGTATGAAAAGAATAAAATTAATAAAGATAGTGGTATGTTTTTTTGCTTTTATATGTGTATTTTTGGGATATAAAAAATATAACGGCTATAAGATAATTCTAAATGCCTCTAATCAACCACCAATAATATTTGCAGCTGATTTTAATAGTGGAGATAAAGGAACTTTTAAATATAATGTAAAGACGAGTAAAGCTGAAAAAATTTCTGATTATATATTTCATGAATTATCGTATAGTGACGATTATGAAAAGATTATAGGTGTGATATGGGAAGATAGATTTCAGGGAATAGCTGAGTTGGATATTAGACACTATTTATTTAGGCCTATTGTAGATTTAGAAGAATTAAATAAATGTGCTAAAAGTATAGGATTAGATGACATCAAATATCAAATGCAAGGGGTAACTGATATCCATATGCCTAAATTTTATAAAGGTGGATATACTTTTTTTTGGAAAGATAGTAGAGATGTGATTTGCTATTTTTATAAAGAAAACGATGCTCCGGAAATGGAGGTGTTATATAAAACCGATCATGGAAATTATAGTTACTTTATTAAAGAAGGAAATGATAAAGACTTGTTATTTGTAGAATCACGCCATGAAATTTATAACCAAAAGATTGAAAGAACAAACATAAATAAAAACAATTTAGAAACATTAGGAGATGAAGAATTATTAATTACTTCAAGAAAGAACTTTAGCAACTCAACCGGAAACATGGATGTATCTAATGATACAAATAGGATTGTATACTATCAAAAACCTAATATATCTATTTATGATATAGATAAAAATAGTAAGATAAATATAAATAGTCAATACTTATTTTGGCAGGATATTGTATATATAAAGTTTTCACAGAATGAGAGGTATGTATTTTATGCGGTAGGAAACATTCCGTTTTTCTGGGCTGATGGGTATAGATTAATTTTTTACATAGTAGATAGCAAGACAGGAAATAAAATCCAATTGGATAAGTGGAAAAATGGAGATACATTTTATGGAGTTGATTGGTAGAGAGGAATCTTAAGTTACTCAAAATTAGAAATGGGATTAAGACTATCTTGGGAGGAGACAAGAATGCCAAGTTTAACTATTGTAATTTTGACTACATTTTTATGTTATATAATGCAGTATATTTTTTGCTTTGTAGTAGATAAGAGAGAAATAGAAAAATATGAAAAAAAGATAAAACTTAATAAATATACTGAAAAATTGTTTTTTCTATGGAATAGGAATGAAAAATTATATTGGTTGGTATATATCATAATTATAAGTGAAAGTATACTTTTTATTGTGGTTTGGGTTCTTTATTTCCTAGGTGATATAAATATTTTTAGAAAATTTTTAAATATATATGTAGGAATATGTTCAATATACGATACGATACTTGTAATAAAAATTTTGATGAAAAGAGTAAGGGATTATATTATAAGTAAGAATAGATAAATATATTTTAGTGCCATATGAAGTCAAAATTCATAAGAGTAAAGATTGTACTACTAAAGGGGAGTGTTATGAAGAAAAATATAATAAAAGTATTTATATTTTTGATAATAATCGGTAGTATATACTGCCTTTATAATAAATACAACAAGTATAGGATGTTGAAAGAAATAGATGATAGTACACCGATAGTATTTGCAGCAGAATTTGAAGACGGGAATAAAGGAACTTTTAAGTACAATATTAAAACCGGAGAATATGAAAAAATTTCCGACTATATATTTCAGGAATTATCCTATAGTGATGATTATGAAAAGATTATAGGCGTAATATGGGAGGACAGATTTCAGGGGATTGCAGAACTTGATATGAGAGATAATACATTTAAGCCTATTATAGAGTTGGAAAATTTAAATAGATGTGCCAGTGAGTTGGGATTGGATGAAATAAGTTATAGTCTGCCCGGTGTTACATATATTCATATACCTAGGTATTATAAAGGAGGTTACACATTTTTTTGGAATGATATAGAAAGAGATATTTGCTATATAGAAAAAGAAAATAATATTTGGAATATGAAAATAGTTAACAAAAGTGATTTTAGATGCTATGCATATTTTATAAATGAAGAATCAGATATACTTTTTTTAGAAACAAGTAAAAAGTTATTCCATCAGAAAACCGGTAGAGGAACTATTATCGAAAAAAAAGTTGGTAGTAGTGAAGAAAAGGGAATATTGGACATAGATTTAACAGACGCTATTGATTCAGATGGACTTATGGATATGCTGGTTGACATAAGTAAGATTGCATATTATGAGGAACCGGAAATATACATTTACGATTTACATACAAGAAAAAAGAAACATGTAGCAAATCAATGCTTATTTAATCAAAACATTATGGAATTGAAATTCTCACCTGATGGAAAATATATGCTTTATACAGTAGGTGACAATCCGTTTTTTGGTGGGAGTTTTTATAGAAGAACTTTTTATCTGGTTGATATAGAATCAGGAAACAAAACAAAGCTGGTTAAATGGAAGACAACAGATATGTTTTATGGAATTGATTGGTAGGGATGAAGCTTAAGTTACTCAAATTTGTGGAAAGCAAGAAGCCAAAAAGAGCAAATGATTTACAGAGTAGGAGAAATTTATGCCGGATATATTGACTTTATTATTAGGGACTTTTGCATTGTATATATTACTTTATGGAGCTTGTTGGAGTATAGATAAAACAGATATAGAAAAACATAAGAAAAAAATAAAGCTTAATAAGTATACAAACATATTATTTTTTTTATGGCCAAGGAATGAAAAAGTATATTGGTTAGTATATATACTTATAATTAGTGAAAGTATAGTATTTATATTATTGTGGATATCATATATAACTAATACTGAGTATATTTTTAAAATATTATTCAAAATGTATATATACATTTATTTACTAGGAGGACTGATTCTTGTGATAAAGGTTTTAAAGAAAAGAGTGAAGGATTTTATAAGTGGCAAAAAGTAGCTAAAATAGAAGATTTTGTCAAAGCAACAGATAGAGGAAAGAAAAACTAGAGCCTACGAATATGACACTACACAGGTAGGCTTGGTTTAAGTTACTTGCTAAAGATAAAATTTAGGGAGTGTGAGACTAAAACGAGCCTCACACTCCCTATTTTGAAGTTATCTATTTCTAGACAACTTCACTTTGCTATGATTACAATATAGCTATTATTTTGTTCCTTCCTTTGACTTTGGAAGGAATACATTCAATAGAACAGCCATGATAGTTGCAACAACTACAGGGCTCTTTCCGAAGATAGTAGTAAATTCCGGTGGGAAAGCGGCAAGTGAACCTTGTGCCTGTGATATACCTACACCGAGAGCTACTGAAAGTCCGACAATAGATGTGTTTCTAAAGTCCATCTTCTCTGTGAAGATAAGCTTGATACCTGTCATTGCTATTGAAGCAAATACTGATATTGTAGCACCACCGAGTACACAAACAGGGATAGTAGTAAGCAATGCAGAGAACTTAGGTATAAGACCTGCTATAAGTATTATAATACCTGCAAGTCCAAGTACTGCTCTGTTTATAACCTTTGTTGTTGTTACAATACCTACATTCTGTGAGAATGTAGCTGTAGGAAGTCCGCCAAGTGCGGCACCGAGTATATTTGAGATACCATAACCGATGATACCGCTTCTAAGCTCATCACCTGTAGGAAGTCTGTCCATAGAACCGCTTGTTGTAGCTGATAAATCTCCGATAGCCTGAATAGAGTTTATAGCAAACAAAAGTCCGATTGCTATACAAGCTGCCAGGTCAAACTTTATACCGAAGTGAAGTATCTGAGGCAGTGAGAATACACCTGCACTTGCGACAGATGAGAAGTTGACCATACCAAGCACCAATGCAAGAATATAACCGCAAATCATTGCCACCAATATGGAAGCAAGCTTTAAGATACCTGTAGCAAAGTTGTTGAGTACTATAACAATAATAAGTGTAAAAATTGCTACACCCCAGTTCTTTAAAGAGCCGTAGTCATCTTTTCCAAGACCGCCTGCCATATAGTTTACAGCAACTGAGTAAAGTGAAAGACCGATAGTAAATACTACAGTACCTGTTACAAGCGGTGGGAAAAGCTTCTGAATTTTCTTAACAGAGAAACCTACCAATATAGCAACAATACCACCGACTATCTGAGCTCCAAGTATGGAAGCTACACCCGAAGTTTTCGCAATATCCTGCATAGTAGGAACGTATGCAAAGCTTATACCCATAATAACAGGAAGTTTTGCACCGATTCTAAATGTCTTGGTACCTATACCGAAAAGCTGTAAAAGTGTAGACAATGCGGCAACTACCAAAGCCGCCTGAACCATAAGCACTCTGTCCGGACCTGAAAGCTCAGCAACATTTGATACGATGATAGCAGGTGTTATACATCCTACAATCATTGCAACCACGTGTTGAAGTGCAAGTGGAAGAGCTTCTGAAAACTTTGGGAAACCGTCCAATTCAAATATAGAAGCATACTGCTTCTGGCCTGCATTTGCTGAATTACTCATATTATCAATACCTCCCTGATCAATCTACAATTCTTGTACCTGTCTTGCCGTTAATTGCATCTTTAGCTTTTTCAAGCAATGTTATCATTGCTGTTTTGTTCTCGCCTGAAGCAGCAAAATCTACTGCAGCAAGTACTTTTGGAAGCATTGATCCCGGAGCGAACTCTCCGTCATCAGCATACTTTAAAGCTTCAGCTGTGCTGAGCTTATCCAACCATTTTTCATTTTCTGTGCCATATCCGATGGCAACCTTTTCTACAGCAGTAAGGATAATAAGTGTATCTGCGCCTACATTCTTTGCGAGAAGAGCGGCAGCGGCATCCTTATCGATTACTGCAGGAGCACCTGAAAGATGCTTTCCGTTTGATATTACAGGGATTCCGCCACCACCGCAGCAGATTACAACCTGTCCGTTGTCAGCCATTGACTTAATAGCAGATAACTCAATAATTTCCTGTGGAGCAGGAGAAGCAACAACTCTTCTGTAACCTCTTCCGGCATCCTCTTTTACGATCCAGCCTCTGTTTCCTGCAGCTTCAAGAGCTTCATCCTTGCCCATGAACTTACCGATAGGCTTTGTAGGATTTTCAAATGCTTTATCATTCTCATCTACTCTGATCTGAGTAACAACTGTAGCTATTGGAGGAACTTCAAGATTTCTGTTTAAAAATTCCTCACGAAGAGCGTTCTGTATATCATATCCGATATAAGCCTGGCTCATTGCCACACATACTGAAAGTGGAGTTGAATCGGAGTCGGTATTATGCGCATACTCTGTCATGGCATTGTTTATTACACCAACCTGTGGACCGTTTCCATGAACGATAAGAACCTCATGGCCATCTTCGATCAAATCTACGATAGCCTTTGCAGTAGTTTTTACAGCTACCATCTGCTCTTTTAAATTATTACCTAGGGCATTACCACCAAGAGCTATAACAATCTTGCTTTTGAATTTCATATAAATTTCCCCTTAATGTTAGGATATAGTTTATAAAGATAAAGGGGCAGCCTAAAATAGCCGCCCCCCTTTGTATAGGCGATAGATTATCTACCGCCGGATTTACTAAGACTCACTGGCCTCTTTATTTTTCTGAAAAGATTCTGTCCTGTCCACGTGCCTCAAGCTGCTCTAAAACCTTAGCCGGATCTTTGAACTTCTCAAGTAAGATCATAGCTGCGATTACATATGGCTTGAAGCTTGCTTCCTTGTAAAGAGGATCTCTGTATCTGTCAAATACTGAAGCATCAACCTCACCTTCCTTGCAAGAAACACCTGTGATATCAGCAGGTAAGCAGTGAAGATAAAGAGCCTTACCGTCCTTTGTAAGCTTCATCATTTCCTCTGTACATGCCCAATCCTTGTGGTTAGCGTTCTGAGCTAAAAGCTCCTTCTCTAAAGCCTTGATACCTTCTGAATCACCCTCTGCATAAAGATTTGTTCTCTTCTCCATTGCAGCAAACGGTGCCCATGACTTAGGATAAACGATATCTGCATCCTTGAATGCTTCCTTCATATCGTTTGTAACTGTGAACTTACCGCCACACTCTGCTGCCTGCTTCTTAGCAACCTCAGCAACCTCAGGCATTACCTCATAACCTTCCGGATGAGCTAAAACAACGTCCATACCAAGTCTTGTGAAAAGACCGATAACACCCTGTGGAACTGAAAGAGGCTTACCGTAAGATGGTGAATAAGCCCAGCTCATAGCGATCTTCTTACCCTTAAGGTTCTCAATACCGCCAAACTCATGGATTACATGAAGAGCATCAGCCATACACTGTGTTGGGTGATCGATATCACACTGAAGGTTTACAAGTGTAGGTCTCTGCTCAAGAACACCGTCCTTGTATCCTGCCTCAACAGAGTCTGCAACTTCATGCATATATGCATTACCCTTACCGATGTACATATCATCTCTGATACCGATAACGTCAGCCATGAATGAGATCATGTTAGCTGTCTCACGAACTGTCTCACCGTGAGCGATCTGTGACTTACCCTCATCAAGATCCTGAACCTCAAGACCTAAAAGGTTACAAGCTGAAGCGAAAGAGAATCTTGTTCTTGTTGAGTTATCACGGAAGAGTGATATTCCAAGACCTGAATCAAATACCTTTGTAGAGATGTTTCTCTGTCTTAAATCACGAAGTGCATCAGCAACTGTCCATACAGCGTTAAGCTCGTCGTCTGTCTTCTCCCATGTAAGGAAGAAATCGTTCATGAACATATCCTGTGTCTTCAGGCCTTTTAACTTTTCAACTAAATTCTTGAAATTTGACATTTTTTTAAACTCCTTATTTTTAAAAGCAATGCTTTAGTTTTTATAATATACATTTTTTTACAATCCCGGATTAAACTGTGTATCCGGGATTAAAATTTATCAAAATACAATTTGTAAAGATTAGTCACAGTAGTAAGCAGGAAGTGCTGCATAGAATGCTGCACAAGTTACCAAGTCTTTCTTCCATGTGATCTCATTTGGAGCATGAGCCTGAGCCTCTGCACCGGGACCGAATCCGATTACAGGGATACCGTTTCTACCCATGATAGAAACACCGTTTGTAGAGAATGTCCACTTGTCAAGAAGCGGTCTTACCTCACGCTCAGGTGTAGTCTTTGCATTACCGATTCTCTTGTCACCGAAGAGATCCTTGTAAGCTGCAACAGCACTTGTACAAACCTTGTGATCCTCAGGAAGTACCCAAGTAGGGAAGTAGCACTCGATAGGATATACAACTCCTGTAAATGAAGGTCTGTCATAGTTGTACATGCTTACAACTACATCATCGCCATACTTCTTAACTGCAGGAAGCTGTCTGATTTCCTCAAGACATGACTCCCAAGTCTCACCTACAGTCATTCTTCTGTCAAGAGATACTGCACATGAGTCTGCTACTGCGCAACGAGAAGGTGATGTGAAGAAGATCTGTGAAGCTGTAACAGTTCCTCTACCAAGGAATCTGGCCTCTTTCCACTGATCGTTGTACTTAGGATTGAGCATCTTTACAAGACCTCTGATCTCTGTAGACTCAGCGTCACCGTTGTTGTTAAGTGCACGAACATCTCTTAAGATATCAGCCATCTTGTAGATAGCGTTGTCACCTCTGTCAGGAGCTGAACCGTGGCAAGAAACACCCTTAACATCGATTCTGATCTCCATACGTCCTCTTTGTCCTCTGTAAAGTCCACCGTCTGTAGGCTCTGAAGATACAACGAACTCAGGTCTGATCTTATCCTCATGGTAGATGTACTCCCAGCAAAGACCGTCACAGTCCTCTTCCTGAACTGTACCTACAACCATTACACGATACTTATCGTTAAGAAGTCCGAGATCCTTCATAATCTTTGCAGCATATACTGCAGAAACTGTACCGCCAAGCTGATCTGAAACACCACGACCGCCGATCTCTTCCTCGTCCTCAAATCCCTCATAAGGATCGAAGTTCCAGTTATCTCTGTTTCCGATACCTACTGTATCGATATGTCCGTCAAATGCGATGAGAGTCTTTCCGCTTCCCATGAATCCCATAACATTACCCTGTGGATCCACCTTAACCTCGTCAAAGCCTACCTTTTCCATCTCAGCCTTGATAGTAGCAACGTGAGCAGCCTCATCAGATGACTCGCCCGGGTTTGCAACTATAGCACGAAGGAAAGCTGTCATATCAGCCTTGTATCCTTCGGCTAAAGACTTAATCTTATCCAACTCTTCTTTTGATAATTTACCCATTGTATTGTTCCTCCTTCAATATATAACTATCTTATCTTTCCTTAGCTTCCCAGATAATATTTCTCCAACGCTGTGGATCTGTGTCACCCTCAGTTGAGAAAAGTAATACCTTAGAATCTTTAGTTAAGTTTAGTTTCTCTCTAAGCTCCTTGTACTCATCATCCATCATAATAGTAGCGAGAGCACCGAACGGAGCGGCTCCGGACTCACCTGAAAGTACCTGAGGATCTCCCTTTAACGGAGCGTTCAACATACGCATACCTCTGGCAGCTACTATATCATCTGCAGCTATAAAGCATGTCACATGATTCTTTAAAATATCCCAAGATGTGATATTCGGCTCACCGCAAGCAAGACCTGCCATGATTGTATCCATATCTCCATCTACTATTCTTATATTACCGTCAGCAGCCTTTGCACCCTTGTAAAGACAAGCTGCAGCCTCAGCCTCAACAACTACCATAACAGGTGGGTTCTCTTTGTATTTATTTGCAAAGTAACCAACCATTGCACCTGCAAGTGAACCGACACCTGCCTGAACAAATACATGAGTAGGTCTTTCAGCAAACTGAGCATCAGCCTCAAGAGCCATAGTACCGTATCCTTGCATGATCCATGCAGGAATCTTCTCGTAGCCTTCCCAAGCTGTATCCTGAACCACAACACCGTGCTCAACACCGGCAGCAAGCTTTGCAGCCTCACGAACGCACTCATCATAGTTTACATCGGAAATCCAAGCATCAGCACCTTCAGCCTTGATATTGTTTAATCTGGTTTCTGTAGAACCCTTTGGCATAATGATTACTGATTTTTGATGTAACTTATTTGCTGCCCAAGCTACTCCACGACCATGGTTACCATCTGTAGCAGAGAAGAATGTAGCAGGTTTGAATTTCTTTGCAAACTCATCGGATGTAAGAACTGAATAAGGTAGTTCCGATACATCTACATTCATCTCATCAGCTATGTACTTAGCGATAGCATATGAGCCGCCAAGAACCTTAAATGCATTCAAACCGAATCTGTAGGACTCATCCTTTACCTTTACTGTTCCTAATCCAAGGAATTTAGCCATTTCCTTTAAATCAGCCAATGGTGTTTGAGTATACTGAGGAAAGCTCTCATGGAATGCTTTCGCTTTTGTTACTTCTTCCACAGACATTATCGGAAGATTGGCATCCTCTGTTTTGGGCATATTATTTAAGACCCATTTTAGTTGTGACATGAAATTTTAAACCTCCTAAATTGTTTAGCAAAAATGCTATTATTCATTAACTGTCTTAGCCTGTTCAATGTAGCTATACAGCGTGAATTTACTGATTCCAAAAAATTGGGAAATCTTGTCCCCTGACTTAGTGATGAGAAAAGCACCGGCATCCTGTAAAAATTTAATGGCCTTAATCTTTTCATCCTTTGTCATAAGGGCAGGTGTCTTTCCTACAATCCTTACGCTTTGTTCTATCAGATTTTCAAGTAAATCATTTACACTAAGTGGGATTTGTCCATAAACGTCTTCCTCGGCAGCTTCAAAATTCTCAACTATACTTGAGAGAGTTGCCTGAGCATTTATGAAATTTGTCATATCATGGTTTATACCAAGAATAAATCTGTATTTACCGGTTTCATCCTTTAAGAATACGGAGGAAGATTTTAATATCCTGCCGTCGGTTGTATGAGTCTTATATCCGAGGTGATCACTTACGTTTTCCCCTTTTTTTAAGGCTTCAAGAGTTCCGAGAACTATCTTTGAAGCACCGTCACCAATTTTTCTTCCCGATACATGACCATTGATGATATAGCAGATAGTGTGCTCTAGATCGTCAGCTTGTAAATCATGAATACAGACTTCACAATCACTGCCAAAATGTCTGGCTATACCATGTGCAATCATTACCAAAGATTCTAAAGTTAAATCATCTCTATTCATAAAATCACTATTGCCATTCCTTTATTATTTGAATACCTAAATTTTTTTTAGGTATCTATAATATAGCACCTTTAACAAAGCAAATCAATAGCAAACTAAAAAAAATTTAGGTCAACAAAAACATTGTAAGAATACACATAAAACAAGGTATTTAGTTGAATTTATACAGTAAAAGGGGGTTGATAATCAATTGACGAAAAATAAGCAACAATTATTTTAAAAAAAGTATATAAATTTTAACTGTACATATTTAGGTGAAGAAAATATAATAATAGACATAATAAACAAAGGAGGAAATACTTTTGAAGAGGTTTATAATAGTGCTTTCCTGCCTTCTCCTGGCAGGATGCGGCAGTGCCGGTAAAGCCTATAATGAAAAGACGGTTGCTGAAAGCAAAATAGCAAATGAGAGTAATATAAATGAGAACAGTACAGAGGCAGAGAGTGAATCTGTAAAAAAAGATGGAGATGTAGACTATGATTTGACCGTTATGGGTGCAGATATGGTATATGCCACAGTATATCAGATGATGATAGACCCCAAGTCATATATAGGCAAGAGCTTTAAAATAAGAGGAAACTATTATTCTTCATACAGCAATGATAAAGATGTATACTATCATTTCTGTATGATAAAAGATGCGGCGGCATGTTGTGCACAGGGATTGGAAATTCTTTGGGCGGATGAAAAAATGAACAGACATGAAAACTGTCCTGAAGAAGATACTCTTGTTACTGTGGAAGGTGTATTTGAGACTTATGAAGAAGGCCCTAATACATATGGAAGAATAAAAGATGCGAAGATAGTGGAAGAGTAAGTATAAAGCCGGGACTGACCATACATTTTGACAGTCCCGGCTATTTTTATGATTTGCTCTGCCTTAAGGATTTAAAAAAAGCGGTAAGCATACCGGAACATTCATTTTGAAGGGGACCTGATATAAGTTCTACTTCCGTTTTGTGGTTGAAGCCGTTTGTTTGTAAAATATTTATAATGGAACCGGCACATCCGGCTTTCGGATTCATGGCGCCGAGAACTGTCTTTTTGATTCTGGACTGGACTATTGCACCTGCACACATAGGACAGGGTTCGAGCGTGATATACATGGTACAATCTTCAAGCCTCCAATCGCCAAGCTTTTTACAGGCCTTTTTTATTGCAATAATTTCAGCATGAGAGAGTGTACTCTTGTCCTTGTTTCTTCTATTATATCCTCTTGCTATTATCTTATCTTCAAAAACAATCACACAACCTATAGGAACATCACCTATAGCTCCGGCTTTTTTTGCCTGCTTTATGGCTTCTTTTAAAAAATATTCATCTCTATTCATATATTTCCTTTACAAGACACAAAAAATTAACACTTTTGGTTTATAATTATAAAACTACAAAACTGTTAGAAAATATTCATTTTTTTATATTAAAACAAATGGTATAATGTAAACAGTTATAATTTAAACTAAATTAAAATAAAAATCAAATCAAGATATAAAGGTGGAACGATGGAATTAATATTGGTATGTGATGACGACAGAGAGATAGTAGATGCAATAAAAATCTATCTTTCTGGGGAGGGCTTTGAAGTACTTACAGCCTATGATGGTGAAGAAGCGGTAAAATTGATGGCAAAACACAGAGTTGATTTGCTTATAATAGATATTATGATGCCTGTACTGGACGGAATAAGGGCTACGATGAAGATAAGAGAGAACAGTACTGTGCCTATTATAATGCTTTCGGCAAAATCTGAGGATGCGGATAAGATTTTAGGACTGAATATCGGTGCGGATGATTATCTTACAAAGCCTTTTAATCCTCTTGAGCTTGTTGCAAGAGTAAAGAGTCAGCTTAGAAGATATAAAAAACTTGGAAATATGTCTGTGCCTGAGTCACAAAAGGTTGTTGTAGGTGACCTTGAAATTGACGATGAGACTAAGGAAGTTACAATTGCGGGAGAGCTGATAAAGCTTACACCTATAGAGTATAATATACTCTTGCTTCTTGCAAAGAATGCCGGAAAGGTGTTCTCCATTGACGAAATATATGAGCAGATTTGGAATGAAGAGGCTATCGGAGCAGATAATACCGTGGCTGTACATATAAGACATATAAGAGAGAAAATAGAGTTAAATCCTAAGGAGCCAAGATATTTGAAAGTTGTCTGGGGAGTAGGATACAAGATTGAAAAACAAAGCTGATATGGATAAGAATACATTTTTATCAAAAAGCAGGATGAAAGTATGGGTAACCATATTACATATAGCGGCTTTCATAGTTTTTGTTATAGGTATTTCAATTATTTATTGTAATGAAAATTTCAATAGGGGTCTGCTGTGGATAAATGCGGAGAAGTATGATGACTCTCCTGCATTCAGAACACAGTTTGACTCCGATATTTCATTGCTTTTTTCATATGCAAATTTAAAGAATATCTTTGAAACGGACGGGAAATTTGACATAAATAAAGATATATTCGGTTTGAATATGGGTCCAAGCAATGATGTGGATTTTACTGTAGGTGCAATAATAGAGTATGCCAAGCGACATGGATTTTATATAGATGAGCATTTTCAGGTCAGTATTGTAGACCAAAGTCTGGTAAATCAGATAGAAGATACATCATATTTTGTTAATTACAGAATATATGCGGATACTTCAGGTCTTGTTGAACCCGGTGATGCATATATAAGTATGAAGACTATTATAACAGAGAGTCTTGTTTTGCTTTCAAAATATTACAATGCCTATGAAAGATTTATTCTTACCCCTTCAAATTTCAGGTACAGACTTGAGTATGGTGATGTTGTATACACAAATGACAGAACACTTAATATTAAAAGTGTTTATGAATACGGAAAGTACGCCATAACGTCTTCACAGGGAATGATGGTGGAAACGAACTTGAGTGAGATACCCAAAGAGTTGTCTTATCAGGCGGAAAAACTTACAGATAAACTGCCTAAGCCTTATAAAGTATATATCGCCGTGAATACCTTATATACCGCTACAGATACATATGCTTTAGCCAATGTGGATTATTTGAGGCAGAGGAGAGCATATTCTATAGGATTGGTATCTGCTACGGTAGGGCTTATTTTGATGGCTTTAAGTATGGCTTATCTTCTTGTTTTCAGCGGTCACAGTGAGGGTAGAAAGGGCATAAAAATAAATAAGCTTTTTGATATTATACCGGTTGAAGTAAAAATACTGTTACTGACCTTCGGAATAGTTTTAGTTTTTGCCGCAAACAATTTTATAGGACAGAAAGTATTACATATTTATATAGAAAAAAAATATTGGAATTTTGCAAATCAGATGCTGAATTACGCTTCTGTTTATATTGTTGCATTACCCATCGTATTCTCAATTGTAAGAGAGTATAAGGCCGGACTTTTATGGAAAAACTCATACACAAAAGTGATTAAGGAAAGTTTTTCCGTATATATGTTAAAAAGAAGCTTTAAGAAAAAATGGGGATCAAACTTTCTTGCTTTGATGCTTGTGGATTTTATTGCGGTTACATTTTTCCTTGTAACAACAATAAATGAAAAGAGACTTCTTGGAAGATTGATGATATTCATCTGCTTTATTATATTTTTAGTTGTAAATTTTATTATATTTAATAAGATTTACAAGACGGCTATAGCTTTTGACAGTATTGCCGAAGCTATAAAAGAGATTGCAAGCGGAGATACAAGATACAGACTCAATGAGGACGAGTTTGCCGGAAGAGAGGCAAGTGTTGTAAAGGATCTCAATAATATAAGTAAGGGATTCCAGGGGGCTATCAACGATCAGGTAAAGAGTGAAAGATTAAAAGCCGATTTGATAACCAATGTGTCACATGATATTAAAACACCGCTCACTTCTATCATAAATTACGTCGATCTTATAAAGAGAGAAAAACCTGAAAATGCCAAAATACAGGAATATCTGGACATACTTTCAGTTAAATCACAGCATTTGAAAAATCTGACTGAAGATTTGGTGGAGGCAAGTAAGGTCTCAAGCGGAAATATATCGGTAGATTTAAGAGATATTGATTTGGTAGAGATGATAAACCAGACAAACGGAGAGTTTGAAGAAAAGTTCAGTGAAAAAGGACTGTCTATTATTTCAAATACTCCTTCAGGTGGAGTGATGATAAAGGCCGACGGAAGACATCTTTGGAGAGTTTTGGAAAATCTTTATAATAACGCTTTCAAGTATGCGGCTAAGAATTCAAGAATTTATATTGATATTATTTCAGATAATACCGGAGCAACATTCGTTATAAAAAACATATCTGAAAATCCGCTAAATATAAGACCTGATGAGCTTACAGAAAGATTTGTAAGAGGTGATGTATCAAGAACCACTGAAGGCAGCGGACTTGGGCTTTCTATAGCAAAGTCTTTGACAATACTACAAGGCGGAAAGTTTGATATAATTATAGATGGTGATCTTTTCAAAGTTCAAATAAAATTTGAAAAAGTAGCATAAAGATTGGTATATGGTTAGATTGTATACAATCTAATCATATATTTACGTTGACATTTAGCACTCAAGGTGATATAGTGCTAACAACAACCCCTTAAAACCGGTTGGATAAAAGTAAACAAGGTTGATTACATTATCAAAAAAAGGAGGTAATATGATAGATGATCCCAAAAACAGAAGGCCGTTTTTGTATTATTATTTTATAGTCTTGATAATAATGACGGCAATAAACTTTATGGTACTTCCGTTTATAAAGGAAGGGCAGATAAAGCAGGTAGACTATGGTACATTTATGACCATGACTGAGAATAAAGAGATTTCGAAAGTTGATATACAGACAAATCAAATTCTTTTTACAGGAACCAATGATAAGACGGTATATAAGACGGGACTTATGAATGATCCGGGACTTACAGACAGACTGCATAATGCAGGAGTACAGTTTTCAAGTGAAATAGTCAGAAAAGATTCACCTTTTGTGGATGCGCTTTTGAGCTGGATTATTCCGCTGGCATTATTCTATTTTCTTTGGAACAGAATTTCAAAAAGAATGTTTGATAAAAACAGTGCAAACTCTTTGATGTTTGGGAATATGGGCAAATCCGGTGCCAAAGTATATGTTAAGTCTTCAGAAGGAATTAAATTTGGAGATGTGGCAGGTGAGGATGAAGCTAAGGAAAATCTTACCGAGATAGTGGATTACCTACATGATCCGAGTAAATACAAGGATATAGGTGCTTCAATGCCAAAGGGCATACTTCTTGTAGGACCTCCGGGAACAGGTAAGACAATGCTTGCAAAGGCTGTAGCAGGTGAAGCAAATGTTCCTTTTTTCTCAATGTCAGGTTCTGAGTTTGTTGAGATGTTTGTAGGTATGGGTGCTTCAAAGGTAAGAGACCTTTTCAAACAGGCAAAGGAAAAAGCACCATGTATCGTTTTTATTGATGAGATAGACGCTATAGGTAAGAAAAGAGACGGTCAGATAGGCGGAAATGATGAGAGAGAACAGACTCTCAACCAGCTTTTAACAGAGATGGACGGCTTTGAGGGAAATTCAGGTGTTATGATTTTGGCGGCTACCAACAGACCTGACGCACTTGACCCGGCGCTTACAAGACCGGGCAGGTTTGACAGAAGAGTACCTGTGGAACTTCCTGATTTAAAGGGTAGAGAGGAAATACTCAAAGTTCATGCTAAGAAGATAAAGATTGCAGATGATGTTGACTTTAAGCTGATTGCAAGAATGGCTTCAGGTGCCTCGGGTGCGGAGCTTGCAAACATTATAAATGAGGCTGCGCTTAGGGCGGTTAGAGATAACAGAAAGTTTGTAAATCAGTCGGATCTTGAAGAAAGTATTGAGGTGGTTATTGCAGGCTATCAAAAGAAAAATTCCATATTGACTGATGCCGAGAAGTGGAGAGTGTCATACCATGAAGTAGGACATGCACTTGTAGCCGCAAAGCAGACAAATTCGGCACCGGTTACAAAGATAACCATTATTCCAAGAACTTCAGGAGCACTTGGATATACTATGCAGGTGGATGAGGGCAATCATTATCTGATGACAAAATCGGAACTTGAAAATAAAATAGCCACGCTTACCGGTGGAAGAGCGGCAGAGGAAGTGGTGTTCGGTGATGTTTCCACCGGAGCTTCAAATGATATAGAGCAGGCTACCAAACTTGCAAGAGCTATGATTACCAGATACGGAATGAGTAAGGACTTTGATATGGTTGCGCTGGAGACTGTTAACAATAGGTACCTTGGAGGTGATACTTCTTTGGCGGCTTCGGCGGAAACTGCGGCTATAATAGATAGGCAGGTGGTGGCATTAGTAAAGGAACAGCATGAGAAAGCTGCTCAGATACTTATGGAAAACAGGGAAAAGCTGGAAGAAATAGCACATTTCCTGTATGAGAAGGAAACTATTACAGGTGATGAGTTTATGGAGATATTAAACAGATAATATATGGAAAATCAAAAGAGATTTGATTTGTCTAAAAATACTTTGTATTAGACAGTTTATGAATAAAGAGAGGTATGGCTGAAAAGTCATATCTCTTTTTTGTTGATTGCTATAAAAACCTACATTAATTTTAAAAATGTGGCTTATTTTTAGTTCACATTTTTCTGTAACAGCGTTATAATAACAGTGTTATAAGAAATGGAGAGGCTTATGAAAGATACAGATATTGAATTAAAAATACTTGAAATTGCAAAAAAAGAGTTTATGGAGCAGGGATATATGAATGCTTCCATGAGGGTTATTGCTGAAAAATCAGGATGTACTACGGGAATGCTTTATAGCAGATTTGCCGATAAGAATAAGATTTTCAGTATTCTGGTAAAAGAGGGGGCGGATAAACTTCTAAACGGCTTTAAAAATAAGCTGGATTTGTTCGGAAATTCCACCCCTAAAGAACAGATATCCTCCATGCATAGTTTTTCGGAGCAGGGAATGGAGGAAATAATGGACATAATATATGAATACTTTGACAGCTTTAAGCTGATAGTATGTTATGGGTTCGGTTCAAGTTATGAACATTATGTAGACAATCTTGTAGATATGGAGGTGGAAAGCAGCATTAAATTTATGGATGTGCTTAGGGAAGAGGGCTACATTGTCCGAAATATAAGAGTGGATTTGTGTCATATGCTGGCAAGCTCTTTATTAAACGGAATCTTTGAGACCGTTGCACATGATTTTGGCAAGGATGATGCCATAGAATATGTAAACAGTCTGCAGGATTTTTATGCAGCCGGTTGGGACAGATTACTTGGATTAAAATATGATAAGGAGAATTGAGTATGAAGAAAAGATATGATTTTACATGGTTAAAAAATATCATTAAACAAAAGAGGGGATGGTATATTATATCTGTAAGTGCGGCAATACTTGGAGTATTTTTTGCGATGGCACCTTATTTTATAATAGGCAATATAATGGTAAATCTCTTGGAGGGAGTAAAGGATTATTCCATATATCTTAATTTATGCCTGGTTATAATGATTGCCTGGCTTTCTAGAATATTATTTCATAATATATCAACATTTATTTCGCATAAAATAACTTTTGAAATGCTTGCCGATATAAGAAAAAATCTCTGTGAAAAACTTTATAAACTTCCCTTGGGCTATGTAAAGGATATTCCTTCAGGCTCACTAAAAAATATCATAGTTGAAAGAGTTGACAGCATGGAAATTACCCTCGCACATATGATACCTGAGCTTACAGCCAATATTTTAGGACCTGTATGTATAGTGATTTATTTGTTTTTTCTGGATTGGAGAATGGCATTGGCATCCCTTATAACTGTTCCCGTGGGTATAATTGCCTATATGGGAATGTTTAAAAATATGGATGAAAGATATAATAATACTATAGTAAAAACAAAGGTGCTAAATGATACCGCAGTGGAATATATCAACGGTATCGAGGTAATAAAGGTATTTGGAAAAGCGCAGAGTTCCTACGATAAATTTGTGCTGGCTGCCAAGGAGGGAGCGGATTGCTTTATAGAATGGATGAGGGAATGTATCCGGTATTCGGCTACGGCAATGTCTTTGCTGCCTGCAACCTTGGTAGGAATTTTGCCGATAGGAGTATATCTTTATAATAAGGGAAGTCTTTTAGGTTCGGTATTTGTACTTATTATCATACTGTCTTTTGGAATCGTAGCACCACTTATTACATGTTCGGCTTTTGCCGAGGATCTTGCCAAGGTAGGCACTATTATGTCTGAAATCAGCAGTGTGATGGAAGAAAAAGATATGGAAAGGCCTAAAAATTTCGAACGCAAGTTAGTGAATGCTAATGTAGAGCTTAGGGCTGTTCGCTTCGGCTATCATAAAAAAGAAGTTTTGCATGGTATCGATATGAAAATAGATGACGGAAATGTTGTGGCACTTGTAGGTCCAAGCGGAAGCGGAAAGTCTACAATAGCAAAGCTTATAGCGGGTCTGTGGGATACCGGAGAGGGAAATATTTTAATAGGTGGAGTAAATACAAAGGAAATACCCTTAGATGTGCAAAACAAATTTATAGCCTATGTATCACAGGACAATTATTTATTTGATTTGAGTATAAGAGAGAATATAAGGCTTGGAAATCCGAAAGCAAGTGATAAAGAGGTGGAAGAGATTGCTAAAAAAAGCGGATGTCATGATTTTATAATGAATCTGAGTGACGGATATGAAACTGTTGTAGGAGGTGCCGGAGGACATCTATCAGGTGGTGAAAGGCAGAGAATTTCCATAGCAAGGGCGATGTTAAAGGATGCAAAGCTTATAATCCTGGATGAAGCTACCGCATATACCGATCCTGAAAATGAGGCATTGATACAATCAGCTGTGGCAAAGCTGTCACAGAATAAAACAATGATTGTGATAGCTCACAGATTAAGTACTATAAAGGATGTGGATAAAATATATGTGATAAATGACGGAAAAGTGGAAGCTGCAAATACTCATGAAGAATTATTAAAGAGCAGTAAACTTTACAAAGATATGTGGGAAGCACATATAGAAGTAAAAGACAGGGCATAGGAGAAGAGTATGATAGAAGTATTAAAAAAGTTTTTTGATTTTTGCGGAAATGTAAATAAAAAGAAATTTTATATATCTATAGTGCTGGGAGTAATGATGGCTTTCCTTGAGGCTTTGCGTATACCTGCAACCTATGTGGTGATAAAGGCGATAGTAGGGGGAAGTGTAAATACAAATACAGGCTATATAAGTTTGGGGATTTTACTTATAAGTATAGTTTTTACCATAATAGTAAAAGCAAAAACCACAATGTTGCAGACAGAGGCCGGATATGGTACCTGTGCAAATAAGCGTATAGAGATTGCGGAACATATGAGATATATTCCTATGGGGTATTTTAATGAAAACAGTCTGGGATATATTACCTCAGTTACTACAAATACAATGGAGGCTTTGGCGGATGTTGCGACCAAGGTAGTTATGATGACCACTCAAGGACTTCTTACAACTTTACTTATAATCTGCATGATGTTTACCTTTGATTATCGTCTTGCTCTTATAGCCGTTACCGGTTTACTTATATTTTTGGCTACAAACAGATATCTGCAGTACAGAGCACTAAGTGTATCTGAAAGCAAGGACAATGCGGACAGAACTATGGTTTCCTCAGTGTTGGAGTATGTGCAGGGTATGTCTGAGATAAAATCATATTCACTGTATGGAGGAGAAAATAAAAAATTGACAGAGGCTATAGAAAATGCCTCAAATGTAAACTTTCAAATGGAAAAAAGGCTGCTTCCGTTTATGGCATTGCAGATAATTATTACAAAGGCTACAGGTGTATGTCTGGTGGCGGTTTCCATATATTTTTATATAAATAACAGCATGAGTCTTGAAGACTGTATTATGATGCTTATATGTGCCTTTATGATGTATTCGGCACTTGACAGTGCCGGAAGTTTCTCGGCTCTTATAAGAAGTGTAAATATAGCTATAGAAAAGGCTAATTCCATCTTAAAAATAAATCCTATGGATATAAACGGAGATGATATAGTTCCTGAAAACTGTAATATAGATTTGGAAGATGTTGATTTTTCATACGATAAAAGAAAGATTATAAATAATATATCTTTGCATATAGAGGAGGGAACCACTACTGCGATAGTAGGACCTAGCGGAAGCGGAAAGACCACATTATGTAGGCTTATGGCAAGATTTTGGGATGTCAACAGCGGAAGTATAAAGCTTGGAGGCAAGGATGTGCGTGATTACAGTATGGACTCTCTGATGAAAAACTTCAGCTTTGTTTTTCAAAGTGTTTATCTGTTTGAGGACACTGTTGCAAATAATATAAGGTTCGGAAATCCGGATGCAAGTATGGATGAGGTAATAAAAGTGGCAAAGAAGGCATGTTGCCATGATTTTATAATGAAGCTTGATAAGGGTTATGACACTGTGATAGGAGAGGGAGGAGCCTCTCTTTCAGGTGGAGAAAAGCAAAGAATTTCAATAGCCAGAGCTATGATGAAATCGGCGCCTATTATAATACTTGATGAAGCCACCGCAAATGTAGACCCGGAGAATGAGAAGGAACTTGTGCAGGCTATAGAGGAACTTACCAGAAAAAAGACGGTAATAATGATAGCCCACAGATTAAAGACCGTCAGAAATGCGGATAAGATAGTGGTTATAGATAAGGGCAAAATAGTACAGGAAGGAAAGCATGAAGAGCTGATAAAGCAGGAAGGAATCTACAAAACATTTATAAATGCCAGAGAATTGGCGGTAAGCTGGAAGATAGCGTAGCAGATGGAAGCTCCCTGTTTACAGAATCCCCAAACTTTAATATAATGTCGTTGATATTCATTTGGATATTTAGAAAATAATGAAAGTGGGTGAGCAAATGGTAGAATTAGACGGTTTTAAAACCACACTACAATCCTACGAAAAAATATTGCTGGAAGTGAGGGATTCACTTTGACTTGGACAGTAAGGAAAAAAAGATAATTGAGCTTGATCGTGCTATGGAAGAGCCTACATTTTGGGATGATCCGAAGGAGAGTACCAAGATAGTAAGAGAGGCAAAACAGCTCAAAGATACTGTCGAAAAATATAATAAGTTAAAGTCTGAATACGAAGATATCGGAGTCCTTATAGAGATGGGCTATGAGGAAAATGATGAGAGCCTTATACCTGAGATAGAAGGTATGCTTGAAGCCTTTACAAAAGAGATAGACGAACTGAAGATAGCTACACTTCTTACAGGTGAATATGACTCTTCAAATGCCATCATGAAACTTAATGCAGGTGCAGGCGGAACCGAGTCCTGTGACTGGTGTTCAATGCTTTATAGAATGTATACAAGATGGGCCGCCGGGGAAGGCTACAGTGTAGAAGTTCTTGATATGCTTGAAGGTGATGAGGCAGGTATAAAGTCTGTAACATTACAGATAAACGGTTTAAATGCCTACGGTTATCTTAGAAGTGAGCATGGTGTGCACAGACTTGTGCGTATCTCGCCTTTTAATGCGGCAGGAAAGCGTCAGACATCATTTGTGTCCTGTGACATTATGCCTGATATAGAGGAAGACCTTGACGTGGATATCAACCCGGATGATTTGAGAATAGATACTTATCGTTCATCAGGTGCCGGAGGTCAGCATATCAACAAGACTTCTTCAGCTATAAGAATCACACATATCCCTACAGGTGTGGTAGTACAGTGCCAGAATGAAAGAAGCCAGTTCCAAAACAAGGACAAGGCTATGCAGATGCTTAAAGCAAAGCTCTTTATGCTAAAGCAGCAGGCAAATGTCGAGAAGCTTTCGGATATCAGAGGTGATGTAAAGGATATAGGCTGGGGAAATCAGATTCGTTCCTATGTAATGCAGCCATATACAATGGTAAAGGATCACAGAACCGGAGCGGAAAGCGGAAATGTAAGTGCCGTAATGGACGGAGATATTGATAAGTTTATTATTGCATATCTTACATGGCAGAGTCTCGGTTGCCCTGCAAGAAATGCGGGCGATGAATAATGTAGAAAATAAAGAAACCGACTGTGAAAAAAAGTTTTCACGGTCGGTTTTTAATATTGCATTTTTAGAGATTCACTCAATAAAAACATACTGTTGAGATAATGCTTATATTGCGGCCCTTTTTTATTAAAATCATCTTCGTTTATTCCTCTATAAACATAAATTGCAGTTTCAAAAAAAGACGAATTGGACATAAAGTAATCTTTATCCGGTATATAAATCAATATAATCTTAGGAGAATCTCCGATTTTTACAAATCTCTCATAAAAATCCTTATAAAAGTGGGAAGTTGACAAATTTTGTGGAAGTTGCCAAATATCATTAGTAGGAATATTCAGATTGTTTTCGTGGGTATTATAATTAATCAATGATATGGCTGACTCTGCTGTCATCCTGTCAAGTTCACTATATAATACTTTAGTCAGACCATAATCTTTGGAAAGAAGTAAGATCATATCATCAAGTGATTTCTTCGGCATAATAATATCATCTTTATAAAAATTATAGACTGACGGTAAAAAACTGATATCTGTAGTAGATATTTCTCCGATAGTTCGATAATTACAAATGTATTGATCCATAAAGTTCTCCTTACTTTTAATCAAAATCACCCCTTTGCAGCTTTTTAATATTGTATCTAATTTGAGTACGGGATATTTCAAGATACTTATATCATATTCTTCTCTCATTTTCATCACCTAAATTCCTTAATAAGTTATTCTTTTTATCTTGTTCAGAATTTTGGATATATCGACTTATTATTGGGTTTATTTTACTATTTTATACAGATATAATCACTATATAAGTTTTGCGTAATGGAGGAATATTTATGAAAAAGCAAGTAATTGCAATATCTTTGGCAGCTATGACTGCTTTTAGTCTTATGGCTTGTTCAGGTCAAAAGAGTGAGGGAACTGCAAGTTCCGATGCTAAGGTTGAAAGCAAGGATACAAAGGACGGTGATCTTAAAGAAACAGGAAAGCTTGTTATATACAGTCCTTTGACCGAGTCTATGATCGACGAGATGATCACAAAGTTTGAAGAGGAAACCGGAATAGAGGCGGAGTGCCTTGCAATGGGAACAGGAGATGCTCTTAAAAGAATCGAGACAGAGGCTGATAACCCACAGGCTGATGTACTGTGGTCGGGAACAATCGGTACAGTAAAGAATAAGAGTGAGTATTTTGCAGATTACAAATGTGCAAATGAAGATGCATTCTATGATGAGTACAAGAATAAAGAGGGCAATCTTACAAGATTTGATACAATACCTTCTGTAATCATGGTAAACACAGATTTGATAGGAGATATAAAGGTTGAAGGCTATGAGGATTTATTAAATCCTGAGCTTAAGGGAAAGATAGCTTTTGCAGAACCGTCAGCGTCATCTTCATCATTTGAGCACCTTGTTAATATGTTGTATGCTATGGGTAACGGTGATCCTGATAAGGGATGGGACTATGTAGATAAGCTTGTAGACCAGCTGGACGGAAAGCTTCTTGGAGGTTCATCAGCAGTTTATAAGGGAGTAGCGGACGGTGAGTATACGGTAGGACTTACATTTGAGCAGGGTGCTGCACAGTATGTAGGAGCAGGTTCGCCTGTAAAAGTGGTATACATGAATGAAGGTGTTATCTTTAGAGGAGACGGTGCATATATAATAAAGAACTGTGCCAATGAGAGAAGTGCTCAGATCTTCCTTGACTGGTTGACAAGTAAAGAGACACAGGAATTTATGAATAATACACAGTATCGTAGAAGTATCAGAAAAGACGTTGAAGCAGGCGATGCTATGAAGCCTATGAGTGAAATCAAGGTTATCACTGACGACGAGACCAATACAGCTGAGCATAAGTCCGAGTGGTTGGATAAGTTCAAAGAAATATTTACAAAATAAATTATGGAAAAGCTGCTGCATAATACAGGACAGTACAAGTAAAAGCTAAAGAGACTTAGATATAGCTTGTAAGAGTTGTGTTGGCGGCAGCTCTTTCTTTAACCGGAAAGAATAACTATATATCAGGAGAAAAAGATGAGCGTTAGTATAAATGTAAAAGATGTTGTAAAAAAATATGGTGATATAACAATAATACCGGATCTGTCCACCACTATAAAAAACGGAGAGTTTTTTACACTGCTTGGACCTTCAGGCTGCGGAAAGACAACATTACTGAGAATGATAGCGGGATTTAACTCAATAGAGGGCGGTACAATAGCATTTGATGATAAAATTATAAATGATACGCCGGCACAAAACAGAAATATAGGAATGGTTTTTCAAAGTTATGCGATCTTCCCGCATCTTACAGTAAGACAGAATGTAGAGTACGGGCTTAAGATAAGAAAAGTACCTAAGGCAGAGATGAAACAAAGAGTGGATGAGATACTCAAGATAGTAAAGATAGAAGAGTATCAGGACAGGCTGCCTGAGAGGTTGTCAGGCGGACAGCAACAAAGAGTTGCACTTGCAAGAGCGATTGTTATACATCCGCAGGTACTTTTAATGGATGAGCCGCTCTCAAATCTTGATGCAAAGCTTAGAATAGAAATGAGAAGTGCCATAAGAGATGTACAAAAGCAGATAGGAATAACTACAGTATATGTAACTCATGATCAGGAAGAGGCGCTTGCGATATCGGACAGAATAGCTGTAATGAAAGACGGTATTATCAGACAGATAGGCAGTCCGCAGGATATCTATGCCAGACCTTATGATGCATTTGTTTCAACATTTATCGGACATTCAAATCTTTTCCACGGAACTCTAAAGAGTGCGGATGGAGGCTACAAAGTAGTATTTAATGACGGATACAGTATATTTATGGACAATATATCAAGTGAAGCCAAGGATGGAGAAGAAGTAGTAATATCTGTAAGACCTGAGGAGTTTTCTATTTCTGAAACCGGAATTGATTGTAAGATTCTAAGCAGAGTTTTCCTTGGAAAATATACCAACTATTTCCTTGAGTTTGCACCCGGTATGGTACTTGATGATCAGCCAAGTATTGAATACTCTCAAGACCTCGGTCAGGCGGACAGAATATTTGATGAGGAAGAAAGTATAAAACTGCTTCCGAACAAGAAGAAGATCAATATATTTACAAAGGATATGGAAAAGAGTCTTATAAAGGATGTGGTAAAGTATGCTGAGTAAGAAGATTAAATTAGATTTTTGGAATATAGTTACGATATTAATAATTATAGTTTTTGCGATTTTCCTTATTTATCCTTTACTAAGCCTGTTCTTAGACGGTTTTAAAGACAGTAAAAGCGGTGTATGGTCTTTGATGAACTATATTCAGTTCTTCTCAAAGAAATATTATACAAGTGCACTTGTAAATTCTTTTAAACTTACAATTAGTGTAACTGTAATAGCTGTTTTGATAGGAGTTCCCTTAGCATATTTTATGTCTTTTTATAAGATAAAGGGAAAGGGTATCTTGGAGGTATTGTTTATTATATCAATGATGAGCCCGAACTTTATCGGTGCGTATTCATGGATACTTTTGCTTGGAAGAAACGGAAGTGTTACAAAGTTTTTGGAAAAATCACTTGGAATAAGTATGCCCTCAATATACGGATTTGCCGGAATGCTTTTGGTATTTTCACTTAAACTATATCCGTTTATCTATATCTATGTATCGGGTGCATTAAAAAAGATAGACGTAGCACTTTCAGAGGCTGCAGAGAGCCTGGGTTGCGGTGGACTTAAAAAGGTATTTACGGTTATTATGCCTCTTATAACCCCAACACTTGTTGCGGCGGCACTTTTGGTTTTTATGAACTGTATGGCGGATTTTGGAACACCGGCTCTTATAGGTGAGGGATACAGAGTTATGCCTACTCTTGTTTATTCGGAGTTCGTAGGTGAGTCGGGAGGATCTGCAAACTTTGCGGCTTGTATGGCCACCATAATGATAATTATAACCGCCTTGGTGTTCTTCTTACAAAAGTGGTATATAAATACAAAATCATTTACAATGAGCTCAATAAGACCTATACAGCCGAAGGAGCCGAAGGGAATCTTTAAAGTACTTATTTATGTGTACATATATCTACTTGCCGGTCTTTCTATAATTCCGCAGGCTATGGTGGTATATACATCATTTAAGGCAACAAAGATGCAGGTGTTTGTGGACGGCTTTTCATTGGGAAGTTACAAAAAAGTTGCTGATAAGGCATTGGCGGCAGTAACAAATACATATTTATTCTGCTTTTTTGCAATTGTAATCATTATAACTTTGGGAATGTTGATAGCATATCTTACAGTCAGAAGAAGAAGTGTTCTCACATCAGCTATAGACAGTATAGCAATGTTCCCGTATATAGTACCGGGATCTGTTCTGGGTATAACTCTTTTGATAGCATTTAATCATCAGCCTTTGATGCTTGCAGGTACGGCATTTATAATAATTATATCTTTGGTGATAAGAAGATTGGCATATACATTACGCTCAAGCTCTGCTATACTCTATCAGATAAGCCCAAGTATGGAAGAGGCCGCTGTAAGTCTTGGAGATACTCCTGCAAAATCCTTTGTAAAGGTTACAGCAAAGATGATGCTTCCGGGAGTGGCATCAGGCGCTATTTTGAGTTGGATAACAATAATAAATGAGTTGAGTTCTTCAGTTATGTTATATACTTCAAAGACCAAGACAATGTCTGTAGCCATTTATAATGAAGTAATAAGAGCAAGCTACGGACCGGCGGCGGCTCTTGCAAGTATATTGACATTGACAACGGTAATATCACTTCTGGTATTCTTCAAAGTATCCGGAAGCAAGGATGTTACAATGTAATAAAATATAATATGGAATATAAAGGGTGTAAGCTATGAATAAAAAGATAAGTTTTAAAGAAGAGTTGAAAAGAAGTCTTATAGTTCATGCGCTTACACCCTGTTTTATTTTATGCATAATATGCGTACTTGGATTTATTTTAATTGCATTTGTAAATATCTATAGGAATAATAATATATATGCTCTAAATTCAAAAGAAAAGCTTGAGTTTGTTTTAAACAGATACATTGAAAACACAAATTATGTTGCAAATGAGATTGATATAGAGCTTTTTAAAAACAACAAGCAATACAAAGTTGAGATAATTGAAGGTGTATATAACTTCATAAATCAAAAGGATATAAAGGCACAATTTTATATTTTCGATAAAAAGTTAGATATGTTATTCAGTACGGAAAGAAGTGACAATAAAAAGGACCTTATAAAATATCAGATAGCCGGAAGTAAATCAAACTTTTGGGAAGAGGGCTCCGGTATAATATATATTTACGGTGGTAACGGAACAGAAAATTCTCCAACATCATCATATCTTATAGTAAAGCCTATTGTGAGAGACAATGAATTTGTAGGACTTTGTACATATGAGCTGGAGCTTAAAAATCTTGACGCTATTTTTAACAATACAAATAGTACAGTTTTGCTTGTAAATAAATTTCATAGAGTGATATTCAGTAATTCAAAGCGTTTTGTCGATGATAGGAATAAGATTATTAAAAATTTCAGAGATAGAAGAGGTCTGATCTTTAATGATGGAGAACTAATCTATATTTCAAGGAATAGGGTTGATTATGCAGATACATGGATATATGTGATTACAGATTGCAGCACTTATCTTAATATAAGCATAATAATGCTGCTGTTGATAATTGCTGTAGCAATTATAATGGCGGCAGCAATTTCTTCGAGTGCAGGTAAGTTCTCGGCAAAAAAGACCGCCATAATATATCAGCTTATAGATGCTCTAAAGCAGGTGGAGGATGGAAAGCTTGATATAAATTTGAATATAGAATCCGATGATGAGTTTAAATCTATAGGACATTCTTTTAATATGATGCTTGGGAGTATAAGACATCTTATAGAAAGGCATGATAAAATGGCTCTGGAAAATAATATGGCAATAGTTCAAATGATGGAGTCGCAGTTCAACCCACATTTTTTGTTCAATACACTTGAGTCTATAAGATATCTGGTAAAATTCAATCCGAAGGTCGCCGACAAGACTGTCGTAAACTTGTCAAAGCTTTTAAGATATAGTATCCAAAACACAGTTGATACGGTCAGATTTAAGGAAGAGTTTGATTTTGTCAAAAGATATATAGAAATCATGAAGGTGAGATTCGGGGAAAGGCTTGAGTTTAATGACAATATTCCGGATGAAGTCAAGGTGGTAAGCGTACCGAAGATGATAATTCAGCCCATTGTGGAGAATGCCGTTAAATATGGATTTGGAGAAGATGTGGAAGTACTGAATGTTGAAATATCAGCTTATACAGAATCCGGAAAAGTATATATAACAGTAAGAGATGATGGAGTGGGTATAGAGAGGGAACTTTTAAAAGAGTTGGTTGTAAATTTGAAGGAGAAGTATAACCTTTCAGATCATATAGGACTTTATAATGTACATAAGAGAATAGAACTTCTATACGGTACTGAATACGGAGTTGAAATAAACAGTGAAATGAATAAAGGTACCGAAGTTGTTTTGGTATTACCTCAAATTTTCAGACAGGGAGAATGAGATATGCATAAGATTATTATAGTTGAAGATGAGGAGATTATAAGAAACGGTCTGGCTATTTCCTTTGAGTGGATGGATTACGGATGCAACATAGTTGGACTGGCAAAGGACGGCAAAGAAGGGCTTGATATGATACTGAAGCTAAATCCGGATATAGTTATCAGCGATATCAAGATGCCGAAGATGACCGGAATAGAAATGATACAAAATGCCAAGCTTCAAGGCAAGGATTTTTTCAGTATAATACTCACCAGTTATGCGGAATTTAATTATGCCAAAAGTGCTATAGAGTTTGGTGCATCGGGATATTTGCTAAAACCTGTAGACGAGGATGAGCTTACAGAACTGTTAAAATCAATAACCGAGAAAATAAATAAAAACAACAGGCAAAAAAAGATAGAGGAAAGTGTAAAGGATAAGATAATAGAAAAGGAAGACGACTGGAAAATATTTTTAAAAGCCGGAGAAAGCTCGGATTCTATTATAAGATCTGTTTATGATATTATACAAAGTAAATATACGGAGAGGCTGAGCATAAATGATGTGGCGGATGAGCTTAAGGTAAGCAACAGTTATATCAGCAGGAAGTTAAAGACAAAGCTTAATACAAGTTTTGTGGATTTGTTGAGTCAATACAGGATAAAAAAGGCCATTTCCTATCTGGAAAAGTCGGATCTTATGATATATGAAATATCATGTAAAGTCGGATTCAGTGATTACAAGTATTTTTGTACCGTATTTAAAAAATACACTTCATTAAGTCCTTCGGAATATCAAAAAAACAAAGCAAAAAGATAATGATTTATCGCTGTCAAGCATAAATGATTATGTCCCAAAAAAATTAATTTATAAGCCCCATAAAAGGGGCTTTTATCATGCACTTTTTATGTCTTCTTCAATTCTGTGTGGCTGTGAGTGTACGAATTTATAAAAGGCACCTAATCTCCAAGGATGGTTCATTGGTGGAATATAAGGTTTTCTAGGCTCGGGTTGTTTGTAATCAGAATCCAAGTCCTTAGATTTATGCTCATGGGGCGGTATTTCTTCCAGAGCGTAAATATCTTTGTCATTTACGCACGCAAACAGAGACCTATCAAATGCTTTGATAAGCATAACCTTGGTACCTTTTCGGTAATGGGTCTGCATTCCTTTATTATCTACCATCTTATAAAATTTCTTCTCGAATTGAATCGCATGTCCGGCATCAACAGTTCTCTCGGTTAAAACCGCCAAAGTAAGATTTATTTTTTCTTTAGACGGTTGCTTTTCAAAGACAGATTTGATACCATTACATGGAAGTGAGAACTTCTCATTGAATTCTTTTATGTAGTGGTAAAGGAATTCATTGGCATTATTGATGTCGGTTACGCCTGCGAGTCTAAACTCAATAGGCAGGCGTGACTGTAAGGTTTGATTCAATCGTTCTATGCGTCCTTTAGCCTGTGGTACGCTGCTTGATTCAAGTTGTATACCAAGTTGCTTGCAGGCGTAAGCGAACTGTGTATAGGTGTCTTTGTCGTCAGATAAGGCACCTTTTTTCTTGTATGTAAATACAGTTCGTTTATCAGTAAGAAACTTATAGGGAATACCATAATCAGTAAGAATCTGTTCAAACACATGGTAGTAGCCGTTAAGAGTCTCTTGAGTATCAAACCATGCACCCGTAACAACACCTGAGGCATCATCAATGGCCAAATGTAGATGCCATATCTGTCCGGGCACCCATTCATAAGGGGTAGCATCCATTTGAAGCAATTCACCGAAATAAGCACATCTTGGACGACGACTGTGAGCATCTTCAACTGCTACTAAGTTAGCTTGTATCTGTGATAATTCTTTTTTTGATGTTGCAGCTTGCTTCTTGGCTCTGAGAGCCTGCTTAATGCGTCTACGTTTAGCTTTTGTAGCCTTTGGAGATAGAATGTACTCTGACTCCAAAATACTCATTACAGAGGAAGAAGAGATGCTTATACCCTCATGCTTTTTAAGAAGCTCCGTATAGTGTTCAAAGTTAGCCTCGTAGTATTTAGTTCTGTATAGATCAATAACCTGACTTCTGACATCAGGACGTATAGTGGTGGCAGGCTTCTTACCTCTGTTACCATGGATAAAGAATGCCTTACCATCTTTAATATAACCTTGTATCATACGGTTTATATGCCTCTTGGTGCATCCTAGGATAAGAGCAGCTCTATCCTTATTAGCTGTATCCGAGTGATCTACCAGCCCTTTAATAACCTCATATTTTCTTTGTTCATTCATTGATAAAATAACCTTTCTGATAAGTCAGTCCCTCCTAGTGTTAGAATATACAAAATACTATTCTACCATAAGTGGGACATTTTTATTTGTGGTATACCAGGACTTTATCATTTATGGCTTATACAAAGCAAAAAGATAATGATTTATCGCTTGCAATAGAAAATAAACTATGATATTATTAAGTACTGTGACACATAATCCTTGCTTTTGATATCAATATCAAAGGCCAGAGACCAAGAGGAGGTAAGAAATGACAAGTACATATGAATTAGCATTAGTGCTTAATGGTAAGCTTGAAGATGATGCAAGAGCGGAAGCTCTGGAGAAAGTTCAAAACTACATCACAAGATTTGGTGGAAGCGTTGTAAATGTCGATGATTGGGGTAAGAAGAGATTTGCCTATGACATTAACAAACAAAAAGAAGGATTCTACTATTTCATTAAGTTCCAGTCAGAGGATAACAATTGTCCTAACGAGTTAGAGGCAAATGTTCGTATCATGGAATCAGTTGTGAGATACCTAGTCGTTAAGCAGTAAGCTTAATATAAAGGAGAGATTGTATGAACAGAGCCATATTAATGGGCAGACTAACAAGAGACCCGGAAGTAAGATATTCAAGTGGTGAGAGATCTATGGCAATTGCAAGATATACTCTTGCGGTAGATAGAGGTTTCAAACGTGGAGACTCATCTGAACAGAACGCAGACTTTATACCATGTGTTGCATTTGATAAAGCCGGCGAGTTTGCAGAGAGATATTTTAGACAGGGAATGAGAGTATTGGTTTCAGGTCGTATTCAGACAGGAAGTTATACCAACAAAGAAGGTCAAAAAGTTTATACAACTGAGGTCATTATAGATACTCAGGAATTTGCAGACAGTAAGGGAGCAAGTGATGGCTCAAGCAGCTATCAGGCTTCTACAAGACCGTCACCGGCATCAGCGAGTACAGACGGATTTATGAATATTCCGGACGGAGTTGATGACGAGGGTCTACCATTTAACTAGGTTAAAATTAAGAAAGGGGACTTTATCATGGCATTTAACAAGGCTGACAGAGCAGAAGGCTCTAGAAAAAGACCTGCTAACGGATTACGCAGGAGAAAGAAAGTTTGTGCATTCTGTAGTGATAAGGAAAAGGCTATTGATTATAAAGATGTGGCAACTCTTAGAAAATATATTTCAGAGAGAGGAAAAATCCTTCCAAGAAGAATTTCAGGAAGCTGCGCTAAGCATCAGAGAGAAATCACAGTAGCTATCAAGAAGGCTAGACATATAGCTCTTCTTCCTTACGTTGTAGAATAAAATTTACAAAAAATATAACAAAACCCGTTTTTGTCTAAGACAGAGACGGGTTTTTTGCGTTAGTTAAGGTAAATGTAATGAAAAATACAACCTTGTAGTGTATAATATATGGTACAAAAGAGTGTATAGCATAAACATTAAAATCTTTAACGAGTATAAACGATAATGGAGTAGGATATGAAAAAGAAAATACTGTTACCGATTTTGACTTTCGGTTTACTTTTGGTAACACCTTTAAGCGCATATGCAGAAGGCTGGGTAAAATCGGGTTCAGACTGGACTTACTTGGACAGAAACAATAATAAAATAACAAATGAGTGGAGAAAAGGCGCAGATGACAAATGGCGTTATCTAAACGATGCCGGTGTTATGGCTACCAACAGCTGGGTAGACGATGACAAATATTATGTCGATGATCAGGGACTTATAGTGGAAGGCTGGAGAAAATTAAAGGACAGAGGTGAAGATTACTGGGCTTATTTTCAGGTCGGAGGTAAGGCTGTCAAAGGAAATTGGAAGAGCATAAACAACCAATATTATTACTTTGATGAAGACGGAAAGATGCTTACCGGGTGGATACTAGATGATAACTACTATATAAAAAGTGACGGAACCATGGTGACAGGCTGGTATAAACTTATGCCGCCAAATGATGAAGGGGAAAGAAGAACAGGTCCAAATTCATCTTCAGAAGAGAAGTGGTTCTACTTTACAAATACAGGAAAGAAGTTTAAACCCGTACTTACAAACGGATCAAAATACGGCGAGAAGAAGATAGACGGTGTAAGATATGCTTTTAATGAAAACGGAGAACTTGTTACAGGCTGGGTACAGATTTCCGGAGGTTCAAATCCTACTATCAAAAATTTTAAGTATATGAATGAGGACGGAACTCTAAGAACAGGATGGTATTCCACAGAGCCGCCTGAGGAGCTCCTAGGAGAGTACAATCATACGGTTGAATGGTTCTACTTCTCATCCACAGGAGAACCTGTTGCATCAAAGAATGAAAAACTGAATGCAAGTGATTTGCAGAAAATAAAGGGAAATCAGTATCTCTTTAATAAAAATGGAACACCTGTATACGGTATTCAAAAGGTTTATCAGGGGAATACATACTCGGCATACTACTTCGGGAATGAGTCACAATGCTATCTTATGAAGGGTAAGCAAACAATAAAGGACGGAACCGGTAAGTCGGAGGAGTATTTTTTCCAGACTTCAACAGGTAAGGGGCTGACAGGCACAAAAGATCACAAGCTTTACTACAAGGGAAGACTTGTAAAAGCAAATGAGTCTTTAAAGTATCAGGTTTTTGCGGTTCCGAATGAGAGTGGAAGCGGTAATACATACTATGTGGTGAACTCATCAGGTAAGATAGTATCAAACGGCAAAGTAAAAGATGCCGATAAGGTGGAGTATAAGACCAATTCGGCAGGAGTGCTTGTGGCAATAGACGGTGATACAAATATAAAGGGAACTTTTGAAACACCGCAGGAACCTGAGTGGACTAATAATGATTAAAGCGAGGTAAATATGGATTGTATTTTTTGTAAAATAGCAAATGGAGAGATTCCTTCAGATACAGTTTTTGAAGACGACAATTTTAAGGTAATACTTGATTTATCACCTGCAAGCAAGGGACATATGCTTATATTACCGAAGACACATGCAAGAGATATCACGGAACTTGGTGAGGATATAGCCGGAAAGGCAATTGTTTTGGCTGCGAAACTCGGTAAGGCATCTATGGCGGCTCTTGGAGCTACCGGATTTAATACTCTGGCAAATACAGGAGAGAGTGCAGGACAGACGGTTTTCCACTGCCATATACATGTAATACCGAGATATGATGATGCTTCAAGTATTGTAAGTTGGGTGCCGGGACAGTCGGATAAAGAAGTGCAAAAAGAAACAGCAAAGAAAATAGCAGAGTGTATCAGATAATGGAACTTGGAATAGGTAAGAAAAATTATGTTGCAATCAGTATTATAGTTGTAAATATTATATACTTTATCTTCCTTGAAACCCATGGCGGCTCCGAAAATACTATGGTAATGCTGAAATACGGTGCGGCTTTTCCCGAGAACATTAAAAACGGTGAGTATTACAGACTTGTAACTTCCATGTTTATGCATTTCGGAATAGAACATATAGTCAACAATATGCTTATTTTAGTACTGCTTGGAGGAAAACTTGAAGATATACTGGGACATGTGAGATTCTTCATTATATATATACTCTCAGGTATACTTGCAAATATAGGTTCGGATTGGTTTCAGACTTATACAGGTGATGTGGCTGTAAGTGCCGGTGCTTCAGGTGCGATATTCGGTATAGTGGGAGCGCTTTTATATGCTTTACTTGTAAACAGAGGAAGAATAAAGGATTTGAGTATACAACAGATAGCAATCTCTCTTGCACTTATGCTTTATACAGGATTCAGGACTACAGGCGTGGATAATGCCGCACATGTTGCAGGCGCTGCGGCGGGATTTATATTATGTCTTATTTTGTATCATGGTAATAAAAAAGAAGAGTTGCAATCTGATGAATATTATGATAGAATTCTATAGCTAAATAAGCACATCAAGTGAATAGGGAAAGAGGTGCCATAGGTCCTTTTCTTAAGCTTGATGGAAGAAAAACCAAAGGAGAAAAACAATGAGTGTTATTTCAATGAAGCAGTTACTTGAGGCAGGTGTTCACTTCGGACATCAGACAAGAAGATGGAACCCTAAGATGGCTCCATATATCTACACAGAGAGAAACGGTATTCACATTATCGATCTTCAGCAGAGTGTAGGTATGGTTGATACAGCATACAATGCTATGTCAGACATAGCTAAGGATGGTGGAAAGATCCTTTTCGTAGGAACAAAGAAGCAGGCACAGGATGCTATCAAGGAAGAGGCTGAGCGTTGCGGAATGTACTATGTTAACGAGAGATGGCTTGGTGGAATGCTTACAAACTTTAAGACAATCCAGTCAAGAATCAAGAGACTTCGTCAGTTGGAAGAGATGAGCGAAGACGGTACATTTGATTTACTTCCAAAGAAGGAAGTTATTCAGTTAAAGAAGGAATGGGAGAAGCTTGAGAAGAACCTCGGCGGTATCAAGGATATGAAGAACATTCCTGACGCTATATTTATTATAGATCCAAAGAAGGAGAGAATCTGTGTTCAGGAGGCTCATACTTTAGGTATTCCACTTATCGGTATCTGTGATACAAACTGTGATCCTGATGAGCTAGATTATCTTATCCCGGGAAATGATGATGCTATCCGTGCTGTAAAGCTTATCGTAGCTAAGATGGCAGACGCCGTTATCGAGGCAAATCAGGGTGAGATCCTTTCAACATCAGAGGATGTTGCTGATGATTCACTTGAGGGTGAGACATTCGCTCCTGATAAGGAAGCATTGGACGACAGACAGTTTTAATATTAAAAATAATTGACTTACAGGCAGGTTGCAAAGAGGGTTTACCGCTTTGCAACTTGTCATATTATAAATGTTTAGGAGGTTTTACAATGGCAGCAGTAACAGCAGCAATGGTAAAAGAATTAAGAGAGATGACAGGCGCAGGAATGATGGACTGTAAGAAGGCCCTCGCTGCAACTGATGGAGATATGGATGCGGCAGTTGATTTCCTTCGTGAGAAGGGACTTGCAGGAGCACAGAAGAAGGCAGGTCGTATAGCAGCTGAAGGTATCGTAGATGTTTGTGTAAGCGATGATGCAAAGAAAGCGGTTGTACTTGAGGTTAATGCCGAGACAGACTTCGTTGCAAAGAATGAGAAGTTCAGAACTTATGTTGCAGAGGTTGCAGCACAGGCATTAAAGACAACTGCAAACAATACAGAAGAGTTCTTGAACGAGAAGTGGGAGCTTGATGAGGGCCTTACAGTAGGCGAGAAGCTTTCAAGCATGATCTCAATCATCGGTGAGAATATGTCAATCAGAAGATTCGAGAAGGTAGAAGAGAATGCCGGTTGTGTAGTTTCATATATTCATGCCGGTGGAAAGATCGGTGTTCTTGTAGATGTTACAACTGATGTTGTAAACGATGAAATCAAAGAGATGGCTAAAAATGTTGCAATGCAGGTTGCAGCACTTCATCCGAAGTATACTTCAGACAAGGAAGTTGATGCAGAGTACCTTGCAAAGGAGAGAGAGATTCTCTTAGCTCAGATTAAGAACGATCCTAAGGAAGCTTCAAAGCCTGAGAAGGTGATCATGGGAATGATTGAGGGTAGAATTAAGAAGGAACTTAAAGAGATTTGTCTTCTTGACCAGCAGTATGTTAAGGCGGCAGACGGTAAGCAGTCAGTAGCTGCTTATGTAGCAGAGGTTGCTAAGGCAAACAATGCAAACATTTCTATCAAGGGATTCGTTAGATTCGAGACAGGTGAAGGCCTTGAGAAGAAGAGCGAGAACTTTGCAGAAGAAGTTGCAAAACAGATGTCAGGAAACTAATATAAATCAATAATATATTTAACCGGAGCCAAGATACTTTATATAATCTTGGCTTTAGTTGTACAAAAAAGGAGAAAATATGGATATCACAAAAATAGTAACAGATATAATAAATAAGGCAAAGGCAGATCCTGAACTTTTAGCAAATTTGGCTAAGGATCCTGAGAAAATAATAGAAAGCCTTACAGGTATTGATATACCTGACGGTCAGCTCGATTCAGTTGTTGCAGGTGTAAAGACACAGATAGCTAAGGTCGGCATTTCAAACGCTATGGATAAGTTGGGAGATCTTTTTAAGAACTGATATGGATTTTTTATTTGATTTGCATACGCATACAATCGCCAGCGGTCATGCATATTCCACATTGAAAGAAAACATGGAAGAAGCGGTGGAAAAAGGGCTTTTAGCATATGGATTTTCAGATCATAGTGAAGCGGTACCCGGTTCATGCAAAAATATATATTTCATGAATTTTAAGGTAATACCCAGAAGATATAAAGGGGTATTGATACTTAGAGGTGTAGAGGCAAATATAATTGATTTCAAGGGAAATTTAGATATTGATAATAATATTTTGAATCGACTTGATTATGTTATAGCCAGTATGCATACCATCTGTATAGAGCCAGGAAGCCTGCAGGAAAATATGGATGCATATTTTGGTGCCATGTCAAATCCATATGTAAAGATTATAGGGCATCCGGATGACGGAAGATATCCTATGGATCATGATGAACTGGCAAAGGAAGCCCAAAAAAAGGGCATTGTCCTTGAACTTAACAATTCATCATTGAATCCTAAGTCCGCAAGACTGCATGGAAGAGAGAATGCCATAAAGATGCTTGAGGCTGCAAGAAAATACGGTACATATATAATATGTAATACAGACAGCCATTATGCGGATGATGTGGGTGATTTCAGAAACTGTGCTACATTGTTGACTGAAATGGATTTCCCAAAAGAACTTATACTGAATGACAGTATAGATAATCTTAGGATGGTTTTAAATAAAAGTATTGACGAAATGTAAATGCTGTTTTGAGGTAATTATGGAAGAAAATATACAAAAGAAATCACAGGGAATCACAGATATGACCTGTGGAAAACCTTTAAAACTTATATTGGCATTTGCTATACCCATGCTTATAGGAACATTATTCCAGCAGTTCTACAGTATGGTGGATGCGGTAATGGTAGGTAAGTATCTGGGTGTTAATTCATTGGCAGCTGTGGGTTCCACAGGTGCCATCTTTTTCATGGTAAACGGCTTTGTTATTGGAAATACGGCAGGATTTTCCATACCTATAGCACAAAAATTCGGTGCAAAAGACTATAGTGAGATGAGAAGATTTACTATGAATGCGGTATATATGGGAATATTTTTTTCCGTAGTTCTTACTGCAATAGTCTGTCTGCTTACAAGGTTAATACTTGTAGTGACAAATACACCCGCAGAAATTCTGGATGAAGCATATATATATATTATTGTTATATTTGCAGGCATTCCTGTAATGTATCTTTATAATTTGACGGCAGGTATTATAAGAGCATTGGGAGATTCAAAGACTCCGCTGTATTTTCTTATAGTGGCGGCATTGCTTAATATAGTGCTGGATATTGTATCAATACAGTTTATGGGACTTGGAGTGGCAGGACCTGCCTATGCAACAGTTATATCACAGCTGGTATCCGGGATACTATGTGTAATATTTATGGTTAAAAGGTTTCATATATTAAAGCTTAAATCGGGAGAGGGCGGAGTATCTGCAAGGCATATAAAGATATTATTGTCCATGGGCATCCCTATGGGATTGCAGTATTCAATCACCGCCATAGGCTCTGTAATATTGCAGACGGCAGTAAACGGACTGGGAGCAGTGGTTGTAGCTGCGGTAACGGCAGGCAGTAAGATAAGCAGCTTCTGTGTGGCTGTAACGGATGCTCTTGGAGCGACCATGGCTACTTATTGCGGACAGAATGTAGGTGCCGGAAAGCTTGAAAGAGTAAAGGAAGGCGTAAGAGTAGCTACAATAATAGGAATAATATATTCTGCAATAGTATTTGTTTTAATGATATTTATCGGTGGAGAATTGCCAAAGTTTTTCATTGATGCAACAAAGACGGATGTAATAGAAAAAGCAAGGATATTCCTTTTGTGGAATTCGGGCTTTTATTTTGCACTTATCTTTGTTAATGTATGGAGAAACTCCATTCAAGGTATGGGATTTCCTATGTTTGCTATATTGTCGGGAGTATGTGAGATGTTTGCAAGAGGATTTATAGGTTTTGTGGCAGTTCCACATCTTGGTTTTGTGGCGGCATGTATGGCATCACCTCTGGCATGGATAGTTGCGGATATGTTTCTTATACCCGGATTTTTATATTGCATAAATGTATTAAGAGGAGTATTTAGAGAAAAAGAGATAAGAGAAAAATTTCATTATGAATAAAAATAATAAAAAAATAGGAATATTGTACATACTTGGAGCTGCATTCGGTTTTTCCCTAATGGGACTCTTTGTGCGAATGGCGGGAGAACTGCCCACATTTGAAAAGGTGTTTTTCAGAAATTTGATTGCAGCCTTTGTAGCACTCTTTATGCTTATAAAAAACGGTTATAAGTGGGAAAATATAGGAAGAAAAAATTGGATTTTATTATTTATCAGGTCAACTTGTGGATTTATCGGTGTTATATGTAACTTCTATGCAATTGACCATATGAATATTGCAGATGCTTCTATATTGAATAAACTTAGTCCTTTTTTTGCAATACTGATAAGTTTTATAATTTTACAAGAAAAACCGGTTATGATGGATATTCTAACTACTGCAGTAGCATTTATAGGTGCGATATTTGTAGTAAAGCCAAGTGCAAATTTTGCCTTTGTAGTAGCTATGATAGGAGTCATGGGCGGACTTATGGCAGGCATTGCATATGCTTTAGTGAGAAAGATGACCGGTAACGGTGTGAAGGGAATGTTCATAGTATTTTCATTCTCGGTTTTTTCAAGCATATGCTGTATACCGCTTATGGCTATAGATTTTATCATTCCAAGCCATATACAGTTTATAATGCTTATGGGTTCGGGATGTTCTGCAATGTTGGGACAGATTTGCATCACAAAAGCCTATACTTATGCTCCTGCAAAAGAAATCTCGGTATATGACTATACACAGGTTATATATTCAGCACTTTTAGGATTTATATTTGTAGGTCAGATTCCGGACAGATTAAGCTTTATAGGATATACAATTATTATATCTATGGCAGTACTGAAGTGGATGTACAATAATAAAGGGAATTAGAGATTTATATTACACTAAGATATTTTTACTTATTTTGGTAAAGCTGTTGAAATATAAAGTTAAAAAATGCGACTTGAGTTTTATTTACCCTTGTCGCATTTTATGATTTATTTTGCAAGCTCTTTAGAAAAAACATCCTTTATAAATGAGGCATCTTTGTCCGTCAAAGCTTCAATTACAGATTTTATAGATGCCAGGGCTTCTTTTTTTCCATGGGCATGTATTACTTCAATAGCAGAAGCACGTGCCAAACTGTTTGCATTAGGATCCTTAATAATTTCAATCATTGCAGCTATTATTTTATCCTTATTGTAGTACGGATTTTGTACTTTCCATTCTTCAAAACCCGTATCAGATATATCACTCAAATAATTAAGCACTGTAAACTCAGGTATATTTTCATTTCTTGATGTCTTTTCAATATACTCAACAGTCGCATTATAAGCAGTTTCATTATGACCGTTCATATAAGTAGGATTAAGCCACATGTCTATAAGAGCTTTTCCACAGATACCATGAAGTTCATATTTACTGTCATCAAGAAGTATTGTTTTTAAATACTCCGTGATTTTTGTATTATCTCTAAATACTCCGCTTTTTTCACATGCAGTTCTCATAACTTCTTTATTCTCATCCTGCATAAGTTCAAAAACCAGATCTTGCGCTCCTTCTATGTCCTTATTAGAACCGATGCATAACCAATAGGCTGCTCTTTCTCTTACTCCGGGATTCTCATTTTTAGCCATATCAAGAAGGAACTTTGCAATTTCGGGATCCTCTCCGGCTTTATATGCTACTACACTGACAGCTCTTCTAAGTACATATGGCTCTGTTTCTGTCTTTAGGATTTCTTTTACTAAATCTATATTTTCTTCTTTTGCTCCGTTAAATTCATCCATCAGCTCACATGCAATACCCCTAAGTTGAGGATATTCACTTTTTATCAAGGTTTTTAGTACATTTTGGCTTACAGTATACTTAATGTTCTTATCGTCCAGCAATGAAAATGCCTGTTGTGTAACACTTCCGTCTTCAAGATTTAAATCTTCAGTAATGGGGACATATCTGTAAGTTGATACCAAATCTAAAAACTCTTCATCTGTAAGCTCATTCTTACCGATTAAGTTTTTTGTCAGATCTTCTACCGTCAAACTCTTATAGTCAAGATCACTTGTGTTTTTTTGGGATTCCAATTCTTTATTTTCTTCTACTACAGAGGAAGTTGAATCATCGGCACTTATCTTTGTCTCATCAGTTGAACTTTTACAGGCTGTAATACCTACAGAGGCTGTAATGGTAAGTGCAATTATAATATGCAGCAAGTATTTATTTTTTCTCATAACATTTTTCCTTTCGTGCATAAGAAAGTTATATGATGTCCGTAAAAAGTAAATTTACCGGGTTACAGTTCATATAATTAATAATCGTTTTGATACACTTAATATATACTATAATAATAAAGTATAGGCAATAGGTTCGTATGAAATATATAAAAAAATGGTTATCACTTTATGAATCCGGTTCTATAAGTGACAGCCATTTTTTATTTTACTCAAATATTTTACTCCAATATATTTCCAAGCTTTTGGGGTTCTATCTTATTCTTTTTTGCATATCCGGTAAGTATAAGTGTCAGAGCACCGTCACCTGTTACATTACAAGCTGTACCGAATGAATCCTGAAGTGCAAAGATTGTAAGCATAAGAGCTGTTCCGGTCTCATCAAACATAAGAACTCCGGTTATAAGACCGAGGGAAGCCATTACGGTACCTCCCGGAACTCCCGGTGCACCTATTGCAAATACACCAAGAAGAAGGCAGAACAGAATCATCTTTGCAGGAGAAGGGAATTCTCCGTAAAGCATTTTTGAAACTACCATAACAAAGAATGTCTCAGTCATAACAGAGCCGCAAAGGTGGATATTTGCAAACAGCGGAATACCGAAATTTACCATATCATCACGAAGTGTAGGTTCTGATTTCTTAGCACATTCCAGAGCAACTGAAAGTGTAGCGGCACTTGACATGGTACCTACCGCAGTCATATATGCAGGTCCGTAATGCTTTAAAATATCCAAAGGATTTGCTCCTGCATAAGCTCCGGCAATCAGATAAAGGAGTGCAAGCCAGATATAATGACCTATCATTACCATAATGATAATAACAAGGAACACAGGCAATTGTTTTGTTATACTTCCCTCATATGCGAGAGTTGCAAAAGTAGTACCGATAAGAACAGGAAGAACAGGAATAACAAATCTTGTTACTATGCTGAGTACAACCTTTTGGAATTCCTCCAAAACACCGGTAATAAGTTCGCTTCTGTTCCATGCTGCAGCCAATCCAACCATTACAGAGAAGAAAAGAGCACTCATAACAGGCATTATAGCCGGTATGGAAAGCTGGAATACAAGCTGAGGTAATTCCTTAAGACCTTCAACTTCAGGTGCCAGACTCATATGAGGAAGGATCAAAAATCCTGAGGCTGTAGCAAAGAATGCCGCACCGATTGAAGAAACATAGGCTATTATAAGAGCAACTATAAGTATTCTTGACGCATTGCTGCCAAGTCTTGTAATTGAAGGGGCAATAAAACCTATAATAATAAGCGGAATACAAAATCCTATAAATTGCCCTACAATATACTTAACAGTCACAATTATATTAAGCAGTGCTACAGAAACGGCACCTGTATCATTTTTGTTGAGGAAAAGCCCTACAGCAATACCTATTACAAGTGCAAGCAACAGCCTGAAAGGCAGACTGTTTAAAATACTATTCTTTTTCATATCAAAATCCTCCTAAAGATTTAATGGTTTTCCACCATAAGTTTTATAATCTCATTGTTTGTTTCTCTCATTCCGTCCTTGCCTATCTTTGAAATTCCCTTGATAGTCTCTTCAATATTGTTCATTACAATACCGTCACCGCCATGGAAAGCCTGGCCGTCTCTATACATGCTAAGTCCCATAATAGCCGCATCCACTGAAGAGGCTATCTTGGCCGCACATGATGCCTTTGCTCCGTCACACATAATACCCGATACTATAGCCAAAGTATTTACAACGGTGTGTTCCACAGCTTCAAGACTGCCTTCCGTAAGATAGGCGATACCTGCACCTGCACCTGCTCCTGCACTTACAGCACCGCAGTAGGCGGATAGTGTACCTATTCCATGTTTTTGATGTATGGAAGTAAGATTTGAAAGTGCAAGTGCACGATAAAGCTTTTCCTTTGATGCTTTTAATTCTTTGGCATACTCGATAACAGGAATTGAACAGGTGATACCTTGATTACCGCTTCCGGAGTTTATAATAACAGGAAGCTCACAACCGTTCATTCTGGCATCCGAGCCTGCGGCGGCTTTTGCCTTTGCTCTTACCTTTATATCATTGCCATAGGTATCAAGCAACACAGAACCTATATTTGCACCGTAATTTCCCAAAAGACCTTCTTCAGATATCGAAGTATTATAATATATCTGCCTGTCGAGAGTGTCTTTCACGTCCGATATATCCAGTGAGTTTATAAAATCCCAGATATCATCCATAGTGAGCAGATCTTTATCTGCACTTTTGGATGTAGCGTTATTTTCTATCTCAGCTTTAAAGATTATATCATTATTCTTTTCAATAAGCACTATATTTGTATGTTGATTTGTAATACGAATCTTTACATACTCATCATCAGCAAAAAGTGTAATAATAAGATCAAATACATAACCTATATCAAGAGGAATTACATCAATTTCTATATTATCCATAAAATTTGCAATTTCACATTTTTGGCTATCATCCACATCTGAAATAACTTCAAGTTTTCTGTCGGCATCACCTGCAACTATACCGGCCGCCACCGCCGCAGGTATACCTTTCAGATGTCCGGTATTTGGAACTATCACGCTCTTTACATTTTTGATTATACTTCCGCTGGCCTCCACAAGCACTTTTTTAGGCAATTTGCCAAGCACTTCCCTTGCCTTTGCAGCCGCATAAGCCAGCGCTATGGGTTCCGTACATCCCATAGCCGGTACAAGCTCGTCCTTTAATATTCGGACATAAGTCCTGTACCTGATATCATCCTTTTCCATTAAACTAAACACACCCCCAAACAGCTTGTTTTACTAAATATTATTATGGTAAATATTATGTATATATAGTATAGTAGGTCTATGTGTAAATTGTAAATCTTAAAAAATTAAATATATAATTCAAAAAAAATAAACATAATTAGTTAAATATATTTAATATGCTGTGGGACTACAAAAACATTTACCAACCATATAAAGGGGAAGTTATGGAAAATTTTTTAGATTTAAAGAAGCTGAATACCTTCGTGAAAATAGCGGAATCGGGGAGTTTTTACAAAGCCTCAATGATGCTTGGGTATTCACCGGCAGCTGTATCGATACAGATACAACAACTCGAGGTTGACCTTGGGATGAGACTTTTTGACAGACTCGGTAAGCAGGTGCGACTTACAGATCACGGAAAACAGTTTTATCCATATGCCGAGAAGATACTTATGCTCAATGAAGAGGCAAAAGAGTCACTTATCAGAACTGATGATATGCTGACAGGAGAACTTCGAATAGGAACCATAGATTCTATTTGCGACACATTATTTCCACAGGTTTTGGCGGAGTTTTATGAGAAAAATCCGAATGTAAATGTTGAAGTAAGGGTATGCACTCCGTCAGAGCTATTTGAAGGGATAAAACACAATAATATAGATATAATGCTCCTGCTTGACAAACCGAGTGTTTCAAAGGATTTTGTTGCGGATATACAGATGGAGACCGAAGTAGTATTTTGTGCTTCAAGAAATCACCCGTTGGCATGCAAAAACGAAATAGAACTTTCAGAGATCTTAAGTTATCCCTGTATACTTACTGAGAAAAATGCAAGCTACAGATATATTCTTGAGAGTAAACTCTCGGAGCTTGGTCTTGGTATAAAGCCAAGCATTGAATCACAGAATACCAATCTGATTATCAAACTCTTATGCAACAATATGGGTTATTCTTTGTTACCGAGATTTCTGATTGAGCCGAAACTAAGAGATAACACATTGGCTGTATTGCCTATAAAGGATTTTCATATAAAGGTGAATTATCAGGTACTGCATAAGAAAGATAAGTTTGTGAACAGACAAATGGAAAGCTTTATAAATATGTTGGAAAAGCAGGCAGGAATACTGCAGGTAAGCAATCCGTAAAACTGATTTATAATATATCAGAGCCATAAAAACAGATCAAAATATTTCGAACAAACGTTCTTTTTACTGTACTTTTATATTCTCACATGCTATAATTTTTCTAGGTTGGCAATGCCGACAGAATAGAAAGGTTAAAAATAATGGAATTTAAATTACATTCAGAGTTTTTGCCTACAGGAGATCAGCCTCAAGCAATAGAAGCGCTGGTAAAAGGATTTAAAGAGGGAAACCATTTTCAAACCTTGCTCGGTGCGACAGGTTCCGGTAAGACATTTACCATGGCAAATGTTATTCAAAAATTACAAAAGCCTACACTTATAATAGCGCATAATAAGACATTGGCAGCCCAGCTCTATGGAGAGTTCAAAGAGTTCTTTCCTGAAAATGCGGTGGAATACTTCGTTTCTTATTACGATTATTATCAGCCTGAGGCATATGTGCCTTCCACAGACACATATATCGAAAAAGACTCTGCAATAAATGACGAGATAGATAAACTCAGACACTCGGCCACAGCATCGCTTTCAGAAAGAAAAGATGTGATAATAGTGGCTTCAGTGTCATGTATATATGGACTTGGTAGCCCCATAGACTATCAGGAGATGGTAGTATCCTTAAGACCGGGAATGGAAAGAGACAGAGATGATGTCATAAGAAAGCTCATAGATATGCAGTATGACAGAAATGATATGGACTTTCACCGTGGTACTTTTCGTGTGCGTGGAGATGTGCTTGAAGTATTTCCGGCGGCATCCACATCCACAGCATTAAGATTTGAGTTCTTCGGTGATGAGGTGGACAGAATACTTGAGATAGATACACTGACAGGAAATATCCTGGCCGAACTTTCACATGCGGTCATTTTCCCGGCATCTCATTATGTGGTGGCGCCTGAAAAGATGATGATTGCCACACAAAATATTTTGGAAGAGTGTGAAGAGAGAGTAAAGTTCTTCAAATCGGAGGATAAGCTTATAGAAGCTCAGAGAATAGACGAACGAACTCATTTTGACGTGGAGATGATGAGAGAGACCGGATTTTGCTCGGGAATAGAAAACTACTCAAGACATCTTACAGGTTCAGCACCCGGTGAACCGCCATATACATTGATAGATTACTTTAAGGATGAATTTCTTATAATCGTAGACGAGTCTCATATTACCATTCCACAGGTCAGAGGAATGTATGCAGGTGACAGGTCCAGAAAAACCACACTGGTAAACTACGGTTTCAGACTGCCATCGGCACTTGATAACAGACCTTTGGAATTTTCGGAGTTTGAATCAAAGATAGATCAAATGCTTTTCGTATCAGCTACACCAAGTGTATATGAAAAAGAGCATGAAATGTTTAGAACGGAGCAGATCATAAGACCTACAGGACTTTTGGATCCGCCTATAAGTGTAAGACCTGTAGAAGGTCAGATAGATGATTTGATTTCCGAGGTAAACAAAGAAATCGAGAAAAAGAACAAGATACTTATCACCACTCTCACAAAGAGAATGGCGGAGGATCTTACCGAATATATGAAGGAAGTCGGTATCAGAGTAAGATACCTGCATTCAGATATTGATACATTAGAGAGAGCGGAGATTATCAGGGATATGAGACTTGATAAATTTGACGTACTTGTAGGTATCAATCTTTTGCGTGAGGGACTTGATATACCGGAGATTACCTTGGTGGCAATACTTGATGCGGATAAAGAGGGATTTTTAAGAAGTGAGACCTCACTTATTCAGACCATAGGAAGAGCTGCAAGAAATGCGGACGGACATGTAATAATGTATGCCGACAATATGACCGATTCAATGAAGGCGGCAATAGATGAGACCTACAGAAGAAGAGGCATACAGGAAGCCTACAATAAAGAGCACGGTATCACACCTACCACAATAAAAAAGGCGGTAAGAGATCTTATAGCAATATCAAAGGCTGCCGAGAGTGTGTCAACTATTGATAAGGATGTGGAATCCATGGATAAAGCGGAGATAAACAAGCTTATAAAAGAGCTTGAAAAGAAGATGTTTAGAGCCGCTGCGGAGCTGGATTTTGAAAATGCGGCACTATTGCGAGATAAGATAAGCGAGCTCAGAGCAAACTTATAAAAATAATAAATTGGAGAAGAGGAAGTGGCAGACAAAAAAAATGTGTCAAAAAGCCTCGAAAGAGTGGTTGCGGAGACAGCCATGCTTGCAGGTGAGACTATGCTCATAGCCGGAGCGGAGATCAGCAGAGTGGAAGATACTATGAACAGGATACTTGACTATTCAAAATGTGAATCACATACTGCATTTGTTCTGGCAACAGGTATTACCTTGACTTTGGACAGTGATGAAGGGCTTATTACTATGTCAAAAAGAGTACCTGAAAGAACTACAAATATCAACAGAATATATCTGATAAACAATGTATCAAGAGCCCTGAGTGCAGGAACTATAGATATATATACGGCATATGATGAGATAAAGAGGATAAAGGATGTAAGGCAGTTTAGAGGTGTGCTTTACGGACTTTCCTTTGTAGGAGTGGCACTTTTTTTCACCATGATGCTTGGAGGAGATTTTACCGACTGCATGGTGGCGGGAGTTGCGGGACTTGCGATGGCAATTACACAGTGGGCACTGGTTCCTTTCGGATTTAACTCATTTTTCCTGAATATGATCTCCACACTGTCAATGGCTTTGACAGCAGTGGGATTTCAAAGATTTGTATTTGCAAATATGAATATAGATTTGGTAATAATAGGCGGAATAATGCCGATAGTACCGGGAGTTATCTTTACCACAGCTATGAGAGATACATTAAACGGAGATTATACAGCAGGTGTCAGCAGAGGACTGGAGACAGGAGTTGTGGCCTTTGCGGTTGCCGTAGGCGTGGCACTGGCATATGTGATTTTGTGAGGCGAGTATGTTATTTAAGATAATTGGTGCATTTATTGCAGTGGTGGCTTTTTGTATCATGATAGAGCTGCCGAAAAAATACATGGTACAGGCCGGGATGACCGGAATGGTGGGCTGGGCTGTATATCTTTTGATGGAGATGGTAGCAAGTAGGGTGGAGATTGCCGCCCTTTTTTCAGCACTTTGTATTGCAACAATGTCACATATACTTGCCAGAGTTTTAAAAGCACCGGTAAGTAATTTCCTTATACCGGGAATATTGCCGATAGTACCCGGAGGTTCAATATACAGATGTGCTTACGCCTTTATAAGAGAGTCGTCATATCTGAGTACCTATATGAATGAAGCATTAAAAATTGCGGGATCCATAGCCCTTGCCATATTCTTTGTGGACTCGGTATTTAAGTTGCATTTACCGAAGAGATTTAAAAGATCAAAACAGACATAAAAATGATAGCAACTTTATCAGTAAAAAGAGCAAGAATACAATTGACAAGGTAAGAGTAGAATCTTAATGTAATAGATAATAGAATAAATTTTTAATTTATGGAGACGTGTATGTATTATATTGGTGTTGATTTGGGAACCTCAGCTCTGAAGCTTGTAATGATGAACAGTAAGGGTGAACTTGTAAAGTCTGTATCAAAGGAGTATCCTCTATACTTTCCGCATTCCGGATGGAGTGAGCAAAAGCCCGAAGACTGGTTTATAGCGGTAAAAGAAGGCTTAAAGGAGATAGCTGCAGGCTTAGACGATAAGATAGGCGGTATCAGTTTCGGAGGACAGATGCATGGACTTGTTATTCTTGATAAGGATGACAATGTGCTAAGGCCTGCAATACTCTGGAATGACGGCAGAAGTACTGAGGAAACAGACTATTTAAACAATGTTATCGGGAAGGAAAAACTTTCCAAGCTCACTGCAAATATCGCATTTGCAGGATTTACCGCACCTAAGATACTTTGGGTGAAGAATAATGAGCCTGAGATTTTTGAAAAAATTTCAAAAATAATGCTTCCAAAGGATTATATCAGCTATATGCTTAGCGGAAGCTTTGCTACAGACTATTCGGATGCTTCCGGTATGTTGCTTTTGGATGTGAAAAACAAAAAATGGTCATCCGAAATGATTGAAATATGCGGTATTTCAGAAAATATACTTCCAAAACTTTTCGAGAGCTTTGAGGTGGTAGGAAATATAAAACCTGAACTTGCAAAGGAACTTGGACTGAATGAAGATATAAAAATAATAGCCGGAGCCGGAGATAATGCGGCTGCGGCTATAGGAACAGGTACTGTGGGAGAAGGAGCCTGCAATATTTCTTTGGGAACTTCAGGAACCATATTTATATCCAGTCAAAACTTCGGAGTGGATAAGTATAATGCGCTTCATTCATTCGCTCATTCGGATGGAAAATACCACCTTATGGGATGTATGCTCAGTGCGGCTTCATGCAATAAATGGTGGATGGAAGATATACTAAAGACAAAGGATTTTTCAAAAGAACAGGAAAATATAGATAATCTTGGAGAAAATAAGGTGTTCTTTTTACCATATCTTATGGGAGAGCGCTCACCTCACAATGATCCGGCTGCAAGAGGTACATTTATAGGAATGAGCATGGACACAAGAAGAGAAGATATGACACTTGCAATACTGGAGGGTGTTACTTTCGGTCTCAGAGATTCTCTGGAAGTGGCAAGAAGCCTAGGCATAGAGATAAAGAAGACCATGATATGCGGCGGAGGCGCAAAGAGTGCACTTTGGAAAAAACTTGTGGCAAATATCATGAATGTAGAAGTGGAAGTACCTGTAAGTGAAGAAGGTCCGGGATTTGGAGCTGCCATACTTGCGGCAGTAGGCTGCAAAGAATACGAAAGTGTGGAAGCGGCTGCAAAGTCCATAATAAAAATAAAAGAAAGAATACAACCGGATCCTGAACTCGTGGCAAAATACGAGGAAAGATATGAGAAGTTTAGAAAGATATATCCGGCACTAAAGGGTATATTTAAAGAGATTTTATAAGGAAGGAAATTTATGTTACAGATAGGAACAAAAGCACCGGAGTTTTCACTTCCGGATGAGAACGGAACAGTAAGAAATCTTTCAGATTATGAAGGTAAGAAACTTATATTGTACTTTTATCCAAAGGACAATACACCGGGATGCAGTGCGCAGGCTTGCGGCTTCGGAGAGTTGTATCCGCAGTTTACGGAAAAAGGAGTAGAGGTTGTAGGCATCAGTAAGGACAGTGTGGCATCACATAAGAAGTTTAAAGATAAATATTCACTGCCGTTTACATTGCTTTCAAATCCTGAGCTTGACGTGATACAGGCTTATGATGTATGGCATGAGAAAAAACTCTATGGAAAAGTATCTATGGGAGTGGTAAGAACCACATATCTTATAGATGAAAAGGGTATTATCATAGAGGCTATGGATAAGGTAAAAGCCGCCAAGAATCCCGCTGAGATGTTGGAGATTTTGGAATGAAAATAGTAGTATCACCTGCCAAGACAATGATAGAAAATACGGACTGTTATATCGGAAGCAGTGTACCTACATATATTGATAAGAGTAAGATCCTTTTAGAAGAGATAAGACAAAAATCTTATGAAGAGCTGAAAGAGATCTGGAAATGCAATGAAAAAATTGCAAATGAAAATTTTGACAGATTTAAAAACATGAATTTGCAGGGGAGTCTTACCCCTGCAATATTTTCTTATCAAGGTATACAGTATCAGTATATGGCGGTAAATGTAATGGAAGCTTCCGCAATAGAGTATATAAAAGAGAATTTATATATACTTTCGGGATTTTTCGGAATACTTAGAGCATTTGACGGCGTAAGTCCATACAGACTTGAGATGCAGGCAAAGATGGAGATAGGAGAGCACAAAAATCTGTATGAGTTTTGGGGCGATAAAATATATAGAAAACTCTTTGAAACCGGAGAAGTAGTAATAAATCTTGCCTCAAAAGAATATTCAAAAACTATAGAAAGCTATCTTTCAAAAGAAAATAAATTCATCACCTGTGTGTTTGCCGAGAAAAAAGACGGCAAGGTAGTACAAAAAGCCACAATGGCAAAGATGGCAAGAGGTGAGATGGTAAACTTCATTGCATCCGGAAATATCCAAAATGAAGAGAAAATCAAAAAGTTTGACAGACTCGGATTCAACTTTGATAAAGAGCTTTCAAATGAGAAAAAATATGTATTTATATTGGAGTAATTTCGGAAGGTTATTATGTATATTTCAAAACCATATAAGGGAAGACCTGTTGATATAGAAAACAGACAGGATAAAGAGAAAAGATGTTATGATTTTTTGGACAGTCTGGGAGTGGAATACGAAGTTGTAGACCATGACGAGGCTTCAGATATGGAAAAATGCAAGGAGATAGAGGGTGCGCTTGGAGTTAAGATATGCAAAAATATAGTCCTTTGCAACAGGCAGGAAACAAAGTTTTTCCTCTTTATGATGCCGGGAGATAAGAAGTATGTTACAAAAGATATCTCAAAGAAGCTAAATATGTCCAGACTCTCCTTTGCAAAAGAGAACTATTTGAAGGAATTTTTGGATGTAACACCGGGATCTGTAAGTGTACTGGGACTTTTAAATGACAAAGACAACAGAGTTGAACTTGTAATAGACAAAGATGTAATACAGGCTGATTTTATCAGATGCCATCCCTGTGAGAATACCTCAACCTTAAAAATAAGCACTGAAGATTTTTTAAACAAAATAATACCTGCATTGGGAAAAGAAGCTAAAATAATAGATAATTGAAAATGAATAATAAAAAAAGGATATTTGCGGCAATAGACTTAAAATCCTTCTATGCCTCGGTAGAGTGCAGAGAAAGAAATCTGGATCCCATGGATATAAATCTGGTGGTGGCGGATGAGAGCAGAACCTCAAAGACTATCTGTCTGGCGGTAAGTCCCGCACTTAAGACTTTCGGAATACCTGGAAGACCGAGACTTTTTGAAGTAATAAAAAGACTGCAGGAAATAAACTACAGAAGAGAAAAGCTTGTAGGCAAGCCTGAAGGAAAATCATATTCTCTTGAAGAACTCAAGAAAAATGTAAAACTTGAAGTTGATATGGTGGTGGCTGTACCGAGAATGAAAAAATATATGGAGTACAGTGCAAGGATAATCAGCGTATATCTAAAGTATGTATCACCTGAGGATATATATGTATATTCGGTGGATGAAGTCTTTATAGATATTACGGGATATGCAGGTGATGATGCAACAGGATTTGTGGAAAAAATGGTAAAAGATGTCCTTGATACCACAGGAATAACGGCAAGTGCAGGTATAGGTGAAAACATGTACCTTGCAAAAGTGGCTATGGACATCATGGCAAAAAGAGCAAAACCTAATGAACACGGGGCAAGAATAGGAGAACTGAGTGTCAAATCCTACAGAGAAAAGCTTTGGAGCCATACACCTATTACAGATTTTTGGAGAATAGGAAGAGGCTACAGTAAAAATCTTGCAAAATACGGAATATATACAATGGGAGATATAGCAAGGGAGAGCTTAAAAAAGAATCGTGCCAATGAGGGAATGAATCTTTTATATAAGCTGTTCGGAAAAAATGCAAGTTTCTTAATAGAACATGCATGGGGAATCGACAATACGGAAATCAAAGATATAAAAGCATATACACCGGAGAAGAAAAGTATAAGCGAAGGTCAGGTATTGCTTAGAGCATACAGCTATGAAGAGGTAAGAACGATTGTTATAGAGATGGCTGAAAGACTCTCATTTTCATTGCTTGAAAAAGATACAGCCACAAGGCAGATAACTTTAAGTATAGGATATGATATAGACAGCTTGGCAGATCCTGAGACAGCTAAAAAATATACAGGAAATATTATAAAAGATTTTTACGGAAGGAGCGTACCTGAGGGAGCGCATGGCTCGATAAATCTTTTATCATATACCAATTCCACAAAAGAGATCTGCAAGAAAAGTGAGGAGCTATTTGAGAAACTTGCAAATCCCATATTGCTGTTTAGAAGGATAACAATAGTTGCGAGTGAGATAAGCCATAAAAACAGCGCAGGCTGTACGGGAAATCTCTTGGAAGCAAACAGCATTTCGGAAGAAAAAGAAAGCAGCAGAATGAAAGCCGTACTTAAAGTAAAAAGAAAATTTGGAAACAATGCCATATTTAAAGGGCTTAATCTCAAAGAAGAGGGAACTGCACTTGACAGAAACAGGCAAATAGGCGGACATAGGGAATAAAGTGGAAATACATTGAAAAATATCGAAAATGATATATACTGTAGATAACAGTTTATTACTTCAGTTCGTAAAAATCAAATAAGGAGACATCTTATGAGAAAATTTAAGACGATTTTTGTGACAATGCTACTTGCGGTATTTCTGCTTAGCGGATGTTTTAGTTCAGACAAAGCCGAAAATATCGAGCCAAATATCGAGCCGGATGCTCTGACAAAAACATCATGGATTTCATATGATGACGGATCATATTGGGTGTTCAATGAGTACCACAGCTTTTTCTGGTATCAGGAGAAGGGGATTACCGATGACAATTATTATGGCGGAACATATAAATTGTACAGAGGTGAGAAGGCAATGGATTTTATAGAAACGAAGCTTTCCTCCTATGGTGTGACCAAGGCCGAGCTGATGGAAGTTATAAACAGATCGGACGAATATACAGTAGAAGATTTTATATGTATTTATACAAAGAATACGACATTTATGTTAGAGGGTAAGGAGCAGATATCTAAGCCGAATATGATACCCTACATGGGATTTCTTTTGGAAGATGAAACGATACTGGATATTGCAAATATGAAGACCGGATCTTACTACGGATTTATTAAAGAAGAATAGAAAATTTATACAGCCCACGCATTTATGTTACTGATAAGTTAAAGTATTACTTTGTCAGGATATAAATGCGCGGGCTTTTTGATTGGAGAGATAGAATGGAAAAGAGAAAAATAAGCCAAAATGAAGAAGCAATAAGAGGTATTCTGATAATAATAGCATTTATAGTGGGACTGGTATTCCTTAGAGATATACTGGTAAAAAGGGGAGTGAGTATTACTATGTTAACAGAGTTAGATTATATAAATGCAGCAGAATATTATATGCAGAAAAAATATGGAGAGAAATTTGAAGGAGAATATGTATATGAAGATAGCGTTTATGTACACCCAAAGTCAAAACCGGAGTGGCATGTGGTAGTGGACTTTTATAGTGAAAATGGGTTGACTTACTTTGGTGACAATTATGTAGGATACCTAAAGAAAGCTGAACTTGAGAAGTATATATATGAGCTGGTAAAACCTATATATGGAGAGTGTAAGGTGTACACACAACCATGGGGTTTTTCACTGGATGACAGCTTTAATAAAGATACAGATATAATTACATATGTAAGTAATAGTGACTATACTACATGTATATTCACAGATAAAGATGCTGGCAATATAGAAAAGGATTTTAAAGAAACATGTGATATATTTGTTGAAAAGGATTTGCAGACAAATAGTCTGCTGGTAACATATATCACAAAAGAAGACTTGGATGGCTTTGAAGAAAAATTGATAGATTATACATTTAATAGGCTTAGGCTTTACTATAGAATTTCAGGTATTTATGATAAAGTGGATAAAACATGGTTAGATAATATGGACATATTGGAAGGGGATAAGGATTATGGCAAGTGATAGACCTACAGATAAAGACTTACAGGAAAAGGCATTATATGACATTGTGCAGTATTGGTCGGATATAAATATGATGAGTTGAATCGAGTTGTAAGTATTGAAGACAATAATGGAGGGAAAAGACTTTATAAGTATAATGAGCTTGGAGATATCACAGAGGTAACAAATTCTTTTGGGGAGAAGAGAACATATAAGTATACAGCAAACAGGCAGGTGTCAAAATTAAAGGATTTTGACGGGAAAACCTATGAAGTAGAGTACAATAATATAAATTTACCAGTAAGGCTAAAAGATAAAAACGGAAATACTACAGAGTATGTATATGATAATATTAGAAGAATATCTCAGATAAAGCGAGCCGGTGGAGTGGAAAAATTTGAATATGACAAGAGGGGCAATATGACTAAAATGATTGCTCCTGACGGAAGTATGAAGAGATTTTCCTATGATGACAATAGAAATATTGTCAGTGTTACTTACCCAACAGGTCTAAGTGAGAATTATAAATATGATAAGTTAAACAGGTGCATCAGTAAGGAATTTTCTGACGGAGTGAAGTCTGATTTTGTTTATGATGGAGACAGACTTGTTGAGATAGCACTGCCAAGCGGAAGTATCAGATATGAATATGATGAATATGGAAGAGTGCTAAAGCAAACCTTGGATGATAATATCAGCGAAAGCTTTGTATATGATTCTATGAACAGGGTATTGGAGTATACCGATATATTTGGCAATGTATCAGGCTATGAATATAATCAGAACGGCAGAGTAAAAGCGGTTAATTTAGGTGATGATGTAAAATACATATATAATTATGATAAGCTTGGAAGACCTACAGAAGAAAGCCGACTGGCGGGCAATACGGAAAATAAGATTTATTATGCTTATGACGACTTGGGAAGAGTATCCGGAATAAGGACTGATACCGGTAGAGAAAATACTTATAGCTATGATAATGAAGGAAATATAACATCTATTAAAGACAGCATCGGAAATACAAACTATTTTAAATATGGTGTAGGAAATACACTTGAAAAAGTGGTTGACAGTGACGGTCTGGTAAGTGAGTACAGTTATGATAAAATGTACAATCTTGTAGGAATAAGACAGTACAAAAAAGATAATGAAAATGACTGTATGACAAGATGCTATCATAGAAACAATATGGGCAGAATATTTAAAATAGAAAATGCCGACAGTACTTATAAAACTATGGATTACAACAGTCTTGGACAAGTGGTGAAAAATATTGATGAAGACAGTTTTAAAACAGAGTTAAAGTACAATGAAGCAGGCCTTTTAACTTCGATGAAATGTTCTGACGGAAATTATGTAAACTATGAGTATGACGGCAACAGATTTTTGAAAGCCGTATCAGGAAGCTTCGGAACTATGAGCTTTGAAAGAGATAAGAAAGGCTTGGTGAAAAAGGCTTTAACTACAGACGGACACAGTATTACTTACGAATATGATAAGTTTGGAAGAACTGTGGCTATAGTATATCCTGACGGCAAAAAGGTAGGCTATTACTATGATAATAAAGGTAGACTTATAGAAACTGTTTCAGGAAATGAACATATCAGGTTGACCTATGACTGTTTGGGCAGACTTGAATCAAGAGAGTATAGTGATGGAAGCAAAACATGCTATGAATACAATGATATCGGAAGTCCGACAAAAATAACTCATATCAGTGATGAAAAAATCAATATGGAATATACTTATGCATATGATTTGGTAGGAAATAAGACAGGTATAAGTATCAATAGGAATGGCAGTGTAAAGGATTACAGTTATTCTTATGATGAGGTGGGAAGAATCACAAAAGTTGTATTGGACGGTAAAGTGCTAAGAGAATATAGCTATGATATCTTTGGAAACAGAACCGATAAAGTAGAATATTTCAAAGATGAAGTGATTACCACAAAATACATCTATAAGGGTGGAAAACTCGCAGAAGAGCGTATAGCTAAGAATAACAGTTTGATTCAAAAAAGGTATGAGTATGATAAGAGAGGAAATCTTATCAAGAAGTTTTCCGATGGTGAGCTTGAAACAGAGTACAAATACAACGGATTGGGACAACTTATAAGTGTCATATCCGGTAAAAATATTGTTACTTATGAATATGACGGACTTGGTCACAGAATCGGTAAGACAGAGAGCAATGGGAACGAGTCACACACTACAAGCTATGTAATTGATATCAGAAAAAAGATTGATAATATACTATGGCAAAACAGTGATGGAAATGAGAGAAGTTTTGTATGGGATATTCAACTGATATCAGAGGTGGAGGATGATAACAGCACCAATATCATATGTGATGAACTTGGAAGTGTAATACTTGAAGGGGATGAGCTTTTTGAGTACTCAGAGTTTGGAGAAGTGTTTGGAAGCAAACCAAAGAACTTCGGATTTGCCGGTCTCATGGTAGATGATATAAGTGGAAACTATCTTTCAGCTACAAGAATGTACGATGAAAATATGGGAAGATTTCTTGGAAAGGATAAAATCAAGGGAGATATAAGATATGGATTTACCCAAAACGAGTATACTTACTGCTATAATTCACCACTGCTATTTGTTGACAGTACTGGAGAATCACCAATTGTTAATACATTGGAATCCATACAGGTTTATGATGGTATTGATTTGTTTGAAGGGATAGATCTATTTTTAGATAAGTTGTTTAATAGTTCTTATAAACTATGGGTAGAAGTTTTACCAAGTGAAGTTCAGGATGTTACTACCAAGGTTACACGGAGTTTAATTAGAGCATCAAGAAATGCAATGGAGGTTGATCTTGTTATTAATTCATATGTCGATTGTTCCGGAAATGTTAGACAGGTGAAGATTGGAAGTATTTCAGATATATCTAATATGTTTGCAAGAAGTCCGATAAGTACACCAGTGTTCGACTTAGTAGATTTCCATAAGGATAATAATGGTGTATTTCATGTTACAAGAAGATGCTGGCAGGCCGGTGGAGGTTATAATAATTTTTATGATTTTGCATTTGATTCTTTTACATCTATGAATAGGGGTAAATTTAAATTTGGAAGAGGAGATGATAAATTTACACTTTGGATGTGGAAGGGGGATTATTTTAATCTTGGTGCAGGCGGAGAGATAGGTATATATAAAGGTAAAGACTGGCATGTAGATTGCTATACTCAGAGTAAACTTAAAATGAATTTGGATATAAGGTTAAAAGATGGTACTCAAGTAATAGATTGGGATGCTAATGACTTACATCAGTGGTGGATAACAGGGTTTAATCCGGATAAAAGATTTCAAGATGTAAAAGCTGAAGATTTAGTAATGACAGGGATGGTTGACTTTGATGAGGAAAGGGCTATGTGGAAGGAATTCGTACATACAGCAGAATTTGATGATCAAAACGAAGATAAAATAAATGATAACTGGTGTTTAGACTTAGTTCATAGAAATGCAGTTATAAAATGGGAAAGGGGTAATATAAATTAATGAAAATTAAATTCATTATATGTTTTTTAATAGCATGCATGCTCATAGGGTGTACCTCGGTAGTTAAGGTTGCGAGATATGTACATGACTCTGATAAATTAGATAACTACATATATGGCGAGGCTGTAGTAGTAAACGAGTATATAGAAAAGATAATAAGAGCATTGAACACTAATGATAGAGAACTATTAGCGAGTTTATTTCCCGAGCATGCAAGGAGTAAGATAGACAATTTTGATGAAAAGATAGACAGAATTATCAGAGAAAATGAGTCATGGCCATGGCCGTCTTCCATAATAAGGTATAAGCTTAATGAAGATAATAATTATCAATCAAGAGCAGATAGAGGTAAAATCTATAAAGAGGTATATGCTAATACCACTATAGAGTTCGCAGACCCTAAGGAGGGAGAAGTACATAGACCGAGTTTAAAGATTGCTATGGTAATAGTACCTGTAGATGATTTTCATGAAAATAATGTTGGAATTTCTATATTTGCAATTGGAGAAGGGGAGTTTATTAAAGATGATGTGGATAAAGAAAAGGACGGATATGATATCTATGCGTTTGGACACTAATAATGGGAGATAAGAATATGGAAATTAAATCAAATATTGCCGGCATGGTAAATGCAGAGAATAATTATGATCTATTTAAGTATAGATTAAATAAAAGTAGGGAGGATTTAGTAAATATTATAACAGATATCGACGATTACTGGAGTGGAAGAAGTGGAGATAGTTTTAAATACATTTGTTGGTATTTAAATATTTTGATGAATACAGGATATGAAGAATTGGTTAGATTACGAATGGAAATTGTTGAATCAAAGAAATATATACATGATAACGACTATAATCTTTCAAATCAGATACAAAGTAAGGAGCATGTAAAAGTATGAAAAAAATAATATTCCTTATTATTGCATCAGTCTTTTTAATATCAGCCTGCTCAAGTGTTAAAAATACAGTTGACGGTGCAAAGAGTGAAGTTACCAAAAATGATAATCAACCACCCGAGGAAAAAGAATATAAAGACAAAGTGATTGCTGCGTTGGATAATCAAAATGCTGATGAACTGAAAGCACTGTTTTCAAAGAATGCGAGAGAGAGTATAGAGGATATGGACTTTAAAATTGCATTAATGCTTAAGAGGTATAAGGGAAAGTCAAAGAGTGTAAAGTATGACAGAAATTTTCCGGTAGTTACAGAAGACAAAGAAAAGGGAATAAAAAGGATTGAGACTTATTATGTTGTAAAGACAGATGGTGGTAATATAGATTTTATGTACCTTCAGGTTGTTGCCAAGGATGATGAGGATCCTGATGAGATAGGTATCAGCTCTATGATGTATTCGCCTGAGATTTGGCAGATTACTATGGATGACAGCAATAGGGGATACTATCTTTGGGTAGATAATCCTTTTTGGGCTGATTATGTAGATCCTGATGAGCTTATGACCACAGAAAGTGAAAAGTAATACTATTGTTTAGAGCCCCTATGTGAAAAGGCATGGGGGTTCTTTTAATATAAAAAATAATATAACAAGTAATATTCGATACCTGATTTTAATAAAAATATTGAAATATGGCAAAAATATTTATAGAATAAACATATAATAACAACTGAAATGTACGTGATTTTAAACAGGAGAATTAAATGTGAACTTGAGAAGAGTACAGTTATATCATCTAAAGATAAATAGTGATGTAAAAGTGACATGCAAGAGTTTTTATATACGGGTTTTAGTATTGAGGAGGTAATAGGAATTAATGAGAATTAAAATTATTATATTTTGTTTAATAGTATGTTTGCTTACAGGATGTACCTCAGTAGTTGAGATTGCAAGGTATATACACGATTCTGATAAAATAGATGATTATATATATAGTGAAGCTGTAGTTGTAAATAAGTATATAGAAAAAATAGTAGAAGCATTGAATACTAATGATAGAGAACTTTTAGCGAGTTTATTTCCTGAGCATGCAAGGAGTAAGATAGATAATTTTGATGAAAAGATAGATGAAATTATTAGTGAAAATGAGACATGGCCATGGCCTTCTATAATAAGGTATAAGCTTAATGAAGATAACAATTATCAATCAAGATCTGATAGGGGTAAAATCTATAAAGAGGTATATGCTAATACTACTATAGAGTTTGCAGATCCTAAGGAGGGAGAATTATATAGATCAAGCTTAAAGATTGCCATGGTAATAGTACCTGTAGATGATTTTCACGAGAATAATGTTGGAATATCTATATTTGCTATAGATTATGGGGATTTCAGTACAGATGGTGTAGATAAAGAGAAAGATGGGTATGATATATATGCGTTTGGACACTAAGAATAGGAAGGAAATAAAAACTGGTGAAAATTAAAGTTTTAATGGGAATTTTAATATTAAGTTTGCTTACAGGATGTACATCGGTAGTTGAAACTGTAAAATATATACATGACTCCGGTAAAATAGATAATTATATATATGGTGATGCAAAAGTGGCGAATGAATATATCGAAAAGATAGTACAGGCTTTAAATACTAATGATAGGGAGCTTTTAGTAAGCTTGTTTCCGGAGTATGCAAGGAGTAAAATAGATAATTTTGATGAAAAGATAGATAATATATTTAGGGGTTACAATAATAATAAGTTTTCAGGTAAAATTATACGATATAAACTTGATGAAGATAATGACTATGAATCAAGCTCAGATAAAGGAAAACTTCAAAAGAAGGTGTATGCGTCAACAACTATAGAATTTGCAGATGATGGTGGAGAGTACAATTTTCCAATACAAATCTATTTCTTGATTAGACCGGTCGATGATTTTCATGAGAATAATGTAGGAATATCAAAATTTGCCATAGATAGTTTAAATTTACATTTTTTAGGTGATAAATTAGATTTAGAAAAAGATGGATATGATATTTATGCATTTGGATACAATAGTGGGAGGTAGATATATGGAAATCAAATCAAACGCAGATATGATGGAATCTTCAGTTTAACGGAAAGGAAATATGGAAATGAATTATACATTATCATTTTACTTGGGAATATTTACAATAATATGTATGATTGTGGTGAGCAGAATAGCTTTTTTTAAGGATGCGGAGTTTCTTAGAGCGGTAAGAGATACTATGGGGAAAAACCGCATGTCTTTGGCACATAAAAGAGAGAAGCCTATCAAGGGTATCATTTGGAAAAAGGATTTAAAGAAGATGAACTTCTTATCAATCAATTTTAAGGACTACCATGTTAAGGATGTGAGTGACCTTGAATATTTCAAGAATGTTGAGACAATTATCTTGACATATATGGGCGATAATGAGGAAGATATCGGTATGTATAATGAGGAACATGTCCTGGATAATCTAAATAAAGTAAGGGATTTTAATAAGCTTAGAAGGGTACAGTTATATCATCTTAACGCAGATAAGAGCGTGAAGAACGAATGTCCGAGGGCAATAGTGTTTATAGACTAGTTTTTACGGTTAGGAGAGACATGGATGAAATTAGAGTATAAAAAGCGGATATATTGGTTGCTAAGATTTATACTGATTGTATGCGTAGTCAATGTGCTGACAGGATTCTATGAGATGTGTAGTACAATCAAAAACGCAAATGCAAACCAAATCATATGGAAAGGCAAGAGATATAATAAGGACGAGACCGGATATCACAGTATAGATGAGATTAAATATTTGGTGGATATACCGACAGATTGTGATATAAAAGATATTTGGGCGGTGGCAAGTTATTATGCAAAGGATGACAGTGAGTGTGATACAAGACTGAAGGAACTTAAGAATATATATGATGAAGGGGGAGAAAAGGCTGTCGTAGATGATATCATGTCTAAAGATGTAGGAGATGATAAAAAGACTATGATGGAGTACCTGATAGTTGACGGTTGCCTAATAAGAAGTCTTGGTAACGATACGGAACTGCTTAATAATGTCCTTGAATATTGCTATGACAGAGACTATGGATTACTTGGATACAAAAGATATATTGATATCGGAAATAAGCTCTATAAAAAGAACGGTAAGCTTGAAAGAATTATTGAAGCTTTTGAAACTTTAAGCAAGTATACAATTGATCGTGCAATTGTGATGCCCAAATCAGAAGATGGGGATGAAAGTGCAACTGAAACGGTATACTATCATCGTATGATACAACTATTCCAGACATTCTCAAGTTTATTATATTTTGACGATAATCTTTTAGCGGCAAAATCATATCCCGGGATGGATAATAAGAAATATATTGTTAGGGCATCTATAAAAGAAAATTATGATATTGTATTATCCTACAAAAAATACAGATCATTTATAGATCTTGGACATATCAGTATATACGGAAGATATAAGAATCTGAATATGATAATAAAGCGTGTATCAATTAGAGATTTGGATGATTTTGATATTACAAATTATATATCATTAAAAAGTCCTGCAACTTATATGGTGGAGGATAAATTAATTGATTTAAAAATTATATCTAAAATTTTTAGACTTTGTGGTACCTATGTAATTGTATATGATTCGGATATACATACACTTGAGGGGTTAAGCTACGGATTTTATCCGGTACTTCCGGTGTATAGTTACTTTGATGTATACAATTTAGTTGAATCTCCTGACAGTCACTATATAGATACAATAGAAGCCATAAATAATTTTAATACAAATTTTTCAAAAGGTGGTTATTTGGAAGAGTTTGCAAATGATGTCGGCTATGATGGAAATAATCAACTGACATTGGGAAATTTCGGTGAGAAGATAGACGAACTTTGCAATATGGAAGAGAAAATTTATAGATTTTTGTATGTAGGATATAATATTGATATAAGTAGTATTGTAAATGATTTTACCGGAAGAGAACCGTTGCATAAGAAAGATTAAAAGGGAATTTCCGAGAGCAATGGTGTTTACAAACCGGTTTTACGGTTAGGAGAGACATAGATGAAATTAGAGTATAAAAAGCGGATATATTGGTTGCTTAGGTTTATACTGATTGTATGTGTAGTCAATGTGCTGACCGGTATGTATGAAGTATTTACTTCCAACTATAATGTGACAGCAAACCAAATAATATGGAGAGGTGCAAGATACAATTGGGATGAAAACAGATACCGCAAGATAGATGAGCTTGAAAACTTATCCGAACTTCCAAAAGATTGTGATATAAGGGATATTTGGGAGGTAGCAAGTTGTTATGCAAAGGATGATGCCGAGTGTGAGTCAAGGCTTAGAGAGCTTGAAAAGATGTATAATGACCAAGGTGAAAAGAAAGTCATAGAAAATATTCTTGAGCATGATTTAGGCGATGATAAGAAAACAAGAATGGAATATCTTATAGTAGCAGGAATCCTGACAAAAGATTTAGATAAAGGCACAGAATTATTGAATACTGCATTAGACTATTGTTTTGATAGGGACTTTGGAGTGCTTGGTTATAAAAGATACATTGATATTGGAGACAAGCTGTACAGAAAAAATGAAAAAGTAGAAGAGATAATTAAAGCGTTTGAAATTTTAAGTAAATATACGGTTGATTATATGTCAAGTGCTGAAAAGATATTGGATAAAGACCGTAGAGATACATATATAAGGCACTATTTCAGCATGATACAGCTGTTTCAAATATTTTCAGGTATAGAATACTTTGATAATAATCTTATATCGGAAAAATCATATATCGGATCTAATAAGAGATATATTATACGAGCGGTTAGAGGAGATGGTAAAGATATTTCATTGTACTATACAATGTATAAACCATTTATAAAGTTAGGGAATGTGAATATATACGGCAGATATAAGAATTTAAATATGCGGGTATATGGGTTAATGATTGGAAGCCTGGATGATCGTGATGTAACAGATTATATTTCTCTGAAATATTTGTCAACGCTGACATTCATTAGAAGACTTAATCATTTAGAAGCTACTTCTGATATTTTTGAACTTTGTGCCGCATATACACTTGTATATGATACAGATATACATTTGATAGAAGGAACAGCTTATGCTATTTACCCGACATATAAAATATTTGATTACATTGGTTATAAAGATATGGTTGATACAAAAGACGCTATAAGAAATTTCAACGCAAATTTTTCAAAAGGCGGATATTTTGGTGAGTTTGCAAATGAAGTGGGATATGATGAAAACAATCCTATTACTGAAGAAAATTTTGGTGAAAGATTAGTTGAAATATTTGATATGCGATACAGATGTTATGAAGTTTTAGGTGAAGAATATGGTTATGATATTGACTGTATTACATTAGACTTGAGTGGGAAAGAACCGTTAAAAAGAGAAGATTAATGTAGAGACAGATGGTGGAGGCATGGATTTTATGTACCTTCAAGTTGTTGCCGAGGATGATGGAGATCCTGATGATGTTATGACCACAGAAAGTGAAAAGTAATACTATTTATAGAATAAACATATAATAACAAGTGAAATGTACGTGATTTTAAACAGGAGGAAGAATTAAATATGAACTACACAATAACATTTTATTTAGGCATATTTATAATTATTCTAATATTTTTAATGGAGAGAATAGCATTTTTTAAGGACGAAGAATTTTTGAGGGCTGTGAGAGATACTATGGGTAAAGATCGTATGTCTTTGGCAAAAAGACGAGAAAAGCCAATAAAGGGTATTATCCGGAAGAGTTCTTTGAGGAAAATAAAATTTCTGTCTATAAATTTTAAAGACTATCATGTGAAAGATATTACTGATTTGGGATATTTTAAGAATGTTGAAACTATAATACTGACATATATGGGTGATAATGAGGAGGATATAGGCACATATGAAGAAGAGAATGTACTTGATAATTTGCATTTTGTAAAAAATTTTAAGAACTTGAGAAGAGTACAGTTATACCATCTAAAGATAAATTGTGATGTAAAATCTGTATGCCCAAATGCAAAAGTATTTATAGACTAGTTTTAGCATTAAGGAGGGATTTGCGTGAAGTTAAAGTACAGAAACAGAATATATATTGCCTTAATATTGATACTTGTTGTATGTATAATTAATGTATTGACAGGCATGTACGAACTAATGTCTTCAGACTATAATGTGACAGCGAATCAAATAATATGGAACGGAGCAAGATATAACAGGGATGAAAACGGATATAAAAGAATAGATAATCTTGAAAATATAGTAGAAATTCCAAAAGATTGCGATGTAAAAGATATATGGGCAGTGGCAAGTTATTATGCAAAGGATGATGTCGAGTGTGATGCGAGATTAAAAGAACTTGAAAAAATATATGATACCGAGGGGAAGACGGCTACTGTAGAAAATATTTTATCCCAAGAATTAGGCAACAATAAAAAGACTGTTATGGAGTATCTGATAGTAGACGGTATTTTGATATCAAGCTTAAGAGAGGATGAGAAACTGCTGAATACTGTGCTTGAATACTGCTTTGACCGTGACTATGGATTTTTGGGGTATAAGAGATATATCGATATCGGAAATAAGCTGTACAGAAAAAATGAAAAGTTGGAAGAGATTATTAAGGCGTTTGAAATTTTAAGTAAATATACGATAGACCGTGCAATTGCGATTCCTGAAGCAAAAGATGAGGATGAAGGTGCGGTAGAAACGGGATATTATCATGGTATGATACAACTGTTTCAGACATTTTCGAGTATGTCATATTTTGGTGATGATCTTTTATTGGAAAGGTCGTATCCGCATAGTGATAATCGGAAATATATTGTCAGGGCAACTATAAAAGAAAATTATGATATTGTCTTATCATACAAGAAGTATAAATCATTCATAAATCTTGGAAATATCAGTATATATGGTAAATATAAAAATTTGAATATGATTGTGCAATATACAAGTTTCGGTTATTTGGATTATCGAGATATTGAAGAGAATATAGCGTTTAGAAGTATTGCAATTAGAAAAGTATATGATAAGTTATTCGAATTAGATATTATGTCAGATCATTTTAGATTACGCAGCACATATGTGCTTATATATGATACGGATATGAATACAATAGAGGGGTTCAGCTATGGTATTTATCCGGGATTTGCTCTTTTTAATGAAACCAATACAGACACTCCTGAGGCTATAAAAAATTTCAACTCAAATTTTTCAAAAGGCGGTTATTTTGGTGAGTTTGCAAATGAAGTGGGATATGATGAGAATGATCCGCTTACTTTAGAAAACTTTGGTGATAGAATGGATGAAATATGGGATATGAATAAGAAAACTTTAAAAGTATTGGGAAAAGACTACAATATCAGTATGGAAATGATTGTAAAAGACTTGAGTGATAAAGAACCGTTAAAAAGAAAAGAGTAAAGGAAGAAGAATATGGCAGAGTATATTATGGCCTTTGATGCAGGCACTACAAGCAGCAGATGTATCATATTCAATCGAAAAGGTGAGATATGTGAGGTGGCACAAAAGGAGCTGACACAGCATTATCCAAAGGCCGGTTGGGTAGAGCACAATGCTGATGCTATATGGTCTACACAGCTTAGTGTAGCTGTGGAAGCTATGGCAAAGCTTGGAATAAGTGCCTCGGATATTGCAGGTATCGGTATCACAAATCAAAGAGAAACTACAATAGTATGGGATAAGGAAACGGGTATTCCTGTGTATAGGGCAATAGTCTGGCAATGCAGAAGGACTGCGGATTATTGTAATGAGTTAAAGAATAGCGGATATTCAGATATGATTCGTGAAAAAACCGGTTTGATGCTTGATGCATACTTTTCGGGAACAAAGATAAAGTGGATACTTGACAATGTGGAAGGTGCAAGACAAAAGGCAAAAGAAGGCAAATTGTTGTTCGGTACGGTAGATACTTGGCTTATCTGGAAGCTTACAAACGGAAAAGTACATGTTACAGATTACTCAAATGCCTCAAGAACCATGCTTTTTAATATACATACCTTGGAATGGGATGAGGAGATACTTGATTTACTTGATATTCCAAAGTCAATGCTGCCACAGGTAAAGGAATCTTCATGTATTTACGGTGAGGCGGATTCATCATTTTTTGGACATAGCATTCATATTGCAGGTGTGGCAGGTGACCAGCAGGCGGCGCTCTTCGGACAGACTTGTTTTGAGATGGGAGAGGCAAAGAGTACTTATGGCACAGGTTGTTTTCTGCTTATGAACACAGGTGAAAAGCCTGTTAAATCCGATAACGGGCTGGTGACGACTATTGCATGGGGACTTGGCGGAAAGGTGAACTACGCCCTTGAGGGTTCTGTATTTGTAGCAGGTGCTTCTATACAGTGGCTTAGGGATGAGATGCGTCTGATAGATTCATCCGAAGATTCAGAATATATGGCAATGAAGGTTGAGGATACAAACGGTTGCTATGTTGTGCCGGCTTTTACAGGACTTGGTGCACCCTATTGGGATCAATATGCCAGAGGTACTATTGTCGGTATTACCAGAGGCGTTAATAAATATCATATAATCAGGGCTACATTGGAGTCTATGGCTTATCAGGTGAGAGATGTACTTGATGTGATGGAGAAGGATTCGGGTATAGTTTTAAGTTTATTGAATGTGGACGGTGGTGCAAGTACCAATGACTTTTTGATGCAGACTCAAGCGGATTTTTGTAATGTACGTGTGGAGCGTCCAAAATGTGTGGAGACTACAGCGCTTGGTGTTGCATATCTGGCAGGACTTGCTGTCGGATTTTGGAACAGTATAGAGGATATAAAGGGTAGCAGAAGTATTGACAGAGTATTTACACCAAATCTTTGTGAAGAAGTCAGAAAAGAAAAGATAAGAATGTGGAAAAAGGCTGTGAAGTATGCCTTCGGATGGGCAAAGGAAGATTAGAAAAAAGGCATTGATTTTAAAACAGGTCAATGCCTTTAAATTTTATTGTTGTTTTGAGATAAGCTTTTGCTGGAATTTTTTGCTGATTTCCATGATATCTTTGATGAGATCGGCAGCACTGTCTGCGTAGTCCTTATTTTTTACGGTAGATTTTACTTTTGATACAACGATATCCTCTCTGTTTTGATTTAGAACAGGGAGATTATTTTTTATTTTGTAGGCTGCAATATCGGCTACTATATCCATTCTTTTTTCAAAGAGGGCTATCATTTCCTTGTCTATAGTATCAATTTTTTCACGCAGATTTTCTAATTCGTTCATAAGTACTCCTTATAATGACTTGTAACCTTGTAACTACTTTATCATAATATTATATTATGGCAAAAGTAAAGACTATATTTGATTTTACAGATAAAATAATTGATGTATGTATTTTTAATTTGACAAAAGGGGAAAAATAAATATAATTAAAATATGGACTATAAAAAATTAAATTTTAAACAATTAGAAGCGAATGATATACCAAAGTATGCTAAGTTTTACGGACTTAGGCATAACAGAACTTGTGACAGTGTAGAGCTTGAGAGCTTTATATGGAAAGAATATTATAATGTAAGAGCGGCCATTGCAGTGAGAGATGATGAGGAGGTTGGACTTCTTTGGCTTATGGGGGATGAGGACAGACCTTTCTCCGCTATGCCACTCTGTAAGAAAGAGGACCTTGAATATTGCTTCGGCTTAATGGTGGAGTATTTTAATGAAGTATTGAACTTACCTTTAAAGATTCATCTGGCAGATGAGGAAGGAATAAAAGTATTGAATTTGCCGGAGGATAAGTTTATCGTAAGGCTTGAGGAGGATGCTAAGGACTATCTCTATGAAGGTGAGAAGCTTAGAACTCTTTCAGGAAAGAAGCTTCACAAAAAGAAAAACCACTACAATAATTTTATAAAAAATTATGGCGACAGATATGAATACAGAGCCCTTGGTTGCAATCCTACAGATAGAGATGATGTGTTCAAGTTTTTGGATAAATGGAGAGAGCAGAAGGGAGAAGAGGTTGAAAAGCACCTGGATCCTGAGGTAGAGGGAATACATGATATTTTGCTTAATTGTACCAGACTGAATATAAGAATGGGTGCGATATATATTGACGGCAAAATGGAGGCTTTTTCCATAGGCAGCTACAATCCACTTGAGGACATGGCTGTAATACATATTGAAAAGGCAAATCCTGAGATAACAGGTCTTTATCAGGCAATCAATAAGGAGTTTTTGGTACATGAATTTCCGAATGTAAGTCTTGTCAATCGTGAAGACGATCTTGGGCTTGAGGGACTCAGACATGCAAAGCAAAGTTATTATCCGGTGGATTATGCTTTGAAATACTATGTTGAGCAAAAAAGGTAATACTATGATAAAATATTTGAATCAAAAAGAAAAAGCACTTACAAAGCCTCTGTATCAGGAGGCTTTTTTTGAAGATTCCGACAGCTTTGTAAATTATTATTATGAGGAAAAGCTTAAAGATAACAGGATTTTGGCTGATATAGAGGGTGAGAGTATAAGGTCTATGATGATGCTGAATCCTTATAAAATATCAGTCTTTAATAAAGTTTATAATCTGGATTATATAGTTGCTGTAGCTACCGGAAAGGAATTTAAGCGACAGGGCTATATGAGAAGGCTCTTAAATAAGGCACTTTGCGATATGAATGCAGAACATGTTCCGTTTACATATCTGATTCCTGCGAATAAGGATTATTATCTGCCTTTTGATTTTGCCTTTGTGGCGGATAAGAATGAGTATAATGCAAATCTTTCAGGGCTAAAAAAGCAGGTGATTAAAGAAGAGCCTGATAAGGAGCTTATTTGTAGGATTTTGGATTTTATAAATAATGAAGTTTCAAAGGATAATGATGTATATACTTATAGAGATGAAAACTATTTTATAAGGGATTTAAAGGAGATCGCATCTGAGGACGGATTTATAAATGTATACAGTGATGAGAATGATATAGTGGCGTATGAATCTTTTTGGGGCAGGGAAAATCTTGAGCTAAAGGAGAGAATAGTATCAGGAGAACTTTCCAAAAGGGAATTCGGCAAGGAAAATATCATGGTCAGGATCACCGATATAGCAGAGCTTTTGTCAAATTTCAGAGCAAAGGAGCCTGTAGATATCATTGTTAAAATAAATGATAATATAATAAAAACTCAAAACGGATACTTTAAAGTGGAGATGGATAGCAGTCATTCAAGTATTTGTAAACTTGCCGATATAGGTGATAGAGGCTTTATAGAGTTTGATATAGCGGACTTTACATCTTGGATATTTGGGTATGTAAGTGATGTGAAATGTGATTTTGTGAATTTTTCTGATAAAAGTATTGCAAAAAAAACATTGAATTATATAAATAAAATCAGTGGAATATTTATAAATGAACTTGTATAATAAGCGTTGATGCATAAAAGCTTGTAAGAGGAAATTATAATTTTACTTGTAATATATTGGAGCTTTATACTATATGCAGATAGAAAGAAGGGTGTAAAATGAAAAATCCATTACATTATCAATTATCTGAATATGATTGCGGGCCTACTTCAATGCTTAATGCACTGAGCTTTCTATTTGAAAGAGAAGACATTCCGCCTGAGGTTATCAGAAATATTATGCTGTATACGCTTGACTGTTACAGTAATGAGGGACATCCCGGTAAGAGCGGAACTTCTCATATGGCAATGATGTTTCTCAGTAATTGGCTGAACAGATTCAGGGAGATAAGACAGCTCAATGTCATATGTGAATATATTACAGGTGAACAGGTTTTTATAGGTGAAACAAGCCGTATAAATGATGCACTTAACAGAGGCGGTGCGGTGGTAGTAAGGCTTTTTTATGATGTACAGCATTATGCCCTTCTTACCGGTGCAGATGATAAGAATATTTACATGTTTGATCCTTATTATGAGGATGAGTTTACGGATGAGCACTGGTCACAGTTCATACCTGAGGGCGATGTGGAGCTGGTACTTGATCAGCCTCTGAAATATAATCGTATTGTGCCTTTCGGATATTTTAATAGGGAGGATGACGTACTCTATGCCCTTGGAAAGTTCGAAAACCGTGAGGCGGTAATACTTTATAACGAAAAGACCGAAAAGACCCCGGAGAAGACGATAGAGTACTTTATATAAAAGTCAACACAAATATTATAGTTTATTATAAGACACAATACAGGTTTTATATTGAGAAAAGAATATGAAAACGGTAAAATCAGAACAGAAAGTGAATTTAGTGAGGCTTTAGAATATGTGCTATCTTGTTGCAAAGAAGGCTGACGGTATAGGAAGTATAGCGCTACAGACTTCTCATGGACAACATTTGGTTGATTTCAAAAAAAAGATAATAAAAGAGATAGGTGTTGAGAATATACAACTGGTTACTATAAGCAGACCGTCAGCTTATGGAGAGTATGAACCATATAGATTTGTTAATACAGAGCAGGAATTTGAAGAGAATTTAAAATTACTTTAGCATATAAAATGTGTAGAATACTATTTTAATAGTATATATAATATAATTTAAAGGCAGCTGATCTAATGATTAGCTGTCTTTTTTAAATTCTTTAAAATCACCACCAAAGTCCGAAAAGATGTACAGCATGTCTGATATGATAATTACAGTAAATATATTAACGGAGGTAATTATGTCCAGATTAGCTAATATTGTGGTATATGAAGAGAATAAGGGGATTTTAAAGAACAACGGATTTTATAATGACGGTAAGTTTATAAAATTGCCGCATGATTTGGAAAAACATAGGAATGTAGTGGTACTCTCACCTAATGTTATTAAAGATATTGTGGAGGATAAGGACAAATTTTTTGCCGGGAAGTTTAAATACTCTTCAAAATGTGAAATCTCTGTTGTAAACGCAGACAGCTTTGAATATCTCTCAGATTTGGTAATGAATTTTGCCAATGCATATCATCCGGGAGGTGGATATAAAAGTGGAGCTTTAGCACAGGAAGAGTGTCTATGCAGGCAGAGTACTTTGTACGAATCTATAAGTTCACCCAAGGCTTCTAAGATGTATAAGTTTAATTTTAAATTTGGAACGGCATTTGATTCCGATTATATGCTTCTGTCACCTGTGGTAGATGTATTTAGAAATATAGATTTAGAATTTATTTCTAAACCTTATACCACAGCTGTTATGACTATTCCTGCACCGAATCTGTTTGACAGAGCATACGGACAGTCAAAAGATGCTCTTGATAAGGTGATGAAGAAAAGGCTTAGACAATATATGTACTGTGCGGCAAGATTTGGATATAGAACCATTACATTGGGAGCATGGGGATGCGGAGCATTCGGACATGATGCCAAAGATGTGGCGGGATACTTTAAAGATTTACTGATAGAAGAGAATATGTGGAAGCTTTTTGATAAAATTATATTTGCTGTTTATGGAAGAGGAAACAGCGAGTATAATTATAGAATGTTTAAAGAAATATTGGGAGAGTATGAGGGCGGTAAAGCTTATAATGAATAAAAATACCTGCAATTAGTATAACAAGGGCAAAGTCGAATCAATACCGGGTATGGTAGAGAGTATTCTAGTAAAAGTGGCACATATGTGGACACAATACTAAGTGATAAAATAATATTTGTATAAAATGATATAATAAGTAGTAATAAAAATCTACTTATCTAATAAATTAAATCCATGTAATTGAAAAATAAAATCTTTGTGCTACAATAGTCCTTAGCAATATATGTTAAAGTTTTGACACAGTTTCAAAGCTTTACGGTTTTAATGGAGGTTTTGTTATGAAACGTTTAAGAATGATGCGTGCACCACTCAAGTATGTACAGGGAAAAGGAGCTTTGCTTCAGTTCCGTAAGGAAATGGAGTATATGGGAAAGAGATGGTTGTTTGTCTGTTCAAACAGCGGTTACAACAGCTGCCATGAAGATTTGGAAAAGAGCTTTGAAGGAGAAGATGATTATCGCAGATATGAAGTCTTTGGAGGAATGTCAAGTATCAGCGAGATAAAGAAAATGCAGGACATTGTTGAGGCTGATAAGATTGATGTTGTTGTTGCGGTAGGCGGCGGTTCGGCAGTGGATGCAGCTAAGGCAACAGCATACTACATGGGTAAGAGAATAGTTATAATACCTACAGTTGCAGCTACAGATGCACCTTGTACAGGACTTTCGGTTATATATAATGATGACGGAAGCTTTAATAAATATTTATTCTATCCGCAAAACCCTGATGCGGTACTTGTAGACAGCAGTGTTATAGCTAAAGCACCTGTAAAGTTTTTGATTGCAGGAATGGGAGACGCTCTCGGAACATACTTTGAAGGAAGAGCTTCACTTCGTACAGAGTCACCAAGTTTGGAGAGTGGCGGTATTACAAGAGCAGGTATGGCGATTGCAAAGGCTTGCTATGATACCTTAAGAAAATACGGAAAAGCGGCTATAACCGCCTGTGAGAATAATGTTGTTACTCCGGCTTTGGATGCAATCATTGAGGCTACAGTTTACCTATCAGGTGTAGGAGCAGATAATGTAAACTGTGCGGCTCCTCACTCATTCTACAACGGAGTTACTTCACTTGGCGGACATGAGGCATATCATGGTAATTGTGTGGCATTCGGTACTTTGATACAGCTTACACTTGAGTGTGCGGATAAGGCCGAGTTTGAGGATATACAGAATTTCTGCCTTGAAGTAGGACTGCCTATTACACTTGCAGAGCTTGGAGATTTTTCAGATGAGGATCTTCATACTATAGCAAAGAATGCCTGCGTAAAGGGAGAAACAATACATAACCTTGCAGGAGACGTAACACCTGATGAGTTGTATGCGGCTATTATAGCTACAGATGCTTTAGGTAAGGCAAGACTTGGAAAGTAATTTATATACAATGAGTAAATGGGCTGTCACCAAATAGATATTTAGTCTGTTTGGTGGCGGCTTTTTTATGTTCTTTGTCAAATATTGGGGTGGATGGATTTTAAATCCATTTTTTTATGCCAAATGAAAAATTGTAATTGCATTTGTTATTTTAGCATTGGCAAAATAAACAAATGCCTTTGATTTACAGCTTACAATGCTTTAAAATAAATATTAAAGTAAGCGGTAAAGAGAAAATATATATGAAACCGGTGAGAATCCGGTGGCGGGAGGTAAAATGAAATCAAAACATGATGTAATAGTAATAAGACCGGGTTTAGTGTATTTGTTTTTCAGTTTTATGACCATAGGTTTAGGGGTTACAACATTTTGGGGGTTAGGCAAAGCTTTACCGTCAGATAATCCGGAGGTGGACAAGATGGCAAGGTGGATATTGCTATTATTTTTTTTGACTGTCGGAATAGTATCGGGATTATATGTGTTGCTTACCAAGATAAAAATTGATAATGAAAAAATAGAAATAACAAGGTTTCCTCTAAAAAGAAAGGAATATTTTTGGTTTGATATAACTACTGCAAAGATTATAAATGAGGCATTGGCTTACCCATGTGTGATATATACAGCAGAAAAAAGAATAGCAAAAGTACCAAGGGCATATATAGGCTATGAAAAGCTTCTAAATGAGCTAAGCAAAAGAAAAATTATTGAGGAAGATGATTTGTACCTGGAAGCCAGAGGAATGTTGGCATTTGATAAGCTAAAGCTTAGAGATCTCTTTAGAAGGTAGTGGGAATAAGGTTAAAGTATAATAAAAATAGATATGAGAATAGCATAAAATGAATGATAACAAAAAAGAAACTAATAGTATATAAAAATAGATATTATTAGAGGAGGAGCATAGTGACCGGCTATAAAAATATTCTAAATAAACCTGAATATGATTTTATAAATAAAGAGGAGGTGCTAAATAATGTCAAAGAATAAAAAACTTGTTATAAGCTTACTTGTAATAGTTGTACTGATGGCAATAGTGCCTTTATTTATGCTTAAGAATGCCGAATTTGGCGGTTCTGATGATGCCGGAAGTGAAGTGGTTTCAGAAATATAGGGCGGAGAATATGAGCCGTGGTTTAATCCGGTTATAGAAACCGTCTTAGGAAAGGAACTTCCGGGAGAAGTTGAAAGTCTGCTGCTTTGTAAGATGGATTGCAAGGCAGCAGCTTTTATTATAAAGTAACGGAATAAGCCGGTATGGATTTTTTTCAAATTTTTGTTTTAAATTTTTTATGTTAATGAATGTGAAAGAGGAGAATAGGCATATTTTGAGATTGTGTAAGTATATGTATGCAAGAGAAGATATGCAGTACACATAGAGTTTTAAGAAGATAATTTAAAATTATATTGTAGTTTATTAAAAAATCACTTTGTTCAATAAAGCTGATAATTTTCAGAAAAATCGTGATGAATATTAATAAAAGATTTGATAAAATATAAGTATCAAGGCAGTATTATTAAAATATAATTTACATTATATAGCCTTGTCGGTTGTTGTAATAAAGAGGTCAATGCTATAAAGTATGTTGGCGGATTTATACAACTAAGCTTTAGCTTTGAGCCGGGTGGCCGAATAAAACTGAAAGTATGTGGATTTTACTGCTAAAAAGTGTTTAATGAAGGGGGCGGAAGATGAAAACGAAGGATAGTAAAATAGTGATAAGACCGGGTAAAAAATATCTGACTTCAATATTTTTGTGTATATACATTACTCTTATGATGATTTGGGTTTTATGTAAAGTAGGCCCATCAGAAATTCTGGAGACGAAGGGGTCGGGTGTGTTGCCGATACTATTATTAAGTTCAAGTCTCGGAATATATTTTTTATTATTTGTTTTATTTACAAAAACAGAAGTAAGCGATAAAAAGATACTAATAAATCAGTTTCCGTTTAAAAGAAGTGAGTATTTATGGAGTGAGATAAGCCACGCAAAGATTATAGGTGAAGCCTCTGAATATCCGTGTGAAATCTATTCAGGAGGAAAGAGAATATTAAAAATACCGAGAAATTATTTTGGATATGAGAGGTTGTTTTATGAATTGGATAAAAGAAATATTCTCCGGAAAGATGATTTTTATGTAGCTGCCAAGGTAGCATTGGAGATAGATAAAAGAAGACGGCAAGATTAGTACAAGTAAAGCATGTGATTATTGTATAGGGGTATAAGAAAGTAAGAATTAGAGGTGGTGGAATGCGTTCAAAAACGGTTCGATAAGAGAAGAGCTGGGTATTACTATGCCAATATTGCACGAAAATGGAATGATTACAATAATTATAATATTATGTTAGATAGTTCGACTCCTGTAATTGACGGATGTGCTACGGTACTGAAAGGTTTGCTTTCTTATTAGATTCTCTGTAGAAGGGCACTATGTCTGAAAAAATAGGTGTGTGTAAAATCAATATAGCATTAAGAAAGTCAGAAATGGGTTATTCATTTTTGACTTTTTTAATTACTTACAATACAAAAAGCTAAAAACATGCATTTTCCAATAAACATGTAGTATGGAATGAGGCAAGAAGTGGATATTTTCACTATGTTAATATCCCATCTTCAACAGTTTGAGAATAGAAAAGTGGCTTAAAACCCTGTATTTACAAGGCTTTAGCCACTTTTTTAAGTATCTAAAAAATGTTGTATGGAAAGTTCAAGTTGAAATCTTTTTTATTTTTTTATTTAAATCTTTTGGCTGATAGTATTTCTTGTCCAATTCTAGATTAAAGATAGCATTTAATGATGTTAGTACTTGTGAATTATCATATGTTGACATATAGCATACATCTTCTAAATTAGCTACCTGCATATTGTTCAAAGTCTCTATAACATTCTCTACAGTGAAATGCGTTCCATACATATCCAGCTTCTTTTCCAGAATCCTATATATTAAAAGAACTGTGTAACAGACCATAAAGTGTGCTACTATTCGCTCTCTATTTTGATGAGATACAGGTCTGGCTGAAAAATTGGTTTTCATTATTCTAAAGCAATCTTCTATCTTGTATCTGTTTGAGCTAATCTCTAAGATATACTTAACTGAATCTTCAAGATTTGTTGCCACTGCATAGAATCCATCATACTTTTCTTCTTCATTTATGGCTTCTTGGTTAAGTTCGTAGGTATCTACAGCTGTTTCACCGGAGGATGTTGATGTGGTTCGTTTTATAAAACGAGTTATATCATTTGCCCCTTTTTTATAGGTTTCGGGATCCAGCTTAGTAAGGAGCTTCTTAGCCCTTTCTATCTGGCGATTTCGTATAAATCTTTGATATTCCATCATTTTTCTTGAGAATGAGACAATGATTTTTTGTGGAACTACGGCCTTTGACTTAACTTTCTTAATAGTACCATTCTTACATGCCTTTTCTTCATAAAGTCCAAGGTCAAATGCCTTATCAGCAGGGATTATCTTGTATATCCTATCATCGTACAGTTCTGCATTAACTTTATCAAACATATCAAAATCTTTCATTTGCTGAATAGTTGCAGGTTTATCATTAGATAATAGGCGATAATCAATATCACTAAAAATAGCTTCTTTTAACGTATTAGAAAGCATCTTTATGGATTGAGTAACAATAAAAGCTCTGCCACCCATAGAATTAAAATTTCTGATATTTAAAGACCCAAGACCGGCATCAGCACAATAAATAAACTTTTTGCCCTTAAACATAGTTATTAGCTTTTGTTCTAAAGGAATAGCAGTAGTTTGCTCATTATCAGAACCGGAAGTAATGCACATAGATAGTGGTATTCCATCTTTGTCCATAAATAGTCCCATTTGTACAATAGGATTTGGTCTATGTTCTTTACTCACACCATATTTTCGTAGACCTTTAGTCACTTCACCGGTTACCGGATCAATATAATCTTCGTCATTTGATTCTATTTCAAAGTAATAGTTTGAGCAGTCAAAAAAACATACCGAGGTATCTCTCTTTATTAATTTCGTACTTGCATCATATAGATGAGAAATATACTCATCGTAATGATCATACATGATGTCAAGTGTACGAAGAATGTGTTCGTAACCAAATGTGGGTTGCTCATAAAAGCTAACAAGATTCTGATGAGTACCTAGCTTGGAGTCAGGATTAAGTATACGAGAATAAGTTAGGAATCTATTTACCAGATTTGGGTCAAACTGTATTCTAGTATCTTTTATTATATTTTTGAAGAAGGCACCAATCTTAAGATCATGGTAAATTTGCTGAAGGAAAAAATATCCTATGTTTAAAAGTTTAGACTTAGATACTAAATCATCTTGATAGGTGATTTTTTCATTAAAGTCAAACTTAAAATCTAAAGCTACCGATTTATTGTTTTTTAACTCCTCATTATATCTTTTGACCTCATCAAGAGCGTAAGCCAGAGGGTCAGCGGTAGTTTTTAGAAGTTCGGAATGTTTTCCTATGCGAACCACATTTTTAGTAGTAGTCTTTTTTCCGTTTCGGATTCCTCTTTGAATAAAATAAGTAGGATCCTTCGATTTTTTGTCATACCAAAGTTTCATACTTCATTATATCATATAATACAACAAAATACAACAATAAAATAAAAGAAATTTGACACAGAAAACCCTTTATTTATAAGGCTTTAGAGGCTGTTTGCATGTAACAAACTGTTGAAGACCCGTTAGTAAATCATGAATCCCTTGCATATGTTATAAAAAGCTAGTATAGTGGGATGAAGAATTGCGGTGGACATATTTGGATTACACCTAGAAGAATCTGATGCGTCGGGTTCTTTTTTTTAACTGTTAATATGTACAAAGAATTTTAAAGTCAAATAGATAATTTTTAAAGTAGATAAGCTTTCAATGTAAAATCTGATTTTATAATTAAATGATTCTGATGGCTTTTGATAAGGAATGGAGGTATTATGACCGACTACAAAGCGATTTTAAATAAACCGGAATATGATTTTATAAATACTAATGAACATCTTGGGAAGCATGTGATACTTCTTGGACTGGCAGGAAGCTATGCATATGGGACAAATATAGAAGGCAGTGATATAGATATAAGAGGAATTACTCTAAACCAAAAGTCCGATCTTATAGGACTTACGCAGTTTGAACAGTATGTGGATGATAATACGGATACCGTTATCTATGCATTCAATAAAATGGTGAATTTACTTTTAAGTTGCAATCCGAATACAATAGAGTTGCTTGGCCTTGCACCGGATAATTATCTCTATCTTAATGATATAGGACAGATGCTTCTGGATAATAAAAGATTGTTTTTATCTAAAAGGGCTATTCAATCATTTGGAGGATATGCGGATGCACAGCTAAGAAGATTACAGAATGCACTTGCCAGAGACACATTTCCGCAAAGTGAAAAAGAGCAGCATATTTTTAATTCTGTAAAGAATGCAATGTACAGTTTTAACTCAAGCTATAAGAGCTTTGAAAACGGAAGTCTGGAAATTTTTATTGACAAGGCGATTAATCCTGAGCTTGAAACAGAGATATTTATCAATGCGAATTTGAATCATTATCCGCTAAGAGATTATGCAAGTATGTGGAATACAATGTCAAATGTTGTAAAAGACTATGATAAAATAGGTAAGAGAAATAAAAAGAAAGATGATCTTCATCTGAATAAGCACGCCATGCATCTTATCAGATTATTTATGATGGCCATTGATATACTGGAAAAGGGAGAAATCAATACATACAGAGAAAAGGAACATAATCTGCTGATGGATATCCGCTTTGGAAAATATCAAACAGATGAGGGAACTTTTTCGGACAGCTTCTATGATATGATGAGAGAGTATGAAAGACGTTTACATTATGCGGCTGAGCACACAGATCTTCCGGCTGAGCCGGATTTTAAGAGAGTTCAGGAACTTGTAATGACAATAAATGAAAGGGTGATTCGAGATGAGATATGAGAATTTTGAAGGAAATATAGAAGAATTGATTCGAATGAAGCTCAGAGAGATAGAAGAAAAAGAGAATATAAAAGTGTTACATGCGATTGAATCCGGCAGCAGAGCATGGGGATTTGCTTCACCTGACAGTGACTATGATGTAAGATTTATCTATGTAAGAAATAAAGACTTTTATTTATCCCTTCGTGAGAATAAGGATTTTATCGATTGGGAATTAAACGAGGTGCTTGATATCAACGGTTGGGATATAAAAAAGGCATTGAAGCATTTTCACAAGTCCAATGCCACATTATTTGAGTGGAGCAATTCTCCTATTGTGTATTATACTACGGATGAATGGAAGGAGCTTTACGACAAAACGGCATCCAAATACTTTGCATGCAAATCGGCACTTTACCATTACTACGGTACGGCAAAAAAGAATTACTACGATTATCTATGTGCTGATATGGTAAATTACAAAAAGTATTTTTATGTACTTAGACCTATTCTTGCCTGCAAATGGATTGATGAAAAGAAATGCCCGCCACCGGTACTTTTTTATGAATTAGTTAATGCTGTTCTTGAGGAAGATATGAAGGCGGCAGTAGAAGATTTGCTTGCAAAGAAGGTAAGAATGTCTGAAGCCCAAAAAGGCCCAAGGGTTGAGGTGATAAATAATTATATAGAAGAGAAGTTGGACTATTATAAGGCAATTGTGGAAACAATGGAGGATGACAGGAATACTGATTGGTATGCGTTGGAAGAGGAGTTTAGAGGGGTGATAGATGTATTTGATGTATCGGCTGAAAAAAAGTGAAATAGATAAAATAGATAGTGTTTTTGCCGATAGTGTGACATACTAATCAGTAGATTAGCATGTTTTGGATTTAATTTATGTTGGATAGAGGATGGCATATGAAATACCTTTTAGTTGCTAAAATAGCAAAAAAATGGAATATGTCAGAGCGTAGTGTCAGAAACTACTGTGCCAAGGGCGTGTGAACGGTGCGTTTCTTACCGGTAAGACATGGAACATTCCGGAAAACGCAGAGAAACCGGAGCGCACCAACAAAAGAAAAGAAGAACCGATTACTCTGTTGGATATTCTGAAAGAGCAAAAGGCAAGTAAATACTTCGGTGTTATCATAAGACACAGATTGATTTGACCTATAATTCTAACTATATGGAAGGAAGCCGCTTGACATACAATCAAACTAGGTATATTTTTGAAACCAACACCATCGGTGTAGAAAAAGAAGTGCTGAATGTGGATGACGTGATTGAAATAGCAAATCACTTCCGTTGCATTGATATGATTATTGATCACGCAAAAGCGTCTCTGACCGAGAAGTTCATCAAAGAACTTCACTTGGTTTTGAAGAATGGCACCAGCGATTCCAGAAAAGATTGGTTTGCTGTTGGCAATTATAAGAAACTCCCGAATGAAGTTGGTGGTATGGATACAGCCATTCCGGAAGAAGTTGCCGATAAAATGAAGATCCTGCTGACGGAATATAACGATAAGGAAGAAAAGACATTTGAAGATATTCTGGACTTCCATGTGAAGTTTGAGCGAATCTATCCGTTCAAGGACGGTAACGGTAGTGTGGGAGGATTGATTATGTTTAAGGAGTGTCTGAAATACAATATTGTTCCATTTATTATTGATGACAATCTGAAAATGTTCTATTACCGTGGATTGAAGGAATGGGACAACGAAAAAGGTTATTTGACCGACACCTGTCTGACAGCACAAGATAAATATAAAGCATATTTGTATTATTTTAGGATTGCCTACTGAAATTGAACAAAACAATATGGTGTGTGGGGTGAATACATGATTATTTATGCAGGTACAAAAAGTGGATTTATGATTGATACAGAAAATGATTGTTTGGAAACAAGATTATATGAAAATATAAAATTATTGCACGGATGTTGCCTTGGCGCAATATTTTAAGAAGTCCTTAAAACAAAAATGATAAAGGGATAAAAGTTTGTGAAGGAAAAAACAATAGAGCGTATCCGCAAATTTACAGAAGACCGGAAGTGGAATCAATTTCATAGTCAAGCAAATCTTGCAAAATCGATTGTGATTGAGGCTGCAGAGTTGTTGGAGTGTTTTCAGTGGAGTGATACAGAGTATGATTTGCAGCATATAAAAGAAGAACTGGCAGATATACTTGTTTATTCACAAAATCTTCTAGATAAATTAGAACTGGATGCTGATGAAATTGTGAACATGAAGATGAAACAGAATGAAGCAAAGTAGCCGGTGGATAAAGCAAAAGGAAATGCAGCGAAATATACGGAGCTGTAGTCTGCTTAGTATCAAAGGTGTGAGTTGAAAGAAATGGCCTTGTTGTTTTGAAACGGGGATAGTTTATTATTTTTTCACGAAGAAGATTGCAGGCTTCGTTGAGTGTGGTTTTGACACTAATTTGACACCACAATGACGTAGAGTTACGTAGATGGAGAAGAGTCATGATATGATGATATATATGCCGGATGGTTTCCTGAAAGGGAGATTATCTGGTGTTTTTTACAAATTGAAAAAAACAAAAAAATGTGGTATTATGTTAATGCCTTACAAGTAGTTGTAAGGGATGGAGATTGTTGTCAACAGTTCTGTAACCAACTCATAAGAGAAGGTCGGAGCCTGTCTGTTAGTACAGATGACCAATTCGGTCAGGACTAATAATAAGATAGTTAAGAACATAATGTTGTCCTCCTGCTTGATTATAACATAATTAAGTATTGCATCAACAGGATAGCTAGCAATCAAATATTGACATTAGTCAATCATAAAGATTACTAAGATTAAGTGTATACCCATCAGCTAAGGAACGCTATCCTCCATGCTGATGGGTATTGCAAATTTAGGAGAAAATATGAATGCCAAAGACTGGATTTCTGATCCAAAGGTTATTGAAAAGAGTAAAAAAGGATATGCACATTTTGATTTGAGGATGGATATATCCAAAGCGGCCGGATATGTTACGAATCCAGATAAAGTTGCTCATCATGGATTCTATCCGTTTATTCATTATGTGATGAAAATAAATAAATATAATAAACAGAAGGGGAAAAAATCAAAGGAAAGGGAGATCTGTTATGCTGCGCACATTGATAGGTGTATTTATCAGTTTTATAGTGCAATTTTAAATGAGAGCTATAACCTATATTTAGATAAAGAAGGTATAGATTCGGTTTCTGTTGCATATCGGACAAATTTGCAAAAAAGTAATATTCATATCGCAAGAGAAGCTTTTGATTACATACGAGAACTTGGTGATGCATATGTAATGATAGGAGATTTTACAGGTTTTTTTGATAATTTAGATCATGAATATTTAAAGAGACAATGGTGTACGGTAATGAGATTTGACACTTTACCAGAGGATCATTATGCTGTATTTAAAAATGTTACAAAATATAGCACTTGGGAATTGGAAGATCTGCTTAAGATTACAAGCTTAAATTTAAAAGAATTCAATAAGAGAAGGATTGCTTTAGATAAAACAGAATATAGAAAAAACAGAAAACATATTTCAAAAAATACAAAGTCTTATCAAATTCCACAAGGTTCTCCAATTAGTGCGGTATTGGCTAATATATATATGATCGATGCAGATAAGTATGTTAACGAATACGTTACGTCATTAGGTGGGATATATAGGAGATATAGCGATGATTTTATCGTGGTCATTCCTAAAAAAGATAATACAATATTTGTAATGGAACAAGTAATAAATATTTTGAGGAAAACGCCAAGACTACAGTTAGAACCTAATAAGACACAGATATTTGAAATTCAAGAACAAATAATTGAAAATGTAGGGGATAAATTGCTGTCTGATGCAGATAATAGTAAAAAGGTAATAAATTTTCTGGGATTTACATTTGATGGTAAAAACATTATGGTTAGATCTAAAACGATTGGTAAATATTATTATAGAATGTACAGAAAAGCAAAATCAATATCAAAAAATCCTCATTTAGAAGGAAAGGCTAACTTATACAAAAAATATTCTGTGCATGGAGCAACCGCTAAGGTGGGTAACTTTTTTACTTATATTATGCATGCAGAAGATGCTTTTGGTGAAGATGAATTAATATATCGTGATTTGAAAAATCATATTCCTAAAATTCGAAGAGCACTTAATAATAGTAAAAAATAGTTTTATTATAATATTATTGAGTGATATTGATTTACATAGATACGAATTTTGCTGTGACAGTATAAATACTGGATGGTTTTCTGAGAGGAAACTATCCAGTGTTTTGTAAAGTGATTAAAATGGGTTAGGCGAAAAATCGTAAACGCTTAATAGCTAGTACGATTAAAAATTAAGGGGCTGTTGCAAAATAGATGAGTAATCATCTGATATGCTCCCTTTTTAATGCTTAAAAACAGAAAATGGACTTCGAAGAGTCCGCAATCTATGGTATAATCCCATCTTTGACACTTATATAAACAAAAATCGTTGTAAACCCTTATGTATAGCGGATTACAACGATTTTTATATTTGTTGCGGTCTGTCGATGTGTATATTTTTTGTATTGAAATGTAAGCGTCAATTCAAGTACGCCTCCCCATAAATAAACTTCCACTATAAAATAATCTTATACTAAATATGTGGAGGTGCCTATGGCTAAATATTCTAAAGAAGAAAAAGAGCAATTTATTGAGGCGTTTAAAAATAGTGGATTAAGTATCGCAAGCTGGGCTAGGAAGAATGGATTACCTATTTCAACAGTCACAAGATGGGTGAGTAAACATGATAAGAAATCAAAGCACTCTAAGGATGTTAAATTTATTGAAATCAAGACAACACAAGCCGGCAAGACTCTAAAGATGGAGATAGGTGCTGTCAACATCGTAGTGGATAGATATACTGATCTTAAACTACTTGCAAAGGTAATCAAGGTGGTGAATGAAATAAATGTTTAACTATGACAACTATCGTGTAATTCTTTCTTGTGGTGCTACTGATATGAGGGAAAATATAAACGTATTAGCTGAAATTGTTTATAGCAATTTCAACCTTGATCCAAGAGATAAGGTAATATTTGCTTTTTGTAACAATGCGAGGGATAGAGTAAAGCTTCTTGTATGGGAAGATAATGGATTTTGGATTCATTTTAAAAGAATTGAAAAAGGACATGTGGTTTGGCCGTCACAAAGTGATACAGAAATCACTATGGATTTATTAATAGACGATTTGAAAAATATAATCATGGCACTGGGAACAAAACAAAAAATCAAGCGTAGTGAAGTCTTCAAAAAGTGTTGATTTTAGTGGATTCATCATAGTTTTTATAGTATAATCTTTACATAAATATTTGAGATTTGGAAGTTCGGTAAAATGAAAACTATAGATGAATTGCAAGCAGAAATTGCCGGACTTAAGGCTATCTTACAGGATAAAGACAAAGAGATTGAGGCTTTAGAAAAGATAAAAAAGGAAAGAGTGAACGGATTGCTAAGTTAAATAAATTAAATAATTGGTATATGGAGCAACTGAAATTAAAAGCAAAAGAGAAATTTGGCAAATCAGGCGAAAAAGCTATTGATGGACAACTTTCTCTTTTTGATGTCTTCAATGAGGCTGAGACATTTAGAGAGCCAATTCAAAGTGAGCCACCACAGGAAAGTATTATACCTGAGCATGAAAGAAGAAAAGCTAAAAAGGGAAGTAAGTTTAATGACATTCCTGTTGAGGTAGTTGAATATAAATTAGATGAAAGTGAACAGGTATGTGATAACTGCCACAGGCCACTTACAGTTATGAAGAAAGAGATAAGAAAAGAACTGGTGGCAGTCCCTGCTGAGATTAAGGTTATAGAGCATGTGACTTATGTTTATAGTTGCAGAAACTGTGACAAGAATGGAGAGAGTGCAGATGCCGAATATTACGCCACGCGTATGTAGACACACCTATTGTAGCAACCAAGCTAAAGCAGGTATGAATCCAAAGATACTGCAATATCTTATGGGGCATTCAGATATTAGTGTTACGATGAATGCGTACACGCATATCGGATTTGATGATGCAGAGGAAGAATTGAAACGAATGGAAGAGTTCAGAAACGCAGGCTGAGCTTGAGAAGCAGAGGGAAAAGCCTGTGTCACAGAGGATATTTAAGGCAATTTAATAATAGAATATAATGACGTTCTGGTCGCAAGGACTGGGGCGTTATTTTTGTGGAAAAAAAGATTGTTTGGCGATATAATAAAAGCTAGTAGATTGAAGGGAGGAGTAAGATGGCAAGGAGTCGAAGAGCAGATGCTGTAGTATTTGGATTTGATTTTCAAGTTAATTCGGCAATAGTTCTTTTTTTAGAAAATATAAAAGAAGTAGAAACTTTGTGCTTGGAAGGGAATTGTGAAGATATAGAATTAGAACTCTCTTCTGGAGAAATGGTATTGGCTCAGGCAAAGGCCGTGGAAAAAGCGAGTTCTGACTTTGCAAATGTACGTAAAAATATACAAAAGTCACTTATATCATTAGCGGAGGGGGAAGAAAAGGTGAATGCCAGAGAACTAATTATGATTACAAATTCGCCTAATCCCTTTAATGATGATAAGTCGATAAGTGCATTTTATGGACATGCGCACAGAAAATATGATACACTTCCACCTTCTGCAAAAAAAATAGTCGATGACTACTTATCAAAGATGGATAAAAAGCTTGATACAGATAAATTTAAAATACAGGTTCTGCCATTTGAAACGGATGATGAAGCTGAACGATATAAAGTGATTATGGAAAGTATTAACGCTTTTGCAGGAAGTTTGAATACAAATATCTCAGGAATAGGACAAAAATTATTGGAAACATGGCATTGGCAAGTCTTTGATAATGGCGGAAAAAAAGATGTGTCCATAAAATTGAGTAAGAAGGATATTATTTGGCCGATACTTGTTAAAATAACAGAAATAGAGCAATGTGAAGATTCTTTTTTAGAACAGTTTGACTCAGGAGTGTATGAAGAAGTTATAAATCGGTATGCGGATATAATTAATTCTCATTGTGAACAATGCGAATTCTTTATAAAAATTCTCAGTGATTATAGTGGATTTGAAAGTCCAAAAAGGGGAAATGAGAAACTAAATCAATTTATAGAATTAAAGTGGACAGATTATATAGCTGATTTTGATTTTGATGGTATTGATGAGGAAATTCGGGAAGCTATTATTAAAATTATAATATTTAATGTCATAAAAAGAAGATTCACGATTGATAGAATTAAGAAGGAGGTGAATATGTGCTAATTAAATCTCTATATATAAGAGATGGGCTGTTTGAAAGAGATATAATCTTAGAGGATGGGGTTAATTTGATATTTAGTAAGAGAAATAGCCGTGGGAAGACAACATTAGTTAGATTGATACTATATGCATTGGGGTATTCTGTGCCAAGCACAAAAAAGATAAAATTTGAAAAATGTTTTACCAAGATAGAACTTATTCTTGAGACGGGAAATGTTGTGTATCTGACTAGAGAAAATAGTTATACAATTTCTATGATTTGTGATGGTGAAGAGGAAATATATATACTACCTGAACAGATATGTTTGTTACATTCAAGATTGTTTGGAACAGACAACATCGATATTCTTAATAATGTACTTGGGGCATTCTATTTCGATCAAGAAAAAGGCTGGACGCTATTAAATCGAGGCGTGGTTATAGGTAGTATACATTTTAATATTGATGAACTGGTAAGAGGAATTTCGGGTAAAGATTGTTCAGAGCTAATAGTAAAAGAAAAACAAATAAGTTCGGATTTATCTAAATATAGGCAGATGTTTAGCATCGCACAGTATAGGGATAGTGTGAGTGGAAACAGTTTGACAGAAGAAACTTATCAAGAAAAAAATAATGTTGAGCTTGAGCAATTGAGAATGAGGCAATCTGCCGTAGAACGTGAAATTCGTAGAATTAATCAGAGTGTTACAGGCAATAAAAAATTTCAAGAGTTTGTTGCCGAAATGAAATTATTGGTAAAAACAGAAGATGGTCAATGCATTACTGTGACGAAGGATAATATTGTTGGACTAAATGATTCTATTGAATTACTGGTGGCAAAGAAAAAAATATTATCATCTGAATTGGCTGAAATTGTTTCTAAAATTGATAAAATTGTAAAGGAGCAAGAGAAAGAAAATGGACAACTCACTTTTTTCAAATCTGATTCATTGGTAGAAGCGTTTGATAAGAAAATTGTTGCTATACCAATGAATCAGGTAGCAATAAAAAAAGAAATAGATAAATTGGAAAAAGAACTAAAGCAGCTAAGAGCACAGATTGCTAAAATATCTAGAAGTGATAATGATGTGGTACTTTCTTTGTATAATACCATAGTTAAGTATGCTACTGAGTTAGGGATTGGTGATTCAGAAAGTATTACGAAAAAATATTTATTCACATCCAATTTAAAGGAGTTGACAGGTGCAGTTCTTCACAAAACAGTATTTGCATTTAAAATGGCATATATCTTAGAACTGGAGAAACACTTAAATGTTAAATTGCCAATAATTCTTGATTCTCCAAGTGGAAAAGAAGTTGATCAAGAAAATATTAATTTAATAATGAATATTTTAAAGAGGGATTTTAAAGATAACCAGATTATTATTGCATCTATATATGATTATTCTTTTTCAAAAGTTAACAAAATTGAATTGAAAGACCAATTGCTTGATCAGGTAATTGTGGTTGATAAAGTGGATGAAAATTCTTAGTAGTAATCAATCCAGTTTCACTACCAATTCTAATACTAAGCGGTAGTAATAACATGCTAAATCTTGCTCTGATTTGCCACAATCCGCATTTTCAGAGCATTTCATGAAATACCCAAGAAACCCAGCAAAATAGGGCATTTCTTGGCAACAGGAGGGATATTATGACACCAATTCGTGTTCTCATGGTTTGCCACGGCAATATCTGCCGTTCGCCTATGGCAGAGTTTATAATGAAAGACAAAGTGAAAAAGCTTGGGTTGGAGGATATGTTTGAGATAGCCTCAGCCGCAACAAGCTCGGAAGAGATATGGAACGGCGTGGGAAATCCTATGTTTCCGTCTGCAAAAGACGAACTTCAGAAACATGGAATATCCTGTGCAGGTAAGAAGGCAAGGCAGATGGTAAAGTCCGACTATGAAGAATATGACTATCTTATAGGTATGGACGATGCCAATATAAGAAATATGAAAAATTTGTTCGGTGACGGAGATAAGATATTCAAACTTTTAAGCTTTGCAGGAAGCGATGATTCGGTATCGGACCCATGGTACACCGACAGATTTGATGTTGCCTTTGAGGATATAAACAGAGGTATAGATGGATTTTTGAAGTATTTGGAGGAGAAAAATGTCATCAATTAAAAAGGTATTGATAATAAAGGTAATTGCCGCAATCTTTTGTATTGCGGTAGGAGTGGTATCATTCTTTCTGATAGCCGATAAGCTGGGGAATGTGGATTTTCATGCGGATACGATAAATGCTCTTGACAAGAGCAGAAGTAAAGTCATGGAGCTTGCGGCTGCAGCTGTGGCATCTTCATCGGCTATTACACTCTTGCCGGGAGATGTAGGAACACCTATTGCACAGGAACTTGCGGATATGAGCAAGTATTTTCTGATTGTGCTTTGCGCAATCTACCTTGAGAAGTTCTTGCTCACCGTAACAGGCTTTGTGGCATTTAAGTATGTTATTCCTGTGGCATGTGTGCTTTTCATCGTTTTTATCGCTTCAAACGAGAAGATATTTGCAAAAATCGCCACAAAGCTGTTTTTATTCAGCCTGGTTATATCATTTACCATCCCCGTGAGTGTAAATATTGCGCGAATGATTGAGAGTAATTATGCCGCCTCGATAGAGACGACTCTTAATAATGCCAAGGAAAATACGGATACGGTAACAAAGAGTGCCGAGGAGGAGAACAAAAACAGTAACGCCATTGAGAAGATAGTAAATAATATTACAGGGAATGTGAATGATCTTTTAAAGAAGTTTGAGAATACTCTCAGTTCATTTATAGAGGCTATTGCTGTACTTATTGTAACATCATGCCTTATACCTATAGGAGTACTTTTATTTTTCTTATGGCTGGTGAAGCTTGTTTTCTCAATAGATGTAAATAATTTCAGCTTTATCAGAAGAGAATGAACAAATTGTTAAAAAAATATCGTTATAATATTGACAATGGTAATATTAAGTTATAATATATAAGCATGTAATTTTAGTAACACTTAGGTTCTTAATAGTTAAGAACTGATGCTCAAAAAATGGAGGCTGTATATGAGATTTACATTACCAAGAGACATTTATCATGGAAAAGATTCACTTGAGGCTTTAAAGAGTTTCACAGGAAAGAAGGCTTTTGTCTGTGTAGGCGGTGGATCAATGAAAAGATTCGGATTCTTAGACAAGACCATTGCTTATTTGGAAGAAGCAGGTATGGAAGTAAGACTTTTTGAGGGAATTGAGTCTGATCCTTCTGTAGACACCGTAATGCGTGGTGCTAAGGAGATGCTTGAGTTCGGACCGGACTGGATAGTTGCTATCGGTGGAGGTTCACCTATCGATGCGGCAAAGGCTATGTGGATCAAGTATGAGTATCCTGATTGTACTTTTGAGGATATGTGTAAGGTATTCGGTATTCCTACACTTAGAAAAAAAGCAAAATTCTGTGCTATTTCTTCCACATCGGGAACAGCTACGGAAGTAACAGCTTTTTCAATTATAACAGACTATGAAAAGGGTATCAAATATCCTATAGCCGACTTTGAGATAACACCTGATGTTGCAATTGTAGATCCTGCACTTGCACAGACAATGCCAAAGAAGCTAGTTGCACATACAGGTATGGATGCTATGACACATGCTATAGAGGCATATGTATCAACAGCCAACTGTGATTTTACAGATCCGCTTGCACTTCACTCTATAGAAATGATCGACAAGTATCTTGTAAAGTCATACAATGAAGATAAGACGGCCAGAGATGCAATGCACAATGCACAATGTCTTGCAGGTATGGCATTCTCAAATGCTTTACTTGGAATAGTACATTCTATGGCGCATAAGACAGGTGCCGTATTTGGAGATTTGGGTGCTCACATTATTCACGGTGCGGCAAATGCTATGTACCTTCCAAAGGTTATCGCTTTCAATGCTAAGGATAAGGAAGCTGCAAAGAGATATGCTAAGATAGCTGATGTGCTTGGATTGCCGGGCAGTAGCGAAGATGAGAAGATAAAAGAGCTTATCAAGTACCTTAGAGGTTTAAATGATGCTTTAAATATTCCACATTGTATCAAGAACTACGGTGCGGATTCATATCCTACAGAGAACGGATTTGTACCTGAGAAAGTTTTCTTGGAAAGACTTCATGATATAGCTGTAAATGCCGTTGGAGATGCATGTACAGGTTCAAACCCAAGACAGCCAAGTGTTGAAGAGATGGAGAAGCTCTTAAAATGTTGCTACTATGATACGGAAGTAGATTTCTAAAAATTTTATAGTATAAATGAACACATCAACATCTGATTTATTTTTAGATTGTTGATGTGTTTTTTTGATAAAAAAATTAAAACTCGTTATCAAATTTGCTTGAAAAATGAAATAAAAAGTTGTAATATGATATCGAGTTTCAAATTGAGTTTAAATCTCAGTAATCAAATTGGAGGTGTGGTTTGAAGAAAGCTCAGTACAAAACAAGACAATTGCTTGAAATAGAGGATTTCCTGAAAAACAATGAGAATAAGCATGTCACCGTGAATGATATTATTCTCTTTTTCAAACAGCAGGGAAAGAATATCGGGAAAGCTACTGTTTACAGACATTTGGACAGAATGGTAAGCGATGGGACAGTACATAAATATATGTTGGAAACAGGAGACAGTGCCTGCTTTGAATATGTAGAGGGTGAAGACGTTCATCCGGTATGTTTTCATTGTAAATGCGAAAAATGCGGAAAGCTTATACATTTGGAGTGTACTGAATTATCTTTAATCGGCGAACACTTGAGAGAAGAACACGGCTTTTCTATAGATCATGCCAGAACAGTTTTTTATGGAACTTGTAATGAATGTAGAGAATAGAGGGAGACTATGAAGAAGTATATTGGAATAGGACTAAGTATCCTTGTGGCTATTATGATGGTTTTGGGCTGTGCAAAAAAGGAAAGTACCGGCAGCAGTGAGGCTGAGAGCGGCAGCAGTGTTACGGAGAGCAGCAGTGTAGCTGAAAGTAAAAGTGAGGAAACTAAGAAGCTGAACATTGTTACTACCATTTTCCCTGCCTATGACTGGGTAAAACAGATAGTAGGTGATAATAAGAATGTAGAGATTTCCTTCCTTATAGATAAGGGTGTGGATTTACACAGCTATCAGGCATCTGCGGCAGATATTGCAAAAATCACAGACAGTGATCTGTTTGTTTATGTAGGCGGAGATTCTGACGGTTGGGCCGAGGATATTATAAAAGAGAATCCTAATTTGAAGTATATCAATATGGTAGACAGTATCGGTGAAGCTGCATTAGCAGAGGAACTTGTAGAGGGTATGCAGGATGAAGAAGAGCATGACCATGAAGGCGAAGAACATGCAAATGAAGAGGGCGAGCATGCACATGAAGAAGGTGAGCATGAAGACGGAGAGGAAGAGATAGATGAGCATGTATGGCTCTCAATTAAGAATGCTGAAACTATAGTAAGTGCTATAGAAGCAAAGTTGGCTGAAATTGACCCTGACAATAAGGCTGAATATGAGAAAAACGCAAATGACTATTTAGCTAAGCTTGATGAACTTGATAAAGAGTATAAGGATACACTTTCAAGCATTCAAAACAAAACTATAATAGTCGGAGACAGATTCCCGTTCAGATATCTGGTAAATGAATACGGAATAAAGTATTATGCAGCATTTAAGGGCTGTGATGCGGGAAGTGAAGCATCTTTTGAGACTGTAAAGTTTTTGGCAAATAAGATGGATGAACTTAATATGTCGGATATTTTTATAATTGACGGTTCAAAAGGGGATTTGGCAAAAACAATAGTTGATAATACCAAGGATAAAAATGCCAAGGTTTTGGTGCTTGACTCTATGCAGTCTACAAAGAGCAGTGATAATGCAAGCTATCTGGATATAATGAAGAAGAATTTGGAAGTGCTTAAAGAGGTATTATAGACTGGAGTTTTATGATAAAATGTGAAAAATTGTCACTTGGATATGATGGAAAAGCCATAGTGGATAATCTTGATTTTGAAGTTTCGGACGGAGATTATCTATGTGTAATTGGGGAAAACGGTGTGGGAAAGTCTACACTTATAAAGACGCTTTTAAAACTTATAAAACCAATCTCAGGAGAGGTTATATATAATGAAAATTTGTTGCCTACGGAGATAGGATATTTATCACAGCAGCAACAATTATTAAAAGACTTTCCGGCATCGGTTTTTGAAATTGTGCTGTCAGGATGTCAGTCTAAGGTGGGAATCAGACCATTTTATAAAAAAGAAGAAAAGCAGACCGCAAAGGAGAAGATAGAAAAACTGGGACTTCTGGATCTTATGACAAGAAGCTTCAGTGAACTCTCCGGCGGTCAGCAACAAAGGGTGCTTTTAGCCAGAGCGTTGATGGCGGGACAAAGACTTATGATACTTGATGAGCCTGTTACAGGTCTTGATCCTGAGGCGAGTAGGAATATGTATGATATTATCAATGAGCTGAATAAAAGCAATATGACCATTATTATGATATCTCATGATATAAAAGTGGCACTTGAATATGCTACCAAGGTTTTATATATTGGAGAACATATATTTTTCGGTACAACTCCGGAATATAAAAAGAGCAGGGGGATGGCATGAAAGACATACATATATATTTAAGCTATCCTTTTGTAAGGTATGCAATAGTAGTAGGCATACTTATAGCACTGTGCTCCTCACTGCTTGGTGTTATTCTGGTATTGAAACGATTTTCATTTATTGGAGACGGACTTTCACATGTGGCATTCGGTGCAGTTGCGGTATCTACGGTATTTAATCTTACAGACAATATGGTGCTTGTATTACCTGTGACCATAATTGCCGCAATTCTGCTTTTAAAGGGCGGAAGTAACGGAAAGATAAAGGGAGATGCGTCGATAACGATGATGTCTGTCGGGGCGATGGCTTTCGGATATCTTGTTATGAATGTGTTTTCAAGCGGATCAAATCTTGCCGGAGATGTATGTACCACCCTGTTCGGATCCACTTCAATACTTACTTTAACAAAGGAAAAAGTGATTCTTTGTGTTATACTGTCAATATTTGTAATATCTGCATTTGTACTGTTTTATAATAAAATTTTTGCAGTAACATTTGATGAGAATTTTGCAAGTGCTACAGGTATAGACACACAAAAATATAATCTCTTGATAGCTATAATCATTGCAATAATTGTAGTATTGGCTATGAATTTAGTCGGGTCACTCCTTATTTCGGCACTTGTGGTATTCCCTGCATTGGCATCCATGTGTGTGTTTAAGAGTTTCCTCTCAGTGACCGTATCTTCGGCGATATTTTCAGTGGTTTGTACCGCTTTAGGACTTTTCATTTCAATACTTGGCGGTTCACCTGTGGGCGCAACTATTGTATGCATTGATATAGTTGCATTTTTTATATTTTATCTGATAGGTAAAACGGGACATTAATTAAAATCTGTGTTATAGTTTAGGTAACGGTAAAGTTTGTTACCCGAATTAGGACACGGATTTTATTTTTAGTAAGCTTTGTTATTTTTTTGTCTTGATTATGTTTTGGAATTAATGTAAAATCAAATCGAATTTGAAAATAATACGCAGTTTCGGTATGGTGCCGGGCTGCTGACTAATAACATTTATTCAAACAGCTATAGACTGTTTGATAGAAAACGAGGTATATATGGAAAAAAGACCTGTAGTATTATGTATAATGGACGGTTTAGGACTTAGAAAAGGACATGATCACAATGCGGTGTTTGAGGCAAATACACCCAATCTGTGCAGTCTTATGAAGGAGTATCCTTTTGTAGAAGGACAGGCAAGCGGACTTTTTGTAGGTCTTCCTGACGGTCAGATGGGCAACTCTGAGGTAGGCCATATGAATATGGGTGCAGGAAGAATTATATATCAGGAGCTTACAAGAATATCAAAGGCTATAGAGGATGGGGATTTCTTTGAGAACAAGGCGCTTCTTGCCGCAGTTGACAATGCAAAGAAGAATAACAGCGCACTTCATTTAATGGGACTTGTTTCAAGCGGTGGTGTTCACAGCCATAATACACATATTTACGGATTGTTGGAGCTTGCAAAGAGAAACGGATTAAAAGAAGTTTATGTTCATGCCTTCCTTGACGGTAGAGATACACCTCCTACATCAGGAAAGGAATTTGTAGCCGAGCTTGAAAAAGAGATGGCTAAAATCGGTGTAGGAAAGGTAGCTTCCGTAATGGGACGTTTCTACGCAATGGATAGAGATAACAGATGGGACAGAGTTGAAGCCGCTTATTCTATTATGACTAAGGGTGGAAACTTAAAAAAGAGTGCTACAGAGGGAATACAGGAGTCATATGATGAAGGTAAGAATGATGAGTTTGTGGTACCTTTCTCTGTAGATAATGACGGTGCAAAGACTATTAAGGATAAAGATTCGGTTATCTTCTTTAACTTCAGACCTGACAGAGCAAGAGAAATGACAAGAGTATTCTGTGTAGACGATTTTGACGGCTTTAACAGAGGAAAGAGACTTGATACCACATTTGTATGCTTTACAGATTATGATGAGAGCATAGGTAACAAGCTTGTTGCTTTTGAGAAGGAAGAGATAAAGGATACATTCGGAGAGTTCATAGCGGAGCACGGTATGAAGCAGGTAAGAATTGCCGAGACTGAGAAATATGCTCATGTCACATTCTTCTTTAACGGAGGCAAGGAAGAGCCTAATGAGGGTGAAGACAGAATTCTTGTAAACTCGCCAAAGGATGTTGCTACATATGATTTGAAGCCGCAGATGAGCGCATATGAGGTATGTGATAAGCTTGTAGACGCTATAAAGAGCGGTAAGTATGATGTTATTATAATCAACTTTGCAAACCCTGACATGGTAGGTCATACAGCTGTGGAAAATGCGGCTATAAAGGCTGTAGAGACAGTTGATGAGTGTATAGGAAAGGCTGTAGAGGCTATCAAGGAAGTTAACGGAGTTATGTTTATCTGTGCGGACCACGGAAACTGTGAGACTTTGGTTGATGAAGAGACAGGTGAACCACATACAGCTCATACTACAAATCCTGTACCTTTCATTCTGGTAAATGCAGATCCTAAGTACACTCTGGCAGAGGGCGGAAGACTTTGTGATATAGTTCCTACACTGATTGAGCTTATGGGATTACAAAAACCGGCTGCAATGACAGGAAAGAGTTTATTGGTTGAAAAGTAAATAGGTCTTATTAATGCTCAAGGTTTTTGCCTTGGGCATTTTTTATAATTTTAAGAAATACTGATAAGATGTCTAATCATTCTCAACATTATTAAATAAACCGTAAATAATATACAAAGATAATTCATATAGCGTTAATTGACTTTGAAAAACAAATAGCGTATTATGTGTATTATTAAGCTGATACAATGGGCTTGATAAAGATTAGCAAAAAAATATATAAAGATTTCGTGATTATTATTGAATATGGGAGTGATTGCGATATAATACTAAGCACGTTAATATGCAGATAACGGAGGTTATATGAGAAGTAAATTAATGAAAATGGGAGCATTGGGATTGGCTTCTGTATTGGCTACACAGAGTATTGGTGCAGGTACTACTTTTGCACAAAGTTCAAATTTTGATTTAAGAAAAAAAGTAATAGGTCTTACGGGTATAACCTTTGTAAGCGGAAATATAGACAGATTTGTCACAAGAGGTGAGTTTGCAAAGATGCTTGTACAGGCTTCATCATATCGTTCCGTACTTACAAAGACAAGCAATGTGTCGGTATTTAATGATGTTCCGAAAGATAATGAGAACGCTTCCGCTATAAAGATGGCTGTGGAGCAGGGATATATGACAGGATATCTAGGCGGAAACTTCAAGCCTAATGATAATGTAACATTGAATGATGCTGTAAGAGGAGTACTTGCTTTACTCGGATATCAGGCAAGTGATTTTGCAGGTGATGCAAACAATAAGAGAATGGCAAAGTACGGTTTCCTTGAGTTAAATGAGAACCTTACATCACTTACACCTACTTCAAATCTTAAGGTAAGAGATTGTATAAATCTCTTTTATAATATGTTAAAAACAAATATGAAAGACGGCGGAGCATATATTGCAACCGTATTCGGCGGTGAGTTAAACAGCGATAAGGAGGTAAATCCTTTAAAGCTTGCCGACAATTCGCTTAAGGGACCTAAGGTGGTAAAGTCTGTAAATCAATTGATACAGGCGGTTCCTTTTGACTATAAGGATGCGAATCTCTTTGTTGACGGAAGCAGCGTAGGTGCGGACAGATTCAAGAGTCTGATGGTATCATCAGATGTAGGTCTTGTAATATACTATTCGGCAGCTGCAAAGACTATCTGGGCATATGATGAGAATACGGATGCTACAAACGGTAAGAAGGCGGTACATGGTACTGTTGAGAGTATATACTATGAGTCAACATCTACACTTACACCTACATCTGTGACTATAGACGGAGAAACATACAAAATTGCAAACAGCGATATGCAATTTGCATTCTCTATCTACGGAAGTATCAAGGTTAATGATGATGTTACTTTAGTCGTAGATATAAATAATTCTGAAGATGGATCTGTAAGCTACACGGTAGTTGATTATATAGCAGATTAGTGAGGGGAAAAATGAAGAAAAAATTTATTATTATACCTGCAATTATAGCCATTGGCGTAGGTGGATTTTTCTTTATGAAATCAAGGCAGGCTGTAAATATTGACAAGAGTACATTTGTATCTACAGCAATAGCATCAAAGCAGGATATCTCTTCAGAGATATCCTCTTCAGGTACTATAACACCTAAGGACACTTATAATATAACTGCGCTTGTATCTGGAGATATTATCTCGGCGGACTTTGAGATAGGTGATATGGTTAATAAGGACCAGGTACTCTATCAAATAGATAAGTCAAGTCTTGAATCTGATATAAATTCCTCAAATAATTCTCTTAGTAAAGCAAATACCGGATATGCTACGGCCAACAAAGACCTTGCAAAAGCAAAGGCGGATTTTTCCGGTAATCTGTATCGCTCTACAAGAAAGGGCTATATCAAGGAGTTGAGTATTCAGGCAGGAGATAAGATAAGCGGAGGTACAAAGCTTGCCACCATATATAATGATACTGTGATGAATATTCGTATTCCTTTCCTAAGTATGGAGGCACAGAATATTCAGGCGGGAATGACAGGAACTTTGACTCTTACGGAAACAGGAGAGCAGATAGAGGGAAAAGTAATTTCCATATCAAGTATGGATCAGACAATGGACGGAGGAAGACTTGTTCGTAATGTTACGTTCGAAGTAAGTAATCCTGGAGGACTTACAGATAAGACAACTGCAAATGCTACAGTCGGAAATATTACTTCTACAGGAGACGGTACTTTTGAGGCTACAACAAATGTTGATATGAGTGCAGACCTGGCTGAAGGTGTACAGATAGAAAGTGTATTGGTGAATGTAGGTGATTATGTAGAAGTCGGAACACCTATTTTTAAGATGACTGCAGAGTCCGCAGAGAAACTTTTAAAAACTTATAAGGATGCTGTAGATACCGCACAGGGAAATGTGGATGCGGCACAAAAGGGTGTTGACACTGCAAAGAAAACCTATGACGAGTATACTATTAAATCACCTATTTCCGGAAAAGTTATATCAAAGAACTATAAGGTTGGAGATAAGGTGGGCTCAAGCGGAAACAACAAGGCTACCAATATGGCTGTTATTTACGATATGAGCTCATATACATTTAAAATGAGTGTGGATGAGAAGGATATTACAAAGGTTCAAAACGGACAGAAGGTAAGAATAAAGTCGGATGCTTTCCCGGATCAGGAATATTCGGGAACGGTTACCAATATCAGCCTTGAGAGTACAAGCCAAAACGGTGTATCAACCTATCCTGTTACAATAACACTTGATGAGACTTATAATCTTTTACCGGGAATGAATGTGGACGGATATATTACACTTGAGTCTGCAAAGGATGCACTTACAATACCTTCAGGTGCTCTTATGAGAGGAAATAAGGTCTATGTAAGAGATACATCAGCAACACAGAGTGCAAGTGCAGATGCAAGTGGTGCGGCTTCAAGCGGAGACGGTCTTATCCCCGCAGGTTTTAAAGAGGTTACAGTAACTACCGGAGTTATAAATGCGGATTTTGTACAGATCACATCAGGACTTAATGAAGGTGATGAGGTCTATGTGGACGATAGCGCAAGTATGGATACGGGAACAAACGGAATGGACGGCATGGGCGGAGAAGGCGCACCTGCAGAAGGAGGCGGAGCCGATACAGCCGGAGGAGCGAACGGTGGCGGAGCCGATGCCGGCGGTGCCGATGCAGGAGCCGGAGGAGAGTAATGGAAAAACTTATCCAAATGACAGATATTCGAAAAGAATATAAAATGGGCGATGAGATTGTTTGTGCCAATGACGGTGTAACTCTTGATATAGACAAGGGAGAGTTTGTTGCAATTGTGGGTAAGTCGGGATCCGGTAAATCCACTCTTATGAATATTATAGGGGCTTTGGACGTGCCTACATCAGGTAAATATCTTTTGGGCGGAAAAGATGTCGGAAAGCTTAGTGACAATCAACTTGCCGATATCAGAAATAAGATGATAGGATTTGTTTTTCAGCAATACAATCTTTTGCCCAGAATGAATCTCTTGGAAAATGTGGAACTGCCGCTTTTATATGCGCATGTTTCAAATCATGAAAGAGAAAAGAGGGCAATGGAGGCACTTGAAAAGGTGGGACTTGCCGAAAAGGCAAAGCAGATGCCCAATCAGCTTTCAGGAGGACAGCAGCAAAGAGTGAGTATTGCAAGAGCTCTGGCTGCAAATCCTTCACTGATTTTGGCAGATGAGCCTACAGGTGCCCTGGATTCAAAGACCAGCCGTCAGGTTTTGGATTTTTTTAAGAAAATCCATGAAGAGGGAAATACCGTTATTATGATTACCCATGATAATGCAATTGCGCTGGAGGCGAAGAGAGTTATCAGAATAGCTGATGGCAAAATAAATTTTGATGGAAGTAGTGAGGAGTATGCTGCAATCGTTTAAACTGGCAATAAAAAGTATTATTGCAAATAAAATGAGATCGTTCCTTACAATGCTGGGACTTATTATCGGTGTATCGGCAGTTGTTATACTTGTCAGTGTAATGATGGGATATATGAATAATATGATTAAATCCTTTATGGATATGGGAGCAAATACTATCACTGTGAATTTGGTAAATATGCCTTCAAGACAGGCATCCGTCGATCAGATGTATGATTTTTTCAATGAGCATAGGGATGTATTTTCGGAAATGACTCCACAGGTCAGCGTTAGCGGAACTATAAAGGTGGGAAGTGAAAAAACCACCACCACCACAGTTACAGGTGTAAGTGAGTACTATGGTAAACTAAAGAATTATAAATTGGAAAAAGGAAGATTTTTATCTTATGCGGATATGGTATCCAGACAAAAGGTGGTTGTAATAGGTTACTATGTGGCAAGTAAGCTTTTCGGTTCGCCAAAGGCGGCAATAGGAGAGACTGTAAAGATAAACGGTTCGGCATTTACTGTCGTAGGTGTGGTACAAAGACAGGATAAAACACAGTTGTCGGCAAGGGGAAGTGATGACTTTGCATTTATGCCTTATTCCACAGCAGGACAGTTAAACGGAACTTCAGTACCTGATTATTATATTTTTGCTACGGTAAATACTCAGGTGAGCAATCAGGCGGTGGAGCTTTTAAAGGATTTTCTAAAAACTATCTATACTCAAAAAGAAACATATTTTGTTCAATCTATGAGTCAGATGCTTGGGGAAATTAATACACAGCTTGCACTTATGAGTACTATTATAGGAGCTATTGCCGGTATTTCACTTCTTGTTGCAGGTGTGGGAGTTATGAATATCATGTTGGTATCCGTTACTGAGAGAACGAGAGAAATAGGTATCAGAAAAGCGCTTGGAGCCAGAAGAGGTGTTATACTGCAACAGTTTGTCATAGAGGCTTTGGTTACGAGTACACTGGGAGGTTCGCTGGGAATTGTATTGGGTTGTATTGCCAGCCCTACTATAGGCAGATTTATGAATATTTCATCACCTGCCAATTTAAATGCAGTTATAATTTCATTCAGCGTATCTGTAGCAATTGGACTTATATTCGGATATATGCCGGCTATGAGAGCTGCAAGCCTAAATCCGATAGATGCACTAAGAAGTGAATAAAATTTTTGTTTTAAAATGTCCGGTAATATCGGACATTTTTTAGTGATAAATTAATTTTAATACAATTTTTATTGGCTTATTAATTGATATAGGATATACTAAGAGAATGAAGAAATTTTTTTATACATTTGGGATAAGTTTTTATCCTATACTTATTTATACGGCCATTCAGTCTTCTTTGGGAATGTTTCTTGCAGTACTGTTTGGTTTCCTTGAGGGAGCTCGCGATTTTAATGCGATGATGGATGTTTTAAAGGCAAATGCACTTGTTATTACTGCGATATGTGCAGTGGTTACTTCTGTAGTTCTAAGTCTCTTTTTCAATATTGATGTTAAGAACGGCAGAATTGAAAAGCGCGGTCAAATTAAAGCAATGGATTTTGTTATGGCCATTGTAGGCGGTGCAGGCGTTTCAATTGCATTAAATATCGTTATAGCATTGACAAATATGGCAGGTAAGGATACGGCATTTGTGGAAGTCAGCGATACGATTACAAGTAATCCGCTTATTGTCACAATAATATGTGCCGGAATATTGATACCGATAGTTGAGGAAATAATATTCAGAGGTTTGATTTTTAACAGAATTAAGCATCAATATAATTTCGTGGCAGGTTTACTTATATCATCTTTGTTATTCGGTATTTACCATGGAAATATAGTTCAGGGTATATATGCTACACTTCTGGGTATATTCCTCGGATTTGCCTATCACAAAACAAAGAGTATTTTAATTCCTATATTCATACATATGAGTGGAAATACAATTGTTTCAATTTATGCCAAGTTGGGTGAGAATGAAGAAAATATAGGAATTTTGTTGATAACTGTGGCAATCAGTATAATATTTGCTTTAATAGGTACAATATATTTTATAAACAGAAAGGTTGAGTAATGAAAGTTTTGAGTATAGCGGTGCCATGCTTTAATTCGGCGGCATATATGAGAAAGTGCATTGATTCTTTGCTGGTAGGTAAGGAAGATGTAGAGATATTGATAGTAAATGACGGCTCATCTAAGGACAATACAGCTGAAATAGCGGATGAGTATGAGAAAAAATATCCTAATATCTGCAAAGCAATCCACAAGGAAAACGGAGGTCATGGTGATGCCGTGATGTTTGGACTTAGAGCCGCTACAGGCGAGTTTTTTAAAGTGGTGGATTCAGATGATTATTTGGATGAAAAGTCATTTTTGGAAGTACTCAATAAGCTTAAAGAGTTTATAAGAGATAAGGAAAATATTGATATGCTTCTTTGCAACTTTGTTTATGATAAGGACGGTGCAAAGAAGAAAAAGGTAATGACTTATAAGAGAAACTTACCTATAAACAAGAAGTTTGAATGGGAGGATATCAAGCCTTTCCATACAGGGCAGTATATTCTTATGCACTCCGTAATATACAAAAGAGAGCTTCTTATAGAGAATAAACTTGACCTTCCTAAGCATACATTCTATGTGGATAATATCTTTGTATATCAGCCTTTGAAGGCGGTAAAGGATATTTATTATATGGATGTAAATCTTTACAGATACTATATCGGAAGAGAGGATCAATCTGTAAATGAGCAGATAATGATCGGAAGAATAGATCAGCAGATAAGAGTTACTAAAATCATGCTTGATTCATTCGATCCTTATGATGTTGCAAATAAAAAGCTTAGAAAGTATCTTATAAGCTATCTTGAGATAATGATGGTAATATCTTCCATACTTGCTATTCGCTCAAAGAGTGAGGAGAATATGCAAAAGAAGAAAGAACTTTGGGATTATCTGAAGGATCACAATCCAAGACTTTATAGGAGAATACGATATGGTGTTCTCGGTCAGACTATGAATCTGCCGGGCAAAGTGGGAAAAGGTATTGCCGTAGCGGGATATAAGATTGCAAATAAGCTGTATGGGTTTAATTAGGAGGTAAATAATATGTGCAAGATAATTTTTATTGGAAATTATAAGGGAGGGGTGGGGAAAACCACAACTACTTTAAACTTAGCAAAATATTTTGCAGATTTTGATGAAAGAGTTCTAACTATAGATTTAGATCCACAAAGCTCTTTAAGTGAAATTCAAGTTTTACGCCATTCCACTTTAGAGAGTTTGGATAGGATACCGGATTGTGAAACACTTAATTATATATTTGATTTATCAATAAAGAGAATTAAAAGGTATCCAAGTTTGAATTTAAAATTTACTGATACAGTAGTGAAGAAAGCTAACAACTACAGTTTTATACCTACAAGTCTTTTCTATAGAAAAGGCATAGGTTTGGATGTTCTTGCTATTGATATGGAAGATAGAATTGAATATTTATCAATACTTAAAGACTATATAGATACATTAAAGAACGACTTTGATTATATATTGATAGATTGCCCGCCATCAAGCAATCTTATAACTCAATCGGCATTTTTAATGTCTGATTATTATTTAATACCTACAGTGCTTGATAGCATAAGTACAAATGGTGTAATACATTATATAAAGACAGTTAAGGAAACTTATAAAAAGTATTGTGGTAATTCAAATGATGACAGTATATTGTTCAAACATTATTTTGGTAAAGAACCTGAATTGATTGGAATATTCTATAATTTGATAAGGAAGCAGGTCAATTATGATTCTGCGGATAAAGAATTTAGGGAGGCATTATTAAGAGAAAATATAGAGACAACTATATTTGAGACAGAAGTTAATAACTTTATAGATATTGCAAGATCTACAGAAGTGGGAGAAGTATCAAAAGTCAGAAAAGATTTTGAAGATTTAGCCAAGAATGTGCTGAATAGAGTTAAAAAAATGCAGGTAGCTCCATGATAGATACAGATCAAATAAAGGATTTGGAAAAGGTAATAACATACTTGAATGAAAATGATAATCCTCAAAAGGGATATATATCAATATTAGTCAAGGATCCGGATGCCTTATTAAAGGCATTATCAAAAGTGAATAAAATGAATATTAAGAAATGCTTTGCATCAAAGAGAAAAAAAACAACAGAGTACAATAATAATACTTACACGGTCAAAGACATAGAGGCTTTATTTAGTGATGAAGATTATGCCGAAATTGAAAAGAAATATACTCTGGCAGAGCTTAAGGATATGTATAGGACAATATATGGAAGGAATCCTATATCTTCAAGACAAACTAAGAATGATATAGTAAAGTCTATAAGAATGTATTTTCATCAAATGGACAGAGCAAGTGCGTTCGGATTAAATGATTAATATATTAGATTTAGTGTTTATTAAACATAAATGATTATGTCCTCAAATAATTGTTTTAAAAGGGGCTGTCGGGAAATGACAGCCATAAAAGAGGGAGGAGTAACTCATGATGAGTCACTCCTCCCTAAATTTTTACATAAAAAAAGATGGCTAACGACAACCATCTTTCTCCGTTACATGTTATAATGTAACTATGCTCACAGTTAATTATTATAACGACTTTTTTGAAATAGGTCAACAGAAAATCAACTTTAGCTTATATGAATTGAGTTTACCCAATGACGATCCAGTCTATACCCTAAAAAAAGTTATGGAGGATTTAGATTTTTCCGGACTGTTAGCCAATTGTTCGGACAAGGGAAGAACAGGGTACAACCCGATCATGATGTATGCAGTTATTACTTATGCAAATATGCGAGGAATACGCTCTATTGATCGTATTGTGGATTTATGTGAAAGAGATATTGCTTTTATCTGGCTTACTCAAGGGAGGAAGCCTAAAAGAGATGCTTTTTATGATTTTAAAAGTAAGAAACTTACTTCAGGTATCCTGGATGACTTAAACTATCAGTTTATGAGACGATTACAAAAAGAAGGATTTGTAACATTAAAAGAGTTGTTTATTGATGGAACGAAAATAGAAGCTAATGCTAATCGTTATACTTTTGTATGGCGTGGAAGCATTAATTATCATCTTGCAGGTCTGCTTGATTCTATAGACAAGCTTTATTCAGACTATAATTCTTTTTTACAAGATAATGGATTTGGTGAAAAGTACGAGTTTGGAAATGCACAAATGTTTGTGATTGATGGGATTGATAAAGTTAGAGATATTATTGAAAAGAACAGAAAAAGAAAGATTACAAAACATAAAAAGCTATCTAATAACCGTATTATAGAGATTGATAACTGCTCTCCTCTTGAAATACTTAAGCTCCAGAAAAATCTTATGACAATTGCTGACGGAGAAGGTATTGCATTTGTTAACGGAAATGGCAAGAGAAAGCCAAAACTTCAACAACTCTATGAAGAACTTGAACATTGTGGACAGCGATTAATGCACTATAAAGAATGCTTTGAGATTATGGGGAAAGATAGAAACAGCTATTCCAAAACTGATTTGGAAGCAACCTTTATGCGAATGAAGGAAGATCATATGCTGAATGGGCAGCTAAAGCCGGCATACAATGTACAGATAGCAGTAGAGAATTATTTTATTGTACATAGTTATGTAAGTAATGATCGTACAGATTATAATACATTAATTCCGGTCCTTGAAAAGCATAAGGAAGCATTTGGAGAAGTACTTGAAGAAGTGACAGCAGACAGCGGTTATTGTAGTGAGAAAAATCTCTTATATCTAAAAGAAAATAAGATAGACAGTTATATAAAACTGCAGGATCATGAGAAAAGAAAAACAAGAGCATACAGTAAAGATATAGGTAAATACTACAACATGAAGACAATGGTATTTGAGGATGAACAAGTCTATATCTGTCATGACGGTCGTGAACTGAGACATATCAACACTGAAAAGAAAGAACAGAATGGTTATACACAAACATATGAAGTATATGGATGTTCAGACTGTAGTGGATGTGAACATAAGTCTAAATGCTTATACAAATATAATCCTGATAAAGATGTTGATAAGAACAAAGTGATGAAGATCAATGAAGTATGGGAAGAGCTTCGAGAGAAGTCACATGCTAACATACAGAGTGAAAAAGGTATTCTGAAACGACAGACACGCTCTATTCAAACAGAAGGTCATTTTGGAGATATTAAAGAAAATGAAGATTTCCGACGCTTTAACTATCGTTCTTCAGATAAGGTATATAAAGAATTTATGCTTTTTGCAATAGGAAGAAATATAAATAAATATCATCGTTTTCTCTACGCAAAACTAAAGAAATTTGAAGGGAAAGCACAGGAGAAAACAGCATAGTAAAAAATGCAAAAGTAAAATTTCAGCCAAGGGGTTTTTATGCCCAAAAATAGACAGTATAATAGAAAAACAAAATATCCTGACAAAGTCACAAAGCCAAAATGCCTTGTATTTGTCAGGATATTTCTATTTAGTTCTGTAGGGATTAAAATTCAGTATTTCCCGACAGCCCCTTTTTTCATGCACTAAATAAACAGTTCTTTCAGTCGAACCTGATAAAGCAAGGTTGATTTTGAAATACAAAGCTAGTAACAAAAGAGTTAGTTGACGCTAACTAAAAATAGAGTTACAATAAATACGAATAGTTTTGGAAACTTTTGTGCATTGAGTATATGTAATGTTTTAACCGCGGGTTAGTATATACTAACCGGAAGGGATAAATTAATGAAACAAAAAAGATATAATGATGAAGTGCTTGACTCTGCTTTAGACAGTAAGAAGACAAAGCAAAATGAAGATCTGATAAAAGAGGTGGAGAGTTTAAACCTTGATGTTCCGGATGAAATAATGCAGCGTATTGAAAGTGATGTTGAGAAAAGTGAAAAACAACCTAAAATCAGCATGGGCGGTCTAAACAAAGCGCTTATGGGTATAGCTCCCGAGTATAAGGGGAGGATGCGACTTTCCGTTGTTTTTGCCTGTATAGGAGAGCTATTTAGTTTTTCCACTTATTTTTTCAGTGCTTTTGCTGCCGGGTGGTTGATAAAAAATGCCGGCGGCAATGTGGTCGGCTTTGATATATTAATGAAATATGCTTTTTTGGCAATAGGTTCATTGTTTCTTTACTTTATTTTCACAGGATTTAGCACAACCATCTCACATAAAACATCATTTTATATACTCGCAAAGTTGAGGCAAACTTTATTCGAGAAGTTAAAGGTAATTCCAATGGGGTATCTGGTGGATAATCCGGTAGGTAAAATTAAGGTCATTATAATGGATAGGGTTGCGGATATGGAAGACTGGGTGGCACATCTTATGCCGGAGCTGCCAAGCAGAATGTTGCATCCAATACTTTGTGTGATTATTTTATTTTTCCTGGATTGGCGCATAGGACTGTCAATATTTGTACCTGTACCTATTGCTCTTATCGGTATGATTACGATGATGTACAAATATCGAAGCAGGATGGCTGTGTGGTTATCAAGCTATGCAAATGTTGCCGACAGAAGTGCGGAATATGTGCATGGAATTCCGGTAATTAAAGCTTTTGCACAGGATAAGGCATCATATGGCAAATTTGCAGATGCGGTAAAATTTTATCATTTCTCTACAATGAAATGGTGGAAGCAAAGTTGGTTCGGTAAGGCGTTGATGACTGCGGCAATGATGACTCCTCAGTTAGCGAGTATGCCTTTAGCTTTTTATCTTTACGGCAGGAATCAAATAAGTATTGAAACTTTGCTTTTGGCGCTTATTTTGCCGATTGCCATTCTTCCACAGGCTTTTGGAATAATAATGAGTTTTGAACTTTTCCAAATGGCTTCAAATACATGGGTATCCATACAGGAATTGCTGGATATGCCTGTACAAAAACGACCTGATGAAAAAAATAAAGCTGTTATAGACAATAGTAAGGGAATAGAATTTGATAATATAAGTTTTTCTTATCATGACGGAACAGAGGTATTACATAATATTTCATTTAAAACAAAACCGGGAGAGGTGACTGCAATTGTCGGACCTTCAGGTGGTGGAAAATCCACAATAGCAAAACTTTTGGCAGGCTTTTGGGATCAGTCATCAGGTAGAATTTCTATAGGCGGTGTGGATACAAAAAATATTTCTTTCAGGCAGCTTGCCGAAGAGATTTCTTTCGTTTCACAAGATAATTTCTTATTTGATGTGAGTATCAGGGATAATATTCGTATCGGAAAACCGGACGCTACTGAAGATGAAATTATTGCGGCGGCAAAAGCTGCACATTGCCATGAGTTTATAAGTAAGCTGCCGGATGGGTATAATACTAAAGCGGGGGAGGCAGGAGGTGCAATGTCGGGAGGTGAAAGGCAGAGGATAACTCTTGCCAGAGCGATTCTAAAACCGGCATCAACAATTATTTTGGATGAGGCAACTGCCTACGCAGATCCAGAAAATGAAGCACTTATTCAAGAAGCAATATCAAATCTCGTAAAGGGGAAAAATCTTGTGATAGTTGCTCATAGATTAAATACAATTAAACAGGCAAATCAAATTATCCTGATTGATAAGGGTAAAATTAAAGCTAAGGGCAAACATGATGAGCTGATGAAAGAACCGCTATATGCAAGTCTTTGGAAACAATACTTGGGAGAGGAGTAGATATGGAGTTTATAAAATTATCATTTAAACTGGCAGGAAAATATAAAGACCGCCTAAAAGTTGGAATATTGCTTGTTTTTTTACAAAATGCTTCAATGTTATTCGGATTTTTTGCCCTCTTTCTTGCATTCGGATGGATGAATGAAACTACCGGTAAGCATATTCTTGCGATTTTCGTAGTGCTTTTTGCTTCCTTTCTTTTCTATTTTCTGACAGGTTGGGCAAAAAGCGGGCTTAGCGACGGTGTTTTCTTCGGTATTTTTAAGGATTACAGACTTGCAGTAGGTGAAAAATTAAAAAAGGCTCCCATGGGATATTTTGCGGAACAAAGCCTGTCAAGAATTATGTCGGCATTTACCAATGTTATGAAGAGCCTTGAAAATTACTCTACAATGAGCATAGACTTTACTTTTTCGGGTATTTCAATATCATTTTTCCTTTTGATGGGAATGTTTGGAGTAAATACTAAAATCGGAATCTTAACAGTAGTTTGCTTGATTATTATTTGGCTTTTTGTATTTCTGATGGTAAATCAGGCAAAAAAAGAGATTGCGCGTGAACACGCCGCTATTACCAAATTGGGAGATGCCCTTATTGACAGTATCAGCGGAGTTTCAGTACTTAGAAGCTTCCCTCTTGCAGATAAGGGAGTTGTGGAAGAAATTCATTCTAAATTAAAAAATTCTTCGGAGGAGCTCAGACTTGCTCAAGTGCATTTTGAGATTGTTTTTGTTATTTATAGCAGAATTTTTTCTACGGTTATCAATCTTTCAAGTTTGCTTGTTACACTGTTTTCCTGTTATCTTTATACTAAGGGTGAGATTTTATTACCACAGGCACTCACTGTTTCAGCAGCCGGTTTTATGATTTTTGGAGGATTAAAACAACTTGAAAATGCGTCCATTTTGATGGTTAAAAATCCTGCAAATATGAAGTATTTAGATGATGTCTTAGATATCCCTGAGATAAGTGACGGAAATTTGGAAGTTGTGGAAAACCAAGATATTGTCTTTGATAAAGTAAGCTTTAGTTATGATAAGAGAAATCCTGTATTAAAGGATCTTTCATTTACCATTGCGCAAGGTTCAAAGACAGCTATCGTAGGGCCGTCAGGCTCCGGAAAAACTACAATTATTAATTTGATATCTCGTTTTTATGATGTTGAAAGCGGTAAAATAAAACTGGGAAATAAGGATATACGGGATTACAAAGTTGAAACTTTACTTAAAAATCTTTCACTTGTTTTCCAGCAGGTATATCTTTTCCATGATACTATAGAAAATAATATCCGATTTGCAAAAGCGCATGCAAGTCATGAAGAAGTAGTGGAAGCCGCCAAAAGAGCTCATTGCCATGATTTTATTATGGAACTTCCAAAAGGGTACAATACAATGGTAGGTGAAGGAGGCAGTTCTCTCTCAGGCGGAGAAAAACAAAGAATTTCCATTGCCAGAGCATTACTTAAAAATGCACCTGTTATTCTTTTAGATGAAGCCACAAGCTCCGTTGATCCTGAAAATGAATATGAGATTTTGGCGGCTATTGAGGAATTATCCAAAGGGCATACGGTGATTTCAATAGCACATAGACTTTCCACCGTAAGAAAAGCAGATCAGATTTTGGTGATTGATGACGGTAGACTGGTTCAAGAGGGTAAGCATGATGATTTGATAAATCAGGAGGGAATTTATTCTGCATTTATAAAGGCAAGAGAAAGGGCTGCAAACTGGAAATTATAGAGTTTTAAGGAAGACCGGTATTCGTATGATTCGGTCTTTTTTGATATTTGGGATTAAATAACCAAAGTACTGAGGTCGCATTATTCTTTAAAAATTGTTCTGTATAGAAATGACCTGAACTGTAACATGGCTTATAAATTTTCTTTGAAAAGTTTTAAATAATACTTGACAATAAAGACATTATTTTATATACTTACATAGCGTTGAACGCAACGGGATCTTAGCTCAGCTGGGAGAGCATCTGCCTTACAAGCAGAGGGTCACAGGTTCGAGCCCTGTAGGTCCCATTTTTCATGCAAAGCATGAACATATATGGCGATGTAGCTCAGTTGGCTAGAGCATACGGTTCATACCCGTAGTGTCGAGAGTTCGAATCTCCCCGTCGCTATTTTTAAAGTCTGACTGTGGTCAGACTTTTTTTGTATCAAAGAGTACAGATAAGGCAGATGGTCAGTAGGGTAATATTAGAATTTACAAGAGTTTTGCCCTTGTGAAATACTCTTTATCTGAGTGAAAATTAATAAAATATGAGGTAAATCTATGAAATTATTTTTGTGTTCGCATTTTTCAAGCGTTGGAAGTTTGATAAAAGAAGAAATAGAGATGAAAAAGGTATTATTTATACCTACAGCTTCTATTTATGAGGAATATAAGGGGTATGTAGGTTCGGCAAGAAAGATTTTTAAAAAGCTTGGAGCGGTACTTACAGAGATGGATATTTCAAAAGAGGATTATGCAAGTTTAGAAGCGGAATTTAATGATGCTGATATAATTTATTTTACAGGAGGAAATTCATTTTTCCTTTTAGAGCAGCTTAGGAAAAATGGAGTGGATAAACTGCTGAAAGAAGAGTTGAATAAGGGTAAATTATTTATTGGAGAATCTGCCGGAGCTATAGTATGTGCTCCGGATATAAAATATATTGAAATGATGGATGAAAAGCCGAGTGATTATTCACTTACAGATGATGGAGGATTGAGTTTAATAAATTTCTATGTTTTACCGCATTATCTTACAGCTCCTTTTAAGAAAATAACTGAAAAAATTTTAGAACAATTTAACAACTTGGATATATGCCCTATCAATAATTCACAGGCTGTTATCATAGAGGAGGGCTCTAAGAGGATTGTAGAGATATAAATGGAGATATTACAGACAGATATTGGGAAAGTATATGCAAGGGTAGTGGGGAAGACTGAAGATAGTAGAGCGGTATATGCTATACCAAGCGTACCTTATGCACGAGGGGAAAGATTGGAGTACGCAAAAATTATCGGTAAAGATGAATATTCATCGGAAAAAGTTGTTAACAGAGAAGAAACATTATGCTTTCCACAGAGAAAATACCCTCTGTTTTTAAATGTTTTTATGAAACATCATATGTTACGACCTGAGTTTCAACCGATAAAAGATGTTCAGAGTGAAAGTGCATTTGTAGTGAATATATGGGCAACTGATGATTTTGACAACAAGAAACCGGTGATTGTTTTTTTACATGGTGGAGGAGAAGGTTCAGGAACCGTTCCCATATACACAATGGAACATATCGGTGAAAAAGAGGTTGTGGCAGTTACAATTACCTATAGGGTAGGGAATTTCGGATATATGCCTGTTTTTGACAGTAAAGAAACAAGGGCTTCTCTTGCATATCTTGACCAGCAAACAGCCTTAAGTTGGATTTATGATAATATAGGTTCATTTGGCGGAGATAATACCAATATTACACTTATGGGACATTGTGGCGGTGCTGTTGCAGCTCTTTACCATTACCTGAATCCTGTAAGTAATAAATTATTTCATAAATTGATTTTGTGTGCCGGTAATGTTCCTATACTGTCAGAACTTGATTATGCAAAAAATGCGTACAAAAATATGCTGTCAAAAAATCATTTGAGCGGACTTGAAGATTTGAAAAAACTTTCAATTAAGGAAATGATAAAGCTGAAAGGTGGGCAAAATGACATTGTTGACGGAAAGTTTTTTACAGAACATCCAATGAAATTGCTTGAACAAGGCGAGTTTCCTTGTATGCCTGTATTGATAGGCTCAAATAAAGATGAGTTTTCTATGATAGAATTACCGATGTACTATAAAGCTCTTGGGATAACGAAGAAAAAGAAAGATTTAAAGGAAAATCTGATGAAAAGATATGGAGAGTTTGCTAAAAATCTTGAAACTGAACTTAAAGTGGAAGCGGAGGGCATTGTAGATTTACAGATTCAAATTATGGAACTTCTTGTATTTCATTCGAGTGCATTATTTCTTATGGAAACGATTGGAAAGAAATCGCCTGTATACGGATACAGGATGAACTATATACCTAATTTATATAACGGACTTCGTGGCTCATACCGTGGTGCGGAACTGGCTTTTTTCTTTGGAACTATAGATAAAATGAATATATATATAACTAATGAAAACAAAAGAGCAACTGTTTTAATACAAAAAGATTGGCTGGAATTTGTAAGGTCAGGCAAAATAGACGGGCGTCCGCTATTTAATGAAAAGGGAGAAATTATAGAGTATGATAAAGAGATTAGAGCCATACCTTTTCCACATGCAAAACTTATTCATCAGGTTCAAAGCAGCGGTATAGGTGATAGATTAAGGAAAGAATACATAAATAACCGCAGCTAGTTTAAACATTATAAGAGCAATACAATATAATGAAAAAGTAAATCTCTGATATGTACCAAAAAGTTCGGGATATATCAGAGATTTTACTATTTTTTTATTACTCAAATTTTAAAAGGAAAAGCTATAATAAATAAAAATTTTTTATATCCTTAACAGTTAAAATCCGAAATATTTTACCGCATTATTGTAGGAGATATTTTCAACAAGCTCTTTTAATGCCTTTTCATCATTTGGATATTGTCCGCTTTCAACCCATTCTCCTATAAGCTGGCAAAGTATTCTTCTGAAGTACTCATGTCTTGTATATGAAAGGAATGAACGTGAGTCTGTGAGCATACCGTTAAAGTTTCCTAAGCAACCGAGAGCGGCCAAAGACTTCATCTGAGCTCTCATACCCTCATAGTGATCATTGAACCACCATGCAGAACCCTGCTGAACTTTTCCGGCAATGCTTGAATTCTGGAAGCATCCGATGATTGTACCGATGGCTGCATCATCATTAGGATTTAGTGAATAGAGTATTGTTTTTGGAAGCTCACCTGTTATATTTAAAGCATTTAAAAAATCTGCAAGCTGATCTGCAGGAGCATATCCGCTTATAGCATCAAATCCTGTATCGGGACCGAGCTTATTAAACATTGCTGTATTATTGTTTCTCTTGCAACCGAAGTGAAGCTGCATTACCCAGTTTAATCTGTGATATTCTTTTCCGAGTGCAAGTAAGAGAGCGGTTTTAAACTTGTACTGCTCTGTAAGGCTTACATCCTCGCCTGCAAGTTTTTTCTTTAAAATGGCATCAACTTCATTCTCACTTGCAGGAGCATAATATACAAAGTCAACACCATGATCTGATACAGAGCAACCGTTGCCGTGGAAAAACTCCAATCTGTTCTTCAATGCTTCCTTAAGAGATGCAAAGTCTTTTACAGATACACCGCTTACCTCGGAGAGCTTTGCAATATATTCCGCAAAATCGGGCTTTTCAATATTTGTAGCCTTATCAGGTCTCCATGCCGGAAGTACTTTAAATCCAAGGTCTTTGATTTCTTTAAGTTTGATATGCCATTCAAGAGAATCTATAGGATCGTCTGTAGTACATATAACTTTAACATTTGAATTTCTGATAATATTTCTTACACTTAATTCATCTGTAGCAAGTTTTTCTTTTGTGAGATTCCAAACCTCATCCGCACTTTCAGGGTTTAGATGACCTTCAAAGCCGAAATACTTTTGAAGCTCAAGATGTGACCAATTATAAAGCGGATTACCTATAAGCTTAGGTAATGTAGCGGCCCATGCATCAAACTTTTCTCTGTCCGATGATTCACTGCCTGTTATAAGTTTTTCATCCACACCGTTTGATCTGATCTGACGCCATTTGTAATGGTCGCCTCCAAGCCATACCTGAGTGATATTATCAAATTTTTTATCTTCATAAATCTCCTGTGGATTTATATGACAGTGATAGTCAACTATAGGCATCTTCTCAGCATAGTCATGATAAAGATGCTTTGCTGTTGGTGTATCAAGTAAGAAATCCTGATCCATAAAATTTTTCATGTTAACCTCCTTAGCCAAACGGCTGTATAAAGTAAAATTTATAAATAACTACATTTTCAGTAGTCATATACATATTAAGTTTGAGAGTATCAATTCTTAGATTTAAAAGTATCTCTTTCTATAATAGACGGCTCAAGTATGTAGATATTTTCAGGAGAATGCCCGTCAAATACCTCCAAAAGAGTCTTCACACTGCGACTGCACAAATCAAAAAGCCTTGAGTCAACAGTGGTAAGCTCGGGATATGACATTTTTGAAAAGATCGAATTATCATATCCTATTATTGAAAGCTCATCAGGAACCGAAATTTTATTTTGTTTTGCAAATTTTAATGCTGTCATCGCAAGAAAATCATCTGAGGCAATTATGCCGTCCGGGAAAAAAAATTCTTTGGTAAACTTTTTAAGCGAGAGATTAATGCTTTCTATTTCATTTTCCTCACATAAAAGAGTCGCATAGTTTTCACTTTTGATTTTCAGCTCTTTACATCCGGATATAAACCCGTCCAGCTTTCTTTTGGCGGATTGTGACGTGGAGTTGTAAAGAAAGAGCAGCTTTCTGTTGCCGGTATTATATAGCATATTTACACTTTTTTTTGTAGCATTAAAATCGTCATAATACGAACAATATATATTCTCACCCTCTAAAAATCCGTTTATTAAAAATATAGGCAAAGATTTTGCTGTATTTTTTATCAGATTTTTATTGTCTTTAGCGGATATATATTTTGAACCGATCATAATAACGGCATCCACACTTTTTGAAACAAGTATATTTAAATATTTTTTGAGATTCTTTGTATCATATCCGCTGCAGCATAAAAGCGAGTCATAGCCATTTTCTCTGAGCATTTTCTCGAAATAGGACAGAGCTCTTGCTACATAGATATCGGAAGGATCCGAACATAGTATACCTATAGTTTTCATAGTATTTAGCCCAAGTCCTCTGGCAAATACATTCGGAGTATAGCCAAGCTCCTCCATAATATCATGAACTTTTTTTCTGGTCTTTTCGCTTACCTTCGGGCTGTCGTTGATAACTCTTGATACTGTAGCTATGGATACATTTGCCCTGTTTGCAATATCATATATATTCATAATTCACCATTTTAGTATCCGGATTATACAGCATATAAATACACTGTATAAAAGTTAAATGTAAATCTCATGTTTACAAAGCATATCTATCTTGACAACGGATAAAAATCCCATGTATAATGCGATTGTAAACGCTTACATTTATTATAAACTCAATATGAGTATTTGGCAAGGAGATAAAGGGAATGGATTATATCAAAATCAATGATTTAGATAATGTATGTGTGGCATTGAATGCATTGCCAAAGGGAGAAAAAATTACAATCGGAAGCGACAGTATAGAGACAAACAGTGAAATCCCTGCCGGACATAAGGTGGCACTTAAGGATATCAAAGCCGGTGAGGATGTTATAAAGTACGGAAACAGGATAGGGATTGCAAAAGAGGATATAAGAAAAGGCGACTGGATACATACTCATAATATAAAAACAGCGCTTGGTGATTTGCTTGAATATAAATATATTCCAAAGGTTAAAGAAATAGAAGAAACCGCCCATGAGACCTTCCTTGGATTTAAGAGAAAAAACGGAAAGGTGGGAGTAAGAAATGAAATATGGATTATTCCTACTGTAGGCTGTGTCAACAATGTGGCACAGGCAATTGAGAGAAGAGCAAAGTCTCTTATAAAGGGAAGTGTGGAAGATGTAATAGCTTTTGTACATCCATATGGCTGCTCACAGATGGGTGATGATCAGGAAAACACCAGAAATATACTTGCGGATATGATAAATCATCCCAATGCGGGAGGTGTACTTGTACTGGGGCTTGGTTGTGAAAATTCAAATATTCCGTTACTTAAAGACTACCTTGGTGATATAGATGAAAGCAGAGTGAAATTTTTGGTATCTCAGGAAGTTGAGGATGAGATAGAAACAGGACTTTCTCTTATAGAAGAACTTATAAACAATATAGTCGATGAAAAGAGAGAAAAAATAGATGCAAGCGAACTTGTAATCGGGATGAAATGCGGAGGCTCTGACGGGCTTTCGGGAATAACGGCAAATCCTATAGTTGGAGAGTTCTCAGATATCCTTATTTCAAAGGGAGGAAGTACAATACTTACTGAAGTACCCGAGATGTTTGGAGCGGAAACTCTTTTGATGGAAAGATGTAAGGATAAGGAAACTTTTGAAAAGACGGTAGCCCTTATCAATGATTTCAAAATGTATTTTAAAAATCATAATCAGACAATTTATGAGAATCCGTCACCGGGAAATAAGGCAGGCGGTATATCCACACTGGAAGATAAGTCTTTGGGCTGTACACAGAAGTCGGGAAGTGCTAAAGTGGTAGATGTACTTGATTATGGAGATACTGTAAAAACAAAAGGACTTAATCTGCTTTCATCACCGGGAAACGACCTGGTAGCCGCTACGGCACTTGCAATGAGCGGAGCTCATATAGTGCTCTTTACCACAGGAAGGGGAACACCTTTTGCCTCGCCGGTTCCGACATTAAAGATAGCTACCAACTCAAGACTTGCAAAAAGCAAGGGGAATTGGATAGATTTTAATGCCGGAAGAATGGTTGAGGATAAAACAAAGGAAGAGCTTGCAAACGAGCTTTTTAAACTTGTGCTGGATGTGGCAAGCGGAAAGAAAGTAAAGTCTGAAATTGCGGGATTCCATGATTTTGCAATATTTAAACAGGGAGTAACTCTTTAGTCAACTACCCATCACCTAAAGGTAATGGGCTTGTAACTGCCCAGTCGTAGTAACGGCTTACGTCTCCGACCTTTAGGCCCCAATAGATATTGCTATCTAAAGTGGCGTTACATCGTAGGGTGGTTGACAACACCCTTTACAACAAAGATTTACTCTGCTGTAACTATACTAGGTACTTGGCTATCGGTTAGATAGTTGATTCCCATACGGTATAGATTCATAGCTCCAATGCGGTCATCGTTTGATTTATATCCACAGTTTTTACAAGCAAACAAATGTATTTTCTTGTTACGATTGGCTTTTTCAATATGTCCGCAAACAGGGCAGCATTGACTCGTATAACGAGGGTCTACTTTTAATACGAGAGACCGGTTATGTTTTGTTTTGTAAATTAGCTTTTGCTCTAAATCATAGAACGACCATGATACAGACACATAACGGTCTTTTGTTCGTACACGTTCAGTAACAGGACGAACTCCACTTAAATCTTCTAAGACGAAGAGAGTATACTTTGGATTAGACGCCACGAGTGCCTTCGATACCTGATGATTGACATCCTGCATCCAACGGTTTTCTCGTGAACCAATCGCTTTTATTCTACGTCTGGCAGATGGAGTCCTACGCATCTGTAATTCTTTGCGAAGTTTAGAATAATGAGCACGTTTCTGTTTAATGGTTTTACCACTAAAAAAGCCTGATTTATGTTTACTGTCGTAGGTTGCAATGACAAAGTTAATACCTCTGTCAATACCAACAACGTTGCAGATTTCAGCATCTTCACATTCTTCCACTTCATAAGTTGCAGGTATGTGTAAAAAATACTTGCCGTGCTTATTTACAAGTTTGGCTGTACCAAAACTATAAATACTATGGTAAAAATATTTAGACATACCCTTATCAAAATATGGCAGTTTTACACGTCCATCTAAAGTATTTACGGAAAAGCAATGATTCGTAAGAGAATAATCCCATATCCTATTAGTGACAAAATATCGTAAACAGCTACCGGGAAGCAACATTGCTGACGATGTAAAACAAAAGATATTCGATATTTGTAAATCTCATAATCGGGAAATAATTGTTATGGAAACTGACAAAGACCATATACATTTTCCGGTCAGTTATGACACTACCGATAAGATCTGTGATATCGTAAAAACCATCAAGCAAGAAACAACTCATTGTTTATGGGTTAAATATAACAGTTTTCTTTCCAAACAGTATTTGAAGAAACACATCTTTTGGTCTGATGGTTATTTTGCTTGTAGTATTGGGGAAGTATCGTCATCTACAATTCAAAAGTACATCGAAAGCCAAGGGTAATGGTTAAAAAATTACAAGACTCCTCCCACCACCCAAGGGTAGTGGGTTTCCGTCTATGACAACCGAAAGGATTTTATTTATGAAAATAAATCGAACCACTGAAAGAAGTATACAAATAATGCAACTTATAGCTAAATCCGGAGAAGGTCTTGAAATGGATGAGATTTGTGAGAAGCTGTCCATTCCAAGAACCAGTTGTTATGACATACTGGTTACATTGGTTCATATGGGAATGCTTGAAGTAAACACCGGTATTAAAAGAAGCTATAAGATAGGCATAAATGCTTACAGAATCGGTATGAGCTATACCAATAACAGAAATATTTCTGAAATCATAGCGCCTGCACTGAAGGGGCTTTCAAAGGAACTGCAAAAGACCTGCTTTTTCGGTGTGCTGGAAGGTAATAAAATAGTATACATATCAAAATGTGAGCCGGAAAACCCTATAATAACCACAGCGACTATAGGTACTAAGAATCCGGTATACAATACTTCTCTCGGAAAAGCCATACTCAGTACTATGAGTGAAGACAAGATAAGAAGTATAGCCGGGGAAATAGATTTCAAGCCTGTAACAAGATTTACACTTACAGATGCGGATGCTCTTGTAGAAAATATCAAGCTCTCAAAAAAAAGAGGATTTGCACTGGATGAGAGAGAACTTGAGGAGCATATGGAATGTGTCGGAGTACCTATATTTGATGAAAAGAGGGAGTGCATAGGAGCTGTCTCGGCTTCAAGTCTTTACAGAAAAGATGAGGATTATATTGCGCTTGGAGAGATATTAAAAAAAAGGGGACTTGAAATATCAAAATCTTTAGGTTTTATGCCTTGACAATGATAAAAAAGTTAATTACAATCAAGATATCGCAAATATGAATTATTATTCGTATATACGAATATTTATATATTGTTTATGGAGGTTCAAATGAGAAAAGAACAGGTTCTTACAAGAATGAAAGAAGATTGTCTGGTTGCCGTTGTTCGTGCAAAGAACAAAGAGCAGGGCGAGAAGGTCATAGATGCTATTGTTGCAGGAGGAATCAATTTTATTGAGATCACTATGACTATGGATGATGGAAACCCTGTAGAGTTTATACAGTTTATGTCAGAGAAGTACAGAAATAATGAAAAGGTAGTTATCGGTGCAGGTACAGTACTTGATCCTGAGACAGCAAGAGCGGTAATTTTGGCAGGTGCAAACTATGTTGTAAGTCCGGGACTCAATGTAGATACAATCAAGCTTTGCAACAGATACAGAGTTCCTATGCTTCCGGGTGTTATGTCACCTACAGAGGCTATCACAGCGCTTGAATCAGGATGCGATATCATAAAAGTATTCCCGGGAAATGTAGTAGGACCGGGTGCAATCAGCTCATTTAAGGGACCTCTTCCACAGGGAGATTTCATGCCGAGCGGTGGTGTGGACGTTGACAATGTAGATAAGTGGTTAAAGGCCGGAGCATGTGCCGTAGGTACAGGTTCGTCTCTTACAAAGGGTGCGGCTACAGGTGATTTCGCAGCTATAACAGCAAAAGCAAAGGAATTTGTTGAGGCGGTAGCGGCGGCAAGAAAGTAATATTTTATTTTGAATGGAGAAAATATGGCAAAGATAGTTACAATGGGAGAGATAATGCTCAGATTATCAACTCCAAACAATGAGAAGTTTATACAGGCTGATGAGTTTGATATAAATTATGGCGGCGGTGAGGCAAATGTTGCCGTTTCTCTTGCAAACTATGGACATGAAGCGGATTTTGTAAGTGCATTACCAAAGAATCCTATAGGTGATGCGGCTATTGCAACTCTTCGCAAGTACAATGTAGGAACAAAACATATCTCAAGAAGCGGAGAGAGAGTAGGTATCTACTTCCTTGAGACCGGTTCAGCTATGAGAGCTTCAAATGTAGTATATGACAGAGCTCATTCTTCCATTTCCACAGCTAAGGTTGATGAATTTGACTTTGATGAGATCTTCAAAGATGCAGATTGGTTCCATTTTACCGGTATTACACCTGCGGTTTCAGACTCTGCCGCAGAGCTTACAGAGGCTGCTCTTAAGGCCGCCAAGAAAGCGGGAGTAACAGTATCTGTAGACCTTAACTTCAGAAAAAAACTTTGGTCATCAGAAAAGGCAAAGAAAATAATGACAAATCTTATGCAGTATGTAGATGTATGTATTGGTAATGAAGAGGATGCCGAGAAGGTTCTCGGATTTAAGCCGGGCAATACAGATGTTACGGCAGGAGAGCTTGAGCTTAACGGATATGTGGATATATTCAATCAGATGTGCGATCAGTTTAAGTTTAAGTATGTTATCAGCTCACTTCGTGAGAGCTTCTCAGCTTCAAACAATGACTGGTCAGCATGCATCATGGACGGAAGCACAAGAGAGTTCTATCACTCAAAGAAATACCATGTAACTCCAATCATAGACAGAGTCGGTGGTGGTGATTCATTTGCAGCAGGTGTTATCTGTGGCCTTTGCGATAAGAAAGACTTTAAGTCCGCACTTGAGTTTGCGGTAGCCGCATCAGCACTTAAGCACACAATACCGGGAGATTTCAACCTTGTAACAAGAGAAGATGTTGAGAGCCTTGCAGGTGGAGATGGATCGGGTAGAGTGCAGAGATAAAAACAAAATATGTATTTTCCTATATAAAGATTTGTGTTTACAAATTATGAATAGCATAGTACAATCCTGTCTTTGACAGTTTTAAAAGTTAAAGTGCCCTTGAAACCCAGTGTTTTACCGGCTTTCAGGGTATTTTTATTTCGTTTTGAAACTGAAAAAATAGTATTTTATTTTCCTTTACTTTGTTTTTGTATTGTCCTCATTTGACTTTTTGTTATAAATTCAAAATCTGTATTAAAATGACAAATCTCATGTAGTTTATCTGTGAGCTCTGTTCGTTTATATAGAGGTATGAAACCTTGCTCTTTTATATATGCAAAATTAAAATCTTTTAAGGTCTTTAGAATCTCTTCGCATGTATACTTGTGTTCTAAAAATTTTTCAAGATATCTGTAAATAATCAAGGCTAAAAAGCAGGTTAAGAAGTGAGAAGTAATTCTATCAGTTCTTTGTAAAAATATCGGCCGTGCTTCAAACTCAGTTTTCATAATTCTAAAGCATTCTTCTATTTGCCAACGCTTTTCACTTATACTTAGTATTTCACTTACATTATCGTCAAGTAGGTCTGTTGAGATGGCATACATACCATCATACTTTGCCTCCTCATCTATTTTTTCTGTATTAAGAAAGTTATGTACATTTGCTTTTTCACCATCATCAGTTACCGAAATACTACCAAGAAATCTGGCTGGATCATTAGGATTTCTTCTTTCTTTTTTGATACTGCCTTTTTCAAGCATTAACTTAGCTCTTTCAACTTGTTTCTCTCTAATAGCTTTTTGGTATTTGGCATATTTTGGTGAGTATGTGATTATAAGTCTTTGAGATAAATCTTTCGGTGTATAGGGAGCATCTTTGTAATATATAGTCTCATCATCCTTTGAGATTTCAGCCAGATCTACCACTTTATCATCAGATAAACGTTTAAATCCTTTAGTATCTAAAGCCCATTCCCTATCCTGTGCATTAAGCTTTTTTATTGATTGAGTAACTACAAAAGCTCTTTCACCCATATGATTGTACTTTCTTATTTTTTCCGAACCAAGTCCGGCATCACTACAGTAAATAAACTTTTGACAATCAAACTCTTTTAAAATTTTTTCTTCAAGTGGTTTAATAGAGGTTTGTTCATTTGCATTTCCCGGAAATAGAGAAAAAGCAAGTGGAATGCCGTCACCATCCATAAACATACCCATTTGTATTATAGGGTTTGGTCTGTGTTCCTTGCTTTTGCCATATCTCTTAATGCCATCTTCATCCTCAATCTCAAAATAATAGTTAGTACAATCATAAAAAAGAAGCTTATCATTGCGTTTTCCGACTAAATGACTATTTCTATAAGTTTCAGATTGTATAAGGTCACATTCTTTACCGAGTACATTTAAAGAGCGATATACATCATGTAATTGGTAAGATGGTGGCTCTAAAAAATCCATAGAACAAGAGTAACTTGAGCGTTTACTGGAAGGTTCGAGTATTCTGGAGTAAATCAAATCGGATAATATCGAGTTGATATCAAACTTGAAGTTATACTTATCCCTTATCTTTCTACAAACTTTATGTAAGCCAAGTTTATAATAAAAGTACTGCAAAAACAGGTAACCTCCACGATAGAAGACTTGTTGCTGTGGCTGTAGTCGTTTGCTTGAGTTAAAAGAAAAATTTACTATTTTATCTTCTTTGTACTTCTGTGTTTCAAGTTTTGCCTCGGCACGAGCCCATTTCATGACGTCATCTCTAGTGGGTCCATGCTCTTTTAATAAATCAGCGAGAGTACCAAGTTTGCGTACATTTACAGAGGTGCTAACCCCTTTGTCATTTATAAAGCTTTTGGAAATATAGAAGGACTCTGCATTTTTTGATTTTGATGTAGTAACTTTCATAGATAACCTCCACACCTTATTATAGCATAAAATACTAGAAAATACTATATATTAAAACGAACATTTTGACAAAAATTTCAAGCGAGAAGTGTAGGCTATATGCGGGTTACAGGACTTTTTTTATGCCTATTTAGGTAAACAAACTGTCAAAGACCCGGGTAGAGTGCAGAGATAAAAACAAAATATGTATTTTCCTATATAAAGATTTGTGTTTACAAATTATGAATAGCATAGTACAATCAGACTATGCTATTTTTATTGATATAGTAAAATAATGTTACATATATTTTATAATTAAGGTTGAAGATTTAAAAATAGTATTCTATGGTTATAGACTTTTGTTATATTGGCATTGTATGAATTCTATAGTAGTAATATATGATGATTACTATAATATTTTATACATAATATTTAATATATATTGTGCGTATTTAATATAAATATATTATAAGGAGAACTATTATATGGAAAATTGGGGTACAGTGAATATTGAAGGAATGATATCCTTAATAAAGGAGTCCGTTGAAGAAGGTCATGAAGGTTCTGCTTTATTGTTTTTAGGAGAGCCTGGAATTGGAAAAGCAGAAGCAATAAAAGATTTGGCGACAGATATGGGAATTGGATTTAAAGAGATAAAGCTTGACCAAATTGATAATTCAGATATGAATATGCTACTAAAAATAGAGAAGCTTGATGATGGCGAAAGAAAGTTGAAATATTCACATAGTGATTTGTTGCCACAAATTGATAGAGATGGAGAGTCGGGAATACTATTGTTAAATAATATTACATCATGTACAGATGAGGTTTGGCATACAGTTTTTGATTTCACACGTTCAGATAGATGTGTTAATGCTTATAGATTACCTGAAAAATGGGTAGTTGTATATTTAGGAAACAGAGAAGAGGACGGGGTGGATTTTAAAAAAGAACCATGGGGGAAATTAATAAATAGGTGCTTTAGTCTTGTTGTAAATAAATAAAAGCTATAGGTTTTTAGATTTTGTTGTGGGCTGTTTTAGCCCACTTTTATTTGTGGTACATAATATTTTGTGCATAAAGTTAGATAAAGATTGTATATCAAATGTGTAGTGCTCTTTTTAGCAAGAGTAGATATAAAAAGAATATATTGTGTACTGAGTTTAGTATGAGAAGACATTAACGGTTTTCAATAATCATCATATTGTATTTCAACCATTTTATTTCTAATATATTTTTTATATCACGTTGATAATTTTCTGAAACAATAAGTCTATACTGTTCCATTATTTAATCCCTCTCGAAGACGTTTCATGGACTCCTCAAAACTTAATGTATAGTCTTTTGAAAAGTCATCTTCGCTTTGTTCCAAAAGCTTGTATAGTTCATATTTACTTGTTAATTTATTATATAAGTCAATGCTCATAACGGCTAAGTCACCTCGACCGTTTTTGGTAATAAATATAGGCTCATTTGTGTTATGACAAAATGTGGATATATCATTGTAGTTGTTACGTAAGTCTGTGCTTGATTTAATTATCGGCATAAAACCTCCTTTCTAAAGAAATCATAATATTATTTCTTTAGAAACTCAATAAATAAAAAATAATAATTTACAATAAAGTATTGACAAAAAAATAACAATGTTGTATTATACGAGTATGTTAAAAAAATAACGAAATATTTATTTTATTATGTCGGAGGAAATATGGCAGATAAGAATTTTATTGTAGATAATATCGATAACTTAAGCATCAGAATGAAAGAACTGAGAGATGCTCAAAGAGAGTTTGCAACTTACTCTCAGGAACAGGTAGACAAAATATTCTATGAGGTATCTATGGCAGCCAATAAAGCAAGATTCTCACTTGCAAAGATGGCGGTGGAAGAGACCGGAATGGGAGTTTTAGAGGATAAGGTAATAAAGAACCATTATGCGGCTGAGTATATTTATAATGCTTATAAGGATACTAAGACTTGCGGAGTGATTGAAGAGGATAAGATATTCGGAATAAAGAAAATTGCAGAGCCTATAGGTGTTATAGCTGCGGTTATCCCAACAACCAATCCGACATCTACAGCTATATTTAAAATACTTCTGGCACTTAAAACCAGAAATGCCATTATAATAAGCCCACACCCAAGAGCAAAGGATTGTACAAACTATACTGCAAAAATGCTTTTGGAAAAGGCGGTGGAAGCAGGTGCACCAAAGGGAATAATAGGCTGGATAGATGTACCTTCACTTGAACTTACCAATGAGGTAATGCATGAGGCTGATATAATACTTGCAACAGGTGGTCCGGGAATGGTTAAATCGGCGTATTCATCGGGAAAGCCTGCAATAGGTGTAGGTGCCGGAAATACACCGGTAATTATTGATGAAACAGCCGATATCAAGATGGCGGTAAACTCAATAATCCACTCAAAGACTTTTGATAACGGAATGATTTGTGCTTCAGAGCAGTCTGTAACTGTAATGGAGAGTATATATAATGAAGTAAAAAAAGAGTTTGCATTCAGAGGATGTTATTTTCTGAAGAAGGACGAGCTTAATAAGGTAAGAAAAACAATTATTGTAGGCGGTTCTTTAAATGCAAAAATCGTTGGACAGTCTGCATTTAAGATTGCGGAGATGGCAGGTGTAAGCGTACCGGAAAGTACAAAGATACTTATCGGTGAAGTAGAGTCTGTTGACATAAGCGAAGAATTTGCTCATGAAAAACTTTCACCTGTACTTGCAATGTACAAGGCAAAGACATTTGATGAGGCTATAGCAAAGGCTGAAAGACTTGTTGCAGACGGTGGCTATGGACATACATCAGCTATTTATATAGATGTAAATGAAAAGGAAAAACTTACTATACATGAAAGTGCAATGAAAACTTGCAGAATACTTGTAAATACTCCGGCTGCTCATGGCGGTATAGGTGATTTGTACAACTTCAAGCTTGCACCTTCACTTACTTTAGGTTGCGGTTCATGGGGCGGAAACTCTGTTTCAGAGAATGTAGGCGTGAAGCATCTTATTAATATAAAAACTGTAGCACAAAGGAGAGAAAACATGTTGTGGCTAAGAACTCCTGAAAAGGTATACTTCAAGAGAGGTTGTCTGCCTGTAGCGCTTGATGAGCTTGGAAATGTAATGCATAAGAAGAGAGCGTTTATAGTAACAGATACATTCCTTTATAAGAACGGATATACAGATGTTATTACAAAGAAGCTTGATGAGATGGGTATAAGACATACTTGCTTTTATGATGTAACACCGGATCCTACACTTCAGTGTGCAAGAGAGGGTGTAAAGGCAATGGCTTCATTTGAGCCTGATGTAATTATAGCACTCGGCGGCGGTTCGGCTATGGATGCCGCAAAGATAATGTGGGTTATGTATGAGCATCCTGAAGTTAACTTTGAAGATATGGCAATGGACTTTATGGATATCAGAAAGAGAGTATATAAATTCCCTAAGATGGGTGAGAAGGCATACTTTGTTGCGGTACCTACATCATCAGGTACAGGTAGTGAGGTTACTCCTTTTGCTATCATTACAGATAAGGATACAGGAATAAAGTGGCCTATAGCAGACTATGAGATTCTTCCGAATATGGCAATAGTGGATGTCGACAATATGATGGATCAGCCTAAGGGGCTTACAGCCGCATCAGGAATTGACGTACTTACACATGCTCTTGAAGCATATGTATCCATAATGGCTACAGATTATACGGACGGACTTGCGCTAAGAGCAATGAAACTTGTGTTTGATTACCTTCCTTCAGCATATGAGAACGGAAGTGCGGATCCTATTGCAAGAGAGAAGATGGCGGATGCTTCATGCCTTGCAGGTATGGCTTTTGCAAATGCCTTCCTTGGCGTAAATCACTCAATGGCACATAAGCTTGGTGCATTCCATCATATAGCACATGGTCTTGCAAATGCGATTATACTTACAAGAGTAATGAGATATAATGCTGTAGATGTACCTACAAAGATGGGAACATTCCCACAGTATGAGTATCCTAAGGCAAAAGCCAGATATGTAGAGGCTGCTAAATACTGTGGTGTAACAGGAAAAAATGATGATGAGATATTTGAAAATTTCATAAAGAAAATAGAGGAATTAAAGAAGTTCATCGGAGTAAAAGAGACTATAGCACTTTATGGTGTAGAGGAAAAATACTTCTTAGACACATTGGATGAGATGAGCGAGCAGGCATTTAATGATCAATGTACTCCGGCAAATCCGAGATATCCGCTTATAAGTGAGATCAAAGAGCTGTATATGGACGCTTATTACGGTAGATAATATAAATTTGAGCGTATTGTATTAGACTTAATTTTAGAAAGGAGACGGATGTATTACACATCTGTAGAAAGTATGGATTTGACAAATAAAAAGCTTATTTTAGAGAGACCGCATAAGAAAGTATATGAAACCGATGATTGCATTATTAAAGCATTCAGTGGTGAACATCTGAAATCTGATGTATTTAATGAGGCGCTGAATCAGGCAAGAATAGAAGAAACAGGGCTTAATGTTCCGAAGGTGCTCGCCGTAGAGGAAATGGACGGCGGATGGGCAATAGTAATGCTTAAGAAAAACGGTAAGACATTAAAAGAGATTATGGAGTCCGACAAGGAAAATACAAGAAAGTATATGGAGATGTTTGTGGATATACAGCTTGATATTCATTCAAAATCATCACCGCTGCTTAACAGAATGAATCTTAAGTTCAGCAGACAGATAAATGAGTTAAAGGATCTTAATGCAACCATCAGATATGAGCTTTTAACAAGACTTGACGGCATGAAAAAGCATACAAAAATATGCCATGGCGATTTCAACCCAAGTAATGTGCTTGTTGGAGAAAACGGTGAAGTTTCAATAATTGACTGGTCTCATGCCACTCAGGGTAATGCTGCCGGAGATGCGGCAAATACCTATCTCTTATTTGCTCTTACAGATAAGGAACTTGCAGATATGTACATGGATATATACTGTGAAAAGTCGGATACGGCAAAACAGTATGTACAAAGATGGCTTTCAATAGTGGCTGCGCAGAGATTATCAAAGCATATAGAGGCGGAGAAGGAACTCTTGATGCAATACATTGATGTTGTAGACTATGTTTAGGTAAAAATTAATGCAAACCCCATTCTGTTATAATAACAGAATGTTCCAAATTCAATATAAAAAGAGATTGTATGCAACTTACAATTGCGTACAATCTTTTTTTAATGTATAATCTACATCCATATAAAGAAAGGAGAAGATGTGTAAACATCTAAGAAAAATGAGCAAAGATATAAATTCATCCAATTTCAGAATGGATGCAAATGAAAGAAGAAAAAGAATTATAGGTGTATCCATAATAGGTATAGTAACAAATCTGTTGTTGGGAGCGTTAAAGGCGGTACTTGGAATACTTTCAGGCTCAATTGCTCTTGTAAGTGATGCTTTAAATAATATCACGGACTCCTCATCATCACTTATTACTATAATAGGTACAAAGCTTGCAGGTAAGGCACCTGATAAGCAGCACCCTTTCGGACATGGAAGAACGGAGTATCTTACAAGTCTTCTGATTGGAGGTATCGTATTTATTACAGGTTTTCAATCTCTTATCGGTTCGCTAAAGGCTATTTTCAATAGAGAAGAGATGAATACGAGTATTGTTACTGCAATAATAATTATTGCCACAATTGTTGCTAAAATTGTTCTTGGTACTTTTACTGAAAACAGCGGTAAAAAATACAATTCCGGTGCATTGATTGCCTCAGGTGCTGATGCAAAAAATGATGCTATAGTGTCTTTGGTAACTCTGATATCTACATTAATATATATGTTTACAAAAATTTCTGTGGACGGTATTGCCGGTGTTATTATTTCGGCATTTATATTAAAGACTGCATATGAAGTACTGTCAGATACCGTAAAGAAAATACTCGGTGAAAGAGTGGACGGTGATATGGTAAGGGGTATAAAGGAGATTGCAAGAAATACCGAAGGTGTTATAAATTGCTTTGACCTTATACTAAACGACTATGGCCCCGATTTTTATACAGGATCTATAAATGTGGAAATAGAGGATAGCAGAAGTATCGGAGAGATATATCCTATTTTGCATGAGGCCCAGACAAAGATTTATGAGAAATATAATGTATTTCTTGTATTCGGATTTTACTCTGTAGACGTAAATGATGAAAAATATAAAAAGATAAAATCAATACTCAAAAACTATAAAGAAAATGAAAGACATATCATTAACTATCATGGAATAGTTATAGATGAAAAAGACAGTACTATTTATTGTGATATAACAAGAGACTTTGATATCAAATCTGAAACCGTTATAGAAAACGTAAACAGAATTTTGAAAGAGGAATTTCCGGAGTACAAAATACATGTAAATATAGATACTGAATTTGCCGGAGAGTAGGATAACAATCAGTTAATACAAAAGCTGATCAATAAATATACATTAAATTGAAAAGTGAATTTTTTATTCTGTAGATTGTATCTAATAAAGTACTTGAAATACAAAAAAAGTACATAAAAACAGCTTGAAATAAATAAAACCTTTTAGTATACTGACAAGAGTTAGCAAGTGCTAACGAGTGTAATATAATAGAACTTAAATGCAAAGGGAAGTGTTTTTGCAAGAGTATTTGGTCAAAACGTATTACTACATTCTGATTTTGATGCTTTTTTGTAGTACAACATTCCCTTTATTTAGGTTCATGAGTTAGTGGCCACTAACTAAATGTAATAGGAGATTTATGAAAAGAAAGCTATTTTTAAATGTAGGTGTTGGAGCATTAAGCATATTGATGGCTGCAACACAGGTTACACCGGCTTTTGCGGGTTCATGGAAGAGCACACAGAGCGGATGGAATTATATAAATGATAACGGCAGCAAGGCTTTGGGTTGGACTCAGACTCCAAGCGGCTGGTATTACCTTGATACCGACAGCGGTATTATGCAGACAGGTTGGAAGAAGGATGCGGCCGGACATTGGCATTTCCTTAATACAGCCAAGGGAGCTGCCGAGGGTATAATGCTTACAGGATGGAATTGGATTGACGGTTATTGCTATTATTTCAATCCTCAAAGCGGACCGGATCAGGGTAAGCTTCTCGTAAATACTACAACTCCTGACGGTTACAAGGTCAATGCCGACGGTAAATGGGAAAAAGACGGAAAAGTTGTATTCTCACAGGGTAAAGGACTTTCTTCAACAGCAGGTGCGCCGGAAAATAATGGCGTTCAGTCAGCAGCAAAAAAGAGCACAACAAGCTCTAAAGGAAGTTCAGGCGGCAGTTCGAGAGGCGGCTCAGGCGGCGGAAGCTCAAGAGGCGGAAGCGGTAGAGGCGGTTCAAGAGGCGGAAACGGTTCAAATGCGGCATCTGTAGGTGGAAATACCACAGAAAATAACAACACTTCAACAAGCGTATCACAAAATCAAAACGCAGGTACAGATACAAATTCAGGAAATAGAGGATATTCTTTAGGTGATGTAGAGCACAATGCCAATACAGTAGAAAATAATACAGCAAGTAATAATGTGGCAGGTACAGAAAATAACGCAGGCAATAATGTGGCTTCAAATAATGAAAACGCAGGAACTACAGGAAACAACACAGGTAGTGAAGCTGCAAACAATGCAGGAAACACCTCAAACTCTGAGGCTTCAAATAACGCAGGTAATACAGAAAACAATGGAGCGGCAACTACTGAAGAAACAAATAATGATAAATTTGCATATGTAAATTATACAAAAAATGTAAATACAGATTTCGGAGAGTATGTTGTAGTTGCATTCAAATATGGAACTATTGATGATTATAAAGTGTTGGTAGACGGAGTAGATGTTACTTCAAACATGACCAAAGTAGATGATGACGGACATGTTGTTAAGTGGCTTTCAAGTGTATCAAATCCTTCCGCATTACAGATTGTAAAAAAGTCTGATAATGATACTCAGGACATCACACTTGCAGGTGGAGAGAGAAAGAATATAACAAAGACTGATGTAAAGGCACCTAAGTATGTGTTATCAAACGGTCCTATTACAAAGTTTGACTATTTCCTTGAGACCTATGACAATGCCGGAAAAGTAAGAAAGAATGCTTCAAAGACTACATTCACATTACAGTCAAAGAAGGTAGATTCGGCAGCAGCTGCGGTTCCTTCACAGTACTATATACCTGTAACAGAGATAGACAATGTGGGAACAGGTAGCATAAAGATAAAGCTTCAGCTTGAAAATGAGGAGCAGGAGAAGTGGTTTGAAGGACTTAACAATATTAAGCTTCTTAGCGAAGAACACAATATTATAAACTCAAACCTTGTATATAATAAGTCTGTAGAGACAAAGTATGCAAAGGTGGGAGTTATAAATATTCCGCTTCCTCAAAACAATGCCAGAAGCAGAGGCGATTACTATGTAAGTATAGGTTCTTCAAACGGCAATGAAAGAATAAGCCTTCCTATATCATTGGTAAGCAGTACAAACTTTAAGGTAATGCGTGACAGCACAACACCAAATCCGAAGATTGGAGAAAATATCAGATTTAAGATAGTTGATCCGAAAAACAATCAGAGCTTCGGAAATGATGTAGGTGTGGTAATGTACAGAGTAACACTTACAAAACCTGACGGTACTGTTATTGAATTGCCGAAGATTTCAGGATGGCATAATATTTCAGAAATAGTACAGATTACAGGAACAGACAGTACTTCAGGTAAGGTGTATACAGATGTGGCCGGAGTTTATACAGCTACAATATACACAAAGGGGTATAAGACTCTTACAAAGAAGTTTGAAGTATTAAAGAGTGACGGTTCATCTGTGTTAACAACACCTGTAAGTGATGAGTCTAAGACTGTGGATGCGATATCTGCCCCTACAGTAGGCAAAAATCATGCAGGAAACAGAGAGTCTTCAACAATTACAAAGGTTCTTGTAGGTGGAGGAAGTTCTTCATCTTCTTCAAGTTCAGGAAAGAAGGCGGATTCGGTATCAGGTGCTACAGGTAAGACAGGCGGTAAGGCTGATGCTACATCGGGAGCAAGCGGAAGCATGATGATAAATTCATACCTTATGTATGATTATGATCTGCTTACTAATGCAATGATTTTGAACGAAATCGGACTTAGAACTAAGCAATCCGATGCTGTAATGAACTGGTGGTTTGAGCAGTCACCTGAGGCGATTGTTGGAGAAGATAAGAGTAAATTATATCTTCTTAACAACTTTGTGGATGCATATAAGGATGCAAAACTTGAAGGAAAGGTTCTTACATTTGAGGACTATATCAAGTCTGAGAATGCAACTACAAGAAATATTGTCGGAAATGTAAAGAATGTACTTGAAAACGGTAAGCTTGGTACTATTTATCGTTACGGTAATCTTGTAGGAGAAGCGGCACCTACATTTGAAGGTCTCACACAGGCAAATGCAGACAGCTTTACAATAACTACAGACAATGCGGATTTCTTAAAAAATCTCGAGTCTGTTATACTTGACGGATCATCACCTCTTAGAGGCGACAATTACCTAAAGCAATATGAAGTAAGTGCAGACTATAAGAGTATTACACTTTATAAGAGTGCATTCAATAAATATCTTGCGCCTATTGTAGGAACACATAAACTTGCTCTTAATTCTATAGGTTTTGAGAAGATAGAACTTGACCTTACAATCACAGATACTTTGGAAGAAGTGGAACTTAGTGATGTAAGTGAAAAGCATGAAACGGATTCGGAAATAGTTATAAAGGCTGTTAAGGATGATGATGCCAAGAAGGGCGATTTCCTTAGTAAGCTTGGCAGCGTAATGGTTCAAAGTCCTGACGGTACATTAAAAGATGTAATATCCGCATCTGCAGGCGGTTATACTTCAAATTCAGTTTATACTGTTGCGGACGGAAAAGTTACACTCCGCGGAGGGTTGTTTAAAAATGCAGGTGAGTATACTATCTACCTTCAGTCAAGCGATAGAAATTACCCTGTAAAATCTATTAAGGTAAATATAGCACAAAAAGAGGAGACTGTTGCTCCGGTAGTTCCTGAGATAACAGGGGATGCACAGGCGCCTAGAGCAAAATCAGGTGCAAAGACAAATTCAGTCTTTAATGAGCAACTTACAATAAAGTTTGAAGGCATGGAAGGTGAAGAGCTTGATAAGTATCTTAATGCTATAACATCAGTAACTGTCAATGAAGAAGCATATACAAAGGCCGGAAGAATGGGATTTGGATGGGGAAGAGAACTTGAGTTTAGAGTACATGCAAATGCTACTTTCGGTGGACGTAAGGTAAGTGAATTGTCAGTTAAGGGTGCTAACGGTAAGTTTAATTCTTCCAAGTACGATTTTGTAGTAAAGGCTGAGGGATATAAGGATCTTACGTTTACAATGAATGCTGACGGAACTATAGCGGATGCTGTAGCGCCGGTAGTACCTACACCTGCTCCTGTGGTAAATCCTGTGGAGATAGAGAAGGTAGAATCTGTAAAGTATAATAATGCTGATGTTTATGCTGTTACACTAAAGGGAGATGCGGCAAAGATTAATGAGTTTATAGAGAAACTTAATGCTGTAGAAGTAAACGGTGTAAAGGTTGAAGAAGGTACAATATCTATTCTTGGCAGAGATTTCTTTTCCGTAGACAGTAATAATGTGATCTACATAAAATCAAGAAAGATAAAGGGATTTGCAGACAAGCTTGTATTTAAGGGAGAAGGTATGGATGATTTAGTTTATACTACATCTTCACAGATAGCTACACCGGCTGTTACAGGTTCAGAGATTAAGACAGGCTATGATAGTTTTGTAAGATTAATATTTGATGATACAAATAAAGTGGTGCTTAAAAAGTTCACAGAGTTGATAAAGTCAGGCAATGCAACCGTAACTGTAAACGGTGTTACTTACAATAAGGGAATTAATATTGCAAATGCCAATACATATAAGCTTTCATCAAATATGGCTTACGGGTATACTCAGTTTATAGACCTTTCACTTAACGGATTTAATCAGGCAAGTAATGAAGTGGTAATAAGTTCTGAGAATTTTGATACTATCAGATTTAATGTAGAGATAGCTGAAAATGCATCTGCTTCAGGAAACAGAAGAACAAGAAGAGATTTGAGTGCAGTGGAAACGGCTACATCTTCAAATGCAGTAATACGATAAAATTAAATATTATATTTGATTGGATATGCCTCCTTTTAGGGTAGATTAGTAAAAGTACTTATCACTTTATAAGGGGGTATTTTTGATATGTAGAAAATTGAAAATAAATGAACATATGTTCCGTATTGACATATTGACTTTATTTTTGTAAGATGAAAGTTGCACTATTGTAGGGATTTTTGTGCCCTTTTAGAGGTGTTTGGACGTGAAAATGTCCAATGTAACTTGCCTAACGGCTAAACAAATTGAATAGATTGCTCTAATTATAACATAGAAAAATCTAAATTCATAGAATAAAAAATATACAGGGGTGAAACGTCAATGGATAGAAGCAAGATGCATCCGATAACTTCCGGAAAGAGCATGAGGATGAGTTTCCAAACACAAAAAGAAGTTCTGGAAATGCCAAACCTGATAGAGATACAAAAAGACTCATATCAATGGTTCCTGGATGCAGGCCTAAAAGAAGTTTTTAGGGATATATTTCCTATAGAAGATTTTGCGGGACATTTTAGCCTCGATTTTGTCAATTTTAAATTGGCAAGAGATGAAGTTAAATATTCCATAGAAGAGTGTAAGGATAGAGATACAACATACGCAGCTCCGTTAAAGGTGAAAATCAGACTTACCAATAAGGATAAGGATGAGATAAACGAGCATGAGATCTTTTTAGGAGATTTACCACTGATGACAGATACCGGATCATTTGTAATAAACGGTGCGGAGAGAGTTATAGTAAGCCAGTTGGTTCGTTCACCGGGTATTTATTATACAATCGATCACGATAAAATAGGTAAAGAGCTATTTATGTGCCAGGTCATACCAAATAGAGGTGCATGGCTTGAATACGAAACAGATTCTAACGATATCTTTTATGCAAGAGTGGACAGAACAAGAAAAGTTCCTATTACAGTACTTTTGCGTGCTTTCGGTCTTGGAACAAATACTCAGATTATAGATATGTTCGGCGAGGAGCCGAAGATTATGGCGAGTTTTGCAAAAGATCCGTCTGAAAATTACCAGGACGGTTTGCTCGAATTATACAAGAAGATCAGACCGGGCGAGCCGCTTTCAGTAGACAGTGCTGAAGGTTTGCTTAAAGCAATGTTCTTCGATGCCAGAAGATATGATTTGGCAAAGGTGGGAAGATACAAATTCAACAAAAAACTCCATTTCAAGAACAGAATAAAGGGACATACTCTCGCAAGAGATGTGGTGGATGAGAATACAGGTGAAGTATTGGCACAGGCGGATACTGTAGTTGATGCTCAGACTGCAACAGCAATACAGAATGCGGCTATTCCTGCCGTATGGATAAAAGGAGCAGAACGTGAAGTAAAAGTTCTCTCAAATATGATGGTGGATATCGAAAGCTATGTACCTGAGCTTACAGACCCTAAATCTATCGGAGTTACAGAACAGGTATATTATCCTGTGCTTCAGAAATTGATGGAGGAAAACGAGGGTGAGGAGCTTATAAAAGCTATTGAGAAGAATATCAATGAGCTTATTCCAAAGCACATCACAAAGGAAGATATTTTTGCTACTGTAAACTACAATATGCATATAGAAGAGCATATCGGAAGCAAGGATGATATCGACCACTTAGGAAACAGAAGAATAAGAGCGGTAGGAGAGCTGTTACAGAACCAGTACCGTATCGGTCTTACAAGAATGGAGAGAGTTGTAAGAGAGAGAATGACCACTCAGGACATTGAATCTATTACACCTCAATCACTTATAAACATTAAGCCTGTAACTGCTGCAGTTAAGGAGTTCTTCGGAAGTTCACAGCTGAGCCAGTTCATGGATCAAAACAACCCACTTTCAGAGCTTACACATAAGAGAAGACTTTCAGCTTTGGGACCGGGAGGTCTTTCAAGAGAAAGAGCCGGATTTGAGGTTCGAGACGTTCACTATACTCACTATGGAAGAATGTGCCCTATCGAGACACCTGAAGGACCTAATATCGGACTTATCAACTCACTTGCAAGTTTTGCAAGAGTAAATGAGTACGGATTTGTAGAGGCGCCTTATCGTGTTGTGGATAAGTCACAGGACCCTGAAAACCCAAGAGTTACAGAAGAAGTAGTATATCTTACAGCCGATGAAGAGGATAATTTCACAGTTGCGCAGGCGAATGAACCGCTTGATGCCGAAGGACATTTTGTAAACAACAATGTTTCAGGACGTTACCGTGATGAGACTTCAGAGTTTAAGAAGAAAAATATAGATTTGATGGACGTATCACCGAGAATGGTATTCTCAGTGGCTACAAGCATGATTCCTTTCCTTGAGAACGACGATGCTAACCGTGCGCTGATGGGTTCAAACATGCAGAGACAGGCAGTGCCTCTTATGATTACCGACGCACCTGTAGTCGGTACAGGTATGGAGACCAAGGCTGCAGTAGACTCAGGTGTTTGCGTTGTTGCCAAGAATTCCGGAACGGTAATTGAGTGTTCATCAGATAAGATTGTTATTAAAAGAGATGATGATGCGGTACTTGATACTTACAAGCTTATTAAGTTTGCAAGAAGTAACCAGTCAAACTCATATAATCAAAAGCCGATAGTATTTAAGGGCAACCATGTAAATGCCGGTGAGGTTATTGCAGACGGTGCTTCTACATATAATGGAGAGATAGCCCTTGGAAAGAATCCACTTATCGGTTTCATGACATGGGAAGGATACAATTATGAGGATGCCGTACTCCTTAGTGAGAGACTTGTAGAATATGATGTATATACATCCATTCATATCGAGGAATACGAATGTGCGGCAAGAGAGACTAAACTTGGACCTGAAGAGATTACAAGAGATGTACCGGGAGTCGGTGATGATGCTCTTAAAGATCTTGATGAGAGAGGTATTATCAGAATCGGTGCGGAAGTAAGAGCCGGTGATATACTTGTAGGAAAGGTCACTCCAAAGGGAGAAACAGAGCTTACAGCGGAAGAAAGACTTCTTCGTGCAATCTTCGGTGAGAAGGCAAGAGAGGTAAGAGATACTTCACTTAAGGTACCACATGGTGCATACGGTGTTGTTGTCGATGCGAAAGTATTTACAAGAGAAGCCGGAGATGAATTGGCTCCGGGAGTTACACAGAATGTAAGAATTTATATAGCACAAAAGAGAAAGATCTCTGTCGGTGATAAGATGGCCGGTCGTCACGGTAATAAGGGTGTTGTTTCCAGAGTATTACCTGTAGAAGATATGCCTTTCCTTCCAAACGGCAGACCGCTTGATATCGTACTTAACCCTCTGGGTGTGCCTTCACGTATGAACATCGGGCAGGTACTTGAGATTCACCTCTCACTTGCAGCAAAGGCACTTGGCTTTAATGTGGCTACTCCTGTCTTTGACGGTGCAAACGAGAATGACATTATGGATATGCTTGAAGTTGCAAATGACTATGTAAACGGTGATTGGGATGACTTTGAGAATAAATATAAGGATGTACTTGACCCGGGAGTTGTAGAATACCTCGGTTCACATCTTGAGAACAGAAAACTTTGGGAAGGTGTTCCTCTTTCAAGAGACGGTAAGGTAAGACTTCGTGACGGTAGAACAGGAGAGTACTTTGACAGCCCTGTTACAATAGGCCACATGCATTATTTGAAGCTCCACCATATGGTAGACGATAAGATTCATGCAAGATCTACAGGACCATACTCGCTTGTTACTCAGCAGCCACTTGGCGGTAAAGCACAGTTCGGTGGACAGAGATTCGGAGAGATGGAGGTTTGGGCTCTTGAGGCTTATGGTGCATCATATACATTGCAGGAGATCCTTACAGTAAAATCCGATGATGTTACCGGCCGTGTGAAGACATACGAGGCTGTTATCAAGGGAGAGAACATACCTGATGCAGGTATACCTGAGTCATTCAAGGTACTTTTAAAAGAGCTTCAGTCTTTGGGACTTGATATTAGTGTACTTGGTGAAGACGGAAGAGAAGTGGAACTTAAAGAGAATACGGAATATGCAGATCTCAGCATTCACTCTATTATAGAGGGTGAGAGCAGACACCATGGAAGAGAAGATTTCAAGTCTGCAGGTTATAGTGAGCAGGAAGTAAAGGACGGCGAGTTTGTATCCGTTTCGGATGATGCAAGTGAGTTACAGGATAGTGCCGATGCTGACTATGATGGTGATATAGATTCGGGGGATGATTCCTCCTATGACGAAGATTCATTTGATGACACAGATAATTTCGAAGAATAATCTGAAAGTGGAGTGAATACTTATACAGCAGATGCCCTACTTGGCATCTGCAAAAATCAATGAAGTCGATTTATCGTTTTATATAGAAGGGAGCAAATTTTATGCCTGAAAACAATGATGCTTATCAGCCAATTTCTTTTGATGCAATTAAGATTGGTTTGGCTTCTCCTGAAAAAATACTGCAGTGGTCTCACGGTGAGGTTACAAAACCTGAGACTATCAACTATAGGACATTAAAGCCTGAGAGAGACGGTCTTTTCTGTGAAAGAATATTCGGACCAAGTAAGGACTGGGAATGTCACTGTGGTAAATATAAGAAAATCCGCTACAAAGGCACTGTCTGTGACAGATGTGGTGTAGAGGTAACAAAGTCCAGTGTACGTAGAGAGCGTATGGGTCATATCAAACTGGCCGCGCCTGTATCTCATATCTGGTACTTTAAAGGAATTCCTTCAAGAATGGGTCTTATCATGGATATTGCACCTCGTATCTTGGAGAAAGTATTATACTTTGCATCATATATAGTATTGGACGGTGGAGACACTGCCCTCAACTATAAGCAGGTGCTTTCAGAAAGAGAGTATAGAGATGCAATCGAAACCTATGGATACGGTTCTTTTAGAGCCGGTATGGGTGCAGAGAGCATTTTAGAAATATTAAGTAATATAGATCTTGAAAAAGAGTCGGTAGAATTAAAAGAAGCATTGGTAGATGCTACAGGACAAAAGAGAGCAAAGATTATCAAAAGACTTGATGTTGTAGAGGCTTTCAGAAGTTCGGGAAACAAGCCTGAGTGGATGATACTCACAAATGTACCTGTTATACCGCCTGATATCAGACCTATGGTACAGCTTGACGGTGGTAGATTCGCTACCAGTGATTTGAACGATCTTTACAGAAGAATTATAAACAGAAACAACCGTTTGGCAAGACTTTTAGAGCTCGGTGCTCCTGATATCATTATCAGAAACGAGAAGAGAATGCTACAGGAAGCTGTAGATGCTCTTATAGATAACGGTAGAAGAGGAAGACCTGTTACAGGTCCGGGAAACAGAGCGCTTAAATCGCTTTCAGATATGCTAAAGGGTAAGCAGGGACGTTTCCGTCAGAACCTTCTCGGAAAGCGTGTTGACTATTCCGGAAGATCTGTTATCGTAGTAGGACCTGAGCTTAAGATCTATCAGTGCGGTCTTCCAAAGGAGATGGCTATAGAGCTCTTTAAGCCTTTCGTAATGAAAGAGCTTGTAGAAAAGGGAACAGCTCATAATATAAAATCTGCCAAAAAGATGGTAGAAAGAATGCAAAATGATGTATGGGATATCCTTGAGGAAGTTATCAAAGAGCATCCTGTAATGCTTAACAGAGCGCCTACACTTCATAGACTCGGTATTCAGGCATTTGAGCCTGTACTTGTAGAGGGTAAGGCTATCAAGCTTCATCCGCTTGTATGTACAGCGTTCAATGCGGACTTTGACGGTGACCAGATGGCTGTACATTTGCCGCTTTCAGTTGAGGCACAGGCGGAGTGTAGATTCCTTTTGCTTTCACCGAATAACCTTCTTAAGCCTTCAGACGGTGGACCTGTTGCCGTTCCTTCACAGGATATGGTTCTGGGAATCTATTATCTGACACAGGAAAGACCGGGAGCAAAGGGAGAAGGTAAGTTCTTTAAGAGTGTAAATGAGGCGATTCTTGCATATGACAACAAGATTGTTACATTGCATTCGAAGATAAAGGTCAGAATAAGTAAAAAGCTTGAAAACGGAGAAGTTTTATCAGGTACTGTTGAATCAACAGTGGGTAGACTTTTATTTAATGAAATAATACCTCAGGACCTCGGATTTGTAGACAGAAGTATTCCGGGCAATGAGTTAAAGCCGGAGATTGATTTCCTTGTAAAGAAAAAGCAGTGTAAGCAGATCCTTGAGAAGGTTATCAATGTACACGGACTTTCAAGAACAGCGGAAGTACTGGACGATATAAAGGCAATCGGATACAAGTTCTCAACTATTGCATCTATGACTGTTTCTATTTCAGATATGACAGTACCTGAGAGTAAGCCTGAACTCATAAAGAATGCGCAGGCTACAGTTGACAGAATTGCAAAGAACTATGCCCGTGGATTTATTACTGAAGAAGAGAGATACAAAGAAGTTATAAAGACTTGGGATATGACGGATAAGCAGCTTACAAGAGACCTGCTTGACGGACTTGATGCATACAACAATATCTTTATGATGGCCGACTCCGGAGCGAGAGGTTCAGATAAGCAGATAAAGCAGCTTGCAGGTATGCGTGGTCTTATGGCTGATACAACAGGACATACTATCGAGCTTCCTATAAAGTCAAACTTCAGAGAGGGTCTTGACGTTTTGGAGTACTTTATCTCAGCTCACGGTGCGAGAAAAGGACTTTCAGATACGGCTCTTCGTACAGCCGATTCAGGATACCTTACAAGAAGACTTGTAGACGTTTCACAGGATTTGATAGTTCGTGAAACAGACTGTTGTGAAGGCAAGGAAATTCCGTTTATGGAAATCAAAGCTTTTTCAGACGGTAAGGAAGTTATTGAGAGTCTTGAGGAGAGAATTACAGGTAGATATATTGCGGAGACTATAACAGATCCCGATACAGGAGAAGTCGTAGTTAAGGCAAATCATATGTGTACTCCAAAGAGAGCCGCTGCCGTAATGAAGGTGCTTGAAAAGCTTAACCGAGACAGCGTAAAGATAAGGACGATACTTTCATGTAAATCACATACAGGTATCTGTGCTAAATGCTATGGTGCAAACATGGCTACAGGACAGGCTGTACAGGTAGGTGAGGCTGTAGGTATTATTGCCGCTCAGTCGATCGGTGAGCCGGGTACACAGCTTACTATGCGTACTTTCCATACCGGAGGTGTTGCCGGTGGAGATATCACACAGGGTCTTCCCAGAGTCGAGGAGCTTTTCGAGGCAAGAAAGCCTAAGGGTCTTGCAATCATCACAGAGTTCGGCGGTGTTGTAGAACTTAAGGATACCAAGAAAAAGCGTGAGATCATTGTAACAAACAATGAAACAGGTGAGTCAAAGACATATTTGATTCCATACGGCTCAAGAATAAAGGTTCTAAACGGAGACGTTTTGGAGGCCGGTGACGAGCTTACAGAAGGTAGTGTAAACCCACATGATATCCTTAAGATAAAAGGTGTTCGTGCGGTTCAGGACTATATGCTTCGTGAAGTTCAAAGAGTTTACAGACTTCAGGGTGTTGAGATCAACGATAAGCATATAGAGGTTATCGTTCGTCAGATGCTTAAGAAGGTAAGAATAGAAGAAAACAATGATGCAGATGTACTTCCCGGAAATTCAATGGATGTTCTGGATTACAATGATATGAATGAAAAGCTTATCGCAGAAGGAAAGACTCCTGCAGAAGGTAAGCAGGTAATGCTTGGTATTACAAAGGCATCTCTTGCTACAGATTCATTCCTTTCAGCGGCATCATTCCAGGAGACTACAAAGGTTCTTACAGAAGCCGCTATCAACGGTAAGGTGGACCACCTTATCGGACTTAAGGAGAATGTACTTATAGGTAAGCTGATACCTGCAGGTACAGGTATGAAGAGATACAGAAGTGTAACTCTGAATACAGACGAATTCATCGGAGATGATGATGAGATTATCTTAAGTGAAGACGATCCTGCACTTCTTGATATCAAAGAAGAGCTGATAGCTGATGCAAAGGAAGCACTTGAGTCTGAGGAAAAGGCTCTTGAGAGGGAAAATGCTGAAGAGCTTTCAGAAGTTGAAGAGAGTTCTGATAATGAAGAAGCAGATGCTAAGAGCGATGAAGAATAAAGATAAAAGGGAGACTGCCTGTGTGGCGGTCTCTTTTTGGTTGTTATATTTCAATTTCGGTAAGGATATTTAAGAATATTACTATTGAAAAATATTTATATTCATCATAAAATAAAGGGGCTGTGAAATAAGTCCATAAAAGAAATAGGACCATTCGTTCATGCGAAAGGTCCTATTTTTGTGGTAAAATTAACTTGCAATGAAAACTTTACACAATAATTATTGTAATTCAAAACAAGGATATTTACCACTGTTTCTTTCAGATTGTTTGGATCTGCTGGATCCTGTTTTAACATTTGACAGATTGATGGGAGGAATAGATTTAAACAAGTATCTGACCGATATTCCAGAGTACACAACCGGGCGATTCAGATATAATCCTGCCAACATGTTAAAAACAGTACTTTTCGGATTTATGACTAGCGGTTACTGCTCTCTGAGAGAACTGGAAGACAACTGCAAAGTTAATATCAGGTTCATGTATCTCATGGATCACCGGACTCCGTCATACAGAACCTTTGGATATTTCATCAATGAAATACTTCAAGATAAGGTTGAAAACATTTTTAACGACATCAATCGTGCTATCTTTAACGAGGAGCATGTGGATCTGCAACATATCTACATCGATGGCTCCAAGTTTGAAGCAAATGCAAACAAGTATACCTGGGTATGGAAGAAGGCTACCGAAAAGTTCCGTTACAAGCTTTACGAAAAAATCACTACGGAGATTGAAGAAATTAATGCAGAAATCGCATGGAGTGGGGTGCAGATTACAACAAACACAGAGTATGTACCGGATTATCTGAATGAAATCGTTGAGCAGCTGGTACTTTTATGGGATCTGGATACAAGTACATTTGTTTACGGAAGCGGGAAGCGTAAATCCAAAGAACAGCGTCATTATGAACACTTGACTACTTTCTGTCAGAAACTTCAAGAATACATACAAAAAATTGAAATCTGTGGTCCTAACCGAAACAGTTATTCTAAAACAGATAACTCAGCTACCTTTATGCGTATCAAAACGGATTACATGGGCAATGATCAGCTTCTGCCGGCATATAATGTACAGATTGGTGTAGCAGATGAATATATTGCAGTTGTTGACGTGAACCAGTATCGTTCGGATATGGATTGTTTCGTTCCTTTGATGGAGCACTTCAAACAAACTTATGGATTCTACCCCAAATATCCTGTGGCAGATGCCGGATATGGCTCATACAACAATTATATTTTCTGTGAACAGAACGGAATTGAAAAGTATATGAAATTTCCAATGTTTAAAAAGGAAACTAAGGATAAGAAATATCATGAAGATCCATTTCGTGCAGTTAACTTCAGAATTGATGAGCAAGGATCCATGAGATGTCCTAATGATAAATCATTCCATTTTTTATACAGAAAAAATGTGAGAGGAAATCAGTACGGACGCAAAGAAGAACTGTATGAATGCGAAGACTGCAGTGGATGTCCATATGCAAAGAAATGTAAGAAGACAGATAAGAATCGAACTGTTCGAATCAATCAGGAACTAACTTCTATGCATCAGGAAGTAATCGAAAACCTAGAAAGTATCCATGGTGCGTTATTACGAATGAACCGTTCGATACAAGCAGAAGGCACTTTCGGAATTATGAAAAACGACCGTTGGTACAAGAGAATTGTCCGAAGAGGTATTCATTCAGTCAAACTGGAAGTTTTACTCGTGGCGATAGGCCATAATTTATATAAATATCAGAAAAAAAGATGAGAAACAGAAGTGCCGCATAGATTCAAAAAAAGAACTTCTATGGGGTAGGGGAACTGCGCTTTTTTTGCGTATGATTACAGTCATTTATACACATTAAATACAAAAAGGGAGATGCGAAAAAACTCAATCGAGTTTTTTCACATCCCCTTTTATTGTGCGCCTAGCGGCGCACGTTTCTAACGGGTTAAAGTCCCGAATCCGCCCGGTAGTGGGAAGGATATAGTCGAAGGCAAGGGTGTCGAGGGTGACCTCGAATCTGAAGGAAGCTGGATATGAGGAAGATACTAACTCATGGGCAAATCTCCGGTCTGACGAACAGAAATCTCATATGAGGTTATGCATGAGGATAAGACTGCAATACAAGCCAAAGTCCAATAACTACACGGAATCATGCATGATAAATGAGGCAGATATATGGAGAGGAAGAAACGTGTGGTACCTAGGGAGGTCTGTGTGATATGCCTCGAAAGAGGTAACCATTGTCCAAAGCAATGCTGAACACACAGAAGTCAGCAGAGGTCATAGTAGTCGAGAGGCAAAGGACCGAATCAGTAGGAGTCTAAAGTATGACTGAGAAAGGAGGAATGACTAGACATGGCAGAAAACACTAAAAGCAGTGGCTGTTTACAGAGAGATAGTGCGGAACATAAAGGGTATGCAAAAGCGCGTAGGTCATTCAATCTGATATGGAAAGAAAGAGACAGTGCACAGCCGAAGCTCTTAGAGGCGATACTGAATAAAGACAACTTTAACAGAGCGTATAAGAGAGTGAAGGCAAACAAGGGAGCACCTGGAATCGATGGAATGACCATCAAAGAGGCACTTCCTTACCTTCAGGAACATCAACAGGAGTTAACTAACCGTATCTATCATGGAAAGTATACTCCGTCTCCAGTAAGACGAGTTGAGATTCCTAAACCAGATGGTGGTGTGCGAAAGCTTGGCATACCAACAGTGATAGACCGTACACTTCAACAGGCGATAACACAGCAGTTAGTTCCAATCTATGAACCACTTTTTACAGACGGCAGTTACGGCTACCGTCCAAACAGAGACGCAAAAGGAGCAATACTTAAGGTTAAGGAGTACGCTGAACAGGGCTACACATATGCGGTAGTTCTAGACTTATCGAAGTATTTCGATACAATCAACCACGAGATTCTTATCAACCTTCTGAGGGAAAACGTAAAAGATGAACGTGTGGTGCAACTTATCAAGAGGTATCTGAAAAGTGGTGTAATGGAAAATGGAGTGGTTATCGAAACAGAGGAAGGGTCGCCACAAGGAGGGAATATATCCCCTTTGCTTGCGAATATCTACCTCAATGAGTTCGACTGGGAGTTCTTGAAACGAGGTGTCCCATGCATAAGATATGCAGATGACATAGTGCTTCTTGCGAAAAGCAAAAGGGCATCGGAGAGACTATTAGAGAGCAGTACGAGGTATCTTGAGGATAAGCTGAAACTCACAGTGAACAAAGAGAAAAGCCGTATTGTAAGCGTATTTGCAATCCGAAATTTTAAATTCCTTGGCTTTGCATTGGGAAGGAACGGAGGTGGCATATATGTCCGAGTTCATGCAAAGTCTTGGGAGAAGTTTAAGTTAAAACTGAAAGAGCTTTCTTCCCGTAAGTGCTGTCAGTCAATCAAGCCGAGTCTTGAAAGAATCAAGGTGTATGCAAGAGGATGGCTTAACTACTATGGAATTGCAAGCATGAAGAATAACATGAACGATATTAATGGATGGCTCTATCACAGAATACGTATGTGTATATGGAAGCAATGGAAGCGTGTGAGAACCAGATACCGAAATCTTAAGGTAATGGGAGTTCCAAAAGACCTAGCATGGAAAGCGGCAAATAGCAGACGTGGCTATTGGTTTACAACAAATACAGTTGCTATTAATATGGCAATGACAAAAGAAAGACTGATAAACAGTGGCTTCTATGATTTAGCCACAGCATACCAGTCTGTGCACGTCAACTATTGAAAGCGCTGTATACGAGAACCGTACGTACAGTGCTGTGAGAGGACGGCGGTTAGTCACCGCCTCCTACTCGATTTATTTCTATATTCATTTCTATTAAATCAAATCAGTCGCATTAACGGAGGTCGTATGAAGGGCAACAAAGAAAAAGATATTACACAAAAGACACTTGAAAGGTATAATGATGTATTCGCAGATATTATAAATGTGTTATTATTTAATGGAGAAAGAGTGGTGACGGAAGACAGCTTGACAGATGTACCGCCCGGAAGTATTTTAAAGATGGATGGCAGGATAAGGACACAGTATAGAGATATAGCAAAATATTGGCATAACAGCAAGATAAAATTATCAATGTTCGAATTGGAAAATCAGATAAAACCGGAAAAGAGAATGCCGCTGAGGGTCTTTGGATATGATGGAGCGGAGTATGTCAGACAGGCCAAAAAAGAGAACAGTAAAGAAGTAATTTATCCTGTGATTACATTAGTGCTATATTTCGGGTATAATAGTAGATGGAATCAGCCAAAGAGCTTATTTGAACTGTTGGAGATAGATGAAATGATCAAACCATATGTGAATGACTTTAAAATGAATCTCTTTGAAATAGCATATCTTGACAGAGGAAAGATAGATATGTTTGAGAGTGACTTTTGGATACTGGCTGACTACCTTTACCAGATGAGAGTTAATAAAAATTATGTAGCCGATGATACAGTAATTGAGCATGTGGATGAACTGTTGATGCTGATGTCTGCTATGACTAATGATTACAGATTTGAAGAGACTATAAACGAAGTGAAAGGAAAGGAGCATGTAACTATGTGTGAGGTACTTGACAGAGTAGAAGCAAGGGGAATAGAAAAGGGAATAGCAAAAGGAAGAGAAGAAGGAATTAAAGAAGGAACTGTAAATGTCCTTATTTCTTTGGTAAAGGATGGAATTTTAAGTATTTCGGATGCGGCAAAAAGAGCCGGTATGAGTGATACAGAATTCAAAAAGTATGCAAATATGTAAAAATAAATACATAGAAAATAGCCCGATATTATGTTACACTCCATATGAAACAGTTTTCATATGGAGTGCTTGTTTTTTGGATATATTGATGAAAATCCTATAAATAGGCACAACTTATTATATGAGGTGAATGCTTATGAAAGAATTTAAAAATTGGAAGCCGCCGGTACTTCCTGAGCAGATTCCACAGGGTGATATGCCGGGAGATAAGGTAGTTATAAGTGAGTATCATATTGACAGAGCAAACAGGATATTTCCTGATTTGCTTGAAGAGATTGAAAAATTAAAGAAAGAAAATGGTAGCCAGAAGATAGTAGTGGCTGTATGCGGAGGCTCAGGAGTGGGAAAATCCGGAATAGCTGCAGTACTGTCATATTATCTAAAGGAAATAGGACTTGGAAGCTACACACTTTCAGGAGATAATTATCCTCATAGGATTCCAGAGTACAATGATGCAGAGAGATTACATCTCTTTAGAGAAGGTGCTCTTAAGGAAATGCTAAAGGACGGAGAGTACACCAAAGAACGCTTTGATATAATTCATGCATTACAGGTAGAAGGTGAGGATGCCAATCTTGAAAATATCAAAAAATATCCATGGTATGAATCATATATAAATGGTGGACATAAGGCACTTGAAGGTTATCTTGGAACCGAAAATGAGCTTGCATTTAAAGAGCTCGAAGATATTTTAAATAAGTTTAAGTCCGGTGCGGATAAAATATGGTTAAAGAGAATGGGAAGAACCAACACAGAGCTTTGGTATGATGAGATCGATTTCAAAGACGTGGGTGTTCTTATGATTGAATGGACGCATGGAAACAGTGATTATTATAAGGGAGTGGATATTCCGATACTTTTACACAGCACACCACAGGAAACTTTGGAATACAGGCTATTAAGAAATCGTGACGGTGAAATAGACAGTCCGTTTACTACAATGGTACTTGAGATCGAGCAGGAAATGCTGAAGAATCAGGCACATAAGGCAAAAATAATAATTGCTAAGAATGGTGAGAGATTAACTTACCCTGAGTATTGCAAGTCTATGGGAATGTAGTGAGGTGAATATGAAAAGAAACGATAACGGACCTATGCTAAATGCCTATCCTGACAGTCTTGGTGGAAACCTTGGGGAAATTGCAAATTTCCTCAGTAAAAAAGAACTGAAGGATGTTTTTTCATCATTTTATATACTCCCAAGTCTTTTTCATACAGATCTTGACAGAGGATTTTCGGTTATTGACTACTCTTTAAATGAAATGCTTGCCAAAAGAGAGGATTTGGAAAAGCTTGATGAACTTGGAGTTGATTTAAAGCTTGATTTTATACTAAATCATGCATCAGTATTGTCTGAGCAGTTTCAGGACATTATAAAAAACGGTGAGAAGTCAAAGTACAGAGATTTTTTCATTGATTGGAATAAATTTTGGGCCGGATGTGGAGAAATGACAGAGGAAGGCTATATACAGCCAAAACCTGAGCTTATAAAGGATATGTTTTTTAGAAAACCGGGTCTGCCTATACTGATGGTTAGATTTCCTGACGGAAAGGAAGTTCCTTATTGGAATACCTTTTATCAGGAAGTAAGATATCCTTCTTTAGATGCTGTAGATATCAGAAATATTACAGGAGCACAGTACAGTATTGCAGACGGACTTGCAAAGCTGTTAAATACAGGACTTACAGAAGGCAGATCACCTGCAGAGATTTTAAAAGAGACAAATATCTATACAGATAAACTTAGCGATAAACAAAAGGAAGCACTTTGTGAAAGACTTGAGTCTGAGAGAAAATATCTCGGACAGATGGATCTGAATATCAAATCTCCTCTTGTTTGGGAGTTTTATGACAATACTTTAAAGACATTGGCAGATTATGGTGCAAAGATAGTAAGACTGGATGCTTTTGCCTATGCTCCAAAGGAAGTAGGAGAGAAGAATTTCTTAAATGAGCCTGCCACTTGGGATGTACTTACAAAGGTGAGAGAATTGGCTGATAAATACAATGTGAGACTGTTACCTGAGATTCACGCAAGCTATGAGGAAAAAATCTATGAGAAGATTGCAAATAAGGGATATATGACTTATGATTTCTTTCTTCCGGGACTTATTATAGATGCATTTGAACAGCAATCAGGCGAAGTCTTAAAAAAATGGGCTGATGAACTTGTGGAAAAGAAGATACAGGTAGTAAATATGCTTGGCTGTCATGACGGAATACCTCTACTTGATTTAAAGGGACTTATCAGTGAGGAAAGAATTCAGTCTGTTATAGATACTGTGGTCAAAAGAGGTGGATATGTAAAGGATTTGCATGGTCAAAAGAATGTATATTATCAAGTAAATGCAACTTACTACAGTGCACTGGGTGAAGAGGATAAGAGAATGCTTCTTGCAAGAGCTATTCAAATCTTTATGCCGGGAAAGCCACAAGTGTGGTATTTAGATCTTTTTGCAGGAAAGAATGATCACGAAGCGGTAAAAAGAGCAGGAGCCGGAGGACATAAGGAAATTAACCGCACAAACCTGACTGCTAAAGAGATGGAGGCAGGCTTACAAACCGAAATAGTACAAAAGCAACTTGAAATGCTTAGATTTCGCCATACATTCCCTGTATTTTCTAATGAGAGTGAATTTAGTATGAAATGTGATGGAAGTAAGCTTTCTATGGAATGGAAGAATAAAGAGGAAAGAGCGGTACTAAAAGCCGATCTGTCAGACTTTAATTTTGAGATTTTTGCAGAAAAAAACGGTGAAAAAATTTATCAATATAAATAACATAAAAAGAGGCTGTCGGGAAATGGCAGTCATAACTTAGGGAGGAGTAACTCAAAATGAGTCGCTCCTCCCTAAGTTTTTACATAAAAAAAGATGGCTAACGATAACCATCTTTCTCCGTTACATGTTATAATGTAACTATGCTCACAGTTAATTATTATAATGACTTTTTTGAAATAGGTCAACAGAAAATCAACTTTAGCTTATATGAATTGAGTTTGCCCAATGACGATCCAGTATATACCCTAAAAAAAGTTATGGAGGATTTAGATTTTTCCGGACTGTTAGCCAATTGTTCGGATAAGGGAAGAACAGGGTACAATCCGATCATGATGTATGCAGTTATTACTTATGCAAATATGCGTGGAATACGCTCTATTGATCGTATTGTGGATTTATGTGAAAGAGATATCGCTTTTATCTGGCTTACTCAAGGGAGGAAGCCTAAAAGAGATGCTTTTTATGAATTTAAAAGTAAGAAACTTACTTCAGATATCCTGGATGACTTAAACTATCAGTTTATGAGACGATTACAAAAAGAAGGATTTGTAACATTAAAAGAATTGTTTATTGATGGAACGAAAATAGAAGCTAATGCTAATCGTTATACTTTTGTATGGCGTGGAAGCATTAATTATCATCTTGCAGGTCTTCTAGATTCTATTGATAAGCTTTATTCAAGCTATAATTCTTTTATAAAAGATAACGGATTTGGCGAAAAGTACGAGCTTGGAAATGCACAAATGTTTGTGATTGACGGGATTGATAGAGTTAGAGATATTATTGAAAAGAACAGAAAAAGAAAGATTACAAAACATAAAAAGTTATCCAATAACCGTATTATAGAGATTGATAACTGCTCGCCTATTGAAATACTTAAGCTTCAGAAAAATCTTATGACAATTGCTGACGGAGAAGGTATTGTATTTGTTAACGGAAAGGGTAAAAGAAAGCCAAAACTTCAACAACTCTATGAAGAGCTTGAACACTGTGGACAGCGATTAATGAGCTATAAAGAATGCTTTGAAATTATGGGGAAAGATAGAAACAGCTATTCCAAAACTGATTTGGAAGCAACCTTTATGCGAATGAATGAAGATCATATGTTGAACGGGCAGCTAAAGCCGGCATACAATGTACAGATAGCAGTAGAGAATTATTTTATTGTACATAGTTATGTAATTAATGATCGTACAGATTATAATACATTAATTCCGGTCCTTGAAAAGCATAAGGAAGCATTTGGAGAAGTACTTGAAGAAGTGACGGCAGACAGCGGTTATTGTAGTGAGAAAAATCTCTTATATCTAAAAGAAAATAAGATAGACAGTTATATAAAACTGCAGGATCATGAGAAAAGAAAAACAAGAGCATACAGTAAAGATATAGGTAAATACTACAACATGAAGACAATGGTATTTGAGGATGAGCAAGTCTATATCTGTCATGACGGTCGTGAACTGAGACATATCAACACAGAAAAGAAAAAACAGAATGGTTATACACAAACATATGAAGTATATGGATGTTCAGACTGTAGTGGATGTGAACATAAGTCTAAATGTTTATACAAATATAACCCTGATAAAGATATTGATAAGAACAAAGTGATGAAGATCAATGAAGTATGGGAAGAGCTTCGAGAGAAGTCACATGCCAATATACAGAGTGAAAAAGGTATTCTGAAACGACAGACACGCTCTATTCAAACAGAAGGTCATTTTGGAGATATTAAAGAGAATGAAGATTTCCGACGCTTCAATTATCGTTCTTCAGATAAGGTATATAAAGAATTTATGCTTTTTGCAATAGGAAGAAATATAAACAAATATCATCGTTTTCTCTACGCAAAACTAAAGAAATTTGAAGGAAAAATACAGGAGAAAACCGCATAGTAAAAAATGCAAAAGCAAAATCTCAGCCAAGGGGGTTTTGTGCCCAAAAATAGACAGCATAATAGAAAAACAAAATATCCTGACAAAGTCACAAAGCCAAAATGCCTTGTACTTGTCAGGATATTTCTATTTAGTTCTGTAGGGATTAAAATTCAGTATTTCCCGACAGCTCCTTTTTTAACCCTTAATGCTGTCGCCAAGCAGCCCTTTTATAAGAAATTTTTGAATGAAAATAAATATTATAAGTGTTGGAATCATTGTGATGACACTTGCAGCCATCTGAGTTTCCCATGTGGTCTTATAAAGTGACTGATAGTCTGTAAGTGCCATAGCTACAGTTCTGTTTTCAGGTGACAGTATAAATGTTCTTGCAAAAAGCAGATCACCATACGCTCTGATAAAGGCAAAAATCCCTGTTGTAAGTAACCCCGGAAGTATCAAAGGGGCAAGAATAAATCTTACGCCTTCAAGCCTTGTAGCTCCGTCCATCCATGAGGCTTCTTCAAGAGTTACAGGTATATCCTTTATATATGAGTACAAAAGCCAGAGACTCATAGGCAGGCATACAGCCACATTTGCGATAATAAGTGCAAGTTTGGTATCAAGCAGTCCAAGGTTCTTAAATACAATATATATAGGTGAGGCAAGTATTACCTCTGAAAACATCTGAGTCAGAATAATAATCAAAAGCACTGTTTTTCTAAGTTTAAATTTATACCTTGCAACAGCATATGCAGCTAATATTCCGATTAAAAGACAAATGATTGCCGAAGCTATGGAAACATAGAAGCTTGTTAAAAGTGCAGGCAGAATACTTTTTTCACCTGTTAAAACTGTCTTATAATTCACCCATTCAAGTGGAGCTTTAAACCATGTAGGAGGCCATTTTGTTATATCCTCATATTTTTTCAAAGAGGTATTTAACATAATAAATATAGGACTGATAAATATAAAAACAAACATGGAGTAAAAAAATGTTCTTATAATTTTAAATATTTTTCTTTTTAAAATCATATCAATCATCCTCCACTTCCAGCTTATAATAAAGCATTGTAAAGATAAAGAGTATTACTACTACTACAGAGGAGAGTGCATATGCTGCTCCCAGATTAAACTTTGAGAATGCCTGCTCATATATTTTCAGCATTAGAGTTTCAGTACTCCTCATAGGTCCACCGCCGGTAAGTACAAAGATTACATTGAAGGAGTTGAATGTCCATATACTTACCAAAGTTAATGTAACCAGAAATACCCTCTTTATGCATGGACAGGTGATATGAATGAACCTGCTTATAACACCTGCACCATCTATCTTTGCACTCTCATAAAGTGAAGAATTTATATTTGAAAGTCCTGCCATAAATATCATAGAGACCATTGGAAGTCCAAGCCAGGTATCCACAAATGAAGCGGACAAAAATGCCATACCGGGATTTGAAAGAAAGCTTATATTTTCATGTATCAATCCAAGTTTTTGAAGATAGAAATTCAGATAGCCGTAATTTCCATCCAGTATCCACTTCCATATAACAGCTACAGCCACTTGCTGCATTGCCCATGGCAGTAGTGACATAAATTTTAGAAACTTTGAAAAATACATATCGCTGTTCATAAATAATGCCATGATAAATCCCAAAGACAATTTAAGAAAAACGGTAACTACAGCATATCTTAAAGTGAGTGAGAGAGTAGGAAGAAAGAATTTCGCACTGAAAACTTTCTTGAAATTTTCAAGACCGACAAAGTTCATTTCACCGTTGATGATTGCAATTTTAAAAAAAGACCCCGATATAATGCGATATATCGGGTATCCGAATAATAATGCCACTACTACGAAAAGAGGCAGCAGCAATATATAAGGTTGAAATCTTTTTTTGAAATCGGCTCTATTTGAAGAGACTTTATTTTGCGACTTCAGACTGTGCCTCATCTAATGCCTCTTTTGCACCCATCTCACCTGTAAGAGCTTTTTGTACAGCAGTAAGGAATGCTTTGTTGAAGCTGTCCCAATCCTCTACTTGTGGCTCACTGATACCGTACTCTATGCTTGCGGCAAATGCCTGCATAAACTCAGTCTTGAATCTTTCATCCTCAAACTCTTCTTTTAATATAGGGAACCAACCAAAAGCTTCTGATACAGGTCTTTGATATTCAGGCTGTCCCATAAATTCTACAAATTTCCATGCGAGATCTTTGTTCTTGCTGATACTTGAAATAACATATGAGTCTGTTACCAAAGTCTCTGCCTTTTGCTTACCTTCAGGAAGTACCGCCACCTTGTAAGGTGCCGTATCGGCGGACTTATCAAGTGTTTCCTTCTCCCATGGACCTGATACGAACATTGCAAGATTACCATTTGCAAATAATGTAGCTTGGTCACCTCTTGCAGTGCTTACAACATCCGGAACAAGCTTTTCATCATTGAACTGCTTAAGATATTCTAAAGTACCCACATTTGCCTCGGTATCAAATGTAATCTCACCCTTATCATCTACCAAAGCACCACCGTTTTGATATATAAAGTTTAAAAGCTCATCAGTTCCGCTTGTGATATCTGTAGGAATTGCAAATCCGTATACATCTGGATTACTACTGTGAACTTCTTTAGCAGCCTCTAAAAGTTCATCCCAGTTTTTTGGAGGTGTTTTTATCAGATCGCTTCTGTAATATAAAGCTCTTGATGAGAATGCCATAGGAATACCATATTGCTTTCCATCAACGCTTCCTGTTGCCAAGACAGACTCAACTCTGTTTGCCTTAAAATCGTCTGTTATATAAGAACTTAAATCCTCAGCTATACCGAGAGTTGCAAGCTGCTTTAATGTTCTTGAACCTGTAAGCATGATATCAGGTGCATCACCTGCCTGATAAAGTGAAACTATCTTTGAGTTGAGCTCATCCCAACCTACGGATACTATTTCTACTTCTACACCATCATTTGCTTTCTCAAATCCTGCTATACCGTTATCAAGCTCTTCTTTTAAATATCCTCCGTCATAGCCCGGAACCAATAACTTGATCACAGTATGCTCTGATGATGTACCTGCTGTTGTAGATTCTGCAACTTCCTTGTTTGCCTCTGTGCTTTCTGTTTTTGCGGTTGTAGAACATCCTGCTAAAATTGTGCTTGCAAGCATCATGCCGGCAAGACTGAATGATAAGATTTTTTTCATAGTTTTTTGTAAATTAATACCCTTTCTTTTGAAGTTAAATGCTTAAGAATTATATCAAATATATATATAAACATCTATATATATTCAAAAAAACGATAAAAGTATACTTTTTATTCAAAAGATATATAATAGCTTAATATGTTTTTGTATTAAGATAGTAAGCATTGAAGAGAAGATTTTGGAGGCTTTAAGTAGATATAGTATGAGAAGTAAAAAAGATATGTTGAGGCTGATGGCTGATTATGTAAGAGATATGGAAGATGAGGCGATTGTTGATATTGCAAAGGAATATCTTGAGGCAGGTTATTCGGCAAAAGAGGGTATACTTGACGGTTTGACTGTAGGAATGGAGGAAGCCGGCAAGCTTTATGATGAAGAGGAATATTATATAGCGGAATTATTACTTTGTGCCGATGCGATGTATGCAGGCATTGATGTATTAAAGGACAGAATAGAAGGAAATGTTGATAAGAAGATAAAGGTCGTAATCGGTGTAATAGAAGGTGATACACATGACATTGGTAAAAATCTTGTAAAGATAATGCTTGAAACCGCCGGCTTTGAGATGATAGATCTTGGAAGAGATGTTCCTGTAAAAGATTTTGTAAAGGCTGCAATTAAACATCAGGCAGGACTTGTATGTATGTCTTCCTTAATGTCGACAACAATGTATGGAATGCAAAGGGTTATAGAGGGACTTGTAGAAAGCGGATATCGTGACAATGTAAAAGTTATGGTGGGAGGAGGTCCGATCACCCATAATTTTGCAATGCAGATAGGTGCCGATGCATATTCGGATAATGCGATAGAAGCCGTAAGTGTAGCAAAAAAGCTTTGTAATCAGGCCTAAGATAATGAGAGATTTATTATTTTGTCAGGATAATGATAAATATCCGACAGATTATGTTTATAATAAGTTATATAAAGAGAATGTATATGAGATTGACGGTGTATTGCAGATCTTTGATAATGCCGGAGAGCTTAATACTATATATAAGTACTTAATAAAATATGACGGATTATCGAATGAAGCCAAAGCAGTTATGGATGAGAAGATTAAAGATATAGAAGAAAAATTACTTGAAAGAGTGGACACAGCCATATCAAAGGGATATAAAATAATAAGTCTGGCGGATCCGCTATCAAGCGTTGAATTTCTGGGTAAAAAGGGCACGAAAGTATATATTGATACTATTTTGCCGGAGCTTATATATAAATTAAAGAACTTATGTGAGTCTAATGATTGTATACTTCATTTATGCCCAAGGCTGAGTGTTTTATTAAAATCAGATGAAAATACCAAGTTTAAAGAGATAAAGCTTGAGTGTAGTTACAACTCTTTAGTAGAGGCTTTATTATCAAATCATGAAGAGAGTATAACGGCCTTTAGATGTATACATTTTCGTGGTAAGATCGATAAGATCAAAGCCCTCAGATTGGATTAAATATGAAGTTATTGGAATTTTTAAGAGAAAAAAATATCCATATAGATGCTGCATGCAATGGTCTGGGAGTATGCGGAAAATGCAGGATAAAGCTTGAAAATACAGACGCTTTGGAGAGTGAGAGAAAACTTTTGGGAGAAGATAATATAAAATCCGGATATAGACTTGCCTGTATGCACTCTGTAGATGAAGTTGATAAAGAGCTTATATTAAAAGAGATTGAGCATACTGAAAAGCCTGAAAATATAGTACTTACCGATAGTTTTACACCTAAAATCAATCATACAAATATACGAGATAAGTACGGTATTGCTATAGATATAGGAACTACTACAGTAGCTATGGAGCTTATAGATCTAAAGAGTGCAGGGATTATTTTAAAAGTTGCCGATGTAAACTCACAGGTCAAATTCGGCTTTGATGTGATGAGTAGAATTGCATTTACTTTGGAAAATTTCGGAGGACTTTCGGCTTTACAAAAAAGTATTGTTGATACTTTGAATATACTTATAAATAAGCTGATTGATGAAAGTAAAATATGTAGGAGTGAGATTGTAGAGCTTGTAGTATCTGCAAATACCACAATGTGTCATATTCTGCTTGGAGAGAGTGTGGAAAGTTTGGGCAAATTTCCTTTTTTACCAAAATTCAAGGAAGGAAAGAAAGTATCTGCAAAAGATATAGGAATAGACCTTGGTGCTAAACTTATAACATTACCGCATATATCAGGATTTCTGGGTTCAGATATAGTATCCGGAGTATATGCAAGCGGTATTTGTGATGATAATAGAGCTGAAAATATACTTTTTATAGATATCGGAACAAATGGAGAAATGCTTCTAAAAACAGATAAGAGGCTCCTGGCCACCTCATGTGCTATAGGACCGGCTCTTGAAGGCATGAATATTTCATGCGGTATCAGAGCCGGAATCGGTGCTATAGATGATTTTCACATTGATGAAGCCGGTATTTCTTATACTACTATTGGAAATACAGAGCCGACAGGAATATGCGGCAGCGGTGTACTCTCTATTGTGAGAGAGCTTTTAAAGGCAGGCTTTATAAATAAAATGGGAGCTATAGATAAAAAATGTCTTGATAGTAATCAGAGCTTTATTAAAGCGGACGATTCCGGTAAGCCTTTTATAAAAATAAATGATAATCTGTACTTTACAGCTAGGGATATAAGGCAGGTACAGCTTGCCAAGGGAGCTATACTCTCAGGCATAAGGGCTCTTATAAAAAAAGCCGGTATTGAAACCGGTGATATAACAAGAGTGTGTATAGCCGGGCAGTTTGGTAAGTATATAAGTATGGACTCTTTCTTTGGGGTCGGCCTTATGCCAAGGGAATTTGATGGTAAGGTGGAATACCTTGGAAATACCTCTTTGAGAGGAGCTTATATGGCTCTTCTTGATAAAAATGCCATAGAGTATATGACTGAAATATCTGTGGAGACTGAGTATTTTGAGCTTTCAAAGCTTGAAGACTATGAAAAAATATTTGCAAAGGCTTTGAGATTTGATTGATAACAGGAGAAAATATATGGAACTTAAGATTCATCCCAAGGATAAAATGACACCTTTGGAAAGGGCAAAAGCAATAGCTGAAAATAAAGATTATGACAGAATAATGATGGATCCTTTTTTGGGTGAGATAAAGGCAAGGCTTATTGGAAAAAACACCAGAGAGTATTGGAGAAATGAGGACAGCCTTGTAATGGGAGACATTGCAGCCATGAACCGATTCGGTTTGGACGGAATGGGTGTGGGTCCGAATGCCTACGGCATTGCAGAGGCAATGGGAGTAGTGCCGCATTACCCTGAGCAGGGACTGATATATGTTGAGAGTCATCCCATAAACAGTATTGATGAGGTCAATAAGCTAAAGGATATTACACTTGATAGCGGAAGTTTGAAGATGTATTATAATGCTACTGCAAGGCTTAGAGAAGTTGCTGACGGATTTTGTGGAGTAGGAGCTTCGGTATCAGGACCTATAACATTAGCAGGATTTGTACTGGGAACAGATAAACTTTTAAAAGCTATGATAAAATCACCTGATAAGGTGCATGATTTTTTGAGATATATAACAGATAATGTAAAAAAGGTCGTGGATATTTTCAATGTACTTGATATAGGCTTTTCAATGGCGGATCCTATAGCCTCCTGTACTATGATAAGCCCCAAAATGTATAAGGATTTCGCATATCCATATACTTTGGAAATCAGTTCTTATATCATGGAAAAATCAGGCAGAGCACCAAGCTATCATGTTTGCGGTAATACAAAAAAGGTGTGGAAGTATGTAAAAAATCTGGATATAGGCCTCTTTAGTGTGGACAATGAGATGGATATAGATGAAACTTGTGAGTTTTTTGCAGATTCAAAGATGGTTGCAGGAAATGTGGCACCGGTTTATACAATCTGCAATGGAACACAGGAAAATATAGAAGATGAAGTAAAAAGATGTATTCTTGCCGGAAAGAAATGTAAAAAAGGATTTGTGCTCACTCCGGGATGTAACCTCCCCCTTGCAACAACTGATGAAAAGATAGATATGTTTTTGAATGCGGGGAGGAAGTATAGCTTTATATAGGACATAAGTCAATAAGCTTCGCAGAGTATAAAAATTCTGCGAAGCTTTAAAAATCATATTATATATTATTGTTCTTTTGCCAAGGTAGCTATCTTTTTTACAAGTAATAAAAATTCCAACTTACTTGTATCATTTTTGATATCCGGAATTGAATCAAGCAATGACACAACACTGTCATAGCTTGATTTGCCTTTAAACTCCGAATCACGAAGCAACATGCCGGTCTGTGCCACTGCAGCAGCAAACTTCATATTATCAGACATCTCTTCCTTTATAGCTTCAGTGCTGACAGGGTAGTTTAATTCTTTACTCGTTTCGGAATCAGGCTCCTTATATCTTACTGCAATATTTAAAAGATCGTTTGAATCGTTGGCGGCAGTGGTTTGATATTTAAGGTCTGAACCTATTTCCATAGGTGAATCATTGTCAACTATTTCATATAACACGGTTACTCTGTGGCCTGAGCCTATTTCACCGCCATCTTTTTTATCATCCTTAAAGTCTTCATCATCCATGATACGATTTTCGTAGCCTATCAGTCTGTATCCCTTTATAAATTTAGGGTTGAATTCCAACTGGAACTTTACATCCTTTGCTACAGTAAAGAAGTTTGCACCAAGCTCTTGTGAGAGTACTTTCTTTGCTTCAAATCTTGAATCAATATAAGAATAATTTCCGTTTCCATTGTCAGCCAGTGCCTCCATCTTATTGTCCTTTATATTCTCAGTACCGAATCCCAGGACGGAAAGGAATACACCGCTTTCTTTTTCTTTCTTTATAAGCCTTGTAAGTTCACCTTCACTTGTGATTCCGACATTTAAATCACCGTCGGTAGCAAGTATAACTCTGTTATTTCCGTCAGCTTTAAAGTATTTTTTTGCGATCTTATAAGCAGTCTTGATACCTTCAGACCCTGCAGTACTTCCGCCTGCTTCCAAATCTTCTATAGCAGCCATTATTTCTTTTGAGTCGGAACCCTTTGCACCTTCAAGTACAACCCGATCGCTTCCTGCATATGTAACTATGGAAATTGTATCATTTTCCTTTAACTGCTCACACAGAAGCAAGAATGCATTTTTAACAAGAGGTAATTTGTCAGGTTCATCCATAGAGCCTGATACATCAATAAGAAATACAAGGTTTGATGGTTTCTTTTCAAGTTCATCCACCTGTTTTGCCTGCATACCTACCATCATAAGCTTGGTATCGGGATTCCACGGACATGCGGAAATTTCGGTAGTTACCGAGAAAGGCTCACCATCCTTTGGCTGTGGATAGTCATAGTGGAAATAATTTAACATTTCCTCAATTCTTACCGCATCAGCCGGAGGCAACTCGCCGGAATTTACAAATCTTCTGATATTTGCATAGGAAGCGGTATCCACATCAGCCGCAAATGTGGAAAGCGGTGAAGTGGCTACGGCCTTGAAAGAGGTCTCATCGATAGCATTGTATTCCTCAGTATTATAATTTTCATCATAACTTACATAAGGAGTGGCATATTCAGCCACCTTTCCGGTATCATAAACCGCACCTTCTGTTTTAGGCTGTGGGCCTGAACATCCGACAAGTAAGGCAGGGGTGCTGAGGGCAAATATCAACATACCTGTACTTACCTTACAAAAACTTGATTTATTTTTCATATACTCATCCTCCTAATAAAACAATCAAGTGTAAAGTGTTATAGTAATAGTAACATTAAATACAATATAATAAATGTAGAAGAGTGTAAGTATTTATTAAAATTTTAGACATAGTTTATTCATTTATCTGTGCTTCGCTTGATTTTCTGTAATGTCTGGGAGAAAGACCGTAGGTTTTTTTAAAGGCGTCCTTAAAGTAGTTGCTGTCATTGAATCCACAACTGATTGCTATATCGGTTACAGTAAGTTTTGTGGTGGCAAGCTTGGTGGCGGCCTGTTTTAATCGTATATAGTTTAGATATTCTTTAAATCTCATTCCTGTAGTATTTTTAAATTTTTTACTGAAGTAGGTATAACTTAGACCTGCCCTATCTGCAATATCATTCAGAGTTAAAGGTTTATCATAATTGTCCGTGATATACTTTGCCAAGGTCAGCATATGCTCGTCAGTGGTATTTATAATAGCCGGTGTGTAACGATTAAAAGAGCAAAGTCTGATACAGTAAAGGAATAATTCTTTCAAAAGAAGTCTAAGAGTTTTTGAGCTGTGTTCATCATCAAGTTTATCCTCAGTGAGTATATTTTGAAGATGCTCATTTATTTTACCTTGATAGGCGGCAGGAACATGAAATACCTCTTTACTTGAAAAATAGTTTTTAAAAGTGTCGTTGTTCATATAAATATTGTCGACAAGGTCGCTGTATTTAAAGTAAATATTTATTCTCACACATGGAGTGTCCGAAGTATATTTGGTATAATGCATTTCTCTTGGCGGAATAAGCAAAAAATCTCCGGCATTCATCTCAAGCATTTGATTATCTATAAAAAAAGTACATTTTGAAGCCTTGCAATAATATAATTCATAATACATATGAAAGTGATTGTCAGGCATATTAAATTTATAGCTGTTATTTCTGGTGGCGATGTTCACATAAATTCTGTCAATATCGGAATTAGATACTCTCATAAAACCTCCTTAAATCAGTATTTAAAAACATTATAACACAGTACTTAAACTTAAAATAACAAAAAAACAGTACTTTACTCTGTTTTGCACTATTTTTAGTTAGTTTTTTGGCTTGAGCTGTTGTATAAATTAGTTAAATGAAAGGCAAAAGTATGAGTGAAAGTATCAAATGTAGCAGGGATGAAGCATTTAGAGAGAGAAGTTTAAATGGTGATATGCTTGCATTGGTTATTTATACAGGTATGCCGCTGGCGATATATCAGGGACTCAGTCAGTTGTTCAAAATATTTGACACAATAATGGCAGCCCATATAAATGCCGAATCGGTGTCTGCGGTAGCATATCTGTCACAGCTTATAGCTTTATTGTCTGCCATATCGGGAGGTCTTTCAGTAAGTGCAGGAATAAAAATTTCAAGTGCATTTGGAGAGGGCGACTATGATATGGTCAAAAAAAGAGTAAGTACTGTTTATTTGACAGCTGCCGTATTTGCGGTTTTGATGTTGGCTGTATTCATTCCGCTGACAATACCCTTTTTAAAACTGGCGGCAACACCGGATATACTTATAAAAGCCGGTGCATCATATTTCAGTATTGAAATTTTGACCATGGCTGTCAGTTTTATAAATAATATTTATATTGCAGTGGAGAGGTCAAGGGGGAATACATCAAGAATATTATGGCTTAATATGCTGGTATTGGTATCAAAACTTATACTTACAGCAATATTTGTATATATATTCAATGGCGGATTGCATATGATTGCAATTGCCACCTTGTTATCTCAGAGTATGTTGCTTATATTTGCAATATATAACAGTCTTGAAAAGAAAAGTATTTTCTCATTTGATTTAAAGTTTGTCAGCTTTAGAAAAAATGTTGTAAATGATATGTATCTGCTGTCAATTCCTGTTGTTGCGGAGAAGATATTTTTTTCTTTGGGAAAGACCCTTATAAACAGTATGAGTACCGTATACGGAGCTTTGATGGTTGGAGCTTTGGGAGTATCAAATACTCTGGGAGGAATTACAACATCACCGCAGAACGGATTTCAAGACGGCAGCAGTGCAATAATAAGCCAAAACTTCGGTGCAGGCAAATATAGGAGGGTATTAAGCGCATTTTATAATACTGCATTTGTAAATACCGTAATGGGATTTATAATTTGTATATTAACTTTATTGGGATTAGATTTCTTAAGTAATATTTTTGCAGGAGGAGATATCAATTTTGCAAAAATGATCAGAGAAGTTTACAGATACGAAGCCATAGGCTCGTTATTCCTGGGAGTCAATGCTGCAGTAATGTCATTACTGTACGGTTTGGGAAGGACAAAGATAACGATGATTTTGAATATATCAAGAGTCTTTGTATTCAGAATACCGGTACTGTACTTTCTTCAAAATTTCACAAATTTAAAAGATGCAAGTATAGGTATAGTAATGATGGTAAGCAATGTTTCTATAACAGTAATGTCTGTGGTAGTGATTTGCTTTGTAATAAAAAATTATAAAAATAAATATTTATTATAAAAGAGGAGAAGATTATGATGAAAAAGTTGAGTTTGGCAATGGCTGTTTTGTTGGCCGGTTCATTAACAGCATGTACAGGAAATGCAGGTAAGGATGTTTCAAAGGAAGCACAAAGTAAAGAGAGTACAACAGCAAAGAGTGAAGACACAACTTCAGGACCTGTTACACTTACATTTAACTGGTGGGGCGGAGATTCCAGACATGAGGCAACAAAAAAGGCTGTAGATGCTTTTATGGCGAAGTATCCTGATATCAAGGTTGAAGTAAATTTCGGAGCATGGACAGATTGGGAGACTGCAAGAGCGCTGGAGTTCCAGTCAGGTACGGCTGCAGATCTTTCACAGATAAATATGGACTGGATCAGCAACTATGATGCAAACGGTGATACATTCCTTGATTTAAACACTGTGTCTGATGTTATCGATCTTACTCAGTATGACAGTGCACTTCTTGACAGATCAAAGGACTCAAAGGGCGGACTTGCAGGTGTGCCTATAGCTGAGACGGGAAGAATTTTCTATTGGGATAAGACCACATTTGATGAGGCAGGTATTGATACACCTAAGTCTCTTGCAGAGCTTAGAGCGGCAGGCGCTACTTTCAAAGAGAAACTTGGAGATGACTATTATCCTCTTGCAATGGGACAGTATGACAGAGCAATCTTTATGACATTCTATCTTCAGGCAAAATATAAGGAAGCAATCTTTAGTGATGAAGGAAAGTTCAACTTCACACAAGATCAGATAAAGGACGGTATAGAGTTTATACAGTCACTTGAGGCGGATCATGTTATTCCGTCAATAAAAACTGTAGACGGTGACGGTGCCGCAAGCTTTGATGTAAACGAGAAGTTTATCAGTGGAAAATATGCAGGTATTTTAGAGTGGGACAGCTCGGCAAGCAAGTTTAAGAAGGCACTGGGAGATGCAAGAGAACTTGTTGTAGGTGAAGAATTTAAGGACCTTGCCGACGGAAGCGACACAGGCGTGTTTACAAAGATATCAATGCTTTATGCAATATCTGCAAAATCACAGCATCCGAAGGAAGCTGCAATGTTACTTAACTTCCTTGTAAACGATCCTGAAGGCATAGAGATAATCGGCACAGAAAGAGGAATACCGGCTTCCAAGGTGGCGCTTGAGCAGCTTACAAAGGCGGATAAAATAAATCCTATGACAGGTGATGCACACAAAAAGGTGCTTGAAGCTGCAGAGTTCAGCATGAGTCCTAAATTTGACGATTCATCACTTAAGGGATCAAGTGGACTTTATACAGAAGTATTCGGTGGAGTAAGCTATGGAGATTACAGTGCCGAGGACGGCGCAAAGATGCTCTTTGACGGATTCAGTAATGTAAGCAACTAAGTTTGCAAAATAAATATTTTAATCTGACAGAGGGGGCCGTATTTTTACAGCCCCCTTTTATAAGGAGAATTGTTTTGAAAAATAAGACATTTAAAAAGGTTTTGAAAAATAATATAGGTTTTCTTTTTATATTACCATGGCTTATAGGATTCTGCGTTTTTAAGCTGTATCCTTTCGCATCATCACTTTATTTCAGCTTTACAGATTTTCACCTGTTTAAGGGAATATCAAAGTATACTGTAGAAAATTATGTTGATGTATTTACAAATAAAAACGAGCTTAAGGCTTTGATTGTAACTTTTAAGTATGCATTCATAACGGTACCGCTAAAGCTTGTAGCCGCACTGTTTATCGCATATATACTAAACTTCAAGATAAAGGGAGTAAACTTTTTTAGAACTGCATACTATATTCCGTCAATACTTGGAGGCTCTGTGGCTATTTCAGTACTTTGGAAGGCACTTTTTAAAGATGGAGGTCTTATTCAGACAGCATTTGCTATGGTAGGACTTCATGCTCCAAGCTTTTTCTCTGATCCGAACTGGGCATTGTTTTCCATATCACTGCTTAGAATGTGGCAGTTCGGTTCGGCAATGGTGATATTTCTTGCGGCACTTAAGGGAGTTCCGGCAGAACTTTATGAGGCTGCATCAATTGACGGAGCGGGAAAGTGGAAGCAGTTTTTCTCGGTTACGGTACCGCTTATTACACCTGTAATATTTTATAATCTTATAACTCAGCTTGTACAGGCATTCCAGGAGTTTAACGGACCTTATATCATAACTCAGGGAGGTCCAAGAGGTTCAACTACATTGATGTCACTTTTGATATACAATAATGCATTTAAAAACTATCAGATGGGTAAGGCAAGTGCTCAAGCCTGGGTGTTATTCGTTATTTTACTTGTTTTGACAGCAGTAGCATTCTATTCACAAAAACATTGGGTTTACTATGCGGATGAGGAGAAATAAAAATGAGCTTAAAAACAAAAAGAAATATACAATTGGTTATAAGATATACTGTTCTGATAGCAGTGGGTTTATTTATGATATATCCGCTTTTATGGATGATCGGAGCTACATTTAAGCCGAATAATGAGATATTCTCAGGGCTTAATATTCTTCCGAAAAAGGCTACATTTGAGGGATATTTAAATGCAATGAAAAACTATGGCGGTGATATAAATATATGGAAGGCAATGTTAAATACCTATTCATATGTTATACCTGCCGTAATATTTACAATAGTTTCATCTACTTTAACGGCATATGGTTTCGGAAGATTTAAATTCTTCGGAAGAAGTGTTTTATTTGCAATATTGATGTCAACACTTTTCCTGCCACAGGTAGTTTTGAATGTACCGCAGTATATTATGTATAATATTTTCGGATGGGTAGGCTCAAAGCTTTATCTACCGCTTATTGTTCCTTCGATGTTTGCTACAGAGACATATTTTGTATTCATGCTTATTCAGTTTTTAAGAAATATACCTAAGGAGCTTGAAGAAGCGGCAAAGATTGACGGATGTAATGAAATACAGACTTTGATTAAGGTAATAGTACCTATGTTAAAGCCTGCACTTGTTTCATGTGCACTTTTTAAATTTATGTGGGCAAGTAATGACTTCCTTGGACCGCTTTTGTATGTAAACAATCCTGCAAAATATCCTGCAACTATATTTGTAAAGCTTGCAATGGACTCGGATGCAGGATTTGCATGGAACAGGATACTTTCAACATCACTTATTTCAATTTTACCTTCAGTAATTATATTCTTTATAGCACAGAATCAGTTTGTAGAGGGAATATCTGCAGGTGGAGTAAAGGGTTGATATGGTAAAAAAAGAAAAATATATATTACTTGATAAATATATTGATTTTTTATTGGAAAACTCGGATGCCTCTTCACCGATGTGGAATATAGAGCGTATCAGAAGCGGATGCAAAAATAAGTGGAATTATATTGACGCCTGCATGATAAGTGCATATCTTGAACTTTATGAAATAAAGAAAGATAAAAAGTATCTGAATTTTTGTGATAAATTTGTATTTGCATTTGTAAATGAGGACGGAAGTATAAATACTTATGATATAAAAGAATACAATATTGACAATATAAGACCGGGCAAAAACCTTTTTAAGCTTTTTGAACTTACAGGTAAGGAAAAGTATAGAAAAGCTATGGATACGGTGTACTCCCAACTAAAAACAATGCCGAGGACTGATGAAGGTAATTTCTGGCATAAGAAAATCTATCCCTATCAGGTCTGGCTTGACGGACTTTATATGGCGCAGCCGTTTTATATGGAGTATGAAACCAAATATAACAGGATGAGGTTTTGTATTGACAGTTTTTCACAGTTTGAAAATGTGGAAAGAATAATGAAAGATACAAATACAGGTCTGTATTATCACGGCTATGACGAGTCAAGGCAGTCGCTTTGGTGTGATAAGAAAACCGGCTTAAGCAAAAATTTTTGGTTGAGGTCAATAGGATGGTTTATATTAAGCCTTGTGGATACGGCACTTGTCATAGATGAGTCATTATACTATGAATTTAGAAGATTACAGGAGATGCTTTATAATCTTGCAAACGATTTGCTTAAGTTTCAGGATGAGAGCGGAATGTTTTATCAGCTGGTAGACAGGAAAGATGATAAAGACAATTACCTTGAGACATCGGGAAGTGCACTTATTTCATATGCTTTTTTGAAAGCCGTAAGAAATAAGCTTTTACCGAAAAGATTTGAAGATATCGGAAAAAAGATATTTGACGGTATTCTGGACAGGTATCTATGTGTTGAGGGAGAAGAGCTCTCAATTGGAGGAATTTGCCTTGTAGCCGGACTTGGAGGCAAGGAAAACAGGGACGGAAGCGCAGAGTATTATTACTCGGAACCGGTTGTAAAAAATGAGGCAAAGGGAGTGGCACCGCTTCTTATGGCATATACTGAAATAATAAGGTTGGGTATGGCATATGATTGACTTTGAAATTGTAAAGGTGTTTAAGAGGAGTGTAACAATTGAAGTCTGTAGTGATACTCCTTATGAAAATGAAAAGATATATGATGTTTTTATAAACGGTGAAAAGAAAATCTCAACAAATAAAAATGTTATATCAATTTTTAATCTTCTTCCGGACAGTGATTATAATATATATATCACTTGCGAGAATGAGGATTCCTATAAAAAAAACTTTTATACTCAATATGAGTATGTGCTTTTAAATATAAAAGATTTCGGAGCTGCAGGTGACGGAGTAAAGACGGATTCGGTATGTATACAGGCTGCAATAAATGCCTGTCCTAAGGACGGTACCGTTTATATTCCTAAGGGAAAATATTTATGCACCCCTGTATTTTTAAAGAGCAATATAGATATTTGGATAGATAAGGATGCCATACTTATCGGTGAAAAAGACAGAAAAAAGTATCCGATTCTACCGGGTATGACACAGTCAAGTGATGAAAAGAATGAGTACAATATCGGATCATGGGAGGGCAATCCGCTGGACTGTTTTGCCGCACTTATTACAGGAATAAGTGTGGAGAATGTACTGATATATGGTGAGGGTATACTGGACGGCAATGCAGGTATGCTTGACTGGTGGAAGGATGCAAAGAAGAAGAATATAGCATGGAGACCGAATATGGTATTTTTACATAATTGCAAAAACATAGCCATGCAGGGACTTTGTATAATGAATTCACCTTCGTGGACTGTTCATCCATATTACAGCGACAATCTTTTGTTTTTAAACAATACAATTATGAATCCTGACAATTCCCCTAATACTGACGGGCTTGATCCTGAAAGTTGTGAAAATGTCCTTATACTTGGTGCGGATATTTCTGTGGGAGACGATTGTGTTGCAATAAAGAGCGGAAAATACTATATGGCACTAAGGCATTATAAGCCTGCAAAGAATATAGTTATCAGAAACTCAATATTCAGAAAAGGTCACGGGAGTGTGACTATAGGTTCCGAGGTTGCGGCAGGAGTATATGATGTAAGAGTGGAAAAATGTATTTTTGAAGGTACGGACAGAGGGCTTAGAATAAAGACCAGAAGAGGCAGAGGAGAGAAATCTGTCCTTGATAATATTTATTTTGAGAATATTATTATGAAAGATGTGTGCATGCCTTTTACTGCCAATATGTTCTACTTCTGCGATCCTGACGGACATTCCGATTATGTACAAAATCAGGATAAAATGGAAGTCAATGAAAAGACTCCGAAAATCGGAAAAATAGAAGCAAGGGATATCAGATGTGAGAATGTAAAAAATATATTTGCATGTCTCTATGGGTTGCCGGAGATGCCTATTGAGGAAATCAAGCTTGAAAATATCACTTTAAGCTTTGATAAGAATGAGAATATCAAGCCTGTTGTTCCGATAATGATGGACAATTTTCCTGCTATGTGTAAAAGGGGAATATTTGCCAAGAATATAAAAAAGCTTATATTAAAAAATATAGAGATTACAGGCAGTAAAGACAGCAATCCTTTTATGGAAAATATTGAGGATTGTGAATGTATAGAGGTGAAATTCAATTGAAAACAGAAGATAATAAAATAACAATCAAAGTCGGAAAAAAAGACGGTGATTACAGCAGCTTAAGAGAGTGTATGCACTCTCTTAATTTTATAAAAACGGAAAATAAGAGGACAGAGATAATACTTACAGATGAAAAATACTTTGAGCAGGTGATTATTACAAAACCTGATATTACATTAAAGGCGAAAGAGGGTGTAAGTCCTACAATAAGCTTTTATTATGGAATAGGCTATAAATATAAAAGTATAGGAGAGTCGGGTTATTTTGAAGAAAATAAAATAGCCGGCAAGCATTTTGCAAAAAGATGGGGTGCAACTGTTATAGTTGAAAAATCTGCATATAATTTCAGAGCTGAGAATATAAATTTTGAAAACTCTTTTAATCTGTACATGACCGAGAGTGAAATATCAGACGGAATTGAAAGAATAAGCAGTGAAGAATACGGACAGAGCAAATGTGAAACCAATGAAGACAGATTATCCCTTGAAATTAAAGTAGGAGAGTATCATAATAAAGAGAGAGCGGCTGCATTGGTCTGTGAAGCTGATAATTCTCTATTTGTAAACTGTAATTTTAAATCAAGCCAGGACACATTATATGCAGGACATGGTAAACAAAGATTTATTTACTGTAATATCTATGGCAATATCGACTATATTTTCGGTGAAGAAGATGCAAGAGCTGATTTTATAAAGTGTAATCTGATATGGCTTGGATATACGGGAGAGGAGGCATCTCCAGGAATAATATGCGCACCGAAGGGGATATTTACATTTTATAAATGCAGGATAGAAAAGAATAAAGATAAGAAATACAAAAGTATAGCGGGATATCTGGCAAGACCGTGGAGAGCAAGCGGTGCCGTATTGTTCTATAAATGTGATATTGAAGAAAACTCAATATGTAAAGAGGGTTTTACGGAAATGAATAAAGTTACCCCTGAGGAAGTGGCCTTTTTTGAGTATGAAAATATTTGTAATGGAAAGATTTTTATTACAGACAGGGGTAAAGAACTGTTTTAGTGATTTGAAAATATATCAGGGGGTATTTTTGTGGCTGTCATTATCAAAAATGATGAAAAGGCTCTTGCAGGTGCGAGATGTATTATACAAAACTGGATAGAAGCTAAGGAAAATGAGGTATTGCATTTTATAACCGATGAAAACCATATTAAAGAAGCCGATATTTTTGAACTGGCGGCTTTTGAATGCGGTGTTGTTCCGAAGATAACCATACTTTCATCAGACGGTATACAGTCAGGTGAAGTGATAGAAAAAATGAAGGGCACAATGTATTATTCCGATGTGATAATAGGCGCCACACATTATTCCTTTATTACCACAGAGGCGGTGGATTATGCCTTAAAAAAAGGTTCAAGATTTCTTTCTTTCCCAATGCATACAAATGATAACAGCTCTATATTTGAGAGAGAATTTATCAGAATGAGTCCTAAGGTAGCAAAAAGCATGGGTAAGCCTTTAGCTGAAAAAATCACAAAAGCTGACAGAGTTGTAGTTAAAACAAAGAAAGGCACAAATGTGGCTTTTGGTATTGCCGGAAGGAGGGCAGGTATATTTGCAGGAAGTTGTACAAAAAAAGGAAAAGTGGCTTCTTCAAGCTTTGAAGTGTATGTACCAATTATAGAGACAATGACAAACGGAGTTGTAATAGCCGACGGTTCGCTTGGATATCTTGGAGCTATAAAAAGCCCTATAGAATTGGTATTTGAAAACGGTTATTTGGTTGAGATTAACGGAAAAGAAGATGCTCTCAGACTTAAAAAATATATGGAAAGTTTTGGAGATAAAGAAATATACTGTGCAGCAGAACTCGGAATAGGATTAAATACAAAGTCAAAATGTGAAGGTATATGTTATATTGAAGATGAGTCCACATATAAAACATTTCATATAGGATTTGGAAGAAATATAGCCCTTGGAGGTAATCATGAAGCAAGGGGGCATTTTGATATTGTAACTCATAAGCCCGATATAATAGCGGATGACATTATACTTATGAATGAAGGAGAACTTGTATTTTGAAGCAAAATAAAGCAGTATCTTTATAAAATACTGCCAATAATAATTAGAGGAACCATATATATAGCGCATATTTATTTGATTAAAAAGTGAGATTGCACCATATTAAATGAATAATAAATATATTTATAAGAATATTGTAATTAAATATTGCATTTTAAAAGTAAATACTCTATGATAATCGTAAAGAACTGTATATTTGTCCATAAATTTATACAGTTTTAAATGAGGCGAAATAACTTTTAGAAAGTGAGAAGCTTATGGAAATTATTAAATTAATTGGTGTACTGGTCGTGATTGTCGGTCTTGCTCTTAAGCTGGACACATTGGCTACAGTAGTAGTGGCAGGTATTATTACAGGCCTTGTATCCGGGATGAAACCTATGGAGATCCTTACAGTACTGGGAAATGCATTTATTTCTCAAAGAATATCCACCCTTTTTGTACTTGCATTACCTGTAATAGGTATTTGCGAGAGATACGGTCTTAAGGATAAGGCGGTAGACTTGATAAAGAAAATTGCAAATGCGACCACGGGAAGAATTTTATCATTGTATCTTGCAATTCGTGTGTTTGCAGCGGCAACTTCTTTACGTATAGGTGGCCATATTCAGTTTATTAGACCTCTTATCCATCCTATGGCAAGAGGCGCTTCAGTAGCAAAGTATAAAGACATTGACGAAGCTACCGAGGACGATATTAAGGGACTTTGTGCCGGAGTTGAGAACTTCGGAAACTTCTTCGGTCAGAACTGTTTCCTTGGTGCGTCGGGAACACTTCTTATAGTATCTACACTTACAGAGCAGGGAATTAATGTAGATGTACTGGGTGTAGCTATGTGGTCTATTCCTATAGCTATAGCATCTGTAGTGATAGGAACTGTTTATTTCTTGCTTTATGATAAAAAGCTTGAGAAATCAATGGGAGGTAAATAATGGATAGCGTTTTAAAACTTTCTGAGATAGGAACCTGGGGCCTTCCAAAGGTTGTTGCGGAGATTTTCTTTATATGTATCGGTATTGTTTTTATATTGGTTGGACTTAAGGCGCTTAGAGATAAGCAGTTTGCCAAGAGAAATACTACAGCAGCTTTCTGGTTTATTGTGGCTTTTACATTTATAGCAGGTCCATATGCGCCTAAGTTTGTGACAGGTATTTGTGTAATTCTTATGGCAACACTTACAGCTATAGGTAAGGTTGGACAGAGCGCCAGTGATGTGCCTACAGCCGCAGAAACAAGAGCGAATGCGGATAGACTCGGAAATAAGATATTTATTGCTCCTTTAGTTCTTGCGCTCAGTGCATGGATTATAGCTACGGTATGGAAAAAGCTCGGTGCGAACAATGCTGTAGGATTGTCTGCTCTGATAGCTTTGATAGTTGTGTTCTTCGTAACAGGTGCTAAGAAGGAATATGCTGTAAAAGACGGTACAAGACTTATGGACAATGTAGGTCCTGTAGGACTTTTGCCACAGGTTTTGGCTGCTCTCGGTGCACTTTTTACAGCAGCTGGAGTCGGTGATGTTATAGCAAAGGGTATTGAAACAATTATACCTGACAACAACAGAATTATTGCTGTTATTATCTACTGTCTTGCAATGGCACTTTTTACAGCAATCATGGGAAACGGCTTTGCGGCATTCTCTGTTATTACAGTCGGTATAGGCATTCCATTCCTTATCAATCAGGGTGCAAATCCTTTAGTAGTAGGTGCTATGGGACTTACAGCAGGATATTGCGGTACTTTGATGACACCTATGGCTGCAAATTTCAACATTATGCCTGCTGCACTTCTTGAGACCAAGAACAAGTATGGAATAATAAAGATGCAGTTGCCGTTTGCAATTGCTATGTTATTTACTCACATTGTATTGATGTATATATGTGCTTTTAGATAAGTATTTGAAAGGATAAGATATGAAACTATTATTGACAGCTTTTGATCCGTTCGGTGGTGATGCTATAAATCCTGCTCTTGAGGCGGTGAAGCTTGTAGCTGATAAAATAGGAAGATTTGATATCGTAAAGTTGGAAGTACCTACTGTCTTTAGAAAGTCAATAGATACGGTAGCAAAGGCTATTGAGGAAGAAAAACCGGATGTAGTTCTTTGTATAGGACAGGCAGGTGGAAGATTTGAGATAACACCTGAGAGAGTTGCAATCAATATAGATGATGCCAGAATAAAGGACAATGAAGGCAATCAACCTATAGATATAAAGATTTTTGAAGACGGAGAGAATGCTTACTTTACAACACTTCCTATAAAGGCCATGGTAGAGGCAATCAGAGAAGCAAACCTTCCGGCAGCTGTATCAAATACAGCAGGAACTTTTGTATGTAATCATTTGATGTATGGTGTTCTCTATACATTAGCAAAGAAATATCCTCATATAAAGGGTGGATTTACACATGTTCCGTTTATACCTGCACAGGTGGCAAGAAGAACACCTGTGGCTCCATATATGGCTCTTGAAGATATAAAGAGAGGTCTTGAAGCGGCTATAGCCGCTATTGATAAGAATTTTGAAGCTGATATAAATGTAAACGGCGGTAAAGAGTTTTAATTGATTATAACCTGTTTTGGTATTCCAAGACAGGTTTTTTATTATAAGCAGTGGAATTGTCGCTGTTTATATTTAGGAAAGAGCAAGAGTAAAATATTTTGAAATAAAAAATAGTAAAATAATTTTATCAGCATTAACAATTGTTACAGAAAAACATTTGTTAAAATACTATACTGTAGAAGTAATGAGGATTTAAACTTTTTTTATATAAAGGAGAAAAAATATGAGTGCAATACTGGGACCAATACATCATTGGTTATTCAGAAAAATAAAAATACAAAATGATTTGACAAATGCTATTATAGAAGGGGCAAAAGAGAAGAATTTGAATGTGGCTCCTTTAGCGAATATAGATGCCGGATACGGTTCACTTCCGGAAGGAGACCTTGGAAATATTATAGATCCTACAAATATCCACGGCTGGCTTCAGGATAAGATCGCTATAGTGGAGAGAAGACTTGCATATGTAGTAAAGACACTTACAGAGGGCGATGCAGAGGCTATAAATTTTATTTGTGATATATCAAGAGCTTTCGGTGTAAAAAATGCAATAGCGGCAGGTGTTTCTCCTGCTGACGGATTTGAATACTATGAGAATACATTTGTCAGCGGTATGCCATGTGACGGAGTAAATATGGTTGTGAATGAAGACAGTGATGAGCTTATGTGGCAGGAAACTGTAGATATTCACAAGCAGTACTGGGATGAAGTAGGTGCAAATGAAGCATTGTTTTATGAAATAAGGAATGCCATGATAGAGGGGGTATTTGCCGGTAGCGGTTTGGCATATTATGCCCTGGGAAATGGCTCATATAAGTTGGTAAGGGAGTAATATGTACGGAATAGAAATTTTAGTAGATGAACATAAAAATATTGTAGAGTTTTGTAAGAGCATGAAATCTATGTGCTGCTCTATTATAGAGGGTGAAGATGTTGATGCAAATCTTGTAAGGGAATGTGTGGCTTTCGGTAAGACCTATGCCGATCATCTTCATCATGGTAAGGAAGAGAAGATACTTTTTAAAATAATGCTTGAAAAGCTGGGACCGGTAGCGGATAAACTTATCAGAAACGGTATGCTTGTAGAGCATGACCTTGGAAGACTTCATATGAATGAGCTTTTGGAAGCTGCCGACAGATATGAGAAGGATCCTTCCACAGCAAATAAGCTTGATATTATAACAAATGCATCAGGCTATGCTACACTTTTAAACAGACATATAGGAAAAGAAGATGAGGTAGTATATACATTTGCCGAGAGAGCACTTTCTGCTGAGGATAAGGAGAGAGTGGATGTGGAAACAAAGGAATTTGACAATGATCCTGAGAATAAAGCAAATGTAGCCAAATACCTTGAGTGGTTTGAGGGATTCAGAAGAAAATATCCTGCATGGTAAAATAAAAATGTCCAAACAATAAATAACCTGCAAAGGAATTCTTTATAAGTATTGTAAATATGTTAACCATGAGTAGCAATAGAAAAATTAATATTTCTTTCTTCAGATTCCGGGATGCTCCTAATAAAGGTTATTTTCCTTTTAAGTTGATAAATCTGCCCTTAAAAGAAAGTCTTTGATAAAAAAACTTATTTTTCAATAAAACTCAAGGATAGGGGTGCTGTATTGTGATTTTTATTTATTGTGAATAATTTGGGTTTAGATATATCATAAAAACAAGCGGAGGGTTAAAATGAAACAGGATCATCAGTCGAACTTGGAAACACATAATAATTTATCGCATGATAAATCACAGGCTGTATTTAATAAAGAATTATTGATTGGGAAAAATTACCGTTTTTACTCTGCGAGCGGAAGCAACATACTTAGTTTGACCAATTCAAAAATAAGAAGTGAGGTTTGTATAGGAGAGGATAGGATTTATATCTCAACTATACCAAAGAAGTTTAATAAAGTGCCGGAGATACTGTTACAAGACGTAAGTGCTGTATCCGTTTCAACTGTATTAAACGGATACAATACATTTTGGGTAGTTGTTACAGTGATAATCGGATTTTTTAATCCTCTGTTTTTTGTCTGCCCTGTATTGATTTTATTATTTTTAAGACATAGCAAGATTTCAATATATCAAAGGAATAATACCAAGGCTATAATATACTCAAAGAGTAAAAAAGAAGCAGAAAGTTTTTGCAATGATCTTAAGCAATTAGCCGGTATTAAAACAAGGCAGGGTTAAGGATAAGTATATGCTAAATGTTATAAACAAAGTCTTTGGATTATAGTACAATTGTAAGAAATAAATAATAAGAAAGAGCCTTGATTTAAGAAATATGAATTCGTAATCTTAGTAAGTAGTTATATGGTTTATTAATATAGAACAACATTTCTATAGAAAGGAAGTGCTTATGAGAAATATTAAAGTGTTATTATTATTACCGATATTTGCAATATTTTTCACAATAAATGCTTATGCAGGGACTTGGATACAGGATAGTAAGGGTTGGTGGTATGACCAAGGCAACGGAACATGGCCTTCCAACTCATGGCAATGGATAGACGGTAATTCAGACGGTACGGCAGAGTGTTATTATTTTGATAAATTCGGGTACTGTATGATAAATACAATAACTCCTGATAATTACCGTGTTAATGCTTCGGGTGCATGGATTGAAAATAATATAGTGCAAACCAAGAAAGTAGATGTTGCCGATACAAGATACACCTTACTGAACGGTACTATACGTGTATTGAAATATAAGGAAGTTCTTGCGGTACAGGGAATTAATGATCCTAATCCGAATTCTTCTATAGACAGAGAAAAAGATTTTATATTATTTATATTGGATAGGCCACAAACACTTACATGTAAGACTATAGACGGAGGCTCTTATTCTCGAACTGTTAAGGTACTTTCGTTAAATTATTTACCGGATATCAAGGCATATAACGGACAGCATGTAAAAGCAGGGTTTGATTTGAATGTTGCTTATTGGCCAAGTGACACCTCATTACCGCTTGGAGCACCGGTAATTAATGATATGTATATAGATAAATAAAATTCTCTTTATTAAGTAGTATATTTATTTGAATTTTATTGTCACTTATAATCATATTTTACGGCTGATATAAGCCATGCAAAAAAACATATTTGAATCCACAACTCATAAAGGACTTCTTAGCAGGTAATTTATTGTTTGATAACTTTTATTTTACCCTGTAAGTTGTCCTTTTTCTATTTATTATTCGATGAAATACAATTAAAAAGCATTAGCCTGCATTATTCACGGTACAATATTTAAGTTAATTACTGTGCTATAAATCTTTAAACTTAATCCATGACGCTATAACTGACTTGATACATCTAAAAATGGGCAGACTTCCCCTAGGTAGAGTTTACAAGTAGTTATCAAGCTGTCAAGGTTCATTATCGGTTGTATATGTGAAGGAAGTGCCGAAATTGCTATTGTTAATAAGTTAATGGATGAAGGAAAACAGTAAAGTAAAAAGCAAGACTAAACCCAGTGAATTTTGTAAAAATATACTTAAATTTTCAAAAGTAAAGTCTACCGAGTTTATTACCGATTATTTTTCAAATGTTGATGATTTGATTAATGCAATTTTTGAGTATAAAAGGTTGTCAAATATTCCTAGTGGTGAGAAATGTTTAGCAGACCTGCTTGTGAAAAAAGAAGGTTGAAATATGCCTTCTTTAATTTCGGACAAATTATTTAAACATTTAAAATGGTAGAAAATTGTTAGCTCTATTAAAATATAGGAGAAAAAGTATTGCTAATACTACTTTCAGTAAATTCTGCTATGAATTATTATCCTAAAATAAATTTTGAAAAAAGCGGACAATGCATTTATAATTAAAAGAAAATCATAATGGAGAAAGGAAGGGTTTACAAAAATACAGCAAAATCAGGATACACCGTCCATATCATTGCTGATGGAATAACAAGCTATAATAAAGCAAAGATTCCTGAAATGATAGAATACTATACTAAAAAAGGCTGTAATATAATAAAGTTGGATGAATTAAAGGTAATATAAAAATTATTGGATAAATACCGGGTTTGTAATTGAACTTTTTTATTTCATGAAGGGAGAGTATTTATTTATGTTTTCAATATTGGGGGCGGTATTATTTGGAGCTATAGCAATTATGACAGTTCTTGTTGCCTGCGGTTTGCCTTTGGGCGAATTTACAATGGGTGGACAATATAAAATCTTGCCAAAGAAACTTAGAGTTGTTGCAGTCGTTTCAGTGGCTATCCAAATTTTTGCAATGATAATTATTTTGCAAGCCGGAGGCTTTATTTCCTTATTGTTGCCTTTTAAGGTTACTAAATATATTTGTTTCTTTTTTGCTGCTTACCTATCTCTTAATACTATTATGAATATGATTTCAAAAAGTAGGAAAGAAAAATATGTTATGACTCCTATTTCGCTTATAGCCGGGATATGCTTTTGGATAACGGCATTTCAGATGTAGTATGTAAAATGAGGATAATCTATAATTTTTAAAATAATGTGGTTTAGAGTTGTTAGAATATAAGCCAAGAATTAAATTATGACTGTGTTTTAAAGAAAGAGGTAAAATATGATAACTTATGAGAATGCAAGAAACTTTGATGTAGAAAAAATAATTGAAGTATTTGAAAGCTCGGGTATAATAAGACCTACAAAAGAAAAAGAGCGTATAAGGTCTATGTTTGAAAATGCAAATCTTATCTACTTTGCTTATAATAATGGAGAACTTATAGGGCTTGCAAGATGTGTTACAGACTTCAGCTACTGCTGTTATCTTTCAGATTTAGCAGTGAAAAAAGAGTATCAAAAACAAGGTGTTGGAAAAAACTCATAGAAAAGGTGAGAGAGCATATAGGAGAAAAAGTATCGCTAATACTGCTTGCAGCAAATTCCGCTATGGATTATTATCCTAAAATAGATTTTGAAAAAGCAGATAATGCGTTTATAATTAAAAGAAAATCATAACAGGAACAAGTATAGTCCGGTTAAATGAAGAATTTGAGGGAATTGAAGATGGGAATTAAAATTGAGAAAGGAATCAATAAAAATAATATTGAACTTTTATGTAGTTGGTCCAATGAGCAGGGTTCTGTGTTTCAGGAGCAATGGATGGGTACACAGGTTTCATATCCATTGACCTATGAAAAAATTGAAAAATTGGAAAATAAATTTTCTATTTTCAATGAAGAAGAGTTCATCGGAATGATACAAGAGGTGCGAATAGAAGAAGATAATATTCATATAGGTAGATTTGTATTAAATCCTCAAAAAACAGGATTGGGTTTTGGAACTGAGGCATTGAAAGAATTTATAGATTTTATTTTTAAAGATAAAAATATTAGAAGCATTTCTTTAACTGTTTTTGATTTTAATAAAAATGCAAAGAAGCTTTATGATAAGCTTGGATTTGTGGTTGATGAAGTGATTGAAACTCCAAAACTGAGATATATTATGAAAAAACACAGATAAATCCGAGTTTATCGTACCAAAAGGAAGTAGAAGCAGATAGCCGATATTTCTTTTTATTTTGGAAAATGGAAAGAAGAATTTAGATTGGAACCGGTAAGTACCTTTATTGACATTTAAAAATAATTTTACTATAATAACCGGATTAGATATTTAATATATAAAAATTATTAATATTTTACTACTGCGATTCATTGTCCCATATGGGAGACACGAGCCGATGATTCTCGTAGTGATTTTTTGAGGTGGATAAAACCACTATGAGAGGAGGATCATGAAAAGAGTATTGGTTATAGGAGCCGGAATAGGCGGACTTTCGGCAGCAATTCGTCTTCAAAATGTTGGGTATCAGGTTGAGATTTATGAGAAAAATACTGTCCCCGGTGGAAAGATGCATCGATTGGAATTCGAAGGGCATTCTTTTGATGTGGGACCGACCTTGGTGATGATGCCGTCAATCTATCGAGAGATTTTTGAAATCGCAGGACGCAATCCGGACGACTATATTCCTATGTCCAAATTGAATCCGATGTATCATGTCTATTTTAATTCGTCGCCTTTAAGATTCTATTCACTTTCCAACGATTTGGAAGAACTGCATAATATTTTTGAGAATAAGGGCTTTGTCAATTCGAGGGGATTCTATGATTATCTCAGTTCGATTTACAAGCGTTATCAGATTGCCTTGGAGCATTTTATCACAAGACCTTTTAGGCACAGGCGTGATTTTTATAATCCGAAGGTTCTTTGGAATGCCCTGAAATTGAAAACTTTTGACAGTGCTGACCAAATGATGTCAAAGTTCATACCTGATAAAGATCTTCAACAGATGCTTAGTTTCCAAACACTCTATATAGGGGTTTCTCCAAAGAAAGGACCTTCTTTATATAACATCATACCGATGATTGAGTTGCTTTACGGAGTTTGGTTTATTAAGGGCGGAATGTTTACGATGGCTACTCAAATGGCAAAACTGTTTGAAGAACTTGGAGGAGTGATTCATTACGATATGCCTGTAGAAGAAATTATTACAAAAAATAAAAAAGTGAAGGGGATTTCAGTTTCAGGAAAAGAAATTCTGTCTGATTATGTGATTTGTAATGCCGATTTCCCCTATGCGATGAAACATCTGATTCGTGATGATGCCTGCAAGGGTAAGTATGATTCGGCTAAGATAGATGCCATGGATTATTCCTGTTCCTGTCTTGTGTTCTATTGGGGAGTTGAAGGAGTTTATCCCGAGCTTGCTGCACATACCTTTGTAATCGCAAATGATTTGGATTCAAATCTGGAAAGTATCTTTGACGGAAGTAAGATTAAAGAGCCATCGGTATATCTTCACATTCCTTCAAATGCGGATCCGTCGATGGCACCTGAGGGCAAGTCTTCTTTTTACCTTCTTATTCCGGTATCGGATGTTGTGGCATCACAGTATGAATGGGATGATGAGACTGTAAATTATTATAGAGAGCAGGCAATTTCAACTTTGGAGAAGTTACCTGCACTGAAAAATTTGAGAGATAAAATTTCCTCGGAGAGATATTTTACACCACGAGATTTTATGAATTCGTTCAATGCCTACCGAGGTGCAACTTTCGGATTGCAACCTACTTTGATGCAAAGCAATCATTTGAGATCTCAGGCAAAATGTCTTTCCTGCGAAGGTTTGTATTTTACAGGCAGCAGCACTCACCCGGGAGCAGGTGTACCGATTGTCATGCAGAGTGGAAAAATATGTGCACAGGAACTCCGCCTTGATGTGGAAGGAGCGGATTTCTCATGAATATAGAATCATCATATCAGGTAGCGGAATCAATTATGAGAAAACATGCTTCAAGTTTCTATGCAGCTTTTGGTAAAGTTGAGCGAGCAAAGTTTTTGGATATATCGGCGGTATATGCTTTTTGTCGATATGCCGATGATTTAGCGGACACAAAATCTCGTAGTAAGGTGATTAAGCTTCAACTCTTAAATGTGTTGGAAGAAGAAGTGAAGTCCTTGTATGAGGGAGGAAGACAGGAAGAACAGTATAAAAAATATAATTGGTGGCTTGCGTTTGAGAATGCCGTCAGAATTCGTGAAATTCCGCTTGAAGCATTGCTTGAGCAAATTGACGGACAGCGAAGTGATATTAATTTTAAAATCATTGAGGATAAAGAAGATTTAATTTTGTATTGCAAAAAAGTCGCAGGTACGGTAGGACTGATGTTGGCACCGATGCTTAGAGGTGAGAAAGCAGATGGAGAGTATGAATCTATTTGTGAATCTTTGGGTATTGCTATGCAGATTACCAATATTCTCAGAGATATAGGAGAGGACCTTAGAAACAGAAACAGAATCTATATCCCGCAAACTTTTATGAAAAAATATAGCGTTACAAGAAAAGATTTGGAAGAACTATCTGTTTTACCAAATGCTTTGACAATAAAGCATTTATTTGTTAAGTCTGATTTTAAGCCGGCAGATAATATAGTTAATCTTTGGGAAGAGATGGCTTTGCTGTCCAAGCATTACTATGATAAATTTTATAAGCACTTGTATATGTTCAGTCCGGACGCAATTTTTCCGGTAACGGCTGCGGCTGTATATTATCAGGCGATTTTAGAAGAGGTGAGAAGAAATAATTACAACTGTTTTACTAAAAGATGTTACACGAGCGTAAAGAGAAAGAGAGATTTGCTAAAAAGAGTTTCTGACCGAGTTGAAAAAGCGAAGAGTGGGAACTTCAATTGTAATGAAGTATATACGGAAAATGAAAGTTTAACTGACGGTTAGGATAAGGAAAATCTATGAATATTTTGTTAATAGGACTCTCTTTTTTATATATTTTTTCGGTAATCGGTTTTTCGACAATTATTTTTAAGAAGAATCAAGGAGAACTCAGCCGTAAATTCATTCATATTATGGTAGGGAATTGGATTTTTATTTCTGTTTTTTTTACCGATGTCAAAGCGGCAATATTCGTTCCGGCTGTGTTTATCATTATTAATATATGGAGCCGAAAGTATAAATTGATTCCTTCTATGGAAAGACAGGATGACAGTTGGGGAACGGTATACTATTCAATCAGCCTTTGTGTTGCGGTGGCGGTTCGTTTTGCTACCGGCTGGAATATCTTTCCGATAATCGGAATTTTGATTATGGCTTATGGAGATGGTTTGGCTGCATTAGTCGGAAAAAAATTCAGGGGAAGAAAACCGTATTTTTTTTCACCGAAAACTTTAGCCGGAAGTGTGACAGTTTTTATTGTGGCAATTGCAGTTACAATTATAACTATTTTAACTGTTGGAGATCCCAAGAATATTGTGCGGATAGGAATTGGAACGGTTTACATAATTGGTTTTTGTAACGGATTTTTGTCTGCATTTATTGAAGCTGCGGGAACTAAAGGCTCAGACAATTTGACTTTGCCTCTTGGTTCGGCACTTTTTGCGACCTTGGCATTTTATTATGGAGATATTTTCTTTTTTGTCTACTTCATATTTTCTGCCGGCGTTCTTTTGTTGAGCCTTAAGTTTAGGCTCTTGACTCCTGATGGGGTTATAGCTGCAATTTTGACGGCGATAACTCTTTATCTGTTGGGTGGTGTGTGGATTGCTATGAGTCTTTATACTTTTTATTTTCTTGGAAGCATTGTAAGCAAAATTAAGAATAAACGAAAGTTGGAAGCGGATCGATTTCAAGAAACCGGAGGTGCCAGAACATGGAAGCAGGTTGTATGCAACTCTTTACCTGCTTGTATACTTGTATTTTGCAAATATTTTTCACCGGAGAATATTGAGTTTTCGCTACTGAGTTTTGTGGTTTTTGCAGCAGCAAATGCTGACACATTTTCTTCAGAAATCGGTGTGCTCGGTAAGGGAAAGGTTTTTAGCATCATTACCGGAAAAAATATTCAACGAGGAGTTTCAGGTGGAGTCAGCTGGGGAGGATTTTTTGCAGGACTTACAGGAGGGTTTTTGTCGGCTTGGCTTGCTTTTCCACAGTTCGGATATCAAGGAGTTGCATTTGTTACTCTTACAGCTTTTCTAGGAACTTTGATTGACAGCATTTTGGGAGCTTTGTTTCAACGAAAATATTTGACTAAAGAAGGTATTATTAGTGACAAAAAAGTCTATGATAATCAAAAACCGATTAAGGGTTTTTCATGGATGTCTAATAATACAGTAAACCTAATCAGTTTATTTATTATCGTTGTAGTAGGCTATATCGTAAATTTGATTTGGAAAATTACTTAAGTGTTTATATATTTTTTAAAAGAGGCGTGTATATGAGATACAAAGATATAAGAAAAGAATGCGAAGAGTTGTGGGCAAAAAATAAATATTATGTACTAAGCAAATCGCATAAAGCATATCTGGAGATAAGGGCGTATTTGAGGGAAAAAGAACCGGATGTTTTATGGGTAAATAAAAAAATACAGGAAGCAATAGATATGAAGGAGAGTAAAAAAGATTTTAGTAATGCCGTTCTTCATATATGGGGATATTTCAAAAAAGAAGCAAGCACAATGGAAAAAGAAGAATTATTTGATATATTAAATGAATATATGGAAGGGAAAAATAACAGGGAAGCTGTAATTGATTACCTTAACGTTTTACTAAAGAAATACCCCAATGAATATTTAGAAAAATCAACTTTCTTAACAGGAGAACAATATGAGACTATGGCATGAAGAACTTATCCACTTATTGCCCAAAAATCAGCTGCTTGGACAACATAGGGAATGTTGTGCTCTGAGAGGCAACGGATGGAAAAAGAAACATAAAACGGTGGACTATGTGTTTTCATATTCCCCATATCATTTATTTGTATATCATTTGTTGGTTATGGAGGAGATGGAGAAAAGAGGATATAATGTTGCTGCGGAATGGAAGGATAAAAATTATAGAGGAAAAACAGCAGAAAAGTATGATAATCTTGAAGAGGAAATTACAGGCAGCCCGATTTACAAAGAGCATAATAGTGAATATCTGGCTGAATGTATAGAAAATTTAGAAAAGAAAGGTATACATTTAAAAGTATAGTTGTTTAGAGGAGATGATGAGTTGAAATATTATAAAAAAATAAGAATTACAAACAATATGCTTTGTATTATAAGAAATGCTACAATTGACGATGCTAAAAGTGTGCTTGAGAATACAAAGAATATCCGTGAGGAAACAGACTTCCTACTTTCTTATCCGGATGAAATAAATTTTAGTGTTGAAGAAAAAGAGGAATTCCTTGACGATAAAGAAAACAGCCTCTGTGAGATACAGATTTGTGCACTTGTTGATGATAGAATTATCGGTTTAGCCGGAATTTCTGCGGTTGGCTCAAAAGACAAGGTAAAGCATCGTGCAGAGTTCGGGATAAGTATTGAAAAAGCATATTATGGAAAAGGTATAGGCACTGCTTTAACAAAGGCATGTATTGAATGTGCAAAAACTGCCGGCTATAGGCAATTGGAACTTGAAGTGGTTGCTGAAAATAAAAATGCGATTGCACTTTATAAAAAATTTGGATTTAAGGAAAGTGGTCGTAACCCGAGAGGATTTTGTTCTCGTTATACCGGATGGCAGGAACTTATATCTATGTTATTAGAATTAGATTAAAAATATTTTGTTCTATAGATAAGTGACAGCTTAGATTGACATAGTAATGCTTATTTTTCAGGCGTAATAAGAGGGGGAAATTAAAGCAAGGATTTATCTTTGATTGTTACAGTTTTAAAGAATAACTTAGGAGAACACTCATGTGATGTTTTTGAATTTGAGGCAGGGTTAATTGTAAGAGAATATGAATTTATAATTTTTGGAGATAATTTGAATGAATGATAAACCTGAATTATTCACGGCATAATATTTAAGTTAATTACCGTGCTATAAATCTTTAAACTTAACCCATGACGCTATAACTGACTTAATACACCTAAAAAATGGGTAGACTTCCCCTAGGTAGAGTTTACAAGTAGTTATCAAGCTGTCAAGGTTCATTATTAGTTGTTATTCAAACTGTATACATAGATTACTGATATTGGATAGGGTCTTATAGAACTCATCCTTATATGGGCAACTGCTACACAGCTTGAATGTTATATACCTTGCTGAACGGATTACTTTTGCTGCAATCTTTAGCAGTTTTAGACGTACAGTATCAATGCGTTGTTTTCTCATATTTGCAGATAACGCCAATCGTCTAAACCAATTAAATATGTTATAAGCAAGTGCATGTATTTGAAGCCTGTTGGCATTTACAACTCTTGTATGACTGCTTACAGAAGCAAAGTCAAAACCTGTTTTGCTTTCCTTTATGAAGTTTTCCATCAAGCCTCTTTTGCAATAGAACTTGATAAGATATTCAGGGGATGACTCCATGTTTGTAACAATGAATGTATACATGTAAGTCATTTGGTTTTCAGGTTTTTCAACTTTACAGACAACACGTCTTTCATAAGGCCAAGGACCTGCCTGATACATGAATTCACCATAAACTACAGCATAATCTACTTTGTTGTTTTTTGTGATTTCATCAAGTTCATCTATAAGATATGATGCCCTATCACGAAGAACAGCATTTTCTTTCAAACGAATTACATAGCCGGTACCATTTTCTTCACACTGTTTATATAAACTGGGTGTTGCAAAGCCACTATCTCCACGAAGGAGAAGTTTAATTTCCGGAAAATCTTCAAGATATTCATCAAGGATAGGCTGAAGAAATTCTACAACTCCTGTGCTTGAATACTTAGTCCCGTCTCGAAGCTGAATTTTAATCAAATCTCCTGTGAGTCCATCATAGCAAACAAGTGGATGGTAACCGTTACTTTGATAGTGGAAGTTAAATGCTCTGCCTTCCTGTTTGCCATAGGCATTAAGAAGTGTTGAGTCCAAATCTAAAATGATAGCTTCAGGCATCTGAATGCTATAAACTTTCTTTCGAAGAATTTGATTTATTGAAAGGAACTGATTCAGTGAATCCTCATCCATTCGATTATGAAATCTTGAAATGGTTGGTTGTGATGCTAAAGTGTCTTTATTCAGCACTGCTTTAAACACAGGATCATTTGTAAGTTCATCTGAAGCATCATCTTCAAAATACCCTGCAATGATCATATATATCATCTGAAGAAGGTTTTCTTTATCAGTGTGATAACGGAATAATGCAGAATCATTGGTCTTAAATGATTGTCTGAAAAGTTTATCAATTCCAAGTTTACTTACGAATTCTTTTATAAGAAGTAAGCCTGCATCAGAGGATAAATCTCCTCCATCGAAATTAATTTTAATTTTTCTATTGCTTTCAAGTGATAAGGTGTTTACAATACTCATAAAGGGCTCCTTTGTGTATTTTTTTTGAGTTTAAGCACCTTAATTTTACCACAAATGGACGCTCTTTTTTTCTTCACTTAATAAGTGAAAGCAATATTTTGTTAAAATATAGTAATTATGTGGCTTTCAGCCACTTTCATGGAGTTACCAATGAATAATCTAGGATAAAGTAAAAGATTTTTGGATTAAATTTTGTAATGAAAAGAAATTACCGACAGATATAAAATATCAGGAAAAGAGGATATCGCATGCGACATCCTCTAAATTTTTATCTGCTCTGTGTCCAAACACCGCTGCCGTCTACATAGTAGCGATTGTTATCAACCCACTGGTTTGTAAGCATCTTACCAAGGTTGCTTCCACCTTCTGTGCTGAGCCAGTACCACTTACCTGAATATGGGCTCTTAAGCCAACCGGTCATCATATAACCTCTGTTATCGAAATAGTACCAGTTGCCGTTTATCTGCTGCCAGTTGTTTGTAGTGTATGTTCTGTCGGCATTGATATACCACCAGCCTACATTATCCTTTAACCAAGCACCTGTATTACCCGCACTTGAACCGTTAGGTCCTGTACCGTTTCCGCCATTTGAACTTGTCTGTCCGCCAAGGCTTGCTAAAATATCTTCGTCTACATCAAACTCATCGGACTCTGTCCAGTTACCCTTAGTACCGTTGCTTGCAGCTGCACGAATCTTCACAGTATAGCTTCCCTTACCGTACTCACGGATCTTGCTGCGGAAGTCATAGCTTGTTCCTGATGTTGTGATATTGTCCTTGATTGAATTGTTACGGTAAAGCTTTACTTCATACTGCTTTGCGTAATTTGCGCTTTCCCATGTAACTACAGGACTGTCATTATCACCCCATGAAATATCGTTTACTTCCAATGCACCGCTCTCGCCTGCGCTTGTCTTTGGAAGAGTTACTGTGATTGACATGTTTCCGCTTGTTGTAGAAACTTTAGAGATTGTAGCACCCTTACCGGTAGCATCATTAAGTGTAATATTACCTGAAGGAGTTCCCTTAAATGTATAGTCCTCATCAGGCTTTACCTTGATAGTAACCTTTGGTTTCTTACCGAAGTCGGTGTTTGTAATAGAAGAGACTTTTACATCGTCAACTCCCGGGCTGTCACTGTCTACATCAATGTTTCCGGAATTCATACCCGGTGCAAGATCGTAACTGATATTGATCTTTACATTCTGTACAACTGTCTTTGTGTTTTTGGCAAAAGCCACACCGGTCATTCCAAGAATCATGGAAGCCGTTAAAACAACTGAAGCCACTTTTTTAATATGGTTTCTTATCATATGTTCCTCCATTCTGCAGGTTATCCTGCGAAATAAATCTTTTAATGTTATGACTATATTCTAAAGTATTTTTAGTAGAAAATATAGTCCTTTAGACTTAAGTTTATCTTACTATATTGTAACTAATTTTGAATTTCAGCGAAAATAACAGAATAAATTTTAAAGAATAACGGAATATTATTTACGGAAAGACATTTTATTGTAATTATCTGTATTCACGTGAAAAATTTAATTTATAAAATACTCCGCATTGTACTTGATTTCTTAAATAAAATAAGGTATAAATAAAAATATAGTTAGGTAAGCCTAATTATATAAATAAAATAACCTAATTTATTAGGAGGGGTAATATGTTTAAAAGAAATTTGAGTACACTTATTGCAGCCGCAGGATTGGCTTTATCACTTTGTGCATGTGCGGGAGGGAAAACTTCAGACACTCAGACTACTGCACAAAATACAGAGGCAAAATCAATTGAGGAAACATCAAAAGCAAGTAGTGATACCATGAATAAGAAGAATGTGGTTGTTACCACTTCATTTTTACAGGACATGGTAGAGCAACTTGCCGGTGATACCGTTAATGTGGAGCTTATAATACCTGCCGGAGAGGATCCGCATTTATATGTTGCAAAGCCTGAGGACTATACAAAACTTAGTTCTTCAGATCTTACACTTTATCATGGACTTCATTTTGAAGGTAAAATGGTGGATGCACTTGAAGCTAAAGGCGAGGCTGTGAGCAGGAATTTTCCGAAAGATCGTATAGGAACAATGGATGAAGACGGTCAAGTTATTACAGATCCGCATTTCTGGTTTGATATAGGACTTTATAAGATGGCTGTAGAAGCTGCCGGTGAGTCACTTGAAAATTTGAATCCTGAATATAAGGATCAGTATGAAGAAAATAAAACAAAGTATCTGGAGGAACTTACAAAGCTTGATGAGTATGTAAAGGAGAATATTTCTTCAATACCTAAGGAGAGCAGATATTTGATCACACCTCATGATGCATTTAACTATTTCTCAAGAGCATATGATATAGAAGTGAAAGCACCTCAAGGTGTAAGTACAGAATCTGAGGTGGCAAATCAGGACATACAAGAAACTATAGATTTTATTGTAGATCATAAAATAAAGGCAATATTTGCAGAATCCACAACAGATCCCGCACGTATGGAAAAGCTTAGAGAAGGTGCAGCCGCAAAGGGAGCAGATGTAAAGATAGTAAGCGGTGAAGGAAATGAGTTGTTCTCTGATTCTTTGGCACCAAAGGGTGAAGACGGCGATACATATATTGATATGTATAAGCACAATGTAAAACTGATTACCGATAATTTAAAATAGTACCTTTGAGGTTTGATATGGAAAAAGTATTGATACATTTGGAAGACTTTACAATGGCATATACGGATATTCCTGTAATATGGGATATGGATCTTGATATATATGAGGGAAGTATTACCGCAATTATAGGACCAAACGGTGCCGGTAAATCCACCTTAATGAAGGGGATACTCGGACTTATGAAGCCTATCTCAGGTAAAGTAAGTATTATGGGTAAGTCTTACAAGGAGGTATATAAGCAGATTGCTTATATACCTCAGACCACCACGGTAAACTGGAATTTCCCTACTACAGTTATTGATGTGGTGACAATGGGAAGATATGCGGGGATTGGTTTGTTTAAAAGAGTAAATGCTTCTGAAAAAGAAAAAGCTTTGGAAGCATTGAAAAAAATGAAAATGGAAGATTTTGCATCCAGGCAGATTTCAGAACTTTCAGGGGGACAAAAACAAAGGGTATTCATAGCAAGGGCAATTGCTCAGAATGCCCTAATTTACTTTATGGATGAACCGCTGGCAGGAGTTGATAAGAAAACCGAGAATATAATTATAGAAACAATGAGAGAGTTTAAAAAAGAAGGGAAGACCATTATAGCGGTACACCATGATTTAAACACCCTATGCGAATATTTCGATCATGTAATTATGGTTAATAAGCAACTTATAGCAAGCGGAAGGACCGAGGAAACTTTTGTGAAAGAGAATATAGATGCGACATATGGGGAGTAGGCTATGAATATAAGTATTATTACACAGTATTCGTTTATTGTGGTTGCGATAGGAACAATGCTGCTTGCCATGGCAACAGGTATAGTCGGAACGATAAGTATCTTAAAGGGGCAAAGTCTGATAGGTGATGCTGTAGGTCATGCATCACTTCCCGGAATAATTCTGGCATTTATGATATCCGGGAGAAAAAGTTCTATTATTTTAATGCTCGGTGCAATAGTGGCAGGTATAGTCGCTTTTATACTGATACAGATTATTTCGGAAGGCTCAAAGATAGAAGCGGACACCGCAATGGCGGTCATTTTATCTGCAATGTTTGGTATGGGTATGGTATTAAAAAGTTATATACAGGGTAATCCGAAATATCAGGGAGCTTCACAGTCGGGACTTGCTAGCTATATATTCGGACAGGCTGCATATATACTGAGGGAGGATGTTTATATAATACTCGCTGTATCTGTCATATCTCTTGCCTTATTTATACTCTTTTACAAAGAGATAAAGGTATATGTCTTTGATATGGTTTATGCGTATACAATAGGAATAAATTCAAGACTTACCTCTCTTCTTATAATGATAATAACAATGATTTTGATTGCGGCAGGTCTAAAGGCGGTGGGTGCCATTCTTATAAGCAGCATGCTTATAACTCCTGCGGTTACAGGTTTGCAATGGAGTAAAAGCTATGAGAAAGTATTAGTGATTGCGGCGGTAACAGGAGCCGTATCGGCCTTTTTGGGTACTTTTATAAGCAGTGCGGTGAAGGGATTTTCTACAGGACCAAGCATTATACTTATTATGTCTGTTATTGCACTCTTTTCTGTATTGTTTGCACCGAGGGGTATTGTGAGAATGCTTTTAAATATTAGGAAGATGAGGGTAGGGAAATGATTGAATCTTTGTATATTCTTATAATAACCTCACTTGCCTGTGCTGTTTTGGGAGTGTTTTTAGTGTTAAGAAGACTTTCAATGGTTTCCGATGCAATCTCACATTCCGTACTTCTTGGAATAGTTATAGGATATTTTGTTACTAAAGATATAGGGAGTGTTTTCTTAATAATAGGAGCAAGTCTTTTCGGTGTTTTAACTACTGTTTGTATAGAGTTACTGATAAAAAGTAAAAGAGTGAGTGAAGATGCTTCTGTAGGTATAATTTTCCCGCTGTTTTTTTCGATAGCCGTTATACTTATTACAAGATATGCAAGAAATGTACATCTGGACACAGAGGTGGTTTTGATTGGAGAAATTATACTGGCTCCGCTTCATAGAATAAATTTCCTTGGTATCAGTCTACCAAAGGCATTGGTACAGATGAGTTTTGTACTTTTGATAAATACAGTATTTATAGCGGTATTTTTTAGAAAACTGAAAATAAGTTCATTTGATCCTGTATATGCCGGAGTGGCCGGTATTGCAGGTGCAGGTCTTTATTATGTTTTTATGGCTTTGGTTTCATTTACTGCAGTTTCGGCGTTTGAGTCGGTGGGTGCGATACTTGCAATATCCTTTTTTATTTCACCGGCTGCAAGTGCATATTTGATTTCAAAGGACCTGAAAATAACTGTATTATTGGCGGCTGTATATGCAGTAGTTAATTCTTGCATTGGTTATTTTCTTGCTGTAAAATTTAATGTGTCCATGTCGGGAATGTGTGCTTTGGTTTCGGGCTTAACATTTATGATAACCATTGCAGTATATCCGGGTGGAATCATTACTAAGATGATAAGATATATTAAAAACAAAAATCGTTTCAGTAGAGAACTTTTGATTTTACACATAGATAATCATACAGGAAAGAAAAATGCCCTCGGTGAATTGGGATACAGTACAATCAGAGAGCATATTGCCTGGTCCGACAGAAAGCTCAAATATGTTTTGGACAAGTTGATAAAAAAAGGATATGTTTATCGTGCAAAAGAAAGAGGTGTATATTCCCTGACTGAAACGGGTAAAAAATTAAGTGATGATATAAGAAAACATTACGGACTCAGAGTAAGGGAAAATAATATGGCTAAGATAGACACCGGTAGAGATGATTATATTTCAGCAATTTATGAGCTTTTTGAGAAAAATGAAACTGCAACAAATAAAAAGATCGCAGAGATTTTGGGGATAAAAGCTGCATCTGTAAGTGAGATGTTAAAAAAACTGGTAGAAGAAGGTGAAGTATATACTGAGAATAAGTCGATTCTTTTGACTGAAACAGGTAAAATAAGAGCCAGAACATTGCTTACCAAGCATAGATTGTGGGAATTGTTTTTGGTGGAATATTTGGGTTACTCATGGCAGAATGTCCATGAGGATGCAAAAGCCTTGGAGTATGTCACTTCAAATGTATTAAAAGACAGATTAAATGAATTTTTAAAAAAACCTATGCACTGTCCGCATGGAAATGAAATATACGAAAATCATCCTGATACCGATAAATTAAAAAAGCTCTCGGAGGTATCAAAAGGTATTTCATGTCGTCTTCATAAAGTTGAAGATGACAGAGATTTGATTGAATATCTGGAAGAAAAAAAGATTGCTTTAGGAGATGAATTTGCAGTAAAGGATATTGATGATTTTGATAATTCAATACTTGTAAGCTCTGCAAGTGAAGATAAGCATATTGCGGGAAAAGCTGCAGTAAGGATGATGGTTGAAATTATTTGATCTTATATTTGGAGGATGGAAACTTGAAATTTGGTGTAAGAGCTCATGACTTTGGGAAATATGATGCGAAAATTCTTGCAGAAAAAATTAGAGAAGTAGGGTTTGAAGCTGTTCATTTGGCTGTAAAGAAGTCTTTGCCGGGAATGAACGGAAATATTGATGTGAAACAGGAAGATATTGAATATATAGTAGATGCATTTTGCGGAATAGAAATCAGTGTGTTGGGAAGTTATATTGATTTTACTACAGATGATGAAGATATATGGAAAAAGCATAGGTATGAGTTTATTGCGGCACTTAAAATAAGTAAACCTTTTAAAGCATTGTATGTAGGAAGCGAAAGTTCTTATGGAGAAGTGGATATGGAAAATAAGGTGAGGCTTTTTCCGAAACTGCTAAAAAGACTTGATGGTATTTTAAATGAAGCCGATAAATATGATGCCTATGTGGCAATGGAACCTGTGGCATTACATACGCTTTATAGTGCAGAATATACGGCTAAAATGCTGAATACATTGAATAGTGATAGATTAAAGATAATATTTGATCCTTTGAATGTACTTACAAAGGAAAGGGTAGATTCACAGGAAGCTCTTTGGAAAGAATGTATAGATGCATTCGGAAAGGAAACAAAAATTATTCATTTAAAAGACGGAGCTTTCCCCGCTAAAGGTAGACATGTGGCGTGTAAGCTGGGTGAAGGTATCATGAGATATGATATTATTAAAGACTGGCTTAAAAAAGAAAAACCGGATATTAGCGTAATAAGAGAAGAAGAAAGAGCTGAATATGCAAAGGAAGATCTTGCATTTATGAAAAATCTTTTCAGATAAGAAAAAGGGGCTATAGCATTTGCTACAGCCTCTTGAAATTTATAAATCTTTTAAAGTATCAGTCTACCTTTGGGCCGGCAGCTACTAAAGCCTTACCTGCCTCGTTTGTCTCATACTTCTTAAAGTTCTTTGCAAATCTTGAAGCAAGATCCTTTGCCTTGATTTCCCAATCAGCAACATTTGCATATGTATCTCTAGGATCAAGAATCTTTGTATCCACACCTTCAAGCTCTGTTGGAACCTCGAAATCAAAGTAAGGAATCTTCTTTGTAGGAGCATTCTTGATAGCACCGCTAAGGATTCCGTCGATGATACCGCGAGTATCCTTGATAGAGATTCTCTTTCCTGTTCCGTTCCATCCTGTATTTACAAGATATGCCTTTGAACCGTTCTTTTCCATTCTCTTTACAAGCTCTTCAGCATACTTTGTAGGATGAAGCTCAAGGAATGCCTGTCCGAAGCAAGCTGAGAATGTAGGTGTAGGCTCTGTAATACCACGCTCTGTACCTGCAAGCTTAGCTGTAAATCCGCTGAGGAAGTAGTACTGTGTCTGCTCAGGTGTAAGGATTGATACAGGAGGAAGTACTCCGAATGCATCTGCTGAAAGGAATATTACATTCTCTGCAGCAGGACCATGTGATATAGGCTTAACTATATTCTCGATATGGTCGATAGGATAAGAAACTCTTGTGTTCTCTGTCTTGCTTCCGTCATTAAAGTCGATTTTACCGTTTTCATCAAGAGTAACGTTCTCTAAAAGAGCATCTCTTCTGATAGCATTGTAGATATCAGGCTCAGACTCCTTGTCAAGGTTGATAACCTTAGCATAGCATCCGCCCTCATAGTTGAATACACCGTTGTCATCCCAACCGTGCTCATCATCACCGATAAGAAGTCTCTTAGGATCTGTTGAAAGAGTTGTCTTACCTGTTCCTGAAAGGCCGAAGAAGATAGCTGTATTCTCACCGTTCATATCTGTATTAGCTGAACAGTGCATTGAAGCAATTCCCTTAAGTGGAAGATAGTAGTTCATCATTGAGAACATACCCTTCTTCATCTCGCCGCCGTACCATGTGTTAAGGATAACCTGCTCGCGGCTTGTGATATTGAAAGCAACAGCTGTTTCTGAATTAAGACCAAGCTCCTTGTAGTTGGCTACCTTTGCTTTTGAAGCATTGTAAACTACGAAGTCAGGCTTGAAGTTCTCAAGTTCCTCTGCAGTTGGCTGAATAAACATATTTGTAACGAAATGTGCCTGCCAAGCAACTTCAACAATGAAACGAACTGACATTCTTGTGTCCTTGTTTGCACCACAGAAAGCATCTACTACATAAAGCTTCTTATTTGAAAGCTCGTTCTTTGCAAGGTCCTTTAAGACTTTCCAAGAATCCTCTGAAAGCGGATGGTTGTCATTTGCATAATCTGCTGATGTCCACCAAACTGTATCTTTTGAATTCTCATCCATAACTATAAATTTATCTTTAGGAGAACGACCTGTATAGATACCTGTTAATACGTTAACGGCACCAAGCTCACTAACCTGTCCCTTTTCATAGCCTGATAATGCAGAATCTGTCTCGGCTGCAAATAATTCATCATAAGATGGATTGTGTACTATCTCTGTAGTGCCTGTGATGCCATACTGAGTTAAATCAATATTTGCCATAATAATCCTCTTTTCTATAATTCATTTATTTTGTTATCATGAAATACGGGTGAAAAGGTATTTTCCCCTTGATACAAAATATAAAGTTATGTACTCTTTGAGGCACAATAACCTTATTAAAATATACATAACAATTTGGAAAAAAGCAATAATATTTTGAACTTTGTTAAAAAAAATACGAAACAAAAAAGCACTGAATAAGTCAGCGCTTTAAAATAATCAAAATATTATATTTTTGCTATCTGTGAAATGGCATTTTCCTTGACCATTACCTTAAAATGTTCTTTATAGTAGTCTTCACTGAACGTGGTAGCGGAAAGCTTCACACCGTATTCGGAAAGAATATTTGCGGCTGAGGCAAAATCCTTTTTATTCTCATTCTTTTTAAGAACAAGAATGAATCTTTTATTTACTTCATCCTTATATAGAGTGTTTTCTCCCGAATAGGTTTTAACAGCCTTGGCAGCCTCTATAAGCTCATCTAAAGTTTCAAATGAATAGGCCCTTAAATACGGCTCTTTTTGAGATTCGTCAGCTTTATCGTCATCAAAATCAAGCGCACCCTCAAGAAGATTATTAAACTTCATATCAAAAGAGGCAAACACATCATCAGCCATTGTAGGAGAGAACTTTGCAAAACGCGTATCAAGCTCATCCGGATCGTCAACTTTTGTTACATATATAATAATGCTTTCATTTGAAAGCGGAACCGCCTCTATCATCAGAGGAGAGTCATCCGCATCAAATCCTACCTCATAAGAGGCTTTGCTTAGCATTTCCTGAAACAATGCCTTGGCATTGTCACTGCCGTAGGCCAATTCAACTACATTTAAATTTCTGTTTTCCAAATCCACATTTGACAGTGTACATCTTATCTGGTTGGTACTAATCCTTTCAATTCTCAAGGTATCACCCCTTTCTATTGGAATTGTACAAATATATTGTACTTATGTTTTACAAATATGTAAATAGAGTAAGTGCCTAAAGAAAAGCACAAAAAAAGCAGGTGATGGGAATCGAACCCACGTATTCAGCTTGGAAGGCTGATGTTCTACCATTGAACCACACCTGCAAAAAATTTACTTTGTCATGATATCAAAACGAGAGATGAATGTCAAGTGAAAAAAATAGAATAAATATAAATTTTGTGTATATTTTTTAATACATTCCTGTTTACCTTAAAATATTTTATAAATAATAAAATATAATTAGATAAGTATTGAAAAGCTTATAGAAAAATGTTAAAATACAAGCTACATTATTAGGTTTTTGTAATTAAAACTGCATAATTCAGAGAGGAGATTTACAATGCTACTAATTGGTAATGGAAGGGTAGTTACTGGAAATCAGGAACAGCCATTGATTGAAGATGGGTCTGTAGTACTGGATGGCAACACAGTTTTAGAGGTTGGAAACTACCGTGATTTGAAGGAAAAATATGCGGATGCAACTTTCGTGGATGCAAAGGGCGGGCTCATAATGCCGGCATTCATCAACACACACGAGCATATTTATTCTGCAATGGCAAGAGGCATGAGCATCAATGGTTACAACCCAAACGGATTCTTAGAGATCCTGGACGGCTTATGGTGGACTATTGACAGAAATTTAGATAACGAGCTCACATATCTTTCTGCTATGACCACTTACATTGATTGTATCAAGAATGGTGTTACAACTATTTTTGATCATCATGCAAGCTTCGGTGAGATCGAGGGAAGCCTTTTTGCTATTGAAAAGGCTGCGAGAGAGACAGGAGTTAGAAGCTGTCTTTGCTATGAGATATCAGATCGTGATGGTGAAGACAAGATGAAGGCTGCCGTTAAGGAAAATGTCGATTTTGCAAATCATGCAAAAAAAGACGATTCAGACATGATTGCAGGTATGATGGGAATGCATGCAAGCTTCACAATTTCTGACAAGTCAATGGAATATGCTATGTCAAGAAAGCCTGAAGATATAGGATGTCATATCCACGTGGCAGAAGGTATCGAAGATTTGCATTCATGCTTGAAAGTACACAACCAAAGAATTGTTGACAGATTATATGACTGGAAGGTTCTTGGCGATAAGTCATTGCTTGCACACTGTATTTATATTAACCCACATGAAATGGATCTTATCAGAGATACAAACACTTGTGTAGTACATAACCCTGAGTCAAACATGGGTAACGCCTGCGGATGCCCTCCAACAATGGAACTTGTTCACAGAGGAATTGTATGCGGACTCGGAAGTGACGGCTATACACATGACGTTTTAGAGTCATGGAAAGTTGCAAATGTGCTTCATAAGCACCATTTATGCGATCCTAATGCGGCTTGGGGCGAAGTTCCGAAGATGCTTTTTGAGTACAATGCAAATATTGCAAACAGATACTTTAAGAAGCCGCTTGGAGTATTAAAGCCGGGCGCAGCAGCGGATGTTATCGTTGTTGATTATACACCGAATACACCTATGACCGCTTCAAATATCAACAGTCATCTGTTGTTCGGAGTATGCGGAAAAGATGTCAGAACTACAATTGCAAACGGAAATATCTTGATGAAAGATAGAGAACTTCTTCACATTGATGAAAAGGAAGTACTTGCTAAGGTAAGAGAAGGCGCTATGAGACTTGCAAATAAGATCAATGGAAGGGGAAATGCATAATGGGCGATATAATGACACCGATTCCTTTTAATAGGATCATGGAAAGACTCCTTGAGGAGATGGAAAAAGAAGGCTCCTGTTACGGAGTAAAGAAAGCTTATAAGGCTGATAAGAATAAATTTTACACTATTTTCGGAAGAAAATTGGAGACACAGATAGGTCCTGCAGCAGGTCCTCATACACAGCTTGCACAGAATATTATCGCAGGATATTATGCAGGTGCAAGATTCTTCGAGCTTAAGACAGTTCAGAAGATGGACGGTAGAGAGCTTGCAGCTTGCGTTGCTAAGCCATGTATTACAGCTGAGGATGAGTGCTACAACTGTGAGTGGTCTACAGAGCTTACAGTTCAGGAGGCTTTTGATGAGTACATCAAGGGTTGGTTTGCACTTAAGGTTATCTCAAAAGAATGGGATCTTGGCGGCAGCGACGGCTTCCAGTTCAATATCTCCGTAGGTTATGACCTTGCAGGTATTAAGCTTCCTAAGGTTGATAATTTCATCAACGGAATGATGGATGCTTCAGAAACACCTATATACAAAGAGTGTAAGGAATACCTTGAGAAGAATTTAAGCAAATTCAAGAAGTTTACAAAGGCTGATCTTGATGCTATTACTCCTGATATTGTAAATTCCGTAACAGTATCCACATTGCACGGATGTCCTCCACAGGAGATCGAGGCTATTGCATCATATCTTATTACAGAAAAGGGATTAAATACATTCGTAAAATGTAACCCTACACTTCTCGGATATGAAGTTGCAAGAGAGATGCTTGACAGCATGGGATATGACTATATTGCGTTTACAGATCTTCACTTTAAAGAGGATTTACAGTATTCAGATGCGGTTCCTATGTTAGAAAGACTTATGGCACTTGCTTCTTCAAAGGGCTTGGAGTTCGGTGTTAAGATCACCAACACATTCCCTGTTGATGTTAAGAATAATGAGCTTCCATCACAGGAAATGTATATGTCAGGAAAGTCATTGTACCCGTTATCACTCTTAGTTGCCAGAAATCTTTCAAGAAGCTTTAACGGTAAGCTGAGAATCGCTTACTCGGGTGGTTGTGATTACTTCAATATAGATAAGGTTGTAGGTAGTGGAATCTGGCCTGTAACAGTGGCAACCACTATCTTAAAACCGGGAGGATATCAGAGATTTATTGAGATGTCAGAGAAACTTGAAAAGCCTGAAATCAAGGCTTGGTCAGGAATTGATGTAGAGGCTCTTGAGAAGCTTGTTTCAGACGTTAGAAGTGATAAGCATCACGTTAAGCCTGTTAAGCCGCTTCCAAACAGAAAGGCTGATAAGAAGGTTCCTTACCTTGATTGCTATATGGCACCTTGTGTAAACAGATGTCCTATCAATCAGGATATTACAGCTTACGGAATCCTTGTTAATGAAGGAAAGTATGAGGATGCTCTCAATGTTATATTAGAGAAGAACCCGCTTCCGTTCATGACAGGTCATATCTGTACACATACATGTCAGAGTGCTTGTACAAGAAATCACTATGAGACTGATGTGCAGATTAGAAGAAATAAGCTTATTGCTGCACAGAACGCATTTGAAAAGGTTGTACCTACTTTAAAGAGCGCTGATAAGAAGAACTTAAAGGTTGCTGTAGTAGGTGGCGGTCCTGCAGGTATCGCAGCTGCATTCTTCCTTGCAAGAGAAGGTGTGGATGTTACTGTATTTGATGAGAGAGATACTATGGGTGGTGTTGTTGCAAACATCATTCCGGGATTCAGAATTCCTGCTGACGATATCCAAAGAGACGTAGAGCTTGCAAAGGCTTACGGAGCAAAGTTTGTTACAAACAAGAGAATTGATGATATAAATGCACTTAAGGCTGAAGGCTTTGATAAGGTTATTCTTGCAATCGGTGCACATAAGGAGCTTCCGCTTGAGCTTGAAGAAGGAAAGGCAATCAATGCACTTCACTTCTTAGAGGACTTCAAAAAGACTGAAGGAAAGATGGATCTTGGTGAGAATGTTATCGTTGTAGGTGGTGGAAACACCGCTATGGACGTTGCAAGAGCTGCCAAGAGAGTTCCGGGCGTTAAGAATGTATACCTTGCATACAGAAGAAATGCAAGATATATGCCTGCTGATGAGGAAGAACTTCACGAGGCAATTGAGGACGGCGTAGAGTTTGTTACACTTGTATCTCCAAAATCATTCAAGAACGGAAAACTTATATGTGCAAAGAATGTACTTGGTGAGCCTGATGCAAGCGGTAGAAGAGGTGTTAAGGAAACAGATGAGCTTGTTGAATTGCCATGTGATACACTTATCGCATCAATCGGTGAGAGTGTAAGAGGTGATTTCTACACAAGCAACGGTATCGAGATTGACAAAAAGAACCTTCCTATACTCGATCCTGTTACTTTCGAGACAAATGTTAAGGGAGTATATGCGGCAGGTGACGGTGCAAAGGGTGCATCTGTTATCGTAAAGGCTATTGCCGACAGTAAGAAGGTTTGCGAGGCTATTGTAAATCATGCAATCGGTGAGCTTAAGATTTCCGATACTACTGACGAGAAGGTATACTCATACAGAGGAATCCTTGAAGAGGTAGAGGAGAAGAAGGCTGACAACAGATGTTTAGCTTGTGACTATATTTGTGAGAATTGTACAGAGGTTTGTCCAAACAGAGCTAATGTATATGTTAATGTAAAGGGTAGCCATCAGATAGTTCATGTGGATTATATGTGCAATGAGTGCGGTAACTGTGAGACATTCTGTCCATACGCTTCTGCACCATATAAGGATAAGCTTACATTATTCGCAAGCGAAGCAGATATGCTTGATTCAGAGAATGACGGTTTTGTAATCGTTAAGGGAAGCAAGGATGTTAAGGTAAGAATTGACGGACAAAATCTTGTATATAGAATAGGTGAGAGCAATGACAAGCTCAATTATAGATATGCTGAACTTATCGACACTATCTATAATGAATATGAGTATTTGCTCCTATAATATAGACTGAGATAAAATATGATATAGTTAAGATATGCCACCCTAAAAAGTGGCATATTTTGCTATGTAAGGAGATAATATGAAGAGAGTTTTTATTAAGGGTGGAAAAATAGTAAATTCCAAAGAAAGCTTTGTTGCAGACATACTTATTGAAAATGAGAAAATAAGCAAAGTATTTAAAAACGGTGAAGTAGCTAAGCTTGATGAAGATACAAAGGTTATAGATGCTTCCGGTAAGCTTATATTCCCCGGATTTATTGATGCACATACACATTTTGACTTGCATGTTGCAGGTACAGTTACATGTGATGACTTCTATTCAGGAACAAGAGCTGCGATAAGCGGTGGAACTACAACTATTATCGATTTCGGCACCCAATATAAGGGAGAAACTCTTAACGAAGGCATGGACAATTGGCTTAATAAGGCTAAAGACGGAGTATTCTGTGACTATGGAATACATATGTCAATCAGTGACTGGAATGAGGAGGCAAAACGTCAGTGTCAGGATATGATGGACAGAGGAGTTACCACTTTTAAAATTTATCTGACATATGACATTCTTCTGCATGACAATGAGGCTTTTGAAGTACTACAAAGGCTTAAGGAAGTAGGAGCCATTACCGGAGTACACTGTGAGAATGCCGGACTTATATTTGCGCTTCAGCAGGAATTTGTGGAAGCAGGATTACAGAGTAAGGTTTCATCTCATTATAAGACCAGACCGGCTGCAGCCGAGGCTGAGGCTATTAACAGAATACTTCACCTTGCAGAGGTTGCGGGGAGCGATATAATTGATGTCCATCTGACCTGTAAGGAAGGACTTGATGAGATAAGGGCGGCAAGAGAAAGAGGACAGAAGGTATATGCGGAGACCTGTCCACAGTATCTTACTATGACCAACAGTCTGTACGAGTTGCCGGGATTTGAAGGAGCTAAGTATGTTATAGCACCACCACTTAGAGAACAGTCCGATATTGATGAGCTTTGGAAGGCTATTGCAGACGGAGAAATTCAAACTGTAGCAACAGATCACTGTTCTTTCACATCTGAGCAAAAGAAACTTGGAATGGAAGATTTCAGAAAGATTCCGGGAGGTATGCCGGGTGTAGAGACAAGAGGTATTGTGATGTACTCCGAAGGTGTTGCCGCGGGTAGAATCAGTGTAGAAAAGATGTGTGAAGTACTTTGTGAGAACCCTGCAAAACTCTACGGACTTTATGACAGAAAGGGATTCATAGAGGAAGGCTTTGATGCCGATATCGTCATATTAGATCCTGATGCACAGACTAAGATTACTGCCGCTACTCAGGTTTCAAAATGTGACTATGCACCGCTTGAGGGTAAGGTTTTGAGCGGACATATAGATAAGGTATTCTTAAGAGGTAGTGAAGTGGTTGACAATAACAAAATCAAAGATACTCCTGAAGGTAAGTTCTTAGAAAGAAAGCCGTATCAGAAATTTTTATAATAACATAGTTTTTAGACGCCATGATTTATTCTGTATTTAAATAAATCATGGCGCTTTTATTGATTTTATAGTATAATGCTTTAATGTAGATAAAAATTGGTGTGGCGGATTGGCTCAAACCGTTACGGAATATAGAAGGGGAAATATGCGACTTATTGATACAAAAGATGCCGTAGGGCATATGCTCTGTCATGATATAACACAGATTATAAAAGGTGAGAAAAAAGGTCCTGTATTCAGAAAAGGACATATTATTAGAGAAGAAGATGTGGAAGTACTGCTTTCAGTTGGTAAGGATCATATCTATATCTGGGAAGTAAATGAAAATATGCTGCATGAAAATGATGCGGCACTGATGCTTTATGATATGTGTAAGAATGAACATCTTACAAGAGATCCGGATATAAAAGAAGGTAAGGTCGAGTTGATTGCAGAATGTGACGGACTTTTAAAGATAGATAAGGAAAGAATCAACAAGCTTAATTCACTTGGTGAGATGATGATTGCGAGTATACATGATAACTTCCCTGTGAAAGCCGGTCAGCATCTTGCAGGTATGAGAGTTATACCGCTTATTATAGAAAAAGAAAAAATGGAAAAGGCAAAGGAAATTGTGGGAGATAAGCCTCTCTTTGAACTTTTACCATATAAACAAATGAAAGTCGGAATAGTAACTACAGGTAATGAAGTTTACTACGGAAGAATAAAGGATACCTTTACACCTGTGGTTATAAACAAAATGAAAGAATATGGTGCCGAAGTTATAGCACATGAGATAAGCAGTGATGATGTGGAAATGGAAATAGAGTGCATCAAAAAGGTTATGGCGGCAGGAGTGGATATTGTTCTTTGTACAGGCGGAATGAGTGTGGATCCTGACGATAAGACACCTTATGCTATAGGACAGAATGCAAGCAGAGTTATTACTTACGGTGCACCTGTACTTCCGGGTGCCATGTTTATGCTGGCTTACGGCGGTGAAAATGAAAATATTACATTTATGGGGCTACCCGGCTGTGTAATGTATGAGAAGAAAACAATATTTGATATTGTATTGCCAAGAATTATGGCAGGGGAAAAGGTGGAAAAGTCTGATATTGACTGCCTAGGAGTAGGCGGATACTGCATGCATTGTCCGGTATGTATATTCCCGAATTGTTCATTTGGTGTGTCATAAATTTTTAAAGGAGCGAGTATATGGAGAAGGAATTATACAAAGTTATAGCTGAGTCAAAGAAAAAAGGATTAAGAACATTTGTATTTACATCATTAGGTGATAAAGATTATGGCAGCAAGGCTGTGATAAGAGAGGGAGAGCTTGTATGGATAAGTAAGGATACAAGCTTTTTCAAGGAAAATCTTGAACAGATAAAGGAAATAAATAAATCCGGTATGGTAGAGATAGCCGGTAACAGAGTATATGTAGAGCATATATGTAATACAAGCAAGATTGTAATCTGCGGTGCCGGTCACACAAGTATTGCTATGATTAAGATAGGTCAGATGCTTGGCTTTGAGATGGTAGTTGTAGAGGATAGAGAAGAATTTGCAGCCAAAGCAAAGAATGCAGGGGCTGACAGAGTTTGTTGTGAGGATTTTTCATCAGCACTTTCAAAATTTGAATCCGACTATGATACATATTTTGTAGTAGTGACAAGAGGGCATCAGTGGGATAAAGAATGTATCAGAGAAATTCTTAAGAAACCATATGCCTATGTAGGACTTATGGGTGCAAAGAGAAGAGTAGGCTTTGTACTTGATGCCATCAGAAGTGAGGGCTATGATGAAAAGAAGATAGATGAAATCTATAGTCCGATAGGACTTGATATAAATTCAGAGACTCCTGTAGAGATAGCTATTTCAATTTTTGCCGAGATAATATCTGTAAAAAATGCAAAGAATAAGAATGTCGGCTATATAGACGGAATGCTTGAGAAAATAGAGAGCAGTGCTGAAAGAATGGTCATGGCTACTATAGTAGGAAAAAAAGGTTCTGCGCCAAGAGGTGTCGGAGCAAAGGCATTGTTTTTAAAAGATGGCAGCTTTGTCGGAACTATCGGCGGAGGAAAGGCTGAACATGACATTATGGTCAAGGTAGAAGATATACTTAAAAAAGATGATGATATGCAACCATATTTATTAAATGTGGATCTTACAGATGATGAAGCGAGCATTGAAGGTATGGTTTGCGGCGGAAGAATAGAAGTACTTCTTGAACTTGTTTAAGATTAAATATGAGAGATTGTTACAATAGAAAAATTGACTATATGAGAATCTCAGTTACCAACAGATGCAATTTCAGATGCACATACTGTATGCCTGAAACAAAAAAAGTGGAAGAGACTCTAAGCCTGGATGAAATATATGAAGTGGCATTTGCGGCAAGCGAATGCGGTATTACAAAGTATAAGATTACAGGTGGTGAGCCTCTTATAAGAGACGGTATAGTTGATTTTATAAAAAAGCTTTACAAGCTTGAAAATATAAAAGATATTACAATGACAACAAACGGTTTTTACCTTGAAAAACTCGCTAAAGATTTAAAGAAAGCGGGACTTTCAAGTGTAAATATAAGTCTGGATACTCTTAATAGAGAGAAATTTAAACAAATTACCGGTGTTGATGCATTAAATGATGTAATGTCAGGTATAAAAGAAGCTATAAATGCAGGAATAAGCACGAAGATAAATACAGTAATACAAAAGGGTGTAAATGATGATGAGCTCTTTGATATTATAGAGCTTGCAAGGAATGACAAATTAAATATCAGATTTATAGAGATGATGCCAATAGGGCATGGCAAGGAATCGACAGGAGTAAGTAATATCGAGATCCTTGAAAGAATAAAAGAAAGATACAATGTCGCAGAGGATAATAAAAAGCACGGCAACGGTCCTGCAAAGTATATAAAGCTTGAAGGATTTAACGGTTCTATAGGATTTATCAGTGCAATTCACGGAAAATTTTGCGACAATTGTAACAGAATCAGATTTACATCTACAGGAAAACTAAAACCATGTCTTTGTTATGAATCAAATATTGATGTAAAGGATATTTTAAAAAATACTGAAATCGGATCTGAAAAAAAGCACAGTATATTAAAAGAAAAAATCAGAGAATGTATAGCAGGAAAGCCCGAAGCTCATGCTTTTGAAGACTTGTCAAAGATCAGTGAAATGAAAGATATGGTAGAAATAGGTGGGTAATGGAAAATAATATAGAAGTTTTAGCGGTATGTATCAGTGAGAAAAAAGGCACTGAGAAAACAGAAGTAGAAAAAATTGTATTAAAAGAAGACTGGGGCATCGAGGGAGATGCACATGCAGGCAAATGGCATAGACAGGTAAGTTTATTGGCATTTGAAAAAATAGATGCTTTCAGAAAAAAAGGCGCCGAAGTAGATTTCGGAGCATTCGGTGAGAATATAATTGTGGGTGGCGTAGACCTTAGAAGTTTGCCTGTGGGAACTGTCCTTGAAATAGGAGAGGCAAAACTAAAAGTTACACAGATAGGCAAGGAATGTCACAGCCATTGCAATATATATAAAAAAATGGGGGACTGTATTATGCCAAGAGAAGGCATATTTGCAGAAGTATTAAAAGGGGGAGTTGTACAAAAAGGAGAGAAAATAAAAGTTATTGAAAAAGAAGAAGGTCCGTACAGAGTGGGTATAATTACCATTTCTGACAGAGCTTCAAAGGGAGAATATGAGGATAAATCAGGTCCTATGATAAAGGAACTGGTGGAAGCTGCCGGAATGGAAGTCATAGATTATGTAATAGTTCCGGATGAAAAGGGGCAAATAGCTAAAAAGCTGTTGTATTTCAGTGATCAAAGACAGGCGGATCTGGTATTTACCACAGGCGGAACCGGATTTTCAAAAAGAGATGTTACTCCTGAAGCAACCAAGCAGGTTGTGGAAAGAGAAGTTCCGGGTATAGGAGAGGCGCTTAGAGCCTATTCTCTTACTATTACACCAAAGGCTATGTTAAGCCGTCAAACTGCCGGAATAAGAGGAAACACTCTGATAATAAATTTACCGGGAAGTCCGAAAGCCTGCAAAGAGAACATTGATTATATAATGACACCGCTAAAGCACGGACTTGGAATATTAAGCGGTAGAGAGACAAATTAAAGATAAAAGGGAGAAAATATGAGATTAAAAAACATTTGTAAAGTTTTGGGCGTGGTAGCCGCATTGACATTAGTAGGATGTGGCGGACAAAAGGCCACAGAAACCACAGCGTCTGAAACCACAACAACTGCAGAGTCAAAAGCAGAAGAAACTAAGGCGAGTGAAGAAACAACAAAAGCTGAGAACACAGCAGATGCATCAGCAATCAATGTATTTGCGGCAGCATCACTTAAGGGTGCAATGGAAGAAATCATTGCTGAATACAATAAGGCTAATCCGGATGTAAAGATTGCTTTAAATACAGATTCATCAGGTAAACTTCAGACCCAGATTGAGGAAGGATTTGCATGTGATATCTTCTTTAGTGCAGGTAAGAAGCAGATGGAGAAGTTAAAAGAAGGTGGATTTATCAAAGAAGGAACTGATGTGGATCTGCTTCACAATAAGCTTTGTATAGTAGCTCCTAAGGATTCAGACACAAAGGTTACAGGTATTGCAAATATAAAGGATGCCAAGTCAATATCAATCGGTGAGTCAAGTGTTCCTGCCGGTGCATATGCAAGAGAGGCGCTTTCAAAGGCTTATCCTGACCTTGGTATAAGCAAGGAAAGCACCGGTGCCGAGCTTCAGGACAAGCTTGGACTTGAAGTAATTGAAAACTCAAACGTTACAAAGACACTTTTATCTGTTGTAGAGGGATTTGGTGAAGTAGGATTTGTATATGTTACAGATACTTATGGAAAAGATGATGTTAAGATTATTGAAAAAGTAGATGAGAGTCTCAGCGGAAAAATCACATATCCTATAGCAAGAGTAAATAATGACGAAGCTGATGAGAAGATAAGTGCGGAAGCTGACAAGTTCTATGATTACTTGAAGTCAGATGATGCAAAGAAGGTATTTGAAAAATATTTATATGAGTAATGTTTTAGCACATTTAGACTGGAGCCCTTTTTTTATAACCCTAAAAATAGGGCTTCTTTCTACAATAATATGTTTTTTTCTGGGTGTGGGACTTGCCTATGTCAGTCTATATATGAACAAAAGGATAATGGCGGTATTTGACAGCATACTTACACTGCCGATGGTACTTCCGCCTACTGTAGTGGGATTTTTTCTGCTTCTTATATTTAGCCGAAGAAGACCGGTAGGTATTTTTTTATACAATAATTTTCAGATAAAGATAGTGCAAAGCTTTATAGGTTGCGTGCTTGCGGCATTTATTATAGCTTTTCCGCTAATGTATAAGAATGCCAAGTCGGCCTTTTTACAACTGGATAAGAATCTTATATATGCAGGCAGAACCTTGGGGCTGTCGGAGTTTCAGATTTTCTTTAAAGTGGTATGTCCTATAACATCACCGTCACTTTTTTCAGGTGCAATTTTAAGCTTTGCAAGAGCGATAGGAGAGTATGGTGCGACATCCATGCTTGCCGGCAATATATCCGGGAAAACTTCCACAATATCACAGCAGATAGCTTATCTTGTACAAAATCAGAGCTATCTTGAAGCCGGAATATGGGTAGGTATTGTGCTGTTTATCGCCTTTTTAATAATGCTTTTGATGGAGTATATACAGAGGTAGTATGCTTGAATTAAATATAAAAAAGAAACTTAATAATTTCACTTTGGATATAGAATGTAAGATTGAAAGCAACAGAATAGGAATACTTGGGGGGTCAGGAGCCGGAAAAAGTATGATTTTAAAAATGCTTGCCGGTATTGAAAAGCCCGACAAGGGTTATATAAAGCTTGATGATAAGATACTTTTTGATTCGGAGAAAAAAATAGATATAAAACCTAAGGATAGAAACATAGGATATTGCTTTCAAAACTATGCACTTTTTCCAAATCTTACAGTGTATGAAAATATAGTTATAGGTCTTGGTAAGCCTGAGAGAGCTGATGTAGACAAGTTTCTTGAGAAGTTTGAACTCACAAAGATAAAGGATTCAAAACCGAATAAGATAAGCGGAGGTCAGGCGGCAAGAGTTGCAATGGCAAGGATACTTATCAGAAAGCCGAAAGCATTACTGTTTGATGAGGCATTTTCTGCACTTGATATTTATCTTAGAGATCATATACAGGAAGAAATAGCACAGATTCTAAAAGACTTTGAAGGCAGTGCAATATTCGTTTCACATTCAAGAGATGAGGTATACAGGTTTTGTGACAGTACTATGGTAATCGATGCAGGTAAGATTTCAAATATTGGAAATACAAAGAAAATATTTAAATACCCTGAGACAAAATTAACGGCAATACTTACAGGGTGTAAAAATATTTCTGATATAAGATATATTTCAGATAATACTATAGAGGCTATAGATTGGGGAATAAAATTTCACTTTTCAAAAGAGCTGCCAAAGGATATAAATGCTATAGGAATCAGAGCTCATGAGTTCGTGCCTGTATGGGAAGAGACCGGTACCAATCTGATAGAGTTTAAGTTAAAGAGTAGGGCAAAGCTGCCCTTTGAGGATAATTATTATCTATATACAAAAGGAAGCTCAGACATTACCTGGCTTGTGCAAAAGGATATAAAAGAAAAGATTGACAGCAGGGGATTGCCGAAATTCCTGCAAATAGATGAAGAAAATATATTATTGTTGAAATAGAACGGAGAATATATGGAATTTACACATTTTGATGATAACAAAAATGCGGTAATGGTAGATGTTTCAGAGAAAGATATTACAAACAGAGTTGCGATTGCAACAGGAAGAATTACTCTTTGTGATGAAGCCATGCAAGCCGTGACGGGTAAAAAGATAAAAAAGGGTGATGTACTTACGGTAGCTCAGGTGGCAGGCATTATGGGGCAAAAAAGAACATCTGAGCTTATTCCCATGTGCCATAATATAAATCTCACAAGTTCAAAGATAACCTTTGAAATAGAAGGGAATGATATAGTAGTGTTTTCAAAAGCAAAGACTACAGGACAGACAGGTGTGGAGATGGAAGCATTGATGGGAGTAAATATTGCACTGCTTACAGTATATGATATGTGCAAAGCCATTGATAAGAGAATGCTTATAAGCGATATTCATCTTTTAGAGAAAACCGGAGGAAAAAGCGGAGATTTTTATTTTTAATAAAGAGTGAGGGTGTAACTTAGTTTTAAGTCGCACCCTCATTTTAAAATATTATATTTAAGTATAAATGTTTTACTGTGCCGGCTTAATATAAGCTGTAGCTACATAAGCCTGTCCGCCGTTATAATTGATAATGGACCAGGTTGCATCATGTTCTCCTGCATAATCCACACTTACACCTACATTTAAAGTTGCAAGTATGTCACCGTCAAGACTTGGTGAAGAACGAACATGTAACTTTGCTGTTGTAACATATTTAACACTTGCAGCAGTCTCAGGTGCAGTCTCCGCACTTGTTTCCGAAGTATCGGTACTGTCTGATGAAACGGCTGTAGTAGTTGTTGTATTTGTTGCATTGGTCTTCTTCTTTGAAGGAACAAGTGATCTGAACAATAAAATCAAAACAATAAGTATTACAAATCCTATGATTACCTTGGTCAAGTCTGCAGTATTAACTGTAGGCTTTTTCTTGTTCTTTGAAGATTTTTTTACAACTCTCTTTCTTTGAGTACCTTCAGTACTTGTGCCGCTTGTTCTCTTTTGAGAATTATCATTTCTGATAGGTGTAACAACAGGTGATACACGAGTTTTTCTTGGAGCGTACTCATTTATAAATGTCTGTACTTCCTCCGAGAGTAATTGACACGCAAAAGTTGCATTAAATTCCTCATTATTATTTTCAAGTATCGCTTTATTTCCGATGGAACGAATTTTATGATAATGTTCAAATGAGTCATATGAAATAACATTACTTGTATATAAAGAATCTATAATATCGGTAATACTCTGCTCATCGTCATCATCACGACCGCTGAGCTGCTTTATTATGATTTCCAAAGTCTGTTTTGCCTTAATCATTGACAAGTTATACTCTTGAGCCGCCAAAAGCTTTTGGGTATCATAAACTCCGTTTTGAATCTGCTGCCATGCAGTATTGTTGGTTGAGTTTGCCATCAGGTAAACCTCCTATAAAATCGATTATATATCTGTGAATAAAAGTTCAAATACAAAGCTCACAGAAACCTAGCTTTATTATACAATATAAGCTGTATAAAAGACAATATTTAGTGAGAATTATTCGCAAAAAAGGAGGTAAAATTTATAAAAAAATCGACTCTTCACAAGAAAGAGCCGATTTATAATTAAAATATTTTATTTTATGCCTCAGCGATGCACTCGATTTCGCAAAGAACTCCCTTTGGAAGGTCTCTTACAGCGAAACAGCTTCTTGCAGGCTTTGATGTGAAATACTTTGCATATACTTCATTGAATGCAGCGAAATCAGCGATATCTGCAAGGAAACATGTTGTCTTTACAACTTTGTCCATTCCTGAACCTGCAGCCTCCAAGATAGCGGCTACATTCTTGCAGCTCTGCTCTGTCTGTGCTGTGATTCCCTCAGGAACCTCACCGTTAGCAGGGTTTACAGGAATCTGTCCTGATGTGAAAACAAGTCCGTTTGTGATAAATCCCTGTGAATATGGTCCTATAGCGCCCGGTGCATTTTTTGTATCGATTACTTTCATGTGAATCTCCTTTTTCTTTTTCTTATATTTTATACTAATTTTTAGATTTGTACACCCTCTTTTTAATGTTGTATGTGAATTTTATTTGATTATAAATATTTAAGAATTGATTTACTGGTATTGATTGTAAAAAATTGATATAATTACAGTATTATTGCTTTAAAGATTAAGCGTAACAGGAGGTTAGAATCTATGGGACTTATATCAGCTATAACCGGTGCGGCAGGTGGTGTACTGGCGGATTCATGGAGAGACTATTTCTATGCGGATTCGCTGGAAGGGGATATAATTGTAACAAAGGGTAAAAAAAGAGTGGACCAGAGAGGTTCAAATAATAAATCTACAAATAATGTTATCACTGACGGTTCTATTATTGCAGTGGCAGACGGCCAGTGTATGATAGTTGTTGAAAACGGAAGAATAAAGGATGTCTGTGCGGAAACCGGAAAATATGTTTACAGTAACACTGAAGAACCTACGATTTTTGCAGGTAATCTGAAAGAGACAGTTAAAAGAACATGGGAACAGTTCAAGAACAGACTGGTATTTGGTGGAGGCGCTACAGGAGATACCAGAGTTTACTATGTAAATACAAAGGAGATACCCGGATTTAAATTCGGAACAACTTCACCGATACCGTATAGAATAGTTGATTCAAATATCGGACTTGATATTGATTCAAAAGTCAGATGTCATGGCAGTTACTCTTTTAAAGTTGTAGACCCTCTGCTTTTTTATCAAAATGTATCAGGAAATGTAGACGGTGATTATAGGCTTGAAGGACCGATTTTACAGCAGATGACTGCAGATCTTTTGGATTCACTTCAGCCGGCATTCGGAAGACTTTCAGGAATAGGATCCAGATACAGTGATATTCCAAATCACACAAAGGAACTTTCAGATGAACTTAACAGTATAATGTCAAGTGAATGGGGTGACAGACTGGGAATTGAAATCGTTTCATTTGCAATAAGCGGAATATCTATTCCACCGGAAGATGAGGATCTCATAAAGCAGCTACAAAGAACAGCTGTATTCCAGAAAGCATCTATGGCGGCTGCGAACCTTAACGCGGCACAGGCTGACGCTATGAGAGATGCGGCAAAAAATTCAGCCGGTGCTATGATGGGATTTGCAGGCATGAATATGGCAGCTCAGACGGGCGGAATGAATGCAAATGAACTCTATCAGATGGCTGCAAATGAGCAGGCAAGACAGCAGATGAATCAGGCCGGACAGGCAAATACTATGCAGCAAAACGTAGCATCTCAACAGGGCGGTACTCAGCAGGCGAGTGGTACATGGACCTGCAGTCACGGTCACGGAAACAATACAGGAAAGTTTTGCTCCGAATGCGGAGAGCCGAAGCCTGTAGCGGCTCCAATTCATTGCTCGGCTTGCGGATATACTCCAAATGACCCGAGTAATCCGCCGAAATTCTGTCCGGAGTGTGGAAAACCGTTCTAAAGAATGGAGACATTATGAATAATATAGATAAAGTAACACTTACTATACCAAAAGAGAAAAATATTGCATTGATTGCACATGACGGCAAAAAGCCTGATATTATAAACTGGTGTGAAGAACATAAGGATATTTTGGCAAAACATAAATTATACGGAACAGGTACTACAGCCAGACTTATAACCGAAAAAACAGGTCTTACCGTAAAGGGATACAATTCAGGTCCTCTTGGCGGAGACCAGCAGATAGGTGCAAGAATAGTGGAAGGAAAGATTGACTTTGTTATATTCTTTACAGATCCGCTCACTGCGGCACCTCATGACCCTGATGTGAAGGCACTGCTTCGTATAGTTCAGGTATATGATGTACCTATGGCTATAAACAAATCCAGTGCGGACTTTATAATAACATCATCACTTATGGATACCGAATACGACCATGATGTTATAAACTTTAAAGAGAACATTTCACAAAGGGTTAAGGAAATGTCATAAAATGACTTGCAGAGAAGCCAGAAAGCTCATTATACCCTTTATACATGATGAGCTTTCAATGGAGGAAACAAGAGATTTTTTGCAACATGTAAGGAGTTGCAAAGCATGTATGGATGAGCTGGAAATCTATTATATTGTTGAAGTGGGCCTTGATAAGTCGGACAGTGAAGATATTGATTACAATCTGACTGCAGCTCTAAACAGCCATATAAGAGAGGCATACCAGAAGATTTTTATATTATTTATCGGTAGGGTGCTTAAGTATTCCATAAATACACTGATGTTTTTCGGAGTGTTTATTATTGCCATGATGCAATTACGAATTTGGTTCTTTTAGTAGGAGATATATGAAAAAATTAGTTCTGATAGACGGACATAGTATTTTAAACAGAGCATTTTACGGAGTTCCTGAGCTTTCAAACTCACAGGGCTTACATACCAATGCGATTTACGGTTTTTTGAATATCATGTTCAAGATTTTGGACGAGGAGGCGGCTGATTATATAGCAGTCGCTTTTGACTTGTCTGCCCCGACGTTTAGACATAAGGAATATGCGGAATACAAAGGCACAAGAAAGTCAATGCCTGATGAACTCAGAGAGCAGGTTCCGCTTATAAAGGATGTTCTTTCATCCATGAATATACCCATCCTTACAAAAGAAGGGTATGAGGCTGATGATATTATAGGAACCATTGCAAAGAGATATCAAAGCGATGAAGTTTTTGTAAGTGTAATATCAGGTGACAGAGATCTTTTGCAGCTGTCCGATAAACATATAAAGATAAGGATTCCAAAGACTTCAAAGGGTGTTACAACAATTCATGATTACCTTCCTGAGGATGTAATGGATGAATACGGAGTTACACCGAAGGAGTTTATAGATGTAAAGGCGCTGATGGGAGATACCTCCGATAATGTGCCGGGAGTTCCTTCCATAGGAGAAAAAACGGCTACCAAAATCATACAGGAATATCATTCTATAGAAAATGCGATTGAGCATGTGGATGAATTAAAGCCGCCAAGAGCATCAAAAGCATTAAGCGAGCATATAGAGGATGCAAAATTTTCAAAGATGCTTGTTACTATAGTAACCGATGCCCCAATAGAAACTGATATTTCAGATATGGAAGTGGGAAATCTCTATACCAAAGAGAGTCTTGAATGGATAAACAAACTTGAGTTTAAATCCTTCCTAAAAAGATATGAAAATGTAGAGACAGAAGCAAGTATTGAACTTGATACAAGTGTAATTGATAAACAGGATGCATGGGAGAGCCTTTACACTAAGCTGAAAGAAGCAAAAGAATTCGGCATTTCCGTATGCTTGGAAGAAACGGCTGTAAAGAGTTATCATGAAAATTCGCTTTATGCCATATCCGTTACCTTGGAAAATAAATCCTATATCATAAAGGATATGGAAAATATTTCGGACATACTTGAGGAGATCATACGTTTGGATGCAAGAAAGTATATACTTTCATTAAAGCCTCTTATAAAACTTGTAAAAGATATGAAGGCGGCAAAGAACTTCTATGATATTTCAGTGGCGGCATATCTTATCAATCCTTTAAAGGACAGCTATTTTGTAGAGGATATTGCAAGAGATTATATGGAAAGTGCCTGCTCTTCAAAGAGTGAGATGATAGGCAAGGCTAAGCTCGATGAAGTCTTGAGATTTAACGATGAGAAGGCAATAAATTATTTTGCTACAGAAAGCTATGTGGCACTTCATTCAGAAGAAAATATCTTGGCAAAACTTAAAGATTTGGAACTCACAGAGCTTTATGAAAATGTAGAAATGCCTTTGATATATTCACTTGCGAAGATGGAAAACACCGGAGTCAGGGTGGATGAAGAAAGACTGAAAAAATATGCAGATACACTGCTTGAAAAAATAGCAAAGCTTGAAGAAAGCATAACAAGAAAAGCCGGAGAAAGCTTTAATATAAATTCTCCAAAACAGCTTGGAGAGATACTTTTTGAAAAGCTCAAGCTTTCAGGAGGAAAAAAGACAAAGACAGGTTACTCTACTGCGGCGGATGTACTTGAAAAGCTTGCGCCTGAGCATGAGATAATAAGAGATATACTTGAATACCGTCAGCTTACAAAGCTTAATTCGACCTATGCTACGGGACTTGCGGGATATATAAGAGAAGACGGCAGGATACATGGTACCTTCAATCAGACAATTACTGCAACAGGACGTATCTCATCCACGGATCCAAACCTGCAAAATATTCCTGTAAGAACTGAGATGGGAAGTAAGATAAGAGATATCTTTGTACCGAAAGAAGGCTATGTATTTGTGGATGCCGACTATTCTCAGATAGAGCTTAGAGTTTTGGCTTCACTTTCAGGTGATGAAAAACTTATAGAGAGCTATCGCTCTGCAGCTGATATTCATGCGGCTACGGCAGCACAGGTTTTCCATGTGCCGCTTGATGAGGTGACACCGGAGCTTAGAAGAAATGCCAAGGCTGTAAACTTCGGAGTGGTATACGGTATCTCCGCATTCGGACTTTCGGAAGACTTAAGCATATCAAGAAAAGAAGCGCTGGATTATATAAACAATTATTTTAAAATCTATGGCGGTGTAAAGAAGTTTTTGGATAAACAGGTGGCGGATGCCAAAGAAAAAGGCTATGTAAAGACAATGTTTGGCAGAATCAGACCGATACCTGAGATAAAGAGTTCAAACTTTATGACCAGATCTTTCGGTGACAGAGTTGCAATGAATTCGCCTATACAGGGAAGTGCCGCAGATATTATGAAAATATCCATGCTGAAAGTGGATGAGGCACTTGAAAAGAGCGGATTTGATGCAAGAATTGTATTGCAAATCCATGATGAGCTTTTGGTGGAAGTAAAAGAAGATGAGGCGGCAAAAGTTTCAGAACTTGTAGAAAAGGCTATGAAAGAGGCGGTAAGCCTTAAAGTTCCGCTTGAAGTGGATGCTCATATAGGAAAAACCTGGTTGGAGGCAAAATAATGAATATTTTGCTTTTGGGAGGAATAGGCTCCGGGAAAAGTGAAGCCTTGAAAATACTTAGAGAAGAACATTTTGCAAATATCATAGAAGCCGATAAAGTGGCACATTTTTTATATGAAAAAGACAGGGCAGGTTACACTGCCCTTAGGTCTGTTTTTGGGGATATTATACTGGATGATAAAAAAAACATTGATAGAAAAAAATTAGGTGATATACTTTACTATGATAAAGAAAAATTAAGACTGGTAAACAGTATAATACATCCGTTGGTATATAAAGAAATCAAAAACCGACTTTTAGAGAACAGATTGAATGTGGTGGAGCAGGCACTTATGCCTGACAATAAAGATATCTATGATGAGATCTGGTATCTGCATACAGATCATGAGATCAGAATAGGGAGATTGATGTTATCAAGAGGGCTTGAGAAAGAGCGAATTGGGCAGATAATTGCAAAGCAGCCAAAAGAGTCGGAGTTTGAGTCTATTGCGGATAAAATTATACAAAATAACGGATCCCGGTCTGAATTGGAGAAAAACATAAGAGAGGCTTTGAGGTGATACTTTGAGACTGGTTAGCTTGGCAAGCGGAAGCGACGGGAATTCCACTTACATTGGCAGTGAGAATACTCATATTCTGGTGGATGCCGGTATTTCAAATAAAAAAATAGAGACAAGGCTGAATGAATTGGGGCTTTGCGGAAAAGATATTTCGGGAATATTTTTGACACATGAACATAGCGACCATATATCAGGTTTGGAAGTCTTTGTAAGAAAAAATGAAATTCCTGTATATGCATCAGAGGGCACGCTCAGATATTTAAAAGAAAGAGATAAATACTCTAAAATTAAAGATTATTTTCATATAATACAATCAAAAAAATATACAAGTCTTGGAGATTTGGAAGTCTTGGCATTTGATATAGACCATGATGCAAATGAGCCCTTCGGATACAGGGTGGAATGCGGAAATAAAAAAATTGCGGTAGCTACAGACCTTGGAAGATATACAAAGGATATTGTAGATAATCTTTCAAATCTGGATGCATTACTTATTGAAGCAAATCATGATATCAGAATGCTTGAAACAGGTCCATATCCCTATGAGCTTAAGAGAAGGATATTAAGTGAAAGAGGACATCTTTCAAATGAAAATTCGGGAAAGCTTATATGTGAGATTTTAAATGAAAATATCAAGAAAATCTTTTTGGGACATCTTTCAGATAAGAACAATCTTCCTGAGCTGGCTCTTGAAAGTGTAAGATATGAAATTTTTGCGGATGAGAGACCTTATAATCCGGAAGATTTTGATATAGAAGTGGCAAAAAGAGATGCATTATCTGAAATTTGCTATGTGTAGTGTTAGGAATGGAGATTTTTATGAACAAGGTTATAATAACTGTGGTAGGCAAAGATACAGTAGGTATTATAGCAAGAGTATGTACATATCTTGCAGACAATAAAATAAATATATTGGACATCTCACAAACAATAGTAAGCGGATATTTCAATATGATGATGATTACAGATATGGAAAATGCCACTGTAAAATTTACAAAAGTTGTTGAAGATCTGGATGTCCTCGGGGATGAGATCGGAGTAAAGATAAAAGCTCAAAAAGAAGAAATTTTTAAATCCATGCACAGACTCTAGGAGGAATTATGCTGAATATGTTTGAAGTAATAGAGACTAACGACATGATCGACAAGGATCTGTTGGATGTCAGAACTATTACTATTGGAATAGGCTTACTTGACTGTATAGATACGGACCTAAATAAGCTTTGTAAAAATATATATGATAAGATAACAAGTACTGCAAAGGACCTTGTAAGAGTAGGTGATGAAATATCAAAGGACTTCGGTGTACCTATTGTAAACAAGAGAATATCGGTTACACCTATCGCTTTGGTGGGTGGAAGCGCCTGCAAGACAAAAGAAGACTTTGTACAGATAGCAAAGACGCTTGATAAGGCCGCAAAGGACTTAGGTGTAAACTTTTTAGGCGGATATTCAGCCATAGTTTCAAAAGGAATAACTGCGGCGGACAGACTTCTTATTGAGTCAATACCACAGGCAATGAATGAGACGGACTTTATTTGCAGTTCTGTAAACTTAGGCTCCACAAAGACCGGACTTAATATGGATGCGGTAAGGCTTATGGGTAAAATAGTAAAAGATACCGCAATTATGACAGCGGACAGAGATTCTATCGGTTGTGCAAAGCTTGTGGTATTTTGCAATGCTCCTGATGACAATCCTTTTATGGCAGGTGCATTCCATGGTGTTACAGAGGCCGATGCCATTATAAATGTAGGTGTCAGCGGACCGGGAGTTGTGCGTGCGGCTTTAAAGAGAGCCGAAGGCGAAAACTTTGAGGTGCTTTGTGAGACTATAAAAAAGACGGCATTTAAGATTACAAGAGTCGGACAGCTTGTGGCAAGAGAAGCGTCAAAAAGACTCGGTATTCCTTTCGGAATAATAGATCTTTCATTGGCACCGACACCTTCCGTAGGAGATTCCGTAGCTGAAATACTTGAAGAAATCGGACTTGAAAGAGTAGGTGCACCGGGAACTACAGCAGCACTTGCACTTTTAAACGATCAGGTGAAAAAGGGCGGTGTTATGGCCTCTTCATATGTAGGAGGACTTTCAGGTGCATTTATTCCTGTATCGGAGGATCAGGGTATGATAGATGCGGTGAATGCCGGAGCTTTGACTCTGGAAAAGCTTGAAGCAATGACCTGCGTATGCTCTGTAGGTCTTGATATGATTGCCATACCCGGAGATACTTCGGAAGAGACAATAGCAGGTATTATTGCGGATGAGGCCGCTATCGGTATGATAAATCAAAAGACTACGGCAGTAAGACTTATACCTGTTATCGGAAAAGGCGAGGGAGAAGTGGTAGAGTTTGGCGGACTTTTAGGCTATGCTCCTATAATGCCTGTAAACGGCTTCTCATGTGAGAAATTTGTAAACAGAGGCGGCAGAATACCTGCACCTATACATAGTTTTAAAAACTAAATTTACTATCAAAAAACAGGCATACATCATGATATGCCTGCTTTTTTAATTCAATTCACATATTATTTCAACATCTTAAATCCCGGGAAGTAGCGGAAGATTACCTTTGCAATTATTTTTTCTTTATAAACATAGGGGTGTACCCATCTTCTGGAGTCTGCGGAATTGTTTCTGTTGTCACCTAAACAAAAGTAAGCTCCGTCAGGTACTTCAAAATGCATATCGGCCTCAGGTATCATAGGTTCCTTTATATAATCTTCTTCAAGCGGAGTTTCGGAATTGTTCAAATACACTTTGCCGTCCTTAATATCCACAATATCCCCCGGCTCACCGATAATTCTCTTTACATAGTATAGACTCTCATCATCGGGGAATTTAAATATGATGATATCCCCGCGCTTCGGTTCCTGGAAAAGATAAGTGAGTCTGAATCCGACAACTCTGTCCCCTGTCATTATAGTATTTTCCATAGATGCAGACGGTACTCTCGAATTTGCTATAATAAAAAGGTTTAAAACAAGCGCTATCACAGCAGCTACCACTATTATAGAAATCCAACTGAAAATTTCTTTTACAACGTCAAAATCTGAATTGTTATTCATCATCTTCTCCAATCTAATTTTCTCTCACAATTTTTTCTTTATTTGAACTCATACTATTTTACGATAATTGAATTTATAATACAACCAAATGATAAAATAATTATGAAAATAATAATAAAGATATTTTGTAATACTTTAAACATCTTGTGCTTTGTTTTGTGGTATAATATTTGTATACATAATAAATGATTAGGAGGTCTTATGAGAGCAATGGTTGAATTTCTAAGTTATTTAAGCAAAGGCTTTGCAATAATATTTGAATCCGATATATATAAATATTTCTATCTTTTATGTATTGCATTTTCACTTTTCTATATTTTTAGAAAAGCCTATATAGTGGCTGTGAGCGGTGGAGATTTCTTTGCTCCTTATCATATATCAAACGGCTATTTTTATATTTACAATATTTTTTATCTTGGTAAGAGGAAAATAGCGTTGGAAGATATAAAATCCATTGCTATAGGCTGTAATAGAAGAAAAGGATATCGTATCTATGAGATGATATTAAATTTAAAAAGCGGGAAAAGTGCGTTTTTACATTTTGAGAAAAACAAATCAAATATTAACAGAATTGAAGTCTTGGAATCGGAACTTGAGAGATATAAGATAGATGTAAAAAAGGATAATGATGTATAAAAATTATAAGTAATAATAGTCATATTTAAATGGTGTAGTTTATAACATTTACTTTCATGTTTTGCAAAAGAATAGTATAATCTATGTAAATGTTATGGAGCGGATAAGCGGGCAATATATTATCTGAACTGTTACTCATAATGTTAGAAGGAAGGGTTAGGCTATGGATAAGAATTTATATGATTTGATGGATTGGGCAGCAATAGAGGAGATCACTTATTCAGAATGTGACAGACCGAAGAAGATTCTCGGTTCACATAGAGTGGATGGCGGCTTTTTGGTTCAGGCTTTTATACCAAGTGCAAAAGAGATGGAATTGTTGATTGACGGAAACAAAAATCCTGTTGCAATGCAATGTATGGATGAAGCCGGATTTTTTGCATGCTTTGTGGGAAGAAAGCAGGAGTTTAAATATAAATTTATAGTTAAATATGATAATGAAGTAGAACAGACGATATCAGATCCGTATTCTTTTGACAGTATATACTCTGAGGAAGATTTATCAAAATTTGATGCCGGTATCAATTATGAAATATATGAAAAAATGGGTGCAAAGCCTATGACAATCTCAGGAGTGGAGGGTGTAAACTTCTCGGTATGGGCACCTGAAGCTATGAGAGTATCTGTTGTAGGTGATTTCAACCTTTGGGACGGCAGAAGACATCAAATGGAGAGACTTGGTGATTTCGGAGTTTTTGAAATATTTATACCGGGAGTAAGTGTAGGCAGTCTTTATAAATTTGAAATAAAGACAAAAAAGGGAGAGCCTATGCTAAAGTCTGATCCTTATGCATTTTATTCCGAGCTTAGACCGAATACTGCAAGTATAGTTGCGGATATTTCAGGATTTGAATGGAGTGATGAGGATTGGATGAAAGATAGAGAAAATATCCAGTCTACAAAGATGAATGAGTCGGCAGCAATGAATATCTATGAATTACATCTTGGCTCATGGATAAGAAAAGAAATGCAGTATGATGAGAACGGTGAGGAAGTAAACGGCTCTGTATTCTATAATTATCGTGAAATAGCACATAAGCTTTCTGTTTATGTAAAGAAGATGAATTATACACATGTGGAGATTATGCCTGTAATGGAGCATCCGCTTGATGCAAGTTGGGGTTATCAGGTGACAGGATATTACAGTCCTACAAGCAGATACGGTACACCTGATGATTTCATGTACTTTATAAACTATTTACATAAGAAGGGAATAGGCGTAATACTTGATTGGGTACCTGCTCATTTCCCAAGAGATTTGCATGGCCTTGGATGTTTTGACGGAAGTCATTTGTATGAGCATGCAGACCCAAGACAGGGAGCACATCCGCATTGGGGTACATTGATATATAATTATGCAAGGCCTCAGGTAAGCAACTTCCTTATCTCAAATGCACTTTTCTGGGCTGATAAATACCATGTTGACGGTATAAGAATGGATGCTGTAGCTTCAATGCTCTATCTTGACTACGGTAAGAACTCGGGAGAGTGGGTTGCAAATATATATGGCGGCAATGAAAATCTGGATGCTATAGAGTTCTTAAAGCATCTGAATTCAATTTACAAAAAGAAAAATCCTTCAAGCCTTTTGATTGCTGAGGAGTCTACAGCATGGCCTAAGGTAAGCGGTAATTTAAACGACGGCGGACTTGGATTTGACTATAAGTGGAATATGGGTTGGATGAATGACTTCCTTGAGTTTATGAAGCTTGACCCTTATTTTAGAAGCGGTGATTATAATGCTTTGACATTCTCGATTTTCTATCACTACAGTGAGAACTTCATTCTTGTTTTAAGTCATGACGAGGTGGTACACGGTAAGGCGACTCTTGCAGGAAAGATGCCGGGAGCAACTCAGGAAGAAAAGTTTGCAAATCTCAGAGCGGCATATGGATATATGATGACTCATCCGGGAAAGAAACTTCTCTTTATGGGACAGGAATTCGGTCAGATGAATGAGTGGAATGAAAATGTATCACTTGAGTGGAACCTGCTTGATTATGATATTCACAGTAAGATGCAAAAGTATTCAAAGGCCTTGAATAAACTTTATCTGGATTATCCTGCACTGTATAAACTTGATTACAATCCTGACGGCTTCGAATGGATAAACTGTACATCAAAGGATGAGAGTACGGTTGTATTCCTCAGAAAGACCGAGAATGAGGAAGATACATTGGTTGTGGTATGTAATTTCACACCGGTTGTTTATGAAAGAGAAATCGGTGTTCCGTTTAAGGGAACATATACCGAAATTTTCAATTCAGATGATAAGAAGTATGGCGGAAGCGGAGTCGGAAATAAGAGGGCGAAGAAATCTGTTAAGAAAAAAGTGGACGGCAGAGAAAATTCACTTAAGATAAAGGTTCCTCCAATGGCTACAATAGTATTTAAGTGGGCGAAATAGTGGATTTTTATAGTATATTAAAAAGCTTTACCGGAATTTATATGACCGGTGGAATAAGTTCAAGTTTACCAAGTATTTCTGAAAGTGAAGTTGCCGAGTCTGTAGCGCAGGATATAGAAAAACTTAAACCTAGTGTTATGATGCAGACTTTAAAAGAGCTTTCTCCGGCATTATTGGCAATCGCCTATAATATTGTGATAGTGATAATCACATTTATTATAGCAGGACAGGTGATAAAATTTTTATCACGAATGCTTGAAAAGTTTTTGAAAAAGATAAATGTTGATTTGACGATAAGAAAGTTTCTACTGTCTACGCTGAAAGTATTACTGTACGCCTTGGTAGTACTTGGACTGGCCGAGAGACTTGGCATAAATCAGGGCAGTGTGGTAGCGATAATTGGTTCTGCAGGTGTTGCAATAGGACTTGCATGGCAGGGAAGCTTAAGCAACTTTGCAGGTGGAATTATAATACTTTTCAGCAGGCCTTTTGTCAGAGGTGATTACATAATTACACCGAAGGCTGAGGGTACTGTAGATACAATAGGAATAATATATACAATACTGCTGACACCCGATAATAAGAGAGTATCCATACCCAACGGTACGCTTGCAAATGATGTTATAACAAATGTTACCGCAAATGATACCAGGAGAATAGATATTCAAGTAGGTGTGTCATATGATTCCGATATCAGAAAGGCAAAGAAGCTTATAACAGATGCCATTGATGAAAACGGGCTGGTATTAAAAAATAAAGAGATTTTGACATATGTTAGTGATTTGGCATCATCTGCTGTAATCCTTGGCGGAAGAGCCTGGTGTAAGACTGATGATTATTGGACCGTCAGATGGGGCCTTATAGAAGAAATTAAGGTTAAATTTGATAAAAACGGAATAGAGATTCCTTACAATCAGTTGGAAGTACATTTAAATGACAATTCCAACAAGCCATAGTATGAACAGAAAGATAGCTTAAGGCTTGCAGAAAAGAATATATAAATAAATTTTTTAAAAGAGCTGTTATACAAAAGTCTATAATATGAGTTGAGCAGATGATCAACATATATTATAGAATTTGATTGGTATAGCGGCTCTTTTTATATAAGTATACAATATTCATACGCTTTAATGTAGTAGAGAAATAAAGCGTTGACAAGAATGCTTTAGCATGCTACCATAAGAAAGTGTAAAGGCAAAGCAGTAAAGAAAGTTATGAGGTGTATTTATGAAAAAAATTTATTTACTTGGAGTTTTAGCAACAATTATGTTGGCAGGCTGTTCATCAGCAAAGACTACCGAAAGTTCATCAGCAGACACAAGTGCAGCAGAGAGCAAGTTGACAGATGAGACTTCTATTGCAGGCACAGATGCCGATATAACTTTTACTGTAGGATTTGATCAGGATTTTCCACCTATGGGGTTTGTCGGAGACGACGGGGAATTTACCGGATTTGATTTAGACCTTGCGGCAGATGTGGCAAAGCGATTGGGCAAAGAAATAAAGTATCAGCCTATAGCCTGGGATGCAAAAGATATGGAACTTACATCCGGTAATATTGACTGTATTTGGAACGGCTTCAGTACTAAAAACAGAGAAGATAAATATACATGGACAAAGCCATATATGAAAAATGATCAGGTATTTGTAGTAAGATCTGATTCCGGTATCAATTCATTTGAGGATTTGGCAGGAAAGACAGTGGAGGTTCAGATAGATTCATCAGCCGAAGCGGTATTAAAAGAAAATACAGAGCTTTCAAGTACATTCGCTAAATTACAGACTGTGGCGGATTTTAACACAGGTTTTATGGATCTTGAAATGGGCGGTGTGGATGCTTTGGCTATGAATAGTGTAGTGGCAAATTATCAGATCACAAAAAGAGGAGGAGAAGGTTTCAAAGTTTTGGATAAGCCGCTTTCAAGTGAAGAATATGCGGTAGGATTTAAACTTGGAAATACAATATTGAGAGATGAGGTGCAGACGGCACTTGAAGAGATGAAGGCAGACGGTACATTAAAGATTATTTCTGAGAAATGGTTCGGTAAGGATGTTACTACATTAGAGTGATGGTATATGTAGTGAACAATAATTTACGTGAACCATAAAATTAACACATGGCACTTTAACATGGTAGTAAAATAAAGTATTGACAGATATACTTTAGTATGCTACCATAATGAACTATAAAGAGAAAACAGAAGTCAAAGAAAGTTATGAGGTGTATTTATGAAAAAAATTTATTTACTTGGAATCTTAGCAACAATTATGTTGGCAGGCTGTTCGTCAGCAAAGCCTGCAGAGAGTACATCAGCATCAGCCGATGCAAGTGCAGTGGAGAGTAAGGCGGATAAGACCACTACAGCGGCATCAGAGAATAAGACTACTTTTACAGTCGGATTTGACCAGGACTTCCCGCCGATGGGCTTTGTAGGAGATGACGGAGAGTTTACAGGATTTGACCTTGAACTTGCAGCTGAAGCTGCAAAGAGAATGGGCAAGGAGATCAAATATCAGCCTATATCATGGGATGCAAAGGATATGGAGCTTACATCAGGAAATGTTGACTGTATCTGGAACGGTTTTAGTATTCAGGGTAGAGAAGATAAATACACATGGTCAAAGCCATATATGAAAAATGATCAGGTTTTTGTTGTAAAATCAGATTCAAGTATTGAATCGATAGAGGATCTTGCAGGAAAGACTGTGGAGGTTCAGACGGATTCATCAGCAGAGGCCGCATTGAAGGAAAATACCGAACTTGCAAATACTTTCGATAAATTACAGACTGTAGCGGATTATAATACAGGTTTTATGGATCTTGAGATGGGTGGTGTGGATGCCATTGCAATGGACAGTGTAGTAGCAAACTATCAGATTACAAAGAGAGGCGGAAATGGATTTACAGTACTTGATACACCGCTTTCAAGTGAGGAATACGGTATCGGATTTAAGCTTGGAAATGAGACTTTAAGAAATGAAGTTCAAAAAGCACTTGAAGATATGAAAGCGGACGGAACAATGAAAGCTATTTCAGAAAAATGGTTTGGTAAGGATGTTACCACTTTAGAGTAAAATTAAGACGCCGACAGATAGCTGCCGGCGTTTTCTTTTTCTTATAGATATAAGACTTTTATTTTGCAATCCTGCAAAGCTTTAAGAAATAACTTATGGTAGGATTGCAAAATAAAGGATATAATAGTAAGATATTTACACTGATTGGAGATTTTATGAATATTCTTGATATTGCATTAAAGCTTGTACCCGGAATGTTGGTAAGTATACAGATATTTTTTATCACACTTTTACTTTCACTTCCGCTGGGATTGTTGGTTGCCTTCGGCAGATTGAGTAAAATAAAGTTTATTTCATATCTGTGCAAAGTATATATTTCAATAATGCGCGGTACACCGCTTATGTTACAGCTGATGGTTGTATACTTCGGACCTTATTATATTTTCGGAGTATCAACTTCGGGAAATTACAGGATAGTTGCTACAATAATCGGTTTTGTGGTAAATTATGCGGCATATTTTGCAGAGATATACAGAAGCGGAATTCAGTCCATGCCAAGCGGACAGTACGAAGCCGCAAAGATATTGGGATACAGTAAATCTCAGACTTTCTTTGTTATAATACTGCCACAGGTAATAAAGAGAATTTTGCCTTCTATAACAAATGAGGTAATCACTTTGGTAAAGGATACATCTTTGGCCTTTACAATAAGTGTAGCCGAGATGTTTACAATGGCAAAGGCACTCGCAAGCAGTACAACAAGTATGTTGCCCTTTGTGTGCGCCGCATTGTTCTATTATATATTTAATTTAATAGTAGCGTTTGTAATGGAAGCAATAGAGAAGAAGTTAGAATATTACAAGTAGGTGATTATGTCATTATTAAGTATGAAATCAGTAAAGAAATCCTTTGGAGGTGTGGAAATTTTAAAGGATATATCACTGGAAGTAAAAGAAGGTGAAATTTTAAGTATTATAGGTCCGTCAGGTTCAGGCAAATCCACACTTTTGCGCTGTGCTACATTATTGGAAGATATGGATGACGGAGAGCTTAGCTATAACGAGAATACGGTTTGTAAAAGTGTAGACGGTAAGGCGGTTTATGAGAGTCAGAGTAAATTAAGAGAAATTTCTGAATACTTCGGTCTTGTATTCCAAAACTTCAATCTCTTCCCACATATGAATGTATTGCAAAATATCTGTGATGCACCGATAAGAGTACAAAAAAGGGATAAGGAGAGCGTAAAAGAAGAAGCCTTTTCTTTACTAAAGAAGATGGGGCTTGAGGACAGAGCGGGAGCATATCCTTATCAGCTTTCAGGCGGTCAGTCTCAAAGAGTAGCTATTGCCAGAGCATTGGCGCTAAATCCAAAGATACTTTTCTTTGATGAGCCGACATCTGCACTTGATCCGGAGCTTACAGGAGAAGTTCTAAGAGTAATAAAATCATTGTCAGATTTAAAAATTGCCATGGTCATTGTTACACATGAGATGGCGTTTGCTAAAGAAATATCCGACAAGGTAATATTTATGTCTGACGGAGTAATAGTTGAGTCGGGAACTCCTGAGGAAGTCTTTGCATCAACTAATGAAAGAATGAAGAACTTTATAGGTGCATTAAGCAAATAAACAAAAAGGTGGATAATATGAAATACATAGTTATACTTGGAGACGGAATGGCTGATAAAAATATTCCTGAACTTGGCAATAAGACAATACTTGATGTAGCTAAAAAGCCACATATTGACGGGCTTAAGGGTGTGCTCGGTATGGCAAGAACAGTGCCGAATGAGCTAAAGCCGGGAAGTGATGTGGCAAACCTTGCAGTAATGGGATATGATCCTCTTAAGTGCTATACGGGTAGATCACCACTTGAAGCTGTAAGCATCGGCATAAACATGAAAGAAACAGATGTTGCAATAAGATGTAATCTTGTTACTCTATTAGATGAGGAGGACCCGAAGAAAAGAACAATGCTTGACTATTCTGCAGGTGAGATATCTACCGAGGAGGCAAGGGAGCTTATTGAAGCGGTGGAAAGAGAACTTGGAGATGATGAATTCAAGTTTTATCCCGGAATATCATACAGACATTGTTTGATATGGGACAACGGAAAGACCGGACTTGATCTTACACCTCCACATGATATATCCGACAGAGTAATAGGTGAATACTTACCAAAAAATGATAAGATTTTATCTCTTATGGAAAGGAGCTATAGTATTTTAAAGGATCACCCTGTGAATTTAAAGAGAAAGTCGGAAGGTAAGAATCCTGCAAACTCCATATGGCTTTGGGGAGAGGGCACCAAGCCTAATGTAGAAAACTTTGAGAAGAAAAACGGACTTAAGGGTGCCGTCATCTCAGCCGTGGATCTTATAAAGGGTATCGGTATAAGTGCGGGAATGGAGAGCATTGATGTAGAAGGTGCTACAGGTACGGTGGATACCAATTATGAGGGAAAACTTGCAGCTGCTAAAAAGACCTTGCTTGAGGACGGAAATGATTTCCTATATATTCATCTTGAAGGACCGGATGAGTGCGGACATCATGGATATACTGAAGGTAAGATCTTAGCGGTGGAAAGAATTGATGAAAGAGTTGTAGGACCTCTTTGTGAGGCACTTAGAGAAGCAAATGAAGATTTTGCAATGCTCATAATGCCGGATCATCCTACCCCTATTGAGACCAAGACTCATTCTTCAGACCCTGTTCCTTTTAAGATATACAGATCAAATAATGAGGCAGATGTTGCAATAACCTATACAGAAAAGAATGCAAAAGAATCCGGAATATTTATAGAGGAAGGATATACACTTTTAGAGAAGTTTATTAATAATAAATTGTAAGTTGTGTATAAAGAAATATTTTAAATTTATAATTAGGGAAATCAAGTAATAATTTCGTAGTACTTGATTTCTAATGATTTTACAAAGAAACAATTTGTGGTGGTATATAAAAACACCATTATATTGTTTCTTTTTGAATATATAAAAGATTGCATTATATATATAGGATATCAGTGCATTAGATATAAAATGATAAAAATTATGTGCAATACAAAATGAAGCTTGTTATAAATAGATAGTTTACATTTACAAGAAAAAGTGCTATTATATCCCATCTTCAACAGTTTGGGAATAGAAAAGTGGCTTGAAACCCTGTATTTACAAGGCTTTAGCCACTTTTTTAAGTATCTAAAAAATGTTGTATGGAAAGTTCAAGTTGAAATCTTTTTTATTTTTTTATTTAAATCTTTTGGCTGATAGTATTTCTTGTCCAATTCAAGATTAAAGATAGCATTTAATGACGTTAGTACTTGTGAATTATCATATGTTGACATATAGCATACATCTTCTAAATTAGCTACCTGCATGTTATTCAAAGTTTCTATAACATTCTCTACAGTGAAATGCGTTCCATACATATCCAGCTTCTTTTCCAGAATCCTATATATTAAAAGAGCTGTGTAACAGACCATAAAGTGTGCTACTATTCGCTCTCTATTTTGATGAAATACAGGTCTGGCTGAAAAATTGGTTTTCATTATTCTAAAGCAATCTTCTATCTTGTATCTGTTTGAGCTAATTTCTAAGATATACTTAGCTGAATCTTCAAGATTTGTTGCCACTGCATAGAATCCATCATACTTTTCTTCTTCATTTATGGCTTCTTGGTTAAGTTCGTAGGTATCTACAGCTTTTTCACCGGAGGATGTTGATGTGGTTCGTTTTATAAAACGAGTTATATCATTTGCCCCTTTTTTATAGGTTTCGGGGTCCAGCTTAGTAAGGAGCTTCTTAGCCCTTTCTATCTGGCGATTTCGTATAAATCTTTGATATTCCATCATTTTTCTTGAGAATGAGACAATGATTTTTTGTGGAACTACGGCCTTTGACTTAACTTTCTTAATAGTACCATTCTTACATGCCTTTTCTTCATAAAGTCCAAGGTCAAATGCCTTATCAGCAGGGATTATCTTGTATATCCTATCATCGTACAGTTCTGCATTAACTTTATCAAACCTATCAAAATCTTTCATTTGCTGAATAGTTGCAGGTTTATCATTAGATAATAGGCGATAATCAATATCACTAAAAATAGCTTCTTTTAACGTATTAGAAAGCATCTTTATGGATTGAGTAACAATAAAAGCTCTGCCACCCATAGAATTAAAATTTCTGATATTTAAAGACCCAAGACCGGCATCAGCACAATAAATAAACTTTTTGCCCTTAAACATAGTTATTAGCTTTTGTTCTAAAGGAATAGCAGTAGTTTGCTCATTATCAGAACCGGAAGTAATGCACATAGATAGTGGTATACCGTCTTTGTCCATAAATAGTCCCATTTGTACAATAGGATTTGGTCTATGTTCTTTACTCACACCATATTTTCGTAGACCTTTAGTCACTTCACCGGTTACAGGATCAATATAATCTTCGTCATTTGATTCTATTTCAAAGTAATAGTTTGAGCAGTCAAAAAAACATACCGAGGTATCTCTCTTTATTAATTTCGTACTTGCATCATATAGATGAGAAATATACTCATCATAATGATCATACATAATGTCAAGTGTACGAAGAATGTGTTCGTAACCAAATGTGGGTTGCTCATAAAAGCTAACAAGATTCTGATGAGTACCTAGCTTGGAGTCAGGATTAAGTATACGAGAATAAGTGAGGAATCTATTTACCAGATTTGGGTCAAACTGTATTCTAGTATCTTTTATTATATTTTTGAAGAAGGCTCCAATCTTGAGATCATGGTAAATTTGCTGAAGGAAAAAATATCCTATGTTTAAAAGTTTAGACTTAGATACTAAATCATCTTGATAGGTGATTTTTTCATTAAAGTCAAACTTAAAATCTAAAGCTACCGATTTATTGTTTTTTAACTCCTCATTATATCTTTTGACCTCATCAAGAGCGTAAGCCAGAGGGTCAGCGGTAGTTTTTAGAAGTTCGGAATGTTTTCCTATGCGAACCACATTTTTAGTAGTAGTCTTTTTTCCGTTTCGGATTCCTCTTTGAATAAAATAAGTAGGATCCTTCGATTTTTTGTCATACCAAAGTTTCATACTTCATTATATCATATAATACAACAAAATACAACAATAAAATAAAAGAAATTTGACACAGAAAACCCTTTATTTATAAGGCTTTAGAGGCTGTTTGCATGTAACAAACTGTTGAAGACCCGATAGTTTACATTTACAAGAAAAAGTGCTATTATATTAACATGAATAGAATAAGAGTTGAGAAAACCATTTTAAATAATTAATAAAAAAATTTAATATAATATTAAAAGGAGGGAGGCTATGCAATATATAAATCCTCAAAGGTATAAAAACGGAGATATAATAGTAAGGTTGTTATTATAACGTTTAGCTGTGTTTATGTTTAATATTAAAGAGGTAATAGAATGAAAAAGATAATTTGTGCTTTATTATTGTTGTTATCTTTGTTATTTGTAAATGAAGTATCAGGATTAAGTGTTTATGCTAGCGAAGTAGATGAGGAATTAGGTGAAGTTGTTATGGTGGCTATTCCAGATGGTAGTGGTAAACTTAACTATTATTCTGGTGATGATGCTAAGAAAGTATATACGCAAATCATGCAGCAATCTGATAAGATTTTGGAAGAGTTTAGTGAACTGGAAAAGGTTGATAAATCATTTGAACTCCCTGAGATAGATGTAGATCCTGAAATAGAACCATATGGTCCATTTCATTATAAATATAGATTTATAAAAGAAAGTAGTGGGAAAATATATGGTACTTCCAAGAGAATATCTAACTATTTGGAAAATAGAACTTCACAACGACAGAATCTTTCAGCGAGTGTTAGATCAAGCACCACATGGACTATTAATACAGCATTGACAGGTGGGTTTAATGATGCATTTAAACTTTCTGTTGGTGGTAGCTGGTCAACTAACTCTTCATTTTCAGAGACTATATCAATGAATGTTGGTCCAAATAAAAAAATGTGGCTTGAATTTAGACCGCTTATAAGATATGTGTCAGGTAAAGCTCAAAAATATTATATTCCAAGAGGACCAATTAATAAAAGAGCTATAGTTGTTGAGAGTAAGTCGGTATATTCAACAAGTCCTGAAACGGTATATATGAGGCTTGGAGATAGGTAATTTATGGCGACAGATGGAGCGTATGTATGGAGAGAAATAAGTTTAAGATAGTGCTTGGACTTGTAATATTTGCAATATTTTTCTTGGGTGCAGTTATATTGTTAAGTATGAATTTCCTTTTGCGATCATTAACAATTTTAATAATGAGCAATATGAATTATATAACAGATGTTTCTATTGTAGGTGAGCCGATATTATTTTGTTTAAGTATTGTAAGCTTCATTATATCATTAGTTGCATTGACAAAAAGTATTTTGCTCTTAAAAGAAATATAATATGTTTTAGTAGTAGTTACTTAATTTTATTTACTACAGAACAGAAGAAAACATATCCTGACAAATACAAGGTGTTTCAGCCTTGTGGTTTTGTCGGGATATTCTGTTTTTATAATGCTGTTAATTTTTGAATAAAACAATATTTACGTACGAATTTCATATTCTGAAAGCACTTTTGATTTCACTTGATATATGGTTTTTAATACTATATACTGATGTTATGAAAACTAATAAAGATATTATCAATGATATGATAAAGCATTTTGAGGGCTTGGATATTATAAAATCGGAAGATATTCCGGATATTTCTTTGTATATGGATCAGATGACAAGTTTTATTGATGAGAAGCTTGAGAGTTTCAAACGAGAGGAGGATGATAAGCTTCTTACAAAAACCATGATCAATAATTATACGAAGAACAAACTTTTGCCGCCTTCCGATAAGAAAAAATATACCAAGAATCATGTGATGCTTCTTATACTTATATATTTTTACAAGAATGTGCTTTCCTTTGCGGATATTAAAAGACTCTGTGATTTGAGTATATACAATGATTTTGAAAAGGGAGATGAGTCCCTTTCACAACTGTATGATATGTTGGTTCATATAGAGGATGACAAGAAAAACGAGATTGTAGATGATTTGAAAAAAAGGCTCGAGTATGCAAAAAAGAGAGTGAATGGCTTTGACAAAAAAGATGAAAATGTTGAGTTATTTACCTTTTTATCAGATATTGTACTGGAAGTATATTTTAAGCAACATTTGATTGAATATATTCTGAATAAAATTTGAGCCAAAAGATATGAATAAGTAAGAAAATTTTAACTGTACATATACACTCAGATTACATATACTTATATTATAAATATATTTGTATCGGATGATATGATATAAAAAATATAAGGAGGAATATATGAGGTTGGCTAAAAAAATAGCTGTTTTCGGAACTATTTTATTATGTTCACTTTTATCAAAGCCTGCTTATGCTGCAAATAAAACTATCAGCTCAGTTACGATAAAAGTAAATTCGGATTTGAGTATAGGAGATCGTACAGATAATCTAAGTATAAATTACGGAAGTAGCTCAGGTGGAGATATAAATGTATATACTACATCCGACAGATTCAATATAGCGGATGCTGAGATTACAAGCGGAAGAAGCAGTCTGAACATAGGTGATGAAGTAAAGATGAAAATCACTTTGGAAGCAAACAGCGATTATTCATTTAAGGGAACATATTCATCTTCCAATATATCTGTGAACGGTGGAAAGTTTCTTTCTTCATCCAAGAAAAACGGTGATTTGGTGGTAAATATTAAGCTGAATCCTTTAAAGGGAACTTATGAAGCTCCTGAGGATGTAGAGTGGAAGGACAGCGGTATAGGTATCGCCAAATGGGATGAACCCTCAGAGACTTCAGGATACTACGAGCTTATATTGATGCGTGGAAGTACACAGGTTACAAGGGTTGAAAACTACAAGGGCAGCAACTATAATTTCAGAAATGATATGACTCAAAAGGGTACATATAAATTCAAAATCAGAACGGTTTCACATGGAGATAAGGACTATGGAAGACATTCGGAGTGGATTACTTCAGATGAATTCTATCTGGATGCCTCAAATGTCTCAACAGGAAATAACAATGTAACAACCCAGGTTGGAAGCGGCATAGGTTGGAATAAATCGGGAGATACATGGTATTTCAGATTTCCTGACGGAAGTCTTAAGACAAACGGATGGGAATATATTGCCGATAAATGGTACCTCTTTGATGATGCAGGCAGAATGCTTACAGGTTGGCAGAAGGTCGAAGGAGAGTATTATTATATGAATTCCTACGGATATATGACAACAGGCTGGCAGCAGTCAAACGGTAAGTGGTATTACATGAATGCTGAGGTTCCAAGAGGTAAGATGCTCAGCAATACATGGCTTCACAGCAGTGACGGAAAGTATTACTACCTTGACAGCAATGGTGCTATGTGTGAGGGATGGACACAGATCAGCGGAAACTGGTACTATTTCTATCCGGGCTCAGGATATATGGCTACAAATACTACAGTTGATTCATTCAGACTCGGCGCAAACGGCGCATGGGTAAGATAAGTATAAAAGAGGAAGGGGATTACCCTTCCTTTTATAGTTCTCTAAAATGGAATTCTTTATTTCCGTTTGCATAATCCGCTACAATATCGCCGTTTCCGTAGAGCTTATATTTGTAAGTACAAAGCCCTTCAAGTCCTACAGGACCTCTGGCATGAAGCTTTCCGGTACTGATACCTACCTCAGCTCCGAAACCGTATCTGAATCCGTCGGCAAATCTTGTAGAACAGTTCTTATATACATTGGCGGAATCAACTCTGCTCATAAAATAATCTGCATTGGCATCCATATTTGTAAGTATGGCATCTGTATGATGTGAACCGTAAGTATTTATATGATTAATTGCTTCATCAATACTCTTTACAGATTTCACATTGATAGTCTTTTCAAGATATTCCGTATGGAAAGAATCATCATTGGCTGCATCTGCATTATCAAAATATGATAAGACCTCTTTATCGGCATATACTTTAATACCGGCTGTTTTAAACGCTTCATTCAGTTTCGGTAAAAGCTTTGAAACAGACCTTTCATGAACCAGTAATGTCTCTGTGGTGTTACATGCGGAAGGGTACTGAGTCTTTGCGTCTATCAATATCCTTACAGATTTTTCAAGGTCAAAGTCCTCATCCACATATGTATGACAAACACCGTCAGCATGCCCCATAACAGGAATACTTGTATTGTCCATAATATACTTTACAAATGAATTTGAACCTCTCGGTATAAGCAAGTCCACATATTCACTACATCCAAGCAGTTCTCCGACATCACTTCTGGCTTCAAGCTGTATAAGTATATTCTCAGGAAGACCTGCTTCTAAAACAGCTTCTTTTATACTTTCAAAAAGTGCCCTATTTGTAAGCTTGGCTTCGCTTCCGCCTTTAAGTATGGCTGCATTTCCGCTTTTTATACATAGAGAAGCAATCTGAACAAGGGCATCAGGCCTTGCCTCAAAAATAACTCCTATAACACCTATCGGAGTTGTGGTTCTGGTAAGTATAAGTCCGGCATCAAGCTCTCTTTTTAATGTTATCTTTCCTATAGGATCTTCCATCTTTATAAGATCATTGATACCTGCTATAACAGTATCCATCTTATGTTCGTCAAACAAAAGTCTTGAAAGTATGGAAGAGGATATATTCTCAGCCTTTGCATTTTCAATATCCTTTTGATTTTCCGAGAGTATATATTCTCTGTTTTTGTTCAAATTATTTATAATATTTTGAAGACAGTCATTTCTCATCTCATTGCTGCTTGCCATCAGAATAAAACTGTCCGATTTTACCTTTTTTGCAATCTCTTTCATAAATCTCCTTAAATGTTTAGTCTATAATAAAGATATATTAATTCATAAATAATTGCAAGCAATTTATTTGAAAATAAATTGTATAAGAAACATATAAAGTATTGTACCTGCTGAAATGGAAAGTATCATCTGCCTTTTCCAAAAATGTAACAGTACAATAACCGCAATGCTTATGGCTTCAGGTAAAGTGTGGAACTCATTAAATATTGATACATCTTTAAGTGAATATACCACTAAGAGCCCGAGTACGGCTGCCGGCAAAACTTTGCCGAGATACTTTATATAGGAAGGAGTTTCTTTGTTTGCCGGAAAAACTATGAAAGGTAAAAATCTGGTTATCATTGTGGCAAATGCGACGATTAATATTATAACAATCTGCTGTATTTTACTCATGTTTTTCTAACCTCCCTCTAAGTAATGTAAGTACGGTAATTATTATAATCATTGAAGGAATAATAAAGTTTGTACCTTTAAAAATCATCAGACATATAAATGAAATAAAAAGTCCGATAACAGATGCGCTGTGATACTTTTCTTTAAGCCAATTTTCAAGGAATATAACTACAAAGAGTGCAGTCATAACAAACTCTATTCCCTTGGTATCAAAGGGGATAAAGCTTCCGAATATTCCGCCTATAGTAGCACCTGCTACCCAATATATCTGATTTAACATGGTTACAAAGAACATAAACCAGTCCTTGTCAATATCCTTAGGTACATCTACTGTCGTATTTATAGAAAATGATTCATCACACATGCCGTAAATTAAATAAAGTTTCTTCCATCCCGGAATATTGTATTTTTCAAGCATCGAAAGTCCATAAAATAAATGTCTTGCATTTATCATAAGTGTAAGAAAAAAGATATTTACAGGATCGAAGCTTCCAAGTAACCATGAAACGGTAGCAAATTCTACAGAACCTGCAAATATTATAAAGCTCATGAACATAGGGTAGTAGAATTTAAAACCGGATTGATTCATATAGATACCATAAGCAATACCTAAGAATAAAAATCCGGCTAAAATAGGGATGATATTTGGAAACGCCGAAAAGAAAGCGGATTTTATCTTATTTTTAGAAACCATAAAAACTCCTTGTAAATGAAATCAAGATACAAGTTTACTACCGGAGTATAAAAAAATCAATAAAAAATGTATACCCATGTCAATACGGGTATACATTAAAAGATGTCTTATTTATTTAAGCACTCAACAATCTTATCAGCCATTGCAACTGTATCGGCATACTGATCCTTTGAAAGAAGAGATTTGATGCTGATTGTTTCTTCGGCAATATTTACCTTCTTTAACTGACCTATAATCTCACGCATGCTCTTGCCTGCTGTAAGAGCCCATGAACCGTTTTCAACCACGAAAACATCTCTGTTCTGGAAGTTATGTGCAACAAGGTCCATAAGGAAGTTTTCCATAGGAGTGAAAAGTCCGCCATTGTATGAAGAAGAAGCAAATACAAGTACCTTAGCTCTGAAAGCTTCTGAAAGGAGGTAAGATACATCAATTGATGAAATATCAAGTACCTTTGTATTTCTGATACCTCTTTGTGCTACAAGAGTGGCAAGTAATGTTGAAAAATCTTCGGTATTTCCGTAAACGGAACCGGAGAAAATAACCACCTCATCATCCTCAGGAGAATATGATCCCCATGTCTGATACTTCTTGAAACATGCAATAATATCCTCTTTTGTTCTGTATATAGGTCCGTGAAGTGAGCATATAAGCTCTATATCCAAATCGGCAAGCTTCTTTAAGATATTTAATACCTGTAATCCGAACTTTCCTACAATATTTGCATAATATCTTCTTGATTCCGGGTACCACTCGCATTCATAATTCAACTCATCTGCGAATATATTTCCTGAGAGTGCTCCGAAGCAACCGAAAGCATCTGAAGAGAAAAGCGCTTTTGATTTCTCATCATATACCATCATTACCTCAGGCCAGTGAACCATCGGAGCAAAATAAAATTTAAATGTATGCTCGCCTGTACTTAATGTGTCGCCTTCTTTTACTTCCAGGAATCTGTGGTCCAATGAGAAGTCAAAGAACTGACCGATCATTGCCTTAATCTTTGCATTACCTACTATCATCATTTCCGGGTGAATATTTAAAAGATCACCCAAAGTAGCCGCATGGTCAGGCTCCATATGTGTTATTACTACGTAGTCAAGGGGTCTGTCACCAAGTGTTGCTTTTAAGTTTTCAAAGAATACTCCCTCTACAGATCTGTCAACAGAATCAAAGAGTATAGTTTTTTCATCCAATATAACATATGAGTTGTAAGACATTCCGTTCGGAATAGGATAGACATTTTCAAAAAGTCTCTGCCTTCTGTCACTTCCTCCCACATAATATAAATTGTCCTTAATACATTGTTCCTGATGCATAATTCCTCCATATATAATTGCATAGATAAAGCAGCCGAAGCTACTATATTAATTAAATAACTTATTCTTAGTGTTTTACAACTAATAGTATAATGCAAAAGTTTATATTTGCAAGATTTTTATATAATACAATTTTATAAAGTTTTATTTTGCTGTGAGCTTTATGGATTTGATGTCTGTGAAAACAAATTTTGACGAAAATGGGCGGAATATTGTATACAGGATTTTGTTAAAAATTACTATTATCATCTTTTTAGTAAGAAAATATCAAAAGATCAATGTAAAAGGTAAATAATTTTCTTTTTTATGCTTTGCTATATTATATGAATATGGTATAATGGAGAGCGGAAAATACAGGAAAATACATATGGAGGTTTTTACGTATGGCAAATAAGTGGGTATATCTTTTTACAGAAGGTAACGCAACAATGAGAAATCTTTTGGGTGGTAAAGGTGCAAACCTTGCAGAGATGACAAATCTCGGTTTACCTGTACCTCAGGGATTCACAATCACAACAGAGGCATGTACTCAGTACTATGAGGATGGCGAGAAGATAAATGATGAGATCATGGGTCAAATCATGGAGAATATTACTAAGATGGAAGAAATCACAGGAAAGAAATTCGGTGATAAGGAAAATCCGCTCTTAGTTTCAGTTCGTTCAGGTGCAAGAGCATCTATGCCGGGTATGATGGATACAATTCTTAACCTCGGTCTTAACGAAGAGGTTGTAGAGGTTCTGGCTGCAAAGTCAGGTAACCCAAGATGGGCTTATGACTGCTACAGAAGATTTATCCAGATGTTCTCAGACGTAGTTATGGAAGTTGGTAAGAAGTATTTTGAGGTTCTTATCGACCAGATGAAAGAGAAAAAGGGAGTTACACAGGACGTTGACCTTACAGCTGAAGATTTGAAGGAACTTGCAAATCAGTTCAAGGCTGAGTATAAGTCAAAAATCGGTTCAGATTTCCCTTCAGATCCTAAGGAACAGCTTATGGCTGCCGTTAAGGCCGTATTCCGTTCATGGGATAACCCACGTGCAAATGTATATCGTCGTGACAATGATATTCCATATTCATGGGGTACAGCAGTTAACGTACAGATGATGGCATTCGGTAACATGGGTGATACATCAGGTACAGGTGTTGCATTTACAAGAGATCCTGCTACAGGTGAGAAGAAGCTCATGGGTGAGTTCCTTATGAACGCTCAGGGTGAGGACGTTGTTGCAGGTGTTCGTACACCACAGCATATCGATCAGTTGAAGGAAGTAATGCCTGACGTTTATAAAGAGTTCGTTGAGATTTGTCATAAGCTTGAAGACCATTACAGAGATATGCAGGATATGGAGTTTACTATCGAGGATAGAAAGCTTTACATGTTGCAGACAAGAAACGGTAAGAGAACAGCATTTGCTGCACTTAAGATTGCATGTGACCTTGTAGATGAGGGCATGATTGACGAGGCTAAGGCTGTATCAATGATCGAGCCTAGAAACCTTGATACACTTCTTCACCCGACATTTGATACAGAGGCTGTTAAGAAGGCTACACCTATCGGTAAGGGTCTTGCCGCTTCACCGGGTGCTGCAAGCGGACAGATCGTATTTACAGCCGAGGATGCTAAGACATGGGCTGATGCAGGTAAGAAGGTTGTTCTTGTAAGACTTGAGACATCACCTGAGGATATCGAGGGTATGAAGGCTTCACAGGGTATCCTTACAGTTCGTGGAGGTATGACATCACACGCAGCCGTTGTTGCTCGTGGTATGGGTACTTGCTGCGTATCAGGTCTTTCAGAGATCATTATGGATGAGGAGAACAAGAAGTTCGAGCTCGGCGGAAAGACATTCCACGAGGGAGATGTTATCTCATTCGACGGTACAACAGGAAATGTTTATGACGGTGCTATCCCAACTCAGGAAGCTCAGATTGCAGGTGAGTTCGGAAGAATCATGGGATGGGCTGATAAGTATAGAAGACTTAAAGTTCGTACAAATGCAGATACACCTGAGGATGCAAGAAAAGCCAGAGAGCTTGGTGCAGAGGGTATCGGACTTTGCCGTACAGAGCATATGTTCTTTGAGGGCGATAGAATTGACGCATTCAGAGAGATGATCTGTTCAGATACAGTAGAAGAGAGAGAGAAAGCTCTTGATAAGATTTTACCTGTACAGCAGGGAGATTTCGAGAAGCTCTACGAGGCACTTGAGGGTAACCCTGTTACAATCAGATTCCTTGATCCGCCACTTCATGAGTTCGTTCCTACAGAGGAATCTGAGATCGAGAAGCTTGCAAAGACTCAGGGCAAGAGCGTAGCACAGATTAAAGCTATCATCGCTTCACTTCACGAGTTCAACCCAATGATGGGACACAGAGGACTTCGTCTTGCAGTAACATATCCTGAGATTGCAGTAATGCAGACAAAGGCTGTTATAAGAGCGGCTATCAATGTAGCTAAGGCTCATCCTGATTGGAACCTTAAGCCTGAGATCATGATTCCGCTTTCATCTGACGCTAAGGAGCTTAAGTACGTTAAGGATATCGTCGTTAAGACAGCAGATGAGGAGATTGCGGCAGCAGGCTCAAACATCAAGTATGAAGTTGGTACAATGATTGAGATCCCAAGGGCATGTCTTACAGCTGATGAGATTGCTAAGCAGGCTGAATTCTTCTGCTTCGGTACAAACGACCTTACACAGATGACATTCGGTTTCTCAAGAGATGATGCAGGTAAGTTCCTCAATGCTTACTATGACAGAAAGATCTTCGAGAACGATCCGTTTGCTAAGCTTGACCAGGTTGGTGTCGGTAAACTTATGAAGATGGCTATCGAGCTTGGAAAACAGACAAGACCTGAGCTCCACGTAGGTATCTGCGGTGAGCACGGTGGAGATCCTTCATCAGTTGAGTTCTGCCACAAGATCGGTCTTGACTATGTGTCATGTTCACCATTTAGAGTGCCGATTGCAAGACTTGCAGCAGCACAGGCAGCAATTGCGGAAAAGAGGAATTAGGCAGCAATATATTTATTTTTGCAGCTTAACGGTGAGGCGAGCGGATGTGCAGGCATTTATGGCTGAGCATCCTGAGTACACAAAGGCAAACAGATTTAAAGATATTGAAGTAAAAGTCTATATATAAAGTTCTGCGAGGGAAAGCATTTATTGCTTTCCCTTGTTTAATGTTTGGGAATAAGCACTTTTTATAAGTGTTTGTTCCTTTTTTATATCTATAAGGAGGTTCAATATGAAGAACACAGCGTTAAGTGCAGAAAATAATAGTAAACGGTCTATTATATTTAATAACGAGGCACATGAAAATTCTACTATGAAGAAGTAAAGGAACAAGATGTCTATCATAAGGCACTTTGTTATTGTCTAGGCATCAGCCCTGATACGAGAAGAAATATTAACAGTATTTATGATTTTAAGACCGGAGATATAAAAACCGAGTGTTTGTGTGAAGGGTGGCAAATCGGTAGCAGTATGAAGCAAGCAATACAGATTCGCTATCCTGACTACGCTAATTATAATTGTGAGATATAAGCTTTATTGGAGGTGCAAACTAATGCTGAAAATCAGATTTATGGGAACAAAGAGTGATATTGCATGGTTTCAAAAAATATTAAGCAGTAATAATAAAATAGAAGTTCTGGAGGTATCAGAGCTTTACAGCAATAAAGGAACAAAAAAATATTACAGGGCTTATGCACAAGTACAAAAAGTAAATTTTAAAAAAGACAACTAAAAAGGTAGAAAAATAGGAGAATGATATCATGTGTAGAGTTATAGCTATTGCAAATCAAAAAGGTGGAGTTGGAAAAACCACAACAACAAGTAACTTGGGAATTGGGCTGGCAAGGCAAGGAAAGAAGGTTCTGTTGATAGATGCAGATGCACAAGGAAGCCTTACGGCAAGTCTTGGAATTAGGGAGCCGGATAGATTGGAAATTACACTTGCAACTATAATGGGAAACATTATTAATGATGAGGAAATAAGATCAGATTATGGAATTTTAAGCCATGATGAAGGAATTGATTTTATACCAGGAAATATAGAACTTTCAGGTTTGGAAACTTCACTTATTAATGTGATGAGCAGAGAAACCGTACTGAGAACCTATATGGACTTGCAGAGAGAAAATTATGATTATATTTTGATTGACTGTATGCCATCCCTTGGAATGATTACAATAAATGTTTTTACTTGTGCAGATAGTATTTTAATTCCTGTACAGGCGGCATATTTACCGATAAAAGGCTTGGAACAACTTATTAAAACCATAGGGAAAGTAAAGCGTCAGATTAATCAGAAACTTGAGATTGAGGGGATTTTGCTAACAATGGTTGACAACCGTACCAATTATGCAAAAGATATCAGTAATCTGCTTATTGAAAATTATGGGAGCAGAGTTCATATATTTGAAAACAGTATCCCAATGTCGGTAAGGGCAGCGGAAATTTCTGCGGAAGGTGTGAGCATCTACAAGCACGATCCGAATGGTAAAGTGGCAAGTGCATATCAGTCATTGACAAAGGAGGTGCTTTGCAATGAATAAGACAGGAAGTGCCACAAAGGTAAAGCTTAACAGCTTTGATGATTTATTCGGGATTGAGCAGCCACAGTCAGGAATAGAGCAAGTACAGGAAATTGCATTAACAGAGCTTCATGGGTTCAAAGAACATCCGTTTAAGGTATTGGATGATGAAAAGATGCAAGAAATGATTGGAAGTATTAGAGAGTATGGAATATTGATGCCGGGTATTGCAAGACCGATGAAAGGCGGCGGTTACGAAATCATCGCCGGACATCGTAGAAAATATGCATGTGAAATGGTTGGACTCTCTACAATTCCGATGTTTATACGCAATTATACAGATGATGAAGCTACAATTATCATGGTAGATTCTAATATTCAAAGAGAAGATATTCTGCCAAGCGAGAAATCAAAAGCGTACAGAATGAAATACGATGCAATGAAACATCAGGGAAGTAAAGCAGGTGGACTTACACTTGGAGAACTTGGAGAAGCGGCAGGAGAGAGCGCAAAGACTGTTCAGAGATATATATGGATTTCACGCTTGTTAGATGAGTTGCTTGATATGGTGGATACAAAGAAAATAGGTATAATGCAGGCAGTTGATTTATCATTTTTATCAGAGGATGCACAGCAATGGGTTTTGGCTGTAATAAAGGAAACAAATATTATTATTACAACTTTGCAGAGTGCCATGCTCAAGGAAAGCGATAAAAAAGGGGAGCTTACATTTCCGATGGTTCGTATGCTGCTTGAAAAAGAGAAAACTGTGGAACGAAAGGTTGTTATAAAAGCAGAGCGTATCAACAGTTATTTCCCTGTAACATATAGCAGGAAAGAAATAGAGAACATTATTTATCAGTTATTGGATAACTGGAAGAACAATCAGTAGAAAGGAGGAGCCGAGAATGAGTGAAATATTACAACTGAATTATTATTACGGGATTGAAGCGGAGCAGTTCTCATTCTATAGAGTTCCTCGCTTGCTTATTAAGGATGAACGATTTAAGAAATTATCAAGTGATGCAAAACTTTTATATGGACTAATGCTTGATCGTATGTCCTTATCTATAAAAAATAAATGGTTTGATGATAATAACAGAGCATATATTATATATACTATAAATAGTATTATGGAAGATTTGGGATGTGGAAAGGAAAAGGCAGTTAAGGTTCTTGCAGAGCTGGACAATACTAAGGGAATTGGTTTGGTAGAGAAAGTTCGTAGAGGATTGGGCAAACCGGATATTATATATGTCAAGAATTTTGCTTCGCCGGAAGGAAATATAGATAAAAAAGAGGCAGTAAATACTGATAAAATCACTGAAGTCGGAAAATCGGACTTTAGGAAGTCGGAAAATCAAACTTCTAGAAGTCAGAAAACAGGACTTCAAGAAGTCGGAAAAACAGACCTTAAGAAGTCAGAAAATCAAACCTTTAGAAGTTCGGAAAACGAAACTCAAGAAGTTGGAGAATCGAACCCTAATTATACTAAATATAATAAAACTGATTTAAACTATATTGAGGAGAGTTATATCAATCCTATCACTCAATCCGATTCAGAGAAGAATGATGTGATAGATGATGTACAGAAATGCATAGAACTGATCAAAGAAAATATCAGTTATAATCATCATATGAAATATGATAGTTATGGAGAAAAAGAACTCTATGATGAACTGTTTCAAGTAATATGTGAGGTAGTATGTGTGAGGCGTCCAACAATCAGGGTAGCAGGAGAAGAATATCCATATGAGCTTGTGAAATCAAGATTTTTGAAACTGGAGGGCAGTCATTTGGAATATGTGATTGAATGTATGAAGAATACAGCCACTAAAATCACAAATATTAAGGCATATATGATTACGGCACTTTATAATGCAACCACTACAATAAATCATTTTTATCAGCAGGAAGTAAATCACGATATGTATGGAGGAGGCTGGTGTAAAAAGGATATTATTTAAGGTAATGCTGTTATTGCTTTTGATTGTAGTGTAGAATAAAATACAAGGTATATAAAGAAACTGTGTATCTGCTTTTTTATAACTTCTGGTCATAATGTCCAGAAGTGGGAAGGAAAAAAATGATGCAGGTAAGTGAAGATTATAAGGTATGACGACATAATGGTTGCAGTGGGAAAAAGGTATAATAGTTATAATTTATTTAAGAATTGAGAGGTGATTTTGTGTCTAAAATAAATGTTGAAGGATCTGAAATCAGCATTATAGCCATAGATGATAAAGATTATATTTCTTTAACTGATATGGTAAGAAATATTGAAAACGGTTTAGCTTTAATCGAGAAGTGGCTAAGAAATAAAAATACAATAGAGTTTTTAGGTATTTGGGAGGAAATGTATAATCCTGATTTTAATTCCCTCGAATTCGAGGGAATTAAAAATGAAGCCGGACTGAATCGCTTTGTTTTATCGGTAAAACAGTGGGTAGAAAAAACCAATTCTATCGGTATTGTTGCAAAAGCAGGAAGATACGGAGGAACTTACGCACATAAAGATATTGCTTTTGAGTTTGCTTCTTGGGTATCCCCATACTTTAAGCTGTATTTAATAAAAGAATTTGAACGCTTAAAAGAAGAAGAACAAAAGAAGCTCGGTTGGGATATAAAAAGAAATTTGGCAAAAATCAATTATAGGATTCATACTGATGCTATAAAGAATAATCTTATACCTGAAAAACTGCCAAAGGAAAAAATCAACTTTATTTATGCAAATGAGGCTGATATTTTGAATATGGCTTTGTTTGGAATGACTGCAAAGGAATGGAGAGATGAAAATCCAAATTTAAAGGGAAATATCAGAGATTATGCGGATATATCTCAACTTGTTTGCCTTTCTAATCTCGAAAACCTAAATGCAGTATTTATAAATGAAGGGATGAAACAGTCGGACAGATTGGAAAAATTGAATTCTATTGCAATTGAGCAGATGAAAATATTATCTGAAGCTGAAAGTGTAAAAAAGCTGAAGTAAAATGAATCTTAAAAGAATCCTGTAAAGAGGTAATTAGAGTAAAATCTAACTACCTTTTTTCTTGTAATAGATGAAGGGAGGTAAACTATTGATCAATGAAGAAGTAAACAGACAAGTTATTGCTATAGTAAAAAGTGGAAATATAAAATCTGCCAAAATGATAATAGACCTTATGAAAAAAATGTTAAATATGGCAGCCAAAAAAGGGAAAAGTTTAAAGGAGTTTATAGAAGAAAAGAAACCTACAACCGTAAAAGAGTTGGTGAAGAAAGGTAAGGTTGAAACCTTAGAACTAAATGACCTTGATTTTGAGAGCTTAAAAAGAGAGCTAAATAAAAACGGAGTAAAATTCAGTATAAAAAAAGATCTTACTACAGGAAATAATATCATCTTCTTTCATGCAAAGGATGAAAAGGTTATGGAGCAGGCGTTTAAGGAAGCAGTAGAAAAATTTGCCGGAAAGAATAAAAAAAGAGAATCGGTAATGGTCAACCTAAATCAATTCAAAGAAAAGGTAAAAAACGCACCTAAGAAAGATAAAATCAAAGAAAAGCTTAAAGAACAGAGTTTGTAGAAGGAGGGGTAAATACGAAGATATTAGAAGCAATACTGAAAGATATAAAAAATATATTTCATATAAGAGATAAGAAAAAGTTTGTAATTCAAAACTTACCTTATCTCTTTTTATTTTATCCGGGAAACATCCTATCAGCTCATGTTAGAAGTTATATAGGTGGAGATATTTTGGATAAGATTTTTAAGGCGATTTTAGAAATTGGCAAAATAAGTTTTATTCCAAGTATTCATTTAATAGATATAATGGTGGGAATAATAGTAGCAGCCCTAATCAAAGTAATTGTCTATACCAAAGGAAAAAATGCCAAGAAGTTTAGGCAAGGTAAAGAGTATGGATCAGCAAGATGGGGGAACTCAAAAGATATAGAGCCGTATGTAGATGAGAAGTTTGAAAACAACATACTTTTAACTGATACGGAAAGACTTACCATGAATGGTAGACCTAAAAATCCTAAATATGCAAGGAATAAAAATATACTTGTGGTGGGAGGCTCAGGAAGCGGAAAGACCAGATTTTTTTTAAAGCCCAATCTTATGCAAATGCACTCATCCTATGTTGTAACAGATCCTAAGGGTACTGTTCTTGTAGAGTGTGGAAAGATGCTTGAGAAAAACGGATATGATATTAAAGTGCTAAATACTATAAATTTCAAAAAATCCATGCACTACAATCCATTTGCATATCTAAGAAGTGAGAAAGATATTCTAAAGCTTGTACAAACCATTATAGCTAATACGAAAGGCGAAGGAGAAAAATCCAGTGAGGATTTTTGGGTGAAAGCAGAACGCCTTTATTACACCGCACTAATTGGATATCTTTACTATGAAGCACCGGAGGAAGAGCAAAACTTTGAAACACTTCTTGCTTTTATTGATGCCAGTGAGGTAAGAGAAGAAGATGAAAACTTTAAAAATGCAGTTGACTATATCTTTGATGCACTGGAAAAAGAAAAACCGAATCACTTTGCGGTAAAGCAATACCGTAAATACAAGCTTGCTGCAGGAAAAACTGCGAAGAGCATATTGATTTCTTGCGGTGCAAGACTTGCTCCCTTTGATATTGAGGAACTTAAAAACCTTATGGAGTATGATGAGATGGGCTTAGATACTATAGGAGATAAAAAAACAGCCTTATTTATTATCATATCCGATACCGATGACACATTTAACTTTGTAGTGGCAATGATGTATACTCAGCTATTTAATCTACTTTGTGATAAGGCGGATGATGTCTATGGTGGTAGACTTCCAGTTCATGTAAGGTGTTTATTGGATGAGTTCAGTAACATCGGTCAGATTCCAAAGTTTGAAAAGTTAATAGCAACCATTCGTTCAAGAGAAATATCTGCAAGCATAATCCTTCAGGCAAAATCACAACTTAAAGCTATATATAAAGATAATGCCGATACGATTACAGGCAATTGTGATAGTGAATTATTTTTGGGTGGAAAGGAAGGAACAACCATAAAGGAGTTGTCAGAGAACTTAGGAAAAGAAACCATAGACCTGTATAACACATCGGAAACAAGGTCAAATCAAAAATCTTTCGGACTGAACTATCAAAAACTTGGAAAAGAACTTATGAGCAGGGATGAACTTAAAGTGATGGACGGTGGGAAGTGCATACTGGAGATAAGGGGAGCAAGACCTTTTTATTCAGATAAATTCGATATTACAAAGCATAAAAATTATAAGCTGCTTTCAGACTACAACAAGAAAAATGCCTTTGATATAGAAAAATATTTAAAAAGAAGAGATAAGGTCAACTTAAAAGAAGAAATGATGGTAAAAGTGGTGGAGGTTAATTGGTAAACTCGGAATAACTTTAGTTCAAAATGAGCAGAAGTTAATATCAAACCGAATTTTTGAAAGGATTAGTAAATGGATGAATGGGAAAAGATAGAAATGAGAATTAAAAAAGCAGGGAAGAGGTTGGGGCAGATAAAATACAAAATAAACATATTAAATCAAAAGCTTAAATATATAAAAACGAAGAATGAATTTCATAAAGCATATAGCAGCCAAAGTAAAGGATTAAGATAAATCAAATCTTAGTCTTTTTTTGTTGAAGAAAAGGAGAAATGGTTAAGTGAAAGCAAAGGTAAGAAGCCCTCCGACTTTAGTTCAAAATGAGCAGAAGTCGGAATAAAAAATATAAATAAGTCCATGGTAACTTGAAAATACTATGGTTTTTTTTGATTAAATCAAATAGAAAATGGAGAAATTATATGCAAAAAGAAATGCTTAACATCAATGGAAATCTGATTAATGAAGTGGAGATAAAAGTTATTAAGGGTAAGGACGGCGAAGTTAAAGCTGCTAATTTTACTCTCTTTAGAAAGATGGGAAAGGTAGGGGAGAAAAAGAAGGAATATATAAATTGTAATGTTTACGGTGAAAAAGTCGAACTTACAAAGGACTTTGAAAAAGGGGATTTTATTCATGTTTTCGGCTATTTTAAAGAGGTTAAAAAGGAAGATAAAAGTTATAGAAACTTTATTGTAAAACATCTTAACAAGGCAGATAAGACAGAAGAAATAGAAAATGAGGAGGAAGAATAATGGCATTTTTTACACAGGCGGTAGATGTATTAAAGATTTTGGTAACAGCAATAGGGGCAGGACTTGGAGCATGGGGAGTCATAAACCTGCTTGAAGGTTATGGAAATGACAACCCCGGAGCGAAATCACAGGGAATAAAGCAGCTTATGGCAGGGGGAGGAATAGTTTTAATAGGGCTAAAACTGATTCCGCTACTTGCCACTGTACTTAATTAAGATGTTGGATTTATTTGGAAAAATAGATGAGTTTTTCAAGAATATCATGATTGATGTAATTAAGGATAATCTCTCGGCAATGCTTTTAGATATTAATGAGAAAGTGGGAACAGTTGCCGGAGAGGTTGGCAAAACTCCGAGTTCATGGAACTCGGAGGTATTTGCCTTCATAAAATCAATCAATGAGAATGTCGTTTTACCCATAGCAGTAATAATCCTTACAGCAATCTGTTGTATTGAATTAATTCAAGTGGTAATGCAAAAAAATTCCATGCATGATACGGATACATTTGAGTTTTTCAAATACATCATAAAGATGTGGGTAGCTGTATGGCTTGTATCCCACGCCTTTGAGTTTTCCATGGCGGTCTTTGATGTTGCACAGGACATGGTAGGAAAGGCAGCCGGGGTTGTGGGAAGCAGTGCGAATATTGCACCGGGAGATTTTGATGCTATGGTTGATGCCCTAAAAGAAAAAAGTGTTGGAACACTCATCGGAATTTCACTTGAGACAGGACTTGTTAAAATCTCTTTAACAATACTTTCTGTTTTGATTACAGTAATCTTATACGGAAGAATGATTGAAATTTATATTTACTGTTCCGTAGCCGCTATCCCTTTTGCCACAATGGGAAATAAGGAATGGAGCAGTATAGGAACAAATTATATAAAAAGTTTGTTTGCACTTGGACTTCAAGGACTGTTTATTTTAATCTTTTTCGGGATCTATGCGGTACTTGTAAAAACCGTAAACTTTACGGATATTCATGTAAGTATTTTAAAGGTGCTGGCATACGGATTGATACTTGGAGTAATGATGATGAAGTCGGGAAGTATAGCAAAGGCTATTCTTAACAGTCATTAGATGACTTTTGTTCAAAATGAGCAAAAGTAAAAGACAAGAAGATCAAAATAGCAGGTTTAAGTAAAAATATAATTACCGGGAGGTAGCAATGAAAATATTAAATAAAATAATGAGAATAATATCAGGAGCAGGAGTAATACTTTTTATAGGAGTTTTGCTTGGAAAGATTGTAAGCAGGAAAAGGCAGGATACATCAGTACCTTTAGATAAAGATTTTGACTTTGTAAAAATAAAAGATGGTAAAAATATCTTATATAAAGCTGATTTTGAACTTGTAGAAGAATTAGAGAAGGTAAAAGAGGAAATCATCTCACTTTGGGAACATATAGAAGCACTTTCAAATAGTGAAGAACAGAGGGAGAAAAGAGCATGGCATATGTAAAAGTACCGAAGGATCTTAGCAAAGTAAAAACAAAGGTAGCCCTTAACCTTACTAAAAGACAGCTGATCGGCTTTAGTATAGCAGGACTATTAGGCTTTCCTGTTTATCTGTTATGTAAAAACTTTTTAAGTACGGATATTTCAATGATACTGATGAGCATAGTCGTATTACCGATTTTGTTTGCAACGCTTTATGAAAAAGATAATCTGCCATTTGAAAAGCATTTGGCATATATAGTAAGGTTTCATAAAGCTGAAAAGATAAGGATATATAAGATGGAAAGCATTTATAACACTGATAAGAAAGACAAAATAAAAGAGAAAATAATTATAAATAAGTCCGGCTTAAAGAGTAATGGGAGGAGAAGAATTGAATAAGGAGAAGAAGAAAAAACAGGAGCAAAGAATACAAAGGGATGAAATGGAGCTTAGGAAAAACAGTAAGGAATTATCCGAGTTAAAAAAGTTAAGCAGGAAGAATACAGGCAATAAAAAAGACGGGAAATCATTCATAAAAAAGGGATGGTTTCCTTTTCTGATAAAGTCTAAGAAAAAGGAAACCGTACAGGATACAATTCCCTATAAAAGAATGTTAAAGGACGGGATCTGTCAGGTTGAAAAGGATAAATACAATAAAACTATTCGCTTTTTTGATATTAATTATAGACTTATGGAAGAAGATGATCAGGAGGGGATATTTGCCGACTTTTCTTCTTTTCTTAATTTCTTTGATTCAAGTGTGGAAGTGGAGTTTAACTATATTAACAGCATAGGTGAGAATGAAGAAAGGAAAGAGCTTATTAATATCAAAGAAACCGAGGATGATTTCAATGAGATAAGAAATGAATATAGACAAATGCTCCTAAATCAAAGTAGCAAGGGAAATAACGGACTGTCAAAAAATATGTATTTAACCTTTACCATAAAAGCTGAGGATTTAAAGCAGGCAAAAAGCAGATTAGAGAGAATAGAATCGGATATATTAAATAACTTTAGGCAGATGGGTGTAAAGGGCTATGTACTTGACGGAGAAGAAAGGTTAAAAGTCATTCACGATATATTAAATCCTGAGGACAGGTTTATTTTTAACTTTGAAGATTTGAAATACAGCGGACTTACAACAAAGGAATATATTGTACCGACTTCCTTTAATTTTTCAAAGCCTACCTATTTTAAGATGGGAGAAGTATTTGCAGAGGTAAACTTTCTACAGATTTTAGCATCGGATATAAAGGATGAAATGCTTTCAGAATTTTTAGAGGTGGAAGAAAATATGATCGTTACCTTTCATATCAAAGCTGTTGACAGGATGGAAGCGATTAAAAATATAAAAAGAAAAATAACCGACCTTGATAAGATGAAACTTGAGGAAAATAAAAAAGCAATCAGAGCAGGATATGATATAGATATCCTGCCAAGTGATCTTGTTACTTATGGAGCGGAGGCAAAAAGCCTACTTTCTGAACTTCAAAATCATGATGAAAAGATGTTTTTAGTAACGATCCTTATTATGAGTACAGGTAAAAGTAGAACTAAGCTTGAAAATACCGTATTTACACTAAAATCCATTGCGAACAGGCACAACTGTAACATTAAAAACTTAAACTACAGGCAGGAACAGGGGCTTGTTGCAAGCCTTCCGCTTGGAATAAATGAGGTGGAAATAGAAAGAGGACTCACCACAAGTTCGGTGGCTGTATTTATTCCCTTTACAACGGAGGAACTCTTTATTAAGGGTGAAAGTTTGTATTACGGTTTAAATGCTTTAAGTCGAAATATTATCATGGCTGACAGAAAGAAACTTAAAAATCCGAACGGGCTGATACTTGGAACACCGGGTAGCGGAAAATCTTTTGCGGCAAAGAGAGAGATTACCAATGCTTTCTTGATTACGGATGATGATATCATTATTGCAGATCCTGAGGCTGAATATTCTCCGCTTGTTAATGCCCTAAAGGGGCAGGTTATTAAAATATCACCGATTTCAAAAGACTATATAAATCCCCTTGATATCAACACCGACTATGCGGATGAAGATAATCCGTTGTCATTAAAATCTGATTTTATACTGTCCCTTTTTGAACTTGTAGTTGGAGAGAAAAAGCTAAGTGCGGAAGAAATCTCAGTTATTGACAGGTGCTTGCCAATTCTTTATAAAGCCTATTTTGAAAATCCGATACCTGAAAATATGCCTATACTGGAAGATTTATATAATCTTCTTAGAAAACAGGAGGAGAAAATAGGAAAGAAACTTGCGGTAGAGATGGAGATTTATGTAAAGGGAAGCCTTAATGTATTTAATCACAGAACGAATGTAGATACAAACAACAGGGTGGTTTGCTATGACATTAAAGAACTTGGAAAACAGCTTAAAAAAATAGGAATGTTAATAATACAAGATCAGGTTTGGAACAGAGTAACAATAAATAGGACAAGTAAAAAAGCAACAAGATATTTCGTTGATGAATTTCACCTTCTTTTAAAAGAGCCGCAAACAGCCAACTATTCTATAGAGATTTGGAAAAGATTCAGAAAATGGGGAGGTATGCCAACGGGGCTAACGCAGAATATCAAAGATCTTCTTGCAAGTCCGGAGATTGAAAATATCTTTGATAATACCGACTTTATTTTAATGCTTAATCAGGCGGGAACAGATAGAGATACACTGGCTAAGAAGCTTAATATTTCAAAGCACCAGCTTTCCTATGTAACAAACAGTAATGAGGGAGAAGGTTTAATCTTTTATGGAAATACCATTGTCCCCTTTATAGACCAGTTCCCTAAAAATACAAAACTGTACTCACTGATTACAACAAAATTAAGTGAGACAGGAAAAGATAAAAAGTGAGAAGCAGTATGCAGAATCCAAGATAAATACAGAATATATAGGGTTTGCAAGAAAGACTAGTGAGGTGAAAGAAATTGAGAGAGAAAAAGAACGTAAGGTATAAAAACAGTAGAGAAAAACCGTTAAATCAAGAGATAAAGCCTTTTCCATCTGAAAATCAAACAGGTTATAAAAAAGAAGATGTTCAAAATCAGGATGTTCTTATTGAAGATGATATGCCGGCTGAAGTAAAGACATCCTCATCTAAGAAAACATTTATAAATCATCCGGATATAGAGGATAAATATAAGGATTTAAATAAAGGCAGTGATTCTTATGAGATACCTGGTAAGGGAAATATAAATCAGGGCAAATCTTTTCTTGAGCCAAAAAAGAATAAAAAGGTCAGGCAAAAGCAGATAGGCAGATTTCATCAGAAAGAAAAAGAAACCTATGAAGATTTATCTAAAGATACGGATAAAAATATAGCTTCTAATCAGTATGATATGGGCTTTAGGAATGATAAAGCTTTACAAAAGGTATCAGCCAAGGAGCAAAGGCATAAAGAAAATGCTACAACCATACCAACTGATAAGTCTAAAAATAAAGTAAAAGCAAATAGGAAACGATATAAGAAAATCTTAAAAGAAAATCGTGACAAAGAAGATTTAAGCTTAAAGAAACGTTCAAAGAAGTATTTTAAAAGTAACTTTGAAGATGAAGAATTTACAAGGACTAAGAATAAGAAAAATCCTCTAAACACAAAGGATGGAGTAAAAGAAAAAAATGATAATAAAGGAGAAAGACCGGATAACTCAAAGCCTAAGCCTAAAGAATATTCAAAAAAAGCCAATGATAAATTTAGAAAGCAGGAAAAGAAGATTTTAAAGCTTCAGCATAAAAAGCAAAGCTTTGAAAAGCAGCTTAAAAATAAAGGTAAAGACGGCATATCTTCTAAAAGTGCAGTAGTTGTGGTAGGAGCGGCAAACAGGCATCTTGAAAGTGGACAAGAGGACAATGCCGGTGTCAGTGCTACCCATAAGACCACAGACGGTATAGAAAATCTTGCAAGAAAAGCCCACAATCATGGAAAAGGTAGGGCATTAAAAAGACAAAAAAGGGTAGTAAGGCTTGAAAAAGATATTGAAAAACAGGGAAAAAAGTTGTTTTTTAAGAAAAACATGGAAGAGTTTAAGAAAAGTAGCGAGTATCAAAACACTTCAAGGTTAAGACAGTTTTTTAAAAGGAGGCAGTATAAAAAGCAACTTCAAAAGAAATACAAAGAAAGGATAAAGAACGGGCTTAAAAAATCCTTAGCAAAGGGAAGCAAAAAGTTTGCAGAATTTATAAAAGAAAGAAGTAAAAAGATAATGTTCCTAATACTTTTGGTGGTAGGAACATTTTTTATGCTCTTTCAGGCAGGAAGCATGGTGATGAATATAGGAACAGGAACAATCAGTGATACTGTTTCTACAACCTATCTTTCCTCAGAAGAGACCTTAAGGAATATCAATCAGGAATTTTCTTCTTTAGAACAGGGACTGCAAGAAGAAATGGAAAGCGTAGAAGAAACTCATTCGGGATATGATGAATATATAATAAACGGAAAAGAAAAAATCGGTCATAATGTCCATGAGTTGCTATCCTATATTACATCTCGATATGGTGTGGTAAAGGAAGTATCTGAAATAGCCGGAGAAATACAACAGCTGTTTAATCAAATGTATACATTGACCTATGATGAAGAAGTTGAAATCAGATACAAAACCGTTACATCAAGCTATATTGATGAAGCAGGGAATGAGCAGACAGAAAGCCATGAAGAAGCTTATGAATATAAAAAACTTATTGTAAACTTAGAAAAAAGAGAAATGGACGATATCATCAGAGAAGTATTTAATTCCAATCCCAACAATTTAGCCCACTATGAAGCACTGCTTTCAAGTAAAGGCAATATGGAGCTTGTTTTTGGGAGCGATAATGGGGATTTATCGGAGATTGTAAACAATTCCGACTTTTCAAATCCGGGAATCGCCTTTGATGATGTAACGGTTAAGGCATTGTTTAACGAAGCGGAGAAACATATAGGTAAAAAATATGTGTTTGGAGCAAACGGACCGAATAACTTTGATTGTTCGTCCTTTGTATGCTGGAGTTTCACGCATTCAGGAGTTAAAAATATGCCAAGAACCACTGCTTGGGGGATTTATAAAACTTATTGTAATCCTGTATCTCCAAGTGAAGCAAAGGCGGGGGATATTATCTTCTTTAAAAACACTTATAACAGCAATAGTCCGATATCCCATGTAGGTATCTATGCAGGAGACGGAATGATGATACATGCAGGCAATCCTATTCGTTTTGTAAGTATAAATACACCTTACTGGATAGAACATTTCTATGGTTTCGGTAGAGTTAAATAACAGGAGGAAGAAGTTGAATAAAAAGTATCAAAAGAATATCGAAAATCAAAAGGCAATAGAAGAAAAAATAGAAGAACTTAGGCTGAGGCAGGAAATACTTAAAGAAGAGCAGGAGGAAATGGAGCAAGTCGAGGTTCTAAAAGAATATAGAAGCATTGATATTTCACTTGATGAGTTTTTAGAAATGATGAGAAATTACAAAAAGGAAAGGCAAAGTGAAAAGAAAATGAAAGAGCCGGAAAATTCTAAAGGAGTAGAGGAAAACAGAGAAAAAATCATGGAGGATACAAATGAAGGAAATGAAATCTAAAAAGAACAGGGTGAAAAGATTGGTAGGAGTTATTTGCCTACTTGTGATGTTTATTATAGGGAATGTTTACCCTACATATATTTTTGCACAGGTTAATGAAAGTGAAATAGAAACTGAGGCAATTAAGGAAACAGCAAGTAAAGATAATAAAGAAGAAAGGGAAGTACGCTTTCCGAATAAACTGGATGCAAAAGAGCTTCCAAGTGATAATCAGTTAGGTAGCCAAAGTGATGGTATAAATAAAGGTATTCCTACAGCAGAGGGCAGTGCCAAGGCGGATCTTATAGAAAATGTAAATAATGCTAATCAAAGCTATCCTATTTATCATGGAGAAAATACGGGGGATGAAAGTGGTAAATATTTTGCCGATGCCAGACAGTTCATTACATTTAAAACAAAGTCCGGAAAGACCTTTCATCTAATCATTAATTATGATGAAGAAGGACAAAATGTCATGCTGCTTACAGAAGTAAGCGAAGATGATTTATTAAATATGGTTGAAGCAAAAGAAAAACCTAAAGAGGAAGTAAAAAAGATAGAAGAGGTACCGCCACCAACAAAAGTAACAAAAGAAGAACCGGTAAAGGAAGAGCCTAAAAAGAAGGAAGAAGGTAAAGGAGGAGGACTTTATATATTTTTAGGATTGCTTGTTATGGCAGTTGCCGGAGCAGGATATTATTTTAAGATTTATAAGAAAAAACAGGAAGAAAGTGAGGATGAAGACTATAATGAACTTGAGGATGATTATGAAAGCGAGGATAATATAGAAGAACCGGAAGAAATACAAGAGGAAACGGAGCAGGAAGAAGTTGATGATATGGCAATAGATGCTTATGAGGAAGATGATGATGAGTAGAAAAGGATAAAGAATATAGTGCATTTTTTATTCATATATAGTATGATATTTATAGATACAAATATAAAAGTATTTACTAATCATAGATAAGCTATTATCTATAAGAAACATCAAATTAAAAGGAGATTTATTATGGATTTTTATCTGGATCATAATATTTATATTTACTCATTAATAGATAAATCAATAGTTTCAGCAGTAGACTTATTAAAAAAGTCTGTGAACTTTTTATAGCCCAGCCCATATTGAAGAAGTTTATAAGGCATTAAAAAAAGGGGATAGTAATTATTTAGAAAATAAAAAAAATATTCTTTCGCAAATTTCTAAATTTACTAATGATATGGAGTATTTGCCATCTATGACAAGTATAATAATTAAAAAAGAATCGCCTTTTATTTGCTATGAACGTATAGTAAAATATGATACAACTCAAAGGATAGAGATTGATGGTAAACATAAGTATAAAGTAGACAAAGAGCATTACAAAGAACTTTGTGATAAAGAGAAAAAATATCAAAATATCTCTAATATTGAATTTGACAAAATTTGGGAGTATGAGGATATGGTTAATGCAATAAGTCAATTAAATACTAATATGAAAGATATTATAAAAAAACATAATAACAGGTATGAAAATTCGGTTTTTAAATTGTGCGGTGTAGATAAAGATTTACCGGAAGATTTAAAGATATACTCAGGGATGTATTCTAAAATAAAGGATTCTCATAAGGTATTAGAATTTATAATAGAGATACTATTTCGTATACTAAATATAAATGGCTATAATGCAGAAAAAAAAGAGGATACAACGATTTCAGGAATTCATGATGTTTCACATGCAATATATGCAACAAAAGCAGATAAGTTATTTACTGTAGATAGAAAATTCTTCAATAAATGTAAAGCTGTATACTATTTTCTTCAGGTAGATACAGAGGTTATACTCTGTTCTAAAGAAAATATTTCCGAAATTTTGATGTCGTATAATGAGTGTTGTAAGCTTATGTGAAGAGAAGAAACTAGAGCTAAAGATTTTAAGTAAATAAAAAAATACTATACTTAGTATTTGAGGTACAATAATTGTAAATATACTATAATTTAAAATTCAAGGAGTATACAATGAATCTTTTATCAAAACTTAATTCTAGTTCAAAGACAAAAACGATTGAGCCTAGAGAGATTTTTATGACATTACCTTCAAAAGCAATGGGGTACGGGTATCCTCGGGATGTTCAAAGTGAGGTATGGAAAAAATGGTTTGATGTTAGAAATGAAAAAAATGTAATTTTGAAAATGAATACGGGTAGTGGAAAAACAGTAGTTGGGTTAATTATGCTTCAGAGTTGTTTAAACGAGGGAAAAGGACCAGCTATATATGTGGTACCTGATAATTACTTGGTTATGCAGGTTATTGATGAAGCTAAGAGATTAGGAATTTTTGTAACAGCGGACAAAGATGATTATAACTATTCAAACTCAAAAGCAATTCTTGTTACCTCTATTCAGACTATTGTAAATGGTCATAGTTATTTTGGGATGAGAGAGTGTGGGAATTATCCAATAGGAAGTATTATTATTGATGATGTTCATGCATGTATGGATAAAATTACTGACCAATTTATGATAAGAATTAATGCTGGAACGGATGCATATAGGGAACTAATAGCTATATTTAGTTCGTCATTAAGAGATTATAATCCAAAGAGTTACATTGATGTTGTTGAAATGAAAGATTGTCGAAAAAATATACTGGTTCCATATTGGGAATGGCAAAGACAGCAAGACAATGTTTATAGAATATTAAAGAAATATAATAATAAGGATAATAGCGAAATATACTTTGGACTACCATTGCTAGAGAGAAGTTTGGATACATGTGATTGTATAATTACAGCTTCTACGATTGAAATATCTCCTAAAGGAATTGATTTATATAATATATCTAGTCTTGAAGATGCAAGTAGACGTATATATATGAGTGCAACACTAGCCGATGATAGTGTGTTTATTTCTGCACTTGGATTAGATATAGGGGATATGAAAAATATTATCACACCAGAAAATGCTAATGATATTGGAGATAGATTAGTTATCTTTCCTAAGCATATAAACAGCGAGATATCAGAAGTTGAGATAAAGAAAAAAGTTGAGGAAATAGCTAAAAAATATAATGTAGTGATACTTGTGCCTTCTTTTTCTAGAGCGGAATTTTGGGATGAACAAAGGGAACGAACAGCGACAAAAGATAATATAGATAAAGTAGTTAATAAATTAAAAAGCGGTGTTCATTTAGGAAAAGTGATTTTTGTTAATAGATATGATGGGATTGATTTGCCAGGTGATGCTTGTAGAATGTTGGTCATTGATGGACTTCCGCCTTTAAATAGTATTAAAGATAGATATATTCAAAGTGTAGCTCCTCAAAGTACTATTCTGCTACGAGAGCAAGTTCAAAGAATTGAACAAGGTATGGGACGAGGAGTGCGTTTTAATGATGATGAATGTTGTGTTGTTCTTATGGGGGATGAACTTTCAGATGTGTTATCAAGAGGTAAGGGAATAGATTATTTTAGTGCGGCTACGAAATGTCAATATGATCTTTCAAAACAATTATGGGATTTATTAGTGAGTGAAACAGGTTCAAAGCCAACAATTGATCAGATATTTGAACTTGCAAATTATTCTTTAGAAAAAAATCCAGAATGGATAAAAACTTGCAAGGAGAGTTTAGCCACGGTTAAGTATTCAAATGAGGCGAGGGTAGATGAAAGGATAGTTGCTCAAAGAAAAGCTTTTGAAAAATCCATAAATATGCAATGGATTGATGCTGCAGAAACTATTAAAATGGTTAAGGATAAAGAGGATGACAAAAGAACAAAAGGATATTTATGTCAGATTCAGGCTGAATATACAAATAAAACAGACCCTGTTCTTGCTCAAGAAATATTAACAGTTGGAAAGAATTTAAGTGCAGCTATTCTTTCACCTATTAGAGGTATACAGTATAAAAGAACAATTAATACAATTCCGCAAGCACAAGCTATTAGCACAAATATATCTGCAAGAAAGCTTGGGTTAAATGAATTATTAGTATATATAGACGGAATTTTGTCAAATTTATGTATGGAGAGTGAATATGAGAAATTTGAGGAAGCACTAAATCAAGTTGGGGTATCTCTTGGTTTTGTATGTTCGAGACCAGACAAAGAAACTGGAGGATATGGACCAGATAATTTATGGGCTATTGATTCAAGTAAGTATTTGGTAATTGAATGTAAGACGGAGGCTACTACTCAAACAATAAAGAAAGATTATTGTAATCAATTATCAGGATCGGTTCATTGGTTTAAGGAGAATTATGTATACCCAAATGAATGTATACCAATAATTGTTCACCCATCTAAATTTGTTGATATAGTTGCTTCTCCAAATGAAAATATGAGAGTTATGACTGAGAAAGAACTGACATTTTTTAGAAAGAATCTACGTGATTTTTATAGTACTTTGTGTCATAACGGGAATATCAATGATATAAATAAAATTAATGAATTGCTGCATATATATAAGCTTAGAAAAGATGATATTGTTAATATGTATACAGTTAAGTTTGAGAGAAAGAGTTAAAGGGGTAAAATCACATGAAAGTAAACCGTAATAGATTTAAGCCAAAATTATATTTTTGAACAATTAAACACCAAAAACCAAAAGGCAATCAGAAGGAAAAACTCGGATTGCCTTTTTTCATGCAAAAAAAGGAGGATTTATAAATGAATTTAGTGATATGTGAAAAGCCGAGTGTCGCAATGAGTATTGCAAAGGTAATCGGTGCAACCGGCAGACAGGACGGATACTATGAAGGAGGTGGATATATTGTAAGTTGGTGTGTGGGACATTTAATACAGATGGCAAGTCCTTCAGCTTATGATGAAAAGTATGGCAAGTGGAGCTTGGAGGATTTACCGATTATTCCGGGTGAGTATAAGTATGAGGTTTTAAAGGCAACTAGGGGGCAGTTTAACACTCTTAAAAAGCTGATGAACTCTAAAGAGATTGAGGCTGTTATTAATGCCTGTGATGCAGGGCGTGAGGGAGAGTTGATCTTTAGGCTTGTGTATGAGCAGGCAGGTTGTAAAAAGAATATCAAAAGACTTTGGATCTCATCAATTGAAGATGTGGCAATTAAAGAAGGCTTTAAGCAGCTAAAAGAGGGAAAAGAGTATGAAGATCTATACCAATCAGCTCTTGCCAGAAGTAAGGCGGATTGGCTTGTCGGCATGAACATGAGCAGGCTGTATTCCCTTATTTACAATCAAAATTATTCTGTTGGAAGAGTACAAACACCCACGCTTGCCATGATAGTAAAAAGAGATGATGAAATAACAGCTTTTAAGAAAGAAAAATATTATATAGGTGAGCTTTATTTTACCGGTTTTACTCTTTCAACAGACAGAATAGACAGCCTTGAAATTGTAGAAGATTTAGTAAATGTGGTAGGAAATACAATCACAGTAAGAAATGTGGAGAAAAAGGAAAAGCTTACAAAACCTGACTTGCCGTTTGATCTTACAACACTTCAAAGAGAATGTAACAAGTACTTCGGATACAGTGCAAAACAGACACTTGACTATGCACAAAGCCTTTATGAAAAGAAAATGATTACATATCCCAGGACGGACAGCCGATATCTTTCGGAAGATATGATTATAAATACGATAAATAACATACTTGGTAAAAATGACTTTGATACGGAGAGAATTAAAGTTATTTTTAACTCAGCTAAGGTAACGGATCACCATGCAATCATACCTACAGTAAGTTCTTTAGAGGAAGATATGTCCACAATTCCTGAAAGTGAAAGAAAAATATATAACCTTATCTTAAATAAACTCCATGCAAGTACAGGCTATCCCTTAATTGAAAATATAACAAAGATTGTTGCGGTATATGAAAGTCAGGGTGATATATTTGAATTTAAGGTAAGCGGTAAGGTCATTACAGATGAAGGTTTTACCAAATATCTTAAACAGTACGGTTCAAAGAAAAATGAAGATGTTGTATTACCTGATATAAATGTGGGAGATGTACTTAAAATCAAGGATAAAGAGATAAAAGAAAAATATACGATACCACCAAAGCATTTTACAGAGGATACTCTTCTTAAGGCTATGGAGATTGCAGGTAATGATGCACTGCAAAAGGGAATTGAGGTTGAGCGAAGGGGACTTGGAACACCGGCAACAAGAGCAGGTATTATAGAAAATTTAATTTCCAAGGATTTCATAGAAAGAGATAAGAAAAATCTTATTGCAACCAAAAAAGGAAAAGCTCTTATAGAGATAGTGGAGGATAACTTTAAGTCAGCTAAAACAACAGCCAAGTGGGAAATGAACTTGTCTGATATAGCACTGGGTAAAGCATCAAATGAAGCATTTTTATCGTGTGTTGAAACCGAGATAAAAGAAACTATTGCCAAGTATCAGGGAAGATAATCTATGTTTGATACATTGATGAAACTTGGTAAAGACAGAGAGGTCTTGGATTTTTATGCCACAGATAAAAGAGCAACAAAGGAGCTTTTAATAAGAGAAAATTTCAGAGAAACAATATATGAGCCTGCCTGCGGTCAGGGGCATATTGGAAAAGTACTGGTAGAGCATGGATACAGGGTAAAAGCGGAGGATATTTGTTACAGAGGATATGGAAGCAAAAGAGAGGTGGATTTTTTACGATTAAGGAAAATACCTTAGACATAGTAACCAATCCGCCTTATTTTTGTGCGGATAAATTTCTAAAACACGCCCTTGAAATATCTGCCCCGAAAGTAAAAATAGCAATGCTTTTTCGCTTAGCATTTTTGGAGGGACAAAAAAGATATGAGTTATTTAAAAAATATCCTATAAAAAAGGTATATGTATTTTCCAAAAGACTTAACTGTGCTAAAAATGCCGAGTTTGAAAAGTATAAAAGCAATGCCATTGCATTTGCATGGTTTATATGGGAAGTAGGTTATACAGGAATTACGCAACTACAATGGATCTTATAAAAACAATAAAGAACAGAATTTAAGGAGGACGAAATGAACGATAATAAAAACATTCAAAGACAGGAAGAACAGACCAAGGAAGTTATAAATGAGATCAAAAAAGAATATACAAAAACAGCCGACTTTTTAGAAGATAATACGGATACACAGCTTAAAATTGCCGGGGAGCTTAAAGAAGAGCTAAAAAATAATGACTTTGATGTAAATATTGAAGAGTTAAAGGCACTTAAAGATGAAATAACAGGTCTTAAGGCGGAGATCAAAAGACTTAATGAAATGGATAATATAAGCCTTAGCTCCCTTATTGCCAAGGATATTAGGGCAGTAGGGAAATCTCTTATTAATCTTCAGGAAAAGGCGGTAGGAAGTATTAAGCACCTTTATGACAGTATGAAACATCAGCTTACCTATAACCTTACGAAGGCACAGGAAAAGTTTGTTGAGATGAAAATAGGAATTGTAAAGGGACTTGTAAACTCAATGCAAAGTTTCATAAAAGAGCAGCAAAAGAAGCTTAATAACTGCCTTGAAAAACTGGATACCTTATCTAAAGAGATACAAAAGGATGAGGAAAAGTTAAATAAGGGAAATAAGGAAGAGATTAGTCAATCGGATAATGAAAATAAAGACATTAAGACAAGTGAAAAAACAGCTGTGAGAAATGGAGGTGAAAGGCAAGGTACAAACATTCAAAAAAGCAATGAGAAAAAGCCTAAAAGTATGGAAAGAAAACCTTCCGTATTAAAAACACTTAAAGAAAATCAGCAAAAGATCAGGCAGGAAGAAAATGGGAAAGGAGAAAAGACAGTAAAAAAGGATAAGAGAATGGAAATATAATGAAAGAAGCCGACCTTATCAAATATAAAAATATTCCTGATGAATTAAAGCAAGAGAAAAGATGGTGCCTTTATAAAATCATTGTAAGAGACGGAAAAAACACAAAAATGCCTATTATGCCAAATGGAAAACCTGCCAAGTCAAATGATAGAAAAACTTGGCACAGTTTTGATGATTGCATGGATACTTTATGTAAAAATCAAGGAACCGGCTTGGGATTTTTCTTAGGGGACGGGTATATAGGAATTGATATAGATAAGGTAAGTGATGAGATAATGGAATACAGTATGGACTTAAATGCCGCTTCCATGACAGCAGATTTTCTAAGAGGGATTTCCACCTATGCGGAAATCTCTCCGTCAAAAACAGGACTGCATTTTATAGGAAAGGGTAAAGTACCGGGAGAAAGGAAGCGATATAAAAACCTTGAAATTTATGACAGGGACAGATTTTTTACGATAACCGGGAATATATTAAAGGATAAAGACAGAAGTAAAATAGTAAATATCAATCAGGAGCTGTTGCCACTTTATAAAACATATATGCCAAGGATAGATTATGGGGAATCCAAAGTCGGTAGGATTAATTTAAGTCCAAGCAGTTTGGCTGATAAAAACAGATTTTCACAAGATGATATTCTAAACATACTTTTTAATAGGAGATACTTTAACTATAGCGGAGAAGATCTAAGACAAATATATAACGGGAATTATCAAAACTATTTTAACAGCCGGTCTGAGGCTGATTTTTTTATGCTTGGGAGGTTGCTTTATTACACCTCAGATGTGGAAGCGTCAATCAGCCTTATGGAAAATAGCGGGCTTAAAAGAAATAAGTGGTATAAAAGGCGAGGAAGTACGGACTATATACACTATATTGCAGACAGGGCAATGAACGGCATAAGAAAGTTTTATGATTGGAATAAAGAAAAGGCCGATATTATAAATAATGTAAAACAAGAAGAGACTGAAAATAAGAAGGAGGGAAAGATGCCAAGATATTCAACTGAAAAAATCAGTGATATTTTATCTCACTCTTTAGAGGAAATCAGAAGGGATGTAAGTGCCTACAAAGATTTTCTAAAGACAATGGGAAATAACTATAAATACTCATATATGCACCAGTTAAGTATTTACAGTACCTACAAGAGAGCAACTGCCTGTGCGGAGTATGATTTTTGGAAAAAGCTTGGAAGAAGTGTAAAAAGAGGAGAAAAGGGAATACCGATTCTTGATTTAAGTAGAAGCATACCAAAGGTAAAGTATGTATTTGATGTCAGTCAAACAGTCAGTATAGGAAATAAGATCAATGAAGTAAAACTGTGGAAATATGAACCTGAGAAGCATACTTTAGCTGTAGATTCACTGATTGACAGCTTTAAAGAAAGAAACAGCAGGCTACTTTTTTCACAGGAAGAAAAGATAACCGCACTTATAGATTTATATGTTAGGAAAAAACTATATACCATATTTGATATGCTGACGGATGATACACTTAAAAGTTATACCAAAGTAGAACTGATGCAATTTATCACAGAATCCATAAAGGTTTCACTTGCACAAAGAATGGATATAGGTATTCCTGTTGATGAGGGCAAACTGGAAACCGTATCAGGTATTAAGCATGGACAGGATATTGACAGCCTTCTTGGAGAAATATCTTTAATTTCTAAAGAAATGCTTATAGCTATCGGAAGAGAAATAGGGAGGATAGGTGAGAGAGAAAAACTTAAAGAAATAGAGATAAAAGAGCAGACAAAGACCGACAAGGAGCATTATAATGTAAATGATAGCAGTGAAAATACCGGAGCAATAAATAATGAGATAGAAGAAAATAAAGGAGGCTTGGCTGATGAGAGAAACAGTAATACTGGCGAACAGGGAATATCTTTTGGAGGAAGAAACCTACACCCCGATAGTCAAAGAGAATCTGTTCGAGAAACAGGGGGGAACATACAGTTTGGAGAAGATGGAAGATGGAGAGGAAGTTTTGATACCGAATATAAAGATGCCAAAGATAGTAGATCAGAGCAGACTGAACAGATTTGGCAGGGAGAGGCTCAAATTCCTGAAGGAGAACAGGGAGAATCAGTATCAGAGTATGTATTACAAAGAGACACTGATGGAGCATCTTCTAAATATAGAGGAACAGGCACAGGAGTTTTTGGAGAAGGAAGAGCCGAAAATGATGCAAATCTGGGGGCTGACAAACGAACTGAAGTCGGAGGATTTTCTGAAATATATGGGACTGAAGAAAAATCTCGATATGACACTTACAAGGATGGTATTGGAACAGATAGTCTGGGCATAGAAAGTGATTCACGACTAAATATCAGAAATATTGAAAGGGAAGTTGAAAAGACTTCCTTTTCTTTTGCCGGGAATGAGGGCGGTCAGGTGCGATTTAACTTGCCCTTACAGCAAAAAGAAGTAGATACGGTTTTAATTTATGGAGGAAATGAAGAAGACCTAAGATTAAAGATTTTGGCTGAGTATTCTAAGGGAAAAAGTATAGAAGAATTAGCTGATTTCCTTCAAAGCAGCTTTAGAGGTGGAAACGGTTATGAGGTAGCCGGGAATAAGGTTTGTGCATGGTATGATAAAGAAGGAGTTTACTTATCCAATGATATTTCATCAAAAACAAATCCGATGCAGATTTTATCATGGAGTAATGCAGCGAAACGTATAGGAGAACTTATTGAAAGCGGTGAATATGCAACCAATGTAGAGGTGGCGGAAGCCTTTTACTATGAAAGAAAAAAACTTGTAGAAAAATTGTGGTACTTAAAAAGAGATTTTGCAGATGATGTAAAAGAAGCTTACCTACAGGTTCTTGACCGAACAGAAAAAAACGGATTTCCTGACGAAACCGAAGAACTTTCAGAAAAGCTTAGAAGTCCTGAATTTAGAAATAAGCTTAGAGAAGAATATAGCATATTTTTACAGGACTATATGGAAAATAAGGGGATATTAAGATTTCATTTTCACAAGGTGGAAGAGATTTTAAAAAGTCTGAATGATTTGGAGATACCAAGGAAGGAATTTAGTTCAGGTCTTATTGAACTACCAAAGATAAAAGAATTTATCACAGAAGATGAGATAGATGAAAATTTAAGAAGAGGAAGCGGTATTTCAGGAGGTGAAAAACGGATTGCCGACTTTTTTAGAGAAAATCATACACTTTCAGAACAGGCGGAGTTTTTAAAAAATGAGTACGGCACAGGTGGAAGAACTCATGCTTTATCAGGAAATATGGAAAGCAGTGAATGGCATGATGCTAAGGGAATCGGGCTTAAAAAGGGAAACTCTCCGGAAGTTATGCTTAGCTGGAGTCAAGTGGCAGTAAGGATTAAAGACTTAATAAAGAATGATCGATATGAAAATAAGGATATTGTGTCCGATGTACAAAAACAGCCAAAATCAAAAGAAGAAAATAAAAAGGCATCAGAGCTTAGAGCTAAAAATGAGATTATATCTGCTCTGACTTTTAAGGAAGTAAAGAAAGAGGATGAATATCAATTCAACCCACAAAATGAAGAATTTACTTTGCTTAAAAAGACTGTAGATGAAGGAAACTTAAAAGTACCGGAGCATATAAGAAACAGCATAGACGGGAAAACCGGGTATGAAGCTGAACTTGTCTTAGACATGAAAAACCGAGAATTAAAGCAGCTTTTAAGGTATAACGGATATTTATTAAATAGTAATGTAGCAATATCTTATGACAGTTACAAAAAGATGCTGCAAAATTTTTCATATTTACTTGATGATAACCACAGAAATGTACTCCTTATAGGTTATATAAATGAACAGATTAAAAAGGCAAATGAACAAGAAAATGTAAATGAGCCGATTTTTAAAGAAGGTATGCAGGTAAGATATCAAGGAAAGGAATACCTGATTTCGGAAATAGAGGATTATGGAAACTATAAGACAATAAAATTGGATGATAATGAAGGGTATCTTACCGGCTTTATTACAGGAAGTGAGATTATTGCATTCAGAAATGAAAACGAACTTGACTTTGAGATACTTTCCACAGCAGAAAAATCATTAAAGGAGAATCTGAATAAAGAAGATTTACTTGCCTTAAATAAAGAGGCTTTAATTGAAGTACCAAGACAAGAAGAAACCTATACAAGCGGAGAATATGTGAAAAATATTTCTCCAGTCAATTATAGGATAACAAGAGAAGATGAAGTCTTAGTACCGTCAGAGCGATTAAAAAATAACGTTGAAGCAATAAGAGTACTAAAGCAGCTTGATAAAGAAAACAGAAATGCAAGTAAAGAAGAACAGGATATTTTAAGCAAGTATGTAGGTTGGGGTGGGCTTTCAGATGTCTTTGATGAAGAGCGGGGAGGTCAGTGGCAGGAAGCAAGGATGTTCTTAAAAGAAAACCTATCACCATCAGAGTATGAAGCTGCTAAGGGGAGTACACTTACCGCCTTTTATACTCCAAAGGTAGTAATAGATGCAATTTATAAGACTTTATACGATATGGGATTTGAGAGTGGAAATATCTTAGAGCCAAGTATGGGAATAGGAAGATTTATCGGAAATCTTCCTTTGTCAATGCAAAACTCAAAGTTTTACGGCATAGAACTTGACAGTACCAGCGGACAGATTGCTAAAAAGCTTTATCCCAATTCAAACATTCAGGTAAAAGGCTTTGAAAAGACTGCTTTTTCAAATAATCTTTTTGACATAGCTGTAGGAAATGTACCTTTTGGAGATTATAGGGTATCCGATCGTGAGTATGAAAAAAACAACTTTCTTATTCACGATTATTTTTTTGCTAAAACACTGGATAAGGTGCGTAGCAAAGGAGTGATTGCTTTTATAACTTCATCAGGCACAATGGATAAAAGAAATGAGGATATAAGAAGATATATAAGTGAGCGTGCGGAGTTTCTGGGAGCTATAAGACTGCCGAATAATACATTTAAAGGTGAAGCCGGTACAGAGGTTACAAGTGATATTATTTTCTTAAAGAAAAGAGACAGGCTATTAAAGATAGATGAGGACTGGGTTAAGCTTGATAAGGACAGGCAGGGACTAAGCTATAATAAATACTTTGTAGATAATCCACATATGGTACTTGGAAATATGCAGGAAATATCGGGGAGGTTTGGCACTACTCTTTCTTGCATTGCAGATGAAAGTAAACCGATAAAAGAACAGCTTGAGGATGCAATTAAAAATATCAAAGGCACTTATGAAAAGGCGAAGTCAAATGAGGAACTTGAAACAGAAATACTTCCGGCTGATGACAATGTTAAAAATTATTCCTATGTAGTGATTGAAGATAAGGTGTACTTTAGGGAAAACTCGATTATGCAAAGGGTACTTTTAAATAAAGCTGACGAGGAGAAGATAGGGGCATATCTTGAAATAGAAAAAGCGTTAAGAGAAGTAATTACCTATCAAAAGGAAGATTATCCGGATGAGGAAATAAAAGCCTTACAGGGGAGATTAAATAAGCTTTATGATGATTTTTCAGGTAAATACGGACTTATTAATTCAAGGGCAAATAAAAGACTACTCCAGGAGGATGCCAACTACTCTTTAGTGTCCACCTTGGAAAACCTTAATAAAGAAGGTAACTTTATCGGTAAGTCCGATATTTTTACAAAAAGAACCATTAAAAAAGCTATGGTAATTGAACATACGGATAGCTTAACAGAGGCATTAATCCTTTCTATATCTCAAAAGGGAAATGTAAACTTTGAGTATATGGAGGAGCTTACAGGAAATATAAGAAAAGAGCTGATAGAAGGGCTAAAAGGAGAGATATTCTTAAATCTTGACAGTTTTGAACCAAGTGATATTACGCCTTTTTCATCAGCTTTGGATTTAGTGGATTTTTCAAGAGAATATGTCAGTGCAGATGAATACTTATCAGGTAATATCAGAGAGAAAATTGAAGTAGTAGACGCATATATAAAAAATATAGATTATGAAGTCAAAAGGAATGAAGAGGAGTTAGATAAGCCTCATGAATTACAATCGGGATTTGAAGCAAGAAGATCCAATCAGGAAGAATTATCATATAAATCGGAAATAACAGAAAAAATTTCGGTATTAAAACAGGAATTATCCGCTCTTAATTATCAGAAAAAAAGACTGGAAGAAGTAATGCCAAAAAATCTTGAAGCAAGTGATATAACTGTCAAGATGGGTTCTACATGGATACCTGAAAAAGACTATAAGAGCTTTATGTTTAATCTGTTAAAGACCTCCGCATCAAACAGATGGAATATAGATATTAAATATAATGATTTTACGGGAGAGTATAGGGTAGAGGGAAAAAGCACAGATAAAAATAACGACCTGGCTAATTTCACCTATGGAACAAGCAGAGTGAGTGCATATAAGCTTATAGAGGATAGTCTAAATCTTAGAGATACAAAAGTATATGACCAGATCATTGATTCGGACGGAAAGAAAACATCTGTTTTAAATCAGAAAGAAACCATGCTTGCAAGAAGTAAACAGGAAATTATAAAAGAAGAATTTAAAAATTGGATCTTTGAGGATGTGGACAGAAGAAACCGGCTGGTGAAAAAATATAATGAAAGATTTAATTCCATTCGATTGAGGGAGTATGACGGAAGTCATTTGCCCTTTGACGGGATAAACCCTGAAATTAAGCTTAGACCTCATCAAAAAGATGCAATAGCAAGAGGGCTTTTTGGAGGAAATACACTGCTTGCACATGAAGTAGGAGCAGGTAAGACCTTTGAGATGATAGGAATTGCGATGGAGTCTAAAAGGCTTGGAATGAGTTCAAAAGCCATGTTTGTAGTTCCAAATCATATCGTGGAACAGTTCGGGCGTGAATTTAACGAGCTTTATCCGGCAGCCAATATACTTTGTGCTACAGAAAAGGACTTTACACCGGACAAGCGGAAAAGATTTTGCAGTAGGATTGCAACAGGAGACTATGATGCGGTTATTATAGGTCATAGTCAATTTGAGAAAATTCCGATTTCAAAGGAAAGACAGGAGTATGAACTTAAAAGTCAGATCGATGAGATTGTGGAATTTATCGGAGAATATAAAAGAGACAGGGATCAAAGATTTAGTGTAAAGCAGCTTGAAAAGACAAAGAAAAGTCTGGAGGCAAAGTTAAAGAAACTTAATGATGATTATAAAAAAGATGATGTGGTAACTTTTGAGGAACTGGGAATTGATAAGCTTTTTGTGGATGAAGCCCATTCATATAAAAATCTGTACCTGTTTTCAAAAATGAGAAATGTTTCAGGAATCAGTGCAACAGATTCACAAAAGTCGTCCGATATGCTTATGAAATGCAGATATATGGATGAGATAACAGACGGTAAGGGAGTTGTTTTTGCAACAGGAACTCCTGTTAGCAACAGTATGGCTGAACTTTACACCATGCAAAGGTATCTTCAGTATGACGAACTTAAAAAAATGCACCTTCAGCACTTTGACTCTTGGGCATCAACCTTTGGAGAAACAGTTACGGCAATAGAACTTAATCCCGAAGGAAACGGATATAGAAGTAAGACAAGATTTTCAAAGTTTTATAATCTCCCGGAACTGATGAACATGGTTAAGCAGTTTATGGATATAAAAACAGCGGATGTATTAAATCTTCCTGTTCCAAATGCACACTATGAGAATATAAAGACAAAGCCTAGCGAGGAGCAAAAGCAAATACTTGAAACTTTTTCTGAAAGAGCGGATAAGGTTCGAGCAAAACAGGTGGATTCCTCTGTCGATAATATGCTGCTTATTACAAATGACGGAAAGAAGATGGCACTTGATCAGAGGCTTATAAATCCCCTACTTCCTGATGATGAGAACAGTAAGGTGAATACTTGTGTAAAAAATATCTTCAGTATATGGGATAAATATACAGATAAAAAATCGGTACAGCTTGTCTTTTGTGATATGTCCACACCATCAAGCGAGTTTAATATTTATGATGATATTAGGAACAAACTCATTATGTTGGGAATTCCAAAAGAAGAAATTGAATTTATCCATAATGCAAATAACAACAGGGAAAAGGATGCTATCTTTGATAAGGTAAGGAAAGGAGAAATTCGTGTGCTTTTAGGCTCTACACAGAAAATGGGAGCAGGAACCAATGCACAAGATAAACTCATTGCCATTCACGATCTTGATATACCATGGAGACCTGCGGATCTCTCTCAAAGAGCCGGAAGGATCGTAAGACAGGGAAATGAAAATAAGGATGTTTATATCTTCAGATATGTAACTGAAAATACCTTTGATGCTTATCTTTTCCAAACACTTGAGAACAAACAAAAGTATATTTCGCAGATAATGACAAGTAAAACACCGGTAAGAGTTGCAGAGGATGTGGATGAGGCTACATTAAATTATGCTGAAATAAAGGCACTTGCGACAGGTAATCCTTTAATTCGTGAGAAGATGGATCTTGATGTGGAGGTATCCAAGCTAAAAATGCTTGAGTCCAACTTCAAATCAAACCTGTATAAACTTGAGGATAAGGTAGTAAAGGTTTACCCTAAAGAAATAGAAAATTTAAAAAATAAAATAGAAAACTTGAAAAAAGATATAGGAAGTATAGAGCCATATAGAGAAGAAAATACAGATAAGACAGTATATGTTCAGTCAAGTTTGGAGAATGTAGGAGAAAATTTAATGGAGATAGAGAAAAAGTCGGATAAAGAAGCAGTATCAAAATTCACCTCTCTTATTCTTGACGGCAAAAAATATACGGATAAAAGACAAGCCGGAGAATTTTTGATAAGCAAGATAAAAAGCATAAGAAAGACGGATGATTTTAAGTCGGAAGAAGTAAAAATCGGAGAGTACAGAAACTTTGATTTATTTGTATACTATGACAGCTTTTCCAATCAGTATAAATTTAATCTAAAAGGCGAAGAGAATCATTATGGTGAATTTGGAACGGACGGTATCGGAAATATAACGAGAATGGATAATGTCCTTGATAAAATACCTGAGAGACTGGAGCAAACTATAGGTAAGCTTAGAGATACCGAAAGTCAACTAGAAACCGCAAAACTTGAAATCGGGAAGAAATTTCCACAGGATGAACTTCTAAAAGAAAAGACACTAAGACTTGCAGAGGTAAATAATCTACTTGACATGGGGCAAAAAGAAGCAGTAACAGAGGAAAAAAATTCATTACTTGAAGAAGTAAAAGAAGAATTAATTCATTTCTTAAATAAAGAGTATGAGGAAAATCATAGTGTAGAGGATTTTTATACTTTGTTTCCTGATTTAAGCGATATAAGGCTTGCTTATACGACTACGCCGGATGAAAAGCATGAAATACAGACAAGCCTTGATTTAATCAATTATAAATTAAACACTTATGTTGATAATACTTTAGTTAACAGCTTTCAGTACACCTATGATCCTCTTGATGCAAGCGATAGAAGAGAGCTTGTGCAGATAAAGGCAAACATAGGTATTTGGGATTTTAATGAGCTTATCTATGTGGATGAAGAAAAGTTAAAAGAGGTGATGGGGCTTGAAATTGATGATGAGGGAAATTTCTATGATCCGTTAGAAAAAGATACGGACTTGGACGGTGTAGCGGACAGGTACGATGCAGACTTTAGAGATAGCAAGGTACAAAGTATCGGAGATCTGGATAGAAGAGAAAGAAACTCTGTAGTAGAGAAGTTAAACGGGTATAAGGAACAAATCAGTCAAACAGGTGCAAGGGAAAATCAGTTGGAATACTTTGAGGAGGCAAGGTAGGATACGGATAAAAAATATCATATATAAATATGTGAAGAGAGTATCTTTTATGTGTACTCTTTTCTTGATCTTAATAGAAAAATAAAGTGTAAAGACAGAAATGGAGGAATTTATGAACCTAAAAAAAGGGGATATTATTAAAACGGCACTGGGAGAACATACAACGGTATTAGATGTAAAGAAAAATCAGGCAGTATTATTTACAGGTGAACAATTTGTTATAGCATCAGGAATTAAAGAAAATAAAGAAAACGGCAAGTTTGAGTGGGTAAACGGAAGATATGCAAATGATTTAAAAAGCATTTCAAATATGCAAAATAACAGCTTTGAAAGTATGAAAGAAACGCTATCATTCTTGGCGGAATACAATCATAGTGATTTTATCAAGGGAATAATATCACTGGAAACAGATATAAACAATGAAGATATACTTGATAATGCTTATGAAAACTATATGAATGACTCTTATATGGGGTTGATTGATGAAAGGTTTATGGACTTTATTGATGAAGACCTCAAGACAGCGAAAGATATAAAGCAGGAAGAGATAGAAAAAGATGCAGACATTCAGGAAAAAAGCAAAGAAGAAATAAGTGAAAACGAGCAATACCAAACACAGGAAAATACAAGTCTGAAAGATAATAATGACCAAGGAAAGCAGTATATCAAAGGCAATCTTACCGCAGATGTTGAAATAAAGGATCTAAGGTCAAATGAGGGACAGGATTTCAGAGTTGCAAGTTTTTCTATCGCTCAAAATGACGGAATGGGGAATGTAAAGTTTATGAATTGCTTTGCTTATAATGAGCAGGTTCAAGCAGTAAAGGACTTTAAAAAAGGGGATTTTGTTTCACTTTCAGGAAAAGAAAAGCTTAGTATTGGAAAGAATGGAAAGCAATATACAAACTTTAAGGTATATTCCGCCAAGCTGTTAAAAGCCAGAGGACAATCTCAAGATACAAAAGAGAAGCCTTCAGCACTCAAAAAACTAAATGATTATAAGGAAAAAACGGATGACAGATTAAAAGAACAAGTGAATATGAAAAGTGAAAAAGGGGTAGAACGATAAAAGTGTGTGGATTAGCAGCCTGATAAGCTGCTTTCCCCTGTTTTTTTGATTCTCTTTTAAACTTAAAATAAGGGTTTGCTAAAAAAGGAGAGGGGCGTTATAGTCCTGTCTTTGACAGCTAAAAGGTCTGAAAGCCATATATATCAAGGGTTTCAGACCTTTTTTAATTCACAAAAGTGTAGCTAGAACTACCTACTTTTTTTGCTTTCCCGAAAGACTTTTTTCATACTCAAATCGGTTAAAATTTCGTAATCGGTACGAAATCCGAATACTTCATGAAGTGCATCTGTTAAGGCTGTTCTTGTATAAGCGGGTAGATATCCTAACTTTTCTCCCGGACGATACATCATCATAGAGCGTAATACGTTAATAATCTCATCGCATGTATATTGTTCACCAAGTTTTTTCTCAAGTATCCTAAAGACTACCAATGAAGCAAAACAAGTTATGAAGTGTGCCTTTATGCGATCCTCTCTTTGAAGATAAATGGGGCGTGCACTGAACTCGGTTTTCATGATTCTGAAACATTCTTCGATTTCCCATCTCTTCTTGTTTATACGAACTATTTCTTCGGCACTTGTTGTCTCCAAATTAGTACAAACGGCATAGAAACCGTCATATTTTTCCTCTTCAGCTATGAGGTTCGAATCTATATAAGGGATTTCTCTGTCACAGACTTCTCCTGAAGATGTCATTGCTTCGGTAGCAATAAAACGGCGTGGATCATTTTGATTTTTTTGATTTCTTTTATATTCCCCTTTTTCAATAAGCTTATTAGCACGGTCAATCTGGCTTTGCCTGATTTTCTGATGATATTTTTTGTACTTTAAGGAGAATGATACTATAAGATGTTGCTCTAGAGCTTTATTACCTTCTTTGACTTTTTTATCTGATAAATCTTCTTTAATCCACCTTTCCTTATAAAAGACTTTATTATAGTCTGTCTGTTCATCAAGGTTATTCAGATTAAATAATCCTGTTTCACCTTGTAGTGACCAGCCTTCAGGGTCTAGAGCAAACTCCTTTAAATATTTTGGGAGTTGTTTTATAGATTGTGTTGTTATAAAACTTCTTATTTTTTCACCAAATAAAGTTTTGTCGTTAAACTTTCTATTGGCATTTGAGGACAGACCTGCGTCTGTACAGATAATAATACTATCAATACCATAATCATCGATTACCTTTTGTTCCAGAGGCTTTAGTGTTGGCTGCTCATTCTTATTTCCGGGGAAAATATCAAAAGCAAGAGGAATACCGTCATGATCCATAAACATTCCCATTCCGACAATAGGTAGTGGTTGATGTTGTTTTGATTTTCCATATTTCCTAAGTTCGTCTTCCTGCTCGATTTCAAAGTAATAGTTTGTGCAATCATAGTAAAGAATGTCATTCCTGCGAGGAAGTATTCTTTGGCTATTTTTATAAAGCTCAGATTGAATAAAGTCACTTTCTTTAGATAAAACAGAAAGTGAACGATATATATCATGTAAATTAAAGGTCGGCTGCTCAATAAACATTTTGGAAGAACGATTTGATGCCAACTTAGAAGATGGATAAAGGATACGAGTAAAAATTAGTCGAGATAAAATATCGTTCAAATCATATTCAAAGCTATACTTCTTTGAAATTTTAGAACAGATTTTATCCAGCTTAAGTGAATAGTAAATACTCTGAAGAAATAGATATCCACAGTTAAACAAATGTTTTTCATCAGGTTTCAGGAGCTTTGAAGGAGAACATTTTATTAAAATTTCTTTTTGTTCCTCATATTCCTTACGATTAAGTTCATCAACATATTCCTGAGCCCAAATGTAAGGGTCTTTTCCATTAGCTCTAGTCTTAACCATATCAAGATTTCCAAGTTTTTCAATAGTAACTGTAGTGACAGAACCATTGGATTTGCGTATAGATTTCTGAACATAAAATGTAGCAGAGTTTTTTGATTTACTTACAGTAAGTTTCATAGCATTCAACCTCCATGCTCATATTATACCATAAATAGCTACAAATAGCTACATAAAATAACGAATAAATTGACAAAAAAATAAGACTGAAATCCAGTCTTTATAAGGGTTTGAGGTTTATAGAGGGAGTAGTTAGCTGTCAAACTCCCGTGAAAAAGGGGTAGAACGATAAAAGTGTGTGGATTAGCAGCCTGATAAGCTGCTTTCCCCTGTTTTTTTGATTCTCTTTTAAACTTAAAATAAGGGTTTGCTAAAAAAGGAGAGGGGCGTTATAGTATAAGAAAAATAGGATTTTTTAGTAGAAAGGACGAAATGACATGATTGGTATTTTTATAGCCTTAATTATATTATATTTGGGAGTTATCCTGTTTGTAGGAACGACATTTGTAAAAATAAGCTTATTTGCAATGGATAAACTTGCGGTATTTATAGCAAGTTGGTATTATACTCACCATTATTTTTCTGTCAAGTTTTCATCCGGATATGCCGTATATTTTTGGGATATATTAGCGGCAATAGTGGCAGTAGTGCTATATTCTGTCTTATTTAAGCTTATTCATGATAAATTTGGATTGATTGGAAAGATCCTTAATTTAGCTATATCGTTTTTCAGCTCAATGACGGTATATTGTATTTTAGTACATGGATTTATTACAAATGAAAAATCTTATTTTCTACCCCTTTTAAACAATGATTTAGCCAATCAGGTGGTAAACTATATCATAATAGGTATAATCTCTTTAGTTGTATGGAAAAGAAGAGAAGATTATCTTATAGAAATGGACAAGGTATAAGAAAACAGTATTATTAAAAAGCAGAGCTTGCAGAAAAATTTAGCACCGGGGTAATCATACTGTTTTGACTTAGCCTATTTGAGCCTATAAGAAAATGTCTGTCCCTGAGTCTATATATTTTTATTACTTATAAAGAAGGAGGTTGCTTTCTACCAAAAATCAGGTAGGAGCTATCTCCTTCTTTTATTTTTCCAGATGGTTGTTAAGGTATATATCCGTATTTTTCTTTGCTTGTTGAAGATCGTGGAGCATGAAGTTTTGATAGGCATATTCTTCCATAAGGTTAATTTTTTTCTGTTCCAAAACAGCGTATTTATCTGACAGTTCCGAAATACTTAATGTACGGTATCCTGATTTTGCAAGTTCTTTTAAGGCGATTTCATAGGCAACAATCTGTGGCTTGTATTCTTCATAAAATGCTTTATTTTCCTTATCTTCAATATATATGTCATGGATCAGCTGATTTTTAGAAAGGGTGTTTTTATTCTCTATCACAGAATATATGGATTTCATTTCCTTTTCAGCTTGCTTTATCCGATCTAATAATTGTTGCCTGTCTGAAGCTGCCTTCTTTAATTTTAATTCCAGTTCTTCATAGGTGTTTATGCCATATCTTCTCATTTCATTTAAGGAGGAAGCCATTGTTTTCATGTTGTGCTTGCCTGCCCATACTTCATAACCTTTTGAGGTTTTTACCTTTTCATTGTTCTTTATATTTACAATAGTATCCGGATTTTTATAAGAGACTTTGTCATAAAGCAGTTCTTTATTATAAATCTGCTGTTTGGTCGGATCTTCAATTCTTTCTTTAATTCGTTCTTTGGTATAATCTTCTCCAAGCACATTTGCCTTTGTTCTTGTAAATCTTCCTGTATCTTTTTTGTCTTTATGGCGGAATGAAAGATACTTTCCAATCTTAATTTCATATCCTAAATCTTCCATTGCTTTTAAAAACTCTTCGTAAGTACCGGACCTTAGAATTGCTTTGTCAATAGCAAGGTGAAGCCTGTTTTTCCAAGAACCGCCTTTCTTAAATTCCATATATTCAATATAGCTTTTACCGTTTGTGGAATATCTGTTCTTGAATTTTTTATAGTTTTCATCAATGACAGATAAACCGTTTTCTTTACAAATCTCATCACTGACAGTTCTGATTTGATGATAACTTCTTTTGTTGCTTTGATACGCCTTACCAGTTACAAAACTTACATTATTAAATAAAATATGATTATGAAGATGCCCCTTATCTATATGGGTAGTGAGTACATACTCATACTTTCCTTGAAAGACTTTTTCGCATAGTTCCAGTCCTATTTTGTGTGCCTGCTCTGGTGTGGTTTCTCCGGGAGCGAAAGATTGAATTAAATGCCTTGCCAATATTTTTGCCTTGGAATTACATTCTCTTTTTGTCTGCTCAAACTCGAGATGAGCAAGCTTAGGATTGCAGTTAAAAGAGGAAATAAGGATTTTTTCATCGGTCTTATCAGCATTCATGATGTAGTTTAGGGCTAAGTGCAAAGTTTTTTCTATTGGATGAATCTTTGTAACAGCCATCAGCTCTCCTCCGTATTTATAGTTTCTAAATTTCCCAGGTCATATAGTTTCTTTCGCAGAGAATAAATATCTTTCCCCTGCTTTTTTAGCAGCTCTTGTATATCAAGGATGTCATCTTTATAGATAGCTGCAGTAGAATTTACCCGCTTTGCAATCTGATTTATGCTGCCGGTTATTCTACCTATACTTGCGGAAAGTTCCCTAAAAGCGGTCATATCCAATACAAAAATATCCTTGCCTAAGATACATTTCACAATAAACTGACGCAAAGTTTTACAACCGGAGAGCCTATATTTTTTCTCCAAAACCTTCAGTTCATCATCTGAAAGCATTAAATAAATACCATGAGTTCTTACTCTGTTTGCCATGTCAAAACCTCCAAATCCTAAAAATAGCAAAAGAAAAAACCTGTAGAATCAAGTGCTAAGCTTGATTTACAGGTTTTGCTTTATAGTATATTTCCAAATCAGAAATCTCCTGTAGAGAGATAAAATAGTTATATAAGTTACAAGAAGATTATAACATTTTTGAAAGTAAGCTTCAATGAAAGAAGTGAAAACTTTTTCAAAAACTACTTAGGTGATGAAATTAAAGAAGTAACTTATGCAGGGGTTTGGGGATATTCCCCAACAAGCAAAAATTGACTGAAAGAGTCCGATGCGAAAGCGAGGATTAAGACAATTTTTCGTAAGTGCATATGCACTTACTGTGCTTGCTAAAAATGAGAAGAATAGATATAATAAAGTGAACATAAAAGAAATTAGATGGAATGTGAGAGGGTAGGAATGCATAAAAATTATTTAGAAGAAAATTATTTAGAGAATATTTATATATTATATTTAGAAAAAGAAAAGGTGAAACATAAAGACATAATGGAAAAGATGAAGCGGGCAAAGTCGGTGGTTACTAAAGCTATTCATATTCTTGTTGAGAAGAGGTATTTAACATATGGTGAAGATAAGATTGTACGCTTAACAGATGAGGGGCTACATATAGCAGAAAAAGTTTATCAGAAGCATGTGTATTTAAAGAAACTTTTACTAAAAGTTGGTATTGATACTGATACAGCTGAAAAGGAAGCCTGTGATATTGAGCATGTTTTATCAGATGACAGTTTTGAAAAGTTAACAAAATATATAGAAAAATAATTCAAATAGTTATGAATTAGATATGAAATCTATTCATGACTAATTTTTTTTGAAATTTTTTTCATAAAAATTTCCTAAAACTCAAGAGATATTATATTGACATTTGTTATTATTTAGCAGTATACTTAAGATGAGTTCTATAAGAAGAACAAAATACATACTGATACAACACGATAAAAATGGAATATATATCATTGAATTAAGGGGGAAAGAAACAATATGCTATTTTTTCAAAAATTAGAAAGCTATAAAGAATATATTATAGATACATTAGAAAGAAAGTTAGATAAGCACATAATGGCGGTTAATATTGTAAAATCTTTTTTAAAACAACATAATGATTCATATATTATATATGAAAACAAACATAAAGATGAACTTTCGTTAGGGCTAGGTAAGTATATAGGATTTTCATTTTTTTCAGATAAAATTCAAGTTGTAAGAAATGAAAATATGGAAGAATTTATTGTTAATGCTTTAAACAATGATATTTTTAATATATTTAAAAAAGTGCATATGAATGACTGGAGAGCATATGGAATTGCAAATTTCAGTTATGCTAAAAATTCTTTTTTAGATGAAAAAATTAACGAAAAATTAATGGACTTATTTATTCCTAATATAGATATTAGAATTGAAAAAAATAGAATTTTAATTAGATATATGGAAGAATTTGAGTGTATAGTTTCTATGGTTGAAGATTGTTTATCAAATTTGAAAGAATTAAAAGAAATTATAACGGAAAATGATAAATCAAAATTAGAACTCATTAAATCTGTAGATGAAAATTACTACAAAAATATTGTATCAAAAGCAATAGAAGAAATTAAAAATAATAAATATGAAAAAGTTATTTTATCCAGAAAGATAAATTTAGAAAAAAGAATTTCATTCATGGATAGTTACTTGGAAGGAAGGAAGTATAACAATCCAGCTAGATCTTATTGTATGAAAATAGATGATTTAGAAGTGGTCGGATTTAGTCCGGAAACAGTAGTTGAGGTTGATAGAGATAAAACCGTATATACTTTTCCATTAGCCGGGACAAGGGCGTTGACGGAAGATAAAGAGATTAATAAAAAATTAAAAGATGAACTTTTGAAAGATCCAAAAGAAATTGCGGAACATGCCGTTTCAGTAAAATTAGCATATGAGGAACTAGAAAAAGTTTGCGATAAGGATAGTGTTTCGGTAATTCAGTTTATGGATGTTTTAGAAAGAGGGACAGTTCAACATTTAGCCTCAAGATTAAGAGGGAAAATTAAAGACGAATTTAATGAATGGCATGCTCTTACGGCATTATTCCCGGCGGTAACTGCATCTGGAATTCCTAAAAAAGAGTGTATAGAAGCTATTGACAGATTAGAGAAAGATGAAAGAGGCTTATATAGCGGTGGGGTATTGACTTATGATCAAAATGGCACACTAGATGTAGCTTTAGTGTTGAGAACAGCTTTTCAGGATGAAAAAGAAACTTGGGTCAGAGTTGGTGCCGGAATTGTGAAATTATCTAATCCGGAAAGAGAGTTGGAAGAAACAAAAGAGAAAGTTGGGAGTATTATAAATCGGCTTGTTTATATAGAGGATTGAAAATGAGAAAATTTGATTTATCATCAAGTTTAGAATATGAGATATCCCTTGTAGATAATATACAAGATAAGAATGGTGGAGGTTCATTTAATGGATATATCCAAGAGAGAATTTTATAGAAAAAAATCTTTTATATCTGAGTTTGCAGAGAAGACAATTTTAGGAAAAGGGTTTGATGGATATAGTGAGGCGATGAAGTGGATTGTTTCAAACTAAAGGATGGTGATGTGAAATGCATTATGTATTCAGCAATAAAGATTGTCATAAAAAATGTAGCAATTATTTAATTTCAAGAGGAATAGAACATGATGTATATGATGTTAAAAAATATCATATTATAAATGTATTTGATAATAGCTTAAAAGAAAAGATTGAAAGTGATGAAAGAGCTTTTTTAGAAACGGAAAATTTATCTTTAGAAAATGGATATTTAGTAACTAAACAGCATAAAGATAAAACCATAATTTCTATAAAAGAATTAGAAATAGGTGGAAATAAATCGGTAGTCATATCCGGTCCATGTTCGATTGAATCAGAAGATATATTGAGAAAAATTGCTTTGGATATGAAAGAGTCGGGAGTTGATATTTTAAGAGGAGGAGCATTTAAGCCACGTACTTCACCATATGACTTTCAAGGATTAGGAAGAGTAGGTATTGATATTCTTTGTAAAATTGGAAATGAGATGGACATACCGGTTATAACAGAGATTATGGATGTTAGAGAACTAGAATATATGATAGATAAGGTTGATATATTACAGGTCGGTTCAAGAAATATGTACAATTATCCATTGCTCAAGGAACTTGGAAGAATAGATAAACCTGTACTATTAAAAAGAGGACTAAGTGCAACGATAAAAGAATTTTTGTTAAGTGCGGAATATATCATGCTTGAAGGGAATGAAAAAGTAATTCTTTGTGAAAGAGGAATAAGAACATATGAGAATTACATGAGAAATACAATGGATATTGCATCAATTGCTCTTTTAAAAGAGATGACCCATTTACCGATTATTGCTGATCCCAGTCATGCTACGGGGAAAAGATCGTTAATAGAAACATTATCAAAGACTGCTGTTGCTGCCGGAGCGGATGGAGTATTAATTGAGGCACATATTAAGCCGGATTCGGCATGGAGCGATGGGAAACAAACAATTAACATTCCTATATTAAGGGATATAATAAGGACGTTGTATTATACTGATGAAGTCATGGATAATACAACACCTCGATAGATATTGAAAATAGTTATCAAAATGTTTTATTGTGAGTTAGGTAAAGCTAATTATTAAAAAATGTGAATGGAGGGGATAATTTGAATAGATATTTTGTATCAGGGAATGATTTGGAAGTTAATGAGAGTAAAGGCGTTATATTTATGTTTCCTTATGCAGGAGGCGGTGTATCTTCTTTTAAAAATTGGGGAGAACAATTTATGCCTAATAAAGTTTATTTTGCTCAATATCCGGGAAGAGAAAACAGGTTTTCCGAAAAAGCAATTAGCAACATAAAGGAACTTGTAGAAGAAATATTTGAAGATATGAAAATAGTTTTTGACTTCAAATTACCCTATTATTTTTTCGGACATAGTATGGGAACTAAAATAGTTTATGAACTATCACTGAAACTAAAAGAGAGTGGACTTCCAACCCCTGTGGGCTTAATTATTTCAGCAGGTAGGGCGCCTTGTTATAAAGAACCAAACCCCATTTACCATTTAGACGATGAAGGATTTATTGAGGGATTAAGAAGATATGACGGAACTCCTAATGAGATATTAGATAACAAGGATTTAATCAGTATATTTTTACCGACTTTGAGAGCTGACTTTATTATTGATGAAGATTATCAAGATATAGAGGGTAAGAAACTGGACAGTAGTATTCTTGGTTTGATGGGTGATATTGATGAAGAAATGAAACTTGAAGAACTTTTAAAATGGCAAGATTACACAACGAAAGATTTTTCTTACAAATATATCGAAGGTAAGCATATGTTTGTAAATACATCTTCTGAAAGTGTAATAAAGGCAATTAAAGAATTTGTTGGTTCAGATGAAGATATATAGATTGGAAATTTCAAACATAAAAGAATTTAAAAATCTAACTGCAATAAGTGAGGCGCTTAATTTTTTTGACATAGGGTTAGTGGCAACTAATACAAGTGCATTTATGATAAAAGATTTAGAAAATTTTTTAAAGTATGAGGAAATAGAAAAACTTGATGCATATAAATCAGAGGTTTCAAAGATGAATTTTGCAGTTTCGAGAAGCATTTTAAATAAAAGCTTTGAAACAATATTAGATATTCCTTTTGCAGATGTAATTGTTTTGAGGGATAAATATCACAAGCCATATATTAAAAACCAAAATGGGATTAAATTTAACATTTCACATACAGATGGATATGTAGTGATTGGTTTTTCAAAGAGAGAACTTGGGATAGACATTGAAAAAGTAAATTATGATTTCGAGTTTGAAGATATACTTGAAAATTGCTTTACATTCAGAGAAATTAATAATATAGGATTTGATGCATCCATGTTTTATAAATATTGGACAGCAAAAGAGGCTTACTTAAAATATGAGGGTTGCGGTCTTATAAGAAGTCCTAAAGAGATAGAAGTCATTCATATGGATGATCATCAGATAATAAAAATTGAAGATAAGATAAAGAGAACAAATAAAGATTTGATAACGTTAAATTTATCATCAGGTAAATATTTTGTAGCGATATGCATATAGGAGGAAGTATGAATATAGAAATAAAAGAAAAATTGGAAAAATTTTATGATGAAAATGTTTGGGAACATATGACATTGGGAGAGTTTATTACTAATTGTGCTAAAACTTATAAAGATAAAATAGCGATTGTAGATGGAGATATGAGGTTGTCATATAACGATCTTGACGAACTTTCTAACCAATATGCCAATGGACTACTTAAAGCAGGTTTTAAAAAAGGAGATAAGATTGTACTACAACTTCCAAATTGTTATGAATTTATAGTAATATCTTTTGCGATGTTTAAAACAGGAATTATTCCGATTATGAGTTTACCGGCACATAGAAAAAATGAATTAAAAGGTATTATAGAAAAATCTGAAGCGGTAGCATATATTTCAAAGGATAAATATTTAGGATTTTCATACGTAGACATGATTCGTGATATAAAATCTGAATTAAACAAACAATTAGAGGTTTATATTCTTGGAGAAAATCAAGAATATAAAAGATTTTCAAATCTTATTGAGAATAATAATCAATATAAACATTCTGATGTTGATTATAAAGGAATTGGATTATTGCTATTGTCCGGTGGTACAACGGGGATACCAAAACTGATTCCAAGAAGACATTGTGATTATATCTATGTTGCAAATAAAACAGGAGAACGATGTGATTTAAATCAAGAAACTGTATATCTTGCCTCTTTGCCTATAGCACATAATTTTCCTTTAGGTTGTCCCGGAATAGTAGGAACCTTTGCAAAAGGTGGGAAAGTGGTTTTGTGTAATGTAACAAGTCCTGATGAAATTTTACCTTTAATAGAAGATGAAAAAGTTACAATAACAGGCTTTGTGCCTGCAATTGCCAATATTTGTATGGATTATTTGCAATATGAAGATTATGATCTTTCCTCTTTAAAGATTGTACAAGTCGGGGGTTCGGTCCTGGAACCTTGGTTGGCAGAAAAAATTGAGAGGATTTTTGACGTTAAACTACAACAGATATTCGGAATAGCCGAAGGACTTATTTTAACAACAAATAAAGAAGATGATGACAAAACAAGATGGCAAACACAAGGCAAACCGATAAGTGAGCATGATGAAATACTAATTGTGGATGAACAAGGGGAGGAAGTAGGTGGTGAAGAATATGGAGAGCTTATAACCAGAGGTGCTTATACAATTTATGGCTATTACAACCTTCCCGAAGTAAATGAAATATGTATAACACAAGATTGTTATTTTAAAACAGGAGATAAAGCAAGAAAACTAAAAAATGGAAATTATCAAATTGTAGGAAGAATTAAAGAAATAATCAATAGAGCGGGTGAAAAGATAACACCTCTTGAATTAGAAGAAATTTTGCTTACTCATGAAAATATCAACTCAGTACAAGTTGTAGGCGTACCAGATAACTTGAATGGAGAAGCAATTGCCGTATTTATATTAAATGGTGATAAGAAACTTACGCTTGAAGAGGTTAGAAAATTCTTAATTTCCAACAATGTGGCGGATTTCAAATTACCGGATATTGTTAAATATATAGACGTATGGCCACTAACAGCTTTGGGGAAAATAGATAGAAATAAATTAAAAGAAAATTTTTAGAGGAGTATTTGCAATGGAACTTAATAATATAAAGGAAAATGCTAAATTATTAGTAAAAGATTGGTTAGAAAATATATTTGCAAAAATGGAAATTTTAGAAAATGAAAATTTAGTAGAAAAAGGCTTAAGCTCCATTCAAGTTATGCAACTGTCTGGAAAATTAAAGAAAACAGGGGTAAAAATTTCATTTGCAAAGCTTATGGAGAAACCTGTTTTATCCAAGTGGTTTGAACTTATTGATAAATCCAAAGTGAAAAGTGATAAGAACATAGAGTCATCAATTATCCAAAGTGATGAAATTAAGTTTGATTTAACGGATGTCCAGTATTCTTATTTAATCGGAAGAGAAGATGACCAGATTTTAGGTGGTGTGGGTTGCCATGCATATCTTGAAATAGACGGAAAAAACATTGAAGCTGATAGATTAAAAGCTGCTTGGAATAAGCTTCAATACAGACATCCTATGCTTAGAGTAAAATTCACGAAAGATGGGCATCAGGAGATATTGGACAAGCCGTACAGTGAAGAAATAGAAGTTATTGATTTAGCTGATTTTGATGAAGAGACATTACATTTAAAATTAGTAGAAATTAGAGAACAGAAATCTCATAGAAAATTAAATGTAAATCAAGGTCAAGTTGCAGGAGTAGCACTGGCAAAATTTTCAGATGGGAAGTCAAGGATATTTTTTGATGTGGATTTGCTTGTGTCCGATGTAATGAGCATGAGTATTATGATCAAAGAATTAGCTGAAATTTATTCAGGAGTCGAACTTGATAATTTGAATGAGTATACGTTTAAGGATTATATGCAAAACGGAATCAGCGAATTAATCAATGATGCAGATAAGGAGTTTTGGGAACAAAAAATAAATTCCTTTGAAATAGAAAGACCGAATTTACCATTAAGGAAACAGCCGGAACAAATTAAGGAAACGAAATTTAAAAGAAGAAAGAGAATTATTAAAAAGGAAGAATGGGAAACTATAAAAGATATAGCAGCATCGTATCAAAGTACACCCTCTATGGTTCTTTTGACTGCTTATGCACTTGTTCTTGAAAGATGGTGTAATCAGAGCAAGTTTTTTATCAATATACCGCTATTTAATAGAGATTTAGAAAATGAGTATCTAAAAGATATGGTGGCTGATTTTACGAATATTTTATTAGTAGAGCATGAGGTAACAGATGATTCACGATTTTTGGATACTTTAAGAAGAATAAACAAGACGTTTTTGGAAAATGTATCTCACAGTGCGTATAGCGGAGTTCAGGTTCAAAGAAACATATCAAAAAATCAAGGTACAAGTGTGAATATAGCACCTGTGGTTTTTGCGTGCAATATAGATTATCCGTTAGAAACTAGAATTTCAAGAGAAAACTTAGGTGAAATATCCTATATGATTTCACAAACACCGGGAGTTTGGCTTGATTTCCAAACATATATTGTAGATGATAATTTAATTCTTTGCTGGGATAGTGTGGATGAACTCTTCCCGACAGGAATGTTAGATGACATGATGGATTCTTTATATGAATTGATTATATCTTTAACACAGAAGGGAGAATGGGAAAAGAAAGTAGATGTTTTGCCGGAAAAGCAAAAATCTATTAGAAAACAGGATGTCGAAGAGATTTTGCCGATTCAATATCCAAATGAAACATTGTACGATGGATTCATCAAAAATGTAAAATTAAATCCAGATAAAGTTGCGATCATAGATTCTGAGACGAAAGAACAGATAACATATTATAAACTTTATGAGATTTCTTTAAAAGTTGCAGATTGTTTAAATAAAAATGGTGTTAAAAAGGGAGATTATGTAGGGATAACACTTCCAAGAGACAGCAGACAACTCTATGCAATTTTTGGGGTTTTATTTGCCGGTGCAGCATATGTATCAATAGGTATTGCTCAACCAAATGACAGAAGAACTAAAATTTATGATCAAATCGGAATAAAGTATATTATAAGTGATGAAAAAACAATAAAAGATTGTGGATTAAATAAAAGTGAAGTCAAGATTATTGATTTAGATGAGGCTATGGCAAATGAATCTAAATTAGAACAACCGATTGAGATTAGTCCTTATGATAGTGCGTATATTATTATGACATCCGGAACAACTGGTGTTCCTAAGGGTGTTGAGATTATGCATACGAGTGCTATCAATACTTGTATTGATTTAAATGAAAAATATAAAGTAAATGCTAAGGATACAATACTTATGGTATCTGCAATAGACTTTGATTTATCGGTCTATGATATTTTTGGAATACTTCGTGCCGGCGGAACAATAGTTACAACAAGTAAGGAGAATTACAGAAATCCTGATGAATGGTTAAATTTAGTCGATGAATATAAGGTTACAATATGGGACTCTGTGCCGATTTTGTTTGATATGATTGTTACTATGGCTGAAGGTAAAAATAGAAAATTACCTTTTAGAATTGTGATGCTCTCAGGGGATTGGATTGCTATAAATTTACCGGAAAGATTTTATAATATTAGTAGTAAAAATATAAATTCTATTGTTGTCGCTATGGGTGGAGCCACGGAAGCGTCTATTTGGTCAAACTATTTGAATGTACCGAGAGAAATACCGAAAGATTGGATTTCTATTCCGTATGGTAGACCTTTAAAAAATCAAGTGTATAGAGTTGTGGATGAGTTTTGTAGAATTTGTCCTAATTATGTTAAAGGCGAACTTCTTATTGGTGGAGTGGGTGTTGCTAAATGCTATCATGGTGACAAAGAATTAACGAATAAAAAGTATTTTGAGCAAGATGGAATAAGGTGGTATAGAACTGGGGATAATGGTAGAACATGGAATGATGGAACTATTGAATTTATGGGTAGAAAAGATAGCCAAATAAAAATAAAAGGTTATAGAATAGAGTTGGGGGAGATTGAATCTAGTGTAGATGATTTAGAATATATAGATAATGCTATAGTGTATGCAAAAGACAATGAAATTATCGTTGCGTATAAATTGAAAGAAAGTTCTAAAGCTAATAAAACTATAGAAAAATATAATGTAGATGAAATATTTATTGATAGAAAAGTAGATAATAAGATTGTCGAATATATTGGCATTTTATGTATTCTTAAAGTATTTGCGATGCTAAAATTTGAAAAAGAATTGATAGAAGATTTTAATATTAAATTATTTGCGAAAAATGTAAATATAAAAAAAGAATATGCCTGCTTGCTTGAAATTTGGATAAAGCAATTGTATAGATATAAAATTTTAAATGAAAATGAAAAAATATCTGATTTTTTTGAAAAGATAAGTATGGCGATACACGATATTCAAAGAAGATATTTAATAGAGATAGAAAAAGTAATATCTATTGATGATATAAATTCTTCGTGCAAATCAGTAATAAGCGTTATAACTGGTAAAATGGAGAAGGTTGAATTAATTGCTAATAATGACTTTAAGTTGACCCCTAAAAAAATAAATTATGGTTTATCTAATGCTTCTATAATAGAAGAAAAAATTAGAAATACGATTTATGAGAATATAGAAAAAATTTTTAAAGAAAAATCAAGAAAAATTAATATATTGGAGATTGGAGGCAGAGGGAGTTCTGGAATTTGTTTTGATGATAAAATAGCGAAATATATTGATTCTTACACATATATTGATGAGAGTATGGAATTTGTGGAAAAAATAAAATACAGAGAAATTAACAATATTATGTACAAAAAAATGAATTTAAATGATTTTATATTCTCTTTATCGTGTGGAATAAAGAAGTTTGATTTAGTTATAGCATTAGATTCTTTACACAGAGTAAATAATATTGATTTAATGCTTACTAATATTGGGAAAGTACTCTTAAAGAATGGATTATTTATTTTAGTTGAACCGACAAAAACGAATCCATTAATATATTTTTCTGTTGGTTTTCTTGAAAATAAATTTGATTTATATTGTGATGAAAGAAAAAAAGAACGAGAGTTATTTTATAGTTTTTCAAAAATAATTAGTAAGATTTCTTGCAAAAATTATTGTTTTGAAGAAATAAAGAGGTTTGAGAGCTTTGATGAAAAAACATCTTTTGTGCTAAGGAATAAAAATAATAATATTTCTGAAAGTGAAATAGCATATGAATTGGCAAATAGTTTGCCTAAGTATATGATTCCAAATAGGTTTATTGAGATCGACTATTTTCCAGTTAATAATAATGGAAAAATAGATCGAAATAAGATTTCAACCTATATAAATGATAAATTTAATTACAACAGAAAAGGTGTAACAGCGTCTACTCCGAGTGAATTAATGTTGGTGGGAGTGTTGAAAGATATTTTAAACATTGAAGAGGTGTATTTAAATGATAATTTTTTTGGATTGGGAGGAGATTCGCTAATAGCATTGAAATTGACAAAGAAAATTAAGGAAGTATTTTCTGTTGATGTTTCTATGTCGAGCATATTTAATTCCGATAATATCGGAGAACTTTTAGGTGCTATAGAGTCTAATAAATGTAAAAATTTTACAATCGGAGAAATATAGTGGAAAAAAAGAGAATAATATCATGCGGGACTAGATTTGGAAAAATGTATATTGAAGCTATACTGGATTTAAAAGCTGATTTTGAACTAGTAGGAATAGTATCTAAGAATAAAAGTTTGTATACAGAAAATTATGCGAAAAAGAGAAAAATACCATTGTTTTCTTGTGATAATAAGGTGCCTGATGCAGATATTGCGTGTGTGGTATTGAAATTTGTAAGCTCAGGTGGTGATGGAAATAATATAGTTTCTAATTTCATTGAAAATGGAATGCATGTTATGGTAGAACAACCTGTTCACTATAAAGAATATTTAGAAATGGTTAAATTAGCAATAAAAAATAAAAGATATATTGCTGTAAGTAATTTTTATAGATATATTGACTCAACTAAGGAATATATTGATTTCATAAAAGAATTTTCTAAAATTGAAGATGTTAGATATATAAATATAGAATGTAGCTATCAATTGCTACACCCTACAGTTGCTATTTTATGTGATCTGCTAGATGTTAGAAACTATGAACTTGATTCTAATGTGTTGAGATCAGGTGGTTTTGTTACTATTGGTGTAAATATAGATGGAATATATTGCAATATACGTATTCATAACGAGTTTAATTACAAAGACACTGATAATAATTTTTATTTGTTTTATAATTTTAAGGTTGGATTTGGAAGTGGAGATATTGTTTTGACTGATCCAAGCGGACCTATATATTGGTATTCCAGATTTCATATGAATAAAAATTTTGAATATGGGGATAGTAGTAGTGAAAATCTTATAAAGAAAAATAATATTATTTTTGGAAATGGTAATAATTATTCCGATATAATTTGGAGAGAATGGAAAAATGCAATATCAGAACAATTAAAATCATTTAGAGATATAGTATTAAAGGGTGAAAATTTTGAAGGTTTTATGCAAAAAGAATTAGATCAACTTATTATAGTCAGTGAAATAATTAAACTGATAGGTTATCCGAGGGAAAATTCATTTAGTGTTGTTAATCGAGAAAGACAAGTAAGAAATATTCTTTTTAATAATAGACTGAATGGAAATGATTTTAATTTAATGATAGAAACATTAACAAATGAACATATTGATAAAATGATTGAGAATATGGATATAGCGTGTGTATTGTCCGTATTAGTATTGTTTAAAAAGATTGGAATAATCAATAACGAAAGATACATTAGTATTCAGAATTTAGATGTTCGGTATTACAAATATAGATATATTATCAACAGATGGGTTTATATTTTTGAGAGAAAAAAATATATAAAACCATATGAAAGCATGTATTATATTAATGAGTTTTTGAATGAACTTGATTTTGAAAAACAATGGGACATCGTTAGAGATCAATGGAGTGGTGTTTTAATAGATAATAGTATGTTGGAATACTATTATTCGCATGCTGTCAATTTATATAACATATTTAATGAAGAGATAAACCCTACATATTTACTTTTTCCAGAAGGAAACATTGAGTTAGCTGAAAATTTCTATAATAATTCACTAATGGGTAAATATCTAAACAACAAAATTAGCCAATATATATCTGGAATTACTGATTATAAAACAAATATATTGGAAATAGGTGCAGGTACGGGGGCCACATCTTATAATGTTTTATCAAATATAAGAACAAAATATTCTGAATATGTATTCACGGATGTATCTGATTATTTTTTAGATGCAGCAAAAGAAAAGCTAAAAAATTTTGATAATATTAGATATGAAATACTTGATATGAATCATGATTTAATGGAACAAGGGATAGCTAAAGAAAGTATAGATATAGTAATTATAGCTGGTGCTATAAATAATGCAATAAATACTAAGAAAACCTTGAGTTATATTAATAAAGTAATGAAAAAAGGAGGAGTATTACTTATAGCTGAACCGGTGGATGACTTATTAGAGTTGCAAATATCTCAACTTTTTATAATGAATATTCCTAATGATGATAGATACAAGGAAAATATTACTTTTTTTAGAGAAAATGATTGGTTAAATTTATTGAATGACGCTGGATATAAAGTTATAGATGCTTTTCCAAAAGAAAATGATGTGATGAATAAATTGAAACAAAAATTATTTATATCAAGAAAGGAGTAAATATGTTAGAGATTAGTCATATATCTTTCAGTGTGAGTGATTTGCATAGCGCTGCTAAGGAAATAGAAAATATGGGATTTAAAATAGAATGGGGAGGTATGAAGGGAAAAGAAAATAATTTTTTCATATGGTTTGGTGAGAATGCTTTTTTGGAAGTGTTTTCTATAAAAAGAAGATATATGCCATTGCTTTTTGTAATTTATATAATTTATGGGAAAGTTGTGGCTAAGCGTTGGTGGAAATGGTTTTCAACAAAAAATAAATTTGTTGACTTCGCACTAGAAGATTCTGATGAAAATAAAACCATTATAAGAAATTATAAAAACAAAATTATGGTGGATATTGAGCTTATTAAGGAAAATTTGAAAGAAAGTAAGATTGATTTTTCTAAAACTATGCACTGGAAAAGAAAGAATAAAGAAGGGGTTAAAGCTAATTATAGTTATTTTGTTCCTTATAATGAAAACTTGCCGTTTATTGTTTCAAAATATGAACCTTCACAAAAACCTCAAAAAAATACACACCCTAATGGTGCAAAATTTATAAAAAATATAAGACTTTGTGCAAAAAAAAGTGAGTATAGAGACATGAATATTTTAATGAAAGACGTAAACAATGTGATTATAGAGGAGGGGAATTCTACAACAATGAAAGAAATAGAAATTTATGGACTAGAAAAAGAATGTTGTTTCTGTGATGTGAAATTCGTTCCTGCGGAGGTGATTTAATATGAAAAATAATGAATTGGAACAGATGTATGAGAAAATAAAAGAGCTAAGAGCATCTGACATAGAATTATTTGTTCATGAAGGTAAATTAAATTATAAAACTAGTTCCGATGCATTAAATGATAATGATATGATATATTTGAAAGATAACAAAAATGATATCATAGATTTTTTATCATGCTCAGATTATAATTTTAATTTAAAGAAAGTGATTTTAAAAAGAGATGATGACAATGACTGTTTTGATTTGACAGATGTACAGCAGGCATATATGTTAGGTAGAGAAGAAGTTTTTCAATACGGTGGAGTAAGTTGTCATTTATATATGGAGATAGAGTATGATTCCGTGTTAAATTTAGATAAGGTTAGAAAAACTTGGGATACATTATTTAAAAGACACGAAATGCTTAGAATGTATATCGGAAAAAATCATAAACAAATTATCGCAAAATATATACCATACGACATTATTCAAGAGTATGAAGTTGATGAAAACAATGTTGACAATATAAGAGAACAATATTATCAAAAAAACTATGATTTAAAAAGTGCCCCATTGTTTGATATAGGAATTATTAACATGAAGTGCAAGAGTATTTTATTCTTGTCATTTGATTTAATGATTGCTGATTGGAGAAGTATTTGGAGATTAATCTTTGAATTTGAGCAAATATATTTTCACAATAATACACTAGAAGAGATAAATATGAAATTTAAAGATCATGTACTTAGCTCTTCTATGATGAAAAAAAGTTTTAAATATTTTAGAGACAAAGAATATTGGATTAATAAAATTCCAAATCTTCAAGATGCACCACAATTACCAGTCAATTTAAACAGCAACACAGAAAAGTTAGGTTTTACTCACTACTCATTTTCATTGAATAACAAGGTATGGCATAAAATTGTAGCTATAGCTAAATCAAGAGGGGTAACTACCACTACAGTTCTCTTATCTGTATACTCATTAATCCTTAGAAAATGGAGTAACAACAAAGATTTTACACTTAACTTAACTATGTTGAATAGAGAGTATAGTAAATACGATATTGACAAAGTAGTAGGCGATTTTACGGGGATTACTTTACTGGACTGCAAGGACGACTATGGACTGACTTTTTTTAATTATGCAAAAGAATTACAAGAAACATTGATAGAAAATTTAGAGCATAGTGCATTTTCTGGCATAGAAGTAATTAGAGCGATATCGAGTAGTAGAAATACAAATAATATAATTATGCCATATGTTTTTACCAGTGGAATTGGATTTTCCAAAGATTTGAATTACAACTATGTTGGTAGAATGAATGATAAGATTAGAAGTCAAACTCCACAGGTGTTTATTGATTGTCAGTGTATGGATGATAAAGATTGTTTAAGAGTATTCTTTGATGTAAGAAATGGCATTTTCGATAATAGGATTGTTGATGATATTAAAGATTCCTTTTTAAGATATTTACATTTGTTATCAGAAGATGAAACATGGGATAGAGATGTGTTCGTCAGTTTGCCTGAGTGGCATATAAATGTAATTAATTCTATAAATGAGGTGAATGAAAAGTTAGAATTAAAAAGAATTGATAGAGCTATTTACGATAGTTGTTTAAAAAATATGGATAAAATAGCATTGGTAGATGATAATAATACTTTAACATATAGTAAGTTGTTATCTTATGCGTATAAAATAAAAAAGTTTGTTGGGAACAATAAGACAAAAAGGAAACCTAATATTGGAATATGTATGAAAAAGTCTGTTTTTCAAATTGCAACAGTTGTTGGAGTGTTATTAAGTGGTTCTTCATATGTTCCAATTGAAATTGATTTGCCAGACAAAAGAAAAGAAGAGATGGCAAGGCAGGCAGATGTTGATTTTATTCTCAATATGAATATTAGTGATAATGTTACTAATGTGAAGAATTATAACCTTGCTTGTATTTTTGAAGATTCTGATATTAATCATGATGAAGATCAAAATATGATAGATGAAAATGATTTAGACGATACTGCTTATGTAATTTTTACTTCTGGATCAACAGGGTTACCTAAAGGAGTAGAAGTTAGCCATAGAGCAGCCATGAACACTATAATGGATATAAATAATAAATTCAGTATATCAGAAAATGATGTTTTTATTGGTATTTCAAAGCTAAGTTTTGATTTATCTGTATATGATATTTTTTCTAGTTTGAGTTTAGGCGCAACTTTAATTATTCCTAATAGTGACTCAATAGATCCAGAATACTGGTGTGATTTGATAAAGAAAAACAAGGTTTCTGTTTGGAACACAGTGCCAGCAATAATGCAACTATTTGTAAATTATATGCTCGAAAATGAAGAAAAGGTGAATTTGAGAAAGATACTTCTTTCGGGAGATTGGATACCGACAGATTTGCCAGATAAAATAAGAAAAATTTCAAATGAAAGCACGATAGTTGCTATGGGTGGAGCTACAGAAGCTTCTATATGGTCCAATTATCATATATGCAAAGAAAATGATATATATGAAAGAAGTATTCCATACGGGGTCACATTATCTAATCAAAGTATGTATGTATTGGATTATAGAGGTGAACATTGTCCGGTTAATGTAGAAGGAGATCTATATATAGGAGGAGATGGTTTAGCTAAAGGATATATAAATAATGAAGAATTAACTTCTGCTTCTTTTATTTATGTTAATGGGATGAGACTTTATAAAACTGGAGATATTGCTAAAATTTTAACTTCAGGAGAAATTGAATTTTTAGGTAGAAAAGATAGGCAGGTTAAAATAAATGGATTTCGTGTTGAGCTTGGGGAAATAGAGGTTGTATTAAATAAATTTGATTTAGTGAAATCTTCTGTAGCATTATTGAATGATAATGGGGTTTTATCTTGTTTAATCGTTAGTGATAAATTTGAAGAAATTTGTGAATTTGAAATAAAAGAATATTTAAGACAATATTTACCAGAATACATGATTCCTAAGATTATAATTATAAAAGCTAAAATGCCTTTGACAAGTAATGGAAAAGTAGATTATAAATCCCTAAAAAAGGATTTATCTATATTAGAAAAAGAAATACAAGGAAAAGATAAAAGTTTTATTGATGATAAGATAACAAATGCTTTAGTTGAGATTTGCAAATCAAATCTAAAAACTAAACAGATAACTGCAAATGATAATTTATATAATTTAGGTGCGGATTCTTTAATAATAGCACAAATTGCTAGTAATATAAGAGACTATATTAACGACTTAGGGATCTATGAATATATTGAATTTGATAAGTTATTGAGAGAATTAATAAATAAGCCTGAAATATATAATCTTAGGTCGTTTATTGAAAAATATAAAATTTTCAACATAAAAGATAATATTCAGAGCTTTGAAGAGGATGACTCCATTGGGCAGATGAACTATATTTTAGACAAAGATAATGAATATTTGCAAGTTTTTTTGCATGCTGGTTTTGGAACATTAAACTGTTATAGATATGTGTTAGAGGATATGAAGAAGGAAAATATGTCAAGTATAGTTGGATTCACTATAAAAAATAGTGAAAAATATTGTTCAATAGACAGTGAAAAGTTGATTTCACGTTTAGCTGAAGAATACTCCCCAAAAATAGAAAAACTAGGCAAAAAGAAGATTCAAATTATTGGTTATTGTATAAGTGGTTTAATTGCAGTAGAAATAGCAAAAAAATTGAAGCAACATGAAGATATAGTTTGTTCCATTGTATTAATAGATAGTCATCCCATGAAATATAAGTTGGACGATGATATATTGACAGAAATATTATTTTTGCCGAGTTTGGGAATAAATTTTGATAACCTCGGATTTGAAGGAATATCAGGTAAAGAATTATTTGAAGCTATGTATAGTTTATATAATAAATTTAATAAACATATACCTAAAATGTCTTATAAATATTTAGAAAAAAAGTATTCGAAGTTATCAGAAGCTTTATCTAAATTAGAAGATTTAGGCACAATGAAAAGATTTGAATTCTATTCTGAAAAAGTAAAAGAGGTTATTGGAAACGCCCAACCTATAGAAATGCATTTAGAATTATACAAATCATTTAAACATAGCTTAAAAGCAGCAACATACGTGCCAAATTACTATGTGGGAGATATTAATTTCTTGTTAGCTGATACTAGTAGTAGTTTTATACCTGACGAGGATTTGCTTACAATAGATTTTTGGGAAAAACTGTGTTTAGGAGAAGTTAATGTCTCTAAAATACCTGGTGATCATGTTACATGTGCTGAAAATGTAGATAATGCTGCAGTTTTATCGAAAAAAATTATAGATCTATTAAAGGAAATGTAAATTTAAATATTGAGAGGTGAATGCGATGAAAATTGAAAACATTATTGCAGAATTAAAAAAGAATGAATGGATTGATTTAACTCACTCATTTGGTGAACTGACACCAAGGTGGCCAGGATTTAATCAGTTATCGAAAAAAATCATTCTAGATTTTGATAAATATCCGGTTAAAACACATTTATATACTTTTCCAGGACAGTATGGAACGCATATTGATGCTCCTGCCCATGCAAGTGAAAGTGGAAGGACATTAGATAAAATAGATTTAAAGGAGTGCGTTTTACCACTTTGTGTGATAGATTGTTCTCAAAAAGTACTTGAGAATCCTGATTATGCCTTGAAAGTAGAAGATATTAATAATTACGAAATTAATTATGGTAAGATTCCAGAAGGTTCATTTGTGGCAATGAGGAGCGACTGGTATAAAAACTGGCCAGATCAAGAAAAGTTTCTTAATATGGATATAAATGGTGAATCTCATTATCCTGGTTGGGATATAAAAGCAGTTGAGTTTTTGATTAAAGAACGTAAAATATTAGGAATTGGGCATGAAACTTTTGACACAGATCCGCCACAAAAGAAAGAACAATATCCATTTAAAGCGGAAGTTTGTGTTTTGAAAAATGATATATATCAAATTGAATTACTGGCAAATTTAGATAAGGTTCCCGCTAGAGGAAGTGCAATTTTTTGTATTTTTCCGAAGCAAGAAGGTGGAACAGGATTTCCTGTAAGATGTTTTGCAATATATTCAAAATAAATAGATAGGGGTGATTAGTATGAAGAAAATCGGTTTAATAGGTGGTTTAAGTTGGGAAAGTACATTACCATATTATAAAATAATAAATGAAACCATTGCTGAAAAAAAAGGTGGATATTATTCTGTGGACTGCATATTGCATAGTATTAATTTTCATGAAATTGAATCTACTATTTTGAAGGGGAATTGGGATATATCGAATCGTTTATTGTCTAATGCGGCAAAACAATTAGAAGATGCTGGAGTTGATATGATAGCTATTTGTTCTAATACAATGCATAAATGCATTCCAGAAATTAAAAAATGTGTTGATGTTCCAATTTTTCATATCGTAGATGCAACATCAAAGAGAATGCATTCTAAAGGTATTGCCAAAGCATTACTATTGGGAACGAGATTCACAATGGAAGAAAGTTTCAATATTGAAAAGTATCTAGAAAATAATATAGAAATAATAATTCCTGAGATTGAAGACAGACAAATTGTGCACGATATAATTTTTAAAGAACTTTGTAGAGGTATAATTAAAGAATCATCTAGAGATATTTATCTGAAAATAATAAATAAGTATTGTACATATGATATGGGAGTTATTTTGGGGTGTACAGAGATAGGCTTATTAGTAAAACAAAAGGATACTAATATACCTGTTTTTGATACTACAGAGATTCATGCTGAAGAAATTGCTAAAAAGAGTATAGAAGAATAAATGTAAAAGGAGAAAAGATATGAATATGATAAATGATAAGTTAAAAATGAAAGATGTTATTACGTTATCTATATTTAACATAGCGATGATTGTAATAATGCTTGTTACAAAAATATGCACAATGATGTTGACAACACCTGCATTTGATTACTTATTTTATGTAGGAATTATGGGATTACTATGCGCACCTATTTTTGTGGTAATGTCAAATAAGGTTGCAAAAAGAGGAACGTATTTAATTACTGGAATTTTTGGTGGATTGTTTATAACTGTAATGGGTTCTCCATGGTTTCTTCCGGTAATGATTGTAATAGGTATTGTATGCGAAATTATTATGATGGGAGAAGACATTTATAGAAATCCAAAGAGAAATGGTATCGCATACTCGGTATATTGGGCGTTGTATGCTCTTGGTAGTGCAATTCCTATGTTTTTCTTTAAAGAACAATATTTAAATAGCCTAAAAGATAGTTATACAGAAGAGGGCATAAAGACATTGGTTAGATTTTATGGTTCTTGGGACATGCTTTTATTGATTGTAGTGATAACAATTGTGTTGTCTGCTATAGGATTTATTGTAGGACAAAAGCTTATGAAAAAACATATAGAAAAGGCAAAGTTGGTGTAGATGAGAAAATTAGATAATAGAACATATATTATCTTATTAGCAGTATCAACAGTATTTTGGTTTTTGTTTTATAAAAACAATCAAATACATTTAAGTGTTGTATTAAACGCACTTCTTTTAATATATATAAGAGAATATAAAAAGGCTATCAAATTCGCAATTACATATATAATGATGATTCTATTGGCGTGTTTGTTTGCGGGTAAGATAGCCTTGATGTATATTGTTTTAAATATGCTAGCTCGAAGTATTCCTATTATAATGGTAGTTACATGTATAGTTTCGGGTAATTCTAGTGAACTTATGTCGAGTTTGCAGAAATTAAAAATTCCTAAACCTATCATAGTGATGATTTGTATTATGATAAGATTTTTTCCGGTTTTGAGCAAAGAAAGTGTAGCTATTAGAAATGGCATGAAAGCTAGAGGTATATTTAGTGGCTGGCAAGACTATGTTAAACATCCATTCTTGGCATACGAATGTTTTATAATTCCGCTTATAATTAGATGCATAAAATTATCAGATGAACTTGGTGCCACGGCGGAGCTAAGAGGCTTAAATGCAGATAAGAATAGAACATGTATATATGATGTGAGATTTGGTCTAAAAGATGTATTTGCAGTTATAGTGTATGGAACTGTAATAGGATTAATATATTTTGGAGCGTAGGTATAGTGATGATAGAATTTCAAAAAGTATATTTTTCTTATAAGGAAGGTGATTCATCCATAAAGGATATTAGTTTTTTGATAAAACCGGGAGAATGTACCATTCTTTGTGGGAAGTCGGGTTCAGGAAAGAGTACGATTTTACGTACAGTGAGTGGCTTAGCTCCTGTTTTTTATGAGGGAATTTTACAAGGAAAAGTTGAAGTGGATAAACTAGTTCCTGCTGGATTGGAATCAGAAGAGCGTGCAAAGTTATTTGGTGTTGTTTTCCAAGACCCAAGAAGTCAATTTTTTATGAATACAGTTCAAGATGAGATTTGTTTCGCAGCGGAAAACATTGGAGCTTCACCGAATAAAATAAAGGAAATGCTCTATGAAGTTTCGGAATTTATTGGAATTAGAGATCTGCTTTCAAGAAATATTGATGAACTATCTAGCGGTCAAAAGCAAAAAGTTGCAATTGCATCTTCTTTGATATTGCAACCAAAAGTTTTGATATTGGATGAACCAACATCTAATTTAGACATTCAAGGGTCTAAAGTATTGATAGAAATAATAAAAAAAATTAAAGACAAAGGAATATCTGTTGTCATAAGTGAGCATAGGCTTGACTCATTCAAGGAAGTAGCGGATAGGTTTTTATATATAAATAAAGGCAAGTTAGATGAAATTTGGACAAGAAAAGAATTTGAAAATCTTAGCGATGAAAAATTATTAAGTCTTGGATTAAGACCTAAAACAGTAGAAAAAAAAGCAAATAATGATATCGAAAATGATAAGGAGCCGCTTTTAGACATTCGATCGCTTTCATTTCGCTATAAAAAGACAAATTCAGGAATTGATAACATAAATTTAAAATTATATAAAGGAGAAGTTGTTTCGCTGTTAGGTAATAATGGTGCAGGAAAAACTACATTATGTAGAGTTATCAGCGGACTTCTTAGGGAAAAAACAGGAACGATAAAATATAAAGGGAAGATATCAAATTGCAATTTAAGAAATAAATTTTGTTATTTTGTTATGCAAGATGCAGATTATCAATTGTATTCAGATTCTGTTTCAGGTGAAATAGCATTTGGTAAGAAAGTAACAGAAAAAGTAAAAGAAAAACTGATAGAAAGTTTAAATACTTTTAAGTTAATGGAACTAAAAGATAGGCATCCAGCTTCTTTGTCAGGTGGAGAAAAACAGAGAGTTACATTGGCAGCTGCCTATTGTTCAGAGGCTGATATTTATATATTAGATGAACCGACAAGTGGAATGGATGGAGATGGGCTGTGTGCAATTATAAGGTGGGTAAAACTCCTTGCTGAGAAAGGGAAAATAGTCATCATTATTACACATGATTTGCTTTTAGCTGAAGCAACTAGCAATAAATTTATTTACTTAGAAGAAGGAGAGCAAGTAAAAGAGGGGAGGAATATAATATGAGCATAATTAAAAAATATGTAAGAATAAATTTAAGCCAATTTTCCTTTTCTATACTGTTCGCAATTTTAGGTGTATTAGCCAGTCTAATATCGTATATATTTCTTGCAAGAATTATTGCTGAGTTAATTAGCAATAATTCAGATTGGAGCTTCTATTTGAAGCAATTATTGATAATAGTTGGGTTATTTTTAATAAAAGAAATATCGGCAGGTATATCAACAACTATTTCTCATACTGCGACTTTTCGGTCATTAAGAGAGATCAGAAAGGAAATTTCAGAGAAATTATTTGAAATGCCTTTAGGGGATATTACAAGCGTTAGCTCTGGTACCTTTAAAGACATTATTGTGGATAAAGTTGACAGTATGGAAACTACATTATCTCATATATTACCTGAAATGACAGCAAATATAATCGGACCAATGTTGCTTATTGTATATATGCTTATATTGGATTGGCGTCTAGGTATATTGTCGCTACTACCATTTATTATTGGAATGGGCGTCATGAAGTCTGTAATGAATAAAGAGTACATGAAAAGCTATAAAGAATCTGTTTTGTTAGGACAAAAAATGAACAATGCTTTGGTAGAGTATATCGGAGGGATAGAAGTTATTAAAGCATTTAATCAAGGCACATCTTCCTATAAAAAATATAGTGATGTTGTTAGAGATAATGCACAGTTTTATTATGATTGGATGGGCAGATGTATGAATAGAATTTCTGTTGGTAGACTTCTGTCACCAATGGGAATATTAACGGTCATACCGTTTGGAATGATTTTTTATAAAAATGGAAGTATAGAAATTGATACACTTATAAGTATCGTTGTATTGTCTTTTGCTACAGTTTCTAATTTGCTTAAAGCTCTAAACTATACAGATGATTTAGCTAGAATTAGTACTATATCAGGTGAAGTGGAAAAGGTATTAAATTCAAAATCCTTAAAACAAGGCATAAGCAATCAAAAAATTGAGCATTATGATATTGAATACAAAGATGTAAACTTTTCATATGACGAAGATAAGAAAATAATCAATCATTTGGATTTAAAATTTGAAGAAGGAACAGTCAATGCTCTAGTGGGAGAATCCGGAAGTGGAAAATCAACCATAGCAAAGCTTTTAGCTGGATTTTGGAATGTTGAAAGTGGTTGTATTAAAATTGGGGACATAAATATAAATACAATCCCATTAAGCCAACTTTCTCAGTTAATATCCTATGTATCACAAGATAATTTTCTTTTTGATCTTTCTATAAAAGACAATATTAGGATTGCAAACCCCAATGCAACAGATAGTGAGGTTGAGCAAATTGCAATTAAGGCAGGATGTGATGAATTTATAAAAGACCTTCCAAATGGATATGATACTGTTATTGGGGAAGGTGGCGGACATTTATCAGGCGGAGAAAAACAGAGAATATCTATTGCTAGAGCCATGCTTAAAGATTCGCCTATCATTATTTTAGATGAGGCAACATCATATATAGATCCTGAGAATGAAGTTATTATTCAGAGAGCGATTTCAAAATTGGTAAAAGGAAAGACATTAATTATTATTGCTCACAGACTGAATACTATTAAAGATGTTGATAAAATATTTATTGTTAATAAAGGAAGAATCGAAGATAGTGGAACCCATGAAGAACTACTTATGAACTCTGAAATGTATCAATCTATGTGGAAAGCATCAAATAAGGAGGGGAGAGCATGATAAATGTATTTAGAAAAATTTGGCTTTTCTCCGGGGAGGAAAAAGGTAATTTAAAAAAGTCTATAATTGCAGCATTTTTTCATGCTATATTTAACTCTTTTCAATTTGTGGCAATTTATTATATGTTAGAATACTTGTTTATTAGCCAGATTTCAACAAAAAATATTATCATAGCATTTGTGATATTAATGATTAGTTTATTGGGAAAAATTGTAACACAAAACATTTCTCAAATGAAACAAACTCATGCAGGCTATTTTATGGCAGCTGATAAAAGAATTGAATTGGGTGAAAAAATAAAAAAAGTTCCTATGGGATTTTTTAATAGTTTTAGTTTAGGTAAACTGACTAGTTTAGCAACCACAAACCTCACTCAAATTGAATCTTGGATTCCAGTATTGCTTGTCAATGTTCTAGGCGGCTTTTTAAATACTTGTGTGTTTGTTTTAGTTATATTTCTAATTAATATCCACATAGGTCTAACAGCATTAGTAGGTATGACAGTTTTTTTGATGGTTACGTCTTTAATGGAAAAACGTTCAAGAAAAAATGCTGCGGATATGGCTAATATTCAAACATGTTTAACTAAGAATGTACTATCTACTATTCAAGGAATGCAAGTTATCAAATCATATAACTTAGGAGGAGAAAATAATGAAAATTTAAATGATGCAATAGATAATAGCTATAAGACTACATTGGCACTTGAGAAGATGATTATTCCTTATACTGTGGTTCAAAGAATTGTAATAGGTTTAACAATAGTTGCAATGCTATTTGTAAGTATTAGATTTAATATTTCTGGTAATTTGATAATTACAGATGCAGTGATGCTAATGATAGCAAGTTTTACGATATTTGATGGATTAATTGGAGCAGGGTCTAATATGGCTATTTTGCGAATTGCAGAAAATGCCATTGATTCATATGAATATGTTACTCAAATGCCAAATATGAATGAGGCAGATGTTAGCTCTATTATGTTAAATCATAATATTGAGATTAAGCATGTCAATTTTTCTTATGATGGTAAAAAAGTATTAGAGGACATTAACTGTTTGATTAAAGAAAAGGAAATGACAGCCATAGTCGGACCTAGTGGTTCAGGAAAAACTAGCATTTGTAATTTGATTGCAAGATTTTGGGATGTTGATGAAGGTCAAATTCTAATTGGCAATAAAAGTATTAAAAATTACACAATCAATGATTTAATGTCAAATATTTCAATGGTGTTTCAAAAAGTGTATTTATTTGAAGATACTATAGAAAATAATATTAAGTTTGGACAACCAGATGTGAATTTAGAAGCTGTAATTGCTGCATCAAAGAAAGCACAGTGTCATGAGTTTATTAGTAAACTTCCAAATGGATACAAAACAATTGTAGGTGAAGGCGGTGCAAGTCTCTCAGGCGGAGAAAAACAGAGAATATCTATTGCAAGAGCAATATTGAAAAATGCACCTATTATAATTTTTGATGAAGCTACAGCAAATATTGATCCTGAAAATGAAGATAAACTAAGACTTGCTATTGAGAGCCTGACAGAAAATAAAACAGTTATTATGATTGCCCATAGATTAAAGACAATTAGAAATGCAGAGCAGATATTGGTTTTAAATAAAGGGAAAATTGAACAAAGAGGCACGCATGATGAGTTAATGAACAAAGGCGGACTTTATAGAAATCTTGTAAATGCAAAAATGATGTCGGAAAAATGGGGGTTTAAAATGAATGCATAATTTTTTGTAGATGTGTAAGCGCCTTATAATATAATACCTTATATTCTGTTATAAATAATCCCGTCTTTGACAGTTTTGAAATATAAAACACCCTTCAAACCCCATGTTTGGCTTTGGAGGGTATTTACATTTCGTTTTGAAACTAAAAAAATAGTATTTTATTTTCCCTTACTTTGTTTTTTAATTGTTCTCATTTGACTCTTTGTTATAAATTCAAAATCTGTATTAAAATGACAAATCTCATGTAGCTTATCTGTAAGCTCCGTTCTTTTATATAACGGTATAAAACCTTGCTCTTTCACATATGCAAAATTAAAATCCTTTAAGGTCTTTAGAATCTCTTCACATGTATACTTGTGGTATAAAAATTTTTCAAGATATCTGTAAATAATCAAGGCTAAAAATCAAGAAAAAGTACTTGTCTGGTTGAATATTTTAAATCACTTAATAAGTCTAGACGCATGAAAGTTAAATATTTCTCTTGTGATATGAATAAAACGTTCATAGATATGGCTAAGGTGTATTTTCCTAATGCTAAGATCGTTATTGATAGATATTACTTCATAAGGCAAGTATACTGGGCTCTTGAAAACGTTAGAAAGAGAATTCAAAAGAACATGGCTGCTCCCCTTAGGAAGTATTACAAACGTAGTAAGAGCTTAATTACTAAGAGAAAATCAAAACTACCTAATGATAGCAAATCTGCCCTTGAATTAATGTTAGAATACTCAGAAGATCTACGAAAGGCACATTTTATTAAAGAGTTATTTGTTAATATACTTGAAGAGAACTCTTATTCTAAGCAAAGACAATTATTAAGAGAATGGCTACTTGAGGTAGAAAGTTCCGGTATTAAAGAATTTAAAGCGGCAATAACAGCATTCAGAAACAACTATTCGTATATCTTAAATGGTCTTAAATACAGACATATCTCAAATTGACCAACAGAAGGCTTTAATAATAAGATAAAAGTACTTAAAAGAATATCTTATGGCGTACGAAACTTTAAATACTTTAGGAATAGAATTTTAATGGCAATGGCTTAAAAAGAACTGGGGACGAGGTTTATTTGTTGTGCAAAAAAATATCAGATCACTATATGTATAGCAAATCCCTTATATTAGTAATATAAAACTATGAAAAATCACAAAAAGAGTGGGTTGAAAAAATCAACCCACCCCAACATTTGACAAAGAACCAAAGTTTAGAAAAGCACTTGGAAAGTATGGGGACTTTCTAGGTGTTTTTGTTTATTAAGATTTTTAGATATTCAAATTTTTTATGTGTTTAGATGGTATATAGGTGAAATGGGATATATTTGTCTAAGAACTGAAGGAGGTGAACTCTAATGGGGCAATCCTCTTCCATAAATTAAAAGACAGTCATGCATAAGTCTCATAGGTACTGTAAATTAGTGTTGCGTGCTGTGAAGTTAAGTTATGAGAAGGAGATAAGTCAAAGGAAAAATAAAGAGAAATTCACTTCGTGCTTAATGGGAAAATAAGCCGGACAGTTAGATCTATCTTCGGGGACTATTCACATAAATCAATTAAATATTGTATAATTATATTATAGGGCTTGGATAGATAAATATTGATGGAACTATTTTGATATTAGGACATTTTAGCACTAAAAGGAAATCGGATATGTCTAATTTAAGGATAGAAGAAGTTTGCTGTTATAAGTTTTATTCCGGTGTTTAAATTACATATATCTAAACCATATTTTATATTTCATAGAGGATTTCGCATGCCAAAATGCAGGAGTCCTCCTTTTTTTGTTCAAAAAATCGGATTTGAAATTTTGGATAAAAAGGAGGATTTCACAAATGACAGATGATAGAAAATATATCTATGTAAAAGGTGAAAAGATATATGTATCCGATGAAATATATAAAGCATATAAGAAGCAAGTCAATCATGAGGCTTATTTAAATAAATCAGATAAAAAACATAAGGTTTACGGGTATGAGGATTACAAGATTGATTTGAATTCTGTTGTAGATGAAGATGTGGATATTGAAAAAATCATTGAAACTAAAATGAGAATCAAGGATCTATATCAGGCACTGCGAAAGCTAAATGATGAAGAGCTAAAGGTAATAGATTCTTTGTATTTTAAAAAAATGACCATCCGTGATTTAGCAAAAGAGCAACAGGTATCTTCTAAGAAGATTTTTAGCTTTAGAAATAAGATTTTAAAAAAGCTAAGAGAGATGCTTAAATAGCGACTAATGAGTAGGGAACAGACCGGATTTGCAGTTTGTTCCCTATATTTAAAAAAAAAATAAAAAAAGTGGAAACAAAAGCATCTGAACGTAAGGTTTATATATAGAGGGGGAAATTTTACCTTTGGAAAATTGAATATATTTTTGAAAATATAAGAATCTTGTACCTTGAAAGCTAAATAGACCAAAACAGGACATTAACCATTTATGGAGCATCTGTCAACAAACGCTAAGACCTTTCTGCTGAGAAGATTAGGATTTGAGGGGATAACCATGTACCCTCCGGTAACCTCGGTTTAAACACATATTTGCAAATATAAAGGATAGAAGAAAGTGAGCGACAAATTTGTAAGACAAAAAATAGGCGTGGCAGCCTATTTGCGATGATGTAAATGGGGATAATGATACTTCTTTAGTGAAAGCCGGCTCATCTTGAAAAGAGGCGGAGGTGAAATTCCTATGTTGTCTGCCAAGACACCTGTTAATGTCAGAAAACTTAAAGACATTTGAATTTTAAAAATCAGGGTAAACATACTTATAATATAAATACAAGGAGATTTATGAAAAGCGATATAACAAAATTACAGATTAATACAATTATAGCTTTAGCATTGATGAGATATTTATACAGAAAAAGAGAAATATCAGAAAAGGTTTATCGAAAAATCTTACAAAAGTATGGAAAGGTATTGATTGCCAAAGAGAGTAAATTATGTTAATATAAAATAACAAAACGAGGAGTACAAAAAAGATGAAATGATGGTAAAGAAAAGAGTAGTGGCTATATATGCGAGAGTATCGACTGAGCATGAGGCTCAAATTTCTGCATTGGGTAATCAAATTCAGTATTATGATGATTTATTTGAAAAACATCCTGAGTGGGAACTATATGATCGCTATATAGATGAAGGAATAACAGGTACTTCTGTTAAAAAGAGAAAAAATTTTATGAGAATGATGCAAGATGCATCAAAAAATAAATTTGATCTTATTGTAACAAGAGAGGTATCTAGGTTTGCAAGAAATACAGTTGATACACTACAGCAAACTCGTATATTAAGGCGAGAAGGTGTAGAAGTATATTTTACAGAAGATAACATATGGACAATGAATGATGAAGATGGTGAATTAAGACTGACAATTATGGCGACACTTGCACAAAATGAAAGTAAGAAAACATCCGTCAGAGTAAAAGCAGGACAAATGATTTCATTTAAAAATGGTGTTCTATATGGAAACGGTAATATACTAGGGTATGACAGAATTGGTAAAGAGTATGTGGTTAATGAATTGCAAGCAAGAACGGTGCGTAGAATTTTTGATTTATACTTAGATGGAAATGGTGTTAGAAAAATTCAATTTGTACTGGAAAAAGAAGGACATTTAACAGCTACAGGACTTACAAAATGGCAACCTGGGAATATCAGCAGAATATTAAGGAACTCCTTTTATTGTGGTACAATAGTTTATCGTAAGCAATTTGTTCCGGATTTTTTAGAACAGAAAAAAATAAATAATTTTGGTGAGGTTGATAAAGTCATTGTTGAAGGTAGACATACCCCAATTGTTACAAAAGAACAGTTTGAAAAAGTTCAGCAAATACTTAGTAGCAAGTCAGAGTATGTGCATAATAAAGGCTGTAGAGGAAAAAAAATCTCCAAAGATGTTTGGTGTCGTAAAATGAAATGTGAATGTGGTAGTTCCTACAATCGTGTTACATGGCACAAATCGTCCGAAGGACCTCAATATGCATACCAATGTTATAGCCAGATAAGGACAGGATCATTTAAAACTCGTGAGAGAAAAGGACTTAGTACTGAAGGGATTTGTGTAACTAAAATGGTTCCAAGATGGAAATTAGAAGTTATGGCTGATATAATATTTCAAAAATTTTGGAATGATAGAGAAGGAGTCCTTGCAATTGCGAACGAAATGCTGGACAATTGCTATGAAAACGAACATGATAACGAGGTGTTAGATCGTAAGCGTGATTTAGAAGATAAAATGGAACTATGGAATCGAAAGTATAACAATCTTTTAGACATGCGAATGGCTGGAGAAATTGAAAAAGACAGGTACGACGAAAAGCGTGAACAAATTCTTAAAGAACAGCAACATCTGAAAAAGCAGTTAGAAATAATAGGTGGAGAAACCGGTTTATCAGATGACATATATATGGACAAAGTTGAAATTCTTAAATATGGCTTAGAACAGAATTTTAATTTTTCAACGAGACATATTCCGGAAGAAGTTATTGATGCATTTATAAAGGAAATTATCGTATGCCAAGATGGATTTATATGGAAATTGAATTTAACTCCAGATGACGAGTTAAAGATGCAAGTGGACGGAAGAACAAACAATTATACAGTAACCCAAACAGAACTTTCCTCTGATATGACACAGCAGCACAGGCAGCTATAGCTGAGAGAAAGTAATAAATATATATAGAAATATAATTTTTAGGGGCTGTCGCACTAAGTGATTAGTGTGAGGCCCCTTTCTTATCTCTCGATTAGGACTAAATCCTTGAAGCTACGGTTTATATTCATAGAAGCTAAAGTTGATTTTTGTTGCCCTATTTCAAAAAAAGTCGTTATAATAAGTAACTGTAAGCATAGTTACATTATAACATGTAACGGAGAAAGATGGTTACCGTTAGCCATCTTTTTTGTGTGAAAACTTAGGGTGGTATGATTCATTTTGAGTTATGCCACCCATTTTACGGCTGTTATTTCCCGACATCCCCTTTTTATGTAGATAAAAATATGTTATTAATTTCAATTTGCAGTATATTTATATACTGTTTAGGGTAAACAGATAAAGACAAAGTATATAGCAATCTTTTAATAATATCCGGCTTATTACCTTTGGAAAGTCCAAGATCTATAACAATTTCATTCTAACGTTGGTTTACCATTTATTAGATTTTATTCAAGCAAGATTAGTGGTAAAATATTTTTAAATTAAAGAGCTATGAATAACAGTAATTATATGGCATATGAATCAGATATTTTATGGAGGAGAGGACGTCAAAGCAATATGAGAATATTAATATATGGGGCAGGTGTAATAGGTTCATTATATGCGGTACTATTTTCCAATGCAGGCTATGATGTCAGTATCTATGCAAGAGGTTACAGATTGGAAAAGCTAAGAGAAAATGGGCTGCTATATTTAGAAAATAAAAGGATCAAAAAGGCGAGAGTTAAGCTATGTTCAAAGCTTTCATATACTGATATTTATGATTTTATTTTTCTGACAGTCAGAAACAATCAGCTAAAAAAAGCATTGAGGGAACTAAGAACAAATAAAAGTAAATGTATAGTTACTATGGTAAACAACTTCTTTGACTATAAAGAACTTGAGAAAATAGCAGGTAAGGGCAGGATAATTCCGGCATTTCCGGGAGCAGGGGGCAGCATCACGGATGATATATTGGATGCTTCACTTACTCCAAGATTTATACAGTCAACAACATTTGGAGAAATCACAGGTGTAAAGACCAAAAGAAGCAAATATCTTGCCCAAATATTTAAAAAATCAAAAATCCCCTATCAGGAAACAAGAGATATGCATAAATGGCAACTTTGTCATTTGGCAATGGTAATACCTATTGCAGATGCATATTATGAAGCAAGATGTGCAAAAAATGTAGGACTTGAAAAAGATATAATGCATAGAACCGCAAAAAGATTAAAAAGGAATTATATCTTTTTGAAAAAAGATTTGGGAGAGATTTCACCTTGGAAACTTAATGTCTTTATAGCAGTACCTGTCAAGATATTGGCTTTTGCGCTAAGATTTTTATTTGAAAGCAGTTTCGGAGATAAATTTATGTACCGGCATTCGATGAAGGCAAGGGATGAGATGATAAGGCTGCATAGGGAGTTTTATGGGTATGTGTTGGGATGATTTATCTTACAGTGGAAAAAACACCTTATCAATAAAAACAATATTGAACTTTTATGTCATTGGTCCAATAAACCGGGCTCAGAGTTTCAGGAGCAATGGCACATACATATAAGGATATCCGAGCTTTCATGAAAACATATAGGATAAGCTTTTACAAAAAATTCAATCGAATTAAATCTATAAATTCTGTACGAATATTGTAGGGTGGGAAAATGCATATTCCTATATACTAAGATAAACCAAGAGATAGGAGAAAAAAGAAGTGAATATCATAAAATCGTTTAACAATACGATTGATTACCTTGAAACGGTTCTTGATGATGGAATTGATGAAAAGAAAGTAAATATGTTATCGGGATATTCTTACTCTATGTTCAGTCGTTTGTTTTCTATTCTAACGGAAACAACACTCTCAGAATATTTAAGGAGTAGAAGACTGACGGAAGCTGCGATTATATTAAGAGATACGGATAAAAAGATAATTGATATTGCATTCAAATTCGGATATGAATCATCTGATTCATTTGGGACTGCATTCAAGAATTTTCATGGATTTACTCCTTCCGAGGTAAGAAATGGAAAACCGTTTAAATTAGTTTCACGAGTGCAGTTGGCACTAAGTGTAAAAGGAGGAAGAAGCATGAATATTACAATTCAAAAGAAAAAAGCATTTATAGTCGCAGGTGTAAATGAACAAAACATTAATTCATCATTATGTTCGAGTGTCTGGGATAAGCTATACGAAAAATATAGCCATGATGAGCTTGCAAGTCTGGGAAGAGGACAAACTGTAGGTGTTTGTTATGATGTAGAAAGTCCCGGTACTATCAATTATATTGCAGGCTACATTATTACAGATGTAGATAGGGCAAAAAACATGGGGCTATATGTTTTGGAAGTTAATGAAGCAGAGTACGCCATTGTGGAGCTTAATGGAGAAGTTCCTGATTGTATACATAAAGGATGGAAATATGTTATGGAAGTATTCTTTCCAGAACATGGTTATATACATTCAGGAAGCCCTGACTTTGAATATTATTACAAGGGTGATATGTATAGCAAAGATTACAAAATGGAACTTTGGATTCCAATAACAAAAGCTTGATTTAAATTATATAATTATAAAAAGGGAGGTGATTTCTTGCATCATTTAATTGTATATTATTCATACTCGGGAATAACAAGAAGATTAGCGGAAGATATTGCCTTGATTACTGATGGAGATTTGAGAGAACTGAAGCCACAAAAGCCCTATTCATTTTCATATAATACAGCTGTAAAAGAAGTAAGAGAAGAAATAGAAAAAGGATACTGTCCTACTCTTATTCAAGGAGTGGAAGATATTGAAAATGTTGAAGTGATTTTTATCGGTTCTCCAAATTGGCTCAAGACTTTTGCCCCACCCGTGTTATCGTTTTTAAGAAAGGTTGATCTGAGCGGAAAGACAATCATTCCGTTTTGTACGCATGGTGGAGGCGGTTTTGGGAGAATGATTGAAGATTATAAAAAGGAATGTAAAAATTCAATAATTAAAGATGGAATAGCATTAAAAGGCGATTACAGTTTTGATGAACTACAAACATGGTTGAAAAATAATGTGTAAATACCGGTTTGCATTGCGGAAAGCAAAGTACAGGTTTTATATATGTATGATGAAAAAAGGGCAACACTGCTGCAACAGAAGGGGCTTTGGAAAAAAATGTATGAAAAGGCAAAGGAGCAGTATCATTCCGAAGACACTTCTCCCTTTGTATATGCTTACCATGTGGTATGTGCTCCGGAAGCAGAGAATGGAGAAATCTTTGTTGAACTTTGCATTTAGAGTTGTAGTGGAGTACTGAATCTATGTGCAGAAAGGGTGGCAGCTCTTAATATAATTGATGCCTAATTGGTGGGGAAAAGAACGCTACGCAAAAGCAAAGGAAATTTAATAACTTACGTTTTCCTATTGAGCAAAACTAAATACTGAAGATATGGGGGCTGTCGGGAAATGACAGCCATAAAAGAGGGAGGAGTAACTCATGATGAGTCACTCCTCCCTAAATTTTTACATAAAAAAAGATGGCTAACGACAACCATCTTTCTCCGTTACATGTTATAATGTAACTATGCTCACAGTTAATTATTATAACGACTTTTTTGAAATAGGTCAACAGAAAATCAACTTTAGCTTATATGAATTGAGTTTACCCAATGACGATCCAGTCTATACCCTAAAAAAAGTTATGGAGGATTTAGATTTTTCCGGACTGTTAGCCAATTGTTCGGACAAGGGAAGAACAGGGTACAACCCGATCATGATGTATGCAGTTATTACTTATGCAAATATGCGAGGAATACGCTCTATTGATCGTATTGTGGATTTATGTGAAAGAGATATTGCTTTTATCTGGCTTACTCAAGGGAGGAAGCCTAAAAGAGATGCTTTTTATGATTTTAAAAGTAAGAAACTTACTTCAGATATCCTGGATGACTTAAACTATCAGTTTATGAGACGATTACAAAAAGAAGGATTTGTAACATTAAAAGAATTGTTTATTGATGGAACGAAAATAGAAGCTAATGCTAATCGTTATACTTTTGTATGGCGTGGAAGCATTAATTATCATCTTGCAGGTCTTCTAGATTCTATTGATAAGCTTTATTCAAGCTATAATTCTTTTATAAAAGATAATGGATTTGGCGAAAAGTACGAGCTTGGAAATGCACAAATGTTTGTGATTGACGGGATTGATAGAGTTAGAGATATTATTGAAAAGAACAGAAAAAGAAAGATTACAAAACATAAAAAGTTATCCAATAACCGTATTATAGAGATTGATAACTGCTCGCCTATTGAAATACTTAAGCTTCAGAAAAATCTTATGACTATTGCTGACGGAGAAGGTATTGTATTTGTTAACGGAAAGGGCAAGAGAAAGCCAAAACTTCAACAACTCTATGAAGAACTTGAACATTGTGGACAGCGATTAATGCACTATAAAGAATGCTTTGAGATTATGGGGAAAGATAGAAACAGCTATTCCAAAACTGATTTGGAAGCAACCTTTATGCGAATGAAGGAAGATCATATGCTGAATGGGCAGCTAAAGCCGGCATACAATGTACAGATAGCAGTAGAGAATTATTTTATTGTACATAGTTATGTAAGTAATGATCGTACAGATTATAATACATTAATTCCGGTCCTTGAAAAGCATAAGGAAGCATTTGGAGAAGTACTTGAAGAAGTGACAGCAGACAGCGGTTATTGTAGTGAGAAAAATCTCTTATATCTAAAAGAAAATAAGATAGACAGTTATATAAAACTGCAGGATCATGAGAAAAGAAAAACAAGAGCATACAGTAAAGATATAGGTAAATACTACAACATGAAGACAATGGTATTTGAGGATGAACAAGTCTATATCTGTCATGACGGTCGTGAACTGAGACATATCAACACTGAAAAGAAAGAACAGAATGGTTATACACAAACATATGAAGTATATGGATGTTCAGACTGTAGTGGATGTGAACATAAGTCTAAATGCTTATACAAATATAATCCTGATAAAGATGTTGATAAGAACAAAGTGATGAAGATCAATGAAGTATGGGAAGAGCTTCGAGAGAAGTCACATGCTAACATACAGAGTGAAAAAGGTATTCTGAAACGACAGACACGCTCTATTCAAACAGAAGGTCATTTTGGAGATATTAAAGAAAATGAAGATTTCCGACGCTTTAACTATCGTTCTTCAGATAAGGTATATAAAGAATTTATGCTTTTTGCAATAGGAAGAAATATAAATAAATATCATCGTTTTCTCTACGCAAAACTAAAGAAATTTGAAGGGAAAGCACAGGAGAAAACAGCATAGTAAAAAATGCAAAAGTAAAATTTCAGCCAAGGGGTTTTTATGCCCAAAAATAGACAGTATAATAGAAAAACAAAATATCCTGACAAAGTCACAAAGCCAAAATGCCTTGTATTTGTCAGGATATTTCTATTTAGTTCTGTAGGGATTAAAATTCAGTATTTCCCGACAGCCCCTTTATTAGAAAAAATTACATGAGAGAGCTTTGTGAGAAGTGGAATTTGATTAATTTTATAAATATAAATAAGAGATATGAGTAGTATTGTCATGATTTGAAAAAACATCTTACAAGATGACAATAGATGTCAAGTTATTGTAGTATAATAAATGTAGGAGATATTAAAAAATGAAAGATAATAGGCTATTTAGGATACTATATTATATTTTAGAAAAAGGAAAAGTTACAGCAAGTGAACTTGCAGATAAATTTGAAGTATCGGTCAGAACAATTTATAGAGATATTGACTCCATCAGCAGTGCCGGTATTCCTATCTATGCGTTGCAGGGAAAGGGCGGTGGAATAGAAATTGACAAAGATTTTGTTCTTAGTAAATCACTGCTTTCTGAAAATGAGAAACAGCAAATTATGTTAGCTATTCAAGGCTTGGATAATGCAACAAAACAATATGAAAATAAAGTTCTGACAAAACTTTCTGCACTCTTATATTTTTTCTTTCGGAGATGGGGCAGAAGTATTAGAGCCGAAAGAGATACGGAGGCAGATTAAAGAAATGATAAATAAAATGGCAGAAAAATATATAACTTGACAAATGGTGTCAAGTACATTCTTGTATAATAAAATTAACCAAATGTAAAGGGAGGACCGGATAATGAAATATGAATGGAGAAAACAAGAAAAAGATCTTTATGGTGTAAAGCAAACACCTATCATTGTAGAAGTGCCAAAGCAAAAATTTATTTTGCTAAAAGGTAGAGGAAATCCGAATGAAGTGGATTTCTCAGACAGAATATCCGCATTATATTCTCTTGCCTATGCCATTAAAATGTTGTTTAAAAATGTAATGAAAAATAAAACTGATAACGAGATTACAGATTTTACGGTATATCCATTAGAAGGCTTTTGGAAAAAAGTAAATGAAGAAGAGCTTGATAAAAACAAATTGGAATACACATTGATGATTAGGCAACCTGATTTTATTACACAAGAGATATTCACAAAGGCACTTGAGAATATAAAAAAGAAAAAGCCCAACGCATTGTATGATGAGATAAGTTTTAGAGAAATAGAAGAGGGTAAATCTATCCATATTTTGCATGTTGGAAGTTATGATGATGAGCCAAAATCATTTGAACTGATGAATGAATTTGCAAGAAAACTTGATCTTACAAGAATAGGTGGTTTTCATAAAGAAATATACCTAAGTAATAAAAACAGGACATCAGAAGAAAAACAAAAAACTATATTAAGATATTCAGTGAAATAGGAGGAATTTGTTATGTCAAGACCGACGACAAAAAAGGATTTAATGATTGCTGCTAAAGAAAACTATGAAAAGTTAGATTTACTTATTTCAAAGATGACTGAGGAAGAGTTAAATACACCATTTGATTTTTCAAAAGAGGAAAAGAAAAAAGAAGCCCATTGGAAAAGAGATAAAAATCTAAGAGATGTTTTAATACATCTCTATGAATGGCATCAGCTTATTTTGAATTGGGTACATTCCAATCAAAAGGGCGAAGAAAAACCATTTTTGCCTGAACCATATAACTGGAAAACTTATGGTGATATGAATGTGGAGTTTTGGAAAAAACATCAAAATACTTCTCTTGAAAATGCAACTAAAATGTTTCATAAATCCCATAGCGATGTTTTACAGTTGGCTGAAACCTTTACAAACGAAGAACTTTTTTCAAAAGGTGTATATAAATGGGTTGGAGGGAGTACGCTGGGTTCCTATTTTGTGAGTGCGACTGCAAGTCATTATGATTGGGCAATGAAAAAGCTAAAGGCTCATCAGAAAAACTGTAAGTCAAAATAATTGGGGTAGTAAAGTGCATTTTACAAAAGCAAAAGGAATACTTTCTTCAAAAAATGGAATGAATTTGTTTAGAGGTTGCACTTATGACTGTATTTATTGCTACTCAAGAAGTAAATGCTATCAGATGAATCATAAATTTGAAGATGTAGAAGTAAAAGAAAATGGAATCAGTCTTTTGGAAGAGAGCCTAAAACGAAAGCGAAAAATGTATAATTCAAATGACATTAACAACTTATGATGAAGAACTTTGTGAAAAAATAGAGCCTAATGTTTCAACAACAAAAGAAAGGGTTGAAGCTTTAAAAATATTGCGTGATGAGGGAATACCAACAGTTGTTTTGCTAACTCCGATACTGCCATGTATTAACGATACGGAGGAAAATATAATTGGTATTTTAAATTATTGCAAGGAAGCAAAAGTGTTTGGAATAATATGCTTTGGAATGGGACTTACACTCAGAGAGGGAAATAGAGAATATTATTATTTGCAGTTGGATGAAAAATTTCCAAAGCTGAAAGAAAGATACATCAGATAATATGAAAACAATTATGTAGCGAACAACATAAACAATAAAAAGCTAATGAGTTTGTTTCATGAATTCTGTGAGAAGAACGGTATCGTTCATGATAATGAAATGCAAGGAAAAAGCAATTCCATTACCAATCGAAATCAACTGCTTGAAAGCTATGAAGAAATAGCCTTGTAAATATCTATCACTATACCGATGACGGAGTAAGCGGAACAACCTTTGATAGGGAGGGATTTCAAAATATTATAAAAGCAGTAGAAGAAAACAAAGTATCTACTGTGATAGTTAAAGATATGAGTAGGTTTGGCAGAGATTACCTCAAGAAAAATACAATCCATCTTTAGAGCAAGAATGGAAGAGGGCAAAAGAGTATCGCCAAGCGTTACATACGGCTATTTTAGAAAACCAAAGAACAAACAGGAGCTACTTGTCGATAAAGAGAGCGCAAAGGTCGTAAAACACATTTATAGAAATGATAGAAAAATATATCGTTATTGAGGAACTGACAGTACCAACGATAAATGAGTATATAGAAAAAGTAGTAGTCCATGAAGCAATAGGGGGAAGACAAGGAAAATACAGAAAACAACAAGTTGATGTGTACTTTAATTTTATAGGTAACTGTCAAGTTCCACATAAAGTTGATATAGAAAAAATGACTTAAAAATGTTATAATATATAACAGATTTAAGGTAAGATATATTAGCTGGGAGGACTAATTTTCACTTCGATTTGTAGATAAAGCTGATGTAGATGATTTACTTGAAGTTTATAGTGATAAAATATCAGACAAAATGGTTCGTTCGTTGGGTTATCATTGATAAGGTTTCATTAAAAGCAATTGGAACTATTGAACTGTTTAATAGAGCATCAGTTTAATGTAATGGGCGTACTTAGACTGGATTTGAAAATCGAATATGAAAAAGAAGAAGTTATTACTAAAGTTCCTAATTACGCCATTGAAAGAATTGCCAACTTGCGAGTAAGTTGATTGTATGACAAAAAGGATAGTGAATGAATATGAAATCAGAATTTTATTTTTGTTTGATACTAGGAGAAGTGATTATATGAGTAATAGAATATCTATTGGAAAAGGCGTTCTCTGGGTACTTATTTGGTTTGGTTTTATGGTTCTGTATACAATTCTTGATATTTCAATATGGAGGAAGATTGCACCTGAACAAAGTAGAGTTTTAAACTTAATCACTGTTGTTCTATGTATGGCGATATTTCTTAATTTACTTATGACAAAAACAAATTTCAAAATACAATTGTTTTCAAATATTTCCTTTATAGGAATAACATTAGCGTTAGGGTGTTCTGTATTATTTTATTTCCTTTTAGATAAGGGATTAGATCCCATATTTGAAGATTTATTTCCATCAAGTAAAGAAAACTATCAACAAATTATACGTTTAATAAAGATATCGCCGATTGTCAGTTTTCTCGATTTTTGTATCTTTGCACCTATTTTTGAGGAAGTTTTAATGAGAGGATTCTTGCTTGATGGTCTTTCCACAAACTATGGGAAAATTGTTGCCCTACTTATATCTGCCACACTTTTTTCAATACTTCATTTTAATATCGCTCAAATAGTACCTTCATTTATATGTGGCATAATTTTAGGTTTGCTTTATTTTTATACTGATTCTATATTTTCTTGTATCCTTGCTCATATAGGATATAATTCAATTTCATATATGATGATAATGTTACCTATATATAAATCATAACAAATAACTTAGTTTAATTACAATCGAATTGTTAAGATATAAAAGTTTTGCTTATAATTTTATTCAAAAGGAGGAAGAAAATTGAAAATTGTACTTAATATTTTTTCTAGAGCATTTATCGCATTGTATGCAATTCTGACTATTATTGCAGTGATTGCGGAAATGAAAGAGACAGGTTTTCAAAGCATTCACGTGCTATATTTTATCGGAGCTATTTTGTTGATTTCGGCTACAGTCACGAACTTACCATGGCTTGTATATCTTTCCTTAGTGTTAATGATTCCATTGGTAATTTTTACCGGTTATATAGTTGGAAATTTACAATTGCCTCATATTATAATTCGTATATTGATTACAGTACTGCTGTCTTTAATATACAGTTGTTCAGTTCGCTTAGTAAAAAAATAAATTTTTTAAAAGTGAGTTATAAAAAGAGGAAGGTAAAGCAAATGGCCGATGCTTCCTTTTTTATTGCTTAAAAGTAAGCGTCAAGCTAAGTACACATATAGCAAGATACATGAGTATTATCATACTGAAGAAATTGAGAGAGATTGGGTGTACCGTCCAAGATATAGCAATTCATTCCTACTACATAATAGCAAATCAACTTTTGAACTATTTAATATCAGGTCAGAGGCAGATTACAGATTAGTATATGAATTACGTAGAATTCAAGATAATTTAAAAGTTCAGGATAATGCTAAGGAATTATTCGTAAAGATTGATGATTACATATCAGTTTATAATGATGATTCTTATATACGTGTTTATGATTCCGGTAAGGAAAAAATAAGAAAACCAAAGGAGGACTTTATCAGATCGCCGAGTATTGTGTTTGAATATATTAAAAAATGTATCGTGAATAGAGTGAATTTATTTTGATTCTTTTATTATAATATTGGGAAGTGACTGAAAATCTTAAATCGAGTATATTTTATTATCTTGCCGATCATATTTTTCTAAGCCAAAATCCAAATGATGACGATATTTTTCTCGCCATTATTTCTTTTTCATAGCCAAATATGCTATAATGGCGAGAAAAAGAGGTGATGTATTGACATTACTTTTACTTTATAAGTTAGGTTACTTTGTTGGAAGATATATAAGTATAGAGATGCTGATTGAAGAAAGTAAAGAGTCCTATTATGAAGATTTACAAAGATCAAATGAAAAGTGGCATACAGGAGAAAATGATGAAATTCCATTTATAAGATATATGCTGGGAGTTTTATTAAAAGCGTATAAAGAATGTGATGACAGATTTAACTTAATAGGAAATGAGAAATTGACATTACATGAAAGAGCATTATCTGTTGTTCAAAAGTCATTAGATCCGCTTTAAAAAAAGATATTATGATATTCTATCCTGATATATTGCAAAGGACGATGGAACGTGCTTTAAAGGAATTACATGATAATATTATATCATAAAAGCTCTATAATAAGATATACTAAATAATAATAGCATGGAGTACTATAATGGATTTTAAAAAAAGATATGAAGAACTAAAAAAACAAAACTTCCCCGACAGCGAAAGAATAAAATTTATTGCAGATTTGGGAGCAAGCGAAGAGATAGAATATCATTATCAATTAATCTGCACAGACCGAGATGAAGGTACTAACTTAAATCTGTCCGGCAGTTTTTATAAACATGATAAAAAAGGTTTAGAGTTTCTGTTTGAAGTTTTGGATAATGAAGATAATGAAAATTTAAAAGTATTTATAGCATACCTTATGGCAGAAACTCTTTCAAAACTAAGACATAGAGATTTTTACGTAGAATTTTGTAATAAGCTTATTCCGGTTATGACCTCACTTATAGAGACAAAAGATGCTATACTTCGACAAAAGATTATTATATCTCTTGGATGGATAGGATCTTCAAATGAAATCGATATTTTTACAAAGAAAATTTCGGAGGATAAAGACAGTCTTTGCAGGGCATGGTCAGCATCAAGCCTTATGCAAATGTCGTTTCATGGAGTTGGTAAAAAGTTGCTTCAGGAAAAGACGAAGGCATATTTTGCTTCTGCTATTGCATCGGAGACCGATTTATATGCCTGCGGTATTATGATAGAGTCCGCTCAGATTTTATTTGGAAAGAAATGGATAAGCTCATCGGCTGTAGAAGATGTGGATGCTGAGAAAATAGAAAAGGCAAGAAAATCGGCGGTAAGATTTTTGAATAAGTAGGAAGAAAAATATCTTTGATTAATATTTATGTTTGTAGATATGTGTCATTAAATATTTTCAAATCAATTTGACGAACAGCCCGATTTTCTGTATAATACTTCACGTCAAAAGGTGGCGTAGACTTAAAGGGGAGCATAATTTGCTACCCTTTTATTATTCAGTTAAGGAGGTATAGCGTATTAAAGGTATAAGAAAGAATTTAAGTTTTGTATTTATTATATTGATGTTTGCACTGTTGGTTTCAGGCTGTGCAAAGCAAAGTGAAAACAATAATATTCATATCGGAACAGGCGGGACAGGCGGTACATATTTTGCATATGGAAATGCCTTAAAGGAGGTAGCCGAGCAGGAAAGTGATATTGATATGAGCATACAGATGAGTGCCGGTTCTGCGGCAAATCTCAGATTGCTTGAAAACAATATCGTCGGTATGGCAATAGTTCAAAATGATACTCTTACAGATGCCTACAACGGAAAAGGTGAGTTTGAGGGGAATCCTTTAAAAATAACTAAGGCTGTTGCAGGGCTTTATACAGAGAGCTATCAAATAGTCGTAAATAAAAAGCTGAAATTGAATTCTGTGGAGGATTTGGCAGGACTTAGAGTTTCGGTAGGTGAAGAGGGCTCAGGTGTTTTGAAAAATGCAAAGAATATCCTGAGAGCCTATGGTATGACTGTAGATGATATTGATGTGAGATATCTGTCGTTTGAAGATGCAGCAAATGCCTTAAAAAACGGCGAGATAGATGCATTCTTTGTAACGGCGTCGGCACCTACAAAGGCAATTTCGGATTTAGCCGATTCAAATGTACCTATTGATATTCTTTCATTGGATGACAGAGCAATAAGATTTCTACAGGACAGCTATAACGGATATAGCGTTACTACAATTAAAAAAGGTACGTATAAGGGTATAAATAAGGATATTACCACAGTTGGAGTAATGGCTGTGCTTGTGGCAAACAACAATATGAGTTCAAGAAATATTGAAACTGTATTAAATCTTATAAAAGCACATCAAGACAGCTTCAATAAGATATCAGGTAATACTGTAAATTTTTTTGATGAAGCAACTTTAAACAGTATTGTGGTACCTTTCCACAAAGCGGCAAGTGAATGGTACAGTGCAAACGGAATAACCGGGTTGAAGGCTGAGGTTAAGGCTGATAATGTTTCAAGAAAAACTTTGAACCTGGATATGTATCAGACGGTTGCGGTTGCGGTACTTGCACTCTTTATTGGAGTACTTTTAAAGGAAAGAATAAAGTTTTTAACAACATTTTGTATTCCTGCTCCTGTGGTAGGTGGTATGATTTTTGCCGTTATATTCTGTGCATTGTATGCACTTGGCATTCTTGAGATAAATTTTGATGAGACTCTTAGAAATGTATGCATGGTTATGTTCTTTACATCTGTAGGATTTCAGGCAAATATGAAGGTGCTAAAGAGCGGTGGTAAGGGTACATTTATATTCCTTATATTGGTATTGTTACTTATAATATCTCAAAACTTTGTAGCGGTGGGCCTTTCAAAACTTCTTGGTATAAATCCACTTATAGGTATGTGTACAGGTTCCATACCTATGATTGGAGGGCATGGTACTGCCGGAGCCTTCGGTCCTTTGCTTGAGGATATGAATGTTGACGGTGCAACAACCCTTGCTACAGCGGCGGCTACTTTCGGACTTGTAGCAGGTTCACTGATGGGCGGACCTTTGGCAAACAGTCTTATAAAAAAGAAGAGCCTTATGGATACTGCAGTATATGAAGATGACAGTATGCTTGTGGAAGAGGAAATAAAGCATAGAAGAGAGGTTTCTATGTATGCACCGGCAGTATACCAGCTTACATTGGCAATGGGTATAGGAACTATTGTATCTTTTGTACTTTCAAAGACGGGTATGACATTCCCGGTTTATATAGGTTCTATGATAGTTGCGGCTGTAATGAGAAATATCAGTGAATATACGGACGGCTTCAGAATACATATGGGTGAAATAAACGACCTTGGAAGTATCTGTCTTTCGCTTTTCCTTGGAGTGGCAATGATTACATTAAAGCTCTGGCAGTTGGCTGCACTTGCTCTTCCTCTGTTTATACTATTGGCAGGTCAAGTAGCTCTTATGTATATCTTTGCAAGATTTATTACATTCAAATGTATGGGAAGTGATTATGATGCGGCTGTTTTGGCAGCCGGTACATGTGGTTTCGGTATGGGTGCAACACCTAATGCCATGGCAAATATGCAGGCTGTTACAGAAAAATATCTTCCTTCAGTAAAGGCATTCTTACTTGTTCCGATAGTCGGAAGTATGTTTGCGGATTTCCTAAACAGCTTGACAATAACATTTTTTATAAACTTTTTAGGTTAAAAAAATTAACCTTATTTAAAAGCTCACCTTATAAGAGGTGAGTTTTTTATTGGAATAGTATATTTTGATTAAGATTTTAGTTGAAGTTTTTGTAATAAAATATTATATTCTATATTATGCGGAATAATACCTGACTTCCGTCGTTTCTCTCAAAACCTAGTACTCTAGGTATCCAAGAGCATGCAGTTTTGAAAGAAATTGTCGACTTCAGCTTTAGTTAAATAGAGGGCATCAAGGTTACTAAAACCAACCAGTTTTTTAACCTTTTCGTTAACGGACTGGTCTCTTGATATATTGATATATGTATTATCACCTTTATTTACCACCCTAAAATCACGCATAAAGTTAATCAAGTCATAAGAGTTTATTTTATTCTTGAAGCACTTGATTTCTAATACTCTTAAAAGAAACAAGCTAAGGTAGCATATCAAAAAATGCCCGTAGATTGTTTCTTTTTTCTGTAAATAAACAGGCCTGGCATCCAGGTATGATTTTGTAAGTCTAAAAGATTCTTCGATTTTCCATAGGCTATGGTATGTCTTATATACCTGTAATGGCTCCATGTCTATCTCAGATGTCACTAAAAGGTTATATCCTGCATATTTAAGATCTTCATCAATCTTAGATTTATTTAAGTCTATTATAGGCTTTATTGTCTTGCCTGTGCTATCTTTAGTTATGATGTCTAAATATTTAGCACAATCTCCAAGTTCATCTTTAGCGATATTTTTGTATGTAGAAAACTTTGAAGCTTTATCGACCATTTTCATTATTTCAAGCCTTTGTTTCTTTGCAAGGTTAGGATTATAAGAGACGATACGCTTTTCTTTTACAGAGAACTTTGTAACACTCTCTTTTCCTGTTTCCGAATCAATCTCTTTAAAGCTGTAGTCAAAGCTGTCAATACATGATTTAAGACGAAAAGATATATTACCTCTTTCATCAGTGTAATTAGAAAAGACATTTGTATCATTCTCAAGTAGAACCCATTTCTTTTCCTTTTCGCTTAGATTCTTACCATGTATTGATTTTGAAAATATATAGCCGTCATTAGCTTCTTTAACTGCAGCATAAATATTTCTTGCACAATTAAGTCCTTTATCAGCCACCTGAATAGTCTTGCCTGATATGTTGTGTCGTTGCTTCATTTCTTCAATAACTTTTCTAATATATGGCTTTTCCGATTCATTTCCGGGATACATTTGCATGGAGACAGGTACGAGATCGGCATCTAAAAGTAAAGCTTGCCCTATTATCGGGGAGTGCCTATTCTCTTTTGAAGGTCCCTTTTGCTTGTCATCACTAGGGATATCAATTTCAAAGTAATAATTAGTGCAATCAAAAAATACACTGCTAAGATCCCTTTTAAAATACTTTTCATAAGAGTGATTAAATAAATCAATATACTTTTTATAAGACTCTCCTATGAAAGAACACCCGTCATATACCTGGTCTTCAGAGATTGTAGAGCTGCCATAAAGGTATGGAAAGACATGAGAGGCTGTCTTTGACTTAGAGCATGGAGATATAACCCTTGCATAAATAAGTTGTGTAATTAAGTCAAATACAGAGAACTGAAAACGCATTTGAGAAGCAAGTATATCAATAGTTTCTTTAACATCAAGCTCATCAATTAATGAGTAAAGTAAGAAGTGCCCTATATTAAGTTCAACAGGGGTGGAAAATGCACGAGGACGGGATTCTTCAGAAAGAATCTTTGTTCTATTCTCATTTTGCTCTTTTACATAGTCACTGTAAAATTTAACAGGATCAGGAATCTCACCTGAAATCAAATCCTCAACATAACCAAAAGATTTTACATTTTTTGTTCTTGGTTGCTTTTTATCCTTATCCCAAAATGATTCATACATCTGAAGATAAGTACCTTTTTTCTTCTTTTCTTTTCTCAAAAAATAAGCCATAAACACCTCTAAAAGTAAAGTACTATGAAGTACTATGATTATAACATACTCAAAAAAATTTTTCAACTTTTTTTAAATATTTTTTATGGCAGAAAAGCCTTTAAAATAAGGGACTTAAAAGAATTGTGTAAAATCAAATAGTTTATCAGGAATTTAAAACGTCGGAACTTTCATAGTACTTCGACGGAAGACGGGTATGGGTGCAACACCTAATGCCATGGCAAATATGCAGGCTGTTACAGAAAAATATCTTCCTTCAGTAAAGGCATTCTTACTTGTTCCGATAGTCGGAAGTATGTTTGCGGATTTCCTAAACAGCTTGACAATAACATTTTTTATAAACTTTTTAGGTTAAAAAAATTAACCTTATTTAAAAGCTCACCTTATAAGAGGTGAGTTTTTTATTGGAATAGTATATTTTGATTAAGATTTTAGTTGAAGTTTTTGTAATAAAATATTATATTCTATATTATGCGGAATAATAAAAGTTCTGTATGAAATAGAAGAAAATTTGTTGGAGAGTAAATGACTTTTTGACTGAAAATATATAAAAATAATACCTAGGGGGACAAATGTTAAAAGGAAGGGTAACTATACCTACAGATGTTGATATCATTGAAGAGACAAAGGAAATAATGGAGCTTTGGGGTGCTGACGCCATCAGAGATTGTGACGGAACAGATATGCCTAAGGAAATAGAGGAACTGGATGCAAAGATCTATGCTACTTATTATACCACCAGAAAGGATAATGAGTGGGCAAAGGCAAATCCTGATGAAGTGCAGCAGATGTATATAATGACTGACTTCCATACGGCAACAGAGGATACTCTTAGAATCAGATTGATGGAAGGCTTACATCCGGATCTTTTGAAGGTCAATGATTATGATGATATAAAAAGATGGTGGGAAGTCATGGACAGGACTATCGGAGAGCCTGTGAGTGACTGGAGTTATGAAAATGGTGAAGTAATTATAAATGCAAAGAAATATCATGAGTATACAGTGAGCTTCTTGGCTTATATAATTTGGGATCCTGTACATATGTACAATGCGGTGACAAACGGTTGGACAAATTTTGAAAAGCAGATAACTTTCGATGTACGTCAGCCAAAAACAAAAGTCTACTCTATGAAGAGACTCAGAAAGTTTTTGGAGGAACATCCTAAGGTTGATGTAATAAGATTTACCACATTCTTCCATCAGTTCACATTGATATTTGATGAACTTGCAAGACAAAAGTATGTGGATTGGTATGGATATACAGCTTCTGTAAGTCCATATATTTTAGACCAATTTGAAAAGGAAACCGGTATTAAGTTCAGACCTGAATATATTATAGACCAGGGATATATGAACAATACTTACAGAGTTCCATGTAAGGAATATTTCGCATTCGTGGATTTCCAAAGAAGAGAAGTTGCAAAGCTTGCCAAAGAGATGGTGGATATAGTTCATGAATACGGTAAGGAAGCAATGATGTTTTTGGGTGATCACTGGATCGGTATGGAGCCGTATATGGAAGAGTTCAAAAATATAGGTCTGGATGCAGTGGTTGGAAGTGTCGGAAACGGACAGACACTTAGACTTATCAGTGATATTGAAGGGGTAAAATATACAGAGGGCAGACTTTTGCCTTATTTCTTCCCGGATACATTCCATAAGGGAGGTGATCCCCTTGGGGAGGCAAAGAGAAACTGGATAACAGCCAGAAGGGCAATACTTAGAAAGCCTGTAGACAGAATAGGCTATGGCGGTTATTTGAAGCTTACACTTGATTTTCCTGAGTTTATTGACTATACAAAGCAGGTATGTGATGAGTTTAGAGAACTGTATGCAAATGCAGAAGGTTGTAAGGCTCATTGTATAAAGAAGATTGCCGTGCTCAGCGGTTGGGGAAGATATAAGGCATGGGGGAATCATATGGTACACCATGCTATATACTACAAGAAGAACTATTCATATGCAGGAGTAATAGAGGCGCTTAGCGGTTCTCCATTCGATATTGACTTTATCAGCTTTGAAGATATTTTAAAGGATAAGGATATTTTAAACAGATTTGATATAGTAATGAATATCGGTGATGCAAACACAGGACAAACCGGTGGACAGTATTGGAGTGATGAGAGAATACTTACAGCAATAAGGGACTTCATATATAATGGCGGAGGCTTTATAGGTGTTGGTGAACCGAGCGGATATGCTTATCAGGGAAGAATGCTGCAGCTTGCAACTCAGCTTGGAGTAGAGCTTGAAAACGGCTTTACTTTGGCAAGAGGCAAGTATTATAAAGAAGTAAAATCACATTTTATTACAGAGGAATCCTGTGATGAAATATACTTTGGTGAAGGTAAGGACTTCATTTATGCACTTGAGGGTACAGAAATTCTTGCTTTAGATGGAGACTCCGTACAGCTTGCATGTAAGGAGAATGGTAAGGGCAGAACTGTTTATATCAGCGGTTTACCTTACAGTCTTGAAAATAACAGATTACTTTATAGAGCGATACTTTGGGCTTCACATGATGAAGAGGGTATTCACAGATGGTTCAGCACCAACTTGAATGTAGAGGTAAATGCATATGTGGAAAATAATAAATTCTGTGTGGTAAACAATACCTATGAAGCTCAGGTTACAAATATATATAAGGGAGATGGAAGTTCATTTGAACTTAAACTTGAGCCTAATGAAATAAAATGGTTTGAAATAGAGGGGAAAGTATGAAATCAAGTATAATAGAAGTATTGCAGCAATATGATAATTTTGCCGAACTAAAAGAGTTCTCGGAGTATGGTAACGGTCATATAAATGATACATATCTTCTGGATTATGAGGGTATCGGTAAGATTATTTTACAAAAGATAAATAAATCAATATTTAAAGAGCCGAAGAAGCTTATGGAAAATATTGCATTGGTAACCTCATTTTTAAGAGATAAGATTGAAAAAAACGGCGGAGATCCGGACCGAGAGACTCTAAATCTTATAAAGACTAAAGACGGTCAAAGCTTTTACGAAGACAGTAAAGGAGATATTTGGAGAGCCTATAATTTTATATCGGATACTATATGCTATGAGCAGGTTACAAATGCTAAAGAGTTTTATGAGTCAGGCTTTGCTTTCGGAAATTTCCAAAATCTTTTGGCAGACTTTCCGGTAAATAAACTTAGTGAAGTTATCAAAAACTTCCACAATACAGAGGACAGATTTGTTACATTTAAAGCACAGATAAATGAAGATCCTTTGGGCAGAGTAAAGGATGTCAAAGAGGAGATAGACTTTTTCTTAAACAGAGAGGAATATACCCATATATTTAACAGAGCACTTGCAAATAATGAAATCTCTTTGAAGGTTACACATAATGATACCAAGCTTAACAATATTTTATTTGATAAAGATACAAAGAAGGCTTTATGTGTAATAGACCTTGACACTATAATGCCCGGAGTTGCAGCTTTTGACTTTGGTGATTCCATTCGTTTCGGTGCAAATAAAGGGCTTGAGGATGAACCGGATCTGTCAAAGGTAGGTCTTGATATTGAGCTGTTTGAAGCTTTTACAAGGGGATTTTTGGAAGCTTGCGGTAAGAGTTTAAATAAAAGAGAGATTGAAATTTTGCATATGGGAGCCATAGTAATGACCTATGAATGTGGTATAAGATTTTTGGGAGATTATATTGCAGGTGATAAGTATTTTAAGATAGCAAGGGAAAATCATAATCTTGACCGTGCAAGAACTCAAATAAAGCTTATTTCGGATATGGAAGAACATATTGAAGAGATGAAAAAGATTGTAGAAAAGTATATTTAGTTTATGAGTTGGAAGCCACAAGTGTAACAAAAACATTTGTGGCTGTTTATAGAAACGGATACTGATATATGTTAAATAAAAAAATTATACTATGCGGCTTTATGGCGAGCGGAAAGACAACTGTAGGAAGAGCGTTGGCTAAGGAGATTTCTACCAATTATATAGATACCGATGAGTTCTTGATAGAGACCTATGAAATGGATATACCTACTATATTTGAAAAACATGGTGAGAATCATTTTAGAGATTTGGAGCATGATATAGCTAAAAAGGTTTCCAAAATGACGTCCGGAGTTATTTCCACAGGCGGAGGAATGCTTACATTTGACAGAAACGGTGAGGTTTTAAAAAGTGGAGGCATTATCATATGTCTTGTAAGGGATTTTAACAGGATATATGAAGACCTGCTCTCAGATACGAACAGACCACTTGCAAGAGATAAGTCAAAGGAAGAACTTAAAAAGATGTATGATATGAGGATTTCAAAATATCAAAAGCATGCAGACTATACTGTTGAGAATAACGGCAGCGTGGAGGACTGTGTAAAAAAGATAATATCCATTATTGACGTAAATTAAAATAAATTATATACTGTTACGAAAGTATGTTCGAACTGTTCGAACATTATAATGGAGATAATAATGGATACAAAGTATATAAAAATAAGAGGTGCCAACGAGCACAATTTAAAAAATATATCAGTGGACATACCAAGAGGAGAATTGGTTGTTTTAACAGGGCTTTCCGGTTCCGGAAAGTCCTCTTTGGCGTTCGATACCATATATGCCGAGGGACAAAGAAGATATATGGAGTCAATGTCTTCATATGCCAGAATGTTTCTTGGACAGATGGAAAAGCCTGATGTGGAAAGTATAGAGGGGCTGTCCCCTGCGATTTCAATAGACCAAAAGTCTACAAACAGAAACCCGAGGTCTACAGTAGGTACTGTTACGGAGATTTATGATTACCTCAGACTTTTGTATGCAAGAATAGGTATTCCTCATTGCCCTTGTTGCGGTAAGGAGATACATAGACAGAGTATTGATCAGATGGTCGACAGAGTGCTCACTCTTCCAGAAAAGACCAAGTTTATGATACTTGCACCTGTGGTAAAGGGCAAAAAAGGTAGACATGAGAAGGTACTTGAAAGTGCAAAAAAATCAGGCTATGTACGTGCTATGATAGATGGAAACATGTATGAACTCAGCGAGGAGATTACACTGGAAAAGAATATCAAGCACAGCATTGATATTGTAATAGACAGACTTTCAGTAAAGGAAAATATAGAAAAAAGGCTTACAGATTCATTGGAAGCCGCTCTAAATCTTGGAGGCGGCTATGCAACCATTGATGTGATAGACGGTGAGCCTATGAAGTTTTCACAAAACTTTGCATGTCCTGATTGCGGTATTTCGATTGATGAGGTGGAGCCGAGAACATTTTCATTTAATAATCCCTTCGGAGCCTGCCCTGACTGTGCGGGACTGGGATATACTATGGAATTTGATGAAGATCTTATGATTCCGGATAAATCACTTTCTATAAATCAGGGAGCTATAATAGTGCTCGGTTGGCAGAGCAGCAATGATAAAAAAAGCTTCAGTAATGCTATGCTTAGAGCCTTGGCGGAAAAGTTTAACTTCAGTCTGGATACACCTTTTGAGGATTATCCGAAGGAAATACATGATATATTGATTTACGGTACCACAGAGCAGGTGGATGTAGCCTATACAGGCCAGAGAGGAAGCGGAGTATATCCTGTTATATTTGAAGGTCTTATAAAAAACATGGAAAAGCGTTACAGAGAGACCTTTTCTCAAAGTGCCAAGGAAGAATATGAGCAGTATATGAGAATTGCACCATGTAAGTCATGTGGCGGAAGAAGACTTAAAAAAGAGGCTCTCGCAGTGACTCTTGGCGGAAAGAATATCTATGATGCTACAGATGCGTCTATTACGGATTTTAGAAACTTTATAGATTCTTTGGAGCTTACAAAGATGCAGGAAGCTATAGGTGCGTTGATTTTAAAGGAAATCAGAGCTAGAGTTACTTTCCTTATAGATGTAGGTCTTGACTATCTAAGCCTTACCAGAGCTACAGGTACACTTAGCGGTGGTGAAGCCCAAAGAATAAGACTTGCTACTCAGATAGGCTCAGGTCTTGTAGGCGTGGCATACATACTGGATGAGCCAAGTATCGGACTTCATCAAAGGGATAATGACAAGTTGCTTGCTACTTTGAAACATCTAAGAGATTTAGGAAACTCAGTTTTGGTGGTGGAGCATGATGAAGACACTATGATGGAAGCGGACTATATAGTGGACATAGGACCGGGAGCCGGAAGTCACGGCGGTGAGGTGGTAGCTACAGGTACTGCCAAGGAAATAATGGCAAATCCAAATTCCATTACCGGTAAGTATCTTTCAGGTGAGATAAAGATAGATGTACCAAAAAGCAGAAGAACACCTACCGGATGGCTCAAAGTCAAGGGTGCAGCTCAAAACAATCTGAAAAATATAAATGTAGATATACCTACCGGAGTGATGACCTGTGTTACAGGCGTGTCAGGATCGGGCAAGTCATCACTGGTAAATGAGATAGTATATAAGGCGTTGGCTAAGAAGCTAAACCGTGCTCATACTATTCCCGGTAAATATAAATCTATAGAAGGTACAGAGCAGCTTGATAAGGTAATAGCAATAGATCAGTCACCAATAGGAAGGACTCCTAGATCAAATCCGGCTACATATACCGGTGTATTTGATATGATCAGAGATCTGTTTGCAGCAACTCAGGATGCCAAGATGAGAGGCTATAAGAAAGGCAGATTCAGCTTTAATGTAAAGGGCGGAAGATGTGAAAGCTGCTCAGGTGACGGCATTATAAAGATAGAGATGCATTTCCTACCTGATGTGTATGTACCATGTGAAGTATGTGGCGGAAAGAGATACAACAGAGAGACTTTGGAAGTAAAGTACAAGGGAAAATCCATATATGACGTGCTTGATATGACTGTGGAAGAAGCATTGACCTTTTTTGAAAATGTGCCTACTATAGCAAGAAAAATACAGACTTTGTATGATGTAGGTCTTTCTTATATCAAACTTGGTCAACCGTCTACAGAGCTAAGCGGTGGAGAGGCACAGAGAATAAAGCTTGCAACAGAGCTTTCAAAGAGGGCTACAGGAAAGACTATTTATATTCTGGACGAGCCTACGACAGGACTGCATTTTGCGGATGTACATAAGCTTGTGGAGATACTTAGAAGACTCTCAGACAGTGGAAATACGGTGCTTGTAATAGAGCATAATCTGGATGTTATAAAATGTGCCGATTATATAATAGATATAGGTCCCGAAGGCGGTGCAGGAGGTGGCGAAGTGGTAGCCACAGGTACACCTGAGGAGATAGCAAATATAGAAAAGTCATATACAGGAAAATATGTGAAGAGATACTTAGACTAAAGTTATACAAGTATACTGTATACATTTGTAGGAAGTGTTGATTTTGTAGTATAAAATGATAGAATAGAATTGCCTCTTGATAGAGACTATCATTTCAAAAGGGATTGTATGAGAATTATAAAAGTTTAAATACAGTTTCTTATGAAAAGTTGGAGGTGATAGAAATGGATTGCATAAATGGTATTATTTTGCAGAAAGGAATATTTTATGAAACAGGAATTGCTTGCAAAAATGAATGCTTATTTGGCAAATCAGGAGATTATGTACATCAAACTACATAATATGCACTGGAATCTGAAGGGACACGGATTTTTCACTCTTCATTCCAAACTGGAGGAATATTACGATCAGACAGCCGATATTATCGACGAGGTAGCTGAGAGAATACTTGCTAAGGATGCTCTACCGATAGCTAACTTAAAAGAAGCGTTGGAAATTAGCAAGGTAAAGGAACTTCCCGACAAAGCCATCAACATTGACGAGGCTATTCGCATACTAACTATTGATGTTGAATACTGGGTAAACGATTCAAAGGAAATCGTGGAATTGGCTGATAAGGAAGGCGATGTTGTTACCGCAGATATCTTTACAGGCTATGTAAAAGAATATGAGAAGACATTGTGGATGCTTAAGGCATTTGCACAAAACTAAACACTAAAAAAGCTCAAGGCACAGTCGAAACCGGCTGTGCCTTTTAAAAATTTAAATATCCAGAGCAGCTACCAAAGTATAGTCAATTGGATTTTTAAAATCATGTTTGATATTTGAAACATCAAGGCTCCAGTTTCCGATTCCCGAATACTTTGATGACAATATCATATGGAAATTGAGCATTGCGGCACCGAGTCCCAACAGATTGTCATTCTTTGTAACCACTTCGTCAAATTTATTAAATAAATAAACATGAGTTCCGTTTATAACGAAGCGATAATTTTGATGATTCAAAAAGCTTGGTGAAAGGCTGGCTGCATAAAGTGCATCGGCAATAACAGGATCCGCATATTCATCATCAAAATTATAAGGAGTATCAAAATCGGAATCAAATGCCAAAGCGGTAACTGCAATCTTTGGAGCAATATGCCCTGATTTGCTGCTGATACTTACATTAGAAGGTGAGTGTATGTTGAGTTTTGTAGTATCCTTTTCTTTTTTACCATATCCGAATGCAACCATAGCGGCTATATCCATGTCGGATTCGATAAGTAAGACCTTTTTTACCATTTCACTGTCATCACAAGTCAAAAAACATGACGACAATCCCATTTCTTCAAGTTTTAAAATAATATGTTCAGCCATAAATCCTGCATTTACAAGATAATTATCTTTATTCTCAGATAAAATAACAAGGTAAGCAGGAGCATTAAAAGCATTTCCACGATATCCTGCCACACCTGAAAGTCTTTGAGCGGTATCTTCTTTTGCGGCTATAAGCACTTTTGTATTTACATCGAAAAGCTTTTGAGCTGAATTAAAAAATCCTGTTATCTCATCTAATTTAGCTTGCTCAACAGGCTTTTTGAGAAAATCTCTGATAGAATTTCTCTTTTCAATAAGTTCTAAATAATTCATACATTTATTCCCTCCACAGTACAAATTCCAAAAGATTAAATTATATATATTATACAAAAAAAAGCCTGTAAGGTCAATTTTATATATGGTTTTATTTGAAAAATATGAGGAATACTAAAGGAAGAAAGAATGAATATTAAGCAGTACATATAGGGTTGAAATTATATGTAAATTAAAGCAATATACAATATGCATAATTATTATGCTAAAGAATAGTGAATATGCCTATATACAAAAAGACATTAAATGATATTATCGTATTTATATGGGACAGAGTCGTATTAATTTAAAAGGAGAAAAATTATGTTAAAGGGTATTCCTGAAAGAATAGGATCTGATTTGTTGAAAGCAATGGCAGATATGGGGCATGGAGATCTGATGGTAATTGCAGATGATTTTTACCCTCCTTACAGTAAAAGTCCAAATGCGATAAGTATACAGGCAAAAGGCAACAGTGCAGCCGAGATGTTGGAGGCGATACTACAGCTGTTGCCTATAGATACGGACTATGCCGTTCATCCTGTTGAATATATGGTTCCTGATGCTGATTCCGGTGTTGTTATGGACAATAATAAAGTATGGGAAGATATAAAAGCTGTGGCAAAAAAATATGGGTATAAAGATGCTGTAGGAACTATTGAGAGAACAAAGTTTTATGAAAAAGCTGGAAGGGCATTTGTCACTGTATGTACAAGTGAAAGACAGCCATATGGCTGTATAATACTCCAAAAGGGAGTAATGTGAAAATAAAATACCGATATCACTAATAAAAACGTCAAGTCTTGTTGCTTGGCGTTTTTATTAGAAAACAATTGTTAAAAAATTATTCTTTATATAAAATTTGTTGTTAGAATTGCATTTATTAGATATTATGATATAATAAGTTTACAATATTATTAAGTGGAGTAGGGGATAAATATTAATAATTATTAAGTGATTTTATACCCATATGTCTAGACAAGGAGGATTTATATGACAGGTTTACCACTTATATTCGTGTTTATTTTGGCGGTTATCGTGATGATAGTTGCCATCTCAAAGTTTGGTGTACATCCGTTTATATCGATTATGTGTATATCACTTATTTTGGGACTTGTAGCAGGAATACCGCTTGTAGATAAGACATTGGAAGACGGAACAAAGATACAAGGTCTTGCAAGTGTTATCGGAGCAGGATTTGCAGGTACTTTTTCAAGTATAGGTATTGTTATCATACTTGGTGCTCTGATCGGAACAATTTTGGAGAAAACAGGTGCGGCTTTTAAACTGGCAGATATGGTTATAAAGCTGGTTGGAAGAAACAATCCTGTTTTGGCAGTAGAGCTTATGGGTTGGGTAGTTTCAATTCCTGTATTCTGTGATTCAGGATTTGTTATCTTAAACCCTATTAGAAAAGCTTTAGTAAAGAGAACCGCTCAGTCATCTGTAGCTATGACAGTAGGACTTTCTGCAGGTCTTTACATTTCACATGTATTTATACCGCCTACACCGGGACCTATAGCGGCAGCTTCTACACTCGGTATCGGTGATAACCTCTTACTTGTAATGGGTATGGGTGCAGTATGTTCTATATTCCCTCTTTTAGCAGGTTTATTCTATGCTAAATTCATCGGAAAGAGAGTAAAGGCTGATGATGAGGCTGACTCAGGTGAAGTTACAAAGACATATGAAGAGCTTGTGGCAGAATATGGAAAGCTTCCAAGCGGATGGCTGTCTTTAGCACCTATTTTAGTTCCTGTATTACTTATGGCTATTGCATCAATAGTTGCAATGATGAAGATGAGCGGTACAGGTGCGGATGTTTTAAAGTTCCTCGGAACACCTATTATAGCTCTTGCAGTTGGTACAGTTTTCGGCGTATTACAGCTTCAAGGTGCAGGCAAGATGAAGGACTTCTACAGCATTACAAATGAGACATTAAAGACTGTAGGACCTATATTGTTCGTGACTGCGGCAGGTGGTGTACTTGGTAAGGTTATAGCATCATCTGATATGGTTAACTTTATAAAGGATCATGCAGTGGTTCTCAGCACAATGGGTATGCTTTTCCCGTTCTTATTATCCGCTATTTTAAAGAGTGCACAGGGTTCATCTACAGTAGCTCTTACAACTACTGCAGGTATTGTTGCCCCACTGTTGCCGGCTCTTGGATTTGCAAGTCCTATGAGTGCTACACTTGTAACTATGGCAATCGGTGCAGGTGCAATGACAGTTTCACATGCTAATGACTCATATTTCTGGGTTGTTACAAACTTCGGTGCAATGTCACCTGAAAAGGGATATAAGACACAGACAGTGTGTACATTACTTTTAGGTATTGCAGGTATTGTTGAAATAATGCTTCTCAGCTTATTTTTACATTAATTAAACAGACTTTTATTAAGAGGCACAAATTTTATTTCTGTAAGATTTGTGCCTTATTTTTATTGAAAAATATTATATTATGAAATCTGCTGACAGTAATTTTTATATATGGTATATTTATATTGATTGCGCTTAAGGCGTTTTAAGGATGGATTCCTAAGTTTACCGATATAAGTTCGGTAAGATAAAATATAAATTTTATAGGAAAATAACATGGAATTACTTGAACAATGTAAAACCTGGAATGATGACGGTGAGTATGAGAGTGTGGTTGATGCACTTGAGATATTGCCTGAGAATGCCAGAACACCTGAGATGGATTCGGAACTTGCAAGAGCTTATAACAACCTTGGAGAGCCGGGGGAATATAAGTTGTTTGCGCAGGCACTTGAACTTTTAAAGCCTCATGAGGAGTACTTCAGAGGAAATCATAAGTATTATTTCAGGTTGGCATATTCATACTATTATTTGGATGAAGACGGACTTGCCCTACACTACTTCAAAAAAGCTTTGGATTCAAAGCCGGGAGACAGTGATACTATAGAAATGATGACTTCCTGTGCCGATATGCTGTCGGAATCGGATTTAAGAATAAAAATGTCAGACAGAGTAAGTTCAATGTGGGAAGATGTAAGTAAAGATATAAATAAGTACAATAAACTTGATAAAGATTTTCATTCAAATGCTTTGTCCGTCATTGCAAACGGTATTAAGGAAATATCCCAAAAAACCGATGCTCATATAATAGGGGATAGAGCAATGGAACTTGAGGCAGGTGATGATAAATCCGATATTTTCATGCTTCAATATATACTGGATAGGATGCCGAAAGACTTAAGAGAGCTTGTTGATATAAAAATAGGTATATCACCGAAATCGGATATTCCGAGTACATCTTTTTTTAATGACAGAGAGTATGATATAACAGGACTTAGATTTTTTGTCAGTGACGACAGGCAGATAGTGATATATGCGGATGAATTTGATATGCCTTTGGAGGTGTTTGAAAAGCTCTTTATTGATATATTCGGTGAAATAGATTTGATGGCAAATGACTTTGAATTCGACTTTGCCGATATAGAGGACTTTGATTCTCCAAATGATGAGACATGTGAAATAGTGCTTAAGTTTAAAAGCAGAGAAGAATTTTTAAAAGAATGTGTTGACTACAGAGGACTTAGAGCATGTGCTGAGAGTAAGGGGGCAAGACTTGGAATAAAGGCAAAAGATTATTTGAAAATGTATTCGGGATATCAGTTGCCTTCTGTAGCAGAGGATGAGATAAGAGAGGATATATATACAGGAACCACCTGTTTACCTTCTCTTATAAGTGAGTATATGTCCTCAAATCTGTTTGATAAAATGCCGATAATGGATGAGTTATACAGAAACGGAGTTGCGGCCGGATTTTTCTGCTTCAGTATTGACCAAAAAAAATACTCAGATGATATGCTTGAATATGAGTTTGAAATAATGAACTTAAGGAATCAACTTATTGAATATATCATGAAGAGGTTGAGAGAAAAAAACAGAGAACATGATATCGCATTCCTTGAAGGTGCAACCGGCAAAAAATACGGATATCTTGATTTTTTAATATTTGGAAGTTTTATGCTTATAATGAATACAGCATGTGATTTCTTTGAAAAGAACAAAATACCTTTTGCAGGCTATAAAACTTTTAGGAAAATATCAAAAATAATAACTTTTGTGGAGGAATAATGTTTAATTTTTTTAAGAAAAAGCAAAATGAAGTAGAGATACCACAGGTACAACCTATGGCTGCATGGGAGGAGAACTCCTATATGCATGTACTTTCAAATCTTGTAGATGATGAGAATATTGACGGTGCAAGAGAAAGAATAGAAGCAATTGAAGGTGTAAAACTTACAGAGTTTAACGAAAGAGATGACGGTTCAGGTAATCTTACATTGGAATACAAGGGTGAAGAGTATGGTGTAGGATTTTATTTTGAGGAATTCACATTGGAAAGCTTGTATTCTTTGCAGAACCAAAAGATTCATGATGAAGACTTTTTAGAAATACAGGAAAAGGACACTTCATTTGTTATTCATATGAATTTTAATAAAAATTATTTTGATTCATATCATTTGCAGTTGAAGCTTATAATGGCGTTTTTCCCTGATGCACTCGCTGTAGTTGATGAAAGTGCAGAGAGGCTTTTAAGTGGAAGATGGGTAAAGCTTGCGGCAGAGTCAAGTGTTACACCTAATGCTGAAAGTTTATTTACAGTACAGGCGGTATTTGATGATGAAACAAAGAAAGTTTGGCTTCATACACATGGTATTTGCAGAACAGGCTTTTCAGAGTTTGAACTTTTAGATGTAAGTCAGGACAATGCAAATGATGTTTATTATTTGTTAAATACCGTTGCTTGCAGAGTACTGTATCAAAATGAGGCTATAGAAGATTACATTTTCCTAGGAGAGTTTATAGACGGAAATGAGATAGTTGTGGCACCACTTCCTTGGAATGTTGCTATTGAAAAGTATCCTTCAAATATACTTGGAGGTCCTGCAGACAGAGTTGACAGTCATAATACAAACAGTCAGGTTATTTTCCTGTTTTTGTCGGAGGAGGATGCAAATAACGGTAAATATACAAAGCCTTCAGAGGTAGAGGATAAACTTATTGAAAATCCGCTCTATTATTATACAAATGAGCAGACTGATCATATGAAGTTTATGGCAAGAGACAGATACGAACTTTTGAGAAATGCAATTTTGGAGAATCCAAGCTACAGAGCATTGATAAAGGTCGGATTGCCTACAGACGGTGAGGATGGAAAGCCTGATTATGAAAATCTTGAGCACATCTGGTTTGAACTTATAGAGTTTACAGAGGAGGGATTTAAGGCGGTGCTCACACAGGCCCCGTATAGAGTTGCCTCCATGAAAGAGGGCGATGAGGGTGAATATACCGTCAATGATGTAACAGATTGGATTATTTATACAGATGAAATGAGTATAGATCCGAATACTGCATATTTATTATAAGGGGGTGGGGGTATGTTTTTTACAAACATAAAGCTTGCTGAAAAATACAATTATTTAAATGAAAAGTTTTTGGCCGCATATGACTGGTTAAGAAACAATGATTTAAAGGCTTTGGAGCCGGGGAAGTATGAAATAATGGGTGATGATGTGTTTGCAAATGTACATGAGTACAATACATTACCCGTTGAAGAAAAGAAATTTGAAGCACATGATAAATTCTTTGATATTCAATGTCTTGTGGAGGGTGTTGAGTTCTTCGGAGTGTGTAACAGAGAAGGTTTAATTGTAAGTGAGTCAAGACCTGAAAATGATATAGTACTATATGAAAAACCTGAGGTATATGGACATGTTATACTCTATCCGGGAGACTTTATAGTAGTAGCACCGGAAGACGCACATATGCCCGGATGTGCACTTACTGTTACTGCAGCTGCCAAAAAGGTGGTTGTAAAAGTAAGAGTATGATAAAAAAGGGTTTTTTAATCGGGCTTTTGCTTTTCGGTATATTTTTCGGAGCGGGAAATCTTATTTTTCCGGCAGAACTCGGGTTTAGAGCAGGAGAGAATTTCTATCCGGCAATACTTGGTTTTGTATTATCAGGTGTAGGCATTGCAATAATTACCTTGGTTCTTGGAACTATGGTAAAAGGCGGATATAAAAATGAAATCAGCATAAAGGTGGATCCTAAATTTGCTACATCATATTTGACAATGCTATATCTTGCCATAGGACCTTTCTTTGCAATACCGAGAACTGCAGGAACTTCATTTTCCATAGGAATTGCACCTGTGACCGGCAACGGAAGATTGCCGCTATTTATATTCAGTGCAATTTATTTCTTGTTTGCATACCTTATAGCCATTAATCCGTCAAAGCTGATGGATAGAGTCGGCAAGATACTTACACCTATGTTTGCAATGCTTATAGTTATTCTTATAGTGATTGGAAATATGAATTTCCATGTGCTAAATCAGGGTGAAATGAGTACTGCAATGTCGGCTCTTAAGACGGGTTTTTTGGAAGGATATAATACTTTGGATGCGCTGGCTGCCGTAAGTTTTTGTCTGATTGCCACTTCAAGCATAAAGACCTTCGGATTTTCTTCAAAGAAGGAATATATAAAGATAATGACGGTAGTGGGTATAGTAACAGCTATATTCTTCAGTACACTTTATATAGGTCTTGGAGCATTGGGAAATAAATTCAGTATACCTGCAGATGTATTGGCAGATCCTGACATAAATATAGGAACTTATATTTTGTCAAAAAGCTCATATGAGCTCTTTGGCAGCTTCGGACAGGTGTTCTTGGGTGCAATGACTATACTTACCTGCTTTACGACTACTGCAGGTCTTATAGTAGTAGTTTCCGAGTATTTTGTGGAAACATTTCCAAAATTTAAATATAAAACATATGTGAACATATTTACTCTTATAGGCTTTGCTATGTCAAACTTCGGACTGAATACTATAATTAAGATATCGGTGCCTGTACTTAGAATTTTATATCCTATTACAATAGTTATAGTTGCAATAATTATCTTAAATAAATTTGTAAGACTTTCAAAGTCCGGAATGGCAATTGCAGTGATTTTAACAACTGTTTTTTCCGGAATAGAAGTAATGGGCAGTGTTTTAAAAGTTAAGTCAATAAACTCTGTTATGACTCTGTTCATAGGAGGAGATTCCGGATTTTTCTGGATGAATATTGCGGTTCTTGGAATAGTATTATCACTTTTAATGAAAGATAAAATAAAGGGCGATAGCTTTGAAATATAAAAATAAGCTGTTATAGGGGAGACCTTATAACAGCTCATTTTTTTAGAATCTTAAAACTTTCATAGATGTTGCTTCATGTGATGCAAGACTGTAAGCACAGTTCTTATCAAGGGATTCCATTCTCACCCATTCAAGGGAACGCATGGTTGCTTCTTTATCAACTGTGACAGCAGGAGGAGCAAGCTCTTTCCATGCAAGTTCTCCATATCCCGCATCGGAGTATAATAAAGTAAATTTGTTGTTTTCAGATGTAACCTTTACTCCAAACATTCCGGCAGAATGCCCGTAAAGCTTCATAAGTATAATGGATCCGTCACCTAAGAGATCCAAAGACTTTTCAAAAGGACCTTCCTTGCCGTTCCAGTCAAAAACAGAAATGTTTGCATCCTTCCACCAGCTCCTTGAATACCTTAAAGGGTTTTTCACAGCAGCTTTTGCTTCATCTCTTGAAACAAGAACTTTGGTTTCAGAAGAAATATCTGCAACACCGCTGACATTCTCAAAATCAAGATGTGTAAGAAGCACATAGTCAATATCCTGTGGTGAAATATTAATCTCCTCAAGTCTTGACAAAAGGGATGAATCTTTTTTTAAATGGAAATGTGTGGAAGCAAAGGTTAGAGGCGCCTTTATAGCTTTTAATTGCTTATCAAGACTGAGAGGCTCTTCCGATTCCAGATCCTTTCTTATACCTGTATCTACCAGAATATTTTTGTTACCTGTTTGTATAAGGAATGAAAGTACCGGAATATTTACTCTAGCTTCACTTTTAAGTAATAAACCATGTGTCTGCGGATTGAAGCCGGTATTTCCATTATATGCGAGAGAAGGAGCTACCATCACTTCTCCAGTTTGTAATATATGTATTTTCATAAATAACCATACCTTAAATTTATTTTTAGTTGTTTCAAATACTATTATACAAAACATAATACCCGAGGTCAAACTTAATATAATTTTTGGTTGCTAAGACCTATCTCATTACGTATAATTATAAAAATGTGAGGTAAGAGAGAAATGACAAAAAAGAAAAAAGACGGTGGAAGTTTGCTGAAAAAACTGCTTTGGTGGCTTCCGATAATAATACTTGGCTTAATGTTTGCTCTGGGTGCATGCACAAGGCAGGAAGCAAAGAAAGAGAGTGCGAAAACAGAAAGCGCTAAGATAGAAAGTTCCAAAACGGAAAGCGTCAAAGACGGAAAAAATCAAAGTAAATATTCGACGAGCGAAGAAGAAACTACCACGATTACAGAGTCTGAAGAAGAAACGCTTCAAGAAAGCGCAACGGAAAAAGAAGTACAGGTAGAAGAAAACGGAAATTATACTTCCAAGGAAGAAGTTGCACTATACATTCATACTTATGGAAAACTTCCGGTAAACTATATTACAAAAAAAGAGGCACAGGATATGGGATGGGATCCTTCAAAGGGAAATCTCTCAGATATACTGCCGGGAATGAGCATAGGAGGAAGTGCATTCGGAAATTATGAGGGTGCACTGCCAAGAGCAAACGGAAGAAGATATTTTGAATGTGATATTGATTATGACGGTGGATACAGAGGTGCCAAAAGGCTTGTTTATTCAAATGACGGATTGGTATTCTACACAGAGGATCACTACAATACTTTTGAACAAATATATTAGGGAAAATTAAATGAATAACATAACTTTGAAATTAGATAAATTCAGCGATAAAAATGAGATACATAATTATTTGAAAAAGAAAATGAAATTTCCTGATTATTACGGGGGAAATCTTGACGCACTTTATGATTGTTTGACTGATATAAGCTCGGATACAGCTATAGATATAAGATATGATGCTGAAAATGATATGCAAAGAGCCGTGCTTGAAGTGTTCAGTGATGCAGTGACCGCAAATACGCATTTGGCTATAATAAAGACAAAGGTAAATAAGAAAAAGCAATTGTAAGTTCGTTTTGAAATTTTAGATTGGAGAATAGATGGAGTCAAAGTGGATGCTTTATACAAAGCGGGCTGAGTTTGAAAAAATATCAGCCCGTTTTAATATTTCACCGGTATTGGCAAGGATTATAATAAACAGAGATATAAAGGAAGAAGATTTTCCTATATTCCTTCAAAATGATATGAGCCTGATGCATGATCCGAAATACCTGACCGGTATAAATGAAGCTTATGATATCATAACGGAAGAAATAAATGCCGGAAAGAAGATCAGAGTAGTAGGCGACTATGATATAGACGGAGTATGTTCGTCTTATATTTTGGTAAAAGCATTAAAATATTTCGGAGCAAATGTAGATGTGAGGATACCGGACCGTATAAAGGACGGTTACGGAATCAATGATAATATAATAAAAGATGCGGCAAGTGATGGCGTAGATATGATAATAACCTGTGATAACGGTATTGCTGCACATTCTCAGATGGAGCTTGCAAGAAAACTTGGAATTAAGGTGATTATTACCGATCATCATGAGGTGTATCAGGAGAATGAAAGGGATCTTTTACCTGTTGCAAATGTAGTAATAAATCCGAAAAGAAGTGATTGTGAATATCCTTTTAAGAGTATATGCGGAGGTCTGGTGGCATATAAGCTTATGGAATATATTTATGAGAAGCGAAACAACGGAAAAAAGATTTATGATGATCCGGAACTTAAAGATCTCTTGGAAGTAGCGGCTATAGCTACTGTCGGAGATGTAATGCCTTTAATTGATGAAAACAGGATATTGGTAAAAAACGGGCTGAAAAGCCTGATGAATACAAATAATCTTGGACTTCAGGCTCTTATAAAGGCTACAGGTATGGAGGGTAAAAAACTCAGTGCATACAGTATCGGATTTGTACTCGGACCATGCCTAAATGCCGGAGGAAGGCTTGAAAATGCTCTTATTGCACTTAATATGTTTATGGCTGAAAGTAAAGAAGAAGCTGATGAATATGCCGAGCATCTAAAGGAATTAAATGATGAGCGAAAAGACCTTACATTAAAGAATGTAAAAAGAGCTATAGAGATTGCAGAAAATGAATATAAGGATGATGATATTCTTGTAATACATTTAGATGATTGTCATGAATCAATAGCCGGAATAATAGCCGGAAGAGTAAGAGAAGCTCTTGGAAAACCGACTATTATACTTACGGAAGCCTTCGGTGAGGAAGACATGATAAAGGGATCCGGCAGGTCTATAGAAAGCTACAACATGTTTGAAGCACTGTATGAAGTCAAAGATGTATTTGTAAAATTTGGCGGACATCATATGGCTGCCGGAATGAGTCTTGAAAAAAACAGGCTTGATGAGTTTAGAAACAGGCTTAATATGAATTCAAAACTTTGTGGAGAGGATTTTGTGCAAAAGGTTTGGATAGATATTGCGCTTCCGTTTTCATATTTGAATCTTGATTTCGTGAGAGAACTTGAAAAACTGGAGCCTTTTGGAAATAAGAATGAAAAACCTAAGTTTGCAAGAAAAGATATAAAGATACTTTCAAAAAAGGTACTTGGAAAGAACAAAAATGTTGTAAAGATGCTTTTGGAAGACACAGACGGGACTGTAGTGGAGGGAATCTATTTCGGTGACGGTGAAGAGTTCTTTGAAGACATAAAGGAAAGAAAAGAGATAGATATTATATATTATCCGGATATTAATGAGTACAACGGAAGAGAAAGTCTGCAGATAGTTATAAGTAATTATAGGTAAAAACATATAGCAAAGAGATTTGATTTATTGTATACTTTCATAGACAACAGCAATATGGTTGTAGTTAGGAGATAAAGATATGGTTAATGAAGTGATGAACTTTTTAAAGGAACTTGACCCTGAGGTTGGCGTTGCAGTAGAAAAAGAGGCAAACAGACAGAGAAGAAATCTTGAGCTTATTGCATCAGAAAACATTGTATCCGAAGCTGTAATGATGGCAATGGGAACAGTCCTTACAAATAAATATGCCGAAGGATATCCGGGAAAGAGATATTACGGCGGTTGTGAAGATGTAGATATTGTAGAAAGTATTGCAATCGAAAGAGCAAAGAAATTATTCGGTTGTGATTATGCAAATGTTCAGCCTCATTCAGGTGCACAGGCAAATATGGCTGTATTCCTTGCAATGCTTGAGGCAGGAGATACGGTTCTTGGAATGAATCTAAACCATGGAGGACATTTAACACATGGTTCAGCAGTAAATTTCTCAGGAAAATACTTTAATATAGTTCCGTACGGTGTAAATGATGAAGGCTTTATAGATTATGATGAGCTTGAAAGGATTGCCGTTGAGTGTAAGCCTAAAATGATAATAGCAGGTGCAAGTGCATATGCAAGAACTATCGACTTTAAGAGATTCAGAGAAGTTGCCGATAAGGTGGGCGCATATCTGATGGTTGATATGGCGCACATTGCCGGACTTGTAGCTGCCGGACTTCATCCTTCACCTATCGGAATTGCGGATGTTGTAACTACAACAACACATAAGACACTCAGAGGACCGAGAGGTGGACTTATTTTGGCAAACAAGGAAGCTGCTGAGAAGTTCAACTTTAATAAGGCTGTATTCCCGGGAATACAGGGCGGTCCGCTTGAGCATGTAATAGCATCAAAGGCAGTATGCTTCGGTGAGGCTTTAAAGCCTGAGTTTAAGACATATCAGGAGCAGATAGTAAAGAATGCCAAGGCATTGGCGGATGCTTTGATAGCTGAGGGATTTAATATCCTTACAGGAGGCACAGACAATCATTTGATGTTGCTTGACCTTAGAGGCACAGGAGTTACCGGAAAGGAACTTCAAAATAAATGTGATGAAGTATATATTACTTTGAATAAGAATACTGTTCCAAACGATCCTGAGAGTCCTTTTACAACAAGTGGAGTAAGAATAGGTACTCCTGCCGTAACAAGCAGAGGACTTGTGGAAGAGGATATGAAGACTATAGCAAGACTTATCAAAATGGCCGCATTTGAGTTTGATACAAAGGCAGACGCGATAAGAGCTGAAGTTACAAAGCTTATGGATAAGTATCCTATCTATAAATAATATTGTAAATATTTCAGAAAGGCCGGCCCAATAAATATTTTGGGCCGATTTGGTGTGTATTATGAAAGAATTAAAGGACTATGTAAGAAGTATACCTGATTTTCCTGAGCCGGGAATCATCTTTAGAGATGTTACCACTATATTACAGGACCCTGATGGACTTGTTCTCAGTATAGACGGCTTAAGAGCCGAACTTAAAGGCCTTAATTATGACCTTATCTTAGGACCTGAATCAAGAGGCTTCATCTTCGGTGTACCTGTGGCTTATGCAGAGCATAAAGCTTTTATCCCTGTAAGAAAAAAAGGCAAGCTTCCATGTGAGACCGTAAGTATGGATTACGATCTGGAATACGGCAAGGCTACAATAGAAATTCATAAGGATGCTATAAAGCCGGGCGACAAAGTAGTTATAATCGATGATTTAATCGCTACAGGAGGTACAATTGAGGCCATCACAAAGCTTGTTGAAAGCCTTGGCGGCGAGATTGTAAAGATTGTATTTGTAATGGAGCTTGAAGGTCTTAAGGGAAGAGAAAAGCTTTCAAAATACAATATTGCCAGCCTGATAAAGTATGAGGGGAAATAAAAAAGCCAAAAAAAATAAAAAAATAAAAATAAATGACATAAATGATATTGACATTTAAGCTACGATTAAGTATAATTATTAATTGTGACATTAGAGATTAATGCTTATTCCAATGCCCCGGAGAGCATTTATCCATATAAAGCGAAGTTAAAAGATTAATGGAGGTCAGTCAATGAAAACTTTTATGGCTAATCCGGATAAGATCGACAGAAAATGGTATGTTGTCGATGCAAAGGGAGCTACATTGGGACGACTTGCTTCAGAAGTTGCAAGTGTATTAAGAGGAAAGAACAAACCGGAATTTACACCACATGTTGATTGTGGAGACTATGTTATCGTAATCAATGCTGCTGAGGTAAAGGTTACAGGTAAAAAGTTAGATCAGAAGATTTATTACAACCATTCAGAGTATGTTGGCGGTATGAGAGAGACAACTCTTCGTGAACTTCTTGCAAAGAAGCCTGAGAGAGTAGTAGAGCTTGCCATCAAGGGCATGCTTCCAAAGGGACCACTTGGTAGAGATATGTACAGAAAGCTTCATGTTTATGCAGGCGAGACTCATGGACATCAGGCACAGAAGCCGGTAGTATTGGAAATTAAAGGCTAATAATCTTTAAGAAGGAGAATGGTATGACTAACGATAAGTTTTACGGAACAGGTAGAAGAAAAAGTTCTATCGCCAGAGTATATCTTGTACCTGGAACAGGTAAGATAACAATAAATAAAAGAGATATTGATGAGTATTTTGGTCTTGAGACATTGAAGGTTGTTGTTCGTCAGCCTTTAGTGGCTACAGACAATGTAAATAAGTTTGATGTACTTGTAAATGTTTGCGGTGGTGGTTTCACAGGCCAGGCCGGAGCTATCAGACATGGTATTTCAAGAGCACTTCTTCACGCAGATGAGGAGTATAGACCAACTTTAAAGAAGGCAGGATTCCTTACAAGAGATCCAAGAATGAAAGAGCGTAAGAAATACGGTCTTAAATCAGCAAGAAGAGCACCACAGTTCTCAAAGAGATAATTATATATTGCAATATTACACTCCGGAACGATGTTCCGGAGTTTTTTGTGTCTTAATAAAACTAATTTTATTTATTCTACCGTAACAGACTTTGCCAGATTTCTTGGTTTATCTGGATCTAAGCCCTTTAAGACGCTGACCTGATAGGATAGAAACTGCAGTGGAACTACTAAAAGGCTTCCGGCAAAGAGAGGATTGGTACTTGGTACACTAAGATTTTGTACAAAGTCATCCTCATCTATAGAAATATTTTCCATTGTGAGAGAAAAGCATTTTGCCCCACGACTTTTTACCTCGTGAATATTTGAAATACTTTTTCCGGCGAGTTCCTCCTGAGAAAAAAGAGCGATTACAGGACTGTCTTTTTCTATCAGACTTATTGTACCATGCTTCAGCTCACCGCTGCTGTAGCTTTCACAGTGAATATAGCTGATTTCCTTAAGCTTCAAAGCTCCTTCCATGGAGATGGCCCAGTCAAGGCCTCTTCCAAGGAAGAAAATATTGTCAGAGTCCTTCAGATTCTTTGCCATAGGTAGGATTTCATCATCTAGGGAAAGACATTGTTGAATCTTACCGGGTAGAAGGAAAAGTTCATCTCTGAGGATACAAGCTTCTTCATCTTTAATTTTCCCCTTTGCTTTAGCTAAAAGCAGGGAGAAAATATAACCTGCAACAAGCTGACAGCTGTAAGCCTTTGTAGTGGCGACTGCGATTTCAGGTCCTGCCTGTGTATAAAAGACAAAGTCGGATTCCACTGCAATTGCAGATCCCTTGACATTTACAATGGAAAGAGTTTTTGCCCCCAATTTCTTTGCTTCTTTTAGGGCAGCTAAAGTATCCGCAGTTTCTCCTGACTGGCTTATGCTGATAACCAGTTCGCCATCTTCTAAAATCGGATGATTGTAGCGAAACTCACTTGCAAGCTCCACCTGTACCGGAACTCTTGCCAGACTTTCACAAACTGACTTTAATACATAGCCTACATGGTATGCAGATCCGCATGCAATTATTCTGACTCTTGAAATATCTTGAAAATCACTTTCACTCATAGAGAAGGCTTCATAGGAAAAGTCATCATTGTCCTGATTGCAGGCATAAAGCAGAGTATCTTTTACAGCCTGTGGTTGCTCAAAGATTTCCTTCTCCATAAAATGCAGATATTCTCCTTTATGAATTCGGCTTTGATCAAGGTCGGATATACCGTAAGAGCGTTTTACCTCTTCCTTATTTTTGTTATAAATATGTATTTCATTTTCAGAAAGTGTTAAAATCTCCTTGTTTTCCAAGGCATATATTTCATTTGTATAGTCCAAAAATGCGGAAATATCAGAGGCAATATAAAAAGAATTGTCCCCTTTTCCTACAATCAAAGGACTGTCCTTTCTCATTGCATAAAGAGTATTTGCATCACCTTTGAACATAATTGCAAAGGCGTAAGAACCTTTCAACTCTTTTTGCACTAAGAAGAGAGTCTTTAAAATATTCTTTTCTTTCAAGTAAAAATATTCAATCAGGTTTACAGCAACCTCGGTATCAGTTTCCGAGTAGAAATTGTACCCTTTTTCTTGTAAAAAGTTCTTTAAATCCGCAAAGTTTTCAATAATACCGTTATGAACCAGTACTACTTCTTTATTCATAGATAAGTGTGGATGAGAATTCTTTTCATCAGCCTTACCATGAGTTGCCCAACGTGTGTGACCGATTCCCATAGAGCAGGGAAACTCACATTCTTTGGAAGCAACAACCTTTTTTTTCAATTCCTCCAATTTACCTACAGATTTTACTATAGTAAAAGGATGAGAATATAGGGCTATTCCGGCAGAATCATAGCCTCTGTATTCAAGACGCGAAAGACCGGACAGTAGAATATCCTTCGTATTCCCCTGCCCTACAAAACCAACAATACCGCACATCGTATTTTTCTCCTATTTAATTGTTTATTGTGCGAAGAAAGCTTTTGTTACGATCTTGATTTCGCTTTTTTTCTTTCTCTTACGATGCACTACTCCGAAACAGCATCCGCCGAATCTTTCGATAACTGTTTACCTCGTCAGCTAGGTGAATTCCCGAAGCCCTGGCGCTAATTTTCCCTTATTCCTCAGTAAAGAAAAATTTGTGTTATGATAACATATGAAAAAGAAATTTGGAATGCTTTTTTGCAAAAATTAAAAAATTTTATATAAAATATGGTAGAATAATCATATGCAAATACGTAAATAGGAGGGGTAAGTATGAGCGCCAGATTATTATTTATAGGATTAATGGTATTCTTAGGTGTTTGCTTTACTGCTATAGCACTTTGGATTAGAACTATGCTGAAGAAAAGTTCAGTATACGGTATGCGTGGAGCGGCAAATAATCAAACCGATACAAGTAAAATGAAAATCGGTGAGATATTTTTCTATATTCTAAGTATAGTTATCACTGTACTGATAGTGTTGAAGTTAATGAGCGTTATGGGATCAGGGGCTGCTGCTCTTGGAGGAATGATCATAGCAATACCTGTGAGAGCTTTTTTTAATGCAAGAAGGCGTACATATAATTTTATATTTTCTCTTGCAGTATTATCATTGTTGTTTGTTTTTTTATGCTTCGGATATATTCTTATAGGTTTACCGGTGAAGCCGCCTGTAATTACTGTAGGAAGTATGAAGGTAACAATTAGTAAGACAAGTGTTGAAGACCTTTTAGATAAAGGCTTTGACATATATATCATGAATGACGAGAATACATATGAGTACAGTGAAATGCTGACAAGCGGTTCTTACACTAAGTATGACGGAAATCAGGATATTGCTGTGGAGAAGGGATATAGAAGTACCGGAGAGACTCTAAGGGGAGCACCATATTTATTGGCAAAAGATGATACACTTATAGGTGCAATAGATTTGTATGGAAGTCTTGATAAAGATGTGGATATAAAGGATGCCAAGGTCGTGAATTTCTATATGGATGAAGACTGTGAGAGTGCAGTGAAAAATACCGGTATAGATATTAAACTTGAAGATCTGAATCTGTTAGATACTTTTGATACAGATAATGTAAAAAACATTTTTAAAAAGAAACTTTGGCTAATACCGAATGAATTGGAGCCTACAGACTCTGTATATGGGATATCATGGCGTACCAACAGTGATTCTATATTCTGGAATGAGTATTATGCTTATATACGAATTGATGAAAATAAAAGTATGAGAAATTTTATAGTTTCAACAAGCGTTGCTAAGGACAAACCTGAAAAGTAAAATTATACGTTTAAGAACAATAGAATATTTGCGTTTTTTTTCTATTTAGGATATATTATTGTATGTACAAATTAATTTATCAAGTATAGGAGATACAGATGGAATTAAAGCAGGAACTTATAATTGTTTTGGACTTTGGAGGCCAGTACAACCAGTTAGTTGCAAGAAGAGTAAGAGAGAACAATGTATATTGTGAGATCTATTCATATAAAACCCCCTTAGAAGAGATCAAGAAGAAAAATCCGAAGGGAATCATACTTACAGGAGGACCGGACAGTTGCTATCTGCCTGATTCAGCCACATATTCAAAAGAGCTTTTTGAACTTGGAGTTCCTGTACTTGGACTATGCTACGGTGCACAGCTTATGCAGCATCTACTTGGTGGAAAGGTAGAAAGAGCAAGTGTAAGAGAGTATGGTAAAATCAAATTGACAGTGGATAAGGCTGACAGTGCAGTGTTTGAGAATGTGCCGAAGGAAAGCATTGTGTGGATGAGCCATACAGACTATATAAGTAAACTTGGTGAAGGATTTGAGATTACATCACATAGTGATGACTGTCCTGTAGCCTCATATGAGAATGCAGCAAAGAATCTCTACGGAATACAGTTCCACCCTGAAGTTTTGCATTCAGAGTATGGACATGTAATGCTTGGAAACTTTATAAAAAATGTCTGCAAATGTGAATGTAACTGGAAGATGGATGCCTTTGTAGAAAACAGTATAAAGGCAATTAAAGAAAAGGTAGGCAACGGTAAGGTGCTTTGTGCACTTTCAGGTGGTGTTGACTCATCAGTTGCAGCAGTAATGCTCAGCAAGGCGGTAGGTGAAAATCTTACCTGTGTATTTGTTGACCATGGACTTCTCAGAAAAAATGAAGGTGATGAGGTTGAGGCTGTATTCGGACCGAACGGCAACTATAAGCTGAACTTTATCAGAGTAAATGCGGCAGACAGATTCTACTCAAAACTTGCAGGTGTAAGCGAGCCTGAAAAAAAGCGTAAGATAATAGGTGAAGAATTCATCAGAGTATTTGAGGAAGAAGCTAAGAAAATCGGTAAGGTAGATTTCCTTGTACAGGGAACTATTTATCCTGATGTAGTAGAGTCGGGACTTGGTGGTGAGAGTGTAGTAATCAAGTCACATCACAATGTAGGAGGACTCCCTGACTATGTTGATTTCAAGGAAATCATAGAGCCTCTTAGAGATCTTTTCAAGGATGAGGTAAGAAAGGCGGGACTTGAGCTTGGTATTCCAAAGCATCTTGTATTCCGTCAGCCATTCCCGGGCCCGGGCCTTGGAATCAGAATTATCGGTGAAGTTACAGCTGAAAAGGTAAAGATAGTTCAGGATGCCGATGCTATATACCGTGAGGAGATAGATAAAGCAGGACTTTCACAGGAAATCAATCAATACTTTGCAGCTCTCACAAATATGAGAAGCGTAGGAGTAATGGGAGATTACAGAACTTATGACTATGCTATAGCACTTCGTGCAGTAAAGACAATAGACTTTATGACGGCAGAGGCTGCGAGACTTCCATGGGAAGTACTTGAAAAGGTGACCAACAGGATTATCAATGAGGTAGACCATGTAAACAGGGTACTCTATGATATCACTAGCAAGCCACCAGGAACTATTGAGCTGGAATAAATAAAATAACGCCACAAATCCTTTAAATACAAGGGTTTGTGGCGTTTTTGTATGTGGTTTGAGTACAAAATGAGTACAGGAAAGATAGCGAAATATTTTAATATATTGATAGTTTAATAATATAGTACATGTATCTATAATCCTTAAATACATTATTGATATTCTTCATCTTCCGGAATAACTAAATGGTCTATATAGTCCATAATTTCTTCATAAGTGGGTTTACGGCCCCATTGCTCTTCAAGCATATTTGAAAGATTAAATACTGATTGAGAGTCGAATTTTATACTATCTCGCATAGCTTTGTTAGGGTTGGTTTCATATAAAGACATACCGGCTTTTATAGAATCATTTGTGATGGTATTATTGGTAACTTATTTAGGCTTGATAATAAAGAAATCCTTAACAATACAAAGTATTGAAACGATTATAAGCACTGTAGCAACAATATTTTCATTAAGCCAAGAAACTTTAGCAATGAATTCATCAAGCTTGAAAGCTAAGAATAATGCCAGGGAAACTGTACATAAAATAGATATCAGATAGTTACCTGAAAGATTTAATAGTATCCCAAAGAGTGATGAGATTAAATATACTGCTGAAGCCATTAATAATCCGCCATTAACAGTACCAATTTTGAATGCACCACGACTATAATCATGGTATTGTTGATTGTAGAGATATCTTATCTGTCGTATTAAAACCACCTATATTTCATCTGCAAGTGTGTGATGGAAAAGAGATTTACGAAGTGGATTTAGAACCTTTCAGAGATTTGCAAGGCTTATTGTCCAATGTAACGAATAGCCTGAATCAGATTGACAAAAGAGTGAATCAAACGGGAATTATCTATCGAGATGATATTGAAGATATGAAGAAATTCATAGAGAAATTTTCGAAGGAGCTGTGGGATATTCACTCGCTGCTGCTAAAAAGGACGAAGGAAGTCAGTGAGGATTAAAGAGTACCAGGAGGTGCTGAAGAGACATCTCCTTTTTCGTACAAAAATGAAATTTAACTTAGGTAAAAAAATTGTGAGGTATGAGACGGAAGTTTTTTTATAAATCGTCCCTATTTTTTCAAGTAACTTCAGATTGTGTTTTCGCTATTTTATATGGTATAATTAAAATAATTTGGAGGTGTTTTATGAGTGTTTCTTATAAAAAATTATGGATTCATTTAATAGAAAAGAATATGAAAAGAACCGACTTAATCAAGCTAACAGGAATTACTTCAAACACCTTAGCTAATATGGGTAAAGACGAATATATATCAATGAAAAACTTAGAAAGAATATGTAAAGCAATGAATCTTACTCCAAGCGATATCTTGGAATTTGTGGAGGATTAGCACATGAAAGATGATAACACTTTGATACCGATAGAGGAAACAAGCATCACAAATCTAATCTACACCATTCGTGGGAAGCAGGTAATGATTGATAGGGACTTAGCTGACTTATATCAGGTTCAAACCAAAAGATTGAATGAGCAAGTCAAAAGAAACTCGGCTAGATTTCCTGAAGAGTTTTGCTTTAGACTCAGTACAGAAGAAAAGAATGAACTGGTCGCAAATTGCGACCGGTTCACTACCATGAAACATTCATCATCGAATCCATATGCTTTTACGGAACAAGGCATTGCTATGCTTTCCGCTGTCCTTAAAAGTGATATTGCAGTAGAAGTAAGCATAAGGATTATGAATAGTTTTGTGGAGATGAGAAAATTCCTGCTTTCAAATCAACAACTTTTTTCGAGGCTGGATAGAGTGGAGTTAAAACAGTTAGAAACAGATAAGAAACTTGAAGAAGTATTCAACTACATTGCGAGCAATACAGAGGTAAAACAAAAGATCTTTTTTGACGGACAAATCTATGATGCCTTCAGGTTTATTGCAGATCTAATTGGAAAAGCACAGAGCAAACTGATCTTGATTGATAATTATGTGGATGTAAATACGCTTAATATACTTTGTAAGAAGAATTCAGAAGTTGACGTATTGATTGCAACATCTGGAAAAGGAAACTTAACAACAAAAGACATGAACAAGTTTAATGCTCAGTACCCGAGTTTGAGCGTGAAAACGACCAAAGATTTTCATGATCGTTTTTTGATTATTGATGACAAAGAAGGATACTTTATCGGTGCATCTATAAAAGACGCCGGCAAGAAGAGTTTTGCGATAACAAAGATTGAAGATGGAAAATTGGTTCAGGATTTGATCAATAAAGTTAAGTAGGAGGAGTTTAGTGATTAAGGATAATATCTTATATAGTGAGAGTGCAAAACCTGTTTTACTTTCCTTTATGAAGTTTTCCATCAAGCCTATTTTTCAATAGAACTTGATAAGATATTCAGGGGATGACTCCATGTTTGTAACAATGAATGTATATATGTAAGTCATTTGGTTTTCAGGTTTTTCAACTTTACAGACAACACGTCTTTCATAAGGCCAAGGACCTGCCTGATACATTAATTCACCATAAACTACAGCATAATCTACTTTGCTGTTTTTGTAATTTCATCAAGTTCATCTACAAGAGATGATGCCTTATCACGAAGTATAGCATTTTCTTTCAAACGAATTACATAGCCGATACCGTTTTCTTCACACTGTTTATACAAATCGGGTGTTGCAAAGCCACTATCTCCACGAAGGATAAGTTTAATTTCCGGAAAATCTTCAAGATATTCATCAAGTATAGGCTGCAGAAAGTCCACAACTCCTGTGCTTGAATACTGAGTCCTGTTGCGAAGCTGAATTTTAATCAAAACTCCTGTGATTTCATCATAGCAAACAAGTGGATGGTAACCGTTACTTTGACAGTGGAAGTTAAATACTTTGCCTTCCTGCTTGCCATAGGCATTAAGAAGTGTTGAGTCCAAATCTAAAATGATAGCTTCCGGCATCTGAATACTATAAACTTTCTTTCGAAGAATTTGATTTATTGAAAGGAACTGATTCAGCGAATCCTCATCCATTCAATTATGAAATCTTGAAATGGTTGGTTGTGATTAAAGTGCCTTTATTTAGCACTGCTTTAAACACAGGAACATTTGTAAGTTCATCTGAAGAATCAGCTAAGGAGTATTTGAAAAATGAAACCTAGAGAATTATGTGAAAAAGCCTGGAAGGAAATAGCGGGAAATTTCACTGATTTTAAGATAATAAGCAAAGGACAGACACTAAAGAAAACATCTAAAAATAAGGACCTTACCTATGAAATTCACTTTCAAGCCAATAGAAACAACTATGAGTGTAGCGTAGAATTCATACCGCATATTGCCATATATTCAAAAGGCATGAAAAAAGCAAATATTAATAATGGTTTTGTATTTGGTGGTGAGATGGGATCTCTGCTAGGAAGAACTCCATTTAAATGGTGGCAGTTGTCGGGTGCAAGCTATAAATATACTGTGGAAGAAATTAGCGGACTTATCAGAGATCATATAATACCTATATTTGACGATTTTGAAGATACAGAAACCAATGTTGAAAAAATTATGAACGATAAGCCGGCTATCCACAACCTACTGTACTATATCTATTACTTTGGGGGAAAAGATAAGGCTGAAAAGTATTTTAATAAGATACTTAAAGAAGATAAGCTTAAGAATAAGTACATCAGTTTTTATAATAAGTTAAAAGAAATGCCTAAGGAAGAGATTTCTCAGGTGTGTAATGAGTTTAATGGTGCCAGATTGATACAGTTTGCATATCTAAATGGACTAAGGATTGAAAAATAATTACGGTTAAGGATACCTTTTTCCGATAAGAATAAGGAGGCTAAATGAACGAATTTAACAAGTACAAATTATTAAGCGAAGGGAAAGCTTTTGGAGATAGGGCTAAAATTGCTTTAGTATTACTTGATAGCAAAACAGCTTATGAAGAGTTAAAAGTGGAGGGTGCACAAACTTCAGTTCCGGGAAGTTATAGCTGTGTCGATGGAGATCCGGCTGCAATACTTGAAATGATAACGATAGAATTGATATGCCGCAATCCTCGTGATACCTGGTATTTGCCTGACAATGTAAAATTTTGGGACAGGAGATTTGGCAGTTTGTTTGAAACAAAGTTCTTTTGTTATGATGACGATGTAGGAACCTGGAACAAAATACTGAATAAATTCTTTATAAAGCTGCAGTGGATGCCAAAAAGAGAAGATTATAGTTCAACAAAAAGTTATAATAATGCATGGGGATATTTTGCAGAGCTTTTGGCGGTTGTAAAAGAAAATAATCATCCTGAATTTAATATTTATTATGAGATTGCTACCGGGAAAGGTATGAGTGAATCAGTATTTGACAGAAAGCTAAAAGAGCTGGCTGAATTAAAACAGTCATTTGTAAAAGGGTAAATATTAATAAAGATAAATCTTACCGAGGTGGGGGAGGTTTTAATGAGTGAAAATGAACTTATGGATTTGAAACAACAAATGATTAAGCTGTTTGAACATTTAAGCAATGAAAATATTATTACAGGTGTAAGTGCCAATGATTTAGATAGTCAAACATTTGAAGAGTCGGTTATTTTACTGAGAGATACACTCAAAGAAAAATATCCAAATACAAAATTGAAAAAAATTATGAAAAGCGTTCATTATGCAAACGGCTTTAGTGATTTGGACTTAAAGCAAAGTGCATTTATACTTGATGAAATTGAGCAGTATCTTTGCATAAATAAATTTCTTAATCATGATAAGTCGGTTAAGTATTTTAATAAGCGTATAGTATCGAATGAGTTTGAAATAAATCCACAAAATATGGTTTTGCTTATGATAGAAAGCTTACTTTGCAGTAATAGTAAATTGTAGTTTTAAAATATTTTTTGGAGAATTGAAAATGGGAATAATAGCAAATTATCAATATTTAAGCAATAGAAACTTAAAAGAAATGAAGCTCTTTTATAATGAAGCAGTTGAGGATATTGAAGATGTTAAAGATGGTAATGATGATATAGAAATACAATTTGGCATGGATAAGATGTGGGATGCTATGCACTTTGTACTGACAGGAGTGGGTAAGGATGATGCTATGGAAAATAATCCTCTTAGTGAGGCTGTTTTTGGAGTAAATTCTATTAAAAACTCAGAGGAGTATATAGCTTATACACAAAAGTCGAAGGTTAAGGATATAGTACTTGCACTTGAAGATTTTGATATAGAGAAAGCCTTGGATAACTTAAATATGAGCCGGTTTAAAAAAGCAAATATATACCCGAATACCTGGGATTATGAAGAAGATGCTGATAAAATAAGAGAAGAATTAATGACATACTTCCAAAGACTAAGAGATTTTTATAAGAAAATACTTGAAGTGAACGGAAATGTAGTGATTATTATTTGCTAGTATAATAGAAGGGGAGATCGGAAATAGGAGAATATATGTATTTAGGTAATCGAAAGTTTTTGAAGGATTCTTTGGAAGTGGCACATGAGTATCTTAAAGCGGCTATGCAGGATGAAAAATCTGCGGTTATACTTGAGAGCAGGGAACTTTATAATCAGGCTGTGTACTTTTATGTGCAGGCTATGGAAAAGCAAATTAAAGCAAAAATTGCCAGGATTGTGGATGTGACAAATTCTTATTATAAGGAAATGATAAAAAAGACCATAGGGCATTCACTTGATAAGTCAATTGAGATATTGGTCCAGATATACGGTAAAGGCGATGCTATGGTGGAGGACAGGCTAAGAGAACAACTGCTTACAAAGGTTCTAAAAGATATCAAATTCTCGGCACTGCACAATAAAACCAGATATCCGGATTTTGATGAGAATAAGAAAAAGTATGCTATAATAGAGATGGGCAAGATAGATTGTGTGGAGCTTGCAAAAATGCTTAAGGGACTTAAGCTGTATTTAAAGGATTTGGAGAGGTATACCGATTTATAGTGAACTAAGAGATGGAAATAACAGAAAACAGTTTTATAGTTAGGCATGGTAATAAATATGTGTGATTATTGTTCAGATATCAAAAAAACAGAAGACTTTTCTTCGCCCAAACTATATGAAGATACTATAGAGTATATTAAGGATCTTGTTGAAAAAAGAGGTTTTATAATTGTTGAAGGCAACTGTAAATTAGGTGAACATATGAAAGACGGACATTGGATTGATGATATTATTTACCATATCATTAAATGTCCGAAATGCGGTAAAAAATTCACCTGCATTGTAAATACATATAGAGGTGGAGGGTCTTTTGAATAATAAATTAAGTTTGAACAAAGGAGAATTATGAACTTTTTATTTGTAGCACTTGGTGGAGCGATTGGGGCAATGGCAAGATATGCTATAAGTCTTATCCCGGTTAAAACAGGATTTCCAATACTTACACTTATTACAAATATAGCAGGTGCAATAATAATCGGTTTTATTGTAGGGTTTACAAGTAACAAAGACAATATATCAGGTAATACAGTACTGTTTTGGAAGACAGGTGTATGTGGCGGATTCACTACATTTTCAACATTTTCACTGGAAGCGTTTAACTTGCTTGATAATAAGCAATACACATTAGGCGGATTATATATTGTACTAAGTGTTACATGCTGTATATTAGGCATATTATGCGGAGAGAAGCTGGCAACAGTGGTAAAATTATAAAAAGTAGAAAATGCCGAGAGGAATAAGATATGCTTTTAGATGAAGAAAGATATGCTAGTGTTATCGAATACGGTAAGGATGCGGTAATTAAAATTAACGAAGGTAATTTAAAAGAGGGATTTGAAATTGCAGATAAAGGCTGGGATGCATTTCCTGAGTCGGGAGCTAACTGGAATCAGGGCTATGGATATGCAAAGAACTTCTTTAAAAAAGCTCTAGAAAATAATGATTTGGTGAATGCCAAAATATGGCTTGAGAGAATGACGGAAAATAATGATAACTTACATTTATTTGATGAAGAGCTTGAACATATGAAGGCAAAGTATGCATATGAAAACGGTGAGCTTGATAAAGCCTTTGAAATATGGCGAAAACTTGTAAAGATAAAGGCGGTAAGCTATAGATACTTTGATAATGACGATCCTAAGTATAAGGAGTTCTATAAGTCAAGAAAATAAAACAAAGGCACATAGCTTTGAGAAATTCTTTTGCTATGTGCTTATTTAGTTTATGAGAATCTGCCGTTAGCCATCTCATAGGTTTTATCCGAAAGTGACATTGTAGATTTTCTATGTGAAACCAGAACAATGGTCTTTCCGGCACTTTCTTCTGAAAGTGATTTTAATATAATGCCCTCATTTAAAACATCCAGATTGCTGGTAGGCTCATCCAAAAGCAGGAAGTCACCGTCATGTAAGAATGCTCTTGCAAGCCCTATACGCTGCTTTTCACCATCTGATAGCGAATCACCCAGCTCGCCGACACACGTATCATAGTCATTTGGAAGACTTATTATAAAGTCATGTATACTTGCTTTCTTAGCTGCATTTTGAATCTCTTCAAGACTTGCATTTTGCTTTGCAACTCTTATATTATCGGCAATAGTTCCTTGGAACATTACAGTTTCCTGAGTAACATAGCCTGTCATTTCACGAAGATCCTCGGTGTTAACATTCTTAATATTCTTTCCTGAAATATGCACTTCACCTGTTTTTACATCCCAAAATCTCATGAGCAGTTTCAATAGTGTAGATTTACCGGAACCGCTCACACCATGTATTCCGAGTACTTGACCCTTCTTTATATCAAGAGAAACATTATCAAGTATAGTTTCATCTCCATATGAGAAGTTTACACACTCAACATCTGCACCTTCAAATACAGTATTTTCTTTACCTGATACTTCTTCAACTACCGGTTCTTCCTCAAGCAATGAAAGTACACGCTCACCACAGGCAAGAGTCTGATTGAGATTGTTTGACAAAGAAGACAGTGCAACAGTAGGTCCGAATGAACTCATCATAGCCAATGTTGCAATAAGCATCTGTGAAAATCCTATGCTTTCATTCTTATAAAGCATCAGCATACAAAAGAACATTAACCATGAGAAAAGCTGGATAACAAGGTTTGTCGCAGCTCTTTGAGAACCCTCGAAAAAGCTGAGCTTTCTTTGATTATCAGACAGTTCTAAAGACTTTAAGTCCATCTCATTTAAGCGCACCTCACCCTGATTGTACTGAAGTATTTCGTCTACTCCATACATACTGTTGATAACAAAGTTGTTTAGTTCGCCTACATTATTTCTAAATTTCATTCCGGCATCTGCACTGCGACTTCCATTCCAAAGTGGAAGAGCAATTCCTACAGTCATATATGCAAGTAATGAAATGATACCTGCAATATGGTGCTGAGCCCATATAAATATCACCATTATAAGAGAGGTGATAAAAGCTATAGCTATAGGTGATATGGTATGTGCAAAGAACACCTCTAAAAGTTCGATATCGCTTGTGATAATTGTAATAAGATTTCCCTTTTCCTTTCCCTCAAGCTTGGCAGGACATAGCTTTCTAAGTACAGCAAAAATCTTATGCCTTATTATTGCAAGTATTCGGAATGCGATATAGTGATTACAGTATTGCTCTCCATAGTGAAGAATACCCCTTGCAACAGCTATTACAATAAGTGATATGAATATTGTTTTTGAAATGTCGGGAGCAGAAGTAAATCCTTTATTTAACAGAGTATAAAGTCCGTAAAGAATACCATATCCGCCTGTTATGGTAAGGAAGATAGCACATAAAAAGCCAAGGATTCCAAGGAAAATTCCAAGTAACATAACACCTGTTAAGGGCTTTACCAAAACGATAAGACTTCTCATAATGGAAAGTCCTGATCTTCTTGTAGTTTGTTTCATTATCCTACTACCTCCTTTCTTTTTGAGAAATTCTCAAGATTCATCTGCTCTGTAAACAGTTTCTCATAAGCACCTTTATTGTTCATTAGCTCAGAGTGAGGTCCTGATTCAACGATACTTCCGTTTTTAAGCATAAATATCTTATCACTGTCAACTACATTTGCCAGTCTATGTGATATAAGTATAACGGTTTTGGCTTTTGATAACTTATGTATTACATTCATTATTATCTCTTCACTGCCTGCATCAACATTTGAAGTAGCTTCATCAAATATATATACCGGAGTATTGTGAAGAAGGGCCCTTGCAAGTGAGAGTCTTTGCTTTTGCCCTCCAGAGAGATTGCTTGCATTTGAAGTAAGCTTTGTATCAAGTCCGTCTTGAGAATTGATAAAGGCAAGAAGGTTGACTTTCTCAAGAACATCATTCATTTCTTTTTCTGTAGCATTCGGATTGCCCATCAAAAGATTATCTCTTACAGTACCTGCAAATATCCAGCTGCTATGGCCTACCAAAGTAAAATGACTAAGTATGGTTTCACTTGTGAGCTCATTATGCTCATCATTGTTTATCTTCAGACTTCCGCTGTACTTTGGATTTTTACCCATAAGTATGCCTGCTATGGTAGATTTACCTGAGCCTGATACACCTACTATTGAAACAAATGATTTTGGATCAATAGTCATATTTATTTTATTTAATATGGTCTTACTTAAATCATATGAGAAAGAAAGATCTTCAAGTGATATTTTAATTTCATTATCACTTATTTCTTTATTTCCTCTTTGCTGTTCAGGAAGATCGAGGAATGCAAATATACGATCGCTTGCCTTCATTCCGTTCATACCTATATGAAAAAAACTTCCTAAGATTCTCATTGGAAGGAAAAATTCAGCGGCAAGGAATAAGATCATAAGCATTCCATAAAGAGAAACTTCACCTTTGTAAAACTGTGAAAGTGCACTGATAATTCCTACAGCGGCACCGCCATATGCCACTATATCCATAACAGAAGTACTGTTAAGCTGCATCATCAAAACTTTCATTGTTATTTTTCTAAATTGTTCCGACTCTCTATCCATATCATCTGCAGCAGCTTTATCCGCCTGATATATCTTAAGAGTTGTCATACCTTGTAACTTTTCAAGGAAGATGTCACCAAGACTGTAATATATGTCAAAGTAACGACTGAGCAGCTTTTTAGCTACTAACATTACAAGCATTATAACAATGGGTATAAGAGGTACTGCTACAAGAAGAATAACGGCAGATTTCATACTGATTCTCATTACAACTATGAATAGAGTCAATGGAGCAAGTAATGAGTAGAAAAATTGACTCAAATATCTGCTGAAATATACTTCAAGCTGTTCCACCCCCTCACCTGCCATTTGCACTATTTCAGAGGTATGTACCTGTTCTCTATAGGCAGGACCTAAGTGAAGTACCTTTTCATAGATACGGTTGCGCAAGATTCTCTTTACATTTGCACCTGCATGAAAACTTGCTTTAGTGTAGAGTTTATCACATACTGCTCTTATCAAAACACCTACAATTACGACAATAACAACTCTTGGAATATGAGATTCAAAGGCTGTATCTAAGAAAACTTCTTGAATAAGTCCGGTAATATTTATTGCAATGATTATTTGCATAATAAGAGATATCCATTGCCAAAGAACTTGGTAGAGGATATACTTTCCGGAGCCTTTCAAAAGACGAATAAGTCTCATCTTGATCATAAATTAAAGACCTCCATATTATTTAGTAATATCAATAAATATAGCATATTTGGAATACCTAACTCAGGGCTATATTTTTAATTTAGCTTTTAAAGATGTAAGAGCATGCTTTATACACATAATTGGGTGGTAAAACATGATACGTGGTCCTGAATAACGCATTACCTCTTTGATTTTTACTTTCATATCAGGAGAATAACAGTGAACCTTACAATTACTGCAAAAACTTTTGCTTTCCATAAATGGGCAATGCTCAATTCTTGAGCGTGCATAGTCCATAAGCTTCTGACAATCTTTACATAGAGCGGTATTATGGCCATGCTTCCCATGACAGTATATTTCTATCATCCGAGTTACGGCCTGTAATTCATCCTGCCTTTTCTTTTCTGCTTTTTCTGAATTCATATAATTTATCCTTTCAATGTAGAAAAATGAAATTAAAGATTCAATAATAAACGTAGATTATGTATATATAAATATAGCATGATTTAAGGTGTTTTTCTATGATAAAAGGTTAGGGGCACCTAAAATATTAGTTGTATTTTGGCTGGAAATGAAAAAGTTAAAATGATAGAATAAAAACATGATAAATCTTGAAAGGAATATATAAATGTTTTCAAAAATAAAAGAAAGAGGCTTAAATACAAGTGATTTAAAGTTAATTGCTATTGTGGCAATGACAATAGATCATTTGACATGGCTGCTTTTTCCGGGGCTTCAAAGAGTCTGGTTTGTATTTGCACTCCATATAATAGGACGACTTACCGCTCCTATCATGTGGTTTTTTATAGCGGAAGGCTCATATTATACAAGAGATTCCGTTAAGTATATAAAGAGATTGTTTTTATTTGCCGTAATATCACATTTTGCATACAGTTTTGCTTTTGGACTTAGTGCAGTGCCTTTTAAAAGCGGAATATTCAATCAGACAAGTGTTATATGGTCACTTGCCATAGGTGCGACGCTGATATTTGCAGTGCAAAAACATAAATTGTCAGGTATTGTAACGGTATTTCTTATAATACTTGCAAATCTGCTTTCATTCCCTGCGGATTGGTCATGTATTGCGGTTATGGTTCCTTTTTTCCTATATATGCACAGAGGAGATTTTAAAAAGCAGGCAATTGATTATATTATTTTTGCCATGGTATATGCCGCAGTTTATTTTATATTTATAGACAGAGTTTACGCAGTGCTACAGCTGTTTATATGTTTGTGCCTACCGCTTTTAAAAATGTATAATGGTGAAGTCGGAAGCAATAAGAGTATGAAATGGTTGTTTTATATTTACTATCCGGCACATTTGTTTTTAATAGGTTTTATCAGAATATTATTATATGGAAATGTAAATATTTTATTTTAATATAAGGGGGAAATATGGTAAAAGGTTGGAAAGATAAGCTTGAAAATCATGTAAATCTAAATGAGAAAATTTTTGTTGATATGAAGGCAAAAGGAAATGCAGAGTATGACTTTTGTTGCTTTGGAGTGGATGGAAACGGAAAACTCTCAGATGACAGATATATGATTTTTTACAATCAAAAGACTAGCCCTAAAGCTGAGGTAAGTGAGGAAGATATAGCTGATGGAGTAAGATATACTCTAAATCTTTCAACAATTCCCGACTTTATCAACAGACTGGTATTTACTGTAAGTATTGACGGTAACAAGACTATGGGAGAGATGAATAGCCTTGAGACTAAAGTATATCAATCCGGAGCCAAGGATATAGAAATGACACTTGGAGGCAATGATTTTTCCAATGAAAAGGCGGTTATTGCTATGGAAATATACCGTAAGGATGTTTGGAGAATAGGCTTCGTGGCAAGCGGATTTGACGGTGGACTGTCTGCACTTTTAAAATACTTCGGTGGAGAAGAAGTAGTAAGTGAACCGGTACAGGAGTCTGTTGTGGCGGAACCTGTAAAAGTATCCCTTGAAAAGAAGATGGAGAAAGCACCTGAGCTTATAAGTCTTGTAAAACCTTTGGTATTTGAGCTAAAGAAAAAGAATCTTGAGACTACAGTGGCAAGGGTAGGTCTTGTTCTTGATATTTCAGGATCTATGGTACCGAGGTTTAAAAACGGCACGGTACAGTCGATTGTAAATAAGACATTGCCTCTGGCGGTACAGTTTGATGATGACGGAGAACTTGATTTTTGGTTTTACGGAACTACAGCCAGGAAGATGAACAGCGTGAATTTAAAAAACTACACGACGGCTGTCCCTGAAGATTGGAAACATCTGATGTTGGATCTTGGAGGAAGAAATAATGAGCCTATTGTAATGAGAATGGTAGTGGATGAATATAAGGATACCAAGATACCTGCCTATGTACTTTTTATTACAGACGGAGGAGTAAACCAAAAAAGGGAAATACAAAATATCATCACAGAGGCCTCACATCTGCCGATTTTTTGGCAGTTTGTGGGTGTAGGCGGCAAGAATTACGGTATACTTGAAAAGCTGGATACCATGAGTGGAAGATATGTGGATAATGCAGGATTTTTTGCATTGGATGATTTTAAAAAGGTATCAAATGAAGAGCTCTATGCCAGATTATTGGAAGAGTTTCCTTCATGGCTTGAGAAAATAAGGGAAAAAGGGATGATATAAGTATTTGCATGTATTTAAGGAGATAGTGGATGTACTATACGATTACATTAAATCCGGCTATAGATATGCTTACAAAGGTTGAAAACTTTGGACTTGGTAAGTTAAACAGAACCGGAGAATCTGATTACGTTGTAGGTGGAAAGGGTATAAACATTTCACTTCTACTTAAAAATATTGGTAAAGAAAATAAGGCATTGGACTTTATAGCAGATTTTACAGGATATTTTATAAAAGATGAATTAAAAAAGCAGGGAATAGAATCAAACTTTGTTGAGACAAAAGGTTTTATAAGAATCAATATCAAGTTGACTACAGATACCGAGACTGAAATCAATTCTCAAAGCAGTAAGGTAAGTGCAGAAAATATAAAAGAGTTTTTTAATACGCTTGAAGAATTAAACAGTGAGTATACCTAAAGTGGAATTTTTGGTGATGTGGCAATTGTAATATGATAACTATACTAAAGCTATAAGTAATAGATTTATTTTACAGTGAAAGCTGATATGAAAGGTTTTGTGATGAGAATAGCAGTCAGTGCTTGTTTAATTGGTGAGAATTGCAAATATAGCGGTGGGAATAATTATAGTGAAAAAGTAATCGACTATATTAAAGGTAATGAGGTGTTGCCTGTTTGTCCGGAGGTTCTGGGAGGATTACCGGTGCCAAGGGAATCGGCAGAAATTGTAAACGGTATAGTCAGCCATAAGGACGGTACCTCAGTGGATAAAGAATTTAGAAAAGGTGCAAAAAAAGCGTTGGAAACAGTAAAAGAACAAAAGATAGATCTGGTTATATTGCAATCAAGGAGTCCATCATGTGGAGTTAATGCAATATATGACGGTTCTTTTTCAGGCAAGCTGATTTCCGGTAAAGGAGTATTTGCAGATTTACTGCAAAAGAATGGGATAAAGGTGATTGATGTATCAGATTTATAGATACTGTGGTTTGGAATTGTAATTTCAATATTTTGTTTTGGAAGCACTGAACCGTTTAGTTATGTATATACTAAGCATTGTAATGCATCAAATATTACGGAAAGACTAATTGTAAAGGATAAGTGCGGTGAATAATAATTTAATAATAGAAACAAATAACCTTACCAAAACTTTTTACGGTAAGGAGCTGTAATATGCATGTTGAAAAAGGTATGATTTATGGATTTTTAGGTGCAAATGGGGCAGGGAAAACGACAGTATTTAAACTCCTATCAGGACTTCGTATACCTACTATGGGTAAGGTGAGAGTACTTGGGATGGATATTGTTTCAAGGCGACCTGATATTTTATCACAAATCGGTACTTTGATTGAAACTCCTATTTTTTATGAGCATTTGTCAGCAGAGGAAAATTTAAAAATCCATCTTGCATATATGGGCAAGGAAGATGGAGATATAGAGGATATTTTATCTAAAGTAGGATTAGAGAATACAGGTATTCAGCCGGTGTCTACATTTTCACTGGGAATGCGTCAGCGTTTGGCTATCGCAAGGGCAATTGTGCATAAGCCGAAACTGCTGATTTTGGATGAGCCTATTAACGGTCTTGATCCTATGGGAATAAGAGAAATGAGGGATCTGTTCTTTAATCTTGCAAAAGCTTATGGCATGACCTTGCTTATTTCAAGTCATATTTTGACGGAAATTGAGCATATTGCAGATACTATAGGTGCAATTGTAAAGGGTAATATAGTGAGAGAGGTTTCAATGGATAAGGTAAGGGCAGAATATCCGTCAGGTCTGGAAGATTATTTTATGGATATAATGACAGGGAGGAAAGAAAATGAAAACGATTATTAGATTGGAATTAAAAAAGAATAAAATCAGTACTTATATAATAGCGGATATTATTATAGCTATTACAATGCTTGGTTTTCTTTTTCTTTTTGCATATGCTCCTTTGATAGAGCCGGGCGATAAGGATATGGCGATTTTTTCAGGATATAATAATCTTATTCCGCTGTTTGATGTATTTAATATGGCGGTATTTTGTGTGATGTCATCAGTTATGTATTCAAAATTTGTTATTGAAGATTATTCGGGTAAGCGTCCTATTTTACTTTTTTCATATCCGGTAAGTAGAAAAAAGGTTGTTTTATCAAAACTTTTTATAGTTTGTGGATTTACTGTCATCTCAATGTTTATCAATAATTTTATTATTTTCTTGATATTTGGTATAACTGAAAATTTCATACATCTTGTGGGCAAAAATTTTACATTTCATATCATCTTGCAAATCGCTGAAAATACCATAATTATGTCAATTATAGCTGCAAATATAGGAATTATAGCAGTGGGAGCAGGTTTTATTAAAAAATCCGTACCGACAACAATTGTTTCTGCGGTGCTGTTGGCTTCATTAATGTGTAATATAGTTGTAAATGCAAGTATAAACAAGGTAGCGATATATGTATTAACAGTGATAATGGTAATTATCGGTATAGTATGTTCAGGTTTTCTGATTAAAAAAATAAATATTATGGAGGTTTAAAAATGGAACAAAAAATTGAGAGAACGGTAGATAATTGGCTTGAAAAAATAGCATCGGGATTGTATTTATACAGTATATTCTGCGGTATTTTACTTATAATTTTTGGAGTGATTATTTTATTCAAAAAAAGAAGAGATAATAAATTTGTTTTCTATAGCGGCTTTGTCAGCATTGCGTTAGGCTTTATTGCTATTATAAGCGGAATTGTACAGATGTGATATAATGAAATACGATTTGAATTACATTAATTTGGCAGTATGTGGCTTAAAATTTTATAAGGGTAAATAAAGCTTTATAGTTTTATTGTTTGGATTTTTAGTGTATATTAAGCTGTAAATAAAAATTTCTATAGATCTTTTAGATTTTAATTGAATGAAGGATACTTATAACTTTCTTTGCAATTAAAATGATAATTATGTATAAAGATAAATTTAGTATTTATGAGGTGTTTAGTTGGGTAATTGTGTTTATATTATTTCAGGACCGCCTGCTGTTGGGAAAAGCAGTGTCAGTAATGAGTTGGCTTATACTTATGATAAAAGTGCCGTTATAGAAGGGGATATGATTTATCTGATGATTAGAAGCGGTTTGGTGGCACCTTGGGAAGATAAGGGATACTATATGGATTTGCTTTGGGATAATATAATAAGTATTACCGATAATTTAATTAAAAGAGATATTACAGTAATAATAGAATATGTAATATTTAAGGAGCAAATTAAAAAAATTGAAAGTTTTTTAAAAGCAAGGCAAATAAAATTAAAATACTGTGTTTTGTTGGCAGAAGAACAGACACTTAAAGAAAGAGATTTATCAAGAAAAGAAATAGAAAGAACCGGTGATTTATCGATTAGATCAAGAGAGGAGTTTTTATCTAAAAATATCAGTAGTGATAAATTACTTTATACAGATAATTTAGACATTAAAGAGATTGCTAATATAATAAAATCTTCAGATAGATTTTTTGTTTAAAGGTTATGATTTGCAAAAGTATATTACAAATAGAAAGATTTATAAATAATGGGTATAAAAGTAAAGGATTATTATAATGTTCCTTATTTGGAAGAACTTGCCGATAAGATTTCGGCAGTAACTAAGGATTTCAATAAAGAGAAATTTTTTGAATTAACTAAGAGCAGTATAGAGGATCTTGAATTTAATCAAAGACAGGAACTTGTAGCTAAGGCATTGTATAAAGCATTTGATGTGGAATATAAGGATATAATTGATATTTTTACTAAGATTTTGGGAGATGAGTTAAGGGGTAATAGTGGTGCATTTACAGAGGGCTGGTGGTTGTGGCCAATCGGTAAATATGTTGAACTTTATGGAGATGAGTATTTAGATGTGAGTATAGCTTTCAGCAAGGAACTTACAAAAAGATTCACCTCGGAATATTGTATGAGACCTTTGATTAACAAAAATCCTGATAAAGCATTGAAGATATTAAGGGATTGGAGTAAGGACAGCCATGAAAGAGTTAGAAGACTCTCAAGCGAATGTTTAAGGATAAGACTTCCATGGGCAAAAAAGCTCTTTACAGCTTTGGAATATTTTGATGAGTATTTTGAGATTTTAAGTAATTTAAAGGATGATAGGGACAAATATATACAAAAAAGTGTGGCAAACAATTTAAATGATTTGTATAAGGAAGATCCGGATAAATTTTACTTTATAATAAACAAATGGAAAAGTGATAATATCAGTAAAGAGTGTGAGTGGGTTATAAAACATGGTTCAAGGAATGTAAAAGAAGGATAGATAAATAAAATCGCTAATATTTATAAGGCATTTATTATTTGTGTGTAATGCATAAATAATAAATGCTTTTTTGTTGCATTTGTTGGTATTCATCAGATATTATTTGAGTATTTGCCTGTAAACTATCCGCCGGATAATATACTTAATATAAAAAAGATGTTATGAATACACTAAGAGTTTATTGGAGATCCTGCTTTACAAGTTAAGTAAGGGGATTTGAGAGAGCGATATGCAGTGGATTTAATATCTCAATGGACTTATTAGAGATTACAGCTCATATCAGTTATGGAGGTGGTACTAAAAGAGATAAAGCTATGTAATAAAAGTATAAAAGAGAATTTAGATATCGTATAAATTTATTTTACGGAATCTAAAAATGGAAAGGAAAGGATCAAATGTATGGAACAGATAAATAAAACTTATATAAATATTCTCAAGGCAATATTTTTTATATCTTTAGTATTAGCCTTTCTGAGTGTATTCACAAAAACATCATATGCCATGATAGGGGGTGTAATAGGTGTTTTTGAATATAAGGATGAGAATAATACTTTGATAAAGACTGATCAAAAAAGTATGAACAATGTAGGTGGTATAACTGAGTATGAAGTATTGCTTGATGATGAATTTAGAGTAAATGGAAAAGTGTATAGAACAGATATAGTTCAAAGTGATATTGATCCTTCAAGAGGCACTTATAATCCTACAGATAACAAATTCAGAGCTAATGACGGACCGCATTGGCCGATTTTCGGACCTGATGTGACTATTGCACCTCCATATACAGTGAGATGCACCACACAAGGATTTTCTTATAGTATCAGATATATGGATGAAGCTGGTAATGAGCTTATACCATCAAGTTACGGAGTGGTTTACACTAATGAATGGATGGATCTGACTATGGAATTTAGTGCGACTCTGTATGATCCGGGAACGGTGTATGTAGTAAAGCAGCAGCAGGCATATCCTCCTGCAAATTATGTATATAATTCAGCTACTGATGCTAAGGTAATGGTAGGTCCGGATGCACCTGTGCAAACATATTATCTTATAAAATGTGTAAAAAAACCTGTACCGTTAAACTATACCATACATTATGTGGATGAATCGGGTAATACTTTGATACCGGATATAGCAGGAAGTATTCCTAATCAGGATATTATGACATGGATACCTTTAAATACTGAGTTTAGCGCAACAGTATATGATGCAGGAAATGTGTATAAGATAAAACAAACACAAGCATATCCGGCATCAATATACAACTATATTTCAGCTTCTGATGCTAAGGTGTTTGTAGGAAGGGATACAGGCACAGGTAGTATCTATGATGATTTCAGAATAGTTTGTGAAAGGAAAGTTTCACCGGGAACGACACCGACACCGGGAACAACACCTACCCCCGGAACAATTCATAATAATTATACAATTGTTTGTGTAAAGGAAGACTCTACTAAAATACCGAATAAAATTAGTGATGTAATTGAAGCCGAGAAAAAGCCTTTGGCGACACCAAGTGATATAGTCACTATCAGACCGAATAGCAGAGGTGCAGATGGTGATGATGACTCAGGCGGCAGTTCAGGAAGAGGTGGAAATTCAGGCGGTGGTAACAGTACTTCCGAAATCAGAAAGAATCCGAATGACAGCTCTACATCTACAAAGGTAAAACAGGGTTGGATTTTAGAGAATGATACATGGTATTACTATTCAGGAACTTCAAGAAGTACATTGAAAAAGGGATGGCATCATGATTCTCAGGATGGTCGTTGGTATTATCTGGATCTAAATACCGGAGCAATGCTTATGAATTGGCAGTTGATAAATAATAATTGGTATTATTTTAATCCATATACACCTAAATGGACCTGGGAACTTAGAAATGACGGTGAATGGTATTATAAGAATCTTGAAAACTCAAGACCTCTTGGCTCAATGTATTCAAATGAGAAAACACCTGACGGATACAATGTGGATGGAAACGGTTACTATGTTCATTAAATGAAGTTTATTTGTTAAAGTGACTTAATATTCCCATTTAAGAAGCGGTTTAGACATACAGGAGGGAGGGGTAGTGGATAGAAAATTGCAGGATGGCTTGATTGACTGTTCAACTGATAATGAAATAGTTTTTAAGGTATGCTGTGAAGAATGCAATAAAACACAGCTTGAAATCAGGAAAAGATTTTCCAAGGCAGGCATTACTCCCGAAAAAAAAGAAAAAATAATGTTTTATTATATTTTATATAAAAGAGAATGGGAAAAATTAAGGGATGATGCGATAAATAGATTAAATGAGCAGTTCAATATTTGCCCAATTTGTAAAAGAATGGTATGCGATAATTGCTTTCTTATATGTGATGAAGTTGATATGTGTAAGAGCTGCGCAAAGATTCTGGAAGAAAATGGCAAAAGCGTTTTAGAATTGGAATGATAAAATGGCATGATTTTACAGAGCTACCACATTAGAATGTGGTAGCTCTGTTTTACTATTATGAAAATCTTCCACTGGACATTTTATAGACCTCATCTGCCAAAGACATGGTGGATTTTCTATGTGAAACCAATACAATCGTTTTTCCGATACTTTCTTGTGAAAGCGATTTTAAGATAATGCCCCCATTTAAAACATTCGGATTGCTTGTAGGTTCATCTAAAAGCAGGAAATCACCATCATGCATTCCAAGTACTTTACCTTTTTATATCAAGTGACACATTATCAAGTATAATTTCACTGTAATAGGAGAATTTCATATCTTTCAACTTTGCACACTTAAACTGTATGCTCTCTCCTCCGGATACCACATTAACGGCAGGCTCTTCTTCAAGAAGTGAAAGTGATTATAATACCTCCTTTGCTGCTGTGACAGATCATATATCCACAAGTACATCAAATAGAGTGATAATATTATGCTCATAATATATTTAAAATAAATTTGTCGAATATACAGGATTTTAGTGCTATACTGTCAGTAAATTGTATTTTAATAAGAAAGATAAAGGTGAAGATATGAGTTTAAAAAATGATGAAAACAATATAAGTGAGTTAAATTCCGATGATAAGGGTGAAGAGTTGGAAATGACTCCTGAAAGAAAAGCCTATATAGAAAAATACGGCTCCGAAGATGGAGCTGCTCCGGGATGGGATGCTATTGATGTGGCATTAAAAAAAGTATATACTGATACAGTAGAAAGGCATTACGGTACGATTATAAAATATTTTTTGGGTGGTAAGGATCCTTTGGACGGAATAAGTATTTATGATAACCCGTCACAAGAGTTTCATCGCCATGTAGTCAGCTTTGGAATGTCTGAGCTTTATTATGCACCGGAAAGTGTAGGTAATGATTTCAGTCGCTGGGGATGTGAATTTACTATGAGACTTGTGCCATTTGAGGGTGATAAAGATGCGGAGAATCCGGATAGAAGTATTGCAAAACATGAGCCTTATTGGGCAATGAATCTTATGCAAAATATTGCAAGATATGTATATGAAACAGGAGAATATTTTGAAGCATATCATTTTATGCCTGCCAATTCACCGATTAGAATTGAAACCGATACAAAGCTTGTAGGGATTATCTTTGCTCCGGATCCACAGCTTGGAAGCATAGAAACAGAGCATGGCATAGTTGAGTTTTTACAAATGATTGGCATTACTCAAAGAGAGCTTGACTGGCTTTTTGAAAACCCTACTACAAAAAGAGGTAAAGAGTTGGTGGACAAGATCAGAGAGGATAACCCACTGCTGATTACAGACCTGAAAAGAAGTAAGGAATATGTATAAAGGAGAACATATGGACTTTGCATTTGATTATAATATTTTTAGGCTAATGTTCAATATGATGTTCTTTATAACAATTGGCATGTTTGCCTTTATAATTATAAAAAATATTAAGACATGGAATCAAAATAATCATTCTCCAAGGCTTGATGTTGAAGCGGAGGTTGTTTCAAAAAGAACTGATGTTTCTTTTAATAATCATATGGGTGGAAACGCCTCAATGGTTTTACCGGGACCTACTATCTATTATGCTGCGTTTCAAGTGGAAAGCGGTGATTGTATGGAATTTAAAATAAGCGGCACTGAATACGGACAATTAGCAATAAAAGATAGAGGGAAGCTTTCATTTCAGGGAAGTAGATTTTTGAGTTTTAACAGATATTTTTAAATATAATTTAATTATTTGTGTTTTTGAGACAGAGTAGAAAAAGCATGGCGGATACATACAATAGGATAGGAAAATATCATACGAGGACCTGAGTATCGCATAACTTCTTTTATCTTCTGTCTCATTTTAGCTGCATAGCAATGTACTTTACAGGTATTGCAAAAATTTTACCTTGATAAAGGCAGGGTAGTATATAATAACCCGGTTTTAATTATGCTTCATAAATATTATCAAAAATTTTCTTTTGATATTTTCTTTTTATAATTATATATAAAATCAATTCTGTAAGCAGATACACAAAACTGCAAATTACAGCCAGACCTGTATAGGAGGTTAATGTCAATTGATTTATAATACCTATAATTATCCATGATATAACAAGTGCCGTCATAAAGGGAAGAACGAAAAGCCATCTCAATGTACTTGCAAGTATATCCTTTAACTCGGCTTTGCTAAGTCCTATTTTTATCATAATACTGTATTTTTTACTTTCTTCATCCACAAATGAGTAAAGTCTTGAGTAGATAATACTTGCTATTCCTATTAAAAAAGATATACATAGTATACTTCCTACATAGGAAACCAGCCTTCTTGTAAGGTTTTCAATATCATAATAAAGACTGTAAGACATCAGACTTTCTTTCCCGTCTTCAAATCCTATAAGATTTTTTAGAGCCTCCAAATCTTTAATACTTCCATTTGTTAAATCGCTCTGTGTAAAAGCATATATTCTGTCTTTTACCAAAACCTGTGATAATGACTCATAGTTTTTATCGGAAACAACGGTAACACTTGTAAAATAACCGGATATTGAAATTATTTTTTTATCGAATCCTGCTTCCTTAGTGATGCCATAGCCCGAAATCAAATCTTTTATCGTATCGGATAAAACAGGATTTTTTTTGCCATCCACTCCTATAAGAAAATATTCATTATCCGAGAGATTTATCTTTTCTCTGTTTAAGAAATCAGCCACTTCATTATACATAGTATTGGATAAAATAATATGTCTTACTGTTCTTGCCTTGTTTTTAAGCTTGGAATAGGATATTGTAAGTTCCTTAAAGCCGCCTATAGATTTAAGTTCTTCTGATATCAGTTCAGCTTTCTTTGCACCCTTTACCTCATCTTCCCAGTTTGCATACATATATGAATAGGGCATTATCTTTTGCGTATCTTTTGATATACTAAGCGGTGCACCCACTATATATACAAAGGATGTCAGTATTATAGAAAATAATATCATAGAGGCTGCCATGGTCTTTATATTTGTATTTATTTTATACTTAAAATTACTTAACTTTATCAAATTATTTTTTATATAAATACGCCCGCTTTTTTCCATAAAAAAATTATAGATATTAAAAATCAGATTATAAATAAAGTATGAAAAACTTATACCGGCAAGTATTTCAAATATATAGATAAAGCCGGAAAAATTCTTTTGTATATGTAAATAAATTGTAATGGGCAATATAATAATAACCGCTATCAGTGAAAGCAGAAAATGATTTTTTTCAGCCAGTTCTTCTTTTTTTAAGAGGTCAATTATTTTTTTCTTTTTTAAAATCACAGGAGCAATCAATGATATAAGTAAAAATAATCCGCCCATTAAAAAAACAGTGAGTATCAGCGGTGTAAGTGGGAAATAAAAGTATAAATTTAATCCGTCTATCAGTGATTGTGCAATCATTAAAAATACTTTTGAAAAAACCAACCCCATTATTATTCCGATAAGCAGTGCAAATATTGAAATTATTATATTTTCAAAAAAAATCAGTGTATTAAACTGCCCGTTACTTGCACCTATAATATTCAGTATGGCAAATTGTTTACTTCTGTTTTTCAAAAAATTGCCCACGGAATATAAAATCAGTACAAAGGAAAAGAGCATGGATATTATACTTGCCATAAATAATATAATGCCTATAGTGCTTCCCGAATCCACTATTTTTAATGCCGGATGCATGGCAAGGTTTGAAAAGAGAAAGAAGATAAAAACAGAGAATACACAGCTTAAAAAATGATATAAATAAGTCTTAAAATCTCTTTTTATATTATTGTATGCAAAATTAAATAATGTCAATTTCATCACCTCCAAGTAAACTCATAGTGTTGAGTATTTCTCTTTTATAGTTTTTATCATCATTTCTGTTAATGATTTCCTGATAAATATTGCCGTCTTTTATGATATAGGTTTTATCTGAATATGATGCGATATTGGGATCATGGGTTACCATAATAATGGTTACATTCATGGATTCATTCAGTTTTTTAAAAAGCTTCATCACATCCTTTGCCGCCTTTGAGTCCAAATTACCGGTCGGTTCGTCTGCAAGCAGTATTGAAGGTTCATTTATTACAGCCCTTGCTATAGCTACTCTTTGAGCCTGTCCTCCTGATATTTCATAGGTTCTTTTATGAAGTAAATGGGAGATACCGAGAAGTTCACTGATTTCTTCAAGCTTTGTTTTCATTGTTTTAATATCAGCCTTATCAAGTGTAAGAGGAAGTATTATATTTTCTCCGACTGTCAAGGTATTTACTAAATTAAATTGCTGAAATACAAATCCCAGTTCTTTTCTCCTGAATGTTGAAAGCTGTTTGGAATTCATTTCATAGGGATTTTTACCCGCAATTAAAACCGAACCTGAGGTGGGCTTATCAATAGTGGATATAGTATTTAAAAAGGTACTTTTTCCGCTTCCGCTGGGGCCCATTATAGCAACAAACTCACCCTCACAAACTTCCATATTTATATTCTCCAGGGCTTTGAATGATATCTTTCCCTTATATATTTTTTCAAGATTTGAAACTTTTAATATCATATTTTACTCCAAAAATTTTAGTAGTAGTTTTAATAACCCTCTCCAAGGTTTATCAGATTAAGCATTTTATATACTTAAATGTATGCCATAATTTTAGCAGATGCAATATAAAATAAAAATCCGGTAATATTACAAAAGCTTACATTTTTGTAATATTACCGGTGTATGGATTTTATTAAAAAATAATGGTCATTGTTGTGCCGGCATTTATATTCGAGTTCACCTCTATTTTATGTCCCAGATATTCACTGACCTTTTTGACTATATAAAGTCCTATTCCGCTGGAATCGGCATTATTTCTTCCGTTTTTTCCTATATAGAACAGTTCAAAAATGTTTTTTAAATCAGCCGGCTCTATTCCTATACCATGGTCAATAATAGAGAGGTAAACTTTATCTTCATTTTTCCCTGCAATCACATTTACTGTTTGACCGATATTACTGTATTTTACCGCATTGGTGAGGAGCTGGTGAATAACTAATTTTAACCATTTGGAGTCTGAATACACATAGATATCATCATTTATATCAAGCCTCGGATATATCTGAGATGTTATAAAATAATCCTTTAAGCTATTGATACATTCCTTGCAAATACTCTTAAGAGCTACTTTTTCGGATACAAAATCATTTTTAAATTCATCCAAACGGTAAATATCAAGTATTTGATTCAGATTGTATTCCAAAGTATTTATATTTCTGCCTATCTTTTTATAATCATCCTCATCATTGTGATTTTCACAAATAAGCTTAAGCACTGACAGTGGTGTTTTCATCTGATGCACAAATCTGTATATCATAACCTTTTGCATTCTTTTATCCTGCTTTTGTGCTATTTCCTTATCGCTGTTAATTTTTATTATTTCTTCAATCATCAGATTATAATTTTTTTCGAGTTCACTTCTTGGCTCTTCAATCAAATAATCATTTAAAAGAGGACTTTTTAGTAAGAACTTTTCGTATATCCTCCCTGTTTTATAAAGCCTGGTTAAAATAAATAAGCTCAGAATAAAAAATACTAAGAATCCGAAATAGAAAATCTCATCAAACCATATCCCCTTAATAAAAAATAAGATACCAAAGAAAAATAATTGTGTCAGGAATACAATCAAATAAAGTAAAATATTGTCTGAAAAAAATAATTTTAAACTATCTTTATTTTTCATATTCCACCTTATAGCCCATACCCCTTACTGTTATTACCTGTAGTCCGGATTCCAGATCCTTAAGCTTCTTTCTTACCCTGCTGACAGTTACATTCAAGGTGTTTTCTTCTACAAACATATCACTGTCCCAGATTTCAGAAAGTATTTTTTCACGGCTTACCACATTTGGATAGCTCTCAAACAAGATACCTATTAATATCGCCTCGTTTTTTGCAAGATCAATCTGATTATCTCTGCATTTTAGTGTAAAGCGCAGCTTATTAAAGGAGCAGTCTCCAAGCTCAAGAGCAGATTCTCCTCCGGAGTATTCACCATAGGCTCTTCTAAGTTGAGAATTGATTTTTGCAAGTAAAAGTTCATAGGAGAACGGTTTTGTGACATAGTCATCACCTCCGCTCATAATTGCCCTGACCTGATCATAATCCTCGGTTCTTGCAGACATAAATATGATTGGAACCTTAGTCGCTTTTCTTATTTGACTACACCAGTAAAAACCGTCATAGTATGGGATATTGATATCAAGCAGGATTAAATTAGGGCTGTGTTTTTCAATAAATTTATCAATATTTTTAAAATCTTCACAAATAAAAACTTCAAAATCATATCTTATAAGATGTTCCCTTACAATATTTGCAAGATCTGAATCATCTTCAATCATACATATTTTAAATGTCATATTTTTATCCTTTAAATTTATTCTGTAAAATATTTTATAGTATAACATTTATCTACCTGTCAAGTTAATAGATATATGTTGAAGATTTTATAAAGGCTTCAAATTAAATAATATACGCAAATGAAAGTAGTTTTAAATATGTTATAATATATCAAATAAAAAGACATTTTTTATACAAATGGGGAGGTGTGTATGTATTATACGATTACATTAAATCCGGCTATAGATATGCTTACAAAGGTTGAAAACTTTGGACTTGGTAAGTTAAACAGAACCGGAGAATCTGATTACATTGTAGGAGGAAAGGGAATAAACATTTCTCTTTTACTTAAAAATATAGGAAAAGAAAGTAAGGCATTGGGATTTATTGCAGGATTTACAGGATATTTTATAAAAAATGAATTAAAGAAACATGGAATAGAATCTTATTTTGTTGAGACAAAGGGATTTACAAGAATCAATATAAAATTGACTACAGATACCGAGACTGAAATCAACTCTCAAAGCAGTAAGGTAAGTGCAGAAAATATAAAAGAGTTTTTTAATACGCTTGATACATTAAACAGTGAAGATACCGTTTTTTTATCAGGCAATATTATACCGGGTATGGATAGTGATGATTTTGTAAAGATAGCCGAGAAGGTAAGGCAAAAGGGTGCAAAGCTGGTTGTTGACAGCAATAAGGATATGGTCATTAATACTTTAAAATGCAAGCCTTTTATCGTTAAGCCCAATGAATTTGAACTGGGAGAAATGTTTGGAGCCAAGCTAAATTCCATCGAAGATATAAAAAAGTATGCAAGAAAGCTTCAGGAAATGGGTGCACAAAATGTACTTGTTTCAAGAGGAAGTAAGGGTGCAATACTTTTCACATCTACAGGTGAGATTCTTGGTGCAAATATCGCAAAGGGTAAGGTGGTTTCAACCATAGCGGCAGGTGACAGTATGCTTGCAATGTTTGTGGCAAAGTATGATGAGACCAAAGATTTTAAACTCAGTTTACAGTACGCATCAGCGGCAGGCGGCGCAACGTCATTTTCTGCAGGAGTAGGTAAAAAAGAACTTATAGAAGAACTTTTAGTACAAATAAAGGTTGAAGATGTACTGTAATTTTTAAATAGAATGGAGATAAGATGGAATTTAGAGCAATGAGAAGATTTAAGCAGCAGCTGTCAAAAGAGGAGTGCTTTGAAATACTTAAGAATGCACCAAGAGGGGTTATAGCTATGAACGGTGAGAACGGATATCCTTATGCCGTTACGATAAACCAATATTTTGATGAAACCGACGGCAGAATATATTTTCACGGTGCATTGCAGGGTCTTAAGGTAGATCTTTTGGGAAAAGATAACAAGGTATGTTTTACAACTACAGATGAGGGGCATATAGAAGAGGGAGACTGGGCAAATACATTCAAAAGTGTTGTGTGTCTTGGGCGTGTAGAGGAATTGAATGATAAGGAAAAGTTATATGATCAGTTGAGAAGACTTGCTAAGGGATTTTATCCAAGCCCGGAATCCATTGAAAAGGAAATTGAAAGCGCAGGCAGCAGAGTGAAAATGTATGTAATAAGTATTGATCATATGACCGGTAAACTGGTTCATGAAAAGTAAAGAGGTAGTATAGTGCCTTTTAAGATTATAAGAAATGATATAACAAAGGTAAAAGCGGATGCTATTGTAAATACGGTAAATCCTTACGGTTATATCGGACGTGGAGTTGAGGCCGCTATATATAATGCGGCAGGAAGCGAAGCGCTTTTAGAGGAAAGAAGAAAGATTGGAATTTTATATCCCGGGGATGTGGGTATTACACCTGCATTCAATCTTGATGCCAAATACATTATTCATGTAAGCGGCTCTGTTTGGAAGGACGGAAGAAGTAATGAACTCGCTTTACTTAGGCAGTGCTATGATAAAGCGTTGCATATGGCGGTTAAAAATAATTGTAAATCCATAGCATTTCCTTTACTTGCAACAGGTGCATACAGATTTCCGGAAGAAATCGGTGTAGCTATAGCTGTAGAAGCATTCACAGAATTTTTAAAAGAGTTTGAAATAGAAATATTTCTTGTAGTTTTCGGAAGTGATGCGGTACGGGTTTCGGGTACTCTTGTGGATAAAGTTACAGAGTTTATAGATGATGATTATGTAGCAGCGGCCAATGCTACAGAGTATCTGCCTGTGGATGAAGATTATGACACATATGAAGAAGATTATTATGATGAAGAAGAATATCTTGGTTACAAAGAGCTGCCATGCAGGAACCTGAATTTAAGAGAACATGAAGTGGGCGAAACTCAACCTGAGTATGGTCATTCTTCTTTAAACATACCGGATTTCTTGAGAAAGAGGAAGCCCCGGGATGTCACTGAATCGCTGGAGGATGCGTTAAAGAAGATATATACTGAATCTTTTGAAAAACATTTACAGCAGCTTATAAACAAGAAGGGATTAAAAAACTCTGAGGTTTACGCAACTTCAAATATTTCAAAGCAGTATTTTTCAAAGCTTTTAAAGGGAAAGGTAAAGCCTTCAAAGGAGAAAGTACTGGCACTTGCAGTCGGACTTAGGTTAAATATTGATGAGACTGTGGACTTTTTAAGAATTGCAGGATATGCACTTTCACCTATTTCACAGACCGACAAGGTGGTGGAATACTTTATAAAAAACAAAGATTACAATGTAATAAAAATAGATATCGTACTTTTTGATTTTGGATTGGAACCGCTTTCAAGTTAAATATAAAAGGTCGCCTTTGGGTTGACCTTTTTTTGCTTCAGTTAATGTATCATAAGCTTACAAAATAATTTTAAAGGAGAAACCTTATGAAAAAGACATTAACAGAAATAGTTTATATTTTGGACAGAAGCGGATCAATGAGCGGTCTTGAGGCCGATACTATCGGAGGCTTCAATTCAATGATTGAAAAGCAAAGACAGACAGGAGAAAGAGCATATGTATCAACAGTATTGTTTGATGATAGAACCGAGGTTATTCATGACAGAGTGCCGATTGAGAAAGTGGATAAGATAACAAATAAAGAGTACTTTGTAAGAGGATCTACAGCACTTTTGGATGCAGTAGGCGGCGCAATCAAACATATCATCAATATTCATAAATATGCAAGGGAAGAAGACAGACCTGATAAGACTATATTTGTTATTACAACAGACGGAATGGAAAATGCAAGCATAAATTATAACTACAAGCAGGTTAAGAAGATGATTGAAAAAGAGCAGAAAGAGTATGGCTGGGAATTTATCTTCATAGGCGCAAATATAGATGCATGTGCAGAAGCCGAGAGATTTGGGATACGAAAAGAAAGAGCTGTGAACTATATACATGATGATATAGGCACAAAGCTGATATATGAAGGAGTATCACAGGCTATGTGTGCTGCAATGAAAGCAGATTCCCCAATGGTTATGGAAGAGAGTTTATCTAATAATAGATGGAAAAAAGAAATAGTTTTTGATTATCTGAAACGCAAGAAATAAAATATAGTGGAGGATTAAAATTATGCCAATATATACGGTATTTGCCGGAGTAAACGGTGCAGGAAAGTCAACTTTGTATAGTACATTAATACAGGAAAATCATGATTTCGGTGTACGAGTAAATTCAGATGAAATCGTAATATCAAATGGTGGAGATTGGAGAAATAAATCCGATCAGGCTAAGGCAATGAAGATGGCCGTAAAGCTTATAAAAGACTGCATGAATAAAGGTATTTCATTCAATCAGGAAACCACATTGACGGGAAAAAGTATGATAAATAATATACTGAAGGCAAAGAGGCTTGGTTATAAGATAATTATGAACTATGTAGGACTTAGTAGTCCGGAATTAGCAATTCAAAGAGTTGCTCATAGAGTCAGTATGGGCGGACATGGTATTCCGGAGGAGGATATAAAAAGAAGATATTATGTTTCATTGTCAAAACTTAAGGAATTAATGTCGCTTATAGATGTATTATATATTTATGATAATTCAAAGCATATGAATTTGGTGGCTAAGACGATTGCAGGATACTGTACATTGCTTGATACTGACTGCTTGTGGTTGAATTCTTCGCACTTATTTGATAGATACACAAATGAATTCATGTTATAATGGAAGCTGTGCGGTACGGTAACATAGATATGTGAAGGTATAGCACAGAATAAAAATAAATTTAAGAGAGGTATATATCATATGAAGAAAATAGCAGGAGTTATTTTAACAGGAGTTTTACTCACAGTTGTAGGATGTTCAAACAATGCAAGTATGCAGGAGACTACAGCAAAGGAAACAGTGACAAGCAGTGTAGCTACAAGTGAAAAAGCGGGGGAAACTATGAAGGAAAGTGAGGAAGCTAAAAAAGACAGCTATACACATATAGATCAGGAAACTGCAAAACAGATGATGGCAAGTGAAGACGGACATATCATTGTCGATGTAAGAAGTAAGGATGAGTATGCAGCAGGACATATTCCGGGAGCTATATGTATACCAAATGAGAGTATAACAAATACTCAGCCTGCAGAGCTTCCTGACCTTGATCAGGTGATACTTGTGTATTGCAGAAGCGGAAACAGAAGCAGACAGGCATCACAGAAACTTGCAGATATGGGATATACAAATGTATATGAATTTGGCGGTATTAAGGACTGGACAGGAGAAACAGTAGCCGGTAATTAGTGTGTGAAACTGTGTATATAGAACTTTAAAAGGCACTGGTTAGAGGAGAGATTATGAGTACAAGTACATTGATAAAGACAAACAGCGGTATTACACAGGTATCACTGGAAGCAAAGTTTTTCAGTAAAAGATGTATAAATATCAATGGAGAAATAACAGATGAGCTGGCTGTTGATTTTACCGACAAGATATTGGAACTCAATCTGGAGTCAAACGAGCCTATTACAGTGCTTATAAACAGTCCGGGAGGAGAAATAAACAGCGGTCTTTTGATGTATGATGCAATAGTAGGCTCCAAAGCACCTGTAAGGATGATATGTAGGGGAAAAGCCTACAGCATGGGTGCGGTGCTTTTGGCATGTGCAGGCAAGAGATATATGCTTCCAAACAGCGAACTTATGCTGCATCAACCGATGCTTGGCGGAAGAGTATCAGGAAATGCTTCAAGTATCAAGAGTATTTCCGACAGCATGCTTGAAACGAAGAAGAAAATTAACAGTCTACTGGCAAAACATACGGGCAAGACTGAAGAAGAGATTGACAAAGCTACTGATTTTGATCATTATTTCTCACCTGATGAAGCAATTGCATTTAATCTATGTGATGAAATAATAGAGTTCTCAAAGGTCATTGAATTTGTAAAAGAAGCGGAGTGGTAATGAGAGATAAAAAAGGCAAGCAGATACAATCGCAAATTGACAGGGTGATTTTAGGCGAAGGCGAAGATTGTATATTTTCTACAGACAGTAATATAACCGGTATCAACAATAATATCCTGGTAGTCGGGGGTTCAGGTTCAGGTAAAACCCTTTCCATAACGGAGGCATTTCTTCTGGAATCATATAACAGAAATATCATTACTTCTGTAACAAAGAGAAGAATTGTAAATAAATATTTTTCATTATTGGAAGAAAGAGATTATAAGGTCTGGGATCTTGACTTTGTACATCCGGAAAACGGAAATATAGCTTATGATCCGCTTGATTTTATCAAGAGTTATCAGGATATAGTCTTTGTAGCCAAGAGCATTGTTACGGCAAATAAGAAAAAAGAAAGCAGCAATGCTGATCCGTTCTGGGATGAGGCGGCTACATCACTTTTTGCGGCATTTATATCCTATATACTGATGAAAAAAGATAATCCGAGCTTTATAGATGTTCTTGAGATGATCGATAAGCTTAGCTTTGAGGATGATACAAGCGAGATAAAGACTAATTATGATTACGATTTTTTATCGCTAGAAATGGCAAATCCTTTCAACTTCGCCACGGTTAACTGGAAATCTTTTAGGAGATTGCCTATAAAAACCGCAAGTTGTGTTTTCGGTACATTGAATACGGCCATCGGATATGTCTTTACACCGGAGCTTAGAAGAATGTTCAAGATGGAAAATAAGATAAGCTTTGAAAAGCTGGCAACGGAGAAGAGAGCATTGTTTGTGACTACCAGTCCGGTAAATCCAAGCTTAAACAGTTTTATAAATATGTTTTATGCACATATATTTAAAGAACTGTTTGAAATTGGAGAAAGACAGGCCGAAGGTATATTGACAAGACCTATTCATTTTCTGGCGGATGACTTTGCAACCGGATGTCCGGTACCTTTATTTGACCAATATATTTCAATATTCAGGGAAAAGGGTATCTCAGTGACACTTTTGATACAGTCGGAGTCACAATTGTCCTCACTTTATGGAAATGACAGTGCTACAACTATTATTAATAACTGTGATACATATGTCTATATGGGTTCGAATGATTTGGATACTGCAAGAAATATCGGAATGAGAGCCGGAATAATGACAGAGGATTGCCTGAATATGAAACTAGGAAATCAGATCATATTCAGAAGAGGCTCAAAACCTAAGTTTTCAAAAAGATATAATATCATGGAAAATGAACTGTATAAGAAGCTTACAAATAATATGAAAGAGCCGAAGTCATTTGAAGGATTTACACAAGAAAGAAGCTTATTTATAGAAGAGCTTAAAAACAGTATAAAGCCATATGAAACAGAGCCGTTTAAACCGAAGACATATAAAATAAAGCCAAGAGCTGAGATGGTGAAACTATATGGGGGAAAGGAAAATGGAAATGATGAAAATTTCGACGGCTTTTTTGAAGACAGTGATGACTTTTCTGAAGACAACGATGACTTTCCGGATTTTTTCTAAGTGTTAAAGATAAAATAAAAATATAGTGTGAGCAGGGAGAGTATTGATGAAAATAGCTGGTAATTTGATGAGGAAGATTTGTTTTACAAGAGACTGGGAGTTTATATATGAAGATTAAGAAAACCGGATATTTGCTTATTTTTATATGTGCCGCCATTCTTAGTATATACAGTTTTTCTTTATTGGCTGAAAAGACTTATATATTATTTGATATCGGTGAGATGGAAACAAAAATGCTTTATTTTGAACATATACTGCTATTTGTTATATTTTATCTGATATTAAGATTGGTGAAAAACAATTATATAAGACTTATAGGCATAGGGTTTTTTAGCCTGATATATATGATTTTACATCAGGCTGCCACAGCTTTTATTGTAGATTGTATTTTCCTTTTGGTGCTCATTTGGATTGGTGAAATAATACTTGTAACATCAAGAAAAAGCTGTGTGGAGGATAGCATTATAGTTCGCTATTTAAACAGCTTTAGCGCAGGAAGCCTTGCGTATATTATTTTTATATGTGTTCTTTCAGCACTTCATCTTGCTTCAAAAAAAGGAGTAAGATTTTTCACTCTTGGACTTGTAATGGTTGTTGTAATCACATATGTTTTGATGAGATTTTTCAAAATAATAGTACCATTAGTAAAGAATAATACAGAAAAAACATCAAAATTTGAAAATAAAAATTTTTTCTGTATTGGTTCTGCAATATCACTTTCAGCAATACTGTTGCAGATTGGAAGAATCAATATTACATTGGATTATGATTCTTTAAGGTACGGACTTAGAAGCTTGTCGGTACTTGTAGGAAATACCGGAATATATGACAATCTGGGAACTGTAAACGATGTATATGTCTATCCGAAAGGACTTGAGATACTTACACTTGCACTTAATACAAAGAAAAGCTTCGGATTTGTACTGAGTTTTTCTTATATATGTGCAATAATGGTACTTTTTACGGTATTTGAGATAGTAAAAGTCTGCAGCGAAAAAAGGACTGATAAGTCATGGCTTGCAGTAGTACTGGTATCAGTGACACCTGCAATTATGAATATGGGGCTGTCGGCAAAGACTGATATGATCACATTATTAATGCAGCTTATATCAATACTGAATATGTGCCTGTATGTAAAAAAAAGACATAGTTACTACATTACATTTGCATTGATAGCCTTGCTTGCAAGCATTATATATAAGCCTACAAGTCTTTTGTTCAGCTTAGGAATAGGCATTGCAAATATTATTTACCTTGTTACAGATTTTATAAAGAATAAAAATAAAATCAAAAATTTATTCAAATTTGCCTACCTGTCAGTTCTTCCTATAGCTGCAATAGTACTTGTATATGCAAGAACATATATACTTACCGGACATATTATTACTTCGGTATATTCTTCTATATGGTATAAGCTTGGAATAGAGACAAAATATCCTTATACTATCGGAGATTATAGAAGTGCCGGTATGAATATGTCATCAGGTGAGAGTGTAGATATATTTTACAGATTATTCCAGCTTTTCATATCACCTACAAATGAGACACATATTTATATAGCCTCACCTACTGTATTAATAACTGTATTATTTATAATTCTGTTTGTATTTACTGTAAGATACTGCATTAAGAATAAGAGTAATAAAGATATATTTACATATATAATGATTATTCTCGGAGTAGATACTGCGGTCAGTCTGATCAGCTTATTTATATTAAATCAGGTAGACGGCAATTATTTCATATTGTTGTTTGCTTTGGTTATCATTACGGTTTGCTTTTTGGTTGAAGAAACAGGTGTTAAGAATTTATTTTATTCATTGACACCATGCATAGTATTTTCACTTCTTATAACGGGTGTTACAAACTGGGCAGGTATCAGAGGACTGACAGAAAATCCGAAGAATATGAGAGAACTTGGAGTCTATAATCACCATGACAGATATATCGACAAAGAAGTGTTGGGAAACACAGACAGCAACTTTGTAGATGTATATATGGATTTGATGAAATTGGGCAATCCAAGAACACTATTATTGTCAGAGGACAATTTACTTAAAATATTAAGTGCGGATATAAGGACTTATACAGATATTACAGGAAGCGGAGGTAATTCAGCGGTTGTAAAAACACTTGATAATTTTAAGGATTATCTGCATTATGCGGATATAAAATATATCTGTGTTGAAGATGAGTATCTGGAAGGCAGAGAAAGAGCTGCAGATGTTGTAAGATACTTGTTGGAGGATGGAAGTACCGAGGTTTATAAAGATTATGGAGATGTAATACTTTATAAAGTGATGATAAATTAAAAAATGTGCAAGTTTTAGGGCTTGCACACTTTTTTTACCATATACCAAGTATATGCTGCATTATAAGACTTACTGTGGTAATACCTACCCAGCATATACCGCCAAGTATAATAGGCTTGCCACCTGATTTGATAAGCTTAATAAGATTACTGTTCAGCCCGATTGCAGCCATTGCCATAATGATACAGAATTTACTGAAATCCTTTAAAGGAGCGAATGAATGTGAAGGCACACCTGCACTTAGAGCAACAGTAGTGATAACGGATGCAATAATAAAAAATATTATAAACATCGGAAATGATCTTTTAAGGCTGAAACCGTTCTGATTATCATTTGACTTTTTTGCATTGATTATTGCAAGTACCAAAGTAATGGGAATGATTGCGAGAGTTCTGGTAAGCTTTACCGTAACAGCCTTATCAAGAGTTTGAGTGCCGAGACTCCACATACTGTCCCAAGTGGAGGCGGCAGCGGTAACGGATGAAGTGTCATTTATCGCAGTTCCGGAGAATATTCCGAAAGCCTCTCCGCTTAGAGTATCAAAGCCGATCATCTTGCCAAAAACAGGAAAGAGTAGGGCAGCCAATACATTGAAAAAGAAAATAACGGATATTGCCTGTGCCACCTCATCATCATCGGCATTTATTACAGGTGCTGTTGCCGCTATGGCGGAACCTCCGCATATGGAAGAACCTACTCCCACAAGAGTTGAGATATTTCCGGGTATATTCATCAGCTTATGTAAGATAAAGGCAATGATCAGTGCGGTGGATATCGTGCATATGATTATAGGGAGTGACTGTCTGCCGGTTTGAAGTACAACGCTTAGATTAAGGCCGAACCCAAGAAAAACCACAGCCGCCTGCAAAACATATTTTGAAGTGAACTTTATTCCGGTACCTGCCCTACCCTTATCATTCCAAAAAAGTGTAATAATCATACCGGAAATAATCGCAATCACCGGCCCGCCAATTATAGGAAATCTCTTCCCCAGAAACCACGCCGGCAAGGCAATAATAAAGCATATAAGCATACCGAAAAAGTTTTTTGATAAGAAAGATTTTATTGAATTCATATTAATGTCCTTTCTGAATTTTATAGTATGATTATAGTACAATGAGGGGAGAAAATCTAATGGAGAGAAGAAATAAAAAAATCTTTTTAGTTAGATATTTACATTTTAAAAATAGTAGGCTATAATCAAAATAAATTAACTCCCATTTTCAAGTTTATTGTTATATGGAGTAATGTAAAGTTTTCAAGTTTATTGTATCTTTACATAATTAACATAGAATCGTTCCAGACTGGAAATTATTTTGCAAAAAGGAGGAGTATGAAATATATTGTAAAATTGGAACTGAAAAACCCTGTAATAAAAAGTGATTACAGGAGGATAATCATCAGCTTTTTTAAAAAGGCAATATCATCATATATGGACGGATACTTCTATGAAGAGCTGTATCAAAGCGGTGCAAAGAAGAAGTCTTTTGTGTGGTCAATAGCTTTTAATAAGCCGGTATTCAAAGGTGAAAAAATGGAACTTGAGGGTAATGAAGTAAATATGACCTTGAAGTTTGAAGAACAACAGACAGCACTGATTTATTATTCAAGCTTGCTTATGATGAAAAATAAGGCTTTTCCGATAGGAGATAATAATGAGATGAGCCTTAAAAGCATTAAGATGGTAAGTGAAAAGGATATAGCAGAGGACTATGCCGTATTTAAAGTTTTGTCTCCTATATGTTTGAAATGCCATAGCAGAGAAAATAATAAGGACAGATATCTAACAGTTGAAGACTGTGATTTTGCAGTAGAATTGGAAAGAAAATTAAAAGAAGATATTCAGTATATGGATGAAGAAATTGATAATCTGAAGTTTGACTTAAGCAGTCTAAAAAAAATTATAGTACCTGTATACGGGATTAAAATACCTGTAACCATAGGAAGCTTTATAGTTTCAGGGGATAAAAGAATTCTTAATCATATACTTAAAATCGGACTGGGATCAAAGCGAAATTCCGGATTCGGGCTGGTGGAACAGGTTGTCTAAGGGGGGATTATGATTAGTAAACTAGAATTTGAAGAAAATTCTGTCAACTACAACCGTAGAATTGAACCTTCGGACTGGAGATACTCTGCTGCTATTGTCGGTATGGTAAGATTTTTTAAAGACAGAAATATACCATATATTATAAAGGGTAGGTACCTTTATTACAATTTTGAGGATGTATGTAATGATGGAAAAGATTTCGAGGGGGACAGGGAATATCTTTTATTTGCTGAAAAATGGTTCTCTGATAAGATGCATCATAATGTGGTTTATAAAAGATTGTGTCGGGATCAGTTTACAGAAGAGACAATAAAAGAAGTAAATGAGAAACTCTCAGCCAATACTGTGATGAAGAAAGTTTTTAAAGGTATTAAATTTGACGGTACAAATGCTGAAATTATTAAACACTTGGTTGATGACAATAGACTTGAACTTATAAGTAATACATTTTGTAATTCTACAAGTGGATATAGGAAGTTTATCAATACTTCAAAATACAGGAGTGAAAGTGCGGATGTATGTCGTCTACTTGGGTTTTGTGTAGATACAGGAAGAAAAACTAAATCAATAGGTTTTTGTTTTGATAAGGATTCAAGAACTTTTAACGATGAAGTGGAATTCGATTTTATACCTTTTGCTTTCTCAAGAAGCGGAAGTTCCGTATTTATAAATAATAATACATCCATAGACTATCTTTTAAAAGCCAATGATGAGATGGAGTATTTTCTTTCAGAGAAATTTGAAGAACAAAAAACATGGAATTCTGTATTTTACAGCTATTCTGAAGGTGCCGGTTTTATAGATTACGATGTTGAAGTAATAATAAAAAATACTGAAACAGATTATTACGAGAGTATGTTTGTAAGACAGAATGCAATCACAATTTTTGAAACAATATCAAAGGACAGTGAGTTTTCAGAATCTTTGAAGAATGTTTTTAAAAGATATGTGAAGGTAAATGAAAATTATTATATCAATGTAATGGGGGAGGTTACGAACAGTATACTAAATGAGCTCAGTCTGGATGATTTGATAGAAAGACTGATGAAAGTGGAGTATAACACGGATTCAAATACTCCTGATACTTACTGTCTAAGCCGTCTCATTTACATTAATAAAATTATATACGAAACAAGGGAGGGAAATATGGAAAAAACACCGGAGTTTAAGGGCTCAAGTGCAGCCGCATCACAGGTAGTACAATATTTTATTACAAACAGGCAGGAAAATAAAATCAAAGGCTATCAGCAGAGACTTGCAAACACATTGATTTCAAAAGATTATGGTCGCTTTATTGAGATAATGTTACAGTTGTCATCATATACAGAGGTACCTTTCGTATTTATGCATAAGCTGATACAGGACTTTGAGGCAAACAAAAATTTGGCATATAATTTTATAAATTCGCTTATTGTAAGCAGTAAAAGAAAAGATGATACTCAAGAGGGAGGAAAGAGTAATGAAAAATAAGGCTTTAACTTTAACAGTGGTAGCAAGTATGACTTCAAACTATGGAGAGGGACTTGGAAATGTAGGAAGTGTTCAGAAGGTATATAAGAACGGCAAGGCCTATGCTATACGTTCAAGAGAAAGTATGAAAAATGCCATCATGGTACAGAGTGGTCTTTATGATGATTTAAAAGTGGAGCAGGATGGGAAAGTTGATCAAAAGGCTGTATCAAAGGATATCAATGTAGCAAATAACAGAGCCTTAGAGGGCGGCTATATGAGTACTATAGGTGACAGAAAGATCAGAAGAAGTTCATTTTATCTTACAGATGCCATTTCATTTTATCCATTTGTAAATGAAACAAGATTTCACAACAATCTCTATCTTGCACAGACATTTGCTAAGGAAAACGGGATAAATATTCAGGAAAAAGCTGCAAATGCCGGACTTATGCCCTATCAATATGAATATGATAAGTCCTTAAAAAGATATAGTATAACCATTGATTTGGATAAGGTCGGAATTGATGAAAACTATGATACAAAGGCTGAAAAGGGAGAAAGGGCATATAGAGTAAAGGCTCTTCTTAATGCAATAAAAAATCTGTCTATGGTTGTTAGAGGAAATATGGACAATGCGGAGCCTATATTTGTAGTAGGTGGTATAGGAGATAAAAAGACTCACTATTTTGAAAATGTGGTTCATATAGAAGCAAACAAACTGAAGATAGAAGAAGATTTAAAAGCTAAGCTTAAAGAGGGATACAGAGCTGCTTTGTTAAAAGGCTACAACTTCGAAAATGAGAATGAAATAGAAGCCGAACTTAATGCAGGTTCTGTAGATGAATTCTTTGCAAACTTGAGCAAAGAGGTGGACGAATATTATGAAAGCATTGAGAATTAAACTTAGACAAAATCAAGCTTCATATACGAGAGAGGAAACAGTCAACAATCGTATGACCTATCCGCTTCCTTCGTTTTCAACAATTATAGGTGCCTTGCACAATGCCTGCGGTTATACTTCCTACCATGATATGAAAGTAAGCGTGCAGGGTAAGTACAGAAATATGCAAAGGGAGCTTTATGTAAATCATGCACTTCTTAATAACCTGGAAGATGATAGAAGTATACTGATATATAGTCAAAATCCTGACGCATTAAATACAGGTTTTATTAAAGTTGCAGAGGCACTAAAATCTCAGGGAAACAGTTTTAAAGATAAAAAGACTATACAGATATTCGATGAAGATAAGCTGGAAGAATATATTAATATAAAAAATATTGCCGTCGAATTAAGAACTGAGAAAAAAAAGCAAATTGATGATAAAGAAAAGGCATGGAAGGAAGAAAAAAAGCTTATAAAGTATAGACTGAGTAAATTAGAGGCAAAATCTGATGAAGCTTTGGAACTAAAAAAAACTATTGATGAAAAAGATTTGGAAATAAAAGGGCTGAAAGCTGATTATAAGAAAGAACTTTTTCAAAAAGTGGATGAACCTTTAAGCCATTTTAAGACTTTGACTAAAAGTGTACAGACTCAGGAAGTGCTATATGATGTTGAACTGGTTATTCATATAAGTGCCGAAGAAGAGGTGTTAAAGGATATAGTGGAAAATCAAAACAATTTGGTTTCACTTGGCAGGAGTGAGGATTTTATAGAACTTTTAGAGATAAAGGAAGTTGAACTTAGCCAAGGTATAGATGATGAGTATGAATTATCTGACGGATATTCCATGTATGTAAATATTGATTGTATAAACATAGAAAATCCTGAAGAAGGGGATTACTTTCTTGCAAGAGAAGGCACAAAAAAGCCTGCAAAGGGTACTATATACTATGTGTCAAAGGACTATAAAATAGAAGGGAAAAAACGAGTGTTTAATAAAATACCCTGTCTGTTTTCTTCAATTATAGGAATAGGGGGAGATACAAAAAATTATATATTTGATTCTGACGGAAAGTATATAGTAAATTTAAATTAAAATATTTATATCAGTATTAAGGGTAAAACTATGAATTATAAAAAAGTTATATATAATACTCCGGTAGGAGGAGTTTACTCGGAAATATATTATTTTGATTCTAATTTGAATAATGTTGATGAAGAAAATGCGTCAAAGTGTATTATTCGAGAATGTAAATCTGATGGGATATTAGTTAAAGAAACTTTTGGGTTTTGTAATGAAGATAATAAATTATTATAAGTGGATTTGATTCATTTATTCTGATATTTGGACTTAAGCTTAAATGAATATAATAAGCTTAGGTCCATTTTTAGGCATAAAAAGGGAGGAATGAGATGGAAATAAAGGATGAATTGGCAGAAATTTATAAAAAATATAAAGCAAAAGAAAATGAAACAATTTATGAGCATACAAAAAATCTGCTCTCTAAACTTGAAGAATTAAAAGAAATAGTTGCTATAGAAGATATTGATTTGATTGCGGAGGCTTGTATATTCCATGACTTTGCAAAAGTAAATCCGTTATTTCAAAGAAGACTTGAAGCAGGGAAAAAACTGGATGAAAACGAAGAGATAGGGCATAATATTCTTTCTTTTTATATGGCAAAGAACTACCTTGAACAATACAGCAAAGAAGATAGGAATATAATCTTATATGCGATATTAAATCATCATAATTATGTTGATAATTTTGAGACTGTAGATAAAAAACAGGATTTGATAAGTGCTAATTTAAAATCCATATCTACTGAAGTATTTAAAGATGATGAGATAAATTTTTTTAAAAATATAGGTTTAAGAGAATTGGCGGTAATTAGAAAGCTAAGAATGAATCCGTCCAAAAGGTCCATACTTGTAAAAGGCTTTTTACATAAATGTGATTATGCGGCAAGTGCACATAGTAAAATAGATATGCCAAATATACATTTGGAAAGCAGACTTGAAAAGCTGAAAGAAGATTTTGTCAGTAAGGGTGTATCAGACGGTTGGAATAAAATGCAGAGATTTGCAAGGGATAATAAAGATAGTAATATAATCTTGATAGGTTCTACCGGACTTGGAAAAACAGAGGCTTCTCTTTTGTGGATAGGAAATAATAAGGGTTTTTATGTGCTTCCTTTAAAAACTGCAATCAATGCAATGTATAGAAGAATTAGGAATACTTTATATAAAGATGACTATACTGAAAATCTTGGGTTGCTTCATGGTGAACTTGAAAATATATATTTAGAAGATGAAAGTCAGGGAACATTAAGCAGTGAAACTGAGGAAAGCATGAAATTTTGGGAGTATTATGGACTTACCCGTGCTATGTCACTGCCGGTAACAATAACTACTCCGGATCAGGTATTCAGATTTGCTTTTAAATATTGCTCATATGAATTACAACTTGCCACTTACAGCTATTCAAAAATGGTTATAGATGAGATACAGGCATATTCACCTGATATATTGGCTACCCTTATATATTCTTTGCAACTTATAGATATGGTGGGAGGTAAGTTTGCAATTACTACAGCGACATTGCCGCCTTTTATAAAAGATTTATTACAAGAGGATATAGATAAAAAAATAGAGTATAAAGAAGATATTTTTTTGAATAATAAGATAAGACATAGAGTAAGCCTAAGACACAGTGCTATCAATATAGATGATATTAAAGATTTTATAGAGGATAAATATCATCAGGAAAGTATGAAACTTTTGGTTGTGGTAAACACAGTAACAAAAGCACAAAGTATTTACAGAGAAATTAAGTCATGGCTTGATGAAAATGATATTGAGATAGAGATGAACTTGCTACATTCAAAATTTACAGTACAGCATCGCAGTGAGAAAGAGGATGCTATATTAAAAGATGGCGAAAGCAAATGTAAAAAAAGAGTTATTTGGATTTCCACACAGGTAGTTGAGGCAAGTCTTGATATAGACTTTGACTATTTATTTACAGAATTATCGGATTTAAGTTCTCTGTTACAAAGACTTGGAAGATGCAACAGAAAAGGATTAAAGTCTGTAGATGAATTTAACTCCTATGTATATCTTGATATAGATGAAAATTTACTTATAAAGCACAGTGATAAGAATGCCTATGCATCAAGTGGGATTATATATAAATCTTTGTATGAACTCAGTAAGGCGGCATTGCTTGAATGGGAGAGTGAAAATAATACAGGGCTATTTTCCGAGGCGGATAAAAACAGGCTGATTGAGAATTATTTTACTAAGAAAAAGATAGAGGAATACGACAAGATGTATAGCAGCATTTTTACCGAATATCTTAGCGAATACAAAAGGATGTATAAGCATCTTGTGGATATAATACCTGATTCAAAGAATGCTAAAGAAGTAATAAAGGAATTTAGAAATATAATCAGTAGAAGAGTTATTCCACAGTCAATATATGAAGATAAACAGGAGAATATTATTGAAATAATTGATGAAATTGAAGAAAAAAGAAAACTTATAGGAAGGACAAAAAGTACAGCAGAAAAACAGAAACTAAGAGTAGATATACTTCGCTTAAAAAATGAGTTTAGAAAGTTCACTTTAAATATAAGTCTAAGAGAACTGGATAAGGATAAAGACTATTGTGTGGTGGATAATGAGAAAATTATTATTTCTACACGAGTTTATAATAAAGAGTATGGAATAATAAAAGAAAAAGAGGGTAGTGGGAGCATATTTTTATGATGCATGAAAAGGTGACGGGGGTAATGATATATTATTATTTTGTATGCAGGAGGAAACTCTGGCTGTTCAATAATGATATATCTATGGAAGATGAGAATGAGCTTGTACAGATAGGGAAATTTATAGATAATGACTCATATTCATCCGAAAGAAAACATATAATGATAAATGAGGAGATAAATATAGATTTTGCCGAGAGTCGAGGCGTAATTCATGAAATCAAGAAGAGCAGAAAAATTGAAGATGCTTCTGTTTGGCAGCTTAAATATTATTTGTATTATTTAAAGCAATACGGTGTGGAAAATATTGAGGCAAAGCTTGATTATCCATTGCTAAAAAAGACTGTAGATGTGAGTTTGGCAGAGCAGGATGAAAAAAAGATGACGGAAATACTTGATAATATTAAAGAGATAATTCAATCAGAAGATATACCGGAATGTTTAAACAATAATATCTGCAAGAAATGTGCATATTTTGATTTGTGCATGATATAGGGAAAGGGGGATAGATGAAAAACAGCTTATATATTTATCAAAACGGAGAATTGAGCAGAAAAGATAATACATTGAGGTTTACCGGAGAGGAAGGCGGTAAAAAGGATATACCTGTTAACAGTATTTCAGAGATCTATTTTTTCGGTGAAGATACTGTCAATACCAAGCTTATTACTTTTTTGGCACAGAATAATATAATGGTACATTTCTTTAATTATTATGATTTTTATGTATCAAGTCTTGTGCCAAGGGAAATGAAAGTTTCCGGGAAGCTGTTGGTTAAACAGGTGGAACATTATACGGATAAAGAAAAAAGGATTGAACTAGCAAAAGAGTTTGTAAAATCCGCAGGAAATAATATCTATAGAAATCTTCGCTATTACAATGGTCGTGGCAAGGATGTAAAAGATGCAATGAATGAAATAACATATTTGCTGAATGAAGTGGAAAAATGCGATAATATACAGCAACTGATGGGAGTTGAAGGAAATATTCATAAGATTTATTACAGTCAATGGAATGTAATAATAGATCAGGAAACAGATTTTACAACAAGAGTGAAGAGACCGCCTGATAATATGGTAAATACTTTGATTTCATATATAAACAGCTTGGTATATACAACAGTGCTTGGCGAAATATATAAAACACAATTAAATCCTACAATAAGCTATTTACATGAGCCGGGAGTCAGCAGATTTTCACTAAGCCTTGATATTGCAGAAATATTTAAACCTCTTATTGCAGACAGACTGATTTTTTCTTTATTAAACAAAAATCAAATAAAAGAAAAACATTTCTCGAAAGGGCTGGATTATCTGCATTTATCAGAACAGGGTTCTAAAATAATATTGGCAGAGTATGATAAGAGATTAAAACAGACCATAATGCATAAGGAACTTGGCAGAGAAGTCAGCTACAGATACTTAATAAGACTGGAATGTTATAAGATGATAAAACATCTGTATGAAGAGAAAAAATACGATGCTTTCGTGATGTGGTGGTAATTATGTATGTGATACTTGTATACGATATATGTAAAGAGGGTAATGGACAAAAAAGATGGAATAGGGTGTTTAAACTGTGTAAGCAAAACCTTGTGCATATTCAAAAATCTGTATTTGAAGGAGAAATCTCAGACTCAGACTTGTTTAAGCTTGAAGGATCAATCGAAAAGGAGATAGATAAAAGTACCGACTCGGTAATAATATTTAAGAGCAGAAATGAGAGGTGGCTTGATAAAAATGTAATAGGATTGCAGCAGGATGATCCGTTTATGATTTGATATCAATGCTGCTTATCATATCAATACAATTGTCGACCTATAATAGCCCAAAAATATAGGGGAATCGACAAATGTTATAAAACAAAGGTTTAGAGCAGTACATAGACAGTATAATTACAAGAAAATCATACTTTGCCGGCAGAAAAAATCGAGGTAGACAAAAAAGAGGGTTTTAAATGGCGCAAATAGGTGGTATGATAGGAGACGGATTGGAATATAACCAGAATGGAATGTAAAGGTAGAATAATCGGGCATCGTGCCTGCAAACTTTACTATTGGAATATAACCAGAATGGAATGTAAAGATGCCTGGATATCTTTTTGACTTTTTAAAAGAATATAATTGGAATATAACCAGAATGGAATGTAAAGTATCCTTGCTTGATATCTTTAATATTTTTTCCCATCTATTGGAATATAACCAGAATGGAATGTAAAGGAAGCTAAACAAAAGGAATGGAAAGAAGGGGTGTTATTGGAATATAACCAGAATGGAATGTAAAGGATAGCTACTTAATTCCCCTTGCGGTTCTGTAATCAATTGGAATATAACCAGAATGGAATGTAAAGTTAAGTAAAGTGTTTAATGTTATTAGAGGACTTGAATTGGAATATAACCAGAATGGAATGTAAAGTGGTTTCACTTACAAGCCTTAGCGTCTTATCGACTTCATTGGAATATAACCAGAATGGAATGTAAAGGTTATATCCATATGAGGGTAAGCACTAAACACTATAATTGGAATATAACCAGAATGGAATGTAAAGATGCCTGTTCTTGCTCTGAAGTCATTTCCGACTCTTCATTGGAATATAACCAGAATGGAATGTAAAGTCTAACTGTGTAATCCTTATTCTTCTCCATGTATTTATTGGAATATAACCAGAATGGAATGTAAAGATCTTGTAAATTGTTTGGGTGCAAAATGTAAGAACATTGGAATATAACCAGAATGGAATGTAAAGATATCTCCCCGAATTTCAGTCCGGTTATGTATCTATTGGAATATAACCAGAATGGAATGTAAAGTTTCAACTTCTTATCGACTATAAGCGATACAGTCGTCATTGGAATATAACCAGAATGGAATGTAAAGGGAGCATAGACAAAACTATAATCGGGAGCATTGCCCATTGGAATATAACCAGAATGGAATGTAAAGATACATCCAGTGATTGAAAATCAGCGTTTGTCATTCATTGGAATATAACCAGAATGGAATGTAAAGATCGGAATGCTTATGATACACGATGTATCGGTAAGATTGGAATATAACCAGAATGGAATGTAAAGGAGTTTAAGGGGCTTGCGCCCCTAAACTCTGGTATAATTGGAATATAACCAGAATGGAATGTAAAGATTAAGTTTTGTCTGAAAATAAAGGCATTTTCTTCATTGGAATATAACCAGAATGGAATGTAAAGGTTAAGCTGTTTAACATAAGTTTTGATAAACTTCTATTGGAATATAACCAGAATGGAATGTAAAGTTACTTTCTCCAATCAGGTAAAGAGCTGCTCACATCTTATTGGAATATAACCAGAATGGAATGTAAAGTCTTCTTAGCTTTATCCCCCAACTTGTCCAACTGAATTGGAATATAACCAGAATGGAATGTAAAGGCAGTAAGCAATGTTCACGCAATTATACATGATAAATTGGAATATAACCAGAATGGAATGTAAAGTTCGGTACTGATAGAGAGAGTCAGAACATGATGCATAAATTGGAATATAACCAGAATGGAATGTAAAGTCGCCTACAGCTGTGTCCTGCTCGGCCTTTGTAAGCATTGGAATATAACCAGAATGGAATGTAAAGGATACCGGAGAGACATTACCTACTAACCCTTGGACATTGGAATATAACCAGAATGGAATGTAAAGTTCGTGTACTCAAACATTGCATAATATCCAATTGTAATTGGAATATAACCAGAATGGAATGTAAAGCTACCATGCACCCTCCTTTTTACGCATTCAAGAATATTGGAATATAACCAGAATGGAATGTAAAGTCGATAAATGCCCATCTGCCTGCTATATGGCTATGTATTGGAATATAACCAGAATGGAATGTAAAGTTAAGAGTAACGGCAAAAATAATTATACTATATTCGCATTGGAATATAACCAGAATGGAATGTAAAGTTTGATACCCTCATCTCTTCCTCGATTTTTCCATATAATTGGAATATAACCAGAATGGAATGTAAAGAGTGTTGTCATTATCGGACCTACTGCACCAAATACATTGGAATATAACCAGAATGGAATGTAAAGATAATCGCCTATAATCCCGTAGCATTTTTTAATAAATTGGAATATAACCAGAATGGAATGTAAAGGAAAAAGTGAACAATGATAAAAATTTTATACCCCGTATTGGAATATAACCAGAATGGAATGTAAAGTCAAATTGTTGGAGGTGATTGTATTTTGCGCTGCATTATTGGAATATAACCAGAATGGAATGTAAAGTCGTGTAAACCAGTTTAAAGTCTTTGCAAGTACTTATTGGAATATAACCAGAATGGAATGTAAAGTTTAAATAACATTGAGTTTATGACAACGCTTAACACAATTGGAATATAACCAGAATGGAATGTAAAGCCGGAAAGCATTAAACTGAAATGTTATGATGACGACATTGGAATATAACCAGAATGGAATGTAAAGAATACTTTGATAAAGCAAATATCAATAAAAGTATCATTGGAATATAACCAGAATGGAATGTAAAGTTCCCTTGCCGCGAACTTTTCGCAATTAAGTTCCTATTAGAATATAACCAGAATGGAATGTAAAGGGGATAATACCCCTCTTCAAATCTTGTATGAATAGATTAGAATATAACCAGAATGGAATGTAAAGTACTTTCGCCCAAATCCGTTTGTTTTTCCTTTTCATTAGAATATAACCAGAATGGAATGTAAAGAATATAAAATTGCCCAATTGGGCAAATCGAATATTATTAGAATATAACCAGAATGGAATGTAAAGGAGGTTAAAGAAAGGAGATTTTAATGGACGAACGAATTAGAATATAACCAGAATGGAATGTAAAGTGATCTATTAAAAAATACTGGCCCATATTCTGAATTCATTAGAATACAACCAGAATGGAATGTAAAGAGCGTAAAATATTCATCTAGTAATTTTACTAAGTCAATTAGAATATAACCAGAATGGAATGTAAAGTTATATAAGGATACAAAGAATTTACATCATATACATCGATTAGAATATAACCAGAATGGAATGTAAAGTTCAATTAATAAAGAGTAGGAGGGGCTGAGGGGTTTAATTAGAATATAACCAGAATGGAATGTAAAGTATGTATAGCCTGATAGATGAAATTACCTTCTTAGCATTAGAATATAACCAGAATGGAATGTAAAGTAAGTCAAAGGAAATTTTGCCACTGATTGAAAGAATTAGAATATAACCAGAATGGAATGTAAAGTTCATTTCGTCAAGGCTTTTTGCTATGTCTTTGCGGTCATTAGAATATAACCAGAATGGAATGTAAAGTGCTGTATCCACCCTTCTTCTATGCTCTTCCCCTGATTGGAATATAACCAGAATGGAATGTAAAGAAGGCAAAACAGTAGACGTTAAAAGCGGTACTTATTATTGGAATATAACCAGAATGGAATGTAAAGTGATCAGGGGTAGGAAGATTTAACAACTCACCTGTGATTGGAATATAACCAGAATGGAATGTAAAGGAAGGAATTACGGCTAAAAGGCTTAACAATAAAGCAATTGGAATATAACCAGAATGGAATGTAAAGTCAAGTTTAGTAATGTTATATTCAGTACCATCTATATTGGAATATAACCAGAATGGAATGTAAAGTACTGAGGCAAGCTTTGAGGGAGCCGATTTGGACGATTGGAATATAACCAGAATGGAATGTAAAGTTTGATACGGTGGTTATAGATGAGCTGTCAAGTTTTATTGGAATATAACCAGAATGGAATGTAAAGGAGATTGCAGCAGAGTTGCAAAAGATGGGGGTAAAGATTGGAATATAACCAGAATGGAATGTAAAGTGCTGATACATTTAATGCTGCAGTATCTGAATATGATTGGAATATAACCAGAATGGAATGTAAAGTAGTCAATACTGATATAATTAAACTTTGCCATATCATTGGAATATAACCAGAATGGAATGTAAAGTCCACCCTGTGGTCTTATTTCCCTTTCCGGTCTTTATTGGAATATAACCAGAATGGAATGTAAAGCCTATTTACTTTCCCTCTAATCTCTCCTACAATCTAATTGGAATATAACCAGAATGGAATGTAAAGCAATTATATGCGTATAAAAAAAGAAAAGTTACTGTCATTGGAATATAACCAGAATGGAATGTAAAGTCACATCCACTTCTTATCTGCATTGTGACAGGAACAATTGGAATATAACCAGAATGGAATGTAAAGAATATAACCAGAATGGAATGTAAAGTTTTCAGATATAGATAATATTGTAGAGCCTGAGCTTAATTAGAATATAACCAGAATGGAATGTAAAGCTTGCTGTAAAAGTTCGCTACGGTGCGCAAGAATAAATTAGAATATAACCAGAATGGAATGTAAAGTTTTGATGTTTTTCTACTCTGTCAGGAGTTATACAGATTAGAATATAACCAGAATGGAATGTAAAGTTTCCAGTGCTGCCAATATAGCTTCAACCCTCTTCATTAGAATATAACCAGAATGGAATGTAAAGCTATCTGTCTTTTGCTTAAATCCTTCTGTAGTAATATTAGAATATAACCAGAATGGAATGTAAGGGATATTCGCCCTGCTCTGCAATGTAATTCAATTCGATTAGAATATAACCAGAATGGAATGTAAAGTGTTTAAGCGATACGGCTTTATTTGCTATTGTGTTGATTAGAATATAACCAGAATGGAATGTAAAGATGTTTGTAGCAATCAAGAATTGTTTATGCTCATTACATTAGAATATAACCAGAATGGAATGTAAAGGCTGTTGCTGAATCAACTCAGAAGCGCTGATCAAGATTAGAATATAACCAGAATGGAATGTAAAGACCGTATGGGATTAAGTCCTATGATGGTTATGCAAAATTAGAATATAACCAGAATGGAATGTAAAGGATATAACCTTATTACTAAGCAGGACGGTACTCAAAATTAGAATATAACCAGAATGGAATGTAAAGGAATCTAAGCGATACTCCAAACGGGTTATAATTATCATTAGAATATAACCAGAATGGAATGTAAAGGGGGTAGAGGTTCAACAAAGTTCTCTTTTGTATCTTTACATTAGAATATAACCAGAATGGAATGTAAAGTATCAATACTTAAAATGTGATTTGTTGCCAGTCTGCCATTAGAATATAACCAGAATGGAATGTAAAGTGATTATAAGTTGTCATTTATCTCCTCCTTTGCTCTCAATTAGAATATAACCAGAATGGAATGTAAAGAAAGTATCTGAGCAAGAATCCTTTTTCTTGACGATCATTAGAATATAACCAGAATGGAATGTAAAGTAGTTACCCGGATAAAAATTGTGAACCTCTATTATCATTAGAATATAACCAGAATGGAATGTAAAGCTAAATCAAGTTCCTGTAGTTTCAAATCAGTATGCATTAGAATATAACCAGAATGGAATGTAAAGAATGTAAGATTGCCAAATTGGGCAAATCGAATATTATTAGAATATAACCAGAATGGAATGTAAAGAAAAGTTGACGGAGTCATAACTGAATTAGGCCTGTACAGATTAGAATATAACCAGAATGGAATGTAAAGGTGTTTTTACAAAGAATTTAACAAAATTGTTTTTTATTAGAATATAACCAGAATGGAATGTAAAGTCAGGCAGAGAACAAGTCAAAAGATGAAGCACATGCAATTAGAATATAACCAGAATGGAATGTAAAGACTGTAACAGAAATTGTTTTATTATCTTTAGAATTATTAGAATATAACCAGAATGGAATGTAAAGACAATTTTTACAATCACATCTACTCTGTCTTTTAAATTAGAATATAACCAGAATGGAATGTAAAGGTACACGCCAACCGGAAAAGGCTACTTTGTACAGTCATTAGAATATAACCAGAATGGAATGTAAAGATCAGAAACGGTCATATATTTTAAATCCAGGTCGGATTAGAATATAACCAGAATGGAATGTAAAGTAAAGGGCTATGTAGAAAAAATAGAGACCGAACAATCATTAGAATATAACCAGAATGGAATGTAAAGGTGAACCGTAAGTATTTATATGATTAATTGCTTCATCATTAGAATATAACCAGAATGGAATGTAAAGATCACGCCTTCTAAGTTGAGTTTAAAAGTTAAGAATATTAGAATATAACCAGAATGGAATGTAAAGATGCTCTTATATCATCAAGAAAAGCCCAGTCTTCAAATTAGAATATAACCAGAATGGAATGTAAAGTGGACAGAGGCTCTAACATTGGAATAAGTCGGAATAATTAGAATATAACCAGAATGGAATGTAAAGGTCATGATAATGTAATTGGCTTGTATATCTTTGGTATTAGAATATAACCAGAATGGAATGTAAAGGATGAACAAGATAATTTCATCGTTGATGGCTTTCCAATTAGAATATAACCAGAATGGAATGTAAAGATAAATCGGACAACATTCCCGACTGAACATGTCCGAATTAGAATATAACCAGAATGGAATGTAAAGGTTAGATTATTAGACGTAATAGTATTTTGCGCTGCAATTAGAATATAACCAGAATGGAATGTAAAGGATATAAATAAAAAACAAAGGGGAACAAAAATGAAAGATTAGAATATAACCAGAATGGAATGTAAAGAAAATCATTCCGTAAATTATTCCTTTTTTTACTCATTAGAATATAACCAGAATGGAATGTAAAGTTACTTTATCCTTATCTATCATATGCTTCATGATTATTAGAATATAACCAGAATGGAATGTAAAGGTAATAGTTAATGCTATAAATGCTATCGGAGGTGTAATTAGAATATAACCAGAATGGAATGTAAAGATATCTATGTTTAAATCATCACCCATGGCACTTGTAATTAGAATATAACCAGAATGGAATGTAAAGCTTGATGATCTACCTGTTGCAAAAAAGTTATTACCAATTAGAATATAACCAGAATGGAATGTAAAGTTCTGATTGATTGTTCCCAGATTTACATCTGTAAAAGCATTAGAATATAACCAGAATGGAATGTAAAGATTGTATCGGCAATTTTAGCTTATAGCCGGGAAATTATTAGAATATAACCAGAATGGAATGTAAAGTCTGTTACCCAAATCCCAGATATACGGGACAAACGCATTAGAATATAACCAGAATGGAATGTAAAGTTGGCCTTTTCTGCTGCAATCTTTAATCTTGAGCTATTAGAATATAACCAGAATGGAATGTAAAGGTTTTTTATATGCAGCACATCTTCTTGCCTAAAAACATTAGAATATAACCAGAATGGAATGTAAAGTAGTTCCCATAATCTCTTTATTTCAGTTTCACTGAATTAGAATATAACCAGAATGGAATGTAAAGTCAACTACAAACCATCTGCCATCTGTATTTATCCATATTAGAATATAACCAGAATGGAATGTAAAGTTAGAAATATTGTAAATAAAGCATTTGCAAGTATAATTAGAATATAACCAGAATGGAATGTAAAGAGAGGCATGGAATATGATAACCGGAATATTTGGAAAATTAGAATATAACCAGAATGGAATGTAAAGATAGTAAAGAAATAGTAGCTTATCATGAAGATGAATTGGAATATAACCAGAATGGAATGTAAAGGATGACTCCGAATCAAGTTTCTGAAGCAAACTTTGCATTGGAATATATCCAGAATGGAATGTAAAGTATCGTTGATATCACTTGCAGCCTTGGCAACACTTATTGGAATATATCCAGAATGGAATGTAAAGTATTCCCAGTCTTGTATTGTTCGGATTGGGATGCCGATTGGAATATATCCAGAATGGAATGTAAAGTTACGATTAAAGCTGTTATCAGCAGAAGTATTACCATTGGAATATATCCAGAATGGAATGTAAAGGAAGAAATCTATGAAAAATTCTCACTAGATAGCCGCATTGGAATATATCCAGAATGGAATGTAAAGAATATCAACATTGAATTTTATAAAAAGGCTACTTCTATTGGAATATATCCAGAATGGAATGTAAAGGCAAGTAGGACAATACCAACCTGTCGTTTTGGTATCAATTGGAATATATCCAGAATGGAATGTAAAGTATAAGTTTCTTCCCCTTTTTCCTTTTGAGTTTTTGCATTGGAATATATCCAGAATGGAATGTAAAGAATGCCATTGCTACAAATCCTCCTATTGCACCTACATTGGAATATATCCAGAATGGAATGTAAAGGTTCCAAACATGCTTGCCGGCGAACACGGATATCTTATTGGAATATATCCAGAATGGAATGTAAAGCAGTACGCTAACTATGATAGCTATGTAGAACTTAACATTGGAATATATCCAGAATGGAATGTAAAGTTGTACTGCCATTTTGATTGATTGTGCCTAAGCTAATTGGAATATATCCAGAATGGAATGTAAAGACCCCCGTCCGACTTTGAAATTATCATTGATGACAATTGGAATATATCCAGAATGGAATGTAAAGTTGCGTCCAAGTGATTGAAAATACTGGTCTTTAATATTGGAATATATCCAGAATGGAATGTAAAGGGAGTTTCTTGAACTGGGAGCGATAAAGGTTAAGTCATTGGAATATATCCAGAATGGAATGTAAAGATTCGTCTTCTGCTGTTAGTGGCATAGAGGCACTTTCATTGGAATATATCCAGAATGGAATGTAAAGAACTTTCTAAAAGTAATTTTGAATTTGATTTTAACAATTGGAATATATCCAGAATGGAATGTAAAGTCATTCTATCATAGTTATCAAGATTTTGAGCCAATGCATTGGAATATATCCAGAATGGAATGTAAAGAAAGGAGGATTTTATGAAAAAGTACTTGCTTTAAAATTGGAATATATCCAGAATGGAATGTAAAGACAAGGTTAGTAAGATATTGCTGTAGCGTATTCAAATTGGAATATATCCAGAATGGAATGTAAAGTTAAGTTGGACTGTATCGCCTTTACCCTGTTAAACATTGGAATATATCCAGAATGGAATGTAAAGTACAATGATATGTAGCAAGTTTATAGATGTCTGTTAATGGTGCTATGAAATATAAAATTATTAATAGTTTTAAATATCTATAAAAATATTTTGAAAGGAGATTATAAGTGATTTTAGAAGGGAATGTAATCTTGGGAGTCTTAGTAAAAGATTTTCCTGATTTAGAACCGGAATCTTGTAGAAGTATGTATTATATGTGGAAGATAGATGTATAAATTATTATGAAAAGGAAGGTGATGTTGATTGAAAAGAATAGCTTTTTTCTGTATTCCTGCACATGGTCACACAAATCCGATGCTTCCTGTTGCAGCAAAGCTTGTTAATCGAGGAAATACAGTCAGGTTTTATTCATTTAATGAATTTAAAAGTAAGATAGAGGCAACAGGAGCCGAGTTTATATCCTGTGATTCTTATCTTGCAAAGCTTACAAAAAGAGAAGAGGTAGAGCTTAAAAATGTCTCTATCACTGAAATGACAATACAGGGTATTCGTACTACGCTTGCAATGGATGAGTTTTTGCATAATGAATTTTTGTCATTTAAGCCTGAGGTTATATATACGGACTCTATCTGCTTTTGGGGAAAACTTAATGCATGGAAGTATAGTGTGCCTATGGTTGTATCCACAAGTACATTTGCTTTTAATCAAATGTCTTCGCAGTATATGAAAAATTCGCTAAAAGAACTGGTGGATATGATTTTTGGACTGCCTAAAATATCTAAAGAACTAAGTAAACTCAAGCCTTATGGATATAATGTACAAAGTGCTTTATCTTTGGTTAAAAGTGATAATAATACAGATTCAATTGTTTATACTTCAAGACATTTCCAACCTTATGCAGAGAGCTTCTCCAAGCATTATGCTTTTGTTGGTCCGTCAGTTTTTTCAAAAGATGAGCCTGAGAAGGAAAAGCCAAGACCACTTGTTTACATTTCTCTGGGAACAGTTATCAATAACAGACCGGATTTTTATAGTAGATGTATTGAGGCTCTAAAAGGTCAGGATATAGACATAGTCATATCATGTGGTAATGTTATGGATCGAGAGTCATTGGGAATACTGCCTGAAAATGTTAAAGTATACCCATATGTTGACCAGCTCGGTATTCTTTCAAAGGCAGATGTATTTATCACTCACTGCGGTATGAACAGTGTTTCTGAGAGTCTGTATATGGCTACTCCGCTGGTTCTTTATCCACAGACAAGCGAACAAAGGGCTGTGGCAAGAAGAACTGCAGAAATAGGAGCAGGTGTTATGCTTAATAATTATTCTGTGCAGGGTATTCGTTTTGCCGTACAGGAAGTGCTGAATAATAGAGGTTATAGTATAGCGGCAAAAAATTGCAGTACAGATTTTCGTTCCTGTATTGGAACAACAGGAGCTGCGGAATTTATAGAAAACGCTCCCCATCCATCTGATGGTGTTGATGTATTGAGTGAATTAAATAAAGAAAATGGAAAGTTTCAACTTATATATTGGCTAAGTATTATAATACTGATTGCCTTTTTTGGAATGTTCATAAGCTGGAAATATATGTGGATTGTTAGTATTGTTGGTGTTATGCTGTCTTTACCGATAGGTAGGAGCGTACAGAAAAAACGGTACGATGCTATTATCAAAAAAATTAATGGAAAGAAAAATTATTGCTAAAAAGACTATGAGTAGGGTAGTACATATATTTTTAAAAATAAATACAGATTATATGTGAATGTAAAATGCTGAAATTAAAAATGTTCTGTCTGTATAATCTTAAAAAGAATATATAATCGCAATGTATTGCAAATTTTTAATATGTAATATTTATTAACGAAAGATATAAAACATTGAGAGAGCTATAGAAATAGATAAATTTTGGAATCAAAGTTTTAATTTTTTTACAGAGAGGTGTAAGGATATGAGTAACATTATTAGGGATATTAAGGAAAATTATTTAAAAATGGAAAGAGAGTTGGTAACTCAATTAAATTATGATGTGACCAATCATCAATTAACTGCCGGTTCATATCGTGAAGAAATTTGGGTAAATTTTTTCGGAAGGATAGTTCCTAAAAAATTCAATATTGCCCGCTCGGTGTTCATAATAGATTCAAATCAAAATGTTTCGAAGGAAGTAGATATAGCTATATATGATGAGCAATACACACCATATATATTTAATTACGGGCTAATAAAGTTCATACCTGTAGAAGCAGTGGCAGCAGTAGTACAATGTAAAAGTAGAAATTTAAATCCTGAAGATCTGGAAGAATGGGCAGATTCTATTGATGTTCTAAAAACTTCAAATGATTCAATCGTTAGATTGGCTACATATATTCATATAGGGAAACTAAAAGAAGACGGTAGTAAAAATAATGCTATTCAAACAGCGACAAGACCTATTAAGATATTATGTCATATACCTGTTGATGAAACAAATACGGATGATTCTAAAGGGCGAAATAAATTTGATATTGTTATTGAAGCACATCAAAATAGTAAATCGAATGAAAAACAAAATAAAGATGCTTCTGAAGAAACGTCATACGGCGGGAATCTGAAAATCACTTTTGCAGATAATGATTTATTTACAGTACTACAAAAATATAATCAAGCAGATAAGGACGATAGTTTAGAAACAAATGGTAAAAATTTTGAAAAATTAAAAGAAAGAAAAATAGGTGATTATAAGGTGGGTCATAAAACAAAGAAGTATACGCTACTTTCATTTATTTTTCAATTCAACCAAATATTAATGATGATAAATAATCCTATGTTTTTCCCACATAAGGCTTATGTAGATATGTTTAATAATGATATACAGGAGGAATAGGTTATGGATACTGCTATAGCGATAGTTGTTGAAAAAGTTCAAAGATATATTTTTCAGATGATTGATAAAAATCAAGCAGATGAAAAAACGCTTAGAAATATTATTTCGGCTTCAAATGATGTTTCAAGTAGTATTTTAAAAGAAATAGAGATTGAATTTAATCTTAATGATCAACAAGCGGAAGATAAAAATAAGATTCTTTGGATTTCCGGAAAAGTTGTTTTTCTAAGTAAACAACCCAAAGAAGAAATTAAAATTAAGTTGAAAAGACTGTATCAAAAGATTTATGCGGATTCTCAAGGTAATATTTTTATGAATTATGTAGATTTTTCCATTCATGATGATAAAAAGGATAATATGGAAATTTTAAGGAAAGCTGAACGTTTACTTAAAGAAAGTGCAATCAAATCGCAGGTTATAAAAGATAATAGCGAAGTGTTATTTAGCTTTAGAGAGTTGGATAGCAAATGCCCAAATCATCTGTTTGAAAATAAAAGAGAGGAAAATGTATTCTTGACTAATATGGATGATTTGGTTGTACTGGACGAAAATCATGAGATGGATAGTAGTGATGGGAAGATTGCTATTGTAAAGGCAGATATCAACAATCTTGGAAGTATTATGAAAGAAATCAATGATGATTATAATAAATATTTACAAGTAAGTAAGTTGTTGTCGGGGAAAATTTCAATAGATAACCTTAGTAAAATGATTATAAAGAGTAAAAAAATCGGAAAGTATTCAATAGAGAAAGAGAGTGAAAAAGCAGAGTCCGGAGAAATACTGAAAAAGTCAATACTTCCATTTTTTGTTGCAGGTGATGATATTTTTTACGCAGTGCGTATTAATGCTTTATTTGAGTCTATAAAATTATTGCATAATATGATTAGAGATATTAACCAAGAACTGAAGGAGATACAGGGTGAATCCGGGAAAATAGAACTGTCCATAGCTATAGGAGTGGTTTTTGTTAATAATCACCAACCTGTTAGATACTATAGTCAGATGGTGGAAAAGGAATTATCTGTTGCCAAGAAAAATATGAAAGAACAAAAATCTTTAAACTCAGTAGTTGGAATCAGTATGGCGGGGAATTTCTTTTATATTTATAAAGAGGGTTTAGGTCATGGTGAAAATGACGGTTTCTTTCGTTTTTGTAATGAAGTTGTAGAACTCAAAGAAATGATGGAAGAAAAAATATTTACAAGAACATCATTACATAATTTACTGATAAATTTGGAAACAGAAAAGGATAAGGACAAGCAGATGCTTTATGCCTTATATTATTTAAAGCCAAATCTTTGTACAGGAGATATCGGGAACGCTCAAGAAAATAAAGAACTGTATTTTAAATATTATTTATTATCTCATCTGGTAGAAGAAAAAAGAGATGAGAAGAATAAAAAAGAAAGATACTTTGTGCCTGAGAAAATTAATGATATTTTAATTCCGAAGTTAAAGCTGATATTATTGTTTTTAAAAGAACAATATTCAGATAAATTTGGGAAGACTAAAGTGAAAAAATATATTATTTCATCAGATAAAGGTGCTGCCACTGATCAAAAAAGAAGAATACGTTCTGTTATGTTCCATAAACCTATAAACTACTTACTGGATAAAGTATGCGAATATGATTCGATAGAAAAACTATTTATTAAAAAGATTTCTAAAGATAAAAAGCAACTATATATATCAGCACATTTTGAACCGACAATATTTTATAGGGCAAAAATGTTGATGGAGACTAAAAAAAGCAGCCAAGCATTAAGGATGATTATAAACTATAATCGTAGTTTTAATGAGAATAGTCAGGAAGAAATTGAAAACATTCATAGAATTAAATTTAATGAAAAAAAATTCGAGAAATATTTTAGCAAAATAAAAGATACAAAGTGGATTGATAGACTTATTCTTATATATAAATACAATGAACAAAGGATCATTCTAAAAACAGCAGAGAAAAATATTTAAGGAAAATAAAATGGTAAAAATATTTAAAATATCAGAAAAAGTAGTTTGTGGTATTGTTTTATGTAAAGCAAGCTAATATAAGAGGAGTAATTATGTTAGAAATAAAGATAAAATTAACTACTGAATCTTGTTGTTTAATTGGCAACCAAACTGAAAGCTTTTCTGTCGGTGGAGTAGATCAGTCTACTACTATAGATGAAAACGGAAGACCTATTATACACGGTTCAGCCTTCAAGGGTGCCTTACGAAATATAGTAAGAGAACTGGAAAAAAAAGAAGGAAATATGGAAGAAACCAAAAAATATGTAAAACGGCTCATAGAGAAAATATTAGAAAACTATAAGAGCGAAGATATTGTTAAGACGGAGAAAATCAAAAAAATGATTTTAAATCTTGAGAAAAAACTTGGTAGCAATGAGCTAAAGGCAGAGTATATCTTCGGAATTGAAGGGGTTAACGGCTTACCAAGGATATTCTGCTCAGATTTTCGTGTTATAGAATCTAAAGATAAGAAGATTGATGATTATTTTTTGATAGATACAAAAACCTGTATAGAAGAGGTAAATGGAAACATAATTAGTAATCCAAGGACTTATAAAGTTATAAAACCGGGTGTGGAATTTGAAGGTATTATCAGATTCTATAATCCCTTTTGTATAACAAATGAAGATGAGATTAAGAAAATAGAAGTTCATATAGAAAAAGAGCTTAAAGATGCATTGAGAATGTTTAATGAGGGAATTTATGGAATAGGTAACTCCAAGTCAAGAGGATATGGACAGATAAGGGTAGCTTTTGACAATGACCAAAAAGAGGGGAAATGTGATGATAAGGTATGAAGTAAAACTTAATAAAATAGGTGAGATGACCACTTTGCCCGATTCTCAAAGGCTTTTCGGTTTCCTAATTAACAATTCCAAAAAGTATTGTTGTGAAGAGGATATAAGTTCCTTTGTGCGAGGTGTAAGACAGCAAGAGCAAAAATGTATGATATCAAATTTGCTTCCAAGCGGATATTATCCCATACCTAAAGAGTTTATTATGCAAAAGATGCAGGGCAGATTGAACAAAAATCAGGAAGAGATTAAAAAGCTTGAAGAAATGCAAATGAAATTGAGGGGGGAAAGTGAAGAGGTTGTACAGAAATTAAGAGAAAAAAATAAAGCAAAAAAGTTAAATAAAGTGCATAAGGATGAATTATATAAAGAAATACAGAGTTGCAAATCACAATTGGAAAAAATAAAAGCGGACTTTAGCAGTAACTCTAAACTTATAAACAGTTTATCTTCGAAAAACATATATGAAACTGTTAAAAGAATGGACTTTATTGAACAAAATCAGTTAAAGGCGCTGTTAAAACTTGGAGAAAGCAAAGATAAAATCAGAGTTGATGATTTATTAAAGTTCAATTATATAAAGAAAAACCGGACTTTTATCCAAAAGTTTCGATTGGAGAATCAGATTAAGCAACTTCCGGGAATACCGAATGTGGCGTATTCACTACCTATTCTTTCCTTTGAGAATCAAAAAGGGGATATTCAAAGACAGTTCAGTTTTTTTGTAGAAGTTAGGGAAGGAACTTGTATCTCAAGTGCATTGGAAGCTATGAACGAAAGACTTGATTCTGCTAAGAAAGGAAAGGATATATTTGAGTATGGAATTCCATGTTTTCTGGGTGGGAAAGCAAGCTCAGGCTACAATGAATATAGAATTTACAGCATTGAAAAGTCAAAAGAAGCTGAAGGTTTGCGACAGGTATTTGCTGATGACAGATATCTCAATATAGGAATGTTATTACCGAATTTTGATAAGATTGATGCACAAATGTCTGTATTGGATATATATACATCTGACAGGAAACCTTTTGAGATTGAATATGAAATACCTAAGGTAATAAGTTTCATAACCACAGGAAGTGTTATCAAACTAAAACAAGATAAAACAGATTTATATGAGGTGGGAAAAAGTATTGATAACAGTAGATACAACCCTATGTATAAGAAAAATGCAATTATTTTCGGTAACTCTTATCTTGTGAAATTGGAGGTGAATTGATGAAACTTGAATTTACAACTATCTCTCCTGTAATCTTGTCACCAAGAATGCAAAAGGCTCTGTATAAAGGTGTTGACTTTAAAGGAATTGATAAGAACACCAAGAATCTAAAAGTAGAAAAATCGGATAATATTAATATTATCTATCCTCTTTATAGCTATGAAGATAGAGACTTATTATCAGAAAAAAGTTTTTCCTATGCAAAGGAGTACCATATTCCTGCATCTTCACTAAAAGGAGCATTATTAGTCGGCAAAAGAGGCGAAAATGAAGATATATTTAGGAGTAAAATCTTATTTAAAGATATAAATATCGGCAAAGAAGATGTGGAATTAAAAAATTTATATAAGTTTCAATATTTATATCAAGAAGCCGAAGGAGAAAATGATAAGGGACAAGCTCAGCCTAATGAAAAACAAAATTTGACATATAAAACTCCTAAGTTTGAGCCGTTTTTCTCGGGTGTAGCAATAGAAATGATAGGAATAAGGAAAAAATTTGAAGGCGAAATTTTACTTAAAGCAGATATATCAGAAGAATTATTAGATAATAAGCTGGAGGAAAACTATTCCATAACTAAAAGAAAACTGGATAATTATATTGATGAAATTAAACAAAGGATAAAAAATATTAATTCGTGGATAAAAGATGGAAAACTGGAAAAAGCTGAGGAAAAAGAAGAAGACTGTATAAATTTGCTTAAGTGTATAGAGCATAATATTGATTCGTTGATTAAAGATGGGAAAAAAATACTTTTTTTAGGAGGCTATAAAGGGATTTTAGGGAGCCTAACAAATAAAGTGGATGAAAATCAAAAAGTTAAAAACGGCTTTTACATTGATGAAGAATCTATGTTGCCATACGGTTTAGTAGAAGTAAAAAGATTTAGAAAGTAGGGATGGATTAAATAGGATGGACAATTGCATATATCTACAATAATTTTAACGAGGTAAAAAAAGTGTGGAAAAAATAAAACCACTTGGCAAAAGAATCTTGTATTATAGTCATGGAAAGCATACTGACAGTAGCTTTTTATAGCTTTACATTATAAGTACGCATAGAGCAAAAAAGTCATAGAACTAGAACTTATCATTCTAATCCTACGACTTTTTATTTTTACAACTCTCAGGAATATCATCTGACCAAGGTAATAAGAGTGAAGCATCTTCACCTGACTGTATGGTATCAAAAACAAATGTAAGATATTTTTGTGGTATCAGGTTATTAAGTATTGCACTTTGAATTACACTATATATCAATGTAGATGCATTAGCTCCGTTAGGTGTATTCGCAAATAGACAATTAGACCTACCTATAACAAATGGCCTCACACTTTGTTCAGCAAGATTATTACTTAATTGTATTCTTGCATCCTTTAGAAAGTTCTCTAAGTACTCTTTTTGATTTATTGCATAAGTAATAGCCTTCCCAATTAAACTCTTAGGAAGGATTTTTGATTATATTTGTGAAATTCAACTATAGAACTCATCAAGTACTTGTTTGGACTTGATTTTTCTCATTTCCAGTCGCTTTTCCAATGTAAGAGCGGATTCATCTGCCTTATCTTCCAAGCGGAATAGTTTCCTTAGATAAGTCTCCCCTTTGGCCAAGTGTATATTTATACAATACTGCAGGATGTGTATTGTATTTGCTTGTTCTATACACACATACATATGACTTGCTTCCTGCTTACTTTCCGGGTTCATGTAATACCTCCAGGACGGTTTTATCTGCGTGGAGTAGTGTCTCATTTAGTAGACTAAGCTTTATTTGCTCATATATAGGCTTTAGAAGATTAGCTCATTTTATGATCCAATTAGATAAATTTTGTCTTTATATCTCAAAGCCTAATCTTTTAAACTCTTGCTCAATTATCTAATTTATATTCAACTATCTCAGCAGGAATGTCATTAAACTTACTTCCCTTTTTAGCTTTTCTTCTTTTACGCTCAGGTATAATACTCTCCTGTGGTGGCTCACTTTGAATTAGCTCTCTAAATGTTTCAGCCTCATTGAAGATATCAAAAAGAGAAAGTTGTCCATCAATAGCTTTTTCGCTTGATTTGCCAAATTTCTCTTTTGCTTTTAATTTCAATTGCTCCATATACCAATTATTTAATTTATTTAACTTAGCAATCTGTTCTCTCTTTTCTTTTTTTACTTTTTCTAAAGTCTCAATCTCTTTGTCATTTTCTTTTTACTTTTTCTAAAGTCTTAATCTCTTTGTCTTTATCCTGTAATATAGCCTTAAGTCCGGCAATTTCTGCTTGCAATTCATCTATAGTTTTCATTTTACTGGACATCCAAATCTCAAATATTTATGTAAAGATTATACTATAAAATCTATGGTAAATCCATTAAAATCAACACTTTTTGAAGACTTCACTACGCTTTATTTTTTGTTTTATTCCCGGTGCCATGATTATATTTTTCAAGTCATCTATTAATAAATCCATAGTGATTTCTGTATCACTTTGTGACGGCCAAACCACATGTCCTTTTTTATCCTATCTCTCGCTCAGCTAGTCCATTTATATTTTTCCTCATATCAGTAGCACCACAAGAAAGAATTACACGATAGTTGTCATAGTTAAACATTTATTTTATTCACCACATTGATCACCTTTGCAAGTAGTTCAAGATCAGTATATCTATCCACTAAGATGTTGACAGCACCTATCTCCATCTTTAGGGTCTTGCCAGCTTGTGTTGTCTTGATTTCAATAAATTTAACATCCTTAGAGTACTTTGATTTCTTATCATGTTTACTCACCCATCTTGTGACTGTTGAAATAGGTAATCCATTCTTCCTAGCCCAGCTTGCGATACTTAATCCACTATTTTTAAACTTCTCAATCAATTGCTCTTTTTCTTCTTTAGGATATTTAGCCATAGGCACCTCCACATATTTAGTATAAGCTTATTTTATAGTGTAGGTGTATTTATTGGGAGGTGTACTTGAATTGACGCTTACACATTTTTCAAATAATATTTGAATATAACCAGATTGGAAAATAATGTGTTCATGGTCGCATTTTGTGACCATGAAAGTTTATAATTTAATATACCGGATCAGAATATAAAACTATCACATTGACAATCGAATAAATGTTCGATACAATCTGAATATATTTGGAATTGAAATATAAAACTTAACACAGTATTTGGAATAGTAAATATACTATTTGACTTGATTATAGGAGGGCAAATATTTAAGTGGGCAAAAAACTTGAAATCAATTATTGACAAAAATACTCCGGGCAATTGCCCTGTTTGTAATAGTATAAATACAGATTATTCAATGTATATAATAGATGATAAGACAAATATGGTTATATTTTATTAAAATGTACATTGGCATCAGAGAGACATTGTGATTGGCTGATATATGGTAAAGCTAAACTAAAAATTTAATAAATTAATCAAAGAGGTATAATTTTGAGAGTAATTGTTTGTGGAGGCAGAAATTTTCAGGACAGGGAATTTTGCTTTGAAAAGCTTGATGAGATTATTGGACAATTAGATAATGTTGAAATCGTATCCGGTCATGCAAAAGGAGCAGACACATTAGGTGAAGAGTATGCCTTGAAAAACTCGCTGAAGGTGTCTGTGTTTAAACCTGATTGGAAGAAATATGGCAGAGGTGCAGGACCGGTAAGAAATAAGGAGATGTATAAGTACGCCTTAGAAGATGAGCCGATGATTATCGCATTTTGGGATGGTGAGAGTAAGGGTACAAAAAGTATGATAGATATTGCATCAAAAGACGGTGCAAAAGTTCATGTGGTAGAGATTTAAAATTATTTTACATTCATATCCCCTTTGTTTTGCATCTATTATTGTGCTAATATATCAGAAAATAAATTTTATAAAGAATAAGTATACTCGTATGAAAATTCAAATACAGGGTATATGGGAGATATTTATGTACAAGATATTTGTATACGGAACTTTGAAATCTGAATACCTACAAAATAAACTCTTAGGGCATACTTTAGAATCATATGAAGCAAGGCTTGAGGGATATTCTACAAATACAGGTGAGAAGTATTTCAATGTGGTTCCTAATGCAGGGGGATGTGTTAAGGGAAGAGTTTTACTTGTAGACAAAAAAGATATGTTATATATAGACCAATGGGAAGTTATTCCGATGTATATAAAAGCGGAAGTAGAGGTACATTCTAAGTTTGGTTATGAGAGAGTCTATATTTATATAAAGAAGGACAAGGAAGAAAAGATAAACTTACAGGATAATGTTGAGAATATGTGCAATAATGAGGATCTGGAAGGTACTATTGATGAGTTTGAGGGTGCCAGAGATATGGAGTTTCCGGTATGTGATATTTATCTAAATTATCTGATAGATATTAAAGCATGTGATTTCAGTAAGATTGAAAAAAAGCAGGATATATTCACTGAAAAAGTTAAAGACATAATTAAGGATAAAGAGTTTTCATTTCTGGGATATGAGTACTTGACCTATCAAAGTGCGGAAAAACAGATAAATGTAAGGGTATCGCTTTATTGCATAAGTGACGATAAAAATGCTATATTGAGCGTTATGCTGCCGGTTTCAACATGTAATCCGACAAAACTTTGGGAGAAGTCTTCTACCGAGAAACTGGAGGTAGAGGGTAGAGGCTTTGCAGAATATTTAGATTCAAAATATAATATTAAAGTATTAGATGAACCGAAGATTATCATATTTTCATCCGGTGAAATTAATGAGTCAAAAAGACTTGAAGTTTTCTCAGTCGAAAAGGCCGCTAATATAGAGTTTGATATTGGTAAAGCGGCAAATACAGATATATCAAAAAACAAAGATATGAAAATCTATGAATCAGAGAATGTAAAAATAGAAATACCGAATAACTTCGAGGTCTGCTATATCGATAGATTAAAATCTCTTATACAGACTTTATCTGTATAACTTTATATATAAAAATATGTTAAAATAGCCTATATCTATAAATAAGGAGTACACTATGTTGGAAGTAGGAATAAAGGGACAAAGAGAAACTATTGTAACAAAGCAAAATACTGCAGCAGGTATAGGAAGTGGAAGTCTGGAGGTGTTTTCCACACCGATTATGATACTTTTGATGGAAGAGTGCTGCTTTATGAGTGTTGATGATAAGCTGGATGAGGGGTTTACTACAGTAGGCATTTCGGTAAATGTAAAGCATTTATCAGCCACACCGCTTGGAATGAAGGTCGAGATAAAGTCTGAGCTTATAAAAGTGGATGGAAGAGCTCTTACATTTAAGGTTGAGGCATATGATGAAAAGGGACTTATAGGTGAAGGAATTCATGAAAGATTCATTGTAAATAATGAAAAGTTTCAGGCAAAGACTGACAGTAAGTCAGATAAATAAGTTAAGGTGCAGAAGGGCAAAACCTGCTGCACTTTTTTCATTTTAAGACTATCTTTATTGGAGGTATAATCGTTTTATGGTAGTATAGGCTAAAAGGAGGAGTATATGAAAAAGAGTTTTATATATTTGATTCCTGCAATCTTTTTATTGGCAGGATGTGGAAAGAAAATTTCAATAACGATTAATTCAAATGAAAGTACAGTGGCTGAGAGTTCTGCAAAAGAAAGCATTCAGGAAACTGAAGTAAAAGTACAAAAGGATGTGGATAGTTTAAAGGCACATGTTTATTACAAAATAGCAGATGACGGAAATACAATACCTCAACTTAGTGTAGAGGGAAATGAAAAGTTTAATGATATTGTAAATAAAATAAATAATGATTGGGTAGGCGGATATTATCCAAGGATAAATCTGACTCGTACCGATACAAGTGTTTTCAGTGCATTGCTGGCTACCACTGTAATGAATGGAAGTACTGATACAAAAGAACTGCTTAGAGGGGTAAATATAGACTCAAATACAGGTAAGGAGCTTAAGATAGATGATGTATTAAAGGATCCCGTCGGGCTATATGATAGGATTGAAAAGGATAATTACCTTGCAGATGAATATGGAGAAGACATAGAGGGACTTAGTGATAAGCTAAAGACTGTTTTGACAAACCCTGATGCTTTCAATTTGGGAGCGAATGATAAGGCCGATCTGGCGTGGACACTAAGTAGCGGTGGTATGATGATTTATATGACCACAAAGGGTGAATACGGAGAAAGGATAGTTTCCATACCTTTGGAGTATGCAATATATGGTGAGTTTTTCAATGAAGACATACTAAGATTGCCAAAGGACTATGCTTTTGAAATACCTACAGACAAAGAGATAAAGATAAATCTTGACGGTAAAATCAGATCTGTGAAAATAGAACAAGATATTGATGAGTATTTTATGTTAAAGGAAATAGATGTAACAATTGACGGTGAAAAAAGCACATATGAGGAAGGTGCAAGCTATGGAATTTCTAAGGCAAGTGTGGTGAAAAAAGGAGATAATGCCTATCTTTACATTGAATTGCAGTATGACAATGATTATAACAGTATATCAATTATTGATTTGAATAATAAATCTGAAAAGATGGAGATACAGGAGAGTTTTGCAGATACTTCTCTTTTAAATCCGGATGAATTTTATCTTGGAAACAGAATTTATACTATAAGTACTTTGGGTATAGAGGGAAGATATACTCTGGATAATAAAGGAATGCCAAAGCTTTTGGAAAATTATTATAATATTACAACACCTATCAGGCTAACTACTAAAATTGATATAAAGGGCAAAAAGATGGACGGTATAAACGGAAAAGAACTTGGGGACTATGATATTCCTACCGGAACTTTACTTGTTCCCATGGGTACTGATAATAAAACTTTTACAGATTATACCACTTCGGACGGAGTAATTGTTCGCATACCTATGCGAGGAGCCGAAGAATATGGCTTTATGATAGAGGGCCGGAATGTAGAAGATGTATTTGACGGTACAATCTTTGCAGGATAGTGATATGTTGGGAGGTCAAATAATCATTCATGTAGATATGGATGCTTTTTATGCTTCTGTAGAAATGAGAGATGATAAAACTCTTATAGATAAGCCGCTTATCATAGGTTCTATGCCAAATGAAAGGGGAGTTGTATCAACTTGTAATTATGAAGCGAGAAAATATGGTATACGTTCGGGTATGAATATCAAGGAGGCGTTTAAGCGTTGTCCTAAGGGAGTATTTATGCACCCAAACTTTGATAAATATATCAAGGTATCAAATCAGCTACATGAGATATTGGAAAGTTATACTGATAGAGCAGAATATATAGCTTTAGATGAGGGCTATATTGACCTGACCGGAAAGGTGAATTCATGGGAGCAAGCAAGAAAAATAGGACATGAAATCAAAAAGAGGGTAAGGGAGGAGCTCTCTCTTACTTGTTCTGTCGGTTTGGCATATTCAAAGACTGCGGCAAAGACTGCAAGTGAAGAGAAAAAGCCGGATGGATATTTTGAAATACCAAGTAGAGAAGATTTTGTAACATTGGTACTTGATAGAAATGTAAAATCACTGTATACAGTAGGAGAAAAGACTGCCAAAAAGCTTCATTTATATGGTATTGATACAGTAAGGGATCTGCAAAACAAAAGCAATGAAGTGAAAATATTTATGGGAAAACAGGGGGAATATCTGGTTGACCTGGCTTTTGGATTTGATGACAGGAAGGTGACGCCATATAGAGAGGAGGATACCAAGTCTATAAGTAAGGAGTTTACATTTCAAAAGGATGTATCAAGCTTTAAACTCTTAGATGATGTACTTTTTATTTTGTCTTTTCGTGTAGCGGGAAGAGCAAAGAGACTTGGGCTTTATGGAGAAGGTGTTTCTCTTAAAATCACCTATTCCAATATGAAGAGTATTACAAGATCCATGATTATAAGTGAAAGCACAAATGATGCCTATACCATATATGAAAATGCGAGCAAGCTTCTAAAGAATGTATCAAAGGGTGAAGTAAGACTGGTTGGGACCGGACTTTACCACTTGAGGGAGGAAGATGGAAGACAGCTTAGTTTTGCCGATATTTTTTCTACACAAAAGGATATGATAAAAGAGAAGATTCAAAGCAAGTGGCAGAAGATGAGCATGTATTATAAAATAGATTTTGATGAAATAAAGGACATGCAAAATAGTATAAAGGTGTATGATTATATAGAGCAAATGAGGGAAGTAATGGTCTCTATGCAAAAATATAACAGTTAAAATTGCGAGTAATATTTTGTGATATAATATTACCCTAATAATATCTGAAAGGATCAAATATGAGAACTTTTGACGAACAGGCTATAGTTTCTATAGCACCTAATGCGAATGCGGTTTCAAACGGCAGAAAGCTGTCATCCGGAAACAGTTTTGTAAAAAGAATGAAGTCGGCTGATGACAGCCTCTATTTTGGTGAGTGTAAAGGTAGTGGAAAGAGTAATTATAATGTTTCCATAGACTTTGAAAAAGAGGGTGAACCGGTGTTCAGATGCTCCTGCCCAAGCAGACAGTTTCCATGTAAACATGCTATAGGCTTGATGTTTGATATGAAAGAGGGCAAGAGCTTTGAAACGGCTGAGATTCCTCAGGATATCTTGGATAAGAGAGAAAAGATAGAGGCAAGAGAAAAGAAAAAGGCTGAGAAGGAAATTGAAAAGGAACAAAATCCTGACAAGCCAAAGAAGACAAGTGCAGCTTCAAAGGCGGCTAAAACAAAGAAGATAAAGAAGCAGATTGAGGGCTTGGATATGTTAAAAGATGTTATGGATCAAATAACAAGTTCAGGTGTAGCAGCTTGTGCAGATAAGGCGTTTGATAAAAAGTATGATGAACTGGCAAAACAGCTTGGAGATTACTATTTGCCGGGAGTACAGATAATATTTAAGAGGTTTTTGAAATCTTTAAGAACTATAAAGAATGAAGAGTTTATAGAAGAAATAATAAATAATTATCCTAAGAGTTATATAGATGAGTTAAAAAATGATTATCAAAATGACTATGCTGAAGAGTATTTATTATCTTTGACAGTCAAGGAGCTGACAAAGCTTAGGTATATCGAGAAGAGAGCAAGAGATTATCTTAATAAAAAACTTGAAAGTGATACTACGGATGCTGATGATAATGTACTTTATGAGGCACTTGGAGGTATCTGGAAGCTTGAGGAACTTGGAGAAATAGGTCTTAAAAAGGATAATGTATCACTGGTTGAGTTAAGCTTTATATCAGAGTTTGATGATGTAAAAGCGGAATATACGGATAAGGGATATTGGATAGATCTTGATAACGGAGAGATAAATTATACAGCCAATTACTGTCCTCTAAAGGCTAAAAAGTATATTCAAAGAGATGACAGCTTTTTTGGTAAAAAGTTTGTTGAAAAGCTTTATTTCTATCCTGCTAATGAAGGAGAAAACAGAAGAATTCGCTATGAAAGCAGCAGAGATGAGGATTTAGATATATCTGATATCAAAAAGATAAGAAGTTTTGCAAAAAAGAATATATCGGAGTTTTTAAAGCCGGCTAAAAATGTATTGAAAGCTACTTTATCAGATAATGCCTACGGAGTGCTTTTTGAGTTTGCAAAGATAGGTACAAACGGTAGTGATGTTGTGGTAGAGGATAAAGAAGGAAAGCAGATCTTACTAAGGGCTATGGCAAAGGACAAAACAGCTATGAGTTCAATGTTTGGACTTCCAAATGTAGACTATCTTAAAAACCAGGTACTGTTCGGATTGGCGCATTATGACTCAAGATTGAAGCAGATATGTATAGAACCAAGAAGTATTATCACAGATGATAAAATACTAAGATTGGCATATTAAGGGAGGTTATTATGAATTTGGATATTTTATATAAATTACAGGCACAATTAAGAAACAGCATAATAACAGGTAGCTCTCTTATAAAAGAAGACTTCAGACTAAAAAAGTGCGTAGATGATATGGAATCTTTATCAAAGCTTGCACCGGTATTTGCTCAGATAAAAAAGCAGGCAGAGGAGCTGTTTGTATGTGATGATCCGGGTGAGAAGACACTTGATCTTCTTGCACTGGTGGATGCGGTACTTGAAACTCAGGCAGGTATATACGAAAATGTAGAGCTTTCTGATATTGAAAAAAGCTGCGGAAGGGTAAATGGCAATTATTCTTATAAGATGCTTGAGCCTATTATAACTGCACTTACTACAACGGGAAGCGGCAGATGGGATGTATTGGTGGAAGCCAGAAAAGAAAACCCTGATATCTTCTTAGACTACAGAATATTGCCAAAGTTTATTGACGGATTGGGTGACGGATACAGCGAGATCTCATTTATGATCGGAAGATGGATTATGGAATATGGCAAGATGATGATAGAGCCTTTAAAAAAGGGCTTTGACCCTATGGGAAAGAGTGAAATGTATCTAAGACTTGATATTATCTCAGACCTTGCGAAAGAAAAAGAGAATGATTTGTACTTATCTCTTATAAATACTGAGACAAGGAAGGATATAAGAAAAAGGGCTATACGTTCTTTGAAGTATAGTGAAGATAATATAGACTTTTTGATAGAACTTGCAACAACAGCTGATAAGGCAAGCAAGAATGATGCGATAGAAACTCTAAAGACATTTAAGAATCCGAAGGCAGTTGAATTTCTGAAAACTGTAGAAGTGAAGAAAAAATAAAAGGTGATAGATATGAGCGAAGAATTACAAAGACTCCCTGCGGAGGTCATGTTCCAAAAAGAAATAGATGCACTTATTGCAGCTGAAAAGAATCCTATTCCTACGGGATGGAAGATGTCACCAAAGTCTGTACTTACTTATATTATGGGTGGTGAGTGCAATGGTGTGGAGATAATGCCTAAGTATATAGGAAATAAAAGAATAGTTGAGATTGCCATAGCTACTTTGGTAACAGACAGAGCACTTCTTTTGATAGGTGAGCCCGGTACTGCAAAGTCGTGGCTTTCAGAACATCTTTGTGCGGCTATAAACGGTAACTCTACCTGTGTTATACAGGGAACTGCCGGAACTACAGAGGAGCAGATAAGATACTCATGGAATTATGCAATGCTTATTGCAGAAGGTCCAAGTGATAAGGCTATAATAAAAAGTCCTATTTTTGAGGCTATGGAAGAGGGCAAGATAGCAAGATTTGAGGAGATTTCACGTTGTGCTTCAGAAGTGCAGGATGCTTTGATTTCTATTCTTTCAGAAAAAAGAATTTCCATTCCGGAACTTTCTAAAGAGAGTGCGGCTAAAAAGGGATTTTCTATAATAGCCACAGCCAATACCAGAGACCGTGGTGTAAATGATATGAGTGCGGCTCTAAAGAGAAGATTTAATATAGTGGTGCTTCCAAGTCCTAATACTCTTGAAGAGGAGATGGATATAGTAAAGACCAGAATCGAGAAGCTTTCAGAGGGTATGGCATTGCTTTCAAAGGTGCCTGAGGCTGAGGTAATAAAGAAGGTTTGTACAATATTTAGAGAGCTTAGACATGGTGAGACCTTAGACGGAAAGCAAAAGATAAAATCTACAGCAAATGTACTTTCTACAGCAGAGGCTATATCTTTACTTACAAACAGTATGTCTTTGGCAGGAAGCTTTGGAAACGGAGAGATAAGTGATGCCGATCTGGCAGCAGGACTTCAGGGTGCAATAGTAAAAGAGGATTCTAAGGACTCAAAAGTTTGGGAAGAGTACCTTGAAAATATAATGAAAAAGCGTGGAAAAGAGTGGATCGGACTCTACAATGAGTGTAGGATGCTCAATGGCTAGGAGGCAGCCATGAAAACTTTTGGAATTAGACATTTTTCACCTGCAGGAGCTTATTTTATAAGAGAATTCTTAAATGAAATAAAGCCTGATTTGGTTCTTATAGAGGGACCGGCAGATTTTGATTTTTTGATAGATGATATTGTCTCAAAAAAACTTGTTCCACCATTTGCGATTATGGCATATACAAAGGAAGCGCCTATTGATACAATACTCTATCCTTTTGCAGAATATTCACCTGAGTATCAGGCCATTCTTTGGGCAAGAGAAAATAATAAGGAATGCCGATTTTTTGATTTGGAATCTGATATAATGCTTGGATTTGAAAGAACAGATGATGATACCAAAGATGAAGAGAGGATTTCTAAAGAACCTGAAAAAAATAAATCTGATGTGGATATGGAAGGCTTTTGGGAGAGAAACTTAGAGCAGAGTGAGAATATGGATGCCTACAGAGCCGGAAGTGCTTTGTTTGGTGAAAGCCTTAGAAAAGATACAAAACCGGATGACAAATCTTTTGCAAGAGATATAATTCGTGAAAGCTTTATGAAAAGGAAGATAAAGGAATATATAGCAAAGGGTTTTGATACGGAAAAGATAGTGGCCATAACAGGTGCTTTTCATACATCAGCTATTGAAAAACTTGACGGAGCAATGACTGATAAGGAATATAAGGGATTAGAAAGGAGAGAATCCAATATCACCTTGATGCCATATTCATACTACAGACTCAGTAAAAGAACAGGTTATGGTGCCGGAAATGCTGCACCGGCCTACTATGAACTGCTTTGGCAGGGATTTGTAATTAATGATATTACTTTACATGAAAGACAGTATCTGAGTAGCTTGGCAAAGTATATGAGAGAACATGGCGGTATAGTTTCATCAGCACAGGTAATAGAGGCAACAAGGCTGGCAAGAGAACTTGCCATTATACGTGGTGGCTCCATTCCTACACTTGAGGATTTGAAGGATGCGAGCATTACCTGTATGGGTAGTGGAAGCTTCGGAGAGCTGGCAATGGGATTTGCTGAAACCGATATAGGCAAAAAAATAGGCAGTGTTCCTCAGGATGCTATGCAGACGTCTATACAGAGTGATTTCACTAATAAACTTAAACAGTTAAAACTTGAAAAGTATAAAGAACTTGTAGCAACCCCATTGCAGCTTGATTTAAGAGAAAACTTAAGGGTAAAGTCAGAAGAAAGTGCTTTTCTTGATTTGAACAGATCTTTTTTCCTCTATAGACTTGTTGTACTTGGAATTGATTTTGCTAAGATCAAAAAAAGCAATCAGGATAATGCAACATGGGCAGAGAACTGGATACTGCAATGGACACCCGAAGCTGAAATACAGATAGTGGAAAGTGTATTAAAGGGAGATACTATCTTAGATGCTGTAGCATTTGTTTTGGGTGAGAAGCTTTCTGAGGCTACAAAGATATCAGAAATAGCAAAAGTTATAGAAGCAGCATTTAACTGTGGATTGCCAAAAATAGTAGAGGGTGCAGGAAGAAGTCTTGATGAAATGGCAAATGGTGCTATATCAATGAATGATATAGCAGATACCGTAAGTAAACTTTCAAATATGATCTCATTTGGAGATATCAGAAAACTGGATAGAAAACCTTTAGAGCCTATTGTAAAAAGACTTTGTATCAGAGCTTCACTTATGTTAGTTGGAGAATCGGCATGTGATGATATAGCTGCAGCCACATTAGCAGAGGATATTCAAAAAATACATAGTGTTTTTATGATGCAGGAATTTTTGGATGAGAGTTTTTGGCTTGATAAGCTTATAGAACTTTCAAACAGAGATGATTTGAATACAAAAATATCAGGACTTGCCACAGCAATACTTCTGGATGCAGGTAAGATAGATGAACCTACTCTTAGAATGGAGGTTTCAAGAAGACTTTCTATGGGCATGCCGGCAGAGCTTGGTGCAAATTGGTTTGCAGGATTGTCTATGAGAAATCATTATGCTCTTATAGGAAGGCTTACACTCTGGGAGAGTCTTAGTGAATATTTGGATACTCTGGATGAAGAGGAATTTAGACGTTCAGCGGTATTTTTAAGAAGAGCCTTTGTAGAATACAGTGCAAAGGAAAAGGATATGATTGCGGAGAATCTCGGTGAAATATGGGGACTCAATGCACAGGCGGTAAGCGAAATAGTCAACTCTGAGATAAAGGAAGTGGATACCGAGATACTTGAAGACTTTGATTTTGGAGACTTTTAGGAGATATAAATGGATACAAAGGACAGACTGAGGCGTTGGAGGCTGATACTTGGGTCTGAGGCTGAAAAAAGAATTGAAGGTATGGATGGCGGCAATGCCCTCAGTCAGGAAGATCTTATGATGGATATGGCTCTGGATGCTATCTATAATAGGGATATGAAATTCAGCTTCGGAGGAGGAGCCGGAAAAGGTGCTTCAAGTCCACAGATAAGCAGATGGCTTGGAGATGTGAGAACACTTTTTGATAAGGACCTTGTAAAGATCATTCAGGCTGATGCTATGGAAAGATGTGGATTAAAACAGCTTATATTTGAGCCTGAGCTTTTAAACAATATAGAACCTGATATGCAAATGGCAAGTATGATACTTACTCTAAAAGATCAGATACCGAAACAGAGTAAGGAAAGTGCAAGAGAATTTATCAGAAAAATAGTGGAACAGATAAATGCTTTGCTTGAAACGGATTTAAAAAGAGCGGTTACTGCAAGTATTAACAGGAAGCTGCATTCACCTATACCGTCAGCATCTGCACTTGACTTTCAAACTACAATAAGGAAGGGTATCAAAGATTATAATGTAAAGCTGAAGAAGATTATTCCACAAAAGTATTATTTCTTTGAAAGAAGTGCTACAACTGCCGCCAATAAATATACTGTAATTTTAGATATTGACCAGAGCGGTTCTATGGGAGAGTCGGTAATATATTCATCTATAATGAGCTGTATACTGGCAAGTATGAGTGCTATAAAGACAAGGGTAGTGGCTTTTGATACCAATATAGTGGATCTGAGTGAGAAATGTGAGGACCCTATTGATTTGCTTTTTGGATTTACTCTGGGTGGAGGAACAGATATTGAAAAATCCATAAAATACTGCAGTAAATATATAGAGAATCCTAAAAAGACTATTTTCTTTTTGATTTCAGATCTTGAAGAGGGTGGAAATCGTGCAGGACTTCTTAGAAGACTGACTCAGATGAAGGAAGACGGTGTAATTGTGATCTGTTTGCTTGCAATATCAGATGACGGAAAGCCTTTTTATGATGCGAACATGGCAGGGAAAATTGCCGCTCAGGGAATTCCTTGTTTTGCGGCAGCACCTCAGATGTTACCAAGACTACTTGAAAAAGCAATGAAAAATGAGGACCTTAGTGAGTTTGCAAACAGTAATATGGGAGCCGGGAAATAAAGAGCGATAATCAAAGAAAAGTTTTATTTTAGGAGAAAAAATGAGAAAATTATTTACTGTTACACTATGGGATGCAGAGGAAGAAAAAATTACACAGATGCGACAGAAACACAGACAATTATAGAGTCACAGGAGTCTGCTGAGACTAAAGAAGCTGAAGAAACAAAAGAGTCTGCACCTGTGGTAGGAGCCTGGGCAATAAATTCAAAAACAGAACCGGGTGAAAATATAAATGCTATGGCAGCTTTTGATAAAGCAACGGAAGGCTTGGTAGGCTATACATATACTGTGATGGCAGTACTTGGATCACAGATTGTAGCAGGAACAAATTATTCCTATCTTTGCAGAGCGGAAATGGTAGTACCTGATGCCAAACCTGAGTATGTGATTGTAAATGTATACGAAGATTTAGACGGAAATGCCGAGATTACAGGAAGTCTTAGCCTTTTAGAAGGCAAGGAAGGCTGGGAGTACAATGATATAAATCCTTTTATGAACGAAAATTCTGATGTTAAGGCTGCATTTGATAAAGCACTTGACGGTTTGACCGGTGCGGAATATAAGCCTATTGCATATATCGGTTATAAGGATAATTCATATGCTGTACTCACAAAGATAACAATTACCTCAGTAGAGCCTTTAACAAGTCTTTCAATGGTATATATTACAAAAACAGACAGCGGGGCTATGATTGATGATATATATGATATTGATATGTCTTTGGAGAATGAAAGAAATTAATAATTGAGTATTATTTATGGGACAGCTGAGTCTGTTGTAGGAACTTTTTAAATAAATATTTTATAAGGGGAAATATGGATTTTAGATTTGCAAAAAGAGAAGATACTGCTTTAATACTTTATTTTATAAAGGAACTTGCTCTTTATGAGAAAATGCTTGATGAAGTGGTAGCTGATGAGAAGATATTGGAAGAATGGATTTTTGATAAGCAAAAGGCGGAGGTTATTTTTGTAATGGAAAATGAGAAAGAAGTGGGATTTGCTCTTTTCTTTCATAACTTTTCAACCTTTCTTGGAAGGGCAGGAATATATCTGGAGGATCTTTTTGTACTGCCTGAGTATAGAAAAAGAGGTTATGGAAAGGCATTACTAAAGAGACTTGCAGCTATTGCAGTGGAGAGAGGCTGTGGCAGACTTGAGTGGTGGTGCCTTGACTGGAACAAGCCAAGTATTGATTTTTATCTGTCTCTGGGTGCCGAACCCATGTCAGACTGGACGACATATAGGATTACAGGGGATACATTAAAGAGAATGGCGGAATTGTAAAAGATATAATTGATATAGTGTGTTAAGCTAAACAGACCGGTACAATTAGTGCAGCGGTCTGTTTTTATATATTTTAGTTCCGTATATTTAATAAGATTTTAGTTGAGGTGTTCAAAAATATATTTAAGTTGAGGTGTTCAAAAAATATATTTATTGAAAAAGATATTTACTTATGCTAAAATGAGTTAGCATAAAGCTTGTTGTCGTAGTACGACATAGAAGGAGAATGTATATGAAGCATGTTGTTACTTTAAATGAGAAAACTCTTAAAGAGAGCTTAAAGCGTGGTGGTTGTGGCGAGTGCCAAACTTCTTGTCAGTCAGCTTGCAAGACATCTTGCACAGTTGGAAACCAGGGTTGTGAGAATCCTAACAGATAAGACGCTTGTATCAAAAACCCCCCTTCGCGGTCATAGACTGTTAAGGGGGCTTTTCATGTTGTAAAATTTGCTTCATGATAGAAAGAGGAATAATTTGTTACACCAATATAAGAATAACGGATACAATATAGTTTTAGATGTCAATTCAGGTTCTGTTCATGTAGTTGATGAGCTTATGTATGATGCAATGGAACTTGGTGAAAAGCTGATAGGAGAGATTGATGCTCCGATAACATTAAGTGAAGAGATAAAAACTGATATTAAATCAGGTCTGAAGAATAAGTACAGTGATGAGGAAATAGATGAGGCAATTTCCGATATACAGGAGCTTATTAATGCAGAGGAGCTTTATACAAAGGATACCTATGAGCTCTACATCAATGATTTTAAAGAGAGAGAAACGGTTGTAAAGGCGCTCTGTCTTCATATTGCTCACGATTGTAATCTTGCATGTAAGTACTGCTTTGCCGAAGAGGGAGAGTACCACGGCAGAAGAGCTCTTATGAGCTATGATGTCGGAAAGAGAGCACTTGATTTCCTTGTGGCCAATTCCGGCAACAGAAGAAATTTGGAAGTTGACTTCTTTGGCGGAGAGCCGCTTATGAACTGGCAGGTGGTAAAAGACCTTGTAAAATATGGTAGAAGCCTGGAAGAAGCCAATAATAAGAAATTCAGATTTACAATTACTACAAACGGAATGCTTTTGAATGACGAAATTATGGAATTTTGCAATCAGGAGATGTCAAATGTGGTACTAAGTCTTGACGGTAGAAAAGAAGTTAATGATGCTATGCGTCCTACAAGAGGAGGCAAAGGCAGTTATGATGTTATAGTTCCTAAGTTTGTGAAATTTGCTGAATCAAGAGGCACAAAGGATTACTATATCAGAGGTACTTTTACAAGAAATAATCTGGAATTTTCAAAGGATGTACTGCATTTTGCAGACCTCGGATTTAAGCAGACAAGTATGGAGCCGGTAGTAGGTGAAGACGGTGAGGCTTATGCTATAAAAAAAGAAGATATTCCAAAGATCATGGAAGAATATGATAAGCTGGCGGTAGAGTATATCAAGAGGAAGAAGGAAGGAAGAGGATTTAATTTCTTCCACTTCAATATAGATTTAACTCAGGGACCATGTGTTGCAAAGAGACTTTCAGGATGTGGTTCGGGAACGGAATACTTGGCGGTTACACCTTGGGGTGATCTCTATCCATGCCATCAATTTGTCGGAAAAGATGAGTTCTTGCTTGGAAATGTATTTGACGGGTTAAAGAGAAAAGACATCAGTAATGAGTTTAAGCTGTGCAATGTTTATGCTAAGCCAAAGTGTAAGGATTGCTATGCAAGATTTTATTGTAGTGGAGGATGTGCGGCTAATTCTTATAGCTTCCACGGCTCTATTACAGATACTTATGATATCGGTTGCGAACTTCAAAAAAAGAGAATTGAGTGTGCAATAATGATAAAAGCAGCGTTAGCTGGGTAAAATAGGAGAAGATAATGAAGGACAATAAGCAAAAGGGCTTAGCCTCTCTGTTTATCACAGTTGTGGTTTTGGTATTTTTCGGTTTTCTTGCTTACAATGTTTTATCGGCAGGTAAGGGTAATACCGCTGCTGTAGCAACAAGTGAGACTACTATATCAAATGAGAGCGGTGAAGCGACTGAAGATGTGGCAACAGACAGTGATGTGGCTGATGAAAAAGGTAAAACTTCCAAGTTCAGTACAGGTAAAATAAAACTTGGACTTGATTTGGCAGGTGGTGTAAGTATTACTTACCAAACAGTTGAGCCGAACCCGTCAGATGAGGATATGGCGGACACTATCTATAAGTTGCAGCAGAGAGTACAGAATTACTCAACAGAGGCGGAAGTTTACAGAGAGGGTGACAATAGAATTAATATTGATATCCCGGGTGTATCTGATGCAAATGCAATACTTAACGAACTTGGAAAGCCGGGTTCTTTGATCTTTGTAGATCCACAGGGTAATACAGTACTTACAGGTGATCAGGTGGCAACAGCTAAAGCCGGAATTATTGACAATAACGGTAACAGTGAGTACGTTGTATCACTTACATTTACAGATGAGGGTTCAAAGGCTTTTGCAGAGGCTACTGCAAGACTTATCGGACAGAGAATTGCTATTATATATGACAATGTAATTTATTCAAATCCTACAGTTCAGACTGCTATAACAGGCGGAACAGCACAGATTACAGGTATGACTTCATACGATGAAGCAAAGAATCTTGCTTCTACTATACGTATAGGTTCACTTTCACTTGAACTTGAAGAGCTTAGAAGTAATGTGGTAGGAGCAAAGCTTGGACAGGAAGCTATATCTACAAGTATGAAGGCTGCTGCGGTAGGATTTGTTATCCTTGCGGTATTTATGATAGCGGTTTTCTTACTTCCGGGATTTGCATCGGTACTTGCACTTTCATTATATATTATACTTGAGATTTTACTCTTGTCAGCATTTGAAATTACACTGACTTTGCCGGGTATTGCAGGTATCATACTTTCAATCGGTATGGCGGTGGATGCAAATGTTATTATCTTTACCAGAATCAAGGAAGAAATCGGACTTGGTAAGAGTGTAAATGAATCTATTAATACAGGATTTAAGAAAGCTTTGTCAGCTATTGTTGACGGAAATGTTACTACACTTATAGCAGCAGCTGTACTCTATCTTAGAGGTTCAGGTACTGTAAAGGGATTTGCACAGACGTTGGCACTCGGTATTATACTGTCAATGTTTACAGCATTATTCGTTACAAGATTTATTATGAAGGCTTTCTATAATATAGGGCTTGATAATCCTAAATTATATGGTAAAAAGCTTGCAAGAAAGCCTATCAATTTTGTCGGAATGAAGAATATAACAATTGCCATATCGGTGATTATTATATTGGCAGGCGTTGTAGGCGCAGGTTACAATAAGGTAAAAATCGGTAATTTATTTAACTACGGTATAGACTTCAAGGGCGGTACATCAACAAATGTTACATTTAATGAGGACTATTCACTTGATAGAATTTCAAAAGAGGTTGTTCCTGTAGTGGAATCTGTAACAGGTGAAGCCGGAACACAGACACAAAAGGTGGAAGGTTCAAATGAGGTTATCATAAAGACACGTACACTTTCAGTGGATGAGAGAGAGAAACTTAACAGCGCTCTTGCCCAAAAGTTCGGTGTTGATGCGGAGAAGATTACAGCAGAGTCAATATCAGGTGCTGTAAGTTCCGAGATGAAGAAAGATGCTGTTGTAGCCACAGTTATTGCTACAATACTTATGCTTCTTTATATTTGGTTCAGATTTAAAGACTTCAGATTTGCAACAAGTTCAGTGCTTGCACTTGTACATGACGTATTGATTGTTATTACATTCTATGCACTGCTTCGTTGGAGTGTAGGATCGACATTTATTGCATGTATCCTTACAATAGTCGGTTATTCTATCAATGCTACTATCGTAATATTTGACAGAATAAGAGAGAATAAGGCAATATTACCTAGAGCTACTAAGGAAGAGATTATAAATACAAGTGTTACAGAAACACTTACAAGAAGTATTTATTCATCACTTACTACATTTATCATGATCTTTGTATTGTATATTATGGGAGTTTCTTCTATCAGAGAATTCGCATTACCGATCATGGTAGGTATCGTGGCAGGTACATATTCTTCCGTATTCTTATCAAGTATCTTCTGGTATATCTTCAGCAACAGATTTGATAAGAAACTCGAGCAGAAGAAGGAAGATGAGAAGGCACAAAAAGCTAAGAATAAGAAGAAAAAAGATAAAAAGGTTGAAATAAATAAAGACAGCAATGGTGCTGTAGTTTAGGTATTTTATGAAATATGAAATAAAGGCTGTGGACAATAGAGCAAAAAGCGCTACTATGGAAACAGTGCATGGTACCGTAGAGACACCGCTTTTTATGAATGTCGGCACTGTAGCCGCTATAAAAGGTGCTGTCTCAACGGATGACCTTAAGGAAATAGGTTGTCAGGTTGAACTCTCAAATACCTATCATCTGCATGTAAGAACAGGTGACAAGCTTATAAAAGAGTTTGGAGGCTTACATGAGTTTATGCACTGGGACAGACCGATACTGACAGATTCGGGCGGTTTTCAGGTGTTTTCACTGGCAAAACTCAGAAAAATCAAGGAAGAGGGCGTAGCTTTCAATTCACATATTGACGGAAGAAAGATATTCATGGGACCTGAAGAGAGTATGCAAATACAATCAAATTTAGGCTCTACAATAGCAATGGCATTTGATGAATGCCCCCCGGCACTTGCAGAGAGAAAATACATAGAGGAATCTGTTGCACGTACTACCAGATGGCTGCAAAGATGTAAGGTGGAGATGGACAGGCTCAATTCATTGGAGGATACCATAAATAAAGAGCAGTTGCTCTTTGGTATAAACCAAGGCGGAATTATTGATGATATCAGAATCTCACATGCAAAAGCAATAAGCGAGATGAATCTTGACGGATATGCAATAGGAGGTCTGGCTGTCGGTGAGAGCCATGAGGAGATGTACCATATACTTGATGTAACGGTTGAACATCTGCCAAAGGATAAGCCTACATATCTTATGGGTGTAGGTACCCCTATAAATATTCTTGAAGCGGTAGACAGGGGAGTGGATTTCTTTGACTGTGTATATCCGAGCAGAAACGGCAGACATGGACATGTATACACAAACTGTGGAAAGCTGAACCTTTTCAACAAGAAATATGAGCTTGATAAAAGACCTATAGAAGAGGGATGTAACTGTCCGGCCTGTAGATCATATTCAAGGGGCTATATCAGACATTTGCTTAAAGCAAATGAAATGCTTGGTATGCGTCTTTGTGTATTGCACAATTTATATTTCTATAATACAATGATGAGTGAGATTCGCACAGCTATACGCGAAAATAGATATACAGAATATAAAAATAACAAAATAAGAACTATGCTTGAAGGTTCTAAATAGGAGGACTATGAATATTTTGGCAACTGCGAATGCAGGTGGTGGTTTTGGAGTAGGTGCGATTGCAATGTATGTAGTGTTTATAGGAGCTATATTTTATTTTATGGCCTATAGACCTAATAAAAAAGAAAAAGCTAAGCAGGCTGAGCTTTTTGCAAGTTTGGAAGTTGGCGATACGGTAGAGACTGCATCAGGATTTTATGGTGTGTTGATTGATATTACAGATGATACTGTAATAGTGGAGTTTGGAAACAATAAAAATTGCCGTATTCCGATGAGAAAAGATGCCATTGTAAAGAACGAAAAGATGACATTATAAAATAAGACAAAATTAAAGCACATCTTCGGATGTGCTTTTTTGGAAAGGTGGATATGGATAGTTATATAGTGCTGGATTTGGAATGGAACCAAAGTCCTAACGGCAGAGAATACAGCAATAAAGATCTTCCCTTTGAAATAATAGAAATAGGAGCCATAAAGCTTGATTCAAAACTCAAAAAAGTCGATGAATTTCATAGAGTAATAAAGCCTACAGTTTATAAAAAGATGCATTTTAAAGTGCATGAGGTGGTACAGATAGGTATCGGAGAGTTGAAAAAAAAAGGAGTTCCTTTTACAGAAGCTATAAAGGATTTCTTTGAATTTTGTGAGCTTGACAATAAGAGAAAAAAGACCATACTTTGTACATGGGGAAATCTCGATTTGGTGGAACTTCAAAGAAACATGAAATTTTACAATGTGGAAAATAAATTTGAGTATCCTTTGTTTTACTATGATATTCAAAAGCTTTTTAATATAAGATATCCTAACGGAGAACAGGATAGGATACCTCTTGAAAGAGCTGTAAATATGCTTAATATTGAGAATAACAGACCTTTTCATCATGCTTTAGATGATGCCTTATATACAGCCAAAGTAATGCAAAATATGGATTTCGGACCTGTAAGTGAATATTATTCACTCGACTATTATCGTGTACCGAGAAGCAGTGAAGAGGAAATATATTTGCATTTTTCGGGATATTCAAAGTTTGTATCCACTTTTTTTCCTACAAAAGAAGAGGCGATAGCGGATAAGCATAATTCAGATCTTATTTGTGACAGATGCAACAGAATGCTAAAGAAAAAAATAAAATGGTTTTCAACAAATCAGAGAAATTACTACTGTATAGGAATCTGCCCTGAACATGGTATTGTTAAGGGGAAAATAAGAGTAAGAAAAAATGATGACGGATACTATGTAATAAAGACTACAAAGGTTGTAGATACGGCAACCTTTGAAGAAATCAGAGAAAAGTACGAAGAGAGTAAGCAAAAGAAATTGATTAAGAGCAAAAGAAGGTTTTTAAAAGATTCGGAAGAGGTATAATTGGAGCAGGAAATAAAAGAAACTATTGTAAAAAAGATAGATAAAAAAGATATTAATGAATTATATAGAGACGGAGATATTAAAGAGGCCGCAATTATAATAAAAAACGGAGGTCTGGTGGCGTTTCCGACAGAAACGGTGTACGGACTGGGCGCAAATGCTCTGATGCCTGAGGCTGCAAAAAAGATCTATGCGGCAAAGGGCAGACCGAGCGATAATCCGTTGATAGTGCATATTTCAAAAACGGAAGATGTAAAAGATATTGCAAATGATATACCGGAGTTATTTTATACTCTGGCAAATAAGTTTTGGCCCGGACCTATGACTGTGGTATTAAAAAAGAAGAGCATTATACCGGATGCTACAAGCGGAGGTCTTGATACGGTTGCGATAAGGCTTCCTGAGAGTGATATTGCAAGGGCATTGATAGAAGTTTCGGGAGTGCCGATAGCCGCACCAAGTGCAAATACTTCAGGCAGACCTTCTCCGACAAAAGCTTCTCATGTATTTGAAGATATGAATTCAAAGATAGAGATGATAATAGATGGTGGTGAAGTCGGAATAGGTGTGGAGTCCACAATAGTGGATTTGACTGAGCAGACTCCGACATTATTAAGGCCCGGTGCAATTACTCTTGAAATGCTTAGGGAAGTATGCGGCAATGTAAATATAGACCCCGCAATTGAGCATCTTTTATCAACAGGAGCGGCTCCTAAGGCGCCGGGAATGAAATATAAGCATTATGCTCCGATGGCTGATATGAAGATAATAAGAGGCAAAGAACGGGAAGTATCAAATTATCTGAAATCACAGATAATAGAATCGGAACTTGATATGGCGATACTTACTGTGGATGAACATAAAAGTGATTTTTTATCATTTATTAAAGAAAATAAAAAAGATAATGTGAAGCTTTTAAGCCTTGGAAGTTCAAAAGATATGAGCAGTATTGCCCATAATCTCTTTGACGTGCTGAGAAAATGTGATGAACTTGGAGTAAAGAATATAATATCCGAGTCATTTGATGAGAGCGGTATCGGAAGAGCGGTAATGAACAGACTAAAAAAAGCCGCGGGATTTAATATAATAGATTTATAGGTGGATTATGAGCGAAAAGAGAGAAGATTATATAAATTGGGATGAGTATTTTATAGGTGTTGCAAAGCTCAGTGCAAGAAGGTCAAAGGATCCGAACACTCAGGTAGGTGCCTGTATAGTAAGTGAGGATAATAAGATACTGTCTATGGGATACAACGGGTTTCCGAGAGGCTGTTCTGATGAAGATTTTCCATGGGGAAAGGAATTTGAGCTTACAGATCCTTATAATGCAAAGTATCTGTATTCCACACATAGTGAATTGAATGCAATATTAAACTACAGAGGAGGTTCTTTAGAGGGGAGTAAAATATATGTGACTCTATTCCCATGTAATGAATGTGCAAAGGCAATAATTCAGGCGGGTATAAAGACTATAATATATGAGGAGGATAAATATGCCTCAAGTCCTTCTGTAAGAGCCAGTAAAAGAATGTTGAATGCGGCAGGCGTAAGATATTATGAATATCAGCCAAGCGGAAGAAAAATAGAGATAACGGTATGATTGATAAAAGACTTGAAAGAATCTTAAAAAAATTAGATGAAACATATGGTACGGAAAAAATAATTTATTTGGAGTATAATACTCCGTGGCAACTTCTGTTTGCCACCATACTCAGTGCTCAATGTACCGATGCCAGAGTAAATATGGTGACAAGAGATTTGTACAAAAAATATGACAGTCTGGAGAAGTTTGCCAATGCAGATTTGTCTGAAATGGAGAAAGATATACATTCCATAGGTTTTTATCATAATAAAGCTAAAAATTTGATTGCCTGTGCAAGAAAGCTTTTGACTGACTTTGGGGGAGAGGTGCCAAGCAATCTTGATGACCTTTTAACTCTTCCGGGAGTGGGCAGAAAGACTGCAAATGTAATCAGAGGAAATATATTTGATCTGCCAAGTATAGTGGTAGATACACATGTAAAAAGGATTACAAAAAAACTAGGGTTTACCGAAAGTGACGATCCGGTAAAAATAGAGTTTGAACTTATGGAGATACTTCCAAAAGATCATTGGATAGTCTGGAATACGGACTTGATAACTCTCGGCAGGACCATATGTATTGCAAGAAGAGAAAAATGTGATATTTGTTTTTTAAGAGACGACTGTCCGAGTGCCAAAGTATGATGATTTCCGATTATATAGCTATTGACCTTGAAACTACCGGAATAAGGTTGTCAAAAGATAAGATAATTGAAGTGGGACTTTTAAAAGTGAAAGATTCACATATAATTGATACTTTCTCCTGTGTTATAAACCCGGATATGCAGGTGGATGACAAAATACTTGAATTGACAAAAATAAGTGAAAACGAGCTTAGAAATGCAAAAAGAATATATGAGGTTATAAATCATATAGTGGACTTTTGTGAAGACTATGTTCTACTTGGACATAACACAATTTTTGATTACAGCTTTGTAAAGAAAGAAGCAAACAGAGTAGGCTTGGAATTTGAGAAAAGAGGTATTGATACATATAAATTATGTAAGAAGGTACTTCCTGAGAATGTGAGAAAAAATCTTACTGATGCATGCAGTTATTTCGGTATTGAAAGAAAAAACTCTCACAGAGCATTCAGTGATGCATTCTATACTCATGTTTTATTTCAGGAGATTATAAAAAATTTTAAAACTCTTGAAATAAGCTCAGAATCTATGAAAGTTAAGATAAAAAAATTCGTTCCGATCAGAAAAAGAACAAAAGAGGACTTGCAGAAATTACTAAACTGTCATAGAATTGGATGCAAGGTAAATATTGACTTGCTTTCAGAATCCGAAGCTAAAAGGATGATGGATAAAATAAAATCAGGAAGCATGTATTTTACCTGATAAAGCGCAAATATTAAAGTCTGCATTCTGTAGACTGAAAACATTTCACTAAAATCATACAAGTATAGTTTATCCCATAAAGAAAAGAGGTTTATATGAAGAATAAGAAAAGACAGATTATATCAATAGTAATAGTTACAATTTTAGTTCTGGCTATGGTGGTACCTGTAGTAGTGTCAGCATTGTCAATATAGGTATGCCGGTCTAGAGAGGACAAGGGAAAGTTGAAGAAGAATATAGGAAATATAACTGCAGCAATGGCTGTGTTTATGGCTGTTGCAGGATTTGGAATGGGTAGTAGAGCGGGAAGTTTTGAAGTCAGGGCGGAAAAGCAGGAGGCAAAAGCTGACGATAAAAAATCTACAGACAGTGATGCTAAAGAAGAGGAGACAACCAAAGAACAGGAGAGCACACAGGAGGCTGTAACTGAAGAGGAAGGAACAAAAGCCGAGAGAAGACTGCCTGAAGGATTCAGTGTAAGCGGATTGGATGACAGTGTTAAGACAATGACTGCACTTAATGAAGCTTTGGAAAAACTTCAGAATAAGCTTGATGAGAAGAAGTTTATATTATCTGTAAACGGAGAGCAGATAGAGAGCAGCTTTTCAGATCTTGGTGCAAGCATAGAAAATAAAGAGTATATACTGTCTGAAGCCGGTAAGTATACATCAGGAAATATGATTGAACGATTTGCAAAAAGTGCAGGTCTTATAGAAAATCCTGAAAGCATTACTCCGGATATAGAATTTAATGAAGAAGCTTTAAATTCATTTTTTAATAGAGCCAACAGTAAGAATCCGAATGCACCTGTTAATGCAACTATAAAAAGAGTCAACGGTGCATTTGAGATAACACCTGAACATGACGGATATGCAATAGATAAGGAATCTACTGTAGACAAGCTTAAGGAAGCAATACTTAAAACCGGAGAAGAGACAATAGAAGCACAGGTTACTAAGCAGGAAGCAACAGTTAAGGCCGAGGATTTGAAAGATATAAAGGATGTGCTTGGTACATTTACAACAAACTATTCATCTTCCACATCTGAGAGGGCCACAAATATTGCTGTCGGAACCCAGAAGATGGACGGTGTGCTTTTGATGCCGGGTGAAACAATATCGGGTTATGAAAGAATGCAACCTTTCACAATCAAAAACGGATATAAGATGGCAAAGGCTTATCAAAACGGATTGGTTGTAGACAGTGTAGGCGGAGGCGCTTGTCAGATTGCAACAACATTATATCAGGCTGCGCTGAGAGCTGAAGTGAAAATAACAGAGAGAAAAAATCACTCAATGATAGTAGGTTATGTACAGCCAAGCGGTGATGCTGCAATTGCCGGAGATTATAAGGATATAAAGGTTACAAACAACAGAAGTACTCCTATATATGTAGAAGCTGTGACATCCGGAAGAAATGTTACATTCACTATTTGGGGTAAGGAAGACAGATCCGCAAATAGAACTATTGAATTTGTTTCTGAAGTAATCAATGAAACACCTAAGGGAAAGACTTATAAAGATGATCCTTCAAAGCCTGTAGGATATGTCAGAAAGGAATCTGATGGACATAAGGGAAGAACTTCAAAACTTTGGAAAGTTGTAAAGGAAAACGGAGTTGAGGTAAGCAGAGAATTGGTATCAAGTGATACTTACAGAATGGCTGATGATATTTATATCAGAGGTACCAGAGTGGATGCTCCCGCTCCTACAGCTGCACCTGTAGAAAATACTGAAGGTGGTGGAGAGACTGCAAATGATGCTCCTGCAGATAACGGACCTGCAGATAATTCTGTTGATGTTAGTCAGGGTCCGGGTTTTGATCCGAACATCAATGCAGGACAGTAATGAAAAAATATATAATTTTTTGCGGATATGCCGGACTTAAGGGCTCTTTAATATTGGCAAAAAAATACCGTGAAGATTTAGACAGGTATTTTAATAAAGTATATATAGAGAGCATAGAAAAGCATGTTAAAGAAAACAGTTATTATGGGAGATATTTATCTCCCATAAATAATGATAGACCTGAATGTGCCCCTGTAGATATAAACAGTATATTTTCAGAGGTCAATGGGGAAACGTTGGATGTTTCAGAAGGTGGAATCCTAAAGGTATTATATAATTTGGCAAAGTCTCGTGGCTGCGGATTTGAGATAGAAATAAAAAAAATAAGTACAATACAGATTTGTATTGAGATTTGTGAATATTTCGGAATAAATATATATAGACTTTTAAGCGAAGGCAAGATAGTTCTGAGTGAGGACGCTATATCTGCCTGTAAATACTTGGAGGAAAGAGGGATTACTGCACAGGTAATAGGTTGTCTTACAGACAGCCTTGATAAAGTGATAACAGATAAGGAAACTGTAGAATATGTGAACAGGCCTTTGCAGGATGAAATTTTTAAGGTGATAAAAGATGAGAGAGAAGATATTATCGGTAATTGAAAAAAATTCCAGAATTGATATTGCGGAGTTGGCTATTTTACTTGGTGAAGATGAGGCGGCCGTTGCAAATGAGATTTCCGATATGGAAAAAGAAGGTGTGATATGCGGTTATCATACATTGATCAATTGGGAAAAAACAGCCAATGAAAAGGTGAATGCACTTATTGAAGTAAGAGTTACACCTCAAAAGGGTATGGGCTTTGATAATATTGCTGAAAGAATTTACCAATTCTCTGAAGTAAATGCAATATATTTGATGAGTGGAGCATTTGACTTTACTGTTTTTATTGAAGGAAGAACAATGAGAGAAGTGGCACAATTTGTCTCTGATAAATTGGCGCCTATGGATTCAGTGCTTTCAACCGCAACACATTTTGTACTGAAAAAATATAAAGACCATGGAACAATATTATCTGCAAAGAAAAAAGATGAGAGGCAGCTGATAACACCATGAGAAATCCATTATCAAAAACAATAACATCAATAAAACCTTCAGGTATCAGAAAGTTTTTTGATATAGTCAATACTATGGAAGATGCAATATCTTTGGGAGTTGGTGAGCCTGACTTTGATACACCTTATTTTATAAGAGATGCAGGTATATATTCTCTTGAAAAGGGAAGAACTTTTTATACATCAAACTCAGGATTGCCGGAGCTTAGAGAAGAAATAAGAAAGTATCTTATAAGAAAACTTAATGTGGAATATAATCCGAAAGATGAGATTATAATTACTGTGGGAGGCAGTGAAGGTATTGATATTGCGCTCAGAGCAATGCTTGACGCAGGTGATGAAGTTTTGATACCTCAGCCTTCATATGTTTCCTATGAGCCTTGCACAATTTTGGCAGGAGGAAAACCTGTAATAATTGAACTCAAAGCTGAAAACGGTTTTAAGTTAAAAGCAAGTCAAATTTTGGAAAAAATAACAGACAAGACAAAGATACTTGTTTTACCCTTTCCAAATAATCCTACAGGATCGATTCTCAATATAAATGAGTTAAAAGAGATAGCAAAAGTTTGTATAGAAAAAGATTTGTATGTAATATCCGATGAAATATACTGTGAACTTACATATGAAGGAGAACATGCTTCAATAGTTCAGGTAGAAGGAATGAAAGAAAGAACCATTCTTATAAACGGATTTTCGAAATCCTATGCCATGACAGGATGGAGACTCGGATATGCTACAGGTCCTAAGGAAATTATTGCCCAGATGACCAAGATTCATCAATATGCCATTATGTGTGCACCTACTACAAGTCAGTATGCCGCTGTTGAGGCTCTGGCGAATGGAGATGACGATGTGGCAAAAATGAGAGAGTCATACAATCAAAGAAGAAGATTTCTGTTACATAAGTTTGATGAACTTGGAATGACCTGCTTTGAACCTCAGGGAGCATTTTATGTATTTCCAAGTATAAAAAGATTTAATATGACATCGGAAGAATTTGCAACAAGATTGTTGGAGGAGCAAAAGACCGCTATAGTTCCCGGCACGGCATTCGGTGCAAGCGGAGAGGGCTATGTCAGAGTATCATATGCATATTCTATGGAAAGGCTTAAGGAAGCAATCTCAAGAATTGAGAAGTTTGTAAGGAGTCTTTCATGAATATAGTGTTACTTGAACCTGAAATACCTGCAAATACAGGAAATATAGGAAGAAGCTGTGTAGCAACGGGTACAAGGCTTCATCTGATAGAGCCTTTGGGCTTCAGAATCAATGAAAAAGAGATAAGGCGCGCAGGTATGGACTATTGGAAGAATCTTGATGTTACAATATATTCCGATATAAATGATTTTTATGAAAAGAATCCTGCGGCAAGAGAGCATATGTATTTTGCAACCACAAAGGCGCATCATACTTATAAGGATGTAGAGTATAAGCCGGATGATTATATAATGTTCGGTAAAGAAAGTGCAGGAATACCTGAAGAGATACTTTCAGAAAATGAAGATACCTGTATAAGAATTCCTATGTGGGGAGATATCAGAAGTCTGAATCTGTCAAATTCAGTGGCAATTATCTTGTACGAAGCATTGTCACAAAACGGATTTGAAAAAATGCAGCTTACAGGAGAATTACATAAACTGACATATAAATAATAAAAAAACTCCGGACCGATTGGAATGGAGTTTTTTTATGTTAAGATTTTTCATTAATGTTTTTCGTATAAATAGTCATCATTTTTCTTAGGCGGTTTTTCATTTAAATTTCCGACATCGAAAGTAGTCTCATTGGAGATATCATTTTCATTATTTCCGGATTCCTCAACAGGAATATCATTTACTTCAGTACCTTCAGAGGAAACAAGTTTTGTTTGATTGACTTCACCGTTGTTAAATTCAACTTCTCCCTCATTCCCCGCCGTATCGGAAACATAGGCCTTTATAGAGTAGGTATCAAATTCAAATGTAGCTCTGCCCTCTTCTTTATCTATTTTTGTGGGCTTTAGTTTCTTATCATTACTGTCTATTGCATAGATGCTTTCATAGTCTATATCTGAATGTCCATCCTCAAATGTTATATTAAGAACACCTTTCTTTACCAACTGTGCAAATATAGTCGGTGAGGTGGAGTCGATATTGTCTATTCTTTCATATATAGTCTGAGACATTGTGTTCAGATTTGTAGCAACTACTTCCAAAGTACCGTTTTTTGTCGCTGTAGCCACATATGTATTACCGTTCTTGGTATATGAGAGCGGAGAGTCGTCAAGAGTCATTGTAAAACTTTGCAATGGGAAAAAGCTCTTTTGAGTCACTCTTATTTCTACAGATTTGGAATCGGAATCCGCCACCGTGGAAATTTCGAAATGAGGCTGTGAGGTTACAGCAAAAAATATGATTACATTTAAGAATATAAATGCTATTATATACTTGAGTTTTGAAAACTTCCTTTTTTTGGGTTTTTCATTTACATTATTTTTATCTGCCATGGATTTTCCTCACTTTCAATTGTACAAGCAATCTTTGATTAGAATAACAGACTTAAAAAAAAACTTCAAGTTAAAAATTGATTTAAGAAAAATATAATAATTAAAGGAGTTGTTATGATAGAAAAAGCGGTGGAATTTGCGATTAAGGCACATGAGGGTCAGTTCAGAAAGGGGAGTACAATACCGTATATTACTCACCCTTTGGAAGTATGTACCATTGTATCCCTGATTACAGACAATGAAGATGTAAGAGTAGCATCATTACTACATGATACGGTTGAAGATACTTCCGTTACCATAACCGAGATAGAAAAAAATTTCGGAAAAAAAGTAGCGGCTCTTGTAGGAAGTGAATCTGAGGATAAGTCAAAGACATGGATTGAAAGAAAGATGCATACATTAAAAACTTTGAAAGATGAATCAATAGAAGTAAAGATAATAGCTCTTGGAGACAAACTGTCAAATATCAGAAATTCGGCAAGAGATTATCTCATTCTTGGAAATGATTTTTTACTTAGGTTTAATGAGAAAGATAAGGTAAAGCAGGCAATGTACTATTATGGTATACTTGAGGCATTGAAAGACCTGGAAGATAATGAGTTTTATAAGGAATATGAGAAACTTTGTGATTTTGTTTTTGGAGATGTGAAAGAGAAAATATGAGAGACGGTTTTATAAGAGTTGCAAGCGTATCACCTGATATCAGAGTATGTGATGTGGACTATAACAAGGAAAGCATAAAAAAGGCCATAGGAAAAGAATGGGAAAATAAAAGCAGTATTATAGTATTTCCGGAGCTTTGTCTGACAGCATATACATGTAATGATCTTTTTTTTCAAGATTCACTTATCAGTGAAGCCAAGAAGGCACTGAAAGAAATAGTTGATTTTACAAAGGGACATAAATCTGTTATTTTTCTGGGGCTGCCTTGGGATTATAAGGGAAAACTTTATAATGTTGTAGCGGTTATATCAAATGGATTGATGTTGGGGCTTATAAATAAAATAAATCTTCCAAATTACGGTGAGTTTTATGAGGAGAGATATTTTAATAAGGGATTTGAAAATAGTGTATGGGTAGACCTTTTTGATGATGTAATCCCTATGGGTTCAAAGATATTGTTTGAATGTACAAATATGCCCGGACTTGTTTTGGCAGGTGAGATATGTGAGGATCTTTGGGTTGCCGATCCGCCAAGTATAGGACATGCACTTGCAGGTGCAAATGTTATTATCAATGCTTCGGCATCAAATGATATAGTAGGTAAAAAAGCATACCGTGACAGCTTGATAAGCAATCATTCAAAGAAACTCATATGTAGCTATATCTATGCAAATGCAGGAGAGGGAGAATCTACTCAAGATCTTGTATTTGGAGGACAGGGAATAATAGCGGAAAACGGCAAAATTCTGGCCGAAAGTACAAGGTTTAAAAATGAAGCAGTAAGAATAGAGATAGATGTAAACAGGCTTAATTTGGAAAGAAGAAAGCAGACTACATTTAAAATAAGAGAAGGCAAAGAAAGTGATCGTAAAGATTACATGGTTATGGAGTTTGAGCTTGAGGATGAAGAGCTTGAACTTGAGAGAAACTTCGATCCGAAGCCTTTTGTACCTGATGATATGTCAAAGAGAAATGAAAGATGTGAGGAGATACTCACAATACAGGCACTCGGACTTAAGAAAAGACTCATGCATATCGGTGCAAAAAATGTTATTCTTGGTATTTCGGGAGGTCTTGATTCCACTCTGGCACTTCTTGTATGTGCAAAGACATATGATATGCTGGGACTTGATAAAAGCGGCATAAAGGCTGTTACAATGCCGGGATTCGGAACTACAGACAGAACCTACAATAACGCCTGTGAGCTTACAAAAAGCTTCGGTGCAACTTTGGAAGAGATCTCAATAGTTGAATCCATAAAGAGGCATTTTCTTGATATCGGACATGATATAAATGTAAAGGATATTACTTATGAGAATGCACAGGCCAGAGAAAGAACACAGATCCTTATGGATATAGCAAACAGAGACAACGGTATTGTTGTAGGTACGGGTGATTTGTCGGAGCTTGTGCTTGGATGGGCAACATATAACGGTGATCATATGTCAATGTACGGTGTGAATGCTTCAATTCCAAAGACTCTGGTAAGACATTTGGTAAATTACTATGCAGATACCACCGAGGATAAGAAAATAGCAAATATATTATACGATATTCTTGATACACCTGTATCCCCTGAGCTTTTGCCGCCAGAAAACGGAAAGATAGCACAAAAGACTGAAGATCTTGTGGGACCATATGAATTACATGATTTCTTTTTATACAATGCACTTCGTTTCGGGTTTATGCCTTCAAAGATATACAGAATGGCAAAGAAAGCATTTAAGGATCTCTACGATGCGGAGATAATCTTAAAATGGCTGAAAGTTTTCTACTCAAGATTTTTCTCACAGCAGTTTAAAAGATCTGCACTGCCTGACGGTCCTAAGGTCGGAAGTATTGCAATATCTCCAAGAGGTGATCTTAGAATGCCAAGTGATGCAAGTAAGGCTTTGTGGATAAAAGACCTGGAAAATATAAAAACTGATCGGTGATATGGGAGAAGCTAATGATTACTTCATCAGGAAATAAGAAGATAAAAGATCTGGCGGCACTTATAAAAAAGAGCAATGCCAGAAAAAAACATAATGCCTATATTATTGAGGGCATCAGAATGTTTAAAGAACTTAAAAAGGATGAGATATTGGACGTATTTGCAAGTGAAAGCTTTGAGGCTGAAAATAGAAAAATATTGTCTGAAATCTATCCGGAGTATGAGACTGTAAGTGACAGAATATTTGAGTCCGTATCCGATACAAAAACCCCGCAGGGTGTAATGGCCGTTGTAAAAAGAAAAGAATATACGCTTGAAAAAATATTGGAAAAAAGAGATACTCCTCACAGTTTGCTTATTCTTGACAGCCTTCAGGATCCGGGAAATCTCGGTACCTTGATTAGGGCCGGAGAAGGAGCGGGTATTACAGGTATTATAATGAATGAAACCACTGTTGATATCTATAATCCAAAGGTTATACGCTCTACAATGGGATCGATTTTCAGAGTTCCTTTTATTTATGTAAAGGATCTTAAAGAAGTGATAGAAAAGCTTTATTCAAAAAATGTTAATATTTATGCAAGTAGCCTTGAAGGAGCAATTGAATACGATGCTCCGGATTATAAAAAGGATATTGCATTTATAATAGGTAATGAGGCCGCAGGGATCTCAAAGGAAGTTTTAGATATAGTGGAAGATAAGGTTAAAATACCTATGCTTGGTGAGGTGGAGTCTTTGAATGCCGCAGTTGCCGGAAGTATACTGATGTATGAGGCTGCAAGACAAAGAAGAAAATGAATGAATTTTTATGCAGACAAATTTATATTTATATGATATACTGTTAAAATATTGAGAAAGGAGTATATTTATGAATTTATTTGGAAGACATTTTCTTACACTGAAGGATTTTTCAAGAGAAGAGATAGAATATTTGCTGGACTTGGCTGCTAAGCTTAAGGAGGAGAAGAAAAAAGGTATTACCGGAGACAGATTGAAAGGCAAGAATATAGCACTGCTGTTTGAAAAACCTTCAACAAGGACAAGATGTGCGTTTGTTGTAGGTGCAAGAGATGAAGGAGCATTTCCTGAATATCTTGGTAAGGATGATATACAGCTTGGACATAAAGAAAGTGTTGCCGATACGGCAAGAGTTCTCGGAAGAATGTTTGACGGAATAGAGTTTAGAGGTTTTAAACATTCCACAGTGGAAGAACTTGCAAAGTATGCAGGTGTACCGGTATGGAACGGCCTTACGGATGAGTATCATCCGACACAGATTCTGGCAGATCTGCTTACTATGAAGGAACATTTCGGAAATATTGAAGGATTAAATTTTGTTTATGTCGGTGACGGCAGAAACAATATGGCAAACTCTCTTATGATCGGAATGACAAAACTTGGAGTAAATATGACGGTTCTGGCTCCGAAATCACTACATCCGAGTAAGGATCTGGTTGAATTATGTGAAGGATATGCGAACAGTTCAGGAGCAAAACTTACCATAAGTGAAAATATAGATGCTGTTAAGGATGCCGATGTAATATATACAGATGTCTGGGCTTCAATGGGTGAAGAGGATAAAGCGAAGGAAAGAATCGAACTTTTAAGACCTTATCAGGTAAATAAGGAACTGATGAAAAAAACAGGAAAGGAAAGTACAATATTTATGCACTGTCTGCCTGCAGTAAAGGGATACGAGGTAACTGAGGATGTGTTTGAAAGCGCAAAATCGGTGGTATTTGATGAAGCGGAAAATCGTATGCACACTATTAAGGCGGTGATGGTAGCTACATTGGGTAAAGGAGATGACAGGTAGAAGAAAGCAGGGTTTTATTTTGTTCAGGGATGTAATGCATGTGATACTTGCGATTGTTATCATAGTGATGGTGGTATTCGCGTTTTTATCACCAAATAAGTATGCAATATTTTTCCCTTTGATATTTTTATTGTTTTCAGTAAGTTGTCTGTTGGATGCAATAAAATATTTCAAGAATGAGGAACATTTAAAGTACAGTTTTATAAAAGCAACAATAATGTTTATTTTATTTTTGTTTATGCTTTTAATGTCAACTATAGGATTTTTAAATATTTAAATGATATGCACCGGGAAATAAAGTTTATTTTCGGGTGCATATTAATTTTAAGAATATAAAAACTTGATTTTTTTACCGGAGTAGTCTAATATTCCTGTCTTTGACAGCTAAAAGGTCTGAACCCCGTATATATCAAGGGTTTCAGACCTTTTTTAATTCACAAAAGTGTAGCTAGGACTACCTACTTTTTTTGCTGTCTCGAAAGACTTTCTTCATACTCAAATCGGTTAAGATTTCATAATCGGTATGAAATCCAAATGCTTCATGAAGTGCATCTGTTATAGCTGTTCTTGTGTAAGTGGGTAGATATCCTAACTTTTCTCCCGGACGATACATCATCATAGAGCGTAATACGTTAATAATCTCATCGCATGTATATTGTTCGCCAAGTTTTTTCTCAAGTATCCTAAAGACTACCAATGAAGCAAAACAAGTTATGAAATGTGCCTTTATGCGATCTTCTCTTTGAAGATAAATAGGGCGTGCACTGAACTCGGTTTTCATGATTCTGAAACATTCTTCAATTTCCCATCTCTTCTTGTTTATACGAACGATTTCTTCGGTTCCGGTTGTCTCCAGATTAGTACAAACGGCGTAGAAGCCGTCATATTTTTCTTCTTCAGCTATGAGGTTCGAATCTATATAAGGGATTTCTCTGTCACAGACTTCTCCTGAAGATGTCATTGCTTCAGTAGCAATAAAACGGCGTGGATCATTTTGGTTTTTTTGATTTCTTTTATATTCCCCTTTTTCAATAAGCTTATTAGCACGGTCAATCCGGTTTTGCCTGATTTTTTGGTGATATTTTTTGTACTTTAAGGAGAATGATACAATAAGATGTTGCTCTAACGCTTTATCACCTTCTTTGACCTTTTTATTGGATAAATCTTCTTTAATCCATCTTTCCTTATAAAAGACTTTATTATAGTCTGTTTGTTCATCTAGGTTATTCAGATTAAATAATCCTGTTTCACCTTGTACTGACCAGCCTTCAGGGTCTAGGGCAAACTCCTTTAAATATTTTGGAAGTTGTTTTATAGATTGTGTTGTTATAAAACTTCTCATTCTTTCACCAAATAAAGTTTTGTCGTTAAACTTTCTATTGGCATTTGAAGAAAGACCTGCGTCTGTACAGATAATAATACTATCAACACCATAATCATCGATTACCTTTTGTTCAAGAGGCTTTAGTGTTGGCTGCTCATTCTTATTTCCGGGGAAAATATCAAAAACAAGAGGAATACCGTCATGATCCATAAACATTCCCATTCCGACAATAGGTAGTGGTTGATGTTGTTTTGATTTTCCATATTTCCTAAGTTCGTCTTCCTGCTCGATTTCAAAGTAATAGTTTGTGCAATCATAGTAAAGAATGTCATTCCTGCGAGGAAGTATCCTTTGGCTATTTTTATAAAGTTCAGATTGAATAAAGTCACTTTCTTTAGATAAAACAGAAAGTGAACGATATATATCATGTAAATTAAAGGTTGGCTGTTCAATAAACATTTTGGAAGAACGATTTGATGCCAACTTAGAAGATGGATAAAGGATACGAGTAAAAATTAGTCGAGATAAAATATCGTTCAAATCATATTCAAAGCTATACTTCTTTGAAATTTTAGAACAGATTTTATCCAGCTTAAGCGAATAGTAAATACTCTGAAGAAATAGATATCCACAGTTAAACAAATGTTTTTCATCAGGCTTCAGGAGTTTTGAAGGAGAACATTTTATCAATATCTCTTTTTGTTCCTCATATTCCTTACGATTAAGTTCATCAACATATTCCTTAGCCCAAACGTAAGGGTCTTTTCCATTAGCTCTAGTCCTAACCATATCAAGATTTCCAAGTTTTTCAATAGTAACTGTAGTGACAGAACCATTGGATTTGCGTATAGATTTCTGAACATAAAATGTAGCAGAGTTTTTTGATTTACTTACAGTAAGCTTCATAGCATTCCACCTCCATGCTCATATTATACCATATCTAACTATAAATAGCTACAAAAAATAACATAAGAATTGACAAAAAAATAAGACTGAAATCCAGTCTTTATAAGGGGTTGAGGTTTATAAAGGGAGTAGTTAGCTGTCAAACTCCCGCGATTGTTATCATAGTGATGGTGGTATTCGCGTTTTTATCACCAAATAAGTATGCAATATTTTTCCCTTTGATATTTTTATTGTTTTCAGTAAGTTGTCTGTTGGATGCAATAAAATATTTCAAGAATGAGGAACATTTAAAGTACAGTTTTATAAAAGCAACAATAATGTTTATTTTATTTTTGTTTATGCTTTTAATGTCAACTATAGGATTTTTAAATATTTAAATGATATGCACCGGGAAATAAAGTTTATTTTCGGGTGCATATTAATTTTAAGAATATAAAAACTTGATTTTTTTACCGGAGTAGTCTAATATTCTTATAGTGGTGGAGTTGTGCTTAGGTATATCCTCCGCAGATATTATAGGGATGGGATTTATTATGACTTTCAATCACAAATCGGTGCTTTTGAATGAAGTGATAGAATCTTTGAATATAAAAGCCGACGGCTGCTATGTTGACGGCACTTTAGGTGGTGGAGGACATGCCTTAGAAGTGGTTAAACGACTGGGAAGCGGTAAACTTATAGGAATTGACCGAGACTCGGATGCTATTAAGGCTGCTACTCAAAGATTGAATGATTACAGTAATAATGTTATTATTATAAGAGACAACTATGTTAATATAGAAAATATATTAAAAAAAGAAAACATAGACAAGGTTGACGGAATATATATTGACCTTGGCGTGTCTTCATATCAGCTTGATACCGCCGAAAGAGGATTTACCTATAGATATGATGCTCCGCTTGATATGAGAATGGATGACAGAAACGAGTTAAAGGCGTCCGATATTGTAAACGATTATTCGGAGTCGGAACTCTTTCATATCATCAGAGACTATGGTGAAGACAGATTTGCAAAGAATATTGCAAAACATATTGTTGAATATAGGAATAAGAAGAGAATAGAAACCACATTTGAACTGGTAGATATTATAAAAGCTTCTATTCCTATGAAAATACAGGTAACAGGAGGGCATCCTGCAAAGAGAACATTTCAGGCCATAAGGATTGAATTAAACAAAGAGCTTGAGGTTTTAACCGATTCATTAGATGTAATGATTGATTTATTGAAACCGGGCGGAAGGTTGTCTGTTATCACATTTCATTCTTTGGAGGACAGAATAGTAAAGCAGGCATTTAAAAAAGCCGAGTCACCATGTGTTTGTCCGAAAAAGTTTCCTGTCTGTGTTTGCGGGAATAAATCAAAGGGAAGAGTTATTACGAGAAAGGCGATACTGCCAAGTGAGGAGGAACTGGAGGAAAATTCCAGATCCAAAAGTGCAAAACTTAGAGTATTTGAAAAGGGAGTCTAAATGAAAGAAACTGTTAAGAGAAAAAGGCAAGGAACGAAGAAAAAGCACGGTACAGAGACAGAATATTATGTAGACGGTAATGTTGTAAGAAAAGTGGAAACAGCCGTTCCGAAAAAAGAACCTAAGTCTTCTGAAGGTGAAGCGGCAAAAACTAACAGAATGATAAGGAAAAATAGGGAAAGAGCATTATCCATGGACTTCCCTTATCTTGTTGTGTTTTCAGCAGCTATGATAGCCATGTTGTTTTTGTGTGCAAACTACATTGCAATGCAGTCAAAACTGACTTCCACTATAAAGCAGACACAAAAAAATGAGTCAAATCTTGAAAAGTTGAAAAATGAAAATGATTCTTTAGAGAATATGATTGCGACTTACGTTGATTTGGATCATATATATGATGTAGCTACAAATAAGTTGGGTATGATTTATGCTAAGAAGAATCAAGTTATAACATACGAAAAAACGGAAAGTGAATATGTCAGACAATTTGAAGATATCCCGAGATAAAAAGGGAAATAATAAAAAAGGTAAGGATGGAAGTACTTCCAATCCTTTAGATAATTTGCAGGGAAGGCTTGTAATCATCCTGTTTATGATTATAATTGCTTTCGCTGCATTGTTTTTTAAGATTTTTATGTTACAAAGAAGTAAGTCTAAGGAATACAATCAGAAGATTCTGTCACAGCAAAAATATGATTCACGAGATATACCTTATAAAAGGGGTGATATACTCGATAGAAACGGAACATATATTGCCACAAGTGAAAAGGTTTACAATTTGATAATTGATCCGAAACAAATAAACAGCGATCAGGAAGATTACCTAAATGCTACAGTATCTGTATTGAGTGAAGTTTTCGGATACAGCATCGATGAGTTGAAAAGTACTATTGCCCAAAAGTCGGACAGCTCATATGTAAAATATGCTAAAGATATAAGCTATGATCAAAAAATAGCTTTTGAAGAAAAAAAAGAAGAGTACAATAAGTCTTACAAAGAGAGTAAAAGCTCTGAAAGAGTATACGGTATCTGGTTTGAAGAAAGTTATGTAAGAAGATATCCTTACGGCTCAAGTGCATGTAATGTTATAGGGTTTGCAAATAATGAAGATTTGAGTGGTAATTCCGGAATAGAGCAGTATTACAATGATCAATTAATCGGAGTATCGGGCAGGGAATACGGATATTTAAATGATGAATCGTCTCTTGAAAGAGTGATTAAAAATCCTACAGACGGAAATAAGGTGGTTTCGACCATAGATTTGAATATCCAAAAGATTGTAGAAAAACATATTGCCGAATGGCAAAGTTCTACAGGTTCAAATATGACTGCGGCAATAGTGATGAATCCTAATAACGGTGAAATTCTTGCTTTGGCTACCAGCAGAACATTTGATTTGAATAATCCCAGAGATTTGAATAATTATTACTCACCTGAACAGCAGGCAGAGATGGATGACAAGGCAAAGGTGGATGCGCTAAGTAATATATGGAGAAACTACGCTGTCAGCGATACATATGAGCCTGGCTCACCTTCAAAGGTGTTTACGGTAGCTTCCGCCATGGAAGAGGGCGTTATAACAGGTAATGAAAGCTATGACTGTAAGGGATTTGAAGAAGTCGGCGGCTGGAAGATAAGATGTGCCAACAGAAACGGTCACGGTGTATTGAATGTTACCGAGGCCCTTATGGAGTCATGCAATGTGGCTATGATGGATATTTCAAGAGCTGAAGGAAGTCAGAAATTTTATGAATATCAAAAGGTATTCGGATTCGGTTCAAAGACAGCAATAGATTTGCCGGGAGAAGCGGATACAAGCGGACTTATACATACGGCGGATAATGCAAGCGCAACGGATCTTGCAACAAACTCTTTCGGACAGAATTATAATACAACTATGATTCAACTTGCGGCTGCGTATTCATCTGTTGTAAACGGCGGTTCATATTATCAACCTCATGTTGTAAAGCAGATTTTGAATTCAAAAGGTGCAATAATAGAAAATATTGAGCCGGAGCTTGTAAGAGAGACGGTTTCCGCACATACCACTGCGTTTATAAATGAAGCGCTTAGGAGAACTGTAGCGGAAGGAACAGGTAGTGCAGCGGCGGTTGCGGGTTATGATGTCGGTGGAAAAACCGGTACTGCAGAGAAGTATCCCAGAGGAAACGGAAATTATCTGGTTTCATTTATAGGAAGCGTACCTGCACAAGCGCCGGAAGTTGTATGCTATGTTCTTGTGGATACTCCTCATGTGGCGGATCAGGCAAGATCTGCATATGCAAGCTCCTTGTTCTCAAAAATTATGACTGAAGTATTGCCATATATGAATATATATTCAAATGTAGACGAAAGTATAGATGTAAGTAAATTCCCGGCTGCAGAGGGTATTACAGACAGTAATACTCAAAAGCAAGAGGAGTCAAAGAACTATTCTACAGAAGAAGTAATACCTAACGACGGTGGAAACGGACTTCCGGGAGCACCTGCCGGAGAGGGAGAAGAATAAAATTTTGGAGATATTATGTTAAGAGATACATTGATTGCATTATTGATAGGTTTTGTTGTTACCGCAATTGCATGTCCTTTGTTTATTCCCGTTTTACACAGGTTTAAATTCGGACAGATGGTAAGAGATGACGGGCCTAAGGAACATTTGAAGAAGACAGGTACTCCAACGATGGGCGGAATTTCATTTCTGGCCGGTATATTGGTTGCAAGCCTGTTTTTGATACCTAAGTATAAAGAAGTGGCTGTAGTATTCTTATTTACTATATCCTATGGTATAATAGGTCTTTTGGATGATATACTGAAAATAAAGAAAAAACAGTCTGAAGGACTGAAGTCATCACAAAAATTTATACTTCAGCTTGTAGTCAGTGTGATTTTTATAATGTATCTGTATAAAATATACGGACTTGACTACGGTGTTCTTATACCTTTCACAGGCTCATTTGATAAAGGTATAATATTAAAGCTTGGTGTTATATGGATACCATTTGCTCTGTTTGTAATACTGGGAACGGATAACGGTGTGAATTTTACCGACGGACTTGACGGATTATGCTCAACCGTTACAGTTATAGTAGCATTATTCTTTATGCTTATAGGATTAAAAGGCAGTTTTTCGGTTACACCTGTTACCGGTGCGGTTATAGGCAGTCTTATGGGATTTTTGATATTTAACGCTTACCCTGCCAAGGTGTTTATGGGAGACACGGGTTCTTTGGCACTTGGAGGTTTTGTCTCATCATATGCACTTATGTGCAGGATACCTGCATTTATTGCAGTTGTCGGATTTATATATATGATAGAGGTAATATCGGTAATCATTCAGGTGGGATATTTTAAAGCCACAAAAGGAAAAAGATTTTTCAAGATGGCACCTATACATCACCATTTTGAACTCTGTGGCTGGTCTGAGACAAGGACTGTGACAGTATTTGGTATAGTTACCATAATACTTGGTATTTTAGTTTATCTGTTTATGTAGGAGGCAATATGATTGGAGTTGCGGGCTTAGGAAAGAGCGGTATATCAGCCGCCACATTACTTTTAAAAAATAATGAGGCGGTAATACTCTTTGACAGTAATAAAGAACTTAATAAAGAAGAAATACTTGCAAAGTTTGATAAGGCATATCACAAAAATATAAATATTATTCTCGGGGAATTAAAAAAGTCAGATTTAGAGGATATGTCATATCTTGTTATAAGTCCGGGAATAGATTTGGAGACTGATTTTGTACAGGTACTTAAAGCGAATAACATTCCGATATGGAGTGAAATTGAGCTTGGGTTTAAATACGATAAAGGCGGATTGATAGCTATAACAGGTACAAACGGTAAGACAACCACAACATCACTTGTCGGCGAGATAATGTCAAATTTTGCAAAAAGCAGCTTCACGGTTGGAAATATAGGAATACCTTATACCGATATTGCAGATAAAACGGATGAAGATTCAGTTACGGTACTTGAGACATCGTCATTCCAATTGGAAACGATTATTGACTTCAGACCGAATATATCGGCTATTTTGAATATAACTCCGGATCATTTAAACAGACATCATACTATGGAGAACTATATCAAAGTAAAAGAAGATATAAGTAAAAATCAAACTGAAGATGATTTTTGTATTTTAAACTATGAAGATGAGGCTTTGAGAGAATTTGCAAACAGGGTAAAAGCTAAAGTCGTATTCTTTTCAAGCAAGAGAAAGCTTGAAAACGGATTTTATCTGGACAAAGATATTATTATGCAGAGTAAGGACGGTGTTGCAAAAGAAATTTTGGATACAAAGAAGTTAAATATACTTGGCAGACATAATTATGAGAATGTTATGGCCGCAATAGCGATATCATCTTCATACGGTGTACCTATAGACAGTATCGTAAATTCATGTTACGCATTTCATGCTGTTGAGCACAGAATAGAATTTGTAAAAGAGGTTAACGGAGTCAGATATTATAACGACTCCAAGGGTACAAATCCGGATGCGGCGATTCAAGCCGTACTTGCGATGCCTGCGGCAACATATATTATTGCCGGCGGATATGATAAGGGCTCTGAGTATGATGAATGGATAGAGAGCTTCGGTACAAAGGTTAAAAAGCTTGTACTTATGGGAGCTACAGCAGGGAAGATAGAAGAGTGTGCAAAAAAACACGGCTTTAATGATATAGTTACGGTCGACAGCATGCAGGAGGCTGTAGAAATATGTGCAAATGAAGCAAAAACTGGAGAATATGTACTTCTTTCACCTGCCTGTGCAAGTTGGGGAATGTTCAAAAACTATGAGGAGCGTGGAAGAATATTTAAGGACTGTGTTAGGGAATTAGGATAATATGGCTGATGATATAAAGAAGAATAAAGCCAAAATTAAAAATGTAGCAAAAAAAGAATTGCAAAACCAAGCCGTGAAAAGAAAAATAAAGGTGGAAAAAGGCGGACAGAAAAAAATAAAAGTTGATACTGCTAAAGAAAATAAAATAAGAAAAGTCGGAGTTAAGAAACCGGTTGTTAATGACAGTAAAAAAAATGAAACTAAAAAAAATCAAATTAAAAAAAGAAGGTTTTATGATTACAGTCCTATATTTATTATTTTGTTTTTGTTGATGTTGGGCTTGATAATGATTTATTCGGCAAGTTCATATACTGCAGATTTGAAGTTTAAAAACTCCGCTTATTTTGTAAATAAACAGCTTATCTTTGTTGGCTTGGGTCTCATTCTGATGATAATTGTATCAATAATACCTTACCAATTTTGGATAAAATTGTCGAAGCCTATTTATTTGGTTGCGACCGGGCTTGTAGGAGCTGTTTTAGTTATCGGTAGGGATGCAAACGGAGCGAGAAGATGGATTAATCTGTTCGGTATAAAATTCCAGCCCTCAGAGTTTGTAAAGGTGGCAATTATTATTTTTTCGTCTTACTATTTGGTAAAATATAAAAATGATTTACATTCGACAGACAGAAAGGTAGCTGAAAAGAAGCTTTGGATTCTATTCGGAGCGGTATTTGTTCCGACATTATTGGTTATGGTTGAAAATTTGAGCACATCCATAATTATATTTTTAATTGCGTTTTGTATGAGCTTTTTAGGCACATCAAATAAGAGGCTTCACACAGTAGGTGCAATCGCAATGGGTGTAATTTTGTTTTTCTCAAAACCTTTTGTAAAATTTATATATGAAAGAGGAGCAAGAGACTATCATTTGACAAGATTGCTTGTTTGGGCGGAGCCTGAGAAGTTCAGCAGAGACGGAGGATATCAGGTAATACAGGGACTTTATGCTATAGGCTCAGGAAGTTTATTCGGAAAGGGGCTTGGACAGGGAATGCAAAAGTTTTTCCTTCCGGAGTCACAAAATGATATGATTTTTGCTATAATAGTGGAAGAACTCGGACTTTTCGGCGCAGGACTTATAATGGGTGCATTTGTATTTTTAATATACAGAATGATAAAGATATCATTTTCTGTAAAGGACCCTGAAGGTGTGTATCTTGTGGTGGGAATTTTTATACATTTGTCTTTGCAGGTTATACTTAATATTGCGGTTGTAACGGGAGTATTGCCGAATACCGGAGTTTCACTTCCATTTATAAGTTACGGAGGTACATCTATTTTGGTACTGCTTGGAGAGATGGGAATTGTTTTGAGTGTCGCAAGATCAATAAAGCTGGACTACTGATATGAAGAAGTTTTACATTGTTTTATTTTGCATTGCCTTTATACTTGTCGGAATTTTCTCGGTCAAAATAACCGATTTCAATTTTGGAGGAAATACAAGATATACTGATGAAGAAATGAAGGAAATGCTTTTTCCGAATGAATTATCGAAAATAACACTTTATAATTTTATACGGAGTAAATTAAAAAAAGATTACAATATACCTTTCATTCAAGGGGTTGATATATATGTAACCGGAATGAACAGTGCCGATATTATAGTATATGAAAAAAGTGTTGTAGGCTGTGTAAAATATATGAGTTCCTATATGTATTTTGATAAGGACGGAATTGTGGTGGAGAGTTCAAATAATCTTCTTGACGGAATTCCGATAATAGACGGTTTGGATTTCGGAAGAGTGGTATTATATGAGAAACTTCCGATCTCAAATGAAAAAGTTTTTGAAGAAATGCTCAATATTACGCAGGTTCTGGTAGGATACGGAATAACGGTAGATAAGATTACAATTTCTTCAGATAATAATATAACATTATATATAGGGAAAATAGAGGTCTATCTGGGGGATTCGAGTGAATTAAACGGGAAAATAGGCGAATTGAGAGATATATGGGAGAAAATAAAGGATTTGTCCGGAATACTCTATCTGGATAATTATAATCCTATAAAAGAAAATACAACATATACTTTTAAGAAGAGATAACTATATGATATACTTAAGCTATTACAGAAGTCTTTAAAGAAAAATAAGTTGATATTTATATGAAAAACCTTTATTATAAGATGAGAGTTTGCTTAAGTGTAGGGGTACAGGAGGAATATATCTGTGTTAGAAATAAATAAGCCGGTAAATGAGAATACAGCGAAGATCATCGTGGTTGGTGTCGGAGGTGCCGGAAACAATGCCGTAAATAGAATGATTGATGAAAATGTAGAAGGCGTGGAATTTATTGGAGTTAATACCGATAAACAGGCCTTGGTTAATTGTAAAGCTGGGACTATTATACAGATAGGAGAGAAGCTTACAAAAGGACTTGGTGCCGGAGCAAAACCTGAAGTGGGAGAAAAAGCGGCAGAAGAGAATATTGAAGATATCACAAATAAGCTGAAGAATGCAGATATGGTATTTGTTACATGTGGAATGGGTGGTGGTACAGGAACAGGTGCATCACCGGTTATTGCCAGAGCGTCAAAAGATCTCGGCATACTTACAGTAGGTGTAGTAACAAAGCCTTTCCCTTTTGAAGGCAGACAGAGAATGAAAAATGCACTTGCAGGTATAGAGAATTTGAAGCAATATGTGGATACTTTGATTGTGATACCGAATGAGAAATTACTTCAGATAGTGGACAGAAAGACTACTATGCCTGATGCATTGAAAAAAGCTGACGAAGTATTGCAGCAGAGTGTTCAGGGCATTACAGATCTTATAAGTGAGACCGCTATTATCAACCTTGACTTTGCAGATGTTCAGACTGTAATGACAGGCAAGGGACTTGCACATATCGGTATCGGCTACGGAACAGGTGACAACAAGGCGCTTGATGCTGTTAAGGCGGCTGTTTCATCACCGCTTCTTGAGACAAGTATTGACAATGCCACTCATGTGCTTATTTCAATAGCAGGTGATGTCGGACTTGTTGAGGCAGATGAGGCAACCGGCTATGTACGTGAGCTTGTAAGTGAAGAGGCAAATATTATTTTCGGTGTATCATATAATGATGCTGAGCCGGACAGTGTGAAGATTACAGTTATTGCTACAGGTGTAACCAATGCAATAAATGATACTCCTGTAGGAGAATTAATCAGAGATATAAATACTAAGCATCAAAATGATAATATGCCGAAAAGAAATGATGCATATTTGCAGGGAATGAATACGGCGGGTATGGAAAGACCTGTACAGACTCAGCCGGAGCAGAATAATTATATAAATCCTACAGCAAACCATGCCGGAGAGAGCTATCAGGAAGGCGGTTATACCGGTGGATATACAGGAAACTTCGGGCAGTATCAGAGTGATTTTAACAATCAGAATTTGAACACTCAAAACAATCAGGGCTTGAATAATCCGAATATGAACAATCAAAATTACAACGGAAATTACATATCAGGACAGCGCCCGACTATTATAAGAACAGGTGATGCAAAGATAAATGTACCTGATTTCTTAAAGAGAAAGAAATAATGCAATTAATAAGCCTTGGAAGAAATTTCCAAGGCTTATTTGTGTTTATATATGATTTTTGATATATAGCTTGAGCAATCCCTTAAGTAATAGATTGTCATCTACGATAATATCATGTGTACAAAGAGGGGCTACAAAAGGTGCGAGACCGCCTGTTGCGATTACATTAAGTTTTTCACCAAGCTCTTCTTCCATACGTGATATAATGCCGTCCATCATACCGGCATGTCCGAATAGGATACCGCTTCTCATACTGTCTATTGTATTCTTTGCTATAACTTTTTTTGGCATATCAAGATTTACCTGTGGAAGTTGAGCGGTTTTTGAACTTAGAGTATCAAGAGAGATTCTAAGTCCGGGATGTATTATACCGCCTATATAATTTCCGCTTTTATCTACTACAGATATGGTGGTAGCAGTTCCCATATCTATGATTGCCAAAGGGAGAGGATATTCATCCATTGCGGCAACGGCGTCAACTATCATATCGGAGCCGACAGTTTTCGGATTGTCCATAAGTATATTCAATCCTGTTTTCATACCTGATTCTACAAGCATACATTCAATACTGAGTATTTTTTTGATTGCATTTCTGATGGTTTCATTTAGAGGAGGAACTACACTTGAAAGAATTGCACCTTCTATATCCGAAGGTTTTATTCCATGTATATCGAGGATGCCTTTTATATACATAGAGTACTCAAGATCGGTTCTTGTAGTATAGGTTGTGACTCTTTCAAGAAAATATGTTTTTTCATTGTCGATACCGCCGATGACAATATTTGTGTTACCCATATCGATTGCTAAAATCATAAAATTATCCTTCTTATGTAAGTAGATTTAAGGCTTTTAAAGGATATATACCGTATAAGCACTTGAGAACGATATTTCAAATAAAAGCTTTATTTTATATAAAGTATACTAATCTCTGTTCTTGCTTGCAATAATAAAATAGCGTATAATCGTGTAAGCATTACATCTAAATAAAAATTAAGATTTATGGAGGCTTTATGCTGAAAGATAAAAATATATTACTTGGTGTAACCGGAGGTATTGCGGCATATAAAATTGCAAATCTTGCAAGTATGTTAAAAAAACAGAGTGCAAATGTAAAAGTAATAATGACTGAGAATGCCTGTCAGTTCATCACACCTATGACATTTGAAACCTTGACAGCACAAAAAGTATATACAGATACATTTGACAGAAATTTTGAGTTTAAAGTGGATCATATAGAGCTTGGAAAGTGGGCTGATGTATTCCTTATAGCACCTGCTACAGCAAATGCTATCGGAAAGCTGGCAAACGGTATTGCGGATGATATGCTGACTACTACAGCTTTAGCAATGAGATGTCCTATAGTGGTTTCACCTGCCATGAATACAGCCATGTTTGAAAACAAGGTGGTTAAGCACAATATTATGAAACTTAGAACCTATGGTATGGATATCATCCTGCCTGCAAGCGGTCATCTGGCATGTGGAGATACAGGGGCCGGGAAAATGCCTGAACCTGAGATGCTCCTTGAATATATAAAAAGAGCTGCATATCAGAAAAAGGATCTTGTCGGTAAGAAAGTATGCGTAAGTGCGGGACCTACAAGAGAGGCAATAGATCCTGTAAGATATATATCAAATAATTCCACCGGGAAGATGGGAGTGGAGATTGCAAAGATGGCGGCTTATCGAGGCGCAAAGGTAAGTCTGGTAATGGGACCGTCAAATGTCTTTGTACCTGATTTTATAAACAGAATAGATATAAAATCGGCAGAGGATATGTATGAAGAGATAATGAAGATTTCAGATTCACAGGATATTATTATAAAGGCTGCGGCCGTTGCGGATTATACACCTGCAAACTACAGTGATGAAAAGATAAAGAAAAAAGATGGAGATCTTTCTATTGAACTTTCAAGAACCAAAGATATATTAAAGGAACTTGGTGAGAGAAAAGAAAATAATCCTAAAAAACAGTTTATTTGTGGATTTTCCATGGAAACTGAAAATATGGAAGAGAACTCAAAGAATAAACTGGCAAAGAAAAATGCGGATATGATAGTTGCAAATAATGTAAAGGTTGAGGGAGCAGGATTCGGGACCGATACGAATGTGGTTGCCATATTTACAAAGAATAGTGAGATAAGACTTGACAAGCTGTCAAAAACAGAAGTGGCAGAAAAGATATTTGATGAGATAGTGAGGAATTTTTAAGTGAACTTTGGAGAGATAAGTAAGAGAAGAACATTTGCCATAATATCACACCCGGATGCCGGAAAAACGACATTGACAGAGAAGTTTTTGCTCTATGGCGGTGCTATTAACTTAGCAGGAAGTGTAAAGGGAAAAAAGACTGCCAAATATGCGGTAAGCGACTGGATGGAGATAGAAAAGGAGAGAGGTATATCTGTAACTTCATCTGTTATGCAGTTTAACTATGAGGGATTTTGTATCAATATTTTGGATACACCTGGACATCAGGACTTCTCCGAGGATACCTACAGAACACTTATGGCGGCAGATTCTGCAGTCATGGTGATAGATGCAAGTAAGGGTGTTGAGGCACAGACTATAAAACTTTTTAAGGTCTGTGTAATGAGAAAGATACCTATATTTACATTTATAAACAAGCTTGACAGAGAGGCGAGAGATCCTTTTGAACTCTTGGATGAGATAGAGAATGTGCTTGGCATCAGAACATGTCCTGTGAACTGGCCTATCGGATCGGGAAAGAATTTTAAAGGTGTATATGACAGACAGACAAAGTTTATAAATAAGTTTACTGCAAATCATGCCGGAATGAAGGAAGTTGATACTCAAGTTATTGAACTTGAGGACAGTAAGCTGGATGATTATATCGGATTTGACTATGCTGATATATTAAGAGGAGATATAGAGCTTTTGGACGGTGCAAGTGATGATCTTGATATGGAGAGAGTGTCCGCAGGTGAACTGAGCCCTGTATTTTTCGGCTCGGCTCTTACAAACTTCGGAGTGCAGACCTTCCTTGAGCATTTCCTAAAAATGACTACATCACCTCTTAAGAGAAAAACTCATGACGGAGTGGTAGATCCTATGAAGGATGAGTTCTTCTCAGCCTTTGTATTCAAGATTCAGGCAAATATGAATAAAGCTCATAGAGACAGAATCGCATTTATGAGAATATGTTCAGGCGAGTATGATGCAGGTATGGATGTTTTCCATGTACAGGGAAACAGAAAGATAAAGCTCAATCAGTCAACGCAAATGATGGCGGATGAGAGAAAGATAGTTGAAAAGGCATATGCCGGAGATATTATAGGAGTATTTGATCCGGGTATATTCGGTATAGGTGATACACTTGCCACTGTAAATAATATCGAGTTTGAAGGTATACCGACATTTGCACCTGAGCATTTTGCCAGAGTACGTCAGGTGGACACCATGAAGAGAAAGCAATTCCTAAAGGGTGTGTATCAGATAGCACAAGAGGGTGCAATCCAGATTTTCCAGGAATATAATACCGGAATGGAAGAGATAATAGTGGGAGTTGTAGGTGTGCTCCAGTTTGAAGTACTGCTTTACAGACTGAAAAATGAATATAATGTAGATGTAAAACTTGATAAGCTGCCTTACGAGCATATAAGATGGATAGATGAAACATCTACTGTAGATATAGATAAGATACAGGGAACAAGTGATATGAAAAAGATCAAAGATCTTAAAGATCGTCCGCTTCTTATTTTTACACATCCTTGGAGTGTGAGAATGGTTGAGGAAAGAAATGAAGGACTGGTTTTAAGTGAGTTCGGAAAGAACTAAGAAAGGAACATTATGAGAAAATACAGACAGGAAATAGAAAAATATATAGATGAGCACAGAGATGAGATGGTAGCCGATATCATTAAGCTCTGCTCTATAAACAGTACAAGAGGCGAGTATGTGGAGGGTGCACCATTTGGAGAAGGTCCAAAAAGAGCACTTACTATGGCACTCAGTATTGCACAAAAGTACGGTTTTGACATAACAAACTATGATAATTATGTAGGTGCAATAGATCTCAATAATAAAGAAAAGGGACTTGATATACTTGCTCATTTGGATGTAGTACCTGAGGGAGAAGGATGGAGCGTTACAGCACCTTTTGAGCCTAAGGAAATAGACGGAAAAATCTACGGAAGAGGAACTTCAGATGATAAGGGGCCTGCAGTTGCGGCACTTTTTGCTCTTCGTGCGGTTAAGGATTTGAACATACCTGTAAAAAAGAATACAAGACTTGTTTTGGGTACGGATGAGGAGTGTGGCAGCAGCTGCATAAAGCATTATTACACAAAAGAAAAGGAAGCACCTATGACATTCTCACCTGACGGAGAATTTCCGGTAGTGAATATTGAAAAAGGACAGTTACAGGGTGAGTTTTCAGCCGCTCTTGAAGATGCCGGGGAAAAAAGACTTGTAAGTATTGAAGCAGGTACAAAGGTAAATGTGGTTCCACCAAAGGCAAAAGCGGTTATAGAGGGATTTGGTATAGAAGAAGTTGAGGCAAAAGCCAAGGAAGTAACCAAGGAAACAGGTATACAGTTTAAGTACGATCTTGTGCCAGTTTTTGAGATTACGGCACTTGGTGCAAATGCACATGCATCAACTCCTGAGAACGGTAATAACGCTATAACAGGACTTTTGGAACTGCTTTGCAGACTTGATTTTTCACCTTCAAAGAAGATAGAGACAATAAAGAAATTATACTCTCTTATGCCGCATGGAGATACAAAGGGTGAGGCGATGGGCATTGCCGTAGAGGATGAAAAAAGCGGTGCACTTACACTTGCTTTTTCAATGCTTACTTTAAAGAATAATATAATGCACGGATTCTTTGACAGCAGAATCCCTGTAAGCGGTGACGGAGATAAGATACTAAAAACCGTCAGGGAAAAATTTGCAGACATAGATGTGGAATTTTTAAATGATTCGGTTTTGGCACCACATGAGGTAGACGAAAATTCAACTTTTGTAAAGACATTGCTCTCAATATATGAGGACTACACAGGTCTTAAGGGAGAATGTATTGCCATGGGAGGCGGTACTTATGTGCACAATATTGAAAACGGTGTAGCATTCGGTGCGGTTTTCCCGGGTACGGATACAAAAATGCATGGAGCTGACGAGTTTGTTGTAATAGATGAGCTTATTGCTTCAGCAAAAATATTTGCACAGTCCATAGTGGAGTTGTGTAATTAAGGGGGAGTATGGATTCTATTGTAAGCTTAAAGTCCATGGGCAAAGTCTTTCATACAAAGAACGGAGATGTAAAGGCCCTGGATGATATAAATCTGGATATAAACAGAGGGGAAATATTCGGAATAATAGGTTTATCAGGAGCAGGCAAGTCTACTTTGGTCAGATGTATCAACTATCTTGAGGTGCCGACAGAAGGAGACGTTTACTTTGAAGGTAAACCTCTAAAGAATATGGGGGAGTACGGTATAAGAAGTGTAAGAAGGAATATGGGAATGATATTTCAGCAGTTCAACTTGCTTTCACAAAGAAATATACTGAATAATGTGTGCTTTCCTTTAGAAATAAGCGGTGTTCCAAGAGCTGCGGCTGTAAAAAGGGCAAAAGAGTTACTGAAGCTGGTGGGACTCTCGGATAGAGAAAAGGCATATCCGGCACAGCTTTCAGGAGGACAAAAGCAAAGAGTGGCTATTGCAAGAGCTATTGCTACAAATCCGAAGCTCTTATTATGTGATGAGGCTACATCAGCACTGGATCCTAAGACTACAAAGCAGATACTTGATCTTATAAAAGATATAAATAAAAATATGGGAATTACGGTGATAGTAATAACTCATGAGATGAAAGTTATTGAGAGTATCTGCGACAGAGTTGCAATTATTGAAAACAGCCGTATTGCAGAGATGGGCAGAGTCGAGGACATCTTTGCAAATCCGCAGTCTGAAATAGGTAAAAAGCTTATACTCGGCGATGTATTGCCGAATAAAGAAATTGTATCAGGAGTTAAACTTCGAATAGAATTTGACGGCAGAAGCTCTTTTGAGCCTGTACTCTCAAATATGATTTTATCCTGCGGAATTCCTGTTAATATTCTTTATGCACAGACTAAAGATATCGGAGGTTCTGCAGTAGGTCATATGATTGTTCAGATATCCGGTGAAGAAGAAGCGGTAAAGGCGAAAAGATATCTTGACAGTATAGGCGTGGTATACCATGAGGTGGAATTGACCGAAGGAAAGGAGCTGATAGATTAATATGACATCAATGATTTTAAAAGGTCTGTTTGAGACTTTATTAATGACTGTTGCTTCATCATTCTTTTCATACCTTATAGGTATTCCGCTTGGGGTTGTTTTGGTTGTTACAGATAATACAGGTATAAAGCCTATGCCTAAGTTAAACGGTATATTGGGTATGATTATAAATCTTATACGTTCGGTTCCGTTTATGATCTTACTTATTATGGTAATACCTCTTACAAGAATTATAGTTGGAACATCAATAGGACCTGTTGCGGTTATACCGCCTCTTGTTATAGCGGCGGCACCTTATATCGCCAGAATGGTTGAGTCTTCACTCAAAGAAGTGGATGCGGGCGTAATAGAGGCTGCAAAGTCAATGGGTGCAAGTAATGCTCAGATAATTTTTAAAGTGCTTTTACCGGAGTCAAAGCCTTCTCTTCTTGTAGGTGCTGCAATATCCGTTACAACAATACTCGGATATTCTGCAATGGCGGGATTTACAGGTGGCGGCGGTCTTGGAACAATTGCCATAAACTACGGATATTACAGATATCAGACAGATATAATGTTTATTACCGTAGCAATCCTTGTAATTTTGGTTCAAATAATACAGGAAATTTTTATGAGAAGTTCAAAGAGCTCCGATAAGAGAATCAGGTAATATAACAGGTTATAAAAAAAGACTATAAACATATGTAGGCTAAATCATTGACATAATACATTGTATGGTCTATAAATTGTATATGAAATTTAAGGAGGAATAATAAATGAAAAAAAGAATATTATTAGCATTAGGTTTGGTATCACTTCTTGCACTTGCAGGATGTGGAAAGAAGGCTGCAGATACAAAAACAAGTGAAAGCGCAAGTGAGTCTGTCAGTGAGTCGGCAGAAACAAGTGCAGTTTCAAAAGATTTAAAGACAATCACTGTAGGAGCAACTCCTGCACCACATGCGGAAATTTTAGAGGCTGCAAGAAAAGAGTTGAACAAAGAAGGCTATGATTTAAAGATAGTTGAGTATAATGATTATATCCAGCCGAATGTGGCTCTTGATACAAAGGAATTGGATGCGAACTACTTCCAGCATTATCCATACCTTGAGAACTTTAATAAAGAGCACAATACAACTCTTGTTTCAGCCGGTGCAATCCATTATGAGCCTTTCGGTATCTATGCGGGAAAGACTGCATCACTTGATGCACTTGCAGACGGTGCAAAGATTTCAGTGCCGAATGATGCCACAAATGAGGCAAGAGCATTGCTCTTACTTGAGGCAAACGGACTTATAAAGTTAAAAGAGGGCGTAGGAATCAATGCTACAAAGCAGGATATCTTAGAAAATCCTAAGAATCTTGATATTCAGGAAATTGAGGCTGCACAGGTTGCAAGAACACTTAAAGATGTTGACGTTGCCGTTGTAAACGGAAACTATGCAATCGAGGCTGGATTAAAGGTAAGCGATGCACTCGCTATAGAGGATTCCAAGTCACTTGCGGCTACAACATATGCAAATATTATAGCTGTAAGAGAGGGTGATGAGAAATCTGATGCAACTCTTGCACTTATAAAGGCTCTTGAAAGCGATACTGTAAAGAAATTTATAGAAAGTAAGTACAATGGTGCTGTTGTACCGATGTTCTAATCTATGAGTAGATTTACAGGGATAAAGATTATATTTACTCTGATTGCCTGTGTATTTGCTTTTGTTTCTGTCGGAAAGATTACATTTGCTTCAGAGGCAAGTGTAAAGACGACTCTTGACAGTATTGATTTTGAAAGAAAGTCAAAAAATGAGATTAATCTGTTTTTTTCAGGCAACAGTATAAATGAAGTCGACAGATATGTAATCCTTAGAAAGGATGCATCTGCAAAGGACTTCAAAGAGATAAAGAGAATTTCATCCAAGGATGTAAATAAAACAGGAAATATTTCTTATACCGATAAAATAAGTACAAACGGATATGTAAAATATGAGTACAGAGTGGACGCATATTTAAAAAACGGGAAGCAGGTAAAGGGTAAATCAATATTTGCAAGTAATATCCTTATATGTATTGATCCGGGACATTTTCAGACAAAGAATGCGATAGAAGGAGAGGACGGTTACGGTTACTCTGAATCTATGGCGGTATTAAAGCTGGGATTGGCCTTAAGAGACAGTTTAAAGAAAAACTACGGTATATCTTGTGTTCTTACAAGAACAACGGAAAGTATTACAATTGACGGATTTACAGATAAAAATCTGGATGGCGGTCATATTTCACTTAGAGGAGATATGGCGGGAAGAAGCGGTGCGGATTTGTTTATATCATTGCATACGAATTCAAATAATTCACATGCAAACGGGTATCCTACAAATTCACAGCCTGTTACAATTAATAAGCCGCTTATAATATTAAATTCACTTGCAAAAGAGAATGATATATGTATAAATATTGCCAATAATATAGGTGAGAATTTATCAATTGTAAACTTTAATGAGGGACTTGCAAAGAGTAAGGACTTTGATTCCGTTAAAAAAGGTTCCTTAAGTGAGTGGACTGTTGCTAAAAATGACAGTATTACAATAAACGGCAGTGTATACTATAGAATGGGAGAAAACGGAGACTATTACGGTGTACTTAGAGGTGCAAATGTAGCCGGAGTACCCGGAATGATAGTGGAACATGGTTTTCACTCGGTGCCTGAAGTCAGAAAAAAGGCTATGCAATCCGATTTAATAAATAAATGGGTTGATGCGGATGCCAAGTCAATAGCTGCAGGTTTCGGATTTTAAAAATTAATACAAATAAAAATTATTACAAATAAAACTCCTCAGCAGATATAACCGACTGAGGAGTTTTGCTATTTTAGTAAATAACCATGGCATCATATATTGCAATGGTTGCATTGGATCCGGGGTCTACAGAGTATTGTGAGAATCTCCATATACCGTCACTGCCTTTCTTTAGAATATATTCAGGCTTTTGGTTTACTCTTTCCCATATACGTATCTGACTGTCGGCATTTGCACTCCATGAGTTTTTATATAGAGTGGTATTGACTTGAGTCAGCTTGTCTCCTGTAAACGAAGAATATTTTCTGTCAAGTATAACATCATAGTCTTCGTTGGTAGCAAGTTTTATGGTGTTTTCATCCACCACAGTTATAGAACTTACATTGTAGGACATAAGACTTTCACTTACTACATTGGCAAAACCACCTGTAACCTGTTTAGTCATCTGATATTTAAGTCCGGTTTCATCTGTAGGACTTACGGTATCGTCAATTTTTGAAGCCATCTGATTATAGCTGTGTGCATTCATATCTTCAATATAGCTTCTTAGGAAATTACCGAGAAGAGTGTTGAAGAAGTCATTTCCTGAGTTTGTTTCCATATCCGCACTTCCTCCGACTCCGTCTCCCTTCACATATACACTGATATCTCTCTTATCTGTATAATTAGTTGGATCAGGTATTTCATATTCTATTTCATAGTACTGTTTCATACCCTTGTAGATGCTGCTGTAGAAATTGCCCATATCCATACCGAAAGAGTTGAAGTATTTAAATTCACCACCTGAGGCGGAAGTAATCTGAATAAGATCGCTGTCATTTGCACTGTAATTATCACCTATTCTGACTATGTAAACAGGAATCTTATATGCCGACACCACATTGATAACATCATTTGCACTGTTGTAGCTTCCGACATCTTCGCCGTCTGTAAAAGCAAGGACACATTTTGCCCCGGGTATTCCGGATACATCCTGAACGGCATAGATAAGTGTATCATACAGCTTAGTTTGTCCTGATGCGATATATGAAAAAATCTTTTGGTTTAACGCGTTTACATCGGATGTGAATACACCGCTTTTATCAATATATGAGTTGAACTCTGTAAGCTTTACTTTATCGCCCACATTAAATTGAACGGTATTAAGGAAAGTGGACATTACAGTTTTTGCACTGCCAAGTCTTTCGCCTTCCATACTTGCACTTGTATCTGCAACCATATCAATATTTAACGCATCCTTTTGGTCAAGCATTGAAATATTTTTAATTGTTACAGACTGAAAGTCACCGTTTGCAACACTTTTTTCAGATACATAGAACATATTTGGTGAGAGATTTGTGACAACATCACCCGAAGAGTCCTTTACATCCACATACATTCTGACTGTAGGATAATTGGTGTAGTCAAATTGGACTATATTTACATCTAAACCGGTAAGCTTCGTACTTGAGTATTCCACAAGCTTACTCCAGTTTTCCGAAACCTCCTTGTAATTGATAAAATTATGGTTTTTTATCATCTCGGAAATGTTTTCACTGTATTCTGTAAGCTTTTTCTTTTCATCTTCTGAAGCATAGGGTACATCTGCATTATCTAATTTTTCTACAAGTTCTTTAGCTGAAGTTTCAATTCTTGATTCTATTTGTGAAGTTAGTTTGACAAGCTTTTTTGCAATCAAAAGCTGATTCTTGTAATCATTGTCTCCGATATCATCACATTCGGTATCAATCTTTTGAAGTCTCTCTTTTTCATTGTCCTCCAGACCGTAAGATTCAAGTTTTTCCACCAGGTCCATTTCCCATGCGTTGAACTCCTGACCTTCAGTTATTTTTTTCAGACTGCCCTTGTCAACAAAGCCGCATGCAGTCATAGAAATCGACAGAGTCAAGAAAGTAACAGCAATTAAGACTTTTTTCATATCCAATAAAACTCCTTACTTTATTATTAATATTATACATCTTAAAATATTAAGTGTAAATCAGGAACAGAGGTCGATTATATAGTATTCATGAAAAATTTATGGTAAAATTATTATATAAAGAAGATAAGGGAGAATGAGCATGTACGGGACCATACCTGCAAAACAATTTAACGACAATATGCTGAGCGATATTGAGATACAAAACAGAAATTTGATAATAGCCTTTGAAAAGGAGATGGGATATACAAAGTAAGGAGTGAATATGAGAAGAATTAAAAAGTATAATTTGTTATGTGCATGTGTATTGGCTATTTCGGCAGTAGCAAGTATAAGTGTAAGTGCCGGTATGGCAAAAAGGAAAGTAACACCTGTTATAAGATATGGTACTGCAGAGACTACAGCCGCCACCCAGGCAGCTAATCAGCAGGAGGATAAGAATTCAGAGGGAAAGAGTAACATAATTACGGATAAAGGTGTTTATTATCTAAGTGAAAATTCCAAGTACAGACAGTACTTGTGGAAAAATGCTGACGGAAGCACGCCGGATTATAAGGCATATGTATTTGAACCTGAAGTATTCAATGGACATACCGTATTTGTAGATCCCGGACATGGTGACAATAATGCACCTGAAGCCAATCAAAAAAGGGAAAAATATTATCCTGTCGAGGATGTACTATTAAAGCCTATGAAGACTTCTATGGTAGGTGAAAAGGGCTATGGAGTAGGTGTTGAAGCAAGAGACAGTAAGAATATCTATGATAAAACAGAGACGGAGCCGGAATTTAGCCTTAAGGTAGCGCTGAAACTTAAGCAGTTGCTTATTAATAAGGGGTATCGTGTAGTTATGAGCAGAACGGATTTTAATCAAAATATTTCAAACGGTGCCAGAAGTGCTTTAGCCGGGGAGACTTCGGATATAATGGTATCAATTCATTCAAATACAGGTAAGAATTCGGGAACTCTAAGCTTCTATCCGGGAGATAGTGACTATATATCAGGTAGTACTTATCCGGGATATACAAGTATAATGGGAATTACAAAAACAAATATAGAATTGTCAAAGAAACTAGCTGAAAATATGGAAAGCAATATTACCCAGGCTACCGGATTGAAAAATAAGGGAACACATACGGCAGTTCTTAGAATATTTTCATATTCAACTATTCCCACTTGCTTGGTAGAAGTCGGATTTGCCGACAACACTACCGATGCCAAGATACTCTCAACGAAAAAAGATGAAATTGCAAGTTCAATGGCAAATGCTATAGATCAGTACTTTAACAAGTAGTGGAGGTTTTATGAGAAAAATAATATATTTAATTTGTGTATTAACGAGTATATGTATTTTGTCAGGTTGCGGTTCGAAAAGTATTACCATAAAATTTGGAGGTGATACTGAAACTGTAGTAGAAAGTAAGGATGAGTCCGAAACAGAAGAGGAAAGCAACATAGCTGAGATGTCTGCTGTTCAGGAAACAGTAGCAGAGGTTACACAGTCAGCACCTTTGCAGGAGACACAGCCTCAAACTGCAGCTGTTACTCAGGCTCAGGTTCTAACAACTCTTTATGTAGTGAATTGCAATGAAAGCATTACGCTTCGTGTATCAGATTCTACAAATGCGAAGGAGATAAGGCAGATACCTTTAGGTGCAGCGGTAAGTTTTATGGAGAATGCGGCAAACGGTTTTTATAAAGTAAGCTACAACGGCAGTACAGGTTATGCGCTGGCATCATATTTAAGTGTCGACCCGTATGATCATTATGTTGCCTCTACAACATCAAGCACGGTATGGGCAGGAAAAGTGGTAAGATGTAATGAATATATAACACTTCGTAGGATCCCAAGCACAAAGGGAGAGGAGATTACAAAGATCCCGCTTGGATCTATAGTTACAGTTTATAGCGGGGCAGAAAACGGATTTTATTATATCAATTATGATGGAATGGAAGGATATGCATTGGCAGTATATATTGATGCATATTGATATTTTATTGTTCAGACAGCTGCATTACTTGCCATAAAGATAATTATAATAAATATTGACCGAATATATATCTTGATATATACTATTTGTGAAAGGACGGTGATTTTATGTTGTCAGCAAAAATTTTTGAAAATGGTAGAAGTCAGGCGGTAAGATTGCCTAAGGAGTATAGATTTTGCTGTGATGAAGTTATGGTAAATAAAATTGGCGATGTATTAATTTTATTGCCGAAAAACAGTAAGTGGGATTCATTTATTACAGCCATAGATATGTTTTCAGATGATTTTATGGTTGACAGAGGAGAAATCCAGGTTCAAAAGAGAGAAGAACTATGAGATATATGTTGGATACAAATATATGCATATATATAATAAAGAACAAACCGGAGAGTGTAGTAAAAGAACTGAAAAGACATGATCCTACGGAAATATGTATTTCCGCTATAACATATGCGGAGCTTATACACGATGTCGAGAAAAGTATGGCAGTTGATAAAAACAGACTTGCGCTGACATTACTGCTGTCGAATATAGAGGTGTTGGATTTTGATATTAACGCAGCAAATAATTATGGAAAGATAAGGACATATTTGGAAAAACAAAGAACACCGATAGGTCCTCTTGATATGATGATAGCTGCTCATGCGCAGTCGCTAGGTTATTCTATAGTAACCAACAACATTAAAGAGTTTATGAGAGTACCAAATTTAGAAGTATGTAATTGGGTCAAGCAAGCATGAAATCCGATTTCCCCCTTGCATTTATGTAAGGAATGTGCTATAGTAATTAAAATATGTTTGACAGGAAAGTGGGCCGATGGGTCCACTTTTTTATGCATATGAAAGGATAGAAATGAGCAAAAGTGAAACTTATGTAAAAAGAACGGAAGAGTTCTTGGAAAAACTTAGCAGTGCGCTCCAATTTGAAGTGGTGGATGTCGAGTTTGTAAAAGAGGCGGGCGAGTACTACTTAAGAGCATACTGTGATATGGACAAAGAAGGCGGCATAGGAATAGATGACTGTGTCGAAATTTCAAGGCATCTTAGCGACTGGCTGGATGAAAAGGACTTTATTGAAGAGGGATATATTCTGGAGGTTTCATCTCCGGGACTTGGAAGAGCACTAAAAAAGGACAAGGATTTCATAAGAGAACTTGGAAAGGAAGTGGAACTCAAGCTCTATAAGGCAAGAGAAGGTGTTAAAGATTTTGAAGGAATATTAAAGGCATTTGACGGTGAAAATATTACCGTAGAAACAGAAGATGGGGACGAAGTCTTTACAAAAAAAGAAATTGCAAATATCAGATTAAAGATAGATTTTTAACGGAGGATAATACAAAGGATGAATAAGGAATTACTGGAGGCACTTGATCTCCTGGAAAAAGAAAAAAATATAAGTAAGGCGGCAATTTTGGAAGCAATTGAGAACTCTTTAATCTCCGCATGTAAAAACAATTTCGGAACGGCAGATAATGTAAAGGTAAGTGTAAATCCGAATACATGTGATTATTCCATAATACAGGCAAAGGAAGTTGTAGATACTTTGGGCAGCAAGCCTACTATAGAAGACAAGGCAACAAAGATATCGCTTGCAGATGCCAGAATGCAAAATCCTAATTTAAGCATTGGTGATACAGTACTTGTACCGGTTATTTCAAAGGAATTCGGAAGAATCGCTGCCGGTGTTGCCAAAAATGTTATCTTACAAAAGATAAGAGAAGAAGAGAGAAAAGTGATATTCAACGACTACTATATGAAGGAAAGAGATATAGTAAGCGGTGTTGTTACAAGATTTATGGGTAAGAATATTGCAATCAATCTTGGCAGAATAGATGCCGTGCTTGCAGAGAGTGAGCAGGTAAAAGGAGAAGAATTAAAACTCGGAGACAGATTGAAGGTATTTGTGTTGGAGGTAAAGGACAATCCTAAGGGACCGAGAATATCGGTATCAAGAACACATCCCGAATTTGTCAAGAGACTCTTCGAATCTGAAGTACCTGAAATTAGAGACGGCGTGGTAGAGATAAAGTCAATCTCAAGAGAGGCCGGATCAAGAACAAAGATTGCCGTATGCAGCCATGAAGCCGATATTGATCCTGTAGGTGCCTGTGTAGGTGTTGACGGTGTCAGAGTAAATGCTGTAGTGGAAGAACTTAGAGGAGAGAAAGTCGATATAGTAAACTGGGATGAAAATCCGGGATACTTGATAGAGAATGCACTTTCACCTGCAAAGGTAATTGCTGTTGTGGCGGATGAAGAAACAAAAGAAGCTGATGTAATAGTTCCGGACTATCAACTTTCACTTGCCATTGGTAAGGAAGGACAGAATGCAAGACTTGCAGCCAGACTTACAGGATATAAGATAGATATAAAGAGTGAGAGTCAGGCAAGAGAAATGGGAGTATTTGATTCTTTGGACGGCAGTGACGATATGTCTGATGATATGCCTGCTGACGAGAGATATACACCGGATACTGAAGAACTTGATGCTGAGGCAGAAACAAAAGATGACAACGACATTGAAGAATAAAACACCTCAAAGAAAATGCATCGGATGTAATGAGTCAAAGCCTAAAAAAGAATTGATAAGAATAGTAAGGACACCTGAAGGAGAAATGCTTTTAGACAGTACCGGCAGAGCAAACGGAAGAGGTGCTTATATATGCAATAATATAGATTGTCTGCAAAAAGCAATAAAGACCAATGGACTTAACAGAGCCTTTAAGATGAATGTTGATACTGATGTTTTATTAAAGCTTAGTGAGGAGATGGCGGAACTTGGCAAGAGATAGGATATTAAATTTAATCGGACTTGCTATGAAAGCAGGTAAAGTGGTGTCGGGAGAGTTTTCGGTTGAAAAATGCATAAAATCCGGTAAAGCGAGGCTGGTAATAATAGCAACGGACGCATCTGAAAACACGAAGAAGAAATTTGAAGATAAATGTAAATTTTATCATGTTCCGATATTAATATATTCCACAAAGGAAGATTTGGGAATGATTTTGGGCAAAGGGCTTAGATCATCAATAACATTAACTGAGGACGGATTTAAAAATGCAATATTAAAAATCACGGAGGAATGATAATTGAGAGTAAACGATCTGGCAAAAGAAATAGGCAAAAATAATAATGAGTTGATAGCATATTTGAAGGAGAAGGGTATATCAAAGGTGGCCATGTCAAATATATCAGCTGATGAAGAAAAAATGCTTAGAGAAAAATTCAATAAAATAGATGGAAATAAAGTAGTGAATAATAATAAAGAAAATATTAAAGACAACAGAACGGTAGAGACCACACAGGAAGTATTGGAAGCAAAGAAGGAGGAGGCACCTAAGAAAAAGGTTGTAGTATTCAGACCGCAGAATGCACAGCAGATGCCTGCAAAAAAGTCGGGTTCAAAATCAGCTGCAGCTCCTAAGAAGAATACAAAAAAGGATGTGGAAGCAATAAAGCAGCCTCAAAAGAAGGCTACGGAAGAGAAGAAAACCGAGGTTTCAAAATCTGACATTTCAAAAGAAATAAAGAAAGAAGAAAAGTCGGTTGAAACTGTAAAGACAGAGGAAGTTGTTACAGCAAAAGAGCCTGTAGCACAGGTGGAGAGTAAAACACCTGTTGTTACAGAGGAGAAGATGGCACAGGTTCAGGAGAGTGTAGAGCCTGCTAAACCGAGAAATGTCTATGCGGAGATGGAAGCCGCTAAAAAGGCTAAGGAAAGTGCTCAGCCTATAAGAAATATCTTCAAAGAAAGAGAAGAAAGAGATAAGGCAAGAGGTAAGGATTCTCGTCCTCAAAACAGAGATAAAAAGCCTTTTAACAAAGATAAGGATCAAAAGGGAAACTTTAAGAACGACAGAAACTCAAAGGGCAGAGACGGTGCCGGAAATAACGACAGAAACAGAAACTTTGCCGGAAAAGACAATAAAAACTTCCAAGGCGCAAATGACAGAAACAACAGAAATGACAGAAATAAAGATTTCTCCAAGGATGAGAATACCGGCAGAAGTTTCGGAAACAACAAGCAGCAGGGATTCAAGAAAAATGATTCCGCAGCAGGAGTTCCTGTACTTGACGGTTTAGGCAAGAAAACTTCCAACAGAGTTAATAAGAATAATTACAAAAATAATAATAAGAACGATAAGAAGCACAGAACCGAGGACGGTCCTGCAAAGGGCAAGGTGAGCAAGCATCCGTTCATAATGCCTGTAAAGCAAAAGGTTGAAGAGGTACAGGATGATATCAAAGAAATCATCATTCCTGAGACAATTACAATCAAGGAGTTTGCTTCAAAGCTTAAGCTTCAGCCGTCAACAATTGTAAAGAAGCTTTTCTTAAAAGGTCAGATAGTTACACTTAATACTGAGCTTACTTTCGAGCAGGCTGAAGAGATTGCTCTTGAGTATGATGTAATCTGTACTATGGAGGAGAAGGTAGATGTTATCGGCGAACTTTTGGCGGAGGCTGAGGATCCGGAAGAGACATTGGTACCAAGACCGCCTGTAGTGGTTGTAATGGGCCATGTTGATCACGGTAAAACATCACTTCTGGATGCTATAAGAAAAACAAATGTTACAAGCAGAGAGGCCGGAGGTATTACACAGCATATCGGTGCCTATATGGTAAAAATAAACGGAGAGCCTATAACTTTCCTTGATACACCGGGACATGAGGCGTTTACAGCAATGCGTATGCGTGGTGCACAGGCTACAGATATAGCAATACTTGTAGTAGCTGCAGATGACGGTGTAATGCCGCAGACTGTAGAGGCTATAAACCATGCAAAGGCGGCAGGAGTTGAAATAATAGTTGCTATCAATAAGATAGACAGACCGGCCGCAAATATTGACAAGGTAAAGCAGGAACTTTCAGAGTATGAGCTTATACCTGAAGATTGGGGCGGTTCCACAATTTTCGTACCTGTATCTGCAAAGACGGGAGAGGGTATCTCAAACCTTCTTGAGATGATAATACTTACAGCCGAAGTAAAGGAGCTTAAGGCAAATCCTAACAGAAAGGCAAGAGGTCTTGTAATAGAGGCTGAGCTTGACAAGGGTAAGGGACCTGTAGCGAGAATACTTGTTCAAAAGGGTACACTTCATGTAGGAGATTTCATAGCGGCAGGATCATGTTCAGGTAAGGTTCGTGCCATGATGAATGATAAGGGAGTAAAGGTAAAGTCCGCAGGACCTTCAACACCTGTTGAGATTTTGGGACTTGACAGCGTACCGAATGCAGGTGAAGTATTTGTAGCTACAGAAAACGATAAGGAAGCAAAGGCATTTGCGGCTACATTTATCTCAGAGAGCAAGAATAAGCTTATCGAAGATACAAAAGCTAAACTTTCACTGGACGATCTGTTCAGTCAGATTAAGGCGGGAAATGTCAAGGAACTTCCTATAGTTGTAAAGGCTGACGTTCAAGGCTCGGTAGAGGCTGTAAAGCAGTCACTGACAAAACTTTCAAATGAAGAAGTTGCCGTAAAGGTAATTCATGGCGGTGTAGGTGCTATCAATGAGAGTGATGTTGTACTTGCGGCGGCAAGTAATGCAATTATTATAGGATTTAATGTGAAGCCGGATCAGATGGCAAAGGCTACAGCTGAAAGAGAGAATGTAGACCTTAGACTTTACAGAGTAATCTATCAGGCAATTGAAGATATCGAGAGCGCTATGAAGGGTATGCTTGAGCCTATCTATGAGGAGAAGGTTATCGGACATGCTGAAATCAGACAGATCTTTAAGGCTTCAGGTGTCGGAAATATTGCAGGAAGCTATGTACTTGACGGTAAGTTTGTAAGAGGTTGTAAAGTAAGAATTACAAGAGACGGAGAGCAGATCTTTGACGGAAATCTTGCATCACTTAAGAGATTCAAAGATGATGTTAAGGAAGTTGCTACAGGATATGAATGCGGTCTTGTATTTGAAAAGTTCAATGATATTAAGGAATTTGACCAGGTAGAAGCATATGCTATGGTAGAGGTTCCGAGATCATAATAAAGAAAGGAATGTATGAGAAAGAACAGTTTAAAGTCTACTATGATCAACTCGGAGGTAATGAAAACCGTATCTGAAATCATAAGAGGTGATGTAAAGGACCCAAGAGTCGCACCCATGACCAGTGTAACAGATGCGGAAGTTACGACAGACCTGAAATACGCAACAATATATGTCAGTGTATTGGGTGATGACGAGCAGTCAAAGAAGACATTACAAGGTCTTAAATCTTCTTCAGGATTTATAAGAAAAGAACTTGCAAGAAGATTAAACTTAAGAAATACTCCTGAATTAAAATTTGTTTTGGATGAGTCATTGGCTTACGGTATGAAAATGGATAAGCTGATAGACGAAGTAATAAAAAAAGATGAGAAGGGCAATGAATAAACTAATAGAGCTTATTGAAAATGCAAAAAGTATAGCTATAACAGGTCATGTAAGCCCTGACGGAGACTGTACAGGCTCCACCTTGGGATTGTATAACTATATAACAGAAAATTTTGAAGGTAAGCAGGTAAAGGTATGTCTTGAAAAGCCTTCAATGAAGTTTTCATTTATGAACGGGTTTGAGCTGATAAGTGAGGACCCGTTTATGGAGGCCGACTTACTTGTTTCTTTAGATGCGTCAGACAGAGAAAGACTTGGAAGTAGAGGTGTAATGCTTGAGAGTGCCGCACAAAGTATATGCATAGACCATCATATCACCAATACAAAGTTTGCAAAATTTAATATAGTGGAAGATTTCAGAAGTTCTACCTGTGAACTCTTGTACACTTTGCTGGATAGTGATAAAGTAAGTGTAGAGACTGCAAAATGCTTATATACAGGCATAGTCCATGATTCCGGAGTATTTAAATACCAATCCACCACAAAGGAAACCATGGATATAGCCGGAGAACTGATTTCAAAAGGTTTTGATTTCACAAAAATCATAGATGATACGTATTTCAAAAAAGATTTTAATGCAAGCAAGCTTTTGGGACTGGTACTTACAAATGCAAAATTGGAATTTGACGGCAAGTGTTGCTATGGGGTTCTGGATTATGATACCTGGAGTAAGTATATTTCAGATAAAAAGAAAATGGATGGAATCATAGACAATCTGAGAAATATAGACGGTGTGGAAATCGCATTATTTATGTATGAGACCGCTAAAGATGAATACAAAGTAAGTTTGCGTTCTATAAATAAAAATGTCAGCAGCATTGCGGCCACACTTGGCGGCGGTGGTCATATCAGAGCCGCAGGCGCTACAGTGCACGGCAAGGCTGACGAAATTTTAAAAAACACACTATTGCCTATGATTGAGAAAGAATTGAATGGCTAAGAATGCTTATAACGGAATAATAAATATATTCAAAGAAAAAGGATTTACATCTCATGATGTTGTAGCAAAAATGAGAGGAATTCTTAAGCAAAAGAAAATCGGGCATTCGGGAACATTGGACCCGGATGCTGTCGGTGCGCTTCCGGTATTGTTAGGTAATGCTACTGTATTGTCGGATATGTTGACCGATAAGTCAAAAGAATACGAGGCGGTACTGCTTTTAGGAGTGTCAACAGATACACAGGATACTTCAGGAGAAATTTCCGAAAAAAAAGACACTTCACATTTGACCGAGGATGAAGTTAAAGAAGTAATAAATTCATTTCTTGGAGAGTATATGCAGCTTCCACCTATGTATTCGGCATTAAAAGTAGGCGGAAAAAAGCTTGTGGATTTGGCAAGAGAGGGCAAGGAAGTAAAGAGAGAACCGAGAAAAGTTGAAATTTTCAATATCGATATAATCGATATTGATTTGCCGAGAGTAAAGTTTAGGGCCAAAGTATCTAAGGGAACTTATATCAGAACATTATGCCATGATATAGGAGAAAAACTTTCGGTAGGCGGTTGTATGGAGTCTCTTGTCAGAACGAGAGTTGACAGATTTGATATAGAGGGGGCTGTTACCCTGAAACAACTGGAATCAGAGAGAGATAGTATAGATAAAAGGATAATGAGCGTGGAAGAATATTTTTCCTTCCTGCCCAAAATAAATACCTCCCCTGACTTTGATAAATATCTGCATAACGGAAATAAATTAAAATTTGAAAAAGATTTTGAAGACAGTGACTTATATAGAGTCTATGATTCTAATGACATATTTATTGCAATATATAAAAAAGAATCGGATGAATTAAAGCCATTCAAGATGTTTTTATAGATAGGTGATAATGTGATTACATTTATAAATACTACAGACATAAAGATAACAGATAAAACCGCTGTTGTTATAGGAAAGTTTGACGGTGAGCATAGGGGACACAGAAAGTTATTCAGAACTTTGAAAGAAGAAGCGAATAAAAAGGGCTTAAAGACTGTTGTATTTTCTTTTAGAACTCTTCCGTCAAATATAGTAAGAAATAAGCATACCACACAGATATTTACAAATGTGGAAAGACGAAAAAAGTTGGAAGAACTGGGAATTGATTATTATATAGAATACCCTTTCGATATGGATATTGCAAAGCTTACAGGAGAGGAGTTTTTGACAGATATTCTTATTAAGAAACTTGGCATGGCTGAAATCGTTGCAGGAGACGATGCGGCATTCGGTTATAAAAAGAGCGGGAATATTGAACTGCTAAACAGATTGTCAAAGACTTTGGGCTTTGATGTAAAGATAATTGAAAAGGAAAAGGATGATTTTCATAATGATATCAGTTCAACACTTATCAGGACAAAACTTGATGAAGGGGATATGGAAGAAGCCAATAAGCTTCTTGGAGGTATATACTCTATAAGCGGTGTTGTCGAGGAAGGGAATAAGATAGGAGCTACTATAGGTTTCCCTACTTTAAATTTATTTCCTTCAAATGAGAAGCATCTGCCAAAATACGGAGTTTATGCATCCAGAGTAAGAATCGGTGACGATGATACTCTTTATCTCGGACTTACAAATGTCGGGTCAAATCCAAGTATTGAAAATGATAAAAAAAATCATATTTCAAGAGTCGAGACATACCTGTATAACTTTGAAGCAAATCTTTACGGCAGAGAAATAGAGGTATATCTTTATAAATATATAAGACCTGAGATGAAATTCGGTAGTCTTGAGGAATTAAAAAATCAATTAAGAAATGATAAACAGGAAGTTTTAAACTTCCTTAACAGTCAAGTAAGATAAAGGAGAACTATGGACGATAAGAATTTATTTGAAAACGGTATAGTGGAAGAAGGTAATGTATCAGTTTATATAACACTTGAGGACGATACTGTACTTGAATGTGTTGTACTCAATATTTTCAGTGCCGGAGACAGAGAGTATATTGCAGTAATGCCTGAGGACGACAATGATGAGGGAGTTGTATATCTTTACAGATACTCCGAGACCGAAGACGGACAGCCAGAGCTTACCAATATAGAGACGGATGAAGAATATGAGATAGTTGCAGATGCTTTTGACGAGCTTCTTGATGAGGAAGAGTTTGAAGACCTGCTTGGTGAAGAAGATTTATAAATTTTTAGTTGGAGCAATGTAGTACTGTTGTATTATATTGCTCTAAAATTTTAGAGAGAATATGAAAAAAGAATTGGATTATTTTTACATTGACGGAAAATACGGATGGAATCAGGAAGATTTCAAAAATTTGTGGATGAATAAAGGCGGATGTGCCTGCGTAACAGCCTGTGACAGTTTTGTTTACATGAGAAAATATCTTGGAAAAGATAAGCTTTACCCATATGATGTAGAGAATGTGAACTCACTTGATTATGTGGATTTTTCAAATGATGTAAAGCCATATCTAAGGCCGAGGTGGACAGGCATAGACAGACTTGAAATCTATGTTGACGGAATAAGTGACTTCTTGGAAGATATTGATGAACAGAGTATAAGTTTATCAGAATTTTTAGGTGACAATTCTATAGAGGATGCCATAAAAGTTGTAAAAGACCAAATAGATAAGAAAATGCCGATACCGATGCTTGTACTTATGCATAAAAACCCCAAATTTAAAAGTTTTGTGTGGCATTGGTTCTTACTTACAGGCTATGAGGAAGACGGCGAAAAATTTATGGTTAAAGTTGTAAGCTATGGAAGTTACAGATGGTTTGACTTTAAAGAGTTGTGGAATACAGGGTATAAACGTAAGGGCGGACTTATATTATTTAACGAAAATAATTGATTTGTCTTAGATTAAAATTAATTAGCTTGACAATATATTGAATAAAGCATAGATTGATATAGAAATGGCTTGTGTAGTAGTTGCCGGAAAAAGGATGGAATAAGAGAATGGATAAAAGAAATTTGACATTATTGACTGACTTGTATGAACTTACAATGATGCAGGGATACCATTTGGAAAATAGTGTAAACGAAACTGTTATTTTTGATATGTTTTACAGATCAAATCCGAATAAAAACGGATATGCCATCTGTGCAGGACTTGATCAGGTAATAGATTATATTAAAAATTTACATTTTGACAATGATGATATTGAATATCTAAGAAAGACTAAGCTTTTTAGAGATGATTTCTTGGAGTATCTTAGAGATTTTAAATTTACAGGAGATATATATGCTATACCTGAGGGAAGCGTTATATTCCCAAGAGAACCGCTTGTAAAAGTAATTGCGCCGATAATGCAGGCACAGCTTATTGAGACTGCACTTTTAAATATTATAAACCATCAGTCACTTATAGCGACAAAGGCTGCAAGAGTGGTGTTGGCCGCAGATGGTGACGGAGTGATGGAGTTCGGACTTAGAAGGGCACAGGGACCTGATGCAGGTATCTACGGAGCAAGAGCGGCTGTGATAGGAGGTTGTGTAGGAACAAGTAATGTACTCTGCGGAAGAATGTTTGACGTACCTATACTTGGAACACATGCTCACAGCTGGATAATGAGTTTCCCTGATGAACTGTCGGCATTCAGAACCTATGCAAAGACATTCCCGACAGCCTGTACACTTTTGGTAGATACATATGACACCCTAAAATCAGGTGTGCCGAATGCTATCACTGTATTTAAGGAGATGAGAGCTGCCGGTATACCTTTAAAGAACTACGGTATCAGACTTGACAGCGGTGACCTTGCATATCTTTCAAAGAGGGCCAAGGAGATGCTTGATGAAGCAGGTTTTGAGGATGCAATCATATCGGCTTCAAACGATTTGGATGAGAATATTATATCATCATTGAAATTACAGGGCGCCACAATCAACAGATGGGGAGTAGGTACAAACCTTATTACATCAAAAGATTGTCCGGCATTTGGAGGAGTATATAAACTTGCGGCTGTTATGAATGAGGAAACAGGAGAGTTTATACCTAAGATAAAACTGTCCGAGAATGCAGAGAAGATAACAAATCCGGGAAATAAAAAAATATATAGAATTTACAATAAAAAGACCGGCAAGATAATAGCAGACTATATATGTTTGGAAGAGGAGAATCTGTCTACAGACGAGTCACTTATGCTCTTTGATCCGGTTGAGACATGGAAGAGAACAAAGCTTAATGCAGGCTCATTTGAGACTAAGGAACTTTTGGTACCGATATTTAAAAATGGAGAATGTGTATACAAATCTCCTTCAGTAATGGAAATAAGAGAATTTTGTAAAAAAGAGCTTGATACCCTTTGGGATGAGTCAAAGAGACTTGCATATCCTCATGAAACATATGTGGATCTTTCACAGAAGCTATGGGATATGAGATACGAGCTGTTACAAAAGTATAATTATCAGGAGTTATAGATTTAAACAGTAAAAGAAAGAGTAGTATGATACAGGAAATATATCCGAAAGTATTTTATCCTGAATATAGGAGAAAGAAAGCAACAAAGGAAAACAATAAAAAATCATTTGTTTTGCATTTTGAGTACAATAAGATAATGCTTATAAAGGATGCACTGACAGGAGCATTGAGTATTCCGAGATTTGAAGATTTGGAAGAAGAGGATGAAAATATATATGAAAAATCCTATTATGTGAATGCAGTAGATGATGAGGAATTTTATCTGGTAGATGATATAAGTATTCCGGAGTTTGGCGGATTCTATATGGAGGGAATACAGGCTTTACGTGAGTTTGAGCCCGGTTATCAGGCATTTGCAAGTGTAAGTGCATCACAGGTCTATAGATGGATGCAGAGCAGAAAATATTGCGGATACTGCGGTACAAAGACTGAAAAATCCACCACTGAAAGAGCATTGATTTGCCCGAAGTGTAAAAATATAGAATACCCTAAGATATCTCCTGCAGTTATAGTGGCTGTCAGAAACGGAAATAAACTGCTTCTAACAAAGAATGCTAAAGGCACTTATAAATATTATGCGCTGGTAGCAGGATTTGTAGAAGTCGGAGAGACGCTTGAAGAAGCCGTTGCCAGAGAGGTAAAAGAAGAGGTCGGACTTAATGTAAAAAATATCAGACCTTATAAATCACAACCATGGTCATTTTCAGATACCATTATGCTTGCATTTATTGCGGATTTGGACGGGGATGACACTATCACATTGCAGGAAGAAGAATTATCTGAAGCAAGGTGGTTTGAAAGAGAAGATGTACCTGTGCTGTCTTTCCATATAAGCGTGGGACATGAGATGATTCATAAATTCAGAGATGGTGAAATATAAAAAAGTCGGGGTTTTCCCGACTTTTTATGGTAGCCTGTACGGATAAAAAGGCAAATTCCTTATTACTCCATATATTAATAATATAACAATTATTACAATCATGATATTGTTTTCTAATTTACTTATTTTTCTTTGACCGGTTTTTATATATCGTAACTGATAAAAAATATAGTAGATTACGATTAAAGGAAAAAGAAATACAAGTATCTGATTATAGTAAAAAGCAGATCTTATATCACCATGAGAAAGTGATACACACATTCTGCTGACCCCACAGCTTGGACAATCCAAATGAGTTATAGCCTTAAATGCGCATGGGATACGAATATGAATAAAATACAGTATATATAAAAAAATACCAAGGCAAGAAATTGCAATGGTATTTTTTATTACTCTTTTAATTCTGTCTTGCATATTAGAATGAAGGTTTGTTCATATCATTTTCTGCAAGCTTATTGATAGTATCCTGCATTAAAGCATATGTTACAATTGAAAGACCGAAGAATGCAAGTACAACATAAAGAATAGGACGACTTTCCGCTGTTCTTCCTGTCTCTACCATCTTCTGATCCAAAAGGCTACCTGACTTATACACCCAGTATAAGAAGTAGAGTCCGCAAGTAACAATACTAAGAATAATAACAAGTACAGGTGACATTGCATTAGGATCTTCTGAAATAGTATTGATATCTGTTACGATACAATAAAGCCAATAAAGACTGTAGAAACCACATGTTACTATAGATAAAATTATACATGTGACAATATTTTTACTTTGTAAACTACTCATAAAAATACTCCTTTCAAGATAATGGTATTTTTACATGTAAGTTTGTTAGAGAAATCAAACATACATGTACCATTTTGTTAAATTCGAGAAGATTCTAACAAAAAATTATGATATAGTAAATACTATAAATATAATTGTAAAGTTTTATAAAGAATAATGTAATAACGGAAACCGATGATTATTTAAAAACATTTGAGAGAGAATACCTATTGCTTTGCAAGAGAACATATGATACAATACTGTAGTTGTGAATAAGGCGATGGTCCTCTGGAAGAAATTTTAAGAACATCAAAATAATAGGAGGTTTCACATGAACGATTTAATAAGAAGTATTGAGGCAGAGCAGCTTAAGGCAAGTGTTGATGATTTTGCTGTAGGTGATACAGTAAGAGTACACAACAAGATCCGTGAGGGTAACAGAGAGAGAATCCAGATTTTTGAGGGTACAGTTCTCAAGAGACAAAACGGTGGTGCAAGAGAGACTTTCACAGTTAGAAAGAACTCAAACGGTATCGGTGTTGAGAAGACATGGCCATTACACTCTCCATCTGTTGACAGAGTAGAAGTTGTAAGAAAAGGTAAAGTTAGAAGAGCTAAATTATATTATCTTCGTGACAGAGTCGGTAAGGCTGCTAAGGTTAAAGAAGCAGGCGCAAGATAATCTGAACTTAATATTTTTAGGGTTGCTACAATGTAGCAACCCTTTTTTACATAAATCTAAACAATCCGATAACCTTTCCGAGAATGGTGACCTCTTTTACCAAAATGGGCTCCATGGAATCGTTCTCAGGCTGGAGACGATAGAAATTTTTCTCTTTATAGAATGTCTTTACTGTAGCTGAATCTTCGACCAATGCTACAATAATATCGCCATTTTTTGCCATATTTTGCTTGGACACAATAATCTGATCGCCATCATGTATACCGACATTAATCATCGATTCCCCCTTGACTCTTAGCATAAATATATCCGTATTTGGCAGAAATTCGCTTGGAATCGGGAAATAGTCCGTAATATTTTCTGTCGCCAGTATAGGCATACCTGCGGCAACAGTGCCTACCATAGGTACATTGACCACTTCTCTACGTGTCAGATTGAAAGTATCATCTGTAATTTCTATGGTTCTCGGCTTAGTAGGGTCCTTTCTTATAAAGCCCTTCTTCTCAAGAGTATTTAAATGGGCATGCACCGAAGATGTAGACTTCAGTCCCACAAGCTCTCCGATTTCACGAACAGATGGCGGATATCCCTTACTTAAGATAGAATCCTTGATAACATTATATATTTCTTCCTGTTTTTGTGTTAATGTATCCATCGAATCTCCTTTGTATTTTAGATATAATTCTACTACTATCCTAACATATGTTCGATTAAAATGCAAACAAAAGTTCGATTACAAATATAGTGAAATAAAAAAAGCCTTGAAAATCAAGACTTTTAAGATGGAGATGACGGGAGTTGAACCCGTGTCCAAAAAACAATTCCCTGTTCTTCTACTATTATAGTTGCTTGTCAAAATTCCCCTCTAAGATAGTCAAACAACAAACTATAGTAGAGAGTAGCTTCATGATACATCTATATACTCAAAGCTTTGTATATAAGGTTTCTCACATAAGTCGATACAGATTCTATAAGTGTGAGTGCTTATAGGTCTGCAACTGCCTTAGGCAGCGTATGCTAAATTTTCTTCAGCGTTTATATTTAATTTTGCCATTTAACGCATTGCATACGAATAGCTTCACCAGCTGCATGTTCCCTGTCGAAACCGGTACATCCCCAAATCATAAGTAAATACAGAATTTACATATGATATTCTAACATATATAAATAAAAATGCCACTTAAAATTTTCTTACATAAGAGAGTATATAACATGTATCAGGCATAACCAGTTATAAGCTATATGTATAATGTAAAACTTTACTTTTTTTATAAATTATCTTACTATAGTAAAACGAAACAAGTCGACAGACTTTTAATATATATGTTAGGAAGAAGAGAAATGTTTAATATAGATGTAAAACTTACACCGGAAGATGAGTCGGAGGTACTTAGGTATCTTCAACACAATGGTAAAGAAATAGATGAAAACCTGCATGCACAGGTGCTTGAATGCATGGATAAAATAAATGCCGTTGCAAAGCCGAACTTTGTTTTCAGAGAGTGGGATCTTGAAAACAAGGGAGAATTTCCGGCAGAGCTTGACTTTTTTGTGGGAAACAGTATAAAAAAGCATATAAAAGATTGCCATAAGCTTATTTTAATGGCGGCAACAATAGGAGTCGGAGTTGACAATGCTATAAGAAAAGAAGAACTTAAGAATGTAGCAAATGCACTTATTATGGACTCATGCGGTTCGACACTTATAGAAGCTGTTTGTGACAGCATAGAAGCAGGCTTTAGAGAGCAGTATTTAAAGGAAAACAATTATCTGACATTCAGATTTTCACCGGGTTACGGTGATCTGCCTATAACCATACAGAGACAGTTTGTAAATTTGGTCAATGCGACAAGAAGAATAGGAGTAAATGTCAGTGACAGCGGAATAATGTTACCGAGAAAGTCGGTAACCGCCATAATAGGAGTCAGCGATCAAAAATTGGAGACACTAAAAAAGACCTGCGCAGGATGTAATCTTTTAAAATCCTGCAGATATAGAAAGATAGGAGTCAGATGTTATGCATAAATTATTGATACTTGACGGTGCAATGGGAACAATGCTTCAGGCTGCCGGTATGAAGGCCGGAGAACATCCTGAGGTTTTCGGATTTGACAATCCTGATATAGTTAAAAATATACATTTAAAATATATAGAATCAGGAAGTAATGTAATATATACAAATACATTCGGGGCAAATGCGCATAAGCTTGAAGGTTGCAAGATAGATGTGGATACGGCCGTAAAGACTGCAATTCAGTCCGCAAAGGAAGCAATAGCGGAGAGTAAAAAAGATGTAAAGATAGCTCTTGATATCGGACCTATAGGAGAGCTTTTGGAGCCGCTTGGCGTACTGAGATTTGAGGACGCCTACGAAATTTATAAAGAAATGGTAGTTGCAGGTGAAAAATATGGGGCCGATGCTATCATATTTGAGACATTTACAGATCTTTATGATGTAAGAGCGGGTGTACTTGCGGCAAAAGAAAATACAAAGCTACCTGTATGGGTAACAATGACATATGAGACCACAGGAAGAACCTTTACCGGAACAAAGATAGAATCTATGGCGGTAACACTTGAGGGACTTGGAGTGGATGCGATAGGTTTTAACTGTTCACTTGGACCGAAAGAAATACTGCCGCTTGCAAAAAAACTTAAAGAATGGACTAATCTGCCTATTATAATAAAGCCTAATGCAGGGCTTCCAAATCCTTCAACAGGTGAATACGATCTGCTTGCAACAGATTTTGCAAAGCTGATGGCGGAATTTGGAGAAATAGGAATAGAGTACGCAGGAGGATGCTGCGGTACATCACCGGAATTCATCAGTGAGTTAAAAGCGGAGTTTGAAAAAAGAGAGTTTTCCGAGATAAAGTCCGCAAAGGCAAAGACAGGTATATGCTCCGGAAATGAGATGGTGGAGCTAAACGGCGTAAGAGTTGTAGGTGAGAGATTAAATCCTACCGGAAAGAAAAGGTTCCAGGAAGCACTCTTAAACCATGAGATGGAGTATATATGTAAGGTTGCAATAGAGGAAGAGGAATCAGGTGCGGATATACTTGATATAAATGTAGGTGTTCCGGGCGGTGATGAAGTTGCACTTATGATAGAGGCAGTAAAGGCGGTACAGTCGGTAGTTAATATTCCGTTACAGATAGATTCATCAAACCCTGAGGCAATAGAAGCCGGACTTCGTGTATACAACGGTAGAGCGATAGTAAACTCCGTAAATGCCGAGGATGAAAGACTTGATCTTATACTTCCTATTGTTAAAAAATACGGTGCGGCAGTTATAGGACTGGCTCTAAATGAGAACGGTATACCTACAACAGCACAGGAAAGATTTGACAATGCAAAACATATACTGGATAAGGCACTTGAGTACGGCTTAAAGAAAGAAGATGTTATAATTGACTGTCTTACACTAACTGTTTCCGCACAGCAGGATCAGGCAAAAGAAACTCTTGAGGCTGTAAGAAGGGTAACAAAGGAGCTTGGACTTCACACAACCCTCGGTGTCAGCAATATTTCTTTCGGACTTCCTGCAAGAAGCCATATTACGGAGAACTTCCTTATACAGGCAATGTATGCAGGTCTTGATTTGCCCATAGTAAATCCGAATATTGAAGGCATTATGAATGCAATATATTCATTCAAGGTGCTTTCAGGCGAGGACAAGGACTCCGTAAAATATATTGAGAGATTTGCGACTGTAAAGGCTGAAACCAAGGTGGTAACGGTATCGGACAATGGAGAAGTTACAAAAGAAGTTGTGCAGGATGCAATATTAAAAGGACTTAAGGAAGAGACCTACAATAATGCAAAGAAGCTTTTGGAGACAAAAGGAGAGCTTGAAATAATAAATGAATACCTTATACCGGCACTTGATACGGTGGGAGATTTATATGAAAAGCAGGTAATATTCCTTCCACAGCTTATAAATGCCGCCAATGCCGCAAGCTCCGCCTTTGAGCTTATCAAAGAAAGGATAGCAAACAAGGGTGAGCACAATGTCAGCAAGGGTAAGATAGTTGTATGTACCGTAAAGGGCGATATACATGATATCGGGAAAAATATAGTCAAGGTAATACTTGAAAACTACGGTTATAGAATGATAGACCTTGGAAGAGATGTGGATATTCAAAGGGTTGTGGATACGGTTATAAGAGAGGATGTAAAGCTTGTAGGACTTTCGGCACTTATGACCACCACATTACCTGCAATGAAAAAGACTATTGAAGAGATTAGAAAAGTATCAAATGATTGTAAAGTATGGGTAGGCGGTGCCGTACTTACAAAGGAGTATGCCGACGAGATGGGGGCGGATTTCTATGCACCTGATGCCAGAAGTTCGGTTGACATTGCAAAGACAGTTTTAGGATGATAAATTATGGAAAATATTAGAGATTATTTAAAGAACAATGTATTGCTCTTTGACGGAGCAATGGGAACATACTATGATGAACTTACAGATGACGGTATAGGATGCGAACTTGCAAATATAAAAAATCCTGAGCTTATAAAGGGTATTCATAATGAATATATCGAAGCGGGAGCAAAGGCGATACTCACAAATACCTTTTCCACAGGTATAGATGCATTCTCAGGTGACAGAGAGCTGCAAAAAAAGGTAATAGTTGCAGGTATAGACATAGCGCTTGAGGTTGCAAAATCCAGAGCATATGTATTTGCGGATATGGCGTCAATAAATGCCGACAGTAACAGTGCGGCATTTGAGGAATACAAGATCATTGCGGATATTTTCCTTGAAAAAGGGATAAATAACTTTTACTTCGAGACAAGAAACAGTACCATCGGTTTGAAAGCTATAGGTGAGTATATTAAGGAAAAATCACCGGAAGCTTTTATAACAGCATCATTTGCAGTAATGCCTGACGGTTATTCAAGTGAAGGATATTATTATAAAACAATGTTTAAAGAAATCTGTGAGTCCGGTTTCTTTGACGGAGTGGGACTTAACTGTGTTTCAGGCGCAAATCATATGGCAAAGCTTTTAAAGGATGTGGATACCGAAGGATTATACCTTGCAGCTATGCCGAATGCCGGATATCCTATAGTAAGAGACAATAAAATATACTACGGATCATTGGCAAATTATTTTGCGGCTCAGATAGAAGATATCCTTGATATGGGTGTAAATGTGGTTGGAGGATGTTGCGGAACAACTCCGAAACATATAGAGCTTCTAAAAAAGAGTATGAGCGGAATGCTTATAAAGCCGAGAAAATCCGTAAAGAAAGAAAAGAATATCTCACAGAAAATAAGGTTAAACAGATTTGAGCAAAAGCTTATATCCGGACAAAAGCCTATAGCCGTAGAACTTGACTCACCGATAGATACCAATATTGCCAAGTTTATGGACAATGCAGCAAAATTAAAGTCGGCAGGTGCGGATATAGTAACTATAGCGGATAATCCTATAGCAAGAGCTAGAATGGACAGTTGTTTGCTTGCTTGCAAAGTAAGAAATGAACTTGACTTTGATGTGCTTCCGCATATGACTTGCAGAGACAGAAATGTAAATGCTGCTAAGGGCCTATTGCTTGGTGCAAGTGCAATGGGAGTTGACAATGTACTTGTAATCACAGGAGATCCGATACCGAACGCCCAAAGAGATGAGATAAGATCGGTATTTGAGTTTAATTCAGTGAAGTTTGCAAACTTTATCAAATCTTTGAATGATGAAGTTTTTGAAAGTCCTATGAATATCTGCGGTGCATTAAATGTAAATGCCAAGAACTTCAGTGCGGAACTTAGAAAAGCTAAAAGAAAACAGGAAAACGGTGTAAAGGTACTCTTTACTCAGCCGGTTTTGACACAGAGAGCCATTGATAATCTAAAAGAGGCCAGAGAAAATCTGGATGTTAAGATAATGGGCGGAATTATTCCTATAGTAAGTGAGAGAAATGCGAGATATATGCAAAGTGAAGTAAACGGCATATATATTACCGATGATATAGTGGAAAAGTATATCGGCAAGGAAAGAGAAGAAGCGGAAGAAATCGCACTTTCAATGTCAAAAGAGATAGCAAATGAAATCTATGATCTGGTGGACGGATACTATCTTATTACTGTTTTAAACAGAGTAAACTTGATGGAAAGACTTATAAAGACAGTGAAAGAGGTTTGTGAAAACAAATAATATTTTATAATATAATCCTGTGAGTTGAGTTCAAATCACAGGATTATACATTTAAAATCTAGATCCTAAGCTTTTCTATACATTTTTTTAATATTTCAAAGGCTTTATTGACCTCATCTTCCGTATTGTACTTGCTTAATGTAAGTCGCAAGGAGGATGAGGCTCTTTTTTTATCATTTGAAATTGCCATAATTACATGAGAAGGGTCTATACTGCCGGTGGTACATGCTGAGCCAAGAGATGCACATACACCGTTTTGATTTAATAAAATCAGGAGCAGTTCACCGCTTATATTTTCAAAGTAGATATTTATATTGTTAAAAAGTCTGTTATTTATATCCCCATTTATATGAGAGCCTTCTATATTTTCAAGTATCAAAGAAAATAACTTATCTCTTAGAGATTTTACATATAAACTGTCTTTATCCAAAGTTTCATAGGAATTTTTCAAAGCATTTGCCATTGCGATTATACCGAAGGTGTTTTGTGTACCCGCTCTGCGATTTCTTTCCTGACTGCCGCCATGTATTAAAGATGTAAGCTTAATACCGCTTCGTATATATAAGAATCCGACACCCTTCGGTGAGTGGAATTTATGTCCGCTTGCACTGAGTAAATCAATATTCAGCTCATTTACATCAATAGGAAGGTGTCCTACAGCCTGTACAGCATCGGTGTGGAATAAGATATTGTGCTCATGGGCAAGCTTTCCGATTTCTTTAATAGGCTCTATAGTGCCTATTTCATTGTTTGCAAACATTATGCTTATAAGGACTGTATCTTCTCTTATAGCTGACCTAAGCTCATTTATATCAATAAGCCCTTTTTCATCAGTACTTAGATAAGTGACTTCATATCCTTTTTTTTCAAGGTAAGAGAGCGTATGCAGTACAGAGTGATGCTCAATCTTTGAACTGATGATATGCTTTCCCTTATTTTCCGTAAGTTCACAGGACTTTAGAATTGCCCAGTTATTTGATTCACTGCCGCCTGAGGTGAAATAAATCTCATTATATCTTGCACCGAGGATATCTGCTATCATCTCTCTGGCATCTTCCATATCGGCCTTTACATCATTTGCCATAGAATAGCTTGATGAAGGATTTGCATAGTTTTCAAACAAATATTTTTTTGCTATATCAAAAGCCTCCTTATCTACCACAGTGGTAGAGGCGTTGTCCATATATATCATAGTACTCCTGTTCTTTATTAAAGGTATGGCAGAGTGTTTCTGCCATACAGTATAAATAATATTAACAATAAAATAGTAAATGATTGAATTTGAATTGACAAGTATAATATGAGTATTGTATAAAAATCCTATAATTTAAGAAGAGGTGATATACCGATTCTAGAGCAATGATATAGAGGTGATTATGAGATTTGAAGGTAGAATACTGGGGAAAGTCGGTGTTAATAAGATACAGACAGCATATACGGTATATATTATTCTTATAGATATGGGCTACAGTATGAAATTTTCCTTTGATAAATATGTGTACAGTATATCATATATGAAAGAGGAGAATGATATTTTGTTCTTTAATGATGCGGAGCATATGATAGAGGTGTACAGCTATGAAAGGAATCTTGAAATACCGACCGAAAGAGCAAAGGAACTGGGGCTTGAGACATATTATCGTTTTTCAAATATATATGGGAAAGAACTGATTATTCTTGAATTGTTGCACAGATATTTAGAGGAGAATCCAAATGATATATTTTATGTGGACAATGGAAGATACTATAATAAAGCGATGATAGACAGTATTTATAACGGAAAGCCTGATAAGAATTGGATTTATAAATCACCATACAGTATAGGAAGTATGGATTATTATATAAATATATGTCTTACGACAATCGGGGCTTTTACTAAAGGTATGCTAAAGACATTGTACTCTAAAAATATTACAGAAGGTGTCGAGCTTAGATATGAGGGAAGAATAATCGGAAAAAGACTTCAATCAAAGCAGGGTATTCCTTACAGAATGGCACAAATATTGGGAACAATGAGAAGGAATACAGTTATCGTTAAAAGAGACAGTTATAATATATTATATACAAAATTTAATAGAGACGATTATTTTTATTATGACGATGACAAGGTGATTGAAATATACTGTAACACTCAGATGATAGATATCCCTACAGATGAAATAATGCAGATGAGCTTTGAAACGTATTTTAGGATTACAGATCTTATCGGAAAAGAGATGCAGGTGCTTGAAATAGTACATAACTATTTAAATAAGTTTCCGGAAGATATTTTCTATATTGATAACGGTTGTTTCTTTACAAAAGCACAGATTGATGAAATATTTAATAATAAGGATAAAAATGAAAAATGGATATTTAAAGAAAGAGAGAGGAGCAATTTTAAGTCGGTAGAATGGCAGGAGATGTACAAATTTTAAGAAGAAAAGGTGATAATTGCTGTAGAGATATAAAAGATATTGTAAACATACTGATGTCGCGAGGATTTACCAATGAATTTTTGAGTGATTATGGTGATTATTATACGTTTTCCATAAATAAACCCGGTTACGATGATGATGGAAGATGGTATTTGGATGACGCTTCTTCATGGGCAGTTATGTATATTGATATAATAAAAAGGAAGTATTCGTATTACTGTACGGTAGAAGATTCTTCCGGACAAAAGACAGACTACTATAGATATATATATATTGAAGGGTACGGAGACAGAGCTTTTATGTATTTGAATTTTTTACATGAGTATTTTAAACTGTTTCCGGATGATATTTTCGCCGGCGCAGCAGATCACTTATATACAAAAGAAGATATTGACAGGATATATGAAAAAGAAATATGGTCAGAGATTTGGCATTGTCTTGATCCGAAAACTTTATAGTATATTAATACAAATCAATTAAGTATATGATATACTGTCTGTCATGGAATTCTAAAAAATGGAGAATATATGGAAAAGAAAAAAGTAGTGGTAGGTATGTCGGGTGGAGTGGACTCTTCAGTGGCAGCCTATCTTTTAAAAGAAGCCGGATATGATGTCACAGGTGTGACTATGCAGATATGGCAAAGTGAAGATGAAGAGGATATGTCAGGCAGCGGAGGTTGTTGCGGACTTTCAGCGGTGGATGATGCCAGAAGGGTGGCAAGAGATATCGGCATACCTTATTATGTAATGAATTTCAGAGACGAATTTAAAGATAAGGTAATAGATTATTTTGTAAATGAATATGTGCAGGCAAGGACACCTAATCCATGTATAGCCTGCAACAGATATGTAAAATGGGAATCTCTTTTAGAGAGAAGTATGATGCTTGGGGCGGATTATATTGCTACAGGGCATTATGCAAGAATAGAAAAGCTTGAAAACGGAAGATATGCACTAAGAACATCAAAAACAAGTGCCAAGGATCAGACCTATGCACTTTATAATCTAACACAGGAGCAGCTTTCAAGAACATTGATGCCGGTGGGAGATTATGAAAAGGATGAGATAAGAGAGATTGCAAAAAAGTTCAATCTCAGAGTGGCAAATAAGCCCGACAGTCAGGAGATTTGCTTTGTTTCAGACAATGACTATGCCTCATTTGTAGAAAGTGAAATAGGAAAAAAGATGCCTGAGGGAAACTTTGTGACAGCTGACGGAGAGATTCTTGGAAAGCATAAGGGAATACTTCACTATACAATCGGACAGAGAAAAGGACTTGGTATAGCGCTTGGACATCCTATCTTTGTTACCGAGATAAGACCTGAGACAAATGAAGTTGTAATAGGCGAAAATGATGATGTTTTCGGATACAGTCTGGAAGCCGACAATCTCAATGCCATGGCGGTTGAGAAGTTTTATGACGGCATGAGAGCTATAGGAAAGATAAGATATTCACATAAGGGTGAACACTGCACAATTAAGGTACTCGGAGAAGACAGGATAAGGATCGACTTTGATGAAAAGGTAAGAGCAATCACACCGGGACAGGCTGTTGTACTTTATGATGAGAGCGGACTCGTACTTGGAGGCGGAACAATTATAGGAAGATGCGATTAATTGCAAGGTACTATATAGGCTGTAATAACAGAAAGGTTATAGATATATGAAAAAATATCTTTTTAGAATTTCGTTAATATCAAGCATGGGTATAAGCTACATAATAGCACTGATAATTTTTGTAATGTATCAGTTGGCTGAGTCTTTAAGACCATATGGTTACGGTTTGGGTAGGCTTAGTTTACCCGAATTTTCACAGGAATCAATTATTTGGAGTTTATTTGTATCTTTAATATTTGTGTATCCGATAGTACTGACGGGGTATCATATTTTACTTTTGTATCTGGAGGCAAATAAGAAGCTTTTAAAACCTTTTATAAAATTTGATCAGGTAGCTATATGGTATGGATTGATATTGGAATTTTTGTACCTTACAGAAGGAAAATATGTTACAGGTTCCGACTGGAGCGTACAGCTAAAAAATCTGGAAATGCACACACCGATTTTTTCCGAAGCGGCACCCACAATTATTTTTATTTTTACAATCGGTATTGCAGGGTACTTTTATCTGAGAGTCAGGCCATTAAAGAAAATACCGCCTTTGATGGCGATTATTTCAATGTCTGCAATGTATCTTTGGGTAATTGAAGTTATTGTTTTTACAGTACAGGTTTTTAAAGGTGATTTATCGGGTGACAATTTGCTTGATTTGTATCTGCTTGTTTACCCTATTTGTATTATCTGCATTGTTGCAAGAACTGTAATTTCAAAGGTTCATGAATGGCAGGAATATGAAATGGAAAGAGCAAAAATACAAAGAAATCAGTTTTTAAATTTTGCAGATAAAATACTGTCAAACTCAAAACTTTGGCCTATATATGCAATCGTCTTTATGTTCCCTTTACTTGGAATAATAATAGGAATATTACTGCTTTTCGGTCAGGCACCGGATTCTGTTATAAAGGCATGGACCGAAACTGCAGATTGGACATTGTCACTAAAGGAAGCACCTCAAAATATAGAATATGATGAGCATTACCTTTGCACCGTAGCGGCAGGCGGACACAGAAAAGTTGTAAAGCCTGTAAGAAAAGGAATCCGTCACGGTCACGAGGTTATAGTAAACAGACAGCTCTGTATAGCAAATGCCTTTGAACAGATCCTAGAGGAAAAAACTCCACGCTTCCACAAACTTGTCAGAGGAATATATGATCGCTACGGCTTCCCTATCGCAAGACTTATAAAGAGCAAATGGATTGCAGATATTATATATATTTTGATGAAGCCTTTGGAATGGATATTCTTAGCGGTAATATATATGAGCGATGTACATCCGGAGAATAGAATAGCGACCCAGTATATGGGGAAAACGATTAATATTAAATGTACTGTAAGTGGAAAATTATTGTAATTTCTTCAGTACAAAATAAAAGTATCCTGTAAAGTACAAGTTTTTTAACTAAGTAACTTTTACAGGATATTTTTTATTTACTAACATGATGATTTTTGTAGAAAAATAAAAATACAACTAAATATGCAATTACTTATATAATTTAGATAATATTACGACAAAAAAATATGGGTATATTGCCTATGCTTATAAATATTTGATATAATATATTTGTTCAACGATATGTTTATATAATGTTAACTAATATGCGAGGAATATACTATGTTTAAAATTGCCATTTGTGATGATGTAGAGGACGTGTGTAGAGAGCTAAAGACAATGATTATAGACATGAAGGATAGTTTAATATGTGGAGATATAATCATAGATACATTTTATAGCGGAGAAGCATTATTAGAAAATATAGAAGAGAGCCCATATGATTTGATCTTTTTAGATATTGAACTTGGGGAGATAAACGGGGTAGAGGTAGGACATATTATTCGTGAACAAATGGAAGATTATATAACAAAAATTATATATATATCATCGAAGGATATATATGATAGACAGTTATTTGATGTGCAACCGCTTCACTTTTTAAAAAAGCCTATAGACAGTAAAAAGGTTTTTGCTGATATTCAATTAGCTATGAAAATATCTGAAAAGGAAAATAAGAATTTTGAATTTAAAAGTTTCAGAAAAACTGTAAAAGTCCCATATAAGGACATTTTATATTTTGAAAGTAAAGGAAGAGAGATTTTTTTGTTCGGTACAAAGAATAACTATAATTTTTACGGCAATATTAAAAGTTTGGAAGAAGTTTTACCAAAGTTTTTCATTCATCCAAATAGGAGTTATTTTGTAAATTATGAGTTTATTACTTGTTTTAAATTCGAGGAATTGATAATGACGGATGGAAGTATAATCCCAATAAGCAGAAATAAGAGAAAAGAGATAAGAGAGCTACAGCTGGTATTTGAAAGGAAAGGACAGTTGAAATGAGATTGGTGCATAGTGTATTTGTGATTACAAACACACTGGGAGTTATTTCAATATTTAAACTTATAAGTATTTTTTTTGAAAGACAAGATATAAATAAAAAAATAGAGTTCATATCTTACAGTTTATATTTTGTGTTAAGCTCTTTGGTTTTTATTTTTCTACCAATACCTTTGTTAATGCTGTTTTTCCATATAATAAGCATTTTTGCACTGACATTTAATTATGATGGGACAATTAAGAGCAGAATAACGGCAACAATATATGTGTATTTGATTATTTTTGCTGTTGAAATTATATTTATGTCTCTGTTCGATCATAGAAAGATATTTGTGTTTAAAGCACAGGAATTACATTCGATATATCTTATTATATGTGTTAGAGCTGTAGTATATATTGTATCACTGATATTATCCGGTAAGAAAAATAATCTGATAAAATATAAAAATATTTCAATAGGATATTGGACCGGAATTATCAGTATACCTATTGCAAGTCTGTTTGTCATTATTATGTTTTTAAATATTGCCAATGTTACAGAACATAAACAAATATTATTTGTTGTATCGGCGCTTATTATAATTAATTTGGTAAGTTTTCAACTATATAATTATACATTAACAATGTTACAGGAAAAAAACAAAAAAATTATTTTACAAAAACAGAACTCATCATATCTGCAACAATTAAGAATTATACAAGCTGATAATGCAAAGATGTCCTTAATCAGACATGATATAAAAAACCATTTGTTTGCACTCAAGTCATTGTATGAAAAAGGCGATATTGATTCATTTAAGGACTATTTTAACTGTATATTGTCAAATATAGACATTGAGGAAAAGCTATGTAATTCGGGTAATATAATCGTTGACAGTATGATTAATTACAAATTGAAGGGAGTAGCAAATACCGATATCAGTGTGGACGTATGTATTCCGGAGAAACTTGATATATCAGATATGGATATTACTGTAATACTTGGAAATCTTTTGGACAATGCTTTAAGAGCTATAAAGAAAGTTAATGAACGTGGTGAAGAATCGAAGTTGCATTTAAATCTAAATTATACAAAAGGTAGGCTTATATTGCGAATAGAAAATTCATATCTTAATGTAAATTTAGTTCGAGGAAATTTCTTAACAACAAAAAAAGATAAGAAAGGGCATGGTTTAGGGCTGGAAAGTGTAAAAGAGGTATTAAGCAAGTATGACGGAGTTCTGCAAATCACCTGTGATAAAGGGGTATTTATAGTGGAAGCTGTTTTATATTGCCGATAGAATAAAAATAGGTTTTGATTTTGTAGATTTGGGAATTAGATTAAAAAAAGTGTGTTGGGTAGATTATACGTGATGTGATCTACTTGTCACACTTTTTTTATGACATTTTATTACAATTAACCATACAACTTATTACATTTTTCGCACATAAAGAAATTATTGTATATAATATTTATAGAAATAAGACTTAGTTATATTTTTTAATGGAGGAATAAAGAATGTTAAAAAAATATTTATTTATGTTAAGTAAAGTAGTAGCTATAGGGGCCTTTTTATTTGCTACATTTAATGCAAATTCTTCATGTGTCTTTATATATCATCAACCAGAGCTGCCAGACAAAGTAAAAAAATTGCGTAAGTTCTAGCGTATGGAAAACATATCTGAAAAATTAGTAGGTTATATGCTCAGGAATAAAGTTATATCAGAGGATGATAAAGAGATATATTTATTTGGACTTGTGTTAATGTTAAGAGTTTTATTAAATACTGTTACACTAATTCTTATAGGACTTTGGTTTAATATGTTGGCAGTTAGTGTTATATTTGTGTGTTTTTCTTTGTTCATAAGGAGTTACTCAGGCGGTTTTCATTCGGATAACCCGGTTATATGTTATCTGATTTCTACTTCAACCATAATATTACTTTTGATAAGTATAAAGCTTCAGATATGGAATGTATATGTCAGTGGGATTCTTGTTATTTTGTCAACGGTTATATTTTTAATTTATGCACCGGTGGGACATAAAAATAAAATATTGGAAGATATTGAGAGTAAGATATATAGAAGGAGACTATTAAAAATTGTTTTTGGATTATTGTGTTTGATGTCTATATTTACTATATCAAATTTAATATATCTTTTGTATGCAGGTAGCTTTGCATTTGGAATGAGTGCATTTATGATTATATTAGTACAGATAAAATTATTTGATTAGTGGCAGTTATTAAAATGTAAGTAAAGGAGGATATGTATGAACATGAAAAAATTAAATCCAATGAGATACAAAAATGGAGATATATTATAGTTATAAGATTAGTTGTACTTAATGCAATGCATGGTCCTATGTCAAGAAATTTAGATATGCTGTGTTTGATGTATATATTTAATAAAAAATGTATAAGGAGAAATGTATGTTTAATAATATATTAAAGGGTGTTGCTATATGTAGTGTAATTTCACTGTCATTGTTATTTTGCATGAGTTCTACACAAGCTTCGATAACTAATACAAATAATAATGATTTTATAGTTAATGGAGAGGTTCTAACAGAGGATGAATACTGGGAAAAGATTGAAGCTTTGGGAGTTGAGGTAACTGATTCCATGAAACGTGATAAATTTATACCAGAAGATGAAGCTTGTGCCAATATGAACCCAGAAGAGTTTTATAATTATATAAGTGCTTTAGTAGAAGAACCTGATGAAATATATGTATTGGGGTTTACAGAAGTTTCAGAAGAAGAATTTTATAGATCATTAAACGAAGAAGACGATGATTACCCAATTCTCGAAAAAAATATGTTTAATTTAGGGGTTACTTCTTCAAAAAGTAAAATTGTAGCAAGAAGGAATGTAGGAAATGGTAAAATCAATCTAATTATCAATTATGATGTGGAAATAGAAAATAAAAGACGATATATTTCGTCTGCCTCGGCAGATTTGGAAGAAGAAAATATACCGGATAATTATGAATGGTCTGCAACTAAACTAAGTTGTTCAATTAGCGATAACCAAAAAAGAGCTAAAGCAGTAGGAACAGGTGACTTATATAGAATAGTACCTAAAATGGGTAAAGATATTCGTATAAAATCTAGAGTGGTACTAAGGGGATCTGTATCTCCATAGAATAAAATATACTTTTTTTAACAATTATCTTAAATATAAAAATGACAGATTAAAAGAAGTATAAAATTATACGATTAAAACTTATTCATAGTAGTATATAGAGCTTGTGCACATAAAACCACAAATTTCGGTTATAAGAAAGGAGTTATTTATGAAAAAGAGAATAGTTGGTATATTTTTGACAATAGCATTAGCATGTGTAGGAATAATGACATCATATGCAGCTAAAAACATAGATGAGAAAGTTAGTATAAGCGATGAAGAAAATGTTATAAAAATAAATATAGATGACAAAAATAATCCTTATCTTGTCGATGAGGGATATATATCAGATATCGAAATTGTTCCATATGGATCCAACAGACCTACTAAAGAATGGTATTTGTATGATAATCAATACACCTGGTCTGCTGCAATAAATGGTAATACACTGTACTCAAGTTATTATTTTACCGGCCATAATGGAAGATTTTGCTTATATGCATATAAACCAAGTTACTCAAATGTAAGTAGCTATTCAATAACTATTTATAAAAGAAAGGGAACAAGTTCCACTTCAACATATGTACAGTCTTACAATGTACCTACAAATAAGGATTTAGAATTTCATTCAGAAAGAAAAATATCTGAAAATGATCAATTCTATTTTAAAATAAGTGGAGGACGTAAAGCCAACTTTGCGGCAAATGGTTATGTAGATGCGTATTAAAATTATAAAAAAGTATATAGTAAGCTTAGTTGTAATAACAGCTGTACTTGTCGGTTGCGGTGTAAATGTTAAACAGGATTCAAGCAGTATGAGTTCTGTAGAGATGTCTATAGTTGAAAAAGAAAATGAAAGTACCGGAGAGGCTAATATCGATAATGTTCCTGTCAGCGTGGATAATAATTTATCTCAAGGAATAATAAAGGATGGAGTTTGTCTTGAACTTATTTCAGACATAGACATGACACCGATGCATTATCTTACATTTAGAAAAAAGGACACTACTAATGGGAAGATAATTAAAATTGAAGGAGAAGATCATCAGCTGGATATTTCAGTACAAAATTTGGTTGCATATAATTTTGAAGATGGAAATCTTGTGATGGAATTGAATACATTGGAGGAAAATTTTCCGATTAGCATAATTTTTGACGGATATGAATATTTATACTCACCAACCAAGGTTTCTCCAAAAACAATTACTTTAAATTATGATATCAGCTATGATATTTATACTGCAAAAATTGATAAAAGTGAGATTTACCCAAATTCTATAGTTTTATATCTATCAAACCCCAATGATAAGAATGCTTTTCACGAAGCTTTTATTCTGGTAGATGATGATACAGGAAAAGAAACGGTTGCCAATACAATGTTTACGGATGAAGGTATGACACTTATTTTCCCCGGGAAAGATTTTGGGAAAAAGGATATTATAACTGTTAAAATTGGAGGTAAGGATAATTATACTTTTCAGAATATTTTACTTAAATAATCACAAGGCTAAGATATAGGTATGAGTATAAAATGTTTAATTAGCAAAATAAAGGGGATGTGAAAAAACTCGATTGAGTTTTTTCGCATCTCCCTTTTTATATTTAATGTGTATAAATGACTGAAATCATACGCAAAAAAAGCGCAGTTCCCCTACCCCATAGAAATTCTTTTTGAATCTATGCGGCAGTTCTGTTTCTCATCTTTTTTTCTGATATTTATATAAATTATGGCCTATCGCCACGAGTAAAACTTCCAGTTTGACTGAATGAATACCTCTTCGGACAATTCTCTTGTACCAACGGTCATTTTTCATAATTCCGAAAGTGCCTTCTGCTTGTATCGAACGGTTCATTCGTAATAACGCACCATGGATACTTTCTAGATTTTCGATTACTTCCTGATGCATAGAAGTTAGTTCCTGATTGATCCTAACGGTTCGATTCTTATCTGTCTTCTTACATTTTTTTGCATAAAAAATGGAATGCTTTATCGTTAGGACATCTCATGAATCCTTGCTCATCAATTTTGAAGTTAACTGCACGAAATGGATCTTCATGATATTTCTTATCCTTAGTTTCTTTTTTAAACATTGGAAATTTCATATACTTTTCAATTCTGTTCTGTTCACAGAAAATATAATTGTTGTATGAGCCATATCCGGCATCTGCCACAGGATATTTGGGGTAGAATCCATAAGTTTGTTTGAAGTGCTCCATCAAAGGAACGAAACAATCCATATCCGAACGATACTGGTTCACGTCAACAACTGCAATATATTCATCTGCTACACCAATCTGTACATTATATGCCGGCAGAAGCTGATCATTGCCCATGTAATCCGTTTTGATACGCATAAAGGTAGCTGAGTTATCTGTTTTAGAATAACTGTTTCGGTTAGGACCACAGATTTCAATTTTTTGTATGTATTCTTGAAGTTTCTGACAGAAAGTAGTCAAGTGTTCATAATGACGCTGTTCTTTGGATTTACGCTTCCCGCTTCCGTAAACAAATGTACTTGTATCCAGATCCCATAAAAGTACCAGCTGCTCAACGATTTCATTCAGATAATCCGGTACATACTCTGTGTTTGTTGTAATCTGCACCCCACTCCATGCGATTTCTGCATTAATTTCTTCAATCTCCGTAGTGATTTTTTCGTAAAGCTTGTAACGGAACTTTTCGGTAGCCTTCTTCCATACCCAGGTATACTTGTTTGCATTTGCTTCAAACTTGGAGCCGTCGATGTAGAGATGTTGCAGATCCACATGCTCCTCGTTAAAGATAGCATGATTGATGTTGTTAAAAATGTTTTCGATCTTATCTTGAAGTATTTCATTGATGAAATATCCAAAGGTTCTGTATGATGGAGTCCGGTGATCCATGAGATACATGAACCTGATATTAACTTTGCAGTTGTCTTCCAGTTATCTCAGAGAGCAGTAACCGCTAGTCATAAATCCGAAAAGTACTGTTTTTAGCATGTTGACAGGATTATATCTGAGTCGTCCGGTTGTGTACTCCGGAATATCCGTCAGATACTTGTTTAAATCTATTCCTCCCATAAATCTGTCAAATATTAAAACAGGATCCAGCAAATTCAAACAATCTGAAAGAAACAGTGGTAAATATCCTTGTTTTGAATTACAATAATTATTGTGTAAAGTTTTCATCGTAAGTTAATTTTACCACAAAAATAGGACCTTTCGCATGAACGAATGGTCCTATTTCTTTTAGGGACTTATTTCACAGCCCCTTTTTCCTATTAATAAATATATGAATATCATGGTACATAGTAACTTTTTAAACTTTGAATTTTTATGAATTTACTTCCCTTCAATATTTATATCAACATACAGCCCAACTATTTCATAGAAAGACATTTTATTCACATTGATGCATTATTTGGATGGAGATATTTGCGGTATATTAATGCTTTTTGTGTAAATAAAAATATTTATAGTATGGGGATTATTATTTTTATAAAAAATACATTTCATTACAAATAACCATACAGTCCATTACATTTTTCGCACAGTACATCATTATTTAGTATAATCCAAAGCGTAACTTATTAAAAGAATATTGAAAGGAGGAGGATTTAACTATGAAAAAGTATTTATTGCTAATAAGTAAAGGCATTGCTCTATGCTCATTTGTATTTGCACTTTTTAATGCAAATTCAGCGTGTGCTTTTATTTATCATCAGACTGAGTTACCTGACAAAGTGAAAAAGTTGCGTAAATTTTAAGTTATGGAAAGGCTATCAAAAAAATCATACAATATGTGATCGAAAATAATATTTTTCTGGAAGATGATAAGGAAATTTATGTATTTGGATTAACACAAATGATAAGAGCTTTATTAAATATAATTACAATAATTTTTATTGGCTTTTGTTTGGTAAAGTAATGAAAGTACAGTTTTTGTAGATTTTACTATTTTAGTAAGAAAAAAATCTGGTAGATATCATTAGGATAGTCCTGTATTCTACTATCTGATTTCATTAGTTAGTACTATTGTTGCATTATATCTAGTAATTGCGCAGACATATAGTATAAAGTTAATGACTATATTATTGTTTGTTTAATTTGTGGTTTTTATTAAGTATGCACTAATAGGACATGTAAACAAGGCACTGGATAAAGTAGAAATTAGTACATATAAAAGAAGACTGTTATTAATATTATTAATCAGTGCATTTATAGAATCTATTTTTATAGTATTCCGGAAGCTATATTGGTTTAGTGCAGAAAGGGATGTATGTATATTCAGTATGCTAATGTTTGTAGTTGTCAAATACAGATTGAATCATTCTTACAATGAGAATAAGAAAGTAAAATATGACTCAAAATTTATTTGTAAATAGGTTTTGTATGAAAAGTATGAATCCTATGAGGTATAAAAATGGAGATATATTTAAGTTGTGTTTAAATCTGAGCATTTAGCTGCAATTTAAAGAGAGATGGATTTGTTTTAATAACATAAAATAGTTTTATGGAGTAGTAAAGAGGTCATTTTTCTATTCATTTTTTAGGTGAAATTAAGAAAGTTTTGTAAATGCAGTAATTATGTGGCTTTCAGCCGCAGACATAGCTATGCTATGAATAATTTAGGATTAGTGGGTATAATTATGATATTCTATAAGAATAGTTTATTTTTAATTTTGTTGTTAAGTGCTTTATATTTATCAGGTTGTGAAAAAACACAAAATAATGGTTCTATTTTGTATTATGAACAAAATGAATTTGAAGTAGATATTAAGCAACTTATTGATAATAGGTATTATATTATAAATAATAGTGATAATTACAATTTTTATTATCGAACTTATGGAGATATTATCTTTTATTCAAAGCTCAAAGTAAATGTGATAACATATGAGAACAGTATATTAAAAATTAATTTAAAGGCTATTCCAGTTTACAGCGATGATGAAGTATCTTCAGAAATATTTGTTAATATCCCTAATTTTAAGGAGAATGTTGATAAAGTAATAGTTGATGTCGATAGTGATAATGCAGAAGAAGTATATCATGGAGAAAGTAGATTATAGACAAAGCAAATTTTATCTATGATAAATATTTTGTTAGATAATAATTTTAAAATTAATATTGAAAGGAATAATGATTATATGAAAAATATCAGCAAAATTATGGTAACGGCTTTAAGTTGTTTTATGATTGCAATCCCAATAACTAATAATATTTATGCTTATGAAGAAAACACAAGTACAGAGTACCAATCATCACAAGTTGTCGATTCATATTCAGTTATTGAAGATATTGATGCACTTGGCTTTCCAGCAGATTATGATGACTTTGTTGATAAAATAAAGGAAATAAAAGATAGCAATCCTGATTTATCGCCGGAGCAAATCTTAAAAGAATATGATGATATGTATTGTAATGCAGCACAACCAGCAGGGTGGTATGAGTCATGGACTGAACTTACCTTATCTGAAAAAATATTAATAGCAACTGACCCTGTAAGTGCTGCAAAAACTAAAGAATTGGCAGACAATGCATCTGCAAAAACGGCAGAGTTATATGGATATAATGGTTTAGGGGATAAAACAGACGCTTTTAGACATGCATACTGGAATGCTTTAATGACTGCACGAATAAATAAAGGCTGGGCTGCGGCATATGCAACTGCACATGAAGACAGGAATACTTCTGGAAATGAGTCAGATGGGTATAGTAAAGTTGCACATAAGAAAATGGATTTACATAACAATAAAAAAGGTAGAAATTTAGTTAAATGGAATGATTTATTTACTAAAGATGAGGTTTTTGCACAAAGGGTACAGGGGATTATGACAAATAATGCTTCTACCGGTCTTTATTGGTTACATTAGATTTATTATAATCATATTTTATAATACTAAAATTGTTTTAAGTGTTCATTAAGGTCTTGTATATAAAACAGTGCTATATACTTTGTTGTGGTCAAGTGTTTTTGTAACATTACAACCTAATTTTTAGGAGATGTGAAAAAACTCGATTGAGTTTTTTCACATCTCCTTTATTAAAACTGATACTACTACAGTTCATTTCACGGAGGCGAAGAGATTCGAACTCTCGTGCCACAAAAAAGTGACAACCTGATTTCGAGTCAGGCTCGTTATGACCACTTCGATACACCTCCATGCTTTAGTATACAAAAAAATACGAATTAAATCAACCTTAATAATGATTAAGAAAAACACAATAATTACATTTAATATAGAAGAAACTCACATTTAAATAAATATTTTATTGTCATATAACAATAAAATAGATTGAAAAACAATACAATTTATGTTAAGGTATTGGCAACAATAAAATATTTCGGGAGGGTTAGGCATGCAGTGTAAAAAATGTGGTTCTATGAACATCGACGGAGCAAAGGTTTGTGAGAGTTGTGGAGTTACCATGGAAGACGTGAACATGAAGCAGAATCAAAATGATACCGGAACAAAGACATCTAATACCGGTAGTACCCCCGGCAGTCAAAAAAAGTTACCGAAAAATCTTATCTTCGGTATAGCAGGTGCTATGGCTGCATTTCTTATTATTCTGATAGCTGTTTTGGCTATGAATTCAAGTAAAGTTATTGATTTAAACAAATATATCACTTTTGAGTCTAGTGGATATGACGGCTATGGCCAAGCAAGTATAAATATTGATTGGGAAAAGCTTGAAAAGGACTATGCTAAAAAGATAAAGTACAGCAGTAAGGGTAAAAAAGAGTATGGTGTTTTGACCTATGCTTTTGAACCGGTGTATGTACTTCATGATGCCGTATCGGGAGTAGAACTTGAAAAGACTGAAAAGTTAAGCAATGGAGAAAAGGTTAAGTATACCTGGATAGTGGATGATGAAAAAGCCAAGGGTATAAATTATAAGTTAAAGTATAAGAATGGAGAATATTCAATCTCAAACTTATATGAACTTGGTAAGTTTGATCCTTTTAAAGATATAAAGGTGGAGTTTTCAGGGATTGCACCGGAGGGAGAAGCTAAGTTTACCTATAGCGGTGACGATATAATACATAAAGGCAAGTTTAAAATTGATAAACATGATAACCTAAAAAACGATGATGTTGTGACAATAAGTCTTGATCTTAATGAAGATGAAATCAGCTTCTTGGCAACAAGATATGGAAGAGTACCTGAGAAAATGAGCGAAAGTTACACAGTATCGGGACTTGAAACTTATGTAACAAAATACAGTGAGTTTCCGGAAGATTTCATAAAAGAAGCAAATGGTAAAGCAACAGAGGTTATAAAAGAATACACAGACAGTGCATACGGTGAGGGTACTACACTTTCAGATTTAAAGTATGAAGGCTATCTTTTCAAAACAAATGTGGACGGATACAATGTGTTATACATTATTTACAGCAGAGTACTTACAAGTGTGGAACATAAATATGTGACTACTAAGATGTACTATCCTGTGGCATTTAGGACCTTAATGCTTAGTGATAAAATAAGCTATAAGACAGGTCCGGAGTTGGTCGGCAAATCCTATGGAGTCGGAGATAACAGCGATACAAAGGGATTTAAGTTCCCAAGTGAGCTTTATAACAACAACTATAAGAATACAGTCATAGAGGCCGGAGACGGTTTTGAAAAGTTCAAGGAGCAGTCGTATGTACACAAACTTGAAGATATGACTGACGAATACAGAAAAGCATTGCAGGATGAGGCAAGAGTAACTTTGGACGCCTATATTGCAAAAGATTATAAGCCGAACATGCAGGTAAGCGATATTGAATTTGCCGGAGAGTATTTACAGTATACCTCAGATGACAAGCGTCAGTTTAACGGTACAAATATATACTTTGTAGTGTTTAAGGCTAATTTGTCGGACGCAAGCGGTAAATTTCCTACTACCACAATTTATTATCCGGTAGAATATACCTATACCTGCATTATTCACGGTACGATATTTAAGTTAATTACCGTGCTATAAATCTTTAAACCTAATCCATGACGCTATAACTGACTTGATACACCTAAAAATGGGCAGACTTCCCCTAGGTAGAGTTTACAAGTAGTTATCAAGCTGTCAAGGTTCATTATTAGTTGTTATTCAAGCTGTATACATAGCTTGCTGATATTTGATAGAGTATCATAGAACTCATCCTTATATGGGCAACTGCTACACAGCTTGAATGTTATATACCTTGCTGAACGAATTACTTTTGCAGCAATCTTTAGCAGTTTTAGACGGACAGTATCAATGCGTTGTTTTCTCATATTTGCAGATAACGCCAATCGTCTAAACCAATTAAATATGTTATAAGCAAGTGCATGTATTTGAAGCCTGTTGGCATTTACAATTCTTGTATGACTGCTGACAGAAGCAAAGTCAAAACCTGTTTTACTTTCCTTTATGAAGTTTTCCATCAAGCCTCTTTTGCAATAGAACTTGATAAGATATTCAGGGGATGATTCCATGTTTGTAACAATGAATGTATACATGTAAGTAATTTGGTTTTCAGGTTTTTCAACTTTACAGACAACACGTCTTTCATAAGGCCAAGGACCTGCCTGATACATGAATTCACCATAAACTACAGCATAATCTACTTTGTTGTTTTTTGTGATTTCATCAAGTTCATCTACAAGATATGATGCTTTATCACGAAGTATAGCATTCTCTTTCAAACGAATTACATAGCCGGTGCCGTTTTCTTCACACTGTTTATATAAACCGGGTGTTGCAAAGCCACTATCTCCACGAAGGAGAAGTTTAATTTCCGGAAAATCTTCAAGATATTCATCAAGTATAGGCTGAAGAAATTCCACAACTCCTGTGCTTGAATACTTAGTCCCATCGCGAAGCTGAATTTTAATCAAATCTCCTGTGATTCCATCATAGCAAACAAGTGGATGGTAACCGTTACTTTGATAGTGGAAGTTAAATGCTCTACCTTCCTGTTTGCCATAGGCATTAAGGAGTGTTGAGTCCAAATCTAAAATGATAGCTTCCGGCATCTGAATGCTATAAACTTTCTTTCGAAGAATTTGATTTATTGAAAGGAACTGATTCAGCGAATCCTCATCCATTCGATTATGAAATCTTGAAATGGTTGGTTGTGATGCTAAAGTGTCTTTATTTAGCACTGCTTTAAACACAGGATCATTTGTAAGTTCATCTGAAGCGTCATCTTCAAAATAACCTGCAATGATCATATATATCATCTGAAGAAGATTTTCTTTATCAGTGTGATAACGGAATAATGCAGAATCATTGGTCTTAAATGATTGACTGAAAAGTTTATCAATGCCAAGTTTACTTACGAATTCTTTTATAAGAAGTAAGCCTGCATCAGAGGATAAATCTCCTCCATCGAAATTAATTTTAATTTTTCTATTGCTTTCAAGTGATAAGGTGTTTACAATACTCATAAAGGGCTCCTTTGTGTATTTTTTTTGAGTTTAAGCACCTTAATTTTACCACAAATGGACGCTCTTTTTTTCTTCACTTAATAAGTGAAAGCAATATTTTGTTAAAATATAGTAATTATGTGGCTTTCAGCCACTTTCATGGAGTTAACAATGAATAATCTAGGCTATATAATGAAATTAAGTGATAATGATTTTACCGCAGCCAATAATACAGGTGTTTTCCTTAACTACACAACTCTTCCAAATACCTACGATACTACAAGAGGTTTTATAGACGGCAATGAGATGTACAATAAAATAATAAGCAACCGTACAAAGTTATACGAGTACCAAGTCAGCGACAGTTTAAAACAGTTTGGAGAGTAAGTTGGAATAGACATAAAAGCTCATTTGATGTATACTTTTCTCTATGTAAGATATCAAAAGATATCGTCTAAATATTTAGATATAGAGAAAAAGGGGAAGCCATGATTGATATTAAATTTTTAAGAGAAAATCCGGATATTGTAAGACAGAATATAAAAAACAAATTTCAGGATTTTAAACTTCCAATGGTTGATGAAGTTATAGAACTTGACGAGAAGCTTAGAAAGACAAAGGCCGAGGCTGATGAGCTCAGATCAAAGAGAAACAAGATTTCAAAAGAGATCGGTGCTTTGATGGCACAGGGCAAAAAGGAAGAAGCAGAACAGGTAAAGGCATCTGTAGCAAGTATCGGTGAGACATTGGCAGGTTTGGAGCCGCTTGAGGCTGAACTTGAAGAAAAAGTAAAGAAGATCATGATGACCATTCCAAATATCATTGATCCGAGTGTACCTATAGGTAAGGATGACAGTGAGAACGTGGAAATTGAGAAATTCGGTGAGCCTTTTGTACCTGAGTTTGAAATACCTTATCATACAGATATCATGGAAAAACTTAACGGTATAGATCTTGACAGCGCAAGAAAGGTTGCGGGAAACGGATTCTACTATCTTATGGGAGATATTGCCAGACTTCATTCAGCTGTAATATCTTATGCAAGAGATTTTATGATTGAGAGAGGATTTACATACTGTGTACCTCCTTTCATGATCAGATCGGAAGTGGTTACAGGTGTAATGAGCTTTGCCGAGATGGATGCAATGATGTACAAGATTGAGGGAGAAGACCTTTATCTTATCGGTACAAGTGAGCACTCTATGATCGGAAAGTTTATTGATACATTAAATGATGAGGCTAAGTTGCCATATACACTTACATCTTATTCACCATGCTTCAGAAAAGAAAAGGGAGCACATGGTATTGAGGAGAGAGGTGTTTATCGTATACACCAGTTTGAGAAACAGGAAATGATAGTTGTCTGCAAGCCTGAAGAGTCAAAGATGTGGTATGATAAATTATGGCAGAATACTGTAGATCTTTTCAGATCTCTTGATGTTCCTGTAAGAACACTTGAGTGTTGTTCAGGAGATCTTGCGGATCTTAAGGTGAAATCATGTGACGTAGAGGCATGGTCACCAAGACAGAAGAAGTACTTTGAGGTAGGAAGCTGCTCAAATCTTGGAGATGCACAGAGTAGAAGGCTTAGAATCAGAGTAAAAGACGAAAACGGAAATAAATATTTTGCACATACACTCAATAATACAGTTGTTGCACCACCTCGTATGCTTATCGCATTCCTTGAGAACAATCTCAATGAAGACGGAAGCATAAGAATACCGGTGGCACTCAGACCTTATATGGGTGGAAAAGAAGTTATAAAAGGTTAAAAATATTACACCCTGTAGAATATACAGGGTGTATATTGTAATGAAAGGGATAAAAGATGAATTTTTCATTTGCACATTTTAATTTTAATGTACTTGATTTAGAGAGAAGTTTAAAGTTTTATAAGGAGGCACTTGGTCTTGAGCCTGTGAGAACAAAGGAAGCAGCTGACGGGTCATTTACCTTGGTTTATCTTGGAGATAAGGAAACAGGATTTCAGCTTGAGCTTACTTATTTAAGAGACAGAAAAGAGCCATATAATTTGGGAGAGCTTGAGTATCATCTTGCACTTGAAACAGATGATATGGAATCGGCTCATGCATTACATGAAAAGCTTGGCGTAATATGCTATGAGAATCCGGGCATGGGAATATATTTTATAAGCGATCCGGACGGATATTGGATAGAGATAGTACCTAAAAAATAAAACTTTACAGATTTAGAGGTAAATATGGCAAAGATACAGATGATTACTCCACTTGTTGAGATGGATGGAGACGAGATGACAAGGATCCTGTGGAAGATGATTAAGGACGAGCTTATTCTTCCATTTGTAGATTTGAAGAGTGAATATTATGATTTGGGATTAAAGCACAGAGATGAAACGGATGACAAAGTAACTGTGGAGTCGGCCAATGCTACAAAAAGACTTGGAGTGGCTGTAAAATGTGCCACCATCACTCCGAATGCCGCCAGAGTTAAGGAATATGACTTAAAGGAGATGTGGAAATCTCCAAACGGTACTATCAGAGCTATTTTAGATGGAACAGTGTTTAGAAAGCCTATATTGGTAAAGGGTATTGAGCCTAATGTCAGAACATGGAAAAAGCCAATTACCATTGCACGTCATGCCTATGGTGATGTATATAAAAATACGGAGATGATTATAGACGGACCGGGCAAGGTGGAGCTGGTATATACAGACAGCAAGGGAAATGAAAAGAGAAGCCTTGTACATGAATTTAAAGCAGCAGGTATTGCACAGGGAGTTCACAATCTGGATGCATCTATTGAAAGCTTTGCAAGAGCCTGTTTTGAATATGCTTTGAGTCAAAAAGAGGATCTTTGGTTTGCTACAAAGGATACCATATCAAAGCAGTATGATCATACCTTTAAGGATATCTTTGAGGAGATATATGAAAAGGAATATAAGCAGAAGTTTGAAGAGGCGAATATCACATACTTCTACACACTTATAGATGATGCGGTTGCCAGAGTTATGAAATCCGAGGGCGGATTTATCTGGGCATGTAAAAACTACGACGGAGATGTAATGAGCGATATGCTATCATCCGCATTCGGATCTCTTGCAATGATGACCTCTGTACTTGTTTCACCTGACGGATGTTATGAGTATGAGGCGGCACATGGTACGGTTCAAAGACATTATTATAAATATTTGAAGGGTGAGAGTACATCATCAAATTCGGTGGCTACTATCTTTGCTTGGAGCGGTGCGCTAAGAAAGAGGGGAGAGCTTGATAATCTTCCTGATTTGGTGGATTTTGCAAACAGACTTGAAAAGGCAACTCTTGACACCATAGAGTCAGGTAAGATGACAGGTGATCTCGGTGCGATTTCAAGCTTAGAGAATATACAAGTTTTAAACAGTGAAGAATTTATACATGAGATTGCAAAGAAGTTGCAATAATGTGGTATTGACTGAGGGTTTACCTCATACATAACAATGGATGGCAGTTTCCTATGGAAGCTGCCATTTTTAGGAGAAATATGGGATACAGATTTTATTTTGGAGCATCGGGTGCCGGAAAAACCTATAGAGCTTTTAGCGATATTATAAATGAGTCTATAAAGAACAGGGAAAAAAGATATTTTATTATTGTACCTGAGCAGTTCACAATGCAGACTCAAAAAGATATAGTGCAGATGCATCCGAATCATGCAAGCAATAATATAGATGTACTAAGCTTTAACAGACTTGCATATAGAATTTTTGAAGAGCTGGATATAGAAAATCCCAAGCTTCTTGACGAGCTTGATAAGGCACTTATACTGAGAAAGATAGCAAATCAGGTAGAGTTAAAGGCATGGAAGAAGCAATTTCAAAAAGCAGGTTTTATAGATAATATAAAATCTCTTATATCGGAGTTTATGCAATATGATATCAGTGATGAATTTATAAAAGAGCAACAGGAAAATAATGAAGTAAACTCCTTATTAAAAATAAAACTTGAAGATATTTATAAGTTGAAAAAGGGATTTGGAGAATATATAGCCGGAAAGTATTTTACCAATGAACAGGTACTTGATATATTAAATCAAAATATTGAAAACAGTGAATTGCTAAAGGAATCTGTCATATTATTTGACGGTTATACCGGATTTACTCCGGTTCAAAACCGTATAATTGAAAATCTTATGAAGGTGGCAAAAGAAGTAAGATTTTCAATAACTTTAGGAAAGAACATAAATCCTGATTTAAAGTCATCTGAAAGTGATTTGTTCTTTATAAGTACGAAGATGATTTCTCAAATCAATGATATGGCAAAAAGATATGATATCAAAAGGCTGCCTGATATAAATTTGAATACAGGTGAAGTACACAGGTTTAAACATTCAAAGGATTTGGCATTTTTTGAAGAGCATTTTTTAAGATATGACGGTAAGAGAGCAAAAGAAGTTTCAGATATTGAGATAAATCATCTGCTGAACCCGCTTGACGAGATAGATTTTGTGGCAAATAAGATATTAAAGCTTGTAAAGGATGATGGCTACAGATACAGAGATATTGCGATAATATACGGAGATTTGGAAGGCGTATCAGGCTCACTTGCAAATAGATTTCATCAGCTTGAAATCCCGTACTATCTTGATGAAAAGATGGATATAAACAATAATGAACTGGTTGAGCTTATAAATGCTTTTATTGCTTTAATAACTGAGAACTTTTCATATGATGCGGTCAACAGGTTTTTAAGGCTTGGACTTTTAAATTTTGACTACAGGATGGTATCATTACTTGATAATTATCTGTTGGAAACCGGAATAAGAGGATATAAAAGGCTGCATACGGATTTTACTTATCTGCCGAAGAGTTTTTCAGAGACTGAACTTGAAGAGATAAACGAGTTTAAAAATACTGCACTTAAACAGATATCTCCGCTTTATAAGGCGATGAGTAAGAGCAAAATAAATATAAATGATGTATGTGATGCCTTCAGGAAAATATTTGATGAGCTTGGGATAGAGGAAAAGCTTGAGAATGTAAAAAAAGAGCTTGAACTTAGTAATGATATAAAAAGAGCCAGAGAGTATGAAGGTGTACTTGATGAGGTGCTGAGTCTTTTTGAAAGACTTGAGCTTATACTTGAAGGAGAAAATATAAGCAAAAAGGAGCTCTCAGATCTTTTGCATACAGGCTTTGAGGAGATAAAGCTCGGTATGATACCTGACAGGGTTGACAGGGTGGTTATAGGTGATTTAAAAAGAACCAGACTTAGCAGCATAAAGGCATTATTTGTATGTGGAGCAAATGACGGCTCCTTGCCAACAGTAAAGGATGCGGGAGGACTTATAAATGACAGGGAAAAAAGAGAACTTAAGTCTATCGGATTTAATCTTTCAGATACTGTCAGAGAAGATTTATATACAGGAAGATTTTATTTATACCAAGTGCTTACAAAGCCTTCAAACAAGCTCTTTGTAAGTCTGACAGGCACGGATTTTGAAGGTAATACATGCAGACCGTCAATACTTATAAATATGATTAAGAATATTTTCCCGAATATTGAAATAAAAAATCAAAAAGAAACTGAAATATACTCAAGATTTGAAGCCGAGGAATATTTGACCGACAATCTTAGAAAACTAAGAGCGAAAGAGAATGTTGATGAAGATTTTTTAAGGTATGTAGCTACATTTTTTGATAAGGAATTTATCAGAAAGCTTACATCTTGTGCCATGTACATATACCGTGACTCCGGTATCGGAGAAAGTGCCGCAAGGGAATTGTTCGGTGAGGAGCTTCGTGTAAGTGTAACAAGACTTGAAAACTATAACGGATGTCCTTTTGAGCATTTTATCAGCTACGGTTTGGGAGTTGAAGAAAGGCAGGTACATTCATTTAAGGCTTCCGATATAGGTACTCTGGTACATGAGATGCTTGAAAGATGCTTCAGATATGCCAAGGCAAGAAAGAAAACTGTTGCAAATATGGATGAGACAGAACTTTATTCTCTTGTGGATGAAGCTGTAAAAGAAAGCATGGCATCGGAGAAAAGTACTATCTTTGAAGAGAGTAAAAAGTCGAAGTTTCAGCTTGAAAAGATAGTAAGAATGACAAAGCTTACAATGATGGTACTTGCAAAGCAACTTGCTGCCGGAAACTTTAAACCTTTTGATTTTGAAAGAATCTTTGGAGAAAAGGACAATCTTGAAGCCTTAAATATTAATCTGAAAAATGGTGCTAAAATGTATCTCAGAGGAAAGATTGACAGAGTGGATACCTGTGATACGGACAGAAAAACCCTTGTAAAAATAATAGATTACAAGACCGGAAATACAAAATGGGAAACAGATATGCCATACTATGGAAGAGCACTGCAGCTGGTGATATACCTTGATGCTGTAATGGAGCAGCTCTCAAAGTCCGGTAAAGAGATATTACCTGCGGCATTTTTCTATTATCATATAGATACACCTTTCCTTACCAGAGATGAAGCAAAAAATGAAAATGCCGTTTTAAATAAGCTTAAACCGAGCGGTATAGTAAATACGGATCTTGATATAATAAAAAATTTGGACAGAAGTTTTGAAACAGAGAGTGATGTAATACCTGTTTCAACTAAAAAAGACGGAAGTTTTGCAAAATCTGCAAGTGTAGCAAGTACAAAAAGAATAAATTTTCTTAGGGAGTATGTAAGACAAAAGGCAAAGGATACGGCTGAGAATATTTTAAGCGGTGAGATAAGTATAAAACCTTCATTAAGAAAAGGCTCGGCAAAATGTGATTACTGCCCATATACTGCCATATGCGGTTTTGATGAGGGAATAGAAGGATTTTCATACAATAGCTTGACACCGATAAAAGATGATGAAATTTGGGAAAAGATGGAGAGTGAAAAAAATGTGGACTGAGGCACAACAGGCGGCAATAGATATAAAAAAGGGCAGTATATTGGTATCTGCAGCGGCCGGAAGCGGAAAGACCGCAGTACTGGTCGAGAGAATAATAAAAAAGATTACAGACAGTAAAAATCCTATAGATGTGGACTCTCTTTTGGTTATGACATTTACCAGAGCCGCAGCCACTTCCATGAAGGAGAAAATCTATAATGCTCTTTTAAAGGAAATGGAAAAGCATGACAATATTTCCAAAGAATTTAAAAGACTTAAGGAGCAGTCAATACTTCTTTCATCAGCGAAGATAATGACCACTGACAGCTTTTGTCTTTCAATATTAAAGGAAAATATAGATAAATTAGATATAGATCCGGCATTCAGTGTGGCGGATGAGAGCGAAATATCACTTTTAAGAGCCGACACGCTGGAAGAGCTTTTGGAAAGTGAGTATGAATTAGGAAGTGAAGACTTTATGGAACTTTCGGATGCCTTTGCAAATACTAAAGGAGATAAAAGCATATCTGAGTTTATAGAAAAGCTGTATCGCTTTGCAATCAGCAAGCCATGGCCCATTGAATGGCTGGATTCATTGAACGAAAAGGGAGATGAGTGGCAGGAATATATTTTTGATGAGATAGGAAGAAGTATAGACTCTATTTTGGATGATATAAAAGAAATAATTTCTATCTGCAATGAAGATGAAGGCCCTGAGAAGTACCTTGAAAATATTTTGGAAGAACAAACAAGTATCAGCAATATAAAAAATGCTAAAGATATATTTGAGCTGTCTGAAAGGCTGAATAATGTAAGTTTTGGAAGATTGAAGTCTGTAAAGGGCGGAAATGAGGAGCTAAAAGAAAGAGCAAAGGGACTTAGAGATGCATATAAAAAAGCTATTTCAAAACTTTCAGAGGAATATTGTTTTGATAAAAAAAGGCTTTTAGAAGAGGAAGAAAAAGAAAAAGCAAAAATCAGAGCAATTGTAGATTTAACAAAGAAATATATTGCACTTTTCAATGAAAAGAAGAGGGATAAAAATATTGTAGACTTTTCGGATATAGAGCATATGGCACTTGGAATACTCTTGGATGAAAATAAAAATCCTACAGAGATTGCACTTCGTTATAGAAAAGAATTCAGTGAAATATATATTGACGAGTATCAGGATTCAAACTACTTGCAGGAAGCCATTGTGGAGGCTATCGAAAAGAACAATGTATTTATGGTAGGTGATGTAAAGCAGTCTATATACGGTTTTCGTCAGGCTTCACCCGGGCTTTTTATGGACAAGTATAAGAGGTTTTTACATTTTGAGAAGTCTGATTTTGATGATGAAATACAAAAGAAGGTAATTTTAAGTAAAAATTTCAGAAGCCGCAGTAATGTGCTTAGTTCCGCAAATGTTATTTTCAAAAAAATTATGAAAGAAAATACAGGCGGAATTGAGTACGATAATGATGCGGCACTCTATCTCGGTGCGGATTTTAAAGAGGGAAAAGAATATATCAGTGAGATAATGCTGACACAGACCTCCGATATTGAGGATGATACCAATGCTATAGAACTTGAGGCAAGGGCTATTGCAAAGCGAATTAAGGAGCTTAAGACGGAACTTAAAGTGGGTGACGGCAGAGATTTAAAGTACAGCGATATTGTGATCCTTGTTCGCAACAATATTGGTGAGAGCATTGCAAAGGTGTTAAATGATGAAAATATTCCTGCATATGCTGAAAATAATAAGGGTTATTTTAAGACCTTTGAGGTAAGAAAGATACTTGCTATACTTGCGGCAATTGACAATCCTTATTCAGATGTGGACCTTACAGCATTTCTCAACTCAAATTTGGTTGGAATAACAGATTTGGAGCTTGCAAATATTGTTTCAGCTTACAGAAAATCAAAGAATATTGAAAAGTCGGCAAAGATAAGAATGATGGATGCCATTTTGTATGAGGGAAGCGAAAGCAATATTGAGCTTGAAACAAGAGAAAAAATAAAGACTGCGCTGGATTTTTTAAATAAATACAGGAAAAAGTCAGCATATATGAATATTGCGGCACTCTTACAGGATATTTATAATGAGACAGACTTTTTAAATCTGATAGCGGCAATGCCCGGAGGACAGGTCAGAAGAGCAAATCTGATGTTGCTTATAAATAAGGCAAAGACATTCAGTAACTCGGGATATAGCGGACTTTACAATTTTATCAGATATATTGCCAAGTTAAAGGACTTTGACAATGACTTCGGTGAGGCAAGTATTCTTTCTGAAAATGATGATATAGTAAGAATCATGACCATACATAAGTCAAAAGGACTGGAATTTCCGGTATGTTTCCTTGCATGTGCGCATAAAAAATTCAATAAAACAGACTTAAGGCAGGGTATGGTAATAGACACCGATTTTGGACTGGGGGTGCAATATGTTGACAGTGAAAACAATATAAAAGACAGTTCTATAAAGCAGAATGTAATAAAACATAAGCTTAATGTGGATCTTATGGGCGAGGAGCTGAGAGTATTGTACGTGGCGCTTACCAGAGCTATGGAAAAGATGATCATTTCAGGTAGTTGTGGTGATGCCAAAAAGGAACTTGATAAAATGAAAGAATCCCCAAGTTTTCTTGATATAAGATCCTGTAATTCATACCTGGATATGATACTTTTAGGACGTGACAATGTACATTTTGATATTAAAACATATGATTATAACATGCTCTTAAAAGAAGAGGTCACAACTCAAAAAGAGGTAAGAGATCTTCATAAGGTGTTTGAAGAGCCACGTACAAATGAGTATGATGATTTAAAAAAAAGGCTCGAATACACCTATCCATATGCTGAAAACATTGATTTAAAGACGAAGTTCTCTGTATCCGAGATAAAGAGAATGTCACAGAGTGAAGAGTTTGAGGTGAAAGAAAATAAAAAGCCGAGTATAAATGCCGGAAATGCAAGTGAGAGAGGAAATGCATACCATAAGTTGATGCAAAAGATTCACTATGAAAATATTGATAAATTCGGCAGCAGAGAGGAATTTGTAAAAGAAGAAATTTCGCTTTTAAATAATCCTGTATACAGAGAACTTATAGTTCCCCTTGATATAGTAAAGTTTTTAGACAGTAAACTTGGAGCTGATTTTATAAAGTATAATGAGTGCTTAAAAAGAGAAAATCAATTTATTATGGGAATCTCAGCTAAGGAAGCAGGTATGGGAGAAAGCGATGAGACTATACTTATACAGGGTATTATAGACGCATATATTGAAAAAGATGATAATATAATTTTGGTGGATTATAAGACTGATAATGTAAGAGATGCAGAAACACTTATAAAGAGATATAAAACCCAGCTCATGCTTTATAAAAAATCACTTGAAATGAGTACAGGTAAAACGGTAAGTGATATTTTCATATATTCATTTGCACTTGGTAAGGAGATAAAAATATAAATGAGCTGCAAAAAACAATTTACTAATAATAATTAAAATATTATAAAAATGGCGCGTAAATTTTAAAATCTACGCGCCATACTCTTTTAAATAATATAAAAATTATTTCTTATCTTTATTAACGATATTTTTTACACCTTCAACAGTTCCTTCTATGGCGTCTTTAACATCCTCAGCAACCTCTTTAACTTTTGAAGCAGCCTTTTCCGCAGCACCTTCTTTTTCTATTTTCTTATCGCCGGTTACCTTACCTACACTCTCTTTTATCGCACCTTTAGCCTGGTCAATTTTTTCTTCTAAAGACATAATAACCTCCTCATATAATTATATTATTTGATGTTCTTAAATATTAAAGCATTTTGTCAATCATTTTCATAACGTATTTTTTGCTGAAAAAAGATTGTTTATTTTTTCTGGTAAAGAAAAATGATAGTACTACTCCAACAACTAATGAAGATATTACAGAAGAGACTAAAGCTATTATAGCTACATCTCTATCTGTTGATATTTTATCCACACCTTGTTTTACGGCTTCTTTAGCTTCTTCAACTTTTTCTTCCACCTTATTTTTTACATCTGTAGCGACTTCTTTTACTTTTTCTGAAATTTCATCTTTTTCTTTTTCAGCCTCATCAGCCACTTCCTCTAATTTATCTTCTATATCTTCCTTAACATCTTTTACGGCATCTTTTGCCTTGTCAACTTTATCTTCAGCTTTCTCTTTAACATCTTTTATAGCATCTTTTGCCTTGTCAACTTTATCTTCAGCTTTCTCTTTAACATCTTTAGCGGCATCTTTTGCCTTGTCAACTTTATCTTCAGCTTTCTCTTTAACATCTTTTATAGCATCTTTTGCCTTGTCAACTTTATCTTCAGCTTTCTCTTTAACATCTTTTACAGCATCTTTTGCCTTGTCAACTTTATCTTCAGCTTTCTCTTTAACATCTTTAGCGGCATCTTTTGCCTTGTCAACTTTCTCTTCAACCTTCTCTTTAACTTCTTTTGCAGTATCTTTTACTTTCTCTTCAACTTTTTCTTCTTTTGCCATAGAAATAACCCCTTCTGTATAAATTATGTTTTATATAGTTTATTAAAAATGTGTATTCAATCCTAAATATGTTTATTCATTCTCAAAAAAGAAAAAGGAAAAAACACCTATAACAACGATTGCAACTATTATAGAGGAAACTAATGATATTACAGTTATATTTTTATTGTTTTTTAATTTATCTAAGCTCTCTTTTGTAGTATCTTTAGCTTGTTCAATTGTTTTTTTAAATGTCATAATCTAACCCCCTTAGAATAAAATATATTTATTAAATTGTACTCTTAAATGCAAAAACTTTATTCCCTCTTACCAAATAAAAGTGAAACCACAGCAATAACAATTACGGCACCAAGTATGGATGGAATCAATGCCATTCCTGCCATAGTAGGTCCCCAGTAACCAAATAGTGATTGACCTACAGATGATCCTAATAAACCTGCAATTATATTAGCAATGATCCCCATTGCACCACCTTTTTTAGTAAGTGCACCTGCAATGAAACCTATAAATCCGCCCACAATAATAGACCAAATCATAAATTAACCACCTTTCTAAAAATATATAATATATATTTTAAAAAATAAAAAACTAAAATATATATCTGTAAAATAGTATAAACTAAAAAACTAATTTTGTCAAAAAATATAAAAATATATAATTTAATAATATTTTTATGATTAAATTGATAACAAGATTATATAAGGTAATTAAGAGAACATATTATAATAAAAGGGTACTATTACAATTTATAGTACCCGATACAATATATAAAATTAAATTTTATTTTTGTAAATTTGCCAGAGTATCCTTAGCTACATCATAATTTTCGGCAACTTTGTTCCAATCAAGTACTTCAAAGAAAGCCTTTATATAATCAGCCCTTAAATTTTTATACTTTAAATAATAAGCATGTTCCCATACATCTATGGCAAGAATAGGGTAAATCTTGCCTTCACTTTCAAGAAGAGGATTGTCTTGATTAGGACTTGAAGAAATACTTAAATTACCGGATATATCAGTACTTAGCCATGCCCAGCCGGAACCAAACTGACCTGTTGCAAGTTTAGTTAAACTCTCTTTAAGAGAGTCTAAACTGCCAAAAGCTGCATTAATTTTATTTGCAAATTCTCCTGTCGGTTCATGAGCCGGAGTATCGGAAAATTGTCCGAAAAATAAGTTGTGATTAAAATAGCCCCCACCATTATTGCGTATACCTTGTGCATCAGACTTACCTTCTGATTTATTCTTCCAGTGAGCAAGAATAACTTCCACCGGTTTATTATCAATACCGGCTTCCTTAGTCAAAGTATTAAAGTTTTTGGTGTAAGCAGCATGGTGCTTTAAATAGTGAGTTTCCATAGTAAGGGTATCGAAATGTGGTTCTAATGCATCAAATGCATAAGATAATTTGATTTGTTCGAACATAATTAACTAATCCTCCTTTATAAAATATTAAAATATCAATATTATTTAAATTAAATTTTGCAAATATTAAGCAAAACAACAATATTATATAAAATAATATTGAATTTCTTCTATATTATCATAAAAAATAACCTTTTTCAATGCGTAACAACATACAAAAACACATGTGAAAAATTACCTGTATTGTTCAGTCAATGTTATTATATAATAGCTTTATAAGGAGCTTCCTGTATAATTTAAATGGTGGACGTTGAAAATTGAAAATACCTCAGAGTAAAATAAGACTACTGACTGGCAGGTTGGTAAATCTTATCAAACAGAGAGGTATCTACAATGAAGTCTAACACACAAAATACAAAAATTGAAGCAATTACAGAAACTACTTTGGTGCTCGGAATCGATGTCGGAAGTGAAACGCATTATGCAAGAGCTTTTGATTACCGAGGAATCGAGTATTCTAAGAAACCGTTTAAGTTTAGTAATGATGAGGCCGGATTCGTGATGTTTAAGGCATGGATTCTGGACATCAAAGAAAAGCATGGTAAGGACAAGGTGGTTCCGGGAATGGAGCCTACCGGCCACTACTGGTTCAATCTTGGTAAGTTCCTTCAGGACAACGAGATGAAGCCGGTTCTTGTGAATCCTCATCATGTAAAGAAATCAAAAGAACTCGACGATAACAATCCGACAAAGAACGATCGTAAAGATCCGAAAGTCATAGCAGGACTAGTTAGAGGGGGACGTTACATGATCCCATACCTGCCTGAGGGTGTTTATGCAGATCTTAGAACTGCATCTAACATGAGATTTCAGCTACAAGCGGAGCTTACAAGAATTCAGAATAGGATCAGTCGTTGGTTCAATATATATTTTCCTGAATACAAAACAGTGTACGGGCAGCCGGATGCTAAAAGCGGAATGCTGATTCTCAAGGTGGCGCCACTTCCGGAAGATATCCTGACGTTGGGTATCGATGGTGTGAACCAAATCTGGCGAGATGCGAAGGTGAGAGCAGTTGGGAAAGCGAGGGCAAAGACCCTGATAGAAGCTGCTGAGCACAGTGTTGGAAGCAAAGAAGGTGAAATATCTGCAAGGATGGAAATCCGTATGCTGCTGGAGGATTATGAGTCCGGAAATACTCGTCTTCAGGAAGTAGTAGCTCTGATTGAAGAGCTGGTAAAAAAGATTCCAATGGCTGAAAAGCTGTTGGAAATTAAGGGAGTAGGAATCAAGACGGTGTCGGGATTCCTGGCTGAAGTGGGCGATATAAGCCGCTTCAATAACCCCAAAGAACTGCAGAAACTTGCAGGTTTAGCATTGGTTGAGAATAGTTCGGGTAAACATAAGGGTGAGACAACAATAAGCAGACGAGGTCGAAAGAGACTAAGATATCTGCTCTTCGAGGTTGCAATGTCTCTTGTGTCAAAGAATCCGGAATTCAGGGAACTCCACTCATACTATACAACCAGAAAGCTGAATCCATTAAAGAAGATGCAGTCGCTGATGGCTGTGGCGGCAAAGCTGCTCCGTGTCTTCTTTGCAATGCTGACCAAGGGTGTGGACTATGATCCCAAAAAGCTGGTTGGTGATATAAAGAGACCGGCAGTATATCTGCAGGTAGCATAAGCGTACAATGTAATCAATACAGCGGCCGTCCTATGGGAGGTCACTAAACAAAGCAGAATGTAGCAGATAACGTCCACTGATCAAAGTGCTGGTACAGGAAGCGAGTCAGTAATCAACAATACAAAGAATGAGCCGGTAGTCGGCAGGAATTGTAACCATGGGGCATGACCCCGTAAAGGAGCATAGCTGACACCCTGGTTATGGGCAGGCAGGACGAAGGAAGTTAGGACCTCTGGAGACAGAGATGATCCTGGTGGATATAGGAGGTTAGCTGCCATAGAGGGATGGGTATACACAAGGCCAGTAAAGCGAAAAACAATGACGTTTTATTTCGTGTACCCTTTTACCGCTATTTCAGTACCAGATACACCGAAATGTTCATAACTCTGGCTTATTTACTGAGACAGACAAGGTCAAAAAACCTTGAATTTTCAACAAAAAATACTTGATTATATGAGGAGAGTTATTTAATTTTTATAATTAAAAATATAAAACAATAATACCTTTAAAAACAAATTGTTAAGGAGATAAAACAGAATGAAAGATATAAAAATAATTCTTGCTTCGGCATCACCCAGAAGAAAGGAATTATTAAGTCAGATCGGACTTGATTTTGAGATAATGGTTTCGGATAAGGAAACTGAGATAGACAGTAAAGACCCGAGAGAGGCCTGTGAAAAGCAGGCCTGCCAAAAGGCGGCGGATATTGTAAAACAGGCGGCATTAAAATACAAGGATAATGATTTTATTGTAATAGCCGCAGACACCATAGTGGCACTAGAAGGGAAAATACTTGGGAAACCGAAATCAAGAGAAGATGCAAAGCAGATGATTGAAGACATTTCAGGTAGAAAGCATAGAGTATATACGGCGGTATGTGTTTATAATTCTATAAAGAAAAGCTATGAGAGTTTTGTAGATGATACATTGGTGGAAGTAGCCAAGCTTTCAGATGAGGAAATAGAAGATTATTTGGATAAAAAAGAACCCTATGATAAGGCCGGTGCCTATGCCATACAGGGATATTTTTCAAGGTATATAGTAGGAATAGAGGGTGATTATTACAATGTAATGGGACTACCTATAGGAAGACTTTATAGGGAATATTTAAGAGATTACATTTAGGATATGGAAATTTCACTGTTTTTCTTTCTTCTTTTTTGCTATAATATTATAAGTTAGTTTGTTCTAACTAACTATGCAATACTATATTTTCCTTTCTAATCTAATTGGATAGCAGATAGGAATATCCCCTGAAGGAGAAAACTATGAGAGAGAATTTTAAAAATATTGATGGCAAGAAGTTAGAAATTGTCCATAAAATAAAATCCGCCTATGATGAGGGAAAGATTTCTTTGGAAGAAGCAAGAAAAGCCCTTAAAGATAGAGTACAGCACCTTGCCCCCTATGAAATCGCCATTATCGAGCAGGAAATGGTGGAAGAAACCGAAGATGAGTGCATTAAGGAAGATATTCAAGCTATGCTGGAGGTCTTCCAGGATGTTTTAGTCACAAAGGATCAAGAGCTTCCGGAAAATCATCCCATCTCCTGTTACCGTAGGGAAAATGCCAAAATGAAGGAACTACTGCTTTCCGTTGAGGATTTGGTGCAGTACCCTCTCATTAAAAACCAATGGCTGGAGCTTTATGAAGACTTGTTGAAATTCAAGATTCATTTGTCCAGAAAGCAAAACCAATTATACCCGGTTTTGGAAAAGAAAGGGTTTACCCGCCCTACCACCACCATGTGGACTTTGGATGACTTTATCCGGGATGAGATTTCAGAGTGCTACAATCTTCTTTTAGAGGATAAGGAAGAGGAATTTATCGGAAAGCAGGCAGAACTTGTGGCTGATGTTCGGGATTTGATGGACAAGGAAGAAAACATCCTCTACCCCACATCCTTGGAAATGATTAATGAAGAAGAGTTCCGTTATATGGCCGAGGGAGACCGGGAAATCGGTTTTGCCTATATTAGCGTGCAAGCAGATAAGTCCGACAATTCAGCTTCGGCTTCCTCTTCTGTCTCAGCTTCTACATCAGGTGATCCTCTATCCGGACTTTCTTCCGCTCCCGGTTTTGCGGAAGAGCTTGCCGGTCTTCTAGGAAAATACGGCTTTAACAATAAAGAAGAAAAGTTGAATGTTACTACCGGTCAGCTTACCCTGGATCAGATTAACCTGATTTACCGGCACATGCCGGTGGATCTTTCCTATGTGGACGAAAATGAACTGGTGTGCTTCTACACCGACACCAAGCACAGAGTTTTTCCCAGAAGTAAAAATGTCATCGGAAGAGATGTGAAAAACTGTCATCCAAAGGCTTCTGTACATATCGTTGAGGAAATCATCAAAAAGTTTCGTTCCGGAGAGCAGGACAAGGCGGAGTTTTGGATCAACAAGCCGGACCTCTTTATTTATATCGTTTACTATGCGGTTCGAGATGAAAAGGGAAAGTTCCGCGGTGTGCTGGAAATGATGCAGGACTGCACCCATATCCGTTCCCTACAGGGCTCTCAAACTCTTCTGACCTGGGAGCAGCAGGAAAAGGGAGAAGGCAAAGAGACTGCTGAAGACGAAGACAAGAGAGAAGATTCAGAGACTTCTGAAGATGTAGGCAATAAAGAAAACGCAGAGACTTTGGGAGACGAAGAAAATAGAGAAAGTACAGAGTCTTTGACAGCCGGCAAGCTGACAGAAATCACCGAAGACACTCTGTTAAAAGATATTTTGGAAGCAGATCCCAATGTAAAGACTCTCCTTTTCCGATTAAGCGATCGCTTTAAGGCCTTAAACACTCCTCTTGCTCGTATTATGATGCCGAAAGCCACGGTAAAGATGATGAGTGAACGGGCAGAGGTGGATCTTAACACTCTGCTTCGAGAGCTTCGGGGGTATTTTAAACTATGAGCTTTCAAGGTTTACTATTAGGCTTGGTTTGCTTTCTCTGCATAGGGATATTTCACCCCATAGTGGTCTATGCGGAGTATTACTTTAGTAAAAAAATAGCCTGGCTTTTTTTCATAATAGGTCTATTCGCTTGTGTAGCCAGCATTTTTCTCCATTCTCTTTTCCTCTCCGGAAGTTTGGCCATCTTTGGCATTTCCTGCTTTTGGAGTATCCATGAATTATATGAGCAGGAAAAAAGAGTGGAAAAAGGATGGTTCCCGAAAAATCCAAAGAGAAAATAGCTCAATACAACGAAAATAAAGCTATAGACGCTGTAAAAATAGAAAGCTCTCTTTAGGCAACAACTCATGTATTGTTTTTATATTTTGTTTATATTGTTTTACTTTTATTTATTATTTAATATTTTTTATACGCCTGTGATATTTTTGTATAAAAGTTAGTCTGCACTAATTTAAAAACAATAATAATTCTTATTGTATACAATATTCAATCGATATATACTCACGTCTTTGACAGTTGGGAAAGAGTCAAGAGCCCGTAAACGGCGTAATTACGCCATTTATAGGCTCTTGTTTTCTTTTTGAATTCTAGCAATATTTCTACTTTCTCGTTGCGTTTAAAATCTTTTTTATTTCTCTTTGAGATACAATCTCGTAATACGTTCTAAAACCAAATGTGTCGTTGAGTTTGTCTGTAAGGTCGGTTCGTGTGTACTCAGGGATATATCCTTCACCGGGGGCTATCAGCATGTTCATTTCTTTCAATGTTCTTATAATGCTTTCAGTGGTATAACTCTCACCTAACTTCTTTTCCAGAATACTATAAAGAATCAGGGCGGTGAAACAGGTAATGAAATGTGCCTTGATTCGATTTTTTCTACTGAGATATACCGGTCCGGCTTGAAATTCGCTCTTTTTAGGAGAAGGAAAAGCTTTAATAAATTAAGTATACTTTAGTTTCCGTCAGGATTTAAGCATTTGCCTTCTTTATCAAATTGATAGCTGACACCTTTTATATCAATGGAGCGGTCTCTGGCCATCTTGCCGTCAAGAAGCATATAGTACCAGCTGCCGTCATCTTTAGGTACCCATTCATTGGTAGCCATAGTACCGTTTGAATGCACATAGTAAGTATTATTGCCGTCTTTTATCCACTTACGCATAGCCATCTTACCATTGTAATTGAAATAATACCACTGACTGTTGTCAGGATTTTGAACCCACTCACCTTGTGCCATAGTACCGTTTGAGTGGAAATAGTAGTAACCGTCTTTTATCTTCTGCCAACCGGTAAGCATTGAACCGTTATTGCTTAAATAATACCAATTGCCGTCTATTACCTTCCAACCTGTGGTTTTTTTACCGTTGGCATCATAATAATACCAATATCCGTCTTTTTCTTCCCAATTTGTTTTCTCAACGACATTTACATGAATAGATTTTGTGATATCTCTGTATGTAACATTGATATTGGTCTCACCGACCTTTTTAGCATGTACCTCACCTTGATAAACATCTGCAATATCGGGATTCTCCGAACTCCATACGGCAAATTGGCTTACATTGGTATAAATACCGCCTTCTAAAAATATTGCACTTGTATCAACATCAAACAATAATTCCATATCCATCTCTGTGGGAGCCACAATAAGATGCTTAGTCAATCCGTCGGCAGAATCAGTACCGGCATTTGCCATTGCAAGGCCTGTCATTTTCTTTTCAATGGAATCCACATCATATTCATTTTCATAGTCGACTCCGATACTGTTATAAACATCTCCTATATCTGTAGAACTGTTTAATTCTCTTACAACACCTGTCTTAACCGAATTGTCTACAGCTGTAAGACTTCCTTCTTCAACTGAAGACTTATTTTTGCAACCTGTTATTAAAAAACTACTACCTATACCTAATGATAGTAACAAGAACGGTATAATCCTCTTCATATTCCTCCAAACTCTAAAACATTTACTTAGGGTATTATAGCTATTTAAAAATAGCATTTCAACATATATTTTAATATAATTCCATGAAAAAAATTATTCCCTGAGTATTTTTTACAAGATCCAATATAATGTCGTGGCTGTTCTTTTGTTTACCCTTTATCGTAATTGTGGCTGCACCACAGGTGTCGGGTATTAAATTATTTTTGGTTAATTCAAGTTCGACTATATCCAAGTCATTTTGCCTGACATTGCTTAAGAAAATACTTAGAGGTATTTTTCTGTCGTATTCTATATATAATTCGACGGAGTTTGAGTCTTTTCTTAAAAATCCGTCCAAATTTTGAAGCAATGCCATTACAATAAAAATAGCAAATCCGCCTGCTATAGCGCCTTCATAAAACCCTATTCCGATAGTCAGACCGCAGCAGGCGGCAGCCCATATACCTGCTGCGGTGGTAATACCTTTTACCTGATTACGACCGGTAAGTATTATTGTTCCGGCACCTAAAAAGCCTACTCCACTTACAACTTGAGCCCCCAGTCTTACAGGATCACCGCTTTTAAACACCTGATATACATATTGATTTGTCATCATGACGAGGGTTGAACCGAGACAAACCAAAATATAGGTTCTAAAGCCTGCAGGTCTGTTTTTTCTTTCACGATCAAAGCCCAATACTCCGCCTATCAATACGGACAGTATAATGCGAAGTATCATCGAGTAAAAATTTAATTCCCTTGGCATACACACTCCTTAAAATACTTAATGTGCATATTATATATGTAATATCGTATAAGGTAAATATATAAATTAATTTGCTTTTAACCTTTCTATAAGCTATAATTATATGATTAATGTAGACAATATGGAGGATCATATGACAAGGCATTTGCTAAGAGAACATTGTTTTAAAATATTATTTGTTTTAGATTTTTATCCGGAAGAAGAGGTGGAGATCCAAATAGATAATTATTTTGAATCACCGTCTTTAGAGGATGAAGAAGATACACTTATTCATGATGCAAATTACAGTGATGAGGATATAGAATATATAAAGTCAAAGGCAATGCTTGTGATTGAGAGACGTTCTGAGATTGACAAAATAATAAGCGATTTGTCACAAGGCTGGAAGCTTGAGAGAATAGGAAGAGTGGAAAGAAATATTCTGAGACTTGCAATAGCTGAAATGAAATACGACAGCGATATACCTGTAAGTGTGGCGATAAATGAGGCGGTAGAGCTTGCAAAGACATTCGGTAGAGATGAGTCCTATTCATTTGTAAATGCTATATTGTCAAAGGTTAAAGTAGAGTAATAAATGCCTGGAGGATATATGGTTTATTCTGTATCAAAAGTTAATGCATATATAAAAAATATGTTTATGCAGGACTTTGTACTAAATAAGATATCGGTAGAGGGAGAAGTAAGTAATTGTACATATGCAAACTCTAATCATATATATTTTACCATAAAGGATGAAGGAGGGACCTTATCTGCGGTTATGTTTGCCGGTCAGAGAGGAGGTCTCTCTTTTGATATGAAAAGAGGGCAAAAGGTAGTCGTTACGGGAACTATATCCTGCTATGAAAAAGAGGGCAGGTATCAGCTTTATGCAAATAAGATAGAGGAAGCCGGAAAAGGTGATTTATATGAAAAATATCTGGAACTTAAAGAAAAGCTTGAAGATATGGGGATGTTCGATCAAATCTATAAGAAAGAAATACCAAAGTTTGTACAGAGTATAGGCGTGGCAACAGCTCAGACCGGAGCCGTAATAAATGATATACAAAATGTAAGTTACAGAAGAAATCCCTATGTCAGAATTGTTTTGGCTCCATGCCTTGTACAGGGTGATGCCGCAGCGAAAAGTATTATTTCCGCTATAAAAAAACTGGATAAGATGAATCTGGACGTTTTGATAGTGGGAAGAGGCGGAGGCTCCATAGAAGATCTTTATTGTTTTAATGATGAAGAACTTGCAAAAACTATTTTTAATGCAAAAACTCCTATAATAAGTGCTGTGGGACATGAAACCGATTTTACAATAGCCGACTTTGTGGCGGATTTGAGAGCTCCTACCCCAAGTGCGGCGGCGGAGATTGCAAACTTTATCTATAATGACTATATGTATACATTGGACGTCTATAATAGAAAGCTTACAGAGCAAGTTGAAAGAAAGATAGATTATGTAAAAAGAGATTTAGATATGCTTCTTATAAAGCTGAATACTCTCAGTCCGCAGATACGTATAAGAGAACAAAAGCAGAAACTGGAAAACTTTGCAAAGATATTAGAAAATAGTTTTAAGAGCAATTTGGAAAATAAAAAGATAGAACTGGCAAACTTAGGTAAGAGGCTTGATACCGTATCACCTATTAAAAGATTGTCAGGCGGCTATGCATATATAAGTGATAATAAAAATAATAAAGTTTTAAGTGCCGAAAGTCTAAAACCTGAGGATGAATTAAATATATATTTTTCCGATGGCAAGGTAAGAGCAAAGGTCTTATAATAGAGGGAGAAATATGCCGAAAAAAGCAGAGAAAAAACCGGGAATAGAAGAAAGTCTTGCAAATATAGAAAATGTAATAGCAAAACTTGAAGAGCCTCAGACTACACTTGAAGAGGCATTTGTACTCTATGAAGAGGGTATAAAGTTGGTAAAACAGGCAAGTGAGAGAATAGCTCATGTAGAGAGACAGATGGAGATACTGTCGGGAGATACAAAAGATGAATAAGGACAATTTAAAGAAAATAGAAGAGATAATAGAGTCCTTCTTTTTCAGTGAGGATGATTTAAATAAAAAGGTTATTACAGCCGCAAATGAAGCAATAAAAAACGGCGGTAAGAGACTTAGACCTCTTATAATGTTTGAAACTTATAAGGCTGTTGCGGGGGCGGAATATAATGAGGGCATAATTGCACCTTTCTTGGCGGCAATAGAGATGATTCATACATTTTCATTGATTCATGACGACCTTCCTGCAATGGATAATGACAGGCTAAGAAGAGGTAAACCTACCACTTGGGTAAGTCATGGTGAGGATATGGCAATACTTGCAGGAGATATGCTTTCTGTACAGGCGTTTGAAATCATATCCGAAAAAATGCAGGATATTGAAGATGTCGTTATTTTAAAAAGAATGTCAAAAGCATTATACACATTGGCAAGAGCCACAGGAGGCTTCGGCATGATAGGCGGACAATGTGTGGACGTGGAATACTGCGGTAAACAAATGAGTGAAGATGTTATGAGATATACATATGCATTAAAGACAGGAGCGTTATTACAGGCATCCTTTGTTATCGGAGGTATACTTGCAGGTGCAAATGATGAAGAAACCGAAATGCTTAAAAAAGCGGGAAGCTATATTGGAGAAGCGTTTCAGATAAGAGATGATTATCTTGATATAGTGGCGGATGAAAAGGAACTTGGAAAACCTACACATTCGGATGAAAAAAATGAGAAGACAACATATGTAAATATTGTAGGTATTGATGAAAGCTTAAGAAGAGTTGAATCACTTAGTGCTGACGCTAAGAAATGCTTGAAAGAAGTAAGGGGAAATATGAACTCTATTTTTGAAATCATTGATATGATGGTAAATAGAACTTCATAAGAAGAAATATGATACTTGAAAATATTGAAAAGCCAAGTGATATAAAAAAGTTAAAGAAAAAAGAATTGGATATATTAGCCAGAGAAATAAGAGATTTTCTTATTGAGAAAATAAGTATAACAGGCGGACATTTGGCAAGCAATCTTGGAGTTGTGGAGCTCACCATGGCTATGCATATTGCATTTGATTTGCCTAAAGACAAGATAATATGGGATGTAGGACATCAGTCTTATACTCATAAAATACTCAGCGGAAGAAAGAATGCCTTTGATAATCTTAGAAAATTCGGCGGAATGGCAGGATTTCCAAAAACCAGTGAGTCAAAATTTGATGTCTTTAATACCGGACATTCTTCAACAAGTCTGTCTGCAGGACTGGGAATGGCATTCGGAAGAGATATAAAGGGTGAAAACTACAGAGTCATTTCAGTAATAGGAGACGGTGCTCTTACAGGAGGTATGGCTTATGAAGCATTAAATAATGCGGCTCAGATAAAGAAAAACTTTATTATGGTCCTAAACGACAATGAAATGTCCATTTCAAAAAATGTCGGCGGTATGAATGATTATCTGAACAATATCAGAACCGGTGACGGATACAATAATCTAAAAAAGAGTGTTGTAAATTCATTGGAACGTTTGCCTTATATAGGAAAACCTGTAATAAACAGCCTTAGACAAACAAAAAACGGTATAAAGCAGATATTGATACCGGGAATGTTGTTTGAAAATATGGGTGTTACCTATCTGGGACCTGTAGACGGACATAATATTACCGCACTTTTAAAAGTGTTTGAAGAGGCAAAAAAGGTGGAAGGACCTGTACTTGTACATGTACTTACCAAAAAAGGAAAGGGATATTCACCGGCGGAAAATCACCCTGAAAATTTCCACGGAATAGGAGCATTTGATATTGCAAGCGGTAATGCAAAGTCGGGAAGTAAAAAGCCTACATATACGGATGTTTTTTCAAAAAAAATAGTGGAGCTTGCAAGTGAGAATAAAGATATAGTTGCAATAACGGCGGCAATGCCGGAAGGGTGCGGACTTTTGGATTTTAAAAACAAGTTCCCGAAAAGATTCTTTGATGTGGGTATTGCGGAGCAGCATGCCATAACATCAGCGGCAGGACTTGCGGCGTCAGGGCTTACACCCGTTGTTTGTGTATATTCCTCATTTTTACAAAGAGGATTTGATCAGATAGTGCATGATGTATGCTTGCAAAATCTTCATGTGGTATTTGCAATCGACAGAGCCGGACTTGTAGGCGCTGACGGTGAAACACATCAGGGAATATTTGATGTGTCATTCCTTAGCTGCATTCCGAATATGACTTTGCTTGCACCGAAGAATGCAAAAGAGCTGGAATCATGTCTTGAGTTTGCGATAAATTATACAGGTCCTGTTGCTATAAGGTATCCGAGAGGTATCGCTTATGACAGTTTAAATGAGTTTGAAACACCTATAGAGTTCGGAAAAGGTGAGATACTTTTTGAGGAAAGCGATATAGCCTTGCTTGCAATAGGAAGTATGGTAAGTACAGCTAAAAACCTCAGGGAAAAGCTGAAGGCAAAAGATTTGAATGTATCCGTTGCCAATGCCAGATTCTTTAAGCCCATAGATTTTGATTTGGTGGATAGATTATGTGAAAAACATAAGCTGATTGTGACCATGGAAGAAAATGTGATAAACGGGTCCATAGGTGAAAAAGTGAAAGCATATATTCATGAGAATCATAGTGATGTGGAAGTTTTAAATATTGCACTGCCTGACGGATATGTGGAGCATGGAGATGTGAGTCTTCTAAGAGAGAAACTTGAGATAGATTCAAATTCCATACTGAAAAAAGTTTTAGACAAATATGAGATGATGAAAAATGAAAGATAGATTGGATATACTTTTGGTAAAGCGCGGACTTGCCGAAAGCAGAGAAAAAGCAAAGGCCATAATAATGTCGGGCATTGTATATGTTGACGGACAAAAGGAGGACAAAGCCGGACAGACATTTGCCGAGGAGGTAGATATTGAAGTTCGCGGCAATACATTAAAATATGTGAGCCGCGGCGGACTGAAACTTGAAAAGGCTATGGAGTGCTTTGATGTAAGTGTGGAAAATAAAGTCTGTATGGATATAGGAGCATCAAGCGGAGGCTTTACCGACTGCATGCTTCAAAACGGTGCAATAAAAGTGTACGCAGTGGATGTAGGACATGGACAGCTTGCCTGGAAACTTAGAAATGACGAAAGAGTAGTAGTCATGGAAAAGACGAATATAAGATATGTAAAACCTGAGGATATAGGTGAGGAAATAGATTTTGCAAGTATAGATGTATCTTTTATATCATTGTCAAAAGTTTTACCGGCAGCTTTCAACCTTTTAAAGGAAAACGGCGAGATAGTTGCACTTATAAAACCGCAGTTTGAGGCCGGAAGAGAAAAGGTAGGTAAAAAAGGTGTTGTCAGAGAAAAATCCACACATATAGAAGTTATAGAAAATTGCTTTGAATATGCAAGAGAAAATAATTTCTCCGTAGAAGAACTTGAATTTTCACCTGTAAAGGGCCCTGAGGGAAATATAGAGTACTTATATCATCTGGTAAAAAACAAAAAAGAAGAAAGCAATATAGACATAGAGGCAGTGGTAAATAAAGCTCATGAGAGTTTATAAGAGAAAGCGGAGGAAGAATGAAAAGTTTTTTTCTTGTTGGAAACAGTGAGAAGGACGGAATCAAAAAAGCACTTTTCAATTTGGAAAATAAGATAAAGTCAAAGGGTGGAGTATGTTATAAATCCTATGGCTATATTGATACAAATGACTTCCCGGCTGTAGATTGTGTTATTACACTTGGTGGTGACGGAACTCTTATAAGAGCTGCAAGGGATATATCACATTTAGGAATACCGATCATAGGCATCAATATGGGGCATATGGGTTATCTTACAAGTATCAATAAAGCAGGTGATATAAAGAATATGGTGGATATACTTATCAATGACGAATATTTTATAGAGAAAAGAATGATGATATCCGCCACCGTCATGAGAGACGGGAAAGAAATACGTACTTTGAATGCATTAAATGAAGCTGTTATCACGAGGCTTGAAAGATTAAAAACTATAAGATGCAATGTTTATATTGATGGGGATTTCTTGAATGAATATTCATCTGATGGTATAATTGTAGCAACGCCTACAGGCTCAACCGCATACAATTTGAGTGCGGGAGGACCTATCATAGAGCCAAGCTCCAAGATGATGCTGATAACGGCAATTTGTCCTCATGCCCTAAGTCAAAGAAGCATAGTACTTTCATCCTCAAAAGTAATACGTGTTTCATTTAATGACAATTTAAAGTCCAACAGAGAACTTGTAGTGGACGGCGATGAGAGTGTGATCCTGGAAAATAAGGACGTGATTGAATTAAGAGAGTCGGAAATATATGCCGGACTTATAAAATTAAAGAAGGGGAGTTTTCTGGACAACATCAGAAATAAGATGAATAGGATTTGATATGAAAACAAAAAGACATTCAAAGATTGTGGAACTCATTAACTCGTATGATATCGAGACACAGGAGGAACTTGCTCAAAGGCTGGAAGAGGGCGGTTTTGCAGTAACTCAGGCTACAGTTTCAAGAGATATCAGAGATTTAAAGCTTTCAAAGGTGGTAATGGCTAACGGAAAGCAAAAGTATTCTCTGATGCCTAAGCAGGACGGGATTTCTGAAAAATATGTAAGGATACTTAGAGAAGCCTTTGTATCAATGGATATGGCACAAAATATTCTTGTTGTAAAGACTGTGTCGGGTATGGCTATGGCGGCTGCGGCAGCTCTTGATTCCATGCAGATGAGTGAGATAGTAGGTTGTATTGCAGGTGATGATACAATTATGGCGGCCATAAGAAGTGTAGATGATACAGTGGTTGTCATGGAAAGAATAAGAAAACTTGTTTATAAGAATGAATAAGTATAACGATGTATCAGGGTAGTATCTAAAAAGGAGAATTATGCTGATAGAATTACATATAAAAAATCTTGCATTAATAAAAAAAGCGGATATTTACTTTAAAGAGGGACTTAGTGTACTTAGCGGTGAGACAGGTGCGGGAAAATCTATTTTGATAGATTCAATAAATCTTGCCTTGGGTGCAAAGACGAGTAAAGATATTATAAGAACAGGTGAAAATGAGGGAATTGTAGAACTTATTTTCACATTGGATGAGAAGCGAAAAGAAAAACTGAAAACACTGGATATTTCTTTTGAAGACGACTTGCTCATAATAACCAGAAAAATAAGCTCTACAAGAAGTGTGTGCAGAATCAATGATGAAACCGTAACTCTTGCAAAGCTGCGGGAGATTACAGACACTTTGATAGACATTCATGGACAGCATGAACATCAGTCACTTCTAAGTGCAGGTAATAATCTGATACTTTTAGATTCTTTTTGTCCTGAAAAGCTTATGGAGATAAAGAAGAATTTATCAAAAAATTACAGTGAGTTAAAAAAGATAAATCAAAGAATTCAGGAAGGAATAAATGAAAGACTCAGGAAAAGAGAAATCGATATTCTGGATTTTGAAATATCCGAGATAAAAAAAGCCGATATAAAGCCTAATGAAGAAGAAGAACTTGAGCAGGTATTTAAAAAGGGAAAGAGTATCTCAAAGATAAATGATGTGCTTTCAGATTTGCTTGAAGAGCTTGAAAATGAAGATATAGGAAGCAATATTAAGTCGGTTTCAGAAATTGCGGCATTGGACGACAGCTTGGATATTGTATTGTCAAATTTAAATACCATTGAAGATTTTATAGCTGAAACAATGCATTATACAAGCAGATACCTTGATAATCTTGAATACAATGAAGAGGAATATGACAGGGTTATAGAGAGACTGGATACAATAAGACATATAAAAACAAAATATTCAAGTGATTATAATAAAATCAAAGAGCTCTTAAAAGAAAAAGAAAAGAGACTTGAATTTTTAAAAGATTTTGAGGATAAAGTACTTGTACTGAAGGAAAATGCAATAAAACTTGAAGACAGTATAATAAAAGACTGTACAAAAATCAGCGAAATAAGAAAAGATGTTGCAATTACATTGGCCAAAAGAATAAAAGAAGAACTTGAAGATTTAAACTTCCTCGGAGTGGAATTTGAAATCAAATTCACAAAAAGAGAGAAGATTTCAAGAGACGGATTTGACGTAGTTGAATTTTTGATAAGTACAAATCCGGGACAACCTCTAAAACCTTTACAAACGGTTGCAAGCGGCGGTGAGCTGTCCAGAATAATGCTGGCATTAAAGACTGTTTTTGCAAACAATGATGAGATACAGACTTTAATATTTGATGAGATAGATACGGGTATAAGCGGAAAGACTGCGGTAAAAGTAGGAGAAAAACTCAGTCATATATCAAGAAGTCATCAGGTACTGTGTATTTCACATTTGCCGCAGATAGCTGTAATGGCGGATCAAAATTTATTTATATCAAAGTCTACAGACGGAAAGTCTACACAAACGAATATTGATTTACTGGATAAGGATGGTAAAATAAAAGAGATAGCCAGATTGATAGGCGGAAATAATTTGACTGAAGTTGTACTTAAAACCGCAAGGGAAATGGTACAGGAAGCAGACTCAAGAAAATAAGGAGGGAACACTTATGAAGAAGATATTATTTGTTGCATCGGAAGCGGTACCGTTTATTAAAACAGGCGGTTTGGCGGATGTGGTCGGCTCTTTACCGAAGTATTTGGATAAGAGATATTTTGATGCCAGAGTTATTTTGCCGAAGTATATGTGTATGAAGGAAGAAATAAGAAATTCTCTGGAATATATAGGTGATTTCTATATTGATTATGCCGGCTCAAGTAAGTATGTAGGAGTATTAAAGAAGGAAGTTGAAGGAGTAACATTTTATTTTATAGATAATGAAGAGTACTTCGGAGGCCCAAAGCCGTATGGAGACTGGCTTTACGATATTGAAAAGTTTATTTTCTTCTCACAGGCCGCTCTTTGTGCGCTGCCTTTTGTAGACTTCAGACCCGACCTTATTCACTGTCATGACTGGCAAACCGGTTTGGTACCTGTATATTTGAAGGACAGATTTGCAGGCGGAGATTTCTTTAGAGGGATAAAGTCTGTATTTACAATACATAATCTTAAATTCCAAGGTACTTGGGATGTTAAGACAATACAGTATTTTTCAGGCTTAAGTGATTATTATTTCACACCTGATAAGCTTGAGGCATTTAAGGATGCGAACCTCTTAAAGGGCGGACTTGTATATGCTGACGCTATAACAACAGTATCAAAGACATATGCAAATGAAATACAAAATCCTTTCTATGGTGAAGGATTGGACGGACTTTTAAGAGCCAGACAAAATGATCTTAGAGGAATTGTAAACGGTATTGATTATAATGAGTTTGATCCTGAAACAGACAAGCTTATTTATAAAAATTATAACAGTAAGAACTTCAGAAAAGAAAAAATTAAAAATAAGAGAGCTTTACAAAAAGAGCTCGGACTGCCTGTAGACGATAATAAGTTTATGCTTGCGGTCATTTCAAGACTTACGGATCAAAAGGGATTTGATTTGGTAGAATATATGATGGATCAAATCTGTGAGGAGAATGTACAGCTTGTGGTACTGGGAACCGGAGATGACAGATATGAAAACATGTTCAGACATTATGCATGGAAATACCCTGACAGAGTATCTGCAAATATCTATTACTCCGAGGAGATGTCACATAAGATATATGCAGCTGCGGATGCCTTCCTTATGCCTTCGCTGTTTGAACCTTGCGGTCTCAGCCAGCTGATGTCTTTAAGATACGGAACTCTTCCGATAGTTCGTGAGACAGGTGGACTTTGTGATACCGTAGAAAGCTACAATGAATTCGAGTCAAAGGGTACAGGTTTCTCATTTGCAAATTATAATGCACATGAGATGCTTGACAGAATAAATTTTGCTAAGCATATTTATTATGATAAAAAAAGAGAATGGAATAAGATGATTGACAGAGCGATGGCTGTGGACTTCTCATGGAAGCAGTCTGCACTTGAGTATCAGGCTCTGTATGATTGGTTAATAGGATGAAAGAATATTTAAATAATATAGAGTATATGGAATGTGTGAAAGATATACTTAACAGTGAAATTTTTCAAAAACTGGACGGCTTCGTTCAACATGGATGCACATCTACAATGGAGCACAGTATAGACGTTTCATATACAACATATTTAGTGTGCAAAAAACTTGGTTTAAATTATAAATCTGCTGCAAGAGCGGCACTTTTACATGATTTTTACCTATATGACTGGCATAGACCGACAAAGGAAACGGGAGCATTTTTACATGGCTTCACACATCCTTACAGGGCGGCAAAAAATGCAAAAGAGTATTTTAATATAACAAATAAAGAAGCAAGTATGATTAAAACTCATATGTTTCCTTTAACACCGATTCCTCCTCTTTCAAGGGAGGGATGGGTGCTTACAATGGCTGACAAGTCAACTTCTATAAATGAAATAATTGCAAATATGAAAAATGTTCACAGAGCGGGGGAGGGGACAGTATGAGTGTTTTAGATGAGATTGTTTCAAATCAGGTGCTCATCAGTGCGGCTCTCGGATGGCTGGTTGCTCAGTTTTTAAAAACAATGATTGATATATGGTATAATAAATCATTTTCACCCGACAGACTCTGGGGAAGTGGCGGAATGCCGAGTTCACATTCGGCTACGGTATGTGCTCTGGCAACCTCAAGTGCATTAAAACACGGGTTTGCAGGTTTTGAGTTTGCCGTTACATTTATTTTTGCTTTGGTTGTTATGTATGATGCAATGGGAGTAAGAAGAGAGACGGGAAAGCAGGCAAAACTTCTTAATATGATTCTGGAAAATAATATTTTTGAAGATAATTTTGAACATTTTGAAGAAAGATTGAAAGAATTCGTAGGACATACTCCGCTACAGGTATTTATGGGTGCGATTTTAGGTATTGTTATAGCATTTGTAATTGGAGGAATATATTAATGATAAAACTTATTGCCTCGGATGTGGACGGGACTTTAGTAAGTGACGGCGGTGGCAAGCTTGATAAAAGAATAGTTGATATGATAAAGGCTGTTCATGACAAAGGAATTCATTTTGTCGTTGCCTCCGGAAGGCAGTGGGTGAGTATAGAAAATGTCTTTGAAGAAGTAAAGGACAAGATATTTTATATATCCGATAACGGAGCTTATATCGGAGTAAACGGCAGAAGTCTGTTTATAAATAAAATGGATGATGAGATTTCAAAGAAATTGATCCTTGATATAAGAAAAAACAAGGATTTGATTGCAATAGTTGCAGATGAATCATCATACTATATTGAGGAAAACAATGAATTCCTTATAGACTGGATAAGAGGAGGATACAGGGGCAGAATAGAACTTGTAGACGACCTTACCAAGGTGGAAGATATAATAAAAATTTCCGCATATTCGGAGAATGTATACGGTAAGGCCGATGATATTATAGAAAAATATTCGGATAAACTTTTGGTAAATTATGCAGGTGAGATGTGGCTTGACTGTACCGCAAAGGGAGTAAGCAAAGGAAATGCTCTAAAGAAGCTTCAGGAAGCTTTTGATATAAAGGAAAACGAGACAATGGTTTTCGGTGATCAGGCCAATGATGTTGAAATGTTTAAAGCCGCTTACTATTCATTCGCAGTAGAAAATGCGGCTCCGGTAGCAAAAAAAGCGGCAAGATTTATGGCAGACAGCAATGAAAACCTTGGAGTTTTGAAGATATTAAACTATCTGCTTTAGGAGACAAAATTGAAGAGAAAATTTTTAGTCGGATTAATAACGGCTCTTTTTATTTCAGGTTGTGGAATAAAAACTTCCGGCATAAGTGAAAATATAAAGATAAATTTATCAGAAAACAAACTTGGATATAATTACAGTCAGATGCTTATTCCCGCACTGTCGGAGAGTCAAATTATGACCGATACATATACCGATGCAATATGGGACAGCTATGTTGACAAGGAAAGAAATATTACATTTAGAGATAATTTTTATAATGACTTAAAAAATTATTATAAAGAACTTGTTGTACTTAAAAAAATAGCGGGAAACGAAAATATTACATTATCTGAGCAGGATAAAACAAAGGCATTAAAACTTTCAAAGATATTTTACGATGAAAATGTAGCAAACAGTGAAAATTTCCCGGGACTTACAAAAGAAGACTGTGATACGGTTTTCATGGATTATGTTTTGGTGGATAAAACAAAAAAAGAATTGATTGAAAAGAATGTAAAAGAAGTCAGCGAAAGTGAAGCCAGAATAATGGATTTTCATGTGATTGAGGTTTCAGATTTTGAACTGGCAAATACTCTTTTAGACAGATTAAAAAATGGCGAGAATTGTGTGAAACTGGCAACTCAATTTTCGGAAAGCGACAGTATTTCAAGAAGCATAGCGATAAATGACGAAACTGATGATGTAAAGAACACTTTGGAAGTAATGGAAGACGGAAGTGTAAGTCCTATAGTTACAAACAAGGGTAAATATGTGCTTTATAAATGCGTAAAGAGCTATAATGCGGAAGCTACAAAAAAGAATAAGCAAAGAATAAAAGAGGAAAGAGAATCGGCATATCTGTTGAATTTATATAATGAGTTTGTAAAAGAAAATCCTATTGATATAAACGAAAATGAGTTTAATAAGGTTTGCAAAAATTCAGGCTCTCATCTTTCGGGAAGAGATTTCTTTACGCTTTGGTCGGAGGAAGCAAATGCTGGTCTTTGAGATTTTAGAAGTTAAGGAATTTACAAAATTGCTCTTTATGACAGATATATTCGATAAATTTACTGTTGTGGAAGCGGAGTTTCATACATTTGTAAAATTTGATATTAACGGTAAGCTTAATAAGTCTTATTTCGACGAAGAGGAAAACAGAGATTTTTGTACCTGGGGTGAAATAAGGCCTATTTGCTTTCAAATAATAAAGGGGAAGAGAAGACCTACTTTTTTTAAGCTGATTTTTAAGTTTTCAGAAGAATTTACAAGAGATTGGATCAAGAAAAATACAACAAAAGATATAGATGGGGATTTGTATTTGAATATAAGATATTCGGATAAAAAGATGAATTTAATATCTTCGTTTTCACCGAAAACTTTTTTACTTGACAGAGAAATTATAAATGACTTTGATATGTATGTAAAAAATATGTTTAGAAGAATAAATATTACAGTGGAAGAAACGGGAGAATAAAGTGAAGGATAAGAGCATTCTTGAGATGTATCTGGAGGATATGAAGGAGATAAAACCTCTTGAAGAATCAGAACTTGATACATTAAAAAAAGCACTCTCCAATGGAGATAACAGTGCAAAAAACAGGATTATCGAAGGTCATATGATGTATGCTACAGAGCTTATACAGCCATTTGTAGGTTGCGGTCAGGAAATAACTGATTTGATAAGTGAGAGTCATCTGGCGCTTACAATGGCTGTGGCTGAGTATAAATCCGGAGATTTAAAAGAGCAGATAAGAACAGCTGTGGAAAAAAGACTCAATGAGATAATTGATGAGGAAACAAAGGTAAAGAATGCTTCAAATATGCTGGCGGACAGACTGAACGATTTAATGGAAGCATCAAGGATTTTGGCACAGGAGTACGGCAGAGAAGCAAGTGTGGAAGAACTCTCGGACAGACTCATGGTTCCAAAAGATGAAGTGGAAGAACTTCTAAAAATCAGTTTGAATGCAATGGATCCGGAAAAAAATATTTAGAATATGGAGGAGCTTATGGAAGAGAGAAAAAATTTGATTGTAGGTCAGTCGGGAGGACCTACAGCGGCTATAAATGCATCTTTGGCGGGAGTGTGTTGCGGAGCAAAGCATTTCGGATTTGAAAAGGTGTATGGAATGAGATTCGGAATCGAGGGATTCTTAAATGAAAAAATAGTAGACCTTGATGAAACACTTAATTCAGAACTTAATATTGAACTTTTAAAAAGAACGCCGAGTTCATATCTGGGCTCTTGCAGATACAAGCTGCCAAAGCCTGAAGCAGGTAATGAAGTTTATCAAAAGGCATTTGAGCTTCTTGAAAAGCACAGTATAGATGTCTTTGTCTATATAGGCGGAAACGATTCTATGGATACAATACTTAAGATGTCGGAGTATGCAAAAATTATAGGAAGCCAGATAAAGTTTATCGGAATTCCTAAGACTATTGATAATGATTTACCTGTTACAGATCATACACCGGGATACGGAAGTGCGGCAAAATACATAGCTACATGTATTTCTGAGGTTGTAAGAGACTCAAATGTATATGATTTAAAGAGTGTGACATTTGTTGAGATAATGGGAAGAAATGCAGGCTGGCTTACAGCAGCTGCAGCTTTGGCTAAGAACAGTTTCAATGACGGAGCGGATTTTATTCTCTTACCTGAAATAGGTTTAAATCTGAAAGAATTTATAAATATACTTGGAAACAGACTAAATGAAAAGAATAATATTGTTGTGGCGGTATCTGAGGGTATAAAAGATCAAAACGGAAATTATATAAGCGAGGATGAGGGAAATGTGGATGCATTCGGACATAAGATGCTTTCAGGAACTGCAGCTTACCTTGCTAAAAAAATAAAAAGTGAACTTGGCGTAAAAACAAGAGCCGTGGAAATAAATACATTGCAAAGAGCGGCGGCTCACCTTCAAAGTAAAACCGATATAGATGAGGCTTTCAATATCGGATTTTTAGGGGTAAAGGCCGGAATTGAGGGTGAAACCGGAGTTATGATGTATTTTGACAGGGTAAATGACGCCCCATATTTGTCTATTGTAAGAAAATGTGATATAAATTTAGTTGCAAACATAGAAAAAGAAATCCCGAGAGGTTGGATAAGCGAGGATGGATTTGGAGTAAATGAAAAATTCATTGAGTATGCGAAACCGCTTATTGCGGGTGAACTTTCAAATATTGTTTGTGAAGGAATACAAAGTCATATAGTTAGTCTTAAGTAGTGGTTTCCGAGGAGGAAAGAAGATGGGCGTTAGAAGGATTTATGTAGAAAAGAAGCCGGATTTTGCTATAAGAGCAAAGGAACTTTTGAGTGAGCTTAGGAGCTATTTGGGCTTGAAAAACCTTGATGATGTCAGGGTTTTGGTCAGGTACGATATTGAAAACATATCGGATGAAGACTATAAAAAAAGCCTGGATACTATATTTTGTGAACCGCCGCTTGATATCTGTTACGAAAATAGGTTTTCACATCTTGAAAGTGACTTTTACTTCACTGTAGAGTATTTGCCGGGACAGTTTGATCAAAGGGCTGATTCCGCAATACAATGTGTGAAGTTGCTTGGAAGTGAAGATGATATAAATATCTGTTCGGCAACAACTTATATTTTCTCGGGGCAGTTTAGTGAAACCGACAAGGAGAGTATAAGAAATTACTGTATAAATCCTGTAGACTCAAGGATTGCCGATGAGTTTATACCCGAAACTTTAAAAACAGACTTTGAAATGCCTAAGGATGTGGAGTCTATAGAATGCTTTATAACTATGGATGAAAAGGACTTGAAAGATTGTTATGAGAGTCTTTCCTTGGCTATGACATTTGATGACTTTAAATTTATACAAGATTATTTAAAAAATGATGAAAACAGAAATCCCTCTGTCACTGAGATAAGAGTACTGGATACATATTGGTCCGACCACTGTAGACATACCACTTTTTCAACTCAGCTAAAAGACGTAAGCTTTGAGGAGGGATTTTTTGGCGTTCCTATAAAAGAATCATATGAAAGATATTTAGATGACAGAAAGGTTCTTTATAAGGACAAAAAAGACAAGAAAATCTGCCTGATGGATATTGCACTTTTGGCTATGAAGAAGCTTAAGGCCGATAAGATTCTTACTGATGTGGAGGAAAGTGATGAGATAAACGCCTGCTCAATTGTAGTGCCGATAGTTGTTGACGGTAAAACGGAGGAGTGGCTTATCAATTTTAAGAATGAAACTCATAACCACCCTACTGAGATAGAGCCGTTCGGTGGGGCGGCAACCTGTCTTGGAGGTGCTATAAGAGATCCGCTTTCAGGAAGAACTTATGTTTATCAGGCTATGAGAATTACAGGTGCCGCAGATCCTACATTGCCTATTGAAAAGACAATGCAGGGTAAACTTCCGCAAAGAAAGATAGTAACAGGAGCAGCACACGGATATTCATCATATGGCAATCAGATAGGTCTGGCCACAGGATATGTAAAAGAGATATACCATCCAAACTATGTTGCAAAGAGAATGGAGATCGGAGCGGTAATGGGAGCCGCAAAGAGAGCAAATGTTATCAGAAAAACATCGGATCCGGGTGATATCATAGTACTTCTTGGAGGTAGAACGGGAAGAGACGGCATAGGAGGTGCTACAGGTTCAAGCAAAGTTCACAAGACTGATTCCATAATGACTGCAGGTGCAGAGGTGCAAAAGGGAAATGCACCTACCGAGAGAAAGATACAAAGGCTTTTTAAAAGACCTGAGGTAACAATACTTATAAAGAAATGTAACGACTTCGGTGCCGGTGGAGTATCTGTGGCAATAGGAGAACTTGCAGACGGACTTATTATCGATCTTGATAAAGTGTCTAAAAAATATGAAGGACTTGACGGTACAGAGCTTGCAATATCCGAATCACAGGAGAGAATGGCTGTGGTACTCTCACCTGAATCGGTAGAAGAATTTTGCAAATATGCAGAGGAAGAAAATCTTGAAACCGGTATTGTAGCAAAGGTTTTGGAAGAAAAAAGGCTGAAAATGACATGGAGAGGCAAAACTATAGTTGATTTATCAAGGGCATTTCTTGATACAAACGGTGCTACCTCTACAACAGATGTTTGTGTAAAAGCTCCAAATGAAGAAAAAAATCCTTTTAAATACAAAAAAACAGAAAAAAATATAGAAAAAAGATGGATTGAAACAGTTTCGGATCTGAATGTGGCTTCACAAAAGGGACTTGTAGAGATGTTTGACTCAAGTATAGGCGCAAAGAGTGTACTCATGCCATACGGTGGAAAATATCAGCTTTCAGAGACTCAGAGTATGGTAGCCAAGTTGCCGCTTTTGGATGAAAAAAGTGATGCGGTTACCATTATGAGCTATGGATTTGATCCGTATCTGTCAAGCTGGAGCCCATATCATGGTGCAATGTATGCTATAGTCAGCTCTTTAAGTAAAATTGTAGCAGCAGGTGGAGATTATAAAAAAGTACATTTTACTTTCCAGGAATACTTTAGAAGAATGACTGAGAGTTCTACTTGGGGAGAGCCGCTATCGGCACTTCTTGGAGCGTATGAAGCACAGATGAAGCTTGGACTTGCGTCCATAGGCGGTAAAGACTCAATGTCAGGTTCATTTAATGATATAAATGTACCTCCTACTTTGGTTTCTTTTGCGGTGGCGGTAGGTGATAATAAAAATATTATATCTACAGAGTTTAAAAATTCCGGGAATAAGCTCTACTTCGTAAAATTAAAGAGAGATAAATACGATCTTCCTGATTTTGAATATTTAAAGAGAATATACAGTGATATTCAAACAGAGATAGAAAATAAAAAAATAGTAAGTGCATTTGTTTTGGAGAGAAACGGAATAGCGGAGGCCGTTTCAAAGATGTGCTTTGGAAATATGTTGGGCGTAAGCCTTAAAGCGGATGAAGAGACTTTATTCAGTCCGGAGTTTGGAGGCTTTTTGCTGGAATCCGAGTCGGAACTTGATTTTGAAGGAGCAAGCTGTATCGGAGAGGTAATTAAAGAGCCGAAGATTATAGTAAATTCAGAAGAAATTTCACTTGATAAGATATTGGAAAACTGGAAAAAACCGCTTGAGAGTGTATTCCCTTCAGTAGAAGAGCCTGAGAATAAAGAGGAGCTTGAAGATAAATTATACCAAGCGGGGAGCATTTATATTGCAAAAGAAAAAAATGCTCTACCAAGAGTATTCATTCCCGTTATGCCGGGAACCAACTGCGAGTATGATTCTATAAGAGCGTTTAGAAGAGCCGGTGCAAGTGCTGAGGCATTTGTATTTAGAAACAGTTCACCTTCAGCTATAAAGGAATCTGTTGAGCATTATAAAAATGAAATAAGAAATTCACAGATAATAATGTTCCCGGGAGGATTTTCTGCAGGTGATGAGCCTGACGGTTCCGCAAAGTTTTTTGCTACAGTTTTCAGAAATGAAGTTTTGAAAAAAGAAGTTGAAGATTTGCTTTTGAGAGACGGTCTGATACTTGGAATTTGCAACGGTTTCCAGACGCTTATAAAGCTTGGACTTTTGCCTGACGGAAAGATAAAAGCACAGGAAGAGTTTTCAGCAACTTTGGCTACAAATACTATCGGCAGACATATTTCAAAAATGGCATATATTAAAGTTGTAAGTAATAAATCACCATGGCTTATAAATGCAAATCTTGGAGATGTGTATGCAAATCCGGTTTCACATGGAGAGGGAAGATTTGTAGCTCCGAAAGAAAAAATAGATGAGTTGTTTAAAAACGGACAGGTAGCTACAAGATATGTGGATTTAAACGGAAATCCTACAATGTGCGGTGAGTACAATCCGAACGGTTCTTACGCAGCTATAGAAGGAATTACAAGCTCGGACGGAAGGATTTTCGGTAAGATGGCACACTCCGAAAGAAGAGAAAACGGCGTTGCCATAAATGTTTTTGAAAAACAGGACTTGCAAATCTTTGAATCTGGTGTAAAATATTTCAGATAAATCAGATAAAAAGGTTTGGAGAAGATAATGATAAAAGTAGTAAAATTTGGAGGCAGCTCACTGGCCAGTGCACATCAATTTAAAAAAGTGGGAGATATCATAAAGGCTGATAAATCAAGAAGATTTGTTGTTCCGTCCGCACCCGGAAAAAGAAATTCCAAGGATGAGAAGGTAACAGACCTTTTATATGAGACATATGATGCGGCTGTAGAAGGCGGTTCATATAAGAAAAAATTTGAAAAGATCAAAGCAAGATATGAAGAGATTATAGACGGACTTTCACTTGATTTAAATCTTGATCATGAGTTTGCAAAGATAGAGGAAAACTTTTTAAATAAAGCAGGCAGAGAATATGCGGCATCAAGAGGAGAGTATTTAAACGGCCTTATAATGGCAAAATATCTGGGTGTGGAGTTTGTAGATCCTGCTGAAATGATATTTTTCTTTGAGGACGGTACATTTGACTCGGAGGCTACAAATAAGGAAGTTGCGGAAAGACTTGAAAAAGTTCAAAGAGCGGTAATACCGGGATTTTACGGCAGTGACCATAGCGGAAAAATCAGAACATTCTCAAGAGGAGGTTCAGATATCACAGGTTCCATAGTTGCCAGAGGTATAAAGGCTGATATGTATGAGAACTGGACTGATGTATCGGGATTTTTGGTGGCTGATCCGAGAGTAATCCCAAACCCTGAGACCATTGAATCAATAACATATAAGGAGCTTAGAGAGCTTGCATATATGGGTGCTTCAGTACTTCATGAGGATGCAATCTTCCCTGTAAGAAAAGAGGGTATTCCTATTAATATAAGAAATACCAACAAGCCTGAAGATAAGGGTACAATGATAGTAGAGAGTACTTGCAAGAGCTCAAAGTTTACTATCACAGGTATTGCAGGTAAGAAGGGATTTTGCGCCATAAATGTCGATAAGGCAATGATGAACTCGGAAGTAGGATTCTGCGCAAGAGTATTGGATGTTTTTGCACAGAACAATATATCTATAGAACATATGCCTTCAGGTATTGACACTATGACCGTACTTGTACATCAGTCTGAGTTTGAAGAGCATGAGCAGCAGATAGTTTCAGGTATACATAGAGCTGTAGGCCCTGATACTGTAGAAATGGAATCAGGACTTGCACTTATAGCTGTAGTCGGAAGAGGTATGAAGGCAAACAGAGGTACTGCAGGAAGAATATTTGCGGCACTTGCGCATGCCAGAGTCAATGTAAAGATGATAGATCAGGGTTCATCAGAGCTTAATATCATTGTAGGTGTTAAGGAAAACGACTTTGAAACAACTATAAAGGCTATATATGATATGTTTGTGAAATCGGTATCTTAAAATGGCAAAAGTAATAATAATAGGCGGAGGTGCGGCAGGAATGATAGCAGCATACTCCGCTGCTTTAACATCAAAGCAGGTAATACTGCTGGAGAAAAACGAAAAACTCGGTAAAAAGATATTTATTACAGGCAAGGGCAGATGTAATCTTACAAATGCTTCAGACATGAATATAGTGATGGAAAATGTTGTAAGTAATAAAAGATTTTTATTCAGTGCATTTAAAAACTTCACAAATGAAGATATTATGAATCTTGTGGAGAACAACGGAACGAAGCTTAAGATTGAAAGAGGAAACAGAGTATTCCCTGTCAGCGACCATTCCTCGGATATAATAAAGTCGCTTGAAAATGCCATACGAGATTTGCATGTGGATATAAGGCTTAATACAAAGGTGGATGAGCTTATAATAGAAAATGACAGATGCATCGGTGTGGCAATCGGAAAAAATAAAATTATGGCTGATGCCGTAATAGTGGCTACAGGAGGAATGTCCTATCAGGCTACAGGCTCCGACGGTGACGGATACAGATTTGCAAAAGAGGCAGGCTTAAGTGTAAGTAAACTCTATCCTTCTTTAGTACCTTTTAATATAGAGGGTGAGAGAATAAAAGCATTGCAGGGACTTTCTTTAAAGAATATTCATGCTTATATCTACAATGACAAAAAACTTGTATATGACGAATTCGGTGAAATGCTTTTCACACATTTCGGAGTGAGTGGACCTGTAATAATATCCGCATCTGCAGTTATCGGAAACAAGAATATAAAAGGTTACAGATTGAGTATCGATCTAAAGCCGGCTCTGGATGAGGAAAAGCTTGATGAAAGAATTCTTAGAGATTTTACGGAGCAAAAAAATAAAAGTTTGAAAAACTCTCTAAATAAGCTCTTTCCTGCAAAGCTGATAGATGAGGTCATATTTCAAAGTAAACTCAATCCCGATAAAAAGGTGAACTTACTTACAAAAGAGGAAAGACATAGTCTTGTTCATGCTACAAAAAATCTTGAATATGTGATAAGCTCTACAAGAGGCTTTAATGAGGCTATAATAACAAAGGGTGGAGTTGAAGTTTCACAAATAAATCCTAAGACTATGGAATCAAAGAAAATAAAGGGGTTGTTCTTTGCAGGTGAGGTGCTTGACTTGGATGCATTCACAGGCGGTTATAATCTTCAGATAGCATGGTCAACAGGATATGCGGCAGGAGAAGGAGCAGGAAATGAACAGTATAGCGATTGACGGACCTGCGGGAGCGGGTAAGTCGAGTATAGCAAAGGCTTTAAGTAAAAGACTTGGTTATATTTATATAGACACAGGTGCAATGTACAGAGCTGTAGCGTTTTTCTTTTTGGAGAATGATGTAAAGGACGGTACGGACAGCAGAATAGAGAGTCTTTTGGAAAAGCTTGAAATAAGTATAAAGTACGAAGACGGTACACAGAAAGTTATCCTAAACGGAGAAGATGTCACAGGTAAGTTAAGACTTGAAGAGATAGGAAAGCTGGCAAGTAAATTCAGTGCCATAGGCAGCGTAAGAGAAAAGCTGGTGGCACTTCAAAGAAAACTGGCACAAAAAGAAAATGTAGTGATGGACGGCAGAGATATAGGTACCGTAGTACTTCCAAATGCCGGTTTAAAGATTTATTTAAGTGCAAGTTCAAAAGTCAGAGCTAAAAGAAGATATCTGGAACTTTTAGAAAAAGGACATACGGATTTGGACATAAATGAGATAGAGGATGAGATAATAAAAAGGGATGAAGCCGATATGAACAGAGAAATATCACCTCTAAAGCAGGCTGATGATGCTTATTATCTGGATTCATCCGATATGACACTTGAAGAGGTGGTATCAAAGATACTGTCAATGGTAAAAGAGGAAAGATGAAAGTCGAATTAGCAAAAAGTGCCGGTTTTTGCTTTGGAGTTGAGAAAGCGGTAAATACCGTATATGAAGAAGCCAAAAAAGGCAATGATATAGTCTATACTCTGGGACCCATAATTCACAATGAGGAAGTTGTGAAGGATATGAAAAAAAGAGGTGTGGAAGCCGTTAGAATAGAAGATTTGGCTTCACTGCCGAAGGGAACTGTAATCATACGTTCACATGGGGTAAGCAGAGAGATATTTAATTTTGTAAAAAGAAGCGGACATAGAGTGGTAGATGCCACCTGTCCGTTTGTAAAAAAAATTCATGCCATAGTTTCCGTACAAAGCGGCAAAGGAAAAACTGTGGTAATAATAGGAAATCCCGAGCATCCTGAAGTAATGGGAATAAGAGGCTGGGGAGATGAAAATACCTATGCGGTTGAAAACATCGAACAATTTATAAATTTAGAATTAAAAAAAGATAAAGAAATAATAATTGTAGCTCAAACGACATTTAATCATAAAAAATTTCAAGAAATCATTGATAAAATATCGCTTTTGGGTTATGATGTAAGATGTTTTAATACGATTTGCAATGCAACACAGGAAAGACAAGCTGAGGCAAAAAATATAGCATCAAATGTGGATGCCATGATAGTTATCGGAGACAAAAAAAGCTCCAATACAGGCAAGCTTGTGGAAATATGTCAGGAAGAATGTAAGAATACAGTTTTTATTCAAACTCTTGAAGACCTAGATTATGATGCTTTACTTTCTGTGGATAGTGTAGGTATTACGGCAGGGGCGTCAACCCCAAAACATATCATTGAGGAGGTTCAAAATATTGTCAGATCTAAGTTTTGAACAAATGTTAGATGAGTCATTCAAGACTCTACACACGGGAGAAGTTGTCAACGGTAAGGTAATTGATGTTAAGGAAGATCAGATCATTCTTAATGTCGGATTTAAGTCAGATGGTATCATCACAAGAAGTGAATATAGTAATGACAACAGTTTAGATTTAAGAACAGTTGTAAATGTCGGTGATGACATGGAAGCAAAAGTCTTAAAGATAAACGACGGAGAAGGTCAGGTTCTCCTCTCATACAAGAGATTGGCTCAAGATAGAGGTAATAAGAAGCTTGAGGATGCTTTCAACAACCATGAGGTTCTTACAGGAAAAGTTATACAGGTAGTTGAGGGTGGTCTCAGTGTAGTGGTAGAGGATGCAAGAGTATTTATACCTGCATCACTTGTATCAGATACATTTGAAAGAGATTTATCTAAATATAAGGATACAGAGATTGAGTTCGTTATCACAGAGTTCAATCCTAAGAGAAGAAGAATCATCGGTGACAGAAAGCAGCTTCTTGTAGCTAAGAAGGAAGAGCAGAAGAAGGCTTTATTTGAGAAGATAACACCGGGTGATGTAATTGAAGGTACAGTAAAGAATGTTACAGATTTCGGAGCATTTGTTGACCTTGGCGGTGCAGACGGTCTTTTACATATCTCAGAGATGAGCTGGGGTAGAGTAGAGAATCCAAAGAAGGTATTTAAGTCGGGTGATACCGTTACAGCCTTCATTAAGGATATCTCAGGAGAGAAGATTGCACTTTCAATGAAGTTCCCTGATCAGAATCCATGGCTTGACGCTGAAGAGAAGTTCGCACGTGGAAATGTTGTTAAGGGAAAAGTTGCAAGAATGACAGACTTCGGAGCATTCGTTGAGATTTCAAACGGTGTCGATGCATTGTTGCATGTATCTCAGATTTCACACGACCATGTTGAAAAACCTTCAGATGTACTTAAGGTAGGAGATGAGGTTGAGGCAGTTATCGTTGAGTTCAACGAGGCTGATAAGAAAATTTCATTAAGTATCAAGGCTTTAACACAGGCAAATGAAGAGCTTGAGAAAGAGAACGCAAGAAATTCAGAGTCTAGCGAAGAATAAGAAATACTTTAGTTAATCCAAGGTCGTAGGTGTTTTCATCTGCGACCTTTTTAAAGGGAAAAATAAGGAGATATATGAAGAGAAATTATAGAAATATAGTGTTTTGGTGTATTGTAGTTGCACTTTTATACCTTAGTTACGAGTGGCTCAGTGATATTATATTCAGAGGATTTAATTATCTGGATGTAAAATACATGATAGTACCTGATGTACTTTTGCCGAGTATAAATGCTTTTGTGGATACATTGATATCTGTGGTGCTTATTGTTATCTACCTGATATTGGCTGTTTTTATAGTGAAAAAGCATGAAAAAGGAATTAAACTCGGATTTGTAAAAGGATTTATTTTCTGTATTGTAATGGGATTTGCATTCTATGGTATAGCAGGTCTTTGGTTTGAAATAGTTGACAGATTTTTGGTAGCAATACCTTTTATAGCTAAAAATGCAGAATATTTTTCAGGAGTATATGACGATCTTGAGTCAGGAGCATATATCTGGTCATTACTTTCAATATCAATTATAGGACCTATAGTTGAGGAGATACTTTTCAGACTTCTTATCTTCAATTCTCTTGAGAGAATAACAAAGAGTCCGTGGTTTGCAATAATTGTATCGGGAGTATTATTCGGTATCTGGCATATGATCTTTGTTCAGAGCGTATATACGGCGATAATGGGCTGCATTATGGGACTTATTTACTACAAAACAAGAAATATTTTTTACACAATTTTTATACATATGGTAAACAATACAATAGGAAATCTGCCTCACGCTCTTGATACCGATTTGGTAAATACGGCTATAAACCATATATCATATGCTATGGTTATTCCGGCTATTATTTTGCTTGTTATTTTCTGCTTAAAGAAACCTGAAACAAGTGAAACCGAAACATATACATACGGATTATAAAAGATATGAATATAACTGTTTTTTCATTTACAAAAAATGGTGAAGATATAAATATCAGATTGATGGATATATTAAAGAATAACAATATATCATCATATACAATGCCAAAGTATATTTCAGACAGTAGAATGAAAGCCTTTACGGATTTGAAAGAAACAGTAAAAGAGCATTTTAGTGATGATGCAATTATTTTTGTCGGAGCTACAGGAATTGCGATAAGAAGCATTGCACCATATGTAAAAGATAAATTTAGTGATCCCGCGGTACTTGTTATAGATGAGCTTGGCAGATATGTGATATCTTTGCTCTCAGGACATGTGGGCGGTGCAAATGAATTGGCGGAATATATAGGAGGGGCACTTGGTGCCACTCCTATTATTACTACAGCCACTGATATAAACGGAGAATTTGCGGTGGATGTATTTGCTAAAAAGCATAGTCTAATAATCTCATCAAGAAAACTTGCAAAAGATGTGAGTGCCGCATTGCTTGATAAAAAAGCTGTGGATATTGACAGTGATATTGACGGTATAAATGTGGAAGATATCCAAAAGAAATTGAATCCTTTAAATGAGGACTGTGAACTTAGAGTAAGGATTACCGACAGAGTTTATGATGACGATGTACTGACTCTTATACCCAAGGATATATATCTTGGCGTGGGATGTAAAAAAAATACTAATTCACAAAAAATGTGGGATTTTGTAAATGAAGTACTAAAAGAAGAGGGCATTGATATAAGAGCCGTAAAAGCTGTAGGAAGCATTGATATAAAGAAAGATGAAAATGCAATCAAAGAACTTGCCGACAAACTCTTAGTTCCATTTAATACTTTTTCAAAGGATGAATTAAATGAGGTCGAAGGAGAGTTTAACGAATCTGATTTTGTAAAACAGACTGTAGGTGTAGGAAATGTATGTGAAAGATCGGTTCTTATACAGTGCAATAATCTTATACTTAAAAAGACGGCAAAAGACGGAATGACTCTTGCGATAGGACGGGGGTTATATGGTATATCTGATAGTTGATAAAAAAAATGAAAATGATTTTGAAAAAATAAATTATTATAAAATTTATTTGCAGAATATCTATCATGATGATGTAGAATGTATCATAGAAGACAACAGGGTAATTACACCTCTAGGCAAAGAGGGGGAAGCTTTGGAAGAAAAGGGAAGAATCGTAAGAAAGAAACTGTCCGGTGCAAAGGCGGTATATCTTTTGCGTGACAAGGAGCTTACGGTGTTAAGGATTTGACGGACAAATTATTAGACTATAAATACAGGTTATACCAAATATAACAAAAATATTTTTGATATTAACAATTTCATATTGCGAATATTTTTCTATTCATATATGATACAATGGTATCAAAGTAAAACTTACTTTCGAGGTGTGTTATGGTTACAGTTGCATTAGATGCAATGGGTGGAGATTATTCACCCGAAGAAATAATAAAAGGGGCGTTTGATGCCTTAAAGAAAGATAAAGACATTAATGTTATTTTAGTCGGTAAGAAGGAGGTTTTAGAGGGGAAGATAACTGAAGAGTATAAGGACAGATGCAGTGCGGTTTACGCAACAGAGGTAATAACAAATGAGGAAGCACCTGTAGCGGCTATCAGAGCAAAGAAAGATTCATCGATAGTAGTGGGAATGAACCTTGTAAAGGAAGGTAAGGCGGACGGATTTGTAAGTGCCGGAAGCACAGGAGCCGTTCTTGTAGGCGGACAGCTTATAGTAGGCCGGATTAAGGGAATACTTAGACCTGCACTGGCGCCGCTTATTCCTACAGAAAAAGGTGTGTCTTTGCTTATAGACTGTGGTGCAAATGTGGATGCAAGGGCTGAACATCTGGTTCAGTTTGCCAGAATAGGTTCATTGTATATGGAAAAAGTAATAGGTATAAAAAATCCGAGAGTCGGCATTGTAAATATAGGTGCCGAGGAAGAAAAAGGAAATGCTCTTGTAAAAGAGACCATGCCGCTTTTGAAAGAGTGTGATGATATCAACTTCATCGGCAGCGTAGAGTCAAGAGAGATACCTAAGGGCGGTGCCGATATTATAGTTTGTGAAGCATTTGTGGGTAATGTTATACTAAAGCTTTATGAAGGCTTGGGTTCTACACTGCTCGGTAAGATAAAAGATGCTTTGATGAAAAATGTCTTTACAAAGATAGGTGCAATGATGATAAAATCATCATTAAAAGAGACATTGAAGTCCTTTGATGCGAGTGAATACGGCGGAGCGCCTTTGCTTGGTTTGAATGGCCTTGTGGTAAAAGCACATGGTAATTCAAAGGCAAATGAAATTTGTAATTCAATTTTGCAATGCAAGAGCTTTAAAGAAGAAGCTTTGAGTGATATTATAAGAGAAAAAATGACAAAGAATTAGAATGGAGAAAAAAATGGAGTTTGAGAAATTAAAGAAAATTATCGCTGAGGTTTTAAATATTGATGAGAGTACAATTGAACTTAATTCAGCTTTTGTAGACGATTTGGGAGCCGATTCACTTGACCTGTTTGAGATTATCACAGGAATTGAAGAAGAATTTGAGCTTGAGATACCTCAGGAAGTTGCAGAGAATATTCATACTGTAAATGATGCGGTAGAAGAAATAAAGAAGGCAACCGGTAATTGACTCCTGGATGAAAGATAATGAGGCTATTAACCATTATGAGTTATTATCGCTTATATTTTACAATCCTAATCGCAACACTTTCTTAAAGCTTCGCAGGATTTTACGCAGTCTGCGGAACTCGTTTGTTCGCTTGAAGAGCAGCGAACTGCACTCAAACAGGTCCTCGACTGCTGAATCCTGTCTCGCTTTACGAAAGTGTTAAACGCTACAAGGATTGTAAAATAAGAAGCATAATATTTAATCTAATGATAATAGCCTCTTTTATAAAATTAGAAATAGTAGAGGGTTTGTATGAATAATAATTTAAATGAATTACAGGAATTATTAGGATATGAGTATAAGAATAAAGAGCTTTTGAGTCAGGCACTTACTCACAGTTCATATGCAAATGAGCATCAGCTCGGTAAAAACGGGTCAAATGAAAGACTTGAGTTTTTGGGGGATGCCGTTTTGGAACTTGTAAGCAGTGAATTTTTCTATGGAGTCTACCCGGATAAGCCGGAGGGTGAGCTTACAAAAATAAGAGCGAGTTTTGTTTGTGAACCGGCTTTGGCGGATTGTGCCAAAAATATAAAACTAAGTAAGTTTTTAAAACTTGGAAAAGGCGAGGAACATACAGGCGGAAGGATGAGACCCAGCATTATAAGTGATGCATTTGAGGCACTCATCGGCAGCATCTATTTAGATGGTGGTTTTGCTAATGCAAAAGAGGTGATTTTAAAATTCATTCTGAATGAATACGAAAATAAAGTCTTCTTTTATGATAGCAAGACTATATTACAGGAAGTGATTCAATCACAGGATTCTAAAACTGTGGAATACGCCCTATTATCTGAAGAGGGGCCCGATCATTTAAAAAAATTCGTAGTTGCGGTAAAAATTGACGGTAAAACAATAGGAATGGGAGAAGGTGTAAGTAAAAAGTCGGCGGAACAGGCGGCAGCCTATGAAGCACTAAAAAAATTGGGGAAAATTGAAGAATGTATTTAAAACGTATTGAAATTCAAGGATTTAAATCCTTTGCAAATAAAATTGTATTTGATTTCCACAATGGAATAACCGGTATTGTAGGACCGAACGGCTCAGGAAAAAGTAATGTTTCGGATGCGGTAAGATGGGTACTTGGTGAACAGAGTGCAAAGCAGCTCAGAGGCGGAAATATGCAGGATGTCATATTTGCAGGGACCGAGCTTAGAAAACCGCTGGGATTTGCATATGTTGCGATTACTTTGGATAACTCCGATCATAAGCTTGATATCGACTTTGAAGAAGTTACGGTTTCAAGAAGGCTTTTCAGATCCGGAGAAAGTGAGTATATGATAAACGGTTCCGCCTGCAGGTTAAAGGATATCAGTGAGCTTTTCTTTGATACAGGTATAGGTAAGGATGGATATTCCATTATAGGACAGGGACAGGTAGATAAGATACTCAACGGAAAACCTGAAGAAAGAAGAGAACTTTTTGACGAGGCTGCAGGCATCACAAAGTTTAAAAGAAGAAAAGGTCTGGCTCTAAAAAAACTGGAGTCTGAGAGAGAAAGCCTCGTGAGAGTAAACGATATTCTTACAGAGCTTGAAAAACAGGTTGGTCCTCTTGAAAGACAGGCAAAGGTTGCCAAAGAGTTTTTAGCATTGCGTGAAGAACTGAAAACCTTTGATGTGAACAGCTATATAATGGAGTATGACAGCATAACACAAAACCTGAATGAATATAAAAAGAGAGAAAAACTTCTTTCAGATGACTTAAACGATGCAAAAGCTTCACTTGAAAAATCGAAACTGGACTATGAAAATATCACTGCAGATTTAAAAAAGATAGATGAAGAGCTGGATGAATTAAGAAATACAAGAAGTACTACAAGTATTACATTGCAGGAAATCACTTCTCATATTGAAATCTTAAAGGAGCAGATAAATTCCGAAAACAAGAATAATGAAAATCTTGCATCCAGAGGCGAGAATATAGACAGTGATATAGAAAAAAAGCAAAAAGAGCTTGATAAACTTGAAGAGGAAAAGAATTCTTTACAAAGGCTTTTAAATGAAGCACGAGAAAAAGAAAACAGTGTTTTTAAGGAACTTGAAAATATTGATAAGAATATCAATGAACTCACAAAAAGACTTGAAGATTTAAAAAATGCTTCAGAAGAGTTTAACTCAAAGAATGCCGATCTTAGAGCAAAGAAGGAAAGATATAAAGGTATCCTTGAGCAGGTACGACTCAGAAAATCTCAAATGACACAGAGACTTTTGGAGAGTAAAACAGGACAAAATACTTTAGAGATAAAGGTTGAAGAAGAGGATAAAAATCTTTCAAAGATAAACGCTTCGATAGATGCCGTCAATGAGGTAAAGAAAGAGCTTGAAAATAAAAATGAAGCAATTCATACGGAGATAACAAGATTTGCAAAGGTGGCATCGGACTTGCAGATAAAATACCAAAGAGAATCCGCAAGACTCACTTCGATGAAAAATATTGCCGAAAGATATGAGGGATATGGCAATTCCATAAAAAAAATTATGGAGACCAGAGACAGAATCGGCGGTATTCACGGAGTTGTTGCAGATATTATCAAGGCATCACAAAAGTATGAGATTGCCATAGAAACGGCTCTCGGAGGAAGAATTCAGAATATAGTTACAGATTCCGAGAACACAGCAAAGATTCTTATTGACTATATTAAGAAAAATAAATACGGAAGAGCCACATTCCTGCCGCTGTCTTCAGTAAGAAATTCAACATTTTCAAATAAAGAATTTCTAAAAGAAAAAGGTGTTATAGGAATAGCATCGGAGCTTGTAGAGTTTGACAGTGATTATGTAAATTTGGTAGGAAGCCTACTAGGTAAGATTGTTGTTATCGACAATATTGATAATGCAATCGCATTTGAAAAGAAGTTCAGATATGAGTACAGAGTTGTTACACTTGACGGTGAGTCTTTAAGTCCCGGAGGTTCTATAAGCGGTGGTGCTTTTAAAGGGGCAGGAAATCTGCTTGGTAGAAAGCGTGAAATAGACGAACTTGAAGCTGAAATAACAGAACTTTTAAAAAATTATACAGAGACAAATGATAAGGTGGAAGGCTTCAAGGCTGAGAGAAATTCTATAACTGCAAAACTTGAAGAAAACAGAGTACAGAGCCAGGAACTTATTATTGAAAAAAATAATATAGAGCATAGAAAAAACAGTCTTATAGAGAAGCTTGATGAATTAAAGACTTCATCTGTTTCCGTTCAGACAGATTTTGAAAATATCGACAATGAACTTACAGAAATAGAAAATGAGACCAAGAGACTTGATAATACACTTCTTAATGTAGGCGAGGACTTTGGAAAAGTCGGAAAAGATATTGAAAGTATTGAAAAAGAAATCCAAAGCCATAGAAGCAAAAGAGAAACTGTGGTTGAAAGACTTAATTCTTCAAAGCTTGAATATGCAAATATATCGCAGCGACTTGAATTCAGCGATGAGAATGTAAACAGAACAAAAGCGGATATGGATGCTCTTATAGCCGAAAAATCAGGGCTAAAGGGTAAGGCCGAAGATATCATAAGAAACATAACGGAGAAAAATCAAAGAATTGAAGAAGAGCAAACGGCAAGAGAGGAACTTGCTCAAAAAATAGAGGAGCTTAAGAAAAAAGAAGAAGAGCTGAGTGAAATCAAGGAAACAAAGAGTAAGTCACAGAATAAGATATTTGAAAACAGAGATGTTTACAGTGACAGGGTTTCACTTCTTGACAGAGATATCTATAGGCTAAGAGGTCAGATAGAAAAATCTGAAGAAAGAATTTCAGAGAGAACAAACTATATGTGGAATGAATATGAACTCACATATAATTCTTCTTTGGAGCTAAAGACTGATACAGGTATGAGTTTAAATGATATCAGAGCAAAGATACAGGAACTCAGATCAAAAATCAAAGCTCTTGGAAATGTAAATGTAAATGCCATTTCAGATTACAATGAAGTTTCGGGAAGATATGAGCTTATGAAAAAGCAACATTCGGATATCTTAGAAGCTGAAGAGACTTTGATAAAGATTATTGAAGAACTTGATATTGCTATGAAAAAGCAGTTCGCTGAAAAGTTTGAAGAAATAGCCAAAGAATTTGATGAAGTATTTAAGGAGCTCTTTGGCGGTGGTAGCGGTAAGTTGGTACTTGAAGAGCAGGATGATATGCTTGAAGCTGGTATTGCAATTATTTCACAGCCGCCGGGAAAGAAACTTCAAAATATGATGCAGCTTTCAGGAGGCGAGAAGGCGCTCACAGCTATTGCACTTCTTTTTGCAATACAAAATCTGAAACCTTCACCTTTTGCGCTTCTTGACGAAATAGAGGCGGCTTTGGATGATTCAAATGTAGACAGATTTGCAAAGTATTTGCATAAGTTGACAGATCATACACAATTCATAGTAATTACACATAGACGTGGTACTATGGTATCTTCGGACAGACTTTATGGAATTACTATGCAGGAAAAAGGAGTTTCAACACTTGTTTCAGTAAATCTTATAGAGAATGAATTGGATAATTAGGAGTTTGACATGGAAGAAAAGAAAAGAGGATTTTTTTCGAGGCTGGTAGAAGGCCTTACAAAGACAAGAAATGCCGTTGTAAGCGGAATAGAAAATGTCTTTCTTGGATATGATGTAATAGATGAGGATTTTTATGAGGAGCTTGAAGAGACACTTATTATGGGTGATATCGGTATCAGAGCTTCCACAGATATCATAGAAGAGCTCAGAAAAAGAGTAAAGGAAGAACATCTGACTTCACCTTCACAGTGTAAAGATGTGCTTATTGAAACTATAAAGCAAAGAATGGATCTGGGTGAGAATGCTTATGAATTTGAAAACAGAAAATCCGTAGTATTTGTTATAGGTGTAAACGGTGTAGGAAAGACCACATCTGTAGGAAAGCTTGCAAGTCAGCTTAAAAAAGACGGAAAGAAAGTACTTGTGGTAGCCGCGGATACTTTCAGAGCCGCGGCAATAGAGCAGCTTGAAGAGTGGACAAAGAGAGCCGGTGTGGATATAATCGCTCAAAACGAGGGTTCGGACCCGGGAGCAGTGGTATTTGACGCCTGCAAAGCCGCAATAGCAAGAAATACCGATGTAATGATAGTCGATACGGCAGGAAGACTTCACAATAAGAAAAATCTTATGGAAGAGCTGAAAAAGATAAATAAAATAATTGAAAGAGAATATCCGGATGCCTACAGAGAGACATTGGTAGTGCTTGACGGTACTACAGGACAAAATGCACTTGAGCAGGCAAGGGTATTTAATGAAGCCGCAAATATAACAGGAATAATACTGACAAAACTTGACGGAAGTGCAAAGGGAGGTATTGCCGTAGCAATACAGGCTGAGCTTTCAATTCCGGTAAAGTATATCGGTGTGGGGGAGAAAATAGACGATTTACACAAGTTCGATTCACAGGAATTTGTAGATGCACTGTTTAGTAATGAGTAATAAAAAAGCTGTTACAAATTATTAAAAATAGAATCGAGGCAATCATGAAGGAATTTACATTAGAAAAATTTGAAGAAGCCAGCGAGCTGGTGCAAAAAGTTACATCGGAGACCAAGCTGGTTTTCAGTGAGTTTTTTTCAGAGCAATCAGGAAATAAAGTATTTTTCAAGCCTGAAAATATGCAGTATACAGGAGCATACAAGGTAAGAGGAGCATACTATAAGATATCGACTTTATCTGAAGAAGAAAAGAAAAAAGGAATTGTAACGGCATCGGCAGGTAACCATGCACAGGGAGTGGCATATGCCGCAAAACTTGCAGGGATAAAGGCTACAGTATTTATGCCTACCACAACACCTCTTATAAAGATAAACAGAACAAAAAACTACGGTGCAAATGTAGAACTTTACGGAGATGTATTTGATGAGGCGGCCACAAAGGCTATGGAGTATGCCAAAGAGAGTGGGGCAACCTTTGTGCATCCTTTCAATGACTTGACAGTGGCTACAGGACAGGGAAGCATTGCCATGGAAATAATAAAAGAGCTTCCTACTGTAGACTATATACTGGTACCGATAGGTGGCGGTGGCCTATGTGCAGGAGTGGCAACACTTGCAAAGATGTTGAATCCGAATATACATGTTATAGGTGTCGAGCCTGAAAATGCGGCATGTATGAAGGCATCTATAAAAGAAGGACATATAATAACTTTGGATTCCGCAAATACAATTGCAGACGGAACCGCGGTAAAGACACCGGGGGATAAGCTGTTTAATTATGTCAAAGAAAATGTGGATGATATTATAACTATCAATGACAATGAGCTTATAGTTTCATTTCTTGATATGGTGGAAAACCACAAGATGATAGTTGAAAATTCAGGTTTACTTACCGTTGCCGCACTGAAACATCTGAATGTAAAGGGAAAAAAGATAGTGTCAATTCTAAGCGGCGGGAATATGGATGTTATAACAATGGCATCACTTATACAGCATGGTCTTATTGAGAGGGGCAGAATATTCACCGTTTCGGTGCTTTTGCCGGATAAGCCGGGTGAGCTTGCAAAGGTGGCGGACCTTTTGGCAAGTGAGAGAGGAAATGTTGTAAAGCTTGAGCATAATCAGTTTATAAGTATCAACAGAAATGCTGCAGTAGAGCTTAGAATCACTATTGAAGCCTACGGAACGGAGCATAAGAAACAGATAGTTGAAAGATTGAATAAAGAGGGATATAGACCAAAACTTGTAAGGAGTAAGGGAACTTATAATGCTTGATGAAAAAGTAAATGTAGATTTCAGAGGATTTTTAAATAAATTTCATTTTAAAACCAATATAATTTATTGCATAAAATGGGGGATAGTTTCAGTTATAATAGGAGTAGTTGTAGGTGTTGCGGGCTCAAGCTTCGGACATGCCATAGATTTTGCGACAAGAATCTGGAGAAGTCACAGCTATACACTTTACCTTATGCCTATAGCGGGACTTTTGATTGCGTTGCTTTATCATTTTATACATGCCGACAATCCAAGGGGAACCAACTATGTAATTGATTCAATCTCATCAGGAGAAAGACTGCCTTTAAAGATGGCACCGGCTATTTATATATCATCATTTCTTACACATTTGACTTCAGGAAGTGCGGGAAGAGAAGGTGCGGCATTGCAGATAGGCGGAAGTATCGGAAGTTTTATAGGAAGAAGACTAAAGCTTGGACAGAGCAAATTTTCAGATAAGGCCGATATAAATATTGCAATAATGTGTGGAATGGCGGCATGCTTTTCGGCACTTTTCGGAACACCGATTACAGCATCAATATTCAGTATGGAAATATTCAGCGTAGGTGTAATGTATCATGCGGCACTTATTCCATGTATACTTTCATCATATGTTGCGGTATATATTGCAGGACTTTTACATACACCTGAAGAGAAATTTATATTACAAAATGCGCCGGAGTGGAGCCTTAGGATGGTATTATTTATGATATTACTTGCGGCTTTAAGCGCAACGGTGGCTATATTGTTTTCTGTAGTGATGCATGAAAGTGCGGATCTTTATAAAAAATATTTTAAAAATCATTATATTAGGATTGTAGTTGCATCAATTTTATTTATAATATTAACTATAATCTCGGGAAGCAGAGATTATAACGGAGGCGGATTTTGGCTGATAGAAAGAAGTATGGAAGGAGATGTGAGATACGAAGCATTTCTTATGAAAATACTTTTTACTGCAGTAGCCCTTGGAGGAGGCTTTAAAGGTGGAGAGATAGTTCCGACATTTGTTATAGGAGCAACCTTCGGAGGTGCTTTTGCAAAGGTGTTCGGACTTCCGTATGAGCTATGTACCGCATGTGGAATGATTGCATGCTTTGTGGGAGTAACCAACTGTCCGATAGCTTCCATTTTTATGGGAATAGAGTTTTGCGGTAGCCTCGGACTTAATTATTATGCTATAGTAGTGGGAGTCAGTTTCGTTTTATCAGGCTATTACGGATTATACAGTTCGCAAAAGTTTGCATACTCAAAGACAGAAGCGAGATATGTAGGTTCAGATGCAATAAGTATCAGAAAGAAAAGACAAAACAGTTAGGAGGTCATTTATGGCTATATTTGAAGGAGCAGGTGTTGCGCTTATTACACCTATGAATGAAGACGGTAGTGTAAATTACAATAAATTGGAGGAAATACTTGAGGAGCAGATAGCAGGCGGTACGGACTGTATTATTGCATGCGGTACAACAGGCGAAGCGTCAACTCTTACGGTAGAAGAACATTTAGACGTTATAAAGAGAACAATTGAGATAGTAAATAAAAGAATTCCGGTAATTGCAGGTACAGGTTCAAATTCTACAGAAACTGCTGTAGAGTTTTCAAAAGAGGCACAGGAATACGGTGCGGACGGTGTACTTGTGGTTTCACCTTATTACAATAAAGCTACACAAAAGGGACTTATACAGCATTTCAGCGCAATAGCAAATGCAATAGATATTCCTGTAGTACTCTACAATATTCCGGGAAGAACAGGAGTAAATATAGAGCCTGAGACTATTGCATACTTGGTAAATAATGTACCTAATATAGTAGGTGTAAAAGAGGCAAGCGGAAACTTCTCAAATGCTGTAAAGACCTTGAGATTATGTCCTGAGATAGATATGTATTCAGGAAATGACGACCAGGTGGTTCCGCTTATGAGTATCGGAGCAAAAGGAGTTATTTCAGTATTGTCAAATGTAGCTCCAAGACAGACACATGATATGTGTCAGGCCGCACTTGACGGTGATTTTGTAAAGGCAAGAAAGATGCAGATAGAGGCTCTTGACGTTGTAGAGAATTTGTTTACAGAGGTAAATCCTATACCTGTAAAGGCTGCAATGAACTTACAGGGAAAGAATGTGGGACCGCTTAGACTTCCGCTTACACAGATGGAAAAGGCACACGAGGATGCTTTAGCTAAGGCTATGAAGGAGTATGGTATATTATAATGACTAAAATAATATTAAACGGTGCAAACGGAGCTATGGGTAAGGTGGTTAGCGAGCTTATAGCTTTGGATTCTACTGTTGAAATAGTGGCGGGAGTTGATTTAAATACTGATGTGAATCGGGACTTCCCGGTATTTGATGATATAAGAAAAATAGATATAGAGGTGGATGCTGTAATTGACTTTGCTTCAGTGAAGGCTGTGGATAATCTTCTGGATTTTATTGAAGAGAAAAAAATACCGGCCGTCATCTGTACTACAGGACTCAGTGAAAAACAGATTGAAAGAATCAACGAACTTTCAAAAGCTACAGCAATACTTCGCTCCGCAAATATGTCTTTGGGTATAAACACTTTATCAAAAGTTTTGGCACAGATAGCTCCTACACTTAGAGCTGCCGGCTTTGATATAGAGATAGTGGAAGCACATCACAGAAGAAAACTGGATGCACCGAGCGGTACGGCTATTTTACTTGCAGATGCGGTAAATGAAAATATGGATGAAAAACTTTCTTATACATATGACAGAAGCACTAGACATGAGCCTAGAAGAGCTGATGAGATAGGTCTTTCTGCTGTAAGAGGCGGTACAATAGTCGGAGATCATGATGTGATCTTTGCAGGTGAAGATGAGGTCATCACATTTAGTCACAGGGCATATTCCAGAAAGATATTTGCAAACGGTGCAATATCCGCAGCAAAATTCTTACAGGGAAAGACTACAGGACTATATGATATGAGCGATGTGATTTAAATATGAAGATATTGGGGATTATTGCGGAATATAATCCTTTCCACAAAGGACATGAGTATCAAATAAAAAAAGCTAAAGAAATTTCAGGCGCCGATTACATAATCGCAATTATGAGCGGAAATTATGTACAAAGAGGAGCACCGGCTATATTTGATAAAAGCATAAGAACAAAGATGGCGTTAAATGCCGGAATTGATGCGGTTTTTGAAATTCCGGCTCTATTTAGCACAGCAAGTGCAAATGATTTTGCAGGATATGGAATAAGCCTTTTAAAAATACTCGGAGCAGACTTTATATCATTCGGTGCGGAAAATGATAATTATAAACTTCTGGATACTGTTGCCAAAGTTTTGACAGATAAAGAGCAGGAGCTTGCAGTAAAAAAACATATGGAAGCCGGTCTTAACTATGCCAAAGCAAGGCATAATGCAATACTTGAGGAACTTAAAGAAAGTAAAGAAGATATAAATGAAATAAAAAAATTACTGGCTTCTCCGAACAATATACTTGCAATAGAGTATTTAAAAAGTATAAGAATTAATAATGTAGCTATAAAGCCTGTTATAATCAGCAGAAGCGGCAGCGGTTATCATGAAAAGGAGATAGAAGAAAACAAGTTTTCATCTGCTACAGCTATAAGGAGACTTGTAAGCGAATCAAACTTTGATATATTTAACGACAGCATTAAATCAGCCATACCGGATAAAAATATTAATCTGTTTAAAAACAGCAAGTCGATATTTGATGATGATTTTTTATTTACTGTTCAAAGAAGTATACTGGAAAAGCTAGGTAAGGGTGAAGATCTCTCAGCATATTGTGATGTTTCAAAAGAACTTGCCAATACTGTAGAAAAAAATATATTTGAACTTGAAAATAAGAGCTACAGCGATTTTATATTAAAACTGAAGAGTAAGAATTTTACTTATACAAGAATAAGCAGAGCTATATTTCATTTGCTTTTAAATCATAAAAAAAATATGTTGGAAGATATAAAGTCGGAGAAAAATATGGCCGCCTATCCTCTTCTTTTAGGTTTCAAAAAAGAGGCAAGCGAGCTTTTATCAGAGCTGAAAAAGAGAAGTGAGCTTCCAATAATCAGTAAGATAAGTAATGCCAAGTATATATTAAGTCCTGTAAGTCTTAAAATATTTGAAAACAATATTTATGCCGATTTTTTATATAATTCGATTTACTTTGAAAAATATGGTGAAAAGCTTTGTAATCCGTACAGAAGGAATGTGGTTATGGTATAATTTTTACCTTGCCAAATCTTTTTTTGGATGTTAAAGTATCTTTTAGTAAAACAGACGGTCGCACAAATGTGAGGAAAGTCCGGGCTTTATAGGGCAGGATGCCGGATAACATCCGGTGGAGGTGACTCCAAGGAAAGTGCAACAGAAAATAACCGCCGAAAGGTAAGGGTGAAAAGGTGGTGTAAGAGACTACCGCTCATATGGTAACATATGGGGACAGTGTAAACCCCATCCAAAGCAAGACCGAAGCGAATAGGGCGGCCCGTCCGAAATTCAGGTAGGTTGCTAGAGCCTTGTGGTAACATAAGGACCAGATAGATGACCGTTTAATACATAACCCGGCTTATGTTTTGCTCAGGCTCCCATTGGGAGCCTGTTTTTGTTGTAAAAAATCATTACAGCAATTATAATAATGGTATATTAAGAGTTCGTAAGGGGAATATATGGGAGATTGTATAATAAAAACAGTTGTATTTATTTTGATGCTTTTTATGCTTTCATCCTGTAAGAAAACGGAATCATCAAATATATCAAATAAAGATATTATTTCATACAGCATCGGAGATATAGACCTTGACGGTGCTGATGAACTTATAGCAATAAATGACGGTGGAGAAAGAAAGAGGTTGCCAAGCGGAGAGCCGTATGGCAAATTTATAGAAATATACAGAGATTTTAAATTATTGGACGGCAAGGTAGTATTGGGGGAAAAGCCGGATTACAGCTTTGATTTTACAAATATGAAGCCTTCAAAGGTGCAGCTTGGTGATGTGGACGGCGATAAAAGAGCTGATATAAATATTATAATGTATAAAAAGGTAAAGTTTCACAATGCATTGGCTAAAAGACCTTTTTTCTATAATTTTGATTCACAAAAACTGATACCGCTTTGGCTTGGTTCAAGACTGTCAAGACCATTTGATGATATTATTCTTGATGATATCGATAAAGACGGTATAGCGGAGCTTATAGCGATAGAAGAACTTGAAAATAAAAACAGAATTTTGTCGGTATATAAATGGGAAGGTTTCGGATTTAACCTGTTTATTCAGGGCAGTGAAGAATTTAAAAAAATAAATTTTGATAATAATAAGTATGGAATAAAGATTATAGCGGACGGAAAGGAAAGAGAGGTGAAAATAGTAAACAAAAGTATATTGTTGGAATAAAGAGGCAAAAAATATAAAAAAGGGGATAAATTTATGAAAAAACGATTTTTGTCAATAATGATAATTTTTATATTGATTTTAACTTCCTGCAGATACAGTATCGATATAAAGGTACATAATAATGATAAGGATGAAAAAACTCAGAGCGTTGATAGTGATAAGAAAAATAATACGATTACAGCAAAAAATCTTGGCTATGAATTGCCAAAGCCAAAGGAGTTTTATTCCGCAAACGGAGAGTACACTCCACTTGAAATAGAGGCGAATGTTCCTGATATTAAGATACAGAGCTCTCTTTCAAATATTGAAAATCTGAATCAATTCGGGAATCTTAATGATGTGCAAAAGGAAATGATTGAAAAAAACGGTTTTGTTGTAAATCCTACGGACAGCCAACAGTTGTTTTATATATATGAGGCAAATACATATAATAGAATACCGAGTTTTATAACCACAGATTCCGTTTTACAGCTCTATCATATTTTTTATGATTATACTCTCAGGCAGACGGAGGTTGAAAAGCTTTATATAGAACTTAAAGAGCTGAATAAAAATATGGTGAATATTTTAAATCAAAAATATCAGGATACCAAAAATCAGAAGGATAAAGAACTTGTAGGAAAGACCTTGGCATATTTTGCCCTATGTGAAAAGCTTTTGGGCGAAGACAGCAGTTTGCCGGATGAAATAAAAACACTTGTAGAAGAGGATTATGCAAATGTAAAGGCGGAGAGCAAAACTTTGTCTTCAATCACCGGTACGGATGTTGACTACAGTTTGTTTAAAGTTAGGGGACATTATACAAGAAGTGATGAATTAAAGGCGTATTTCGGTGCTATGAGTATGTATGGCGTTGTACCCTTTATTTTATCCGATTCAGTAGGCAAAAGAAATGAAGACGGAGCCTATATGTCAATCATTGCCACCGAGGCGCTGGAGGAGTTGCCAAAGGAAAAAGGAATGGATCTGTGGGAAGATATATATACAATCACAGAGTTCTTTGTAGGAAGTACCAATGATATAAATCCGATGGAGTTTGGAGCTATAGTAAAGGCTGCTTATGGAGAAATGCCTGAGACTAAAGATATAGCGGGAGGTATGGATAAGCTTTATGCCGAGCTTGATAAAGTAGGTCAGGCAAAGATAAAGAACAGTTCTATAGGCTTATGCTTTAGATTTATGGGACAAAGATATATACCGGATTCGGAAATTTTAAGCAGACTATCAAATGAAAAAAGACCTTTCCCGAGCGGACTTGATGTTATGGCTGTATTCGGCTCTCAAAGAGCGGAGGAGTTATTGGATTCACTTTATAATCCTTCAAAGGAATGGGATGGTTATAAAAAAGAATACAATGAGGTAAAATCCGAATTTGATGAAAGAAGCATTAAGGATAAGACGGGTAATATATATACCACATGGCTTTACAGTCTTGAGAGTTTAAATCAGAGATTCCCTGAGGGTTATCCGAACTTTATGAGGAATAAGGCATGGGAGAGCAAATCACTTGCCACAGCACTGGGAAGCTGGGCGGAACTTAGACATGATACCATATTATACGGTGCCCAAAGCAGTGTGGAATGTGGAGGAGAGGAAGAGGAGCCGCCAAAAGTTACAGGATATGTGGAGCCTAACCCTGAATTTTATAACAGACTTATATGGCTTACAAAGCAAACTATGGAAGGACTGTCACAAAGAAACGGAATAAGTGACAGTATGAAAGAAAAATGTGAAAATATAATTGAATTGCTGGAATTTTTAAAGAAATGCTCTATAAAGGAACTTAAGGGAGAAAGTCTTACATATGAAGAGAATGATACCTTAATGACATATGGAGGAACACTTGAGTATTTAAGCAGCAGTATTGCAGAGGCTCAAGACTGGTATCAGATAGAGTCCGATACAGATAAGAATATGGCACAGATAGCGGATATTCATTCTGCAAATACAAGCGGCGGTATGGGATATCTTGAAGTAGGTGTAGGAAATGCCGCTGAAATATATGTTGCTGTACCTATAGAGGGCAAGCTGTATTTGACAAGAGGTGCAGTGTTTGATTATTTTGAATTTATAGGTAATGAAAGACTGACGGATGAGGCATGGCAGAATATGGTTAAAAGACCGCCCAAGAGACCTCTGTTTGTAGAAGATTATATGCAAGAGGAGGAGGGAGAGGAGATAATAACTCCTGAAGTTCCTTACAGTTCAGGATGTTAAAAAATAAAAAAAATATTTTTATATTGATTTTAATTATAATGTCCGTATCAGGTATAGCTGTCTGCTGTTTTCGAAGCAAAAAAAATGAAAGTATAGAACTTACAATTGTCGGTGATATTATGCTTTCAAGAGGGGTGGACAGCTATATAAAAAAGAGTGGGTATGATTATCTCTATGAGAATATGAAAGATATTTTCTTAGAGGATGATCTTACGATAGTTAACCTTGAATGTCCTATTACCGAATACAGCCGTGGAGCCAATAAGGCGAGTCGCTTTGTGTTTAAAGCCTCAGCCGACAATGCAAAAGCCATGAAAAAAGCGGGTATAGACCTCTGTGACCTGGCAAATAATCATACAATGGACTATAGATCCGAGGGTTTAAAAGATACCATGGATGGACTGGCAAGAGCCGGCATCTCATATGTGGGAGCCGGTGAAAGAGTCGGAGAGGATATGAGCTATATTTTTGAAAAGAACGGCTTTCGGCTGGGGGTTTTGGCATACAGCATATTTCCGCCGGAGGGCTTTGTATATAATGCGGACAAAGCCAATATAAATTATCTTTTAGATTATGACGGAAATAAATCCGAAAAAATAAAAGCTGAACTTGAAAATATGAAAGCTGATTTTAAAATTGTATATTTTCACTGGGGAATTGAATATGAACGATTTGCAAGCAAGATGCAAAAAGATCTTGCAAGATATGCCATAAATAATGGTGCCGACTTTGTGGTGGGAGCCCATCCTCATGTAATACAGGAGAGCGAGGTTTATAAAAACAAATATATTTATTACAGTCTGGGTAATTGCATATTTGATAAGCAGATACCAAAGGGCACTGATGAGGGGCTTATGCTAAGAATCAGTATTGATAAAAAAAACAATGTGAATATAGAGGAGCAGAAATTTAAAATAAAAAAAGGTCAGCCGGAGTTAATCGAATAAGGGGATGATAATTCCACATATTAAAATTCATTGAAATTTAACATATAAAAGGCTACAATTGTGATATCATATGTTCATAGATAAGTCTTTTCTTGCTATTTTTATTGGTGCCATTTTATATGGCAGATTTCACAAGAAAAGAATGGAGGAAAAACTATGGAAAGAGCGATTAATGTTGCACGATATATTTGCGACGAATATCGCAAAATGTCAGGTGAAGCAATTGACGAAATGAAATTGCACAAGCTGCTTTATTTTTCACAGCGAGAAAGTTTTGCAATTACAGGGGAGCCACTTTTCATTGATGAATTTGAAGGATGGCGTTACGGTCCGGTCTGTGTTGCAGTTCGAAAGAGTTTTTTTGATGGAGAAATTATTTCCAAAGAAACGGAAAATATATCGGATAAAGATATATACATTGTTTCTAATGTGATAGCACAGTATGGAGAGCTGGCATCATGGAAACTTAGCAAACTTTCACATGATGAGACTTCATGGAAAAATGCACGCAAAGGTTTGAGTACATCTGAAAACGGATACAACAAACTATCTTTGGAGGATATCGAAAATGATGCCAAAAAGGTTAGGCCTTATGACCATATATGGGATATGTATCTGGATGAATTTGAAGATTATGAGGATGTTGAAAGATAGGAAAAGTTTATAAATCTATTGTTCCTTATGATGATAGAGTCACTCGTAAGCATAGCTTTAAAAGCAGACAAGGTCGAGGAGTTTCAAAAGCAGATGACTTTAGATGCTCTATAAAATAGTTTATTTGTGAAATGTGTGGTGGGTTGATCTTCAACCCGCTTTTTAGTGGATGTTAAAGATTATGTTGGTTGTATACATAGGAGTTATAAAGTATATATGGTATAATAATGCAGTGTTTTATAAATAATTAAAATAATATGAGTTGTTTTCACCGTTTATCTTATTTATATGTAGCTAGGTTAATGCAGGAGAGGATAAATAGCGATGGCTATAGATAATAAGAAAGAGCAGGAACGTGATGAACTTCATCGTGCAATATGGGTAATTGCGGATGAACTTAGAGGTGCAGTAGATGGTTGGAATTTTATGAATTATGTACTTGGCACTATGTTTTATAGATATATTTCTGAAAATATAACGGATTGTATTAATGTAGGAGAAATTGAAGCAGGGAACACATACTTTGATTATGCAAAGATGGATGACACTGAAGCAGAAGAAGCCAGACAGAAGCTTGTTGAAGAAAAAAGATTCTTTATTTTGCCGTCAGAGCTGTTTTGTAATGTCAGAGCAAAAGCCAAAGATGATGAAAATCTTAATGAAACTCTTGAGAATGTATTTCGTCATATTGAAGAATCAGCAAAGGGAAGTGAATCGGAATCTGACTTTGCATTTTTGTTCAATGACTTTGATGTAAACATTAATAAGCTTGGTTCAACAGTAGCAAAGAGGAATGAAAAACTTTGCAAGCTTCTTGATGGTTTTGCCGGTATGAATCTTGGATATGTAAAAAAACATTATATTGATGCCTTTGGAGATACCTATGAATACATTATGACAATATATGCATCAAATGCAGGTAAGTCCGGTGGAGAATTCTTTACACCTGCGGATGTCTCAGAGCTACGTACAAGGCTTGGCACAGTTGGAAAGACTGAAATTAACAAGGTATATGATCATGCCTGTGGTCTAGTGACATAATAATGACATAGGCAAATAGTCGAGTAAACACAGAGTTTTTAGAGATTAGCCAAAGTTTAAAACCAGAAAAATGAAGAGTTGGTGTGCCGTTTATAGTAGTCATTACGCAAATAAATGTTGTAAACAGTATATCCACATAAAGGAAAAATATAGTATTAAAAGGAATCATTGAGATTGTGGAGGAAAAATATTATGCAACTGACAAAAATAATTCTTAGTAACTATAGATGCTTCGGAAAAGAACCTACAAATATTGAAATTAATAATTTAACAGGATTTATAGGTCGTAATAGCAGTGGTAAAACTGCTTTATTAAGTGCACTTATGAAACTATTTGGAGAAAAATCCAGTGATAGAATTATTGAAAGATCAGATTTTCATATACCTGAAAGTATTGACCCCGATAGTGTTAATAATAGTGAATTATATATTGAAGCACAATTTATGTTTCCCGAATTGGATAGAGGAAAAGACAATGCATCTGTACCAATATTTTTCAAAAATATGTTGGTTAGTGACCCAAGCGGAAAGCCTTATTTAAGGATTAGACTTGAAGCAAATTGGGAAAAAAGCTCAAATCCTGAAGGAAGTATTGATACAAACATATATTATATAACATCATCAACAAAAGAAATAAGTATTGAAGATAAGCGTAATGTCAGAAGACATGATCTTGATCAAATAAAGATGATTTATGTACCTGCTATTAGGAAGCCGGATGAACAATTAAAAAATGTTTCAGGAACAATAATTTCAAGATTATTAAATGGTATAAGTTGGTCAGAACAAACAAAGGAAAAAATCAAAATGAAAGTAAGTGAAACGGAGAAAATTTTCTTTGAAGAAAAAGGGGTTGAATTATTAAAGAAATCGCTAGAAAATCAATGGAATAGTTATCATAGGGATATTAGATATTCTAGTCCCAAAATTAATTTCAATAGTACTAATTTAGAGACAATTTTAAATAAAGTTGAAGTTACATTTTCACCTACAGGGACACATCGAGATTATCGTGTGGAAGAACTTGGGGATGGTTTACGTTCTTTATTTTATCTATCACTTGTAAATACATTTTTAGAAATTGAAGAAGAAATTCTAGAATCTATTAATGAAGGTAAAGAAGAAGATATATTTACATTAGTACCACCTGTATTAACAATTGTTGCAGTTGAAGAACCAGAAAATCATATTTCACCTCAACTTTTAGGAAGAGTAGTTGAAAAGTTAAAACTTATTTCTACAAAAGAAAATTCGCAGACAATATTGACATCACATTCACCAGCGATAGTAAAGAGAGTTGAACCAACAAATATAAGATATTTTAGAATTTGTAAGGAACATGAATGTACAAAGGTGAATTCAATTATATTACCAGACGAAGAAAATGAAGCGGATCAATTTAAATTTGTAAAAGAAGCAGTATTAGCATATCCAGAACTTTATTTTGCGAAACTTGTTGTATTGGGCGAAGGTGACAGTGAAGAGATTATTATTAAGAAAATGATTGAATTAAAAAAGGAATCTGTAGACTCATCAGAAATTTCAATAGTCCCATTAGGTGGTAGACATGTTAATCATTTTTGGCGTTTATTAAATGATTTAGAAATTCCATTTATTACTTTGCTTGATTTAGATAGAGAACGAGACGGAGGTGGTTGGGGACGCATAAAGTATGCAATACAACAATTAATCAAGATTGGTTATGACAAAAATTCATTGCTTAGCACAAGTGAAGGAACTCTATCAGATGAAAAATTAGAAAATATGCATACTTGGGATGTAGCTGAAACTAACATTATGTTGGGATGGATTGAACGTCTAAAAAGTTATGATGTTTATTTTTCAACTCCGTTAGATATAGATTTTACAATGTTACAAAGTTTTAAAGATGAATATATTTCAGTATTAACCAGTAGTGAGGGTCCTAGGATAAAAGGTCATGGAAGAATACAAGATATTGTTATTAACGAAGCTACTGAAGATGAACTAAAAACAGCTTATAAAGCTAGAATAGATAGTGATATTAAATTGACGTTAAAACAAGAAGGTGGAGATGGATCTACTTATACTGAGAAAGAGAAAGAACTTATGATATGGTATTCATATTTCTTTTTAGGAAGAGGTAAACCAACCACTCATTTATCTTTATTTTCTAATAGTACTAACATAGATTTTGAAAGTTTTCCAGACTGTCTAAAAGATTTTGTAAGTCGTGTTATTGAAAAGATTAAAGATAATTTAGGAGACTAAGATTATGAATAGAAATTGGGTCGACAAGGAAGAATGGTGTCCAGCTGATGGATTTAGATTAGAAGCTGAGGCTATGGATACGGTTGTTAATGATAAAAATACACTTGTTGTAGCTGGTCCTGGAGCTGGAAAAACAGAATTATTAGCTCAGAGAGCATGCTTTTTACTAGAGACTAATACATGTAGATATCCTAAAAAAATTCTTGCTATTAGTTTTAAAAAGGACGCAGCTGACAATTTAAGAGAACGTGTTGAATTGAGATGTGGGAAAGAATTATCTTTAAGGTTTGAATCAAAGACCTATGATGCATTTGCCAAAGAAATTGTAGATAGATTTAAAAATAGTTTAGATGAATCATATAGACCATTAAATAACTACAAAATAGCTGAAACTAAAGATATTAAGAGAGCATTTGAGATAGCTGGATTGAACTTCGGAGAAAATCAAACTGAATTTAATAGAGTGGGTAATATACTTTCAGCAAATATATTGCCTTTATCTACAGATTGTATAGCTGAAATTTTCATTTGTACTTGGAATATATTACTTAAAGGCAGTAGAAATGATAATTTTGAAAGTTCACTTACTTTTGAGATGATATCACGTTTAGCAGAGTATTTGATTAGAACGAATAGGTATATTAAGAAAGCGATTGAAATGACTTATAGTCATGTGTTTTTAGATGAGTTTCAAGATACTACATCAATTCAATATGATCTTGTTAAAACTTGTTTTTTTCAAACAGGGACAATAATTACTGCTGTAGGGGATAGCAAACAACGAATAATGTTATGGGCTGGCGCTAGAAAGTCAATATTTTCAGATTTTCAAAATGATTTTTTAAGTCAAAAAAGAACATTAATGATGAATCATCGCTCAGCACCAAGACTCGTAGAGATACAAAAAGCTATGTATAACAGCTTGAATGAAGACATAATTGACTTAAAAACTAATGAAAAATGGAATCAAGAAGATGGAGAAGCTTATTTAAGACTTTTTGAAGATTATATAAAAGAAGCTGATGTACTAAGTGAGGAAATTGATAGTTTAATATCAACTGGTATAAAAATTAATGAAATTTGTATAATAGTAAAGCAGATGGTCGATGTTTATTCACAAGAGATTATTGATAAACTTGCCCAACATAATATTAAGGCACGCAATGAAGCAGTATATCAGGATTTATTGAAAGAAGACGTAATAAAGATATTGGTTTCACTCTTTAGGTTGGCATCAAAGGATGGTATGCCAGATGACTGGGATTATATTTACGATATACTATGCGAATTAGACGGAATAGATGAAAGTTGTAACCCTCAAATAATAAAAGATTTTATTAGAAAAGTTGAATTAATGATTAATGATACTAAGAAAAAATTAAATATTACTTATGAAGAACAATTCTCGGATTTAGTTGATTATACAATTAAATATATTTCATATGAAAAATTTGCATCAAAGTTTCAACAATACAAATCTAGAGACTATTTTGATAATTTGGTAGAACAGTTTAAAAGGTTAGTATGGATTGAATATGATGAGACTAAAGATTGGATTAAAGCTATTGATAACTTTGAAGGAAAAAATTCAATCCCAATAATGACAATTCATAAAAGTAAGGGACTTGAATACGATACTATATTTTTTGTTGGATTAGAGGATTCGGCATTTTGGAATTTTAAAAATCAACCTGATGAGGATAGATGTACATTTTTTGTTGCATTATCAAGAGCAAAAAGAAGAATTGATTTTACATTTAGCTCAAATAGACCAACACAATTTTCAAGTATACAGAAGCATGATTGCATTAATGAGTTTTACGAATTGTTTAAGGATACTGGGATTGTAAAAAAAATAGAGTATTAAATTATATTATAGAATAGATGCATTTAAGTGATAAAAAAAAATTATATCTACGACCATTGATATTCCTAAATTATTTCACTACAGACAGTGTAGGTTTTATTATTAGCGGCATGGAACTTATGATAGCAAGTGATGAAAATAAGTATGGGAAAGATAAAACAAGGGCAAAACAAAAAAAATGGAGAAAAAAAGACTTTTAGTAGTTGAACTAAATGAACAAATGTACACTTTAACTGCTACAAATATGATACTTAGGGGAGATGGTTTAAGCAACATTCAAAAAGGTAGTACATTAAAGAGCGATATAAATTATGTAATTGGTAAGATGGTGACTCTAAAAAGGTTCAAAATAAAAAAGCAAAAATAAACCCTGGCAAATTTATGGTCAGTCTAGGCAAAGTTGCATATGACGGTAAATCATATAATAAAAAAACAGACGAAGAATAAGAAATCATAAAACAAACTCAAATAGCTCTATCGGATGAAGCTAATTTCGATAGAGTTATTTTTATTGAAAAAAATTTACTTTATCTTAACCGAAAACATGATAATATATACAAAAGAAAATTTGTAGGAGACAAAAAATGAAATACTTCGAGAATAAATATACAAAGCTTCAAGAGAGGAAGAAAAATATTATACAGGCATTGGCGAGCCTTGCTACCAATGCGAATTTAAAGGGCTTTTTTGAGGGAAGGATATATACAGGAAATACAAAAGTGGCATGTGTTCCGGGACTGAACTGCTATTCATGTCCGGGAGCGGTAGGTTCCTGTCCGATTGGCTCATTACAGGCGGTAATAGGAAGTAAAAAATTCAGCATATCCTATTATGTACTTGGAATAATGATACTTATAGGAGCATTATTTGGCAGACTGGTATGCGGACTTTTATGTCCTTTCGGCTTTGTACAGGATCTTTTATATAAGATACCTACCCCGAAGTTTAAAATACCGGAAAAGGTTGACAGACCGCTCAGATATCTAAAGTTCTTTATACTTTTAGTATTTGTAATATTGCTGCCTATGTTTTTAACAAATCAGTTCGGGCTTGGAGCACCGTATTTTTGTAAACTGATATGTCCTGCCGGAACACTTGGAGGAGCATTACCTTTACTTGCTAAAAATGAAGGACTTAGAAATACAATAGGATTTTTATTCTTTTGGAAACTAAGTATTTTAATAGTAATAATAGCTTTATCAATATTTACGTACAGACCATTTTGTAAATATATATGTCCGCTTGGAGCTTTTTATTCCTTCTTTAATAAAATAGGATTTTACAAGATGGAATTTGTATCCGATAAATGTGTAAACTGCGGCTTATGTGAAAGATCATGTAAGATGGATATAAATGTAAGAGCCAATCCTAACTCTTTGGAATGTATCAGATGCGGTGCATGTACTGCAGCCTGCAGACATGATGCCTTGGTTATGACATATGCAGGTCTTGGAAAGAAAAAAGAAGAAAAGCCTGTTAATGTCAAAGCTTGTAAGAGTGGTTGCAGAGGATGTGCAAATGTGGAATAAACTGTCTATAAGAATAAAGGTAACATTACTTACAGCTGCAGTGCTCTGTGTAATCTCGGTGTTGTTATTCTTGTTTAATATAGAAAGTGCATCCAATATTTTTATAATACCCGATAATGTGGATATACCGTTTAACAGTGATGCGAGCTTTACTTTTGATTTTGATATTGCACAGCGTGTATTTAGAATCAACAGTCTTTATACATTGATAATATTTTCCGTTGCGGGAACCGCTTTGATGTGGTGGGTGGTAGGTAAGGTTTTGATGCCGCTCAATAAATTCAGCAGAGAAATAAAAAAGCTTGATATCACTAAAATAAATGATGATATACATATAGTAAAAAGCACTGATGAATTGGGTGATCTGCAAAATGCCTTCAACCATATGCTTGGGAATATAAGGGAATCCTATGAAAGGCAAAAAAGGTTTTCGCAAAATGCTGCCCATGAATTAAAGACTCCCGTAGCAGCCATAAGGGCAAACCTGGAGGTATTAAATCTGGATGAAGAGCCGGAGATAGAGGATTATAAAGACTTTGTAGAAGTTGTGGGCAGACAGATCGAGATGATGAACTCGATAGTAGTGGGACTTAGGCTTTTAAGTAATGAAGAGAGCTTAAATATTGAAAAGGTTTATTTGTATAAAATTATAAATGAGATAATCGAGGATTTAGATTATAAAATCAAAGAAAAAAATCAGAATATAGAGTTTACTTGTGATAATAAAAATATGACTATAGATGCTGATAGAGTTTTGATAAAACAGGCTATCTTTAATATAGTGCATAATGCTATAAGGTATTCATGGGAAAATGCATTTATAGAAATAAAGCTTGGAGACAATTCATTAAGTATAAAAAATCATGGAGAAAGTATTCCTAAAGAGAGTCTTGAAAAGATATTTGAAGCTTTTTACTGCGTGGATAAGTCCAGAGCTAAAAAATTCGGTGGAAGCGGTCTTGGTCTTGCCATAGTAAAGGAAATATTGGACAGACATAAATTCAGAATAAGCGCAAACAGCGTAGATGGTGATTTTGTAGAGTTTATAATAGATTTTAAAGGATGAAAATATGAAAAAGATTTTAAAAAAGTTGGAAAAGAATAAAGCACTTCCTTATATTATGCTGGGAGTAGGTGTGGTAATGATTATTGCAGGTGTAATGAGAGATGAACATCTGGTGGTATTAAAAAAAGCTGTTAATATATGCCTTGAGTGTATAGGCATAGGATAGGGGGAAGAAATGAAAATACTAAAGATTGCATGGGCTACATTTATAGCTGTTTTACTGGGATTTATATTTTTTGTAATTACGGATCTTGTGATAATCAGTTTAGGTTTTGCCTATAATAAGACCGGAAGTGCCATACTTGACTGGCTGACTCTGCCACAGGAGATGGATAGGATTTATCTGGTGATTTATCCTTTATCAATTCTTGTATATTCAATTATATTCTTTAAATGGATAAATAGGGATAAGAAGGAAGCACAAGTACATTGGGATATAAAGACAGGAGTGGTGTGTAGCATAATGGCAGGTATAGCCTTTGGAGGTATATCTACATTATGGGTAATGTTATTAAAAAACACGGCACTGTCAAATATAGGTTTTATAAAGAGCAGTCTGGAGTATTTGAATGCATCATCAGCAAATAAATCAACTGTATCATTTATTATAAGTCTGGTGGTTGCAGGAATTCTTGCACCTATCAATGAGGAGATTATATATAGAGGAGTAACTTTTAATTTCCTTGAAAAAAGAGTGAATACGAAATATGCACTTATAGTTTCATCACTGATGTTCGGAATTATACATTTATCATTTGTACAGTCCGTATATGCAACTATTATGGGACTGATATCAGGTATTGTATATATGAAGACAAGAAAACTCAGGTGGTCCATTTTAATACATATAACTATAAACACTTTGGCAACATATGAGCTTACCTCAAATTTGATCTGGGTGGCTTTTACAATAATCCTGTTTCTACCGCTTGGAGCCATGCTTTATAAGCTTTTAAAAACAAAAACAAATTATGCATATTAAAAAGATATAGTTTTATCAATCTTAACTTAGGCTTAACCAAAGCCATGTTAGTATATAGACATAAGATAAAGAAATTCATAAGGAGAATAGATATGAAAAAAAGATTATTGATTTTAGGTTTTGCTTTGATGATGATGGCAAGTGCTACAGCTTGTGGAAGTCAAAGCAGTACAGACAAAGACGGAGGAAATGCTAAGACCGAAAGTACGGCGGCAAGTACAGATAAGAAGTCTCAAAAGTTCCCGGAGTTTAAGGCAAAAACAGTAACAGGTGAGGATATAAGTAGCGATGTGTTTAAAGACAACAAGTTGACAGTGGTAAATGTATGGGGAAGCTGGTGCGGTCCATGTGTAGCTGAAATACCTGAATTACAAAAGCTTTATGAGAATATGAAGGATAAAGGTGTAAATGTCATAGGACTTGCACAGGATGCAGGAACAGATATGGACGCGGTAAAGGATATTTTGGAGAAGAACAAGGTTACTTATCAGAATGTAGTACCTGAGGGGGCTGTTACTGATTTTGTAATGAGTATTCAAGCATTCCCAAGTACCTTTTTGGTAGACTCTGAAGGAAATATAGTTGATAAAATACAGGGCGGAAGAGACCTTGAGTCATTTACAAAGGCAGTTGAGGATGCTTTAAACAAGATGTAATGGGGAAATGCTTGTTGTAGCGATATTTATGAGTATAAATGGTAATATTCAAATAATAAAAATATTAATTTAAAGGAGATAAATATGAAAAAGAATTTGAAAAAGCTTATTATGGCAGCGGCAGCCGCATCATTATTGATGGCATGTACAAGTAATGCAAAACCGGCTGAAACAAAAACAGCAGAGATGCAGAGTGTTATGCCGGAGAGTGTAGAGGCAGGCAAGGCAGGAATGACCATTGAAACAGATGCACAGATGCCTGATGATATGCCAAGCCTACCGGGTGCTGAAAACGGAAAGGTAAAGTCGGTTACAGACAAGGTTATCCGCATAGAGAGAATATCATATGTGAGTAATGAGGTGGAAAGCAGTGAAAGTACAGATACAAAGGAAGAAAATGAGGTTCCTGAAGAAGTTGACCTGGTACTTGATCCTGCAGGTTTGAATTTTGTAGATATGGCTACAGGTCTTGTAAGTGATGCACCTAAGGAGGGCGATGAGATCTATGCATGGGTAGCACCTGAATATATGGCGAGTATGCCTCCACAGGTAAACTCATATGTGGTACTTACCAATGCAAAAGAGGGATTCCATATGCCTATGTACACAGACAGTATTGAAAAGGCTGAGGAAGTAGACGGCGGTATTGAACTTTTGGATACTTTAAATAATGCTAAATGGACTGTAGATAAATCTGTAAAACCTGTGCTTGCATCAACAGGAAAGGAAGTGGATTTTTCCGAGATTAAAAAGGGAGACAGATGTCTTTTATGGTCAGAGAACTTTATGATTACAACTACAAGTACAGAAATGCCTAAGATAAAGACAAACAGAGTGGTTATTTTAAAGTAAAAGATATCTGAGAATTGCAAGTGAATATACAGATAAGCCTTGGAAATAAAGGCTTATCTGTAACAAAATAAGGACTATATAAGGGAAATGACAATGAAAAAGAAACAATTTAAGTTTAAGGGTGTAGTTTTGGCATGTTGTTTGGCGGCGTCTATGCCGCTTGGTATAACAACACCGTTTGAAATAAGTGCTATGGCAGATGTTGTTGCACATAATGTGGACATAACGCCTCCGGCAGGAACAGCAGATAAGGCTTCTTATATAAAGACAGCAATAGAAAATGCATTGGCGGCTCATGATATTATAAGAGTCAGCGGTAATGCGCAAATGGAACCGACCGCAAACAGTATAGAAATTACTATACCACAGGGAAAAAAGATTATATGGGAAGCGAGTATTACAGGATCAGCCGCAAATGTATTGCTAAAGATAAAGTCAACAGGAACGGGTGGTGAATTTGAAATGGTTTCAGGAACATTGAGGTCTGAAGCACATTCAGCGCTTGCATCTACAGACAGAAACGGCTATACAAATTTCACTATAAAGGGTGGAGAAATTATAAGCGGAAAGCATGCAAGTGCTCCTACAGTGAACTTTAACGGAAAAGGCCGGTTTAATATGACCGCCGGAACAATAATAAACTATGCGGCAGATTATGCTCTGACTCTACAGCCTAAAGCTGATACAAACCATAGTATAACAGGTGGAACTTTGTTAGCCTGCGGTGAAAAAAATGCTGCCGATATAAAGGCTAATAATGATGTGATAGGGCTTGCGGCACCACCTTCAATAAACAGTAGTGTAGATATAGATGCACAAAGAACAAATATAATATGCTGGAATAAGACAGTTTATAATAATCGTACTCCGGTGATAAGATATGTTGCAGAACATGACAGCAGGGATATATTGGCTTATCCGGGTTCTCAAACAAAGTTTATGTGGACAAAGGAGAACGGTAATGCCGCAATAAAATATACCAACAGTAATGGAGAAAGCGGAAGCATTGTACTTGATGAAGCAGCAGTTGAGAATATAGATTTTCCAAATGTTTCCGATGCTGTTTATGATAAGAGCGGACATGGAGCAGATAATTTTGAAGCACCGGATCATAGCAATATAGGATTTAAATATAAGGATGCGCAGGGTAATATAAGCAGTGATAAACCTGTAAATGCAGGAGAGTATGAAGTTACAACAAAGCTGTCGCCTACTTATGGTGAGCTTGAAGTGAATCTTGGTAAATTCACTATAAATAAAAGACCTGTAACTGTCGAAGTGGCAGATAAGGAAATAAATGTAAATGAAGCATTGCCAAATGATTTTTCAGACTATAGTGTAAGTAATCTTGCAAATGAGGATAACAGAGAAGATGCGATTATGCAGATGCCTTCATTTACCTGGGGGACGGATGGAACATCCGTTGGAGAGTTTAATATATCAACTTCTACAGCTATAAATTATACAAATAATTATATGCCTGCAAGTACAGCATTAAGAGGTGTACTAAAGGTCAAAGCGGCACAATCAAATTCGCAACAGCCACAGCAACAGGGAACACCACAGCAGCAACCACAAACACCTGACACTCAGCCAAATAAATCTCAGCAAAATCAAACTCCGGAAAAAAAGCCTAATAAACCACAGACACCTGAAAAACAACCTCAGATACCACAGCAGCCTGAAAAGAAAAATCCTTCAGATATAGTAACACCTGGCAAATCAGGTTCAGAAGATAATAAAGCGCATGGCAAAGCTACACCTTCTGTACCTAAAAAGCCTGATAATAGTGGAGGCGGAAGAAGAAAAGGAAGAAATTCAGGCGGAGGCTCAGGAAGAGGATCAAGTAGAGATTCAAAAAAGGATAAAAGTGCAAAAAATAATAACAAACCGCTTGCAGGCACATGGATAAATGATGCAAATGGATGGTGGTATAAGGAACCAAACGGAGCATATCCTAAATCAACATGGAAGCAGATAGATTATAACGGTATAAAAAACTGGTACTATTTTGATGAACAGGGATATATGGCAACCGGCTGGAAACTTATAAATGATAAATGGTATTATATGTATGAAAATACTGAAAAAGGTCATATAAAAGGTAGTATGGCATATAGTACAAAAGTAGGTGAATATAAAATTGGATTTGACGGAGCATGGATAAAATAATATAAACTATATAGCATGATATCGATAGGATCGCAAAAGCGGTCCTATTTGAATGTAATAAAATCTTTGATTAACCGGAGTGGATTAAGCGATATTTATAAATACTATATAAAATTAGTATAGATTCTTAATATAATTAAAATATTTTTAATGTCAGCTTTAATAAGGATATGATATAATACGGAAACAAACTATATAAGGAGTTAATATGAAAAAGAAAATATTAGTTTTGGGTTTTGCACTGATGATGACAGCTTCTATAAGTGCTTGTAATGCAAAGGGTACAGCTTCAAATGATGCTGCAAGTACACAGTCACAGCAGGCTGAGTCTAAGCAGGATGATACAAAGCAGGCTGAATCTAAGGAAGCCGATTCCAAGCAGGCAAGCTCAGAGCAGGAAGATATAAAGTTCCCTGAGTTTAATGCAAAAACCGTAGCAGGTGAAGAAATAAGCAGTGATATATTCAAAGACAGTAAGCTTACTGTTGTGAATATATGGGGAAGCTGGTGCGGTCCATGTGTTCATGAGATTCCGGAATTACAAAAACTTTATGAAAATATGAAGGAAAAAAATGTAAATGTAGTCGGAATAGCACAGGATTCAGGAAGCGATTTTGATGCTGTGAAGGAAGTACTTGATAAGAACAATGTTACTTATCATAATATAATCCCTGAGGGAGATGTGGAAAGTTTTGTAATGAGTCTGCAGGCATTCCCTACCACTGTATTTATAGATTCAAACGGGAATATAATCGGTGGAATACAGGGTGCAAGAGATTTGGAAGGTTTCACAAAGATAGTTGATGAAATACTGGCTAAACAGGGATGATATGATAAAATAAAATATTAAAGAGGTATGGGATACACTAGTCATTTATAATATATCCCATACCTCTGTTTGTTTTTATTACATCACTTCCGAGTTTTTTTCTGATAGCGGCTATATGTACTTTTATTACGGTTGAAGCATCATTAGCATTCATATCAATATTATGCTCAAGGAGTTCTCCTGTGGAAATAAGATTCCCCTTGTTTATACAAAGATATTCAAATATAGAATATTCCTTAGGTGTAAGAGATATTATCTCACCGCCTTTTTGCACCTGTTTTTTACTGAGATAGAGAGTGATATCCTGAGATTCAATTCTTATAGTATCATCATTTGTACTGTAATTATTGCGCAAAAGCACTCTTATCCTTGCTTCCAATTCTCTAAAATGAAAAGGTTTTACCAGATAATCATTTGCACCCAAATCAAGTCCAAGCACCTTATCATTCAGTGTATCTCTGGCAGATAAAATAATAACCTTACTTTCCGCATTGTCCTCTCTGATAGTCTTTAAAACCTCCAGCCCGTCGAGCTTGGGCATATTAAGATCAAGTATTATAAGATCATATTCAGACTCAAAATAAAGAGAAAGAGCTTCTTCACCGTCCATAGCAGTATCAACATAATAGTTCAGTTTGCGAAGTCCCTTTGCAAGTCCGTTCAAAATATCTTCTTCATCTTCGCATATTAAAAGTCTCATCAATTCCTCCCAAAATTTTTAATAATATAAAGATACAATGAATTTCAATGAATATCAACAGTTAAAATACATATACAACCAAAATTTCTGAATGAAAAAAATGATGATGTTGGCTGAAATACTAAAAAAATACTCTTAATTATATAAAACCCCGAAGAACAACCCCTAAACTGAAAGAACAAAGCAATATTTAAGCACAGTTAACAAAAATATTAATATATAGTTAAGTAAAGATAAAGTTCTCATTGAATAAATTATATCTAGCAGTATAATAGAGAAGTCAAAACAGGTGTTAATAAAAAAGAAAATAAAAATAAAGGAATATGAAAGATAATGAGTATTTAATAGACATCCATTCACATATAGTTTTTGATGTGGATGATGGAGCAAGGAATTTGGAAGAATCTCTTAAGCTTATAGATATGGCAATGGGACAGGGTATTAAAAAAATAATAGCAACACCCCATACAATGCCGAATCTAAAGCCGGAGGAGATTATAGAAAAAATAAATATAATAAGGTCAAAAATTCATGAGAGGGATATGGACTGTGAAATCTATACCGGTCAGGAAATATTTTATTCCGGTTTTGCTATAGAAAAAATTAAAAAAGGTGAGTATCTTACCTTGGCAAACAGTAAGTATATACTCGTTGAATTTGAACCGGCTGCCAGCTTTAGTTATTTAAAGAGGGCAACAAGAGATATTATATTTGCAGGATATATTCCGATATTGGCACATGTGGAGCGATATATCTGCTTAAGAAAGCCGGACCGATTTACAGAAATAATGGCTATGGGAGCATTATTTCAAATGAATTACAGCAGCATAAAAGGAGGGATTTTTGATATAGATGCTTATTGGTGTAAAAGGCAGATAAAAAACGGATACATTTCCTTTATGGCAACGGATATGCATAGAATTGGCGGCAGGGAACCGGATATAGCAAATGCATTACGATGGCTTTCAAAAGGAGTAGAAAAGCATTTTAGGGAAATAACCTATGATAATGCAAATAATATTATTTTAAACAAATAGAATGGAGCAGGCAGATGGGTGACAGAGTGATAAATGAAGACACAGAGATAGACTTACTTGAATTGTTTTTTGTTTTAAAAAGGAAATGGTGGATGATTATATTGTTTGGAATACTTGGCTGTGCATCAGCTATAGGAATCAGTATGTTTTTAATCACACCGCAATACCAATCCACCTCACAGATGTATGTTTTATCAAAGGAAACCACACTTAATTCATTGGCAGACCTGCAAATAGGCAGCCAACTGACTAAGGACTATAAGATTATAATACAGAGCAGACCGGTGTTGGAGGAAGTTATTGAAAAGCTGGGACTTAATATAAATTATAAACAGCTGAGAAGTAAGCTTAAGATTGACAATCCATCGGACACAAGAATACTTTCGCTTACTGTTACGGATCCTGATCCTGAGAATGCAAAAGAGATTGTAAATCAGATATCAATGTCATCATCACAGTATATAGGTGATTTGATGGAGGTGGTTCCGCCAAAGATTATTGAGTTTGGAATAGCTTCATATGAAAAATCAGGTCCCGATATAAAGAAAAATGCGGTACTTGGAGGGATTTTAGGTGTTTGCCTGATCTCAGCCATTATTATAACTATAGAATTACTGGATGACAGCATAAAGAGCGAGGATGATCTGGAAAAGAATCTTGGACTTATAATTCTTGCCAGCTTACCTGAGTATAAAAAAAGTAAGTAACTTGAGAGGAGAAGATAAACATTGGAAATATTATTCAATTTAGACGTAATGGACAAGGGCTTTTTGTATGAAGAGTCTGTAAGAATACTTAGAACAAATCTTCAGTTCTCAGGTGCAAATTTAAAGGTAATACTTTTTACAAGCTCAATACATGGAGAGGGGAAGTCTGAAACAAGCTTGCAATTGGCAAGAAGTCTGGCTCAAATAGATAAAAGAATACTTTATATTGATGCCGATATGAGAAAGTCAATGCTTACAACAAGGTATCATATAAAGGAAGAAGTAGAGGGACTCAGTCAGTTTTTAAGCGGTATGAATACTGATAATATCATATATAAAACAAATATAAAAAATATGGATGTGGTATTTTCAGGACCGTATGCACCTAATCCCGCAGAGCTTTTATATGAACTGAAACTGGATGAGTTTATAAAGGAGCAAAGAAAGATTTATGATTATATCATTATCGATGCTCCTCCAATCAGCAATATTGTAGATGCGGCGATTATAGGAAGATGTGTTGACGGAGCAGTAATAGTGGTGAGGAGTTCAACAGTCAGTCAAAGGATGGTAAAAAGAGTTAAAGACCAGCTTGAGAAAGTGAATTGTAAAATTATAGGAGCGGTTTTAAACGGAGTTGAGATGAAAAAGAACAGCTATCATTATAAATATTACGGGGACTACTACAGTTATAAAAAATGAAAACATCAATAAAAAAGGTGCTTATTATTTGCCTGATTATATTATCTGCAGTGATAGTTATCGCTGTAAGTATAAAGAGAAACAATGCGGGAATAATAGCAACAACAATAAATGAAAAAGCACAGACAAAGCCCGATAAAAGTTATACGGATCTGAATGGGAAAAAATATAAAAGAAAGAGCTATGTAAAGGCAATACTGGCACTGGGAATAGATTCAAATGTTGATATGCATTATATACAGGATGCAGGTTCCGGAGGACAGGCTGACAGTATAGGGCTTATTGCCTGGGATACTGTAAATAACAGACTTGATATGATAATTATACCAAGAGATACAATGGCTCAAATACCGGTAACAGATGTCAGTGGAAATATTATGGGAAAAACACTGCAGCATATAACAATGGCATACGCTTTCGGTGACGGCAATGAGATCAGTGCAGATTTTATGAAGGAGTCTGTAAGTGAACTTTTTGAAGGCTTATTTATAGATAAATATATAGCAATAAATACATCCGCCGTAAAAAGTATAAATGATGCAATAGGCGGAGTGGAGGTGATTATACCATACGAAGGTATGGAAAAAGCGGATACTGCATTTGTGAAAGATAAAAAAGTTTTGTTAAAGGGCGATCAGGCTGAAAAGTTCTTAAGGTACAGGGATACGGACAGGGATTTTTCTGCAATGACCAGAATAGAAGCACATAAAGTCTATGTGGAGGCTTATCAAAAAAAGCTTACGCAGTTTAAAGGGGATTCTTTGATTGAAAATATTTTAAAAGAGATAAGCCCCTATTATTATACTGATATGCAAAAAGATATGCTTTTAAAACTTGCCGCCTGTGCCATGACGGATAAAGACTTTAACGGAGACAGAATGTATGTATTGGAGGGAGAAAACAAAAAAACGGAAATTTATGATGAGTTTTATATGGACAGGGATAAGGTAATGAATAAAATTATTGATCTGTTTTACACAGCAGAGTAAAGAAACGCTAAAGGAAGGGATAGGGATATGAAGAAAAGAATTATTGCGATATTGTCTTGTATATTGGCTATATCAATGGTAGGAACAAATTTTGCGGCACCCAGTATTCAAGGAGGAAACCAGAACTCCGGTCAGACCGGAAGAAGCGGTGGTGGCGGCGGAAGTCGTAGCGGCGGTGGAAGCCGTAGCAGAAGCAGCAGTAGGGGTAGTTCAAGTACAGGAACATCCGGTGGAACTAAGACAGGTACAAAAACAACAGGAACAAATACTCAGGCATCAACCACAACAACAGGATTTTTTGGAGCTCTTGATAATGGACATGCCACTGTTCCGGCACCGGGAAGTGAAACAACAGGTCTTCCTGAAAAGGTTGTAGCAAGTATAAACAGCATTAATGAAGGCGGAAGCATCAGTGAAGCTACAGGATTAAAAGAATTTGCAGAATATAAGGCTGTAGGAAAAACCTTAGCATTAATCACTACCGATGCACAGGGTAAAATATCAGATGTGCCTACCAAGGTCAGAATATATGTACCGAATATGGTAGAAGGCAAGGATATAAAGGTTATTGCCTATGCAAATATTACAGGCAACTGGGCACCTACAGAGGTATTCGGTATAAATCATCAGGATAAAACATTGGATACTTCAATAAACGGATCATCTACAATATGTGTTGTATATAAATAAAGATTCGCAAGAAAAAAGTCTATGGGGGAGAAATGCAAGAACGGGACTTAAAACTAAATTACTTACATGGAGCAGCTATAATGCTTGTTATCTATGATATGATCGTGGTGAATTTGTCATATCTTGTAGGACTGTGGCTGCGGTTTGACCTACAGTTTTCGCGTATTGAGGGTAAATATATATTGGCGTGGTCAAAATTTGTTCCTATATATACCCTCATAACCTTAATAACTTTTATTGCTTTAAAGCTGTACAGAAGCATATGGCAGTTTGCAAGTTATACAGAATTAAAGCATGTAATGTATGCAAGCATTATAACAGGATTTTTACATACTTTACTTATTACACTGATGTTTGAAAGAATGCCGATAGCTTACTATTTATTAGGAATTCTGATACAGTTTTTGGCAGTTCTTGGAAGTCGATTTTCCTATAGATTTGTGCTTTTACTGCGTTCAGACAGAGAAAATGTAAAAAAGTCACAAAAAGATATGTCAAGAGTGATGATAGTAGGTGCAGGAAATGCGGGAAGATTGCTTTTAAGAGATATCAAAAGATCGGTTGACTATAATGACAGTGTGATTTGCTTTATAGATGACGACAAGTCAAAATGGGGAAGAACTGTTGACAATATACCGATAACGGGCGGAAGAAACAGAATACTTGACAATGTAAAGCACTACAGAATAGATAAAATATACGTAGCAATACCCGGAAGCAGTCCTGAGGAACTCAGTAAGATATTAAATATCTGCAAGGAATCAGGATGTATACTGAAAAATCTGCCGGGAATGTGTCAGCTTGCAAACGGTAAAGTTCAAGTTAAAGATTTAAAAGATGTAAATATTGAGGATTTACTTGGCAGAGCTCCTATTAAAGTAGATCTAGATGAGATATTCAACTATCTAAACGGTAAGACTATCATGGTAACAGGCGGAGGCGGTTCTATAGGAAGTGAACTTTGCAGGCAGATTGCAGCACATTCACCTAAGCATCTTATAATATTTGATATTTATGAGAACAATGCCTATGAGATTGAACAGGAACTTTTGATGAACTATCCGAAGTTGAATCTGGATACAATAATAGGATCTGTAAGAGATTTGAGGAAGCTTGAACAGGTATTTGCAACATTCAAACCTGATGTGGTATACCATGCGGCGGCACATAAGCATGTTCCGCTCATGGAGGACAGTCCTTGTGAAGCTATAAAGAACAATGTAATGGGAACGTACAATACCGCACTTGCGGCACTGCATTACGGATGTAAAAGATTTGTACTTATCTCTACAGATAAGGCGGTAAACCCTACAAATGTAATGGGAGCCAGCAAGAGAATGTGCGAAATGATCATCCAGACATTTGCAAGGAAAGTAAAGGAAAAAAGAGCAAGTGAGCTTAGACCGATACAAGTTTTGAAAGATAACCGAATCATAGAGATGGAGAAATACTACAGTGCTGTAGAAAATCCTACTACAGAGTTTGCGGCTGTCAGATTTGGAAATGTGCTTGGAAGCAACGGCTCGGTAATACCTAAGTTTAAAAAGCAAATAGAAGCAGGAGGACCCGTCACAGTTACACATCCTGATATTATCAGATATTTTATGACAATATCGGAAGCCGTTTCATTGGTACTGCAGGCAGGAAACTATGCAAAGGGCGGAGAGATATTTGTCCTGGATATGGGTACACCGATAAAGATAGACACAATGGCAAGAAATCTTATCAGACTGTCAGGGCTTCGCCCGGATATTGATATCAAGATAGAATACTCAGGACTTCGCCCGGGTGAGAAGCTCTTTGAAGAGAGACTTATGTCCGAGGAAGGCCTGGAGACTACACCGAATAAGCTGATAAGTATCGGTAAGCCTATTGATTTTAATGAAGATAAGTTTTTAAAACAGCTTAAGTTATTATCCGTATATATGGGAGAAAATAACGGAAATATTCGTGAACATATAAAGCAGATAGTAACAACATATCATACAGCTCATGTTGAAAGTATAAATAGTGAATTGTTTGATAATAAAAATGAAATTGCAGACGGATTACATCATGAAGACTTACCACAGGCGGCAAATTGATTTTATCAACTTAAAAAGCTTACAGGAGCAGTCTTGTAGGCTTTTTTCTTTGTATTGAGTTTATTGGTTATCATAAGTATATATGATAAAAAAGAGAGGGAAGATGTTTAGTACAGATAAAATATATGAAAAATTTGATAAAAGAGTGTGGCTAAGCAGTCCTACCATGCATGGAAAAGAACTTGAATATATGTCAGAAGCCTATAATACAAACTGGATGTCGACAGTAGGAAAAAATATTGACGAAGTTGAAAATCAGGTTTCAGAATATATAGGAGTTAAGCATGCAGTAGCATTATCATCAGGTACTGCGGCTCTTCATATGGCAATGAAGTTGGCAGGGCTAAAGGCATACGGTATGCCAAAACCCGGAGTAGGGGCTTTACAGGGGAGGAAGGTTTTTTGCTCAGATATGACATTTGCCGCTACTGTAAACCCGGTTGTATATGAAGGTGGGGAGCCTGTATTTATAGATACTGAATACGATACATGGAATATGGATCCGAAAGCACTTGAGAAAGCATTTGAAATATACCCTGATGTAAAGATAGTTGTGATGGCACATCTGTATGGAACACCGGGTAAGATGGAAGAACTTATTTCCGTTATAAAAAAGTACAATGCTATTTTGATAGAAGATGCGGCAGAATCAATGGGTGCAAGCTATAGAAGAAAAGAGACAGGAACATTTGGCGATTACAATATCATATCATTTAACGGAAATAAAATAATTACCGGAAGCAGCGGAGGTTGCTTACTTACAGATGATGAAGAAGCTGCAAAGAAAGTTCGCAAATGGTCAACTCAGTCCAGAGAAAATGCATCATGGTATCAGCATGAAGAACTTGGATATAACTATCGTATGAGTAATGTGATTGCAGGAGTGGTGAGAGGGCAATTGCCATTTTTAGATGAACATATAGCACAGAAAAAAGCGATATACGAAAGATATAAAGCAGGACTTAAAGGTTTGCCTGTATCAATGAATCCTTTTGATGAGAATAATTCAGAGCCTAATTTCTGGCTGTCATGTTTACTTGTAGATAGAGATGCAATGTGTAAACAAGTAAGAAGCGAGAATGAAACTTGCTATATCAAAGAAAATAAAAAGAGTTGTCCTACTGAAATGTTGGAAGCATTAGCTTCAATAAATGCTGAAGGAAGACCGATATGGAAGCCTATGCATATGCAGCCGATTTACAGGATGAATCCGTTTATTACAGATGAAGGAAACGGCAGAGCAAAAACAAATGCCTATATATCAGGTAATGCGCCTGACGTGAGCATGGATATATTTGAAAGAGGACTCTGCCTGCCAAGTGATAATAAGATGACTCTAGAAGAGCAGGATAGGATAATTGAGGTAATAAGGAGTTGTTTTGAGTAGAAAATGGGAGTAAACAGTGGTGAATAAAAGAAACAGAATGGGAGTTTTAGCTACAATATCTATCATATTAGTAGCAATTATTTTATATATTACAAAAAAAACAGAAAAAAAGACAACATACAAAGCCTATATTATCGACTCAATTAAAGTTAGAAAAAGAGGGTTGTATGAGAAGTACATAAAAAGAGGAATTGATATTATTTGCTCTATAGCGGCAATCGTATTTTTTAGCCCTGTTTATATATTAGTGGCAATTTTAGTTAGAATAAAATTAGGAGGTCCAATTTTGTTTACACAAGATCGCCCGGGTATAATTGGTGAAGATGGAAAAGAATCTATTTTCAGAATATATAAATTCCGCACAATGACGGATGAAAAAGATGAAAAAGGAGAGCTTTTACCGGATAAAGATCGTTTGAATTCATTTGGTAAGTGGCTTAGAAGTACAAGTTTAGATGAACTTCCTGAAGTATTTAATATTTTAAATGGGACACTGTCCATTTGTGGTCCACGTCCACAACTGGTTAGAGATGTCACATTTATGACAAAGGAACAACGCATGCGTCATACTGCAAAACCAGGATTGACAGGATTGGCACAGGTAAATGGAAGAAATGCAATAAAATGGGAAGAAAAATTGGATTGGGATTTAAAATATATTAAAAATATTTCTTTTTTAGATGATTTACATATTATTTTAAAGACTATAAAAACTGCTATTATTAATAATGAAGGCATTACAGATGGAAACATGGCAACAGCAGAAGACCTTGGAGACTATTTACTTAAAAATGGTAAAGTGAGTGAAGAGGAATATAATAAGAATCAATCTAAAGCAGAAAAGATTTTAAATAAAGAAAGAATTATTGAAGAAATCGGGAAAATAGATTCTCGCAATCATGTCCCGTTTTCTGTAATTATATCAGTATATAAAAATGATAACGCTGTGTTTTTTAGCAGAGCACTCGATAGTATTACAGAAAGTCAAACAATTATACCAAATGAAATTGTGTTGGTTGTTGATGGACCTATAAGTAAAGAGATAGAGGATGTTATTAGTGAATATACAAAAAAATATGTGATATTTAAAGTTATCAGACTGGAAAAAAATGTTGGCTTGGGAAAGGCATTAAAGTTTGCAATTGAAAATTCAACTTATGAGTTAATTGCCAGAATGGATAGTGATGATGTTTCAGTACCTACACGTTTTGAAGAGCAATTAGCATATTTTGAATTAAACCCTGAAATAGATGTTTTAGGTGGAGATATTACAGAATTTATTGGTGAAGAACATAATATTGTAGGGAAGAGAGTTGTTCCATTATCTAATGACTGTATTAGAGAATTTATGAAAGAAAGATGTGGAATGAACCACGTTTCTGTTATGTACAAAAAGGAAGCCGTAAAGCAAGCGGGAGGCTACCTGGATTTATTTTGGAATGAAGACTACTACTTATGGATAAGAATGTGGATGAAGAATGCAGTATTTGCTAATACCGGAAGTGTACTTGTTAATGTTCGTGTCGGAACGGATATGTATAAACGACGTGGAGGTTCTAAGTATTTTAAAAGTGAGAAAAAAATTCAGGATTATATGCTGAAGTATGGAATGATTTCGTATCCACTATATATTAAAAATATAGCAAAGAGATTGGTAATACAAAAGTTAATGCCAAGCAATATAAGGGGATTTATATTTAGGAAACTGGCGAGGGAAAAGGTATTATGAAGTATGTAGAGGGATTGGTTAGTGTTATTATGCCTACATACAAAAGGTCAGAAAAATTAATTAGGGCAATAGATAGTGTGCTGAATCAGACTTATAGTCATTTGGAATTATTATTGGTTAATGACAACGATCCATTTGATGAATATACACAGGAGTTGAAGATAAAATTAAATCGTTATACAAATGACGAGAGATTACACCTTATAATTCAGGATAAGCATATTAATGGAGCAGTGGCAAGAAACACAGGTATACGATTATCAAAGGGAGAGTATATTGCATTTTTAGATGATGATGATTGGTGGGAGTCAAATAAATTAGAGGAGCAGATAAAAATATTAAAATGTCTTGATGACAGTTGGGGGGGAGTATCTTGTAAATTCAAGTTTTACGATCAAAATGAAAGACTTATTGGCAAAACATTAAAATATAGAGATGGGTATATATATAAAGATATTTTAAATCTTATCTCAGATGTAGCCACAGGAACTTTGCTTTTAAGGCATGATTATTTTGATAAAACAAGATATTTTGATGAAAAACTGTCAAGACATCAAGACCTTCAATTATTAGTTGATTTTACATCAAAGTATAAGTTGAAGGAAGTAAATCAATATTTACATTGTGTAGATGTTTCAGACATGCAAAACAGACCGGATGCTTATAAATTAGTAAAATATAAAAAAGATTTTTTCAAATCTATAAAACCGGTGATGGAATTATTAAGTAAAAGTGAAAGAAAATGTGTTATTGCAATGCATAAATATGAACTTGGATATGTGTGTATAAAAAATGGTGAAATTTATAGGGGTATAGCGTATTGTAAAGCATTGTTTGGGAGCCATAAAGCTTGTGTGTTAGCATTAAAGAAAACCATTTTAAAAATTATTCAGAGCATAAAATGGTAAACTTTTATCGGAATGGTTAATGAGACTAAATCAATATAACCAATACTGAATTTATAAAGAGGAATGAGAGGTAATGTCAGAAGAATTAGTAAGTATAGTTGTACCTATATATAATATGGGGAACACTCTTGAACGATGTGTGAATTCATTATTATATCAGTCATATTCCAATATAGAGATTTTACTGATTGATGATGGTTCGACAGATAATAGTCTTGAAATATGTAATGAGTTAAAAAAGAAAGATAGTAGAATTTTAGTATATCATACAGAGAATAGAGGGTCAGGCCCGGCACGTAATACAGGGATTGAGAAGGCAAACGGTAGATATATTTATTTTCCTGATGCTGATGATAAGCTTGAAAAAGACTCTATTTCTATTTTGGTTTCGGCAATGAAAAAAGGAAGCTTTGATATGGTTGTATTTGGATATAAGAGTATAGATGTAAAGGGAAATATATACTTGGAGAAACAATATCCAAATATGATAAAAAAGGGGGAAGAAGTTCGTAAAGATTATTCGGACTATGTGCTATCAACCAGAAAATATGGTATACAGGGAGCACCTTGGAATAAGTTTTTTGACTTAAATATTGTAAAAAAATATTCCATAAAATATCCGGAGTTGAGACGTCATCAGGATGAAGGGTTTATTAGTAGTTATGTCTGTCACACAAAAGAAATTCGATTTATAAATGATGTTTTATACAGCCATTATTTAAATGATTTAAAAAAAGAATGGGATAAGTATCCTGTTGACTACGTAGATGCTGTGATAGGTTTATATAAGATACGTCAAGAAACTATTTTAGCATGGAATAATGAGGATAAAAAAACAAGGGAAATAGTAGAGCATGAATATATTTGTAATATTATAAAAGCCTTGGAATTATCATATTCACCCAAAATGAAATTTAATAGAAAAGAGAGATTAAAATGGATTAAAAAGCAAATTGAAAAATCACAAATTTTAAAAGTTGTCATGCCGCTATCATTAGGGCGTTATCAGAAAATATTATTTATTCTGTTAAAAAAACAATATATATTTGTTGCAATGCTAATCATGTATATAAAAATAGCGATTGAAAAAAATGGATTTTTAGAATTTTTTAGAAAGTTTCAGTGAATATTTTGTAATGTATAGTAATTATATAAGTATATTGTATTTTTAATAAAAATTATATATTTAAATTATAAATACAAACATAATATTCCGGAGGAATAGATTGATGAATATTGAAAGTAAACGATTTATGAGTTTATGGTCATATGTGTATGTATTAACTATACTTTTGATTTCAATGTTTAGCCAAGATTTCAATATTATGTTGTTTGTCCTTTACACTATCATGGCATTTCCTTTTATATATTCTATTGAGCATTATGTTGTGATAGTTTTAATGCTTTCAACAATATCATATTATTTTACAGGTGCATATGAGGGTGTTTATAGTATATACACAATACTTATGATATTGATAATTATAAGAATTCTGTTTATGCAAAAAGGTAAAATGGAATTCAATAAGAATAGCGTTGTCCTTATAGTTATATTAAGTGTAATATCCTGCTGCTCTTATTCTATATCACAATTTAATTATTTTAATGGATTGGTCAGACTATTATATTTACTATTTTTATCTTTAATACTTGGAAATACTATTAAGCTGAAAATAGATTTAATGTGTAATATATTACCGGAAATAGCGAGTGTAATGATCATCGGTTATATTTTTAGTGTTTTAGTTAACGGTTCTATTATAGAAGGAAGATTAACAATAGCAAATACTGTTAATACAAACACATTTGGCATGTCATGTGCGCAGTTGGGTAGTGTATTATTAACAGACTCGTTCCTTAATAAAAAACATAAGAAAAGCAACTTACTTTTATGTGTAGCGATTATTGTATTGGCATTTCTAAGCGGCTCAAGAGGGGCAGTATTGGCATTTGTATTGACTAATGTGATAATAATTATTATGCATGAGAAAATAAATGGTAGATTAATAGGAGCTATGCTTAGATTTGCAGTTTTAGGAACTATAATTCTGTCCGGTATATATTTTCTGTTTATATTATTTGGACTGGATGTAGGTAGGTTTAATGTTACAGATGTTATATCATCCGGTGGTTCACGCAGAATACTTATTTATAATTCATTAATTCCTTATATAATAAAAAATGGATATTGGAAGTTAGGATATGGTCCTGGGCATGAGTGTAGTCGTATAGTAATAATGTCATTGATAGGATGGGATTATGCACATTCTCACAATACATTTTTAGAAGCTTTTGGCGAACTTGGAATTATTGGAGTATTAACTTTATTTTTAATAATAAAAAAATCTTTGAAAAACATTTATAGTACATGCAAAACGCATAAAAAAGCATATTTATTTATAGCAATGCTTATATGCTTAATTATTAACGGTTTTGCTGAATCATATTTTTTTGACGCTATCTTATGGCTTTTATTGGCTATCAGCAGGAATAAATATAGCGATATGAAATATAATTTAAATAAGGCTTAAAAAGTTGGAGGAAAAAAGCTTGTTAGATGTATTAAAAAAGAGGTTTCCGGGTCTATACGATTACTATCAGCATATGAAACGTATGAAAGTATTAGCTAATGCCAAGAGATTAGAAAGTCTGCCGGAAGAAAAATATAATAATCTAATAGAAAAAGAATACCTGAAAGTATTTGGTAATATTTTAGATTGGAATAATTTAAGAACATATACAGAAAAAATGCAATGGGAAAAAATATATAATAAAAATCCGATAAAAACAACTTTAACAGATAAATATGCTGTACGAGAATGGGTTGAAGGTAAAATCGGTAAAGATTATTTGATTCCATTGATAGGTGTGTGGGACTCTTTTGACAACATAGATTTTGACTTATTGCCTAAGCAATTTGTTTTAAAGACAAATCATGGTACAGGAACTAATTTAATCGTAAAAGATAAAAATAAAATAAATATGCGAAGAGCAAAACGTATGTTTGATGATTGGATGAAAACCGATTATGCTTTTACAAACAGTTTACAACTACATTATAGGGATATCAAACGAAAAATAATTGCTGAAAAATATTTGGAAACAAACTTAGGAGAACTGCAGGACTATAAATTCTTATGCTTTGACGGAAAGCCATGCTTTTGTTGGGTTGATTTAGGTAGGTATTCAAAACACACCAGAACGGTATTTGACATGAACTGGAAATTACAACCATGGACTCAAGCTTCATATGGAATTGCAAATTATGATATACCAAAGCCTAAGAATTTTGATATGATGATAGACATAGCAAATATATTATCAAAAGGATTTTCTCATGTCAGAGTTGACCTTTACAATGTTGACGGGAAAATATATTTTGGTGAAATGACCTTTACAAATGGAAGCGGTTTAGATCCTATTATCCCCAAAGAATATGACAAAGTCCTTGGAGATTATTGGAAACTCTCAAAAAATAAAGATGGAAAAACAAAAAATGATTAACAAACAAAGTATATCAAAAAATTTTTTTTTCCAATATGTTTATCAACTATTGGTATTGGTAATTCCACTGGTTTTAGCACCATATTTGTCCAGAACACTTAGAGAAACGGCACTAGGTATATTTTCATATGCGAATTCTATAGCGGCATATTTTGTTACATTATCTATGCTTGGAATTGCAAGACATGGACAAAGGATAATTTCGGAAAATGCAAATAATAATATAAAATTGAGAAAAGCATTTTGGAGCTTATTCGTAGTACATATTATAGTATCTGTAATATCGATAATTCTGTATTCACTATTTGTAGCCTTTTTTATAAAAAGTGACAGGGTAGTATTTAGGATGGAAATATTATATGTGGCATCAGCGTTGTTTGATATTACATGGTTATTTTACGGTCTTGAGAATTTTAAAAGTGTCGTAATAAAAAATGCATTAATAAAAATATTTGAATGTGCTTTGGTATTTATCTTTGTAAAAAGTCCAAATGATTTGGGTATTTATACATTTATAAATGCAAGCGCTATATTAATTGGTCAGGCAATTATGCTTCCACAAGCTATTAAAGCGGTAAGACCGATTAGATTTAATAAAGATGATGCTAAAGAACATATAAAACCATTGCTTGTTTTCTCAATATCTGTGATTGCATCATTTATGTATACAGTATTTGATAAAACACTTTTGGGAATAATGAGTACAAAAGAGAGTGTCGCATTTTATGAATATTCGAATAGGATTGTGAGTGTTCCTAAGACTATAATAGGGGTAACCGGAACGGTTATGTTTCCAAGAGCATGTAGATTAGCAGCCGAAGGAAATATTATCGGGCAAAGAAAGTATATTAAATATTCATATTTTATTACTTCTTTTTTGGGTATGGCAGCATTGTTCGGCCTTATGGGAATTTCAGATGTATTTTCAGTTTTATACTATGGTGATTCGTTTAGAATATGTGGCAAAATAATTGTATATATGGCACCACTTATTTATATTGTCGGTGCGGGAGATATAATAAGAACCCAATATATGATACCTAATCATATGGATAAACAATTTAATATATGTATTATATTTAATGCAATTATTAATTTGATTCTAAGTGCATCTTTAATTCCGTTAATAGGTGTTTTCGGCGCCGTAGTAGGTTCTGTATCCGCAGAGATATTTGGATTAATAGTACAAATAGTTCTGTGTAGAAAGTTTGTTAAAATAAAAGAAATATTGAACGAACTTATACCATTTATTTTAATAGGAGGAGTAATGTTACTATGTATCAAATATATAGATAATGTCATTAGTATATCATTATTTGGATTAATATTAAAATTATTAGCGGGTGCTTTTATATATTGTACCTTAACAGCGGTATATATATTAGGATTTAGGACAGATATAAAAAGTGCTGTTATAAATAAAGTCTACTATAAAAATAGGAGGGGCATATGAAAATAGCAATAGCAGGAACAGGATATGTAGGCTTATCAATTGCCACTTTGCTGGCGCAGAATAATGAAGTGGTTGCGGTGGATATTATTCCGGAGAAGGTAGAGAAGATAAACAAAAGAATTAGTCCGATTCAGGATGAGTATATCGAGAAGTATTTTAAAGAAAAAGAGCTTAATTTGCTTGCTACTTTGGACATGAAGCTTGCTTACAGTGATGCTGATTTTGTTGTAGTGGCAGCACCGACAAACTATGATACTCAAAAGAATTTTTTTGATACATCGGCAATAGAGGAAGTGGTCACAGAGGTTATAAAGTATAACCCTGATGCTGTTATAATTATAAAATCTACGATTCCTGTAGGTTATACGGAAAGTATCAGAAACAAATTCCACTGTGACAATATTATTTTCTCTCCCGAGTTTTTGAGAGAGTCAAAGGCACTTTATGACAATCTTTATCCTTCAAGAATTATCGTAGGCACAGACACGATGAATGCCAGACTTATGAAAGCTGCATCTAAATTTGCAAATCTTTTAAAAGAGGGTGCACTCAAAGATGATATAGAAATATTGATTATGGGTGTTGCAGAGGCGGAGGCTGTGAAGCTTTTTGCAAATACATATCTTGCACTTAGAGTATCTTATTTTAATGAGCTTGATACTTATGCAGAGATGAAAGGACTTAATACAAAGGAAATTATAAGAGGAGTTTGTCTGGATCCAAGAGTCGGAGAACATTATAACAACCCTTCGTTTGGATATGGTGGATACTGTCTACCAAAGGATACTAAGCAGCTTTTGGCAAATTATGAAGATGTGCCACAAAATATGATTTCCGCCATTGTGGAGTCAAATAAGACCAGAAAAGATTTTATTGCAGATCAGGTCTTACAAAAAGCAGGGTATTATAACTATGGTGAAGGAAGTGCCTTTGATCCGACTATGGAAAAAGAGGTTGTAATAGGTGTATACAGACTGACAATGAAGTCAAATTCAGACAATTTCAGACAATCTTCTATTCAAGGGGTTATAAAGAGAATCAAAGCAAAGGGAGCAAAGGTTGTAATATATGAGCCTACTCTTGACGATAATACGACGTTCTTTGGAAGCAGAGTTGTAAATGATATTGATATTTTTAAAGAAAACAGCAATGCAATAATTGCAAACAGATATGATGCTTGCTTGGAAGATGTGAAGGATAAGGTATATACAAGAGATTTGTTTGGAAGGGATTAGAATAAAAAACAAGGACATCATACTAAAAAACGGTACGATGTCCTTTTCTTTATACTCTTATATTCTCTCTATTATCATGGCTGATCGGCCAAGGTATCTTAGCGTAGATGAGTTGATAGATAACATATGAGAGTATTGTTGCTCCGACAACATCCAGGAATGAATGCTGCTTTAGAAACAATGTTGAAAGGCATATTGAAATCATAATAATGAATGAAATCGCCTTTACTTTCATATTGTTATAGAAGAATCTTGACCTCAGTATGGCTACATGTGTAGCGATTGAGTTGAAAACATGTATACTTGGGAACACATTTGTATTGGTATCTGTTTTATATATAAATGCTACCATATGTGTAAAAATATTCTTGTTCGGATCAAGGTTCACAGGTCTAAGGTCCGTTCCGTTTGGGAATATCTGGCAAATAAAGAGTGAAATACTCATTCCAAGTGCAAGATATAATCCGAATCTGTAAAACTCATCTACATCTTTAAAGAAGAAGAAAATCAGTACAGATGATACATATATGAACCATATAAAGTACGGGATAATAAAATATTCGTTGAACGGGATAATATCGTCCACCCATGTATGTAGGATATGATACTCATGTGTTATAGTTCTTTCAAGATACATATACCATGGTAGATATATGAATGAATATAAGAAAACCCATGCATGTCTGTATTTCTTTAATATTTCATTTATTTTTTTCATAATGTCCCCTAAAATTAAATTGCGTTATATTTAAGATTCGTCTATAGATTGTATAGCTATATGAAAAATAATTCAAGCGAATTGGAAAAACAGATATTACAATTTATTGAAGAAAAACAAAAAAGCACCGTTATCAGTGCTTTTCTATTATATGTTTCGCTTCTTCTTCACTTATTCCACAGTCTTTTGCACTCCATCCGCTTTTTAAAAGATTATATATTCGAAGTTCTCTTTCGCTTAAATCACTTTTCCTGTTTGCTAAAAGTTTTTTTATTAAAAAGATAATTAGAAGGAGAAGCACAAAGCCTCCAACACAGGCACCGACTATAATATAGTTTATCTTCGGAATATTCAATATTATATTTGTAAAGTTTTTAGTGGTATTTTGAAAGCTGTTTTTATTATTGTCTGCAGCAGCAGTTTCTTCTACATTGTTCTCATCAGCAACATAGTTTTCATTTCTCTTTGACACTATGTCTACGGATCCTATCGGGTAGTCATTATAAGTATAATCAATCTTGCAAAGTGCGGATGATCCTGAATTTTCTTCAAATTTTACTGTTGACTTTATATCATTTATATCGGCATCATTCGGCAATGATATTGAAGCATTATCGTCAGGTTCTATAATATACTCGTTAAAATCAGGTATAAGTGAGATATTACTTGAAAAATTTGTGTTAATATCTGAAGAACTCAGCTTTATATTTTTAAAGTTTGCAAAGCCGAAGTTCAATAATTCCTGAGTATCCGTATAATGTGTTTTATTTCCGTTAAGTACTACCGTAATAAGTCCTATACTGTCATTTCTTGCATATGTCACCAGTGTATTTCCTGCCAGTGAAGTATAACCGGTTTTACCACAGATTGCGTTCTGATAGAAATTACCGGAGGTTTTTCTGAGCATGGAGTGATGATTGTACAAAGTTTGTCCGGTAGGGACTCTGCTCGTAGGCGGTAAGTTGTAGTATGTTGCGGAGTCTATTTCCGTAACCGTAGGATTTTGAAAAGCCGCTCGGCTTATTAAAGCATAATCATATGCACTGGTATAGTGCTCAGGATCATTTAATCCGCTTGGATTTGCAAAGTGTGAGTCTGTACACCCAAGACTTGCAGCTTTTTCATTCATCATGTTTGCAAATGCTTCAATGCTTCCTGCCGTATGTTCCGCCAGAGCATTTGCGGCTTCATTTGCCGATTGTAAAAGCATTGCATAGAGGCAGTCTCTTACAGTAAGTGTATCTCCCACATCTATACCTGCACTTGATGAGCCGGGTTCGACATTAAATACGGCATTTTTTGAAAATGTAACCATATCATCAAGATTACAATTTTCCACTACCAAGAGTGCGGTCAATATTTTGGTTATACTTGCCGGATAGTAATGTTCATGAATGTTCTTACCATAAAGTACAGCTCCCGAGTCGGCATCCATAAGTATGGCACCTTCAGATAAAACATTTGTATCTACCGGCCAATCAACATATGCAAACGACTGCATAGGGAGAGAGAGTATGGTTATAATTGTTAAAATAATTGTTAGAGTAATTTTTTTAAAGTTTTTAATTTTTGCGTTCATTACTATATTATGCATCTATTGTCTAAAATAGTAAAGTAAAGAATTATGAATATTTTAAAATGATAATATAATATAATTTAATACAATTGTGTATTGCTAGTATTCAAAAGTCATATTATAATGGGAATGTTGCATGCGATGTTTCAAATGAGATATCGCCATTTTTATGTAAGTAATGGTTATTGCTTTTGTGAAAGGGAAAAATATGAAATATGATGTAATGATAATCGGGGCAGGTCCCGGAGGTATTTTCTCGGCTTATGAACTCATAAATCAAGACAGCTCACTGAAAATTGCGGTTTTTGAGTATGGTAATCCGCTTGAGAAAAGACATTGTCCAATAGATGGAGACAAGATTAAGTCTTGCATCAATTGTAAGAGCTGCGGAATCATGAACGGTTTTGGTGGTGCAGGAGCATTTTCTGACGGAAAGTACAATATTACCAATGAGTTTGGAGGTACTTTGCATGAATATATCGGAAAGAAAAAAGCCATTGAACTTATGAACTATGTAGACGGAATCAATGTAAAGTACGGCGGCGGAAAGACAAAGCTTTATTCTACAGCGAATTCCGATATTAAGAGACTTTGCTTACAAAACAATTTGCATTTATTGGATGCAAGTGTTCGTCATTTGGGAACTGATATAAATTATGAAGTTCTTCAAAATATGTATGCGGATTTAAAGGAAAAGGTGGAGTTTTTCTTTAACACCCCTATTGTAAAAATAGAAAAGCAGGATGCAGGCTATAAATTATATACTAAGCAGGGTGAAGAATTTAGCGGTGATAAATGTATAGTATCTGTAGGTAGAAGCGGAAGTAAATGGATGGAGCAGATTTGTAAGGAATTAAAGATACCTACAAAGTCAAACCGTGTGGATATCGGTGTGAGAGTAGAGCTTCCTGCTGAAATTTTCAGACATCTTACAGATGAGCTTTATGAGAGTAAGATAGTTTACAGAACGGAGAAGTACCAGGATTTGGTAAGAACTTTCTGTATGAACCCAAAGGGTGCTGTTGTTAATGAGAATACAAACGGTATTGTTACAGTAAACGGACACAGCTACGAGGACCCTGCACTTCAAACAGAGAATACAAACTTTGCTTTGCTTGTATCAAAGCATTTTACAGAGCCGTTCAAAGACAGTAACGGATATGGTGAGAGTATAGCAAGACTTTCAAACATGCTTGGTGGCGGTGTAATGGTTCAAAGATTTGGAGATCTTATAAGAGGTCAAAGAAGTAGTGCGGGAAGACTTAATAAGTCATTTATGACACCTACACTCAGCGCTACACCGGGAGATTTGTCTTTGGTTATTCCTAAGAGAATTCTTGATGATATCATAGAGATGATTTATGCTCTTGATAAGATTGCACCGGGAACTGCAGGTGATGAGACTTTGCTTTACGGTGTAGAGGTTAAGTTCTACAACATGGAAGTTGAGCTTGATAAAAATCTTGAGACTCTTCACAAGGATCTTTATGTAATCGGTGACGGTAGCGGAGTTACTCACTCACTTTCACATGCTTCTGCAAGCGGTGTGTTTGTAGCAAGGCATATATTGGGGTTATAAATATATAGCAAAGATATATTTAAAAATCCTATAACATTATTGATGAAATGAATAAATCATAATGATTAATATATAAAAACTATAAAAAATTTTGAATTTTTTGGCATAGATGTACAAAATCTATGCTTTTTTTAGTATACAAAAATATTTTTTAGTGATAAAATTATAGAAAATGTTTCAGGAGGAAATTATGAATATCAAAAGTGAAATCAGTGTGGACAAGGTTAGACAGGATGCAGAGGACAATTACAGAAACGGATACTTCTGTTGCGAAGCGCTCATGGCGGCAGTTGTAGACAATTTTGAACTTGATGTACCGAGAGAAGTCATAGCTATGTCATCAGGTATGGCTGTAGGCGCCGGTAGGAGCGGTTGTATGTGCGGTGCTCTAAACGGAGGTATTATGGCTCTCGGTATGATTTTTGGAAGAACCGAGCAGAACGGTCCGAAGGATCCGAAAGTAGTAAAGTGCATGGAGCTCACCCATGAATTACATGACTACTTCAGAGATGCAAACGGAAAGCACTCAAACTGCTGCAGAGTTCTTACAAGAGAATTTGATATGGGTGCCGGAGAGCATAAGGAACAGTGCATCAGATTTACAGGAATTGCCGCAAAGAAGGTGGCAGAGATCATTGTTAGAGAAAAGGGATTGAAGAATATAGATTTATAAGGGGTAGTTATGAGTTTTTTAAAAAGGGTACCATTACCTTTATGCGGAGTGGCATTGGGTCTTGCGGCGCTTGGAAATCTTCTGGCAGCTTACAGTCCTTATTTGAAGATATTTTGCGGGATTTTGGTATTTGTTGGAATATTGTTTGTAACATGTAAGTATTTGACTATGCCTGATGCTTTTGTGGCAGATATAAAAAATCCGGTAATGGCGAGTGTATCCGGAACATATACAATGACTTTAATGCTTCTTGCAGGGTATATAAAGCCTATGGTACCTGCATTTGCAATGATTTTGTGGTATGTGACTATTATCTTACATTTTGTACTGATAGTTTATTTTACTTTGAATTTTATATTAAAGATTAAAATACCTGATGACTTGATGAAGGTTGTTGCAAGCTATTTTATCGTATATGTAGGAATAGTGGTTGCTTCCGTTACCGCACCTGCTTTTAATAATATAACACTTGGACAGATTTGCTTCCTCATAGGATTTGTTCTTTATATTCCGCTTTTCTTCTATGTATCTTTCAGATATATAAAGCTTGGAAATAAGAAGATTGAAGCCAAGGCGCTGGCATGTATCTATGCCGCACCTGCAAGTCTCTGTGTTGCCGGATATATCAGTTCTTTTGAAAAAAAGAATATAACATTTTTGACCGGACTTTACCTTTTCTCATTGGTGATATATCTGCTGGGATTATTTGTTGCGGCAGACCTTTTTGCAAGCTTTGCAAAGGCTAAAGAATTTAAATTTTATCCGAGTATTGCAGGGATTACTTTCCCGTTTGTTATCAGTGCGATAGCATCAAAGCAGTTTAACGCGGTTATTACAAAGATGGATATTCAAACGGAAATCAGACCTGTAATGCCTGTGATTGTAAATATAGAGATTATAATTGCAATAGTCGGAGTTGCATTTGCGGCGCTTTGTTTTGCAAATCATGTATTTAAAAAAGAATAGTGTAGTATATTTTAAATATTATTAAGCGACTGAAATTCCGGTCGCTTTTTTATATTCAAAGATGCAAAAATATATTTTATATGCTATAATTTTTGCGAAAACTTACAGGGAGAGAAATTCCCATAAGAGTTTATTTTATGTATTAGGCTTTGCCTAGATTTTGAAAGGTGTATATGGAAAAAAGAGATACAATCACAGAGATTTTTGGGGTTAATGTATTCAATGATGAGGCTATGCAGGTATATTTGCCGAAGGCGGTATTTAAAAAGTTAAAAAAGACTATCGAAGACGGACTGGAACTGGATAATGATATTGCGGACTCTGTAGCTCACGGGATGAAGGAGTGGGCAATTGACAGAGGGGCTACTCATTATACTCACTGGTTTCAGCCTTTGACAGGTGTAACCGCCGAAAAACATGATTCTTTTATTTCCGCACCTAAAAACGGCAAGGTTATAATGGAATTTTCCGCCAAGGAGCTTACAAAGGGAGAGTCGGATGCTTCAAGTTTCCCTTCAGGCGGTCTTAGAGCAACATTTGAGGCCAGAGGATATACAGCGTGGGATTGTACATCTCCTGCGTTTATAAAAAAGGATTCTTTGGGAGTTACATTATATATTCCTACAGCATTTTGCTCTTACAGGGGTGAAGCACTTGATAAAAAGACACCGCTGCTTCGTTCCATGCAGGCTATAAATACTCAGGCTCTTAGAATACTCAGACTTTTCGGTAATACCACAACAAAGAGAGTAATACCTTCAGTAGGTGCCGAGCAGGAGTATTTCATTGTAGACAGGGAGAAGTATCTGCAAAGAAAGGATTTGATTTATACAGGAAGAACGTTGTTTGGAGCAATGCCTCCAAAAGGACAGGAGCTTGAGGATCATTATTTCGGCTCTATCAGAGAGAGAATAGCTTCCTATATGAATGATATTAATCACGAGCTTTGGATGCTTGGAGTTCCTGCAAAGACACAGCATAATGAGGTTGCGCCGGCACAGCATGAGCTGGCACCTGTTTATGAGCAGGTAAATGTGGCTGTGGATCACAATCAGGTGACTATGGAGACTATGAAAAAGGTGGCAGGCAGGCATGGACTTACATGTCTTTTGAATGAGAAGCCTTTTGCAGGTGTGAACGGTTCCGGAAAGCATAATAACTGGTCTTTGACTTCAGATGACGGAATAAATATGTTAAATCCGGGAGATACACCTCATGAGAATATACAGTTTTTACTTGTACTTGCATGTATTTTAAAGGCGGTTGACAAGCATGCGGATTTGCTGAGAGAGTCTGCGGCCTGTGTAGGTAATGATCACCGTCTTGGTGCACATGAGGCACCGCCTGCTATTATTTCAGTGTTTCTCGGCGATCAGCTTCAGGATGTTATAGATCAGCTTTGCTCTACCGGTGAGGCTACACATTCTATTCAGGGTGCTACATTAAAGACAGGTGTGGCAACCCTCCCCGACTTTGAAACTGATGCTACAGACAGAAACAGAACATCACCTTTTGCTTTCACCAATAATAAATTCGAATTCAGAATGGTAGGCTCTTCAGACTCTATCGCATCACCTAATATTGTTTTAAATACAATAGTGGCTGAAAGTTTTAAAGAGGCTGCAAATGAGCTTGAAAGTGCAAGTAATTTTGATGAGGCGGTTCACGATATAATTAAGAGACTGTTTACCGCTCACAGAAGAATTATATTTAACGGAAACGGGTATTCTGAGGAATGGGTAAAAGAGGCAAAGAGAAGAGGACTTTCAAATCTTCCAAGTATGATAGATGCCATTCCGGCTCTTGTATCCGAGAATTCTATAAAGCTTTTTGAAGAGTTTGAGGTTTTCACCAGAACTGAGCTTGAATCAAGAGTTGAAATAGAATACGAAGCATATTCAAAGGCAATAAATATTGAAGCAAAGACTATGATAGATATTGCAGGTAAGTCTATTATACCGGCGGTTATAAGATATACCACAAGACTTGCGGATTCTATAATTAAGTTAAAATCTGCGGTTTCAGGTATAGAGCCTTATGCACAAAATGCTATTTTAATAGAAGTGAATGAACATTTGAAAGAGTCAAAAGTTGCACTTGAAAATCTTAAAAAATATATGGATGATGCCGCAGAAATCACAGATGTAACTGCGCATGCCAAATATATGCATGAGGTGGTGGTTCCTGCAATGGAAGCACTCAGAAAGCCTATTGATACTTTGGAAATGATAGTAGATAAGGATCTTTGGCCGATGCCAAGCTATGGCGATCTTTTGTTTGAGGTGTAATAATGATAAAGGCTGTTATTTTTGATTTGGACGGTACATTGCTTAATACATTAAATGCTCTGTCTTTTTGTATAAGTAAAACAATGAAACATTTCGGGTTGAAAGAAATAGATATAGAGCATACAAGATATTTTGTCGGAGAGGGTGCAAAGAAGTTCGTGGACAGAGCACTGATATACAATGGTGATACGGACTTAAAACTTGCAAATGAAGCTTACAAAGTATATGATGAGATATTTGCTGTGGACTGTTTAAAGGATGTTAAGCCTTATGAAGGTATTACAAAGCTTCTTGATTCTTTAAAAGCAATGGGAATAAAGTCTGTGGTATTATCAAATAAATCACAACTTGGTGTGGAGAAAAATATAAACGAGATTTTCGGGGCAGGAGTATTTGATTTGATATATGGAGAGAGGGCCGGTATTCCAAAAAAACCCGATCCCACTTCTTTAAATATGATAATAGAGGAGCTTGGTCTCTCTAAACCTGAAATATTATATGTCGGAGATACGGCTACGGATATGCAAACCGCTCTTAGAGCCGGAGTTACAAGCATAGGAGTGCTCTGGGGATTTAGAGATGAGGAGGAGCTTAGAGAAAACAAGGCGGATTATATTATAAATAATCCGAGTGAAATACTTGAAATAATAAAAGAAAGATAAAAAATATTCCGGGTCATATGGCCCGGAATTGCTTTTATGCTTTTAAAATATTTAAAAATTTGCCAAGTGATGGGTTGATATTCTTTTCATCATATAAAAATACAATCTCTCTTTTCGGTATTGTAAGACCTTCAGGCATTTCTATCTCTACCAAAGTACCTTCTTCAAGTTCTTTTTGTATAAACTCCTTTATAACACAGGCGATGCCTATTCCGGTTTTTGCAAATTCTATGAGAAGTTCCATATTGCTTGTTTCAATGGATTGATTGAGCTGAAGTTTGGAATCTTCTATACAATTGTCAATATATTTTCTTGTGGCATTGTTTTTATCCAATAACATTATATTTCCGTCTCTGAAGGGATTGAAATTGTTGTTAAATATATGTTTCAGACTGTTAAGATATGCCGGAGTTGCTACAAACACATCATGTATCTCCATTATATTTATATATGACATATTGTTGATTCTGGCAGGCTTGGCAACAAGACCGATATCAATTTTATTTTCAGAGAGAAGAAAACTTGTTTCATCGGAAGACTGAGTAAAAATACTTACCATGGTATGTGGATTTTCCTTCATGAATTTGTTCAGATACGGAAGTAAAATATATTTACAAAGTGTATTACTTGTCCCGACGGTTATTTTACCTATATTGAATTGTTTTATCTTTGTAAGATGATTTTCGCCTGCTTCTATAGCCGAAAATGCATTCTGCAAATATTCATAAAAAATCTGTCCTTCCGGTGTAAGACTGACACCCTTTGATGTTCTTACAAAAAGTGCAATTTCAAGACCTTCTTCCAATCGAAGGATTGATTTTGATATGGCAGGCTGGCTGATATACAATAGCTTTGCGGCTTTTGATATACTGCCGGCCTTGGCCACCTCAAAAAATATTCTATATTGTGATAAATGCTGTTCCATATTCCTCCGCCTGGTTACATTATATATATTAAAATTATAGTTAATCTGTAACCAATATAACTATATGTAATACTTGATATATTAAATTTATATCGCTATTATATCATTTGATATGTTACAATCAACAGTAATTAAAAGAAAAGAGGAAAAAAATATGGGAATGACAATGACACAGAAGATTTTGGCTGCCCATGCAGGACTGGACTTCGTAGAAGCAGGACAGCTTATAGAGGCTGACTTGGATCTTGTGCTTGGAAATGATATCACATCACCTGTTGCAATTAATGAGATAAAGAAGTTTGAAAATAAAAAAGTATTTAATGGTGAGAAGATAGCGCTGGTAATGGACCATTTTGCTCCGAATAAGGATATTAAATCCGCTCAGAACTGTAAGACATGTAGAGATTTTGCAGATGAGAATGAGATAGTTAATTTCTTTGATGTCGGAAGAATGGGAATTGAACATGCACTTTTACCCGAGCAGGGACTTACTGTGGCAGGTGACTGTATAATAGGTGCGGATTCTCACACATGTACTTATGGTGCGCTTGGAGCATTCTCAACCGGTGTAGGTTCTACAGATATGGCTGCCGGAATGGTTACAGGTAAAGCATGGTTTAAAGTACCCAGTGCTATAAAGTTTAATTTAAAGGGCAAGCTCTCAAAAGATGTATGCGGTAAGGATGTAATTCTTTATATTATCGGAAAGATAGGTGTAGACGGTGCACTTTATAAATCAATGGAGTTTGCAGGTGAGGGTGTTGCATCCCTATCTATGGATGACAGATTTACTATCTGTAATATGGCAATCGAGGCAGGTGGAAAAAACGGTATTTTCCCGGTAGATGATATAACTTTGGATTATATCAAGGAGCATTCAAACAGAAGTCCTAAGATTTTTGAAGCTGATGAGGATGCTGTATATGATGAGGTTATCGACATTGATTTGTCCGCATTAAGACCTACAGTTGCATTCCCGCATTTACCTGAAAATACAAAGGTAATCGGTGAATTCGGTGATATAAAGATTGATCAGGCGGTAATCGGTTCATGTACAAACGGACATATTTCAGACCTTAGAAGTGCTGCTGCACAGATGAAGGATAAGAAGGTTGCAAAGAATGTAAGATGTATTGTAATTCCTGCAACACAGGAGATTTACAAGCAGGCCATAAAAGAAGGACTGGTAGATATTTTCATAGATGCCGGTGCAATAGTTTCAACTCCTACATGCGGTCCTTGTCTTGGTGGATACATGGGAGTTTTGGCGGCAGGTGAGAGATGTATATCCACTACCAACAGAAACTTTATCGGAAGAATGGGACATGTTGAATCAGAGGTGTATCTTGCTTCTCCTGCAGTGGCTGCAGCCAGTGCGATAGCAGGAAAAATAGTGGCACCTACAGTATAAAGATCGGGAGGTTAATATGGAAGCAAGAGGACATGTATTTAAATACGGTGAAAATGTAGACACCGATGTTATAATTCCTGCAAGATATCTTAATGCCACAACAGGTGAAGAGCTTGCAAAGCATTGTATGGAAGATATTGATAAGGAATTTGTGAATAAGGTTCAAAAGGGAGATATCATTGTAGCAAGAAAGAATTTTGGCTGCGGTTCATCCAGAGAGCATGCACCGCTCGCAATCAAGGCAAGCGGAGTAAGTGTGGTAATTGCAGATACATTTGCAAGAATTTTTTACAGAAATGCTATAAATATAGGTTTGCCTATTATTGAAAGCCCTGAGGCTGCAGCAGAGATAAATGCAGGTGATGAAGTCAAGGTAGACTTTGATACCGGACTTATTACAAATATTACAACAGGTAAGACCTATAAAGGTCAGGCTTTCCCTGAGTTTATGCAAAATATCATAAATGCAGGCGGACTTGTAAACTATGTAAATAATAAAAATAAATAAAATTAAGGGGCTGATTTTAGCCCCTTTAGTTTTATATTTCTTTATTAACTTCAGCCATCTTCATAGCCCTTACCTTTAGAGGCAGACCGAATAGTGTGATAAATCCGTCAGCATCGTGGTGGTCATATAAATCACCTGTAGTAAATGATGCAAGTGACTCTGAATAGAGTGAGTATGGTGATGTTGTACCGGCCTTTATAATATTTCCCTTATAGAGTTTAAGTTTAACTTCACCTGTTACATACTGTTGTGTAGACTCTACAAAGCTTTGAATAGCTTCACGAAGAGGTGTAAACCATTTTCCTTCATAAACTATCTGTGCAAATTTATTTCCCATATCTTTTTTCACTTCAAAAGTGGCCCTGTCAAGTACAAGCTCCTCAAGTGCGTCATGAGCTTCCATAAGTATAGTTCCGCCCGGAGTCTCATAAACACCCCTTGATTTCATACCCACAACACGGTTCTCAACTATATCTATGATACCGATACCGTTGGCACCTCCAAGCTCGTTTAATTTTGTAATAATCTCGGAGACTTTCATTTTCTCACCGTTTAAAGCTACAGGAACACCCGCTTCAAAGCTTAGAGAAATCTCGGTTTCTTTGTCAGGAGCTTTTTGTGGTGTTACGCCAAGCATAAGTACATGCTCATAGTTCGGCTCAAGCGAAGGATCTTCAAGCTCAAGACCCTCATGACTGATATGCCAAAGGTTACGATCACGGCTGTAACTTGAATCGGCTGAGAAAGGTAAGTCAATACCATGTGCCTTACAGTAAGCTATCTCATCCTCACGAGACTGCATTTTCCAAATATCAGTCATACGCCAAGGCGCGATAATTTTAAGATCGGGTGCAAGAGCCTTGATGCCGAGCTCAAATCGTATCTGATCGTTTCCTTTTCCTGTAGCACCGTGACAGATTGCAGATGCACCTTCTTTTCTTGCTACATCCACAAGAGCCTTTGCAATACCGGGCCTTGCCATTGAAGTACCGAGAAGATACTTGTTTTCATATACTGCACCGGCCTGTACACATGGAACAATATAATCATCACAGAATTCATCAATCATATCGATAATGTAGAGTTTTTCCGCACCCGATAATTTGGCACGTTCTTCAAGACCGTCAAGCTCATTTCCCTGACCACAGTCTATGCAGCAGCAAATTACATCATAATTAAAATGTTCCTTTAACCAAGGTATAATAGCGGTGGTATCAAGACCGCCTGAATATGCCAATACAACTTTTTCCTTTGCCATAAAGCCTCCTATGTATAAAAATACGCATAAATATTAAAATATAGCCTATCAAATGTTTAAAGCTATGAAATACATTTATAAATATACATTAAAAAAGAATATTATGCAAGCGTGTTTTTCTTTTTATACAAAGAAAAAATATAAATTTCAAGAAAAATAAAAAATTGCTTGACAAAGCAAAATAAATAGATTATTATAAACCTATAAAACAAGTAGGAAAACAGGAATACAGAAAACGGAGGTTTGTATGTCTAGAGTTTATAAGAGCAGTAGTGAGTTAATCGGTAATACACCATTAGTAGAGGTTTCAAATATTGAAAAGGAGCTTGGACTTAAAGCAAGAGTTTTGGTAAAGCTTGAGTATCTCAATCCGGCAGGTTCAGTAAAGGACAGAATAGCACTTGCTATGATAGAGGCGGCAGAAAAGGAAGGAAAATTAAAGCCGGGTTCTACCATTATAGAGGCTACATCAGGTAATACAGGAATCGGACTTGCATCAGTAGGTACAGCAAAGGGATATAAGGTTATTCTTACAATGCCTGAGACAATGAGCGTTGAGAGAAGAAATATCCTTAAGGCATATGGAGCTACTATAGAGCTTACAGAAGGATCAAAGGGAATGAAGGGTTCTATTGCAAAAGCTGAGGAGCTTGCGGCAAGCATTGAAGGAAGCTTTATACCTGCACAGTTTGAGAACAAGGCAAATCCTGCAGTTCACAAGGCTACAACAGGTCCTGAGATTTGGAATGATACTGAAGGTGAAGTAGATATCTTTATTTCAGGTATCGGAACAGGCGGTACTATATCAGGTGTCGGTGAGTTCTTAAAGGAGAAGAAGCCAAATGTTAAGGTAATCGCAGTAGAGCCTACAGGTTCTCCAATACTTTCTGAAGGAAAGAGCGGTCCTCATAAGATTCAGGGTATCGGAGCCGGATTTATTCCTAATACACTCAATACAAAGATATATGATGAGATTATCACAGTAGAAAACGAGGAAGCATTTGAGTATGGCAGACTTATAGCATCAAAAGAGGGTATCCTTGTAGGTATATCTTCAGGTGCGGCACTCTTTGCTGCAATTAAGGAGGCTAAAAAGCCTGAGAATGAGGGAAAGACTATAGTTGCTCTTTTACCTGACAGCGGAGACAGATATTTCTCAACACCTTTATTTACAGAATAAAAAATATTTCATACCCTTATTATCAGCAAATGGTAATAGGGGTATTTTTGTAATATTAAGTCTTGTGCGGGATTGCGATAGAGATATATCAATGATATAATAATAGCTTAGTGAATAAACCGATACAGATGGGGGAAACTTATGTCAGAAGAAATTAAAAATACAAATACTGAGACAGTTTCAAAGAATTTTATTGAGATAGAGATAGATAAGGACCTTGAGTCCGGCAGATTTGACCATGTGCAGACCAGATTCCCGCCGGAGCCGAACGGTTACCTGCATATAGGTCATGCAAAGTCAATCATTTTAAATAATGATATTGCAAAAGAGTATGGCGGAAAGTTCAACTTAAGATTTGACGATACAAATCCTACAAAGGAAAAAGAAGAGTTTGTACATTCGATTTTAGAGGATGTAAAGTGGCTTGGAGGAGAGTTTGAGGACAGATTGTTCTTTGCTTCAAACTATTTTGAGGAGATGTATGAGAAGGCGGTTCTTCTTATAAAGAAGGGCAAGGCATTTGTATGCGATTTAAGTGCCGATGAAATCAGAGAGTACAGAGGAGATTTCAAAACTCCGGGAAAGGAAAGTCCATACAGAAACAGATCCGTTGAAGAAAACTTAAAGCTGTTTGAAGATATGAAGAACGGACTTTGTGAGGACGGAAGTCGTGTACTTCGTGCAAAGATTGATATGGCATCACCTAATATCAATATGAGAGACCCGGTAATCTACAGAGTTGCAAGAATGACTCATCACAATACAGGTGATAAGTGGTGTATTTACCCTATGTATGATTTTGCACATCCGATAGAAGATGCCATAGAAAATATTACACACAGTCTTTGTACACTGGAGTTTGAGGATCACAGACCGCTTTATGACTGGGTTGTAAAAGAATGTGAGTATGATCATCCTCCAAGACAGATAGAGTTTGCAAAGCTTTATCTTACAAATGTGGTAACAGGTAAGAGATATATCAAAAAACTTGTAGAGGACGGAATAGTTGACGGATGGGACGATCCGAGACTTGTTTCAATTGCCGCACTCAGAAGAAGAGGTTATACTCCTGAGTCAATAAGAAACTTTGTAAAGCTTGCAGGAGTATCAAAGGCAGATTCTTCTATAGAGTCTGCAATGCTTGAGTATTGTATAAGAGAGGATCTTAAGCTTAAGAAGGCAAGAATAATGGCAATACTTGATCCTATAAAGCTTATAATAGATAATTATCCTGAAGGTCAGTCTGAATTATGTACAATGCCGAATAATCTTGAGAATCCCGATCTTGGAGAAAGAGAAATAGAATTTGGCAGAGAGCTCTATATTGAGAGAGAGGACTTTATGGAAGTGCCTCCAAAGAAGTACTTCAGACTCTTCCCGGGAAATGAAGTAAGACTTATGGGAGCTTACTTTGTAACCTGTACATCTGTGGAAAAGGATGAAAACGGCGAAATTATTGCAGTTCATGCCACATATGATCCTGCGACAAAGTCAGGTTCGGGATTTACAGAGAGAAAGGTAAAAGGAACAATTCATTGGGTAAATGCAAAGACTGCACTTAAGGCTGAAATGAGACTTTATGAGAATATAGTTGATGAGGAAAAGGGTAAGCTTGACGAGAACGGAAATCTGAACCTAAATCCTAATTCATTGACTGTATTAAAGGATTGCTATGTGGAGCCATGTCTTAAGGATGCAAAGGCATATGACAGCTTCCAGTTTGTAAGAAACGGATTCTTCTGTGTTGATGCAAAGGATTCTAAGCCTGATGCATTGGTATTTAACAGAATAGTTTCACTTAAGAGCTCATTCAAGCTTCCTAAGAATGACTGATGCAACTTCTTATAGATTTAAATAGTGATTGCCCGATATATGAGCAAATCTATGAATTTATAAAGAATGAAATAAAAAACGGGCAAATTTTGCCCGATACCAAGCTCCCTTCAACAAGGAGCTTGGCTCAGAGTTTGAAGATATCAAGAACCACTGTGGTCAATGCCTACGAGCAGCTGTTGGCTGAAGGATATTTAAAATCAAGGGGCGGCAGCGGTTATATTGTAAACCGTCTGGATGTTTTAAATATTGAAAGAAAGAAATATAAAAGGGAAGCCAAGAGAGAAGATTTTAAGACGGAAGATGATACTAAGATTGATTTTTCGCCGACAAAGATTGACTCAAAGAGTTTTCCTTACGCATCTTGGAGAAGCATTGCAAGAAAGGTGTTTTCAAGTGAAAAGGAAGATGTTTTTATTGCAGGAGATAAGCAGGGTGAGTTCGGACTTAGAACTCAGATAGCCGATTATCTTCATACTGCAAGAAGAGTGGTGTGTTCTCCTTCAAATATAATAGTAGGAGCAGGGAGCGAGTATTTGATATTGCTTCTTGGATTATTACTTGGGAAAAGAAATATTGCACTTGAAAATCCGGGATACATTAGGGCTAAAGAAATCTTCAAATCAATGTTATGGAATGTACTCAGTGTGGATATGGATGATGAGGGCATAAATATAGATATACTTGAGTCAACAGATGCGGATATATGCTATCTTATGCCTGCAAATCAATATCCTACAGGTGTTATAATGCCTATAAACAGGAGAAGAGAACTTATTTCCTGGTGCTATGAAAAGAGTGACAGATATATAATAGAAGATGATTATGATTCGGAGTTCAGATTTGTAGGTAAGCCTATACCTGCTATGCAGGGGCTTGATCCTTCAAAAATTATATATATGGGAACATTTTCAAAGGCAATAGCACCGGCGATAAGAGTGGCATATATGGTTCTTCCTGAAAAGTTGATGGAAGAATATGAGAGTAAACTAAAATTTCTCTCATGCACGGTTCCAAGGTCCAATCAGAATATTCTTGAAACATTTATAAAGGAAGGATATTTTGAAAGGCATCTGAACAGAATGAGAACCAACTACAGGCTAAAAAGAGATGCTCTTATTGAAAGTATAAGAAATAATCTTTCCGAGGCAAAGGTTTTTGAAAACAACTCGGGACTTCATATTTTACTTACACTGGATCATTTTAGCGAGGGAGAGATAATAAACTTTGGAAAGCTTGCAGGAATCAAACTTTATCCCATATCTGTTTTTTATACAGGCAGAAATATAAGAAAATCTACCGTTTTGGTAGGTTTTGCCGGACTAAGTATTGAAGAGATAAAAAAAGGGATAGAAGATTTCGGCAAAAAGATTTATACTGAATAATAATATATTGTAAAGGAGTAATTATGACAATAAATAAGAATATGACAATCGGTGAACTTTTAATGACAAATGAAATGATTGCACCGATACTTATGAGAACAGGTATGCATTGCCTTGGATGTCCTTCATCACAGATGGAGACTTTGGAAGAGGCTTGCATGGTACATGGGATTGACTGTGATACATTGGTATCACAGATAAATGAAATTTTATCAGTTTCATAAAATAAAGGGAGCTGTAGCTTTAGAGGTTAAAACTTTAAAGCTACAGCTTTTTTTATGTCCACTATATAAGTTTTGCAAAGAATGAAGCAAATATAACCGTAATAATACCTGCAACCGCTATGGATAATGAACTCATAGCACCTTCAGTCTCGCCCATTTCAAGAGCTTTTGAAGTACCTATGGCATGTGCGGATGAGCCAAGACCTATACCCTTTGCAATAGGATTTGTTATATTGAAAATTTTATAAACAATATCAGCCGAAACATTGCCGAAAACGCCTGTTACAATAATTACGGCAGTGGTAATAGTGGATACACCTCCAAGTTCTTCCGAAACTCCGATACCTATTGCTGTAGTTATTGACTTCGGGAGCATGGATACATAATTTTCATGACTCAGACCAAAGAGCAGAGACATTACAAATATTGATATCAAAGATGTTAAAACCCCTGCAATAAGTCCGGACATAATGGCCTTAAAGTTTGACTTTAACAAAGTAAGCTTTGAATATAGCGGTATGGCCAGAGCCACAGTTGCCGGAGTCAATAAAAAGCTGATATATTTTGAACCTTTATAAAAATCTTCAAACTTGATATGAAACATGACAAGTACAAAGATTACTATAATGATGGAAATAAGCAGCGGATTAAAAGCGGCTATTTTTGTCTTTTGCCTTAAGAATACTCCGGCCTGATATGACAGTAAACATAGGAGAACTCCGAAAAATATAGAATTACTTAAAAAAGTACTCATCTATTTGCCCTCCTTTTGCTTTTTATTGTCAAGTTTTATAACTAGTTCGGTTACCTTACCTGATACAACCATTACCAAAACAGTGGAAATTAGAGTCATAATAAGAAGAGGTATAAGTACAGGCTTGAGAGTAGGCCAGATATCAATTAGACCTGCCGAGGCCGGGATGAACATAAGAGGCATTATATCTATTAAAAACATAGATGCACCTTCAACCTGTTCAAGCTTAACTACTTTTAAAACAAGTAATGCAAGCATAATGACAAGTCCATATATGCTTGCAGGTATGGGAAGCGGTAAAATTGCTTTTAACACTTCCCCTAAAAAACTTATAAATAATATGATTAGAAATTGTCTGATAAAACGCATAAACTCCCTACAATTCTATTAGATTGAAATCCTGCATAGTAGCTGTCATTAACTGAGCTTCTCTCATATGACAACTGAATACAATGATTTGTTCCGGCACATTATTGGCAATCCAAAGTAAAGCGGCTCTAAGACGTATCGAATCGTAGTTTACAAAACTGTCGTCAAATATAAAAGGTAATTCTTTAGCGCGTCCCTGCATAAGTCTGCCGGCTGCTATTCTAAGTGCCAGATACACCTGATCCATAGTACCTGAGCTGGCCTGTTCTATAGGAACAAGTCTGTTCGGAGTATTAAGGAATACATTAAAATTCTCGTCAATGGATATAGAATCATACACACCGCCTGTTATACCTTCAATAAGCTCGGAAGCATCCTTATTCAGATACAATCCGAAAGAATTCTTGATAGTCTGTGAGAGATTTTTCAAGGTCTCGGTGGCAAGATCTATAGCATCTATTTCAAAGCGGATTTTATCATTCTCCGCAATGATATTTTTTAATGAAGTATTTGCTTCCTTCATCTGTGCAAGCTTTTCCATTAGTTTTTCAAGTTCCCACTCGTTTTGCTTTTTGGCATCAATACCGCTGGCATATGCCGCCTTTTTTGCACGCAGATTTTCTATATCTACGCTCAAAGCCTCACACTTTGCGATATCGGCTTCCATTTCGTCAAAAATTCTCAGCTTTGAACTGAGCGTCTTGTTGGCACGGTGGATATTTTCTTCCGTTATAGAATCAAATGAGCCTACTCTTGCCATTATCGCGATAAGATTTACTTTAAGCTCGGTCAAATGCCTGTTGTCCTTATTATGAATTGTATATACATAACTTGCAAAGATCAAAGATGCAAGACATATAATTATAAAAAGGACCATTGCAAACTGATAACTTATACCTGTAGAGGTTGTAAGAAAATTGTTTTTTCCCGTTTTAAAGATATAACCTGCAAGGATTACACTGACTATCGATAAAACAAGAAATATGGTTGAATAAACCTTATTAATTGATTTCTTCTCATTTTCATAAGCGGAAAGATAATCGTTATATCCTTTATTAAGATCATTTTGCAATTCTATAATAGTCTTTTTATCATTAAAACCGAGATCTGAAAGGTGCTGACGCTTGGATGCAATACTTTCGATTAAGGACTCTTTTTGAGAATTTAAATCAATAATTCTTTTTTCCGTAATGGCATCGGCCTCTTTTAAAGTTTTCAAATGAGTTGAAAATTCCGGAGAGGAGATTTTCTTTTCAAGAGCTCTTATCTCAGTCAAATTCTGGTTGTAGGTCTTTGCCGCATCCGGATCCAAAGAAGCGGTAAACGATTTCTTTTTTTCTTTTAAGAAATCCGATGCTTTATTGATATTTAAAGACATATTACCGGTGGTATTCATATTCGCAATATAGTTTTTAAGCTCTACCACCATTTTGGCGTCAGTTGCGGATTTGAGCTGTGATATACTCACTGTGTTTGAATATGCGGTTTGTGAAAGTCCGCAAAGTGCTTCCTTTAAAAATTCACCTGGATTTTCAACATTCCTTCCGTCGGTTTCATTTACTACGGCAAAAGGGGTTGTTGCGGTCTTTGTAAAATCTCTCTCTATGCGATAGTTTTTGTCATGATAAGAAAAACGCAGGCGTCCGCCATATATATCGCCATTGCCCCAAGGTTTGAACTTGGTCCAGGTATCGCTTTTACTTGCTCTGCCTTTTGCTCTTTCAAGACCGTAAAACATTGCTTCGATAAACATAAATATTGTAGATTTTCCGGCTTCATTGTAGCCGTATACAATATTCATATTATCAGCAAATTGCAAATCTTTATTTTTGAATTTGCCAAAGCCGTCAATATGCAAGCTTAGCAGTTTCATGTTTTCCCCCTTTCATCAGTAGTTCTAAGTAATGCATTAATGCCGTAATAAAGGGCCTTTTTATCAAGTTTACTCATATTAGGCCTGTCAAGTTCACGAATAAAAAATCCTATCATATCTGAAGGATGCTCTGCAAAGAGTTTTGCAAAATCATATTTTGGTTCGGAATCATCTATAATCTCAGCAATTCTAAGTGTTGATGAGAGTGAATCCAAATCAAATTCGATATCCGGATCTCTTAGACCCTTTATTTTAAATCTGTATATATTTTGTTTGCCCTTAATATTAATAGTTTCCGTTAAAGAGGTATGTAACTCCGCATTTGTAGTTTCGGGAGTTACGTTTATTGTAAGTGAGATATATGAAGTATTTGAAATTTTTATAAACTCAAAATCCTTCATGACACGTGTGTTATTATCTATCTCACCATAGAAAATTCCGTGGTCTCCGGTTTCAGTCATATCCAGAGGTTCAGGGGAGCCACAGTAAGCCATATGTCTGTCAAAAAGTACTTCAGGCTTATGTATATGTCCGAGAGCTATATAAGATGAAGAAATCTTGTTTAATTCATTTTTATCAAAAGGCAAATGCGTTGCATCACCGCCATGTAAAAGAAGAATTTTCACTCTGTCATTTTCACGAATGGAAAGTCCGGAAACAATATTTTCCTTAACCTCCCTGTCATGATATGAAAATCCGTAGATTTCCGTGTTTATATCCTGGAAATACACACTGCTGATAGTCGGGGTGGACAAATAAACCACATTTTTTGCCCATGGAAAGCTAAGTATATTATTGTTTTCTCTTAAACAGTCATGATTGCCGGCAATAATAACCACTTTTGTATCCGGTATTGTGGAAAAAAGAAAGTTGACTTCTTTTAAATCACGACTGAAGGGCTGGGAGTGGAAGAGATCGCCTGCAATGAGAAGTAAATCGACTTCTCTTTTCTTTGCAACATCAATAATCTTTTGAAGCGAAGATTTTACCGCATCGGCTCTTTCCTTACCCCAAGGTCTATTTGAATCAGGCTTCATACCATAATGAATATCACCTGTATGTATAAATTTCATATGGCTAAAGTTTACCTCCCTATTATTATAATTCGCAATTTCCTACAGTTCTTGGGAATGGAAGTACATCTCTTATATTTGACATTCCTGTAAGGTACATAACGCATCTCTCAAATCCGAGACCGAAACCTGCATGTCTGGTTGAACCGTATTTTCTAAGATCAAGATAGAATTCATAGTCCTTAGTGTCCATACCAAGCTCTTCTATTCTTGCTAATAGCTTGTTATAGTCATCCTCTCTTTGACTACCGCCCATTATCTCACCTATTCCCGGTACAAGACAGTCCATAGCGGCAACAGTCTTTTTATCTTCATTTTCCTTCATATAGAATGCCTTGATTGCCTTTGGATAATCTGTAACAAATATAGGCTTCTTAAATACCTGCTCAGTGAGGTAACGCTCATGCTCTGTTTGAAGGTCACATCCCCATGAAACTTTGTACTCGAAGTTTTCATTATTCTTTTCAAGTATTTCAATGGCCTCGGTATATGTAATTCTGCCGAAGTCCGACTCTACAACATTCTTAAGTCTGTCCAAAAGTCCCTTGTCTACAAACTGATTGAAGAATTCAAGCTCAGGAGCGGCATTTTCAAGTACATAGTTTATTATATATTTGAGCATGCTTTCGGCAAGATCCATATTGTCGTTTAAATCACCGAAGGCAAACTCGGGCTCAATCATCCAAAACTCGGCGGCATGTCTGGTCGTATTTGAATTTTCGGCTCTGAAAGTAGGTCCGAATGTGTAAATATCTCTGAATGCCATGGCAAAAGTTTCACCGTTTAACTGTCCTGAAACTGTAAGGTTTGTCTCCTTGCCGAAGAAATCCTTGGAATAATCAATGCTGCCGTCATCTTTGAGAGGTGGATTTTGTGGATCGATTGTTGTAACTCTAAACATCTCACCTGCACCCTCGGCATCACTTCCTGTAATGATTGGAGTATGTACATACACAAAATCTCTTTCCTGAAAGAACTTATGTATAGCATAGGCAATAAGAGATCTCACTCTGAATACCGCCTGGAATGTATTTGTTCTTGGGCGTAAGTGAGAGATTGTTCTCAAATACTCAAGAGTATGTCTTTTCTTTTGCAGAGGATAATCGGAACTTGATTCACCTTCAATATCAATATGTGTAGCCTGAATTTCAAAAGGTTGCTTTGCACCCGGTGTTGCTACAAGTGTGCCCTTTATAATAAGTGCGGCACCGACATTAATCTTTGTCAATCTATTAAAATCAGGCAGACTGTCATTGTATACAACCTGAATCTGCTCAAAATAACTTCCGTCACTTATAACAAGAAAGCCGAAAGACTTTGAATCTCTGTTGCTTCTTACCCATCCTCCTATTGTGATTTCAGTATCAATATACTTTGCTGTGTTTTTGTATATTTCTCTTACTGTTGTCAGCTTCATTAGATTTCCTCCTTAATACCGTTTAGGCATAAATTTAGTAACATCTAATTATAGCATACATTTAATTGTTTGGACAACTTAAGAACAAATAATATTTTACGTTTTATGCAATATTTGGGCTCTAGTGAAAATAACTAAAAATATAGATAAAACTTTGTGCAATTTTTAATGTAATATAGTAAATGTTATTAATTGTATCGTGATTATTTAAGGCAGATATTAAATTTCATCAAAACATAGAAAAAAATGCGTTAAAATAAAATCTTTTATTCACAATCAAGTATATTTGTGCTATAATTCAAGTGTAAACATAAGGAAATAGCATTAGCAACGAGGTGTGTACATGATTAAAAAGGAAATGATAGCTATGCTGTTGGCGGGAGGACAAGGCAGTCGCCTTGGGGTGCTGACACATAATGTGGCTAAACCAGCAGTTTCATTTGGCGGTAAGTACAGGATTATAGATTTTCCGTTGAGCAACTGTATCAATTCAAGTGTTGATACGGTTGGAGTCTTGACTCAGTACCAGCCTCTTAGACTGAACACCCATATAGGAATCGGAATTCCGTGGGATTTGGATAGGAATATGGGAGGGGTCACTGTATTGCCGCCATATGAAAATGCTGCAGGTAGTGACTGGTATTCGGGTACTGCCAATGCAATTTACCAAAATCTTGAGTATATGGAGAGTTACAATCCGGATTATGTTTTGATACTTTCGGGTGATCACATATACAAGATGGACTATGAGGTAATGCTCGATTACCACAAGGCGAACAATGCCGATATAACCATTGCGGCTATGCCTGTTTCGATGGAAGAGGCATCAAGATTTGGAATACTTATAACCGATGAGAGCGGCAGGGTAACGGAGTTTGAAGAAAAACCGAAAGTTCCGAGATCAAACCTTGCATCTATGGGAATTTATATTTTCTCATGGAAAACTCTTAGAGATTCTTTGATTGAATTATCAAATGAGCCCGGATGTGATTTTGGTAAACATATTATTCCGTATGTGTTTAACAAAGGCGGTAGAATTTTCAGTTACGAATTTAACGGATATTGGAAAGATGTAGGTACTTTGCAAACATATTGGGAAGCAAACATGGAGCTTGTTGATATAATACCTGAATTCAACCTGTATGAAGAATACTGGAAGATTTATACCAAAGGCGATATTATTACTCCACAATATATTTCGGAGGCTTCCACCATAAACAAGAGTATTATCGGTGAAGGAGTGGAAGTTTACGGAGAAGTGAACAATTCGGTGATAGGTGCCGGAGTTGTTATTGAAGAGGGTGCGGTGGTTACCGACTCCATAATTATGAAGGGCAGTAAGATAGGCGCAAACTCCAAGGTTACCAAAGCTATTATCGCTGAAAATTCCGAAGTCGGGAAAAATTGCGAGATTGGAGCTTTTGAATTCTGCGAGAGCAGATACGATAAGAAAGTTTACAATTGCGATCTTGCAGTAATCGGGGAAAAAACAACTATCCCTGACGGTGTTGTTATTGGTAAGAATACAGCTATTTTAGGAAAAACAACCATAGATGACTATGTGGATGGCAAACTTTTAAGTGGTGACTTCATTGTAAAGGTAGGTGGCAAGATATGAGAGCAATAGGAATAGTGTTGGCGGGCGGAAACTCAAAAAGAATGAAAGAACTTTCCAACAAGAGGGCTATTGCAGCAATGCCTATCGCCGGAAGTTATAGAAGTATAGATTTTGCACTCAGCAATATGTCAAATTCACATGTGCAAAAAGTGGCTGTATTTACACAGTACAACTCAAGATCGTTGAATGAACATTTAAGTTCATCAAAATGGTGGGATTTTGGAAGAAAACAAGGTGGTTTATTTGTTTTCACACCGACTATTACCGCTGAAAGTTCAGATTGGTATAGAGGTACTGCCGATGCATTGTATCAAAATTTGGTGTTTTTAAAGAGATCTCATGAGCCGTATGTTATTATTAGTGCAGGTGATGGTATTTATAAACTTGACTATAATAAAGTATTGGAGTATCATATTGAAAAGAAAGCAGATATTACTGTAGTATGCAAGAAAGCAAATGATACAGAAGATTTGACTAGATTCGGTATGGTTTCAATAAATGATGACGGTAGAATAGTCAATTTTGAAGAAAAACCGATAGTTACAGATTCTGTAAATATATCCTGCGGGATATACATTATCAGAAGGAGACAACTTATTGAACTGATTGAAAGAAGTATCGCCGAGGACAGGTATGACTTCGTAAAAGATATTTTGATCAGATACAAAAATTTGAAGAGAATATACGCATATAAGATTAATTCTTATTGGAGCAATATAGCTTCGGTAGAATCTTATTATAAGACAAATATGGATTTCTTGAAAAAAGAGGTGAGAGATCATTTCTTTGTAGAATATCCTGGTGTGTATTCTAAGGTTGACGATTTGCCGCCGGCAAAGTATAATCCGGGGGCTAAGGTGTCAAATTCACTTATTGCAAGTGGCTGTATCATAAACGGTACAGTTGAAAACTCAGTTCTTTTTAATAAATCGTATATAGGTAACGGTTGTATAATTAGGAATTCTGTTATTTTGAATGATGTATACATTGGCGATAACACAGTCATTGAAAACTGTATTGTGGAAAGCCGTGATACAATACGTGCAAATTCGACTTATATTGGGACAGCAGAGCAGGTCAGAATAGTAATAGAAAAAAACGAAAGATATACTCTTTAAGGAGATTAAGGGGGGGATTCAAATAATGCAGATTACTGATGTCAGAGTTAGAAGAATTGATAAAGAAGGTAAGATGAAGGCCGTTGTATCGATTACTTTAGATAATGAATTTGTTATTCATGATATTAAAGTTATCGAAGGTGAAAAAGGATTGTTTATAGCTATGCCAAGCAGAATGGCGGCTGACGGTGAATATAGAGATATAGCACATCCTATAAACTCTCAAACCAGAGAGCTTATTTCAGACACGGTCATAGGAAAGTATGAAGCAATGTTGCTTGAAGACGCAGCAGATGTGAATGTATAATTTGGTGAGTGTGAAATTTATATTATGAAAAGTTTTTAAGGGCTGTGAAAACAGCCCTTATTTAAGTTCATTATTTTTAGATAATGATATGGTTTTATAGAATATCGCTAAGCTTGATAGATTATACTTTTCTTGATATAATCATTTAAAACTTTTATAATAAAAGCGATGACATTTTGCTGCATATTATATATGTGGCGGAATACCATTTTTAAAATAATGGAGATGCTAATGAAAAATAAAAAAAATACAAAGGCAATATTAAGGAAAAACTTGTTGTATTCACTTATAGTCTTGGTGTTTTTGCTTGGAATATTGTTTGTTGCACCGGGGAAAGGCTGTGGTGCAATAATTTTTTTACTGGCACTTTTTGGGATAATATATATTATCGGATGGAATATAATGATTTCAAGAAATTTGTCAAATTACATGGTGGAGTATGCCATGGCAAGCGAAAATACGCAGAATATATTTTCACAGGATTTGGATATACCATATGCCTTGATGGATAAAAAAGGTATTGTAGCTTGGAGAAACAGGGCCTTTAATTCGCTTGTACAAAAAGACAGGAAGTCCAAAAAGGATATTCATGCAATGTTTGAAAATATCATGGAAAAGGATATTGAGGAAATTACTGACAAAGCGGATTTTCACGGTGAATATCAGGGTAGAAAATATCGTATAAGGATAACCAGATTATATATTGAGGAGTCTTTCGTATATACGATTTGCCTTTTTGATGAAACCGATTTGGTGGAATTACAAAATAAGAAAGATGATTCTATGCCTGTGGTAGGACTTATCTATATGGATAATTATGATGAGGCCATGGAAAGTGTTGAAGAGGTAAGAAAATCACTTCTTGAAGCGTTGATTGACAGAAAAATAAATCAATATATAAACAGTTTTAACGGTATTGTAAAGAAGCTTGAGAAAGATAAATTTTTCTTTGTTATAAAGAGAGAAAATTTGAACTCGGCGATAGAGGTAAGATTCGATATTTTGGAGGATGTAAAGACTGTAAATATCGGTAATGAAATGAGTATCACACTAAGTATCGGTATCGGCTATGGAAGTGAGAATCTTTCAAGGAACTATGAACTGGCAAGAATGGCTATGGATATGGCGCTTGGAAGAGGAGGAGACCAGGCTGTTGTAAAGACTGAAAAAGAGATAAAATACTTCGGAGGAAAAGCTCAGACTGTTGAAAAGCAGACCAGAGTAAAGGCCAGGGTAAAGGCTCATGCATTCAGAGAATTGCTTGAGAATAAAGATAAAGTAATTATAATGGGGCATAAAATACTTGATATGGATGCCTTCGGAGCTGCGATAGGAATATGGAGGATTGCTACAAGCCTTAATAAAAAAGCTCATATCCTGATGGGGGATGTAAATCCTTCGGCAAGGCCTATGATAGAGAAGTTTAAGACTGTAGAGTATCCGGATGATTTGTTTATTTCCGAGGAAAAGGCTGCAAACAGTATTACAAACGAGTCTTTAGTGGTTGTTGTGGATGTAAACAGACCAAGTATTACAGAGGGACCTTCGCTTTTAAAGAAGGCTAAAAATATTGTGGTATTTGACCACCACAGGCAGAGCTCGGAGATAATTACAAATGCAACATTATCTTATGTGGAGACTTTTGCATCATCGGCATGTGAAATGGTATCTGAGATTGTACAATATATATCTGACGATATTAAGTTGAAAACTGTGGAAGCGGACGCCATGTATGCGGGAATAGTAATAGATACGCAAAACTTTAATGTGCAAACAGGTGTAAGAACATTTGAGGCTGCGGCATTTCTGAAGCGATGCGGTGCTGATGTTACCAGAGTCAGAAAGATGTTTAGAGAAGATGCGATTGATTACCTTGCAAAGGCCGAGGCGATTCACAATGCCGAGATATTTAAGGAGTGCTATGCCATAAGTGAATGTGATTCCGAGAATACGGCATCACCTACTTTGGTATGTGCACAGGCTGCAAATGACCTTTTAAATATAAAGGGTATAAAGGCAAGTTTTGTTTTGACATTATATAATAATATAATATATATCAGTGCAAGATCCATGGATGAAGTAAATGTACAGACAATTATGGAAAAACTTGGTGGAGGCGGACACAGATCCGTTGCCGGAGCACAGATAAAAGAGGGCACAATAGAAGATGCGAAAAAACGTGTGAAAGAAGTGCTTAAAGAAATGGCTGAAAAAGGAGAAATATAATGAAAGTTGTTTTATTGGAAGATGTAAAATCATTGGGAAAAAAAGGTGATATTGTAGAAGTAAGTGAAGGTTATGCAAGAAACTTTATTATACCTAAAAAGAAGGGTGTAGAGGCTAATCAGGAAAATTTAAATACTTTAAAACTTCAAAAGGCAAATGAAGAAAAGATAGCAAAGGAAAAGCTTGAGGCTGCAAAGGAGTTGGCTGCAAAGCTTAATGAGGCAAGTGTATCATTGACAATAAAGGGTGGAAAAGACGGAAGAACTTTCGGTTCCGTATCATCAAAGGAAATAGAAGAGGCTATAAAGAGTCAGCTTGGACTTGAAATAGATAAGAAAAAACTTGTAATTGCGGAGCCTATAAAGACTTTTGGAAACCATGAAGTAAAGGTAAAGTTGCATAAGGATGTCACAGCTGTGTTAAAGGTAAAAGTTGGAGAAGAGTAATGGAAGAAGCTCTGGTTAAGAGAGTGATGCCAAACAGTATAGATGCCGAAAAAGCGGTTTTGGGATCTATGCTGCTTGACAAAGAGGCTGTCGCAAGTGCTATAGAAGTTCTTGATAAAAATGATTTCTACAGCAAGGCATACGGCACTGTATTTGAATGTATGGTTGAACTCTTTAATGAAGGCAAACCTATAGATTTGGTGCTTATTCAAAATAAGCTTGTGGAAAAACAGGTCCCCCCCGATATAACAAGTCTTGATTTTTTCAGAGGGATAATGGACTCGGTTCCGACATCGGCAAATATAAAAAATTACTCTAAAATTGTTAAGGACAAGTCCAATGTCAGAAGGCTTATTAAGATATCTGAGGAAATAGTAAACGATTGTTATGTTGGCGAAAAGGGAGTTGATGAACTTTTTGCAAAGACGGAAAATGAAATATTTAAATTGCTTCAGACCAAAGAAACCAAAGATATAGTACCGATAAATGATGTTGTTTTGAATGTTTTGGATAAAATAGAAGCTGCATCAAAAAACAGTGATACCGTTACAGGCATTCCTACAGGTTTTGTGGATTTGGATTTTAAGACCAGCGGACTTCAGCCTTCAGACCTTGTTTTGGTGGCTGCAAGACCTTCAATGGGCAAGACCGCATTTGTCCTTAATATAGTTCAAAATATTACTATGAAGAAGAAAATTTCATGTATGGTTTTTTCTTTGGAGATGAGTGCCGAGCAGTTGGTAAACAGACTTTTGAGCATGGAGAGTAATGTGGATTCGCAAAAACTGCGTACAGGAAATCTTAATGACAATGATTGGAACAGTTTGATAGAGGGTGCGGTAAGTGTAGGATCTTCCACATTGGCAATTGACGATACTCCGGGTATTTCCATAAATGAATTAAGGTCAAAATGCAGGAAGATGAAGCTTGAAAAAGGGCTTGATATTATTATAATAGATTATTTACAGCTGATGACGGGGAGTGGAAAGGCAAATATAAGCAGACAACAGGAAATCTCCGATATTTCAAGAAGCTTAAAAGCTTTGGCAAGAGAAATGAGAGCGCCTGTTATTGCACTTTCACAGCTTTCAAGAGCCTGTGAGACGAGACCCGATCACAGACCTATGCTTTCAGATTTGAGAGAGTCGGGAGCGATAGAGCAGGATGCCGATGTTGTAATGTTTTTGTACAGAGATGATTATTATAATAAGGACACGGAACATCCGAATGAAGCTGAGGTTATTATTGCAAAACAAAGAAACGGTGCAATAGGAACAATAAATCTGGTTTGGAAACCTGATATAACAAAGTTTGTAAACATGGCGAGATAGGCAACTGTCTCGCTTTTTTATATAGATAAATATTTTTTGGCAGTAAAAAAGACCTGCATGAGCAGGTCGTATGATAAGTATTATCGCTTTGAGCAAGCAATAATTAAGCTATAATAGCATCTGTAGGGCAAACTGAAGCACATGTACCGCAATCGATGCAAGCATCAGCGTCGATATTGAACTGTGTATCTCCCTGTGAAATTGCACTTACAGGACACTCACCTTCACAAGTTCCGCAACTAACGCACTTATCTGTAATTGTATATGCCATTGAAATTTCCTCCTAAAATTTATATGTTTCTCTTACTTGATGATATTCTAATCTATTTAATGTAAAATAACAAGAGCAAATTTGCATGTATTGAATAAAATACAAGTTAGTACGACCTTACTTAATATACAATTTGTACAATGATTTATTTTAATCAGAATATTCTACAATCATGCTATCTTGCTTTTGAACAGGTTTTAGTATATAATACTTAATCAAGTTTAAGAAAAAAGGGGAAGTTACAATGACCTTATTGGAAAATTGGAGAAATAAAGCTTACGGCGATGCAACAGATGACAGGCAAAAAGAAGAGATTTGGAAAAACTACTTTATAGTTGAAAAGGGTATCTATGAGAAAATTTTAAAGAACCCTAAAAATGTTATTAAATGCACTGTAGCTGAATTGGCAACAAAATTTGATACAGATATACAAACAATTACAGGCTTTTTGGACGGTATAAATGATTCACTTAATAAGCCTAATCCTATCGAGGAAATGAAGGAAGATACGGAAATCAGTCTTGATATCGACCTTGAGAAGCTCTATTACAACATGGTGGAGGCTAAAGCGGACTGGCTTTATAACTTACCTGAGTGGGGCAGTCTTTTAGATGAAGAAAAGAGAAAAGAACTCTACAAGGCTCAGAAAAAGAGCGGTACCGTAGTAAAAGAAAAGAAAATCGGCAGAAATGATCCGTGTCCATGCGGAAGCGGAAAGAAATATAAATTCTGCTGTGGAAAGAACTAAATAAGGGTATTGTTTTAGGTGGCGGTTTGACGTCACCTAAAATTTTAAGGAAAAATAATGGAGCAATATACAAATTTTGCAAAAGTATATGATTTGTTCATGGACAATGTTCCCTATGACAAGTGGGTGGAGCAGATAAAGGATATATTATATAAAGAGAATATAAAAGACGGACTGATATGTGATCTGGGTTGCGGTACCGGAGCAATCACAGAAAGGCTTGCAAATCTCGGATATGATATGATAGGTATAGACAATTCATATGATATGCTTGATGTTGCAATGGAGAAAAAATATGCTTCGGGCAATGATATATTATATCTTTGTCAGGATATGAGAGAATTTGAGCTGTACGGTACTGTAAGGGCAATAATATCTCGTTGTGACAGTTTGAATTATATAAGAGAATTATCTGAGCTTAAAGAAGTATTTTCCTGGGTAAACAATTATTTGGATCCTAACGGGCTTTTTATTTTTGATATGAATACTGAATATAAATATCAAAATATACTGGGAGACAATACTTTTGCTGAGGTAAGAGAGCAGGCAAGTTTTATATGGGAAAATACATATGACATTGATAAAAGAATCAATGAATATGATTTGAACCTTTTTATAAGGCTTGAAGATGATAATTACAAAAGGTTTGAAGAAAGACATGTACAAAAAGCTTATACTTTCGATGAAATATTATCTGCGATAGATTCAAGTAATATGGTACTTGAAAAATATATGGATGCGGATACCTATGGGGATATAAGCGAAAATACCGAGCGAATACTTTTTGTAGCCAGAGAGAAGGGAAAGTAAATGAAAGATTATATGGTGAAAGCCACTGCGGCAAACGGATATATAAGAGCTTTTGCTGCAAATACAAAAGATTTGGTTGAGGAAGCCAAAAACGATCACAATACTTCACCGGTGGCGACTGCGGCATTGGGAAGAATGCTTACCGCTGCGGCAATGATGGGAAGTATGATGAAGGGAGAAAAAGATCTTCTTACATTAAAAATCGAGGGCGACGGACCTCTCGGAGGAGTGATTGCAACAGCAAACAATAAAGGTGAAGTAAAGGGATATCCTTTTAATCCTACGGTTATTATTCCACCTAATGCAAAAGGTAAACTTGATGTTGCAGAGGCGATAGGTGTCGGACTTATGAGTGTTATAATGGATACCGGAATGAAGGAACCTTATGTAGGTCAGGTGGCACTTTTATCCGGAGAAATAGCTGAAGATTTGACATATTACTATGCGACAAGTGAACAGACACCTTCAAGTGTCGGACTTGGAGTATTGTTAAATAAAGATAATACAATAAATGCTGCAGGGGGCTTTATTATACAGCTTATGCCACATTGTCCTGATGAGATAATAGATAAGCTTGAAACTAAAATCAATAATCTCAAACCGGTAACCACAATGCTGAGTGAGGGTATGTCTCCAAATGATATACTTAAGGATATTTTGGGAGATATGGATCTTGAATTTAATGAAAGTCTTGACCTTTTCTTTAAATGCAATTGTGATAAGGAGAGAATAGAAAAGGCTCTTATAAGCGTCGGAGAAAAAGAATTGCAGGAAATGATAGATGAGGGCAAGTCTATAGAAGTGAAATGTCATTTTTGTAATAAGGCATATGACTTTAATGTGAATGAGCTTGAGGAAATGCTGAAAAAAGCTACAACAAGATAGTTAAGTTGTATTGAAGAGAAGGCGATAAAAAAGAGCTCTGTAAAGAGCTCTTTAAACATATCTATGATTATCTGACTACTGTAACGTTTACAGCCTGCGGACCCTTAGCACCCTCGGTTAAATCATATTCAACTGAGATTCCCTCATCAAGAGTCTTAAATCCTTCCATGTTTAAATCGGAAAAATGTACGAATACATCACTTCCGCCTTCATCTGAGATGAAACCGTAACCTTTTTGGTTATTAAACCACTTAACTGTACCTCTGTTCATAAATAATGCCTCCAAATAAAAAAGTGTAACTACAGAAAAATTCAAGTGGTAATTTTTATCTGTAATCATATAGTATCACGTAATGTGTATATTGTCAAATATTTAATTAGAGGAGATAGATAATTATGCATAATAACAGTGTATTTAAGCATTTAAAGACAATTAATAAACATAAGCTGACTGTGATGGACCTTTGTTTTAAAATAGGCCTAATTAAGCAGGGATTCCTGCACGATTTGAGCAAATATTCACCTGAAGAGTTCCTGATAGGTATAAAATACTATCAAGGAGACAGGAGTCCGAATGCCATAGAGAAGCTTGAAAAGGGATATTCAAGCTCGTGGCTACATCATAAGGGAAGAAATAAACATCATTTTGAGTACTGGATTGACTACGGTCCTGATGAAAAAGACGGTCTTATGGGCATGAAAATGCCTTTGAAATACGTGCTTGAGATGTGTTGTGACAGAATTGCGGCTTCAAAGGTCTATTCCGGAGACAGCTACACAACAGATGTTCCGTGGGATTATTACAGTAAGAGAAAAGATTATATTGATCTACATAAGGATACAAGATCACTGCTTGAAAAAATCCTGCTTATGAATAAGAATGAGGGTGAAAAGAAGGCTTTGGCATATATGAGATGGCTTTTAAAACATCCGTATGTATATTGATTTTATATTATAAATTATATAAAAAATTGAAAATATATATTGAGTTAATACATAAAGTCCTTATAATCAGAATTTATAAGGACTTTATAAATTTACAACCTATTTCAATATTTTTTGTATTTATTTTCTGAATAATCTAATTATTGCTTTAATAGTTTGAAATGTTTGAATATTTCGACCAAGTATTCACTGAAAAACTCTTTGTCATTAAAATTAAGTTTTGCTAAATTTATATATTTTTCTTTTGATTTATAATCTTTTTTAAATATTTCATCAATGTCCGACATATTAAAGCAGTATATATAATCGGCAAACTGTCTGATGTAGGCGGTTTGTTTGGTGGCTTTTTTCTTCACCGCTTTGTCTACAAATTCCCCTATACTTTTATGTATGGCATAATCTTCAATTGTCAGATAATAGTAGTCCTTGTAATTTTCAAAGAAAAATTTTAATTCGTCTTTTAATATAGGTATGCTTATTTCCACTTTATTACCTGAAATATATAATGACATACTGTCGGTGAGTTTCAAATCATGAGGTAGAGTTTCATTACAGATGTAATTTAAAATCAGTATATCATTATTTACATGTACCGACTCCAGAACAAAGGTTGAGTTGAAAAAATCTAGGTAAGAAAGCATATCCACAACTTTTAACATACCTAGGAGATCTTCTTCGTTATGTAATAGCAGAGCGTGTAAAATATCCGAATCTTTATTTTGTGTATATCTGTAGTAAAATTCTATAAGTTCGCCTCCGGTATATATATCCTCTCTATGCAGTCCCAGAAATTCCTCCAATGTTTTCTGGTTCATTCTTTCAAGTCCGAGAGGTTTCTTTAAATGTCTTATTTTCTTGTAAATATCAATGCTTACATAGTCATCAAGCGGATTGAAAAGATAGTATTGCTTGGCACATTCTCTTATATAAGGAAGGTCAAAGCCGTCTCCGTTAAAATGAATCAAAGTATCGAATTTGGCGGCGTACTCATAAAAGGACTGCAACATAGCCGTTTCATCGGATATGCTTTCGGAAAACCATTGCCTAAAGTTTAAATTATCTTTTTCAATACTTATACAGCCGATAAGATAAAGCTTTGAATTTTTCGGACTAAGTCCTGTGGTTTCTATATCAAAAAAAAGTACTCTTTGCGGATTTCCTATTTTTGATAAATCATATTTTATATTATTTTTAAAAATCTTTTTTATTTCTTTCATGCCTGTATTATAATATCCTCGAATGTTTTAATCAATAATTTGCGAAAGTGTGTTCGATTTTGTTTGATTTGTAATCTTGCTATATGATATTATAGTCTTGAGATTAAAATATTGGGAAGAGATATGATTACATATATAAAAGGAATTGTTGCAGAAAAAAATATTGACAATATAATAGTGGAATGTGCCGGTTTGGGTTATGAAGTGTTTGTTTGCGGTAGAGATTTGGAAAATATATCAAAGGGAAAAGACATTTTTATACATACATATTTGAAGATTTCAGAAGATGCACATACATTATACGGATTTTTAGACAGAGCGGACTTGAATATGTTTAAAAAGCTTATAGGAATAAGCGGTGTCGGTCCGAAGGCAGCGCTCAGTATAATGTCGACTTTAAGTACATTTGACTTGAAGATGGCTATAGTTTCCGATGATCATAAGGCGATAAGTGCGGCTCAGGGTATAGGACCTAAGATTGCAAAGAGAATAATCCTTGATTTAAAAGAAAAGGTTGATATTGAAAGTATCACATCCATAGAGAATGAAAAGCCTGTAAACGGCGGAGTACAAAGTGAAGTTGCAGAGGCTTTGGTTTCTTTGGGATATTCAAGCAGTGAAGCTTATAAGGTGTTAAGAAGTATTGAGATAGGTGATTTAGATACTACAGAGGATATACTGAAAATTGCTTTAAAAAAGATAGCGATATTCTAAGAATAAGATATAGTGGGCATATAAATGGAAAGAAGAATAATTTCAACTGAAATAACAAAAGAAGATAAGCAGATAGAAAAAAGTCTGAGACCTCAATTTTTAAATGAATATATCGGACAGGATAAAATAAGAAAAAACCTTAAAATTTATATAGATGCGGCAAAGCTTAGAAAAGAAAGTCTTGACCATGTGCTATTCTACGGCCCTCCGGGGCTTGGAAAGACTACACTTTGTAATATCATCGCAAATGAGATGGGTACAAACTTAAAGGTTACCTCAGGACCCGCAATTGAGAAGCCGGGAGATATGGCTGCAATTTTAAATAATCTGAATGAGGGTGATGTGCTTTTTGTGGACGAGATACACAGGCTCAATCGTCAGGTGGAAGAGGTGCTTTATCCTGCAATGGAAGATTTTGCAATAGATATTGTAATAGGTAAGGAGGCCGGTGCAAGAAGTATCAGACTGGATTTGCCGAAGTTTACTTTGGTGGGGGCAACCACAAGAGCGGGACTGCTTACAGCACCGCTTAGAGACAGATTCGGTGTGGTGCAAAAGCTTGAATTTTATACTACAGACGAATTGAAAGAAATTGTAATGCGTTCCTCCACGGTTTTGGGAGTGGAAATAGATGAGAGCGGAGCTGTGGAAATTGCAAGAAGAAGTAGAGGCACTCCAAGACTTGCAAACAGACTTTTAAAGCGTGTCAGAGATTTTGCACAGGTAAAGTATAACGGTGTGATAGATAAAAAGGTTGCGGATTATGCACTGGATATCCTTGATGTCGACAAACTTGGACTTGACAACAATGACAGAATGATTTTACTCACTATTATAGAAAAGTTTGGAGGAGGTCCGGTGGGACTTAATACTTTGAGTGCGGCATTGGGTGAGGATGCAGGTACTTTGGAAGATGTATATGAGCCTTATCTTTTGATGAACGGACTTATAAACAGAACACCGGGAGGGAGAGTTGCTACAGAGAATGCATATATCCATCTCGGTATTGAAATGAAAGGTTAAGAATGAATAATGTAGAGCTTTTGGCTCCTGCCGGATCATATGAGAGTCTTGTGGCGGCGGTTAATGCAGGAGCGGATGCGGTATATATAGGCGGAAAAAAGTTTTCAGCCAGAGCATATGCCGATAATCCGGAAGAGGATATTTTAATAAAAGGTATTGAATACGCTCATACTTTCGGGGTAAATGTCTATATGACTGTAAACACTCTTTTAAAGGAAAGTGAAATCGGAGAGCTTTTTGATTATATAAAGACTTACTATAATGCAGGTGTTGATGCTGTTATAGTACAGGATCTCGGTGTGTTTGAATTTATAAGAAAGCATTTTCCGAAGCTTTCTATACATGCCAGTACTCAGATGACTATAACAGGAAGCTACGGAGCCATATTTTTAAAGAATCAGGGTGCAAGCAGAATAGTTCCTGCCAGAGAGATATCTTTGGAAGAGATAAGAGACATAGATAAAAAGTGTGATATTGAAATAGAGTGCTTTGTACATGGCGCGCTTTGCTACTCGTATTCGGGGCAATGCCTTATGAGTTCAATGATCGGCGGAAGAAGCGGAAACAGGGGAAGATGTGCTCAAACATGTAGACTGCCTTATGATGTGTATGAAGGTGACAAAAAACTTAATAAAGCCGATGAAAGAAATCTTTTAAGCTGTAAGGACCTTTGCAGTTTGGATATTTTGCCGGATCTTATTGAGGCGGGAATAGATTCTTTAAAAATTGAAGGAAGAATGAAAGCGCCAAGATATACTGCAGGTGTGGTAAGTATATGGAGAAAGTATTTGGATCTGTATAATGAAAAAGGAAGGGCAGGATATAAGGTTGATAAGGCTGACAGAAAGCTTTTACTTGACCTTTTTGACAGAGGAGGACAGACCGACGGATATTATAAGGAACATAACGGTAAGGATATGATTGCTTTGCATGAAAAGCCGGTTAATAAGCAGGTGAATTCCGAGTATTTTGATTATCTGGACAAGACGTTTGTTGAAGGTAAAAAGTGGCTTCCCGTTTCAGGTTCAATCAGATTAAAAGAAAATACTCCTATAATATTTGATGTAAGTGTAAATAATTTAAATGAGGTCTATGGCAGAGATAAAGAATTTGACAATTTTTTATCTGTAGAAATTATCGGTGATATACCTCAGCCTGCAAAGAACAAGGCCGTTTCGTTTGAGGATGTGGACAAGCAACTGAAAAAAACGGGTAACAGCCGGTTTTACTTTGAGAATTTAAGTATAGAGCTGGATGATAATCTGTTTATCCCTTTAAAGGCGTTAAATGAGATAAGAAGAGAGGCTTTGGATAAGCTTGAAGAAAAAATTTTAACAAGATATACAAGAGATGATTCGGATATAAGGGAATACGAAGGATTTATAAATCATGTTATAAGCAGCGAGAAAAAAGAATCTGAGGGAGTAAAACTTAATATACTTTGCGAGAATATGGAGCAGATAGACGGTGCAATTCAATTTGCAAGGGAGGAAGGTATTGTATTTGATGAGATAAGTATAGAGAGTGAACTGCTTGGATATGAAGGCATCACTGAAAAAATAAATACGGTAAAGTCTTATTCAAGTGCTTGCAATTTATATATGCCGCATATTTTCAGAGATGAGGCAAAGAAGTTTTTCAACAAGTATTTAGATAATATAAAAGATTTTAAATTTGATAATTTTATAGTCAGAAGTCTTGAAGAGATATTTTACATAAATGATAATATAGATGCTTCGGCAAGCATTATACTTGATTATAATATCTATGCTTATAATAAAAGCACCATAGATTTTTATAATGAAAAGTTTAATGTAAAGAGACTTACATATCCTTTGGAGCTTAATCTAAATGAGATGAAGCAGCTTGGAAATCCCGGAAATGAAATGGTGGCTTACGGAAAGATACCTATGATGGTTTCGGCACAATGTTTAAAGAAAACTACAAAAGGATGTGATCATAAGAAGGAAGTGCTTGTATTAAAGGATAGAAAAAACAGTGATATGCAGGTAAAAACACATTGTGATTTTTGTTATAACACCATACTTAATTCAAAGCCGCTTTCGGTTATAGGAATGGTAAAAGATATAAAAAAGATTGCACCGGAGACTTTAAGACTTTGGTTTACCACGGAGAATGCGAGAGAGGCAAAGGCTGTTATACGAAAATATTTTGATTATTTTATTAAAGGTCTTGATGTTGAAAATGTTTCGGATTTTACAAGAGGACATCTAAAAAGAGGCATAGAGTGATATGTTCTTTACTATAGCGCGGCATTGGTTTATACTTCTTTTAGTTATCACTAAAGTGGAGGTGTGGAATGATAGAAGCAACCAGCTGCGGTGGTGTAGTTATATATCATGGAAAGATATTGACCTTGTTTAAAAATTATAAAAATAAATATGAGGGATGGGTTTTACCGAAAGGGACTGTGGAACCGGGTGAAACATTTGAGCAGACTGCACTGAGGGAGGTTTACGAGGAAACCGGAGCAAAGGCTAAAATAGTACAATTTATAGGAACCAGCCATTATACATTTAACACAAGTACGGAAATAATTGATAAAAGAGTACATTGGTTCTTGATGAAGACCGAAAGCTATTTTTCAAGACCGCAAAGAGAAGAATATTTTGTTGATTCGGGGTATTATAAATACCATGAATCTTTTCATCTTTTGAAGTTTTCAAATGAAAGAATGATGCTTGAAAGAGGCTATAATATGTATATGGAATTAAAAAGAAAAGGGAGATGGGATGATAGATTTTAACAGAGTTTATGTTATGAATTTGGAAAATGCCATAAGAGGCGCAAGAAATCCGATGAATTCATGGGCGAGATCTGACAGTTATTATGATGAGAACGGTCAATATGTTTTAGGAGAGAATGACTTATCGCTTGCAAAAAGGCTCAGAAATGCCGGGACAAGCGATCACAGAAAGTATTTAAGACAGGTAATGCTTTCCGTTGATATTACAGCACCTATGTATTGGTGGAAAGAATACGATACATATAAAGTTGCCACGGTTGCAAATTCCACATCCACAATGCATAAGATTCATTCAAAGCCTTTTGAGTTGGATGATTTTTCACATGATCATCTGACTGAAAACGGTTTAAATGTTTTAAAAGGTCTTGTTGATGAAATGGAAAAGATAAGACTTGAATATATTGAAACCAAGGATAAGTCACTTTGGTATGACCTTATACAGCTTTTACCTTCAAGCTATAATCAAATGAGAACCTGTACATTAAATTATGAGACGCTCATTAATATTTATAAATCAAGAAAGCATCATAAACTTGATGAGTGGAGAAGTTTTTGTGAATGGATAGAGACATTACCTTATGCAAATGAACTGATTATAGCTGAGGAATAGAATGAATATAATTGTTTCGGTAGATAAAAAATGGGGAATAGGAAATAAAGGGAAACTCTTGGTTTCGATCCCCAAAGATATGAAACTTTTCAGGGAAGAGACTATAGGAAAGGTGATAATAATGGGACATAATACATTATTGTCCCTTCCCGGTTCTCAGCCGCTTGCGGGAAGAGAAAATATAGTTTTATCAAAAGATAATAACTTAAAAATAAAAGGTGCAACAGTATTGAACAGTTTGGATTCATGTTTGGAGTACCTTAGAGAAAATAATATAAATGATGAAGATGTTTTTGTTATAGGGGGAGAAAGTGTTTACAGGAATTTCTTGCCCTATTGCAATGTTGCCCATGTTACATATATTGACTATGAGTATGCGGCGGACAGACATTTTTTGAATTTGGATTTGGATAAAGAATGGAATCTTGTACTTGAAACAGAGGAAGAGACTTATTTTGATATACCTTATACATTCAGAATGTATAAAAGAGTTTAGGTAATTTTTTGAAAGGCAAAGAAATGGATAAGAAATTTGATTTATTGACTTTGGGACAGGCGCTTTTAAGACTTTCACCTGTAAGAGATGACAGATTGGTAAGAGGAGATACTCTTATCAGGCAGGTAGGAGGTGCGGAGCTAAATGTTGCTGTAGGTGCATCGCTTCTAGGGTTAAAAACCGGTGTTATAACAAAGCTTCCTTCACATGAGATGGGTGCATATATAAAGAATACTGTCAGATCTTATGGAATCAGTGACGATTATATAATATATGATTCAAACAAAGATGCCAGAGTTGGGATATATTTCTATGAAAACGGAGCATATCCAAGAAAGCCTAATGTAATATATGACAGAAAAAATTCCTGCTTTGAAACTATAAGCGTAAATGAGTTTTCTGAAGATATGTATAAGTCTACCACATGTTTTCATACAACAGGTATAACATTGGCTCTTTGTGAAAAATCCAGAGAAAACGCAATAGAAATGATAAAGAAATTTAAAGATAACGGGTCGATTATATCATTTGATGTGAATTTCAGAGCAAATCTTTGGTCCGGCGAAGAGGCAAGAGACACTATAGAAAAGATATTGCCGTTTGTGGATATATTCTTCTGCTCTGAGGATACAGCCAGACTTACCTTCGGAAAGAGAGGAGATGTAGGAGAAATTATGAAATCGTTTACCGAGGAGTATCCTATCTCAATAGTGGCATCTACACAAAGAACGGTGCATTCACCGAAGGTACATGATTTCGGATCTGTAATATATAACGCTTATCAGGATAAGTATTATACAGAAAAACCTTATAAGGCAATTGATGTTGTGGACAGAATAGGAAGCGGAGATGCATATATTGCAGGAGCATTGTACGGTCTTTTACATTACAGACTTGACTGTGAAAAAGCGTTGGCTTACGGCAATGCATATTCTACTGTAAAAAACACTATACCGGGCGATGTGCCTTCTTCAAATCTGAATGATATCGACAATATAATTGCAGACCATAATATGACTGACGGCTATAAGTCTGAAATGAACAGGTAGCAAATAATAACATTTAAGGTTAAATTAGCTAAAAAAATAACGAACTGTTCTGATATATTGCTTTTATTTAGTTTGTTTTTTTTATTTTTTTGTGTTAATATTAAAGGTGAGATTTTATCTATATGGAGGAATAAGCAATATGTTTCCTATTGTGAAGAAAAGAAAATTAGCTGAAAACATTTATTTATTTGATGTTTTGGCTAAGAGAGTAGCAGCAAAATGTCTTCCGGGAGAGTTTGTTATAGTAAAGCAGGATAAGCAGGGTGAGAGAATTCCGCTTACAATCTGTGACTATGACCGTGAAGCCGGAACTGTTACTATAGTTATTCAGGTTATTGGCGGCTCAACCAGACTGATTGCAGATGAGCTCAACGAAGGCGATGAGTTTATGGACTTTGTAGGACCGCTTGGAAATGCAAGTGATCTTATAGGTGAAGACATAGAGGAATTAAAAAAGAAGAAGATTCTTTTCGTAGCCGGCGGACTTGGTACAGCTCCTGTATATCCACAGGTTAAATGGCTCTTTGAAAGAGGTATTAAGGCTGATGTGGTTCAAGGTGCAAAGAGCAAAGACTTTGTAATTCTTGAGGACGAGCTTAAGTCGGTATCGGATAATTTATATGTATGTACAGATGACGGTTCTTACGGATTCAAAGGGCTTGTAACAGATAAGGTAAAAGATCTTGTTGAAAATGAAGGCAAGAAGTATGACCATTGTGTAGTTATCGGTCCTATGATAATGATGAAATTTGTATCACTTCTTACAAAAGAACTCGGCATACCTACTATCGCAAGTATGAATACAATCATGGTGGACGGTACAGGTATGTGCGGTGCCTGCAGACTGTCTGTAGGTGATGAAATTAAGTTTGCATGTGTAGACGGACCTGAGTTTGATGCACATAAGATTAATTTCAACGAAGCACTTCAAAGATTACAGATTTATAAGACAGAAGAAGGTAAAGAACTTTTGAAGGTTATAGAAGGCGAAACACATCATGGCGGATGTGGCGTATGTGGAGGTGACAAATAATGGCACAGGATATGTGGAAGAAAGTTGCTGTTGCTGAGCAGGAGCCTGAAGTAAGAGCTAAAAATTTTGAAGAAGTATGCCTTGGATACACTAAGGAAGAGGCGATGGCTGAGGCTGCAAGATGTTTCAACTGTAAAAATGCAAAATGTATAAAGGGTTGCCCTGTATCTATAAATATTCCCGCTTTTATACAGGAAATATTAAAGGATGATATTGAAGGTGCGTCAGATGTTATCGCACAGTCAAGTTCACTTCCTGCCGTATGTGGAAGAGTTTGTCCACAGGAGACACAGTGTGAGGGTGTATGTATCAGAGGAAACAGAGGTGAGGCCGTTTCAATAGGTAAACTTGAGAGATATGTAGCAGATACTGCAAGAAAGATGGGTATTAAGCCAAAGGCAAATCCGAATAAGAACGGAAAGAAAGTGGCTGTAATCGGATCGGGTCCTGCAGGACTCAGCTGTGCAGGTGACCTTGCAAAACTCGGATATGAAGTTACTATATTTGAAGCATTGCATGAGCCGGGCGGAGTTTTGATTTACGGAATTCCTGAGTTCAGATTACCTAAGGATGAAGTTGTTTTACCTGAAATTCAAAACGTTATAGACCTTGGTGTAAAGATTGAGACAGACGTTATTATCGGAAAAACCGTTACAATAGATGAACTTTTGGAAGAAGAGGGATTTGATGCCGTATTTATCGGCTCAGGTGCAGGTCTTCCTATGTTTATGGGTATTCCGGGTGAAAATGCAAACGGAGTATTTTCAGCAAACGAGTATCTTACAAGAAATAACCTTATGAAGGCATTCAGAGACGACTATCACACACCTATTATAAAGAGTAAAAAGGTATGTATTGTAGGTGGAGGAAACGTGGCTATGGATGCTGCAAGAACCGCCCTAAGACTTGGTGCCGAAGTACATGTTATATATAGAAGAAGTGAAGCCGAATTACCTGCAAGAGCTGAAGAAGTTCATCATGCGAAGCAGGAAGGTATCATATTTGATATTTTGACAAACCCTGTTGAGATCCTTGAAGATGAAAAGGGATGGGTAAAGGGAATGAAAGTTATCAGAATGGAACTTGGAGAGCCTGATGCCAGCGGTAGAAGAAGACCTGTAGAGGTAAAGGGTAGCGAATTTGTTATTGACTGTGATACTGTTATCATGTCACTCGGTACTTCACCTAATCCTCTTATTGCAAGAACAACAGAAGGTCTTGATATCAACAAATGGAAATGTATTGAAGCTGATGAAAAGACAGGACAAACTTCAAGAAAGGGAGTTTTCGCAGGCGGCGATGCCGTAACAGGTGCCGCTACGGTTATTCTTGCTATGGAGGCCGGAAGAGCCGGAGCAAGAGGAATACATGAATATCTCTCAGAAAAATAAATATAAAATAATATAAATAATTTGAAGCCTTTATAGTCGTAATTAGTAAAAATTAACGGTTATAAAGGCTTTGTTATATCTATTTGTTATACCTGCCATGAAAAAAATATATATGCATTTCAAATGTGTTTATTGACAGAATTATATGAAATAAATATAATGAGATGAGTTTTATAAAATTTAATTTATGGAGGCATTATGAAGAAAAGAGTATTATTGTCAGCAATGGCATTGACATTCGGATTGGCATTGACAGCTTGCGGAAACGCAGGTTCGGATAAAGCTGCAGATTCAGGATCAAAGGCTGAGACTGAAGCTGCTGCAAAAGTTGACGGTGATGTATTTACAATAGGAACTACAGGACCACTTACAGGTAGTGCGGCATCTTACGGCAATTCGGTTAAGAACGGTGCTACTATAGCTATTGATGAGATTAATGCGGCAGGCGGAGTAAAGGTCGGAGATAAGACATATAAGCTTGCACTTAATTTCCAGGATGATGAAGCTAAAGAAGATAAGGCTGTTAACGCATATAACAATCTTATGGACAGCGGAATCAATGTATTTATGGGAGCTGTAACAAGCGGTTCATCACTTGCACTTACAGATTTAACAGCAAAGGATAATATTTTACAGATTACACCTTCAGGTTCAGCTAAGGCAATCACTGAGAATCCTAATGTTTTCAGACTTTGCTTTACAGATCCTCTTCAGGGAAAGATGATTGCAGATTTTGTTGTAGATCAGGGATATGAGAGTGTTGCTGTTCTTTACAACAACTCTGACGAGTATTCAACAGGAGTATATGAGGCTTTCAAAGAGGAGCTTAACGCTGCCGGAAAGTCTGACTTACTTGTCAATGAGCAGTCATTCACAAATGATGATGTAGACTTTACAACTCAGTTGACACAGATTAAGGCTTCAGGAGCTAAGCTTATATTTGTACCTGGATACTATGAAGCGGCAGCATATATCGTACAGCAGGCAAAGCAGCAGGGTATCGATGCGGCATTTGTAGGTTCTGACGGTTGGGACGGAGTTTTATCTCAGGTTACAGATCCAAGCGCTGTTGAAGGTGCGGTATTCTTAAGTCCGTTCTTGGCTTCAGATCCTTCTGCGGCAGATTTCACAAAGGCATATGAGACTGCATATAAGGCAACACCTGACCAGTTTGCAGCTGACGGATATGATACAGTTTACGTAATCAAGGCGGCTATGGAAAAGGCCGGAAGTATCAAGAGTGATGACCTTATCAAGGCTATGACCGAGATAGAGGTAAACGGTATCACAGGCAAAGTATCATTCAATGCTGACGGTGAGCCGAACAAGGAGCCTAAGTTTGTTACTATAACAAACGGAGAGTATAAGCTTTTTGATTAATCTATGAAATTTTAAAGAGGACGGGATTATTGTCCCATCCTCTTTTTCTGACATAGACCTCGGAAAGCTTCTAACGTAAGGTAGGAGTTTTCCGTAGTTTAGGTAAAGAGGGGTAAAAAAATGTTAATTAACTTTATTGAACAGTTAATAAACGGATTGAGGACAGGAAGCATTTATGCGTTGATAGCTATAGGTTATACAATGGTATACGGTATAGCTAAAATGATAAATTTTGCTCATGGAGATATAATAATGGTAGGAGCATATGCTCTTTATTTTAGTATATCGGTATTGGGTTTACCTGTTCCGGTAGCGCTTTTATTGACTGTTATTGTATGTTCCGTTTTGGGCGTTTTAATTGAAAAGATTGCGTATAAACCGCTTAGAAAGGCACAGCCTTTGGCAGTACTTATTACTGCGATAGGTATGAGCTTCTTTTTACAAAGCAGTTCTTTATTGATATTCGGTTCAACACCGATACCGTTTCAATCTGTAATTCCGAACGAAAATATAAAGGTAGGACCGGTTACAATTTCAAGTATTACTTTGGTTACATTGATAGTGACTGCTGTTGCAATGATTCTGCTTACATTGTTTATAAACAAAACCAAGCTGGGATCGGCAATGAGAGCCGTTTCGGAAGATAAGGGAGCGGCGGAACTTATGGGTATCAATGTAAACAGTACCATATCAATGACTTTCGCAATAGGTTCGGCACTTGCGGCTGTAGCGGGTATTTTGTATATAAGTCAGTACCAGTCCATGAAGCCTACACTTGGAGCACTTCCGGGTATAAAGGCGTTTGTGGCTGCCGTTCTTGGAGGAATAGGAAGTATACCGGGAGCTATGCTTGGCGGAATACTTTTGGGACTTATTGAAAGTGTGTCTAAGGCATATATTTCAACTGAGCTTGCAGATGCTATTGTTTTCGGGGTTTTGATTGTCGTTTTATTATTCAGACCTTCAGGACTTTTGGGCAAGAAAAAGATTGTAAAGGTATAGGTGTGGTATGAAGATATTAAATAAAAAAACTATATTTAATATAGCTATAATGTTACTGGCCTATGTATTGGTATTTGTTTTGATAAATTCAGGAATACTCAGCAGACAATATAAATCTTTGATAGTTCCTATTTGTGTGAACATAATGTTGGCTGTTTCACTGAATCTTGTAACGGGATTTTTGGGAGAACTTTCATTGGGGCATGCAGGTTTTATGTCAATAGGAGCATATACAAGTGCTTTGATTTCTATCAATACAAGCTTTTTACCTCCGGCGTTGTCTTTCTTTATAGCTGTGGTTTGCGGCTGTGTACTTGCGGCTGTTTTCGGTTTTTTGATAGGTGTGCCTGTACTTAGACTTAGAGGTGACTATCTGGCTATAGTAACACTTGCATTTGGAGAGATAATAAAGTCTGTTATAAATTATCTTAATTTTACAGGAGGATCAAAGGGACTTAGCAAGATTCCTTTATATTCCGATTATAATAATTTTACAGTAGTATTTATTATCATGGTAATATGTATAGTGTTGATTTCAAATCTTATAAATTCAAGAGACGGAAGAGCGATAAAGTCAATTCGTGACAATGATATTGCTGCGGAGTCTATAGGAATAAAGATAAGTAAGTATAAAGTAAGCGCTTTTGTTATAGCTGCAGCTTTTGCAGGACTTGCAGGTTCGCTTTATGCACATAATGTAGGTATTATAAAGCCTAATATTTTTGACTATAATAAATCAATTGAGATACTTGTATTTGTGGTTCTTGGCGGTATGGGAAATATTCCGGGTTCAATAATATCCGCAATAATTCTTACCGTATTACCTGAGTTCTTAAGAGGTGCGGACAATTTGAGAATGTTACTCTATGCTATAGTATTGATTTTGATGATGATATTTAACAACAGTAAGTTTAAGGCTAATTTATCACTGAATAAAACCTTTAGAAAGCTTGGAAAGGAGGATTAATGCTGGAGTGTAAGAATCTTGGAATTCAATTCGGAGGATTAAAGGCGGTAGACAATTTTAATCTTAATATTGAAAAAGGAATATTATACGGTCTTATCGGACCGAACGGTGCAGGAAAGACTACAGTTTTTAACCTCTTGACAGGAGTATATAAGCCAACCGGAGGTACAATAAGACTTGACGGAAATCTTATAAACGGAAAAACACCTACACAAATCAATAATATGGGTATTGCGAGAACATTTCAGAATATAAGACTTTTTTCAAATATGTCGGTTTTAGATAATGTAAAGGCGGCATTACATGAAAAGGTAAAATATCCTCTGCTCACGTCTATGACTCATATGTTCGGATTTTCCAAAAAGGAAAAGGAAATGGATAATCTTGCTTTGGAGATACTTGATGTATTTTCACTCGGCTCAAAGAAAGATGTTCTGTCGGGAAATCTGCCTTACGGTGAGCAGAGAAAACTTGAGATAGCAAGAGCTCTTGCGACAAGTCCTTCTTTGCTTTTACTTGATGAGCCGGCGGCAGGTATGAATCCTAACGAGACGGAAGAGCTTATGGAAACAATCAGAAAAATCAGAGATATGTATAATCTTACAATTCTTTTGATTGAGCATGATATGAAGTTGGTAGCCGGAATTTGTGAAAAGCTTACGGTACTTAATTTCGGTACTGAGCTTGCAAGCGGAACACCGAGTGAAGTGCTTAATAATCCTGATGTAATTACAGCGTATTTGGGAGAGTAGGAGGAACGATGGAAATATTAAAAGTAAAAGATCTTGTCGTGAACTATGGAATGATAAAGGCTGTAAAGGGTGCAAGCTTTTGCGTAAATCAAGGTGAAATAGTTGCTCTTATAGGTGCAAACGGTGCCGGTAAAACTTCTATTTTGCACACTGTTACAGGACTTCTCAGTGCAAAAGAAGGAAGTATCGAGTTTGACGGCAAGGATATTACAAAAACAAAGGCGCACGATATAGTAAAGCTTGGAATGGCACATGTGCCTGAGGGAAGAAGAGTTTTCGGTGATTTGACGGTAATTGAGAACTTGAAACTTGGCGCATATATAAGAAATGATAAGGCCGGAATTGAAAAAAGTCTTGAAAAAATTTATAAGAGATTTCCAAGACTGTTTGAGAGAAAGACTCAGATTGCAGGTACACTTTCAGGCGGTGAGCAGCAGATGCTTGCAATGGGAAGAGCTCTTATGAGTAATCCTAAAGTTATTGTGATGGATGAGCCTTCAATGGGTCTGTCACCGCTTTATGTAAATGAAATATTTGATATTATAAGAGAAATTCATGAGAGCGGGACCACAGTGCTGTTGGTTGAGCAAAACGCCAAAAAAGCGCTTAGTATTGCCGACAGAGCCTATGTTCTTGAAACAGGAAATATAGTTCTTGACGGAGATGCAAAGAAACTTATGGATGATGACAGTGTAAAGAAAGCATATCTTGGGGAATAAAAAAGGACACATAAGTGTCCTTTTTTATTCCATGCCTCCGAGAAGTCTTTTCATAATATACTGATAAATATCCTGACTGCATGAGCGCCAATTGTTTTTCATAATATTGGCCTGTTCTTCATCAGGGGAATTTATTTCTATATTTATAAGTGGAGTTTTACCTTCTAAAACTTCGCAGTGTACAATCAGGTCGTTTCCCGGAAGCTTATAATATTCTGCTGTAGTGGAAACTTCATTTCTCATACGGAATTTATTTGTCTGTATAAACTCGTTTATATCTGTAATTATAGCCGGAGAAATCTGTTTCTCAAAAAAAGAGAGGGCTTCATTGCCTTCTTTTGTCATTTCATATCTGGAATTGTTGTTTATATTCTCGACACTCAGTAAGTTTGATTCCAAAAGCTCTGAAAGAGCCTGTTGGACTATAAAATATGTAGTATATTCTTTACTGACAAAAAAGTCGGATATATTTGAGTTTGTAAGTGGAAATTTAACTTGTTTTAACATATATAGTATCATTAACTTATATAAAGTCATCGGTTCTGAGAGCATCGTCGGACCTCCTGTGTAATATAAAGATTTTACAACAAATGGGATATTATGTAAAGTGTAATACATTACCGAGGATTTTATTCGTTTGCCTGTGGATGACTAACTGCTGATTAGATATAGAAATTCATTATTATTTATGATAAAATGTAGGTTATGGTTTATGGAAGAGGTGTATAAATGAGAGAGCGAATCAATCGTTTGGCAAAGGGGATTATTGAAGAAGAATTACCTATATTGGTCTGTGAGCCGGATAATATAGAACTGCCTATAAAGATGGATGAATCTGTTCGCTTTGAAATAGAGGTACGAAGTGACAATAAAGTACCTTTGAGAGGAGTGGCATATTCCGACAATATAAGAGTAAGAGTGGTTGATGCAACTTTTGGCGGAATAAAGAACAAAGTTGTACTTGAGATCAACTCAAAGAATTTGAACGGAGAAGAAAAAATAGAGGGTATTATAACTTTGGTAACAAATGCCGGAGAAAAAGATATACCCTATACTTTTTATATAAAAAATACCGATACTGTACTTGTGCTTGAGTCATTAAAGACAGTGGATGATTTTATGGTCATTGCAAAGGAAGACATAAATATTGCATTGGCTATTTTTATGTATAAAGACTTTTGTAAGTCGGGTTTTATGAAGGACCTGAGATATCAAAAGATTTATGAGGTACTTAATAAGGGTAATAACTTCAGATTAAACCTTGAAAATTTCCTGCAGGCTGTGGGAAATAAAGAAGCAGTGAATTTTTTGCTTGAATCGGATTCGCTTTATTTAAATACAGTAGAAGAAGATAAAGTTTACACCGTAAAAGTTTACAAAGAAAACTGGGGATTGCTTGATATTGACGTATCAACAAATGCAGATTTTATTAAATTAAATACGGATAAAATAAAAAACGAAAACTTTGAAGATAATACTTTTGAGCTTGGATTTACTATAGATTCCGAACTCTTGCAAGACAGAAAAAATATTGCAAGTATAAAGTTTTGTAACGGTTTAAATGAAAAATATCTTGAAGTTGTAATAAATAAAAATCTTGAAAAAGAATATCAAAGAGAAGCAAGAATATTTGAAAGAAAACAGTGGATCAGCTATGTAAAGCTTAGAGTTGAGCATGAACTTTGTAGTGATAAAATCGAAAAAAATGAGATTTTATTTAAAATGCTTGCGGTACTTGACAGATTGCAGGCAAGTACATACAGGAGTTTTTTGGTAAAGCTTTTAAAGGCGGAAATATACCTGATGCAGGGAGATAAAGCTACGGCGAAGTCTATTATAAACAGCCTGGATTCAAAAATAAAAGAGAACAGGCATGAACTCAGAGATGAGTATCTTATTTTAGAATACCTGGATACATATATGTATCCTGATGCCGAAAAGATGAGAGATCTTACAAAGCTTATAAAGGATTTATATAAGAAATATCATTCAAACATTGAATTTATGCTTGTATTAAATCTTGATGAAAGTCTTGCAGACAACCCGGCGGAAAGACAGAAGTTTTTAAAGAGAGCTTTTGAGCTTGGTGACAGATCGAAAATATTGATGATGGAATATGCTCTGTTACTTTGTAAAAATCCACATCTTTTGACAAGCTGTACAAGATTTGAAGTGTTGGCGCTTAGCTTCGGTATAAGAAATAATCTTATATCGGTTAATCTTTCGGAAAAAATACTCTCCGTTGTAAGAGAGACAAAGAAAATTAACGGAGCTATATTAAATATTTTACTTTCAATATACAATGCATTGCCAAGTAATGAGCTGCTTACAGATATATGTGAGATTTTTATAAAAGGTAATGTCAGAAAAAAGTATGTAAATGCATGGTATGAAAGATGCATTGAAAAGAGATTGCCTGTGGAAGGCATATATGAGTACTTTGTTTACTCACTTCCGGAAAAATATGATTTACCCATACCTGAATCTGTGCTGAAGCATTTTGAAAGAATAAACTCGATGGCTGATGACTTTAAGGTAAAGATATTTGAAAATATCGTAGAGTTTTATCCGCATAACAGTGAAATATACAGAGGTTTTATAAAGAGAATAAAGATTTTTACCATTGATAATGCGATGAAATTGAAAATGGATGATCATCTTATAAATATCTATTCCGGAATTCTGGAGGATGATGATATAGATGAAAGATTGGCAAAAATCATTCCGTTTCTAATGAACTCATATGATGTGAGAGTGCCTGAAGATAAAGCGGGTTCTATAGTGGTTGTATATCCGGAATTGAACGGTGAAAAGAAATATGAACTTGTAAATAACAGGGCTTTTGTGGCACTGTATTCGGAAAATGCAATTATCCTTGTAGAGGATTGTGAGGGCAACAGATATTATTCAAAAAATATGACTGTAGATAAGATATTCCATATGCAAAATCTTATAGACAGGTCTTATGAGTTGGATAAAAATCATGATATGCACAGGCTTGAGATGCTTGGAAAGATTGCAAAGAGCAGTGAAATCAGTGATGAAGATATAGCTTTAATAGAAGGTGTATTGGATGAAATAGACATTGATTCAAGATTTAAAAATATACTTTTATCAAAGCTTATTGAGCATTTATGGAAAGCTTCAGAGAAGGAAGAAGAGATTAACTTTAAGCTTCTTTATAAGACGGCTGAGATGAATTTGGATGAAGACAATATTTTTATGTATTGTGATACATTGATGAATACCGGAAATGTAAAAGAGGCAATAGATGTAGTTAAATTCTTCGGAGTCGATAATTTCAAAAAAGATGAATTACTTAAACTCATTATTAAAGCAATTGACGATGAAGCATTTAATCAAAATAAAATACTTGCTTTGATGGCTTTTAATCTTTATAAGGATGAAAAGTACACAGATAAAACCTTGGAATTTATTGCAAAGGTATACAACGGAAAAACACAAAATATGTTTGATTGTTTAAAGTTATGTGTTGAGAAAAATATTGAAACATATGATTTTGAAGAAAGATTACTTATACAAATGCTTTTCTCAAATCAGACAGCAGATTTGGATGAGGCTTTCAGAATTTATACGGAGAGAAAAAGAGTTACGGATATAATCATAAGAGCATATTTTACTGTAAAGAGTGATTTATTCTTCATGAATGATGAAAATATAAAAGACAATATATTTGAGTATCTGGAAGACGGACTCAGTGATGTTGACGATATAAAGGAATTCCCGAATATTTATATGCTGGCATTGTCAAAGTATTATTCAAATAAGGATAAACTTAACTTTAAGCAGACAAGATTATGTGAGCAGATAGTAAATAATCTTTGCGATATGGGAATGGTATTTTCATACTTTAAAAATCTGTCAAAGTTTGTACCTGTTGAAAGAGATATACTCGAATCCACTTTTGTTGAATACAAGGCAAAGAAAGATTTTGCTATATTGAAGTCAAGAATTTTTCCTTTAAATGATGATTTTATTGAGGAGGAGTTTCCCAATATCTATAAAAATATATTTGTTAAATATAAGAAGATTTTTTCAGATGAGATATGGGAATATCAGATACTTGAAAATGAAGACGGAGATATGAAAGTTTCGGTAAATGACTGTGTTCAATTCAGTAAAGCAGATAATGCCGGAGAGAGTAGGTTTATTCTTATAAATGATATAGAGGAACTGCCGAAAGACAAAGAAAAAGAACTTAAGGAAAAATTGACCGAGTTTGTGTATAAAGACGAGTTGGTAGCTAATTTATTTACACTGATATAAAAAATGAAAGGAATGTAAATTTTATATTTACATTTGATATTTATATAAAATGGGAGATACGATGAATCCGAAGGTACTTGGAATCGCTTTATCGGATATAAGTACAAATCTTATATTTTACCCTGATGATGAAGCATTAATTTTCCCCACCGTTATAAGCAAAAAAAAGGGTGAAGATGCCTGGGTAGTGGGTGAAGATGCTTATGCTTTGGCATTGGACGGAAAAGGTATAATTACCGATAAATTATTAAAATTGACAAGAAAAGACGGTATAGCAACCATTGATGGCACAAGATATGAAGGAAAAGAAATATTGAAAATTTACTTCAGAGAAATAATAAATGCCGGAATGGAAAAATTATATAAGGAAAAGCCTGAGGAAGTAGTTGTAGCTATGGCAGGTTTGGAAGAAGATATAGTCGGTGATATAAAGGAGGCCTTTGTAGGACTTGGTTATCAACCGAACCATATACATATAATCAGTAAAGAAGAAAGTTTTATCTATTTTGTTCTTTCATTAAAAAAAGATATATGGAACAATAAAGTGGGAATGTACGATCTTTCTGATGTAAGTCTTACATACTATGAAATGCTTGTAAACAGAAATTCAAGAAAACTGCTTGTTAATGCGGAGTCTGAAAATATGGATGAGGCTTTTAACTTGCAGATACTTAATAATCCGTCAGGAGCCAAGCTTGCGGATAAGATTTTGACTTCAGTTGCCGAGAAAGTAATGGATAAGAAAAAATTTTCATCTATTTTTCTTACAGGGCAGGTGTTTGCAGAACATGAGTGGGCAGACGGATTTATAAGTTATCTGTGTTCAAGAGGTAAGGTATATCTCGATACAAATATTTTTGCAAAAGGTGCGGCATTTAAAGGTGTTGACCTTGCGAGTGGGAACTCCATATATAATTTAACTGCACTTTGTGAAGGAAGACTGAGGTCGGATGTTTATATAAATGTAGAGAACAACGGCAAAGACGGAAAGATATACCTTGCAAAGGCGGGAGACTTTTGGGATGAGCCCGATACTGAACTTTTAATGATACCTGATGAGAAGGAAGTAATAGATATCAGTGTGGCAGGGGTTGACGGTAAGGTCAAGAAAAACATTCCAATTGTATTGGACTTTTTACCTAAAAGGCCTATAAAGACCAGAAGATTTTATTTCAGAACAAAATTTTTGGACGATAAAATCATGAATGTCGAAATAGAGGATGCAGGCTTTGGAGATATGTATCCACCTACTGATGTAAAGAGAAATATCGAGGTAAATATATGGGATTAATACTATGTGAAGCCTTAAAAGTAAAAAAGCCTTTCAATATAGAAGTATTATCGCTGAACATACACAGTTATGAAGAGTTGTGCTATATAATATTTGAGAATCCCATTTTAGTCACCGAGGGAATTGTAAGTGATACTTTGGTTGAATTTATAAGGGATGACTTGAATTTAGAAGTCTTAGCCGATAATGTGAAAAGAAAAATGTCTAACGGAACGGCTGATGAAGATATTTTGGTATATATCATTGATTCATGCAGTCTGTACAATAATGCGGAGAAAATAATTTTCAGAAATGCCATGGGAAAGATAAAGAAAATGGCGGTACATGAGGTTGCCAAGCAAAGAGCGGACTATATGTTTTATATAGGAAAGTATGATTTGGCAAAAAAGTACTATCTGGAAATCCTTGATATGGATACAAAGGCTGAGAACGGTTTTATAGGAAGTGTGTATCATAATTTGGGTGTTATTTATGCAAATCTTTTTTTGTATGAAGAAGCTTTGGATGCGCTGAAAAAATCATATGAACTTACAAATGATGATGTGATTTTGATGGAAATATATTTCCTTAAGAGAATATTTATATCATCATATGAAGAAAATGATGAGGAAATGTCACAACTGTTAAAAGCCGATTTGGCAGGCGAAGCCAAGAAAGCTTTTGATATAGCATTAGAAGGCGTTGGTGAAAGTGAAAGAATGAAGAATATAAATTCAATATTCGAGACGGAAGATACGGCAAGGAAGAAAAAAGTTTTAGGTGATTATATCGCTGATTTAAAAGCGGATTACAGAAATATGAAATAAGGCAGGTAGATATGAAAGAATTGGAAAAAACATACAGCCCTGAAAAAATAGAGGGAAGAATATATAAAAAATGGTTGGAAGAAAAGTACTTCCATGCAAAGGTAAATAAGGATAAAAAGCCGTTTACAATTATAATGCCGCCGCCAAACATCACAGGTCAGCTGCATATGGGTCATGCACTTGATAATACTATGCAGGATATTCTGATCAGATATAAGAGAATGGCCGGATATGAGGCGCTTTGGCAGCCGGGAACGGACCATGCGGCTATTGCTACGGAGGTAAAGGTTATTGAAAAACTTAAAGCCGAGGGCAAGGATAAGCACGAGCTTGGAAGAGAAAGATTTTTAAAGGAAGCTTGGGCATGGAGAAATGATTACGGTACAAGAATAATCAATCAGCTTCAAAGACTTGGTTCATCTGCAGACTGGGACAGAGAAAGATTTACTATGGATGAACAGGGACAAAAGGCTGTAAAGGAAGTTTTTCTCAGATTGTATGAAAAAGGCTATATCTACAAAGGTAACAGGATTATAAACTGGTGTCCTGTTTGTAAAACATCTATTTCAGATGCCGAGGTTGAACATATTGAGATGGACGGCAATTTCTGGCATATAAAGTATCCTGTTGTAGGAGAAGAAGGAAAATTTGTCGAGATTGCTACAACAAGACCTGAGACACTTCTTGGAGATACTGCGGTTGCGGTAAATCCTTTGGACGAAAGATATAAAGATATTATAGGTAAGAAGCTTGTTTTGCCGCTTGTAGGAAGAGAAATACCTGTAGTAGCGGATGAATATGTTGACAAAGAGTTCGGAACAGGATGTGTAAAGATAACACCTGCACATGATCCTAATGACTTTGAGGTAGGAAAAAGACATAATCTGCCGGAAATCAATATAATGCACGATGATGCAATTATTGATATGCCGGGAAGCAAGTATGACGGACTTGACAGATATGAGGCAAGAAAACTTATAGTAAAGGATCTTGACGAGGCCGGTCTCTTGGTAAAGGTGGTTCCTCACAGCCACAATGTAGGTAGACATGACAGATGTAAGACAGTTGTAGAGCCGCTTATAAAGCCGCAATGGTTTGTAGCTATGAACGAGATGGCAAAGCCTGCAATAAAGGCGATTGAGACGGGAGAACTTAAGTTTGTACCTGAAAGCTATGCAAAGACATATTTACATTGGCTTGAAAATATAAGAGACTGGTGTATTTCAAGGCAGCTTTGGTGGGGACATCAGATACCTGCATATACATGTAAAAAATGCGGTGAGATAACTGTTGCCGGAGAGAAACCTGAAAGTTGTCCGAAATGCGGATGCCATGAGCTTGTACAGGATGAGGATACTTTGGATACATGGTTTTCATCAGCACTTTGGCCTTTCTCAACACTCGGTTGGCCTGAGGATACTGAGGAAATGAAGTATTTCTATCCTACGGATGTTCTTGTAACAGGTTATGATATTATATTCTTCTGGGTTGTAAGAATGGTGTTCTCAGGCTATGAGCAGACAGGAAAATCACCTTTCCACACTGTTCTTATACATGGACTTGTAAGAGATTCCGAGGGTAGAAAGATGAGTAAATCTCTCGGAAACGGTATCGATCCGCTTGAAGTAATAGACAAGTATGGTGCAGATGCACTTAGAATGATGCTTATTACAGGAAATGCGCCGGGAAATGACATGAGATTCTACTATGAGAGAGTTGAAAGTGCCAGAAACTTTGCAAATAAGATCTGGAATGCCGCAAGACTTATCATGATGAATATAGGTGAGGACAAGCCGGGTAAAATAGACAATTCAAAGCTTATGCTTTCAGATAAGTGGATACTTTCAAAGGCAAACAAACTTATAAAGGAAGTTACAACAAATCTGGATAAGTTTGAGCTTGGTATAGCACTTTCAAAGATATGCGACTTCGCATGGGAAGAGTTCTGTGACTGGTATATCGAGATGGTAAAGGTAAGACTTTGGAATAAGGAAGATGAAACACGAGAAACTGCACTTGCCGTACTTATATATGTTCTTAACAACATACTAAAGCTTTTACATCCTTTTATGCCTTTTATCACAGAGGAAATCTATTGTACCGTAAATGAAGATGTCAAGAGTATAATGATTGAGCCTTGGCCTGTAGAAAATCCTGAATACAATTTTGAGGATGATGAAAATAAGGCCGAGCTTATAAAAGAAGCTGTAAGAGCGATAAGAAATGTAAGAGCATCTATGAATGTACCGCCTTCACATAAGGCAAAGGGAATTGTCGTAAGTGAAAGTGAAAAGATAAGAGATACATTTGAAAGTGCCGGAGATTTCTTTAAGCAGCTTGCCGGACTTGATAAGCTTATAATAGATTCGGATGACAGTACTGTTAAAAAAGACTCCGTAAGAGTTGCAATACCGAATGCATCCATATGTTTACCTTTAAAAGAGCTTGTAGATATTGAAAAAGAAGTTGAAAGACTTAAAAAAGAAGAAAAGAAGCTTATAGGCGAGGTGGCCAGATCGACAGGTATGCTTTCAAATGAGAAGTTTGTAAGTAAGGCTCCTCAGGCAAAAATAGAGGAAGAAAAGAAAAAGCTTGAAAACTATGAGCAGATGCTTTCACAGGTAAGAGAACAGCTTGCAAGATTAGCCGACTGATATGAATGAAAAAGAATATATAGAGAGTATTCCCATGTGGGCCAAGAAAAAGAATTCACTTTCGGAAGTAAAAAAGAATATGGAAATTCTTGGGATAAAGCTGCCGAAAGTAATACATGTGGCAGGTACCAATGGGAAAGGCTCCGTATGTGCATATCTCAGTAATATTCTTATGGAAAATCATATGAGGGTGGGAACATTTATCTCACCTCATTTGATTGAAGTAAATGAGAGAATAATGCTTGATATGATACCTATAAGTGATCCGGAACTTGAGAGTATATCTAAATATGTAAGGGAAAAACTTGGTAAATCCGATACGGCACCTACATATTTTGAATATATCTTCTATATCGCAACTGTCTTTTTTTCAAAATCAAATCCGGATTATGTAATACTTGAAACCGGAATGGGTGGGCGACTTGATGTAACAAATGTTTTTGAAGATACTCTAAGTATTATTACAAGCATAGGAATGGATCATATGCAGTTTCTCGGCAACAGTATAAAGGAAATTGCTTATGAAAAGGCCGGTATTATTAAGCATAATTCCACTGTAATCTTTGATGACACAAATGAAGAGGTAAATGAGATAATAAGAGAATTTGCCAAAGCTAAAGCTACAAAAACCATACCGCTTTCCGATTTTGATTATGAAAGCCTGGAATTTACATATGTAAAGTACAAAAAGAAAGCGGCTGCGCTTGCTATACTGGGAGCAGGGCAGCTGCTTAATACTATATATAATATAGATGAAGCTATAACAAAAATTGTATGGCATGGCAGAATGGAAGAGATAGAAAAGGACATTATTATTGACGGTGCACATAATGAACCGGCAATCATAGAGTTTACGGATAATGCAATAAAGCTTGCAAAAGCAAATAATAAGAAAATCAAGCTTTTGCTCTCAGTAGTAAAAGATAAAGATGTAGAAAAGATTTTTGATATTATTACTTCTAAACTTGAAGTAAAAAAGTACTATCTGACAGCCATGAATTCTTACAGAAGCAATTCTACGGATGAGCTTTATAATAGCTTAAATATACTTTTAGAAAAAAATAAAAGACAGTCAAAGATAAGTTGCTATAATAGCAGTACAGAGGCCTTTAACGAAGCAAAAAAGGAAAAGGCTGATGATGAAATTTTGTTTTGTGTCGGATCATTATATTTAATGGGAGAGATATTAGAGGTAAACAGATGATAGATTTTGAGGAAGAATTAAGAAAATTTAAGCCTTCACCGGATATTTCCGCAGTGGAGGATATTATAGCAAAAAGTGATATTTCAGATATGAATGATATTTTGATGGAATTGTTGAAAGAGCAAGTAAAGGGCTGATATGAAGAAAAACAGACGTCTGGAACAGATATCAAACGGTTATTATAATTTGGGTTTGTCTCTTGCAAAGGAAAGAAATTTATCTTCTGCATTGAATGCGTTAAGCATATCTTTGGGATTGAATAAGAAAAATATCGATGCCAGAAATTTATACGGACTTATACAGTTTGAGATGGGCGAAGAGACTAAGGCTTTGATTTCATGGGTTATAAGTATAAATATTAATCCTATAAACAATCCGGCACAGAATTATTTGCAAAAATTGAGAAATAAATCCGCTTACCTGGAAAAATCACAGGATGCCATTTCAAAATATAATAAGGCAATTTCTCAAATAAAGACTGTGAATTATGATATGGCAAGGATAACATTAAAACAGGCTGTAGATATAAGGCCGCATTTTGTAAAGGCAATGCTCGCACTTGCACTTCTTGATATCAGAGAAGGAAAATCCAGTGAGGCAAAAAAGCTTTTGGATAATGTGCTTGCAATTGACAGATTCAATACAAAGGCTATCACTTATCTTGAAGAGATGAAACCTTTGACTGAAAAAAATGCAAGAAAAGAAAAACTAAGTGTTATAGGCAGTCCTGTAAAGAAGGAAAAACCTGTAGAAAATACAAATAACGGTATGCCTGTAACCGAGATATATAAGAATTATTCGGGAATGTTTACAGCTATCAATGTAGGAATAGGATTGATAGTCGGTGCTTGTGCAATGGTATTTTTATATATGCCTACTATGAAGGTGGCATTAAATAATGCACATAATAAAGAAATTGTAGAGATATCACAACAACTTAATGATGTGAATTTATCCATAGAAACTTTGAAGAGTGAAAATGAAGGATTGAACGAACAGGTAAATAAACTTACAGAAGTTAATAACACATCAACAGAGAATATGAACTATAAACTTTTGCAGTATGTTTATTTCTTAGGCCTTATAAAAGAGTACAATACAAAAAATTATACGAGGGCTGCAGAGATATTCTCAAATTTGGATGTAGGCCAGCTTACCGATGTTGACAACGGCTTGGGGATATCCGTAACAGGTATATTTGCCGAAATGGCACCTAAGATGAGAGAAGAGGGTCCTAAACTTTTACTTAAAGTGGCGGACGGACTTAACAGATCGGGTGATTTTGCCGGAGCCATAGGCTATTATGATGCCGCTCTGAGAATATCACCGGATTATGTGGAAGCCAAGTATAAGAAAGCTTTGGCATACAAGGCTATGGGTGATGTTGATACTGCAAACAATCTGTTTACAGAAATTATTACAAATTATCCTGATGACAGGTTTGCAAATGAATCAAAGAAAGAAAGAGGTTATTGATGAATAATATTTCAAGTGCAAAATATTTTTCGCTTTTTTCAGGAATAATATTCTTGATAGTTGGAATATATGTGATTGTAAATCCTTTATTTATTGCAGGTACAATAAATATTATATTATGTGTGCTGTTGTTAATAGAGGGAATTTCTCAAATCAGCGCCTATATGTCTGAGAAAAGAGAAGGCAGAAGTATTTGGAGACTGATTGAAGGTATTTTATCTGTTGCGGCAGGAATATACTTTGCTGTGAAAGATTCTTTGGGATTGCCGATTGCCTTTATAGTGGCAGCAGGTATTTGGTTACTTCTTGTCGGAATAAGCAGAGTATTTATGGGAATGAGAGTGGTGAAATTTGAAAAGAATATAGGTCAAAGACTTATATTTATTGCAATAATTGATATATTACTTGGCATTATACTTGTAATAAATCCTGTGTTTGTGGCAGGTTATATCTCAGTCCTTTTTGGAATTTCATTGATAGTGCAGGCCGTGGTTGCAATTTTCAGATTCTTCAGATTAAACAGAATGGAGAGAAAGTTGAAATAAATAATGCAATAAGGAGAACAGTATGAATATTAAAAATAAATTATCGATATGTGTAGCATTGGGTTGTATCGCTTTTGCTTTAGTAGGATGTGGCAGGACCGCTGTAAATGCACAGGGAAATCAGATGACACAGAAAGTGAAAGTATCAGTAGAAAAGAACTATTTTCTTTATGAAGATTTACCTGAACTGTCCATTGATAAAAATGCTGACAGTGAAAACATTAAGAGTATAATTAATAAGTTGCCGATATTGGCAGATTATCTTGAAATAAAGGATGCAAAAATCGAAAACTCAGACATAGGTGTCGGACTTGTTTTAGAGTATGATGAAATATATGATAAGGCAAAACAACTGAAATTATCTGAGAATCCTTTGTATCATTCTCCTTATTTTAATACATTTAAATTTAATAACAGCATGTTATTGATGCTTGAAAATGAATACATTTCATATATAAAAACAGTAGTTAATATTCCAAAAGAGTATGTAGAAGGAACAGAGGAAAAAATAGTCGATGTAATAAGCAGAGAAAGCTTATTACAAAAAAATATAAACTTTGAGTACATGAAAGAAAATCGAAGTTATTATAATGAATTAGTGGAATTTAATAATGCAATATATGCAGATAGACTATTTTATAATCGTATCAGACTTGGTTCTGATGAAGAAACCTTGATACAGAGGAATGGAGATCCTGATAAAAGAGAAGAGAAAGATGATTTGGAATCTATTTATACTTATGGAGATGAAAACAGTTACACCTTATTTAAACTGACACCTAAAAATAACGGATCGGGTGAACAGGAAGTATCAGCGATTGTCGTTCATCCAAGTAAAGAAGATATTAACGGCGGTGAGTTACTATATAATTTGGGTTTATTACCGAATGAAAATGAATATTTAAAGAAAGTTCAGGTGACAGATTATTTGGGTGATCCTGTTTTTGAGATTGCTGATGCTGATTATTATAGAATAAGCTCAGATATATCGGATTATTTATATTTTATTTACTCAGAAGATGGTGAAGTTATTGAATATGGGATCTGCAAATGGATTATTCCTGTAAACTAGTATAATATTATATATATAATACTTTGAAATAATACACAAAAGTGGTAAAATAGAATAAAAATATATGTGAGGTGTATGTATGAAATTTTTTATTGATACCGCAAATGTGGATGAGATCAGAGAAGTTGCTGCCTGGGGCGTGTTAGCAGGCGTTACAACAAATCCTTCATTAGTTGCAAAGTCAGGAAGAAAATTTGAGGATGTTATCAAGGAAATCACAGACATTGTAGACGGTGCTATAAGCGGTGAAGTAAAGGCTACCACTACAAAGGCTGAGGATATGATAGCCGAGGGCAGAGAGATTGCAAAGATCCATAAAAATATGGTGGTAAAGATTCCTATGACTGCTGAAGGGCTGAAGGCAATAGCTGTACTCAGTAAAGATGGAATAGCTACTAACTGTACTTTAATCTTCACACCGCTTCAGGCACTGTTGGCTGCAAGAGCAGGTGCAAGTTATGTTTCTCCATTCCTTGGAAGACTTGATGATGTGGGAACAAGAGGTGTTTCTTTAATAGAGGATATTGTGGAGATATTTGAAATTCACGGTATAGAGACTGAAATCATAGCCGCATCGGTTCGTAACAATATGCATGTACTTGAGTGTGCCAAGGCGGGAGCGGATATTGCAACAGTACCTTATTCCGTATTTAAGTCGATGTTAAATCATCCTCTGACAGAGGCAGGCATTGAAAAATTCATAGCAGATTATGAGAAGTCTGTTAAATAGCAATAAAAAAGAGCCTTTATGGGCTCTTTTTTATTGTTTGAATACGTATTCTCAAGTATTAATTATGCACGCTCTACAAAACCTGAACGAAGGCATGAAGTACATACATACATCTTCTTAGATCCACCCTCTGTTTTGACCTTAACTGACTTAACGTTAGCCTTCCATATTTTGTTGGATCTTCTATGAGAATGGCTTACTGCATTACCAAAATGAGCAGCTTTTTCGCATATTGAACATTTTGCCACGGTTACACCTCCTTTGACTTTAATTATAAAGATTTATAATTATTTTGGATTGGACTTCATCACAATAGGGAAAAACCCGTGCAAAATCCATAACGGATATATTTTACCAAATAAAAATACTATTTGCAAGACATTTTATAATTTATTATATTGTGGTAAAATGAAAAAGATTGTAGTTCAGAGCGAAGTTTTAGATTATCTTTGTGAACTGAAAAATCGTATTGTTATGTAAAAAGGAGCATAGAAATGAATAATATTGACATCAAGTCCGTAAATACTGTCAGAGTTCTTAGTGCAGACGGTATAGAGAAAGCAAAATCAGGCCATCCGGGATTGCCGCTGGGAGCTGCCCCGATTGCATATGAACTTTTTGCAAATCATATGAAGCATAACCCTAAGAACCCTGATTGGGCAAACAGAGACAGATTTATTCTGTCTGCAGGTCATGGTTCAATGCTTTTATATTCATTATTTCACCTCTTCGGATATGGCGATTTGAGCATTGATGATTTGAAGAGTTTCAGACAACTGGATTCAAAGACTCCGGGACATCCTGAGTATGGTCATACAGTAGGTGTAGAAGCTACTACAGGGCCGCTTGGTGCAGGTATGGGTATGGCAGTAGGTATGGCCATGGCTGAAGCACATATGGCAAGTGTATTCAATAAAGAAGGTTTTGATATAGTGGATCACTATACATTTGTATTAGGTGGTGACGGCTGTATGATGGAAGGAATATCATCAGAGGCATTTTCACTTGCCGGAACACTCGGACTGTCAAAGCTTATAGTATTCTATGACTCAAACGGAATTTCTATTGAGGGAAGCACAGATACAGCATTTACAGAAAATGTAGTAGACAGAATGAAGGCTTTCGGATTCCAGACAATAGAGGTAGAGGACGGAAACGACCTTGCCGCTATCGGAAAGGCTATAGAAGAGGCTAAGGCCGACAAGAACAGACCTTCATTTATTAAGATAAATACGGTAATCGGATATGGTGCCGGAAAGAAGCAGGGAACTGCAGGAGCACATGGTGAGCCTCTTGGAAGCGAAGCGCTTGCAGCACTTAAATCAGGTTTCGGATTTAATCCGGAAGAGAGCTTTAAAGTTGATGCCGATGTATACGAGAACTTTAATAAGATAAATGAAAAAAATGCCAAGATTGAAGAAGAGTGGAATAAACTCTTTAAGGAGTATGCAAGTAAATATCCTGAAGATGCAAAGAAATGGGATAACTACCATTCTGAAATCAATGCTTCTTTAATAGATAATGATGAGTTCTGGGCATGGGATGATGCACCTGCGGCTACAAGAAATATTTCGGGAAGTATTATCAACAGATTAAAGGATATATTCCCTAATCTTATAGGCGGTTCTGCAGACCTTTCACCTTCAAACAAGACCGTAATGAACGGTGAAGGATATATCTCAAAGGATGATTTTTCAGGAAGAAATATACATTTCGGTGTAAGAGAGTTTGCAATGACAGCCATTACAAACGGTATTTTATTACATGGCGGACTTAGAGCGTATTGTGCCACATTCTTTGTATTCAGTGATTATACAAAGCCGATGGCAAGACTTTCTGCGCTTATGAATATTCCTACAATATTTGTATTTACACATGATTCTATAGGTGTCGGCGAGGACGGACCTACACATGAACCTATAGAGCAGCTTGCAATGCTAAGATCATTACCTAATTTCAACACATTCAGACCTGCCGATGCAAGAGAGACTATTGCGGCATGGTATGCGGCTATGGTTTCAAAGTCCACACCTACAGCTATTGTTCTTACAAGACAGAATCTTCCACAGCTTGACGGAAGCGGAAAGAAAGCTCTTAAGGGAGCTTATGTTATAAAGGAGGCTTCAAAGTCCACGCCTGATATGATTTTAATAGCATCAGGATCTGAGGTTTCTCTTGCTGTTGAAGCCGCTGCAGAACTTGAGAAGGATAATATATCTACAAGAGTTGTAAGTATGCCATGTATGGATGTGTTTGAAACACAGAGCAAGGAATATAAAGAAGAAGTACTCCCGAAAGCTGTAAGAAACAGAGTGGCAATAGAGGCTTTATCAAGCTTCGGCTGGGATAGATATACAGGACTTGACGGAAGAGTAATATCAATGAATTCTTTCGGTGCATCTGCGCCTCAGGATTTGCTTTTCAAAAAGTTCGGATTTACAAAGGAAAATGTTGTAGCTACGGCTAAAGAGGTATTTAATCAATAAATAATATTAAAACAGATATAGAATTTCTATATCTGTTTTTGTGCTTATTTAGGGAAGGAAAAAACATGGGCGGTATTTTTGGTGTAGTAGGAAAAAATGATTGTGTTATGGACTTGTTTTTCGGGGTTGACTATCATTCACATCTTGGTACAAGACGTGCAGGAATGGCTGTATTTAACGGAGAGTATTTCAACAGAGTAATCCACAATATTCAAAACTCGCCGTTTCGAACAAAGTTTGAAAAAGATGTGGAAGAACTGCAAGGGGACATGGGAATAGGCTGCATATCGGATGAGGATCCGCAGCCGCTTTTAATACAATCACATTTGGGAAGTTATGCTATAACCACAGTCGGGAAGATAAGCAATCATGATGAGATAATAAAAAAACTCTATAAAGACGGCAGAGTACATTTTCAGGAGCAGAGCGGCGGACGTGTGAATGATAATGAGCTTGTGGCCACATTGATATCTTCAATGCCTTCTTTTAAAGAGGGACTTGAGTATGTTCAGGAAACCATAAAAGGTTCTATGACTGTTGTAATTATGACAAAGGAGGGAATATATGCCGCAAGAGATAAATTCGGAAGAACACCTCTGGTTATAGGTCACAAGAAAGATACATTCTGTATTACATTTGAAAATCATGCATATTTAAACTTGGGGTACAGCTTTTATAAGGAGCTTGGCCCCGGAGAGATAGTATTTATCACATCAGATAAGGTAAAAGAAATATCACCTGCAAAATCCGAGATGAAAATCTGTTCGTTCTTATGGGTATACTACGGTTATCCGACAGCTTCATATGAAGGTGTAAATGTAGAAACTATGAGATACAAATGCGGTGAACTTTTGGCAAAAAGAGATAATATAGATGCGGATATTGTAGCAGGAGTTCCTGACTCGGGTACTGCGCATGCCATAGGTTATGCGAATAAATCGGGCATACCTTTTGCCAGACCTTTTATAAAGTATACACCCACATGGCCCAGGTCTTTTATGCCTACAAATCAAAGTCAGAGAAATCTTATCGCCAAGATGAAACTTATACCGGTACAGGAGTTAATAGAAAATAATGATATTCTTCTGATAGACGATTCCATAGTAAGAGGCACACAGTTAAGAGAAACTACAGAGTTTTTGTATAATTCGGGTGCAAAGAAGGTACATGTCAGACCGGCATGTCCTCCGCTCTTATTCGGATGTAAATATCTTAACTTTTCAAGATCGAAATCCGACTATGATTTGATTACAAGAAGAATAATAAGGGAAAGGGAGGGGGACAATGTAAGTAAAGAACTCCTTTTTGACTATGCCGATCCGAACAGTAAAAACTATGAAGAAATGGTTGAAGAAATAAGGAGGATTCAAAACTTTTCAAGCCTTAGATTTCACAGACTTGATGATTTAACAGAATCAATAGGTATAAGTCCCTGTAAACTGTGTACATATTGCTGGAACGGTAAGGAAGCTTGATATTCCGTAATAAATCTAGTATAATATTGGTTTGATAAATCAGGTGTTGTGTTTTATGCAATACGAAAAGGATGAGCATTTTGAGGGGTTCAAAGGAATTTAAAATAATCCTTGTTAAGTTATTTAATGATATACTTGATTATGAGGAAAGCGTTTTACGTGCTTCCGAGTTTAAGGATTTGACCAATAATGATATACATGTAATACGAGCTATAGGAATAAATGAAAAAAAGAATATGTCAATGATTGCAAAGGAGTTGGCGGTTACCATAGGAACTTTGACGATTTCAATAAACAGCCTTGTCAGAAAGGGCTATGTCATAAAGGAGAGATCCGAAAAGGATAAGAGAGTGGTTTTTGTGAACCTCTCATCAAAAGGTAAAGCGGCTTTCTCAAGAAATGAAGAGCTGTATGATCAGATGGTCAATTCAATGCTTGAAGACTTGGAAGACAATGAAATGGACATATTAATGAGATCATTATTAAAAGTAAACAGATGTATTAAACAAAATAAAGCTTAAAAAGTATATCGGTAATAAATACGGATATCAATATTGATGGAGAATTTTATTCTTCATATTTTAGATATAATAGAAATTGTAAGAAGGCGGAATGACAAATGAGTAAGAAACCATATTATATAACAACGGCTATTGCCTATGCTTCAGGAAAGCCACATATCGGAAACACATATGAGATAATATTGGCTGATGCAATAGCAAGATTCAGAAGAGAAGAAGGACTTGAGGTTTTCTTTCAGACAGGTACAGATGAGCACGGTCAAAAAATAGAAAACAAGGCAAAGGATGCCGGTATTACTCCGAAGGAGTATGTAGACAATGCTGCAGGACAGATCAGAAAAATCTGGGATATGATGAATACATCATATGACAAGTTTATCAGAACTACTGATGAAGACCATAAAAAGCAGGTTCAAAAGATTTTTAAAAAATTCTATGATCAGGGTGATATATATAAGGGATTTTACGAGGGTATGTATTGTACAGCATGTGAGTCATTCTTTACAGATTCTCAGCTTGTTGACGGAAAATGTCCGGACTGCGGCGGTGAGGTATATCCTGCAAAAGAGGAAGCATACTTCTTTAAGATGAGTAAGTATGCGGACAGACTGATTAAACATATCAATGAGCATCCTGAGTTTATACAGCCTGTTTCAAGAAAAAATGAGATGATGAATAACTTCCTTTTACCGGGACTTCAGGATCTTTGTGTCAGCAGAACAAGCTTTACATGGGGAATTCCGGTAGATTTTGATCCTAAGCATGTTACTTATGTATGGCTTGATGCACTTTCAAACTATATCACAGGTATCGGATATGATGTAGACGGAAACAGCAGTGAGAGATTTAAAAAGTTTTGGCCTGCAGATCTTCATCTTATAGGTAAGGATATTATAAGATTCCATACTATATACTGGCCTATATTCTTAATGGCGCTTGATTTGCCGCTTCCAAAGCAGGTTTTCGGTCATCCGTGGCTTTTACAGGGTGAAGGAAAGATGAGTAAGTCAAAGGGAAATGTTCTTTATGCGGATACTTTGGTTGATTTCTTCGGAGTGGATGCTGTGAGATACTTTGTATTGCATGAGATGCCTTTTGATAATGACGGTGTTATAAGCTGGGATCTTATGGTGGAAAGATTCAACTCCGACCTTGCAAATGTACTTGGAAATCTTGTAAGCAGAACTATATCAATGACTAACAAGTATTTTGACGGAGTTTTGACCAAAACAGATGATGAAAGTGTTGCAGGTTCTACAGAAATAGATACAGATTTAAAAGATGTAGTGCTTATGTCGGTTGAAAAGGTTGAAAAGAAGATGTCTGAACTTCGTGTTGCGGATGCCATAACAGAGATATGGACATTGTTTAAGAGATGTAACAAATATATTGATGAGACCACACCTTGGATACTTGCAAAGGAAGAGGATAAGAAGGCCAGACTTCAGACTGTTTTATACAATTTGGCGGAGTCAATATCTATAGGTGCTTCTTTGCTTTACAGCTTTATGCCTGAGACATCTGAAAAGATACTTGATATGTTCGGAACAAATAAGAGAAGTCTTGAAGATATGAATAAATTCGGACTTCTTATGAGTGGAACGAAGGTTGTAAAAGAGCCTGAAATATTATTTAAGAGACTTGAACTTGAAGAAGTGTTAAAGCAGGTTGAGTCTTTAAATCTCGGCGGAAAAACTGAAAAGCAGGAGCCGGAGGGTATTGATGTAAAGGCAAAGGATACTATAGAGTATGATGACTTTGCCAAGCTTCAGATACAGGTAGGACAGGTTATAAAATGTGAGGAAGTTCCAAAGTCAAAGAAACTTCTTTGCTCACAGGTACAGATAGGAAGCACAACAAGACAGATTTTAAGTGGCATTAAGCAGTGGTATTCTGCAAAAGATATGGTTGGAAAGCAGGTGCTTGTAGTAACAAATCTTGCACCGAGAAATATTGCAGGACTTGAGAGTCAGGGCATGATACTTATGGCTGAGGATGATGCCGGAAATGCGGTTTTGGTATTACCTGAGAAGAATATAAAGACAGGTTCTGAAATAGCATAAATATTATTGTGTGGGGAATGCTTTTCTTTGCGTTCCCCGATTTTTAAAAGCGCATAAAGGTGAATGTGTTGGGAAAAATAAAAATAAAGTTTTTTTCTTCAGCAATACTGAAGTATATAGCAATGGTTACTATGCTTATAGATCATATCGGAGCAAGCGGATTGATCTTTTTAATGTTTAATATAGCGGTTTCCATGAGGATGTACTATATTTCAAGGATGATAGGACGTGTATCCTTTCCGATATATCTTTTTTTACTTGTTGAAGGATTTGTTCACACAAAGAACATAAAAAAATATATAATCAGACTTACATTATTTGCAATACTTTCAGAAGTACCTTTTGATATGGCATTTTGGGGCGGTTTTTTCAATATGCAGCATCAAAATGTAATGTGGTCATTGCTTATATGTGTTATCATGCTTTGCGGAATAAAAAAGTATCCGGATTTTAGCGTGATTTTTGTAGGTATGGGATGTTTTGCCGCTTGGTTTATAAAGTCCGACTATGAGTATATCGGACCTTTGGCTGTGGGATGTATGTATTTATTCAGAGAAAGAGCGGTATATAAAAATGTTGCTACGGCAATTATTTTTTCATTTGAACCGCCGGCATTATTCAGTCTTATACCGATGAATATGTACAATGGTGAGAAGGGTAAGAGTCTGAAATACTTGTTCTACTTCTTTTACCCTGTACATCTGCTGGCTTTAGTTTTAATTAAGAAAATTTTGCGATAAAAAATATTACATAAATTTTAAGAAAATATTACATGGACAAAAAAGAAGATTTATATATAATAGATACACATGCTCATTATGATGATGAAGCATTTGAAGAAGACAGGGACGAACTTTTAAAAAGCTTTGAAGACAAGGGTATAAAGAGAGTTGTAAATATCGGTGCTTCAATGGAAAGTTCAAGAAACAGTATCACATTGGCAAAGGAATATCCTTTTGTTTATGCTGTAGTAGGAATTCACCCGTCTTGTGCAGAAGAAATCTCAGATAAAAATATTTCTTTACTTGAAGAAATGTCTTTTGATGAGAAGGTAGTGGCTATCGGAGAAATAGGACTTGACTATTACTATGATGAGCCGGATAGAGAGATACAAAAAAAGTGCTTCAGAGCACAGCTTGACTTGGCAAAGAGGTGTGATTTGCCTGTAGTTATACATTCAAGAGATGCGGCAAAAGATACTTTTGATATCTTAAGTGAATATAAAGGTGTAAAGGGAGTTATACATTGCTATTCTTATAGCAAAGAAATGGCAAGAGAATTTATTAAACTCGGATATGTACTGGGTATCGGCGGTGTGATTACATTTAAGAATGCAAAAAAACTTGAAGAAACTGCAGAAGCGATTTCTTTTGATGATTTTGTACTTGAAACGGATTGCCCGTATTTATCCCCTGTACCGAACAGAGGAAAAAGAAATTCTTCATTGAATTTGACTTACATTATAGATAAATTAAGTGAGATAAAGGGAGTGTCAAAAGATTTTATTATAGAGAAGTCTTTTGAGAATGCAAAAAAATTGTATCCTAAGATGAAATAATGAGTTTTCATTATACTCACACAGAGTGAGACGGAGATTAAAATGACAAATATTGCTAATCCGGCAAATACTATAGAAATAATCAAAAAATACGATTTCAACTTTCAAAAGAAATTCGGACAAAATTTTTTGATAGATACACATGTTTTAGATAAGATATGTCAGGCATCGGGGCTCGGTAAAAATGATTTGGCTATTGAAATAGGTCCCGGAATAGGTGCATTGACACAATACCTTGCAAATGCCGCAAAGGCGGTTGTTGCTGTTGAGATTGATAAAAATTTATTGCCGATATTAAATGAGACATTGGCAAATTATGAAAATATAAGTATAATAAATGCTGATTTTCTAAAAGTTGATTTGGAAAAGCTTATTGAGGAGTGCAGGCAAAAATACGGCGACTTTGAGAATATAAGAATTGTTGCAAATTTGCCGTACTATATCACCACTCCTATAATCATGAATGTACTAGAGTCACATACTCATATAGACAGTATTACAGTTATGATACAAAAGGAAGTTGCCGACAGAATGCAGGCATTGCCGGGAAGCAAGGATTACGGTGCATTGTCTTTGGCTGTGCAGTATTACTCGGATCCGTATATCGTAGCATTTGTTCCGCCTAATTGCTTCATACCAAGGCCTAAGGTCGGATCAAGTGTTATACGTCTGGATATTTACAAGGAGAAACCTATCAAGGCGGTTGATGATAAATTGATGTTTCAAATTATTCGTGCGGGGTTTAATCAAAGAAGAAAAACTTTGGTAAACTCACTCGGTAATTTTGAAGGTCTTAATTTTTCAAAAGAGAAGATAATTCACGCTTTGTCATTGCTTGGAAAGTCTGAAAAGATAAGAGGTGAAGCCCTTACTTTAGAGGAGTTTGCAAAATTGGCAGGATATTTAAAAGAGAGCATATAAATTTTGACAAGGAAGAGAAGATGAGCAAGAAAAAAAAGAATGAATTTTTACGAAGTGTAAAAGATAGAGTAGAAACTATACAGGACATGGATAAAAGTAAAAAGATAATGGCCGGAGGAGTCATAGGTGTAGTTGCTTTGGCGGCAATTATAGGTGTGAATATGTCCGGAAAGAGTGCAAGAAGTGTTGCTATCGAAACGACCGCTTCTGTTGAGAGTTCAACTACAGCGGCCCCGATTGCGGCGGCACAGGTAATGCCTATGGAGAAGGCCGGAAATGAATTTCCTTCACTTGGGATTGAAGTGGAAACGGAGGAGCCGAGACCTGAACTTTTGGAAGAGGGTGTACAGCACTCATATATTGCAAAAGTACAGGAAAGACTTATGCAGCTTGGCTTTATGGACAATGATGAGCCTACAAATTACTTCGGTGAGGTTACAAAGGCGGCCGTAATGATTTTCCAAAGACAAAACGGTCTTGCACAGGACGGTATTATCGGACCGTCAACATTACCTCTTTTGATGGACGAAAATGCAAAGCATTATGCGGCTAAGCTCGGTGATGTCGGTGAGGACGTTAAAAGAATACAGAATCGTCTGTATGAACTTGGATATCTGGCTTCTGCAGATATGATTACAGGTACATATGATGAGAAAACGCAGGAAGCCGCATTAAAGCTTCAGCAGGTAAACTCTTTAAGTGAAGACGGTAAGGTCGGAAGTGAGACTATGAACCTTTTATATTCGGATGAAATAAAGGCAAATACACTTTCACTTGGAGAGCATAGTGAAGTGGTACAAAATATTCAAAACAGACTGTTTGAGCTGGGTTATCTTACTACAAGACCTGACGGTACATATGGTAATGATACAGAGCTTGCCGTAAGAGTATTCCAGTCAAAGAATGACCTTGTAGTGGACGGGTACCTCGGACCTTCTACAAGAGCTGTTATACTTTCAAGTGAAGCAAAGGCAAACGGTCTCAGACTCGGTGATGAAAACGAGCAGGTTGCAAGACTTCAAAGTCTTTTGGCTAAGGCCGGATATTTAAATGAATCAAATGCAACAGGATATTTCGGAGAACTTACAGAATCGGCATTAAAGAGATTCCAAAGCAATAACGGACTTTCTGCAGACGGTAGAGCCGGAGCACAGACTTTTGCCAAGTTGAGTTCGGGAAATACAAACGGACCTTCAAGAAATGATTCTTCAAACGGTGGAAAGTCCGACAAGAAATCAGGCGGAGGAAGTTCAGGCGGCGGAGGTTCATACTCAGGCAGCGTAGGAAATATGATAAGTATTGCTTCATCAAAAATCGGAAGTCCGTATGTATGGGGAGCAAAGGGATCAAACTCATTTGACTGTTCGGGATTTGTATACTGGGTTCTTAAGCAGATGGGAGTAGGTCAGTCGTATATTACATCTTCGGGATGGAGAAATCCGGGAAGATATACAAGAATAAGTTCATTCTCAGATATACAGGCAGGAGATATCGTAGTAGTTTCAGGACATGTAGGTATAGCTGCCGGCGGCGGTGAGATAATAGATGCTTCATCTTCAAGAGGTAGAGTAAAGAGAAGCAGTATGTCAAGCTGGTGGAGAAATAACTTTATAGTTGCTTGGAGAATATTCTAATATTTAAAGTCTATATCTGTTTCGGATATAGGCTTTTTTGTTGATTAATTTAGATTGTAAAAAAACCGCTCTAAATATATAATGTTTTTATAAAACATTGAAAGGAACAAGTAGATGATTGATTATACCGAAGGCGCAGGCGTTCAATATCATATTGGCGTCGGCAAGGGTGATGTGGGAAAGTATGTAATACTTCCGGGAGATCCGAAAAGATGTGAAAAGATTGCAGCATATTTTGATGATGCAAAACTTGTGGCGGACAGCAGAGAGTTTGTAACATATACAGGCTATTTGGACGGTGTAAAGGTTTCAGTAACTTCAACAGGTATAGGAGGACCTTCATCGGCTATAGCGCTTGAAGAGCTTGTAAGATGCGGTGCCGATACTTTTATAAGAGTGGGAACATGTGGCGGAATGAAGCTTGATGTATGTGGCGGTGATTTGGTAATTGCAAACGGAGCTATAAGAATGGAAGGTACCAGTAAAGAGTATGCCCCTATAGAATTTCCTGCAGTGGCTGATTTTGATATAATTACCGCATTAAAGGAAGCTTCCGATAAATTGAAATTCAAATCACATATCGGAGTTGTTCAGTGTAAGGACGCATTCTACGGTCAGCATGAACCTGAAAACAAGCCTGTAAGCTATGAACTTGTAAATAAATGGGAGGCTTGGCTAAGGCTTGGCACATTGGCTTCAGAGATGGAGTCTGCAGCATTGTTTACAGTGGCATCATATCTTGGTGTAAAGGTCGGATCGATATTTTTGGCAATTGCAAATCAGGAGAGAGCAAAGGCAGGCCTTAGCAATGAGCAGGTACATGATACAAGTAAAGCTATTGAGACGGCTGTTGAAGCTATCAGAATACTGATAAAAAAGAGCAGTTAAAATAAACAGATTAAAAGATTAAATCTATTTAATATTACATTTAAATATAACAACTTGATTACAAATAATTTATGATATATACTTAAAATGTTATTCAAATATAATATTTATATTCGTTTTTAAGGAGGAAAAAATGAAAAAAAGATTATTGGCTATCGGTATGGCGGCTCTTATGGGACTTTCACTTGTTGCTTGTTCTTCAGGTTCAACTGAAAGCACAAAGGCTGAGAGCACTGAGAAGGCACAGGAGAGCAAGGAAGGTGACAAGAGTAGTGCAGCTGAAGAGAAGAAGGCATCTACAGATTTAAAAATCGGTATGGTAACAGATGTCGGCGGTGTAAATGACGGATCATTTAACCAGTCTGCATGGGAAGGCCTTCAGAGAGCACAAAAGGAGCTTGGAATACAGGCAAAGTATCTTGAGTCAAAGACAGATGCCGATTATATTCCAAATATCGAAACATTGGTTGATGATGACTACGATCTTATCATCTGTATCGGATACCAGTTGGCAGATGCTCTAAGAACAGAGGCTGAAGCAAATCCTGATAAGAAATTTGCAATTGTAGATGACGCTTCAATTGAGCTTGACAATGTTGCATGCCTTATGTTTGAACAGGCACAGGCATCATATCTCGTAGGATATATTGCAGGAAAGACAACAAAGACAAATACTGCAGGTTTTGTTATCGGTATGGCTACAGATGTTATGAACGAGTTCGGATATGGATACCTCGCAGGTGTTAAGGATGCCAATCCCGATGCAAATATCTTACAGAACAATGTAAACAGCTTTGCTGATACAGGTGCAGGTAAGACAGCGGCCAACAATATGGTAGCAAACAATGCAGACGTTATTTTCCATGCGGCAGGCGGTACAGGACTTGGTGTTATCGATGCATGTAAGGAAGCAGGAATCTGGGCTATCGGTGTTGACTCGGATCAGTCAAAGGTTGCTCCAAAGACAATCCTTACATCAGCTATGAAGAGAGTTGATAATGCAGTATATGATGAGGCAAAGGCTGTTCTTGACGGTGAATATAAGGCCGGAGTTAAGACTTATACATTGGAAGATGGTGGTGTTGATATAGCACCTACAACAGATAACCTTTCAGAGGAACTTCTTAAGGAAGTTGAAGATGTTAAGGCTAAGATTGTAGCAGGAGAAATCAAGGTTCCAAACAACAAGGCTGATTTTGAAGCTAAGTATGGTGATATCTACGAATTGGATTAATTAATCGGTTTTTTAAAGGGCAGCAATCAGCTGCCCCCTTAAACATATCTACGAATTTCGTAGGTATATTTAAGGGGATACCCTTATAGAATGGAGTAATATGAGAGATATCAGTTTAGATAAGGTAAATGAAATAAGAGAGAGAATGCTTGAGACTGTAAAGACTGCAAGCCTCACACATGAGCAGAAAGTGGCGACTATGGCAAACCATGCGGATTCACTTCTTGAAGTTTTGGATAAGCCGGAGGGACTTGACGAGTTACTTGATGCGGATATAGAAAGTCAATGTATATGTGATCTGTTTGAAGGACATGCTCCTATGAGACCGAGATACATAATACCTGATTACGCAAAGTTTATGAAGGAAGGAAGTAAGTTCCTTCAGCTTGATCCGCCAAAGGATCTTTATGAGGCACTGAATTCATTATTGATTTTCTATCGTCATGTACCGAGTGTAACAAATTTTCCGGTATATGTGGGACAACTTGATGAATTGCTTGAGCCTTTTGTACATGATGTAGACAGAGATCTGGCAAAAAAGATGATAAAGCTTTTCTTTATCAATATGGACAGAACTATCTTGGATTCATTTTCACATGCAAATATAGGTCCTAAGGACACTTTGGCGGGAAGATTGATACTTGAAGTTGAGGCCGAGCTTGAGCAGGCGGTTCCAAATATCACACTTAAGTATGATCCTGATGTTACAAGTGATGAGTTTGCACTTATGGGAATAAATACCGCACTTCACAGTGCAAAGCCTTCATTTGCAAACCATAAGATGTTTACAAGTGAGTTTGGTGAAAGATATGTTATTGCAAGTTGCTATAACGGCCTGCCTCTTGGCGGAGGTGCATATACTCTTTCAAGATTGATTATAAAGAATATTGCAAAAAGAGCCAAGAATATAGAGGATTTCAAGACAAATACATTGCCTTATGTAATGGATATTATGGCAAGATATATGGATGAAAGAATTAAGTTCGAAGTTGAAGAGAGCGGATTCTTTGAAAACAATTTCCTTGCAAAAGAAGGATTTATAAAAAGAGACAGATTCTCGGCAATGTTCGGTATGGTAGGTCTTGCAGAGGCTGTAAACATTCTTCTTGAGAAAGAAGGTATTGAAGGAAGATACGGACACAGTGAAGTTGCAGATAAGCTGGCTGTGGAAATAATGGATATCATAGATGAGTTTAATAAAAATCATTTTAATAAATACTGTGAAGTATCCGATTGTCATTTCCTCCTACATGCACAGGTGGGAATTGCTACAGATGTCAATGTATCACCGGGAACAAGAATTCCGATAGGTGAGGAGCCTGAAGATCTTATAGAGCATTTGAAGCATTGTAAGAAATTCCACAAGTATTTCCCTTCAGGTACAGGAGATATTTTCCCTATCGACCTTACAGTACATAAAAATCATGAATATGTACTTGATATTATAAAGGGTGCGATGAAAGAAGATATCAGATATCTTTCATTCTATTCATCAGATTCGGATGTAATAAGAATTACAGGATATCTTGTAAAAAAATCAGAAATAAATAAGCTTGAAAAGGGTCAAAGTGTACTTCAGGATACTACAGCTCTCGGAATGGGAGCAAAACACAATTGTAAGATATTGGAGAGGAAAGTACGTTAGTGTACAGTGCCGATATCAATAAGATAATACCGTTTAGCAGCGTGGACGGACCGGGAAACAGGACTGCGATATTTTTGCAAGGTTGTAATTTTAATTGCAAATATTGTCACAATCCGGAAACCAGAAACCATTGCATTAATTGCATGGACTGTGTAGAACCGTGCCCAAGCGCTGCTTTAAAAAATGAAAACGGTAAGGTTGTATTTTATCCTGAAAAATGTATAGGCTGTGATACCTGTATAAATATTTGTAAACATGGTGCTACACCAAGAATAGTTAGACTTACTTCAGAGCAGACATTTGAAAAGATATGTGAGAATGTTCCTTTTATAAGAGGAATAACGTTTTCAGGCGGTGAATGTATGCTTTATCCGGATTTTATGAGGGAGGTATTTACCATATGCAAAGAAAAAAGTCTCGGAACACTGATAGACAGCAACGGAAGTGTGGATTTTGAAAAGCATACAAAGCTTTTGGAAGTTACAGACGGAGTAATGCTTGATATAAAGGCATATGACAAAAACGAGCATATAAATGTAACCGATGTAAAAAATGATATCGTGTTAAAAAATGCGTTGTTTTTGGCATCGGTAGGTAAACTCTTTGAAGTAAGAACTGTAATAGTACCTGAATTATTTGACTTTAGAAAGACTGTATTTGATACATCTGCGGCTTTGGCTCCTTTCCTGGTAAAGTCAAATATAAGATATAAGCTTATTTCATATAGAGAAAACGGTGTAAGAAAAGAATACAGAAATTATAGAATGCCGACTGAAGAAGAGATGAATGAGGCTAAAGAAATAGCACAAAAAAACGGCTTTAAGGATATTGTGCTTATATAGCATAAGCGGTATCCGAAGCTTTTATAGGGTAAGGAGGAAAAATGGACGTAGCTGTCAAGATGCAGGACATAGTCAAGAAATTTGGCGACTTTGTTGCTAATGACGGTATCAATCTCACTGTAAAAAAAGGGGAAGTTCATGCAATTTTAGGTGAGAACGGTGCCGGAAAATCTACACTTATGAATATTTTATACGGTTTATACCATCCTACATCAGGAAAAATATTTATTGACGGAAAAGAAACCGCTATAGGTACTCCACAAAAAGCAATTGATTTGGGAATAGGAATGGTGCATCAGCATTTCATGTTGATACCGCCGTTTACCGTTACCGAAAATATTGCGCTTGGTATGGAAGATACAAAAGGTGTTGTTCTCGATTTGAAAAAGTCAAGAGAAAAGATTGTAGAACTCTCAAAGAAATACGGATTGTCGGTAGACCCCGATGCAAAGATAGAAGATATTTCCGTAGGTATGCAACAAAGAGTAGAGATTATAAAAGTTTTGTACAGAGGTGCAAATACTTTGATACTTGACGAGCCGACAGCTTCACTTACTCCACAGGAGATAGTAGAGCTTATGGATATAATAAAGAGTCTTACAAAAGACGGCAAATCTGTAATTCTTATCACACATAAGTTAAAAGAAATAAAGGCTTGTGCGGATTCCTGTACTATCATCAGACATGGAAAATATATAGATACTGTAGATGTAAAAGTAACAAGTGAAAGTGAGCTTGCCGCCATGATGGTAGGAAGAGATGTTTCATTTACAGTTGAAAAAGAAAAAAGAGAGCCGGGAGAAGTGGTTCTTGAAGTTAAAAATATCTGCGCCAAAGACTATAGAAAGGTAGATATTCTTAAGTCTTTAAGTCTTAATGTAAGAAGAGGTGAGATAGTAGGTATTGCAGGTGTTGACGGAAACGGACAGTCTGAACTTGTGGAGATACTTACAGGGCTTAAAAAAGCCGAGTCGGGAAGCGTAACCATACTTGGGAAAAATGCTTTTAATGTTACACCGAGACAGAGCTTTGACATGGGTATTACAAGTATACCTGAAGACAGACAAAAACATGGTCTGGTGCTGGATTTCACAGTTGCTGAAAATCTTATTTTGCAAAACTTTGAAAAAGAGCCCTTCTCAAAGAGCGGAATATTAAATGATAAAAATATAGAAGTTCATGCAAAAAAACTTATAGAAAAGTTTGATATAAGACCGAATGACAGTGCGAAAAAAGCTGCAAAGACATTATCCGGAGGTAATCAGCAAAAAGTTATAATTGCGAGAGAGGTTACAAACGACTCCGATCTTTTGATTGCGGTAAACCCTACCAGAGGTCTGGATGTAGGAGCTATAGAGTTTGTTCACAGGTATCTGGTGGAACAAAGAAATAAAGATAAGGCGGTATTGCTGGTATCTTTTGAGCTTGATGAGATAATGAATCTTTCAGACAGAATAGAGGTAATTTTTGACGGACAGATAACAGGTGAAGTTCTTGGCGAGGATGCCGATGAGAAGGAGCTTGGACTTTTGATGGCGGGAGGAAAAAAGGATGAGTAAGAAAAACAGTATACTTTCAAGCAATGCTTTTTATACTCTTATATCAATAGTCATAGGCTTTATTGTAGGTGCCATACTTTTAAGCATCGCAAAAATCAATCCTTTGGATGCGTATAAACAGCTATTCAACGGTGTTTTCGGTAAGCCGAAATTTATGGTATGGTGTTTGATTTATGCGGCACCTCTTATATTTACAGGACTCAGCGTAGCATTTTCATTTAAAACAGGTGTTTTTAATATAGGTGCGGAGGGACAATTTGTAGTAGGCTCACTCACAGCCTGTGTTTTAGGTATACTTATAAAGGCTCCTGCAATTATTCATGTTCCGCTTTGCTTTATAGGTGCTGCGCTTGCAGGCGGTATCTGGGGAGCAATAGTAGGAGTTTTGAAGATCAAAAAAGGTGTAAATGAAGTCTTATCCTATATTATGTTTAACTGGATAGCTTTCTATTTATCAAACTTCGTTGTAAATCTTGGTATTATCCATAAAGACGGTGGCGGTGAGGCAACAAAGGATATAGCGGAAACAGCAAGAATTTTGGCTCCTAAATCAATTATAGCCGCTACAGGTGCGTCAGCTACAAACTACGGTTTTATTCTTGCAATAATATTTGCCGTAATTGTATGGTTTATTATAAACAGAACAACGCTTGGGTTTAAGCTTAGAGCTGTAGGTTTCAGTAATACGGCTGCACAGTATGCGGGTATTGATACAGGAAAATCATTCCTTACGGCAATGGCATTTTCAGGTGCACTGGCAGGTATAGGAGGTGCCGTACAGCTTATGGGCATGAGCGGAAGAATTTCACAGTTCTCAGGTCAGGAAGGATACGGATTCCAAGGTATTACAGTAGCGCTTATCGCTTCATCAAATCCTATTGCATGTATTTTTGCCGGAATATTCTACGGTGCAATGAAATACGGCGGCGGTAAACTCTCTTTGGTAAACGCTCCGGCAGAGGTTGTAGATATTATAATGGGTATTATCATTTTGTTTATAGCAATATCAAGCCTGTTTAAAAATATATTCTTAAATCATGGAAAGAAGGGAGCGGTATAATGGACGTTTTAATAAGGAATTTAGGTCTTCTTATAAATGCAATATTGATAGCAACACCACCTCTTCTTTTGGCGGCTCTGGGATCATGCTTTTCTGAGAGAAGCGGTGTGGTAAACATCGGTATAGAAGGTATGATGACAATCGGTGCCTTCATTGGTGCATGTGTGGCATATTTTAGCGGAAACGGATGGTTAGGATTTTTTGCAGGCGGACTTAGCGGCGCCGTTCTGGGAGTTATACATGCAATTGCATGTATACAGTTCGGAGCGGACCAGACTATATCAGGTACCGCAATAAACTTTATAGGGCCGGGACTTGCAGTGTTTTTATGTAAGGCGATATTTGACAATTCATCCGATTCACCTGCACTTGATACAGCCGCAAAGCTTCCGAAGATGTTTGAAGGTGTGTTTAAGTCAGGCTCATTCGGCTATAATGTTTTTTCCACTTATTCAGTGGCATATTTAAGTTTTATTTTAGTTTTGGTAGTGTGGTTTGTATTCTATAAAACAAAGTTCGGAATGCATCTTAGGGCTGTAGGTGAGCATCCTCAGGCTTGTGCAACTCTTGGAGTTAATGTATATCTGACAAGATATATCTGTGTTATACTTTCTGGATTTCTTGCAGGACTTGGAGGAGCATTCGTTACACTTGCAACTGTAAGTCAGTTCAGACCTGCAGTAATAGTAGGGCAGGGATTTATTGCGATTGCGGCGGTAATCTTCGGTAAGTTTAAGCCGCAGGGAGCATTTAAGGCATGTTTACTTTTCGGACTTTGTAACGGTATAAAGGCACTGCTTGGAGCAGGTAATGCTGTTTCACCGAATTTAGTTTCAATGATTCCATATGTAGTAACAATTCTTGCACTTGTATTTGTAGTAGGAAGTACAAGAGTACCGGCTGCAAATGGTAAGCCTTTCTTAAAGGCAAGATAGGGGGATTATGTTAGCAACAAAATTATTCGATCACACAATTTTAAAGGCTGATGCAACAAAGGAAGATGTAAAAAAGGTATGTGAAGAGGCAATGGCTTACAGCTTTTGCTCCGTATGTGTAAATTCATACTATGTTCCTTATGTTGCAGGACTTCTTCACGGAAGTGATGTTAAAATATGTACCGTTGTAGGCTTTCCTTTGGGCGCTATGTCTACAAGGGCAAAGGCGCTTGAAGCAAAGATTGCTGTAATGGACGGTGCCGATGAGGTAGATATGGTTATAAATATCGGTGCATTAAAAGATAAAGATTATGATGTTGTTCTGGAAGATATAAAGGCTGTAAAAGAAGCTTGCGGAAACGCTCTTTTAAAAGTAATTATTGAGACCTGTCTTTTGACTGACGAAGAAAAGATTAAAGCATGTGAGCTTTCAAAAGAGGCAAATGCCGACTTTGTAAAGACTTCTACAGGATTTTCTACTGCAGGTGCAAAAGTAGATGATATTAAACTTATGAGAGAAACTGTAGGTAAGGACATGGGAGTAAAGGCAAGCGGTGGAATTCATGATAAAGAGTTTGCGAATGCATTGGTTGAGGCAGGTGCAAGCAGACTTGGAACAAGCGCTACTATAAAGATAGTGGAATCAGCCTTTTATGATGTTTAACGGTTAATATGAATAAAGAAGATATTATAAAATTACCCAAACTTGATTTGCATTGCCATTTGGACGGTTCATTATCAAAGACATTTTTAGAGAATGCTTTGGGAAGAACTTTTACCGTGGAAGAGCTTTCAGTCAGTATGGATTGTAACAGTCTGGTGGAATATCTTGAAAAATTTGATATTCCGCTGGAAGCCATGAGTACAATAGAAAATATCAAGGCCGCTACTGTTGATGTGATGAAGTCGGCATCAGCTGAGGGTGTAAGATATATTGAAATAAGATTTGCCCCTCTTTTGTCTGTTTCAGACAGTATGAAGACAGGGGATGTGATAGAAGCTGTAATAGCAGGAATTAATGAAGGAAGCAAACTTTTTAATATTCATGGCAATGCTATATGCTGTGCAATGACACATCATGATATTGAAGAGAGTAAGGCTATGTTTAAAGTTGCAAGAGAATACTACGGTTTTGGCGTGGCAGGACTTGATTTGGCAGGAGATGAAGCGAATCATCCAATAGGAGAGTTTAAAGATCTGTTTAAATACGCAACAGATTTGGGTATGAATTTTACTATTCATGCAGGTGAGGCAGGACCAAAGTCAAATATAGAGGGCGCTATAGAATACGGTGCAAAGAGAATCGGACACGGTATTGCGATGAGAAATGATGAAAGGCTTTTGAAACTTGCTAAAGACAGACAAATCGGTATAGAAATGTGCCCTATAAGTAATTATCAGACAAAGGCGGTAGGAAAAAACGAAACTTATCCATATGCCGATTATATAAAGAGGGGCATACTTGCTACGGTCAATACAGACAACAGATTGGTCAGCAACACAAGTATAACAAATGAAATATTGTTCTTACAGGAAAGAAATATGATATCCGATTCTGATATTATTCAGGGAATAAGAAATGCAATAGAAGTATCCTTTGCAAGTGATAATATTAAAGATATGCTCTTAAAAGAATTAAATTAAGGTAATATCTGATTGTGTACAGGTTTGTTTGACCGGAAGGTTTTATTTATGAGAAAATATAAAAGAGTTTTTGTGGTTGTACTGGATTCTTTGGGAATCGGTGCAATGCCTGATGCCGAAAGATTTGGTGATACAAATACAGATACTTTCGGACATATAGTAAAAAGCTATGGAAAACTTGATATTCCAAATTTAAAAAAGCTTGGAATGTACAATCTTCATCCTGTAGAAGGGGAGTCCGGAGTGGAAAAACCGCTTGGAAGATTTTGCAGAATGGAAGAGATGAGTAACGGTAAGGATACAATGACAGGTCATTGGGAAATGATGGGACTTAGAATTGAAAAGCCTTTCCAAACATTCACTGATACAGGTTTTCCTAAGGAGCTTATAGATGAGCTTGAAAAAAGATGCGGTAAGAGAGTAATAGGTAACAAGTCCGCTTCAGGTACAGAGATACTTGAAGAACTTGCGGAAGAAGAGATAAATACCGGAGCAATGATAGTGTATACATCTGCCGATTCGGTACTTCAAATCTGTGGAAATGAAGAGACATTCGACCTGCAAAACTTATACAGATGCTGTGAAATTGCAAGAGAACTTACAATGAAGGACGAATGGAAGGTAGGAAGAGTAATTGCCAGACCTTATGTAGGTAAGAAAAAAGGCGAATTTAAGAGAACTTCAAACAGACATGACTATGCTCTGAAGCCTTTCGGGCAAACCGCACTTAATGTATTAAAGGATAACGGACTTGAAGTTATTTCTATCGGAAAGATAAATGATATATTTGTCGGAGAAGGAATTACAAAGGCGTATCATTCTGATTCAAGTGTGCATGGTATGGAACAGACCATTGATATGCTTTCACAAGATTTCACAGGACTTTGCTTTACAAATCTTGTTGACTTTGATGCTCTATGGGGGCATAGAAGAAATCCGATAGGATATGCAAAAGAAATTGAAAAGTTTGATGTTAAGCTTGGTGAGTTTATGGAAAGGATGAATGATGACGATCTTTTAATACTCACTGCAGATCATGGAAACGATCCTACACATACGGGAACAGACCACACAAGAGAGGCCGTATTCTTTATGTCATATTCAAAGAAATTTGACGGCGGAAAATTACTTGATACAACCGATACATTTGCAGTAATCGGTGCGAGTATAGTGGACAACTTCGGACTGAAGATGCCTGAAAATACAATAGGCTACAGTATATTAGATAAGCTATAATGGAGGTTATATGAATCCGGTTTTTGAAAAAGTAAAAAAGAGCTATGATTATATCAGAACAGTTACAGATTTTACACCTGAAGTTGCTTTGGTACTGGGCTCAGGTCTTGGTGAGTTTGCAAAGCATATGGAAGTTGAATGTGAGATCCCATACTCAAGTATTGAGGGATTTCCTGTATCGACTGTAGCCGGACATGACGGAAGATTTCTTTTCGGTACGGTTGAGGGTGTAAAGACTGTTATCATGAAGGGAAGAGTTCACTATTATGAGGGCTATCCTGTAACAGATGTTGTACTTCCTACAAGACTTATGATAATGCTTGGAGCAAAGAAGTTAATTCTTACAAATGCGGCAGGCGCAGTAAACACTTCATATAAACCGGGTGATTTGATGATGATTACAGATCATATATCAACTATAGTACCTTCACCGCTTATAGGTGAAAATATAAGTGAGTTCGGAACAAGATTTCCCGATATGAGTAATGTTTATTCAAAGAGACTTCAGGATGTGGTCAGAAAGTCAGCTAAGGAAGTGGGAGTTACTTTAAGAGAAGGTGTATACATGCAATTTAGCGGTCCGGCATATGAGACACCTGCCGAGGTAAAACTTGCAAGATTACTTGGTGCCGATGCTGTGGGTATGTCCACTGCGATAGAGGCTGTGGCTGCAAATCATATGGGAATAGAAATCTGCGGTATTTCATGCTTTACAAATATGGCGGCAGGTATCTTAGATCAACCTCTCAGCCATGAAGAGGTTTCCGAGGCTGCAAATAAGGTTTCTCATATATTCGAGTCACTGGTTAAAAACATAATAAAAAATATATAATTTTTTGGGGGCATAGTGCCCCCTTTTTCACTATACAATTATTATTAAAATGAATGTGATTTTCAGTTTTATCCACTTGTTTTTTTAGTAGTTTCATTATAAAATAGTTTAAGATTGTTTTGTATTTAACAATTTTATCAATATTATATTTTACAGGAAAAATATAATATTATAGTGATTAAAATATACTTTAATTACAACAACTTATTAATTAATACGGAGGTTTGTATATGGCTCAAATAGGAGTTTCTGCTATGAAACGAATTGAAGATTTGCTCGATACCGGAAGTTTTGTGGAAATTGGCTCATATATAAGTTCAAGGAACACAGATTTTAATCTATCTGACAAGGAGACTCCAAAGGATGGGGTTTTGACCGGTTACGGTACGATTAACGACAGTCTGGTATATGTGTACAGTCAGGATCCTTCAGTGCTTGGCGGCTCAATAGGAGAAATGCATGCAAAGAAGATTGTTGCACTATATGATATGGCAATGAAGATGGGAGCACCTGTAGTAGGGCTTGTTGATTGTGCGGGTCTTAGGCTGGAAGAGTCTTTTGATGCATTGGATGCCTTTGGAAAAATATATTTAGCACAAACAAAAGCAAGCGGTGTTATTCCGCAGATACAGGCGGTATTCGGTCTGAGTGGCGGTGGAATGGCAATAAGCAACGGACTCAGTGATTTTGTATTTATGGAGCAGGATAAGGCAAAAGTCTTTGTAAATTCTCCAAATGCTATAAACGGAAATTCACAGGATAAGAATGATTTTTCAAGTGCCAAGTTCCAATCGGAATCTACAGGTTTGGTTGATTTTATAGGAACCGAGTCTGAAATTATTTCAGGAATAAGAGAGCTCATTTCAGTTCTTCCTGCAAATAATGAAGATGATATGTCATATATCGAGTGCACAGATGATTTAAACAGACTTACACCTGAGCTTGAGGGAAGAATAAGCGATCCCACACTTGCACTTAATATTATTTCAGACAGCGGATATGTGCTTGAAGTAAAGAAAAACTTTGCAAGAGAGATGTTTACAGGATTTATCAGATTAAACGGTAACACTGTAGGTGTAGTAGCTAACAGAAGAGCACTTTATGATGAGAACGGCGAGATTGCAGATGAGTTTGAAAATGTTCTCTCTCATCAAGGAAGTGATAAGGCGGCAGGTTTTGTTGAATTCTGTGATGCTTTCAATATTCCGGTTCTTACATTAGTAGATGTAAAGGGATACAGAGCTACAAAATGCAGTGAGAAGAGAATGCCTAAGGCAGGTGCAAAACTCACATATGCATATGCAAATGCAACTGTTCCAAAGGTTAGCCTTATAGTGGGTGACGCTTATGGAAGTGCTTCACTTTCAATGAATTCAAAATCAATAGGTGCAGACATTGTCTTTGCATGGGAAAATGCAAAGATGGGAATGATGAATGCAAGTGAGGCTGTAAAGATAATATATTCTAAAGAAATTGATTCAAGTGAGAATATTAAAGCGACTCTTGATCAGAAAACAAGAGAGTATGAGAATTTGCAAAATTCAGCGGTATATGCTGCAAGAAGAGGTTATGTAGATGATATCATCGCAGTAGCTGATACAAGAAAGAGATTGTTGGCAGCCTTTGAAATGCTTTTTACAAAGAAAGAAGATCGTCCATATAAGAAACATGGATCAATTTAGAGGTGAATCATGAAAAAGAGAATAAAGTATTTAATCTTAAGTCTGTTTATGATTGCCATGTTGGCACTTAGTGCATGCGGTAAAAAGGCCGACTCTGAGAGTTCAATACCTGAGGAGGTTTCAAATCAGCTTCCGGTACAGGCTGAAAGTTTATTGAACCAGCTTTATAAAATGGATGATGCGGAGCTTGATCAGGTAATTGAGAGTGTAGAGCAAAACGGTCAGACGGCTTTTGCCGAAGGTGTAAAAAACTTTAAATCAACAAAAGAACTTGTCGGAGATCTTGTAGGTATTGATGATACAAAAGTCTCAGCTTCAGAAGGCAATTATGTTGTTAAGGTAAATTATTCCGGTAAAAACAGAAAATCCGAGATGACACTCGGTTTTGACAGTAAGACAAATCAGGTAGCGGTATTTTCAATCACACCTAAGTACAGTGTTATTGAAAATATGGAAAAGGCCGCACTTAATACAGTTCTCGGTATGGGAACGGTATTTATTATATTGATTTTTATATCATTCCTTATAAGCTTGTTTAAGTATATAAGTGTATTTGAAAATAAATTAAAAGCAAAGGCTAAGGAAGAACCTGTAATCGAGGTGGCTACTGTAAATGAGCCTGAAAATCTTGAGGATGATTTGGAGCTGGTAGCGGTAATAACGGCAGCTATAGCGGAGTTTAGCAATACAGATGCATCAAATCTTATTGTTCGTTCAATAAAGAGAGTTAAAAGATAGTGGAGGGAAAAATGAAGAATTATACTATTACAGTAAATGGCAAATCATATGAAGTTTCTGTTGAGGAAAGAGGAGGAGCAAGTGCTCCTGTTACACCTGTAGCATCTACACCGGTTGCACCTGTTGCTAAGGCGGCGGCACCTGCTGCAAGTGGAAGCGAAGGTAGAGTAAAGGTTGTTGCACCTATGAGCGGAAAGATCCTTGGTATCAAGGTAAGCCTTAATCAGGCAGTTAAAAAAGGTGAAGTAGTAGCTGTACTCGAAGCTATGAAGATGGAAAATGATATAGTGGCACTTGAGGACGGTACAATAGCAAGTATAAATGTAAATGTTGGAGACAGTGTTGAAACCAATCAAACTCTTGTAACAATCAACTAATATCCGGAGGGAGAAAAAATGGATTATATATTAAATACATTATCCAATTTGATTGCTCAGACCGCATTCATGAATCTTACCTTTGGCAATTTGATAATGATTTTTGTTGCCTTTATATTCCTGTATTTGGCAATCAAAAAGGGATTTGAGCCTCTTTTGCTGGTTCCGATTGCTTTCGGTATGTTACTTGTAAATATCTACCCGGATATAATGCTTAGACCTGAGAATTCAGCAAACGGTGTGGGAGGTTTACTTCACTATTTCTATGTATTGGATGAATGGAGTATATTGCCTTCACTTATATTCATGGGTGTAGGTGCACAGACCGACTTCGGTCCGCTTATTGCAAATCCGAAATCATTCCTACTTGGTGCAGCGGCACAGTTTGGAATTTATGCAGCTTATTTTATAGCAATATTTATGGGATTCAATGATAAAGCGGCAGCGGCAATATCTATTATAGGTGGAGCGGACGGTCCTACTTCAATCTTCCTTGCAGGAAAGCTTGGACAGACTGAATACCTTGGACCTATAGCCGTAGCGGCATATTCATATATGGCCTTAGTACCTATTATACAGCCGCCTATTATGAAATTCTTTACAACTGATGAAGAGAAGAGAATCAAGATGGAGCAGCTTCGTCCTGTATCACAGCTTGAGAAGATACTTTTCCCTATAATAGTTACAGTAGTGGTATGTCTTATACTTCCTACTACAGCACCTTTGGTAGGTATGCTGATGCTTGGAAACCTCTTTAAAGAGAGTGGTGTTGTAAAGCAACTTACAGAGACAGCCGCAAATGCAATGATGTATATTGTTGTTATCTTACTTGGAACCAGTGTGGGTGCTACAACAAGTGCGGAGGCATTCCTTAAAGTTACAACTTTAAAGATTGTAGCTCTCGGACTTATAGCTTTTGCTTTCGGCACCTGGGCAGGCGTAATATTCGGTAAGATAATGTGTAAGGTTACCGGCGGTAAAGTAAATCCGCTTATCGGTTCGGCAGGTGTTTCGGCAGTGCCGATGGCAGCCAGAGTTTCACAAAAGGTTGGTGCGGAATATGATCCTACAAACTTCCTTTTGATGCATGCTATGGGACCTAATGTAGCAGGTGTTATCGGTACGGCTGTAGCGGCGGGAACCTTTATGGCAATATTTGGAATAGTATAAGGAGGGATTATGGCAGAAATTCAGAAAAAGCCTGTTCAGATAGTTGAGACCGTGCTACGTGATGCACATCAATCTTTGGTAGCAACAAGAATGACTACAGAACAGATGCTTCCTATAATAGATAAAATGGATAAAGTAGGCTACAGAGCTGTAGAATGTTGGGGTGGTGCTACATTTGACGCTTCACTCAGATTCTTACATGAAGATCCGTGGGAGAGACTTCGTAAGTTTAAAGACGGATTCAAAAACACTAAACTTCAGATGCTCTTTAGAGGACAGAATATCCTTGGATACAATCATTATGCAGATGATGTTGTAGAGTACTTCGTTCAAAAGTCGGTTGCAAACGGTATTGATATAATTCGTATCTTTGATGCATTAAATGATATCAGAAACTTAAAGACAGCCGTTGATGCGGCAAATAAAGAAAAGAATGCTGAAGTTCAAATAGCTCTTTGCTATACTTTGGGCGATGCATACACACTTGATTATTGGAAAGATATTGCAAAGAGAATTGAGGACATGGGTGCAGATTCTCTCTGTGTAAAGGATATGGCGGGACTTTTAACACCATATGCGGCAGAGGAACTTATCACAAGCCTTAAGGAATCTACAAAGTTACCTATAGAACTTCATACTCACTATACAGCAGGTTTGGCGTCTATGACTCTTTTAAAGGCGGTAGAGTCGGGATGTGATATAATTGATACAGCTATTTCACCTCTTGCACTTGGAACTTCACAACCTGCAACAGAAGTAATGGTAGAGACTTTCAGAGGAACACCATATGATACAGGTCTTGATATCAACTTACTTTCTGAAATAGCAGACTATTTCCGTCCGATAAGAGAAGAATTTATAAAGAGCGGATTACTTAATCCTAAGGTACTTGGAGTAAATATCAATACTTTAAAATACCAGGTTCCGGGAGGAATGCTTTCAAACCTTATAAATCAGTTAAAAGAAGCAGGTAAGGAAGATAAGTACAGAGAAGTTTTGGAGGAGATTCCAAGAGTTAGAAAAGACTTCGGAGAACCGCCACTTGTTACACCTTCATCACAGATAGTAGGTACACAGGCGGTTATGAATGTGCTCTCAGGTGAGAGATATAAGTTGGTTCCAAAGGAATCAAAGAAGATAATGCTTGGAGAATTCGGTCAGACTATCAAACCTTTCAATAAGGAAGTGCAAAAGAAGATAATAGGTGATGAGAAGCCTATTACATGCAGACCGGCAGATCTTATTGCACCACAGCTTCCTGAGTTTGAGAAGCAGGTTGCAAAGTGGAAAGAGCAGGATGAAGATGTGCTTACATATGCACTTTTCCCAAAGGTTGCAGAGGAGTTCTTTGAGTACAGAGCAGCACAAAAGACAAAAGTGGATATGACTAAAGCAGACAAAGAAGCAGGAGCATATCCGGTATAAGTAAAATAAGTATTCAAAAATCCCTTACTTAATGTAGGGGATTTTTATGTAAGTGAAAATGAGAGAAATAAAGAGAAAAGTTTTAAAACAATTTAGCAGTGCCAGAATTATTATGTTTGGATTTATTATTATGATATTTTTAGGGGCAAGTATTCTAAGTTTGCCTATTTCATCAAGAAGCAGGGAATTTACACCTTTTATAGATGCCCTGTTTACCGCAACCAGCGCAAGCTGTGTTACAGGCCTTATAGTATATGACACCGCTACACATTGGTCGGTATTTGGGAAAATTATAATAATAGCTATGATACAATGCGGAGGACTCGGTGTGGTAACGATGTTAACCGTATTTACTCAGGTTACAGGCAAAAAAATAGGACTAAGAGACAGAGCCACATTACAAAGCGCACTTTCAGCACCGCAAATTGGCGGTATTATCAGACTTACAAGTTTTATATTTAAAGCGACTATTATTATAGAGATGATTGGTGCACTCCTTATGTTCCCAAGGTTTATGAAAGATTTTGGGATAACAAAGGGAATATATTATTCTGTATTTCATTCTATATCTGCATTTTGTAATGCAGGTTTTGATTTGATGGGTGATGTAAGCAAATTTTCATCTTTGACAAAGTATCAATCCGATATAATGATAAATATAACAATAATGTTATTGATACTGATAGGAGGTCTGGGTTTTCTTATATGGAAGGATATAGTTGATTACAGGTTTGATATAAAAAGATATTCCACTCAAACTAAGATAGTGCTTACAATGACATTTATTTTGGTATTGTTTCCGTCTATACTGTTTTTCTTTACAGAGTTTAGCGGATTGGACATCAAGACAAGAGTGCTGTCAAGTTTATTTCAGGCGGTTACACCAAGGACCGCAGGATTTAATACTATAGATTATACGAAGTTTAGCGACAACGGTATAGCAATGACGATTATTTTGATGTTGATAGGTGGAGGATCGGGATCTACAGCAGGCGGTATCAAGCTGACTACAATTTTTATTTTAGTTGCTACAATGTGTTCTGTTTTAAAGCAGGACAAAGAGGTAGCGGTATTTAAGAAAAGGATTGAACCGGATATAATAAAGAATGCCGTTGCGGTATTTGCTTTGGATATATTTTTATTTATAGTCGGATCAATGATTATAAGCGGAATAGAAGGATTTTCGCTTAAAGAAACAATGTTTGAGTGTGCATCTGCTGTTGCAACGGTAGGACTGACTTTGGGTATTACACCACATCTTGGAATTATTTCAAAAATATTGTTGATATGTATGATGTATATCGGTAGAGTCGGAGGTATAACACTTATATTTGCGGCAGTTACTCCAAAAAAGAACGGGAATGCAAGATACCCTAAGGATCAGGTAGCGGTAGGATAAATTTTATAGAGGTGAATTATGAAGAGTTTTTTGGTAATTGGTGTCGGAAGATATGGACGACATTTATGTAAAAAGTTGTATGAAATGGGATATGATGTAATGGCTGTAGACAGAAATGAGGACTGTATAGAACCGGTATTGCCTTATACTTTAAATTCAATGATAGGAGACAGTACAAAGAAGGATTTTATAAAATCAATCGGTGTAAGTAATTTTGACACCTGTTTTGTAGCCATAGGTGATGATTTTCAAACTTCTTTGGAAACCACATCGCTGCTTAGTGAATGTGGTGCAAAATATGTGGTATCCAGAGCATCCAGAGATACACAGGCTAAGTTTTTACTTAGAAACGGAGCAAATGAAGTGGTATATCCTGAAAGGCAGTTGGCGGAATGGGCCGCTATAAGATACAGCTCAAATAATATTTCAAATTATATTGAATTGCCCGGAGAAAACTCTATATTTGAATGTAAGGTGCCTAAAAGCTGGGAGGGAAAAACAGTATTGGAGCTGGATATAAGGAAAAAATACAAAGTTAATATTATGGGAATAAAAAAAGGTGAGAACTGGTATATGACTATTACTCCACAGACAAAGTTTGAAAATGATCAGGATATAATGGTCTACGGAGCAAATAAATATTTGCAAAAATTCTTACATTTTGATTCAAGCAATTTTACAACTGAAGAAGAGGCTGAAGAAGATGATTGATGATATTTCTATAAGATCGGCAAATCCTGAGGATGCTAAAGAGCTGCTCAAAATATATGCATATTATGTAACGGATACGGCAATATCATTTGAAACAGAAGTACCAAGTGAGGAAGAGTTTAAATTAAGAATAGAAGAGGTTTTAAAAAGCTATCCGTTTATTGTTGCCTGTAAGGATGATGAAATACTGGGATATGCCTATTTGCATTCATTTGTAGGGAGAAAGGCTTATGAATTAAGTGCAGAGACTACCATATACCTAAATCCGGATAAGAAGAAAATGGGTATAGGCAAAAAATTATACTCTGTCTTGGAGGATATAGCAAAGGCGCAGAATATAACAAATTTATATTCGTGTATCGGTTATGTGGATAAAGAGGATGAATATTTAAATAATAACAGTGTACAGTTTCATGAACATATCGGGTTTAGAATGGTTGGAAAATTTGAAAACTGCGGACATAAATTCGGTAGATGGTATCATATGGTGTGGATGGAGAAAATTATAGGTAAGCATGGGGAGATTAAAGAGTTTATAAAGTTTGAGGAGACTGATTATATACTTTAATTATTAATATTTCATTGACAAAAAGGTATGAATATGATTAAATAAGGCTAGAAACAATATTCCATAAAATAAAATATTTAATGAAATAATATTTTATAATTTTGCGAATGATAGGAGTTTTATGAGAGAAGAAGATTATCAGATTTCTTTTGAAATAATCGCTACAGCAGGGGACAGTAAGGGGTATTCGATGGATGCCATCTGTGATGCAAGAAAAGGCGACTTTGAATCTGCAAATGAAAAGCTTAAAGAGGCGAATCAAAGACTTTTACAGGCTCATGAATTACAGACCGATATGATTGCAAAGGAAGCCGGAGGTGAGCAGGTTCCTGTAAATATTATTCTGATACATTCACAAGACCACCTTACAATGGCGAATGTAGCTGAGGAGTTGGCGGAGGAGATGATTTCACTCTATAAAACAATAGCAGATCTTAAGACGGAAATAGAGGAAATAAAAAAGAAAATATAACACTGATATAGGAGTTCCATAAAATTTGGAGGTAATACATTGGATATAGTATTGCAAATCAAAGAGGAATATTCAAAATTGACCAAGTCGGAACAAAGAGTGGCGGATTATTTTATAGATAATTATAAAGATGCTATAAATCTAAGTACACAATCAATTGCGGCAATAACGAAGACATCACCGGCTACAGTCATCAGATTTGTAAAAAGTCTGGAATTTGACGGTATTCAACAGCTTAAGCTGGCATTGGCCGCAGATTTGGATTCGGATAAAGATTATACAGGTTGTGAGATAATACATCCCGAAGACGAACTTGAAGATATTATTGAAAAAAATAAGATAAATCTTATTAACAGTATTGAAAAACTTTATGCGCTGATGGATATAAGCCTTATTGAAGAGGCGATAGATGCAATAGATAATGCAAGGAAAATATATCTGTTCGGAGTAGGGGCCAGCGGTATAGTTTGTTACGATGTAAATTATAAGCTATCAAGAATAGGTAAGGATGTTGTATTTAATAATGATATACATTTGCAACTTGTTAATTTGAATTTTATTAAAAAAGAAGATGCCTGTGTCTGCATAAGTTATAGCGGAAATACAAAGGAGACTGTTTTGGTGGCCGAAATTGCAAAAAGAGCAGGGGCAAAGACAATAGGTATTTGTTGTTTCGGAAAGAATGAATTGTCTAAAATCTGTGATATAACTCTTCGTGTTCCGCATGATGAGAGAGAGTTGAGACTTGGAGCAATTTCAAGTCGTAATACAACGCTTACTTTACTTGATATGATTTATCTTGCAATATCACACAGACATTATCCTGAAGTTCTTGAAGATATTGAAGCTACAAGAGATTTGATAAAGAAGCTTAGAGAATGATTTTGTTAAAGGAAGTAAAAAAATGAGAATGCTATGGGGAGGTGCAAGTGCCTCAAGCCAATATGAAGGAGGGTTTACTCTTTTTGATAAGGGTATGGATACTCAAGACTGCAGAAGATATATAAAGCGAACAGATAATGCGACTACCTCTACAAGACTTTTAACAAAAGCCGATATAGAAAGAGCAAAAAATCCGAAAGACGGTGACTTCTTCCCGGGAAGAAGGGGAAGTGAAGGGCTTGCCCATATTGATGAAGATATAGAGTATTTATCTGAACTTGGGATAGATATATACAGAATTTCCATTGCCTGGTCAAGAATTTTCCCGACAGGTGAAGAAGAAGAACCGAATGAAGATGCTCTTAATATGTACGGGGATATTCTTAAAAAATTAAAAGAAAAGGGTATTAAGATATATCTCAGTCTTACACATTATGCGCTACCGCTTGCACTGGTTGAAAAATATGGCGGTTGGAAAAACAGAAAGCTTGTCGATTTGTATTTAAAATATGCAAAAGTAATATTTGAAAGATTCGGGAAGTACTTGGATTATGTAGTACCTTTCAATGAGATAAATACCGGTTTTTTCAGTCCTTTCAACGGACTTGGACTTCTCAGAGATGAAAATAAAGAAGGAAGCGGATACGATTTAAATGACATATTTGCAGGACTGCACAATCAGTTTATAGCTTCGACAAAGGTTATAGAGCTTGGAAGAAAAATGCTTGATGCAAGTTTCGGATGTATGGCAGCATGTTTTTGCTATTACGGATATTCATGTAATCCTTTCGATCAGTTAAAGACACTTCAATATGAACAGGTGAATCAATGGTTCTTTACAGATGTATTGGCAGGCGGAGAGTATCCGTATTACATGAAAAAGTATTTTAGAGATAATAATGTGAAAGTGGAGTTTCTACCGGGAGATGAAGAGCTGTTAAGGAATAATACGGCAGATTTTGTCGGATTTTCATACTATCAGTCAAATGTATGTGCATCAAAAGAAATGGAAAAAACAGCGGGAAATCTTGTTGTAAGTACAAAGAATCCTTATTTAAAAGCAAATGAATGGGGATGGCAGATTGATCCTGTCGGAATAAGAATTTCCATGAACAAGATTTATGACAGATACAAAAAGCCTGTAATGATTACTGAAAACAGTTTCGGATACAATGATGTACTTTTGGAAGGTAATATTATAAATGATGATTATAGGATAGAATATCTGAAAGACCATTTTGAACAGATAAAGCTGGCAATCGATGACGGAGTGGAATGTCTGGCATATTTGCTTTGGGGAATTATAGATATTGTATCGGCCGGTTCTTTGGAAATGAGTAAGAGATATGGTGTTGTATATGTCGATGCCGACAATCTTGGAAACGGAAGCTATAAAAGATATAAAAAGAAAAGTTTTGAATTCTACAAGGATTATATAGAAAAGGAGAGAGAAAGTGTTAAGTCTCGATAGATTGGATACTGAAAAAAGAAATATTAACACGATGAATCTTGACGAACTTTCCACAGTAGAAATCATTGAGAAAATAAATCAAGAGGATAAAAAAGTTGCAGACTGTGTGGAGCCTGTTATTCCGGAAATCGGAAAGGCGGTGGACTTTGCAGTAAAAAGTATAAAAAGAGGTGGCAGACTTATTTATATCGGTGCCGGGACATCCGGCAGACTTGGAATTCTGGATGCCAGTGAATGTCCACCGACTTACGGAGTACCTTTTGATATGGTGATAGGTATCATGGCAGGAGGTGACAAGGCCATGAGAAAAGCTGTTGAAGGTGCGGAGGATTCCAAAGAACTTGCCGTTAATGATTTAAAGGAACTTAAACTTGACGAAAGGGATACTTTGGTAGGACTTGCAGCAAGCGGTAGAACTCCTTATGTAATAGGTGGCCTTGAGTATGCAAGAAGTCTGGGTAGTAAAACGGTAGCTGTCAGCTGTGTACAGGGAGCCGGGATATCCGATTATGCGGATGCAAAAATAGAAGTGGTTGTAGGAGCCGAGGCGATAACGGGTTCAACCAGAATGAAAGCCGGTACGGCACAAAAGATGGTCCTTAATATGATTTCCACAACTACAATGGTAAAGATAGGCAAGGTATATCAAAACCTTATGGTAGATGTGGCTACAACCAATGAAAAGCTTAGAGTAAGGGCTTTGAATATAATAAGTGAAGCTACAGGAATAGATAAGGATACATCAAAAAAGCTTTTGGAAGAATCAGGATATGATGTCAAAGTTGCCATAGTTATGGGAATCGCATCTGTGACTGCCGATGAGGCTAAGGAAACTTTGGAAAATAATAATCTTGATGTCAGTGCAACGATAAAGAAATTGCTTAAAAATAATAAGTGATTAAAAAATATTTATTGAAAAATATTAAAATTCGATTTCATACAAAATCGGGTTTAGAAAGAAGGTAATATATGAAGGTATTATTTGTTTGTTCGGGCGGTATGTCATCAACCATTGCCGTAAATGCCTTGAAGAAAGAGGCTGAAAAGCATGGTGAAAATATTGAAGTTCTTGCAATAGGAACTCAGGCTGTTGATGACGAGGTAAAGAACGGTTGGAATTGTGTAATGGTTGCACCACAAATTCGCCATAGATTTGATAATATCAAGGCTGCGGCAGATACACAGAATATTCCATGTGCACTTATTGAACCTATGGCTTATTCACCACTGGGTGGACCTAAGCTTTATACACAGATGAAAGGGTTAACAGGAGGTAATTAAAATGTTTGACAAAATTGCTGCATTCTTAGATAAGAATCTAAGTACACCAATGGCAAAACTCAGTGAACAAAGGCATTTGCGAGCTATAAGAGACGGTATTATCGCTACTTTGCCGATTGTAGTAGTAAGTTCACTTTTCCTGGTAATTGCGTTCTTACCGAACCAGATGCCGGCAAGCTGGGGTATTGCACAGTTTATTAAGGCTAATGCAGGTAGAATCCTGCTTCCGTATCGTATGGCAATGTATATTATGACATTGTATGCAGTATTCGGAATAGGATTTTCATTGGCTAAGAGTTATGACTTGGACGGACTTTCAGGAGCTATTCTTTCAGAGCTTGCGTTTTTGTTGACAGTTGTACCTGTATCACTTCCTGAGGCAAGTGAAGAAATTCAAAGCCTTGCTGCAAACAATCAGGCTTTGGCGGATTATATCAAGGCTATTCCTGACGGATGGCATCTTAAAATGTCATATATAGGTTCGGACGGTATGTTTGTAGGTATTATTTCAGCATTTATTGCTGTGGAGATTTACAGGTTTACACAAAAGTCAGGATTCAAAATCAGAATGCCTGAGCAGGTTCCTGCATCTGTTGCAAGAAGTTTTGAAGCACTTACACCTACAGTTATCATTCTTCTTCTTTTCTCAACAGTCACAATGTGGCTCGGTATAAAGGTTCATGATATCGTAGGTTCTATTATCAGACCTATAGTAAATGTTGCGGATACACTTCCTTCAGTATTGCTTCTTACATTCCTGGATTCATTTTTCTGGTGCTTCGGTATACATGGAAGCAGTGTAGTAGGAAGTCTTACAAGACCTGTTTGGTTAATGCTTCTTGAGCAGAACTCAAATGCATTTGCGGCAGGAATGGCTATTCCTAATATTGCTCCGGAGCCTTTCTATCAGTGGTTTATTTACATCGGAGGTTCAGGAACAACTATAGGACTTGCAATTTTGTTGCTTTTAAGATCAAGATCACAGTATGGCAAGACACTTGGTAAGGTAGCATTTGTACCGGCATTATTTAATATTAACGAACCGATGATTTTCGGATGCCCTATAATCCTTAACCCTGTACTTTTGATACCTTTTGTTTTAAATCCTATTATTTGTGCTGTAATTGCATGGATTGCAACAGAGCTTGGACTTGTAAACAGGGTGGTGGCATCAGTGCCTTGGACTTTGCCGGGACCTATAGGCGCATTCCTTGCAACAAACGGAGATATCAGAGCACTTATATTAAATGTACTTTTGATAATTCTTTCAATACTTATTTACCTTCCGTTCTTTAACAAGTATGATGCTGATTTAAAGAAGCAGGAAGAAAGTGATGTTGCTGCATAATATTTTACGTAACAATATAAAGGAGAGTTATGCGTAGACTTGGGATATCAATTTATCCTGAAAAAGACAGTGTGGAAAATATTATTGAATATATTAAGAAAGCCGGATTTTCCGGCTTTTCTCGTATTTTCTCATGTCTTTTATCAGTGAATAAATCAAAAGAAGAGATAATACATGATTTTAGAGAAATTAACCTTTATGCAAAAAGTCTGGGGTTTGAAATAATAGTGGATGTATCACCGGCGGTTTTTAGTAAGCTTGATATTTCTTATAAGGACCTTACTTTCTTCAAGGAAATAGGTGCTGACGGTCTGAGACTTGACATAGGATTTACAGGATTGGAAGAGTCTTTGATGACTTTCAACGAATATGGTCTTAAGATAGAGATAAATATGTCAAACGATGTTTCAACTATTGATACGATAATGAATTATGAGCCGAACAGATACAATCTATACGGTTGTCATAACTTTTATCCGCATAATTACAGCGGACTTGGACTTGATTTCTTTAAAAGCTGTACAAAAAGATTTAAAAAATATGGCTTGAATACTGCGGCATTTATTACCACAAGAAGTGAAGGATCATTTGGTCCATGGCCTACAGATTTCGGTCTTCCGACTTTAGAAATGCACAGAAATATGAGTATTGATAAGCAATTAAAGCATATGATTGCAATGTATGACATTGACGATATCATTATTTCAAACTGCTATCCGACGGATGAAGAAATTGAAAAGATAAAAAGCATTCCACTTGACAGAGTTTGCTTTGATGTGGAATTACTACCTGAGCTTCCAAAACTTGAAAGAACTATAGTTTTAAAAGAAATGCATTTTAACAGAGGCGATAAATCGGATAATTTTATCAGATCGACAGCTTCAAGGGTAAAGTATAAGGGCGAAAAGTTTGAAGTGATAAATCCTGCACCTATAAAAAGAGGTGATATTATAATTGAAAGCTCACTTTACGGTCATTATGCGGGAGAACTGCAGATTGCTCTAAGCGATATGGGAAATTCGGGAATGAGCTCCGTGGTCGGGCATATTGATAAAGATGAGCTGTTTTTGCTTGATTATATAAGGCCATGGCAGAAGTTTGCAATGAAGGAATCAAAGGAAGTATGATGAAAAATACTTATTACATCGGAATAGACGGTGGAGGAACCAAGACAAATTTTATACTGTTTGACAGTGATAAAAACAGTATAGCATCTGTTTTAATGCCTACAATCCACCCTGCACAGACAAGTTTTAAAGAAGCGGTATCTATTCTTACCGAGGCGAGAGAAAAGCTGCTTATTAATATAAAAGACTGTGATTATGATTTAAAGGTGGGAGCAGGCCTTGGCGGATATGGTATAAATAAGGATTACAGAAAAAAGCTTGAAGATGAGTTTTCGTCAGTATTTAAAGAGTTTAGGCTCTATTCTGATGCCTACGCCGCAATGCTCGGTGCACTTGGAGGAGATGACGGAATACTTATAATTGCAGGTACCGGAAGTATAGGACTTGCAAAGATAGGTGAGAATACATACAGGTGTGGCGGATTCGGATACAGGTATGGTGACGAGGGCAGTGCATACAGCATAGGCAGAGAGATTATATCAAAAGCTTTAAAAGAATCTGACGGAAGAAATAAAAAAAGCAAGATATATGATCTGGTACTTGAATATTTTAAGATGAATAGTGTCAATGATATAGCAACGAGCGATTTCACAAGAGAACATATAGCAGGTCTTGCAGCGGAGGTATCAAAATATATCTATAGCTGTGAAAGTATAAAGATTATATTTGAAAAAGCGGCAAGAGAAATAACCCTACATATAAAAGCACTAAGTAAAAAATTCGATAATAAAATAAAGTTAAGTTATATAGGAGGAGTCTTTAAGTCAGAGTTTATAATGAAAACGATAAAGGAAATGAATCCGGATATTGATATTGTTTCACCGATATTTCCACCTGAAAAGGGAAGTATACTACAAGTATAATGAAAAACGGAAATATTTATGATAGAATGAGTATAAAGAAAAGTTTTATTTTGTTGAGGTGAAAAATGGGAAAAAGAAAACTGGCATCCATACAGTATGTACATAATATCACGCCTATAGAGGGTGCTGAAAAGATAGAATGTGTACATGTATTGGGGTGGCAATGTGTAGCTAACAAAGGTCAATTCAGTATAGGGGATAAATGTGTATATATGGAAGTGGATTCATTCCTTCCTGTATGCGAACTTTTTGAATTCCTCCGAGCAAGCAGCTTTAAAGAGAATGAAATAATGGGAGCAGGATTCAGGCTGAAAACCATGAAATTCAGAGGACAGATATCACAGGGATTGGTACAACCTTTAGAAATACTTCCTGAAGGTAAATATGAAATAGGTGATGATGTAACCGAACTTCTTGGAATAAGGAAATGGGAGATAGAGGAGAGAGTAAGCAATGACGGTACTGTTATTGCAGAGTTTCCGAGTGAAATCTCAAAAACCGACGAGCTTAGAGTGCAGTCATATCCTGAGTTAATAGAGGAGTTTAAATCTGTAAAGGGATATTACATAACTACCAAAATGGACGGATGCAGTGTGACAATGTATAAGAGCGGCGATCATTTCGGTGTATGCGGAAGAAACTATGAATATGCAGATGATGATAAATGTGATATGTGGAAATATGCACATAAGCATAGTATAGAAGAGAGATTAAAAGAAAATAATCTTGATAATATAGCAATTCAGGGTGAATTTTGCGGACCGGGTATTCAAAAAAACAGGTTGAAGCTGACAGAACCTGAGTGGTATGTATTTACAGTAACAGATATGAAAACCAATACAAGACTTTCCATGTATAAGACTGAGGAGATATGCAAGCTTCTGGGTTTAAATATGGTGCCTGTAGAGGAAGTGGAAGAAGAGTTTAAGTATAAAAGTGTTGATGAACTTTTGGAGAGAGCGAAGGGAAAGTATGCTTCAGGGAAGAATAAGGAAGGTATCGTAATAAGACCGATTGAAGCTGTGTATTCGAATACCATAGCAGGTCCGCTGTCTATGAAAGTTATAAATAATGATTATCTTTTGAAAGAGTAGTAAACCGCTTTTATAAATCTGAGACGGCTACAGTTTGGAATATAAAAATGAATTCGAAACTGTAGCTGTTTTTTTGTAATTTTTTAAAAAAAGTAACTTGACTTTGGAAATATGAAAAAGTATAATAAATACACTGCTTTTGCAGAGGACTTAATTCAAACGTCAGAATAACTTAAAAATAATTTAAATTGTAGTTGACAAGATGTTGAATTGATGATATTATATCTGAGTTGCTTGAAAAGAGCAAAAATAGCTTGGAATAATCTGAAACAACTTTTTAAAAAAGTTGTTGACAAGATGAAATAAGCTTGATATAATAGCTAAGCTGTTTCAAACAGCGAAGCGATATGAACCTTGATAATTTAAGATTAAACAGTACACACAACCCTGAAAATAACTTGATTATTTTAATAATAATCGATGAGATTTCAGATGCATTTTTCACTTGATGAAA